>CAVULG010000001.1:0-76091 GCA_963742245.1 uncultured Acidobacteriota bacterium
ATCGGGCAAGCACTCGTCGTCGGCCTGCGGCGTCATGAACACGGCGGGCAACATCGTCGGCGGGATCGGGGCGCTCCTCGTTCCGCTGACCGTCCGGAGCTTCGGCTGGCCCGCGGCACTGGCCACCGGCGCCGTGTTTGCCGGTGTCGGCGCCGTCATCTGGCTCTGGATCCGCGCTGACCGCGAGTTTCCCTAAAAGGTTCTCTAGAATCCGGAGCGCATGGTCCGTTCCATCGATCGGGCGCGCCTGCGCGCCGGGCGTCTCGAACGCCTCCAGTCAACGATGCGCGTTCGCGGCGTCGAGGCCTGCCTCCTCTTCAACGATCCCAACATCCGCTACGCGGTCGGGGCTTCGGCGATGCCGATCTGGAGCAACACGACGTTCGTCCGCTGCGCCCTGGTACCCGCGGAGGGCCGGCCGATCCTCTTCGACTACCCAACGCCGTGCACCTCTTTCGCGGCCTCGAGGCCGAGGTGCGCCCGATGACCGCGTGGGAGTTCTATGACGACGGCGATGCGCGCGCGGCCTCCTTTGCCGGAGACGTCGCGGACGCGCTGCGCGATCTCGGCGCATCCTCCCGCCGCCTCGCCGTCGACCGCCTCGGCACGCCCGGCTTCGTCGCCCTGCAGCGCCGGGGCCTCGACCTCTTCGACTCGGCGCCGGTGACGACCGTCGCGCGCCAGGTGAAGACCGCGGAGGAGATCGCGCTCTTCGAGGAGAACGCCGCGATCATCATGGAGATGCTCGGCAATTTCGAGCGCGTGCTCGCGCCCGGCATCCAGGAGCGGGAGCTCCTCGCCGTTCTCTCGGAGACCCTGCTTCGCCGCGGCGGTGAGCACCTCGCCACGAGCACCGTCTGCTCCGGCCCGAACACGAACCCGTGGCGGGCCGAGGCGACCGACCGCCGTCTCGAGCCGGGCGACCTCGTCTACGTCGACACGGATGCCGTCGGGATCGAAGGCTATTTCTTCTGCGTCTCCCGCGCGTTCCCGTGCGGCGACGGGCCACCGACGGCCGCGCAGCGGGAGATTTACCGGACCGCGCATGACTGGTTGCTCGCGATGCGCGCGCTCGTCCGGCCGGGCCTCACCTGCGCGGAGCTCGCTGAAAAGGCGCCGCGTCTGCCCGCGAAGTACATGCCCCAACGCTACGAGGTCATGATCCACAGCATCGGCCTCGAGGAAGAGAGCCCCAGCGTGGCCTACCCCGGCGACCCGCAGCCCAACGGCGACCGCGTGATCGAGGAGAACATGGTGCTCGTCGTCGAGCTCTACTGCGGCGAGGTCGGCGGGCGGGACGGGGTGAAGCTCGGCGATCAGGTGGTCGTCACGGCGAACGGCGTTCGCGACCTCGTTCCGTATCCCTACTGCGAGCGCCTTCTTCGCTGACGGCCAGCCTTGCCGAGCCTCAACCGCCGGCGACTTCCGCGTCGGCTTCGATTTCAACCAGATACCCGTCGCCGACGAGATCCGCGCTGACGAGGGTATTGGCGGGCTGGATGTGGCCGAAGCGCGCTCCGTGCGCGCGGGCCACCGCCTCCCAGTCGCCGATGCGCTTCACGAACACCCGCGTGCGCACCACGTCTTCGAGCTTCGCCCCGAGCGACTGCAGCGCGCCTTCGATCTTGTCGATCGCGAAGTGCGCCTGCGCGGCGGCATCCGTGCCGCCCATCGCGCGCGAGCCGTGCGTCGCCGTCGTCCCCGACACCTGGACGCGCGTGCCGCGCCGGGTCGCCCGCGAGAACCCGGCGAGGCCCTCCCACATCGTGCCGCTCAGGCAGAGCACGCGGCCGTCGGCCCGGCGCTCCACCGCGTACGGCGGCGGGAACGACTCCACGTGGTGGCTCAGATCGCCTGAGGCCGTGAGAAACGGCGGCTTCCGGTACTCGTCGCCGCAGTCGCCGGGAATCGGGTCGAGCGTGGCGAGCGCGGCCTCCAACTCCTCGCGGTCCGCGCCGGTCAACGCGAAGGAAAAAACGCGCAGGTTGTCTTCGATGTGCGCGCGCTCGCCGGGCCGGGCGCCGATGATGACGCCGGCCACGGCTGGCTGTTCGAGGATGTAGCCGCGACGCCACGTTCGCGATCGACACGCCGTGGCGCCGCGCCACGGCATCCGCGGCGCGCAGCACGCGCTGCAGGGCCTCCCACCCGCCGGCGACCCGCATGAAACGGCCGTACTTCATCTGCGACCAGGTGCCGCTGCGCTCCCAGTCGGGCTCGGACTGACCGAGCCAGCGATTCGACAGCCACCCGCCGGCGAGCGTTCCGTAGGCGAGCAGCTTCGCGCCGCGGGCCCGGCAAACCTCCGACAGCGCGCCGGCCGCGCGCCGGTCGAGCAGCGAGAAGCAGACCTGATCCGAAACGACCTCGATGCCGCTGGCGAGCACCATGTTCAGATGCGCGGCGTCCACGTTCGTCAGTCCGATGTGGGCGATCAGGCCCTCGGCCTTCAGCGCCTGGAGATGCAGCAGGCCGTCGATCCAGCTCGGATCGGCATAGCTCCAGGCATGGAACTGCAGCAGGTCGATCCGAGGAGTGCGCAGCCGCTCGAGCGAACGCTCGACCGCCGCGCGCACGTCGGACAGCGTCAGCGGCCCCGGCTTCGGCACCCACTTGGTGAAGAGCTGCACCGGGTGCGCGCTGCCCGCGACCTCGCGCAGGTGGCTCGCCACGATCTCGGCCGACCCGTAGTGGTCGGCCATGTCGAACGAGGTGAAGCCGGCCTCGGCATAGGTCGCCAGGGCGCGGGCGGCGGCGCTCGGGCTCGAGCGTCCGGCCGTCGCGCTCCATGTCGGCGATCTGCCACAGGCCGGTGAGCACCCGGGAGATGGAGAGGTCGGGGGCCAGCGCGGCCCGGTCCACGGTGCCTGTCATGAGCCCTACCCCGGAGGAAGCGTCGCGAAGCGCGCGTCGAGATCCACGCCCTGCCGGCGCAGCTTCTGCGTCTCGCGGCGATAGATGATCGTCCCGGCGGCCATCACCAGGATCCACAACGGCGTCGAGCGGAAATACCAGGCGGCCGCCGGAGCCGTCACGTCCCGCCAGGTGTGGACGCCGAGAAACACCGCCAGGACGACGATGGCGGCCACCGCCAGCGGCACCTGCACCGCGCGCGACGGGAGCACGGTGACGGCACGCGCGAGCCCGGGATTGCGCCCGGGTAGCGTCACGACCGAGACCGCCATCAGCAGGAAGTTGACGAGCATCGAGGTCACGAGGATGTCGACGCCCAGAAAGAAATCGCCCGCCACGTGGCTGCCGACGATGCCGAGCGTGGCCATGACGGCGCTCGCGAGGATGGCCGCGTGGGGCGTTCGGAAGCGCGGATGCACCTTCGCGATCGAGCGCGGAAAGATCCCATCCTCGGCCCACGCGAACATGAGGCGCGACACGGCGAGCAGCATCGCCGGCAGGTCCTTGATCAGCGCGACGGCCGCGCCGGCCACGATCAGCACCGTCCACGCCGGCGGGAGCAGATATCCCAGCAGACCCGGGGCCGTCAGGTCGCGCTGCTGGGCTTCGGCGGCGATGAACTGCCACGGCACGGCGTGGTAGACCGCGCCGGTGAACAGCATGTAGAAGATGCCGACCGACACGACGGCGATGCCGATCGCGAGCGGGAGATTGCGCCCCGGGTTCTTGGCCTCCCCGCCCGCCTGCGCGATCGAATCGAAGCCGATGAACGAGGCGAACATCAGGGCCGCCGCCGGCATCAGGATCGACAATCTGAGCGGCGGCGCAGCGGCGGCGGCCACCGACGAGCCGCCCTTCGCGCGCCTGCAGGGCCGCGGCGAACGCGTCATGGCCGAACGAGAACCCGGCGACGATCACCACGCCGCCGAGGATGAACGTCAGGAACATCAGCGGAACGATCAGGCGTTCGTAGACCTTGACGCCGCGCACGTTCACGAGCGACGGCGCCCCAGAGGAACGCGAGCGAGATCGCCAGCCGGATCGGCCCGGTCTCGAGCGTCGCCGCGATCCCCGTCGATCCGGCGGCCACGGCGATGTCGCGCAGGAACGGAACGATGAGGTAGGACACCACGCCGATCGCCACGCAGAGCGAGAACCACTGCGAGAACGAGGCGACGAAGCCGAGGTAGGGATTCAACGCCCGGCTGGCGTACACGTAGCTGCCGCCGGCGCGGGGCATGGCCGAGGCCAGCACCGCATACGCCAGCCCCGCCAGCACGGCCGGCAGCGCCGCGAAGATGAACGCGCGCAGCACGTTCGGCCCGATGCCCGGAACGTGGCGCTGGATCATGAACGGGATGACGTTGATGCCCGCGCCGATCATCGAGCAGACGCCGGTGGCCACCAGGCCGAGGAGTCCCATCTCCCGGGCGAGCCCGGATTTCGGAGGCGCGGCCGGGGCGGGAGCCTGCGGAATCGCCATATCGTGGCGCTTCTGTATCACGGGCGGCAGGGGCGGATCGAACCGGCCTTTTGAACCCCGCTTGAGGGACAGAAACAACGGGCCGAGTCGATCAGTGACACATGTTCCGCTCCGGCGCCGCGTCCCTAAATATCGGCAGCCCGAAGAGCGGGAAAGTCCCCGGGGAGAACGTCACGATCTCCGTGATCCAGCCTTCCTCGATTCGAAGAACATCCAGCGCCAGGGCTCGCCAGGCGGAATCCCCGGGCTGGCGCACGTAGGCGGCGACGGCTGGCTGCAAGTTGGCGCGGGTGACGACGCAGCGCATGTCACCAAATTCATCGGAGCCGAATCCGCCTTCGATCCACAACCGGAACATCGCTTCACGCCCTGCGGCCGTGTCCGGCTGGGGCGGCATGCGGAAGGTCGCGTCCGCACGAATGATCGATTCCAGGGCGCGAAGGTCCGCCGCTTCGCCCGCCTCGACGTACTTCCTCAACAGATCGGCCTCGGCCGCGCTGGCATCCACGCTCGTGGGCCACGCCGGCTTGCGCGACGGCAGACGCTCGCGGAGCCTGGCCCGCGCACGCTGCAGCGCGCTGTTGACTGCGGAAACACTGATGTCGAGCAGGTCAGCGGCGTCCCTGGCGGACCAGTCGAGCACGTCACACAGAATCAATACGGCCCGCTGCTGTGGCGTGAGGAGCTGGATTGCCGTCAGGAAGGCGAGTTCGATGGTTTCGCGCATCAGAGCGACCGTCTCGGGCGTCCTCGCCGGCGGGTCGGGTGGCTCGAGCGCGGAGTCCGGAATCGGACCCAGCCAGACAACGTCCTCCGGCTCTCCGGCCCAGCCCTCGTCCGCCGCGGCCCTCGCCGCAAGGACCGCGCGCCGCTCGTCGCGAGCAATGGCATCGAGGCAGGCGTTCGTGGCGACGCGGTAGAGCCACGGGCGCAGTGGCGCACCTTCCTTCAGGCTGTCGCGATACCGCCACGCACGAAGTGACGTCTCCTGCACCGCGTCCTCAGCGTCCGGCAAGGAGCCAAGCATGCGGTAACAGTGAACCAGCAGCTCGCGGCGATGACGATCGACATTGCTACCGAACTCGTTCACGGTGCACCTCCATTCGAACCACGCTGACCGATCGGCGTCGTTCCTGACTTGTAATACCGGAGCTGGGTCAAAAACTCATCGCACACCGTGAGTCGAATGAAATCGATGTAAGCAAGCAGCGCCGGCACATCCGGGATTAAAACAAGATCAGAGGGCTGACAGCGGAAATGGCTGAGGGGTAGAGGACGGACCCCACTGGATTCGCTGGAACAAGTTGGAGCGGGCAACCGGGATCGAACCGGCGACATCCAGCTTGGGAAGCTGGCGTTCTACCGCTGAACTATGCCCGCCCTGTGGGTTCGCACGATCCCGATCCTATCGAAACGGGATCAGGACCGACAACGACCCTCGGTCACCACACCCGAACCCGCGCGTCCGGCGCGAGATAAAGCCTCTGCCCCGGCTGGACGTCGAAGGCGCCGTACCAGGGATCGACGTTTCTCGCGGAATCCGCCCGGTACTCGCCGGGCGCGTGGCCATCGGTGATGAGCTGGCTGCGCATGAACTCGGGGCGGCTCTTCTCGCGCCAGATCTGTCCGAACCCGATGAAGAAGCGCTGGTCGGCCGTGAATCCGTCGACGAGCGCGGTCTCGTTCGGGAACGCGGCGCGGTACCCGTCGAACGCCGCCGTCACGCCCGCGATGTCGGCGATGTTCTCGGAGAGCGTCAGCTGGCCGTTGACGTGGACGCCGGGCAGCGGCTCGTAGGCGTCGTACTGCGCGGCGAGGCGCTTGCCCGCTTCCTGGAAGTGCTTCAGGTCCTCCGCCGTCCACCAGTTCGCGAGGCGGCCGGCCGCGTCGAACTGTGCGCCCTGGTCGTCGAAGCTGTGCACGATCTCGTGTCCGATCACCGTCCCGATCGCGCCGTAGTTGCGGATCGGATCCCCGGTCGCATCGAAAAACGGCGGGTTCAGGATCGCCGCCGGAAAGTTCATGGCGTTCTGGAGCGGCAGATTCACGGCGTTGACGGTCTGGGCCGTCATCGACCACGCGGTCTTATCCACCGGCTTGCCGAGCCGGGCGAGGCTCCAGCGATAGTCGAAGAGCTGTGAGCGCTGAGCGTTGCCCAGAGGGTCGTCGCGCAGGACCTCCAGACCGCTGTAGTCGCGCCACCTGTCCGGATAGCCGATGCCGACGTAGAGAGTTCCGAGCTTCGCCTTCGCCTTGGCCTTGGTCACCGGCGACATCCACTCGAGGGCGTCGATGCGCCTTCCGAACGCCGCGACGATGTTCTTGACCATCGTCTGCGCTTCGATCTTGGCCTGCGGCGGAAAGTACTTGTCGACGTAGAGCTTGCCCACGGGGTCGCCGAGCGCCGTGCTCGTCGCCGTGACGGCGCGCTTCCAGCGGTCGCGCGGCTTCAACGCGCCGGAGAGCGCCGTTCCGTAGAACCGGAACGACTCGTCCGCGTAGGCCTTCGGCAGCAGCGGCGCCGCCCTGCTGATCGCGCGGAGCGTCAGATAGTCCCTCCAGACCTCCACGGGCTCGATGCCGGCGAGCTTGGAGATGCCTGTGGCCGCTCCCGGGTGCCAGACCATCAGCCTGGCCTGCTTGGAAAGGCCCGCCGCCTCGAAATAGGCGTCCCAGTCGAGGCCCGGCGCGCGCTTCGCGAATTCGGGCAGCGGCCATGGATTGTTGGCCTTGAGGACGTCGACGGAATCCGTGCGGCTCGCGTGCGCGTCGGCGATCCTCTTCTCGAAATCGTAGATTCGGGCGGCGCGCGTATCCGGGTCGGAAACCTTCGCCAACTTCAGGATCGCGGCGAGGTATCCCCGGTACTTGCCCTGGAGCTCCACGGACTTCGCGTCCGTGTTGAGATAGTTGTCGCGGTCCGGCATCCCGAGCCCGCCCTGCAGCAGGTAGCCGACATTCCGGTCCGGCTGGGAAAAGTCGCCCGCGACCCAGAGGCCGAAGATCCGGTCCGTGTAGAAGTCGGTGTTGTTCAGGGCGTCGACGTCGGCGCGCAGGCCCGATCCGAGCACCCGCGCGAGGGACGCGCCGTCCCGAATTGCCGCGATCGCGGAGAGCTCCTGCTGAATCGGCGACAGACCCCGCTTCTCGATCGCGGCCTCGTCCATGAACGCCGCGTAATAAGCGCCGACGAGCGCTGCACCGGATCCGGCCGGAGGTCCGGCTTTCTCGGCGCCCTGGATCAGATCCTTGGTTCGCCGGCTGACCTCCTCCTCGATGACCGTGAAGGACCCGTATACCGCCCTGTCGGCGGGCATCTCGAAGGTCTTCATCCAGCCGCCGTTGGCGTACCCGTAGAAATCGTCGCCGGGGCGGATGGCGCGATCCATCCCGGCGGTGTCGACGCTGTAGGCCGCGGGGGTTTCGGCGGCGAGCGGCGCGGCGGCGGCCGCGGCGCAGACGGTAACGACGGCAAGGGCGGCGCGGGTGCGTGCGTTCTTCAAGTTTTCTCTCCTTCCGGCGGGCTGGAAGCCTACATCGCGGGGACGGAGGCTGCGTCCGGTGTTTGGAGAGGAGAATCCTTGGGACCGTCTTGGAGCCGGAGCATCCTGCCTCAGTGGCAGGCAGGCAGCGGCAAGGGCGCCTGCCGCAACTCCTCGAGCTCCCGCAGGATCGCCGCGACGAGCGCCTCCGTGACGACCCTTCCCTTCTCGCGCGTCGCCAGGGTCGCGTCTCCGTACACGCCCGTCGGCGAGTAAACCTTCCCCTCCGCCTTCGGGTCGCGCGTGAGGCCGCCCTTGCCCGGGCGGTAGTCCTTGACCGCCTTGCCCATGTCGGCGTCCGCGGGGCTCATGTAGAGAATCATCGAGGTCTCGATCTCGTCGGCGTGCGTGCCGCCTTCCTGTCGGCCGACCTGCTTCTCGGCCGCGGCCGCCGCCTGCAGGACGTCGGTGTAGCGCAGGAGGATCCCGTCGTAGGCGAGCATCTCCGCGGCGGGCGCCAGGGCGCGCACGGTGGAGACGCCGGTGTTGAGAACGTAGAAGCGTTTCGGTCCGAACCGCGCGAGCCCGCGGCAGATCTCGACGAACATGTCGCGGGAGGTCTCGAGCGTCAGGCTCGTCGAACCCGGGTATTCCACGAAGGCGGGATAGAAACCGTAGTTGACCGTCGGCGCGACGACGACCGCCGGCCTTCTCGAGGACCCGATTCTTCAGATACTCGGCGAGGATGTAATCGTTCTTGAGCTTCAGGTGCGGGCCGTGCTCCTTGGACGCCGGCGCCCAGCGGGATGACGACGACCGTCTCGGGCCGCAGGACGTTTTCCGCCTCGACCCAGGTCAGCTCCTCGAGGAGGATGCCGCGGCCCGGCGCGGAGTGGGAAACCAGCCGCCGCAACCAGCGCGAGCGCCCAGGCGCCGAACCCGATCACTGCTCGGCCTCGTCCGCCTCCCCGGCCGCCGCGCGCATCAGCCGCAGCCGCGGCGGCGAGCTTCGGGAGCCGCAGCTTGGCGAAGAGCCGGCCGTTGACGAAGAGCACCGGGATCGAATCGGACCAGCGCCGCGCGATCTCGTCGTCGGAGTCGACGTCGACGATCTCCCACCGTGCCCTTCGCCGGCGAGAAGCCGGTCCACGTCGGCCCGCATGTCTTCGCACAGATGACAGCCGGGCCGCGACAGAAGGCGCGAACTCGATCAGCTTGCCGTCTGCACCGGTGCCGCTCGTCCCGTTGCGCGGGACGGCAACGACGCCATTGGCGCGGAGGCGCCGCGCGCCGCCCGATACACGTAGTCGAAGCCCGAGATAGATCGTGGCCGTGGCCGTCGCGCCGAAGGCGATGAGCATCACGGGCCGCGGCCAGTTCCAGACGTTGGCGCAGAGGACGAAGAGGACCGTGACGATCTGCGTGACGGTCGTGACCTTGCCGGCCCAGGTGGGCGGGAACGTCTTGCTTCGCGGTTCGAGAGGATCATCAGCAGCGCCACGAGGAGCAGCAGGAAATCCCGCGAGAGCACCAGCACGGCCAGCCAGACGGGCACCTTGACCGCGGCCGGATACGACGGGATGGCGAGGAACAGATACGAGGAGATCAGCAGGAGCTTGTCGGCGATCGGGTCGAGATACGCGCCGAGCGCGGACTTCATGTCGAAGTGCCGGGCCAGATAGCCATCGACGCCGTCCGAGATGCCGGCGCCGACGAACAGCGCCAGCGCGATCCGAACCGGCCGTCGGCGATGGACACAGAAAGAACGGGAGCGCGGCGAGTCGGAGCAGGGTGATGAGGTTCGGGCAGGGTCCAGGGGCCGCCTTCAACGGCGCCTCCACTCGTTCTCGCGCGCGCCGGCCGGGACTGCGGCGGGGACCCACACCGTCGAGCCCTTGGTCCTGATGAGCTTGCGGTCTTCGAACTGCTTGAGCATCCGCGTGACCGTTTCGCGCGTGGCGCCGATCGAGTTGGCGATCTCCTGGTGGGTGGGCCGGTTGACGACGAAGAAGCCGTCGACGGCGGGCTGCCCCGATTCGTCGGCGAGCCGGATCAAGTAGCGCGCGAGGCGCCCGCCGACGTCGAGAAGCGCCATCGACTCGATCACGTCGTTGGCCTTGCGCAGCCGGGACGAGAGCGTCATGAGGATCTTCCGCGTCAGGGCGAAATCCCGGGCGAGCACGGCGAGGAAATCCGCCCGCGCGAGCGCGACGAGCTCGCACTCGGCCGTCGCGGCCACCGAGGCGCTGCGATTGTCCCCGTCCGCGGAAAAGAGCGCCATCTCGCCGAAGAAGTCGCCCGTTTGAAGGTGCGACAGCACGACCTCGCGGCCGTCGGGCGAGTCGACGTACACCTTCACTTCGCCCTTCAGGATCACAAAGAAGAGATCTCCCGGCTCCGACTCGCGGATGATCGCGCCGCCCGCCGGGTACGACCGCACGGAGGCGACGCGCGAAAGCTCCTCGACCTCCGCGGGCTCCAGTTCCGCAAAGAGAGCGACGCGGCGGAAGACGAAGGCGTCAATCACGATTCATGGCCTCCCCGGCCGGGAAAAGCGAGCGGAGCCGGTCCAATCCACGGGTGAACTCCGCGCCGCCGACGGCCGAGCCCCCCGATTCTGACAGCAGTTCGCATCGAGCCGCCACGCGAATCGACTCGAGTCCGCCCTTTCCCGGACCCGGAGCGCCCTGGAAGCAGACCGGGACCGGACCCGAGCGTGCCAGACGCGCCGCGAGGAGGAGCATCATGCGGGCCGCCGCCGCGCGGGTCAGCGGCGCGTCGGGGCGCACGCGGTGCGTCCCGGGATCGACATCGAGAAGCCCCATGGCGATCGCGCGCATCATGACGCGCCCGTCCTTGCGTTCGAGCACGTCCGTGGCCACGATCCCGGCGGTCTCGATCCGCGCCTCGCGGACTTCGGGGAAGACCCACCACACGAGCAGCGCCGCGCCGCTGCGCGTCAGCCGGCGGGCGCGGGCGGCCTGGCGCTCGGCGTCGGGCCAGTTGGCGATCCGGAACGCGAGCCGCGCCTCGGCCGCCCGCCCGGCGTATTGCGGATACCGCGCCGCAAGCCCGTCGAAGATCGACACGGCGGCGCCCCAGTCCGAGAGCTCGAAGGCGAGGTCCCCGGCTCTCTCGGCCACGGCGGGGTCCACCGGCCCGAGGGCCATCGCTTCGCGGTAGAGGGCGAAGGCGTCCCCGCGCTCGCCGGCTTCGCACTCGATCTCGCCGGCGCGCACGAGGCTCGCCGCGGAGCGGCCGGTCCACGCCAGGGCCCGCGCGATCTGCAGCCGGGCTTCTCCCCGGCGGCCCGCCGCGGCATCCGTCGCGGCCTCGTCGAGCAGAGCATCGGCGGCCGGCACGCGCAGCTCCTCCGCGCGCGCGGCGAGGGCCGGACGATTCGGGGGAAGCGCAGCCGCCTGTTCGTAGAGCTCCAGGGCGCCGATCGGGTCCGCGGTTCTCGCCCGCGCTTCGCCGCAAGCCGAGAGGAGCGCCGCGGTGGCCTTCTCCGCGCCGAGGAGCTCCTCGCAGGGCGCAATGGCCTCGGCGGAGCGCTTCGAAAGCACGAGCGTTTCGATCCATCCGATCGCTCCGGCCTGCACCGAGCCCGGCGACGTCCTGGCGCCCCGCGCCCTTTGAAACTCGCGCTCGGCGGCGGCGGTGTCTCCCTCGACGAGCGCCCGCCAGCCGCGAGCGACCGCGACGTCGAACGGCCCGGCGAGGCCTTCCCGGGGGTCGAGAGGAAACGCGTCCCGGACGAGGCTCGGCGCCGTCGCGCAGCGCGTGGCGCAGGCCAGGAGGGCGAGGAGAATCGAAACGGCTGCCGGGCGGCGACGCATTCTCGGGGGCGCGCCGGGGCCTAGCGGGCGGTCATGCCCCGGCGGGCAGGCTCTCCGCCCGGATGGAGGCGATCGCGTGCTTGTAGATCATCTCCTCGCGTCCGTCGACCTCGAGCACCAGAGCGAACTTGTCGAACCGGCGGAGACGTCCCAGGCGATCCTCCCCGGAAGTCAGGCGCACGGTCACGGGCACGTTGTCCTTGCGCAGGTTGTAGAAGAACGAATCCTGGACGTTGATCGGCGCCTTGTTCATCGCGTCTCCTCAGTCGGTGTCTTCGGAAAGCAAAGCGAGTGCTTCGGGAAGGGCTCCCTCCGGGTCGACCCAGCGGATGCCGCTCTCGCGCGCGAACCACGTCTTCTGGCGTTTGGCGAGGCCCCGCGTCGCGCTCACGATCTGCACCTCCACCTCCTGCCTCGAGGCGCGCCCGAGCACCCACTCGGCCACCTCGCGATACCCGATCGCCTGAAAGGAATTCGAATCCCTGGAAAGACCGCTTTCGAGGAGCCGCCGGACCTCCTCATCCCATCCCGAATCGAGCATCCGGCGGACTCGATCTTCAATCCTAGCATGAGTTGCGCGCGCGGAAGGCCGCAGGCCGAGCTTCCGCATCCGGAAGCGCGCCGCCCAGTCGTCGCCCGGGGCGCGCGCCGACGCGGCCTCGCCGGTCGAGAGGAGGAGCTCGAGCGCGCGCAGGGTGTACTTCACGTTCGCGATCGGAATGCGGCGACGCCGAAACGGGATCGTTCGCGGAGAGGAAGCGGTGCGCGACGTCCGGCGCCCCGGCGGCTCGCCCACCCGGCGAGTGCCGGACGCAGCCCGGGCGCGAGCGGCACGTCCTCGGGCAGCCCGCCAAGAAGAGCCGAGACATAGAAGCCGCTGCCGCCGCAGACGATCGGCAGGCGGCCGCGCCCGACGATTTCCTCGATGACGGGCCGCGCCTCGCTGGCAAACCGGCCGGCGGAGAACGGCTCCGCGGGATCGGCGACGTCGATCAGGTGGTACGGGACCTCCGGCCGGCGCTCTGCCGACGGCTTGGCCGTGCCGACGTCGAGGCCACGGTAGACGGCGAAGGCGTCGGCCGACACGATCTCGCCCCCGCGTGCCAGAGCGACCGCGTGGGCGAGCTCCGTCTTGCCGGCGAACCCGTCGGCCCGACGACGACGAAGAGTTGCGGCCGGGCGGCGGGGCTCACGGCCTCTCCAGTCCGCGCCACGCGAGCCGGGTCGCCGCCGGCGCAGAGCTCGACGCGGCAGTCGGAGCGCAGATCGGTGCGCAGCGACCGGCACGCACTGCCGGCCGAGCGTGGCGAGCGTCGGGCGGGCCGGATGGCCGAACCGGTTGCGGCGCCCGCACGAGATCAGCGCGAGGCGGGGCGCCACGGCGGCTCGACGAAAGCCGCGCGCGTCGAGGTCCGGCTCCCGTGGTGCCCGACTTTCAGGACGTCGCGCGCGCAGATTCGCCCCGGCCCCGACCTGCAGCATCTCTTCGGTGGGCGCGCCGATGTCCCCGGTCAGAAGCGCCGAGCGGCCGTCGCGCTCGAAGAGAGGACGACCGACTGATTGTTGATCCCGTCGACTTTGCGCATCGCGCCGCCGGAGTGGAGGACGCGTCAGCCGCGCCGGCCGTCGCGCTTCGAACCGGTCGCGCGGCGCGAAGCCGCTCGGACCGTCACGCCCCGCCGGCGGGCAGTCTCGCCGAGCCGCGAATGGAAGGCGCCCTCGTCCGACTCCGCTCGAGACGCCACAGCGCGCCCGACGGGAAGCTCCTCGAGGACCGCGAAGAGCCCGAGCGCGTGATCGGGATGCGGATGCGTCAGCACGACGGCATCCAGCCGCGTGACGCCCCGATCGAGCAGCTTCGGGACGACACGGGTCCGGCCGAACTCGGTCGCTTCGGGATCGAAGGAGCCTCCGCCATCGACGAGCATCGCCCTCCTCTTCCAGCGCAGGAGTATCGCGTCTCCCTGTCCCACGTCGAGCGCTTCGAGCGAGAACCCCCGCTCGGGGCCGGACGGCCCGGAGCGCAACGCGAGGGCGCCGAACACCGCCGCCGCCGCCCAGGCCGCCGCGAAGCGCAGGCGCCGCGGGCCGAGGGCTGCGGCCGCGAGCAGGATCTCGACCGCCAGCACACCCGCCAGCGGCGGCGTCGGTCTCAGAAACGCGGCTCCGGCCGCGCGGTCCGCCAGCCATTCGAGCGCCCGGGTGCCGAGACCGAAGAGGACGGCAAGGGGGCCCGCGGGCAGGCCGACGGCGTAGACCGCGAGCAGCGCTGCGCCGAGTGCGATCAGGACGGCGGAAAGCGGGATCGCCAGCGGCGACGTCAGCCACGCGCCCGCCGCGACGAGGTTGAACCGCCAGAAGCAGGATCGGCGCCGTCGCGCATTCGGCGCGCGAGCGGCCGGCGAGGCCCGACCACAGCCACTCGGGCCGCGCCGGGAAGACGGCCGCGAATCGGCTGCGTGAAGAGCGCGATGCCGCAGACGGCGGCGAAACGTCAGCACCGTGCCGACGGAGAAGAGGGCCGCCGGCGACGCGAGGAAGAGGACCAGGGCCGAAAGCCCGATCGCCTGTCCCCGCCGATCGGCCGCTCGAGCAGGCGCGTCGGCCAGGAAGACGCCGACGACGACGCCCGCCCGAACGGCGGGGGGATTCGCGCCGCCGACGAGCACGGAGAGGAAAACCGCCGCGAGCAGAGCGAGGTCGCGGCGACTTGCCCCTCGATCCGCGCGATCGTGAGAGCGAAGAGCACGAGCCCCGTCTCCAGAACCACGTGGAGCCCGGAGACGACGAGCAGGTGGTAGAGCCCGCCGCGGCGGTAACGGGCGACCATGCCGCGATCGAGCTCCGAGGTGCGCCCGAGCAGCAGCGCGGCGAGCGGGCCGCGCACGTCGCGCTCGAACTCTTCGGCCCCGCGGATCTCGCGGCCGGCAGCGGCCGAAGAGCCAGCGGTTGGGCCACGTCAAGAGGCTGAGAAACGTCGCGCCCTGACGCTCCACGAGGCGCGCGCTCTTCACCGAAAGTCGGAATCGCGGCCAGGGTCGGGCGAGCTCGCGGTCCGAGGCCGGCAGGTCCTCCTCCTCGAGCCGCCCCGTCGAGCCGAACGCGATCTCCCCGGTCGGCCCCGGGCATCACCGGCGTCTCTCCGGAAACGAAAACGACGACCTCGGCCCGGAAAGTGCGCCACTGCGATCCGACCCGAAGCCGCCGCGCATCGAGGGTGGTTCTGGCCCGCGGCGGCTGCCCGCTCCAGAAATCCTCGAGGGTTCCCTCGACGACGTCAGCAGGCCGCGTCTCCGGCAGGCTCGCGAACGTGCGTGCCGCCGCGCGTCCGGGCTCGCCGAGGCGAAGGAGACCCGACGCGAATCCGATTCCCGTCCAGAACCCGAAAAAGGCCAGCCGAATGGCGAGGCTCGCGCGGCCTTCGTCCGGCGGTCCCGTCCGCGAAAGCCCCGCCAGCGACGCGGCCGCGACGGCGATCAGCACCAGCGCCAGCACCTTTGCCGCGCCGGCTTTTCCATCGACGTACGTGCCAGCGAGGGTCCCGGCCACCAGCGCGATCGCGGCCTTCGCCGCCGGCGCACGGCCGTCGGCGAGGACCGGCCGGATCACGCCGCCCGCTCGAGCGAGACGAGGGCCTCGACGCGGTGGGTGTACGCGAAGAGGTCGAAGAGCGCCGCCGAACGGATCGACGAAGCCTTCGCCGAGGATCGCCGGCAGGTCGCGGGCGAGGGTCGCGGGGTCGCAGGAGACGTAGACGAGCGCTCGTTCCGCGCGGCGCGCGAGCTCGGCCGCCAGCGCGCGCCCCAGGCCGGCGCGCGGGGGGTCCGCGACGACGCAAGCGAACTTCCGGCCGTCCCGCGCGAGAAAGTCCGAGACCTCCGCCCCGATCGTCTCGACATTTCCGCCGTCGGCCCATCCCGCCCGCGTCGCTTCGGCGTCGGCGCAGGCGGCGGGATCCGATTCGACGGAAACGACGCGATGCCCCGCATCGAGCAGCGCGCCGGCGAAGAGGCCGGCGCCGCCGAATGCGTCGAGCGCGAGGCCCGCGGGCACGCGCCGCGCCGCATCGGCGACGGCGGTCGACAGGGGGCCGACGAGGTGCCGGTTGCCCTGGAAAAACGTGTCGATCGAGACGCGGAACGTGCGCGCACCGCCGGTCAGGGGAAGGGCCGTCTCCCCTCTTTCGAGCAGGACCGGGCCGTCCGCCCGCAGCAGGCGAACTCCCGAGAAGTGGGGCTCGAGCCGTTCGGCGAGGTCCACGGCCGCCGCCGGCGTGCCCGAAACGGTGACGCGGCAGACGCGCCGGGTCCCCGCGACATCCTCCAGAATCGAGAGCTCGCTCGCACCCGCGCGGTTCGCGAGGAACGCCGGGCCGAGCTCCGCGAGCAGGTGGCGGGTGCCGGCGGCCACGGCCTCGCACCAACGGGCGGAGACGACCCGATGACTCCCTGGGGCGAAGTATCCGACCTCGGCCCCGTCCACATGGAAGCGGGTGCGGATCCGGTACTCGGCGGCCGAGGCCTCGACCGGGACATCTCCGAACGCTTCCGGATCGAGCCCGCCCAGCCGGTGCATGGTCTCGAGGAAGAGCTCCCGCTTGGCGCGGCGCGCCGCGGCGGCGTCGAAATGGGCCCAGTCGCACCCGGCGCAATCCGCGTGCGCCCCCTCGATCCGGTCCGCGGACCCCTCGCGCACCCCGGAGATCGCGCCCCGCCAGAAGTTCTTCTTCACCTGATACACATTTGTCGCGACGAGCTCGCCGGGCAGCGCCCCGTCGACAAAACCCACACCATCGGGTCCGCGGACGATGCCCTCGCCGGTCGGAGCGAGCTTTTCGATCCGGACGGTGCGGGACGGCTTCGAGGCGCCGCTGCGGTCCTTCACAGCAGCGACAGGCGCGGAAGCCGCAGCCGCTCCCGGACGAGCCGACGCCGGAGCGCCCGCGCGGTCTTCTCGAGCGTCGTCGGGTCCATGCGCGACCCGGCGCCGGCGAGGAGACGTTCCACCTCCGCCTCGATCGCGACCCGCTCCGGCTCGGGAAGCGCCTCGGCGAGCGATTTCGCGAGTCTGCGGTCCAGGCGCGCGAGCGAAGCCTCGATCTCCTCGTGAGTCTTGCCCGAGCCCTCCAGCCGCGCCACCGCCTTGCGGGCAGCCGCGAGATGGCTCGCCAGATCCGGGCGGCTCGAGGCGACGGCGTCGAGCTCCTCGCCGAGGCGCGCGAGCGCCGCGGCCGCGTGGATCGCCTCCGACTCCGTCGACGCGGACCCGGCCCCCTTTCCGCGCGCGGCCTCCGCGCGCCGCTCCCAGGCCAGAAGGACGGCGTCCCGGCAATACGACAGCGAGTTGACCCGGCCCGTGGCATTGCGCTCCTCGCGGCGCGTGAACGCTTCGTCGATTCCGGACTCGATCGCTTCGAGCGGAATGCCGAGGGCGCGCCATTCCTTCAGCAGCGCGTAGTCCTTCGGCGAGAGGAGAAACGGCGTGCCGCGGCGCCGGATGAAGGCGGCCTCGGCGGCCTCGAAGTACGCCCTATCCTCCGCGATTGCGCTCATCGATCAGACCGCAGGCCGCGGAGGGTCAGCAGCGGGTCGACTTCTTCGATGCGTTCCGATCCCCCGCCGAAGAGCTCGGCGAGGCCTCCGGTCGCGATGACGCGGGGCTTCCCGCCGATCTCGGCGGCAATGCGGTCGATCATGCCGTCGACCAGGGAGAGGTAGCCGAAGTAGAGACCCGACTGGATGGATCCGGCCGTCGTCTTGCCGACGACCTTCTCGGGCCTCTTGATCTCGACCCGCCAGAGGCGGGCGGCCTTCTCGAACAGCGCCTCGGCCGAGATGGCGATCCCGGGAACGATGACGCCTCCCGCGTACTCTCCCTTGCCCGTCACGACGTCGAAGGTCGTCGCCGTGCCGAAATCGACGACGATGCAGGGGCCGCCGATCCGGTCGAACGCCGCCACCGCGTTGACGATGCGGTCGGCGCCGACCTCCTGGGGCATCTCGTAGAGGATCGGCATGCCCGTCTTGATCCCCGGCTCGACGAAGAGCGGTTCCCGCTCGAACACCTGCCGGAGCGCCAGACGGATCGGGAACCGGAGCGACGGCACGACACTCGCCACGATCACCCGCATCGGTCCGAGGACTTCGGGCGCAGGGCCCGCGGCGAAGAGGCCGCGCATCGAAAGGGCGATCTCGTCGGCCGTGGCGTCCCGCCGTGTCGTCAATCGCCAGCTCCGGGCGAGCTCCGCGCCGCGCCAGAGGCCGAGCACCGTGTTCGTGTTGCCGACGTCGACGGCGAGGGCAGCTCGGGGCTCACCACTGCGCCACCTCGCCGGCGGCGACGACCGTCTCGCCCGAGCGGGTCTTCAGCCTCAGGAAACCGGCGGGATCGAGCCCCAGGTACTCGCCGCGCAGCTCCTCGCCGTTGCGCCGGATGGTCAGGACGTCGCCCGGACGGTGGAGCGACGCCGCTCCCACGCCCGGATCTCCGCGTCCCAATGCGGGCGCGGAAAGCTCCGCATCGAGCCGGTCGAGGAGCGTCTGGAGCAGCGGCGGACAGCGCCGGGGTCTTGCCGGTCTCCTCTTCGATCGTCGTCGCGTTGGGGACCCCGAGGCGCCGGCGGGACCGAGGACGTTGATGCCGAGACCCACGAGCGAGGTACGTGTCCTCCCCCTGCGTCCGCGACTCGGCGATCACGCCGGCGAGCTTGCGGCGGCCGACGTAGAGGTCGTTGGGCCACTTCAGGGCGACTGCATCCCCGTCGCTCGCGGTTGAGGGCCTCCCGCGCCCAGCGGGCGAACGCGATCGGCACGATGGAGAGCGGCTCGGCATCCTCGGCGCGGCGGAGCACCGTCAGATAGAGGCCCGGCCCGCCGGCGCCGCCCAGGACCGTCCATTCCGGCCGTAGGCACCGGGCTGGACCTCGGCCGCGAGGACCGTCGGGACGCAGGTCCTGATCCTCCTCGAAGTAGACGTCGATGAGGTCGCGGGCGAGCGCGTTGGACGAGGGAACGCTATGGAGGCAGACGCAGTTCTCGAAAACGCGCCAGCGGTCCGGGTCGATCTGGCCGTCCGCGAAAGGTGATCACGATCGCGCGAGCGCCGCCCGCTTCTCTTCGAGCTCGAAGAGACGGGCACGCACCTTCTCGACGATCGGCCGCGGAGCCTTCTGGACGAAGTCCGGGTTCTCGAGCTTGGCCGCGAGCTGCAGCGATCTCGTCGTCGGCCGCCGCGACGGTCTTCTCGACCCGCTCTGCCCCGTCCCGCCGACTGCGCCGCGGCAGCGTGAGCCCGAGCGCGAGGCCGGCCACGACGTCCTGGAACGCTCCCGGCGCCCGCCGGGCGAAGCGCAGGTCCGAGCCGGGCCAGGTGGATCAGCAGCGGCGAGAGCGTCTTCGAGCACGGGAGCGCAGCGCGCGGTCGGGCGAGGCCGGATCGATCGTCAGCGCGACGGCGCTCCGTCGGCGAGGCTCCGCGCTCCGTGCGGAAGGTCCGGACGCGCGTGACGACGCCCGCGGAGGGCCTGGACGGCGGCCTCGGCCTCCGCGTGGCCAGCGGTCCGTCGCCCTGCGGGTACGGCGGAACGATGAGGGTGCCGGGCTTGCCCGTCAGCTTCTCCCAGATCTCCTCGGTCAGGAACGGCATGAAGGGATGGAGCAGCGCGACCGATCCTTCGAGGCAGCGGCGCAGGACTCCGCGCGCCGCTCTCGGCTTCGTCGGGATCGCCGCCCGCGAGAGCACCGGCTTGACCATCTCGAGGTAGCCGTCGCAGAGCTCGTGCCAGAGGAAGGCGTAGATCGCACCCGCCGCCTCGTCGAAACGGAAAGCCTCGAGGTGGCGATTCGACGTCGGCGGCCGTCGCCTCGAACCGCGACAGGATCCAGCGGTCCGGCAGCGAGAGGTTGCGGCCGGACGGCTTCGCCGGCGTCGCCGGCCCGGCCCTCGAGCTGCGCCAGGGTGAACCGCGCCGCGTTCCAGAGCTTGGTCGCGAAGTTCCGCGAGCTGCGCCATCCGCCCCCGCTCGACGGAGACGGTCGGGCCCCGAGGAAGCCGCGGAGGCCAGGGTGAACCGCACGGCGTCGGCGCCGAACTCGGTGATCGCCTCGATGGGATCGATGACGTTGCCCTTCGTCTTCGACATCTTCTCGCCGCCGACCCGCACGAGGCCATGGAGGTGAACGGTCGAGAACGGCGCCTTGCCCGGTGAACCGCAGGCCCGCCATGATCATCCGCGCCACCCAGAAGAACAGGATGTCGTACCCGGTGACGAGGACGTCCGTCGGGTAGAAGCGCTTCATGTCCTCGGTGTCTCTCGGGCCAGCCGAATACCGAGAAGGGCCACAGCTGCGAGGAGAACCAGGTGTCGAGCACGTCCGGGTCCTGCGTCGAGCACCTTCGAGCCGCAGGTCCCGCAGTCCGACGGGATCCTCGTCGGCCACGGTCACGTGGCCGTTGCTCGCAGGTGAACGCGGGGATCCGATGCCCCCACCAGAGCTGGCGCGAGATGCACCAGTCGTGGATCTCGCGCATCCAGGAGAAGTAGGTCTTCGTCCAGGACTCCGGGGCGAAGCGGATCGGTGCCGTCTTCCACCGCCGCGATCGCGGGATCGGCGAGCGGCTGGATCTTCACGAACCACTGGTTCGAGAGGTACGGCTCGATGACCGTCGTCGCAGCGCTGGCAGTATCCGAGGTTGATAGCGGTGGGGCTCCGTCTTGACGAGCCGCCCCTCCTCCTCGAGCTTCGCGACGACGCGCTTGCGCGCTTCGAACCGGTCGAGACCCGCGTAGTCGCCGGCCTCGGCCGTCATCTTTCCGTTCCCGCCGATGACGACGATCGCCGGGAGATCGTGCCGCCGCGCCGACGCGAAGTCGTTGGCGTCGTGCGCGGGCGTGACCTTGACGACACCTGTCCCGAACTCCCGGTCGACGAGGATGCCGTCCTCGACGATCGGGATCTCGCGGTTCAGGATCGGGAGAATCGCGCGTTTTCCCTTGAGCGCCGCCGTGCGCGCGTCCTCGGGATGGATCGCGAGCGCGGTGTCGCCGAGCATCGTCTCCGGGCCGGGTCGTCGCCACGATCGCGCCTTCCGGGACACGCCGGCACGTCGTAGCGCACGTGGAAGAGGGTCCCGTTGGTTTCGCGGTGCACGACCTCGAGGTCCGACACCGCCGTCTCGCATCGCGGGCACCAGTTGACGACGTAGCGGCCGCGATAGATCAGGCCGTCCTCGTAGAGGCGGACGAAGGCGTGGCGGACGGCGCGCGAGAGGTCGGGGTCCATCGTGAAGCGCAGGCGGCTCCAGTCGAGCGAGCAGCCCAGCCGCTTCAGCTGGCCAGGATCGCGTCGCCGGACTCCCGCCGCCAGGCCCAGACCCGCTCGATGAAGTCCTCGCGGCCCAGGTCCCGGCGCTTGATGCCCTTGCTTGCCGAGCTCTCGCTCGACGACCATCTGGGTCGCGATGTCCGGCGTGGTCGGTGCCGGGAAGCCACAGCACCCGATGCCCGCCCATGCGCTTCCAGCGCGCGAGGATGTCTTCGATCGTCCTTCCGTACGCGTGCCCGATGTGGAGCCGCCCGGTGACGTTGGGCGGCGGGATCACCATGACGAAGCGGGGCGCGCCCTCGATCCCCCCGGGGCTGAAAACGGCCTTCCGCCTCCCAGAGGGCGTACCAGCGCTCTTCGAAGTGCGCCGGGTCGAAGGTCTTCGCGAGCGTTTCCGCTGCCGGTTTTTCGGGCATCAAAAAAGGGCTCTTTTCGAGCCCTTTCATATATCAGAACCGGCGAGCTTCCTACTCGACGCCCGACTCCAACTCCTTGATGCGCTGCTTGATGACGAGCTCGGCGACGTCCGGAATGACTTCCCACGCGATCTCGCGCACGATCTTCTCCGAAAGACGCTCGACGACCCGCGAGGCGAGGCGATCGATCTCGTCGTCGGTCAGAGCCGAACTCTCCGTGCGCGACACCGAGGAGAGCATTTCCTTGAGTTGTCCGATGGAGGTCGACTGCGCCAGCTCCTCGATCTCGCGCGGCACCGGCGTCGCATCTTCCGGGCGCCGGACGGTCCCGGTTCCGGTTCCGGCCCCGGAAGACGCCGAGTCGGGCGCGAGGGGGCCGCGCATGATCGGAATCTCCGCCGTGTGCTCCTCCGCCCCGATCTCGTGCGGCAGGTCGGTCTCGTCGGTCACGCGGTCCGCGGAGCCGGAGGCGCCCGCACCGCCCCGCGCGAGCGACGCATATTCGGCCGCAAGGGGAATCTGCTGAGTCGGCCCCTCGTCCGCCCGCATCGGCTCGGGCTGCGTCCGCCGCGAAGCGCTGTCGTCGGCCCGCGAACGGGATCGCCGTGAGCTCCGGCTCGGGTTCGGGCGCAGGCTGCCGCGGCACCCAGAATGGCGCCGGAGCCGCCGGAGCCGGAGGCGCCGGCGTCGGGGCGAAGGCCACCGTGGAATCTCCGTCCTCGGTGAGCCAGCTGGCGAGCTTGGGCCGGCCGGCTCGCGTCCCTGCGCGTCGTCGACTTCTTTCTCGTTCTTGTCCTCGTCCGTGTCGCCTTGCGCTTCCGCTTTTTTCGAGGGCGCGCTGCCGTTGTCGCCGGGGGTCATCGCCGCGGTCGCGTTCGCGTCCTCGACGTAGGCGAACTCGGGATGCGCCTTCTCGAAAGCGGCGATCGCGGACTCGACGTCGGCCTGGCCGTACTCCTCTTCGAAGAGATCCGGCCCCCCGCGATCTCGGCCGGCACGCGGAATCGAGCCGGTGAAGTCTTCGGACGCGAAGCCGGTCTCGGCCGGGGCTGTTCCGGGGCGGCCGGAGCCGAGACCGGGGGCGGCGGCGGCGCCGGCATCGGGAGCCGAATCGCCATCGTGAAGCCGTGGACGGGATCTCGCCCGCGCGCGCGCGAGAAGCGCCTCGACTTGCCGCAGCAGCTGCTGCGAGTCGAAGGGCTTCGAGACGATCGCGTCGCACCCCAGCCGCTCGGCCCGATCGCGGTCGAAGGGCTCGAAGGTTCCGGAGAGCAGCACCACCGGGATGCGGGCGGTCGCGGGGTTCGCCTTGATCGCCTCGCAGACCTCGTAGCCGTTCTTCTCGGGCATGACGACGTCCGCGAGGATCAGGTCGGGCGCCGATCTCTGCGACCCTGTCGAGCGCGCGTTGCCCATTGGGAACGCAAACGAGGTCGTATTCGCTGTCGGAAAACGTCAGCTCGACGACCTTCTGGATCGTGAGACTGTCGTCGGCCAGAAGGATACGCTTTGCCACGCCGTTAACCTTCAGTAAATAAGAAGGTTACACAGATCGGTCTCGGCTGTCAACGGCTTTCTCCCAGACCGCGGCAAGATAGCGGCTCGGGCGGACGGTGGCCGAGCTTCTCCGCGAGGAACCGCGACGCCTCGACGACCTTGGCGAGTGTGACGCCCGTCGCGATTCCGAGTCCCTCGAGCAGGTAGAGCAGGTCTTCGGTGGCGAGGTTGCCCGAAGCGCCGGGCGCGTACGGGCATCCTCCGAGCCCGCCGGCGGAGGCGTCGAAGGTGGTCACGCCGCACTGGAGCCCGCGTAGACGTTGGCGAGCGCCGTGCCGCGGGTGTCGTGGAAGTGGAGCGCGAGGACGCCGCGCGTGACGCCGGACTCGTAGAGCGCCTCGATGACGTCGTAGACGCCCGGCGGGTGTCGCGACGCCGATCGTGTCGCCGACCGAGATCTCGTCGACCTCGAGGTCGAGCAGCTTGTGGACGACTTCGCGCACCGCCTCGGGCGCGATCTCTCCTTCGTACGGGCAGCCAAACGCCGTCGAGACGTAGCCGCGCACGCGGATCTTCTCCTCCCTCGCGCGCGCGACGACGGGCGGAAGCGCTCGATCGACTCGTCGACGCCGGCGTTGATGTTCTTGCGGTTGAACGTCTCCGAGGCCGCGGTGAAAACGGCGATCTCCCGCACCGCCGACCGCGAGCGCGCGCTCGAGGCCCCTGCATGTTGGGAACCAGCGCCGGATACCGCACGCCGCGTAGCGGATGGATGCGGCCGGAAGAGCTCCTCCGTGTCGGCCAGCTGCGGGATGGCCGTCGGCGAGACGAAGGAGCCGACCTCGATCGCGGGCAGTCCCGCGTCCGTCAGACGGTCGACGAACTCCGCGCGCACCTCGACTGAGAGCGTCTCCTTCTCGTTCTGGAGACCGTCGCGCGGCCCGACTTCGTAGACCGTGACGCGCTCGGGCAGATGCGGGCGGCGGATCGCGTGCCCTTCCCAGGGGTCCATGGGAGGCATTATGCCGCCAGCCGCGCTCGTCGGAGTCTTCCCTGCTCGATCTCCGCCAGCTCGACGCCGGCATCGACGAGGTCGCCCTCCGGCGAGCGAGCCGCTGAGCACTCCGTCGCGCGGCGCGCGGATCGCGTGCTCCATCTTCATGGCCTCGAGCACCAGGAGGACCTGCCCCGCGCGACAGCCTCCGCCGTCGGCCACGAGAGTGCGCCGGACACGGCCCGGGCATCGGCGAGACGAGGCCGCGCCGTGCGTGCTCCCCGCCCGCCGCCCGCGCGACTCGCCCCGCGCGCGGCTTCTCGAACGCGGAAGACGACGCCCGTCGCACCAGACCCAGATGCGTTCGCCCGAGCCGCCGCGGCGACCGCGAAGGTTCCGGCCCGCGATCCGGATCTCGCCAGCCGCCCGTCCCGCCGGAAACGCGGCCGTGATCGGCTGGCCGTCGATCCGATCCGCGCGGCGCCGCCGCCTCGAGGCGCACTCGCGCGACACGGCCGCCAATGGAGAGGCGCACCGGCCTCACCCGCCGGGCCTCCAGACGTAGCGCGGAGTCGCTCCAGGGATCGGCGGAGCCGCCGGCGCGGCGCCCCGGGGCGCGGGCCGGCGACCGGAACTGCCGCCGCGAGCGATGACGGCCGCGGCGATCCAGGCGGCATCGGGCGGGTCTCCGCGGTCTCCGGCGGCGGAAGGCGGGAGACGAGGTCGGTCGAATACCGTCCCGAGCGAAATCCGGCGACGAGAGCACGGCGTCGAGCAGCGGCAGATTCGTCTCGACGCCCAGAACGATCCACTCCGACAGCGCGCGCCTCGCCCGCGCGATCGCCGCCGCCGCGGTCCGCGGCGCGAAGACCACGAGCTTGGCGAGCAGCGGGTCGTACTCGACGCCGACGACGCTGCCTGCTTCGACTCCGGCATCCACACGCACACCCGGGCCCGCCGGCTCCCGGTAGACAGGACCCGTCCCGAGCGGGGAAGAAAATTCACCGGGTCCTCGGCGTAGAGCCGCAGCTCGATGGCGTGGCCGCGGGGCGCGAGCGGTCCCGCCGGTCCAGGCCGCGGGCAGAGGCCGACCCGTCGGCGACCTCGAGCTGCGCGCGGACGAGGTCGCAGTCCAGCGTCTCCTCGGTGATCGGGTGCTCGACCTGGAGCCGCGTGTTCATCTCGAGAAAGTAGAACCGGGCCCCGGAGGCATCCGCGTCGACCAGGAACTCGACCGTTCCCGCGCCGACGTAACCGACGGCACGGGCCGCGGCGACGGCGGCCTCGCCCATCGCTCGCGCAGGCCGGCATCGAGGGCCGGGCTCGGAGTCTCCTCGAGGATCTTCTGGTGGCGGCGCTGGACGCTGCATTCGCGCTCGAAGAGGTGCGCGGCGCCGCCGTGCGCGTCGCCGAAGACCTGGAACTCGACGTGGCGGCAGCCTTCGAGCAGTTGCTCCAGATAGACGGTGTCGTCGGCGAACGCGGCCGCGGCGAGGCGCCGCCCCTCGGCCAGCGCCGCCGGCCAGGTCCTCGAAGCGGTCGACGCGCGACATCCCCTTGCCGCCTCCGCCGGCGGAAGCCTTGATCATGAGCGGCAGCCCGAGCCGCCGGGCTTCCGCGGCGAGAGCGCTTCGTCGGAGGCCGCCTCCTGCCGCGAGCCCGGCACGACGGGGACGCCGGCCTTCTCCATGAGGGCGCGCGAGCGCTGCTTGTCGCCCATCGCCTCGATCGCGCGAGGCGGGCGGTCCGACCCAGACAGGCCGGCCGCCTCGACGGCCCGCGCGAAGTCCGCGTTCTCGGAGAGGAAGCCGTAACCCGGATGCACGGCGTCGGCGCCCGCTCGCGCGCGCGGCCTCGAGCAGGCGCGGGATCGAGAGGTACGTCTCCGCCGGCGAGCCCGCGCCGAGCGAGACGACGCTCGTCCATCCGCGCGATGTGGAAAGCGCCCGCCTCGGCGTCGGTGCAGACGCCGATCGTCCGGATCCCCATCTCCCGCGCCGTCCGCGCGATGCGAGCGGCGATCTCGCCGCGGTTGGCGATCAGGAGGCGGGAGATCATCGAGCGCGCTCGCCCGACTACTTCGCCCTGCCGCGGGTTCCCGCTTCCCACTCGGCCCAGATCCCGTAGAGCTTCATCTGCTGCGTCGAGATCCATTCGGGTTCGCGATGAGCAGCGCCTGGACCTGGGCGCGCGACTGGCGCGGGCCGAGGCGCGACGGCGCGTTGGCGATTCCGAGGACGGCGACCGCGGCGATCGCGGCGTTCGGCTGGCGAGTCTCGAGGTCGACCTTGTCGAACGTGTCGGAGTCTGCGTGGTAGTCGGCGAGGTAGCGCGCGGTCTCCTGGTTGGCGATGAGGTTGGGGACGCCCTCGAGCAGGAAGTCGAAGTTGTCCGTGCCGAGGATCGCCGCGGGGTTCGCCGTGTCCGCGCCCCACGCGGCGACCGGAGCGAGCGCCGCCCGGACGGGAGCGTCGAGCTCGGGCGGCCGTTGGTGAAGTAGCCGACGATCTTCCCGTCGCCGATGTCGTGGATCAGCGCCGGCGACGTGCCGGTCGAGCTCGCCGCGGTGTTTCTGCACGTAGCCGAGGGAGCCGAGAAGGCCCGTCTCCTCGCTCGTGAAGAGCACGAAGCGGACCGTCCGGGCGGGCCGCGGCCCCGCCGCGATCGCGCGCGCCACTTCCATGACGAGCGCGCAGTTGACGCCGTTGTCGAGCGCGCCGGTCCCGAGGTCCCAGGCGTCCAGGTGCGCGCCGAGAAGGACGATCTCGTGCGGTTTCTGCGGCCCCGGATCTCGCCGACGACGTTGGGGCCTCCCACGGCCCGCCGATCCGATTCCGGATGTCGAGCGTCGCGCACGGGCCGCTTGGGTCCGATTCGACAGGCGGGCGAGCCGAAGGCCGTCTTCGCGGGCGACCTGCGCCAGCGGAAGCGACGCGAGCGAGCCCCACGTCACCGTGTGGCGGTACAGCAGGTCCCGCGGCCGGGTGGAGATGAAGAGGATCGCGGCCGCGCCCGCTGCGGCGGCGACCGCATCATCTCGGGCGAAGCGACGGTACTCCGCGAAGAGATCGTCGAAGGACCCCATCGGGTTGGAGCGCACGAGGGCGATCGCTCCGCGCACCGCGGCTGCCGAGCCTTTCGAAATCGGCCTTGCGGCCGGAACCGCCATCGCGTCCAGGACGGCCGTGAGCTCGGCCCCGGAGTCGAGGGCGCGAGCCCGAACGAGATGACGCTGAGGGGAAACGCGACAGGCGCGGTGACGTCGGCGGACGCCGAAAGCGGCTCCCACTTCACGGGAACGGGGTAGGCCTCGAGCTTGACCGAGTCGACTCCCGCCCGGCGGAAGGCGTCGATCCCCCACTGCAGCGACTTCTCGTATCCGGGGCTGCCCGTGATGCGGCCGCCGATGTCGTCGGTCAGGACGCGCAGGTCCGCGGCCATGCGCGAGGAGGGCCCGGTCAGGCGCTCGATGGCGGCGGCGGGGGCGTTGGCCGCTTGCGCGCGGCGCCGCCGGGGCGGCGAGCGCGACCGCGAGCGCCGCGGCGAGCAGCGGCTTCTCACGAGGGCTCTCCGGAGGGCGCCTCGGGCGCCGGCGTCTCGGCTGCCGAGGTCGCGGGCGCCGGCGCAGGGGTGCGGGCGCAGGTGCGGGTGTGGGCGTGGAGGCAGGTAGCGGAGGGCGCTTGGCGGCTTCGTCCTGGAACTGGTGGCCGCAGAAGTAGCACTTCACCTTCGCGCCGGGCAGCTCGTCCGGCCGCCACGCGAAGAAAGCCTTCGCGCACTGCGGACAGACCATCCGCCGCTGCGTGCCTTTCATTCTTCTCCTGCCGGGCTCTTTCCCCGGCGCCCAGGACGGGCGGCGCTTCTCCAGGAACGCGGTCAGCCCTTCCTTCGCCTCGTCCGAAGCCCGCCGCTCGGCGATCGTCCGGACCGTCAACGCCATCGCCTCGGCCGGCGTCTTGCCCGGTCACCTGCCGATCAGCCGTTTCGCGACGCCGACGGCTTCCGGTCCCGCGGCCAGCAGCGACGCGGCCTTCTTCGCTCCCGCGGCTTTCAGGTCTCCCGCGGGCACGGCGCGGTGCACGAGCCCGATGCGCTCGCGCCTCGCGCGCGTCGAAACGGTCGCCCGTCAGGAAGAGGTCCCGCGCCGCGCGAGGCCCGATCGCCCGAAGCACGAACGGCGAGATCACCGCGGGCAGGATCCCGAGCCGCACCTCGGCGAGCGAGAAGACGGTTCCTTCCGCGGCGATCGCGATGTCGGCGGCGGCGACGAGGCCGACGCCTCCGCCGATCGCGGCGCCGTGCGCGAGCGCGATCACGGGCTTGCGGCACTCGTCGATCGCGCGGAGCATCCGCGCCATCCGTTCGGCGTCCGCTTCGTTCTCGGCCTCGTGTAGCCGCCGGCCTTGCGCATCCAGTTCACGTCGGCGCCGGCGCAGAAGGTCGGCCCGTCTCCCGCGAGGATGACGACCCGCGTTCCCGGATCGTCCCCGCTTCCGCGAACGCCCGCGTCAGCTCCGCGATCAGAACGTCGTCGAAAGCGTTGCGCACCTCCGGCCGCGCCAGCGTGATGCGCCGGATCGGTCCGTCGCCGCGCTCGACCCGGAGACTCCGATACGCATGCCGTCACGAGGCGTCCGTCAGGCGTCCGGAGAGATTCAGCGGCACACCAGGTCGCCGCCCTTCAGCCGGAGGACCAGCTTTCCGGAAAGCCGGACGGCGACGTCGCCGCCGGAGAGCAGGGCCTGGCCGGCGGCCGAGAGGAGCGCGGCATGATCGACGCCGATCGGCAGGGCAGCAGGTCTTGCGCTCGGGCGTGCAGGATCATCCCGCGCGCCACCCTCGCCGATCAGCTCTCCGTCGGCGAAGAGCACGTAGTCCGTCTAGGCGATCCGGAGGTCGAAGGAGAGAGGATTGTGGATGGCAGGCTCGCCACGGCTTCGCTCGAGGTCAGGCGCATCTCGGTCAGCCGGACGTTTGGAGCGCGAGAAAATGCTCGGACTTCGCGGCCCCCGAATTCGACGTCGCGAAACGCCTCGGTCCCGGTCCACTCGCGCGGCGCCGCGCCGCCGCCGCCCCCCGCAGCCGGTAGGAGAATGCGTCTGTGGCGGAAGCCTTCGGCCCAGGCCGACGGCAGCTGGGCGTACGCGCGCGACGACCGGCAGCACGAATTGTCCGGCGGAGTGCGCCACGGTCCCGGAGACGGCAGCTCCGCGGCCGAGCCGTTGAGCGTCATCGTGCCGCGGAAGAGGCCCGGCGGCAGCTCCGCGGCGGGACCCGAGACCGTGATCGCGGACCTGGTCGTCTCGCCCGACCGCGTCGACGGAGAAACCGCAGCGCGCCCGGCCGGCGGCGGGCGGCGGCGAACAGGAGGCGGAGAGGAAGCAATGGCGCGCATGCGAGAACCCTACATCCGGAACACGCCGAAGTCCGTCTCCGGAATCGGCGCGTTGTAGGCGGCCGAGAGCGCGAGGGCGAGCGCGGTCCGCGTCTCCGCCGGATCGAGGACGCCGTCGTCCCAGAGACGGGCCGTCGAATAGTAGGGATTGCCCTTCGACCTCGTACTTCTCGCGCGTCGGCCGTTCGAACTCGGCGATCTCCTCGCGCTCATCGCGGGCTTGCCGGCGCGGGCCAGCTGGTCCTGCTTGACGGTCGAGAGCACCGAAGCGGCCTGCGGCCCGCCCATCACGGAGATCCGTGCGTTGGGCCAGATGAAGAGCAAGCGCGGCCCGTAGGCGCGCCCGCACATGCCGTAGTTGCCGGCGCCGAAGGAGCCGCCGATGATGACCGTGAGCTTCGGGACGGCGGCGTTGGCGACGGCGTGGACCATCTTGGCGCCGTCCTTGGCGATGCCTCCCCGCTCGTACTCCTTGCCGACCATGAACCCCGTGATGTTCTGGAGGAAGAGGAGCGGCACCTTCCGGCGCGCGCAGACCTCGATGAAGTGTGTCGCCTTGAGGGCCGACTCGGAGAACAGGATGCCGTTGTTGGCGACGATGCCGATCAGAAAACCCGAGAGGCGCGCGAAGCCGCACACGAGCGTCGTCCCGTACCGCGCCTTGAACTCCTCGAAGCGCGATCCGTCCATGAGGCGGGCGATGATCTCGCGCACGTCGTAGGTCTGGCGCAGGTCGACCGGCAGAACACCGTAGATCTCCTTCGGGTCGTAGGCCGGCTCCTCCGGCGCCTCGCGGTCGGCGGGAAGGGTCTTCGCCGTGTGCAGCGTCCCGACGATCGTGCGCGCGATCTCCAGGGCGTGCGCGTCGTCTTCGGCGAGGTAGTCCGCCACGCCGGAGATGCGCGTGTGGACGTCGGCCCCGCCGAGCTCCTCGGCGGTCACGTCCTCGCCGGTCGCCGCCTTCACGAGGGGCGGACCGGCCAGGAAGATCGTGCCGGTGCCCTTCACGATCACGGCCTCGTCCGACATCGCGGGAACGTAGGCGCCCCCGGCGGTGCACGAGCCCATGACGACCGCAATCTGCGGCGATGCGCTTGGACGACATCCGCGCCTGGTTGTAGAAGATCCGTCCGAAGTGCTCGCGGTCCGGAAACACCTCGGCCTGGAGCGGCAGGAACGCGCCCCCCGAGTCGACGAGGTAAACGCAGGGAAGGCGGTTCTCCTCGGCGACCTCCTGGGCACGGAGATGCTTCTTGACGGTGATCGGAAAGTACGTCCCGCCCTTCACCGTGGCGTCGTTGGCGACGATCATGACCTCGCGCCCGGCGACCCGGCCGATTCCCGTGACGAGACCGGCGCCCGGCGCTTCACCGTCGTACATCCCGTTTGCGGCGAGCGGCGAGAGCTCCAGAAACGGCGAGCCCGGATCGAGCAGCGCGTCCACGCGATCCCGCACGAACATCTTCTTCTGCTCCGCGTGGCGCTCCCGGCCGGGCCCCGCCGCGGCGCGCGCGGGCCAGCTCGTCGCGCAGGGTCGCGGTCAGCGCCTCCATCGCGTCGCGCCCGCTCCCGGAACTCCGGAGACTTCGCGTCGACGAGGGTCGGGAGCCGCTCCATCGGTCGAGGGCGTCAGCCGCGGCCGACCTTGCGCTCCCGCCTCGCGCGCAATGAAGTCGACGAGGATCTGCGTCGGGGTGCCCGGAAGGAAGATCTCGCGGATGCCGAGCGCCTTCAGCGGCGCGATGTCCTTCTCGGGGATGATCCCTCCGGCCAGAACCAGGATGTCCTCTCCGCCCTTCTCCTGGAGGAGCTTGAGGATCTCCGGAAAGAGGACGTTGTGCGCGCCCGACAGGATGGACAGCCCGATCACGTCGACGTCCTCCTGGATGGCCGCCGCGACGACCTGCTCGGGGGTCTGGCGCAGACCCGAGTAAATGACCTCCATGCCGGCGTCCCGCAGGGCGCGCGCGATCACCTTGGCGCCGCGGTCGTGCCCATCGAGGCCGGGCTTGGCGATCAGAACGCGAATCGGTCGGGCCATTCCGGGGCCCGAGTGTATCAGTCGACGAGCGCGACCGGGTCTCCCACGCGGAGCCGGTTGCCGGTGAGCGCGCGGGCCGACACGCCGATCGCACCGGCGCGCCCGCGCGCGATCGCCGAAAGGATCCCGGGCGCACGCTCCGGCGTCTCGCCGTCCGGGGCCGTCAGCACGCAGTGCGCGCAGCCGGCCGCGATCTCGAGGAGCACGTCGCCGATCCAGATCTGGCGGCCGATCCACCGATCCTCCTCGAACGGCCGCCCGTCGGGAAGGTCGAGGAGAAATCTCGCGCGCAGCCGCGCGGGCTCGAGCGGACCGCCGTATTGCTTCTCGAGAAAGCGCACCGTCGGCGCCGAGATCAGGTGCATCGGGGCGGGATTGGACTCCGCGTCGGGGCTCGCGCGCAGCCGGATCGGCTTGCCGAGGCGATGCGAGAGATCCTCGAGCCAGGCGCGGTCGGTCAGCGCGACCTCGGCGCCGTCGGGCATCCGGATGCGGACCCAGGCCGAGAGCTCGGTGCCGCGGACCGCCGCGTCGAGAAAGCGCGCGCTGTACCGCCGCAGCAGGGGCGACCCGGCGGCCGTGAGCACCACGCCGTCGGCCTCGTCGAAGACGTCGTAGATGCGATCGCCCGCCAGGCCCGAGCCCTGGACGAGAGCCTCATCCGGCTCCTCGCCGCCGAGCGCGCGCACTGGAAAGCGACGCAGCCCCGCGAGCGCTCCGACGACCTCCGCAAGTTCCATTGGGAAGAGGTAAATCTAATGCAGCGGCGGCGCTTCGACAATCCGGAGAATGCGGTCGTCGCCGGGGCGCGGCCGTCCGCGGCCGTCGCGATTGCTCGTGGCGACGTAAAGCGCGCCATCCGGGCCCGGCACGACGTCGCGCAACCGCCCGTAGACGTCGCGGAGCCACTCCTCCGTTTCGAGGACCTTGCGCGGATTCTTCGGATCCAGGCGCACCCGGATCAGGACCTCCCCGCGGAGGTTCGCGAAGAAGAAATCTCCCTTGAAGGACGGAAGCGCGTCGCCGGTCGAAAACGACGCCCCCGCGGGTGCGACCGCGGGCGTGTATTCGAGCAGCGGCGAAACCATCCCCGTTGCCGACGCTTCGTGGTGAACGACCGGCCAGCCGTAGTTTTTTCCGGCCTCGACGAGATTGACCTCGTCGCCGCCGCCGGGACCGTCGAACCCCGAGGGCCCGTGCTCGGACTGGAACTGGAGGCCCGAGCGCGGATCCCAGTCGATCCCCTGGGCGTTGCGGTGCCCGAGCGAAAAAATCGGCGAGCCGGGGAACGGATTGTCCGAGGGAATCGAGCCGTCCGGATTCAGGCGGAGCGTCTTTCCGCCGAGCGATTTCATGTCCTGCGCGATCGCGCGCTCCGAGGCGTCGCCCGTCGTCACGTAGAGCTTGCCGTCCGGCCCGAAACGAATGCGGCACCCCGCGTGGTTGCGGGCGGCCGGAATGCCCTCGATGATGACCGTCCGGCCGGAGAGCGAGGCGCCCTCGTCGCGGTAGCGCACGACCCGGACCCGGGTCCCCCCGGACGCGTCGTACGCGTACGCCAGATACACGAGGCGGGAGCTCGCATAGTCCGGGGCGAGCGCGATCCCCATGAGCCCGCTCTCGCCTTTGGCCTCGACGTCGCCGATGACCGCGAGCGGCTCCGTCCGCAGCACGCCGTTCTCGACGACGCGCACGCGCCCGGGCCGCTCCGTGACGAGCATGCGCGTGGGCGAGGTGAAGACGATCGACCATGGAACCTCGAGGCCCGAAACGTAGGTGGAGACCTGGAGGCGGGCGCCCGATTTCGTCCGCACCGACTCCACCGCGGCCGGCGCCGGAGGGCTCGCGCACGAGAACGCGGCTCCGAAGAGCAGCGCGAGGCCCCCGATCCGCGCCGGGCGCATGCTCACACCGCCCCCGCGGACCGCAGGCGCATCGGGAGACGCTCGGCGATCGCATCCCAGGCCCGGCGGCGGTGGGAAATACGATCCTTCTCTTCGGGCGCCATCTCGGCGAACGTGCGGCCGCTTCCTTCGGGCACGAAGAGGACATCCCATCCGAAGCCCCCTTTTCCGCGGGGCGACGCAGCGATCGCGCCGCCGACTTCGCCCCGGGCGGTCACGACCTCTTCGCCGTCGCAGTAGGCGATCGCGCACACGGCCGTGGCGCGCCGATCCGGAAACGGCTCGAGCATGCGCGCGAGGGCGGCGACCCCGGCGCTCGCTTCGACCCACTTCACGAGCGCGCCGGGAAAGCCGTTCCACGCGTGGATCGCGAGGCCGCTGTCCTCGACGAGCACCGGACGGGACAGCATTGCGAAGGCCGATCGGGCCTTCGCCTCCACGATCTCGGAGGGATCGAGCGCCTGCGGCTCCGGCAGGTCGACGTCCAGCCGCTCGATCGCGAAGCCCAGTCTCTCGGCCTCGCGCGCCTTCTCGGCGCGGCTCGTGACGAAGACGAGGCGGTGCGGCTCCACGGGTACGATTCTACGGCGCTACCACGAGTACGAGGGGATCTCGGAACGGCTAGCCCGGGTCGCGGGCCGAGAGCACCTTGTAGAGCGGCACCTGGGCCGTCAGGCCCTTCAACGCGAAGAACCCGAGCTGCGCGACCTCGAAGCGCTCCGTGCACGGCCTGGTAGGTGTCCGGCCCGACGACGATGTCGCCGGGCTGCGCGACGAACTCCTCGAGCCGCGCCGCGACGTTGACCGCATTGCCGAGGACCGTGTAGTCGACACGCCGCTCGGAGCCGATGTCGCCGACGATCGCCTCGCCGGTGTTGACGGCGATTCGCACCTCGAGCGGCAGGGTCTCCGCGTGCGGTGCGCTCCTTGTTCCACTCCGCCATGCCCTCCCGGATCTTGAGGGCCGCCGCGACCGCGCGCGCGGCGTGGTCCGGCTGCTCGAGCGGCGCGCCGAAGAAGGCCATGACGGCGTCGCCGATGAACTTGTCGATCGTGCCGCCGCAGGCAAAGACGGCGTCGGAGGAGAGCGTGAAGAATTCGGTCAGGAGCTTGGAGAGCACGTCCGCCGACATCTTCTCGGACCACCCCGAGAAACCCACGATGTCGGCGAAGAGAATCGTGACGACCTTGACCCGGACGGCCTTGAGGTCCCCCGACGCCGTCGCCTCGGTGATGATCTCTTCCACGACCTGCGGAGAGTGATACCGCTCGAGCCGCCCGCGGATCCGCTTCTCCTCGACGACCTTCTCGTGGAGCCGGGCCCGCTCGATGGCCACCGCGGCGAAGTTGGCGAGCGCCGTCAGCAGGTCGAGATCCTGGTCGGTGAAGCTGCCGGCGTGCATCGGCGAGTCGATGTAGATGACCCCGAAGACCGAGCTCCCGCTCCAGAGGGGCGCGCACATCGCCGAGCGGATCTGCTGGAGGCGGATCGAGTCCCCGCTCTCGAAGCGCTCGTCGGTTTGCGCGTCGGAGGTCAGGATGGCGACCTTCTGCTTGACGACCATGTCGACGATCGTCCGCGAGTAAGGCGTCGTCCCGTCGGAGGTCAGCCGCTTCTTCGACTTGAACCGCGAAACCGACAGCGGACAGCGAGCCGTCGGCCTCCTCGAGGAGGAGGTACCCGCGGTCGGCCGGAAGGAACTCGAAGATCAGGTCCATGACCTTGTCGAGAACGGCCGAGAGGTCGTCGGCGGAAATGAGCGCCTTGGCGACCTGCACGAGGATTTCGAAGACCCGGTTCTTGTAGCCGACGTCGAGCGACGCGCGGCGGCTCGCGGTCGAGTCCGAAAGCGCCACGTCCTTGTCGAGGCCGAAGTCGAGGTTGAACTCGGAGATGGGGCGGATCCGGGTCGAAGTCGACTCGACCACGCGTCCGGGCTTCCTCCCCGCGGTCGGGTCCTCGCGGAAACGGAGAATGAACGTGCCGATGACGGCGCGGTCTCCGTCCTGGACCTCCGAGGAAGGAACGGGCTTGTCGTTGATGCGCACGCCGTTGGTCGACTGGTTGTCGTAGATGAACCAGCCGCCCTGCTCGCGCTTGAGGAAGGCGTGCCGGCGCGAAACGGAAAAGTCGTTCAGGACGATGTCGTTGTCGTTGGCCCGCCCGATGGAGGCGACCTCCTTCGACAGGGTGACGACCTGGGTCCTCCCCTCGGCCTCGTAAACGACTTGGAGCATGGAGTGACCGAAATTATAGACGGGGTCGAAACCTCATTGCCTCACTCGCTCGAGAGAACGAACCGGACCCGCAGAGACTTGCGCGAGGCCACCGGGCCCGAGGGCGATCGTGCCGGCTTGTATTTCCATTTGTGCACGGCCTCGGCGGCTGCTTCCGAAAGCCCCAGCGGCAATCCCCGCACGACCTCGACGTCCGTCACGTCGCCGGACGCGTCGATCGAGACCTCGAGCTCGACGGTGCCGTCGATGCCGGCCCGGCGCGCCAGATCCGGATACACCGGCTCGACGCGTTTGACGAGCACCGGCGCCTCGACGAGACCGGGCGCGGGAGGCGCGGGAATGGACGGGGATGCGGGCGTCGCGTCCGCGGCGGGATCGGCCTCCGCCGGCCTCGTCCATGGCCTCCTCGTCGAACGGCGGCGGCTCGCCCTCGAGGTCGATGATCGTCAGGTCCTTGAGGGGCTTGACCTTCTCCGGCTCGATCGCGGGCTTGCGGGGATCGGGCGGGATCAGATCGACGGCCGACGATGCGACGAAGGCGATTCCCCAGGTCTTGTCCGCGAAGGCGAAATAGGAGTGGTCGACGGAGTGAATCGCGATGACCGCGCCCTTCGCGAGCCGGCCGCCCCGCGCCGCGAGCGGATACGGCGCGAGGGTGACGTCGGCGGGCTCGCCGACGACGCCGTAAACCGGCGCGAACGCGAGCAGAGTCTTCTGCGCGGCGCTCGCGCGCTTCGCGGTCCGCGGCCCGTTCGAGGGAATCCGCCGGGACGAAGCCCTTCGCGCCCTTTGCTTCCGAATCGCCTTCAATTTCGATCCATGGGCCCTTGGGTCCGAACGATGCGACGCGCGTTCCGGCCGAAAGCGTCGCCAGCTCCTCCGCGTCGCCAGCGGCCGCACGCCGCAGCTTCGTGCCGTCGACCGTGACGAAGGCCGGCGCGCCTCCCGGATCGGACGCCGCCGCGCCGGCGCGCGGATGGAGGAGGACGTAGACGGCGACGAGTGTGCCGGCGACGAGGAGACACGCGGCGAAGAGAGGCCAGGTCCGTGCGAGAAATCCGGGAGGCGCGGGAGGAGAAGGCGGAGTGGAGGGTGTCGAGGGCGGGGCGCCGTCGTCGAGAGCGAGCTCGGGAGGCTCCGGCTCCTCCCCCGGCCCGTCCTCGGCGACGAACGGGACTTCGTCGTCTTTCTCGTCCCGGCCGTCCTCGTCGCTCATCGCGCTCCGCGAATGAACGTGCCGGTCCTGCCCTCGAGCGCTTCGGAGAGCGACTCCGCCCGCGTGACGAGGACCTCGTGGCCGCCGGCTTCGACGAAGCGAATCGCCGCGTCGATCTTGGGACCCATGCTGCCCGCCGGGAACTGGCCCTCGGCGAGGAGCTTCTTCGCTTCGGCGACTTCGAGCACCGCGAGGGGCTTCTCCGGTCGGCTTCCCGAAGTCCTTCGAGACGCGGTCGACGCCCGTCAGGACGATGAAGAGGTTGGCCGAAAGCGACGCCGCCAGCATCGAAGCCGAGTAGTCCTTGTCGATCACCGCTTCCACGCCCCGGACCGCTCCGTCGTCGCTGACGACGACCGGAATGCCGCCGCCTCCGGCCGCGATCACGATGTGGCCGCGATTGATGAGGGCCGCCGCGACCTCGACCCCCCGCACCGCCCGCGGCTTGGGCGACGCGACGACCTTGCGCCAGCCGCGACCGGCGTCCTCGACCATCGTCCAGCCGGCGGTCTTCTGGAGCACGTCCGCCCGCTCCTTCGAGAAGAAGGGACCGACGGGCTTGGACGGCTTCAGGAATGCGGGGTCCGCCGCGTCGACCTCGACCTGCGTCATGATCGTGACGACCTGCTTGCGGAAGCCCGCGCGCGGCAGCTCGTTGTCGAAGGCGAGCTCGAGCAGGAATCCCATCGAGCCCTCGGTCTGCGCCACGCAGAAGTCGAGCGACTGCGGGCGGCACCTTCCCCGCGGCCTCCTCGGCCTGGATCAGGATGTTTCCCACCTGCGGGCCATTGCCGTGCACGACGATCAGCTCGTAGCCCTTGCCGAGGATCGGGAGGAGCTTGCGCACCGCCTCGCGCGCGCGGTCGAGCTGCACGGCCGTCGTGCCGTCGTCCTCGGGGCGCAGGAGCGCGTTGCCCCCGAAGGCGACGACGGCGAGCGGCCGGACGAAGGAGAAGAAGGGTGTCGGGTTCATACGGGCCACGCGGGGTCACGGTTTCACGTCCTCGCGCACGAGGGGCATCGTCATGCACCGCGGGCCGCCGCGGGCCCGCGAGAGCTCGTGCGCGGCGAGAAGGATGACGTATTTCTTGGAGGGCTTCCAGAGCTCGAGCTCCTTGCGGCCGAGCAGGAGGTCGGCTTCGTCGACGACCGTGTACCCGGCGCGAGCGAGCTCGGCCGACGTGGCCTCGTTGCGGTCGTACATGAGAACGACGCCGGGGGCCAGCGCAAACGCGTTCGCGCCGTCCGTCCACTGTTCGCGGCGCTCGGCGATCGGATCCTGCCCGCCGCAGCGGATCGGTTTGAGGTCGAGTTTGGCGACCTTGAGGGCGGAGAGCAGGTCCTTCTCCGTCGTCCAGGTGATCTCGCGCTTGGTCAGGTCGCACTCGTAAACGTCGGCCTCCTCGGCGCCGTCGGGCAGGATCATCGGGCCGTACACGAGGCACTCGTCCTGCGAGATCATCGTGAACACCGTATCGAGGTGCATGAACGAACGCTCGGGCGGGATCGCCACGACGATGATCCGCTTGACCGGCGACTTCAGCTTCTTGAGGGCTTCGGCGAGCCGCTCGATCGTGACCTTCTCCGTCCGTTCGGAATATCCGATGGCAAGCAGGTCCTCGCGCAGAACGAGGACGTCGCCGCCCTCGAGCGTCGGCCGCATCCGCGCGTAGGAGGACGGCTTCGCGTAGTCCGCCGAGAACTCCTGGAACCAGAACTTGCCGCCCTCGGGTGTGGCGAAGCGCGGATGCAGCGCCAGCACGTAGCCCGAGAGCAGGGGCTCGCGCAGGCGCGCCGGAGTCGCCATCGAGGCCCGGACCGCGCGCTCCCCGACGACCACGAGCGGGTCGCGCTGGAAGAAGTAGTTCGGGATCGGCGGCAGCGCAGTAGAGCTCCGAGGCCACGGCCGCCATCTCGGGCGCCGGCTTCTCGATTCCCGTGATGAGGGCCGACGCGAGCTGCTCGGCCGTCAGGTCCCGCAGCCGGTAGTCCATGTCGGGGCCCCAGCCGAGCGTCTTGCCGAGGTCGTCGAGGATCGCGCTGCGCTGCTCGGGGACCTGGAGGACCTCCTCGAGAAGGTCCTGGATCTCCAGCACTTCGTCGGCCACGAACCCGAGGACCTGCTGGAAGCGTCGGTGCTCCTCGCGGGCCCGGTTGCCGTAGAGGATGTCGTCGAAGAGGAGCTCTTCCATCATCGACGGCACCATGCGGTCGATCTCCGGTCCGGGCAGGTGGACCAGGACGGACTTGAGCTTGCCGATTTCGGATGTGACTTTGAGGCTCATGGAGGTCCCGCGAGGAAGGGCGGATAGTACAGGAGGGGCTGGAGTTCGGGAAATCGGCCGGGCACGCGAGCCCCCTCTAACCCGTTGAGGGGAGAGGGCAAAACGTCCCCGCGGGGAGGCCGCGTTACGGCAGCCCGGGTTCAGGACGGCGGCAGCAGGAGCGAGCGTCCGATCCGGAACCTCGCCGCCCGAAACCTCGTCCTTGTCGGCGACCTGCTCGGCGATCGTCTCGAGGCGCGCCGAGAAGCGGTCGAGGGCGCGCGATCGTCTCCTCGTACTGCTTCTGGGCGTTCCCGAGATGAACGCCGAGCTTGTCGAGCGGGAGCGGTCACGCGGTCCCAGAGACGCGGCGAGATCGGCGAGATTGCTGGTGCACCTCGCGGGCGTTCTCCTGCAGCTCGATGCCGCGCAGGCCGAGCGCCACGGTCGACAGGTACGCGAAGAGGAGACGCGGCGAGACGGGAATGACACGGCGCGTCGCCGCGTAGTCGGCGAGCGCCGCCTTCCTCGCCGTCGGCGGCGATCTCGGCGTAGACGGCCTCCGCCGGGACATACATGAGTGCGAAGTCGCAGGTGCCGCTCGCGGGCCGGATGTACTTGTCGGCGATCGTGTCGACGTGCTTGCGGACGTCGCGGTCGAACTGCTGCTTGGCGCGGCGGCGCTCGCCCTCGTCCTCGACCTCGCGCGCGCGCCGGAAGTTCTCGAGCGGGAACTTGCTGTCGATCGGCACCAGCCGGTCCTGGATGAAGACGACCGCGTCGACCACGACGACCGTCTCCGAGGGGGTGCTGCGTCGCATAGGCGCCGGGCGGCAGGACCTGGGCCAGGGCCTGCTCGAGGAACATCTCGCCGAGCGTCCCGCGCAGCTTGGGCGGCTTCAGCAGATCCTCGAGCCGCGTCACCTCGCCCGCGAGCTTCTCGATCTTCTGGGAGGCCTCGTGCAGGCGGCCGAGCCGCTCCCCCACCTCTTTCAGGAGGTGCGTCGACTTGCCGAGGTGGTCGGCGAAGCTCTCCTGCCCCGCGGCGACCCGCTTCTCGATCCCTTCGACCCGCGAGTCCATCGAGCGCCGCAGGTCTTCGAATCGGCGGTCGACCGACTGCGAGGCCTCCCGCGTGCGGGCCGTCTCGGCGAGGAGGCGGTCCATGCGCGTCGCGGCCTCGCGCGACCGCGCCGACAGCACGAGCATCGTCGCCGCGAAGAGCGCGAGCAGCAGGAGAGCGAGCCCGATCAGGACCGGATAGGACGCCACTCTTCAAGGATAGCCCCCGGAGGGACAAATGATGTCCGAGCAAGCAATTCCGCCGCCTTGTCGGCCCCGTTCCGGGGTGCGAGAATGGGTGCGGGGGAACGCGATGGAAGAACAGAAAGGCCCTGCCAAGAAACGCTCCGAGGATCAGGAGATCGACTACCTGATGTGCTCGCAGTGCGGCACGCCCTGCTACGTCTTCGAGATGGACGGCAGCCGGATCGTCGAGGCGACCTGCCTGGTCTGCGGCAACGACGAGATCGGCATGTTCAACGTCGGCGAAGAAGTCGGAGCGGATGAAGACTGACGCCTACGTCAACCCCCTGACCGAGCGCTACGCCTCGGCGGAGATGTCCGCGATCTTTTCCCCGCAGTTCAAGTTCGAGACCTGGCGCCGCCTCTGGCTCTGGCTGGCCGAGGAGGAGCGGCGGCTCGGCCTTCCCGATCGCCGACGAGGCCCTCGCCGAGATGCGGGCGCACCTCGCCGACGTCGACTTCGAGGCCGCGGCCCGCGAGGAAGCGAAGACCCGCCACGACGTCATGGCCCACGTCCGCGTGTTCGGCGCGGCCGCCCCGGCGGCGCGGGGCATCATCCACTGGGGCGCGACGTCGGCCTACGTGACCGACAACACGGACCTCATCCAGATGCGCGATGGGCCTCGCCCTGACCGAGCGCCGCCTCGTCTCGGTCCTCTTCAACCTCCGCGACTTCGCCGTCGCGCACCAGGGACTTCCCGCCCTCGCCTACACGCATTTTCAACCCGCCCAACCGACGACCGTCGGCAAGCGCGCCACCCTCTGGGCCTCCGACTTCCTGCGGACCTCGAGCAGGTGCGCGCCGCGCGCGAGGGTCTGCGCTTCCTCGGCGCCAAGGGCGCCACGGGCACGCAGGCGTCGTTCCTCGCGCCTCTTCGGCGGCGATTCCGCGAAGGTCGAGGAGCTCGACGCGGCCCTGTCGAAGCGCGCGGGCTTCGCACGCCGGCAGCGCGTCTCCGGCCAGACGTACTCGCGCAAACAGGACGACTTCGTCGTCCACGCGCTCTCGGGAATCGCGCAGTCCTCGCACAAGGCGGCGACGGACCTGCGCCTGCTCCAGCACGAGGGCGAGCTCGAGGAGCCGTTCGAGACGAACCAGATCGGCTCGTCCGCCATGCCCTACAAGCGCAACCCGATGCGCGCCGAGCGCATGTGCTCGCTCGCCCGGCACGTCATCGCCCTCTCGCTCGACACCGCCATGACCGCCGCGACGCAGTGGCTCGAGCGCACGCTCGACGACTCGGCCAACAAGCGCATCGCGGTGCCCGGAGGCGTTCCTCGCGACGGATGCGATCCTGGTGCTGCGCGGAGAACGTCTTCGGCGGCCTGGTGGTCCATCCCGAGGTGTCGCGGCGGCGTCTGGAGGCCGAGATCCCGTTCCTCGCGACCGAGAACGTCATGATGGAAGCCGTGCGGCGCGGGCGGGGACCGGCAGGAGCTGCACGAGCGCCTGCGCGTCCATGCCCGCGCCTCGGCCGACGCGCGCTCTGCGACCGGTGCGCCGGCCGACCTCTTCGACCGGATCGCCGCCGACTCCGCGTTCGGCCTGTCGCGCGAGGCCCTGGAGGGGGCGTCCCGCCCCGAGACCCTCGTCGGCCGCAGCGCCGCCCAGGTCGAGGACTTCGTCCGCGAGGAGCTCGACCCCGCTCTCGCCGGCGCCACGGCGGCCGAGAGCGCTCCCGTGCGCGTGTAGGGTGCGGCGCATCCCCGGCGCCGCCCTGCTCCTCGTCCTCCTCGCCGTCTCCTGCGCCTCGAGCCGTCCCGTCTCGCGCCCGATCCCGCCCGGCGATGCGAAGACCGGGTGGAGCGAGGAGGGCCTCGCCTCGTGGTACGGCGGCAACGACGGGTTCGAGGGCAAGCCGACCGCCTCGGGCGAGATCTACGACTCCTCGAAGATGACGGCCGCCCATCGCGACCTGCCCCTCGGGACGGTCGTGTACGGTCACCAACCTCGACAACGGCAAGACCGTCGAAGTGCGCGATCAACGACCGCGGGCCCTTCGTGCACGGCCGCGTCATCGATCTCTCGCAGCGAGGCGGCGCGCCGGCTCGACCTGATCGGGCCGGGTGTCGGACCCGTGCGCGTGACGATCGTCTCGCCCGGCGCCGTCCCGACTCCCGTGCCGCCCGCCGTCGCCGCCGGTCCGTGGGCCGTGCAGGTCGGATCCTTCGGCGAGCCCGGCCGCGCCGAGCGGCACGCCGAGCGCATGCGCGCGGCGGGGTTTCCCGCGTACCTCGAGCCCTACGAGGGGTTGACGCGCGTGAAGATCGGGCCGTTCGATTCTCGCGAAAATGCCGACCGAGCGCTCGCGCGCCCGAAGACTCCGGGTTCGAAGGGATCGTCGTTCCGGCCTACTGAGGTCGGGCGAGAGCGCCTCGTCCGGCGCGGATAGAATCCGCCTCCGATGTCCGCCCCCGCCATCTCCTGTCGCGGGCTGAAGAAGCACTACGGCGACGTCAAGGCCGTCGACGGCCTGGATCTCGAGGTGGCCCCCGGCGAGTGTTTCGGCATGCTCGGGCCCAACGGCGCGGGCAAGACGACGACGATCGAGATCCTCGAGGGCCTGACCGTTCCCGATGCCGGCGAGGTCTCGATCCTCGGGCGCCAGCTGGGGCAAGCGACGAGCGGGAGCTGCGCGAGCGGCTCGGCGTCTCCCTCCAGGAGAGCCGCCTGACCGAGAAGCTCACCGTCTACGAGACGCTCGAGCTCTTCCGGCTCCTTCTACGAGCGCGGCCGCTCGCCGGAGCAGCTCCTCGCCGACCTCTCGCTCGAGGAAAAGCGCGACGCGCGGGTCGGGAAGCTCTCGGGCGGCCAGCGCCAGCGTCTCGCGGTGGCCTGCGCGCTGGCGGGCGACCCGGAGATCCTCTTCCTCGACGAGCCGACGACGGGCCTCGATCCCCAGAGCCGCCTCCAGCTCTGGGAGCGGATCGCGGCGTACAAGGCCGCCGGCCGCACGGTCCTCCTGACGACGCACTACATGGAAGAGGCCGAGCGCCTCTGCGAGCGCGTGGCGATCGTCGACCACGGCCGGATCATCGCCCTCGGCACGCCGGCGGAGCTGATCGCGGGGCTCGAGCGCCCCGCACTTCATCGAGTTCTCGACCGAGCCCGCCGTCTCGGAGGCGCTGCTCGCCGCGCGTGCCGCGGCGTCGGCGAGCGGCGCCTGCGCGACGGCCGCTGGCTCCTCGGCTCGCCGCTTCGCTCGCCGAGGCGGTGCCCGCCGCTGCTCGCGGCGCTCGACGGCCGCGGCGCGAGGCTCGTGTCGCTCTCGACGCACCGCTCGACGCTCGAGGACGTCTTCATCGCGCTGACGGGACGGGAGCTGCGCGATGAGTGAGCGCAAGAACCCGCTGCTACACGCTGACGCGGGCGCGCATCCTGGAGTTCGTCCGCGAGCCCGAGGCGCTCTTCTGGGTCTTCGCGTTCCCGATCATCATGGCCGTCGTCCTCGGCTTCGCCTTCCGCGACCGTCCGCCGGATCCCGTGCCCGTCGGCGTCGTCGCCGGACCGACGGCTCGGCCGAGATCTCGGGGCGCTCGCGAAGGCGGGCACTCGTCGGGCCGCCGATCCTACGCCGACGCTCGCGGAAGGGGCTCGCAGGGGCTGCGGACCGGAAAGATCACGCTCCTCGTCGAAGAAAGCGCCGAGTCCGGCCGGGACTCGTGTACCACTTCGACCCGACGCGGCCGGACGCGCGCGATCGCGCGGCTCGAGGTCGACGACGCGATCCAGCGCTCCCGCGGCCGGGCCGACCCGTCGACCCGACGCCTGGCCGATCGTCCACGAGAAGGGCTCGCGCTACATCGACTTCCTGCATGCCGGGGATCCTCGGCCTGAACCTCATGGGCACCGGGATCTGGGGCATCGGCTTCTCGATCGTCACCGCGCGCCTGAAGAAGACCCTCAAGCTCATGGTCGCGACGCCGATGCGGCACAGCCGACTACCTGCTGGCGCAGATCCTGTCGCGATTCGTGTTCCTGGTCGTCGAGGTCGGCGTCATCCTCGCTTTCGGCGTCTGCGGCGTTCCACGTTCCGATCCGCGGCCGCTCTGGCGTCCTCGGCGCTCGTCGACGGTCCTCGGCGCGCTGTGCTTCGCCGGAATCGGCCTGCTCGTCGTGGCGCGCGCCACGCACGCTCGAGGCGGCGAGCGGCCTGATGAACCTCGTCATGGTTCCGATGTGGCTCCTGTCGGGCGTCTTCTTTTCGTCCGAGCGCTTTCCGAAGGCCGCGCAGCCCTTCATCCAGGCGCTGCCGCTGACGGCCCTGAACAACGCCTCTGCGCGGCGTGATGCTCGGAGGGGCGGAGCCTCCCGGGTATCGCGACCGAGCTCGCGATCATGTCCGCCTGGGGCGTCGTCAGCTTTGCTCCTCGCGCTCAAGATTTTCCGCTGGCAGTAGGGAGGCCGCGAGGGCTTTATCCTTGCGCCGCTTCGTCATTTCGTTTTCCCGAGCAGAGTGGAGGAATCGTGTTCGACGTCCTGATCGTCAACCAGTCCGAGGTCCCGCGCCTGCTTCCGATGAAGGAATGCGTCGACGTCATGGCGCGCGCCTTCGCCGCGCTCGCCCGCGGCGAAGCCGCGATGCCCGTCCGCCAGATCGTCTGGCTGCCGGAGAAGATCGGGAGCGCTGGGCCTGATGCCGGCGCACATGACCGGCACGCGGCGATCGGGGTTGAAGGCCGTCACGTTCTTCCCCCGCAACGAGGGCACGGACCTCGACTCCCACCAGGGCGCGGTGCTCCTCTTCGAGGCGGGCCGCGGCCGCCTCCTCGCCGTCGATCGACGCCACGTCGGTCACCGCGCGTGCGCACGGCCGCCGGTCAGCGGTCTCGCCACGCGATTCTCGCCCGGGAGGACGCCGGCGACCTCGCGATCGTGGGCTCGGGCGTCGAGGCCCGCACGCACCTGGAGGCGATGCTGGCCGTGCGCAGGATCCGGCGCGATCCGCGTCGCCAGCAAGACCCCCGAGCGGGCCAGAGAGCTTCGCCGAGCGCGAAGGCCAAGCGCCACGAGCATGCCGAGCGACGGCCTGCGCGTCGGTCGAGGAGGCGGTGCCGAGGGAGCCGACATCGTCTGCACCGTCACGTCGTCGCCGCGAGCCGGTGCGTCCTGGGCGACTGGCTCTCTCCGGGCGCCCACGTCAACGCCGTCGGCTCGAGCGTCTCGACGGCCCGCGAGCTCGACACGGCCGCGATTCTGCGCGTCGCGGCTCTTCGTGGACCATCGCGAGTCCGCGCTCGCCGAGGCCGGCGACCTTCATCCCGATCCGCGGCGAGGGAGCGGTCGCCGACGACCACATCCGTCGGCGAGCTCGGCCAGCTCGTCACCGGCGAGGTCGCCGGGCCGCACCTCGCCCGACCGACGTCACGCTCTTCAAGTCGGTCGGCCTCGCGATCGAGGACGTCGCGGCCGCGCACCACATCTACGCGAAGGCCCGCGGACGCCGGGCTCGGAAAGTGGGTGGAGTTCGGCGGAGGCCGCCACGAAGCCGATTGAGCCGCCATCGGGCTCGACGAAATCCGCGCGGCCCGCTCGCGCATCGCCGGCGCCGGCCGTCCGCACCCCGCTCGCTCCGGCTCGACGTCGACGGTCTCCGTCCGAGATCTTCCTCAAGCTCGAGAACCTCCAGCCGATCGGCTCGTTCAAGCTCCGCGGCGCCGGCAAACGCGATGGCGCCTGGCGCTCGCCGGAGGCTCTCGCCCGCGGTGTCTGGACGGCGAGCGCCGGCAACATGGCGCAGGGCGTGGCCTGGGAGGCGCCGGCGGCTCGGCATCCCGTGCACCGTCGTCGTGCCGGAGCACGCTCCGCGCGGCCAAGATCTCCGCGATCGAGCGCCTCGGCGGCCGGATCGTCGCAGGTGCCGCTCGAGCGATGGTGGCAGGTCGCTCGTCGAGCATCGCGTATCCCGGGGATGGACGGCCTCTTCATCCACCCGGTCGCCGACCGCGCGTCATCGCCGGCAACGGCACGATCGGGCTGGAGATCCTGGAGGATCTGCCCGACGTCGACGCGGTGCTCGTGCCGTACGGCGGCGGAGGTCTCTCGTGCGGGATCGCCTCGGCGATCGCGGCTCTCCGGCCGCGCGACGCGCGTCTGGCCTGCGAGGTCGAGACGGCCGCGCCCTTCGCGGCGTCGCTGCCGCGGGGCGCCCCGCGAGATCGACTCATCGCGCCGAGCTTCGTGGACGGCATCGGCGGCGCGCAGCGTGCTCCCGGAGATGTGGCCGACTCGCGAGCGCGCTCCTCGCCGGCTCGCTCGTCGTCTCGCTCGACGAGACGGCCGCGGCGATCCGCCTGCTCGCGGCGCGCGCGCGGGTCGTCGCGGAAGGCGCGGGCGCGCGTTCCCGTGGCCGCCGCGCTGTCGGATGAGCCCGGCGGAAAGGTCGTCTGCGTCGTCTCCGGCGGGAACATCGACGCCGCGAAGCTCGCGGCGATTCTCGCCGGGCGGCTGCCCTGACTGGCGCCGAGTCAGCGAAACCGCCAGCCCCCGAGAAAGACCATCGAGTTCAGCCCGTAGTTGGGCAACCGTCCCCGCGTTGGACGTGTGATGGTAGCGCACCTCGAGCGTCCAGGCGGCGGCCGTCCGGGACGCGGCGCCGCAGCCCGACGCTGCCCTCGATGCGGAAGTTGAAGCGCCGGAGATCTCTTCGAGACCGTCCAGGTCCGTCCAGCCGAAGCCCGACGCCGAGCGCCGCGTAAGGCTGCCGCCCCTCCTCCGAGCGAGAAGCCGCGCGCCCGACGGGCAGCAGCCCGAGCAAGTAGCCGCCGGGAGTCAGATAGCGCTCGGGAAGTGCGCCGTCGACCGTGTACTCGAGCCGCGAGCCGAGACCGGAAAGGAGATCGACGGGAGCACAGCGACGACCTGGTCTTCCGAGCGTCGCCCGGCCCAGCGTCGAAGGGAATCCCATAGCCCGCGGCGAGGCCCCACTCGTGGCGACGATCCCCGCGGAATCGGGGACACCGTCCTGGCCGACACGCCGAGCGCCGGCCACGCGAGGACGGCCGCGGCCCGCGAGACGGCGGCGCGTCTCATCCGCCGCGCGATGCTCGCGGTCCGCCGGACCTCTTGCGCTCCTCGAGCTCCTCGAGCGTGCGCGGCCAGTCGCCTCGCAGGAGCTGCGAAAGTGCGCGGTCGGCGAGGAGCTTCCCGCCGGTCTGGCAGGTCGCGCAGTAGTTGGCTTCGTTCTCCGCGTAGACGATCCGCTGGACCGGCGATGCCGCAGACCGGGCAGGGCTTGCCGTACCGGCCGTGGACGGCCATCCCCTCCCGAAACGCCGTGACCTTCTCCGGGAAAAGCGGCGCCGCGCCTCGGCCGCCAGCCGGTCGATCCAGTCGCCGAGGACGCTCTGGACGGCGGCGTGGAGCCGCACGATCTCCTCCTCCGTCATGCCGCTGCGTCAGCTTCGCCGGCGACAGGCGCGCGCGATGGAGGATCTCGTCGGAGTAGGCGTTGCCGATGCCGGAGAGGAGACGCGGATCCGTCAGCGCGCGCTTCAACGTGTGGTTCTCCCGTGTCAGCGCCTCGCGGAATCGCGGCAGGTCCGCGTCGAGGACCTCGATGCCGCCGCGGTCGAACTCCGCGAGGCCCGCGCGCCCCTCGACGAGGTGGAGCGACGCCCGCTTCTTCGTGCTCACCTCGGACAGCACGAGCGAGCCTTCCGGAAAATCGAACGCCGCGATCGCGGCGCGGCCTCCGACCTTCGCGCAGCGCTTTCTCCAGTGGAGCCGGCCGGCCACCATCAGGTGGAGGACGAGGAAGAGACCGCCCTCCAGCTCGAAGACGATGCGTTTTCCGAGCCGCCGGAGGCCCAGCACGCGACGTCCCTCGGCGCTCGCCAGCGGCGGCGCGACGGAGCGCAGGAGAAACGGGCTGCCGAGCCGGACCGACTCGAGCCGCTTCCCGACGACGCGCGGCTCGAGCGCCGCGAGATAGGCGAGGATGTCCGGCAGCTCCGGCACGCGCCGGAAGCTTACAATTCGCCGAGGGCGCGCTAAACTCGCTCCTCCCCATGATCCTCGTCACCGGTGCGACCGGCAAGATCGGCCAGGAGCTCGTCCGCCTGCTCTCGGCGGGCGGTCCCGGTTTCGCGCGCTCGTGCGCAGCACCGGCAAGGCGCAGACGATCCGCGAGGCCGGGGGCGAGGCCGTGGTCGGGGATCTGTCGGACGCGGCCGCGGTCCAGACCGCGCTGCGAGGCGTCGACACGCTTTTTCTCCTCACGAATTCGCTTCCCACCCAGCCGGAAACCGAGGCCCGCATCGTCGACGCCGCGAAGGGCGCCGGTGTCTCCCGGGTCGTGAAGGTTTCGACGGCCGGCGCCGATGCGGCGGCTCCGCCGCTCTTCCTGAAGCTCCACCGCGACGCCGAGGCCCACATCGAGGCCTCCGGCCTCGCATGGACGTTCCTGCGGCCGAACTTCTTCATGCAGAACTACCTCGACTACGCCGACGGGATCCGCGCCCAGGGCGTCCTGGCGTCTCCGGCAGGCCAGGGCCGCCACGCGGACATCGACACCCGGGACATCGGGGAGGTCGCCGCGCGGGTGTTGATCGAGCCGGGTCACGAGGGCCGCGCCTACGAGCTGACGGGGCCGGAGGCGTACTCCCACGCCGACGTCACGCGCCGGATCGCGACGATCTCGGGACGCGAGGTCCGCTTCGTGAACCAGACCCCCGAGGAAGGGCTGCGCAGCCTGATGCAGTCCGGCGAATCCGAGTGGAGCGCCCGGGCCTGGGTCGAGCTTCTGGAGTGGTTCCAGAAGGGCGAGGGCACGCGCAACGGCTCGGCCGTGACTCTCGGCGTCGAGGAAGTCCTGGACCGCCCGCCGCGGTCGCTCGACGCGTTTCTGCGGGAAAACGTTCCGGCATTCGGCGGATGATCCTCCTCGCGGGGCTCCTTTCCGCTTCTCTCGGTTTCCCTCGCCGGCACGCCGGCGGCGGGACGCCGCGTGGCCATCACGATCGACGACCTGCCGGGTCCGCCCGCATCCGTGGCCGGCGGCGACCTCGCCGCGTTCCAGGCGATGACGGCGAAGCTCCTCGCGGCCCTGAAGGCCTCGGGCGCTCCGGCGATCGGATTCGTCAACGAGGGAAAGCTTGCACCGAAGGGTGACGCGCGAGGCCGCCCGTGTCGCGCTGCTCGCCGCCTGGCTCGACGCCGGCATGGAGCTCGGCAACCATACCTACTCCCACCCGGATCTCCATCGCGTTCCCCTCGCGGAGTTCCAGAAAGACACCGTCCGGGGCGAAGAGGTGACGAAGGCGCTTCTGGCCGCGCGCGGGAAGAAGCTCGAGCTATTTCCGCCATCCCTTCCTCCACACCGGCCGGGACCTCGCGACCAAGCGCGGCCTCGAGGAGTTCCTCGCCGCGCGCGGCTACACGATCGCGCCGGTGACTCAGGACAACGGCGAGTGGATCTTCGCGCGGCGCCTACGCGATCGCCGCCGACCGCGGCGACGCCGCCCTCCAGAAGCGGATCCTCGAGACGTACGTCTCTTACATGGACGCCAAGTTCGAATACTTCGAGCGGGAGTCCCGCGTGCTGTTTGACCGCGAGATCCCGCAGATCCTCCTCATCCACGCCAACTCGCTCAACGCGGACGGCGTTCCCCGCTCTCGCGGCGATGATGAAGAAGCGGGGCTACGCGTTCGTGCCGCTTTCCGAGACCCTCACGGACTCCGCCTTCCGCTCGCCGGACACGTACGTCGGAGAGCCGGCGGCATCTCCTGGCTCCACCGCTGGGCCCTGACGCGAGGCGGCAAGGCGCTCGTCGTGCCCGACGAGCCGATGGTTCCGAAGTTCGTCCTCGAGATCGCCGGCGTCGACGGCGAATAGCTGGGCGGGGGCGTCAGGAGCCGGGAGGCGACGGGGCCCCGCTGTCGTCGTACTCCTGGCGATAGAGAGAGAACCGCCGCGCCGCGCATCAGCTCGATCGTGATCTTGTGGAGCCCGGGCTTGCCGGTGGGCTTCACGAAGACGACGGCGTAGTGACCCCGCATCGCCTCGCGGACGGCTCCCATCGCCCAGCGCGGGAACGTCTCGGTCCGCATGTAGAAACCGCCCGTGTCGAAGGAGAGCTGCTTCAGACCCGCCTCGAGGCTGTGCGCGCCGCTCGAGACGTCGAGCGAGAAGACGGGCGCCTGCGCGGCGGCGAGCGCCTGCTGCGCGGCCGCCAGATCGGGCGTCGAATCGAAGCGGCCCATGCTGTAGTCCGCCGCCGAGCCGGACGCGCTGTAGCGTCCGACGCCGTAGCCGAAGAAGAGGACCGCTTTGGACCCGGGCAGGGGACGCAGCGCCCGGCCCACGGCCAAGAGACCCTTCTCCATCGTGGTCGCGGCGCGCTCCTCTTCGAGCGACAGATGCGCGCCGATCGAGAGAGGCCGGGATCCTCCGCCCGCGCGATCTCTTGCTTGCGCGGCACCATGTTGATCGCCTTGCGGATCGCGGCGACGTCGGAGGTGAAGTCGAGGTTCAACCAGAGCCGCGATCCCTCCGTCAGGACGGCCACGCGGTCCTCGGGAAGGATCGAGCCGAGAAACTCGAGCGCCTGCCGCTTCATGCGCATGAGGCCGTCGTCCTTCTGGCCTTCGATGTGGGACTGAAAGATCATCACGATGAGGCGCCCGGTCGGCTCCGCGACCGGGATCGACGCCGGAATGTCGGACCGGATCACGGTCGTCGTGCGCTCGGGCACCGCGGCGGAGACTTGTCCCACCCACTCGAGGGACTCGATCGGCTCCGGCTGGCCGTCGACGAAGAGGCGGAAGTCCTCTTTCTTCAGGTTCGGAACGACGTTGCCGGCTTTGTCGGTCACGTGGAGCGTGATCTCGACCTGGGAGACCGTCACCTGTTCCCGGACCGGCTCCGGAGCACCCTGCTGAGCCCCGCCGGTGGAGGTGAAGGCGAGCACGGCGGCGGCCGTGAGCGTGATGCGCCAGTTCACGAAAGCTCCGCCGGCGGCCGCTCTGAGGACGCGGCTTCGCCGCTCGTGCCGCTCGAGGGCCAGCCGGATGAGCTCGTCGAGGAGGGCCGGAAGCGCCACGCCGCTCGCCTCCCAGAGCTTCGGGTACATCGAGATCGCCGTGAACCCGGGCAGCGTGTTGACCTCGTTGACGAGCAGGCGTCCGGCCGAGCTTCTCCAGAAAGAAGTCGACGCGCGCCATACCCGAGAGCCGGCAGCGCGGAACACCCGGACCGAGCAGACTCCTGCGCCTCTTCCGCCACGGCCGCGGGGACCTCCGCCGGGATGAGGAGCTTCGCCTTGTCGTCGCGGTACTTGTCGTCGTAGTCGTAGAACTCGTGGCCCGGGACGATCTCGCCGGGGATCGTGGCCTTCGGCTCCTCGTTGCCGAGCACGGCGCATTCGAGCTCGCGGGCGTCGATCCCTTCCTCGACGAGCGCCCGCTCGTCGTAGCGCAGGGCCGCCTCGATCGCCGCGGGCAGATCCTCCCAGCGCTTGACCTTGTGACACCCCGACCGATGAGCCGCCGTTGCAGGGCTTCGCGAAGACCGGCAGCGTCCACGCCGGCCGCGACGAGCCGCTCCCGCGCGCGGCCGCTCGGCGCGCCGGAAGACTCCGCCGACGGCCGCGCGCGGCGTCGGGATCCCGGCGTCGCGCATCAGGGCCTTGAAGATCGACTTGTCCATTCCGATCGCCGAGCCCGCGACCCCCGCGCCGACGTACGGGACCCCAGGGTTTCGAGAAAGCCCTGCAGGACGCCGTCCTCGCCCGTCGTTCCGTGGATGATCGGGAAGACCACGTCGACGCGGCCCGGGACGTGATCTCCGCGGAACGAGGGCTTCGCCCGCCGGATCCCGCTTCGCGGAAGCGCTCCGGCACGGGGCCCGCCGCCAGCAGCCGGGCCGACTCGGACGGCCGGCAGGAAACGGCCGTCCTCGCCGACGGCGAGGGGGACGACCTCGTAGCGGGACGGGTCGAGGGCACCGGCGATCGTCCGCGCCGAGATGCGCGAGACTTCGCGCTCGACCGACTGCCCTCCGAAGAGGACGACGACCCGGGTGCGGGTCACCACGGTCACCACTCGCCAACTCATCACTCCACGCTCCTCGACCGCCGGATGCGCGCGAGAGCTGGCGAGCACCGCCGCGGAGCGGAGCGGTGTCGACGGCGATGACCGCGGCCGCGCGCGGGACCCGTCGCCGCGGGCGAGCGAGAAGTCGGCGATGTTGACGCCGGCCTCGCCCAGGATCGTGCCCACGCCGCCGACGACTCCGGGAACGTCGCGGTTGCGCAGATACACGACCGTCCCCTCGGGCCGGAACTCGAGCGGCAGGCCGTCGACCTCGACGACCCGCGCGTCGCGTCCCGTGAAGAGCGTCGCGTCGGCGCTGCCCTTCGTCGCCGCTCCGGTGAGCGTGACGCGGATCGAGCGCGCGTAGGTGCCGGGCTCCTCGTGCCGCGTCTCGCTGACGCGCGAGACCGCGGTCCTCGCCATGTAAGAGCGCGTTGACGTAGTTGACCGTCTCGGGAGTCTGCGCCTCGAGCGCGCCCTTGACCGCGGCGACCGCGACCGGGCGCACGCAGGTCCTCGGGCAGACCCCAGGTCTCGACGGTCAGCCGGTAGAGGCGCCCGGCCGATAGCGCCGACAGGAAGTGCGCGGTGCGCTCGGCCAGCCGCATCCAGCCGGCCGCGCCGGCCGCATCCTTGGGCCCGCGGAACGGCAGGTTCACCGCGGGCACGTAGGCGAGCGCCGGCGAGCGCTTCGAGCAGCGCCTCGACCGTCTGGATCGAGACGCGCTCCTGCGCCTCGACCGTGGAGGCGCCGAGGTGCGGCGTCGCGACGACGTTCGGCAGCTTCGGCAGCGGGTCGTTCGGATCCGGCGGCTCGGGTTCGAAGACGTCGAGCGCCGCGCCGGCGAGCGTTTGCCCTGCGCAGGGCCTCGGTCAGCGCCGATGCGATCCACGAGGCTCCCGCGCGCGACGTTGACGAGGACCGCGGTCGGCTTCATGCGCGCGATCTCCGCCGCCCCGAGAAGGGGCTTGCCCTTCTCCGTCGCGGTCGAGTGCAGCGTGACGACGTCGGACTGCGCGAGCAGCGTCTCGAGCGGCACGAGCGGCACGCCCATCTCCTGGGCCTTCTCCTCGGGCAGGAACGGATCGTGCCCCAGGAGCTTCGCCTCGAACGCGCGGGCGCGCGCGGCGACGCGCGAGCCGACCTGGCCGAGGCCCACGATGCCGACCGTCTTGCCGGCGAGCTCCGAGCCGACGAACTTCGACTTCTCCCAGCGTCCCGGCCGCCATCGAAGCCGCGGCCTCCGGCACCCGGCGCAGGAGCGCGAAGAGGACGGCGAAGGTGTGCTCGACGGCGGACACGACGTTGCCCGTCGGGGAATTCAGAACCAGGACGCCGCGCGCGGAAGCGGCCGGCACGTCGACGTTGTCCACACCGACGCCCGCTCGCCCGACGACGGTCAGCTTCGGCGCCGCGGCAAGGAGCGCGGCGTCGACTTTCGTGGCGCTGCGAACCAGCAGAGCGTCGGCGTCCACGAGCGCCTCGAGGAGCGCCTCGCGCGAGGCGCCCGCGAGGTCCACGACCTCGTGACCCGCCTTCCTCAGCAGGTCCAGCCCGGCGGGCGAGACCTTCTCCGCGACGATGACCCGGCTCACGACTTCGAAGCGGCCGCGGCGGCTCCGGCCGAGGCGGCTTCCTCCGAGGCGTCATCGAGCGCCGCCAGGAGCGTTTCGAGCGAGGCCATGTCGACGTCGCCCATGTGGCCGATCCGGAACGTCGAGGCCTTCCACTTTCCGTAGCCCCCGCCGATCGTGAAGCCGCGCTCCTTGACCTTCGCGACGAGCGCCTCGGGCGAGATGCCGGCGCGCGGCTCGAGGCAGGACACCGTCCAGGAACGCGCCCCCTCGGGAGGCACGCGGTGCGTGGCCCCGCTCGGCCGCCCACGTCTTCGACCCGGGCGACGCAGCGCGTCGTGGCGCGCCCAGCGGCCCTCGATGGTCTCGGCGAGGATGTGGTCGAGCTGCACGTCGAGCGCGAAGAGATGCGGCGTCGACGGCGTGTACGGAGTCTGGTGCTTCTCGGCGAAGGCCTCGGCTTCCGAGATCCGCAGGTAGTGGGCCCGCGAGCTCTCGCGCGCCCGCTCGCCGGTAGCGTTCGGAGACGAAAGCGACGCCGAGGCCCGGCGGAAGGGCCAGCGCCTTCTGCGAGCCCGGAGAGCGCGAAGTCGAGAGCCCAGGCGTCGCACTCGACCGGCGAGCCCGCAAGCGAGGTCACGACGTCGGCGAGCAGGAACGCGCCCGAGGACTCGCGCACCGCCCGAGCGATCGCCGCCAGGTCGTTGAGCGTGCCCGTCGAAGTCTCGGAGTGGACGACCGTCACCGCCTCGTAGCGCGCTTTGCCGAGGGCCTGGCGCACGTCGGCCGGGTCGACCGGGGCTGCCCCACGGCGCTTCGAGGACGTCACGGGGTAATCCGAGATCCCGCGCGCACGCGGCCCAGCGCTCCGAGAAGGCGCCCGAGGTGATCGCGAGCACGCGCTCCGGGCGCGAGGTTGGCGAGCGCCGCCTCCCAGAGCCCCGTCGCCGCCGCGGTCGCGGTGAAGACGAATCCCTTCGTCCGGAAGACCTGCTGCCAGCCGCGGAGGAATCCGCGCGTAGAGATCGGAGAAGGCCTTGCCGCGGTGGCCGATCGCCTCGTGGGCCATCGCCTGCCGGACGGCGTGGCGCACCCAGACGGGCCCCGGGAGGAAGAAACGCACCTGGCCCGGCGTGCCGCCGGTCGGATCAAACGCCGAAGGGGTCAATCGTGTATTCCTGTATTTCGCTTCCGCGTCAGCATCAGAGCGCCGATCCTAGTCCAAATACAGGAATACACGATTGACCCTACCCGAGCCATGCCGGCAGATCCCGGATCGACGCGAGCAGAGCGTCCGCATCGACGCCGAGAAGCTCCTCACGCGTGCGCGATCCGCCCGGGATGAGGACGACGCGGCAGCCCGCCGCGCGGGCGAATTCGGAGTCGACCTCCATGTCGCCGACGACGATCGTTCCGGCCGGCGTCGCGCCCGCTTCCTCCATCAGGTCGCACGAGCATCGCTGGGATCCGGCTTGGCGGGCGTCCGTGCGTCCGGGCCGCCGATGGCGGAGAACCGCGGCGCAACGCCCTTCGCCTCGAGGATCAGCCGCGAGAAGGGCGCCGGCTTGTTCGAGGCGAGGGCCATCGCGATGGCCCGCGACCCGCGAGCGTGCCGAGGACGTCCGCGACTCCGGGCAAGCAGGTGCGACTGCTCCACCGCGACCAGCGGGTAGCGCTCGCGGAAGAGCCGGACGCCCTCGGCGGCGCGCTCCGCGCCGACCGCATCGGCGACCAGCGTCTCGAGGCCGTGTCCGACCATCGTCCGCACGCGCAGTTCCGAGCGGCGCCTCGCCGAGCGCGCGCATCGCGTAGGCGAGCGCGTCGGCGATCGGCGTCGTACCCGTCGATGAGCGTGCCGTCGAGGTCGAAGACGAGGAACGGGAGCCGGCTCAACTCGGGTTCCGCGCCCCGCTCTCGGTCGTCCCGGCGAGAACCGGGACGGGGCGGCTCGTGCGACGCGGGGCGCTCCCCGTCGTGTCCCGGCGGTCGAGTCCCGCCAGCCGGACGACCGTGGCGGCGATCGCGTCCCAGTCGCCGAAGGAAAGCGTCGGCACCGAGCCCGCGAAAGGACCGTCGGAGATCCGCGCCGCCGGCTCGACGACGTCGGGCCGCGCGATGCCCGTCCGCACGACCTCGATCTTCGGGAGCGGAAGCGACTTGTAGCCCTCGACGAGGACGATGTCGCAGCCGGCGAAATCGCGCGGCGAGGAGCTCTTCGAGCGGCGTCTCTTCGCCGAAACGCCGCACCGTCGCCCGCCGCGGCGTCACGAAGGCGGCGATCGCGGCTCCGGCCGCGGCATGGCGCTGCGAATCCTTCCCCGGGACGTCGTCTTCGGCGCATCCTTGGTCGAGTGCTTGAGCGTGCCGACCGTCAGTCCGCGCGCCTTGAGACGCGGCACCACCTCGACGAGGACGCGCGTCTTGCCCGGAGTCGTGGCCGCCGACGAAGGCCACGACGGAGGGCTTGCGGTCCGGATAGAGCAGGTACGGCTCGCGGCGCGCGAGAAGGGCTGCGGCCGCGTCGTAGTGCCGCGCGATCTCGGCCCGCAGGTTGCCGGCCCGCTCGACGATGTCGCGGAAGCGTCGGAACCGGTGAGCATGTCGATCGCCGGGCCGGGTGTCGTACTCGTAGGGCTCCGTGCGCCAGCGGAAGTCGAGCGGCGCGAGCCGCCGCGCGGCCTCGATGATCCGCAGGCCCGTCTGGAACGGACCGGAACGCCAGCGCGGTCGGTCACGTGGAGCTGGGCCCCGCCGCAGGCCTGACCCCGGCGTGCTTGTCGAACATCGGCCGGAACGGTAGCGGCAGGAACGCGACGCCCGGCAGCGCCGAGCGCGTTGAGCGAGTCGGCGAGAGCGAGTCGGATCGAGCCAGGGCGCGCCGAAGATCTCGAAGGGACGCGTCGTGCCGCGGCCCTCCGAGAGATTGGTGCCCTTCGAGCAGGCACATGCCCGGGATACACGAGCGCGGTGCTCGACCGTCGGCATGTTCGGCGAGGGCGCAACCCAGGGCAGGCCCGTCTCGGCTCACGGCATCTCGCGCGCCCAGCCCGCCGCCGGGGAGACGACGAGATCGAGGTCCAGGTCGCCGTTCGGCCGCAAACAGCCGCGCGAGCTCGCCCGGCCGTCATCCCGTGGCGGACGGGGATCGGATGCAGGCCGACGAAGGTCAGATAGCCCGTGGCCTGCGATGCCCCTTCGATGGCGCCGCCGATCGGATTCGGGACGGTCGCAGACGACGAAGCGCAGGCGCGAGGCCGCGCACGCCTCCATCGCGAGCAGCATCGTCCAGATGTACGTGTAGTACCGGCTGCCCGACGTCCGCGACGTCGAAGACGATCGCTTCCAGGTCGGCGAAGTCCTCGCGCCGCGGCTTCAGGTCCTCGGCCGTGCTCCCGTAGAGCGACACGACCGGCAGGCCCGAGGGCCATGGACGCCGAGCCGACCGCCTCCATGTAGACCGCCCCGCCCTCGATGCCGTGCTCGGGGCCGAAGAGGCGGACGAGCCGGACGTTCTGCGCGGCCCGGAGCGCCTTCCAGGTGGGCACGCCCGCCCGAGGTGACGCCGGAAGGGATTGGTGATGAGGCCGATGCGGCGGCCGGCCACCGGCCAGGGGCCTCCAGGAGCGACGTCGATCCCGAAGCGGACTTTGCCACGGAGACGCGATCTTACCTGTCGCCCTGTCTATCCGTCAGGGAGCGGCCGGGTGGTCGGGGCGGTGTCCGCTGGATGAGCGCGACGCGCATGGGGCAGCAGGCCGAGGATCGCGCTCAGACAGTCGGCCGCGCCCTTGGGCGAGCCCGGGCAGGGCCACGACGAGCGTCTTGCGCCGCACGCCGACGACCTGGCGCGAGAGATACGCCGCCGGGAAACCCCGCGAGGTCTCCGCCCGCATCTTCTCGGCCAGGCCCGGCACCTCGAACTCGATCACCTCCCGCACGCCCTCGGGCGTCCGGTCGCGCGGCGAGACGCCCGTTCCGCCGGTCAGAACGATCAGGTCCGCCTCCTCGGCGTCGGCCGGTCATGCGCACGACGCGGGCCACCTGCTTGGGCTCGTCCGGGAGCGTCTCGCGGGCCACGATGTGGTGCTCCGATCCCGACCCGCGGAGGGCCTCCTCGCAGGCCGGTCCGCCGGCGTCCGCCCGCGCTCCGGCGGCGACGCCGTCGGAGACGGTGACGATCGCGACACGGATGCTCACGCGGGCTACTATAGACCGCCCATGGCGACTGCTGCGACCTCCTCGGACGGCCTCTCCGGAACCTCCGGCTCTCGGTGACCGACCGCTGCAACCTGCGCTGCGCCTACTGCATGCCCGAGGCCGAGTACGCCTGGCTGCCGCGCGAGGACATCCTCCACTTCGAGGAGATCGGCCGGCTCGTCGACGCCTTCGCCGGCCTCGGCGTCGACCGCGTCCGGCTGACGGGAGGCGAGCCGCTCGTGCGGCGCGACCTGCGCGGCTCGTCTCGATCCTGGCCGGGAAGATCGCCCTGATCCGGACATCGCGATGACGACCAACGGCGTGCTTCTGCCGCGCAGGCCGCGGGGGCCTGAAGGCCGCCGGGCTCCACCGCGATCACCGTCAGCCTCGACACGCTCGACCCGGAGCGGTTCCGCGAGCTGACGCGCTTCGACGAGCTGCCGCGGGTGCTCGCGGGCATCGACGCCGCCGCCGCCGCCGGCTTCGACTCGCTCAAGATCGACTGCGGTCGTCATCCGCGGCGTCAACGACGACGAGATCGTCGCCCTGCTCGAGCGCGGGCAGGACTGGGGCGCCGAGGTCCGATTCATCGAGTACATGGACGTCGGCGGCGCGACGCACTGGTCGCGCGAGCGCGTCGTGTCGCGCGCGCCGAGATCCTGGAGACGCTTGCGCGGCCACTACGGCGCCATCGTGCCCGATCCCCTTGCCGATGCCGGACCGAGCTCCGCCCCGGCGGAGCGGTTTCGCCTGCCCGACGGCACGGCGTTCGGGATCATCGCCTCGACCACCGCGCCCTTCTGCCGGGCCTGCGACCGGAGCCGCCTGACGGCCGACGGCCAGTGGTACCTCTGTCTCTACGCTGCGCGCGGCCTCGACCTGCGCGCGTCCCCTGCGCGCGGGGGCGAGCGCCGGAGGAGCTGCGGCGAAATCATCGCGTCCGCCTGGCGCCGCCGCGCCGACCGGGGCGCCGAGGAGCGGCTCGCGCTCGGCAGCGCGCTCCCCTGCTGCCCCGAGCCGAGCTCGAGAGGGACCCCCACCTCGAGATGCACACCCGGGGAGGCTGACTAAGCCCGACGGACCCCGAGGGGCCCGCACCTAGCGCCGGTAGCGTCCCGAGCGCCCGCCCGTTTTCTCGAGCAGCACGATCTCGCGGATGACCGCGCCGCGGTCGAGCGCCTTCAGCATGTCGTAGAGCGCCAGGCACGCGGCCGAGACCGCCGTCATCGCCTCCATCTCGACGCCCGTCTTGCCCGTGATGCGCGTCGTCGCCGTGACGACGGCTTCGCGCTTCCGGGGTTCCAGAGCCACGTCGACCTCGACGGACTCGAGCGCCAGCGGATGGCAGAGGGGAACGATCTCGGAGGTCCGTTTGGCGGCCTGGATGCCCGCGAGCCGGGCGACCGCCAGGGCGTCGCCCTTGGCGAGCCGTCCATCCGCGAGCGCCTCGAAAGCGGCGGCGGACATCGCCACGGCGCCCCGCGCGACGGCCATCCGCCGCGTCGCCCGCTTGCCGCCGACGTCGACCATCCGGGCGTGGCCGCGCGCGTCGACGTGCAGGTGCAACTGCCGGTGCCGCTTGCCGCGCGCGCTCACGCCCTCTCCCGCATCGCCGCGTAGATCTCGAGCGTGTTGAGATTTTCGAAGGCGTTGCCCGAGGGATCGAACCGGCGCCAGTCGTCCTCCTCGAGGATTTCGGCGTGAACCGCCTCGGCGAGACCGTGCAGGGAGAGGTCGCCGCCCTCGATGCGCCGACGCGCCTCCGTGAGGACCGCCCGCCGCCACACGCCGCAGAGGGGCTGGAGCCTCCCGTCGGCTCGCGGAACGACCGCGGCCGCGTTGGAGGCGAGGCTCCTCTCCGCGATGGCCCGGATGAGCGCGTCGGGCATCGCCGGCAGATCCACGGCGAGGACGAAGATGCGGTCGGAGGCCTCTTCGATCGCGCGCGCGAGGCCGTAGAGCGCGGCGTGCTCGGGAGCCCCGTCGAGCAACACGCCGGCCGGGCCCGGAGGAAAACCGGGCGGCTCCTTGGCGACCACGAACACCTCGTCGAAAATGTCCGCGAGCCGCGTCGTCTGAAACTCGAGCAGCGTCGCCTTCCCGTAGGCGAGCCCCGCCTTGGGCCGTCCCATGCGGCGGGACGCGCCGCCGGCGAGGACGGCAGCCGGCATCGCGATCGGCATCGTTACTTCGAGTCCCCTCCGAGGATGAGGGGCAGCCCCTTCGGATTCCCGACGACGACGATCTTGGTGTTCGGGCTCATCGCGAGCTTCTCGGTCGCCTCGATGCCCTTCCACTCCAGAAGCTGCGGCGAGAGACCCGGCGGCGACGATCTTCTGGAAGTCGGCGATGCCCTGGGCCTCGATGCGCTTGCGCTCGGCCTCCTGCTGATTCCTTCTGGAGAACGAACTTCATCTGCTCGGCCTCCTGCTCGCGCTTGAGCTTCTCCTGGATCGCGTTCGCGACGATCGGCGGCAGGCCGATCTTCCGCAGGAGCACGGCCTCGGCGACGATGCCGCGGCCGCTCGCCATCTTCTGGAAGAGCTCGAACGTCTCCCGGGCGATCTGCTCGCGCTCGGAGGAGTACAGCGCCTTGGCGTCGTAGGAGGCCGTGATCTCGCGGATCGCCGAGCGGATCTGCGGGTGGACCGATGCTCTCCTGGTAGCTCTTGCCGACCGTCCTGTAGATGTCGGCGGCCGGGCGGGTCGAGGCTGAAACAGCAGCGACCCCTCGAGGTCCATCATCAGGCCCTCCTTCGAGGGGACCTCCGTCGTCTCCTTCACTTCCTGAGTCTGGATGGACATCTTGATGACGCGCGTGAACGGAACGACGACGTGCACGCCGGGCGTAAGGCCGTTCGGCGACACTTTGCCGAAGAGGTCCTTGACCCCGACGTGCCCGGCCGGCACGACCTTGATCGGCCCGCCGATCATGAGCAGCACGAAGAGGATGGTCGCGATGATCACGTTGCGGACGAAACTTCGGGCCCGGGCCCGAGCGGTGGGAACGATCTTCGAAGGTCTTGTCACGAGCATCTTTCCCTAATGGGAAGCGGAAAGTCGTCGATCGGCGGGAACGGGAGACCTAGACGAGCTTCAGGAGGTGACCCATCTTGTTCTTCTTGGCCTCGAGGTACTTGCGCGAACGGTCGGTCGGGTGGACCTCGAGGGGCACTCGCTCGACGATCTCGAGCCCGTAGCCGTCGATGGCCACGTACTTGGACGGGTTGTTGGTCATCAGGCGCATCTTCCGCACGCCGAGATCGCGGAGGATCTGGCAGCCGACGCCGTAGTTGCGGATGTCGGGCGGGAAGCCGAGCTTCTCGTTCGCCGAGACGGTGTCGTGGCCCTGGTCCTGGAGCTCGTAGGCCTTGAGCTTGTTGACGAGGCCGATGCCGCGGCCCTTCCTGCAGCAGGTACAGGAACACGCCCTGGCCCGCCTCGACGATCTTCTCCATCGCCAGCTCGAGCTGCTCGCCACAATCGCAGCGCGCGGAGCCGAACACGTCGCCGGTGAGGCACTGGGAGTGCACCCGGACGAGGACCGGCGCGTCCTCGCGGATCTCGCCGTGGACGAGAGCCAGGTGCTCCTCGTTCGACATGTCGCTCCGATACGCATGGAGCCGGAATTCGCCCAGACGCGTCGGCAGATGCGGCGACGCGATCCGATCGCACGAGCCGCTCGGTCTTCATCCGGTAGCGGATGAGATCGGCGACCGTGACCATCTTGAGGCCGTGGAGCGCGCAGAACTTCGCGAGATCCGGAACGCGCGCCATCGTTCCGTCCTCGTTCATGACCTCGCAGAGCACCGCCGAGGGATTGAGGCCCGCGATGCGGGCGAGATCCACCGAAGCCTCCGTCTGCCCGGCGCGCTTCAGGACGCCGCTCCCGCCTGGGCGCGGAGAGGAAACATGTGGCCCGGGCGGTTCAGATCCGCGGGCTTGGTCGCCGGATCGATCGCCGTCAGAACGGTCGCGGCCCGATCCGCCGCCGAGATGCCGGTCGTCGTCCGGCCGCGCGCCTCGATCGAGACCGTGAAGGCCGTGCCGAAGTTCGAGGTGTTCTCTTCGACCATCGGCGGCAGCGCCAGCTCCGCGCAGCGTTCCTCGGTCATCGCCAGGCAGATCAGCCCGCGGCCCTCCCGGGCCATGAAGTTGATCGCCTGGGCCGTCACCTTCTCGGCGCCGAGCACGAGGTCGCCTTCGTTCTCCCGGTCCTCGTCGTCCACGACGACGACGAACTTGCCGGCGCGCAGGTCCTCGACGGCCTGCTCGATGGAGGCAAAAGGAGTGTCGGACACGGCTATTTTCTCACGGCTCCCAGAGCCTTTGGGCAGTCTCTATTGTATGTCGCGCGCCGTGGCTCACCAAGAAGACCCGACGCCGGTTCCTCGTAGGTCGCGAAGACCTCGCGCATCACGTCGGAGATCTCGCCCACCGTCGCGTAAGTCTTGACCGCCTCGATCAGCGGCGGCATGGCGTTCTTGCCCTCGGCGCAGGCATGGCGCAGCGTCGCGAGCGCGGACGTCACGGCCTTGCCGTCGCGCGTGCGCCGCAGCTCCGCCACCGCCTTCTTCTGCAGGTCCTCGACGGCGTCGTCGATGTAGAGGATCTCGAGGGGGTGCTCCTCGTCGTCGACGAAGTCGTTGACGCCGACGACGATCTTTTCCTTCGCGATCGACGGCGCGCTGGTAGGCGTACGCGGCGTCCATGATCTCGCGCTGCGGGAAGCCCGCCTCGATCGCCTCGACCATGCCGCCGAGCTCGTCGATCCGGCGGAAGTAGTCGAAGCAGCCGCGCTCCATCTTCGTCGTCAGGTCCTCGACGAAGTAAGAGCCGCCGAGCGGGTCGATCGTGTTGGCGACACCCGACTCGTGGGCGATCATCTGCTGCGTCCGCAGTGCGAGCTTCACGGCGAAGTCCGTCGGCAGCGCGAGCGTCTCGTCGAGCGAGTTGGTGTGGAGCGAGTTCGTGCCGCCGAGCACCCCGGCCAGCGCCTGGATCGCCGTGCGGACGACGTTGTTGTAGGGCTGCTGGGCGGTCAGGGAACAGCCCGCCGTCTGCGTGTGGAAGCGGCAGGCCCAGGAGCGCGGGTCCTTCGCCCCGAAGCGCTCGCGCATCGTCTTGCCCCAGATGCGGCGCGCGGCGCGGAATTTCGCGATCTCCTCGAAAAAGTCGTTGTGGGAGTTGAAGAAGAACGAGAGGCGCGGCGCAAACTCGTCGACCGGCATTCCTGCGTCGATGCCGTACTTCACGTACTCGACACCGTCGCGCAGCGTGAAGGCGAGCTCCTGGAGCGCGGTCGAGCCGGCCTCGCGGATGTGGTAACCCGAGATCGAGATGGTGTTCCACTTCGGCACGTGCTTCGCGCAGAAGGAAAACTGGTCCGTGACCAGCCGCATCGAGGGCCGCGGCGGGAAGATGTACTCCTTCTGGGCGATGTATTCCTTGAGGATGTCGTTCTGGAGCGTGCCCGCCGACCTTCTCCCAGGGCGTTCCGTGCTTCTCGGCGACGGCGAGGTACATCGCCAGGGCGATCGGCGCGGTCGAGTTGATCGTCATCGAGGTCGTCACCTGCCCGAGGTCGATGCCGTCGAAGAGGACTTCCATGTCGCGCAGCGAGTCGACGGCCACGCCGCACTTGCCGACTTCGCCGCGGGACATGTGGTGGTCCGAGTCGTAGCCGTACAGGGTCGGGAGGTGGAACGCCGTCGAGAGGCCCGTCTGCCCGTGCTCGAGGAGGTAGTGGAAGCGCGCGTTCGTCTGCTTCGCCGTGCCGTAGCCGGCGAACTGCCGCATCGTCCAGAGCTTGCCGCGGTAGCCCGTCGGCCTGCACGCCGCGCGTGAACGGATACTCACCCGGCCAGCCGAGGTCGCGCTCGAAGTCGAAGCCGGCGGTTGCGTATCCGGGCCCGCCAGCGGCTCGACCGGCGCTCCCGACACCGTCGTCCAGTCCTTCTTCCAGGAGGCCGACTTCTCGAACGACTTGCCGGACTTCTCGGCCCAGCGCTTGCGCGCGGCCGCGACGGAGTCCGGCACCAGCGGGTCTTTTTCGCTCATGGACCGAATGATACGCCGGGCGGGCGACGGGGATAAGATGCCCGGAGTCCGCAGTTTGGAGGTGCTCGTGAAGGGTGATCCGGAGATCCTGAAAGTCCTGCAGGAAGTCCTTTCGGCGGAGCTGACCGCCATCAACCAGTACTTCATCCACGCCCGCATGCTCCGCAACTGGCGGTACATGCGGCTGGCCGACCACACCGAGAAGGAGTCGATCGGCGAGATGCGCCACGCCCAGGAGGCAATGGACCGGATCCTCTACTTCGACTCGATCCCGAACATGCAGAAGTACATGAAGATCAACGTCGGCAAGACCGTGCCCGAGATGATGAAGGTCGACCTCGACCTCGAGCACGACGCCGTCAAGCGCCTGAACCGCGGCATCCACCTCGCGACCCAGAAGGGCGACAACGGATCGCGCGCCCTGTTCGAGCGGATCCTCCTTTCCGAGGAGGAGCACATCGATTGGCTCGAGGCGCAGCTCCAGCAGATCAAAGACATCGGGGCGGAGAACTACATGGCGCAGCAGATCGAGGGGGCGGCCGGAGGCTAGCCCGAAATCTCCACTCCGTCACAAAGCCTCGAGCCCACCCCCCTGCGTCGGCACGCGGCGGCCGGCCGTTGAGAGACGCTACCGGCCGCCGCTGAACCCTCGTCGCACTCTCAGCGTGGCTTCAGCCACACTCATCCATGCTCCTCGGGCATCACCTCCTCCGGGGGGTGGCCTCGAGGCGGACAGCGTGCCTCTAAGGGCCTGCGGCGTCTCCCGGAGCAGGTGATCTGCGGCGGCCCGCACCACGATCTGACTGGAGCGCTTTTGTGAATGGGCCGACGCAGTCAGCGGCGGCCGGTTGCTTCTCATGAGGACGGCCGCCGCGTGCCTGCGCAGGGAGATGCCGCAGGCCCCTCGGAGCCGCGCTCTAGATCGTCGGAAGGATCGCTTCCCTTGCGAGGTGGGCGGCGCCCTTCACGGAAAAAGGCAAGGACGAGGTCATGAAGCAGGAGTGCGTGCACCAGCATTCGCGGTTGGCGATGCGGCGGCGCATGTCGACCGCCTTCGGCGAAAACCACGCCTTGTTGAACGAGTAGTCGAAGTCCCGGATGTTTCCGATCTCCCACTGGACCTCGCAGAGCGAGACGGTGCCCTCCGGGTTGAGAACGCCCGAGATGGTGCCGGCGTAGCAGGCATAGACCATCCGCTCCTGCTCGAGCGTCTCGAGCTCGGCCGTGCGCGCGCCCACCTTGAGGTTGCGAAGCACGGGGTTGTAGTTCCCGAAGCGCGCCCAGTAGGGGCGCAGAAACCGGAGGGCCTGCGCGTACTCCGCGGGAGTCAGCGCGCGGATCGAGGGGTCCGGAAAGGGCGGGCGCAGGAGCTCGAACGAGTGGAAGTTGACCTCGGGAAGGTTGTGCGACACCCAGTCCGTGATCTCTCCGAGGTCGTCCCGGTTGAACGACGCCAGCACCGTCTGGACGTTCAGCGTGAATCCGCGCGTCCGGCGCTTCAGCGCCGCCAGACGCCGGTACGTCTCCTCGAGCTTGACGAAGTTGCCGGGCGCGCCGCGGATGAAGTCGTGCTTTCGCCGAGATGGTCGATCGAGAGTCCCACGGTGAAGGTCTGCTTCTCGTCGGCGCGCGACTCGAGCACCCGCGCCACGATCGACTCCACCTGCTCCGGGATGATGGAGTTCGTCGGCATCGTGACGTTCGATGCGTCATGGCGGCGGTACAGGAGCTTCGTGATCTCGGGCAGATCGCGGTTGAGGGTCGGCTCGCCGCCCGTGAGGACGACGGAATAAGAGCGCCCGAGATCGGCGAGGGCCCGGTCGTACTCCTCGAGCTTCATCTCGAGGTGGCGGTTGACGTTGAGGTGGTCCCAGTAGAAGCACGTCACGCACTTCGAGTTGCAGAGGTTCGTCATCCCGAGAATCAGGTAGCGCGGAAGCGTCTCGCGGCCGCGGAGCCAGTGCGCGGCGAGCTCGAGGGTGTTCATCGCGCCGCCACGGAAAGAACGCCGCGCCCGATCCCGGTCAGCAGACCCGCGAGATACGTCGCGTGGTGGATGGCGAAGGCGAACGGCACGGCCGGAAAGAGCGACAGGTCGCGGAGCCAGATCGGAAAAGACAGCGCCCAGGTCGTCAGCGCGTAGGCCGCAGCCGCCGGCAGGAGAAACGTCCCGCCCCAGAAGAGCGAGCCCGGCCGAGGCCGCAAACGCCGCGGCGAGAAAGGCCGGCCACTCGTCCGCGCGCGTGGAGGCCCCGGCTTCTCGACGAGGAGCCGTCCCGTCTTGACGCGGTAGCGCCAGCGCTGGGCGAGGTAGGGGCCCGGGAACGCGCGCCGCCGGTGGCGGACGCGCGCCGCGGGGTCGAGCACGACCCGCGCGCCCGTGTCGAGCGCGCGCCGCACGAAGTCGGTGTCCTCGCCGATGTATCCGAACGACTCGTCGAAACCGCCGAGAGCGCTCGAAGGTCTCTCGCCGCACGAAGAGGTTGCAGAGGGCGACGTCGTGGGCGCTGCGCACCGGGCCGCCCCGCGGGTTCCACTCGTGCGCGGGGATGCCGCTGCCGATGCCGGGCGTTGCCAGGAGCAGGTTCGAGAGCCTCTCGGCGTAAGGGGCGTCGCGCGGGCCCGGGGTCCGGGCCGCCGGCGATGTCGGCGGCCGCGAGAGCCGCGACGCCCGCCGCGAGCCAGCCGGGCTCGGCCGCCGCGTCGTCGTCGAGGAACGCGAGACGCGCGCCCCGCCGCCTCGCCGCGCCGCGGCGTTGCGGCGCCGCGCCGGGTTCGCGCGAATCGGCCGCCGTCCACGAACGGAAAGGCCGATCGGCGTCTGCGCCGGCTGCTCGGCCGAGCACACGACCACCTCGAAGGCCGGGGCGTCGCGCTGCGCCTCGAGAGACCGCAGGCATTCCGGCAGCAGCGTGCGCACGCGGTCGGAAGCGATCAGAACGGAGATTTCGGGCCCCACGCACCCGATGATATGCGGGCGTCGCCTTCGGCGGGCCCTGGGATGCGCGCGCCACGCGGTCTCGCGCGGGCGGCGTCGTATAAACTCGACCCCTCGGAGGAGCCCCTGGACCTCAATCGCGACCAGAAGCTCGACCTGTACCGCTTCATGCGCCTCAATCGGGTCGTCGAGGAGCGGCTCGTCAACCTCTACCGGCAGGGAAAAGTCGTCGGCGGTCTCTACCGCTCGCTCGGCCAGGAGGCCACGTCCGTCGGCTCGGCCTACGCCCTGCGCAAGGGCGACATCGTCGGACCCCTCATCCGCAACCTCGGGCGTCGTCCTCGTGATGGGCTACTCCCCGCGCGACGTGATGACCCAGTACATGGCACGGGCGACTTCGCCCTCCGGCGGCAAGGACTGCAATCTCCACTTCGGCAGGCCCGAGCGGGGCGTCATCTCTCCGATCTCGATGCTCGGGGCCCTCGTGCCGGTGATGGCCGGGATCGCGCTCGCGGGCCGGATGCAGAAGAAGGACCTCGTCACGATGACGTGGATCGGCGACGGCGGCACCTCGACCGGCGCCTTCCACGAGGGCATCAACTTCGCCGCGGTCCAGAAGCTCCCCCTCGTCGTCATCGCCGAGAACAACGGATGGGCGTACTCGACACCCTTCCGCAAGCAGACGGCGGCGAAGACCCTCGCCGACAAGGCCGCGGCGTACGGGATCCCCGGCGAGCGCGTCGACGGCAACGACGTCCTCGCGGTCCACGACGCCGCGCGCCGCGCGGTCGACTTCGCGCGCGGGGGCGGCGGGCCCACCCTCATCGAGGCGGTCACCTATCGCATGAAGGGGCACGCCGAGCACGACGCGCAGGCCTACGTGCCGAAGGAAGAGCTCGAGGACCTGGCGCGCCCAGGATCCGATCGAGCGGTACGCGCGGGCGCTCGTCGCCTCGGGCGCCGCCTCGGCCAACGAGCTCGCGGCGATCGACCAGGCCGTCGGCGAGGAGATCGATCGCGAGGTCGAGCTCGCGGAGAAGAGCCCTCTCCCATCCCCGGAATTCGCGCTCGAAGGGGTCTACGCGCGTGTCGCGGCGCCGGGTCCTGCGCCCGCGCCGGCGCCCTCCGTCTCCCGGAGGCGCTCCTGAGCGGCGCCCGCGCACCTCGGAGGCCCCGACGACGGGCGCCCCGGCACGCGGACAGACCACCTACGTCGACGCGATCCGCGAGGGCCTTCGCGAAGAGATGGCGCGCGACGAGCAGCGTCTTCCTCATCGGCGAGGACATCGGCGCCTACGGCGGCGCGTTCAAGGTGACCGACGGCCTCATGGACGGAGTTCGGCGAAGACCGCGTCATCGACACGCCGATCGCCGAAACCGCGATCGTCGGCGCCGCCGTCGGCGCGGCCATGATGGGCATGCGCCCCGTCGCCGAGATGCAGTTCATCGACTTCATCTCCTGCGCCTTCGACATGATCACGAACTTCGCCGCCAAGTCCCGCTACCGGACCGGCGTCGGCGTGCCGCTCGTGATCCGCGGGCCCGTCCGGCGGCGGAGTCCACGGCGGCCCGTTCCACTCGCAGAATCCCGAGGCTTACTTCGCGCACACGCCGGGCCTGAAGATCGTGCAGCCCGCGACGGCTTACGACGCGAAGGGCCTCATCAAGGCCGCCATTCGCGACGACGACCCGGTCCTCTTCTTCGAGCACAAGTTCCTCTACCGCCGGATCAAGGAAGAGCTGCCTGCCGAGCGACTACATCGTCCCGATCGGCAAGGCCGCCGTCCGGAGAAAGGGCCGGGACCTCTCGATCATCACCTACGGCGCCATGCTCTGGACGGCGCTCGAAGCGGCGAAGACCCTCGAAACCGAGGGCATCGATGCCGAGGTCGTGGACCTGCGCACGCTCTTCCCGATCGACGAGGAAGCGATCCTCGAGTCCGTCGCCAAGACGAACAAGGCGATCCTGCTCCACGAGGCGACCCGGACCGGCGGCATCGGCGCCGAGATCGCCGCCGTCCTTTCGGAACGGTGCTTCGAGTATCTCGACGGCCCCCTCGTCCGCGTCACCGCCCCCGACACGCCCGTCCCCTACTCCCCGCCCCTCGAGGAATTCTTCCTCCCGAATTCTGAGAAGGTTTGCCGGGCGGCACGCGCGCTCGTGGCGTACTGATTTCCCTGCGTTCGACAAGACCCCGGGCAGCGATAAGCTAGCCAGCCCCGACGACGCGTCGTTCCGGCGCCGTCTTCGGTCGTTCATTCCGCTCGAGCGAGCAGAGGAGGATGAAAAATGGTGACGCTTCAAGACGCCCGAAGAGTCATCGCCGCAGCGGAAAAGAAGGCCCAGGAGATCGGCCAGCCGATGAATATCGCCGTCGCCGACGCGGGCGGCAACCTGGTCTCGCACGTCCGCATGGACGGCGCCTGGCTCGGGAGCATCGACATCTCGATCAAGAAGGCTTACACCTCGCGCGCCTTCGACATCGCGACGAAGGACCTCGCCGCGCACTCGCAGTCCGGCGGGCAGTTCTTCGGCATCCACGCCTCCAACGACGGGAAGATCATGATCTTCGCCGGCGGCATCCCGCTGAAGAAGGACGGCAAGGTGGTCGGGCGCCATCGGCGTCAGCGGCGGCTCGGGCGATCAGGACCACGCCGTCGCCGAGGCCGGCGCGAAGGCGTTCTAAACGGACTCGTCCAGGAAGGCAGGATCAAGATGGCGAGCAATCGCGGTGTCGCATACCTCGGGCCCGGCAAGGTCGAGGTCCAGTCGATCGACTATCCCAAGTTCGTGGCGCCGAACGGCAAGGACATCGAGCACGGCGTCATCCTCAAGGTCGTCACCACCAACATCTGCGGGTCCGACCAGCACATGGTGCGCGGCCGCACGACCGCGCCCAAGGGGCTGATTCTGGGCCACGAGATCACGGGCGAGATCATCGAGAAGGGCAAGGACGTCGAGTTCCTGAAGGTCGGCGACCTCGTCACCGTGCCCTTCAACGTGGCCTGCGGCCGCTGCCGCACCTGCCGCGAAGGCTTCACGGGCGTCTGCCTGACCGTCAACCCCGGCCGCGCCGGGGGCGCCTACGGCTACGTCGACATGGGCGGCTGGGTCGGCGGACAGGCCGAGTACGTCCTGGTCCCCTACGCCGACTTCAACCTGATCAAGTTCCCGGACAAGGCGCAGGCGATGGAGAAGATCCGCGACCTGACGATGCTCTCGGACATCCTGCCGACCGGCTTTCACGGAGCGGTTTCGGCCGGCGTGGGCGTGGGCTCGATCGTCTACATCGCCGGCGCGGGCCCCGTGGGCCTGGCCGCGGCGGCCTCGGCGCGCATTCTGGGAGCGGCCGTCGTCATGATCGGCGACATGATCCCCGAGCGCCTGGCGCACGCGAAAGCGGTCGGCTTCGAGGCGATCGACCTGACAAAGAGCGACAAGCTCGAAGACCTGATCGAAGCCGTCGTGGGCGTTCCCGAAGTCGATGCGGCCGTCGACGCCGTGGGCTTCGAGGCCCGGGGCCACGGCAAGGACCACGGCACCGAGGCGCCGGCGACCGTGCTCAACTCGCTCATGACGATCACCCGGGCCTCGGGCCGGATCGGCATTCCCGGCCTCTACGTCACCGACGATCCCGGGTCGCCAGGACGAGGCGGCGAAGAAAGGAAATCTCCGCATGCGGTTCGGGCTCGGCTGGGCGAAGTCGCAGGCGTTCTTCACCGGCCAGACCCCGGTCCTGCGCTACAACCGCGCTCTGATGCAGGCGATCCTCCACGACCGCCTGCCGATCGCGAAGATCGTCAACGCCACCGTGATCTCGCTCGACGAGGCGCCGGAGGGCTACCGGAACTTCGACTCCGGAGCCGCGAAGAAGTTCGTGATCGATCCCCACAAGATGGTCGCGTAGCGACCGCGCGGCCCGGGCCTCGGACGACTCCGTGAGAGACATCCTCGGCGACATCGAGCGCTGGCAGCGCGAGGGCCGTCCGATCGCGCTCGCGACGGTCGTCGAAACGTGGGGGTCCGCGCCCCGCCCGGCGGGCGCCAAGATGGCGTTGACCGCGGACGGCGCGATCGCGGGCTCGGTCTCCGGGGGCTGCGTCGAGAGCGACGTCGTCGAGGCCGGCCGCAAGACCCTCGCGAGCGGCCAGCCGCAGCTGCTCCACTACGGGGTCTCCGACGACAAGGCCTGGAGCGTCGGCCTCGCCTGCGGCGGAGCCCTCGACGTCTACGTCGAGCGGCTCGACGCCGCGACGTTCGCGCCGGTGCACACGGCGCTGCGCGCGCAGACGCCCGTCGCGGTCGCCACGGTGATCCAGGGGGCCGCGGCCGAGGTCGGCCGGAAGATCGTCCTCTTCGAAGACGGCCGCAGCACGGGCGCGATCGATGCGGCCGCGTTCGACGCGACGCGCGACGCGCTGTCGGAGGGCAGCAGCCGGCGCGTCCGGACCGACAGCCGCGAGATCTTCGTCGACGTGCTGCTTCCCGCTCCGCGGCTCGTCATCGTCGGCGGCGTCCACATCGCGATCGCGCTCGTCACGCTGGCGCGCGCGCTCGGGTACCGGATCATCCTCGTCGATCCCCGCGTGGCATTTGCGAACGCTGAGCGCTTCCCCCACGCCGACGAAATCGTCAACGACTGGCCCGGCGCGGCACTCGCGCGCATCGCCCCGGACGGCTCGACGGCGATCGCGGTCCTGACCCACGACCCGAAGCTCGACGATCCCGCGCTCACGGCGGCGCTGCGCAGCCGCGCTTTCTACGTCGGGGCCCTCGGCAGTCAGCGCACGCAGGAGGCGCGCCGCGCGCGGCTGAGGGAGGCGGGCCTTACGGACGCCGAGCTCGCCCGCCTCCACGGCCCGATCGGCCTGCGCCTCGGCGGCCGCTCGCCCGAGGAGATCGCCATCGCGATCCTCGGCGAGATCGTCCAGACGCGCAACCGGCGGTCGCCCTCCTAACGCGACCCGAGCGCGAGGAGTCTGCGCCTCAGCGGACCATGCGCGCGCAGGAGCCGCTGGTACTCCCGCTCGCTGCGTCGCGCCTTGGCGCTCACCAGGACGAGGAGGCCGCGGCGCTCCCCGGCGCTCCAGGATCGAAGGCCGGACGATCCGTCGAGGACGAGGGCGAAGTCCGCAAAGAGACGTCTCTCGAGCGGGGAGAGCCGTCGCAGCGACAGCTTCAGCGCGCGCGCGACGCGACTCAGCGCGCCGTCGCGGAACCGGTCGGCCTCCTGCCCGCGCGAACGCATGCGCCGGTTGACCGCGAGGCCGACGCGGCGGATGTGGAACCGGTCCCACTCGCCCTGCGGCGCTTGCGGAGCGTCGTAGACGAGGTTGCTCACCACGAGCCGTTGCAGCGTGCGCCGCGAGGAACGGTATTGCGCGTTGCCGGCGATGCGCCCCTCCTCGCGTGCCAGAAGCGCGGCGACCCCCGGATCCGTCGGCCGGAAGCCGAGCTTGCGGTAGAACCAGAAAGCGCCGGAGTCCAGGGCCTCGTCGTTCTCGAATCCGAGCTGGTACGGATCGATCGAGAAGGACGTCACGCCGAGCGCGTCCCGGTGCATCTTGAGCACCTGCGCGTAGATCCAGGCCGACTCCCCTTCCCGGAACGCGTAGTACATGTTGAAGCCGATCTCGAGCCGTTCGGCGAGGGCGAGTCCCTCGATGTACCCGATCGGGATGCCGTTCCGGACGACGAAGCCGCCGTAGGCCGAGCGCAGCGGAAGCCGCCGCTCCGGCACGACGCCGACGAGGAAGAGCTCGACGCCCCGCCCCGGCCGAAAGGCGAGAACCGATGCCGGGTCGGCGTGGGTGAACGTGTAGAACTCCCGGTAGCGCGCGGCCGTCGCCTCGCGCATGAGATCGCAGAGCCTCTCGCCCTCCCGCCGCGGGAGCCGGCGCATCGCCCGCTTCGGCTCCGACAGGACGGCCGCCAGGGATACGTCGCGGCGCGCGAGAAACGGCGCGTCGTGGAAGAACGGGGCCGGCCCCGGCAGGCGCATCCGCGTGCGGGAGGCTCGGGACTCCCCGAGCGGCCAGGAGATGGACGCTCCGAGCGCGTCGAACCGGTCGGCGGCCTCGTCGTGCGAGCCGGGTACGGTATGCCCGGTGTATCGCCGGAGCATCCACGAGGCGTCCCCGGCGCGCCGCCCCGCGGCCGCGCCGAGCCACGCGAGGTAGTCCACGTTGGCGTCGGCGAGCGCCTCCTCCTCGAGGAGCGGCAGAAAGCGAGGCCAGGAAGCCCGCATCCGGTCGCTCGCGAAGCCCGCGTCCCATTCGATGCGCACGTCGGCCCGGGAAGCGGCGCGCCAGGAACCGCGCCACGTCGAAGGAAAAATCCGTCGCGAGGGTCGTGCCGGCGATTCCGGCGACCTCGGGATCGTCGAACGGCGCCATGTCTTCGCCCGCGGCGTCGAGCGCCGCGACGCGGCGGGAGATCGTGGCGAGGACCGCCTCCGCGAGATCGCGCACCCGCCGGTCGTGCGGATGGGCGCGCAGGAAGAGGGCGGCGTCGTGGAGCCGGATCACGGAGGCGGGGTCGCGCGTCGCGATGCGGCGCGCCGCCTGGAGAGCGCGCACCGCGTCGCGCGCGCCCGGCCGGCGGTGGCGAACCTCCTCGAGACGGCGGAGGACCGATTGTTCGCCTCGTTGGTCGCGTCGCGGCACGGCGCGCATGCTACTTCGATATATGCTCCGCCGCTCGGAGGGACCATGACCCCGTTCCGCAAGGCCGCAATCGCGGCAGCCTTCCTCGTTCTCGCGCTGCCCGTCGTTGCGCAGACTCCAGCCCCAGCGGCGACTCCCGCGCCCCAGGCGCCTGCGGCGGCTCCGGCAACCCAAGCGCCCGCTCCCGTCGCCACGCCGTCGCCCCAGCAGGTCTCCGAGGGCAAGGCGCTCCTCGCGAGAGTCATCGAAGCCATGGGCGGGCGCGACAAGGTCGCCGCCGTCAAGGACGTCCGGACGCGCGGCCGGCTGACGGCCAGGACTCCCGAGGGCGAGGCCGCCATGGAGGTTCAGTCCTCCATGATTTTTCCGGACTACCTGATGCAGGAGATCGACTCGCCGTTCGGCCGGGTCGCGATGGTCGCTTCCCCTGCCGGCGCGTTCCTCGTCGGCCCCACCGGCGCGCAGGACCTGCCCCCCGGGATGGCCTCGGAGCTGCGCCGCCAAATGCAGCGTGTGCCCCTCCAGCTCGCGCAGCGGTCGATCCGGAACGACCCGAAGCTGTCGCTCGCGTCGGCCGGCAAGGAAAAGGTGGGCGAAGTCGAGGCCTCGATCCTCGAGGTCCGCTACGAATCGACTGCCGCCCGCTGGTTCCTCGACCCGAAGACCGGCCGGATCCTGCGTACCGCGCACACGGGTTCGACGCCGGACGGCAAGCCCGTCACGATGGTCTCGGACTACTTCGACTACAAGATCGTCGAGGGCTTCCCGGTCGCGCACCGCCTCGAAGTCACGACGAACGGCGAAAAGGACCAGACGCTCGTGCTCGAGGAGTGCAAGTTCAACAGCGGCATCGATCCGAAGCTCTTCGAGAGACCGCCGTCCGCCCCGAGCGACCCGCATCCCCCCGGCGGAGCCGGCGCGCCGCCGCGGCCCGGGGCCGTCGCACCGGCACCCGGCCCGACGCCCGCGAAGCCGTCCCGCTAGACGTCGGCGGGCTTCCTCAGCGGGCGATCGCCGCGCAGCCGTTCTTCGCCGGCTTGCCCTCGAAACGGTCGCGCATCCACTGGATCGCGGCCGTCGCGCTGGCCCGGCCGGCGCGCATGTGGTCGACGCCGGGCAGCGAGTCGAAACGCACGGTCTCGCCGCTGCGGCAAAGCCCGGCCACGAAGTCCGCGGTCACCGCCGGACGCACGATCGCGTCGTCCTGCCCCTGGGCGACGAAGATCGGCGCCCCGGTGGGGCGAAGGCCCGGGCGATTCTCTTCGAGGAACCGTTTCCACGGCTCGCTGCTCCACGCCCCGGCGGAGATGAAGTCGGGATGCAGCGCGAAGGAATCGAGAGCGGCGCGGAACACCTCGGACCAGGACTCGATGCAGTCGCCCGACATGCGGTCGATGACCGGCACCGTCGACGCGGCGACGACCCCGTCGAGGCCGGCGCCGTAGACGCGCGACCACGACCATAATGAGGGCTTTGTTGACCTCGGGCAGCGGCTGGCCCTGCAGCGAGTCGGAGCCTTTGAAGTAGCGGCGGACCGGGCTTTTGATCGGAGTTAAGCAACACTGATCTGCCCCTTCTTCAACGCTTCCATCACCACGGCTTTCGGGCCATCGGCGAGGATCTGCCCACGGTCGATCACCAGCAGGCGATCCACCAGCGACAGCAGTGAGGCACGGTGCGTCACCAGCACCACGGTCTTGTTTTCAATCACGGCTGCAGGCGTTGTTTCAAGCGTTCTTCACCGGTGTTGTCCATGGCGCTGGTCGGTTCGTCGAGCAGCAGGATCGGCGGGTTGAGCAACAGTGCACGGGCCAGGGCGACGTTCTGGCGCTGGCCGCCGGACAGGTTCTGCCCACGCTCGCCAACTTGCAGTTCATAGCCTTGCGGGTGCAGGCGGGCGAATTCGTGCACGCCGGCCAGTTCGGCGGCTTGCAGCACCATTTCGTCTTCGACATAACGCGCACCGCGAGACCAGGTTGTCGCGCAGGGTGCCGGCGAGCAGCTGGATGTCCTGGGCACGTAGCCGATGTTGTGGCGCAGTTCGCTGACGTCGATCTGGCGAATGTCCACGCCGTCCACCAGCAACGCGCCGTCGTCCGGCTGATAGAGGCCGACGAGCAGTTTGGCCAGGGAGCTTTTGCCCGAGCCGCTGCGGCCGATGATGCCGATTTTTTCCCCGGGCTTGATGATCAGGTTGATGTTTTTCAGCGCCGGGTTCTGTTGGTTCGGGTAGGTGAAGTTCAGCTGACGGCACTCGATGGCGCCTTGCAGGGCCTTGCGGCTCAGCGGGCGCTCTTCGAAATTGCGCTCC
>CAVULG010000002.1:0-41011 GCA_963742245.1 uncultured Acidobacteriota bacterium
GGCGTCGGTGCGCGCGCTCGTCCGCAACGCGCGGGGCGCAGGGCGCCGGGATCTGCGTTTCGACCTGCGAGGGCTCTCCGAGTTCGAGCGGGCGGTGCTGCTGAAGGCCCTCGAGATCCCGACGGGGCGAGGTGCGGCCCTACAGCTGGATCGCCAAGGAGATCGGGCATCCCGGCGCCGTGCGGGCCGCGGGACGGCACTGGCGAAGAACCCGGTGCCGCTCCTGATTCCCTGCCACCGGGTCGTCCGCAGCGACGGGCACCTCGGCCAGTATTCCCTGGGCGGGGCGCGCAACAAGCGGACGCTCCTCGAGATCGAGGGCGCGCGACCCGAGACGCTCGAGAAGCTGGCGGCTTCGGGGGTGCGGTACCTCGGCAACGCGAAGGGGCACTACTACTGCTACCCGACGTGCGGCGGGATCGAGACGCTGGTCGGTCGCAACCGGTCCGGTTCCACACGGACGCGAGGCGATCGCCGCCGGGCTACCATCCCTGCAGCGACTGCCGGCCGCTGGCGCCCGGCGTCGTGAGAAATTTGAGGCCCTGAGAGGCGTCGCGGCCGACGGAGCCGAGGGATAAGCTCGGCGCGGTGTACAACGACTTCTACGGCTTCCGCGAGGCGCCGTTCAACATCACGCCGGATCCGCGGTTCCTGTTCTTCTCCGACAAGCACCGCGAGGCGTTCAACCACGTCCTCTTCGGCATCCGCGAGCGCAAGGGATTCATCCAGATCACCGGAGAGGTCGGCGCGGGAAAGACGACCGTCTGCCGCGCGATCCTCGCCGAGCTCGGGCCGGCCTACCGGACCGCCCTGATCCTGAACCCGATGGTCACCGTCGACGCAGATGATGCGGATGATGCTGGCCGAGCTGGGTCTGGAGCCTCGCAAGCTCGACCGGACCGCGTACCTCGAGATCCTGAACAAGTACCTGCTCGACCAGGCGGCGGCCGGCAACGACGTCGTCCTGCTCATCGACGAGGCCCAGGATCTCGAAGCCGAGCTGCTCGAGCAGGTCCGCCTGCTCTCGAACCTCGAGACCGATCAGCGCAAGCTCCTCCAGATCGTTCTCATCGGACAGCCGGAGCTGCGCGAGAAGCTCAACGAGCAGGGGCTGCGCCAGCTCCGCCAGCGGATCACGGTCCGCTACCACCTCGCGCCGCTGGACCGGTTCGAGACCGCGCGCTACATCGCGCACCGCCTGCGCGTGGCGGGCGCCGACGGACGGCCGACCTTCTCGCCGTGGGCGATCCGCACCATCCAGCGACTACGCCGGCGGCGTGCCCCGGCTGATCAACGCCGTGTGCGACAAGGCGCTGCTCTACGGCTACGTCAACGGCACCTACGAGCTGAAGGCGCGCGCCGTGCGTCAGGCCATCCGCGAGCTCGAAGGGCGAGATCGCATGAGCCTGATCGACGACGCGCTCAAGCGCGCGCAGGAGGCGGGAGCGACGCGCCGGGAGGGCGAGAAGTCCCCGGAGCGTCCCTGGACGCCGGCGCCGCTGCCGGACGCCGGGCTCGCCCGTCGGCGGCAGATCGTGCGTTTCGCGCTCCGGGCGCTCGCGGCGGTCGCGGCCGTCGCCGTGCTCGGCGTGCGTGGCGCGGACGGTCTGGGACGCGGCGGCGCCGCGGCGCCGTCCGAGGCTCGGGCGCCCCGGACCGGCGCGCTCGCCGCCATCGCCCGAGCCCACTCTCGTCGAGACGATCGTGACGACTCCGAGCGCGCGCGGAACGGCCGCGACGGATCCCTTCGCCGGGCCGCCTCCTGCGCGGACGGCGCGGGCTGCGGCGTCGGAACCGGCGCCCACTCGCGGAGGGGGAGAGACCGCCGCCGCGTCACCGCCGCCGCAGGCGGCTATGCCCGCCGCGCCCCCCGCGCCCGCCGGTTCTCCCGCGAGGATCGCCGATGGCCGCTCCTACGCGGTCGCGGTGAATCTGCCCGGCGGAGGGCGGATCGAGCTCGGCGGGCATCGTCTGGTCGGAGGACGCGCCGCGCGCCCTCCTGAACGACCGCATCGTCGGTGTCGATGCCTACGTCGAGGGCTTCACGGTTTCGAAGATCGAGGAGAGCCGCGTCGTGCTCGTCCGCGACGGCGTCACGATCTACCTGACCCTCAAGTAGCTTCGCCCGCGAGCTGGAGCCCGGCCCAGATCTTCGGATCGATCACGATGCCTTCGCGCTCCCGCGCCGCGCGCCCAGGCAGGCAGCGCCGGGAGCGGGACGACGTGCACCCGGATGTTGCCGACGTCGTGCGCGGCCTGCGTGCCGGATGCGATCGGCGGGCCGCGCCAGGAAGAACGTGATCATCTCGGAGCTCTGGCCGGCCGAGCCGGGACCGCGCGCGAGGCGCGTCCATGCGGCGGCCGCGTGGCCCGTCTCTTCGGCGAGCTCCCGCCGCGCCGCGTCGATCGGCCTCCTCCGGGCCTTCGTCGCCGATGAGGCCGGAGGGCAGAGAGACGACCGGCGCGTTCATCGGAGGGCGGAACTCCTCGGCGAGCACGATCTCGCCGGCGGCGGTCAGCGCGACGATCATCGCCGCCTCGGGCGCCGTGCGGTGCTCGACGTACTCCCAGCCATTGCGGCGCAGGAGCAGGAGATGCCGCCCCTCGTACAGGACTTCGGCGTGTCGTCTCGTCATGGCCATCGCCGGGAGGCTATCCCGGCCGCGTCGATCGCGGCGACGAGGCCGAGGATGTCGCGGGGCAGCGGCGCGACGATCTCGATGAGCTCCTGCGTCGCGGGATGATGGAACGCGACGCGCTCGGCGTGGAGCGCCTGGCGCGGGAAGTCGCGGAGCCGATCTCGAGGGACGGGTCTTGACGCGATGATAGCGGGCGCGCCCGTAGACCGGGTCGCCGACGACGGGCAGCCCCGACGCCGCGAGGTGGACGCGGATCTGGTGCGTCCGGCCCGTCACGAGGCGGCAGCGCAGCAGCGTCAGCGCCCAGCGGCGGCCACTCGCTTCTCGATCTCGTAGAGCGTGCGCGCGTCGCGCGCTCCCGCCGGCGTTTCGCCCTGTCGACGGCCGGAACGCCTTCATCTCTTCCGGTCGCGCGGATCGCGGCCGATCGGCAAGCGAGATCTCGCCCTTGCGAACCTGCGGCACGCCCGCGACCAGCGCGAGGTACTCCTTGCGGAGGGTCCGCTCGCCGCATCTGGCGCGAGAGCAGCTGGTGAGCGCGGTCGGTCTTGGCCACCAGCAGGACGCCGGTGGTGTCGCGATCCAGCCGATGGACGATCCCGGGCCGCAGCTCGCCGCCGATGCCCGCGAGGTCGCGCACGTGGTGGAGCAGCGCATTGACGAGCGTGCCCGAGGGATGTCCGGGCGCCGGGTGCACGACGAGACCGGGCGGCTTGTCGATCGCGAGGAGCTCGCTCGTCCTCGTAGAGGATCGAGAGCGGGATGTTCTCGGCCTCGACGCGGCTCTCGCGGGGCTCGGGCACCTCGACCGAGACTTCCTCGCCCGCGCGGACGACGTGGGCGACGCCGGCGCCGTCTCCGTCGACCCGGACCGCGCCCTCGGCGATGAGCTTCTGGATGCGCGAGCGGGAGAGGTCCGAGCAGGCGGCGGCGAGAAAGACGTCGAGCCGCGTGCCGGCGGAGGGGGAGCCGACACGGAACCGCCGATGCACGGGCGCGGCGTCCTATGCGCGTCGGCGCGGCTGCGGCGCGAAAGGTAGAAGAGCATCCCGCCGGCCACCGCCGCGGTGACGAGACCGATGGCCTGCGACGTCGAGAGGATCGTCCGGGATCACGAATCCGCGGACGAGGTCGCCGCGCCAGGTCTCGAGGATCCCGCGCGTGATCGCGTAGAGAAGGATGTAGAGCCAGAAAACCTCGCCGTCGAAGGTCTTGCGGCGGTAGGCCCACTGCAGGATCAGGAAAATGAGGAAGGCGTTGGCCGACAGATAGAGCTGGGTCGGGATGGAGCGGCACGTTCAGCGGCGTTCCGACGGCCTCGTGCGCGAAGGGATCGGTGAACGTGACGGCGAACGGGCCGTGGCTCTCCTTGCCGTAGCAGCAGCCCGCCGCGAAGCAGCCCCAGCGTCCGATCGCCTCGCCGAGCGCGATCGAGGGCGCGCCCATGTCGGCGATCCGCCAGGCGGGCAGATCGTGATTGCGTTCATGTACGAGGATCGCCACGGTCGTGGCGGCGATGAGTCCGCCATAGAAGACGCCGCCCGAGCGGAGGACCTCGATCGAGGTCCTTCGGATTCGCGACGTAGCGCCGCCACTCGACCAGGATCAGCAGGAGCTTCGCGCCGAGAATCGCGGACGCCAGGATGTACAGGCGCGAGGTCCAGGATCTTCTGGTCCGGCAGGTCCGGCCGCGAGGGCCTTGCGCCGGAGCAGCCAGATGCCCGTCAGGTAGGCGATCGCCAGGACGACGCCATAGGTCGGCAGGTAGAACTGTCCGATGTGGACGAGGCGCGGGAAAATGGGTGCTGTCCCTCAGCCCCCCGGCGCGGCTTCGGGGCCCGGCTTGGGCTCCTCCTCGTTGCCGGAGCATGTCGAGGAAGAGCACCGCGACGCCGATGCAGATGGCCGAGTCGGCGACGTTGAATGCGGGCCAGTGATGGCCCGAGATCGAGAAGTCCAGGAAATCGACGACGTATCCGAAGCGCACGCGATCGAGGAGGTTGCCGACGGCCCCGCCGAGGATCAGCGCGAGTCCCAGCTGGAGGCGCACGCTCTTGTGCGACGACCGCAGGGCGTAGGCCGAGACGATGAGGAAGACGATGACGGCGACGCTGTTCAGGAGGATCGCCTTCATCGCCGAGTCGACGGAGGCGAAGAGACCGAACGCGGCTCCGCTGTTGCGGACGTACGTGATGTCGAAAACATTCGCGATGACGGTCCGGGACTGGTGGACGTCCATGGTGCGGGTGATGATGCCCTTGGTCCACTGATCGAGGAAGAGCACCGCGAGCGAGACCGCGAGGTACCCGCCCCGATAAAGCGTCGACTCCCGGAGACGCGAGGCGCTCACGCCGCGGCGCCTCCGACGACGGACCGGCAGCGGACGCAGAGACCCGTCGCGTCGGCCTCCGGCGTGACTTTCCAGCAGCGGTCGCACTTCCGGCCCTGCGCTTTCCGAAAGGCGAGCCGGACGGCCGGGTAGGTCTGCGACGCGCGCGCGTCGGAGGCGCCGGCGGCCGGGCCGTCGCCGCCCTCGAGCACCGCGGAAACGATGAAGAGATCGGCGAGCCCCGGGCCCTCGGTGCCCGTGGCGCCGGCGGTCCGCCTCGAGCTCGGGCGTCGTCGCGAGCGCGATCGCTCCCTCGAGGGAGGATCCGATCACCTTGTCCCTGCGGGCTTGCTTCCAGAATCACCGAGGCCTCTTCCCTCAATCTCGTGAGCCGCTCCCAGGCGGCCTCGGGAACCCTCGTCACTGGTAGCGTCGTCCAGCCCGTCGAAACGCGTCGAGGTGGACCGATTCTTCCTTCTTTCCCGGAAGGGCCGCCCAGATCTCCTCGGCCGTGAACGGCGAGGACCGGCGCCATCGCGAGCGCGAGCGCCCGCGCGATCCGGTGAAGCGCCGTCTGCGCCGAGCGCCGCTCGGGCGACGCCGCGGCCGATGCGTAGAGGCGATCCTTGAGAATGTCGCAATAGAACGCCGAGAGTGTGGTCGCGCAGAGATTCACGAGCTGGTGGTAGATCACGTGGAGCTCGTAGGTCTCGTACCCCGCGAGGATTCTCCGGACGGCCCCGCGCGCGGCCGACAGCGCCCAGCGGTCGAGGGGAAGCAGGCGCGCCAGCGGCACGGCGTCGGAACGCGGGTCGAAGTCGTACAGGTTCGAGATCATGTAGCGCGCCGTGTTGCGGATCTTCCGGTAGGCCTCGCCGCAACGCGCCAGGATCTCCTCGGAGATCGGGTCGTCGTCGCGATAGTCGAGGCTCGCGACCCAGAGCCGGACGATGTCGGCGCCGTACTTCTGGATGAGGTCCTGCGGCGCGACGACGTTGCCGAGCGACTTCGACATCTTTCGGCTCTGGCCGTCGACGACGAAGCCGTGCGTGATGACGCCGTCGTACGGCGCGTCGCCGAAGAGCGTCACCGAGGTCAGGAGCGACGACTGGAACCAGCCGCGGTGCTGGTCGTGCCCCTCGACATAGAGGTCGGCGGGCCGGCCGCCGGACTTGGCGAGCTCGGGCCATTCTCCCGAGCGGAGGACGGCCATGTGCGAGACGCCCGAGTCGAACCAGACGTCGAGGATGTCGGTCTCCGCCTGGAAGTCTCGCGCGCGAAGCCGCGCAGGTCCGCACCCGGCGGCAGGAAGTCGGCGGCGGGCCGCGCGTACCAGGCGTCCGCCCCCTCGTCGCGGAAGATTCGCGGCCACGTGCTCGAAGAAACTTGCGCCTGCTCCGCGGGCGAATCGCTCCAGGGATAGACGCCGGCGCGCTCGCCGGCCTTCGTCGCGTAGAGCAGCGTGATCGGCGAGCCCCAGCGGCGCTGCCGCGAGATCACCCATTCGTGGCGGTTCTCGACCATGCCGAGCGATGCGGGCCTGGCCCCAGGACGGCGTCCACGTGCACGCGCGCCGATGGCGGCCAGCGACTCCGCGCGCACGTCCGTCGCGGGGTCGTCGAGCCGCACGAACCACTGGACGGTCGCGCGGAAGATGACCGGATTCTTGCAGCGCCAGCAGTGCGGGTACTCGTGGCGGAAGTTCGGATCGGAGCCCGCGAGCGCGCCCACGGCCTTGAGGTCCTCGACGATCTGCGCGGTTGGCGTCGAGGACCTTCTGGCCCTGGTACTTCGCGACGGTCGTGAAACGCCCGGCCTCGTCGACCGGCGAGAGGATCGGCAGGCTTCTCACGCTTGCCGGCGAGGAAGTCGTCTTCGCCGTGGCCCGGAGCGGTGTGGACGAGCCCTGTGCCGGCGTCCATCGTGACGTGGTCGCCCAGGATGACGCGGAAGGAGCGCGCGTCTTCCTCGGCCGTGAGCTCGCCGCGGCACTCGGAAGGGAGCGGGTGGGCGTAGACGGCGCCCGCGAGCGAGGCGCCCGACACGCTTTTCACCCGTTTCCAATCGATCCAGCCGAGCGCCTGCGCCACGGCTTCCGCCCGGCGCTCGGCGACGAGGTAGTGCCGGCCTCCGGCCTCGATCCAGCTGTACGTCTCGTCGGGATGAACCGCGATCGCGAGATTGGACGGGATCGTCCAGGGGGTCGTCGTCCAGATGAGGAGCGCCGCGTCGGAATCGTCGCGATCCGGCAGGCGCAGCTGGGTCGGAAACGCGACGTAGATGGCCGGATCGGAGCGCTCTTCGTATTCGAGCTCCGCCTCGGCGAGGGCCGTGCGATCCGTGAAGCACCAGCGTACGGACTTCAGTGCCTGGTAGACGAGATTCTTCCCGTAGAAGCCGCCGAACGCCCGCGCGATCTCGGCTTCGTAGGCGAAGTCCATCGTCTTGTAAGGGCGGTCCCAGAGGCCGCCGACGCCGAGGCGCCGAAACTCGTCGCGCTGGATCGCCGATGTACTCGTCGGCATAGGCCCGGCAGGCCCGCCGGATCTCGACCGTGCTCATGTCCTTCTTCTTCGAGCCGAGCTTCTTGTCGACTTTCTGCTCGATCGGCAGGCCGTGGCAGTCCCAGCCCGGCACGTAGGGCGCGTCGAAGCCCATCATCGACGCGGCTGCGGACGACGACGTCCTTGAGGATCTTGTTCAGCGCGTGGCCGATGTGGATGTTGCCGTTGGCGTAGGGCGGGCCGTCGTGGAGGATGAACTTCGGACGCCGGCCGGCGGCGGCGCGGAGCTTCGCCTCGAGATCCATCTTTTCCCAGGCCTCGAGCTGCTGCGGCTCCCGCCGCGCGAGGTCCGCCTTCATCGGGAAGTCGGTGCGCGGGAGGTTGAGCGTGCTCTTGTAGTCGGCGCCGTCCTGCATCGCGGGCGGCAGTTTAGCGCTAAGGGCGCGGATCTCCGGGGTCGGGCGGCGGTCCGAGGTCAGCAGGGCGACGACTGCGGCGGCGATGTCGCGGCCGTGGGTGATCGTCACTTCGGCCGAGAGCACCTCGAGAGAGCGCGCGCGCACGAGCGCCTTGCCGTGGAACGCGACGAGCGGCTTGCCGCGCGGGTCCCGGCCGATCTCGATGTCGCGAAACGCGAGGCCGCGCCAGCCGAGGCCGAGCGCCTTCATCGCCGCCTCCTTGGCCGCGAATCGGCCGGCGACGTGTTCGGCGAACGCGCGCGGGTGCCGCCGCTGGCGGCGGATCTCGCCCGTCGCGGAAGATGCGCGCCAGGAATCGCTCGCCGTGGCGTTCGAGGACCCCGGCGACGCGGTCGACCTCCGTCAGGTCGAGCCCGAGGAGCAGGCCCACGTCCCGCCGTGCCGGGCATCAGGCGAGACCCTTCAGCCCGAAGAACCGGGCGATCACGGCGCGCAGCGATTCGGGCTCCGCGCGGAGGCGGCGTCGCCCGCGAGACTGTCGAGCCGGTCGCGCCGTCTGGCGCCGGCGCTCCTGGATGATCGGCGTCGAGCTTCTCGACCAGGGAGGGGTTGGCCGGAGGAGCGGGGCGAGGGTTTCTTTGTCGATCTCGACCAGCGTGGTTTCCTCGAGCGCGCGCGGACCGTGGCCAGGCGCGGCTCGCCCGTCAGGAGGCTGATCTCGCCGAAGGCCGAGCCCGGCTCCAGCACCGCGACATTCTGGCTCGTCGCGGCGCTTCTCCGCGCACCGAAACGGCGACGCGCCCGTCGGCGATCAGGAACATCGAGGAGCCGGTGTCGCCCTCGCGGACGATGACCTCGCCCTCGCGCGAAGCGGCAGACGCCGCGCGCCGCCGGCGAGCTGGCGACGCTCTCCGGCGGAGAGGGGAGCGAAGAGCTCGCGTCGCTCGATCGACGGCCGGCGTACCAGCGGCGACGCGTCGCCAGCATGAGCGGCCCGCGCCGCGTACTGGTGCTGCCGGATCAGCGGGATAAGCGATCGACGAGACCGGCGCGCTCGCAGGCCGTACCAGACGCGCTCGCGCACGTCCGAGTCGAGGTCGAGATAGCGGGCGTAGTCCTCGAGCCAGTACCGCAGCTCGTAGACGATGACCGCGAGTCGGCGAAAGGCCTGCAGCTCGCGCCTTCGGCGCCGGACGCGCGGCGAGGCCCGGCAGATCCTGGACGGCTGCCTCAAGCTCGGCGCGAGCCCGGGCCGGGGGGGCATCGTGCTCGAGCCCGACGCGGAGGACGCGCGCCATCGGCGCGCCGCCGCGCCGGAAGACCTCCAGACGCTCGCGGCTGGCGACGCTGTTGGGGATGAAATCCGAGTTGCCCTCGATCGTGCGGACTTTGATCGCACGCCAGGAGAGTTGCTCGACGAGGCCGATCGTCTCGGTTCCGGTACGCACCATGTCGCCGACCTGCACGGTTCTCTCGAGCGCCATGGCGAGGCCGGAGAAGAGGTTGCCGAGCGTTTCCTGGAGCGCCAGACCGATGATGGCCGTGATGATCGCGGACGTCGTCAGGATCGCCGCGAGGTTGGCCGACAGGACGACCTGGAAGAGGACGGCGAGCGATGATGCCGAAGATGATGACGCTGGCCAGCTGCCGCAGCAGCGCGGGCGCCGAGGTTCCCCGGCGCAGGCGGTAGCCGACATCGAAGAGGACGAAGTCGATCACTCGCGTCGCGAGGAGAGCCCGCGGCGAGGTAGATCGCGAACGCGCCGTAGTTCCTCTTGGCGGCCGCGTCGACATCGGCACGTCCAGGCCCGGACAGGATCCCGACCGTCGCGGAGACGAGCACGAAGAACAGGGCCGCCGGCAGGATGCGGCGGCGCCGCCGAGGCGATGCCGTCGCGCAGGTTCGTCATCGCGCGGCGATCCTCCCGCCGACGGCGCGGGGGTCGGCGGACTCCTGGAACAGCCGGACGGCGGCGACACCCGAGATCCGGTCCCGGTAGGCATCGAGCGCGGCGATGCGGGCCTCGTCGATCCCGCCGATGGCGAAGACTTCGGCGTCATGGGTCCGCGAGGCGCGGGAGGCCGCGCGAGGACCGCGGGCCCGAGCGGGAGCGCCGTAGGCGCGTTTGGAGGGCGTGTCGAAGATCGGGTCCGATGACGACGAGGTCGGCGCCGCCGGCGATCGCCGCCTCGGCCTCGTCCGGCCGAGTGGGTCGAGACGCCGATCCGGAATCCGCGCGGGGTGTTCGCCCGGACGCGGGCGAGCGGCAGGCCGTCGGCCGGCAGGTGCGACGCCGTCCGCGGCCGCGGCCAGGGCGAGGTCGAATCGGCGGTTGACGAAGAGGGGCACGTCGGAGCCCAGCTTCTCACGGGCCCGCACGGCCCAGGCCAGGGTTTCCCGGTCCGAAGTCTCCCGTTCGCGCAGCTCGGACGCGCAGGCCGGCGACCCCCGCGAGATGACTCCAGCAGGCGGCCGAAGCGGTCGTCGCCGAGCGCCGCCGGTCGGTGACGTACAGCGCTTTCACTTGCGCTCCTCGGCTTCGCCGGACTCGCCGTTGAGCATCCTGGGACAGAACCCGCAGGTCGGCGACCCCGGCGGCCAGATGGACGAGGCCGAGTCCCGGAGATGAAGCCGCGGAAAAAACCCGATCCCAGCAATCCCGGCAGCGGAGGGCGGCCCGTCCACGGGCGCAGCAGGAGGTACACCCCCACCGCCGTGCAGTAGAAGACGAATCCGGCATTTCCGAGGAAAGAGAGAACGCGCCGCACTGGCGAGCATTATCGGTCCGAGCCGGCGCAAAAAAAGACCGCGCCCGAAGGCGCGGTGGGGAAGAGGAGGAAACCTCAGGGAGACGTCAGGAACGGCTGGAGGGCCGTCCCGATCGCGAGGAGGAAGAGGGGGCGCTGCGCGGCGGGGGCGCCTGACGCGGCGCCGGAGGAGCCGAGCGCGGAGCGGCCTGCGGTGGCGCCTGGCGCGGCGCCGGAGCGGCCCGCTCGCTGGAGCGGGGGGCCTGCCGGGGGGCGTACTCCCGGGGGGCCGAGTTGCGAGGCGCGTAGTCCCGGGGGGCGTTGCGCTGTGACTGTTCCCGCGGCGCGTAGTCGCGCTGCGGAGCCGGACGGCCGTAGCTGCGGGGCGAGGCGTCCCGCGACGCCCCGTCGCGCTCGCGACGAGCGAGGAGCTTCGGAGAGATCGCCTGAGGCGCCCGGCGACCCGGCACGGCCCCTTCGATGACCCGGCGTGCCGGGGGAACCGGACGGGACCGCCAGTCGCCGCTCGCGCTCGGTCGACCTCGGCGCACGCTCGACCGACTCGGAACGCGGAGCGGCTCTTTGCGCGGACGGAGCCCGGCCGGGAGGGCTCGCCTCGCCATCCCTCGGACGGCGCCGCGCTCCTCCGGCCCGTGTCGGCCGCGGGAGGCCGTGAGGTCTCCCGGGTCCGGACGTCGCGTCCTTCGCGGGCGGGCTCGTCCGAGCCTCCGCGCCAGCTGTCCTGCGGCGCGGGACGCGCGGAAGGCGCGCGCGGGGCGCGGTTCTCGAGCGACTCGCGAGGGTCCGTTGCGATCCGTGATCACGGCCCTTCCCGAGGTTCCCCGGTCGATGCGCACGGGCCCGGATCCGCGCTCGACGACCGCCGCTCCGCTGGGAGCCAGGTCTCTCGCGCCGGGGCCCGACAGCCGTCCGCGCTCCGCGACGACCGCGCGGTCGCGCAGGGCGTCCACGGTGTCGTCGCGGCAAGCGTGCTCTGGCGGGCGAGAACGGGGGCGAGCCTCTGGGAGTCGCGCGTCCCGAGGTGCGCTCGATGACGCGAGGCGCTTCGCGGATGTGGTTCGCTCAGACCGTCCTGCACCCCTCCGCGGCCGCGGTCGGCCAGCACGATGGGACGCGAAGAGACCGAGAAGTCGCTGCCGAGGCGGTCGACGACGCGCGTGCCGGGGGTCACGGTCGATCCGGCCCGCGGGTCCGCCGACGTTGGACACGCCCGTGAAGTTCCAGCCGCGCAGGTCGACGTTCGCGTGTGTTGAACCGGCCGTTGATCGCGAAGGCCACCGAGTCGCGGGGATAGTCCAGTTCTTGTAGTAGCTGTTCCACCAGGGCGAGTAGCCGCCGTACCAGCCCGTCGGGCACCAGCCGAGGTACGAGCCGGAGTACCCCCAGTAGACCCAGGCCGGCGAGTAGACGTAGCCGGGGGACCAGCACCAGCTGTTCCAGCCGGCGTCGAAGAACCAGTTGCCGTAGTGGTGGGGGTACCAGCCCCAGGGATCCCAGGACCACCAGGACAGGCCGATGTTGGTGTAGTACCAGCTGCCGTTCGAGTAGGGCGACCAGCCGACCGACACCGTCGGGCCGCCAGACGTTGGTCGAGTACGTGGAGTTGTAGTCCCAGTCGCCGTAGCCGTCGAGCGACTGCACGTCGCCCGAGTAGTCGTCGTCGACGTACTGGCTCGACGCGTTGCGCGGCGAGTCGTAGGTCAGCCTCGAGCCGGTCGGCGGCCCAGAGGTCGAACCGGTCGCGCGAGAAGCTGCCCCGGGCGATCTCCGGCTCTGAGTCGCCCTGGGCGAGCAGGTAGTTGCCGGCGCGCACCGTGTAGGAGCCGGCGGCGTCTTGACCTCGACGGAACCGGCCCGCACGACGACCGACGGTGCCGCGCCGCAGGTCGGCGTTGACACGCACCCGGGCGCCGGCGTTGGCGTAGACGCTGGCGTCGCTGGGTGTCGACGCGGGGGACCGAGCCCTCGTCCGAGGAGCCGACGGCGGACAGGATGACGGAACCCTCCGAGAGCTCGATGGCCGAGACCTCGTCGTCGGATCCCTGCTGTGCGTACAGCGAGGCGAATTCAAGCGCGTGCCGCCGCCCACGTGCAGGACGTTGCCGTCGGCGAGCGCGATTTCGGCGCGGGCCGGGTCATCGGTCTTCATCTCGTCGCCGGCCGAGATCGGCAGGTTGCTTCGGGCCTCGACCTAGCCGTTGGAGCGCGGACTGCACCGTGACCTCGCCGGTCGTTTCGCGGACGTACGAGTAGGCGCTCCGGCGGTCGGTCTGCGCTGCCGCCACCGCCGCCGCCAGGAAGGCGATCGAAGCTGCCAAGAAGCCGAATCGCTTGACGTTCATCTTATTCATCATGTCTCCCGGCTGCTGCGAAAATAGCGAGCCGCGTGCCACTCCTGCCGGCTTGCCGCCATTCGACGCAGAATGTGCTTTAAATCAAGCACTTATGGGATCGCCTCCGCGAGGTTGACTGCGCCTCTGTCACGTGCCGGAGACAGAACCGCGGAACGCTGAGGACAGCGCTCCGCGCCCGGAATCCGCGGCTGACCCGGGAGTCGGAGGCATCGCCGCGTGATCCAGGACATCGTCCGTTACGGCGACCCGCGTCTCCTGGCCGGCAACGCCGACGTCGATCCCGCCGCCGAGGACCTCTCGGCGCTGGTCGCCGGACATGGTCGAGACCTGCCACGCGGCTCCCGGCGTCGGGCTGGCGGCGCCCCAGATCGGCGTCAACAAGAAGGTCGCCGATCATCGACCTTTCGATCGGGGCCGACCCGGACGCCGTCATCGTGCTCGTCAACCCCGTCGTCCTCGAGAGCGCGGGCGAGCAGAAGGAGGAGGAGGGCTGCCTCTCCGTGCCGGACCTCGCGCGAGAAGGTGATCCGGCCCGGCGCGCGTCCGCGTCCGGGCGCGCGGACGCTTCCGGGGCCGTGCGGGAGATCGAGGGCACGGGGCTGCTCGCGCGGGCGCTCTGCCACGAGACCGATCACCTGAACGGAATGCTCTTCGTCGACCGGCTCCGGGGCTTGAAACGGGAGCTGACCTGGCGAAAGATCCAGCGGCAGAAAGGAGAAGGGGGTCTGGTGAGCCTGACGGCCTTCAACACGCTCGGCCGCAAGATGACGGACCTCTCGCCCCTCGAGCCCGGGCACGTCCGGCTCTACACCTGCGGACCCACCGTCTACAACGTCGTGCACATCGGCAATCTGCGGACCTTTCTCTGGGAGGACGTGCTGCGGCGGCACCTGCAGTCGCGAAGGGCTGGCGGGTCACGCAGATCATGAACCTGACCGACGTCGACGACAAGACGATCGCGCGGCGCCGCCGAAGGCGAGGCTGTCGCTCGCCGACTTCACGGCGCAAGTACGCCGACCTTTCTTCCGGGACGTCGACCGGCTCGGGCATCCAGCGCGCCGAGCGCTACCCCCGGGCGACCGAGCACATTCCCGAGATGCAGGAGATCACGGCGAAGCTTCTGGAGCGCGGCCACGCCTACGAGTCGGAAGGGTCGGTGTACTTCCGCATCTCGACGTTTCCCGGACTACGGCAAGCTCTCGGGCATCGACCTCGACGCAGGCGCGCCGCGGCGACCGCGTCGCCGACGACGAGTACGAGAAGGAGGACGTCAAGGACTTCGTCCTCTGGAAGGCCGCGAAGCCCGGGGAGCCGTCGCTGGCCGTCGCCCTGGGGCGCCGGGCCGGCCGGGCTGGCACATCGAGTGCTCGGCGATGAGCATGAAGTACCTCGGACCTCACTTCGACATCCACACGGGCGCGCGTCGACAACATCTTCCCGCACCACGAGAACGAGATCGCGCAGAGCGAGGCGGCGACGGGGGAGCCGTTCGTGGACCTCTGGCTCCACGCCGAGCACCTGATCGTCGACGGCGAGAAGATGTCGAAGTCCAAGGGCAACTTCTTCACGCTCGACGACGTCCTCGCCCGGCGCAGGACGATCCGGTCGCCGTGCGCTACCTGCTTCCTCTCGGTGCCGTACCGCAAGAAGCTCAACTTCACCTGGGACGCCCTGACCGGCGCCGCGGCGGCCGTCGAGCGGATCAAGTCCGCGGTCGCGCGGCTCGACGACGCGGCCGCGGAGCGGCTCGGCGAAGCCGGGCGCATTTCCGGCGGCCGAGCGCGCGGCGAAGTTCGCGGCCGACTTCTCGGCCGCCCTGGACGACGACCTCAACACCGCCGAAGCCCTCGGCGTGCTCTTCACCTTCCTGCGAGAAGTCAACGCCGCGCAGGTCGACGGCTCGCTCGACGCCCGGCGAGCGCGGCCGCCGCGGCCGCGGCGATCCGCCAGGCCGACGGAGTGCTCGGAATCCTGCCGCCCGAAGGACGACGTGCTCCCGGCCGAGATCGAGGCCCAGATCGCCGCCCGCAACGCCGCGCGGGCGCAGCGCGACTTCGCCGAGTCCGACCGCATCCGCCAGGAGCTCGCCGCGCAGAGGAATCGTTCTCGAGGACGGGCCCGCCGGCACGAGGTGGAAGCGGGAGCGTAAATTCCGCGCCGCCGGGGCGACTCTACTGCGCTCAGGTACGTAGGGAGGCTTGATGACCGGTCACTCTCGAGGGTCACGTCGGTCTCAGCCTGGCCGTCGGCGCGCTTCGTCTGCCGAGGACTGGAATCCGCCCGAGGCGGCGATTTCGCGCAAGACGTTCGAAGCGCAGTATCCGAAGCAGACCGCGACGGCCGCGGCGCTGGAGATCGAAGAGCTCGCATCAAGCGATCGGGATCGATGCCCGGCCAGGACAGCCCCGCTCAGGAAACCTGCGACAAGGCCGAGAAGATGGCGCCTCGGAGTCGGCACGGACAGCGGCGTCTGGCGTACGTGAGGCGCCAACTCGAGGATCCGGCGAGGCCGTGTCCGCCGCCTCCGGAGGGGCCGCGCGATTCATGGAGAAGAACAGCGACGACGCTGGCGGCGATGGTCGCCGCGGCGTCCGGGCGGCGGGAGATCGTCTGGGATCTCGACGTGAGCCGCGGGGACGCGTTCGCCGGTTCCGAGCTGGGTCGGGCCTGACCAGCCTGCAGAGAGTCCTCGCGGCCACGCGCCCTGCTGGAGCTGCGCCGGGGGATTCGGCGTTCGGCGCTCGAGGCGATCGAGGCCATCTGGCGAATCGCGCAAAGCCTCGCCGCGAGGCCGGAGCTGCTGTCGCAGCTCACGGCGATCGCGCAGGCGCGCCTGGCGGTCGGGCTGCTCCGCAAAGTCCGCGACGCCCGCCTACGGCTGGGAGAACGCGGCTGCGAGAAGGCCAGTTCTTCCAGAGCTTTCTCGCCGCGTTCCAGAACGATCCCTGGCCCGCCGCGAACGACCCGGAGCTGGCGGAGAAGGTCGTGACGCTGACCCGCATCTACCGGCGCTTCGCCGACGGCCTGATCGAGAAGGAGCGCGTGCGCCTGGACGCGGGACGACCTCAAGCACTCCTGGGACGTGGCCGTCAGCGGCGAGTCGGATCCCGAACAGATGATCTTCACCATCGCGTCCGGCTCGATCATCGACATGCTGATGCGGTCCTACCGTCTCCTCCTCGACTCGGAGCTGACCGCGCTCGTCCTCGAGGCTCGAGCCGAGCGCGCGGCGTCCCGCGAGGACCAGTGGCCGGCCCGCCTCCCGAACCTCGAGTCGACGGTCTGCCCCGACCGGTTCTATACCTACCGGCGCGCCGGCGGCATCACGCTGGCCTTCGAGGGGAGCGCCCCCGCGTCGGACTCGGGTGGCCTCACGCTCCCGCTCTCCTTCCATGGCGAGCCGCCGCCAACGCCTACGCCGACCGCCGTCCCACGCTCCTCGACTCCCACGCCAGGCCCGCTTGCCCTCGCCCCGCCATGACGGCGCCGCGCGGGGGTGCTGGAGGACAATCGAGCGGCACGAGGAGGAGGCGGCGTAACATGCTTGGATGCGTCACGCGTGCCCGGCGGCGGTCGTGTCCATCCTCATGACCGTCGCCTGTGCGATCGCTGAGGAATGGACGCCCCCGGCCGTCATTCTGACCCGGAAGTCCTACGAGGCGCAGTATCCGAAATCCTCCGCTTCTGCCGCCGCCCGGGAGGTGGAAGCGCTGGCGGCTCGTCTCGGAATCGACGCGGCGCCGAAGGGCGAGAGCCGTGGAGAGCCGAGTACCGACGCTGCGCTCGCCTATCAGAGCATCAGTTCGCCGCTCGGTCAGTATGTCGACGCGCAGCTCGGTGAGCCCGGCGAGGACATCGCGACCCCCAACAAAGCGATCCTGACTTTCCTCGGCGAGAACGCGGCGACGATCGATTCCACTCGAGAGGTTCTCACGGGGCGCCGAGAGGTGGCATGGGAGGTCGACATCGGCGTTGGTCCGCTGGAAACGCCAGTACCCAACGCCCTGGGCCTCACGAGACTCTCGAAGGCGCTGACCGCGGCCGCGCTGCAAGAAATTCGTCGCGGTGATGGAGAAGCGGCCCTGCTCACGTGTGAAGCGATCTGGCGGCTGGCACAAAGCCTTGCCGGTCGGCCCGACCTGGTCTCGCACATGATCGCTCTCAATCAGGCCCGATTGGTGGTCGGCCTGCTCCGGAAGATCGACTCGGTAGCGCCCGGCTGGGCAGATCGTCTTCGCGACCGATCCCTTTTCGACGCGTTCCTGTCGGCGTTTCAGAACGATCCCTGGATCTTCGCGGATGAACCAGAGATCGCAGCGGTCACCGTCGGGGTGGCTCGGATCCATCGTCGGTTCGTGGATGGCCTTTCAATGCGTAACCCCTGCGAGTGGACGCCGGAGTCCTTGAGTCACGCCTGGGATGTTGCGGTCAGCGCGGAGCCGGGCACCGAAGAGATCCTGGCGACCATTGCGTCGGGGACCGGCCGAACAATGCTGGTTCGGTGGCATCGGTTCCTCGTTGAGGCCGAGCTGACATCGCTCGTACTGGAGGCTCGGTCCGAAAGGGCGGGGTCGCGCGACGGGGAGTGGCCGGTCAAGCTGTGGGATCTGGCGTCGGTTGTCTGCCCCGGTCGGGCCTATGAGTACAGCCGTGGCGAGTCGATCTCGATCGCGTTCCGATGGGCTCTCCCGGCCGTAAGTAGCGGGCTGGTTCTCCCCTCGTCCTTTCGATCGTCGAAGCGTCCGCCTCTCTTGACACCGACTCCGACGCCCGGCTCGGAACCGACTCCCGTGCATCCGCATCCTGCCGTTCGATGACGATCCGAACTCCAGTGTCCGTATGACCGTCGCAGCGACGCTGTTCCTGGCCCTCTTCGCGACCTCGGGGGGCGATGGGCCGCTCGACTCGCGCTCGATCGCCCGGAACTCGACGGCCGAGGTGCTCGTCGAGAAGTCGGTCCTCCTCGGGATTGAATTTGACCGGACGCGCAAGGACTCGCCGGGAGCATCGAACGAGGACACGCGGGCGCTCTCCCAGGCCGGCGCGGGCGCCTGGCTCGAGGGGCAGCTCCAGATCCCGGACGAGTCGATTGCGCATGCTCCCGAGGCCCTGAGGCGATATCTGGACGAGCGGCGCGAAGCGCTTGCCGAGATCGTCACGGCGCTGGAGCGGCAGCCGCCGGAATGGGGAAAGGTCGATCCGAACCCCGACGGAACGCTTCCGTTTCCTGAGCTTCTGCCTTCGATCCGTCTTCAGAAGGTTCTCCTCGCGGCGGCCCTGGTCGCGTTGCGCGACGGAAGCGAAGAAGAAGCCGGTCGACTGCTCGAGGCTTCGTGGTCCCTGGGACGGCCGGCGGCGACTTCTCCCTTGATGATCGGACAGATGGTGACCATCGCCGCTTCCCGGTGGCAGGCGGGATTCCTCCGCAAGATGAAGGAGCCGTCGCTTTCCTGGATGGACCGGCTCGGCAGCAGCGAGTCCTGGCGGGGAATGCTCGACGGAATCGCCGGGGAGGCGGCCTTGGCCTCCGAGAGGGCGGATCCCGCGGCATCCGACCCCTTCTCCGAGCTCTCCCGAAAGGCACCGAAGGCGACCGCGGAGGCGTTGCGGAGGTTGTCGCCGTGCGAAACGGCTCGCCTGGAGGAGAAGGCGGCGTTTCGCCTCGTGGAGCGCGAAATGATGCTCACGTCGCAGGCGAGCGGAGCTGAAATCCGAGAAATCTATCGGGACATGTGGATTCCGACGGTCCTCGGCGCTCTGCGGCGCGCGGCGTGGCTCGCCGTGGAGCAGGAGCTCACGCTGACGATCCTCCAGTTGAAACTGGAGAAGAACGGAGATCCGGCCGGGAAGTGGCCGTCGAAGCTGGCCAACCCGGTGTCCGCGGTCTGTCCGGATGCGACCTATGAGTACCGAAGCGACGAATCCGGAATGGAGATCCGTCTCACCGTCGAGATGCCGGCCGCGAACGGCCCATTCGTTCTTCCGCTCGTGTTAGATCGCAATGGTCGGAGGCGTCCGACGCAGCCGCCGCCGCGTCCAGCCCCCGTCTTGACACCCACTCCGACGCCGCATACGCTGCCTCCGCAATGACGGCGCGCAGATCCGTGTCGAGCTGCTGGTGGTGGCCGCGGGAGGAGAACCGGTAGGGCCACAGCGCGCCCTGCCGCCATCCATCGGCCGGGGCGTAACTGGAAGATCGAATCCAACCCCCGGCCCGATAGGGCTCGGGGGTTTTTGACTTTGATGGACCGAACGCTTCCGATTCCCGCATATGTCGCGTCGCTCGCGCCGAAAGACGCGGAGGATGCGCGGCGGCTCGTCGCGCGCGTTCCCGAAGGAGCGAGCGCGATCGAGTACCGGCTCGATCTCGCCGACCAGCCGATCGCCCCGGCGGCGCTGCGCGCGCTCGACCCGCGTCCGGCGATCCTGACGTGGCGCTCGATCGCCGAGGGCGGCAACTTTACCGGCTCGGCGGAAGAGTACGGGCGGCTGGTGGACGAAGCCTACGCGTCCGGCGCCGTCGTCGACGTCGAGCACGCCCGCGGGCTGCTCGCCGATCCGAAGCGCCTTCCGGACCGGAGCCGCGTCATCGTCTCCCATCACTCACCCTTTTCCCTTCCGGAGGACTGGGAGGCACGGCTCGACGCCATGAACGAGGCGGGCGCGCGCGCCGTGAAGCTCGTCGCGGGCGTGGCGGACGTGGCCGGGAGCCTCCGGATCGCCGCGCTGCAGCGCGACCGTGTCGGTGCCGGCGTCGCGCTCTTTCCGATGGGACCGACGAGCGCGCCGGGGCGCGTCCTGTCCGCTCTCTTCGGCTCCTCGCTCGTCTACGGGCCGGTGGAGCGCGAGACGGCGCCGGGCCAGCTCGCCATCGGGGACCTCCTCTCCATCTACGAGGTCGACCGCCCGCGGCGGCCCGAGGCCCTCTTCGGCGTCATCGCCGGAAACACCGCGCGCTCGCTCTCGCCCTATCTGCACAACGCGATCTTTCGCGCGCGCGAGCTGCCCCACCTCTACCTGCCGCTGCAGGTCTCCGACTTCGAGCGCGAGAGGCCGCACGAGATCGCGTTCGACCCGCCGTTTCGCGGTTTCGCGGTGACGCAGCCCTGGAAGCTCGCGGCGGCGCGCGCCGGGACGGCGTCGGAGGACGTGCGCGCGATCGGCGCGTCGAACACGCTCGTGCGCAGCCGCGGCGGCTGGCGCGCCGAGAACACCGACGTCGACGGCGTGTTCGATCCGCTGGCGGACCACGGGACGGGCGAGGGACGCTCCGCCGTCGTCCTCGGCGCGGGTGGCGCGGCGCGGGCCGTCGTCGTGGCGGCGCGGAGGCTCGGCTACGAGGTCGCGATCGCGGCGCGGCGCGACGACGAGGCCGACCGGCTCGCGGAGGCGATGGGCGTCGACTCGCTTGCCTGGAGCGACGTCGGGGCGAGCGAAGCGGACCTCTACGTCAACGCCACACCGCGTCGGATGGCGCGACGAAGACCCGTCAGCCGTTCCCCCGAACCTCCTGGAAGCCCGGCCGCTCGTCTTCGATTGCGTCTACCGGCGCGACGGGCGCGAGACGTCGACGATCCGCGCGGCGCGGCGTGCCGGGTGTCCGACGGTCGACGGTATTCAGATGTTCGCGGCGCAGGCGGTGCGGCAGGCCGAGCTCTTCGGTGTCGAGGGCGTCACGCTCGATGAAGTCGTGGCGATCCTGCGCGACGGTCTTCGGGCATGAACCGACAGGCCGAGCAGCGAGACTTTCCGGGCGCGGGCGCGCCCCGGAAGGCGGGTCCCGGTTGCGCGGGTCTTCCCGTCCGACTGCCTGACGCCCGTCATGCTGTTCCGGCGCATGCGGCGGCCCGGGCCGCGAGACGTTTCTGCTCGAGAGCGTCGAGGGCGGAGAATCGGTCGCCCGCTACACCTTCCTCGGCGCGGATCCGTTCGCCCGCGTGAGCGTGCGAGCCGGCGAGACGTTCGTGGAGATGGGGACCGAGGGCCGGCGGGAGCGGTGGGACGGCCCGCCTCTGTCGGCGGTCGACCTGCTGGTTCGCAGCGGCCTGGCCGTCGATCCAGAGGCCGGCGCCGACGCCGAGCTGCCACCGCTCGCGCGCGGCGCGGTCGGCTATCTCACCTACGACGCGGTCCGCCTCTTCGAGGCGATTCCCGACGGCCATCCGCGAGAAGGCGACATCCCGGATGCGCTGTTCCTGGTGTTCGACGCCGTCATCGCTTTCGATCATCCCCGGCAGCGCGTCCTCCTCATGACGACGATCGAAACCGAGGCCGGCGCCTCCGATCCCGAGCGTGCGGACTCGGGCGCCGTCTCCGCAGCCATAGCCAGGCTCGACCGGCTCGAGGGCGACCTCGCGCATGCCCGATCCGCCCGCCGGAGCGCGCCCGGATCGGACCCCGGCGACGCGCGGTTCCTGCCGGTCATGCCGCGGGAGCGATTTCTCGAGGCCGTGGGCGCAGATGCGCGAGGCGATCGCCGCCGGCGAGGTGTACCAGGCCGTCGATGTCGCAGCGATGGACGGCGCGGCTCGAGACTCGACCCCTTCGACGTGTACCGCGCGCTGCGCACGCTCAATCCCTCGCCCTACCTGTACTACCTGGAGACGCGCGAGGCGACGATTCTCGGCTCTTCGCCCGAGATGCTCGTCCGATGCCGCGGCCGCGAGGTCGAGACGCGGCCGATCGCGGGGACGGTTCCCCGCGGCCGCTCGCCCGAGGAAGACACCGGTCTCGCGGCGACCAGCTCCGGCCGATCCCAAGGAGCGCGCCGAGCACGTCATGCTGGTCGATCTCGCGCGCAACGATCTCGGCCGTGTCTGCGAGATCGGCAGCGTGCGGGTCGCCCGCTACGCGGCGGTCGAGAAGTTCTCGCACGTGCAGCACCTGGTTTCCGAGGTCCGCGGGACGGCTGCGCGCGGGCGCGGCCGCGGCCGGACGCTGCTGCCGCCTGTTTTCCGGCGGGCACGCTCACGGGCGCGCCGAAGATCCGGGCCATGGAGTTGATCGACGCCTGGAGAGCGCGTACGGCGGGGCATTTACGGGGGCGCCGTCGGCTACTTCGACGCCGCCGGCAACTGCGACCTCGCCATCGCGATCCGAACGGCGGTCGTGGAGGACGGCATCTGCCGCGTCCAGGCGGGAGCCGGCATCGTCGCCGACTCCGTCGCCGAGAAGCGAGTACGCCGAGGCCGAGGCCAAGGCGAGGCGCTCTTCCGCCGTCGACCTCGCCCGCGAATGGTTTCGGCCCGCGACCGAACCGAATCCGCAATCCGGGATCCGCACTCCAACGCCGGCATGATCTTCGTCGTCGACAACTACGACTCCTTCACCTACAACCTCGTGCAGGCGCTGGGGACGCTCGACCGCGGACGTCGTCGTCGCCCGAAACGACCGGTTCGACCCGCAGGAGGCGGCCGCGCGGAGACCCCGCGCCGTCGTCGATCTCGCCGGGGCCGGGCCGGCCCGAGAAGGCGCGGCCGTTCGATCGAGATGATCGCCGTGGCCGAGGCCGCCGGAATCCCGCTGCTCGGCGTGTGCCTCGGCCACCAGGCGCATGGCCGTGCTCCATGGCGGCGTCGTCGAGCGAGCGCCCGGAGCCGCGCCACGGCAAGAGCTCCCGCGTCGCCCACGACGGGTCGGCACTGTTCGAGGTCTCGCGAGCCCGTTCGAGGCCGGGCGATACCATTCGCTCGTGGTGCCGGGAAGAGAGCCTGCCGGAAGACTCGCCGTGACCGCGCGAAGCGAAGACGGTCTCGTCATGGCGCTCGCGCATCGTTCGCAGCCCGTCTTCGGCGTGCAGTTCCACCCCGAGTCCGTGCTGACGCCGCAGGGCGGGCGCCTGCTGGCGAATTTCCTCGGAGCCGCGCGGTGACGCCGAACGTCGCCGAGGCTCTGAAGATCGTGGCGAATCGCCGGGCGCTGCCGCGCGCGCTGGCGGAGGCGGCCTTCGGGGACCTGATGGACGGCCGGGCGAGCGAGGCCCAGAAGGGGGCGCTCCTGCTCGGGATCGCGACGCGCGGCGAGACGGCCGAGGAGATCGCGGGCGCCGTGACCGCGTTGCGCGGCCGGATGCGCCGGGTGGCGACCGGGCGTTCGCCGGTTCTCGACACGTGCGGGCCGGGAGGTCTCGGGCGGGACCTCTTCAACCTCTCGACGGCGGCGGCCGTCGTCGCGGCCGGCGCGGGCGCCGCCGTCGCCAAGCACGGCAACTGCTCGATCTCGTCCCGGGTCGGCTCGTCGGACGTCCTGGCGGCGAGCGGCGTGCGCGTCGACCTCGGATCCGGCCCGGGCCGGGTCAGATCCTGGACGAGGCGGGTCTCGTGTTCCTGTTCGCTCCGTCCTTTCATCCGGCGATGAAAGAGCTCGGCACCGTCCGGCGGGAGCTCGGCATCCGGACGATCTTCAACGCGCTGGGACCCGCTGGCGAACCCGGCCGGCGCGACCCGCCAGCTCATCGGCGTCGGGACGGCCGGACCTGACGCGGCTGCTGGCGGACGCGCTCGCCGCGCTCGGCAGCGAGAGGGCCATCGTCTTTCACTCGGAGAACGGGCTCGACGAGTTGACCCCCGGCGTCGCCGGCCTCGGCGTCGAAGTCGAGGACGGAGGGACGCGCCCTGGCGGCTCGACGCGGGCGCCCTGCCCAGAGGCCCGTGGATCTGGCGGAGCTCGCGGGCGGCGACGCCGCGGAGAACGCCGCGATGCTCGCGCGGCTCCTCGAAGGAGAGCCGGGAGCGCGCCGCGAGGCGGTGCTCCTCAACGTCGCCGTGGCCCTCGTCGTCGAAGGCCGGGCCGCCGGACGTCGCAGACGGGTACGAAAGGGCGCGTACCGCGATCGACAGCGGGCGCGCGCACGCGGCCGATTCGAATCGATGCGGGTTCCGCGTCGGAGGCGGCATGAGCGACGTGCTGGCGGAGATCCTCGCCGCCAAGCGCGCGCGACTGGCGCGGGGAGAGTACCGGGGCGGGGGAAAGGCGGACCGGCCCACCGACGGAGCGGCTTTCCTCGCCTCGCTTCGGCGAGCCCGGGACGCGCATCGTCGCCGAAATCAAGGCGCGGTCGCCTTCGGCCGGCGAGATCCTGCGCGGCGCCGACGGCAAGATCGAGAGCTTCGCGCTCCATTACCGGCGGGGTCGCGCTGCGGCGATCTCGGTCGTGACGGAGGAGGATCACTTCGGCGGCAGGCCCGGAGTGGGTGTCGCGGGCCAAGAGCATCTCCGGGCTTCCGGTGCTGATGAAGGACTTCGTAATCGCCGAGGGCCAGCTCGACTTCGCGGTTTCGCTCGGGGCCGATGCCGTGCTCCTGATCGTGCGGGCGCTGCCGGAAGAGGAGCTCGCCGCGCTGCGCCGCGGGGCAGGGGAGCGGGGCCTCTCCGCCGTGGTCGAGGCCCATGACGCGGAGGAGATCCGCGCGCCGCGGCGGTCCGCCCCGACGTGCTCGGAGTCAACGCGCGCGACCTCGTCGACGTTCGCGACCGACCGCGAGCGCTCGCCGCGCTGGCGAAGGGGATCCCGGACGGGCCCGTGCCGGATGGCCGAGAGCGGGATCCGGTCTCGCGAGGACGTCGTGGCGCTGGCGCCGCCGGGTATCGAGGCGTTTCTCGTCGGCGAGACGCTTCTCCGCGCCGAGGACCCGGAAGAGGAGCTGCGGGGCCTGCGCGGATGACCGACGTCAAGATCTGCGGGCTGACCCGCCCGGAGGACGTCGCGGCCGCGTGCGAGCTGGGCGCGGCGATGCTGGGGTTCAACTTCGTGGCCTCGTCTCCGCGCCGGCTGACCATCGATCGCGCCCGCGCGACTTGCGCGAGCCGCGGCCGCCCGGAGTCGGACGCGTCGGAGTGTTCTTCGAACCGGGCGTCCCGCGATCCGGCGCGCCATCGCGCCGAGGTTCCGCTCGACTATGTCCAGCTGCACCGGCCCGTGACCGCCGGAGGACGTCGGGCTCCCTGCCCGTGCCGTCTTCGCGGCCGTGCGCGTCGAGGGCGGCCTGCGAGGCGCTTCCCGCGCCGGACGCGGTCCTGTCGCGCTGCGGCGGCCGTTCTGTGGGATTCGAGCGGCGGCCGAAGGGCCTCCGCCCGGACTGGGAGCGTCCCGAGGAGCCGAAGAACCTGGCCCGTGTCGCCGTTTTCGTCGCCGGAGGGCTCGATCCGGAGACGGTCGGCAGGGGTGATCCGGCGGCTTCGATCCGGCCGGCGTCGACGTCGCGTCGGGAGTCGAGAGCGCGCCGGGAATCAAGGATCGCGGAGAAGCTCGAGCGGTTCTTCGAGGCCGTGCGCGCGGCGGAGGCCGATTGGACCGAGCGCGATCGGGCTGAGCGCCGCGGCTACTTCGGCGCGTACGGCGGGCGATTCGCGCCCGAGACCCTGATGGCGCCGCTCGAGGAGCTCGAGCAGGCGTTCGCGAAGCCTTTCAGGCGCGACCGGCGCGTTCCGCAGCCGAGCTCGACGAGCCTGCTGCGCGACTACGCGGGACGCCCGACGCCGGTCACGTACGCGGATCGGCTCACCGAACGGCGTCGGCGGTGCGCGGATCGCTCTGAAGCGCGAGGACCTCCTCCACACCGGCGCGCACAAGCTCAACAACGCGCTCGGGCAGGTTCTGCTCGCGCGGCGGATGGGAAAGGCGCGCGTCGTCGCCGAGACCGGCGCCGGCCAGCACGGCGTGGCGACGGCGGCGGCCGCGGCGAAGCTCGGTCTCGCGTGCCGCGTCTACATGGGCGTGACCGACATGGCCCGCCAGGCGCCGAACGTGGCGCGCATGCGGCTGCTCGGCGCGCGAGGTCGTCGGCGTCGACTCGGGCTCGAAGACCCTGAAGGACGCGATCAACGAGGCGATGCGCGACTGGACCGAGAACGTCGCGACGACCCACTACGTCCTCGGCTCGGCCCTCGGGCCGCACCCCTATCCGACGATGGTCCGGGAGTTCCAGTCGGTCATCGGGCGGGAGGCGCGCGCGCAGTTTCGCAAGCTCGCCGCGGCGGGACCCGCACGCCGCCGTGGCCTGCGTGGGCGGAGGCTCCAACGCGATCGGGCTCTTCTCGGCGTATCTGCGGTCGCGGGTCGCGCTCTACGGCGTCGAGGCCGGCGGGCGGGGCACGGGGCCGGGGCAGCACGCGGCGCGCTTCGCCGGCGGCTCGGTCGGCGTGCTGCACGGCACCCGCACGATGCTGCTGCAGGACGCCGCCGGGCAGATCCTGGCGACGCACTCGGTCTCGGCGGGCCTCGACTACCCGGCGGTCGGTCCCGAGCACGCGCAGCTCCACGACTCCGGGCGCGTCGACGTACACGAGAGTGTCGGACGCGAGGCGCTGGAAGCGTTCGCCCTGCTCTGCGAGACCGAGGGCATCCTGCCGGCCCTCGAGTCCGCCCACGCCGTCGCGTTCGCGGCCGAGCTCGCCCGGACGCTGCCGCGCTCGCGCTGGATCCTCGTCAACCTCTCCGGCCGCGGGGACAAGGACCTGGACGAGGTACCTGCGCTGCGATCCGGAACGCCGCCGAATGACGCGGCATCGCCGAGGCCTTCGCGCGCGCGCGCCGCCGAGCGCCGGGCCGCCTTCGTCGCGTACGTGACGGCGGGCGATCCGTCGACGGAGCGCCACGGTCGGCTCTGGCCCGTGGGCTCGAACGGGCCGGCGCCGAAGTGCTGGAGCTCGGCGTGCCGTTCTCCGATCCGATCGCCGACGGTCCGGTGCTGCAGCGCGCGGCGGTCCCGGGCGCTCGGCCGCCGGAACCACGCTCGAAAGCGTCTTCGCGATCGCGCGGCGGATCCGCGCAGGAGACGAGCCTGGCTCTCGTCCTCTTTTCCTACGTCAATCCCGTCCATGCGGTTCGGAGTGGCTCGCGCGGACCGCCGAGCAGGCTGCGGCGAGCCGGCTTCGACGGCGTGCTGCTGACGGACCTGCCGCCCGAGGAAGCGCGAGGCGCTGGAGGGGGCGGGGGCAGCGCGGGCAAAGCGGGCATCGTCCCCGAATTTCGCCGTGCGGGCCTCGACACGATCTTTCTCGCGTCGCCAACGTCGACCCCTGGGCGGCATGCGGGCGGCGGCGAGCCTCTCGCGCGGATTCCTCTACGTCGTTTCCCGCGCGGGCACCACCGGAGCGCGGCGGGCGCTTCCGCCGGGGCTCCCGGCGACCGTGCGCCGCGCGCGGCGAGCCGCCGGGACGCTTCCGATCGCCCTCGGATTCGGCATCCCGACACCCGAGTCGGCCGGCGGGCGGCGAGGCTCGCGGACGGCGTCGTCGTCGGTTCGGCGCTCGTCGCGCGCCGCGGAGAGGGCGGGCCCGGGTCCGAGGCCGCGGTGTCGGCCGTGGAGGCGCTTGCGCGGGATCTCGTGGCGGCGTGCCGGCGTCGGCGTCCGAGTGCCTGAATGGCTGCGCACCGAGGGCGATTGCCTGAAGCTCCTCCGCAGGGCGAACCTGCCGCTCGAGGTCCTCGAGGAGATCCTCGCCGACCGGTCGGCACGCAAGCTCCACGCGGTGCGGATGGCGCTGGCGGCCCATCCCCGCACCCCCCGGACCGATGCCCTGGCGCTCGTCGCGACGCTCTTCTGGCGTGACCTGGCACACCTGTCCGCCGACGCGAAGGTCCACCCGGCGATCCGGCGGGCCGCGGACCAGGACCTGCTGCGGCGCCTCACGGAGATGGCGGTTGCCGAAAAGGTGGACCTGGCGCGCACCGTGGGCCGGGGGACCCTCCTCGTCCTGCGGCTGGACGCCGACCCCCGCGTCCTCGCCTCGGTGCTGGAGAACCGCTTTACGATCGAGGCGGACGTGATCCAGGCCGCCGTCCGGCCGTCGATCGCGGCCGAGTCCCTGGTGCTTCTGGCGGGCCACCCGCGGTGGGGCGTGCGGGCGGCGGTCCGCAGCGCCGTACTCCGGAGCCCGAGCCTGCCGTTGTCCCTGGGTCTGTCCCTGGTGACCCGGGCGAGCCTCGAAGACCTCCGCGGTCTGCGCGACGCTCCCGGAACGGCGACGCTCCTGAGGGCCTGTGCGGAAAGAGTCCTTGCGGAGCGGGCGATCGAGGACTAGCATCAAAGACCCCTACCCGGGGAGACGAGATGGGCGAGACACCGGTCCTCACGTTTGGAGAAGAGCTCCGCCGGGAGAGGCTCATTCGCGACGTATCGCTCGAGGAGATCTCGGCTTCGACGAAGATCTCCATCCGTCTCCTGACCGCCCTCGAGGCATCGGACGTCAAGAAGCTGCCCGCGCCCGTGTTCACCCGTGGCTTCATCCGGTCCTACTCGCGACACCTCGGTCTCGATCCCGACGAGATGGTCAACGCCTACCTCGCCGACGTCGCTCCCGAGAAGTCGCGCGACGGCTCAGGGGCTCGCCGGCGCGGGTTGCGGTCCCTCTTTCGGGGCCGCCGCGGCGCGGCGGGAACGATCGTCGCGAGCGTGACCGGGATCCTCGTCGTTCTCGGCCTGATTGCGCGCCCCGAGCAGCGGGCCGTTCCCGCGGCGACGGTCGCGGCGCGGCCGGTCGCGCCCGTGAGCTTCAAGAACGTCGGAGTGTCCGAGGGGCCGGCGTTGACGATCCAGGAAGACAGCCGGGCGCCCGCGCAGTCGTCCTCGGCGCCGTCCGAGGCGTCGCCGCTGGAGCCCGTTGAGCCGGCGCTCGCGGGCGGCGTCTCGATGGTCCTCGAGTTCCAGCAGGACTCCTGGACCGAGGTCTCCGCGGACGGCGCGACGATTTTCACCGGATTCGATCCGTCGCGGGACCACGCGCCGTTTCGATGCGCGCGGTGGATTCCGCCTCACGCTCGGCAACGCGGGCGGCGTGCGCGTGACGGTCGACGGACGCGCCCTCGAACCGCTCGGAAGCGCAGGCCAGGTCGTGCGCGACATGCCCGTCTCCCGCTCCGCGCCTGCAGAGCTAGCCCCGGTCTCGCTTGTCCGACACCGACCTCCCGAAGACGGCCGAGCCTCAGGAACTCGTTTCGATCGTCCGATCTCCGGATGCGCCGCGGGACCTGCGCGTCTTCGCGGCCCGGGGCCTGCTCCCGCTGGAGCGCGACGACCGGATGCGCGTCCTGCTGGCGGTCATGGGAGACGAGGATCCGGACGTCGGCCCGCCTGCGGCCGAGACGTTCGCGCAGCTGCCTCCCGACGAAGTCGTCCACTTCCTCAACGACGGGAATCCGACCACGCGGGAGCTCGACGTCGTCAGCCAGTCGAGCGAGGACCCCTTCGTCCTCGAGAGGATCATCCGCCATCCCGACGCGAGCGACGAGACGCTGCTCCGGCTCGCGTCGACGGTCACGGGCACTCCGCAGGAAGCGCTCATCGTGAACCAGGTGCGGCTGCTCCGGCAGACCACGCTGATCGACGCGCTCCTCGCCAATCCCGGTCTGGCCGCCGACGGCCGCCGGCGCCTCAACGAGCTCCGCGAGGAGTTCTTCGAGAAAGAGGAGCGTCGCCGGGAGCAGGAGCGGGTGCGCCGGGAGGAGGAAGAGCGGCGCGCGCGGCAGGAGGCCGAGGGGATCGTCTTCGAGGAGGCGGCGGAGGCGGCGCAGGACGGGGCGGCGGGTTCCTCGGCGGTGCCGGAGGAGGAGCTCGACGATCCGGGCGTGGCCGCGATCTACAAGCGCATCTCGATGATGACGGCCAAGGAAAAGGTCGAGCTCGCGCAGAGAGGCAACAAGGAGGAGCGCCGCATCCTGATCGGGGACGCGAACAAGATCGTGAGCATGGCGGTTCTCCAGTGCGAGGCGATCACCCAGGCCGAGGTCGAGGGCTTCTGCGCGATGCGGCACCTTGCCACGGAGATTTTCCACGCGATCGCAGGGACGCGCGAGTGGATCAGGAAACCGCGCATCCAGTTCGCCCTCATCATGAATCCCGCCGTGCCGATGTCGATCACGCTGCCCCTGGTGAAGTTTCTCGGCATGCGCGACCTGCGCAACATCGGGCGCGACCGGAATCTCCCCGAAGGCCTGCGCCAGACCGCGCGCAAGCTCATCGTCGAGAAGCGGGGCTGAGGGCCGTTCCGATGCGTCGCGGCGCGCATTTCGTGACCGCGCGTCAGGTCCCGGGGGACGGGACGCTTGCCGGGGACGAGCGTTTCCCATATGTTAACCTTCGTTGAAAAACGCCGCGTCCCCGTCGAGGTTGCCACACGATGTCTCGCGAAGCTGACTACTACGTGCTCCTCGGCGTGGCGAAAGAGGCCACCGAAGCCGAGATCCGGGAGCGTTTTCGTACGATTGCGCGAGAAAGCCACCCCGATCGGGCACCCGCGGCGGGCAAAGCCGCAGCCGAGGCGAAATTCCAGGAGCTGACGGAAGCGGTCAATGTGCTGACGAACCCGGAACGGCGACGCGCCTACGACTTCGACCTCGCGGCGGCGAAGAGCGCCCCGGAAGTCGGGGGCGACGCGGTGGCTTCGAACTACGTCAACCAGGGCATTGCGGCCTACAAGGAGCGCAAGTTCACCGAGGCCGCGGGCAATTTCCAGCTCGCCGCCGGGCGCAATCCCAAGGACGTGAAGGCGCAGCACTATCTCGGCCTCGCCTCGGCGCGCGCCGGCGACATGCGAACGGCCGTCAAGGCGATCGAGGCCGCGGTCGGCATCGAGCCGCACAACGGCGGATTGCTCAAGGACGCGGGCTCGATCTTCCGGCAGGCCGGTCTTCTGCTGAAGGCCGAGAAGGCTTATCAGGAAGCTCTGCGCTGGGACCCGTCGGCGGGGGATGCGCGCAAGGCGCTCGAAGAGGTGCGCGTGCAGCGGGCGGGTAAAGGTTAGTGGCTGCGATGGCGGCGATCGAGGTCTACGGTCTGACGGACGTCGGAAAGAAGCGCAAGCACAACGAGGACGCGCTCCACTTCGACGAGACCGAGGGCCTCTTCATCGTGGCCGACGGCATGGGCGGCCACGCGGCGGGCGAAGTGGCCGCCAAGATCACGGTCGAGACGATCGGGGAGTTCATCGCGGCCACGCGACAGAAGGAAGAGGCGACCTGGCCCTTCAAGTACAACCACGAGCTCAACTTCAACAGCAATCGCCTGGCGATCGCGATCGAGAAAGCCAACGAGCGCGTGATGTCGGCAGTCGCGGCGCAGCCGTGGCTCAAGGGCATGGGAACCACGGTCGTCGCCGGGCTCCTGAACGAGAAGGTCCTGGCCCTCGCGCACGTCGGCGACAGCCGGGTCTACCTCTACCGCGCCGGCGAGCTCTCGCGGCTCACCGACGACCACTCCTGGGTCCACGAGCAGGTCTCAGCGGGGATCCTCACCGAAGAAGAGGCCAAGACCCATCCGCTGAAGAACGTCGTGACCCGCGCCCTGGGCGGCGGCCCGTCGGTCGCGCCGGACCTGCGCGAGATGGAGTTTCTCCCGGGGGACGCGTTCATCTTCTGCTCCGACGGCCTGACGACGATGCTCGCCGACGAAGAGATCCGAGACTGCATCGCCGAGGATGAGAAGAAGGATGCGGAAGCGCTCTGCAAGGACCTCGTCGATCTGGCCAACCAGAAGGGCGGCGTCGACAACATCACCGTGGTCATCGTCCGGATCCCCCTCGCCAAGAAATAGCCCGGACCCCGACGCCCCCGATCCCCGCTCCGTAGACCAGTTGACGCGCTCGTGTGCGGGCGACTACCCTCCCAAGATGCTCAAGATCCGCTCGATCGGCACCATTGGCCTCGTCGGCCTGCTGGGCGCGGTCGGGATTCTGGGGCCGGGCGCAGCGGGTCCCCTCGCGGCGGCCACGGTCGGGGGAGCGCCCGACGGGGAGTTCGTGGCGGCGGCGGTCGAGGCGTACCTCGGCCGGGCCGAGCGATCCTCCGCCGAGCTCGAGGTGCTCGCCGCGGCGACGCTGCTCGACTTCCGCGCGCATCCCCGAGCCCTCGGCGCTCTCTGGGTAGAGGAGATCGTCTCGGGCGCCGGCGAGAGCGGCTTCCGGAAGCGTGCCCTGGACGAGGCCGCGTTCGGCGGCGAGACGGCGAGCCAGGCCTTTTCGCGGCTGGTCACCGAGCTCGCCCGGCTGGACGCAAGGGCTCTCCTGCGGACGGCGGCCCGCCTCCACACCCTCGTGGCGTCGGAGGGCGCGCCGTCGCGGCTGCGAATGTTCGACCTCGAGTCCGGCGCGCTCGACGCCGCGCCGCCGCCGCCAATGACCGTCCGCCACCGGTCCTTCGTCCCCGACGGGGAGACCGACGCGCTCCTGATGTCCTGGCCGCCGGACGGCGGGGAGGGAGCCGCGGTCGTCCGTTACACCGACGGAGACCTTCCCCCCGACGTCGTCTTCTTCTCGGCCGGTCAACGCCGGACGCTCCCGCTTTCGGGCGTCGCGCGGGTCGATGTGCTCGTCGCCGGAAGCGACGCGGGGACGCCGGGGCTCAAGGCGCCCGTGGAGTGCGCGCGGACCGCGGGGCTGCCGTTCGCGCGTCTCGAGGCGCGTGCCGACGCCAGCGGAGCCGGCCCGCGGCTGACGTGGTCGACGGCGTCGCACGCGGGGTTGCGCGGCTGGGCGATCTTCCGGGAGGACGTTCGCTCCGACGGCCGCGTCGTGCGCATCGGGCCCGAGGTGGTGCCTTCCTCGGAGTCTGCCGAGGAGTCCTTCGGCTACGCGTTCGTCGACACCGCGGCCTCGCCCGAGACGTTCTACCGCTACACGGTGTGGGCCGTGACCGAAGAGGGCCTCCTCGCCCGCGCCTTCAGCGTGACTCTCGAGACGGGGCGCGCGCGGCGGGCGACCGGCCCCGCCGCGGCCGCGGACAGCGACTAGGGCCGGCGCCGCCGGCGTTTCCGCTTCTGGTCGCCCGCCAGCTGCTCCATCACGATGGCGCGGTGGTCGAACGCGAACCGGACCTTCGCGAGCTCGCGCGGCGTGAACCAGCGCGCGTCCGAGGCGTCGTCGCCGCCCACAGCGCGCCCGCGGACCGGACGAGCGCGGTAGAGCACCGTCACGTTGTGCCCGCGCGGGTCGCGGTTGCCCTTCGAGTAGACGTCCAGAAGCTCGCCGACCTTCACCTTGAGGCCCGTCTCCTCGAGCGTCTCCCGCGCGCAGCAAGCCTCCGTGGTCTCCTTCCACTCGCAGAATCCGCCCGGCAGCCCCCAGCGGCCCTGGAACGGCGGCCAGCGTCTCTGGACCAGCAGGACGCGGCCCCGGCGGTCGCGGACCCACGAGTCGACCGTGACGCGGGGCATCCGCTTCTTCAGGTAGGGATTGCTCATTCGTACCTCGCGAAGAACTCCCGGATTTCGTCGGCGGGGCGCCGCGTCGCGAGCTCCGCCGGGCTGTCCAGGTACCAGTCTCGCGGAAGTCGGCTCGCGTAGGGCTCTTCGAGAAAGCGCGCGCACAGAAGGGCGATGACGCCCCGGTCGTTCTCGCTGCGGATCAGCCGGCCCGCCGCCTGCACGACGCGGGTCATGCCGGGCTGGAGGTAGGCGTAGTCGAAACCCGCCTCCTCGTTCTCGTCGAAGTACCGGCGCAGCAGCTCCCGCTCGAACGAGACCTGGGGAAGCGCCGGCGAGACGACGAAAACGGCCGACAGGAGATCGCCCGGGTAGTCCACCCCTTCGGCGTACATGCCGCCGGACACCGCGAAGAGAAGCGTTCCTCCCGGCGGCGGCGAGACGAGGGCCTGGAGCAGCTGCTGCCGCTCGAAGGCCGGCATGTCCGGCCGTTGGACGAGGAGGCGCGACCGTGTTTCCGGCATGAGGGCGGCGACCTGAGTGAGGAATCGGTAGGAGGGAAACAAGACGAGGTCGTTGCCGCCGTGCGCGCCCGACATCTCGGCGATCAGCGACGCGATGCGTCCGTAGTTGCGGTCACGGGCCTTGAAGGTCGTGCGGACCGACGGCACGATCATGACCTTGCGGTTCTCGGGCGGAAAGGGCGGCGGAAGGGCGATCGAGCTCGTCCGGTCCGGCTCGAGCCCGAGAACGCGCCGGATGGCCTCGGGCGGATTGAGCGTCGCCGAAAGCAGGATCGTCGAGGAGACCTGGCGAAAGATCGGAGCGAGCGCCCGCGCGGGATCGAGGCAGACGATCGCGAGCCGGATGCCCGTGCCGCGGCGCTCGACGACCGTCGTGAAGTCGGGCCCGAGCATCGAGAGGACCGCGGCGAAGCGCTGCAGCCGGAAGTGGAAGTCGAGAATCGGATCGTCCGGAAGCGCGAGCCGCGTCTCGCGCTTCCACGCGAGGTAGCGCATGAGCTTGGTCTCCCACGCGGCGCGCAGCTCGAGGATCGCGTCCCGTGCGGGCTCGATTTCGGCGATTGCCTCGCCTTCGGGCAGCTCCGAGGCGGCTTCGACGAGGATGTCCGCGAGCGCGTCGATCGGAGGCGACGATGTCCGGAAAGAGCTCGCCGGACTGCAGTACCAGGCGGTTGCGAAGCGTCGCGCAGCTCCTCTTCGAGTGAGCTCGGGGGAGAAGATCTGGCGCGCCCGATCGGGGAGGTTGTGGGCCTCGTCGACGAGCAGGATGACGTCCCGCAGATCCTCGCCGGTCAGGTGCCGAAGGGCCGCGGCGGGCTCGAAGACGTAGTTGTAGTCGGCCACGATCGCGTCCGCGCGACTCGCGAGCTCGAGCTGCACCTCGAAGGGACAGACCTCCTCGCGGCGCGCCTCTTCGAAGACCGACGTCGGGATCGAAGTGCGCGTGGGACTCGCGCAGCCGGCCGAGGAGGTTGGAGCGCTCCATCTTCTCGGGGTAGGCATTGGCGAAACGGCAGAAGTCCTCGTGGCAGAGGATCCGGTCGTTGGCGCACATGCGCTCCTTCGCGCGGACCTGGACGCTGTGGAAGGAGCGCTCGTTCATCGCGACGAGGGCCGAGACGGCCATCTTCTGCTGGAGGGTCTTGGACGTCAGGAAGACCACCTGCTTGCCGGTAGCGAGACCCTCGGCGAGCGCGGGGTGAAGCGCGGCGGCCGTCTTGCCGGACCCGTCGGGGCCTCGGCGAGGAGGTTCTCGCCGGCTTTCACGGCCGCGCGGACGGCCTCGATGATCTTCTCCTGCACGGGCCGGGGGGCCGTGTGGGGGAAGGGGAGGCGCTACCGGCCGCTTCGGCCTTGCGCGTGCCGGGCCTTCTTCTCGGCGCGCCAGATCGCGAGCGAGCGGGCGAGCCGCCGCTCGACGTCCTTGCTCGACGTCCGTCGTCGTAGGGGACCTCGAGGGCGAGCTCCTCGTCGGTCTCGATGTCGACGTAGACGAGGGAGCCGTCCGACGCGACCGTGGCCGAGGCGCCTCCAGAGGTAGCAGTACCCGAGGAGCTGGCGTCGGTCCCGCTCGAACGCGTAACCCGAGGGCCGGACCCCGTCGACCGAGAGGTTGGTGGACTTGAGCTCCTCGATCAGCCAGTGGCCGGGCTCACGCTCGATGCAGCCGTCCAGGCGCCCGGTCAGAACGGCCGTCCAGTCCTCGACGGGGATCCGCGCCTCGAGATGGACCTCGCAGCGGTAAGCCGGGTGCGCGTTCTGTCTCTCGCCGAGGACGCGGGTGTGGATCTGCGTGCCGAGGCCGAGGCGCCGCCAGCCGTCGCCCCGATCGAAGCCCACGCGGCGGAAGCCCTCGTCCTCGGCGAGCTCGCGCACGGAGATCTCGAACACCCGGGATGCTTCGTCAAAGCGCAACCCGTCGATTATAATTTGCGAGTGAGGAGCTCCGCGCGTTTCTCGACCCGCTTCTCGGCGCTCTTCATCCTCCTCGCGTTCGGCGTCTCCGTCTCACCGCTTCCCGCGACCTCGCGTCCCTCGGCGACCAAGGCCAAGGTCGCGCCGTCTCTGGAAGCGGCGCTCACGCAGGCCGCGCTGCGCCCGCCCGCGACGAAGAGCGGCGTGTCGATCTACGTCGCGGACCTCGAGACCGGCGAGACCGTCTTCGAGCGGAACGGCTCGACGCCCGAGACGATCGCGTCGGTGACGAAGCTGTTCTCCACGGCGGCCGCGCTCCACTACCTCGGGCCGGCCTACAAGTTCGGGACCACGTTCTGGCGGCGCGGGGACATCAAGCGAAGGCAACCTGCTGGGATCCCTCCTGGTCGTCGGGGGCGGCGACCCGAACATCTCCGGGCGCTTCTACGACGACGACTCATTCGCCATCTTCGACAAGTGGGCCGAGGGCCTGCGTCAGGCGGGCATCCAGCCGCGTCACCGGGGACCTGATCCTCAACGCGAGCTCCTTCGACGAGGAGTACCGCCACCCGGACTGGCCGCCGGAACGCGATTCGCGCTGGTACCAGGCGCCGATCTCCGCCCTCTCGTACAACGACAACGTCGTCGTCGTGTCGGTCGGCAAGGGCGCCATTCCGGGCGCGCCCGCCAACGTGACGATCGATCCCGACACCGACGTGGTCCAGACCCTGAGCCGCGCGCGCACGGTCGGCAAGGCGGCAAGGTGCGGATCGCGGTCTCGCGGCCGAGCGGCTCGGACACGTGACCGTCTCGGGCACGGTGCCGAACCGCTACTTCCGCTGGGCGGTGCCGCTCGCGATCGACGATCCGCCGAAGTTCTTCGGCGCCGCGCTGAGGAGCCGGCTCCGGCCGCCGGGATCGAGCTCACGGGCAGCGTGATCGAGCGCACCGGTCCGGCGGACAACGCCTGGATGCTCGTCGCGACGACCGAGTCGGACATCCTGCCGACGCTCGCGATCTCCAACAAGCGCAGCCAGAGCTTCTACGCGGAGCAGATCTTCAAGACCCTCGCGTACGAGAAGACGGGGCGGGGGAGCTGGGACGGTGCCCTGGCCCTGCCAGAAGGAGTTCCTGGGCGCCCTGGGCCTCGGTAACTCGCGCGATTCGAGCTGCGAGATGGCTCCGGCCTGTCCTCCGGCAACCGCGTTTCTGCCGGCCGACATGGTCCGGTTCCTCATGGCCATGAATAACCACCCTCAGGGAGCCGTCTGGCGGTCCACCCTGGCGATCTCGGGGGACCCCGACGGGTCGCTGAGGCACCGCCTACTCGACAGCCGCCGCCGGGGCCAGTGTCCGCCAAAACGGGCACCCTGAACGGCGTTTCGACCCTCGCCGGGCTACGCCCAGGCGGAATCCGGCCGGACGTACGCCTTCGCCATCCTCCTGAACGGCCCCAGGGTCACCGAATCGCGCGGCCATGCCTACCAGGACCGCCTCCTCCGAGCCCTCATACAGCGCGGCTAGCCGGGGCGGAGGGGAGTCCGGGGGAGCAAAAAAACTTGTCTCCCTGAAACGCGGCCTGTGATCCAATAGTCCTTGATTCGTGTACCGGGCTGCGCTGCGGCCCTCTGAATAGGTGGGAATCCTGATGTTGGAGCTGGCGTACCGGCGGAGCTTCGCTTTGGCGATCGCTGTCTCCCTCTCGCGGGCGCTGACCTCAGGTGCAGGTTTTTCGCCGGGGCATTTGGCCCAGGTCATTTGGCGAAAGGTGGTGCTTGAACTAGCTCCGGCGGCGAGTCCCTAACAGGCAGCCTAACCAACAGCAACCAAATCGTTGCACACTGCTGTCCGATAGGCCAGAAGGTGTTTGTGTATTCGGCCTTTCCGTTATAGTTCCGTCCATTTCAGGGAGGAATGAACTATGGAGATCTCGGACGACTCAGCCGTTCGCCGTCTGCCAAAGAGCTTTTTGAAATGAGATACAGCGGGTCTTCCAGAGACGCTGGGGCTCATTCACATTGCGTTGGTGTCCCACTACTTTCTCGCGGAGCAGGAAGCGACCGAACTCGAGAAAGACCTCTATGTCTGGTTTCGCCGCTTTTGCTATCGACCTGGCGCGACTCCCCGCGAGAACCGGCCGTTCTTGCTCGTCGCTTGCTGTCAGTTCGCGCGGGAATACCAGAAGTACTTGGTCGGCAGCGGCGACCGGGAGGACACGAAGCTGGACTCGATTCTCGACCGCGAGCCCTCCGATGTTGCGCATGATTTCTCCCGGAGCCTTCAGCTCTTCGACTTTAGGCGGTCGGATGCCTGAGCATCGCTCGCGTTCTTGCCTTTCCTGCGCGTTCGACTCAACCCTTGAGTCGCGTTGAGGCGACAAACGCCGCCGCCAGATACTTGGCTAGCGTATCGGGCGACGGAGCCGAGGCGCGGAGACGTGAGTCTGATCGGTGATCCCGACGTCCTCACGTCTTGTCTGTGGTCTCCTCGCTAAGCACTCAAATGCCAATCCGGCCATGGTGGCAGTCGAGGCGAGGCGCACTGTACCGGCTGATCGAAGGAAGCCCGGAGCCCATCGGAGCGTTTGACGAAAACGACTACTTCCTTGGGGAAACTGCGCTTCTTGCGGCCTCAGCGAGCTAGGTCGCTGGGCAATCTCGACGAGGCAGAGACTTGGCTCGACCGCGCCGAAGCGGGATTTCGACATACCGTCAATCCGACGCCTCTGTTGGCCCGTGATCACGTACCAGCGGCTCGCTCTGCGATACGACCGGGGGCATTACGCACATGTTGCAGAGATGATCCCGATGCTGGGGAGCGACGTTCGGCCGCTTGAGCATGCCGCTCTGAGCAGGCAAAGTGCACATTTCTGAATGGCCTTGCGTTGAAAGAGTCGTCGGACTCGCGGGGGGCCTTGACAGCCTTCGCCTCCCTAAACCGGGCGGACCTCTGCGCTCGGGAACCGGGCCTTGTCGGCTCGGCGCTTGTTCATATGGCCGACTTGCACGCCGTCGGCAGGTCGCGATGACATGGCGCGAGCAGTGCTACGGTGACGCGCGTACCGTTGCTTCGTCGCAGGCAAATCTGCCCGGATCGGTCGCTCATCTCCAGGCGAACTTTCGGCGAGATCCTGCGGCGCCAGGGACGTCTTGCGGAAGCACTGGCAGCGTATGAGGCAGCGGTGACAGGCTTTGACTCGCTTGGAATGGCGACCATGGTCGCCTATCTCCGCGTCGTTACCGCGGAGGTCACTGCTCGAAGCAGGGATGCATCGAGAGGCGGAGTGGCAAGTCTTGGCATGCCATGCCGACGATCGATCGAGCAGAGGCATGATTCCAGAAGGATTTACAGCAATCACGCTGTTGCGTGAGTCGATTCGCCAGCGGAAAACGGACCCTCAAGCCCTCGCCCGAGCTGCGCAACCATCTCAAGGCGAACACCTAGCCAACGAGATTCCCCGCCTTGGCGGAGCCGTCGGGCGCCCTGGCAGAGCGCGCCCGATTTCTCGTGACAATATGTAAGTAGGGGTCTTACCTGGATACCCCAACTCAGGGGGTGCTGGGATGGCTACACGAGTCGGCTCGCGAATAGCGTCCGGAAGCGTCCGAAAGACGAGTTCGGGCGCGTTTCCAACGCAGACCTAGAAGCTTTCTATCGCAGCGTTTATCGCCCGCTGGTTCGCCGGGCCACTTGGAAGCATGGGCTAGCGCTGGAGGACGCACGTGACATCGTTCAGGATGCTTTCGTCCTTGCCCTTACCCGTTTGAAGAGCGATGGAAATCCTCGGGCATGGTTGATTCAGGTAGTAGACAACTTGGCGCTGAACTACCGGAGAAGGAGTCTGCGGAGGAGTCAACTAGCCCATCGTTGGGGCCTCGTGGGCAGCGCCGAGAGACCAGAAGATGCCGAAGGCGGAAATTCCTTTGACTGACGACCTCGTTCTCGGAATAAGGGCTTGGATCGAGGCCACCCGAGGCCTAGAGATCCCAGTCGGACCGACGACTGAACAGCTTCTGTATCAGGGCGGGAAGCTGCTCGACAGCCTGGGTTCGGAGTCCCTCGAGGCGCTCGTATCGGATCTCTCTGTCGATCCCTGGGCTCCGGAGAAGCTCCGCGCCATGTGTTCGATCATGGAACAGGGCTCGGAGCCAGTCGACCAGAGGGCGGTGAAGGTGGCGTACCTCTACCAACTCGCCTTGGATCTGCCATGGAAAGACCAAATGGGCGAGCGCGACGAAGTACTGTCCCAAATTTCTTTTGTTGGCTGGAGCGAAGGACGCTTGGCAGACGACCACTCTCGCATGACGCTCTGGCGTAGGCGCTGTGCCGGACACACCATGGCTCAAGAGACGGTGCAGCATTTCTTTGACATAGACGTTTCTGCGCGTTCGGCAGAACTCAATAATCGTTTTCTCGCCGATCCCGCGGTTGTCCTGACGTGGTGCGATCGGCTCGAGAATGAGCGCAACCGCCGACCGGCACAGATCGCTAAGGAAGCTGGCAGCGTTTTACAGATGGCTCCAAGATAGTGGATGTGCAGTGGGTCTGGGCGAAGGACTGGTGCATTACATTGCTGCGAGCGTTGCTCTCACCGGCTTGGGAACCGAACATCACATTGGCCGCGAGTTGCGGTGGCAGTGTTGGGCACGGAGGGCTGTCGCCAGCATCGAACGGTACGGTTTCTCCCGAGTGCTCAAGGTAGCGTACAAACACGCCTTGGTCACACGCGGATATAGCAGAGGCGACTTCGACAAAGTGGCGGCGCAGGCGCCAGAAGTTGTGCAAGAGCTTAGAGATCTGGGAATGGAGAAAGAATCTCGGTGGGCCGGGCTCGCCAGTGCGCTCGCACTCAAGGCGCTTGGACGGAAAGCCGAGGCTCTGGAGGCAATCGATCGTCTTTTGGAGTTGGCGCGAAGCGCCGGCGACGATCTCACTGCTTCTCTCTGCCATGCACACAGATCTGAGCTTGTTGATGAGCAGGGTCGGCTTTCCGAAGCGCTAGAGGACTGTAGGCACGCTCTGTTCTTCGCGCAGCGTTCTGACTGCGATTGGGCTGTGGCGGCGGCACAGGCGGCGCTCGCGGAAATACTCCGCGATCACGGGCAGTTCGATTCTGCAATTGAAGGCTATCGAGCGGCCACGAACATGTACGAAACACTGGGAATGCGGGCGTATGGCTCGTCCCTCAGGGTCATCTTTGCGGAGACCCTCGTTCTGGCCGGTAAGCCCCTGGAGGCAGCCGCCGAAGTGCTCAAAGCGGTGCCGACTATCGAACGAGAGAACATGACGCCGGAGGGACGAGCGGCCGTGGGTGTGTTGTTGGAAGCGTTTCGATGCCATAAGAAGGCGGACTCAAACGCGGTGCGTCAGGTCGGACAGCTGCTTCAACTCATCAGGAAGCGCGGCCGCTCATGAGGTTCCTTC
>CAVULG010000003.1:0-410897 GCA_963742245.1 uncultured Acidobacteriota bacterium
GACGCATTGCTCCAAGGGCGGTCGCGCAGGTGCGGACCTTCTGGGAGGCGCTCGGCGCGAATGTCGAGAAGATGGCGGCGGAGCACCACGACATGGTGCTCGCCATCACCAGCCACGTGCCGCACCTGATCGCCTACAACATCGTCGGCACGGCGGCGCATCTGGAGGAGGTGACGCAGTCGGAGGTGATGAAGTTCGCCGCCGGCGGCTTTCGCGATTTCACCCGCATCGCCGCCTCCGACCCGACCATGTGGCGCGACGTCTTTCTCAACAACAAGCAGGCGGTGCTGGAAATGCTCGGCCGCTTCACCGAGGACCTGACGGCGCTGCAGCGGGCGATCCGCTTCGGCGACGGCGAGGCGCTGTTCGACCTCTTCACGCATACGCGCGCCATCCGCCGCGGCATCATCGAGGCAGGGCAGGAAACCGCGGCGCCCGATTTCGGCCGCCCGCACAAGAGCGAGCCGACGTCTTAGGCGACGGGTGGGAGCCCTCGGTCGCGACAATCGGGAGAGCAGGGATGAAGAGCTATCGGGTCGTGCAGGCTGACATCGCTACGCAGCGCGAGCGCATCCGTGGCGCCTTGGAGGCGCAGAATCTTGGCGACGTGCCGGTCACGGTGATCTGCGTGCCCCGGCATGGCCACGCGACCGCGAAGGTCAATGTCGAGAGCCTCTACGCTTCCACAAGCACGAAGTTCGTGATGCTCTATGTCGATGTCGCATCGCCCGCTTGCGTCAGCCAGTATCTGGAGGAGCAGGCGCGCATCCGGCAGAACTTCTTCCATGTCCGGATCGAGGCCAACGTCTCGCGGCAGATCGCGCGCCTGGCGGTCCTCGATCTCGTCACGACCGAATACACGCTCTTCACCGATAACAACATGCTTTACACGCCGGGTTGGCTGGAAACGCTGCTGCGCACGACAGGAGAGGAGAGGGCGGCGGTGGCGTCACCTTTCATCGTGATGCAGGGCGGCAATATCCATTTCAGCGCTTCGACCGTCACGACAAACCCCGACGGCACGGTGATGCGGCGCCAGGACACTCCCGATCTGGCGCAGGGCTCCAGCCTTGCGAATGCAGAGCCGCGAATGATGGATATCGACTTCGCCGAGAGCCACACGTGCATGATCGCGACGGAGGCATTCAAGGGCAGAATCGCGACCCTCTTCCCGGAGGCGATGCACAATTCGCACACGCTCGCCTACGCGACATATCTGCTGAAGACCGAGTTCGGCTGCCGAATGATCGTCGATCCGGATTCGCTGACCTCGATCCTTCCGATCGGCTTCGGATACGATCTGCCGTGGATCTTCGAGGTCTACAACGACCTCGCATGCTTCAAGCAATCCTACGGACGATACTCAGGGCGGATTGCTGAATTTCCGCTGGTCCTCGACTGGCACAGAAAGCACCTGCTCTATGTGCTGCTCAGCATGGTCGAGCACGACACGCTTCGGCGGCAGGACCTCTTGGAGACGCGCGAGGTGCCGCCTTACCTCTACGGCTACGATTGGCCGCTGCCGGCAGACACCGTGGACAGAATAGAGCGCGATGTCGTGCCCTTTGTGGAGGAGCGATATCCCGAGCTTCTCGACGACTTGCGGCTGTGGCTGGACGACAAGATGGACGCGGCGCTCGGCTCGGTGCCGGAGAGAAGTTCGCACGCACTGGGAGAACGCGATCGTAGGATCGCCATCTGAACTCTCGAAAATAGCGACGGGAGCGCCTTCGTCACGGCCGAGCTCAAAGCGGCACGGGCGGGAGGGTGAGGATCTCCATCGATCCGATCGTCACGGCGCTGCGGGTGATCTCCACCGTCAGCTCGCTTGCCGGCTCGCCGTCGAGAGTCGTCGGCGGCCCGAGGGCGAAGATCGCGCCCACCAGGCCGAAACCTCGCTGCTGCACCCGCTCCGGGAGCGCGGCGATGAAGGCCGGCAGGGCCTCCAGGCCGGCAATGCGCAGCGTGATCGCTCCATCGACGATGCCTTCTGCGTCGACCGATATCTCGCCTTCGGCCTTGAAGCGCGCTGCGCCGCTTTGAAGCGCGACATCGATCGCGCGCGCCCAGATGGGCGCCTGCACTGCAGCGCGACCGGCCAGGAGCGCGCGCGGCGGGACCGAAAGCTCGCCTGCCGCGGTTCCGCTCACCGGCGGCAGGTCCGGCCCGCCAAGCGTGACGCCGAGATCGGTGAAGCTCACGGCGAATGTCGGTGCCGCCATTCGCCGAGGGGGAGAGCGAGCCTTCGGCGCTTTGTCGCCGTCGATCTTCTCGACCGGCAGGCCAGGCAACGGAAAAGTCGGCCTGGAGGTTCGCTCGTATCGAAGGACACGTCGCGCGGGCCGTTGATGCCGAGGCCGACATCCGATCGCCGCATCCTCCCATCGCATGTCGGCGGCGCCGAATCCGCGGCGAGTCGACGCGGGCCGGCGACGGCATGGCGATCTCCGCCGTCATCGGGGCGAAGACGCTGGCGCCGCCGGTCACGCCGGCGAAGCTGGCTTTCGTATCGCGTCGACCGCTCCGCCACCGCCGTCTCGGCGCAGGCCGACCCGGAGCGCGAAGGGAAATCCGACGATGTCGCGGTCGCTGCACTCCACCTCGACGCCGCGCTCCGGCGAGCTCTTTCAGCGTCGTCGGTGGCGGCGCGGTCCGCCCAGCCGGCCAGCCAGAACCAGCCGCCCGCCCAGGCAAGCCGCGAGGATGACGAGAATTGCACGCATAACGGGGATCAGACGGCGGCGCATCGTTGCCTCTCGCGCTTGCGGAGCGGAACCTGCTTGTTAGGCGACGCGCCCCATCCCCAGGGACGAAATCCATGACCGAATTATGGGTTTTCGGCTACGGATCGCTGATCTGGCGGCCGGGTTTTCCCTATCTTGAACGCCGAAACGGCGCGGCTCATCGGCGCGCACCGGGCGCTTTGCGTCTATTCCTGGGTGCATCGGGGGGCCCCGCTGGCTGGTCGACGTGGCCTCCTGCACGGCCGCCTGGAACTGCGGCGAGTCGGCCTTGGCCAGGACGCGGTAGTCGCCCAGGAACAGCGCCGAGAAGCCCAGCAGCAGCAGCGCCGAGGCGGCCAGGGCCCAGGGCTTCTTGCGGCGGATCAGCCGGACCTGCTCGATCTCGGGGGGGAGCAGGTTGGTCCGGAGCCCGCTCCGGCCCAGCCCCTGGACGCGCCAGGCCGTAGGCGACGGCGAACGACGGCAGGTTCTCCTGGAACTGCGGCGCGGTCTTGACCTCGTCGCCGGCCAGGCGCTCGAACGTCTCGAGCTTCTCGACCTCGTAGTTGAGGTTCTGCTGGAGGAACTTCTGCAGGCCCGGCAGCTTGAAGCCGTTGCCCAGGCCGACGACCTTGGCGATCTTGGCCGTGCGGTTGACGCTCGAGTAGAAGCCGATCGAGCGGTTGATCTCGCTGGCGAAGTCGTTGAAGACGCCGCGCATCGCCGTGAAGACGGCGCGGGGGTCGGGGGCCTTGGTGGCGTTGCGCTTCAGGTGCTCGGCCTTGGCGAAGGTGAGCTTCAGCTCCTTGGTCAGGGCGCGGGTGAAGTGGTTGCCGCCGATCGGCACGTTGCGCTGCCAGATCCGCGTGCCGTCGGTGATGATCAGGTCGGTGTTGTCGGCGCCGATGTCGAGCAGGACGACCGAGCCGGCGGCCTTCTCAGCGTCGTTGCCCTTGAGCTGGTCGAAGGTGATGAAGTTGTACAGGGCGATCGGGCCCATCTGCACGACGTCGACCTCGATCCCCGCGGCCCGGAACGGCAGGATCGCCCGGTTGATCTGGTCGCGCTTCATCGCGAACAGGCCGACCTCGGCCATCGTGAAGTCTTCCTCGCCGTCCTCCTCCTCGTCGTCGCCGATCTGCTGGTAGGCCCAGATGACCTCCTCCAGCGCGAAGGGGATCTGCTGCTGGGCCTCGAACTTGACGATGTCGGGGATCCGCTTCTTCTCGACCGGCGGGAGCTTGATGAACTTGACCAGCCCGGCCTGGCCCGGCACGGCGATGGCGACCTTGCAGCCCTTCAGGTCGTTGCGCTCGAGGAACGTCTCGAGCGCCTCGCGGACCAGCTCCTCGGGGTCGGCGTCGGGCTGGCTGAGGATCTTGGGATATTCGACGTAGTCGAAGGCCTCGGCCACCACCTGGTCGGGCGTCGCGCCCGGCACCAGCTTCAGCGCCTTCAGGGCGGCCTGGCCGATGTCGAGCGCCCAGACGGCCTGGATCTTCGCCATGAGATCGATCTCCTGAGGGGTCCAGAGCCCGAACCGGGACGAGGTGAAGGGGCGACGGGCGCGATGCCAAGGAAGGCCGGAATCGGCCGGGCCGGCCCCAGGACGGAGCCGGCCTCTCCCGCAGATGGCCCACGCTAGCAAAGGAGCTCAGCGGGCGTCAATCGCGCCGAGCCGATGACCATCGGGCGCCGCTCCGGCCCGCGGACCAAAGGCCGGCCGGGACGCCTTTCGGACGCCGCCGGACACAACTCCTTCGACGACAAGAGTTGGAGAGGAGTTCCCGCGCGATCCACAAAAAGGCGTCGCAAGAGTCCCGCGCCGAAGGCCGTCGCGGCCGACCGCCGTCCTCGGTGCAATCGACCAAGTTTAACCTACGATCGGACCACCGGCCGGGTTCGTCACCGACGCCGCCGCGGGCCGAAGGGTCAAATCGGTCGGGTCCTCACGGCGACGCCGGGACGACCGCGGGGGCGATCGGCGGCGGCCCGATCGTGCGGAGGACCTGGCCCGTGTCGCGCCAGAGGAACAGCACGCTGTCGGCGCCCCCGGCCGCGACGCGCGTGCCGTCGGCGGAGGTCGCCACGCCGAAGACGTAATCGCCGGGGCCGGTGAAGGTGCGCTCGGATGCCGCCGTTGTCGGGGTTCCAGAACCGGACGAGCTTGTCGCCCGAGGCCCCCGCCACGCTCGGCTTGCCCGGCGACCCAGCGCACCGCGGTGACCTGCTTGCCGGCCGGCCTGGAGCGTGCGGAGCTGCTCGCCGGACTCGAAGTCCCAGACCTTCAGGACGTTGTCGGCGCCGCCGGTGACGAGTTGCTTGCCGTCCGACTTCCAGTCGACGGCCAGGACGTGGTGCGTGTGCCCCTCGAACGACCTCAGCTCCTTGCCGTCGGCGACGTGCGATGACCTTCAGGAACTTGTCGGCGGCGCAGGTGGCCAGCTTCGTCCCGTCGGGGCTGAACCGGACGCCGAAGACGGTGTCGGAGTGGAGCGAGTCGAGCGAGCGGACGAGGCCCCTTGCCGACGTCCCAGAGCTTGACCTCGCCGGAGCGCGACGGCTCGCCCCCGCCGGTGGCGACAGAGCGTGCCGTCGGGGCTGAAGTCGAGCGCCAGGACGCGGAAGACGTGCGGGCCCGAGCGGCTTCGCTCTCGGACCAGGAGCCCTCGAACGTCCAGGTCTTCGAGCGTCTTGTCGGCCGAGGCCGAGACCAGCGTGCCGTCGGCGAGGAAGGCGACCTCCTGGATCGGCTGGATCGGCCGCGTTGTTCGGGCGCCGCGTGGCCGAAGGCGATGACCCCCTGGCCCGTGGCCGACGTCCCAGACCTTCAGCCCCCCCTCGGCCCCCGCCGTCACGAGCCGATCCCCCTCGGGGCGAAGCCGACGCCCTGGACCGGCCCGAGGTGGCCGGTCAGCGCCCGGACGGACCGTCGCCGGTCGCGAGGTCGAAGAGCCGCGCGGTCCTGTCGGCCGAGCCGGTCAGGAGCAGGTCTCCCTCGGGGCTGAACGCCAGGGCGAGCACCGGCGCCGGAGTGGCCGGCGATCGTCCGCGACGGCCTTGCCGTCGTCCGCGTGCCAGAGCCGGACGGTCGCGTCGTCGCCGCCGGTCGACGACGGACTGGCCGTCGGGGCGTGACGGCGACGGCCCGGACCGGCCCGGCGTGGCCGGTCAGCACGAGCGGCGTCGAGCCGGGCGAGTCGTGCCGGTCGGCCGGGAGGGTCCAGATCCGTCCCGGTCCCGTCGGCCGAGACCGACGCGACCCGCCGGCCGTCGGGCAGGAACGCGACGCCGACGACCGGCCCGGTGTGCCCCTTCAGGTGCGAGCCGCTCCTTGCCGTCGGCGGCGTCGAGCAGGCGGACGACGCTGTCCGGACCCCCGACGGCGAGCGTCTTGCCGTCGGGCGACAGGGCCAGCGCCAGCACCGGCGCGGGGGCGGTCGCCAACTGCCGGATCTGCTTGCCCGCGGCGAGGTCCCAGACCCGGATCGTCTTGTCGGGGCCCCCCGAGAGGCACGTCCGGCCGTCGGCGGAGACGGCCAGCGCCTTGACCTGGTCGCCGTGGCCGGTGAAGGTCTTGGCCAGGCCGCCGGTCGGGACGTTCCAGAGCGTGACGATCTGGTAGCTGCCGGCCGCGAGCCGCTTGCCGTCGGGGCTGAAGCGGAGCGACTGGATGATGTCCTTGTGGCCGCCGAGCGAGACGATCTCGAGGCCCGAGTCGGCGTCGTAGACCTGGACGACGTTGGCCCGGCCGGCGGCGACGCGGGCGCCGTCGGCCGTCAGGTCGACCGCGACGATCGGCTGGACGCCCGGGGGCAGGGTCCCCGAGCTCGATCGGCCTGGCCGGCTCGGCCTCCTCGTCCGAGTCGTCCTTGGCGCCGGCGTCGATCCAGAGCTTGAGCAGGCCGAGCTCCTCGGGGGTCAGCGGCGCTGGCCTCCTTCTTGTCCTTGCGGGGGCATCGACCGGCTCGACCCGGTGCGCGGCCATCTGGAAGAGCAGGCTCTCGTCGGCCTTGCCGGGGACGATCGCCGGGCCGCGCTTGCCCCCCTTGAGCATCCCGGCGACGTCCTCGAGGTTCGAGCTGCTCTCGGCCAGGGCCGAGCTGTGGCAGCCGACGCACTTGGCGTCGAGGATGTCGGCGACCTCCTTGGCGTAGCTGACCGGCTCGTTCCGCGCCGGGACCGTCACCGCGATCGGGACCGGCTCGGCGGCGGAGGCGGCCGCAACAGTCACCAGCAAGACCGCCAGGGCTCGGGCAAGTCGCATGGATGCTTCCTCTCGAAAAGAAGCGCTCACCGCAGAGAACGCAGAGATCGCGGAGAGAAAGCGGAGTTGCAAAGAGGGTTGATCGAGACAGAGAAAACTCGGATGTGTTTCGTTCTTCCTCGTTCTCTTCTCTCTTCCTCTCCGCAGTTCTCTGCGTTCTCTGCGGTGAGATCTTCCTCGTCATTTTCGGATGGTCAGGGTGATCGGGTTGGAGGGCTCGGTCACGGTGATGGTCGGCTTCTGCGGGGCGTTGGGGTCCTTGTTGAACGGGAACGGGCCGGTCCCGCGGAGCACGAAGGTGGAGATCCCGGGGAGGGGCTCCCGGGGGGATGGTCAGCTTCAGGAGGCGGAGGTCGCGTCCTTGGCGATCGTGGCGGAGGCGGCCGGCAGGTTGGGGGGCAGGTCGCCGGTGGCGACCTGGACGGCCTGCGGTGAATCCCGGCCGGCGCGCGGACCGTGACGGCCAGGTCGAAGCGATTCCCCGGTCCGACCACCGCGACGGCCGGCGCGACGTCCAGGGCGAACGGGGCGGCCTCGCGGACGGCCAGGACGAAGGCCGGCGTGGCCCGGACCAGCCCGGCCGGGGCCGCGGCGGCCGGCCAGACCGCACGCCGCCTACCGCCGGGTGCTCGGTCTCGGGGCCAAGCCGCGTGCCGGGGACGTAGGCGAGGACCTCCTTGCGATCCGGCGCGAGGGCCCGGCCGACCAGGGTCGCGACCCCGACCTCGGGCCGGGCGTCGTCGGCCGCCTGGAAGACCAGGGGCGCCAGCACCTGGCCCGGGCCGATGACGACCGGCTCGCACGAGACGCCCGGGGGCAGCGTCGCGGGCCTCGACCCGGATCGGGCCGGCCAGGCCGTCGAGCCGCCGGGCCAGGACGTAGGCGGACGCCCGGCCCCCGGCGCGGACCGTCAGGGCCCCGGGCGCGGCCGGGCTGTTGGGCACGACGAACAGCCGGAAGTCGGGCGCGCTCGGGGCGGATGTTCAGCCGATAGGAGAGCCGGGGGTCGCCGCGCTGCGAGCCGTAGAGGTCGGTGACGACCACCTGATAGGTCCCGTCCTCCGGGACCTGCCAGCGCACGGCCGCGTCGACCGTCGCCATGGGGAACCGGGGGGCCGTGCCCGGCGTCGGGCAGGTCGTCGCCGACGGCCAGGTCCTGCGGCGCGGCCGCCGCGACGACCTTCTGGAGGAGGAAGGCCGGGTCGGCCGGCGAGCCCAGCCGCTCGGCCGAGACCTCGATCCACCAGACGTCCCCCTTACGGCCGGCGAACCGATAGACGTCGCGGTCGCCGGGGGTGCCGAAGATCCCCGAGACGTCGCACGGCAGGGGGACCTCCTGGGCGTGGGCGTCGTCGTCGTTGGGCTCCCGCTCCAGGAGGACCGGGTCGAGCGCCTCGGCGATGAAGACCGGATTGGAGAGCCCCGACGGGCCCGGCAGCCGGTACTCGAAACCCCGGCGGCCGGCGGCCGGCGACAGCAGCAGGTCGAACGCGGGGCCGGACGGATCCGGCTCGAAGTCCGCCGGCGGGACGATCGTGAACGTCTTGCGCTCCAACGGCACGCCGTCGACGACCAGGTCGGGCGCGGGCTCGCCGCCGAGATTGCGGCCCAGCAGCGTGAAGGTCTGGCGATCCCCGGCGGGGCGGCCATCGGCAGGATCGCATCGAGGTGCGGGCCGTCGTGCAGGGTCAGCCGATAGCCGTGGTCGGCCGATCCCGCGTAGATCACGTCGTGGAGCTGGACGACGTAGCGGCCGTCGGCCGGCAGGGTCAGGTCCAGGAACGGGTCGAGGCCGAAGGGATCGGAGTCGTCGTCGGCCAGGACGCGGCCGTCGGGGCCGAACACGCGGAGGCCGGCGTCGATCCGGCTGTCGATCCGGAGGCCGGCGACCTCGAGGAAGACGCGCCTGACCGGCCCGGCCCTCGAACGCGAAGCAGTCGACGTCGGCGGCGACATCCATCCGGCCGTTGACGACGGAGTTCAGCGCGATCGGGTTGGCCTGCTCGGGGCGGTTGTTCGGCTCGGCCTCCCGGGCTTCCGGGCGGTCCCCCACGACGAAGGTGCGGGGATTGCTGACGCCCAGGGGGCCGACGACGCGCACGTCGCGGAGGCCGGCGGCGGTCCCGGGCGCAATGGCGACCTTGAACGTCGTGCCCTTCAGGTGGAACCCGCGCAGGCCCGGGTGGTCGAACCAGAGCTCATCGACCCCCTCCAGGTCGGTCCCCGCCAGGGCGATCTCGACGGTATCGCCGGCGCGACCCCCGGCGGGGAAGACGCTCTGGAGGCGATGCTGCGGCACCTGGGCTCGGGCCGGGCCGGGACTCAGCAAAGACAGGATCGCCAGGGCGACCCCGGACGCGAGGCGGGAGGTTCGGACCATCGGCGGGACTCTCCGGCAGCAAGGCGGGATCGGGAGGCAGGAGGCGGGCGGGCGACCTCTCTCAGAAGCAGCGGACACCCTCGGGTCCCCGCTGTCCTTCTCTTTCCTACGGAAACCGGCGAGTCCGGAGGACATCCCTGGCCGTGGCGGATCCTCCCCCTCGCGAGGGGTGCCGGGCCCAGCCGAGGGGATCGCGGGAGGAGCGGCGTCGCGATCGGAAGCCGCAGGAGTAAACCGGCCTGCCGCGAGTCGCCTTCGCCCCGCAGCCGACGTTGACAGGCCGGGAGTAGGCCAATACCATGGGAAACCACGCCACCGTAGCTCAATCGGCAGAGCACCGCTTTCGTAAAGCGGGGGTTGAGGGTTCGACTCCCCCCGGTGGCTTTCTCTCCTCAAGCTTCCCCCCTTCTGAGTTTCCCCCGAACGAGGTCCCGGCGTGGCGGATCACAGGTCCGAAACCTTCGAGAACCGGTCGATCGTCCTCGACGGTAACGAGTACGAGGACTGCACCTTCCGCAACTGCACGCTGATCTACAAGGGCGGGGCTTCACCGAAACTTCTCAACAATTACCTCAAGAATTGCACCTGGCAATTCCAGGACGCCGCGGAGCGGACGGTGACCTTCTTGAAGGGCCTGTATCACGGGCTCGGTCAGGAAGGGAGGGTCCTGGTCGAGGCCACGTTCCGGAACATCCGGACGCCGACCTGACGCATCGGCCGGTGGCCCCTCTTCACGCCCTCGGCGTCGGTCAGGGGGATGCCGTCGCCGGGGTCCGATCGCCCGCCGTCGCGCCGCGGAGCCCGTCCAGGAAGGCGGCGACTCGCGGGCCCGAGCGACCTCGGCGTCCTGTTCGCCGGTGCCCCCGCCCACCCGACCGCGCCGATGACCTGGCCGTCGACGACGACGGGGACGCCGCCGTAGAGCGTGGTGAGCTTGCCGCCGCTGGCGGCGGCGGCGTTCTGGAGGCTGAGGTTGAGCAGGACGTCGGGCGGCGACGAGCCGGGCGGGATCGGGCCGGTCGCCTGGCGGAAGGTGGCGGCGGTGACGCCTTGGTCGTGGCCGTGTAGCCGCTGGCGGGGCGGGCGCCGTCCATCCGGGCGAAGGCGAGCATGTGGCCGCCGTCATCGACCACGGCGATGTTGACCTTGCAGCCCCATCGCGGCCGCCTTGGCCTCGGCCCCCGCGATGATCCGCCGGGCCCCCGCCAGGTTCAGGCGCACCTGATCGCGCGACGACCAGCGGCGACGCGGCGGCCTGGCGCTTTCGCCCCGGCCGGGCCCCTCGGCCAGGCCGCCGAATCGCCTCGGCCTTCGCCTCGCGAGGACCTCCCCGATCGACCGCCCGCTCGAGGCCCGCGTTGAAGTCCGCTTCATGAAGCTCCCGGAATCTCCCGGATCGCAACCCGGCGGCTGGGGATCGACGGTCCCGCGAAGTCCCGGGAGACCAGGACCTGGATCTTCGTCTCCTCCTCGGGCGATCAGGATGTAGATCCCCTTCCCGCCCGACCGCGCCGGCTCCGGGGCGGCCTCGCTCGATCTTTTCCCCGTCGAGGGACTCGATCGTCTCGATGACGGTCGCGACGTGGGTGTCGCTTCTCGATCCGTTCGCGAGAGGCGGCCTCGGCCTTCTTGAGCGCCTCGGGGCTGAACATTGCCGCGGCGTCGCGGAGGTCCGAGATGCGGGCCGGGCTCCGACTTCGCGGGCTTCCTGCCGTTCGGAGGCGGCGGGGGCCGCGGTCCGGGCGCGACGGCCAGGGCCGACGACCAGGCGCCGCAGGCAGGGTCCGGTCCACCGGATGCGACGGTGCAGATCCCAGGCGGTCGACCTCATGAGGAATCTCCGCGCCGTTGGGTTCAGGGCTTGTGTCCGCGTCGGCTCGAGCATCCAGGCGAGCGAGGGCCGGGTCGTTGTAGGCGCGATCCCAGCTGTTGTGGCCGACGCCGCGGTACTCGGTCAATCTGGGCCTCGCCCCGGCGGCTCGAGGGCCGCGACCATCTCCCGGGTATTCCGCACGGTCGGTCGCGGTCGGCGTCGCCGACGAAGCGTCCAGACGGGGAGGTCCTTCAAGACCTCGGCGGCCTCGGGCTCGCCGCGGACCGCAGATCGGGCACGACGGCGGCGAACCGCTCGGGGTGCGCGGCGGCGATCTCCCAGGACCCGCGCCCCCCATCGACAGGCCGGTCAGGACGACCCGGTCGCGGATCGACCTTGAAGGTGGCCAGCACGTCGTCGAGCGCGGCCAGGGCCGCCTTCGCGTCGTCGGAGTCGGCGGCCCAGGTCGTCCGCGCCTGCGGGAAGACGGCGATCATCGGGAAGTCGCTCGGGATCGGCCGGCGACGATCGCGCCCGAGGCCGACCTGGCGCACCCGGATGCCGTCGTCGCCGCGCTCGCCCGACCCGTGCAGGAACAGGACGACCGGGAACCGCCTTCGTGCCGTCGTAGCCGTCGGGCAGGAAGACCGAGTACTTCCGCTCGCTCGTCGCCGGTCTTGACCGATCCGCAGGTGGAAGCCGGGGGTGGCCGCGTCGTCGGCCTGCGGGGTCGGGAGGGACTGGATGAGGATGTCCTTGAACTGGACCTCCATCGGCCCGCCGGCGTGGATCTGCACGGCGATCTTGCCCTCCCGGGCGATCTGCCGGATCCGCCTCGCGGTAGTCGACCGACGTGACGCCGTTGAGCGACGAGCGTGATCGTGGTCCCCCATGGCGCGGATCGACGTACTGGTTCCAGCCCGTCCTTGTTCAGGCGTCTGGAGCGCCTTGGGATCGGCCTGGACCAGCACCTTGTTGCGGCGCGACTCGTCGTAGAGGCAGCCCCAGTAGTGCTGGCCGATGTCGGCCTGGTAGCCCGACATCTCGTGCCCCGGCACCCGGACGCTGCGGAACTGGACGCCGCTGTTCCCCTCGCCGCCGACCAGCCGGAACGTGAGCTTCAGGATGAAGTCGCCGTAGGACTTCGTCGGTGGCGAGGAAGTCGTTGTGCTTCAGGCCGGGCGACGTGCCGACGAGCATCCCGTCGCGGGCCGACCAGAGCTTCGTGTCCCCCTCCCAGCCGGCGAGGTCCTTGCCGTTGAACAGGGGGACGAAGCCGGCCGTCTCGACCACCGGCGGCTCGCCGCGCAGCAGGCGCGCCCAGCGGAGGATGATCGTCGCGGAGTAGGTCGACCGCCGAGGTCGGCCGGCTTGCCCGGCGCGGGTCGCAGTAGCCGCCGTCGGACTGCCGGTAGCCGGGCGATGAACGCCAGGAGCCGGTCGAGGTCGGGCGTCTCCTTGAGCATGAAGAAGGCCCGCATGACCCGGTAGCTCGTCCCCAGGTCCGACGGCCCCTCGTCCTGCCGACCAGCCGCCGTCGGGCCTCTGGCCCTCCTTCATGGCGGCGACGACGGCGTCCTTCTTGTCGAGCTCGACGCCCCATCCGGAGCAGCGGCGACGGCCGCCCCGCCGGTGGCGCGGGCCCTGCCCGGGCCCTTGGCCCCAGGTGCCGTCGGGGTTGCGGTCGGCCTCGACTGACCTCCGTCCACTTGGGGAAGTCGGGCGAGGTCTTCGCCGCACGGCCTCCAGGCCCGCGACGGCGATCCGGATGTCCTCGAAGGTCTTGGCGTTCTCGGAGAAGAAGCCGATCGCCCCGTCGACCATCTCGTCGTCGGCGATCTTCAGCTCGAGCGAGGCCATCAGGCCGACGGCCGTGGTCGGGACGTCGGGCTTGCCGCCGGGCGTCGGGGCGAAGCCGCCGGTCTCGGGGTCGAAGCACGACTGGACGTAGGCGATGCACGGCCAGGACGTCGGGGATCGAGCCGCCGGTGTACTTCAGGGACGCGGATGGCCGACGAGGTGGCCCCCAGCGCTCGATGGTCCCCCGGCTCGTCGCGGCGAAGCCGCCGTCGGGGTTCTGAAGCGCGGCCACGAATGCGGCGGTCTGCGCCAGCTCGGCCGGCGTCTGCGCAGGGCCGGGGACGACGAACAGGCACACCAGCCAGGACCAGACCAGACCGCCTCATAGCATCCCTCCGGCTGCGGATCACGCGGGTGAGGAGGACTGAACGAGGCCGCCCACCTCCAGGCGCCCGCGGCGGTGCGGTCCGTCGGGAAGGACAGTCTGCCAGGTGCGGGCCGGCGCGGCAACCACCCGCCACACGGCAGGGTCCATGGGACGCGGGGCGATGCGGACAACGCGTTGCCCGGGTCGGCGAGCGAGGAGAGGTGTCACGATCGGGCTCTCGGCGCGGACCCGAATCGGGGGCGGGGCCGCGCGAGATCGACGGAGAACGTGGCGCCGCTGGCCACCGGCTGGAGGGGGGCGAATCGGCGATCCCGCTCCCTCTGGGCGCGGGGGAAGGGGGTGAAGACGACCCCGAGGAAGGCGTCGACGGTCCCCGTGTCGGCCGGCCGGATGAAGTTGGCCTGGCCGAAGAGGGACAGGCGATCGTTCAGCGGGACGTCGAGCTCGGCCCCGAAGACGAACGGCCAGTCGACGGGGAGACGGATCGACCCGCGCCGCCGCACGTGAGCTGGCCGTGCCCCTCCGCGACGCCCGGCCCAGAACGTCGTCTGAGCCCGGTACTCGAAGGTGTGCCGCCAGAAAAGGGTGCCCTGAGTGATCGGGTCGAGGGTCAGGGCATTGGCGTGGGGGGTTGTCGCCCGATCGAAGAAGCGGCCCGTGTCGCGGCGACCCGGACAGGGCCAGGCGGACGCCGACCCGTCGCGCGGGGTGAGCTGGTAGCCGAAGACCGGCCCGCGCCACTGGTCCGAGGTTGAACGTGTCGAAGCTGCCCTGCGTCAGGAAGTCGTACGCCACGCCCAGCGGAGCCCGAAGGGCGTGCGCTGGAAGACGCCGACGGTCGTGAAGTATTGGAGTCCGGCTGTGATTCCGTTGCAGCCGCTCGAAGACCTGCACCGCGTTGTGGGGCTGAACGTGATGGCGTGGCCGACCTGCACGCCGAGGCCGTAGTCGCGCAGCAGCGGGAGCCCCCAATTGACGGCGACCGGCCCCCGAAGGTGGCGTTGACGCCGAAGTCCTGGGGCTGCTTGGAACCCTCCAGGCCGAGGAACAAGACGAGGTTGTCGAACATCCCGGACGGGGCGATACCGGCCGGAACGCCGCGGGCCGGGGCGGTAGGGGCCGGCACGCGCGCGCCCGGCCTCGGCAGGGATTGCACACGGGCCGGATGGGACCTCCACGCGCTGCGCCCTCGCGGGCGTCGCGGCCGCCGGCGATGGCGGCGGGAGAGCCGGAGGGCGGGGAGCCCCTTCGGGGGGCCCGGGCGGATTACCAGGCCAGCTCCTCGTTCAGATGCTGGATGATCCGGTCCTTCTCGGGCGAGCTCCCGCCGCAGCCGGGCCAATTCCTCGGCGGCGGTCCGCGATCCGGACTCGACGGACGGGGCGGGCCGCGCCGCGTCCTGCGCCGACCCGATCGTCGCACCGGACAAGAGGAGAAGGGCCGCGGCCACCAGCCGCCATCGGCCCTTGTCGTGGGCGGGGTGACGGTGCGGAACCACCCGGCGTATCGGTCGACTGATGGCATCCGTCATGATAGTCCCAACCGCTGGCGGCGCGGCGGACCCGTCGAACCGTTTCTCATCCTCTTCATCGTCATCGTCGCCACGATCCCTTTGGCGAGTCCGCACGGACCATCCCCGATTGTCCGCACCGTCCGCCCGGAGGAGGGGACAGCCCGGGTGTGATGGTAGAATGACCGCGGTCTCCTCGTCTCTCCCATCGGGCGGACATGATGGGCACATCGCCTCCTCCGAAAAATGGTGCCGGATCGGGGCTGGAGCCCGGGGATCGTTTCGAGCTGCCCGGCGTCGACCCGGGCGGACGGCTGCCGCTCCCCCCGGCCCTCGGGCCCGGCGGGTTCGCCGATCGAGCGGCTCGAGGACGCCGCCGGGCGCCCGCTGGAGATGGCGATCGACCCGACGGGCCGCCGGCTTAGTCGTCGAGCCCTCGGGCCGCGTGGCTCCCCGACCCGTTCGCCGCGATCTGGCTCGAGTACCAGGGGCCCGGCCGCTTCCGCCTGGTCGTCGAGCCGGGGCCGGCGGGGCCGGCCGATGGCGTGTTGACCACCGAGCAAGGGGTCCGCATCGAGCCCGACGCCGCGGACCGGGGGGTGGTCCTGGCGGGGCCGGGGCCGGTGGCCGGGCTCAAGGAATTCGACCTGGCGCTGCGGGCCGCCCGGCTGGCGACGCACGCCGGGTTCGACCGGCTGATCGCGCTGCCGATGGTGCGCGACATGGAGCCGCTGGAGCACCAGATCCGCACGGCCAAGACCGTCCTGCGGCGGTTCCGCGGCCGGGCCCTGCTGTGCGACGAGGTCGGCCTGGGCAAGACGATCGAGGCCGGGCTGATCCTCGCCGAGCTGGCGCTGCGGGGGCTGGTCCGCTCGGTCCTGGTGCTGGTGCCCCCCTCGCTGATCGAGCAGTGGCAGGGGGAGATGCGCCGGAAGTTCTCGCTCGAGCTGACCAGCCACGACGACCCGGCCTTCCGCGAGCGGGGCGCGGCCGCCTGGGGCGAGTTCGACCGCGTGATCGCCTCGATCCACACGGCCAAGCGCGAGCCGCACCGCTCGGCGATCCTGGCCCGCGAAGTGGGACATGGTCATCATCGACGAGGCCCACCACCTGCGCAACCGCAACACCCAGGCGTGGAAGTTCGCCAGCGAGCTCAGCAAGCAGTTCATCCTGCTGCTGACGGCCACGCCGGTGCAGAACAACCTGGAGGAGCTGTTCAACCTGGTCACGCTGCTGGAGCCGGGGCTGCTGAGCACGGCCAAGCAGTTCCAGCAGCGGTTCGTCGACCGCCGCGACAAGCTGACGCCGCGCAACGTCGACGAGCTGCACGCGCCTGCTGGCGGAGGTCATGGTCCGCAACCGCCGCAGCACGGTGGGCCTCCAGTTCACCCGCCGCTGGGCGCAGACCGAGCTGCTGACGCCGTCGCCCGGCCGAGCAGGAGCTGTATCGCGACGTGACCGAGTTCGTCCGGCGGCCGGCTGCGCGACACGGCCAAGGAGGCCGGGCCGCTGACCGCGGATGGCGCTGCTGACCCTCCAGATGGCCCTGGGCAGCTCGAGCCAGGCGGCCGCCGGCACGCTCCGCAAGATCGCCGAGCACGCCGAAGCTGGCCGGCGGCCGACCGCCAGACGCTCGGCCGACCTGGCCGACCGCGCCGCCGCGCAGACGCGAGAGCACCAAGGTCGACCGCCTGCTCGGCCTGGTCGACGAGTTCCGCGACAAGATGGTCATCTTCACCCAGTTCCGGGCGACGCAGGAGATGCTCCGGCGACCGGCTGGACGGGGCCGGGCACGACGTGGCGGTCTTCCACGGCGGGCTGTCGCGGCTGGAGAAGGAGGCGGCCATCGCGCGGTTCCGCGGCCCGGCGCGGCTGCTGCTCTGCACCGAGGCCGGCAGCGAGGGGCGCAACCTCCAGTTCGCCCACGCCGTCTGCAACTTCGACCTGCCCTGGAACCCGATGAAGATCGAGCAGCGCATCGGCCGGCTCAGCCGCATCGGCCAGACGCACGACGTCCACGTCTTCAACCTGGTCGCCGCCGGCACGGTCGAGGCGGCCGTGCTCCACCTGCTCGAGGCCAAGCTGAGCATGTTCGAGCTGGTCATCGGCGAGATCGACATGATCCTGGGCAACCTCGACGACGAGCGCGAGTTCCAGGACGTGGTCGCCGACCTCTGGGCCGAGTCGGCCGACGGCGACGACTTCGCCCGCCGGATGGACGCGCTGGGCGACCGCCTGCTGGAGGCCAAGCGGGCGTACCTCCGGCAGCGCAGCCACGACGACAGGCTCTTCGGCGACCGATTCACGCCCGAAGGGCTGAGCGGAGCCGCGGTCCATCGGAGCGACGATCGCCAGCGATGCGCCGGCCGAGCCGCATCGCCGCTGGAAGCGTTCCTCCGCGACTACGCCGACGTCGTCGGCGGCGCTCTGGGACGAGGTCGAGCCGCAGGTCTACGACCTGATGCTGCCGCCGCCGGCGAGTCGGACCGGCGGGACCGGACGTGGTGCGGATCGCCTTCGACCCGGAGGCGCTCCCGGAGCATCCCGGGGCGCAGCTGGCCAGCTTCGGCACGCCGCTGGTCGACCGCCTGCTGGCCGACGCGTCGCGCGCGGCCGCCGCGCCGAGCTGTACCTGGTCGGCCTGAACCTCGCGCCGCAGGGCCTGGCCGGGCAGGTCGGCCGGGCCGCTGACGCTCCCGCCGGGCCTCGAGCTGCGGCTCGGCCGGGCGCCGGCCGCTGCACTTCCCCCAGGCGGTCTTCTGGTTCGAGGCGACGTTCGTCAGCGACCAGAAGGAGCAGGAGCTCCTGCCGGTGGCCATCGACCTGCACTACGGCCGGCAGGTGCGCCACCTGGAGCGGCTGCTCGACCGCTCCCACCTGGCCGAGGAGCCCTGGACGCCGCTGCCCGAGGCGCGGCACGTCGGCCTGCCGGCCGCCTACCCGCTCGCCCGCGACCGCGTGGTCCGGACCCTGGCGGCCCTGGCCAACACCCGGGGCCGCGAGCTGGGCGAGCGGCTCGACCGGCAGGTCGCGCGGATGACGCCGCTACTACGCCGACCTCCGCGCCGAGGTGGACGAGCAGGCCGAGCGGGCCCGCGGCCGCGACGAGGATCTCGCCAAGTTCGCCGCGCGCCGCGAGGCCCTCGAACGCGAGGAGCAGGTGCGGGTCGCCGAGCTGCGCCAGAAGAGCGACGCTGAAGGTCCACCTCCGACTGATCAACCTGCTGGTGGTCCACCAGCCCAAGCTGCTGGTCTGACGTCGACCGTCCAGGGCGCGGGCGTCGTCCGCCGACCGCCCTGGAGCTGGTCTGGGACCCCCTGATCGACGGCCTGGAAGCCATCCCCTGTCCCGAATGCGGCCAGCCGACCTTCGCCTTCGACATCGACCGCTCGAAGCGGCTCGTCTGCCCTGCCTGCGCGGCCAAGACTCCGGGCCCGTCCCGTCCCCCACGCCGCTGATCGGTACCGAGGTCGGCCGGGACAGGATCTCCTGCGTCCGTTTGTTGTTTATTTTTCCGTTTTTTCTTTGCCCTCATCGCGACGAGGCTTCTATGATGCCGCGAGCCAGGAATGGCATAAGACCCTCTCCCGACGGTCCGGCAGGCGAGATGGCGGAGGGATGGATTCCCCAGGCGGACGGCGACGGCCCCGAACGAGGCCGGACCGCGATCTCCCTACCCCCCTTCGTCGATGCAACGGCTGAGGTCATCCCCCATGTCTGATCGACTCCGATCGTGTCATCCCGAGGGATCGCGGAGGACTCGCCGTCCGGCCCTGCGGGTCGCGCTGCTCCTGCTGCTGGCCGGCGCGGCGGCGCCCCCGACGGCGCGGGCCGCGGATCCCCTCCCTGGCGGCCGGGCCGTGCCCCGCACGCCGGGCCTCAGCGGCCCCGAGCAGCCGGCAGTTCTACCACCTGACCATCGGCAGTCAGGTCTTCCCGCTGGACTGGGCCCGCTGCCTGGAGAGCCCCCAGACCCATCGGCCTTTTCTGGAGGGCCTCGACCGCTTCGGCTTCCTGCCCGACCCGGACGGCCCCGACGGGCTGCCCATCGGCCTGACCGAGGCCAAGGCCAAGGCCAGGACCGCGGCGTCAGAGACCGTCATGCTGGGCGTCAATTGCGGCGCCTGCCATGTGGGCGAACTGACCTTCCGGGGCCAGGCCGTGCGGATCGACGGCGCCCCGAACCTGATCCGGTTCGTGGAGTTCGGCACCGCCCTGGCCGAAGCGGTCCGGGCCGCCGCGGCGGATCCCATCTCCTTCGTCGCCTTCCAGCTCCGGCTGGTGAAGCAGCCGGAGTATCGGAGGCGGCTCCAGGCGGACCGGCCCGAGGCGGCGCGCTGGCTGCTCGCGCTGGCCGACGCCCAGGAAGGTGGGAGCCGGACGCTGATCCCGGCGGCCCGTCCGCTGTTCGACGCGGCGGCGGACTGGCCCCAGGACCCGGCCAACGGACTCCGGCTGCCCATCCCCGGAGAGCCGACCCCGCCGGCCGTCGCCGAGAAGCTCCAGGAGCTCGCCGCCCGGATCCAGCCGGAGTTGCGGGCGCCGGCCGCCCAGGAGGGGGCCCCGGCGCAGGCCGCGGCGCTCCTGGTCGACACCCTCTGGATCCTGAAGGTCTCGTCGTCCTTCATGCAGAAGCAGGACGAGCGGCGGCGGGCGGGGGACACGGTGGCCGGCCCCGGGCGCGTCGATGACTTCCGCCTGGCCCGCAACCTGATGAAGCCCTGGCTCCCTCCCCTGCCCGCCACCTCGCCGTCGAGCATCCCGCACGTCTGGGGCACCCGGCCGATCCAGTGGCTCGGCTGGGACAGCAACGCCGATTCGACCATGCAGCGCAACGTCGGCACCGCGGTGGCCCTGGGAGCGACCCTCGATCCCAGGGCCCAGCAGACGTCGATCGTCCCGGCCCATATCTTCCAATTGGAGGAGATGGCCCGCGGATCCCGCCCCCCGCCTGGCCGGTGCCGGCCTTCGGGGCGATCGACCCGGCGAAGGAGGCGCGGGGCCGGGAGCTCTTCGGGACGCACTGTGCCCGTTGCCACCCGGCCGCCACGCCGCCGCCGCCCGGGCCATTCGTCCCGTTCAAGGGATACGACGTCGGCACCGACCCGAACCGGGCCCGGAACTTCGCCAGCGACATGAAGGAACAGCCTCCGGGACCCGACGGGCGCCGGGCCTACCCATGCCCGAGGGCCTCAAGCTCATGCTTCAGATGATCTACGCCATGGAGGGCGTCACCCCCCCGGATGCCCAGAAGTGGACGGCCGGCCGCACCGAGTCGTTCCAGGCGACCGGCAAGTACGCCGGCCGGCCGCTGGTGGCGATCTGGGCCACCGCCCCCTACCTCCACAACGGCTCGGTGCCGACGCTCCACGACCTGCTCCTGCCCGCGGCGCAACGCCCGAAGACGTTCCCCATCGGGGGCCGCGAATTCGATCCGGTGAATGTCGGGTACTCGGGTCCTGCCGACGCCCCCGGGGCGTTCCTCTTCGACACCGCCCGGGTGGGCAACAGCAACGCGGGGCATGAAGGGCCCGCCTTCGGCACGGCCCTCCCGGAGGGGGATCGGATGGCGCTGCTGGAGTACCTCAAGGCCCACTGAGGCCGGATCGGATCGGGCCGGCCGGGATTCCTCCGGATCGGCCGCCGGCCGGGAGGCTCCCGCCGGGCGAGCGTCACATTAGTTGGTGAACGACCGGGCGGTCAGTTTCGCGACGCGGCCCAGAACGCATCCCATTGACCCGTCTCACTCAGGAACAGCGCCCGGAGATGACTGACCGCATCGGCCCCGTCTTCACCCCAGCGCATCCCGGACCCTTTCAGCCGGCCGCCGATGACTGTCTTGCACGCCGCTTCCACGCTCCCCGACCCGATCTGCCAGCCCCGCCGCTGATACCGCGGATAATCCATCCGATGGACGTTCCGTTGGAAGTGTTGCACCAGCTTGCGATGGTCATCGATCGTCTCGGCCGATTGCCCCGTCAGATCCAGCCCCTGCAGGGTCGCCACCACCGCCGCGCCCCCCTCGTGCTTCATCTGATGGCACCACTGCTGGCCCAGGTCCTGGCCCGCCGCGCACTCCGGGCCGTCATACCGCTTGGCCAAGTCGCTGACGTGCTCGGAGGCGTGCCAGAAGTCCAGGATCAGTTCCGCCGTGGGGAAGTCGCGTCGCAGCATCGGTTCCAGCCCCTGGCCGCCGTCGGTCAAGGCGATCAGTTGATCGGCCTGCCACAGCCCGACGGCATCGGCCTGCCGTCGCAGTTGGGCGCCCAGGCCGTCGAGGTCGAAACGGGAACTGACGGCTCGCCAGCGTTCGGCGCTGGGGTTGGTCATGGAGTCAGGCCGGGAGGGTTTGCCGGATGGCTCGGTAGAGGTACGTCCGCGCCTGCTCCCAGTGCCTCTGCACCGTTCGCTCCGAAACGCCCCGCATCGCGCCGATCTCGGCGAACGAGAAGCCGCCAAAGAACTTCAAATCGACGAGCTCAGCGAGCGGCGGATCGACCGTCGCGAGCTCGTCCAAGGCCGCGCTGATCTGCTCGAGCTCCCCGACGTCGGCCAGGGGGCCGGCCACGTCGTCGCCGAGCGAGGTGATCTCGAATCCGCCGCCGCGCTTCAGGGCCTGGCGGCTGCGCGCGTAGTCGATGATCAAGCCCCGCATCACCTTCGCGGCATAGCCCATGAAGCGTGCGCGATCGGGGAAGCGCGTTCCCTCCCGGCCGGAGATGTTCAGGTAGGCCTCATGGAGGAGGGTCGTCGTGCCGAGCGTCGCGCCGGGCCCGCGGGAGAGCTGGCGCCGGGCGAGTTGGTGAAGCTCGGAATACAGGGCCGCGAACAGCGCGTCCGCCGCAGGACGGTCGCCGCCCTCGGCCGAGGAAATCAGCGACGAAATCGATGGCGCCACGGGATGAAAGTCCCTAAAGGTAGTGCAATCAAAGGCTAGCACAGTAAAACCGCCGTGTCGGCTTTCGACGTCGGCTTTCGATCTCTCAAATGGGAGGGAAACCGATGTCCACACGAGCGGCCCTGATTGCATGTGTTCTGTCACTCGCGGGCGGGAGGCTGCTCGCGCAGGTGCCGCCGGAGGAGCGGATCGCGATCCGGGATCCGGAACGGCTGGAAGCGCTGGGATTCTCTCGAGACGCAACGAACGTCTATGTCTGGTCCAAGGCGGACCTGGGCGGAGGCCGGGCCACAGAGACCGCGAACCTCGAAAATCCCGAGACTTGGGGAACGGGAGTCGGCTACAGCACCGTGCAAAGCCACGAGCTGCAGGAATACGGTGACGTCACCCGCCTGGTCAGAAGCTGGAACCAAACCTACTGCAACGACAACAGCGGATATCCCGGAGGGGCCTACACCCATGCGCAGATCCGGGTACCCGAAGGGGCCAGTCTCGGCGTCTTCCGGTTTTGGGCATACGACTCGGATCCTGACCTGGACCTGTGGTTTTACGTCTGGGAGGTGTGTCAGCCCATCGGCTACGATCCACCGACGGATACGCTGATCGCCCAGGGCCAAACGCTCGGCTCCAGCGGCCACTTTCCCGGTTCGAAAAGCCTCAACAACCTCACGGTGGACAACAAGGCCTGCGCCTACACGGTCGGGGTCAATTTCGCTATCGCTGACGAAGAATGCCGAGGTGCCGCGCTCAAGGTGCATAAGCTCCAGTTTTCCTGGACGCGCCAGGTCAGCCCGCCTCCCGCCACGGCGACCTTCGGCGACGTGCCGACGGACCATCCTTTCTTCCAGTTCGTCGAGGCCCTCGCGAAGTCCGGGATCACCGGCGGCTGCGGCGGAGGCAGCTACTGCCCCGACGCGCCCCTCACTCGCGGGCAGATGGCGGTGTTCCTGGCGAAGGCGCTCGGGCTGCAATGGCCATGAACGTCGTGAAGGAGGTTCCCGTGAAACGAGCCCTCGGCCTCTCGATCCTCGTCGTTCTGCTCGCGATCGCCCCGACCGCCCTGGTCGCGCAGGGGTACGTGGTCATCCGCTCCATGTCGGACGAGGACGAGGGTACTCTGGCCCGAATCGACCCTGGTCCAGGACTCGAGCGGCTTCTTTTACGGTACCGCGAGTGTCGGGGGGCCCAACGGCGGAGGTACGGTTTTCAAGGTCGACGGGGGCAACAACTTCGACGTCCTGCATGGCTTCAATGGCGACGACGGCTCCATACCTGAAGGCAGGCTCGTCCTCGGGCAGGACGGCTATCTCTACGGGGTGACGGATCAAGGCGGAGAGCATGGTCAGGGTGTGATCTTCCGACTCGACAGGGACGGCAACAATTTTTCCGTGCTCCACAACTTCGAGGGGGGAAACTTCTTCTGGTATCGGAGCCTGGTCCAGGATTCCGCAGGCGTGCTTTACGGGACGAACGTGTTCAACCCCAGTAACGTCTTCCGGATCGAGGCAGATGGATCGAACTATTCCGTGCTCCACACGTTCGTCAACCCGGGCGAGGGGCAAATGACGAGCCTGATGCTGGCCTCCGACGGCTTCCTCTACGGCACGACGGCCTCCGACGCCAGCTCGGTCTTTCGGCTCGACAGAAACGGCGGCAACTTCGAGACGATCCACGCGTTCACGGACGTCGCGGAGGAGGGCGAGCATCCGATGGCGCCGTTGATCGAGGGGACCGACGGATTCCTCTACGGCACCACGTTTGCTGGCGGGCAGTATTCTTTCGGCACGACGTTCAAGCTGCGCAAGGACGGCTCGGCGTTCGAGGTGATCCACGACTTCTTCGAGTCGATCAATTTCCCCTTCCCCCCGTTTGCATTGACGCAGGTCGCCGGCGGGTCGGTGTATGGAACCCGCCCCGGCGAAAATGGCAGCGGCGGGAGGGTTTTCCGCATGACGACGTCCGGCCAGCATTTCGATGTCGTCCACGACTTCGAGAGCGCGACGGGCGACGACCCGAAGGGCGCCCTCATTCAGGGGCTCGACGGCGCTCTTTACGGCACCACCCGGAGCGGAGGAACGGGCGACAAGGGTGTCGTCTACCGGCTTTCGATTCCGTTGATCGCCGCGATTTCGCCCTCCTCCGGTCCGGCCGGGGGCGGAACCCTCGTCACGATCTCCGGAAGCGGCTTTCAGACCGGCGCCGCGGTCACGATCGGGGGCAGCCTGGCGGGCGCCGTCGTCGGCCCCGGCAGAGATTTCGGCCAGCTCGCCCCCGTTGCCCGCGGGCACCCTGAACGACGTCCTCGTGACCAATCCCGATGGGACGCTCGCCCTGTACGAAGAGGCCTGGCTCGCCGACTTCCTGGATGTCCCGCCGTCGAACCCGTTTCACGACTTCGTCGAGCAGATCGTGCGCCGCGGGATCACGTCGGGCTGCGGCGGCGGCAATTACTGCGGAGGCGCCTCCGTCACGCGAGCCCAAATGGCCGTCTTCCTGCTGAGGGCCAAGCACGGCCCCGGCTACGCGCCGCCTCCCTGCGCGGGCGCCTTTCCGGACGTCGCCTGCCCCTCGCCCTTCGCCGACTGGATCGAACAGCTCGCGGCCGAAAACATCACCGCCGGCTGCGCGGGCGGCAACTTCTGCCCCGGCAACTTCGTGACGCGCGCCCAGATGGCGGTTTTCCTGCTGAAGACCGAGCACGGCTCTTCCTACGTACCGCCCGCTTGCACCGGGATCTTCGGCGATGTGGCCTGCCCTCGCCGTTCGCGAACTGGATCGAGCGCCTCGCCGCCGAGGGCGTCACCGGTGGCTGCGGGGGAGGCAATTACTGCCCGGCGAATCCCAACACGCGCGGACAGATGGCCGTGTTTCTCGCCAAGACGTTCGGGCTCGTGCCATGACGCGCTTCCTCCGTCTCGCTTTCCTCGGTCTTGCGGCACCCGCGTTTGCCTCGGCGGCCACGTTCCTCGTCAACACGACGTCCGACGCGGGCCCGGGCTCCCTGCGCGAAGCGATCCTGAATGCCAACGCGACTTTCGGCCCCGACACCATATCCTTCGGCTTCGCCGGATCGGACGTGTACCGGATCGTCGTGACCAGCGCTCTCCCGGCGATCACGGAGGCCCTGGTGATCGACGGCTTCACCCAGTTCGGCTCGGATCTCAATACCGACCCCGTCGGAATCAACGCGGTTCTGAAGATCGAAGTCGCCGGCAACTTCGGAATGAACGGATTCCTGATCCACGGAGGTCCCTCCATGATTCGCGGGCTCGCCATCTTCGACTTTTTCGGGGCGATCGTGATCGACAGCCCGACGGGGCCCAATCGCATCGAGAGCAATTTTCTCGGGGTGGACGCGGCCGGCTCACCGGTGGGCAACTTCGCCGGTGTCGTCATGAAAGGCAACAGCATCGACACTGTCGGCGGGTTCGGCTCCGGCGTTCGTAATCTCATCTCGGCCAGCCTGATCGGTGTCCAGGTCGACTCCGGCCACAACAAGCGAGTCCTCGGCAACCTGATCGGAACGGATCTGACCGGCACGGCCGCCCTCGGCAACGAGATCGGAGTGTGGATCAAGGATTCCAGCGCCTCCGTCGGCGAAGCGGATCCGGGCGCGCGCAACGTGATCTCGGGGAACCTCCAGAGCGGCGTCGTGATCTCGGGCCAAAGCAACGCCTCGGTTTCGGGAAACTTCATCGGGCCGGACGCGACGGGCTTCGCGCCGCTGGGCAACGGGGGTCGGGGCGTGGAGGCCGAGGGGTCTGGTGTGACGACGATCCACTCCAACGTGATTTCGGGCAACGGCTCGGACGGCATCTTTCTCGGCGCTCTCGTCTCGGGGGCCGTGCACCTCAACCACATCGGGACGGACCCGGTAGGCATCAGCGCGATGGGAAATGCGGGGGCCGGCATCCTGGCGGACTTGTCGGCCTGCCTGATCGGCGACGCGTTCGACGGCGGCAATACGATCGCATTCAACCAGGCCGGCGTGTGGATCGTCCTGCCGGGCCTACCGCTTTACAGCATCCGCGCCAACTCCATTTACTCCAATGGAGGTCTCGGGATCGTCAGCGGCCCCGCGCCGGTCATCCGTCCCAACACGGCGGGCTCCCTCGACAACTTCCCGTTGATCGTCTCGGTGATGTCCGACGACACGAACACGACTGTCCAGGGGATGTACCGGGGGGCGGCGAACTGCCCGGTGGGAATCGACTTTTTCGCAAGCCCGATCTGCTCTCGCCGGCCGCGCGAATTCGAGGAGGGCGAGGTATATCTGGGTTCCCAGGACGGGCAGTCGGACGCGAGCGGCGAGTTCGCGTTCAGCGTCGTTCTGCCGCTTTCTCTCTCGGACGAGCGCGTGACGGCGACCGCCACAGCCGGCCCATGCCCCGTTCCCCTTTCTCCGGAGGGGGCGTCCCTCGACCCGAAACAGACGTCGCAGTTTTCCCAGCGGCTTCCGTTTTCGATCGACCCCTCGAGCGGTTCGGTGGGCGGGGGGACCGATGTGACGATCTTCGGGACGGATTTTCTGCCCGGGGCATCGGTCACGATCGGCGGGATTCCCGTGGGGAACGTGAGCGTCGTCGGACCCACGGAGATGCAGGTCTCCTCTCCGGCGCTGCCGGCGGGCACCGTCAACGATGTCGTGGTCACGAATACCGACGGTACGCACGGGACGCTGGCCCTGGCCTGGCTCGCGGACTTTCTCGACGTTCCCATGGGGCATCCGTTTCACGGCTTCGTCGAGGCGGTCGTCTCCAACGGCATTGCCGTCGGCACCGGGGGGGGGAACTACGGAGTCGAGGCGGCGACACTTCGCAAGCAAATGGCGGTCTTCCTCGGGAAAGCGAACCACGGTCTCTGCTATGTGCCGACGGGATGTGCGGGAATCTTCGGCGACGTTCCGTGCACGTCGCCCTTCGCTTCCTGGATCGAGCAGCTGGCCGCGCAAGGGATCACGGGCGGCTGCGGCGGAGGCAACTTCTGTCCCGACAGTCCCGTGACACGGGAGCAAATGGCGGTGTTCCTGCTGAAGGCGGAGCACGGGCCGGGTTACGTGCCTCCCGCCTGCACGGGGGCATTCGGCGACGTGGCTTGTCCCTCCTTGTTCGCGGATTGGATCGAGCAGCTCGCTGCCGAGAACATCACGAGCGGATGCGGCGGCGGCAACTACTGCCCTCGGGACCCCAACACGCGAGGGCAGATGGCGGTCTTCCTCACCAGGACGTTCGAGCTACCGTGAAGGGTTGTTCCCAGGCGGTCATGGTTCGCTCACCCGGGGATGGCGTTCAGGAGCCTTCGGGCGGCGGTCGTGGCCGGATGCTCCGGCCCGAGCGTCGGTTGCAGGTGCGCGAGCGCCTCGTTGAACGACGCCCGAGCGGCCTCCACCTCACCGCGGGCCAGCTGAATTTCGGCAAGCGCGGCCTTCGAGCGTCCTAGGAGATACGAAGGCGCGCCCTTCTCGACCATGGACTCCGCAAGGGCGATTGCGTGCCTGGCCGTTGTCTCGGCCGCCGCGACGTTGCCCAGAGCGGCCTCGGCGCGCGCGAGGCCGACCAGGGCGTAGACGTTTTGGGCGAGCCTCGCCTTTGCGCCGTCGAACAGCGCGGTCGACTCGGCGAGCTCGGCCCGAGCTTTCACGGGCTCGCCACGGCCCAGGGCCAGCAGGCCTCGCGAGTAGGCGAGCATCGCCCGCTTGAGCGGGTTGAAATAGGGCCTGCTCACGTGGGGACTCAGCTGGTCGAGCTGTTTCTCCGCGGCCCGAAAGTCGCCACGCTCGGTGTTCATGTCCGCCAGCTCCATCATGGCGTCGACCTCGATGCGAGACATTTTCCGGGCGCGCGCCGTGCGAATCGTTTCCTGGAAGAAGGGCTCGGCCTCGTCGTACCGGGCGAGCCGGTGCAGCACGCCGGCATAGTTGAAAAGGAAGGTCGGCGCCACGGCGTCGCGGCCTTCGATCGAGCGGCGGAGCTCGAGGCTGCGGCGCATCAGCAGCTCGGCCTTCCTGATGTCGCCCCCGAAGTGCACGAGCGCCCAGTTGTTCCAGATGTCGGCCGCGGCGATCGTACGTTCCCGCGCCGATCGCTCCAGCGCCGTCATCAATTGCGCATAGGTCTGGTCCGCCTTTGCCCTCTGGCTAGTCAGGTAGTAGCCGTAGGCGAGCGCCGACCGCGCGTCGATCCGAGCCGATTGGTTCTGAAGTGGTGTTGCGTCGAAGAGGGCGAGAGCGTCGCTCGCGTCGCGGACCATGGCTTCGCCGTCGTCGGTGAAGAAACCGAAGGCCGCCCTCTGTGTCAGGCACTCCCCCCGCAGCGGTGCGTAACGCGGATCGTCCGGCAGGCCGGCGAGCGCCTGCGAGATCATTGCCTGCGACTCCTGGGGCTTGGCCTCAGTCGCGAGCTTCGCCACCGCCAGAAGGCACAGGGCGCGGGCGCGCAGCACGGGATCGCCGGCTCTCTCGGCGATCGTCGCGGACCGCTCGAGCACCTGCGCCGCTCTCTCGAAGCGTTCGCCGGTCATGTGCTGTTGGCCGACGACGGTGAGCATCTCGGAGCGGAGTCGATCGTCGCCCGCAAACTGCCGGTCGATGACGACCTCACCCTGCTCCAGAAGCTCGCTCGCCGAGTACTGGCGGCCGGCGGGCGCGGCGGCGCTCAGCAGGAACCCGAGAAAGTCCTTCACGGCGTCGGCCCGGGAGACTTGCGCCCGGGCCACGTCGCGCTGCCTCTGCGCCTCTCGTGCCTGCCAGAGCACGGCGGCCGTTCCCGCCGCGGCCGCGATCAGGACCAGGAGGGCTGCCGCGACACCGGCCCGGTGCCTCCGCGCAAACTTCGAGGCGCGGTAGCCAAACGTGTCGGGTCGGGCGGCGATCGGCTGGTGATCGCGATGACGCCGGATGTCCTCCGCAAGGGCCCCCACGGATGCATAGCGCTCGGCGGGGTCCTTCTTGAGCGCCTTTGCGGCAATGGTGTCCAGGTCTCCCGCGAGCTGGCGGCGCAGACCGTCGCCGGTGGTCGAGCGCACGCGCGCGTCGGAGTCGGTGGCCGCCTCGGACGGGCGCCTCGGGTCCGTCTCGACGATCGCCTTGAGCAGTCGGGCAGGGGAGCTCCATGCCTCTCCGGCGGGATGGTGGCCGGACAGGAGCAGGTAGAGAAGTGTTCCGAGGGCATGGACGTCCGTGGCCGTCGTCACGGCGGCCCCCGCAAGCTGCTCGGGGGCGGCGTACTCCGGGGTCATCGCGTGGCCGCCCTCGCGGGTGAGCGCCGTCGTTTCGCCGGAGCCGCTCTCCACCTCGAGGAGCTTGGCAACGCCGAAGTCGAGGAGCTTCACCTGGCCGTCGTTTCCGACGAGGACGTTGGAAGGCTTGATGTCGCGATGCACGATCAGGTTGGCGTGCGCATGGGCGACGGCGGCCAAAACATCGAGGAAGAGGCGCAGCCGCTCCGCGACGCCGAGCCGATGGCTGTCACAGTGTCGGTCGATCGCTGCGCCCTCGACGTATTCGAGAACGAGGTAGGGCTGCGCCGCCGGCGATACCCCCGCGTCGACCAGGCGCGCGATGTGGGGATGGGTCAGGCGCGCCAGCATCATGCCCTCGCGGCGGAAGCGTTCCTCGCCGACGCGTCCGATGAGGCTGAAGTTCAGGAGCTTGACGGCCGCCTTTCCCTCGAACCGGCCGTCACTCCGGCGGGCGAGCCACACGTTGCCCATGCCGCCCTGGCCGATGAGCGAGTCGAGCGTGTAGGCGCCGAAGCTCTGGCCGGCGAGGGAGGGGCGGTCGGGCCGCTCCGGCGCAAGCTCGAGAAACCCTTCTCGCTCAACCACCGCGTGTTCTTCGAGAAGCGCACGGACATCGGAAGCGAGCGAGGGATCTTCGGTAGTGAGGGCGTCGAGCCATGCGGCGCGCTCCGCTGCCTCCAATTCGAGCGCCCGGTCGAGATGGGGGCTGACCCTGCGCCAGCGATCTTTGGTCAGCAAGTGGAAAGGCTCAGTCGGGCAACGGCTGCCGCAGCGACCTGTGCAGGAATATGCGGGCTTTTTCCCACTGCCGCTGAACCGTCCGCTCGGAGACGCCGCGCAAGGCGCCGATCTCGGCAAAGGAGAAGCCGCTGAAGAACTTGAGGTCCACGATCTCTGCCAGGGGGGCGTCGATCGCCGCGAGCTCGTCGAGGGCCCCGCCGATGCGCGCGAGCTCCTGATCGTCGGGCACGGCGGCCCCGGGCTCGGTGACGAGCGTCGTGATCTCGAAGGCGCCGCCGCGCTTCAAGGCCTGGCGGCTGCGCGCGTAGTCGATGATGAGGCCGCGCATCACCTTCGCGGCGTAGCCCATGAAGCGGCCCCGGTCGGGAAAAGCCGCCTCGCGGCCGGCGATGTCCAGGTAGGCCTCGTGCAGGAGCGTGGTCGTCCCGATCGTCGCCCCGGCGCCGTTTCGTGCGAGCTGGCTCTTCGCGAGCCGGTGCAGTTCTTCATAAAGCGCGGCGAACAGGAGGTCGGCCGCGGCCTGGTCGCCCTCCTCGGCGGAGGCGATGAGGGTCGAAATTGTGGCAGCCACGAGGTCACGACGAGCGTACCACCGGGCCCTCGGAGGCGGCGGATGTCGTCTTTTGCCCGGCGTTTCCGATCTCTTCAGTAGGGGCGACGACCATCGTCGCGGCGCTCGGCTGGAGGGAGATCGCATGGTCGGAAGACAGGCGTCGATCGCGGGAAGTCTTCTGCTGGGAGCTTCGCTGGGGTTCGCCCAGGCCCCGGCCGAAGAGCGGATCCCGATCACGGACCCGGACCAACTGGCGGCCGTGGGGATGCCCCGCGACGCCACGAACGTCTATCTCTGGTCGAAGGCGGACCCGCACCGCGGGCGCCCCAAGTCCGGGGCGGCCGCCCAGGCGCCGGAAACCTGGGGCACGGCGGCCGGCTACTCCACCGTCATGGGGTTCGAACTGCAGCAGGAGCACTCCAGCCTGCTGGTCAAAGAGTCCGAGAGGACCTACTGCCACCTCTATGGCGGAGGCGGTTCGGCAGCGGCAGAAGGTGTCGCCCAGCTCCAGTTTCCCGACGGTGCGGGGCTCGCCCAGCTCCAGTTCTGGGCGTACGACGAGAATCCGACCTACGGGTTGACCTTCAACGTCTACGAGTTCTGCCAGGGCACCGGCTTCAACCCGCCCACCACAACGCTCATCGCATCCGCGGACACGTTTGGCGCCATCGGCTCCTACTACGGGTTCACGCCGCTCAACGGATACAAGGTCAACAACCGGGACTGCGCCTACTCGGTCCGCGTCATTTTCATACCGGGAGGCGTCGAGTGTCTGAGCGACCAGCTCCAGCTCCAGAAGTTTCAGGTCTCCTGGGTTCGTCAGGTCAGCCCGTCACCGGCGACGGCGTCCTTTGGCGATGTGCCGACCGGGCACGCGTTCTTCCGGTTCATCGAAGCGCTGGCGAAGTCCGGGATCACAGGTGGTTGCGGGGGCGGGAACTTCTGTCCCGAGCAACCTCTCACGCGCGGTCAGATGGCCGTTTTCCTTGCGAAGGGTCTCGGGCTGGCCTGGCCATGAGAGCCGCGATGAGAACTTCTCCGCATCCAGTGCCGAACTCGAAGGAGGCATTCATGGCGTGTCGGGCCGTCTTCCTGACGGGAGGTCTTTTTGTTGCCGCAGGGCTGCTCTCGGCCCAGGCTCCGCCGGGGGAGCGTGTTCCCATTCGCGATCCGGAGGAGCTGGCGGCCTTGCGCCTGCCGCGCGATGCCAGAAACGTGTATCGCTGGTCCGGGGCCGATCGGGATGGCGTCCCTTCCAAGAACGCCGCAGCGCCGGAGAGCCCCGAGACCTGGGGCACGGCGCCAGGCTACACGACGGTCATGGGATACGAACTGACCGGGCTCCACCACATCTTCGACGATCTGGCGCGCGAGATCGACAAGACGTATTGCATCGAGTACGCCGGCGTCTATCCCGCGCTGGAGGCCGTGGCGCAGCTGCAGCTTCCCGACGGCGCAGACCTCGCGCAGTTTCAGTTCTGGGCGTATGACGAGGAGCCCAACTACGGCCTGACCTTCAACGTCTTCGAGTCCTGTCAGGGGGTCGGCTTCGATCCTCCGACGGTCACGCTCCTCGCCTCGGCGGACACTTTCGGATCGGCCGGCTCCTATTTTGGCTTCAAGCCCCTGAACAACTACAAGGTCAACAACCGGGATTGCGGATACTCGGTGCGCGTCATTTTCATACAGCCCGACGTGGAGTGCCGCAGCGACAGGCTTTCGGTCCAGAAGGTCCAGGTGTCCTGGATTCGCCAGGTCAGCCCGGCGCCGGCAGTCGCGGCGTTTGCCGACGTTCCCACCGGCCACCCGCAGTTCCAGTTCATCGAGGCCCTCGCAAAGTCCGGGATCACGGGAGGCTGCGGAGGCGGAAACTTCTGCCCCAACTCGCCGCTGACGCGCGGCCAGATGGCGGTCTTTCTAGCCAAGGGGCTGGGGTTGGCGTGGCCATGAGGATGGGCGCGCCGGTGACGACAACGACACGGAAGGGGAGGCGGTTATGAACTCGCGTTCAGTGGTTCTGACGACAGGTTTCCTGTTCGCGACCGGGCTGCTCTTCGCCCAGATCCCTGCTCCCGCATTCGAGAGTCCCCAGACCTTTGGAACGGCATCGGGCTACACCACGACGATGGGTTACGACCTGAGGGGGGGTGCCAGGGAGTATGTCGTCAGGAAGTATCACGGAGCATCCTATTGTGCCGTCAACTCGCCCTCCGAGGGCTTCGCGCACGTGCGCCTTCCGGATGGCGCGATCCTTTCCCAGCTTCAGTTCTGGGCCTACGACGCGGACCCCGACTGGTTGACCGTCAGCCTGCATGAGACCTGTCAGGCTGTCGGCTACGACCCGCCGGTCACGGCCCAGATCGGCTCGGCGGACACCTTCGGCGCGATCGGCACCTACTTCGGCTTCATGCCTCTCAACGGACACAGGGTCAACAATCGCGACTGCGCCTATACCCTCCGCGTTCATTTCAATCCGGCTGGCACCTGTAAGTTCGATCAACTCCAGTTCCAAAAGGCCCACATCAGCTGGATTCGGGACGTCAGCCCGGCGCCCGCGACGGCGACTTTCAACGACGTCGCGACTTCTCACCCCTTCTTTCAGTACATCGAAGCGCTCATGAAAGCCGGGGTGACCGGCGGCTGCGGCGCCGGGAACTTCTGCCCCGACGCTCCCCTCACGCGGGGCCAGATGGCCGTGTTTCTCTCCCGGGCGATGGGGCTGCAGTGGCCTTGATGTTCTTCGGCGGAGCCGAATCTCAGCGCGAATGGACGAGTCGGTGACGCACAGTTTCGGGATGCTGCGCGCCGAGCGTCGTCTCGAGATGCCCCTGTGCCGCCTCGAAGGTGCCTTCGCTCTCCGCGGCCTGGCCGCTCGCCCGCTCGATCTCGCCTCGAGCGGCCAGGGAGAGCCCGACCAGATATGACGGCGATCCCTTCTCGATGAAGGACTCCGCGAGGAGAACCGCTCGGCGTGCCGCCGCCTCCGCCGCGCCCGGGTTTCCGGTCGCGAGCTCCGCGCGCGCCAGGCCGACGAGCGCCAGAACGCCGGAGCTGAACTTCGCGGGGATGCCGTCGTGGAGCCGGACCGATTCGGCAAACTGCGCTCTCGCCTCGGCGGCGTTCCCCTCCGCCACGGCCACACATCCGAGGGTATAGGCGCGGTACGCGCGGCGCAGGGGAGTAAACGCCTTCGTGCCGAGGAGGGGGTCGAGGGTCGCGAGTGTCGCGCGCGCCTCGGCGAGCCGGCCGGTCTCGGCGTACATCCCCGCGAGCTCCATGGTCGCGAACATCTCGATGAAGATGGCCTGCTGCGCGCGGGCCACGCGAATCGCCTCCCGCGAGATCCGCTCCGCCTCGGCGTAGCGCGCCAGCTGCAGGAGGACGCCGGCGTAGTTGTGGAGCACGACGGCCGCGACCTCGCCCTCGCCGACCAGGGAGCGATGGATCTCGAGGGATCGGCGGTACAAGGGCTCGGCCTTCCGGATCTCCCCTCGGTGGTGGACCAGGCCCCAGTTGTTCCACGCATCGGCGGCGGCACGCGTCCGATCGCGTCCCGTCCGCTCGAGGTCCTTCGTCAGCGCAGCGAACTCCGCGTCCGCCTTCGTGTTCTGGCGGTCGAGGTAGTAGCCGTACGCGAGATCCGCCTGGGCGTCGAGGCGGGTGAGCAGCGACGGCACGGGCGATTCCGAAAGCGCCGCCAGGGCCTCCGTTGCGCGGCGAATCATCGGCGGCCCCTCGTCCGTGTAGAAGCCGAACTCGCTCCAGCGCGCGAGGCACTCGGCGCGGGCGAGCGCGTGCTGCGGATCCATCGGAAGCTCCGCGAGCGCCGTCGCGATCAGCGCGTCGGCGCGCTCGCGCTGCCCGTTCACGACGAGGGCGATGGCCAGGGGACAGCGGACGCGGGCCCGAAGCGCGGGATCGCTCGAGAGGCTCGCGATCGTCTCCGCGCGCTCGAGCACCGGCTGGGCCTTCTCGAATCGCTGGGCGTAGAGGTGCTGCATGCCGATGCCGGCGAGGAGCTCCGCACGGAGCGGATCCGCCGGAGCGTACTGCTTGTCGACGACGGCTTCTCCGCGTTGGAGCAGGTCGGTGGCCACGAACTTCTGCCCCTCGGGTGCCGCGGCGCTGAAGAGGAAACCCAGAAACTCGCTCGACGCCGTCGCCCGGGCGAGCTGGGCCTGCGCGGCGTCGCGCTGCCGGCGCACTTCGCTGGCCTGCCGGAGGATCGCAACGGTGCCGGAGAGTGCCGCGATCGCGGCGAGGCTCGCGAGCGCGACGCCGACGCGGTGTCGGCGTACAAACTTGGCCGCCCGGTATCCGAACGAGTCGGGCCGGGCGCTGATCGGCTCGTGGGACAGGAACCGGCGCACATCGGTCGCCATCGCGTCGACGGAGGGATAGCGTTCGGCCGGGTCCTTCTTCAGGGCTTTCGCCACGATCGTGTCGAGGTCGCCCCGAAGTTGGCGACGCCGCGCGTCCTCGTCGGCCGCGTCGGACGCGCGCGGCGGGACCGAATCGACGATCGCTTTGAGCAGGTCGGCCGGATTGGAGCGCGCCGGGCCGGCGGGATGTTTGCCGGTGAGGAGCAGGAAGAGGAGCGTCCCGAGGGCGTGGACGTCCGTTGCCGTCGTCACCGCGCCACCGGTCAGCTGCTCGGGAGCGGCGAACTCGGGCGTAAAGGCTCGCCCCCCTCTCTTGTCAGCGCCGTGTCGATTCCGGCACCGTCCCCCGCGCCGCCTTCGATGAGCTTCGCGATGCCGAAGTCCAGGAGCCGGACGTTGCCGTCCCGGGTGACGAGTACGTTCGAGGGCTTGATGTCTCGATGGACGACGAGGTTCGCGTGCGCCAGCGAGACGGCAGAGGCGACGTCGAGAAAGAGGCGCAGGCGAGCTTCCACCCCGCGGCTCGCGCCGTAACGATCGATCGGCTCCCCGTCGACGTATTCCAGCACCAGGTACGGCTGTCCCCAGTCCGACACGCCGGCGTCGAGCAGCCGGGCGATGTGCGGATGGGTCAGGCGCGCGAGGATCGAGCCCTCGCGCCGGAAACGCTCCTCGCCCGCGCGGCCGACGAGGCTGGCGTTCAAGAGCTTCACGGCGACGCGACCCTCGAAGCGGCCGTCGCTGCGCTCTGCGAGCCAGACGCTGCCCATGCCTCCCTGGCCGATGGGCTCGATCAGCTTGTATGCGCCGAGCGTTCGGCCGGCGAGCGAGGCGGACGGGGGGCGAGTGGGAAGGGCGCCTTCGAGGAAGGCGTCCGGTGAGGTCGCGTCGTGAAACGCGAGGAGCCGTTCGAGGTCGGACGCGAGCCTCGGATCCTGGGCGCGCAGGTCTTCGAGCCACGCCCGGCGCTCGCTCTCGGTCAGATCGAGGGCGCGATCGAGGTGCGGCTCGAGTGCGCGCCAACGATCGTCGTTCACGCGGGAACGCCTCCCGCGTCCACGTCCAGGGCGCTGCGGAGGTAAATGCGCGCCTTCTCCCATCGCCGCTGCAGCGTCCGTTCCGAGACGCCCCGCATCGCGGCGATCTCCGTGAGCGAGAAACCGCAGAAGAACTTCAGGTCCACGACTTCGGCGAGCTCGGGATCGAGCGCCGTGAGTCTCTCGAGCGCGGCGCCGAGCGCGTCCAGATCGCCGCCCGCCGCAACGGCCGGAGCCTCGTTCTCGTCGAGCGTCGTGATCTGAAACTCACCTCCTCTCTTGCGCGCGTGACGGCGCCGGCAGTAGTCGATCACCAGGGAGCGCATGACCTTCGCGGCGTAGCCCATGAACCGGGCCTTGTCCGGAAAGACGGCGCCTTCCCGGTTCGCCATGTCGAGGTACGCCTCGTGGAGCAGGGTCGTGACGCCGAGCGTCATCCCGGGGCCTTCCCGCGCAAGCTGCCGCTGCGCGAGCGCATGGAGCTCGCCGTAGAGGGCCGTGAAGAGCGCGTCGGCGGCGGACCGGTCGCCGGACTCGGTGGACGCGATGAGGGCGGAGAGCGTGGGTGCCACGGGTACGGGCCCTGTTGGCGGGAGCGTACCACCCCTCGGACCTCCCTCCAGGAGCGGTGGCGGCTTTTGCCGCGCATCTGCGCTCTCCATGGCGGGGGAGACGTGGGGCCGCGAGGCGCGGTGCTCACTCAAACCGGAAAGTGAGGATCGCCATGTTCCGAGTACGCGAAGTGTCTCTGGCGGGCGCCCTGCTGCTGGCTTCGGCAGCCGGCGGGCAGGCTCAGGCGCAGACGGGATGGGGTGTCAAGCCACCCGTCGAAGCTTCGGCCCCGGAGGTGTACACACCGAATCCGCTTCTGACCGAAAGGGTCGATCCCAGGCTTTACGGCACGCAGGACTACACGATCACGGTGATCTCCGCGAGCCAGTTTGCCTCCTTCTTCTGTGTGAACCTGGATCCGGTGACGCTCTCGAACGAGTGCACCTGCACGGGCGGATGCACGGAAGCATTCCATCAGTACGCGAACCTGGACATTCCGGCCGGCGCCGTCATCGACTTCATCGGCGTGAACAACAAGACACCGGCGGACGCCACCATGGGGTTCACGCTCCATTTCCGTGACCACCTCGGCGGACACGCCGAACTGGTGACCTATTCGTTTCCGGCGCATGACGGCTTCGTCACGGACTATGTGGGTCCGCTCGGAATTCTGATTCCCGGCAACCTCGACCGGGCATTCATCCTCGACATCGAGCGGGCACCGGTGCAGGACGTCACCACGTGGCATGGCTACGTCGAGATCTGGTGGCGCCGTGTCGTTTCCGACCCGCCGGCGACGGCGACCTTCGGCGACGTGCCGACGTCGCATCCGTTCTTCCAGTTCGTCGAAGCGCTTGCGAAATCCGGCGTGACCGCCGGGTGCGCGGGAGGAAACTTCTGCCCCGACGCGCCTCTGACGCGCGGTCAGATGGCGGTCTTCCTCTCCAAGGCCCTCGGCCTGCACTGGCCGAACTGACGGCACCGAGTCGTTGACCTCAGGGCCGGCCTTCGGGCCGGCCCTTTTTTCCATTCCCGAGACCTCGGGCTGCGTTGGCCGAACTGAGGAAGAGCGCCGCGACGGGGCTGATCGCGTCCTCGGCCGCCCAGCGGTAGCGTCCATTGACGGCCATGGCCGCGGAGACGAGCGGCACGTACAGGGCGGCCGCGAGGAAACCGGCGGCGAGCACGCGGTCGTCGCGAAGAAGCTTCAGAAAGCCGCCGAGCGCCGCGAGCGCGAGAAGTAAGCCCGAGATGCGCAGAACCGCCTTGATCGGGCCCCGATGCGCCTTCAACGGGTGCCCACCCGGCAGGACCGCCTGAGGCCCGGTGCGAAACGGGATCGCATCCGCGAAGATCGTCCACTCGGCGGCGAATCCGTCGTCCTTCAGGATGAGCACGAGTCGGCGAAGATAGAGCTGTGCCGCACGGCCCGGGTGCTCCCGGACGAAGCGCGCGGCGTCGGTGCGAGCCGCGTCGTCGATCGCGAGGTCGCCCTCCGAGAGAATTCCGGGATGGGATCGCTCGAGGTCGGTTCCCCACGGATACCACGCGCCCGTGGCGTTGGGATTGTTGGCGATGAACAGACCGACTCCGCCCGAGAGGTTCCAGGGCGTGAAGCGGCCGACCGCGATCGCGTTGCGGATCGCCCACGGCAGCATCACGGCGTGCGCGACGGCGAGCATGACGACGAGCTCGATCGCGAGCGTGCGGCCCCGCCGCTTCGCGGCAAGGGCGCCGACGAGCCACACGATCGGAACGAAGTAAAAGACGGCGCGCGTGAGGCACAGGAGACCGGCGAGAAGCCCGAGCGTGGCGGCCCGGCGGGCCGCGAAACCGCGCTGCCAGGAAGCGACGCAGAAGAGCAGGTAGCCGAGCAGAAGCGGCGCGATCAGATTCTCGGCGGCGAGCAGGTTGGTCATCAGGATCGAGCGGGGCAGGAGGGCGAGGATGCCCGCCGTCCAGAGCGCTGCGGCGTCGCCCCAGAGCCGCCGCGACAGTGCGGCGCCCGCGAGGCCTGCCAGGACGAAGAGACCGAGATTGACGAGCTTGGCCGATCGCAGCTCGCCGCCCTCGGGCGCGGCGAGGACGGCGCCCGCGAGGAGCACCGGGTACGCGGGGGAGCGCTTCGCGTCGGCGATGCCCGCCTCGGTCTCGTAGAGGCCGCTCGCCGCGAGGTGCCGTGCGACCTCGAGGTAACCCCAGAAGTCCGAGACCGGTTGCGTCGGGATCGCGAGAATCGCGCCGAGACGCAGCAGCGCCCCGGCCGCGAGGATCGCGGCGAGACGCCGCCGGTACCTCACGCTCTCACTCTCTTCCGTACAGGACGATCGAAGCCGGCGAGTGGAAGAGCGTGGTCTTCTCGTAGCGGACGACCACGCGCTCGACCTTGCGACCGTTCGGCACCTCGATCGTCGGCCCCTCGTCGCCCGGCGGCACGACGGCGCCGACCGCGACGTCGAGGTGGTCGCCCTCGTCGAGCTCGACGCGGACGTCGTAGATCCGGAGGGGGCTTCCGAGCACCATGATCCGCAGGGTCCGGAACGTCCGCGGCGGATCGACGACGATGACCCGGAAATCGACCTGGTTGGAGACCTCGCCGGTGCCCAGGAGCTGCCAGGCGCCGTCCGGCGCGTCGGGGCCCGGGGACGCGCAGGCGACCGTGCAGGCGATGGCGGCGAAGGCGAGCCAGAGGGTTCTCACGGCGATTCCTTCAACGTCAGTTTTCCGGCGGCGACATCCTGGCGCTCGGTGACGCGTCCCGAAGGCCAGCGTACCGTGACGCGCTCGGCCGCGGCTTTGTCCCCGAGGCCGAAGTACAGCTCCTTCGGCCCGGACGAGAGGAAGGAGTAGCCGGCCGAGACCACCTGCGTGCGCGAGATCCCGCCGGCCTCGACGGTGACGGACGCACCCAGCGCGTTGCGCGTCGAGCGGTGCTTCCCCGGTGCGGCGGGATCGCCCTCGAGGGCCACGACGAGCGTTTTCGCGCCGGAGGGGTTGCGGTTCATCCAGAGCGCGTTGGGCTGGAGGAACCCGGCCGCGAAGAGGTCCGGCGCCCCGTCGCCGTCGGCGTCGACGACCGTCAGGCCGCGCTGGTTGGCCTCGGATTCGAGGCCCGTCACGGCGGCAAGCTCGTCGAAGTGGCGGCCGTCGCGGTTGCGGTAAAAGCGCTTGGGCGGCCGGCCCCAGAGCGAGTCGTCGCCGAACTCGCCGATGGGGATGCCTTTCTCGAACTTGCGAAACTCGATCGACATCAGGTTCCAGAAGTCGATCTCCCGCTCGGTCGGGTTCTTGCCGGTCACCATCCCGTTGACGACGAAGACATCCGGGCGCCCGTCGAGATCGCCGTCGACGAAGACGCAGCCCCACGACCACGAGGTGTCCCAGACGTCGGCCTCGGCGGCGGTGTTCGCGAATCGGTTGTCGCCGAGGTTGCGAAACAGGGACGAGCCCCGCGACAGCTTCGTGAGCCGGCGCCAGACGAGCGGGCGGCCGACCGAGTAGGGAAAGGGCGGCATCGGATAGCGCTTGTCGCGAAGGAACCAGTTGAGCGGGAAGGAATAGTTGGAGACGAAAAAGTCGAGGCGTCCGTCGCCGTCGTAGTCGTCGACCGCGACGCCCATCCCGAAGCCCGGGTCGAGGACGCCCGACTTCCCGCCGGTATTCGTGAAGGTGCCGTCGCCGTTGTTGTGCAGGTAGGTATGGTTGCCGAAATCGTTGGCGACGTAGAGGTCGGGCCAGCCGTCCGCGTCGAGGTCGGCGGCCTGCACCGCCAGGGCCCAGCCGCGGTCGTCGGTGCGGGTCTCCACCGAAACGTCGGTGAAGGTGCCGTCGCCGTTGTTGCGGTACATGTGGTTGGGCGGCGCGTTGTCGGCCTCGAGCGTCGGACCGGTGTCGGGGTGGCCGTAGACCAGCACGTAGAGGTCGGCGTCGCCGTCGCGGTCGTAGTCGAGGGCGCTGGCCGAAGTGCTGTACTCGGAGAGCGCGACGCCCGCCGCATTCCCGACTTCCTCGAACGTCCCGTCGCCGCGGTTGCGGTAGAGGAGGTTGGGGCGCAGGAAATAGGTCACGTAGAGATCGTCGTCGCCGTCGTTGTCGTAATCGAAGGCGAGGGCCCCGGCGCCCTCGCCTTCCTGGCCGGCGACACCGGCGGCCTTCGCGACGTCCTCGAACGTCGCGTCGCCGCGGTTGCGGTAGAGGCGATTACCGTCGCCGCTCGGGACGAAGAGGTCCTGCCGGCCGTCCGCGTCGACGTCGAGAACGGCGACGCCCGGCGGGACGTGCTCGCCGGGGATGGGCACGTTCCTGGCGGCGTTGGGCAGAAAAGCGCGGTGGGGCCGCGCGAGGCCGGCCCGGACGGCGATGTTGGCGAAAAGGGGCGCCGAGGCCGAGGCCGTCAGCCAGCTTTCGACCTGCCCGGACTCCAGGCGCCATCCGCCGTCCGCCGAGGGGGTGAGCACCATGCGGATCTTCCCTCCCGTCTGCTGGAGCCCGCCGGTCGAGCTCCAGCCCGAGAGAAAGAGCCCCAGCAGGATCTCGCGCTTCTCGCCCCGGCGCCGGAACTGAAAAATCGTGGCCTCGGTCCGGCCGAGCGAGACCAGTTGCCGGCGGAGCGCGCCGAATTGCTCGACGAGGGCCCTCGAAGCGAGCGCCCGCGGTGACGCAGCGGACCCTTCCGGGGCCGAAAAGGTCGCGAGCGCCATGGGCGGCCGCGCCGGCGCGTCGGTCAGGGCCTCGCCGGGCAGGGGGCCGGTCCACGCGACGGAGCTCGCGAAAAGGTCCGTGGGCACGTCTGCGTTCCTCCAGCCCTCCAGGAGGCGGTCGGCGAAGACGGAGGTGCCGTCGGAGTACTCCTGGAACGTCGGAAGCGGCCCTCCTTTCGGAGACGCACACGCGGCGGCCAGGGCAACTGCGGCCGCCAGCGTGCCGGAACGGAAGCGGCGGCCAGGCATCGGCCAAAACTATAATCCCCGCTCACGTGGCCGCCCTCAGCGACCGCCTCCGCGAGCGCATCGCGCGCGAGGGGCCGATTTCCTTCGCCGACTTCATGCAGGCGGCGCTGTACGACCCTGCCGGGGGTTACTACGCGCGCGGAGCGGCGATCGGGGAGCCGGGCGACTTCGTGACGTCTCCCCACGTCTCGCCCGCGTTCGCGGGTGCGCTCGCGAGAATCTTCTGCATGGATGCCGAGTCGATCGACGGCACGGTCGACCTGGTGGAAGTGGGCGCCGGAGAGGGCCGGTTCCTGCGCGACTTCGTGCTCGCCGTGGAGGGCATGGTGCCGGCCCTGCGCGCGCGGATGCGGCTGACGGCCGTCGAGGCATCCTCCGCGGGCCGGGAGGCGATCCGCCGGCTGCCGCTTTCTCCGGCACCGCGCATCGTGGAGCGCGTCGATGAGCTCGAAGAGGGGTCGATCGCGGGATGGATCTTCTCCAACGAGCTCTATGACGCGATCCCCGCCGCCCGGGTGATGGGCGCGAATGCCGGCCTGTTGGAGCTTCGCGTCGGTTGGAGGGACGGATCCTTCGTCTGGGTCGAAGCGCCGGCCGCCGAGCCGCTCCGGCGCCATCTCGAGGAGCAGGGGATCGCGCTCGCTCCCGGCCAGAAAGGCGAGATCGCCCTCGGCGCCGTTCCGCTCCACCGGAGCCTCGCGCGTACGCTCGCACGCGGCTGGCTCGTGGCGTTCGACTACGGTCACCCCGCGCGGATCCTCTATCACCCGTTCGCGCGACGCGACGGCACGCTCGCCGTTCACATCGGCGGGCGGCGGGGCGGCGATCCGCTGGACGAGCCCGGCGCGCACGACATCACCGCCCACGTGAACTGGGACGCGCTCATCGCCGCGGGCGAAGCCGAAGGGCTCCACACGGATCGACTCGCACGGCAAGGCCTCTTCCTCTCGGAAGCCGGCATCTTCGACTTCGCGCGCAGCGACGCCGAGAAGTGGCGGATCTTTCGTCTCGTCGATCCCGGCGGCATGGGCGAGGAGATCTCGGTTCTCGTTCAGTCGAAGGCAGTTGGCTTCGTCACGCCCGTCCGATAGAATGCCGCACCGGTGGGTCACTACTTCCCCATCCTGATATTCGCGGTCCTTGCCGCGGCTCTGCCGCTCGGCACGATTTTCGTTGCGCGGGCGGTGCAGCGCCATCGCCCCAACCCGGCCAAGCTCGAGCCCTACGAGTGCGGCGTCGAGCCCTCGACCGAGGCCTTCGACACCCGGTTCTCGGTCCGTTACTTCCTGATCGCGGTCCTTTTCGTCGTGTTCGACGTCGAGACGATCTTTCTCTTCCCCTGGGCGATCATGTTCAACCGTCTCGGGCTCTTCGGCCTGATCGAGATGGTGATTTTCCTGGCGATCCTCGTCGTCGGGTACTTCTATTGCTGGAAGCGCAAGGCCCTCGATTGGGCCTAGTGGGCTTCCGGCGGACGGACGGAGCGGAATGGGCCTGATCGACAACCGGTTCGAGGAGAACGTCGTCACGACGACGGTCGACTCCGTCATCAACTGGGCGCGGCGCTCCTCGATCTGGCCGATGCAGTTCGGACTGGCCTGCTGCGCCATCGAGATGATGGCCGTCATGGATGCCCGGCACGACCTGTCGCGCTTCGGCGCCGAGGTCTTCCGGGGCACCCCGCGCCAGTCGGATCTCATGATCGTCGCGGGCACGGTCGTCGAGAAGATGGCTCCGATCGTCAAGAGGCTCTACGACCAGATGCCGGAGCCCAAGTGGGTCATCGCGATGGGTTCCTGCGCGACCTGCGGCGGCCCGTACCGCACGTACGCCGTCACGCAGGGGGTCGACCGGATCGTCCCCGTCGACGTTTACGTGCCCGGCTGCCCGCCGCGGCCCGAGGCCCTGATCTACGGGATCATGGCCCTCCAGAAGAAGATCGACCGGATGAAAGTCATCCGGAAGGCGTCCTGATTGGCGGGAGAAGAGAAGGCTCCCGCTCCGGAGAAGCCCAAGGAGGCTCCCAAGCCGAAGCTCGAGGCGGTCGACGCCTCGGAGCACGCCTGGGTCCGCTCGATCCGGTCGGCGCTTCCGGAGACCGTCGTCTCGGCCAAGCAGTTCGTCGGCCAGGTCACGGTCGTCGTGAAGCGCGAGCAGATTGCCCGCGTCGCACGGCATCTGAAGGACGCCGAGGACTTCAAGTACTGCGTCGACGTGACCGCCGTGGACTGGCGGGATCGCCAGCCCCGGTTCGAGGTCGTCTACCACTTCTACTCCTTCTCCAAGAACGACCGGATCCGCGTGAAGTGCGGCGCCGCCGAGGGTGAGGAGGTCCCGTCGATCGCCTCGGTCTTTCTCGCGGCCAACTGGTGCGAGCGGGAGACCTTCGACATGTTCGGGATCCGGTTCTCGGGCCACCCGGACCTGCGGCGGATCCTGACGTGGGAAGGCTTCCACGGGCATCCGCTCCGCAAGGACTTTCCCCTCGAGGGAATCGACACCGGCGCGGCGATCTACCCCGAAGAGTGGCCGGAGGGCGGCGGTCCGCCCCGCGACGACCCCAACCGGAAGGCGGTCTCGTGAGCGGAGACAGGGACGACGAGATCTCCGGGGCTGATCAGGACGCCGGCGAGCGCACGGAGGTGTCTCCGGGCGCCCACACGCTCTTCGACGTGCAGGAGATGGAGCTCAACTTCGGCCCGCAGCACCCTTCGACGCACGGCGTGCTCCGGGTCGTCCTCAAGGTCGACGGCGAAAAGATTCTCGAAGCCAAGCCGGACATGGGCTTCCTCCACCGCGGCACCGAGAAGCTCTTCGAGACCGAGACGTACCCGATGGGGATCCCGCATACGGACCGCATGGACTACGTCGCGGCCGCGACGAGCAACCACGCGTTCTGCATCGCCGTCGAGACGCTCCTCCAGGTCGAGGTGCCGCGGCGCGCGCAATTGATCCGGGTCATTCTCGACGAGCTCCAGCGGCTCTCCTCGCACCTGGTGTGGCTCGGGACCTCCGGGATCGACCTGGGCGCGGTGACGCCCTTCTGGTACGCCTTCCGCGAGCGCGAGCAGATTCTCGACTTCTTCGAAGAGTACTGCGGGGCGCGGCTGACTCTGAACTGCATGCGCATCGGCGGCCTGCCCTTCGACCTGACGCCCGGCTGGACGGAGCGGCTGGCCGAGTTCATCGCCGACGTCCCGTCGCGGATCGACGACTACGAGCAGCTTCTGACGGACAACCGCATCTGGAAGAAGCGGACCGTCGGCGTCGGGGTGATCTCGGCCGCGGAATGCGTGGAGTGGGGCCTGACGGGGCCGATCCTGCGGGCCTCGGGCGTCGAGTGGGACCTGCGGCGGGCGAAGCCCTACGAGTGCTACGAGGAGCTCGACTTCGTGGTTCCGACGCGCCAGGGAGGCGACACCTACGACCGCTACATCGTCCGCGTCCAGGAGATGCGGCAGAGCGTGCGCATCATCCAGCAGTGCATCGCCAAGCTCGAACCGGGCGAGATCCGGGGTAAGGTCCCGCGCGTGATCAAGCCGGTCGCCGAAGAGGTCTACGCCTCGATCGAGTCGCCCAAGGGCGAGATCGGTTTCTACTGCGTGTCCAACGGGACCAACAAGCCGTACCGCATGCACGTCCGGCCGCCGTCCTTCATCAACCTGCAGGCGCTCCCGCGCCTGGCGAAAGGGCACCTCGTCTCGGATCTGGTCGCCCTGATCGGCACGATCGACATCGTCCTCGGGGAGGTCGACCGGTGAAGCTCTCGCCCGAGTTCTGGACCTACCTCAAAGTCGTCCTGCTCGTGGCGACGGTGCCGGCGATCGTCGGCTTCGTCATCGTTCTCGCCGAGCGCCGGATCATGGGATTCATGCAGGCGCGCCTGGGTCCCAACCGGGTCGGACCGCAGGGAGTGCTCCAGGGGCTCGCGGACCTCCTGAAGCTCGTGACCAAGGAAGACATCACGCCGGCCAAGGCGGAGAAGGCGGTCCACTTCCTGGCGCCCGTGCTCGCCGTCATTCCGGCGCTGACGGCGCTCGCGGTCATTCCGTTCGGGCCGCCGGTGAAGGTGGGGAAGACGACGATTCCGCTCTGGGTCGCCGACATCAACATCGGGCTGCTCTTCCTGCTCGCGATCACCTCGATCGGCGTCTACGGGATCATTCTCGGCGGCTGGTCCTCGAACAACAAGTACTCGCTGCTCGGGGGACTCCGTTCGGCGGCGCAGCTGGTGTCCTACGAGGTCCCGATGGGGCTGGCGCTCGTGTCGGTGCTCCTCATGACGCGCTCGCTCTCGCTCGTCGAGATCGTCCGCCGCCAGGAGTCGACGAACCTCTGGTTCTTCTTCCCGGGCATGGTGGCCTTCTTCATCTACTTCGTCGCGGGCGTGGCGGAGACCAACCGCAACCCGTTCGACCTGCCGGAGGCGGAGTCGGAGCTCGTCTCGGGGTTCAACACCGAATACTCCGGCGTGAAGTTCGCTTTCTTCTTCCTGGGCGAGTACACGGCGATGATCATCATTTCCTGCGTCGCCGTCACGGTCTTCTTCGGCGGGTGGCTGGCGCCGTTTCCGAACGTGAAGGCGCTCGACTTCCTCGGCCTGGTGCCGGGAGCGGTCTGGTTCCTGCTGAAGGTCGGCGGGTTCATCTTCGCGTACATCTGGTTCCGCTCGACGTTCCCGCGCTACCGCTTCGACCAGCTCATGGCGCTCGGCTGGAAGTGGCTCATCCCGGTCTCGCTCGCGAACATCCTCGTCGTCGCCTTCGCGATCCTCCTTTTCCCGGGGCGGACGACCGGCCTCGTGTGGCTCTCCTGGATCTTCGGCGGTCTTTTCGTCGTGATGTACCTGCTCGCCAAGCTCCGGCAGACGCTCACGAAGCGCGACCGCCTCGCGGCGGTGCCGCAGACGGTGAAAGGGTAGAGGGGGCTCCGCGTGGCGCTGAAGAACTGGCTCGACAAGCTGACGCTGCTCGATCTCTTCGACGGGCTCTCGGTCACCGGGCGTCACCTTTTCAAGAAGAAGGTCACGATCGAGTACCCCGAGCAGAAGAAGCTTCCGTCCGACCGCTTCCGCGGGATGTTCCGCCTGGACGAGGATCGCTGCATCAAGTGCACGCTCTGCGCGATCGAGTGCCCGATCAACATCATCTACATCGACTGGCACAACGAGAAGAACGAGGCGGGCAAGAACGAGAAGCAGCTCGACCGGTTCGACGTCGACCTGAAGCGCTGCATGTTCTGCCAGCTCTGCGAAGAGGCCTGCCCGACGGTGCCCAAGTCGATCTGGCTGACGACGAAGACTTACGAGATGGCGGCGTACGAGCGCAACGAGGCCCTCTACCTCGACATCCGCAAGCTGACCGACTGGCGCGCGGCGCCGAACGTGAAGCCCTTCACCGTCGTGGAGCGGGGGTAGGGTTCGCATGGCCGGCGCACTCCTGACCGGAACGGCCGGCTGGCTTTTCGTCGTCTTCGCCGCACTGGCGCTCGGGGCCGCCATCGCGGTCGTCGTCGCGAGGAACCCGGTGCACTCCGCGCTCTATCTGCTTCTCTCCTTCGTGCTCGTCGCGTGCATCTTCATCCTCCAGCAGGCCGAATTCGTGGGCGCGGTGCAGATGCTCGTGTACGCGGGCGGCATCATGGTGCTCTTCCTCTTCGTCGTCATGCTCGTCAACCCGCGGACGGTTCAGACGACGAAGTCGTTCCAGCACCAGTGGGACGTCGCGCTCGTCCTGTTCCCGATCTTCCTGATTCCGTTCGCCTACATCCTCTGGACGGACAAGCTCCCCGACGTCGCGGCCAATCCGGACGCCCTCCGGATGGTCCGCGGCAAGCTCGCGGGCAACACGGAGGCCGTCGCGTGGTCGCTCTTCCGCGACTATCTCCTGCCCTTCGAGATCGCGTCGGTGTTCCTGCTCGTCGCGATGATCGGTGCCGTCGTGCTCGGCAAGCGATCGCTGGAGAAGATGGATTGATGGACCGATGACGATCACGATCAATCACTACATGATCGTCTCGCTGCTGCTCTTCTCGATCGGCTTCTTCGGCGTTCTCGTGCGGCGGAACGTCCTGACGATCCTGATGTCGATCGAGCTGATGCTGAACGCCGTGAACCTGAACCTCGTCGCGTTCTCGCGCCGGCTCTCGGACCTGACCGGCCAGGTCTTCTCCGTTTTCGTCATCGCGATCGCCGCGGGCGAGGCGGCCATCGGACTGGCCCTGACCATCTCCCTCTTCCGCCAGCGCAAGACGCTGAACGTGGAAGAGGCCGACACGATGAAGGGATGACGGGCCGCCGATGAAAGAGCTCATCTGGCTGATCCCCCTCGTCCCGCTTGCGGGCTTCCTGGTGAACGGAACGCTCTACCTGCTGTCCCACCGCTCGAAGAACGTCGGCGGACACGGGCACGAGGAGGACGGCCACGGAGAGGCGCATGCGGTGCCTCCGGTCGCGGGGAGCCATCCCGCCGATGGGCACGGGCACGACCTCGCGCACGTCCACATCCCCTTCAAGTCCGTCCATACGGCGGTCGGCGTCGGCAGTGTGGCGATCGCGTGCCTGCTGGCCTTCGGCGCGATCTTCGACGTCGGCATCAAGGCCCTCGCGGCGGGCGAGGCGCACATTCACACGGCCTACCGCTGGATCCCGCTCGGCGTGAACCAGTCGGTCGGCCAGATCCCGGGCGGCGTCTCGGAGTGGGTCGTCGACGTCGCGTTCCGGCTGGATGCGCTCTCGGCGCTGATGCTCGCCTTCGTGACCTTCGTCGGTTTCCTGATCCACGTCTACTCGGTCGGCTACATGGGGCACGAGGAGGGTTACGGGCGCTACTTCGCGTACCTGAACCTCTTCATGTTCGCGATGCTCGTGCTGGTCCTCGGTGCCAACTTCCTCATGCTCTTCGTCGGGTGGGAGGGCGTGGGGCTCTGCTCGTACCTCCTGATCGGCTACTACTACGAGAAGAAATACGCGGCCGACGCCGGCAAGAAGGCGTTCGTCGTCAACCGCATCGGCGACTTCGGTTTCATCCTCGGCATCTTCGGCGTGTTCGCGCTCTTCGGTTCGCTCGACTTCGACAAGGTCTTCCCGATGGCCGCGGCGGACCCGGCGACGTATGCGCCGTACATGACGATCGTCTGTCTCCTGCTCTTCGTGGGGGCCTGCGGCAAGTCCGCGCAGTTCCCGCTGTACGTCTGGCTGCCGGACGCCATGGCGGGCCCCACACCCGTCTCCGCCCTCATCCACGCGGCGACGATGGTGACGGCCGGCGTGTACATGGTGGCGCGCTGCAACGTGTTCTTCCGTCTCGCTCCGAACGCGATGATCGTCGTCGCGGTCGTGGGCGCATTCACCGCGCTCTTCGCGGCGACGATCGGCATCGCCCAGAACGACATCAAGAAGGTGCTGGCGTATTCGACCGTCTCGCAGCTCGGCTACATGTTCCTCGCCTGCGGCGTCGGGGCGTTCGCCGAGGGCATGTTCCACGTCACGACGCACGCCTTCTTCAAGGCCTGCCTCTTCCTCGGCTCGGGGTCGGTCATCCATGCGCTCGCCGGAGAGCAGGACATCCGACGCATGGGAGGCCTGGCCGGGAAGATCCCGACGACTTATCGGACGTTCCTCATCGCGACGCTGACGATTGCGGGCGTGCCGGGCCTGGCGGCGTTCTTTTCCAAGGACGCCATCAAGGCGGCCGTCTTCCATGCCGAGTTCGAGGCGGTGCCCTGGCTGCCCAAGCTCCTCTATGCCGTCGCGCTCTTCACGGCCGGGCTGACGGCTTTCTACATGTTCCGCCTGCTCGCGCTGACCTTCTGGGGGCGCTTCCGCGGAACGCCGGAGCAGGAGTCGCACGTCCACGAGTCGCCGAAGTCCATGACGATTCCGCTGATCGTCCTCGCGATCCTCTCGGTGGCCTCGGGCTACGTGGGCATCCCGATCGTCCACGGCGGCAACCGGATCGGAGAGTTCCTCCACTCGATCCGCCTGCCGATCGCCGGGCGCCACGAGGAGGCGCATCACGCCTCGCTCTCGATGGAGTTCGCCCTGATGGCGGCGGCCGTGGTGGTCGCCGGCATCGGCATGTACCTCGCCTGGTCGTGGTACGTGAAGGGGGAGGGGCGCACGCCCGAGCGTCTGGCGGCGGCGTGGCCGGGTGTGTATCGCGCGGTCTCCAACAAGTACTTCGTCGACGAGGCCTACGACAAGGTGTTCGTGCGCGGCGCGGCACTGGGCGGCGGGCGGGCTTTCTGGGAGGTCGATGCCACGGTCGTGGACCTGATCCCCAACGGCGCGAGCGCGGTGACGAAGGCCTTGTCGTGGGTGGCCGCCATCTTCGACCAGTACGTCGTGGACGGGCTCGTCAACGGCGTCGCGAATACGTTTCAGGCCCTCTTCGGCGTGTTCCGCCGCGCCCAGACCGGGCGGGTGCAGAACTACGCGCTGGTCATGGGGGGCGGCCTCTTCTGCCTCGTGGCGGTGTACCTGTTGTTTCGATGAAGGGATAAGGAAGGCGCATGGACTTCAACCACATCCCGATCCTCTCGCTGATCACGTACATCCCGCTCGTCGGGGCGCTCGCGATCGTTTTCCTGATCCCGAAGGAAAAGACGGGAACGATCAAGTCGTTCGCGACCCTGATCGCCGTGATCGACTTCGTGGTCTCGCTGCCCCTCTGGTGGTCGTTCGACCGCGGGGCGGATGGCTACCAGTTCGTCGAGAAGGCGTCGTGGATTCCCTCGCTCGGTGTGAACTACCAGTTCGGGATCGACGGCATCACGCTCATCCTGCTGCTGCTGACGACGCTCATGGGCGTGATCGCGGTCGTGTGCTCGTACACCGCGATCACGGACCGGCTCAAGGAGTACTACGTTCTTCTTCTGCTCCTCCAGACGTTCATGATCGGGACGTTCTGCTGTCTCGACCTCTTCCTCTTCTACGTCTTCTGGGAAGTGATGCTCGTCCCGATGTACTTCCTGATCGGCGTCTGGGGCGGCCAGCGGCGGCTCTATGCGGCGATCAAGTTCTTCCTGTACACGCTGGCGGGCTCGGTGCTGATGCTGCTCGGCATCATCGCCCTCTACTTCTACAACACGACCGGCTTCCTGACTTACAAGGGCCTCGGCAACGCGCCGAGCTTCGCGATCGAGCAGCTGACGGCCGTGGCCCAGCAGATGCCGATCGAGCTCCAGATCTGGCTCTTCTTCGCGTTCTTCCTGGGCTTCGCGATCAAGGTGCCGATGTTCCCGTTCCACACGTGGCTGCCCGACGCCCACACCGAGGCGCCGACCGCGGGCTCGGTCATCCTGGCGGCGATCCTGCTGAAGATGGGGACCTACGGCTTCGTCCGCTTCTCGCTTCCGATGTTTCCGGACGCCGTGCAGAACAGCCGCGTCATGGCCGTGATGATCACGCTGTCGCTCATCGGGATCGTCTACGGCGCGATGGTCACGCTCGTCCAGAAAGACATGAAACGGCTGATCGCCTACTCGTCGGTCTCCCACCTGGGGTTCGTGATGCTGGGGATCTTCGCCCTGAACATGGCCGGCATCCAGGGCGGCATCCTGCAGATGGTCAACCACGGAATCTCGACGGGCGGGCTCTTCCTTCTCGTCGGCTTCGTCTATGAGCGCCGGCACACCCGCATGATCGCCGAGTACGGCGGCCTCGCGAAGCCGATGCCGATCTACGCCACCTACTTCCTCATCATGGCGCTCTCCTCGATGGGGCTGCCGCTCCTGAATGGTTTCATCGGCGAGTTCTCGATCCTCCAGGGCGCGTTCGCCAGGAACTTCTGGTGGGCGTTCTGTGCCGCGACGGGCATCGTGCTCGGCGCCGCGTATCTGCTGTGGCTCTATCAGCGCGTGTTCTTCGGCGAGGTGACCAACCCGGCCAACGCCAAGCTCGCGGACCTCACGCTGCGCGAGCAACTGACGCTGGCGCCTCTCGTGATCCTCGCGCTCTGGATCGGTCTCTATCCCAAGCCGATCTTCGACGTGATCCGCAAGCCTTCCGAGAGGATCGTCCAGATCACGGGCGGAGCGACGGCCGAGGCGCCGGCGATCGCCAAGAGCGGGACGGCCCCGGAGCACACGGGCAAGTGACGTTCTCGACGCGGCCCTCCGACTGGATCCTGCTCTCGCCGGAGCTCTTCCTGACGGCGGCCGGTCTGCTGATGCTCGTCCTGTCGGTTTTCGTCGGAAAGGCGCGCGAGGAGTTCCTGAGCTTCGTCGCGACGATTTCGATCGCGATCACGGGGGCCCTCGTGCTGCTCGTCGCGGGGCGCGCGGACCGCAAGACGGCGATCCTCGGGGGCGCATTCGTCGTCGACAACTTCGCGCTCTTCTTCAAGGGGCTCGTGCTGCTGTCGCTCATCCTGGCGATCCTCGCGTCCGTTCGCTTCGTGGGGCGGGCGCCGTACCCGGGAGGGGAGTACTACGCCCTGCTTCTCTTTTCCGGGGTCGGGATGCTCTTCATGGCCTCGGGCAACAACCTGATCACGATCTACGTGTCCCTCGAGACGATGGCCCTCTCCTCGTACGTGCTGGCCGGGTATTTCAAAGGAGAGGTCGAAATCGACCGAGGCCGCGCTGAAGTACTTCATCCTCGGGGCGTTCTCCTCGGGAGTCCTTCTGTACGGCCTGTCGCTCGTCTACGGCGTGGCCGGCCAGATGGGCTTGCCGGAACTCCAGAAACTGCTCGCCACGACGGATCGCTCGAACCTCCTGATGCTCGGGATCCTCCTGATCCTGGCGGGGCTCCTCTTCAAGATCGCCGCGGTTCCGTTCCACGTCTGGACTCCGGACGTCTACGAGGGCTCGCCCACGCCGGTGACGGCGTTCTTCTCGGTCGGGCCCAAGGTCGCTGCCTATGCGATTCTCGCGCGCATCTTCTACGTGGCCTTTCCGAAGTTTCACGCCGACTGGGGCCTCGTCGTGGCGCTCGTCGCCGCGGCGACGATGGTCCTCGGCAACGTCGCCGCCCTCCTCCAGACCAACGTCAAGAGGCTCTTCGCCTATTCGTCGATCGCGAACGCGGGCTACGCGCTGCTCGGCGTGCTCGGCTTCTCGAACGAGTGGGGCCTGTGGGGGATCCTCGTCTACCTGCTCGCCTACACGTTCATGAACTTCGGCGCCTTCACGCTCGTGATCCTGCTCGAGAGCAGGGGCTACGCCGCCGGGACCGTCTCCGACTTCAACGGGCTCGCCAAGCGCAACATGCCGGCCGCGATCGTGATGCTTCTGTTCCTTCTCTCGCTCGCGGGAATCCCGCCGACGGCCGGCTTCATCGGCAAGTACTACCTGTTCACAGCCGCGATGAAGGCGGGTTACACGTGGCTCGCGGTCCTCGCGGTCGCGATGTCGGCGGTCTCGCTCTTCTACTACTTCCGCATCGCGGCGGCGATGTTCTTCTCGGAGGGCGACGGCGCGAAGGTCGAGAGCTCGTACGCGCTGACGACGGTCGTCGCGATCTGCGCGGCGGGCACGCTCGCCATCGGTGTCGTGCCGCAGCCGTTCCTTGCCCTTCTCAAGCACTGCGTGCTGCGCCCTGAGGGCGCGCGTCATGGCCGGTCTGTCGCGGCAGGCCCTCATCGCGGAAGCCACCACGGCGGGCCTCCTTTTCCTGCTCGGACCGGGCGCGGGCTACCTGATCGGAAAGTGGGTCGGGGGAGCGCTCGGGATCGGGCCGGTGCCGTCCTGGATCGGCGCGGCACTCGGCCTCGTGGCGGCCTTCGTCAACCTCGTGCGGCTGACGTCCCGGGCCTCGCGGTGAGCGACATGGACCTCGTCATCCGCCGGGTCAAGCGCCGCGCCTTCGCGATCGGGGCGGTCGGGATCGTCGCGGGGTTCGCGTTCGGGCCCCGGTCCGGGGCTTCGTTGACAATTTGCGCCGCCGTGGTAATTTCCAGCTTCCTGGTTCTCGAGAAGGCAACCGAGCGGCTGGTCCCCGGCACGGGGAAGGCGGGATTTCGAACCCTGTTACCCCTGCTTCTCACGACCCTCGCGAGTTTTGCTGCTTCTGGGGGTGGTTCTTTGGCGCTGGAAGGGCTTCGATCCCGTCGCGGGGGCGGCCGGCCTTTCCGTCGTCGTTCTGGCGGTCGTCCCGGAACTCTTCAGAAAGTAGCGTTTGCTGATGGAGGTCTTCAGGCTTGGTTGAGCATCGTTCGTTTCTCTGGCACCCGATCAACGCGCTGTTGATCCGGCTGTTCGGCGAGCCCCCGGTTGAGAAGCTGTCGCCGGGCATGGCGAAGTTCTGGTTCCCGGACGGGAAGGAAGCCTGGCTGCCCGACCCGGCGATCATGGCCCTGCTCCTGATGCTGCTGATCGCGGTGCTCTTCCCTCTGGCGGCCCGTTCCTTCCGGCGCTACTCGCCCGGAGGCGTCCAGAACTTTCTCGAAATGATCGTGTCCTTTCTGCGTGGACTCGCCGCGGAGTCGATCAGCCCCGCCCACGTCCGGCAGTACCTGCCCATCCTCGGGGCCCTGTTCATCTTCATCGCGATGGGCAACCTGTTCGGTCTCTTCTTCTTCCTGCAGCCGCCCACCGGGTCCCTCTCGGCGACGGTCGCGCTGGCACTGGTCTCCTTCCTGTACTTCAACCTCGAAGGCATCCGGGAGCACGGCGTCGGCGGCTATCTCAAGCACTTCATGGGTCCCCTCATCTGGATCGCGCCCCTTTTCTTCGTCATCGAGATCATCGGCACCTTCGCGAGGATCCTGTCGCTGTCGCTGCGTCTCTTCATGAACATCTTCGGCGAGCACACGACGACCAACGTCTTCGCGAGCCTCGTGCCGATCGTGGTCCCCTGGCCCATGATGGCGCTCGGAATCTTCACGGCGTTTCTGCAGGCCTACGTGTTCGCCCTGCTTTCGGCCGTGTACCTCGGCCAGGCCGTGGCGCACGAGGAGCACTGAGACCGGTTTTTTTCGGGGCCCGTGATAGGGTTCCGCAATTCTGAAAACGAAGGAGAGATTCGGATGTTGAAGAAGACGCTGGTGTTGTGTGCGTTGGCCCTCGTCCTGGCCATGCCCGTCCTCGCCCAGGAGCAGGCGGGCGCCTCCGGGGCGTCCTCGGGGGTCAAGTGGGGAGTCATCGGCGCGGCGTTCCTGCTCGGCCTCGCGGCCGCGGCCGGTGCCACCGCCCAGGGCCGGGCCACGTCGGCCGCCGCGGAGGGCATGTCCCGCAACCCGGGAGCTGCCAAGGACATCCGGGGCATGACGCTGCTCGGGCTGGTCCTCATCGAGTCCCTCGTCCTGTACGCGCTCCTGATCTGCTTCCTGATCTACGGGCTCTAAGATCGAACTCAGGCCTCCGGGGGCTCTCACCGGGCCCCCGGACGGCTTTCTTGTCCCCTTTCGGCGACAGGCTGACCCCCAGGCGAAACCCTCGTCGGCCTCGATGCGTACTTTTATCGAGACCAGACCAAACGCTTCGGCGGGCTAGACCGTAGATAAAACGGAGGTTAGCCCGGTCCGGTCGGCGGCAGAGGCCGCTGGCATCGGCCGGGCAAGCATTTTGCGATTCCTCGAGAGCATGGCGAAAGCAAACGTCCAAGAGCGGCTGAGCCTCGACGAGCTCACGGGCGCTCCGCGTGCGGTGTCGGCCTGGGATTTCAATTCCCAGATGATGCCGTTCGTGGACTCCCTCTACAACACGGCGTATCGCATGACGCGCAGCGCCGAGGATGCCGAAGACCTCGTCCAGGAGACCTACTTCAAGGCCTACAAGTACTACGACAAGTTCGAAGAGGGCACGAACCTGAAGGCGTGGCTCTTCAAGATCCTCAAGAACACGTTCATCAACAACTATCGCAAGCGCAAGCTCGAGCCGCGCAGCGTCGATTTCGCCGAGATCGAGGACTCCTTCGAGCGGATCGTCCGGCGCGACGCCTCCGAGCCGCCCTCGGATCCCGAGTCCGACTTCTTCTCGAGCGTCCTCGACGACGACGTCAAGCGGGCGCTGGAGTCGCTGCCGTACGACTACCGGATGGTGGTCGTCCTGGCGGACCTCGAGGACTTCTCCTACAAGGAGATCGCCGAGATCCTGGAGTGCCCGGTCGGGACCGTGATGTCCCGCCTCTATCGCGGCCGCAAGCTCCTCGAGAAGGCGCTCCTGAAGTACGCCCGCAAGCACGGGTACATCCGCGGGGCGGAGCCGACCAAGATGCGGACCCGGCCCAAGCCGCAACCCGCCTAGGCGACCGGCTCCCAGGGCCGCCCTCCGGGGCACCCCAAGCTTTCCCAATGGGACGGAATAACGCCCCGGGGAAGGCCGTTTTTCCCCACGGCCCGATGAACTGCTCCAAAGCCCGTTTCCTCGTCTACGCCTACCTCGACCGCGACCTCCCGCGGAACGACGCCGAGGCCCTCCAGAGGCACCTGGCCTCCTGCGAGCCCTGCGCGGCCCGGGGCCAGTCGGCCAGGGGGCTCGGCAAGGTCCTCCGGACCCGTCTCGACTACGCCCGGGCTCCGATCGACCTCCGGGAGCGTATTCACTCCCGCCTGACCGCTCCCGTCCGTCCGAGCTACGCGCCCCTGGGCATCGCGGCTTCGATCCTGCTCCTGATCCTTCCCCTCGTCGCCGACCAGCGCGGCCCTCGCACGGCCGCGATCTCGCTCGCGAGCGTGGGTGTCGCCGGGCCGGCGCGCATCGTGCCGGTCTCGCGCCAGATGACCGGCACGTTCGTCTGTCTCCAGTGCGAGGCCGGGCACTCCGACGCCGTCTGCCCGGTGGACGGCGACAAGTCCGAGGAGAGCGGCCACGAGCTCGGCTTCTGCGCCGACAACGGCGAGCGCTGGCGCGTCATGACCGCCGATCGCGCATTCACGGAGTCCTCGGTCGGCCAGACCGTCACCGTCGAGGGCGTCGCGTTCCCGGAGTCGGGCTTCCTGCGGGCGTCGCGCGTCGGCTATTAGTTCTCGCCACCCTTCCCCTTACAATCCCTCGCAATGGCTTCATGGATCGAGGCGACTGCGCCCGCGCGCATCGACCTGGCGGGCGGCACGCTGGATTTGTGGCCGCTGCACGTCCTGCATCCCGGATCCGCGACGATCAATCTCGCCATCGACCTCCGGGCGAAGTGCCGCGTCAAGACCGGCGCGTCGGGTTTTCGCGTCACAGTGCCGGATCTGGGCTACGAGCGGATCGTCGAGTCGGCCCGTGACCTGCTCGCCGACCCGCGGGGCGCCCTGGCCGGCGCCGTGCTCGAGGCCCTCGAGATCCGCGCGCCGCGCGAGATCGAGCTCGCGACCGACGTGCCCTTCGGTTCGGGCCTCGGCGGCTCCTCGGCGCTGACCGTCGCGATGGCGGCGGCGCTCGCCGCGAGCGTGGAGCGCCGCTTCGACGGGCCCGGCCGGGTCGACTTCGTCCGGGACGTCGAGACGCGCGTGCTCGGCAAGCCCGCCGGCACCCAGGACTACTACCCGCCGCTGTCCGGGGGCTTGCACACGCTCGAGTTCGAGGTCGGCGGGGTGGGGGTGCGGCGCCGCGACGTCGATCCCGCGGCCTGGCTCAAGCATCTGACCCTCTTCGACACGGGCGCGGCGCACTCCTCCGGCATGAACAACTGGGAAGTCTTCCGGGCGCGGCTGGAGGGCGACCACGAGGTCGCGGCGAGGCTGGACGAGGTGCGCGACGCCGCCCGCGAGATGGCCGAAGCCGCCGCGGCCGACGACTTTCGGGGGATGGGTGCGGCCCTGGGCCGGGAATGGGCGGCCCGGCGCCGGCTCGCACCCGTCGTGTCCTCGCCCGCCCTGGAAGAGGGAATCGCCGCGGCGGTCCATGCGGGCGCGTGGGGGGGCAAGGCCTGCGGCGCCGGAGGCGGAGGCTGCCTGGTGATCCTCTCGCCGCCGGAGAAGACACCCGCCGTGCGGGAAGCCCTCTCCCGGATGCCCGGCGGGCGGCTCCTGCTCGTCGCGCCGGAGAACCGGGGCCTCGTGGTGCGCCGGGGCTGAGGCCCAGGCTCCGCAGGACGTGACGATCACCGGGCGGGGCAGGCGAAACGCGATTCTCACCGGCCTCGCAGTGGCCGCTGCCGCAATCGTGCTGTCCGTGCAGCTCCTCGTTCCGCCGATCGTCGGACTGGCCAACGAGGGCGACTTCGAACGGATCATGGGCTACGCGGGCTTTCTCTACCAGACGGACAATTTCGACGAGAAGTACTACGGGCACATCGTCACCGACTTCCAGATCGGTGCGCGCGGCTGGTACGTCAGCGGCTACCTGAGCTCCGAGACGCTGCTGGCGTACGCGGCACGCTTCATCAGCCGCGGACTCTTTCCGGGACGTCTGTTCGACATCCGCATCCTCGGCGCGATCCACATCGTTCTGTTTCTCGGCGCGATCGGCCTTTTCGTCAGGGCTTGTCGGCAGCTCGCGCCGACGACGCAGCTCGCGGCTGCACTCCTCCTCGTCCTCGTCCTCACGGACGTGGGATACGCGGCGGCGTTCAACTCCTTTTACCCGCAGACGGCGTCGCTGCTCTTCGTGCTTCTCGCCTTCGGACTGGCCGCGCGGTCGGTGTCACGGGAGGGGCTGGGGGGCGTGGGACTGGTTCTCTACTTCCTTTGCGCCGGGCTTTTCGTCTGTTCCAAGCCTCAGGAGGTCATTCACGCTCCCGTGCTCGCGGCTCTCGGCCTCGGACTGGCGGGAGTCTCCGCAGGGTCGACGTGGAAGACCCTTCCCTGGCGTCGTCGAATGGCCGCGGCGGTTCTCTTCGCGGCGGCGCTCTGCGCCGTCTCGCTCTGGTACTACCGCCAGATACCCAAGCAGGGAATTCGGCAGGTCGGGATGTTCCACACCGTTTTCCACGATCTCCTGCAGTTCTCACCCGATCCCCGCCGCGACATGGACGAGCTCGGCATCGACCCGGGCCTGGCCCGCTTCATCGGCCTCCACGCCTATGTGGCCAGCCGCCCGCTCGAAGACCCGCAGCTTCAGTCTTTGTTTCTGGAGCGGTTCTCCTACGCGAAGCTCGTCGCGTTCTACCTCCGCCACCCGGGCCGCATCGTCGATCGGATCCGGCGCGCGGCGCCTCTGGCGTTTCGCCTGCGCCCGAAGTACCTCGGGAACTTCGCGAAATCGACGGGCGTTCCCCCGCGCACCAAGGCGACGCGATTCGCACTCTGGAGCGATCTGCGCGCGAAGCTCGAGCCCCACGCGCTCGCCGTGCTCGGCGCCGTCTTTGCCGGGAACCTGCTCGCCGCCGGCATCGCGTTGCGCCGCGCCTCGCCGCGGGGCCGGCTGTTTCTGGCGGTGCTCGTCGCCGCGCTGGTCACCGCGGGGCTGGAGTTCGGGGTGTGTGCGTTCGCGGACGCCCTGGATGACCTCGGCCGCCATCTCTTCGTCTTCCACGCGCTCTTCGACCTGGTCCTCGTCGCCGACCTCGCCTGGATGATCGAGGCGGCGGCCCGAGGCCGTGCGCGGCGGCCGGCTGTTGCTTCCGTGCCGGCCTAGATTCTCTCGAGGGCCTCGACCGTTTTTTCTCCGACGACGTTGCCGGTGTTGAGTGTGCCGGCGGGCTCGATCAGGACGATCCAGCACTCCTCCTGCGCGGAGGGCTTGTGCTCGACGCCCTTCGGGACGATGAAGAGCTCGCCCTCGGCGAGGTCGACGTCTCCCGTCCGCAGCCCCATGCGCAGGCGGCCCTTCACGACGAGGAAGAGCTCGTCGACGTCCGCGTGGTGATGCCAGACGAACTCGCCCTGGACCTTGACGAGCTTGACCTGGTGGTCGTTGAGGTCGCCGACGATCTTCGGGTGGAAGGTCTCGGCGAAGAGAGCGAACTTGTCGAGGAGGTTGACCTTGTCCATGGGCGCTCCCTGGTTGAGCCGTCGTCCTGAGCGGTTAGGCGTCATCCTGAGTGGTTAGGCCGTCACATTCGTCCCGGCTCGGGAATCCCGAGGAGCCCGAGCAGCGCCGACATCTCCCGCCGGAAAATATGCGCCGCCGCGAGCCGTCGGTTCCGCGTCGCCGCGTCCGCTTCCTGGACGATCGGCTGGACGTGGTAGAAGTGGTTGAACGCCTGTGCGAGACCGAAGGCATGGCGCGCGAGGGTCGAGAGCTCGAGCGTCTCGACGGCCCGCTCCGCGACGTCGGGGGTCGATGCGGCATCGAGGACGATGCCCCAGAGCTCGTCGTCCCACCCCTCGTCGGTCAGCGCTCGGGGATCGACCTGCGTCGCAATCCCTTTCTCGGCAGCCTTGCGGAAGATGTTGTCGGCGCGCACGAGCGAGTACTGCAGATAGGGACCCGTGTCGCCTTCGAAGTTGAGGGCCTCGTCGAAGTCGAACGCGATGACCTTGTTGCGTCCGACCTTGAGCAGGAAATAGCGGAGGGCGCCGATCGCGATCGAGCGGGCGTCCGCTTCCGCGGCGCTCGCCGCCGCCGGCGCTCCTCCGGCCGTCTCGCCGCGACGGGCGGCGATCTCGGCCCGTGAGCGCTCGAGAAGAATCTCCACCAGGTCGTCGGCCTTGACGCCCAGGCCCTTGCGCCCCGACATCTCGACGTACGGCTTCTTCTCGTCCTCTTCCGAGAGCCGATACTCCTCGCCGAACCGCTCCGCGAGCTCGCGGGCGGCCTTGGGAGAGAGGGCGACGATTTCGTAGGAAAAGTGGATCGAGGCCTCGGCCTCGGCGGTGTGGCCGAGGGCGCGGAGGCCTTCGCGGACGACCTTCTGCGGGTAGGACTGGCGGACGTCGATGACGTTGTAGACGCGTTGGGCGCGCCCGAACGACGGGGCGCCCTGCTCGCCGCCCGTGTGCGCCGTGCGCCAGACCGGGTGATTGCGGACGGCCGGCGGGATCTCGGCCTCGCGGACGGCGCCCGAGCTCCAGCGCGGCGCGATCCGCTCGTAGTCGAAATCGATCGGCAGCAGGCCGAACTTCCAGAGCTGGTAGGCGATGTCCTTGCCGGTGTAGGTCACGGTTCCGTTGGAGCGGACGAGGATCTTGTCCGGCTCCTCCATCCCCGCGAACTCCGCCGACTCCGAGAGACCGAGCACCCAGCAGCCCGCCTGCTTGCCCTCGGTCTCGAGGTGGATCGCTCCGGAGGCCTTGAGGAGCTCGAAGGCTTTCGTCCAGAAATGCTTGTGGAGGATGTCGCTTTCCCGGGGGAGCAGGTCGTAGACGACACCCAGACGTCCCATGGTCGCCAGGTGCGCCTGCGAGACCGCGTCCGCGACGATGGCCGCAATGACCGCGGTCTCGTTGCCGCCGGCCTCGATGGCATGCAGGACCTCGTCGCGCCAGGCCTTGGACTCGGGCCGCGCCGCATAGGTTCGGCCGACCTCGGCGTAGAGGTCCCAGCAGAGATAGGCGAACCCCTTCGGCTCGGGCGCCGCTCCCGGAAACCGGTTCTCGCGCACGGCTTCCCGCGCGGCCTCCGCGGACGCCACGCCGCGAAGGTGGATCATTCCCGCGACGACGTCGGCCACCTGGACGCCCGTGTCGTCGAGGTAGTTCTGGACCTCGACGGGGGATCCGAGGTGGCGCAGGACCCGCACGAGGACGTCCCCGAGGACGGCATTGCGCAGATGCCCGATGTGAGCGGCCTTGTTGGGGTTGATGTTGGTGTGCTCGACGATTATTTTCTGCGCGCCGTCCTGCGGCGCGACGATTTTCTCCGCGCCGACGCTGGCGAGCAGCGTCCGCGCGAAGGGGCCGCGATCGAGGAAGAAGTTGAGGTAGCCGCCGCCCTCGACGCGGGCCTCGCGCACGCCCGGGGGAAGGACCAGGGACGCCGCGAGCTCGGTCGCGATCGCGCGCGGGGGCTTGCGGAGGGCACGGGCGAGATCGAACGCCACCGGGCAGGCGAAGTCCCCGAGCGCGAGCCGCGGCGGGCGCTCGAGCACGACGCGCTCGACTTCGGAGTCGAGCTTCTCCTTCGCGGCAGTGCGAACGGCGGCGGCGATCGACGCGCGAATCGGTGCGAGCATCGGGGCGCGAGTATACGGGCAAGTCGACGTGTCACCGCGCGCGGGCACCCGGCAGTACAATCGCCGCGTGGGTCTCTCCGTCGTCCGCTCCGTTGCCGTCCACGCTCCCGCCACCGACGCGTTCGACGCGTTCACGCGCGTCTCCGACCTGCTGTCGTGGCTGTGCGAGGGCGCGCTCGTGGGCTTGCGGCCGGGTGGGAACTGGGCCGTCGGTTTCACCGACGCGCGCGGCGTCACCGAGTCGACCGTGCTGGGCAAGATCGCCGAGTTCGAGCGCGGCCGCCATCTCGTCGTCGAGGACATCTCGTACGAGCCGGCGGTGGGGGAGGCGCTCTCGGGGATCCGCCTGGAGCTGACCATCGCGGAGCGCGAGGGCGGTTGCGTGGTGACGGTCGCGCAGGACGTGCCGGATTCGGGTCCGGCCTACTCCCGGTATCGCGGCGAGGCGGAGTCGGGCTGGGCGTCGAGCCTCGAAGACCTGAAGAAATACCTCGAGGGTCCGCGCACCCGGCGGATTACGATCGAGGGCGGACTGCCGGCCAACTGATGCCGGTCCAATGATGGAACTCGAGATCGAAGTCTGCGGAATCTGCGGGGGAGCGGGCTGGGTGCTCGAGTCCTCCGAGGGGACCAAGAACGCGCATCCCTGCGTCTGCCGGGGGGCGTCGATCACCCGCGCCCGCCTCGATGCCGCGGGCATCCCCCAGCGATACCGGGACTGCACGCTCGAGAATTTCTCCGACAACACCGTCAGCCTGACGAGCGCCCGCACCCGGGCGCGCGAGTTCGTCGACGCCTATCCCGCCGTCGACGCCGGGCTCCTCCTCGTCGGGCCGTCGGGGCGCGGCAAGACGCATCTGGCCTGCGCGATCCTCGCGGAGCTCGTCGTGACGAAGGCCGCCGCGGGGCTCTACGTCGACTTTTCCGACCTGCTCCTGAAGATCCAGACCTCCTTCCGGCCGGACGCGGACCTCTCCAAGGAGTCCGTGCTCACGCCCTACGCCGAGGCCGAGATCCTGGTTCTCGACGAGCTCGGGGCGTCCAAGCCGCACGCCTGGGTCCTCGACGTGCTGTACAGCCTCCTCAACTCCCGGTACAACCGCAAGAAAGTCACGATCGCGACTTCCAACTTCGAGGACGAGCCCGACGTCGCCTCCGGCGAGAAGGACCGGCTCGAGGACCGCATCGGCTACCGCCTGCGGAGCCGCCTCTACGAGATGTGCCTGATGGTGCCGCTGAAGGGCGGCGACTTCCGCAAGGACGTCCTCGGCACGCGGATCCGGTCCCGGTTTTGAGTCTTCGCCCCGCGCCGCGCGCCCCGCGGCTTCTCCTTCTGCTCGGGTGGGCGGCCGCGTGCGCCACACCTCCGAAGCCCGAACCGGCGCCGCTGCCGTCCGCGGCCGTGGCTCCGGTGCCCGTCCCCGCGGTCCGCGTGGCGACTCCGCAAACGCCGGCGCGGTCGGGAACCCTGTACCGGATCGGGCTCAAGAGCGATCGGACGTCCTTCACGCTCGGAACCCCGGGAACCCTCTGGATCGTGGCTTCGGGCGACCGGGCCGAGGCGCTCCAGGCGCCCGTCGTTTTCGCGCCGGTCGGCGCGGCCGGCGCGGGCACCGGTTTCCAGGTGCAGGCCGGAGCCTTCTCGCAGGAGGATCCGGCGCGCCGGCTCTCCGAGCGCCTGTCGTCCGCTCTTCAGACGAGCGGCGAGGTGGCCTTCACGCCCGACCGGGGCCTCTACCGGGTCCTGCTCGGGAGCTTCGCGACGCGCGCCGAAGCGGACGCGTTTCTCGAACGGCTGAAGGCGCAGCATCAGGACGGCTTCGTCGTTCCGGGCGCGCCCCGGCCGGCGTCGGCCACGACGGGTTCCGCGGCCGCGATCGCGGCATCGCCCACGATCACGGTCACCGACGCGACCGGCTCGAGCCTGAGCCTCGCCTCGCCCGTCGACGTCTACGGAGCCGCTCCGGAGGTCCGCGTCTCCGTCGACGGCACGACGTACCGCGGGAGCCTGCGCGTGCTCGTGAACCCGCGCGGGACGCTCAACGTCGTCAACCGCGTGGACCTCGAGGACTACCTCTACGGCGTCGTGCCCGCAGAGATGGGCCCGAAGCGCTTCGACGCCATCGAGGGACTCAAAGCACAGGCGGTGGCGGCGCGGACGTACGCGCTGGCGCACCGCGGGCAGTTCGAGAGCGAGGGTTACGACATCTGCCCCGGGCCCAAGTGCCAGGCCTACGGGGGCGCCGCGGTCGAGGACCCCCTCTCGACGGCGGCCGTGGACGGGACGCGCGGACTGGTGCTCGCGTACGGAGGCGAATTCGCGGACGCGCTCTACGTCTCCACCTGCGGCGGGGTCACGGAGAACGTCGAGAACGTCTTTTCGGGCGGGCCGGTGCCGTACCTCGTGTCCGTCGAGTGCGGAGAGCTGCCGGTCGAGGAGGTTTCGGGCGCTCCCGCCCCCCGCGATGCGGCGGCGCCGCGCACCGCCCTCGAGTGGCGCGGCTACGCGCTCCGGCGCATGGCGCCGAAGAAGGCGGCCGTGCGGCGGGCGAGTCTCGAGGCGGCGCAGAAGCTTGCGGGGGTCGACCGGCCCGCCGCGCCGCCGGCGACGCTTTCCCCCGCGGCCGTCTATCCGTCGCTCGTCACCGCGTTCGGCCTGACGGAGGCCCGCTCTCTCCAGCTGACGCGGCGCGACGAGACCTACTTCGACGAGCCGCCATCGGCCGGCCTCGGGCTTTCCGGGCCGGCGCGCGGGGCTTACGAGTTTCTTCTGCGCTTTCGCTTCGCGGGCGACGCGCTTCCGCCGGCGGACCGCGACCTGACCGAAGAGGAGTACGCCGGGCTCGCCTTTTCCGTCGCGCTGCGGATGATGGGTGTCACCGAGGGCAACGGCCGCTTTCTTTCGCGCGAGGGATCGAACCTCTGGATCAAGACGTCCGAGGGCCGCATCGGCATCCCGGTCGATCCCGAAGTCCCGCTCGCGCGGCGGATCGGCGAGGGCTTCCGCGTCACCGGGAAGCTGCGGCTGCGTCCGGGCGATCGCGTGCGGTGGTTCAAGAACGGCGAAAGGCTCCTGGCCTTCTGGGTGGAGCTCGACCCCGACGGACCCACCTACGAGCGGGAATCCGCCTGGACCGAATGGGTGCGCCGCGTTCCCGCGCGGGAGCTCGCGCGGCGCATGAGCGGGCGCGTCGCGGGCACGGAGGTGCGGGAGCTCGACGTCACGCGCCGCAGCCCCTCCGGCAGGGCGATCGAGATGCGCGTCCGGACCGACCTCGCGGAGGCGACCTTCAAGCGCTTCGACGTGCGCCAGGCCGTCGAGATGCCCGAGATGCTCTTTTCGGTCTCCGAGGTCGACGGGTCGGGCGACGAAAAGGACTTCCTCTTTCTCGGGAGGGGCTGGGGGCACGGCGTGGGCCTTTGCCAGAACGGGGCTTACGGGATGGCGCTGGCCGGGCAGACCTACGACGCGATCCTGCGGCACTACTACACGGGCATCGAAATCGTGCCCTCCGCCTCGGTTTCGGCCGCGGCCCCGTCGACGCGGTAGGCGATAGAATCGAGGGGTGAGCACGACCCTCAGCGCCGAGCGGGAAGCGGGCGACGCGCGCAACGCCATCATCCAGACCCTGCGTGATTTCTGCGAGGCCGAGATCCGGCCGCACGTCATGCGCTGGGACGAGGCCCAGGAGTTTCCCCGCGACGTCTTCCGCAAGCTCGGGGAGCTGGGATTCCTCGGCGTGCTCTTCCCGGAGGAGTACGGCGGCGCCGGTCTCACCTACATGGACTATCAGGCGATCGTCGAGGAAATCTCGGCCGTCGATCCTTCGATCGCGCTCTCGCTCGCCGCCCACAACAGCCTCGGGGCGAACCACATCTTCCAGTTCGGCACCGAGGCGCAGCGGCGCCGCTACATCCCGAAGCTCGCGTCGGGCGAATGGCTCGCGGCCTGGGGGCTCACCGAGGCGGAGGCCGGCTCGGACTCTTCGGGCACGAAGACGACGGCCGTGCGCGACGGGGACGCATGGGTCCTGAACGGGTCGAAGAACTTCATCACGAACGCGTCGGTCGGCGCCGTCGCCGTGCTCATGGCCGTGACCGACCGCGCCCGCGGCAACCGCGGGATCTCGGCGTTCATCGTCGAGCTCGACAATCCCGGGATCCGCGTCGGCAAGAAGGAGAACAAGCTCGGGATGCGGGCCTCCGACACCTGCACGCTCGTCATGGAGGACTGCCGCGTGCCGGGTTCGGCCCTCCTCGGCGAAGAGGGCGCGGGTTGGGTCGACTCGATGAAGATCCTCGACGGCGGCCGGATCTCGATCGCGTCGCTCTCGGTGGGCCTCGCGCGCGGCGCCTACGAAGCCGCGCTGGCGTACTCGAAGCAGCGCCGGCAGTTCGGCAAGGCCATCTGCGAGTTCGAGGCGATCCAGTTCTACCTGTCGGAGATGGCGACGGAGATCGACGCCGCGCGCCTACTGACCGAGCGGGCGGCGGCGGCCAAGGACGCCGGCCGGCCCGTCACGCGATTCTCGGCGCAGGCCAAGCTCTACGCCTCCGAGATCGCGGTCCGCGCCACCGATCGCGCGATCCAGATCCACGGCGGCTACGGTTTCACGAAGGATTTTCCCGTCGAGAAGTTCTATCGCGACGTCAAGCTCTGCACGATCGGCGAGGGGACGAGCGAGATCCAGAAGCTCGTCATCGCGAAGCAGCTCCTCGCGGACGGCGCATGACCGCGCCGCCGGGCGCGGGCCCGGAAGAGCTCGCGCGAGGAGTCCTCGCCGGCCGGCCGCGCCCGATCGCCCGCGCCATCACGGAAGTCGAGCGCGATTCGGGCGACGTTCCCGAGATCCTGCGCCGTGTCTTCCCGCATACCGGACGGGCGCGCATCATCGGGATCACGGGACCGCCCGGAGCCGGCAAGTCCACTCTCGTGCAGCGCCTGGCCCAGGCCTACCGCCGCTCCGGCAAGACGGTCGGCATCGTCGCGGTCGATCCGTCCTCGCCGTTCACCGGAGGCGCGATCCTCGGCGACCGCATCCGGATGTCCGAGATCTACACGGATCCCGGGGTCTTCATCCGGTCGATGGCGACGCGCGGCGCCCTCGGAGGGCTCGCCCGCGCCACGAGCGACGCCGTCGACGTTCTGGACGCCGCGGGCTTCCAGATCATCCTCGTCGAGACCGTGGGGGTCGGCCAGGACGAGGTCGACGTCGTGCGCGCCGCGGACACCACGGCGGTGGTGCTCGTGCCCGGCCTCGGCGACGACATCCAGGCGATCAAGGCCGGGATTCTCGAGATCGCGGACGTCTTCATCGTGAACAAGGCCGAGCGCGACGGTTCGGACCGCGCGGTCGCGGAGCTGACCATGATGCTCGACCTCTCGCACGGCGGGGCGTGGCGGCCGCCGATCGTCAAGACGACGGCCCCGTCGGGCGCCGGCGTCGCCGAGGCGGTTGCGGCCCTCGAGGCCCACGGCGCCCACCTCGCGCAGTCGGCGGAGGGCGCCCGGCGCCGCGCCGTGCGGGCGCGGTCGCGCCTGCTCGCCCTGCTCGAGGGGCGTTTCCGGCGGGCGGTCGAAGCGCGCGCCCCCGAGCCCGACGGGCTGGAAGAGGCCGTGCGGTCGGTCACGTCGCGGCGGGAAGATCCGTACTCCGCGGCCGGCCGCCTCTTCGACCGGTTCGTGCGCGCCGGCGACGAGGGCGACGAGGGCGACGAGGCCGCGACCGCCCGGGCCGCGAGGACGTCGTGACGGCATACAAGATCGATCACCTCGGCGTCGCGGTCGCCTCGATCGACGAGGCGCTCGGGATCTACCGGGCGCTCGGCCTCGTCGAGGTCAAGCGGGAAGAGGTTCCGGCGCAGAAGGTCACCGCGGCGTTCCTGCCGGTGGGGGAGAGCCGGATCGAGCTGCTCGAGCCGACCGCTCCCGACTCGCCGATCGCGAAGTTCCTCGCGAAACGCGGCGGCGGCATTCACCACGTCTGTTTCGCGGTCGAGGACATCGAGGCGGCCCTCGCGGACCTCTCCGCGAAAGGGTTCCGCCTCGTTCATCGCTCGCCGGTCGCGGGCGCCGAGGGCAAGCGGGTCGCCTTTCTCCATCCGGAGGCGGGCGACGGCGTTCTCATCGAGCTGTCGGAAGCGGACGGGAGGCGGCCATGAAGATCGGCGAGTTCGTGCTCGTCCACCTGGTCAACCCCAAGGAGAAGTTCTGGGGCCTGCTCAAGGAGCGCGACTCCTCCGGGCTGACCGTGCGCGGCCTGTCGCTCGAGGGCTTCGAAGGCTGGCTCCACGAGATCGCGCGCAAGGAGACGGTGACCGTTCTGCCGTCGACCGTCTTTTTTCCGCTCCACCGCGTCGAGCGGGTCTTCCTCGATGAGAGCGCGGGCAACTTCGTGTCGTTCTCGGAGCGCTTCAAGCGCACCGTGGGCGAGGACGCCCGCTATCACCTCACGCCGATCCCCGACGAGGGTTGAGGGCTAGAGCGCGACGTTGCCGACGAAGTAGTCGGCCGCCGTCGTCTGCCCGTTCACGAGCTGGCGCGCCTGCTCGGGCGACATCTCGAAGCGGCCGGCCGATTCCCCGGAGGATGTCGTCAGCACGACCGCGATCGTGATCTGCGCGCCGCGGCTCGTCGGGTCGGAGAGGGCACGGGCGGTCGCGTTGATGGCGTTGAAGACCGCCTCTTCCGTGTTGGCCGTGACGAGCACCGCCGTCTTGCCGCGGAAGTTGGTCAGCTTCCATTGCGTGATGCCGGCGCCGTCGAAGATGCGCGTGAAGGCCGTCTGGAGGTTGGGATCCACGGCGGCGAACGAGGGGCCCGTGCCGTCGGCTCCGCCCGCGGCCTTCTCGCTCGCCGAGGGCGGCAGGTCCATGCGCGGCTTGTTCTGCCGGATGTAGTCCTGGACCCGCGGAGGCTGCGGCGCCTCCGGAGCCGGCGTGGGCTTGCGGCTGTCCGGCGTGTCGATGGCGATGACGTTGCCGAAGTTTTCGCGGTTGTACTGCTCGGAGCCCTCGACGTCGATCTCGGAGAGCTTCAGGGCCGTGACCGTTCCGTTCTCGAGCGTGATGATCGCGCGGTCGCCCTTCACGGTGTACTTCGTGCGCGCGAAGATGAGCGAGCCGTCCTTGAGCTTGATCACGTACGCGAACGCGGACGCGCAAGTCAGCAGGAACGCCGCGAAGACCAGAAACAGGCTCTTTTTCACGATTCGCGGACCTCCTCCGGCGGGTGCCGGGTCCGGTTTGACTCTGTCTGCTGTGGCTCAGATGATAGCACCCCGATGCTCATCGTCATGGACGCGGCGGCCTCCGCGGAGGACATTGCCCGCGTCGTCGACACCGTGCAGGTGCTGGGACTCCAGGCGCATCCCATTCCCGGCGCGCAGCGCACCGCGATCGGCATCACCGGCAACCGGGGAAGCGTCGATCGGGGCGCGTTCGAGAACCTGCCCGGAGTGGCCGAGGTGATCCCGGTCTCGGCGCCCTACAAGCTCGTCTCCCGGGAAGCCAAGCGCGAAAACACCGTCGTCTCCATACGGGGGGTGCCCGTCGGCGGCCCGAGCCTCGCCATCGCAGCAGGGCCCTGCGCGGTCGAAACCGAGGACCGGGCCATCCGGATCGGAAAATCCGTGCGGGACTCCGGCGCCAACCTCTACCGCGGCGGAGCCTTCAAGCCGCGCACGTCGCCCTACTCGTTCCAGGGCCTCGGCGTCGAGGGGCTGAAGATCCTGTCGCGCGTGCGCTCCGAGACGGGGCTGCCGATCGTGACCGAAGTGCTCGACACGGAGACCGTCGAGGTCGTCGCCGAGCACGCGGACTGCCTGCAGGTCGGGGCGCGCAACATGCAGAACTTCTCGCTCCTGAAGAAGCTCGGCCGGATTCGCAAGCCCGTGCTCCTCAAGCGCGGCATGTCCGCGACGATCGAGGAGCTGCTGCTGTCGGCCGAATACCTGCTCGCCGAGGGCAACTACGAGGTGATCCTGTGCGAGCGCGGCGTGCGCACGTTTGCCGACCACACGCGCAACACCCTCGACCTCTCGGCCGTGCCCTACGTCCAGCGCATCTCGCACCTGCCGATCCTCGTCGATCCCTCCCACGGGACGGGCAAACGGGCGAAGGTCCTTCCGCTCTCGCGCGCCGCGGTCGCCGTCGGCGCCGACGGCGTGCTCATCGAGGTGCACGACGAGCCCGAGCACGCCCTCTCGGACGGCCCCCAGGCCATCCTGCCGGACATGTTCCACGAGCTCGTCGAACAGCTGCGCCGACTCGCTCCCGTGGTGGGCCGCACGGCGTGAACGGGATTCTCGTTCTCGAAGACGGGACGACCTACCGCGGCGTCGCCATCGGGCGGCCCGGAACGTCGTTCGGGGAGATCGTCTTCAACACCGCGATGAGCGGCTACCAGGAAGTGCTCACCGACCCGTCCTACTCGGGACAGATCGTCGTCATGACGGCCTCGCACATCGGCAACTACGGGATCCGCAAGGACGAAGCCGAGTCCGATCGCGTGCACGTCGCCGGCTTCATCGCCCGGGACTTCCCGGCGCGCTGGAGCGGAACGGGCGGGGAGATGAGCCTCGCCGACTACCTCGGCGAGAACGGCGTGACGGGGTTGCACGGGCTCGACACGCGCGCGCTCGTGCGCCGGATCCGCAGCGTCGGCGCCATGCGCGCGGGTCTCTCGACCGAGATCGACGATCCGGCCGAGCTGCACCGCCGCGTGCTCGCCTCGCCCGAGATGGTCGGCAGCGATCTCGCGCTCACGGTGTCGCTGAAAGAGGCGCGTCTCGCGCCGGGCGGCCGCGGGAAGAAGAAGTTCCGCGTCGCCGCCGTGGACTACGGGATGAAGCGCAACATCGTGCGGCTCCTCCAGGCCGGCTCCTGCCGCGTCGAAGTGTTTCCGGCATCGGCGCCGACGGAGGAGATCCTCGAGAGCCGTCCGGACGGCATCTTCCTCTCCAACGGACCGGGAGATCCGGCGGCACTGCCCGGCCCGATCCGCACGATCGAGGCGCTCGTCTCGACCGGGAAGCCCATCTTCGGGATCTGCCTCGGCCACCAGCTTCTCGGCCTCGCGCTCGGCGCCACGACTTTCAAGCTCAAGTTCGGGCATCGCGGCGCCAACCATCCCGTCCAGGACCTCGAAACGGGGCACGTCTCCATCACGTCGCAGAACCACGGCTTTGCCGTCGACCCGGCGACGCTGCCGCCCGAGGTCGAGACGACCCACCGGAACCTGAACGACGGAACGCTCGAGGGATTCCGCCACCGCACGCTCCCGATCCTCGCGGCGCAGTTTCACCCCGAGGCCGCTCCCGGCCCACACGACGCCAACGTTCTCTTCCACCGCTTCCTCGAGTCGATGGAGCGGGCGCGCGACGGGGCGAAGGCGAAGGCGACCCGGGAGTGAGGAGCCTGCCGCTCGAGGTCGCGCTGCGGTACCTCAAGTCGCGCCCCTCGAGGCTGGTCTCCTCGGTTTCCCTGCTCTCGATCGGGGGAATCGCCCTCGGCGTCGCGGCCCTCGTCGTCGCGATGGGCCTGCTCTCGGGCTACCGGACGGAGATTCGCGAGAAGCTGATCGGCGCCAACGCCGAAATCGTCGTGTTCCCGCTGATTCCCGGAGGTGATCCGGACCCGTCCGGCCTCGAGGGGCGCATCGCGTCCGTTCCCGGCGTGCGTGCCACGGCCCCGGTGATCTACCAGACGGGGGTGGCCGCCTCGGAGGCGACGCCCGACGGCACCGATGCCGTGCTCAAGGGCATCGACGCCTGGGCGGAGCGCCGGGTCTCGGATCTCGACGCCTACCTTCCGGACGCGGAGCGCTTCGTGACGCGCGCCGCAGGCGACAAGCCGCCGGGTGTGGCGATCGGGGTGGAGCTCGCGGCGCGGCTCGACGTGCAGGAGGGGGACTCCATCACGCTCTCGGTCGCCGACGCGGGCGCCTCCGGCCGCTTTGCGCCGCGGACGGGCCGCTTCCGCGTCGCGCGGATTTTCCGGACGAACTTCTCCGAGTACGACACGGAGTGGGTTTTCGTGGACCGCGAGGAGCTCCGCGGGCTCGCGCGTCTCGAAGGCCGGGCCAACGTCGTCGAGGTCGGCCTCGACTCGATCGAGGACACGGAGGCCGCGGCCGCGGCCATCGGACGGGCGGCCGGAAACGGCTATTCCGTCTCCGACTGGCGCTCCATGAACGGCGGCCTCTTCGCGGCTCTGGCCATCCAGCAGACGACGCTCTTTCTCGTGATCGGCCTGATCGTCGCCGTTTCGACCTTCAACGTCGTGGCGACGCTCGTGATGACCGTTCGCGAGAAGCAGCGCGACATCGGCGTTCTGACGACGCTCGGGGCGGAGCCGGGGTTCTTCTCGAAGGTGTTCCTCGCCCTGGGCGCCCTGCTCGGCGGCGCCGGCGTGCTCTCGGGTGTGGCCTTCGGAGCGCTCGTGTGCTGGGTCATGACGCGGTGGAAGCTGCTGTCGTTCCCGCCGGGCGTCGCCGAGATCTACTTCGTTTCGTACATCCCGTTTCTCGTGCGCGCGCAGGACCTCGCGGCAATCGTCGGATTCGCGGCGCTGGCCATTTTCGCGGCCTCCTGGGTGCCGGCGCGGCGGGCGGCGCGCATCGACGTCGCCGAGGCGCTGCGGTACGAGTGACGCGGCCAGGATGCACGGGATGAAACGCACCGCCTTGCTCCTCGCCGCGCTGTCGCTGTCCGCCGCGACGGCCGGAGGCGGCCCCGGAAAGGTCGCCTCCGACCTCGACCGGTTCCGCTACCAGCCCGACAGGATCCGCGTGGGCGAGGTCGCGCACTACGTCAAGTCCAACCTCGACGGCTCCAAGCCGACGCGGGTCTCGATCTTCGTGGTTGCGCCGGACCGGATCGAGGTCGCCAAGGTCGAGGAAGAAGTCGGCGACGCGGCGTGGGTGCGGGCGCACTTCGACTGGACGCTCTTCACGAGCGACGCGATGCAGGCCGCCGTCCTCAACCTGGACGGCTCGGTCGAGGAACGCGCCGTGTTCGGGGTCGACCGCGCCCGGGGCCGCGTCGACGTGACCGTCGGCGACCGGAAGGGCAGCGCCGCGTGGCGCCAGCTCCCGTTCCACGTCTACAACTTCGACTTCACGAGCCTGAACTTCGCCTGGCGCCACCTGGTCGACCCCAGGGCGCCGTTCACGATCGGCATCATCGACCCGACCTTCCGGAAGGAAGGCGACCCGATCTTCTATCGCGGCGACGCGAAGATCGAGTACGTCGGCGAGGAGACGGTCGGAGGCCGGAAGACTCTGCGCTACCGCATCTCCGGTCCCGGGATCGAAAACACGACGGGCTCGATCTGGTGGGACCCGAAGAGCGGCTGGCTCGAGCGCGTCGAGATTCCGTTTCGCGACAATCCCGACTGGTCGAGCTTCCGGCTGGAGCTTCAGAGCATCGAGATGATGACGCCGGCCGCCTGGAAGAAGTTCGTCGCGGATTCGCTGGCGCAAGCCAACGCGGCCAACGCGACCAGTTAGGGCGAGGCCGCGCCGCGGCGCTCGACGAACTCCTTCTGCTTCCGGATCGCCTCGGCCCGAATCGCGGCGAACTCGGGGTCCTTCCGGATCGACGCATAGAGCGGGTCGAGGTCCATGGCGGGCCAGGAGAGGTAGTTTCCCGAAACGGCCTTTCGCAGCAGACGCAGACCCGCAGCGGGGTAGCCGCTCGAGGCCAGGATGGCCCCGATGTAGTACTGGTTTTCGGGGTCGATGTCGGAAGCCGAGGCGGCTTCCATGTCGGCGCTGATGCGGTCCCGCTCGGACTGCGTTCCGGACCTGCGCATGAGTTGCGCGGCCGGCTCGAATCCGGTAGCGGCGAAGAGGGCGGCCGCGGCCTCGGTCTTGCCTTCGCGCTGGAGGATGTTGCCTTCGCGGCCCTTCGCCCATTCCGACCCGGCGTCCAGGCGGAGAAACGCCCGTGCGCGGTCGTACTTTCCGACCGGCATGAAGACGAACGCGCAGGAACGGAAACCCCGGTTGTGCGGGTCCGCCGTCACGGCGGCATCGCATTCGCGCCCGGCCTCGTCGAGCAGCCCCGCGTAGCGCAGGACGTAGGAGAGCGCGAAATGGGCCTGGGCGTCCTGCGGTCGGCGGGCGACGAGGTCTGCGGCCCGGCGGTACGACTCCTGGATGCTGCCGCCCTCGGTCTCGTAGACGATGGAGTTCTGGACCGCCTCGACGAGGTTGGGGTCGAGAAGGAGCGCCCTTTCGCCGGCATCGATCGCGCGGGCGTAGAGAGCGGGAGCGGTCTTGACCCCGAGCGTGACCCCGGCGGGATCCTGGCCATAGGACCCCTGGTAGTAGTACCGCAGCGACAGAGCGGCCCACGCGGGAGCGAAACTGGGGTCGAGGCCCACGCAGCGCTCGAGCATGGCCACACCCTGGGAGTTGGGATCGGGGTCGCTCGAGAGGGGCTTGCTGCGCAGGTAGAGGTCGTAGGCCTCGGCGTTTTTCGGACGGGTCGCGGGCTCGGCGGCGCCGTCCGCCGCGCCGAGGAGCGGGAACAGGCCCTGGCGCATGCGCGTCGAGATCTGTTCACGCAGGGCGATCAGGTTCGACGCCGCGGCGCTCGACGTGTCGCGCCAGAGAAGCCGGTTCGACGCCGTATCGATGACCTCGAGCGTGACCCGGAGCTGGTCGCCCTCCTTCTGGAAGTGGCCGGTCAGGACATCCGCGACCTGCAGCTCGCGTCCGGCGACCTGCGGGTCCACGTCACCCTTCGCGTACTTCTGCGTCGAGGCAAAGGGGCGGATCGCGAGGGTGGGGATGTAGGAGAGCGTCGTGGCGATCTCGTCCGGGAGCGCCAGCCGGAGATAGTCGGTCGTGGGATCGCCGCCGAGGTTCTGAAACGGGAGGATGGCGATCGTCGTTCGGGACGGGGTGACGTTTGCGGAACCCGTACGGCGGTGCGTCGCCCACCAGCCGGCAGCCGCCGCGGCGATCAGGATGGCCGCCGCCAGTGCCGGAACCCTCCAGCGCATCGGGCGCCGCGGCGAAATGGCGGGAGCAGCCGCCGCGCTCTTGCCGCTCCGGTTCGAGTCGGAGTCGCGCTTCAGGCGCTTCAGGTCCGTCTTCAACTCCGCGGCGCTCTGGTAGCGCAGATCGCGGTCCTTCTCGAGGGCGGTGTTGACGATGCGTTCGAGCTCCGCGGGCAGCTCGGGGTTGAGCTTGACGGGGGAAACCGGCGCCCGGTTCAGGATCGCGTCGAAGATGATGGCCGAGGTGTTGCCCGCAAACGGCTGGCGGCCCGTCGCCATCTCGTAGAGCACCGCGCCGCAGGAGAAGACGTCGGTCCGGGCATCGAGTGGCTCGCCGCGCGCCTGCTCGGGCGACATGTACGCGACCGTGCCGATCGCGGTGCCGGGGCTCGTGAGGTGCTTCTCGTCCATCGCCGTGGGCATGGCCGTGTCGCCGGAGCCCGGCAGGTCGGCCTGCTTGGCGAGTCCGAAGTCGAGGATCTTGGCCTGGCCGCGTTTGGTCACGAAGATGTTCGCGGGCTTCAGGTCGCGGTGAACGATGCCGCGCGCATGAGCCGTCTCGAGCGCGTCGGCGATCTGAGTCCCCAGGTCGAGCAGCGGCTCGAGCGGAAGCGGACCCGGCCCGAGCCGGTCCCGCAGCGTCTCGCCCTCCAGCAGCTCCATCGCGATGAAGGGCTTTCCCTCGTGCTCGTCGACGTCGTGGATCGTGCAGATATTGGGGTGTTGGAGGGAGGAAGCGGCGCGCGCCTCGCGCTGCAGGCGCTCGAGGGCCTGTGCATCTGCGGCAAGCTCCTCGGGGAGAAACTTGAGCGCGACGCGGCGGCCGAGCTTCAGGTCCTCGGCCTCGTAGACGACGCCCATGCCGCCGCCGCCGAGCTTCGAGAGCACGCGATAGTGAGAAACAGTCTGGCCGATCATGCGCGAGGAGTCGGCGCGATTGTATCGCCCGCGACCCCGTATACTCCCGCCCCGGAGTGGGCAAGCGCGACGACATTCGATCGATCCTCGTCATCGGATCGGGGCCGATCGTCATCGGTCAGGCGTGCGAGTTCGACTACTCCGGAACCCAGGCCGTCCGCGCCCTGAAGCGCGAGGGCTACCGCGTCGTCCTCGTGAACTCGAACCCCGCGACGATCATGACCGATCCGGCAATCGCCGACGCGACCTACGTCGAACCCCTGACGGTCGACTTCCTCGAGCGGATCATCGACCGGGAGCGTCCCGACGCGATCCTGCCGACCGTCGGCGGCCAGACGGCCATCAACCTCGCGCTGGCGCTGGCCGAGAAGGGGATCCTCGAGAAGCGCAACGTGAAGCTGATCGGCGCCAACGAGCGGGCGATGCGGCTGGCCGAGGACCGCGACCTCTTCAAAAAGGCCATGCTCGAGATCGGCGCCGAGGTGCCGCGTTCGGAGCGGGTCCGGTCGCTGCCCGAGGCCGAGGAGGCCATGCAGGCGATCGGCCTGCCCCTCGTCATCCGGCCCTCCTTCACGCTCGGCGGCTCGGGCGGCGGGGCGGCGAAGACGGCCGAGGAATTCCGGAAGATCGTCCAGAACGGCCTGCGCGAGTCGCCGACGCACGAGGTCCTGATCGAGGAGTCCGTCGAGGGCTGGAAGGAGTTCGAGCTCGAGGTCATGCGGGACACCGCGGACAACGTCATCATCGTGTGCTCGATCGAGAACTTCGACGCGATGGGCGTGCACACCGGCGACTCGATCACCGTGGCTCCCCAGATGACGCTCTCGGACCGCCAGTACCAGGCGATGCGCGACGAGGCCAAGGCGGTCATCCGGAAGGTGGGCGTGGACACGGGCGGCTCGAACATCCAGTTCGCCGTGGACCCGAAGACGGGGCGCCGCGTCGTCATCGAGATGAACCCGCGGGTCTCGCGCTCCTCGGCGCTCGCGTCGAAGGCCACCGGATTCCCGATCGCCAAGATTGCGGCGCTGCTCGCCGTCGGCTACCACCTCGACGAGATCCCCAACGACATCACGCAGAAGACCCCGGCCTCCTTCGAGCCGTCGCTCGACTACGTGGTCGTCAAGATCCCGCGCTGGACCTTCGAAAAGTTTCCGCGCGCGGACAACCGGCTCACCATCCAGATGAAATCGGTCGGCGAGGCGATGGCGATCGGCCGCACGTTCCCCGAGGCCCTCGGCAAGGCGATCCGTTCGCTCGAGATCGGAGCCGACGGGCTCGATGACGGGCGCGGAGACCTGCCTCCGGAGGAGCTCCTCGCGAAGCTCCAGGAGCCGACGGCCGAACGGCTCTTCCACCTGCGGCGCGCCTTCGCCGCCGGAATGAGCGTCGAGGAGGTTGCCGCGCACACGCGGATCGACCCCTGGTTCCTGGACGGCGTGCGGCGCATGGTCGAAGCCGAGGACGCGTTCGCGGGCCGGGCCCTCGCCGCGGTCGGACGGGAAGACCTCCGCGACGCCAAGCGCCTCGGCCTCTCGGACCGGGCGCTCGCACGCCGGATGGGTGTGGGGGAGGGCGAAGTCCGCGAGCGGCGCAAGGCGCTCGGGGTCGTGCCGGTCTACAAGACGATCGACACGTGCGCGGCCGAGTTCGAGGCGCAGACGCCGTACTTCTATTCGACCTACGAAGACGAGAACGAGTCGCTCCGGACGGAAAGACCGAAGGTCGCGATCCTCGGCGGCGGTCCCAACCGCATCGGGCAGGGAATCGAGTTCGACTACTGCTGTGTGCACGCCTGTTACGCGCTCTCCGAGGCCGGCTTCGAGACGATCATGATCAACTGCAACCCCGAGACGGTCTCGACGGACTACGACACCTCCGACCGCCTCTACTTCGAGCCCCTCACGCTCGAGGACGTCTCGGCGGTGCTCGACAACGAGCGGCCCGACGGGGTCCTCGTCCAGTTCGGCGGCCAGACGCCGCTCAAGCTCGCGCGCCCGCTCGAGGCCCTCGGATACCCGATCTGGGGAACCTCGCCCGAGTCGATCGACCTCGCGGAAGACCGCGGGCGGTTCGGGCGCCTCCTCGGCGAGCTCGATCTCGCGGCCCCGCCGCACGCCGAAGCCCGGAGCGTCGAGGAGGCCGTCGCGTCGGCCCGCCGGATCGGCTACCCGCTCGTCGTACGTCCGTCGTACGTTCTCGGGGGACGGGCCATGGCGATCGTGTTCGACGAGGGGCGTCTGGCGTCCTACATGCGAACGGCGGTCGCGAGCTCGCCGGAGCATCCGGTCCTGATCGACCGCTTCCTCGACAACGCGGTCGAGCTCGACGTCGACGCGCTCTGCGATGGGCGGGAGGCCTGGATCGGCGGGATCCAGCAGCACATCGAGGAGGCGGGGATCCACTCGGGCGACTCCTTCTCCGTGCTGCCGCCCTGGCAGGTGCCCGCGACGTTGCTGGACGAGATCCGCGGCGCGACCCGCCGGCTCGCGGAATCGATCGGCGTGCATGGTCTCATCAACATCCAGTTTGCCATCCAGCACGGCAAGCTCTACGTCCTCGAGGTCAACCCGCGCGCCTCCCGCACGGTGCCGTTCGTCTCGAAGGCCATCGGCGTCCCGATGGCCCGCGCCGCCGCACTTCTCACGATCCCGGGGCGCACCGTCGCCTCGCTCGGTCTCCCGGCGGAACGCGACCCGGTCGACTTCTTCATCAAGGCGCCGGTCTTCCCGTTCCGCAAGTTCCCGGGCGAGGACGTGCTCCTCGGCCCCGAGATGAAGTCGACGGGCGAGGTCATGGGAATCTCTCCCCGGTTCGGCGATGCCTTCGCCAAGGCCTGCGAGGCCGTGGGAACGAAGCTGCCGCTCGCGGGCCGGGCGTTTCTGACGGTCAATCCGTACGACAAGGCGGCGGTCGTCCCGATCGGACGGGAGCTCGCGGACCTCGGCTTCGCCCTGTGCGCGACCGAGGGCACGCGCGAGGCGCTCAAGGAGGCCGGAGTGGACGCGGAGCGGGTCTTCAAGGTCAATGAGGGCAGCCCCAACGCGGTCGATCGCATGGAGGCCGGCGACATCCAGCTCGTCGTGAACACGCCGCTCGGCCGCGACTCGCGGTTCGACGAGGCCGCCATCCGCGCGGCCGCGCTCCGCCTTTCGATCCCGTGCCTGACGACGCTCTCGGCGGCGACGGCCGCGGTCGAGGGCATCCGGGCGCGCCAGGAGGAGGCGACGGGCGTGGCGCCGCTGCAGGAATACCACCGCGCATGACCTCCCGTTCCTGATGCTGGTCAACGGAGAGCCCGCGCGGCGGCCGGGCGGCGTGGTCCGCCTGCTCGCCCTGGTCGCGACCGGCATCGGGTTCTTTGCGGTGTTCTCGCTCGGCTTTCCGCCGGCCGCGCGCGACCGCCTCCCGATCCTCCTCGCCGCGCTCGCGCTCGGGCTGCTGTCGGCCTGGAATCCGGCGCGCGGCCTGACGACTTTCGCGTTCCTGTTTCCGCTCTCCGGCCTCGGCGACCGGGCCTTCGGCGGCGCGGACGCGATCGCCTGGCCGGTCCTGCTGTTCGCGGGCTTCGCCGCGGGCTGGACGTTCCGCTTCCTCTACGACTTCGAGAACACGCCGGACCCCTCGCGCGTCGACCGGGCGCTCCGCGCGATCGCGGCCGTCTGGGTCCTCGCGACGCTGCTCGCCATCGTGCGGGCGCGGACCCTCTGGGCGATGAGGCACGGACTGGGCCTGCGCGCGGTCAACGTCGAGGGCCTCCTCGATTTCGCGGCGATCCGCGACAGCGTGCTCTCCCTCTCGGCGCTCGCGTGCGGCGTCGGCTTCTTCTTCATTCTTCGAAGGGCGGGAGAGGCCGCGCGCCGGCGCGCGGTTTTCGCGGCGCTCGCGGGCTGCGGGCTTTCGGGCGCGGCCGCCGTCGCGGAGCGGCTCGGGATGCCGCCGGGCGAGACGAGCGCCTTCTGGAAGGCGACGGGACGGCTCTCCGGCGGCGCGATCGATCCGAACGCGCTCGGCATGCTTTCGAGCCTCGCCCTCGTGGCCGCGGCGGCCTGGCTGCTGGGAGGCGGCGGCAATGGCGCCTCGGGGCGAGCGCGTGCCCTGCTCGTCGCTGCGGCCGCCGCTTCGGGTCTCGTTCTCTCCGGATCGCGCAGCGGCCTGCTCGTCGTCGCGGTCGGCCTGGCCGGGCTTCTGCTCGCGCCCGGTGTGCCCGCCGTGCGTCGGCTGGCGATGGCTCTGGCCGCCGCCGCGGGAATCCTCGCGCTCGGGACCCTGCTGTCGGGCGACAAGGGAAGCGTGAGCGCGCGCATCCGGATGTTCATGGATCCGAGCCTCGCGGCGGAGCAGCGCGCCTCCTCGAGGCCGGTGCTCTGGGCGGGCGCGGTCCGGCTCTTCGAGAAGAACCCCGTCGCGGGCGCCGGGCTCGGCGCGTTCGCCTGGCAGCTGCCCAACCTGATGGCGGAACAGGGGAGGGCGCTTCCGCTGCGTGACAATCCGGGCAACGCCTATCTCCAGGCCCTCGCCGAATCCGGGGCGCTGGGCTTTCTGCTGACCGCCGCCTTCGTCATCCTGCTCGCGCGCGAGGCCGCGGCTGCGCTGCCGGACTGGAAGGATCGGCCGCTTTCGGCCGGGTGCGGTGCGGCGGTGCTGGGATTCCTCGCGGCCCTCGTCGTCGGCTCGCACTGGTTTGCGCCGGACGTGTCTCTCGCCTTCTTCCTTTTCGCCGCGTTCGTGGCGCGCCGCACTCCGGGGGCCGCGACGGGGACCGTCCAGAGAGGAGCCCCCGCGCGGCTGCGACGGGCGGCCGTCGTCCTCGTCGTCCTCTATGCCGGCGCGGCGGCCGTCGTGGCGCTCGGGACGCTTTCCTCCGACGAGGTCTTCCGCTACCGGCAGGGCATCGGCTTTCACGGGAAGGAACAGGGGACGGGAGGGTCGTACTACTGGACGCAGCGCCGCTTTGCGATCCGCCTCTCGCCGGGCGAGACTCTCCGGATGGATCTCGCCCATTACACGCCGGAGGGCCGGCCGGTCGACCTGACGGCCGAAGTGGACGGCCGGATCGTCCTCGAGAAGACGCTCACGCCGGGCCAGGGGCTTCCCTTGAGGCTCCAGGCGCCGCCGGATCACGCCCGCGTCGTGCTTTTCTCGCTCTCGCGCGCCTTCATTCCGCGCCGGCTCGGCCAGTCGGCCGACCGGCGCGAGCTCGGGCTCGTCGCCGTTTTCCCCGGCAGGTAGGAGGCGCCACCCTGGAGCTGCAGTTTCACCCCGCCTCGGGAAGCGGCGCCGTGCGCACGGTGGTTCTCGGCGATCGCGGGGAGCGGGCCGTCGTGATGTTCGCGGGCGTCGCGGCGGGCATTGCGCTTTCGCTCTGGTTCACGGTGCCCGCGGTCGCCTGGCGCGCGTTTCGCGACGAGTCGAGCGCGGCGGCCGCGAGGGACTACGCGGAGGTCGCCGGGGGCGTGCGCGCGGTCGAGGCCCGAATCGCCGGAATGTCGGATCGCGCCCGCGACGGGGCGGGGCTGCTCTCCCGCATCGCGTTTCTGTACGGGGTCGATCCCTCGGAGTGGCCGCGGGGCCTCAACCCCGAGGCCGGCTTGCTCGCCGGTTCCGCGCGCGCCGCCGAGGGGCTCCGGCCCTTTCTCGCCGCGCTCGAGAACGGACGCGCGATCCTGTCCGGGATCGAGACCGCCGATCCCGCGCTCGCCGCGAGGACGCCCTCGATCCTTCCCCTCGGCGGCGAGGTCTTCGAGCCCCTCGTGGTTTTTGGCCCGCGCGTTTCACCCTGGACGGGCGCGGAGGAATTCTTCCGCGGCATCGAGCTCGCGGCGCCGACGGGCACCTCCGTCCTCGCTCCGGCCGACGGCGTGGTGGCCTTCGCGGGCCGGGTGCCCCCGAAGGTCGACGCGCGGCTGTGGCGCAGCGGAAACCTCATCGTGCTCGTGCATGGGAAGGGCCCGGCCGGGGAGGCCGCGCTGGCGACGGTCTACGGGCACCTCACGCGCATCGAGGTCCGCCGCGGCCAGAGGGTGGCGCGGGGGGAGCGCATCGGGAGCGTCGGCGCGACCGGGTGGACCGTGACGCCCTCCCTCCACTACGAGCTGTGGCGGCTGCGCGAGGGCCGGCTCGCGCCGACCGATCCCCGCTTCGCGATCCTCGACCGTCGCCTCGGCCCGCCCGATCCCTCCCTGGAGAAAATGGCGGCGACGTCGGTGCCGGGCCCCGTCGAGCCGCTGCCGATCCGCTGAGGGCGGTCTGGCCCGGCGGGCGCTCAAACGCTATATTGGGGAGGCTGATGACCGAGACGTTCGATCTCGCCGTCGCCATCGCGTACGCGCGCTGGAAGCGCGCGGTCGGTCTGCTCGTGCGCGAAGTGGTCCGGCGCCGCGCGAACCGCATCGCCGAAGGAGAGCGGGCGCGCGCCGAGCAGCGGGTGCGCAGCCTGCGGCGCATCGTCCGGAAGGCCCTCTCCGACTACAGCCGCCTGCAGATCGCGCGCAGCGCGCCCGGGGCGACTCGCACGTTGCCCCTCGCAACGATACCGAGCCCCAGCCCGAGCCCGAGCCGCTAGCATTCAGGAGGAGCGTCGCGCCGGCGCCAGCCGCGCATCGAGGGCGAAGGGCTCCGCCCTGCCGACGCGGATCCGTCGAAAGTCGGCATGCCCGGGATGGAGCAGGAAGTTGCGCTCCCGCGGCACGACCGCGGAGGGCACCGCGAGCACGGCGGTGCGGCCCGACGCGGCCCAGGCGCTGCCGAGGTCCGCGAGCGCCTCGGGCGCGGGGTAGGCGCGCCAGCCGCGGGGAAGGTCCGCCGCCTCGAGCGCCTCGATCGCGATCCCGTCCGGGACCTCGGCCGCAATCGCGACGAGGTCGTCGGGCAGGAGTGCCGGGGCCGTGTGCACGAGCATCTCGAGCGCCGCGAGGGCGAGGCTTTCCGAAGCGTAGACGACCGCGGTGCCGCGGCGGTTCCAGCGGCCTCCCACGCGGCGCGCGCCCTCGCCGTCGAACGCGGCGTGCGCTTTCCGGCAGATCCTCCAGACGCGCACGGGATCAGCCGACGACGCCGTGGGACAGGCGCGTCAGCACGGTCTCGACTTCTTCGGCGCCGAGGTCCGTGTCGAGCTCGGAAAGGGGGATACGGCCTCCGAGGGCCCGATTGCCGGCGGCGAGCCAGGCCGCGGCCTTCTCGCGCGAGCCCAGCGTCGACTCAGCGTAGGCCGCGATGCGGGCGAGGCGCACGAGCCGGTCCGATTCTTCGGCCGAGAGCCGCCGTTCCTTGCGGCGGCGGGCGAGGGTGCGCTCCGGAATCCGGAGGATGGCCGCGGCGTCGAGCGCCGCGAGGCCGAATCCGGCCACGACCGCCGAGAGCGAGGCGAAAGGAAGCCCCCGCCGGACGAGCGCCCGGAGCTGCCCCGGCGAGCGTGCCGGGACCACTCGGGGCCCCCCGAGGGCGCGAACGATGTCGGCGGTGGCGCTCATGGACCGTCCTGCCACATGGCAGACGACATTATGCCATATGGCAAACGGTTCGGGGAGGCGGGCGGCGGCGGCCGTCATGGGAAGAGCGTCGCCCGGCGGGCCGGACAAATGCCGTCCGGCCCCGCGCACCGCCCTGCTAGCGCGGGTATTTCGCGACGCGGTCGCGGTGGCGGGCGAGGCGCTCGGCCACGTCCTCCATCCGGTCGCCGCCCGTCGCTTCGAGCAGCGCCCCGGCCAGCACGAAGGCGAGCATGGCCTCGCAGATGACCCCGCAGGCCGGGACGGCGGTGACGTCGCTGCGCTCGTAGGCCGAGCGTGCGGCTTCACCCGTTTCGAGGTCGATCGAGTCGAGCCCGCGGGCGAGCGTCGAGATCGGCTTCATGTACGCCACCGCGATGACGTCCTCGCCGTTGGTCACGCCGGCCTCGAGGCCGCCGGCGCGGTTCGTCCGGCGGCGGATGCCGCCGTCCGGGGCCGGCTCGATCTCGTCGTGGGCGCGCGAACCCGGCCCCCGGGAGGCCTCGATCGACGCTCCCAGCTCCACGGCCTTGACCGCCGGCACGGAGAGGAGCGCCTGGCCGATGCGCCCGTCGAGCCGGCGATCCCACGAGGCGAACGAGCCGAGGCCCGCCGGCACGCCCCGCGCGCCGACGAGGATCGCGCCGCCGAGGGTCTCGCCGTCCTTCTTCGCGGCGTCGACGGCCGCGACCATCGCCGGCTCGAGCGCGGCGTCGAGGGCGCGCAGCGGCGAGTCCTCGCGAACCTTCTCGAGCGAAGCGAAGGTTCTCGGCGACGCCGTGTCGGCCACGGCGCCGAGCGCGAGGACGCCGCTGCGCACCTCGATGCCGCATTCCCGGAGCAGCAGCTTGCAGACGGCGCCCGCCGCCACGCGGGCGGCCGACTCGCGCGCCGACGCCCGCTCGAGGACGTCGCGCAGGTCCTTCGCGCCGTACTTCATCCCGCCCGCCAGGTCCGCATGGCCGGGCCGCGGGCGGGTGACGCGTTTTGCGGCCGCGGCCGCGGCGTCGACGACGAGCGGCCCCATGACGGCTTCCCAGTTCGCGAAGTCGCGGTTGACGACCCCGAGCGCGATCGGGGAGCCGAGGGTGATTCCTCCGCGCACGCCGCCCTCGAAGAGGGCCGCGTCCGCCTCGATCTTCATTCGCCCGCCCCGCCCGTACCCGTGCTGCCGGCGGGCGAGCTCGCCCGCCACGAAAGCCGCGTCGACCGCGAGCCCCGCGGGGATTCCCTCGAGGATCGCGGTCAACCGGGGGCCGTGCGATTCGCCGGCGGTCGTGAGGCGCAGCACCCGCTGAGTCTAATGCGGGCCCGGGCGTCTGCTCAGCCGTCCTGCCGCAGCCACCTCTCGAACGCCTCCATCCGGCCCTTCGCCTTCTTTCCGCGCAGCGCCCGCAGCTGCCGCGCCTTATCCTGCTGCTCGGCCGTGAGCACCGGCCAGATCTCGGACCGGATCCGCGCGCGCAGGACCGCCTCGTCCGCCCGGATCTCTCCGAGCGCCAGGGCGCGTCGCCGGACCTCGGCCTCGTCGGCGGGCTTGGCGTCCATGGCATCGCGCAGCGCGCGGCGGCTGACCCGTCGGGACTGCATCTGCGCGTCGATCTCGGCGGCGTGCGAGCGGATGATGCCGCGGATCTGTTTTCGCTGATCCTCCGACAGACCGAGGCGCCGGGCCGCCTTGCCGAGCCGGCGCGGCTCGCCGGAGCCCTCCCCCGGAACGGGAGTGCCTGTGCCTGTATTTGCCTCGAGGCTGCCGGCGAGCAGAGCGGAAAGAGCCAGCGCGCCGGCGGCGACGGCGAGCGGGCGGCGTGTCTTCGAAACGGGAATCATGATGTCCTCCTGTGTAACCGCAGATTGGACGCGCACGGCCGGCCGGCGGATTACGCGGCCCGCGCCCGGACTCCAGAAGTCCGCCCCCCGGTCTAGACTCGACGTCGTGGAGCGCAAGTACGTCCTCAAGACGCCGGTCCGGCTCAAGTCTTACCGCGTCGACTACGACCGGGAGTTGAACGACGAGCAGCGGGAGGTCGTGCTCGCCGGCACAGGCCCGCTCCTCGTGATCGCGGGCGCGGGCTCGGGCAAGACGCGCACCCTCGTCTACCGGGTCGTCGCGCCTGATCGAGTCCGGGCACGACCCGTCGCGGATCCTGCTCCTGACCTTCACCAACCGGGCGGCCCGCGAGATGCTGCGGCGGGTCGAGACGCTGCTCGCCGTCGATACCCGCCGCCTCATGGGCGGCACCTTCCATTCGGTCGGCAACCGGCTGCTCCGCCGCTTCGGGACGCGGCTGGGCCTGACGGCCAACTTCACGATTCTCGATCCCGAGGACGCGCGGGAATTGCTCGAGGCCGCGACCTCGGACCGCAAGGTGCCGACCCTCGAGCGCCGGTTCCCGAAGGGGGACGTCCTCCTCGACCTCTATTCCTTCACGATCAACACGGGCCGCCCCTTCACGGAGGTCCTCGCGTCGCACGCCCCGCACTTCGCCGAGCTCGAGACCGAGATCGTCGCGGTCTTCCAGCGCTACCGGGAGCGCAAGCGCCTCGGCAACGCCGTCGACTACGACGATCTGCTGCTCGCCTGGAAGCGCCTCCTGGACGAGGTCCCGGAAGCCGCCGCGCAGCTGCAGGCTTCCTACGACCACGTTCTCGTCGACGAGTACCAGGACACCAACCGCCTGCAGGGCGAGATCGTGGACGGCATGGCGCGGGTCAAGAAGAACGTGACGGTCGTGGGCGACGACGCCCAGGCGATCTACTCCTTCCGCGGCGCCTCGTTCGAGAACATCCTCGGGTTTCCGCAGCGGTATCCCGAGGCCCAGACCTTCCGCCTCACGCGCAACTACCGCTCGACGCCGGAAATCCTGGAGCTCGCCAACGCCTCGATCGCGAAGAACGAGCGGCAGTTCCCGAAGGAGCTCGCCGCGTCGCGCGAGCCGGGAGGACTGCCGGCCGTCGTCGCGCTCCCGGACATCGCGGACCAGGCCCGCTTCGTGGGCCAGCGGCTGCTCGAATGGCACGACGAGGGCGAGAAGCTCGCGGACCTCGCGGTCCTCTACCGCGCGCACTACCAGGCGCTCGAGCTCCAGATCGAGCTGACGCGACGGGGGATTCCCTACGAGATCCGGTCCGGGACGCGCTTTTTCGAACAGCGCCACGTCAAGGACGTCCTCGCGTTCCTGCGCATCGTCGTCAATCCGAAGGACGAGCTCTCCTGGAAACGCGCCCTGAAGCTCTTTCCGCGCGTCGGGGAGCGCTCCGCCGCCGCGGTGTGGGAGGCGATCCGCGAGCGTCCCGATCCGCTCGCGGCGTTCCGCGCTCTCGACGGCAAGGCCCCGGAGCTCGGCCGGGGGTCGGATGCGTCGCTGAAGCCGTTTCGCGCGCTTCTCGCGCGCCTGGAATCGCCGTCCATCCGCACGTCGCCCGCCGAGGCCATCCGTTCCGTCGTCGAAGACGTCTACCGCGACTTCGCCCGCGCGAAGTTCCCGAACGGGGACGCGCGGCTGGACGACCTCGAGCAGTTCGCCCAGTTCGCGCAGACGTACGACTCGCTGCCGTCGTTTCTCGAGGACGTCACGCTCTTCAACGAGCTCTCCGGGGAGGACGTCGTGGCGGGGGAGCCCGACGACGACCGCGTGGTGCTTTCGTCCGTCCACCAGGCCAAGGGGCTGGAGTGGAGCCGCGTCATCGTCATGGGCCTCTCGGAAGGCCGGTTCCCGAGCTACCGCTCGGCGGGCACCGACGAGGGCCTCGAGGAGGAGCGGCGCCTCTTTTACGTCGCCGTCACGCGGGCGAAAAACGAGGTGGCGCTCGTCTACCCGATGCTCGCGCGGGACCGCTACGGCGTCGACGTCATCCTCGAGCCGTCCCGTTTCGTCACCGAGCTGCCCGACGGCGTCTTCGAGCGGTGGACCATCGTGCGCGAGCCGTCCTCGGAAGAGGTCGCGAGTGCGGCGGACGAGACCGTCCACTGAGGGGCGGCGGGCGTAAAATGGCTCTGAAGCGATGAAAGACGATCTCTACTCCGCGATCTGCCGCGAGGCGCTGGAGTCGCGCCAGCGCGACGTCATGACCTTCGTCGACAACGGCATGGCGGGGATGTCGACGCGACTCGAGAAGACGCTTCTGCGCCTGCCGGCCGGCCACTTCCTGCTGGGTCTCGGCGCCTACAACGCCGGGCTCGTCAAGCTCGACTTCGAGGAGCTGCTGATCGGACGGGAAGTGCCGGAGTTCATCGGCGTGGGCATGCCCGTGTCGGGTTTTCGCGTGTCCTCGCCCGAAGCGTTCTTGAACGTCGAGGTCTCGCGGCTGCACGCGAAGGTCCTGCGGCGGCTCGCGACCGACGGCCCCCAGTACCGCCTCGTCGACATGCGGTCGACATGCGGCACGTACCTGAACGGAGACCCGATTCCCGCTCCCGACGATCTGGGCGGAGTTTCCGAGGACGACTGCGCGCGGCCGCTCAAGTCGGGAGACTTCTTCTCCCTCGGCCCGTCGTCGGTCAACCTCTTCCTCTTCTTCCAGAAGTGACCGGGGCCCGGGCGATCCGGGCGATCCGAATCGGAGCCCGGCCGGCCTTCTTCGTCGGGCTCGCGGCCGCGTTCGTCGCGGGTGTGGACCTGGCGCGCTGGGCCGGGACGAACCTGCTCGCCGATCGCGAAGCATCCTGGTCGATTCCCAGGCTCGCTCTATGGCTCGCCCTCGTCGCGGCGTCGGCGATCGCGGGTGTCGTGGCCGCGGTGGTCTTCCGGCGCTTTGCGGCGACACCTCTGGCGGCCGCGCCTCTCGAGCCGCTGGCGCTCTCCCGGGCCGCGCTCGCCGCGGTGGCCGTCGCGGCGATCGCCGCCGGGATCGCCGTTCGCGCGACGGCGCTCGCGACGCCCGCGATTCCGTTTCTCGAGGACGAGGTGAACCTGATCGGTCCGGCGCTCGCCCTTTCGGGAACGCCGCGGGATTTTTCGGACGCGGTGATCGCGATTCCGCTGGGCCGTCCGGATCCGCACGAGGTCGTCGGTGTCGCGTACCTCGAGCTCCTCAGGGCGAGCCTCGGGCGCTTCGGCGCGACCATCGCCGGGCTGCGGATGACCTCCTTTCTCGGGGGGGCGCTTTCGCTGGTGACCGGCGCGCTCCTCGCGCGCGCGCTGCTGCCGCGAGGCGGCGCAACGGCGGCGGTCCTCGTGCTCGCGGGCCTGCGCTGGCACGCGATCCTGTCCTTCTCGGGGTGGCACTCGGTGCTCCTCCTGCCGATCGTCGATACGGCGACCCTGCTGCTGCTTCGGGCCAGGCGCCGGGGCGTCTGGCTCCCGGCTGCGGCCGGGGGCGCCGTGATGGGTCTGGGACCGCACCTCTATCTCGCCTCCTGGGTGGCGGCGTCGGCGCTCGCCGCGTTTGCGGTGTGGCCCTGGCCGGCCCGCGTCGGGGAGGCGCCGGCGCTCCGGCGGCGGCTCCTCGCTTTCCTCGGCGGGTTCGCTCTCGTCGTCGCGCCGCTCTTCCTGTTCGCGGAGGGGAGGCGGGTCTCGTATTTCGGGCGCTCGACCCGGCACAACGTGCTTCGCGAGATGCGGTATCAGAAGTCGGCCCTGCCGCTCTTCGCCGCGGCCGCCGATGCGCTGCCGGCGCCGTGGTTCCTGCCGGACCCGGAGGGCCGGCACGATCTGGCGGAAAGCTCGCGTCTGGGCTGGGTCGTGGGCGCATTCGCGGCGGTCGGCCTGGGGCGCGCCGTCGCCTCGCGGCGCTCCGAGCTCGCGGGTCTTCTCCTCTGTCAGGGCGCGGTCGCGGGAGCCGCTGCCATTGCGGGTGGAACCGCCGGCCACCCCAACGGTTTCCGGTTCGGCTATCTGGCGAGCCTCGCGGCTCTCGCCGCGGCGGCCGGGCTGCTGGCCTGTGTCGGGGCCGTGGCGGCGAGCCGCCGCCGCGCCGCCGCGCTCGCCGGTCTCGGCCTGCTGGCGGCGAGCGGAGTCGTGGGCCTCCGGCAGGCGGCCGTCGAGTGGCCCGCGCACCGCGCGACGTTCGACAGCTTCCGGGGCGAGGACACGCTGATCGGCCGGGCGGCCGCGCGCTGGGAGCCCTACGGTCCGATCGCCGTCGCCGCGGGGCTCGGCCGCTCGGATCTGACGATCGACACCGTCCGCCGTTACCGCCTGGATTCCGCCGACGAGCGCGCGGTGTCGCGCGCACCGGCGGCGCCGACAGACCCGACGCGCGCGTTCTCGATCCGGATCACCGCTCCGGGCACGCCGCCGGGCGCGGGCGAGCGCCTCGTCGAGCGGGTGCGCGACGGGTGGGGCCGCGACTGGGCCGTCGTCCTCGCGGCCGGTTCGGCGCGATGACGGCGCGGGGGCGCGTCGCGCCCGGCGTCCGTGTGCGTGTGGGTGTCGGCGCGGCCGCCGCCTTCGTGGCGGCCGTGGCCGTCGCGCGGCGGATCGGCCCCGCGCTGCTCGGCGACCCGGAGGCTTCGTGGGCGCCCTCCCGGCTCTTGCTGGGTCTCGCCCTCGCGGGAGCCGCCGGAGCCGCGGGAGTCGCGGCGGCGGCCGCGTTCGGAGCCTGGGCAAGGACGGCGGCGGCCGGCGCGCCGCTCGAGCCGCTGCCGCTTCGCCGCACGACCTGCGTCGCCCTGACGATGGCGGCGATTGTCGCCGGCACCGCCGTGCGGTTCGTGGACCTGGAGAGGCGTCCCGACGTCCTCTGGATCGACGACCTGTCGCTCATCGCGCCCGCTCTCGCGCTCACCGGAACGCCCGCGGACTTCGCGGACTCGATCCGCGCGGTTCCCTACGGCACGGGCAAGACCTACGGCTCGATCGGTGTGCTCTACCTCGAGGCATTCCGGGCCGCGCTGCTCCTGGGGGACACGACCGTGCTCGGCGTTCGGCTGCCCTCCGCGGTCGCCGGCGCGGCGTCGCTCCTCACGGCCGCGCTTCTCGGCCGGGCACTCCTGCCCGCCGGAGGAGGCATGCTGGCCGCGCTCGTTCTCGCGGGCCTGCGCTGGCATCTCATCCTGTCGCGCTGGAGCTGGAACATGATCTGGCTCGCGCCGATCGTCGACCTCGCGACGCTCCTGCTCCTCGCGGCGGTGCGCCGCCGGAGCCTCGTCCGGGCGCTCGCCGGGGGGATCGTCGCCGGCGTGGGAGCGCACGTCTATCTCTCGGCGTGGCCGGCCGCCGCTGCGCTCGGCCTCTTCGCGCTGTGGCCGGTGAAGGTGGAAGGAGAGGCGGGCTCCGGAGCGCCGCTCCGGCCGCGCCTGCTCCGCGCCGCCACCTTCGCGGTCGGGTTCGCCCTCTGCGCGGCGCCGCTCTTCCTCCTGCACGCCGGGCGGCCGGCGCCGTACTTCGCGCGAACCGCCGATCACAACGTCTTCCTCGAGATCGAGCGCACGGGATCCCTGCGACCGCCGTTCGAAGCCGTTGCGGACGCGCTCGTCGCGCCGTGGCTGCTCGGGGACCCCACTCCGCGCCACGACCTTCCCGGCCGCTCCCGTCTGGGCTGGCTCCTCGGCGTGCCCGTCCTCGCGGCGCTTTGCCGCACGCTCGTTCGGCCGCGCGATGCCCTCTCGGCCCTGCTCCTCGCACACGCGGCGGTGCTCCTCGCCGCCGTCGCGGCCGGGGGGCTGGCCGACAATCCGAACGGTTCCCGCTTCGCTTACCTCGCGACCCTGACGGCCGTGGCAGCGGCGGCCGGGATTCTCTGGCTCCTCGGGCTCGTGCGCGGTCCGGCGCGCCGGACCGTCGCGATCGCCGCGGTCGGCGCCCTCGCCGTCGCAGGCGCGATCGGGACGCGCGATGCGCTCGTTTCCTGGAGCGAGCACCCCGAAACGTTCCGCGGCTTTCACGGCGAGGACACGCTCATCGGGCGGGCAGCCGCGCGATGGGACCGCTTCGGAGAAGTCGCGATCGCGGGCGGGCTGGGGCATTCGCCGATCACGATCGGCGCGGTGCGCCGCCATCGCCTCGATCCGGACGCGTTGCCGGAGCCGCCGCGGCGCGCTCCCGGGGCCTCGCGTGTTCCCTCCGCATCGTGCCTCCGGCCGAGCCGCACGCGCCGCCCGAGCGCGTCGTCGAGCGCATCGTGGATCCGTGGGGCCGGACGCGGGCCCTCGTCGTGGCGCGGCGGGAGGGATCTCCCTAGCGAAGCGTGTCGGCCGGCACGCGGGAGACCGTTGCGAGCACGTCCTCGCCGACGTCGAAGGCGGAAGGCATGATCGAGACCAGTCCGGTCGCGTCCCAGATGCCCATCGTGCGCAGCGGCGGCCGGTAGACGTGGAGCGAGATCGCCCGCGCGCTCGAGGGAGACAGGCGGTGGAGCACCGTCGGCCCGATGTCCGAGAGGTCGCCCTCCGGCCGCTGCCGGTTGTCCACGAGCTCCGGGCGGTCGACCGGCGTGATGAAGCGCTCTTCGGCGAGCGTGCCGGAGATCACCGCCATCCCGCCCATGACGCCGCGGTGGTCGTGGATCGGCGTCACTTGGCCGCTCGACCAGGCGATGAGCATGACTTCCCACTCGTCCCAGAGAAGGATCGGGTGGCGCATGTAGCGCTCCGCCGAGAAGCGGACGCGATCGAGGTAGCGCTCGGTCTCGCGGGCGATGCGCTCGCAGAGGCTGCCGGGTGTGGGTCGTTCGGGGCGCGCCGCGGCGTCGCGGATGACTTCGTGAACGGCCTGCGCGAAATTCACTGCGCCGATTCTATGGCTTCTATGGCTTCTATGGCCCGCCGGGGAGGCGGGGCAAGCGAGTCTGCTATCTTCCCGGCGCCCATGCGCATCGCGATCGTGCCCGGCGACGGGATCGGCGTCGACGTGACCGCCGAGGCGGTCAAGGTTCTCACGCACGTCGGCCGGACCCGCGGGATCCCCTTCGAGCCGGTGTCGTTCCCGTGGAGCGCGGACCACTACCTGAAGACCGGGACGACGATTCCCGAGGGAGCGTTCGCGGACCTGTCCGCGAACTACGACGCGATCTTCATGGGCGCCTTCGGCGACCCGCGCGTGCCGGACATGAAGCACGCGGCGGACATCCTCCTCGGCGCCCGCTTCCAGCTCGACCTCTACGTGAACTACCGGCCGGTGCGCTGCCTCGACGACCGCCTGTGCCCCCTCAAGGGCTTCGACGCGAAGGACATCGACTTCGTCGTCTTCCGCGAGAACACCGAGGGGTCGTACGTCGGCTCGGGCGGGCACCTCAAGAAGGGCAGCCCCGACGAGGTCGCGGTGCAGGAGGACGTCTCCACGCGCAAGGGGACCGAGCGAATCATCCGCCACGCCTTCGAGTTCGCGAAGCGGCGGGGGCGCAAGCGCGTCGTGATGTCCGACAAGTCCAACGCGATGCGGTTCGTCGGCGACCTCTGGCAGCGCACGTTCGCGGCGGTGGCGCAGGAGTACCCCGGCATCGAGGCCTCGCACCTCTACGTCGACGCGCTCTGCATGCAGATGATCAAGGACCCGCGCCAGTTCGACGTCGTGGTCACGAACAACATGTTCGGCGACATCGCGACCGACCTCGGGGCCGCCCTCCAGGGGGGCCTCGGCATGGCCGCGTCGGGTAACCTGCACCCCGGCCGGGTATCGATGTTCGAGCCGGTTCACGGCTCCGCTCCCAAGTACGCCGGGACGGGCAAGGCCAATCCCTTCGGTGCGATCCTGACGGCCGCGCTGATGCTCGACCACCTCGGGCACGCTCCCGAAGCGGCGGCGGTCGAGTCGGCCGTGGCCGCCTGCGTCCGCGAGGGGGCCTCGACGGCCGACGTCGGCGGGTCGCTCTCGACCTCGCAGGCCGGCGACGCGGTGTGCGAACGCCTGCGCCTGGCCTGATTTTCGCGGTCCGGCGCCTGCTACAATGGGCGCCCGAAGGAGAAAATCGAACATGGCTTTTGCGCGCCGACTGACCGTTGCCTCCGTCGCCGCTTTCCTCCTCCTCGCGCTTTCGGCTCCGACCCTCAATGCCCTTCCCAAGTCCTTCGTCGGGTCCGACGACGCGAAGGAAAAAGACGAACCGCAGAAGTTCCTGCCCGACTACGACAAGCTCGTGGCCGGGAAGGATGCGGACTGGGTCTATTTCCCGAAGGGAAGCCTGAAGACGTACAAGACCGTGATGATCAAGGACTTCGAGTCCAACGGAAAGGGCCGCGACTCGCGCGACGCCGCCCGCGACGGGCGGGAGTACGCCGAGCAGTGGTTCGAGCGGGACGGCTGGGAAGTCGTCGAAAAGGGCGGTGACCTCGTCGTCGAAGGCAACGTCTTCAATGCCTGGGAGCCCACGGGCGCGGCGCGCTACTGGGGCGGCTGGGCGGCCAACCCGGGTGTCGGGCTCGAGCTACTCATCAAGGACAAGAGCGGTGAGATCGTCGCCGAGGTGCGCCAGAAGGCCAAGGGCTCGACGATCCCGGACGCGGTCGAGAACGGCCTCGAGGACATGGTCAAGTCCATCGCTGCGGGTAAGTAGCCGAACGAGGTTTTTGGCACTAAAGCATTGCTCCTCAGAATCTTAGGTCGCCGTGGCGGGGCCCGACCGGGCGGACGGGCCCCCGCCGTGGTACCGTTTACCGCCTCAAGGAGCAGAGCCGATTTCTGAACCAAGCCACGCTGTAACCCTGCCCGAATCCGGACTCACCGCGCTCTTCGGAATCGCCGACGAAAACCTCAAGGCCATCGAGAAGGCCTTCGGCGTCCGGCTCCAGTCGCGGGGAAGTGAGATCACGGTTCTGGGCGAGGGGGAGGCGCAAGACGCCGCCCGGCGACTTCTTTCCGGGCTCTCCGAGCTGCTCGCGGGGGGTTATCCCCTGCGGGGCAGCGACGTCGCGACCGCGATCCGGGTCGCCCGCGAGGACCCGTCCGTCTCGCTGAGGGAGTTCTTCACGGACAGCCCCTTCGGCCCGGCGCTGAAGTCCGTGGTCACGGTCCGCAACATCAAGCAGCGGCTCTACGCCCAGACGATCGACAAGCACGACCTCGTCTTCGCGATCGGTCCGGCGGGCACGGGCAAGACTTACCTGGCCGTCGCGATGGCCGCCGCCGCGCTGCTCGAGAAGAAGGTCAATCGGATCGTCCTCGCGCGTCCCGCCGTCGAGGCGGGAGAGAAGCTCGGGTTTCTGCCCGGGGACCTCGTCGAGAAGGTCAACCCGTACCTCCGGCCGCTCTACGACGCCCTCTACGACATCCTGGGATACGAGAAGACCGCCAAGCTCCTCGAGCGCGGGATCATCGAGGTCGCGCCCATCGCGTTCATGCGGGGGCGCACCTTGAACGACGCGTTCATCATCCTCGACGAGGCCCAGAACACCACCTCCGAGCAGATGAAGATGTTCCTGACGCGCATCGGATTCGGGTCCAAGGCCGTCGTGACCGGGGACATCACCCAGATCGATCTGCCGCACGGAAAGACCTCGGGCCTGCGCGAAGCGCAGCAGGTGTTGTCGAAGGTCGAAGGGATCCGGTTCGTGCTGTTCAACGAGCGCGACGTCGTCCGGCACACGCTCGTCCAGTCCATCATCACCGCCTACGAGGCCCTCGACCGCGAGCGCGAGGCCGCCGCCGGCGCGGCCGCCCGGCCGGCCTCCGGCCGCTGAGGATTCGATGCCCGACGAGGCGCCTTCGCGGCGCGCCACCTTTCATTTCGGCCGGTCCCGGGGCACCGGCGAGGCCGAAGTCCGGCCGCCGCGGCGCGAGCGGCTGCGGCCCTGGCTCTGGGGCGCGGCGTACGTCATCGTCACCACGCTCGCGTTCTCGCCGGCGCTCTCGTTCCGCCGCGGCGAGCTGAATCCGGGCACGGTCGCTCCGCGCGACGTCGTTGCCCCGCGCGATCTCATCGTGCCCGACCCCGATGCGACGGCACGGCGTCGCGCCGAGGCCTCGGCGGAGGTCCTTCCCCTGTACGAATCGGACCCCACGGCGGGGGCGCGGTTCGAGCAGGAGCTGCGCGACGCATTCGGACGCGGGCGCGCCTCGGCCGCGCGGGTCCGCCCGCGGGGGGCCGTGACGCCGGAGCTGCGCGACGCCTTCACCCTCCCGATCGGCGACGAGGCCCTCGAGGCCCTGGCCCGCCAGAGCTTCTCGGCGGAGCTCGAGGACCGTTTCGTCGCCATCGGCCTCGATCTCTATCGCGGCGGCGTCGCGGACCACCGGGACCTTTCCCCCGACGAGCGGGAGCGCGGGCTCGCGGTCCGGGACACGTCGTCGGGCCGGGAGTCGCGGCGCCGGGAGGCGGGTGCGGTCGACTACGGCAACGAGACCAAATCGGCGATTGCCGCGCGCCTCGCGGACAGCGGCCTCTCGGTGCGGGAGCGCCTCGAGGTGGCGGCCTTTCTCGCCGCGATCCTGCGCCCCAACCTCACCTACGACGCGGCTCTGACGGGCGAACGCCGCGCGCAGGCCGCCCGCGCGGTCGAGAGCATTTTCACGCGAATTCCGCGCGGCAAGGTCATCGTGCGCCGAGGCGACGAGATCACTCCGCGCACCGCGCAATGGATCGCGGCGGTGCGGGCCTCGGCGTCCGACCCCTCCTCGTGGGTCAAGGTCACCGGCGTCCTCGTGCTCCAGGCGCTCGCGGTCGTCGCGTTCTGGCTGGACGCCCGGCGGCAGCGCCGGCGCCGGCGCGAGCGCTCGACAGCCGTGGTCTTCGGCACCGTGCTCGCGACCGGGATCATCTTCGCGCTCGTGACCCGCGGGGGGTTCGCGCTCGCGCAGGCCCTCTCGCCGTCGCTCGAGGGCGCATCGGGCGCGGTCAACTATGCGATCCCCTTCGCGGCGGGCCCGATCGTCGTCAGCCTGGTGGCCGGAATGGGGCCGGCGCTCCTCGTGGCGCTCGTCCACGCCGTCGGCGCCGGCGTTCTGATGGGGCTCTCGTTTCCGTTCGCGCTCTTCTCGGTCGTCGGCGCCCTCGCCGGCATCTACGGCATGGGCAAGGTCCGCGCCCGCAGCGTCCTGCTCGCGATGGGCGGCGTCGTCGCGGCGGGCAACCTCGTCGCCATCCTCGCGATCCATTTCCTGAGCGACGGCCCCTGGGGCTGGGAGTTTCTCTACGATGCCCTGGCCGGGGTGGCGGGCGGGCTGACGGTGGCGATGGTCGTGGGCCTGTTCCTGCCGGTCTTCGAGCACCTCTTCTCGGTTGTGACGGACATCCGCCTGCTCGAGCTCTCGAACCAGAATCTGCCGCTGCTGCGCAACCTCGCGCTCGAGGCGCCCGGGACGTACCAGCACTCGCTGATGCTCGGGCATCTCGCGGAGTCGGCTGCGGAGGCGATCGGAGCGGATGCGCTGCTCGCCCGTGTGTCGGGCTATTACCACGACATCGGCAAGACCAAGATGCCGGACTACTTCATCGAGAACCAGCCCAAGGGCTTCAATCGCCACGACCGGCTGGAGCCGTCGATGTCGGCCCTGATCATCGCCGCGCACGTCAAGGAAGGCGTCGAGATGGCCGAGAAGGCCCGTCTCCCGGAGCCGATCGTGACGGCGATCCGCGAGCATCACGGGACCAAGCTGATCCGCTACTTCTACCAGAAGGCCCTGACGCGGAGCGACCCGTCGCAGGGCCCCGTCCAGGAGACCGAGTACCGGTATCCCGGGCCCAAGCCCTCGACGCGCATCCTCGGCATTCTCATGATCGCCGACGCCGTCGAAGCCGCGTCGCGCACGCTCGTCGAGCCCACGCCCGCCAAGATCCGCGCGATGATCCGCGCGATCGTGGACGACTGTCTCCGCGACGGGCAGTTCGACGAGTGCGACCTGACGATGCGCGACCTCGCGATCATCTCGGACGCGCTCGAGCGGACCGTGACGACGGTCTTCCACCACCGGATCGACTACCCGGGATTCGACTTCAACCGCGAGAAGGCGAAACGCCGGACCGCGGCGGCGACGACCGAATCCGCCGGCCCGAGGGCCGTCTGATGCGCGTCGACGTGCAGACCCGCGCGGCGGGAGCGCCGGCCCCGGCGCACGTCCGGCGCCTTCTGGCGCAGGCCGCGCGGTCCACCCGGGCGGCCGGCCGGGAAGTGTCGGTCCTCTTCTGCGCGGACCGGCGGATGCGCTCCCTGAATCGCCGCTACCGGGGCAAGGACCGTTCGACCGACGTGCTCGCCTTTCCGGCGGGAGCGGGCGGCGGCGCCTTCCTCGGCGACATCGTGATCTCCGTGCCGTACGCGTCCCGGGAGGCCCGGCGCCGCGCCGAGCCGGGGCGCCGCGAGATCGACCGCCTCCTCGTCCACGGCCTCCTGCATCTGATGGGCTACGACCACGAAACCGACGACGGCGAGATGGACGCCCTCGAAGCGAAGGTCCGACGCCGGCTGCGGATCGCGGACCCCGTCTCCCCGGCGGAGGCCGCCCGATGATCTCGCTCGCCACCGCCGGCGTCTGCTACGTCGTCTTTCTGCTGTTCGAGACTTTCGCGCTCGCGCTCGACCGTTTGTCGCCGATCAAGGTGCGGGGCCTTCTCGAGGAGCATCCGGAGCGCGCGCGCCTGCTCTCGGGCGCCGGCCAGGTCGAGATCGTGAAGATGACGACGAAGGTCTTCGCCCAGGCGCTGCTCCTGCTCGGTCTGCTTTCGACCGTCTCGGTGCTCGAGACCTTCGAGGTGCCGCGCCCCTGGCTCTGGGGAGGTCTCGCCTTCGTGGTCGGCTGGATGCTGACCGAGATCCTGCTCATCCGCGGCGATTCCGGCCGCGATCCCGAACGGATCGTGGCGCGGCTGCTTCCCGTGATCACGGCTGCGTCGTGGCTCCTCCTGCCCTTCGCCATTCCGATCCGGCGCATCTTCGCCGGGCGCGTGCCGGCGCCGCAGCCGTCGGAGGCGACCGAGCAGGAAGTGCGGGCCTACATCGACGTCGGCCGCCAGGAAGGGATCATCGCCAAGGACGAGGAAAAGCTGCTCCTCTCGATCGTCGACTTCGGCGACACGCGGGTCCGCGAGGTCATGACGCCCCGCACGGACGCGGTCTGGATCGACGTCGCCTCCTCGCTGACGGTGCTCTTCGATCTCTTCGTCGAGTCCAAGTACTCCCGGATCCCGGTCGTCCGTGGCTCGATCGACACGGTCCTCGGGGTCGTGCACGTCAAGGACGCGATCCCGGTCCTGCGCACGGGCGTGGCGCGGCCGATCTCCGAGCTCATGCGCGAGGCCTACTTCGTGCCCGAAACGAAGAAGGTCTCCGAGCTCCTGCGCGAGTTCCAGCGGCGCCACCTCTGGATGGCGGTCGTCGTCGACGAGTACGGCGGCGTGTCGGGGCTGGTGACCGTGGAGGACCTGCTCGAGGAGATCGTCGGCGAGATTTCGGACGAGCACGAGGACGAGCGCGAGCCCGTCTCGCGCCTGGCCGAGAGCGTCTACTCCGTGTCCGGCAAGGCGAACATCGAGATCGTCCGGGACCTCTACGGCCGGGGGCCCGAGGAGGAGGAGTTCTCGACCGTCGGCGGCTTCCTCTCGAGCCGGCTCGGGCACATCCCGAAGGCCGGCGAGTCCTTCACCGAGTCGGACCTGCGCTTCACGGTCGAGGAGGCGGACCGGCGGCGCGTGTACCGCGTCAAGGTCGAGGCCGCGGCGCCGTCCGCGGTTCCCGCGGCCAAGGGCCGGTAGGACGAGTCCCGTTCGCAGCGGCACCGTCGCGGTCGTCGGGCGGCCCAACGCCGGCAAGTCGACGCTCGTCAACGCGCTCGTCGGCGAGAAGGTCGCGATCGTCTCCGACAAGCCTCAGACCACGCGCCGCCGGATCCTCGGTGTCGCGCGGCGGGAGGGCGCCGAAATCGCGCTCGTCGACACCCCCGGAATCCACCGTCCGGAGTACCGGATGAACGCCGCGATGGTCCGGGACGCGGTCGATGCGCTTTCCTCCGGCGACCTCGTGCTCTTCGTCCTCGACGCCGCGGCCGAGCGCGGCCCCGGCGAGCGCTTCGTCGCGGACCTGGTGGCGAAGGCGGGCGTGCCCGCGATTCTGGTTCTCAACAAGATCGACCGGATCCGCAAGGAGAACCTCCTTCCCCTGACCGCCGCGCTCACCGAGGGACACTCTTACGCGGAGGTCGTCCCGATCTCGGCGCGCACGGGCGAGAACGTCGAGGAGCTCTTCCGTATCCTGGCGGCGCTTCTGCCCGAAGGCGAGTCCGCGTATCCGCCGGACTTTCTGACCGCGACGCCCGAGAGGGAGTGGATTGCCGAGGTCCTGCGCGAGAAGCTCCTCGAACGGACGCGCGACGAGCTCCCGTTCGCCCACGCGGTCCTGATCGAGGCCGTCCGCCAGGCCGAGGGCAAGGACCTGACGGTGGTCACCGCTTCGATCATCGTGGAGCGCGAGGGCCAGAAGGGCATCGTGGTCGGAAAGGGCGGGACGATGATCCGCGACATCGGGCGTGCCGCCCGCGAAGAGCTCGAAGTGGAGCTGGGGCGGCGGCTGTATCTCGAGCTGACCGTGCGCGTGAAGCCGGACTGGCGCAACGACGAGACGTTCCTGTCTCGCCTGCGGGCGGGGGAGTCCTAGGGGCGCGCCTTCGTCATTCGCGAACGCGGCTGCGGACGCGCTCGGCGAGCTCGTGGAGCGACTCGGCGAGGGACTCGCGCAGGCGCTCCATCTCGGAGAAGAGCATCGCGTCGGACTCGTGCCGGCGGACCCGATCTTCGAGAAGGGGAGCCAGCTGCGACCGGATGTCCTCGGCCTCGCGGCGGCCGAGCTGGGTCTTCTCCTCGAAGACGCCCTCGAGCTCGCGGTGCTGGCGCAGGAGCGCGTCGACCTGCATCTCGAGCTCCGGCAGCTTCTCGGCGAGGGCCGAGAGACCGGCGAGCCGGGTCTCGAGCCCCGGAACGCGCTCGGTTGCCCCGCGCACGGCGGCGACCGCGTCCTGCTGGGCGCCGAGCTGGCTCGAGAGGCCGCCGACCTGTCCGGACACGGCGGCGATCTGCTGTTCGGCGGCCTGGGCGCGCTCGGTCAGCGTCGAGAGGGCCATGAGGAGGTCGTCGGCGTCCTTGCGCTGACGGCCGGCCTCGCCGCGCAGATCGCGGTCGAGGTCTCCGAGCGAGGACTCGAAGCGCCGCATCGCGCCTTCCAGTTCCGCCGCGCGGCCGGCCGCGCTCTCGACCCCGGAGAGCCGCTGCAGGGCCCCTCCCAGGGCCTCGTGCAGCCCGCCGACGCCGCGCTCGAGGGCGGTGAGGCGCTCGGTCAGGGCCCCGAGATGCTCGGCGGAGGCCGCGACACCCCTCTCGAGGCCGGCCACGCCGCCGGAAAGCCGCTCGGAGGCCTCGCGTTCCCGGTCCGCACGGGACTCCGATTCGCGGAGGCGCTGCTCGAGAATCTCGACACGATCGTCGCGCGCCGCCTCGGCCGAGAGGAACGCGGAGGGCGCCGCGTCCGGAGGCTCCGGGGTCGGGGCCGCGTCTGCGGCATACGTGTCCGCCGTTCCCGCGATGGCCGCCGATTCCGCCGGGCCGTCGGCCGGGGTCAGATCGACTTCGACCTCGTCGTCTTCCGAAAGGACCTCGGGAGGCTCCTCATCGCCGTTTTCGCCGATCTGGTGAAAGTCCTCGTAGCGGCTCTCGAGGATCGCTTCCAGAGGGGGCGCGGGCAGGTCGATCTCGAAGCTCACCGCGTCCATCTGGACGGTCGCCGCGGGGCTGCGGGGCGAGGAGGCGTCGGGCGGCTCCATCGCCCCCGGGGGCGCGGGCACCGAATACGGCGACGGCTCCTCCTCGTCGACGCCGCGGCCGAGCTCCGTCGTGTCGAACGGCGCTTCCTGCGCGCCGACGGGAGGCACGAGGGACAGCGGCCGCGGGGGCCGCGGCACCGCGGGCTGCGACTCGCGCTTCAGGAGCGAGTCCTTCCACGTCTGCAGGTCGTCTTCCGCGGAGACCTCGTCGGCGACGTTCGCTCCGGCCTCGTCCTCGGCGCGGCGGCCCTGGAGCCGCCGGAGGAGGTCCACAAAGGTCAGCTTGGAGATCAGCTTGAAGGTCTCGGTCACGCCGCGGCCCGCCGAGGCGACCGCCTCGACGAAGGGGAAGGAGGAGAGACCGAGGGCCTCCTGCATCGCGTCGACGGCGAGGATGTCGGCGAGGTCGCGCTTGTTGTACTGGATGACGACCGGGATCGACTCGAAGTTGATGCCGTTGACCTTGAGGTTGTCCTTCAGGTTCTGCCAGGCCTCGAGGTTCTTGGGAAGCATGGTCCACTGGGAGTCCGCCACGAACACGATGCCGTCGACGCCCTTCAGGACCACTCGCCGCGTCTCGTTGAACGCGGTCTGTCCCGGAACCGTCGCGAGCTGGAAACGGATCTTGTAGCCCTTGATGTCCCCGAGCTCGACGGGCAGGAGATCGAAGTAGATCGTCCGGTCGGTCTGCGTCTGGAGGTTCAGGAGCTTGCCGGCCGTTCCGGGCTCGAGGCGGTCGTGGAGAACCTTGAGATTCGTGGTCTTCCCACAGAGGCCGGGGCCGTAGTACACGATCTTGGCCGTCAGCTCGCGGGTGGCTGCGTTGTAGATGACCATAGTCGAAAAGTGTGGACCCATTTTAGCGCCGTTTCGCCGATTCGGTGCGGTTTTTCCGCCGTTCTTGACCTGCCGCAGCCCTCCCCATAAACTCGCGCGGATTTGACCGACGAGCTCATCCAGAAAGCCAAGATCCTCGACGCCGACCGCATCCGGCGGATGGTCGATCGGATGGCGCATGAGATCGTCGAGCGCCAGAAGGACCTCCAGCAGCTCGCCCTCATCGGCATCCGGACGCGCGGGGTGCCCCTCGCCACACGGCTGGCCGCGCGCCTTTCGGACCTCGTGCCGCAGGCCTTCCCCGTGGGCACGCTCGACATCACGCTCTACCGCGACGACCTGTCCACCGTCGCGCCCCAGCCCCTGCTCAAGAAGACAGAGATCGATTTCGACCTGAACGGACGGACGGTGCTCCTCTGCGACGACGTCCTCTACACGGGCCGCACCATCCGCGCGGCGCTCGACGGGGTCATCGACCTGGGGCGTCCCCGGGCGATCCGCCTCGCGGTCCTGATCGACCGCGGCCACCGCGAGTTTCCGATCGAGGCCAACTACGTGGGCAAGAGCGTGCCGACCGCGACCCGCGAGGTCATCCAGGTCCGCTTCCAGGAGACCGACGGCGCGGACGAGGTGTGGATCCTCGAGAGGCCCGCCTGACGGCCACGAGCCTGCGCTCCAAGGACCTGCTCGGGATCGAGGCGCTGACCCCGGACGAGATCACGCTTCTCCTCGACACGGCCGAGTCGATGCGCTCGATCGGACAGCGCGCGATCAAGAAGGTGCCCGCGCTGCGGGGACGCATGGTCGTCAACCTGTTCTTCGAGGCTTCCACCCGGACGCGCTTCTCCTTCGAGACCGCGGAGAAGTGGCTCTCGGCCGACTCGCTCAACTTCGCGGCCAAGGGCAGCTCCGTCGAGAAGGGGGAGTCGCTCCTCGATACCGCCCGCAACCTCCAGGCGATGTCGCCGGACCTGATCGTCATCCGCCACGGCTCGCCGGGCGTTCCGCACTTCCTCGCCCGGCATCTGAAGGCCGGCGTCGTCAATGCCGGCGACGGCGCCCACGAGCACCCGACGCAGGCGCTTCTCGACGCCCTGACGATCCGGCAGCGGCTCGGCCGGCTCGAGGGTCTTCGCGTCGTCATCTGCGGAGACATCGCGCATTCGCGGGTCGTGCGATCCAACATCTGGCTTCTGAACAAGATGGGCGCGCGGGTCGTGGTCTGCGGGCCGCCGACGCTGCTGCCCGTGCGGATCGACGCGATGGGCATCGAGGTCACGACCGACTTCGACGCGGCCCTCGAGGGCGCCGACGTGGTGATGATGCTCCGGATGCAGCTCGAGCGGCAGGGCAAGTCGCTCTTCCCGTCGATCCGCGAGTACTTCCGGCATTACGGCCTCGATGCGAAGCGCCTCGACCGGGCCAAAGCCGGCGCCATCGTCATGCATCCGGGACCCATGAACCGGGGTGTCGAGATCGCATCGGACATCGCCGACTCCGACCGCTCCGTGATCCTCGACCAGGTCGCCAACGGCGTGGCCGTGCGCATGGCGGTCCTGTACCTCCTGCTCGGGGGCCACCCCTGGGAGGGCGAGGCGTGAGCCGCCTCCTCCTGCGCGGCGGCCGGCTCGTGGATCCCGCGGCGGGCCGCGACGGCCGCTTCGACGTGCTCCTCGAGGACGGCGTCGTCGCCGAGGTCGCCGAGAGGCTCGAGGCCGGCGACGCGAAAGTCTTCGACGTGTCGCGGCTCTGCGTCTTCCCGGGCTTCATCGATCTCCACACGCACCTGCGGGAGCCGGGACGCGAGTACGCCGAGACCATCCACACGGGCCTCGCGGCGGCCGCGGCGGGCGGATTCACCGCCGTCTGCGCGATGCCCAACACGACTCCGGTCAACGACAGCCGGGAAGTCTGCGAGTTCATCCGTTCGCGGGCCTCGTCGGCCAGAGGCGCGCGCCTCCATCCGATCGCCGCCATCACGCGCGGCCAGAAGGGCGAGGAGATGACGCCCTTCGGCGAACTCTCCGAAGCGGGAGCGGTCGCCTTCTCCGACGACGGGAAGTGGCTCGCGGATGGAGCGCTCCTGCGCCGCGCTTTCGAGCATGCGCGACTCTTCGGGAAGGTCATCGTCCAGCACTGCGAGGACCGCACCCTCTCGGAGGGCGCTCCGATGCACGAGGGCGCCGTCTCGACCCGGCTCGGCCTCGCGGGCCAGCCCGCGCTGGCGGAGGCCGCGGCAGTCGCGCGGGACCTCCTCGTCGCCGAGCTGACGGGCGGGCGGCTCCACGTCGCGCACCTGTCGACGGGACGCGCTCTCGATCTCGTGCGGCGGGCCAAGGCCGACGGAATCGCCGTGACGTGCGAGGTCACCCCCCACCACCTGCTCCTGACCGATGAGGAGGTGGCGACCTCGAGCTTCTCCACGCGGACGAAGATGAATCCGCCGCTGCGGGAGGCGTCGGACCTGACCGGACTCCTCGCGGGCCTCCAGGACGGCACGATCGACGCCATCGCGACCGACCACGCGCCCCACCATGCGGACGAAAAGGCGGTCGACTTCGATTCGGCCCCGTTCGGCATCGTCGGTCTCGAGACCGCCGTGTCCGTCGTGCACGATCGGCTGGTGGCGCGCGGCCGGCTGGGCCTCGACCGGCTCGTCGCGCTCTTCTCGACGGGGCCGGCGCGGGTCTTCGGTCTCCCGGGAGGAACCCTCGCGCCGGGCTCGCCGGGCGACGTCACGCTCTTCGACCCGCAGGCGCTCGCGAAGGTCGAGCCGTCGAAGTTCGTGTCGAAGGGTCGGAGCACGCCGTTTGCGGGTTGGGAGCTCTCCGGCGCGCCGGCCGCCACCATCGTGGGCGGCGAGGTCGTGTGGCAGAGGGTCGAGTTGTAGAGCACGACTCCGACCGTGCGTCCCCTCCGCTCTCTCCTTCCGCTGCTCGGGCTCCTGGTCGCCGCCTTCGTCGTCGGCGCGTCCCCGAAAACGACCCCCTCGCCGTCCGGGTCCCGCCGGGTCGCGGTCCGGCTCGCCGAGGGGATCGACGCGGGAACCGCTTTCGACCCGGGCTCGGTCTGGGCGCGCCGCAAGAACGTGGAGCTCCAGGCGGCCGCGGAAGGCGTCGCCGTGCCGAAAGGCTTCGAGGTCGTGCACGTCGCCGTCCTGCCGGCGACACCGCCCGTTCCTGCTCTGCTGGCGAAGTTTCCGGTCACGCTGGAGGAGAAGGCCTTCGTCTTCGACGGGCGGACCTTCGCCGGCGAGGAGGACGCCATTCTCCTCACCGACCCCGCGCGGCCCGGAGAGACCGTCGTGCTCGGCGTCACGGCGGACACCGCGGTTCGGCTGGCGCAGCGCCGGATCCTCTTCGGCGAGGAGACGGTCGGCGACTACGTGCTCGTGACCGGCGGCGTGGCGGGCCTGCGCAAGTCCGGCCGCTTCGTGACATCCGGTTCCGTTCTGGCGATCGACCGTCCCTCCGATCGCGACGCCATCGCCGAACGCGCAGCCTTCTACGATGCCCTGCACGGCGAAAAGCGCGGGGGTGTCGAGTGGGAGCTGCGCGAGTCCGAGAAGTCGGTCCTCGCCCGTTGGGAAAAGGCGGCGGCGGGCTTCGCGGGCAAGAAGCCCTTCCGCGTGCGGGTCTATCCGGACGCCGTGACCAAGGGTCTCTACACGGGATCGACCGGTTCCTCCGCTCCGGCGAGCCTCGTCGCCGAGAACGGAGCGATTCGCGTGGATCTCGCCGCGGACGCGCCCGAGACGCCGGACCTCGTCACGCCGGTTCTGGCGGCCGCCGGCCTGGCGGCGGCCAACCCGGGGCTTCTCCAACGCCCGACGATTCTGGCGGCAGCGGGCGCGCGACGCGTCGGCCGGTGGTGGGGCCGCGACGTCCGTCCCTTCGCGGCGTTCACCGCCGCGGCGGGCGTCTCGCCGTCGATCGAGGAGATCATGCGGCGCGACGCCACGGACGTCTCGGCCGTGCTCGCCGTGGGCTCGGCCGCCGCCTGGCTCGACGCGGGAGTGCGTCTGGAGTCCGAGGCCGCCGTGACGAAGGTGCTCCTCGGCGCGGATGCGGCGCTCTCGGGGAAGCTCTGGCGATGGCGCGAGGCCGCCTTCCGCCAGAGCGTCCGGCCTCCCGAGCGCCGGCCGCTGCCCGAGGGTTTCCTGCGGGGCGTTTCGCTCGCCCAATCCGCCACGCTCGAAGGCGCCTACGGCACGCCGCGCTCGCTCGAGACGCTGCGGGCCCTGGCCGCGCTCTCGGTCAATTCGATCGCCCTCATGCCCTCGGCCGTGCAGCGGGACGCCGCGGCGCCGGGGATCGACTTCGTCCAGCGGCCGTCCCGGGGCGAAACCGACGAGGGGACGCTTCGGGCCGTCGCCGACGCGCGTTCCCTCGGCATGTCGGCGATGCTCAAACCGCAGCTCTGGGTCGGGGGCGGAACCTTCACCGACGACATCGCCATGCCCGACGACGCGGCCTGGCGCGAATGGTTCGCCGGCTACCGGAGGTTCATCGTCCACCACGCCGTCGTCGCGGAGGCGGCGGGCGCGGCGCTTTTCTGCGTCGGCACGGAGGTCCGGGGAACGGAGCTCCGCAAGAACGACTGGAAGGAAGCCATCGCGGCGGTCCGGCTCGCGACGGGCGCACCCGTGACCTACGCGGCGCGCTGGGCGGCCGGCACGGCGGACATCCCGTTCTGGGACGCCCTCGACGCGATCGGCGTCGACTTCTACGATCCCCTGACGCGGACCGAGAAGGCGACGGACGCGGTTCTCGAGCAGGGTGTGCGGACGGCCGCGCGCGCCGCGGCGGAGGTCTCGAAGGCCCTGTCGAACAAGCCGGTCATCTTCACCGAGGCGGGCTACTCGGCCGTCCGCGCCTCCTGGACGGCGCCCCGCGACGAGTCGAGCGCCCGGCCCTCGGCGCCCGAGGACGCGGCCCGCGCCATCGCCGCGGTGCACCGCGCGCTCGGAGCGGAGCCCTGGTGGAGGGGCGTGTACTGGTGGCGTGTCTTCTCGGACGGCCGGGCGGCGCTCGCCGGCGACCGCGGCTTCAACCTGCTCGGGACGCCGTCGGGCAAGGCCATGGCCGAAGGCTTCCGCCAGCGCGAGAAAGAGACCGGCCGGCCGTGAGCGCCCTGCTCGACGCGGCCGTCGAAGCGGCGGTGGATGGAGGGCGCGTTCTCCTCGCCAACTGGCGCAACCTCCCGCATGGCTCGGTCGAAGAGAAGCACAAGAACGACTTCGTGACGCACGCCGACCGCGAGAGCGAGGAGCGCATCATCGCGGTTCTGCGCGGCCGATTTCCGAACGACGCCTTTCTCGGCGAGGAGGGCGGCGCGCGCGCCGGCTCCGGAGCCGGCGCGCGGGAATGGATCATCGATCCGCTCGACGGGACCTCCAACTTCGTGTCGGGGTTCCCGTTCTGGTGTGTGTCGATCGCCGCCCGCCAGGCCGACGAGCTCGTCGCCGCGGTCGTGTGGGACCCGCTCCGGGACGAGATGTACACGGCCGAGCGCGGGGGAGGCGCCTGGCGCAACGGCGCCCGCCTCGCGGTCACGGGCCGCCCCGACCTCGAGGGCGCCTTCGTCGCGACGGGGTTCCCGTTCCGCAACCGCCACAAGATCGACTCGTACCTGGCGCTCTTCAAGGCGGTCTTCGTGCACGCCCGCGCGATCCGGCGCGCGGGCTCGGCCGCTCTCGACCTCGCCTACGTCGCGGCCGGCGTCTTCGACGGCTTCTTCGAGTTCCGACTCGCGCCCTGGGACGTCGCGGCCGGCGCCCTTCTCATCGAGGAGGCCGGCGGCGTGCTGACCGATTTCGACGGCGGGAAGCGCTACCTCGAGCGCGGCAACGTCGTCGCGGGGCCCCGCGGGGTCGCCGAGGGAATCCGGGGCGCGGCGGTCGGGATCGTCACCGAAGAGACGATCTAGGAACGGCCGCCGGCCCTACTGGCCGGAGAGGCTCCGCAGGTATTCGCGGTCGAACGCCGCGAGGAGGCTCTCCTCCTTCGAGTACGGCCCGGGCCGGTAGGCCCGCGACGCGACGCCCTGCTGCGCGAGCTCGCACATGTGCCAGTCCTGGCGGTTGGTCTCGTCCCAGATCGCGACCCCGTCCGACGGGTTCCACTGCGGCGATTCGAGGGACTCCTCCGCGAAGAGCCATTCGCAGGTCACGCGCGTCCGGTCCACGGCGACGGGCGACAAACGCGTCGCCATGACGAAGTCGGGCTGGATGGTCAGAAAAGACGAAGGGAAGAAGGAGTAGTAGTAAACGCGCTGGCGCTCGTCCTCCGGCAGGTCGCCGAGGGGCGCGCCGCAGGTCCGCCCGCTCATCGTCAGACTCCCGCCCTTTTCGTTGATGAGCATGTAGCCGCCGAGAATCCCGCCGTCGCGCAGGTTGTTGGCGCCGCTCCGGTAGTGGGAGAGCCTGGCGAGCGCCGGATGCACGGGCGGGCAGTGGTAGCACTCCGAGAAGTTCTGGAAAATGAGCTTCCAGTTCGCGCGAACGTCGTAGTCGATGCTGCGGGCCGCCCTCAGGGCGGGCAGCCGCCAGGGGGCGAACCGACCGAGCACCGGCCGGAGCACCTCCTCGATCGGGCGCGGGCGTTCCGCGAGGTTGACGAAGACGAAGCCCTCCCACTCGGCGAGCGATGCGCAAGCCAGCGGATGCTCGGCCTTGTCGAACCAGGGGACGTCGGCCATGTGGGGCGCGCCGAGGAGCGCGCCGTCGAGGCCGTAGGTCCAGGCGTGGTACGGGCACTGGATCCCGCCGGCGAAGTGTCCGCTCGCGGCCTCGCAGAGGCGCGTGCCGCGGTGCCGGCAGACGTTGTAGAAGGCCCGCAGCTTCGAGTCCTTGCCGCGGACCAGGATGAGGCTCTCGCCCGCGATCGACAGGAGCGTGTAGTCGCCGACGGACGGCAGTGCGGCCGCGCGGCCCACGCAGAGCCAGCGCGTGGCGAAGACGGTCCGCGACTCCCGCTCGAAGACCTCCGGGGAGGTGTAGTACTCGCCGGGGAGCGTCGAGGCCCGCTCGGCGAGGGCGTGACCCTGGAAGTCCGTCCTTTCCGTCCGTTCCGTGCGCTCCATCCGCGAGAGCGTAGCGGCTCCGGGCTCGCGCGGCAAGCGATACACTCGCGCGCAGAAAAAGAGCGCAGGAGGACACGACATGCGGCGACGCTTCACGCGGCGGGACTTCGTGCGGACGGGTACGGCGGCGGGTCTGGCCGCGGCGGCTCCGGCGGGCGTTTTCGGCCGCGCACCCGCGGTCGTCCCGGGCGGGGCGCCGACGCCGGTCGTCATCGCCTCGTCCAACGGCAACTGGTTCAAGAACGGCGGAACGCAGACGTGCGTCGAGAAGGCCTGGATCCAGATGATGGCCGGCATGGACGTGCTCGACGCGCTGATCGAGGGCGTCAACATCGTCGAGCTCGATCCCGAGGACTACTCCGTCGGCTACGGCGGCGTCCCGAACGCCGAGGGCGTGGTCCAGCTGGATTCCTCGTGCATGCACGGCCCGCTCAAGCGCGCCGGCGCCGTGGCGTCGCTCGAGGGCGTGCGCACGCCCTCCCGCGTCGCGCGCGAGGTCATGAACCAGACGGACCATCACCTGCTGGTGGGCAAGGGCGCGCAGACTTTCGCGCGCAACCTCGGGTTCAAGATCGAAGACGATCTCAACACGCCGCTCTCGCGCAAACTCTGGCTCGAGTGGAAGCAGCGCACCGATCCGAAGCACTACCTGACGCCGAAGGAGCGGGAGATCGCTTCGGGAGAGGCCCGGCGATCGATGGCGGCCGACGGGCTCTTCCCGGCGTCCAAGGCCTGGGGCACGATCAACTGCGACGGAATCAACGCGAAGGGCGAGATCTGCGGCGTGACGACGACCTCGGGCCTCTTCTTCAAGATCCCCGGGCGCGTCGGCGACTCGCCGATCCTCGGCGCCGGCCTCTACGTGGACGGCCAGGTCGGCGCCGCCGGCTCGACGGGCCGCGGCGAGGCGAACCTCTACAACCTCTCCTCGTACCTCATCGTCGAGGGAATGCGCCGCGGCCTCCATCCCAAGGACGCCGGCATGGAGGCCTTGAAGCGGATCAAGGCCAACACGGTCGAGAAGCGCCTCTTGAACGCCCGCGGCAACCCGAACTTCAACATCAACTTCTACGCGCTCGACGCCAAGGGCCAGTTCGCGGGTGTCGCGATGTACGCCGAGGAGGTGGACGAGAGCGGCTGGGCGGGCGAGCCGGCGGGCGGACGCCGCGTCCGCTACGCGGTCTGCGACGCGAAGGGGCCGCGCACGATCCCGGTCGAGGGCCTGCTCCCGGGCACTCCGGATCTCAAATAACGTAGGGGAGGGGCTTGACCCCTCCCTCTCCGGCCCATGTCCTACTGGTCCGATCTCGAAAAGCACGGCTGGGACGAGCTGTGGCTGAATCACCCCGCCGTGCGCGCGCAGGCCAACCGCCGCGTCACGGGCGACCCTTCGAAGTGGCCGGTCGAGTGTCTCGCCGAGGTGGTGCCGGACCGGCTGCCGTTTCGCCGCGCCCTGTCGGTCGGATGCGGCGTCGGCAACCTGGAGCGCGCGCTCGCCGCGCTCGGATTCGTCGAGAGCGTCACCGGAATCGACACGAGCGCGGAGGCCCTCCAGCAGGCCCGGGATGCGGCGGACGCGGCCGGCCTCTCGAAGCGGATCGGCTACGCGCTCGCCGACGCGTGGAAGCGTCTGCCGGCGGAAGAGGGCTTGGACGCGATCTTCTTCCACTCCTCGCTTCATCATTTCGACCGGCTGCCCGAGCTTCTCGGTCTCGTGCGCGGGGCCCTGGCGCCGCGCGGGATCCTGTACCTGGACGAGTACGTGGGCCCGGCGCGCGACGAGTGGAACTGGCGGCATCTGGCGCGATGGAACCGGATCTACTGGAGTCTTCCGCGTTCCGTGCGCCGGACGCGCGTCATCCGGCGGCCGATCAACCGGGCGGATCCGACGGAGGCCATCGCGTCTTCGGGCATTCTGCCGGCCGTCGCGCGGCACTTCTCCGTGCTCGCGCGGCGCGACTACGGCGGCAATCTGCTGGCGCCGATCTACCCGAGCCTGTCTCGACCCGTCGCACCCGTCGCACCGGGCGGCCCGACGCCGGAGGTCTTCGACGCGGCCGTCGAACGCCTTCTCGCGGCCGAAGAGAGGCTCCTCGAGAGCGAGGCGGGCTACAACGCCGTCGTCGTCGCCGAGCCGCGCCCCTCCACCGCCGCCTGATTCACTTCGGGAGGTACTCCTTCGGAATGGGGTTCTCCTTCGTCTCGTCGGTCCAGATCGCATTCGCGATCCACCAGCGCTTGCCGTCCCAGAAGAGCTCGATCGAGTTGATGCCGCGCAGCATCACGGGCCCGTCCATCGTCCGCCGGGCGGCATACGTGCTCCAGACGTGGGCGATGGGTCCGAAGCGCTCGGTGACGCGGTGAATCTCGTATTCGAAGAACCCCTCCTTGGAGAGACCGTCGGAGCGCCTCGACGAACTGCTGATGCGTCGAGATTCTGGGAACGATCTTTCCGTCCTTCTCGACGTCGATGGGGACGAAGCGGACGTCGGCGATGTAGAGCGTGCGGTCGCGCGCCCAGTCGCGCGGCTGGCCCTTCGGGCCCGAGACCACTTCGTAGAAGGCCTTGATGATGCCGTCGATCGTTGCGACGTCCCCGGGGCGCGGCGCGATCGTCTTGACCTCGATCCCGGGCTTGCCGCCGGCGGCGGGTGCGGGTGCGGCGTGCGGCAGCGGCAGCGGCAGCGGACTGTCCCGCCGCGGACGCTGCCAGTGCCACGAGCGCGACTCCCATTCCGATTCTCATCCGTTCTCCTTCATTCCGATCACGACGCCGGCGTATCCGACGACGCTCGCAGTATCTCCCGTCTCGTCGCCGCTGTCGCGGCGCGCAACAACGCGCGCGGGGCCTGCACCGGCCGCCCGCGCGGCGAAGAGCAGGGCGGTCGACGGGAGGAAGCCGCACATCGAGATCGATTCGGCGAGAACGGTCCGGTAGAGCCCCTCGGCGTCGCGGGCCTCGACCTGCGCGAGGGCGCGGTCGTCCTTGCGCCGGCCCTCGGCGCGGCTCTCGTAGTGATTCATGTCCGAGGACGCGAGGAGGAGGGGAGGCTCCGCCTCCTCCGCGCAGAGCGCGGCGAGGGCTTCGCCGATCTCGCGGCAGAGAGCGAGGCGCGGCTCGCCGACGGAGATCGCGACGATCGCGACGTCGGGCCGCAGGACCTGCAGGAACGGCAGCTGCACTTCGAGGGAGTGCTCGCGGCGATGCGCTTCGGCGTCGTCCTCGAGCGAGGGCGCGCGCGCGGCGATCCGGCGCGCGAGCGCGCGATCGACGGGCACGTCGCCGAGAGGCGTGCGCCAGGCGTCGGACGGATCGAGCGCCGCGGGAGCGCCCCGGCCCGTGTGGTTGGGGCAGAGGATCACGCACGTGCCGGGACGCGCAGCCGCGCGTAGACCGCTCCGGCGACGGGGCCGGAGTAGACGTAACCGGCGTGGGGCACGATGGCTCCGAAGGCCGGCGCGGGATCCGGCGTGGCGCCGCCGCCGGCGACGCCGGCGAGGTAGTCGCGGACGTCCCGCTCGAGGCGCTCGGGCCGCGCGTCGTAGAAGGCTCCGGCGACGGCGGGTGTCCGGACGCGCATGCGCGCGGCCGCCTCGCCAGTTCACGAGCAGGGACGCCTCCGCCGAGGAGCCCGCGAGCTCCACGCGGATCGTGGCCGCCCCGGCCTTGTGGCCGGTCGCCACGCCGGCCGCATCGATCGTGGCCACGGAGGGATCGGAGGAGGTGAAGGTCGCCGCGACGTCGGTGATCGCCTGACCGTCGGTGCCGAAGGCCGTGACGACGAAGCGCTGGCCGTCGCTCACACGGACGAGGGCGGTCGAAGGCCGCAGCTCGAGCCGCTGGATCGCCTTGAGCGCGACCCGCACCTCGCACGCGCCCTGGACGTCCCCGACGCGCGCGACGATGCTGGTCGTCCCGGGCCCGACCGACGTGACGACTCCCTTGTCCGAGACCGTGGCGACCTTTCGGATCGGAGGACGACCAGGCCGGAGCGAGGTCGACTTTGTTCTTGTGCGAGTCCCGCACGGTCCAGGTCAGCGTGATGGACGTGGCCGCCGGCCCGATGAGCGACAGCTCGGGCGCGGGGAAATCGATCGCCGAGACATCGATGACCTCGACCGGCACCTGCGCGGAGACCTCCATGTAGGCCGCCGTGACCGTGGCCTTGCCCGCTTTCTTGGCCACGACGCGGCCTCCGCCGTCCACCTCCGCGACGCCGCCGTCGGAGCTCGTCCATTGCGGTGCGCCTCCTTCGAGGGGCTCGCCCTTCTTGTCGAGGATCCGGGCGTTCAGGCGCTGGGCGCGATCGATCCCGTAGATCGTGACCTTCTTCGGGGCGATGTCGATCGAGGCCGGCTTCCGGGAGCAGGCGGCGCTCGGAAGAACGACGGCCAGGACGTGGCCAGGAGCCTCTGCGTGCGCGGGCGAAGGGACATGCGAATCACCTCCGGAAACAGGCTCTGACGAGAATAGCACCCGGGCACCCGGGGTCGACCCCTCCGGGGGTCAGACCCCGCGAAGATTTTTTACATCCAGCGCAGGATGCGCCGGGCGCGCCGCGACACGCGGTCGGGATGGCGGACGGGGTCGTAGATCCGGGGCGACGGAATCACCGCGGCGAGGGTCGCGGCTTCGTCGCGCGAGAGCTCGGCGGCGGACTTGCCCATGTAGCGGCGCGCGGCGGCCTCGACGCCGAAGGTCCGGGGCCCGAACTCGATCACGTTGAGATAGAGCTCCAGGATCCGTTTCTTCGGGAGCCGGTCCTCGAGGCGGCGTGCGATCGCGAATTCGCGCAGCTTGCGCCACGGCGTGCGGGCGGGGGAGAGGTACAGGTTCTTGGCCAGCTGCTGGGTGATCGTGGAGCCCCCGACCTTGATGTCGCCCTTCTCCCAGTTCTTTTCGAGAGCGCCCCGCATCGCCTCCCAGTCGACCCCGCCGTGCTCCCAGAAGCGGGCGTCCTCGGCGACCACGACCGCGCGGCGCAGATCCGGCGCGATGCGCCCGAGCGGGACGGGCGTCCATTCGAGGCGCGTGCTCTTTCCCTCGCGGGCCAGCCGGGCCTTGCGCCGCTCCATGAAGGCCGTCGTCTTCGGCCAGGCCTTCGCGAGGGGCTCGACGTCCGGAAGCGTCGCCCAGAAGAACACCGCCGCCGCGGCGAGCGCGACGGCGGTGAGGAGTGCGAGTCGCCGGGCCACGAAACCGGGCGCGGCTACTTCTGGGCGGCGCTCAGGGCGCGGCGGAGCTTGCGGATGCCCTCGTCGGCCTCTTCCTTCGACAGCACGAGGTGGGGCCGGAAACGGATCGCGTTGGCGCCCGAGGCCAGGCCCATCATGCCGTTCTCGAGGCAGGCGGCCAGCGTCCGGTCGCGGGTTTCCTTGTCGGGCAGGTCGAAGGCGATGAAGAGGCCGCGGCCGCGGACGTTCGTCATCATCCCGGGGAACTCGGTCGCGAGCTCGGCCAGGCGTCCCTGCAGGTAGTCGCCGACGACGCGCGCGTTCTCGATCAGGTTCTCCTCGGCGATGATCTCGAGGTACTTCGCCGAGCGGATCATGTCGACGAGGTTGCCGCCCCAGGTCGAGTTGATGCGGGAAGAGACCTTGAAGACGTTGTCCGGAACGTCGTCGATCCGGTGGTTGGATGCGAAGCCGCAGACCTGCGTCTTCTTGCCGAAGGCGAACATGTCCGGCTCGACGCCCATCTGCTCCCAGCACCACATCGAGCCCGTCAGGCCGACGCCGGTCTGGACCTCGTCGAAGATCAGGAGGAACTCGAGCTCGTCGGCGAGCTGGCGGAGCTTGCGGAAGAGCTCCGGCCGGAAGTGGTTGTCGCCGCCCTCGCCCTGGATGGGCTCGAGGATCAGCGCCGCGACGTCGTCGGGGTTGGCCGCCACCGCCGCGCGGATCTCGCTTCTCGACCTTCTCCTCGGCCGCCGCGACGTCGCGCAGGACCTGGTCGGTCACGGGGAAGGACAGAGCCGGACAGGAGAGGCGCGGCCAGTCGAACTTCGGGAAGTACTGCGTCTTGCGCGGGTCGGCGGTGTTCGTCATGGACAGCGATAGCCCGACCGGCCGTGGAAGGCGTTCTGGAAGTGGAGGATCTTGGTGCCCTTTTCGCCCTTGCCCCGCGCGAGATTCTTGCGGATCTTCCAGTCGAAGGCGGTCTTCAGCGTGTTCTCGATGGCGAGGGTTCCGCCCTCGACGAAGAACATGTGGTCCGAGTGGGACGGGGGAATGGCCAGCGCCGAGAAGGTCTCGACGAACCGGGCGAAGTGCTCCGTGTAGATGTCGCTCGTCGAGGGCTTCGTCAAGGCCGCTTCCATGAGCGCTTCCCGGAAATCCGGGTCCTGCATCTTCGGATGGTTGTAGCCGACGGGGATCGTCGCGAAGCAGGAGAAGAAATCGAGGATGGGCCGATCGCTCCGGGCGTCGTAGAGGTAGGAGCCGCGGCTCCGTTCCATGTCCATGACGACGTGGTACCCGTCCACGAGGATGTGGCGGGAGAGGACGTCGAGGACGTTCTTGGGCGTCAGCGGCTCGCGGGTGATGGTCGGCATGGCGGCTCCTCGGACCTCAGCGGGCGAAAAAAGGGCGAAAACGCAGCTTGCGGAGGCCCAACGCTAGCATCGACGGGGGGCCGAAATCAAAGGGGCCCGGATCGGGGGCCGCGGGCCGTTACGAGGACAGGGCCGGGATGCGCGCGTCTTCGAGGCTCGCCGCCGTGCAGCGGTCCTTGCCGTGCTCCTTGGCGCGATACAGCGCGGTGTCCGCCGCGCGGAGGAGCTCGTTCTTCTGCTGTTCGACGGAGGCGCCGGCCGTCGCGTGGGATCGGATCGAGGAAAGCCCGAGCGAAGCCGTGATGACGCCGTGCAGATTCAGGGCCGGCTCGTTGAAGCCGTAGGGGCGGAAGAGGAATGTCGCGTTGCGGACCGCGCTCCGGATCGCCTCGGCGACCTCGAGACCCTCCTCGAGGTTGTGGCCGGGAAGGATGAGCACGAACTCGTCGCCTCCGTAGCGGGTCAGCGTCGCGCGCTCGTCGGTGACCGTGCGCCGGAGGATGTAGCCGACTTCGCGCAGCACCTGGCTTCCTGCGAGGTGTCCGTGACGGTCGTTGACCGACTTGAGGTTGTCGAGGTCCAGGAACACCACGGCGAGATCGCCGCCGTCCCGCGAGATGCGCGAGAGCTCCTGCGTCAGGCGCAGGTGCAGGTAGCGCTCGTTGTAGAGCCCCGTCAGGCCGTCGCGCTTGGCGACCTCGTACGCGCGCCGCGCGTCGAGGAGGTTCTGGATCGAGATCGAGGCGTAGTCGGCGAAGATCTCGAGCAGCCGGCGGTCCTTCTCGCGAAAGCCGATCGGTCCCGAGCGATTGACGAGCTCGAGCACGCCGCAGACCGAGGACTCGATCCGGATCGGGACGCAGAGGACCGACTTGGTCTGGAAGCCGTCGGAGAGGTCGAGCGTCGGATAGAAGAAGGGATCGTCGACGACGTCGTCCGTCATGTACGCGACGCCCGTCGCGTAGACGTGGCCCACGATGCCCACGCGCGCGTTCATCCGCTTGCCCAGTCTCGACTCGCCGTGCGCCCCGTACGTCGCGATGAACACCAGCTCGTTTTCGAGGCGGTCGTCGGAGTTCTTGGTCATCGGGTCGTCGAGGAGGATCGACCCGGCCTCGGATGGAACGAACTCGTTGGCTTTCTGGAGGATCTCGCGCAGGAAGCGGTCGATCTCGATTTCGCCCGTGTAGGCGTAGTAGGCCTTGTGCCTCTCGAGGAAGTTCTCGAGGCGGCGATTTTCCAAAGTGTTGACCTGCAAGGCGCCCATCCCCGATCTAAAAATTCTACCATCTGATAGCCTCGGGCACGCCGTGCTCCCCGAGCAATCCGATGCCGTCACAGCATGAGCGGCGGGCCGGGACGCGGCCCCGCGGCGAGCGGCGCCGCCCCGAGCCGGGTTCCGGTGCGAAGGGTCCCCGTCTTCCGGTCCGCAAGCGCTGGGGCCAGCACTTCCTCGCCAACGCCGCAACCGCGCGCCGGATCGTCGAGGCCGCGCGCGTCCAGCCGGACGATGACGTGCTCGAGGTGGGGCCGGGCGACGGCGCGCTGACCCGGTTTCTCGCGGCGAGCGCGCGGACGGTCGCGGCGGTCGAGATCGACCCGCTCCGTGCCGAAGCGCTCGCCGCCGAGTTCGGGCCCGGGCAAGCTTCGCGCGTCCACGTGTTCACGGGCGACGTGCTCACCCGGCCACTCGGCGCCTGGCTCGCGGCGGCCGGAGTGGCGGGCGACGCGGTGATGGTGGCCAATCTGCCGTACAACGCCGCGACGCCGATTCTCTTCGCGGCGCTCGAGGCCGGCGGCGTCATCCGGCGCATCGTGGCGACGGTGCAGCGTGAGGTGGCGCGGCGCTTCGTGTCGAAGCCGGGAGACGACGGCTACGGCTACCTCTCGGTGCGCGCGGCGGCCTTTTCGACCGGACGGATCCTCTTCGACCTGCCGCCCGGGGCTTTTCGGCCGCCGCCCAAGGTGGTCTCGAGCGTCCTCGAGCTGACACCGCGCTCGTCGTCGTCGTCGGCGGAGCCGGAGCTCGTGCGTCGCGCCCTCACCCTGGCGTCACTGGGCTTCAACGCGCGCCGCAAGACGCTGCCCAACGCGCTCTCCTCCGCCGCGACGCGGATGCACTGGGAAGCCGCGCTGACGGCGCTCGGCCACTCGCCCAAGGCGCGCGCCGAGGAGCTGTCGCTCGAGGACTTTCTCGCGCTCGCGCGCGACTGGCGCCGATGACCCTCGAGGTCGTTCCGCTCGGAGGCCTCGGCGAATTCGGGAAGAACGTGCTCTGGCTCAAGTCCGGCGGCTCGAGCATTCTGCTCGATGCCGGCGTGTCCTTTCCCGACGAGAGCTTCCCCGGTGTCGACCGGATCGCCCCGGATTTCGCAGCGATCCGTTCCGAGCGGATCGAGGGCGTCTTCCTGACGCACGGGCACGAAGACCACATCGGCGCGCTTCCGTTTCTTTCGGAATGGTGCGACGCGCCGGTCCACGGGTTGCCGTTCACGCTCGCGATGGCGCGGCGCCGGCTCGATGAAGCGGGGGCGCCCTCCGGCGGGTTGCGGGAGGCGCGGGGGCGCGAGCCGATCACGGCCGGTCCCTTCCGGGTCACGTTTTTCCGCGTCTCGCACTCGGTGCCCGATTCGGCAGCGCTCCTCGTCGAGGCGGACGGGGCGCGGGTCTTCCATTCCGGCGACTTCAAGCTCGACGACGATCCGCCGGACGGCGAGACGACCGATCGGGAAGGCATCGCGGCGGCGTTGAGCGGGGGTGTCGACCTCGCGCTCGTCGATTCGACCAACGCCGAGCGCCCGGGACGGTCGCTGTCCGAGCGCGCCGCCGGCCGGGGTCTCTCGGCGGCGATCCGCACCGCGCGCGGGCGCGTCATCCTGACGACGTTCTCCAGCCACGTCTCCCGGCTCGCCCAGGGCATCGAGGCGGGGCTCTCGGGCGGCCGTCGGATCGCGATGCTCGGTCGCAGCATGCGCGCGGTCGCCGAGATCGCCGAGCGGTTCGGCCGGCTCCGGCTGCCGCTCGGCGCGCGGCTGGCCGCCGCGGAGCTCCGGCAGGCGTCGCCCGGCCGGCTCCTGTGTCTCACCTCCGGGAGCCAGGGCGAGCCCGCCTCGGCCCTCTACCGGCTGGCGCTCGGCGAGCACGCGGATCTCGAGCTCGCGGAAGGCGACCTCGTGCTGCTGTCGGCCCGGACGATCCCCGGCCACGAGCGCTCCGTCAACCGGATGTGCGATCACCTCGTCCGCCGGGGCGCGCGCGTCGTCCGCGAGGCGGATCCGCCGATCCACGTCTCGGGGCACGCCCACGCGGGCGAGATCGCGGAATGGCTGCGGCTCGTGCGGCCGCGGGCCGTGATGCCCGTGCACGGCGATCGGCGCATGCTCGTGGCGGCGGGAGAGGTCGCGCGCGGCGAGGGCCTGTCCGCGGAGCACGTGCTGCTGCTCGACAACGGGGACCGGCTCACGCTCGAGAACGGGCGCTTCCGCGTCGATCCGGAGGCGGTGCCCTGCGGCACGGTGTTCCTCGACGATCGCACCGAGACCGTCGATCCGGAGGTCGTGCGCGAGCGGCGGCACCTCGCCGCCGAGGGGGTCGTCGTGATCCTCGTCCGCATGCACGGCCGCGGCCGGGGCCAGGATCAGGGAGCCGATGCGATCGAGGTCGTCTCGCGGGGCGTCGCGGAGGACGACGGCGCGCTGTCGGAGGAGGTCGCCCGGGCGGCGCGCGGCGTGCTCGCACGGGCGACCCCCGAGGAGCGCGGCGACGGGGAGTGGCTGCGCGCCGAGATCGCCCTCTCGGCGCGGCGCGCGTGCCGGCGCGCGTTCGGACTGCGCCCGGTCATCGTGCCGGTCCTGCTGTAGGTGGACTTGGGCAGTGCCGTGAGTCGACTGAACGGATGGCTCGCTGTCGCCGTCGTCCTGCGCCTCGCTTTCCACGCTTTCTATCTGCCGGCGTTCGAGGGGCCGGACGAGCCCCAGCATCTGGCGCGGATCTGGGATTTCGCGCGCCGGCCCCTTGCGGAAGCGTTCGCCGGCCGCACAGTGTCCGCCGAAATCATTTCGGCCGTGGCGGCGTACCCGTGCCGCGAGTCGCTCCGCGCGACGCTGGGCTGTCCCGCCTACGGCGAGGCGCCCGGCGCCTTCGACCTGCTTGCGAGCCCGCCCCCGATGCTTCCCGCGCATTCGATCGCCAATGTCGAAGCCAACCAGCCGCCGCTCTTCTACGCGCTCGCCGGACTCGCGCTCCGGCCGTTGCCCGTGTCGGTCCCGGCGGCGCTGCTCTTTGCGCGTCTCCTGGCCGTCGCGCTCGTCGCGGCCGCGCTCTTCGGTCCGCTGCGGTCGGCGGCGAAGCGCTTCCCACGCGGGCTTGCGACGGCCGGCCTCCTCGGCCTTCTCCTGCCGGGCGCGGCGGAGGGCCTCGCGCGGTGCTCCAACGAGGCCGCCGTCTTTCTGTGGGCCGCGCTCGTGGTCGCGGCGCTCGATCCGGAGCGGCCGGCGCGCCCGTGGGCGCTCGTTCTTCTGCTCGCGGCGGGGCCCGCGATCAAGCTCACGGCAATCCCGGTCGTCGTCTTTGCCGTGGTCGCGCTGGCGACGGCGAATCGCGTGCGGCTCGCCGCGATCGCGGGCGCCGCGGCGCTCCTCGTGTTTCCGCTCCAGGCCGCGCGCGGTTGGCTCTGGGGAGGGACCCTCGAGCTGAATTTTCCCGGCGGTCCGACAGGGGAGCCGGCGCTCCAGGCAGCCAGGGGGTTTCTGCGCTCCGTCTACGCGTTCGTCAAGACGACGTACTGGGTCGGCGGCTTCTCGCTGCTGCGTCCGCCGCACTGGCTCACGGCGGCGTACTTCGCCTGCCTCGCCGGGCTCGCGCTCGCGTTCCGCCGCCGCATTCCGCCGCGCCGCTTTCCGGCCCACGCGGCCGGCCTCGCCGCCGCCGCCGCGGGATTCGCGGTCTTCGCCATCGCGAACCGTCGCTACTACGGTGACTGGGGCGGCGTCGGCGGCTGGTACTTCTGGGGCTGGAGCCCCTGGCTCGCGGTGGCCGCGGCCGATCTCGGCGAGCTCGCCGACCGCGCCGTGCGCCCGCTCCTCGTGGCCGGGGCGCTCGTCGTGCTGACGGCCAACCTGGTGTGGCTCGCGGCGACGCTCCGGGCATTTGGCGGAATCGTCCCTCTGCTACTGTGACGCGGTGAGCTGGCTCGACGCCGCGATCCTCGGCCTCATCCAGGGGCTGACGGAATTCATCCCCGTTTCCTCCGACGGGCACCTCTCCGCCGCGGAGATGCTCCTGCCGGGATTCGGCCAGGTGGGACTGCTCTTCGACGTCATGGTCCACGTCGGAACGCTCACGGCGATCCTCGTCTACTACCGGGGGCTCCTGGCGCGCGAGGCCGCAGGTCTCTTCGCGGCGGATCGGAAGGAGCGGGCGGTCGCGTGGCGCCTGGCGGGCCTCCTCGCCGCCGCGACGGTTCCGACCGCGATCGTGGGCCTCGCGCTCAAGCCGATCGTGGAGTCGACGAAGCGGGACCCGCAGTTCGTCGGCGTGATGGAGATCGCCACCGGCCTCTACCTCGCGCTCTCCTACTTTCGCAAGCAGGGCGTCAAGGACCGCGCCACGATGAGCTACCTCGACGCCGCCCTCGTGGGCGTCGCCCAGGGCTTTGCGGTGCTGCCCGGACTTTCCCGCTCGGCCTCGACGATCGCCGTCGGCCTCCTTCTCGGCTTCGCGGCGCGCTGGGCGGCGGACTACACGTTTCTGCTCGCGATCCCGGCGATCGTCGGAGCCGCGGGCCTGGAGCTCGTCTCGGCCCTGCGCCACGAGGGCCCCGGCTTCTTCGCGACGCCGGACTTCGCGCGCTACCTCTTCGGCGCCGCCGTGGCGGGCATCGTCGGCTACCTGACGATCGGATTCCTGATCCGGATGGTCGCGACGCGCAAGGTCCACGTCTTCGCGATCTACTGTTTCCTCTTCGGTCTGGCGCTCATCTTCTTTTTTCCGGCGCGTTGAGCCGCGCGGCGTGCCGGGTGGCCAGGCGGATCGTGACGTAAACGAGCAGGCAGCAGCCGAACGCGATCGCGAGGCCGGCGTCGAACCGGTTCGGCTGGTGCTGGAGCGAGGGCGGCAGACCCGGCCAGAGGACCCAAAAATACATCGCGTTGCCGGCGAGCACCGCGACCAGGTACTCGATCCACCGGCGCTTCGTCACGTCGGGAAATCTATCTCGATTCCTCCGGTGTGCCGGCCTGCCGGGCGCGCGTGACGGCGAGCTGGCGCTGCGAGCCCGCCAGCCCCTCGACCAGCCCCTGTCGCTCGCGGATGACGATCGCCTCTTCGAGAGCCGCAGCGCTCGCGGCCAGGTGCGCGGACGCGCGCGGGGGATCGACGTCGGCGCGCCGGCGCCAGGCGAGGCCGAGATTGTGGAGCGTCACGCCGCGCGCGATCTCCTGCTCCGTGGTGCGCCAGAGGAGGGCCCGCTCGAAGAGCGCGATCGCCTCCGCGAGGTCCCGATCGTCCGCACCGAGATTCGAGAGGGCCGTCGCGAAGTTGTGGAGGGTCCGCGCGTGCCAGCCGCCATCGTCTCCGGCGCCGGCGGCGGTGAAATGACCGAGCGCCTCGGAGAAGAGGGCGCGGGCGCGGGCGAGGTGCGCCGCCGGGCCGGGGCTCCCGTAGAAGACGGCGGCGTTGTGGAGGAAGCGCGCGCGCGCGCCGGCGTCGGCGAAACCGAGAGACGGCAGCTGCTCCCAGAGGTCGTCGGCCAGGGTGCACGCGTCGGCGTCGCGCCCCGCGTCGCACAGCTCCTCCTGCGCGCGGAACCAGTCGCGGTACGCGCTGCGCGGATCGGCGGCGAGCGCGTCGCGGAAGTGGCGGCGGAGGGGATCGCGGTCCATCGCTACAGCGCGTCGAAGAGGCCGGCCTGCGCCGGCGCCGGACGGCGGAACGCGCTGACACGGGCCTTCTTCTCGTGCTCGCCGCGGTTGAGGCCGAGGCGGCGGCACTCGATCTCGAAGAGATTCTCGATCGCCGCCCAGCGCGGCCCCACACCCTCCATCCGGGCGCCGAAGCGGGATTCGTTCCGCTTGCCGCCGCGCGCCTGCTCGAGATTCGACCAGACCCGCGCGGCGCGGTCGGGGAAGGCCTGCGCGAGCCGCTCCTCGAAGACGGGAAGGACCTCGGCCGGCAGCCGCAGCAGCGTCAGGAACGCGCTCGTCGCGCCGGCGTCGCGGGCCCGCGTGAGGATCGAGGCGATGTCGCTGTCGTTCAGCCCCGGGATGACGGGTGCGACGGCGACGCCGGTCCGCAGTCCCGCTTGCGAGAGCGCCGCGATCGTCTCGATGCGCTGCGAGGGCAGGCTCGCGTTGGGCTCGATGGCGCGGCCGACGGCATCGTCCGCGAAGGGGACGCTCACGTAGACCATCGCCTCGGACTCTCGCGCGAGCCGGGCGAGCAGGTCCGCGTCCCGCCGCACGAGCGCTCCCTTGGTCACGATCCCGACGGGATTGCGGAACTCCGCGCAGACCTCGAGGCACGCGCGCGTGATGCCGTAGACCGCCTCGAGGGGCTGATAGCAGTCCGTGACGCCCGAGAAAACGAGGAGGTCGCCCTTCCACGAGCGGCGCATCATCTCCTTGCGCAGGAGCTCGGGAGCGTTGCGCTTGACGACGATCTTCCGGTCGAAGTCCGTGCCCGCACCCCAGCCGAGGTACTGGTGGGTCGGGCGTGCGTAGCAATTGTGACTGACGACCCCGTTGGCGATGAAGTCGCCGGTTCCGGTCGTGATGTCGAAGAGCCGCAGGGCGATGCCCAGCGGCTCGACCGAGCGAACGCGGAGCTTCGCCGCGCTCTTCAAGGCCTGGCCCTCGATGTCGAGCTTCCTCGTGATCGCCGGCCCGGTCGTATGAAAGAAGCGAAGGTGCTCCCGCAGGCCGCGCCGGATGCGCACGACATGAACGGGTTTCTCGCGGTCTCGCGTCTCGACGACGGCGTCGAACCCGAAGAGACGGAGAGCGTCGACGATGTGCCGGATGATCGAAGGGTCGGTGTTGCAGATTCGGAGGATGCCGCGGCTGTAGCTGCCTTCGGCGTCGAAGATCCCAGCCAGGAAACCTCGGTGCCAATCGACGCTCGGGCTTGTCGGCCATTCGATGAGCCCCCGAACCCCTTCCACGTTCGCCCGTGCGTGCGTCCGGATTCCCCTCAATTCGTGACGACCCGGAGTGGCCGCCTGGAACAGAAACTCGCGGGTCTCGATCGCGAACGCCTCGAGATACCGACGCGCCCGCGCGAGCGCCTCCAGGTCGATGAGGGCCAGGCGGAATTGGTGCTGGTCGTCGACGGGTCGCCTCCGGCCTCCGTAGGAGTAGGTCCGCAACAGGGCGTCCCCGCGAACGAGGCCACACAGATAGCCCACCTTGTAGTCGTCGGTTTCCGCGGGAGACGTCCCGAAGCCACCGGTCCCCAGCATCTCGTTGTTCGGGGTGAGATAAGGCCTTTGGCCGCGAGCGGATGGAGCGACGTGTTTCCATCCGCGCTTCGTGAGGAACCGGTGATCGCCGCTCGCCACGAGAGTGGTGCCGTCCTCGAGCCGGATCCGATAGGCGGGCGCAACGCGGCGCCAGTGATTCAGCACCGTGGTGCGTACATATCGCCGATAGCGTCCGACGAGTGCGGTCCCATAGACGGTATCTCCGATGCGAACGTCGGCGAGCGGCTTGAGACGCCCGTCTCCCATGAGGATGGGCGTGTCCCCGTCCAGGCAGTAGGCACACGCATGGAAACATCCACGGTACGGATTGACGCTGTAGCGAAAGCCGACGTCGGGGCTGTCGTTCTCCGAGATGATCGACTTGGCGTCTTCCTCGTAGACCTCGAGCTCGGCGGGCGGCGGCTCGCCGAGCCACTCGGCGTGCACCGTGCTCCAGGGGTTGGGCGGATTGGAGACGCGCCGGGTCACGGGGTTCTGCTGCCTCTCAGGCGGACTTGGCGGGTCCGGACTCCTTGGCGCGGCCGTCCTGCGACGAGGCTTCGGCGAACCGGGCGAACTCCTTCAACCCTCTCCCGGCCAGGAATCGGCCGCCGAAGCGGATGAGATCGGCGCGCAATCGCCGGAAGGCGTCGAGCGGGTCCTTGGAGAGTCCCGGGAAGCGCATGGCGCTCGCGACGCCCAAGCGTTCCATGTAGTCGGGGTGGAGGAGGCGCCGGTCCCCGGAGGCGTAGGTGACGATGACGACTCCGGACCGGGTCGCCAGCTCGATGGCGCGGCCGCGACGCCGAAACCGCGTTTGCGCGGCAACCCGCCCGCCGACCTTCTCGTCCCGGACCGCGTCCGGCTTGAAGCCGTGGGCCTGCAGGACGTCGCGGACCAGGTCCGCGCCCGCCGCGACGAGCTCCGCGTCGGACCGCTTCGGGTGGGAGCGCCGCAGGGCCTCGATGAGCGAGTCGATCCGCCGGCGCAGCTCCTCGCGCGTGGCCCGGAAGGCGGCCAGCCGCGTCTCCTCGCTGCCCCGCACGAAGCTCGGGTCCTCGATCGACCAGTGGACGAGGTGCCGCGCGCGGGGCCAGCTCGGGCAGTCCGCGGCGGCCGAGTCGCAGACCGTCACGACGAGGTCGAAGGGCGTGTCGCGGAACTCGTCGGCGCCCTTGGAGTGCGCTTCCTCCATGGGAACGCCGAGCTCTTCCATGGCCTGGATGGCCAGAGGGTGGACGAAGCCGGCCGGGCGCGATCCGGCCGACACCGGCTCGAGCAGGTCGCCGTAGTCGAGCCGGGCGAGGGCCTCGGACATCTGACTCCGCGCGGCGTTGCCGGTGCAGAGGAACAGGATGCGCTGCCGTTGCCCGGACACGCTTCCTCTATATCGTAAATCCCGGGTCCGTCGGGCGTCCTGCTCGTAGCCGAATCGGTCGTTCGCCCTCATAATGGGGAGGATTGAGCGAAGGATCCTTCTGGAGAAGCCGCCTTGCCGGTGAGGCGATCGGTGTCGTCTTGCTGCTCGCGGGCCTGCTCGCGACGCTGGCGCTTCTCTCGTTCGACCCGCGCGATCCCAACATCTTTTCCTGGACGGCCGGGGGAGAGGCGGCGAACCCGACCAACTGGATCGGCGGCTTCGGCGCGTCGCTCGCCGCCGCGCTCTACGCGCTCTTCGGTCTCGCGGCCTGGGGCCTGACCGGGCTCGTCTTCGTCCTCGGCTGGCGCCGCTTCTGGGGACGCCCGCTGCCCAATCCAGGCTCCAAGGCCGCCGGCATCGGCATCCTCATGTTCGCGCTGCCCATGCTGATCGCGCTCGTCCTCGGCCGGCGGCAGCTCTACGGGGAGGAGGCCGAGACGGGAGGCATCGTGGGCCGCGCCCTCGGGGACGCCTTCCGGGGGCGGATCGGAACGACGGGGGCGATCCTCGTCGCGGGCACCCTCGTTCTGCTGGCGGTGCCCCTGGCCACGCAGGTGTCCCTCGGGGACGTGTTTCTCAAGCTCCGCGTGCGGTTCGCCGGGATCGCTTCCCGGCTCACGGTCGGCTGGGCGCGGCAGCGCGACCGTCGCACCAAGGAACGGCTGCGCCGGACCGTCGTCACCAAGCACCTCGAGCGGGCCCGCAAGGACGAGATATCGCTCGACGAGATTCCCTTTGCCACCGACGACTCGCCGCCGATCGTCCGCGAGCTGCCGGGGCCCGGGAAGTTCTCGATCAAGAAGACGAAGGTGGCGGTCGCGGTGCCGGCCGGGGCCGCGCCCGGACCGGCGGCGCCCGCACGCGCGAAGGCTGCGATCGCTCCGAAGAAGAAGCCCGACAGCCAGCAGGAGTTGCCTCTGACCGTCTCGGGTTACACGTACCCGCCGGTCTCGCTGCTCGAGAAGCGCCAGCACTCCGAGGCGATCGACCGCCGGGCGCTGGCCGAGACGGGCCGGCAGATCGCGTCCAAGTGCGCGGAGTTCGACGTGGAGGGCGAGGTCGCGGAATACCATCCGGGCCCCGTCGTCACGACGTACGAATTCCGCCCGGCGGCCGGCATCAAGGTCAACCAGGTCATGGGCCTCGCCGAGGACCTGGCGCTCGCGCTTTCGGCCGAGTCGATCCGCGTGGAGCGGCTGCCCGGAAGAGCGAGCGTCGGCATCGAGGTCCCCAATCCCGGAGGCGGCGAGGTCATCGCGATCCGGGACGTCCTCGAGTCCGACCGTTTCCAGAGCTCGCCCTCGCTGTTGACCCTCGCCCTCGGCAAGGACATCCACGGGGAGCCGGTCGTGGACGATCTGCGCGCGATGCCGCATCTGCTGATCGCCGGCACGACGGGCTCGGGCAAGAGCGTGGGAATCAACGCGCTCATCACTTCGATCCTCTACAAGGCGCGCCCCGACGAGGTGAAGCTCATCCTCATCGATCCCAAGATGGTCGAGCTCGAGATGTACGAGAACCTCCCGCACCTGGCGACGCCGATCATCACGGATCCGAAAAAGGCGTCGAACGCGCTGAAGTGGGCGGTCGCGACGATGGAAGAGCGGTTCCAGACGCTTTCGGACTTCGGACAGGTCCGCAACGCCGAGCAGTACAACGCCGCGATCAAGGACCCCGAGGCGCGCGCCCGGGTCCGGGCCCAACACCCCGAGAACCCGGACCTGAAGCTCGAGCCGATGTATCTCATCGTGATCGTCATCGACGAGCTTGCCGACCTGATGATGACCGCGGCCAAGGACGTCGAGGATTCGATCGTCCGCATCGCACAGAAGGCCCGCGCGGTCGGCATCCACCTCGTCGTCGCGACGCAGCGGCCCTCGGTCGACGTCCTGACGGGGGTCATCAAGGCGAACCTGCCGTCGCGGATCGCATTCAAGGTGTCCTCCAAGATCGACTCCCGCGTCATCCTCGACGGCAACGGCGCCGAGCGGCTGCTCGGGCGCGGCGACATGCTCTACCTGCCGCCCGGCACCTCGCGGTTGAAGCGCGTCCACGGCGCGTACGTCTCGGTGCAGGAGACCGCGCAGCTGATGAAGTTCCTGACGAAGCAGGCCCGCCCGCACTTCGACGAGGAGATCACCAAGGATCGCACCGAAGCGGTCCATCGGGACGACGGGGGCGACGAGACGGATCCGCTCTACGACGAGGCCGCGCGCCTGGTCGTGCGCGAGAAGATGGCCTCGATCTCGTTCCTGCAGCGCCGGATGGGCGTCGGCTTTTCGCGCGCCGGCAAGCTCATCGACATGATGTCGCGCGATGGCCTGCTCGGGCCGCCGCGGGGATCGAAGCCCCGCGAAGTGCTCGTCGCCGAGGACTACTTCGAAGAAGTGGACCGCCAGCCACGATGAACCGCCCCTGGCGCAATTTCGCCCTGGCCGTCGCGGCCGCGCCGTTTCTGACCTACTTCGTCTACCGGCTCGCGAAGGGGCTCGGGTTCCTGGATCCCCCCTGGAACCGGGAGCACGAGGAGCGCCGGACGATCGTCGTCGCCCTCTTCGCGTTCCTGCTCTTCGCTTCGGTCTTCCTCTTCGGCCATGCCAACGCCTGGCCCCGCGTCTGGGCGGTCTTCGGCGTGATCAATGCCGTGGCGCTCCTCTTCTTCGCGGCGACCGGTGCGCTCGCGGCGCGGCGTCTCTGGAAGCTGCGGCATCCCGGGGCGCAGCCGGCGCCCGTCGCGGAGCCCGCGCGGCCGGATGCGGACGGCCCGGGCGAGACGCCGCTCGCATAGAGCGCTCGAGAACCCGAGAGCGAGAGAGCTTCGACACGCTGACGCCCGGACCGCTTCCTCGAGTCGTCTTCTTCGGCACTCCGGAGTTCGCGGTCTCTTCGCTCGAGGCCCTGCTCGCGGCCTCCGTCCGCGTGCCCCTCGTCGTCACGCAGCCGGATCGCCCGGTCGGACGCAGCGGCGCGCCGAGGGCCTCGGCCGTGGGCGCGCTGGCCGCCGCGCGGGGGATTGCGACGGAGAAGCCCGAGAGCGTCCGCGGCAACGGGGCGCTCCTGCAGCGCCTGGAAGAGGCGCAAGCCGACGCGATCGCCGTGGTCGCGTACGGCCGCATCCTTCCCCGCGAGATCCTGGCGCTCCCGCCCCTCGGCTGCATCAACGTGCATGCGTCGCTCCTGCCGCGCTGGAGGGGCGCCTCGCCCGTGCAGGCCGCGATTCTCGCCGGCGACCCCGAGACCGGGGTCGCGACCATGCGCATGGAGGAAGGGCTCGACACGGGCCCCGTGCTCCTCGAGCGCCGTGTCGCAATCGGCGAAGGGGAGACGGCGGGCGAGCTCTCGGATCGGCTCGGGCGCATGGGAGGCGAGCTTCTCGTGGAGACGCTGAGGCGTCTCGCCGCCGGCGGGCTCGTGGCCCGACCGCAGGAAGGGGAGCCCACGCTGTGCCGTCCGATCCGCCGGGAGGACGGGCTCGTCGACTGGGATCGCCCGGCCGACGAGATCCTGCGCCGGCTGCGGGCTTTCACGCCCTGGCCCGGGCTCTTCACGTTCTGCGAGGGGGAGCGCGTCAAGATTCTCGAGGCGGAGGGGCTCCCCGGAATCGGGAGTGACGTTCCCGGCGCGTTCCGGCTCGACGGCGACGCGCTTCTCGCCTCGGCGGGCGGCAGCTCGGCCCTGCGCCTCCTGCAGCTCCAGCGGGCCGGGCGCCGGCCCGTGAGCGGCGCCGAGTTCGGGCGCGCGGTCCGGCTGCCCGGCCGATTCGAGGGCCACGCGCCTGCGGGAAGCGGCGGCGCTTGAAACCCCGGGCGCCGTCGGCGCGGACGCGGGCGGTCGAGGCGCTGCGCAAGATTCTCGGCGGGGGCCGGCTCGCCGCTCCGCTCGTCTCCGAGCTGGCCCGCGGCCTGTCGGCACAGGATGCGGATCTGCTTCGGGAGCTCGTCCTCGGCGTCCTGCGCTGGAAGACGGCGCTCGACGCGGAGATCGCGGCCGTCAGCCGCATTCCGCTGCCGAAGCTCGCGCCGAACCTGCTCGAGATCCTCGAGGTCGCTCTCTACCAGGCGCGACACCTCGACCGCATCCCGCCGTACGCGGCCGTGAGCGAGGCGGTCGAGCACGCGCGCGCGAGCGGCGGCGAGGGAGCGTCGAAGCTCGTCAACGGCGTTCTCCGCGGCATTCTTCTGCTGCCCGTTCCGGCAGCGCCGGCAAACGGATCGGCGGAGGCGCTGGCGCGCCACTATTCCCACCCGCGGTTCCTCGTCGAGCGCTGGCTCGCGCGATTCGGAAGCGACGCCGCGCGCGGTGTGCTCGCGGCGGACAACGAGCCGCCGCGGCTCGACCTGCTCGTCAATCCGCGGCGCACGACCCGCGACGCGCTCCGCGCGGCGCTGGCGGAGGAGGGCCTCGAGACGGAGGGGTCCGGGCTGACGCCGCTCGGCGTGACCGTCCTCGCCGGCAACGCGCTCCGTTCGCCCCTCTTTGCCGCGGGCCACTTCAGCGTGCAGGATCTCGGCGCTCAGACGCTGCCGTTGCTGATGCCGGAGGGCGAGCGGCTCGTCGATCTCGCGGCTGCTCCCGGAGGCAAGTCGCTCTCCGCGCTCGCCCACGGCCGCGCGCACAGGACCATCGCGCTCGATCTTTCGATCGGGCGCCTCGCGCGGGTCGTCGAGAACGCCCGCCGTCTCGACGCGCGGGTCTTTCCGGTCGCGGCGGATCTCGCGGCCCTGCCGCTGCCTGCGGGGAGCTTCGACCGCGTGCTCCTCGATGCGCCGTGCAGCGGCACGGGGACGCTTCGAAAGAACCCGGAGATCCGGTATCGCCTTACCGCCGCGGCCATCGATCGCCTCGCGAAGGCGCAGGAGGCGCAGCTCCTCGCGGCCGCTCAGCTGCTCGCTCCGGGCGGATATCTCCTCTACTCGACCTGCAGCCTCGAGGAAGAGGAGAACGAAAGGGTCGTCGAACGGGCCTGCGCGGCGGTCCCGGGTCTGGCGCCGGCGCCGATCGATCCGCCGCGGGAGCTGGCGCGCTTCGTCACCGGTGCGCGCCTGCGCCTGCTTCCCGACGCCCGCGTCGACGGGTTCACGGCCCACCTGCTGCGGCGGGCGCCCTGAGCGTTTCTCGCGCGGTACACGTAAACCGTAGACCGTGCGCAACGCACCTCCTGGGCATGACACGCCTTCCGCCGCGCGGGCCGGTAGAATCGGCCCCGTGAGCTCCGCGCTCCCTCCGGTTCCCCTCCTCGACCTGACCCGCTACGACGACGCGCTGCGGCGTGAGATCGAGCGGCGCGTCGCGGACGTGTTCGCCTCGGGACGGTTCGTCCTCGGGCCGGCCAACGAGGAGTTCGAGAAGGGGCTGGCGGCGGCGCTCGGCGTGCGGCACGCGCTCGGCGTGTCCTCGGGAACCGATGCGCTGCTGGTTGCGCTGATGGCGCTCGGGGTCGCGCCCGGCGACGAAGTCGTCACCTCGCCCTTTTCCTTCTTCGCCTCGGCCGGCGTCGTGGCGCGACTCGGCGCCAGGCCGGTCTACGTCGACATCGACGCCGCGACGTTCAACCTGGACCCCTCGCGGCTCGAGGCCGCGATCTCGCCGAAGACCAAGGCGATCATGCCGGTTCACCTCTACGGGCAGTGCGCGGACATGGATCCCATCCTCGAGATCGGGCGGCGGCTGAGCATTCCGGTCCTCGAGGATTCCTGCCAGGCGATCGGGGCGCAGTACCACGGTCGGCCGGCCGGCGGACTCTCGGAGCTCGCCGCTTTCTCCTTCTACCCGACCAAGAACCTCGGCGCCGCCGGCGACGCGGGAGCGGTCACGACGAACGACGACGGCCTGGCGGCGCTCGTGAAGAGCCTGCGCGTCCACGGCTCGACGGCGACGTACGTGCACGACCGCGTCGGCGGCAACTTCCGCCTCGACGCGCTGCAGGCGGCGGTGCTTTCGGCGAAGCTGCCCCGCCTCGAGGCCTGGAACGGCCGGCGCCGCGCCATCGCCGCACGCTACGCGGCGCTCCTGGCCGACGCGGCGCGCGGGGGACGCCTCACGCTGCCCGTCGAGGCGCCGGGAAACCGGCACGTCTACCACCAGTTCGTGATCCGCGCCGCCGACCGCGACGGTCTCCGCAAGCGCCTCGCCGCCCGCGGAGTCGCGACGTCGGTCTTCTACCCGGTGCCGCTTCACCTCCAGGCCTGCTTCGCGCACTTCGGCGGCCGCCCGGGCGACTTCCCGCAGGCCGAGAAGGCGGCGGAGGAAGTCCTGGCGCTTCCCGTGTTCGCCGAGCTCACCGACGCCGAGGTCGAACGCGTGGCGGAGGCGGTCAGCGCGTCGGTGTGACGCTCGCTTTCACGACCGCTTCCCAGGGCCAGTGCAGGCCGAGCGCCTTGGCGAGGAAGACCGCCATCTGGCCGCGCGTGACGGGTGCATCGGGGCAGTAGTTTCCGCCGCCGCATCCCGCGGTGATCCCCGACCGGGCGAGCGCCTCGACGAACTGGTAGAAGGCATGATTTTCCGGGACGTCGCCGAAGGCCGGCGGGCCTTCCGCGGGGCTGACCTGGCGCCGCCAGACGAGGCGCGCCATGTGCAGCCGCGTGAGGGGGCCGGGAGCCTCCACCTGGAGGTAGTAGTGCTTGACCGTCGGCCCGATGAACTCGACCTGTTCCTGATAGCCGATCGGGATGTCGTCGTCCAGAACGATCACCGTCGAGCTCTCCGTCCCCGAGGTGGAGCCGACGGCGAGGCCGCAGTCGGCGATGCCCCCCTCCCCGTTGATGATCGTCCAGGAGCTCGAGCAGATCCTGGCCTCGACGTCCTCGACCGGGTCCGCGTCGTACACGTACACGATCACCGCCTCGAGAATCGCTCCGTTGGGAATCATGTTGAGGCCCGTCACCAGCGGGCCCGGTGAGGAGCGGTTGTTTCCGGTTGAGGACCAGCCGTCGGCCGAGTTTCTCGGGAAGAAGTCGTCGAACCCGATCACCGTCACGGCGCCGCCTTCCGTACCGAACAATTCCGGCGCGGCGGGCGGGTGCTGTCCGGCGGCGGCGCGCGCAACGAGCCCGAGCATGAGAACGACGGCGCCGAGCGATTTCCTGGACATGTCTTGCCTCCTTGGTGAGGCAAGGGTACGTCCGCCCGGGGGTGGAAAGGGGCGGCTAACGCGTCCGGTCGCGGACGAGGAAGCCCTTGCGCGCCCGCGCCGCGTCGAGAGTTCGCCAGAGGTACTCGCCGAGGATGCCGAGGCAGAGCAGCTGGACGCCCGAGAAGAAGGCGACCGCCACCATCAGGGAGGTCCATCCGGCCATGGGCTGGCCGTGGAGGAGCTTGTAGACGACGAGGAAGACGGCATACGCGAAGGCGGCCGCGGCGAGCAGGGCGCCCGCGACGGACATCCAGCGCAGCGGCGCGAACGAAAATGAGACGACGGCGTCGATGAAGTACTTCAGTTTCTTGCCGAAGGTCCAGCGGGACTCGCCGTCCTCGCGCGCCGCGCGGTCGTAGGGCACGAGCGCGGTCGCGAATCCCCCCCAGAGAAGGAGGCCGGGAAGGGAGGTGTGCACCTCGCGGCTTTCGACGAGAAAGTCGATCGCGGGGCGGCCGATCAGGAAACAGTCGAAACCTCCCGCGGGCATCTCCGAGAAGGCGAGGCGCCGGAGCGTGCGGTAGTAGAAGCCGGCGGCCGCGCGCGTGGTCCAGGCCTCGGGCCGGCTCCGGCGAACCGCCAGAACGGCGGTCGCGCCCTTGCGCCACGCGGCGACCATCTCGGGAAGCAGCTCCGGCGGCTCCTGGAGATCCGCCGACAGGACCGCCGCCGCGGCGCCCCTTGCCTCGGCGAGCCCCGCCGTGATCGCCATCTGCGAGCCGAAGTTGCGCGTCAGGCGCACGCCGCGCGCCCGCGGCCACGCCCGTCCGATCTCCTCGATCCGTTCCCACGACGCGTCCTGCGAGCCGTCGTCGACGAAGACGACCTCCATGTCCCAGTCGGCCGACTCCGCGATCGCGCGCAGCCGCTCGGCGAGGCGGGGCAGACTCTCGGCGTTGAAATAGACGGGGACCACGACGGAGACGAGCTCGCGGGGCGGGCTCAAGCGCGGCTCCCGAAGAACGCGGCGACGCCGGCGACGACGGCGTCGACCTGCTCGTCCGTCAGCCCCGGATGGACGGGCAGCGACAGGACCGACTCGCAGACCGCTTCGGAGACCGGGAAGTCGCCCTTCCGGCCGCCGAGAAACGCGTATGCCGGCTGGAGGTGGAGCGGCACCGGATAGTGGACGGCCGTCTCGATGCCGCGGGCCGTCAGGTGCGCGCGGAGCGCGTCGCGGCGCTCGACGCGGATCGGGTAGATGTGGCGCGCCGGCACGGCGCCCGCGCGCGTCCCCAGGCGGCGGACCGGCAGAGTCGCGAAGGCCGCGTCGTAACGCGCGGCGATCTCGAGCCGGCGCGCGTTTTCGTCCGCGAGGTAAGGGAGCTTGGCCGAGAGGATCGCCGCCTGCAGCTCGTCGAGCCGCGAGTTCCAGCCTTCCCGCTCCGCGAAGTCGCGCCGGGTCCAGCCGTACTGGCGCAGCTCCTTCAGCCGCGCCGCGACGTCGGCGTCCGAGGTCGCGACCGCGCCCCCGTCGCCGTAGGCGCCCAGGTTCTTGGAGGGATAGAACGAGAAGGCGGCGGCCCGTCCGAACGAGCCCGCCGCGCGTCCGTCGAACCGGGCGCCGTGGCTCTGGGCGCAGTCCTCGACCACGGTGATCGAGCGCTTGCGGGCGAGCGCGAGCAGGCCGGCCAGGTCGGCGATTCCTCCGTACAAGTGGACCGGGAGGAGAAAGCGCGTCGCGGAGGTGAGCACGCGCTCGGCGGATTCGGGATCGAGGGTGAGGGTTTCGGGGTCAACGTCGGCGAGGACGGCCTTCGCCTCCGCCATGCGCACGCCGGCGAGCGTGGGACCGCAGGTGTTCGCGGGAAGGATCACCTCGTCGGCCGGGCCGGCGCCGAGCGCCCGTAGAGCGAGGGCGATGGCCTCGGTCCCGTTGGCGCACGCGACGACGTGGGAAACGCCCAGGAACTTCGCAAAGGCGGCCTCGAAGGCCGCGACCTCTTCGCCGAGGACGAACCAGCCGCGCTCGAGCACGCGCGCGATGGCGGGGTCGATCGCCGCGCGCTTCTCGCGATAGTCGAGCGCGAGGGCGCCGAAGGGGACACGGATACGGACCGCGGCGCCGGCGGCGGGCGGGCTCACGGCGCCTCGGTCACGGAGCCGTCGGCGGCGCGGACGTAGCGCCCTCCGCACGCGCACGCGGCGCCGCCGTTCTCGAAACGGAGCGTCCGGCCGCAGCGGGAGACATGACCGTGCACGGCGGCGGGCGAGCCGTAGACGAGCGCGAAGTCGGGGACCTCGCGCGTCACGAGCGCCCCCGCGCCGACCATGGCGTGCCGGCCGACGGTGACGCCCGGCAGCAGGATCGCCCCGGCGCCGAGGCTGGCGCCGCGGCGGACGCGGGTCCGGGGGTGCTCCGACAGATGCGCGCCGCTGCGGGGCCGGGGATCGTTGGCGAAGGTCACGTCCGGTCCGACGAACACGTCGTCCTCGAGCGTCAGCGCGTCGTAGAGCGACACGCCGCACTTCACCGTCACGCGGTCGCCGAGGACGACGTCGTTCTCGATGAAGCAGCGATCGCAGATGTTGCAGTCGCTTCCGATCGTCGCGCCCGCGAGGATGTTCACGAACGCCCAGATCCGCGTGCCGTCGCCGATGGCCTTCGTGGCGACGAGAGCGGTCGGGTGGATGGAGATCATGCGCTGCCGCTAGCTTAGCGGAAGGCCGGCGACGGCCGGGAGCTCAGAAGTAGTCCGATCGCCGGTCCCGGTAGAACGCGACCGTTCGCGCGAGCCCGTCCTCGAGTCCGACGCGCGGCTCCCATCCGAGAAGGCGGCGGATCTTGGAGATGTCCGACACGAAGTCGCCGGGCTCCTGCGCCCGCCGCTCCGGGCTGAAGTCGGTGAACTCGATGCGGGTGCCGGGAACGAGCGCGCGCAGGGTTTCGGCGACCTCGAGAAAAGTCGACGGGCGGTCGTGGCCGACGTTGAGGATCTCCCCGACGGCCGCCGGCGCCGCGGCCGCCGCGGCGAGCGCCTCGACGCAGTCGTCGACGTAGAGGAAGTCCCGCAGGATGTTGCCGGTACCGAAGATCGGGATCGGGCGGCCCTCGAGGGCGAGGCGCACGAACCAGTTCACGACCCCGAAGTGCGAATGCTTCATCTGGCTCCGCGGGCCGTACACGTTCGTCAGGCGCAGGGGCACCGTCCGGATCCCGTGGATGCGGGTGTACGTCCGACAGATCATCTCGGCCGAGAGCTGCGAGATCTCGTAGATGCCGCGCGGGTCCGCGGGCGTTTCTTCGGACACCGGAAGCGTGACGGCGGGGCCGTACTGGCCGCGCGTGCCCGAGCGCACGACGACGGCGGACGGATTGACCTTCCGGCAGGCCTCGAGCACCACCGCCGTTCCTTTGATGTTGATGTCGATGTCGGGATAGGGGTTCGACAGCGACATGACGTGCGATACCTGGGCGGCGAGGTGGAAGACCACGTCGCGTCCGGCCACGAGCCGCTCCATCGCGGCCGCGTCGCGGACGTCGGCCGCATCGACCTCGACACGGTCCCGAATCTCACGGATGTTGGCCGGATTGCCCCCGTATCCCTCGATGAGCGCGTCGCAGAGGGTCACGCGCGCTCCGTCGGCCACGAGCCGCGCGGCAAGGCTGGAGCCCAGAAAGCCCAAACCGCCGGTGATCAGGACGTTGGCGCCGCGCAGGCTCATCGGCGGGAGCTTATCCGCTGCCGCCGAAGGCCCGAGACCCCGAGCACCAGGAGGACCACGAACGTCGCCGCGCTCACGGCCGCTCCCGCGACGAAACCGTCGGGTAGGTACCGGAGGGTGAGGCGGTGCGTGCCCGAAGGAACGCGAAATCCCAGGAAGGCGTGGTTGTAGGACAGGGGAGCGATCGGCTGGCCGTCGAGCCGCGCCTTCCAGCCGCGCCAGCCGGGGATCGAGGTCCCGATGACGGCCTCTTCCTCGGCCTCGATCTCGAGCTCCAACGACTGAGGGCGATAGTCCGCGATCGCGACGCGCGCGCGGCCGTTCGGTCTCTCCGGCGCCGCCGCGCCGGAGGGCGATCCGACGCCGACGCCGACGCCGACGCCGACGATGCCAAGCTGCGCGAAGTCCGTGATCCGGCCGAGCGCTTCGATCCGGCGCTCGACGTCGGGCTCTTCGATGAAGGAGGCCGGCACGAACGCACGGGCGAGCGCGCCGCCGTTCTCGAGCAGGTCGGCGGTCGGGCCGCTCGCGATGCGCGTCCAACCCGCGGGAGCCGGCTGCCCGGCGGACACGAGGGCGTAGCGGACGTTCAGGAAGGACAGGAACGGCCGCGTGAGGTCGTCGACCCGGTTGAACCAGACGTTCTGGTCCACGCACCAGAGCGGATAGGTCCGCCGCAGCGACCAGAGCGTCATGGACGCGTAGCCGCGCACGTCCTCGACGCCGTACATCGCCGCCGCGTTGGGAACGAAGAACGCGCCGACGCCGACGAAGCGAAACGGCGCGTTTCTCGGGACGGCGTCGAGCGCGGGCAGGGGAGGGTAGAGGGCGCTCGCGGGATACGTCGGATAGATCGACCCCGCCTCGGCGACCCGCGCCGCGAGGAGCATGCCGAGCAGCAACGCCGGCGCCGCCGCCGTCGCCCTCCACGGCGCGCTCTTTCGGAGGAGCACGACGAGGAGCGCGCCGGCGAGCAGGGGACCGATCTCCCAGAGCGAGCCTCGCCTGCGCGAAGTCCGCAGGCATCCCGAGGTCGGTGAGACCGGCCTCGGCGAAGCGCGAAGGCTCCCGCGATCGCGCCCGCCGTGACCGCGCCGGCGATCGCGAACGCCAGCGGTTCCTTCGCCGCGCTGGAGCCGGTCCGCACCGAGAGCGGCGAGGGCCGCGAGAGCGAAGACGGCGAGAAATCCGAGGTAGTCGAGAACGCCGATGTCGAAGAGCGGAAGGGCGGCCACCGCGTCGGTGACGAGAGCCAGACGCGCCCAGAGCGCCGCGCCGAGCAGGCCCATCGCGAGGAAGGCCCATCGCGGACCGCGGCGGGAGCCGAGGCCGACGATCGCGAGCGGGAAGAGGAGCGCGCCCGCGTAGAGCCCGGGCGGACCGAAGTCTTTCCAGAGGAGCGAGCGGCCCGATTCGCCGTAGGCGAAGGGCAGCACGGCCGTGACACCGCGGCGCGCGCTGTCGGCGAGCTCGACCGACTTCTTGACGTTCGCGTACCAGCCGTGCCGGAACACGTGCTCCCAGGTCTGCGGCAGGGCTTCGACGAGCGGGAGCAGCTGCACGGCGGTCAGGCCGAGCGCCGCGACACCGGCGAGCAGGGAAACGAGGACCGCCCGCACGCGCCGTTCGCGGGGTGCGGCGCCCAGCCGGAAAAGAAAGTAGACGCCGCCCCCGGCCACGGCGAACAGGAGCGTCTCCGGGTGTCCCGCCGTGACGATGAGGACGAGGGCCGTCACGGTCAAGGCGAAGGCCCGCCGGTCGGCGTCCCGCGCCAGCCGGTGCAGGCCCAGAAGGAGCAGGGGAAAGGGCCCGAGCGAGACGGTCACGGGATAGCCGAGCCAGAAGACGAGGGTGTCCGAGAAGCCCCAGCCGGCGGCGCCGAGGAGAGACGACGTCTCCCCGCAACCGATCTCCCGGAAAAACAGATACGCCGCGAGCAGCGCGAGGAAGAGGCGCAGCGTCATCAGGAACGTCCAGGCCTGCGCCGCCGGAAGCAGCAGGGAGAACCAGGTCGACGGGTGCAGGGCGGCGTGCTGCTGGACGGCGAGGAGCGGCTCTCCGGCCAGGACGAAGCGATTCCAGAGCGGGAGGCGTCCGTCCGCGATCGATTCGCGTACGGCCTGGTGCCACGGGATCATCGAGGAGGACACGTCGGAGAGCAGCGGCGTGCGCGCGTGCGCCGGGATCCCGTGCGCGGCCTTCAAGGGCCGGAACGGCTCGCCGCTGAAGAGGATGTCGATCGGTGCGAAGAGCCTCCCGGTCGAAAGCGCCCGTCCCGTGAAGAGGAGCGGCAGCAGCGCGAGAACGAGGGCCACGCGCTTCCTCAGGGGAAGGACCCACCGCCCGGCGGCCCAGAGGGCGAGGGCCGCGGCCACCGCGTACACCGCCACCGAACGGAGGACGATGGGTAACACTCGGGGATTCTACGGATGCGGCCAGAAAAGGCGCTCGAGGGCCGTTTCGGCGGCCGACGGAACGGGAATGGCAATAAATAAGTCGTTCTGTGCCAACTACTTGAGACAGAGCTCTCGCGCTTTTCGCCCGGCTGCTAGCACTCGTCACCGAGGAGTGCTAGTATCGCCTTCCTTCGAAGCGGCGCAAAGCCGCGTCGAGCGCGAAGGCAAAACAGCGAATCGAAGTTCAAGGTTCAAGGAGGAGTCTCATGAAGATTCGGCCACTCTACGATCGGATCCTGGTCAAGCGCGTGGAAGAGGGCGGTGAGAAGAAGCGGGGCGGAATCATCATCCCCGACACCGCGAAGGAAAAGCCGATGGAGGCGGAAGTCGTCGCCGTGGGCAAGGGCAAGGTGAATGAGGAAGGCAAGCAGTTTCCCCTCGACGTCAAGAAGGGCGACCGCATCCTCATCGGCAAGTACGCCGGCACCGAAATCAAGATCGACGAAGTCGAGCACCTGATCCTCCGCGAGGACGAAGTGCTGGCCGTCGTCGAAAGTAAGTAAGGAGCAACGCACATGGCAGCGAAAACGATCATTTACGGAGAAGAGGCGCGCCAGCGCGTCCTCCACGGCGTCAACAAGCTCGCCGACGCGGTCAAGGTGACGCTCGGCCCGAAGGGCCGCAACGTCGTCATCGAGAAGAAGTTCGGATCCCCGACGGTCACCAAGGACGGCGTGACGGTTGCGAAGGAAATCGAGCTCCAGGATTCCCTCGAGAACATGGGCGCCCAGATGGTCCGTGAGGTCGCCTCGAAGACCTCCGACGTCGCGGGCGACGGCACGACGACGGCGACGGTTCTCGCCCAGGCGATCTATCGCGAGGGCATCAAGAACGTCACCGCCGGCGCCAACCCGATGGAGCTCAAGCGCGGCATCGACGCGGCCGTTCGCGCGGCCGTGCGAGTCGCTCGACAAGCTCTCCAAGCCGGTCGAGGGCAAGGACATCGCCCACGTCGGCACCATCTCGGCCAACAACGACTCGAGAGATCGGCAAGATCATCGCCGAGGCGATGGACAAGGTCGGCAAGGACGGCGTGATCACGGTCGAGGAGGCGCGCGGCCTCGAGACCACCCTCGAAGTCGTCGAGGGCATGCAGTTCGACCGCGGCTACCTGTCCCCGTACTTCATCACCGACGCCGAGCGGATGGAGTGCATCATGGAGAACGCCAAGGTTCTCCTCTTCGAGAAGAAGATCTCGAACATGAAGGACCTCCTCCCGATCCTCGAGCAGATCGCCAAGCAGGGCAAGCCCCTCCTGATCATCGCCGAGGAAGTCGAGGGCGAGGCGCTCGCGACGCTCGTCGTGAACAAGCTCCGCGGCACGCTCCAGGTCTGCTGCCGTCAAGGCGCCGGGCTTCGGCGACCGCCGCAAGTCCATGCTCGAGGACATCGCGGATCCTCACGGGCGGCAAGCTCATCTCCGAGGACCTCGGCATCAAGCTCGAGAACGTCAAGTGGGAGGATCTCGGCGACGCGAAGAAGGTCACGGTCGACAAGGACAACACGACGATCGTGGTCGATGACCGCTCCAAGAAGAAGCAGGAAACCATCCAGGGCCGGGTCAAGCAGATCCGGGCGCAGATCGACGAGACCAGCTCGGACTACGACCGCGAGAAGCTCCAGGAGCGCCTGGCCAAGCTCGTGGGCGGCGTGGCCGTGATCAAGGTCGGCGCTGCGACCGAGACCGAGATGAAGGAGAAGAAGGCCCGCGTCGAGGACGCGATGCACGCGACCAAGGCGGCCGTCGAGGAAGGCATCGTCCCGGGCGGCGGCGTGGCGCTTCTGCGCTGTGTCGACGCCGTGGAGAAGGCGGCCAAGGAGCTGTCGGGCGACGAGAAGATCGGCGCCCGCATCGTGGTGCGCGCGCTCGAGGAGCCGACCCGCCAGATCGTGGCCAACGCGGGGGCCGAGGGCTCGGTGGTCATCAACGAGCTCAAGGCCAAGGGCGGCAACTACGGGTACAACGCCAACGCCGAGAAGGTCGAGGACATGCTCAAGGCGGGCATCATCGACCCGACGAAGGTCACCAAGAACGCGCTGCAGAACGCGGCGTCGGTGGCCGGCCTGATGCTGACGACCGAGGCCCTCGTCTCCGAGATCAAGGAGAAGGACAAGCCGGCCGGCGGCGGCGGCGGCATGCCCGGCGGCATGGGCGGCATGTACTGACCCGTTTCGAATCGAGTTCCAACGCCCCGGCGCGAGCCGGGGCGTTTTTCTTTGGGCGCGATCCGCCGCGCTACTTCTCGGCGAGCAGCTGCCGCCGGGCCGCGGCGAGCTCTTTGCGCGCCGCGGGTCCCACGACCGGGTAGTGCAGATCGAGGGATGCCAGCGCGTCGATCGCGGCCGCCGCGACGACCGTGCGCGTGAACCACTTGTTGTCGGCGGGCACCACGTACCAGGGGGACTCGGGCGTCGCGGTATTCGCGGATCAGTGTCCTCGTAGGCCGCCATGTACGTCCTTCCAGTGGCGCGCGCTCGCGCACGTCCGCGGCCGAGAACTTCCAGTTCTTCTCGGGCTTCTCGAGCCGCTCGAGGAAGCGCCGCTTCTGCTCGGCGTTCGAGACGTGGAGGAAGAACTTGCGGACGACGATGCCGTTGCGCGAAAGGTAGCGCTCGAAAGTCGCGGATGTCCTCGAAGCGCTCCTCCCAGATGCTCTTCGTCACGAGCTCCGGCGGCAGCTTCTGGCCCGCGAGAATCTCGGGGTGCACCCGCACGACCAGCACTTCCTCGTAGTACGAGCGGTTGAAGATGCCGATGCGGCCGCGCTCGGGCAGGTCTTTCGCGCAGCGCCACAGGAAGTCGTGGTCGAGCTCCTCGGCGGACGGCGCCTTGAAGGAGTAGACCTGGCAGCCCTGCGGATTGATGCCCGACATGACGTGCTTGATCGCGCCGTCCTTGCCGGCCGCATCCATCGCCTGGAAGATGAGCAGCACCGCCCAGCGGTCCTGCGCGTAGAGCATGTTCTGGAGCTCGGACAGCGCCGCGACGCCGGTCTCGAGCGCCTCCTTGGCCCGCGGCTTGTCTTTCGAAGTGAACGTGAGCGTGTCCCCGGGATCGTAGTCCGCGAGGCGGAAACCCTTGCCGTCGCGGACCCGGAACGGGCGGGAGACCTTGCGCGCGCGGCGGACGATCTCGTCGAGCTTCATGGTGCGGCGATCATCGCACGCGGCGCGCGCCGTCCCTCCTATACTCGCGGCGGTGGAGACTCGAGGGTTCGGGGGTTGACGGGCTCCGGGGAGCGGATCGCGGCGATCATCGTCCACCATCGCACTCCCGTCGAGACCCTGCGGGCGGCCCGGGCGGCGATGAACGGCGCTCCGGGAATCGAGGTGCACGTCGTCGACAACGCCTCGGGCGACGATCTCGCCGCCCTGCTCGCCCGCGAAGCACCCGGGGTCCTTCTCCACGTCGAGCCGGTCAACCGCGGTTTCGGCGCGGGCTGCAACCGGGGCGTCTCGCGGACGAGCCGTCCCTACGTCCTGCTCCTGAACTCCGATGCGTATCTGCGTCCCGGCGCGGCCGCGACGCTGGCGGCGGCCCTCGACGCCGACCCGGGAGCCGCGGCCGCGGGACCGAGGCTCCTCAACGCGGACGGCTCGCTCCAGCCCTCGATCCAGCGTCTGCCCTCGCCGTGGCGGGTGCTCTGCGAGAGCCTGGGTCTCGCGTTCGTGACGGGGGGACGCGGGCCCTTCGCCGGCCACACTGCCGTGCGCGAGGATCACGGCCGCGCCCGCGAGGTCGAGGCGCTCAAGGGCGCCGCGCTTCTCGTTCGGCGCGAGGCCTTCGAGGCGGCCGGCGGTTTCGACGAGGGATTCTTTCTCTACGCCGAGGAGTCGGATCTCATGGCCCGCTGGCGCCGGGGAGGGCGGCGGATCCTGTTCGAGCCCCGCGCGGAGGTCGTGCACGAAGGCGGCGCGTCGACGGGCGACCGCTACTTCGGGCAGCTGCACACCTCGCTCGTCCGCTATGCCGCCAAGCACCACGGCAAGGCGGCCGCGGCGTTCGTGCGCCCGGTGCTCGCGGCCGGCGCCGCGCTCCGGTACGCCGTCGCCGTGCTCACTCCGGGCGAGCGCGGCCGGATCCGGCGGGCGCGCTATCGGGCGGCGCTGACCGGTGCGCCACGATGACGGCGACGGCGACGGCGAAACCCCTCGTCGTCAGCGTGCTTCCCCGCCCGCCGCACGCGGCGCGCGACGGTCTCGCCATCCGCAACTACCACCTGCTCGAAGCGCTCGCGCGGGAGTTCCGCGTGAAGGCTCTTTCGTTGGCGGACCCGGAGCGGACCTATCCCGCACAGTGGCCGGCCGGAGGTCGAAGGCGCGCTCGTCCCGCAGGGGGCGCGCGGCGCCCGGCGTTTCGCCTCCGCCGCGGGGAGTCTGCTCGCCGGAGGCGCCTACTCGGAGCGGCTCTACCGGTCGGCCCGTCTGATGCGGCGCGTCGAGGAGCTCGTCGCGGCCGAGAGGCCCCGGTGGATCGTCGCGCACTCCTACCACGTGGCGTCCGCGGCTCGGAACGCGGGAGCGCCTCTCTGGGTCGACTTTCACAACCTGGACTCGGAGATCTGGCGGCGCACGGCGGAGACGGCGCCGTCCCTGCTCCTTCGCGGATTCGCCGGCCTGCAGGCGGACCGCGTCGCGCGCGTCGAGGCCGCGCTCGTTCCGGCTGCGGCCGGCATCTCCTGCGTCTCGGCGCGCGACGCCGCGGCGCTCGGGGCGCTTCGGCCGCGCGCGGAGCCCCTCGTCGTTCCCAACGGCGTCGACCTCGCGCGGCATGCGTTCCGGGCTTCCGCCCCGCCGGGCGAGACCGTCGTCTTCGTGGGCGATCTCTCCTGGCCGCCCAATGCCGACGCCGTGCGCTGGTTCCTCTCCGACGTCTGGCCCCGTGTGCGCCGGGCCCGTCCCGCCGCGCGCGCGGAGATCGTGGGCCGGTCGGCGCCGCCGGACCTGATGCGGCTTGGTGGCGGCAGCGGCGGCGGCGTGTTTGCGGGGGAGGGGGGCGACGCGCGGACGCACTGGCTCGCCGCCGCCGTCTGCGTGGTGCCGCTGCGCGCCGGAGGGGGGACCCGGCTGAAGGTGCTGGAGGCGGCCGCGACCGGAGTGCCCGTCGTTGCGACCTCCATCGGAGCGGAGGGCCTCGCGTTCGCCGCCGAGACCGAGATCCTGCGGCGCGACGACGCGGACGCGTTCGCCGCGGCGGTCGTCGCGCTGCTCTCCGACGCCGGTGCCGCGCGGCGGCAGGCGCAAGCCGCGCGCGCGCGGGTCGAGCGCATGTACGGCTGGGGACCGATCGGGGCTGCCTTCGCGCGGGCGCTCGCCGGGGCGGAAGGGGCCGCATGACGGCCTTCGGGCTCGCGGCGGCGCTGGCGCTGACCGCGGCCGTGCTCTTCGTGTGGTCGTACGCCATCTACCCGCCGCTCGTCGGGGCGCTCGCGCGCCGTGGCGGGACTCCCCGCGCCGGCGCGCGGGGCGCCGATCCCGCGTCCGTGGAAGTCGTGCTGTCGGCCGCGGACGAGGAAGAGGTGATCGCGGCGCGGGTGGCGGATCTGCGCGGGCAGACGGTTCCCGGGGCCGCGCTGACCATCTCGATCGGGTGCGACGGCTGCCGCGACGCGACGGCCGCGCGCGCCCGCGAGGCGGCGGCCGGTCCGGGGCCCGCGGTGTCCGTCGTCGAGTACCCGACGCGTCGCGGGAAGGCTTCCGTGTTGAACGATCTGGTCGCCGCCTCGACGGCCGAGGTCCTCGTCTTCACGGACGCCAACACGCGGTTCGATCCGGGAGCGGTCGCCGGCCTCCTCGAGGCGATGGCGGCGGAGGACGCCGGGGCGGCGTGCGGGCGGCTGCTGTTCGAGCGCCATCCGGCAGGCGGCGCGACTCCCGAAGCCGCGTATTGGGACTTCGAGACGCGCCTGAAGGAGGCCGAGGGACGGTTGGGCGCGTGTCTGGGGGCCAACGGCGGGATCTACGCGGCCCGCCGGGCGCTCGTGCCGGTCCTCCCGCCCGACACGACGTCGATGGACGATTTCCTGATCCCCGCGCGCGTCGCCCGGGCGGGGCGCCGGGTCGTCTTCGCGGGCGGCGCGGTCGCGCGCGAGGAGGCGGCGCGGGACGTCGGCGCGGAGGTGTCCCGGCGCGTGCGCATTGGCATCGGCGCCGGGCAGGTGCTGCGCCGCGAGCTCTGGCTCTGGAACGCCGCGGCGCATCCCGCGCTCACGTTCGCGTTCGCGTCCCGCAAGGCCGCGCGCTGGCTCGCGCCGGTCCTGGGGCTCCTCGCCGCCGTCGCCGCCCTCTTCGCGCCCGGGTGGCGCGCGGCGGGAATCGCGGTTCTCGCGGCGGCCGCCCTGTCGCTCGTTCTCGCGCGAACGCGGCCCGTTCTCGGCGGAGCGGCCGGGAGGCTCTATTATTTCGGCGTGTTGAACGTGGGGCTGGCGCTCGGCGTCGCCGCGGGACTGCTCGGGCACAGCCGCCCGTTCTGGGTCCGGACGGCGCGCTCCTGATGGCGGCGGGCCGCCGGTCCTGGTTTCGCGGTGTGGCGCTGGCGGGGGACATCGCGATCGCCGTCGCGAGCCTCGGCTTCGCCTTCTACCTGCGCCGCCGCGTGGCCCTGCCCGGCACCCTCGCGCTCCTGCCGCCGGAAAGCGTCCGGTTCACGCTGGGCAACATCACGATCGTCGCGGCCGTCCAGTCCTTCGCGCTCGCATTCTTCGGCCTCTACCGGGACCACGAGCGCTTCCGCGAGCCGCTCGCGCGCCTGCTGCTGCCGGCGCTCTTCGTCGAGCTCTTCACGCTCGCCGCCGTCTACTTCCTCGCGCAGCCCTATTCGTTTCCCCGGTCGGTCCTCGTGGTGTACATCGTCGTCAACGGCGCCGTTCTGTGGCTCTGGCGGGCGGCCCTGGACCGACTCTTTCCGCAGCCGCGCCGCCGCGCCATCATCGTGGGCGGCGGGCCCGCGGCGGTGCTGGTGGCGGACACGATCCGGCGGCATTCCTGGACGGGCGTGGAGCTCGTGGGATCGCTCGTGGACGCAAGCACCGGCGGCGCCGCGCACGGCCTGCCGGTTCTCGGCACTCCCGCCGATCTCGCCGCGGTGGTTCGCGAGCGGTCGATCGACGAGGTGATCCTGATGCCGGAGGCGCCCTCCTGGCGCGATCGGATTCCCGAGCGCATTCCCGACGGCTTCGCGGCGGATCTGCTCGTTTGGCCGTCGCCCTTCGAGACGATGATCGGGCGCCTGCGCTTCCGGATCGTCGGGGACCTGCCGCTGCTCGAGGCGCGCGTGCGTCCGCTCGAGGGCGCGGCGGCGCTCTCCAAGCGCGTCTTCGATGCGGCCGCGGCCGCCGCGGGCCTGATCCTGCTTCTTCCGGGGCTCGCCCTGGCGGCGCTCCTCGTCGCCGCGACCACGCGCGGCGGCGTCTTCTACCGCCAGACGCGCGTCGGGCGCGACGGGAAACCCTTCGAGCTCTGGAAGCTGCGGACGATGCGTGCGGGCGCGGAGGTCGAGACCGGCGCCGTGCTCGCCACTCCCGACGATCCGCGGATCACCGCCATCGGACGCACCCTGCGCGCCGCGCGCATCGACGAAATTCCCCAGCTCTGGAACGTGCTGCGCGGCGACATGAGCCTCGTCGGTCCTCGGCCCGAGCGGCCCGAGTTCGCCGAGCGCTTTGCGACCTCGGTGCCGGGCTACGGTCTGCGGCACGCGGCGCGTCCGGGGCTGACCGGGCTCGCGCAGGTCTCGGGCGAGTACTCGACCGAGCCCGAGATCAAGTTGCGCTACGATCTGGCGTACTTGAACAACTGGTCGTTCGGACTGGACCTCGCGATCCTGCTGCGCACGCTCCCGGTCGTTCTCACGCGCCGTGGCATCTGAATCGCGGGCGCGGCGCCGGGTCGCCGTCGTGATGCCGGCGTACAACGCCGAGAAGACCCTCGAGCGGACGTACGCGGACATTCCCCGCGGCAGCGTCGACGACGTCATCCTCGTCGACGACCGGTCGCGCGATCGCACGGTCGAGATCGCCCGCCGCCTCGGCATTCACACCGTCGTCCACGAGAAGAACCGGGGATACGGGGGCAACCAGAAGACCTGCTACGAGACGGCCCTCGCGCGCGGCGCGGACGTGGTCGTCATGGTGCACCCCGACCACCAGTACGACCCGACGGTCATTCCGCACCTGCTCGCGGCGCTCGAAAACGGCCGGTACGACGCCGCCTTCGGGAGCCGCATGCTCGGAGGCAGCCCGATCCAGGGCGGCATGCCCAAGTGGAAGTACCTCGGCAACATTCTCCTGACGGCGATCGAGAACGCGACGTTCCTGATCTACCTGACCGAGTACCACAGCGGCTTTCGCGCGTACACGCGGCGGTATCTCGAATCCGTCAACCTCGAGGCCAACTCGGACGGTTTCGTGTTCGACACCGAGATCATCGCCCAGGGAATGGCGCAGAAGCTGCGGATCTGCGAGATCCCGATCGAGACGCGCTACTTCGACGAGGCCTCCCAGATCGCGTTCGGTCCGTCGGTCCGTTACGGGCTCGCGATCCTGAAGACGATGCTCCTCTACAAGCTCCACGCCTGGGGCGTCTGGTCGAGCCGGATCTTTCGCGGGAAGAAAGCCTAGCGGCGCTCCTCGGGCGGAAGCGGCGGCGGCGCCGACAGGCGGCCCTCCGCGAGGTCGCGGCGAAGCTCGGCGATGCGCGTCCGCACGGGATCCGCCGCCTCCGGTGTGAGCGACGCGAGGATCTCGGGGCTGATCCAGCCGGCGCGGAGGAAGGCCGCGGTGCTGCTCTCCGTACGTCCGGCGAGGGCGTAGGCGCGGCCGAGGTTCAGGTCGATCTCGGCGCGTTCTCCGGTGGCGAAGGCGTCGCGGTACGTTTCGAGGGCGCGCTCCGGCTGGCCCGTCACGAGGTACGCCGCGCCGGCGATCATGAGCGGACGCGGATCGCCCGGGAGGGCGGCGGCGGCGTCTCGCGCGGCCGCGCCGACGCGGAGCAGGTTGGCGGCGCCTTCCGGTTCCCGGGAACGATCGAGCAGGCTGCGAAAGGCCGCGGTCGCCTGGCCGACGCGCCGCTCGGCGGCGTAGCGGGGAAACTCCGGCGCGACGGCCCGCGCGAGCAGGGCGGCGGCGGCGAGCGAGAGGAGGATCCGTCCGGCCTTCACGCCGCGGGTTCCTCGGACGGATGCGCGTCCGCGGCAACGGCCACTTTCCAGGCGCGACCCGCGACGAGCAGGAGCGGCACGGCCGTGATCGGCCGCTGGAAGGGGAACCAGGTGAGAGCGGCGGCGGCCCCCGCCGTGAGGATCGCGGCGAGGAGGATCGCCTCGCCGTCGCGCCTTTTCCAGGCCGCCGCGAGAATCGCCGTGAGGAGGCAGCCCGCCGCCCCGGCCGCCAGGAGCGCCGCCGGAACTCCGGCATCCGAGCCGACCTGCAGGTAGTCGCTGTGCGCCTCCGAATAGGAGCTCGTTCGGAGCGGGCTGTCGAAGCGCCGCCCGGCGCGGATCTCTGCGGCGAGCCGGTGCGGGACGTACTCGGCGGCGAAGGTGCCGGGCCCGTACCCGAGGATCGGCCGTTCCCGGATCATCTCGAGGGCGGAGGCCCAGGGGCCGCCGCGGAAGGAGACGAGCGCGTCCCAGTGGCCCGTCCGGGCGGCGCGGACGAGCTCTCCCGCGCGAAACCGGAGCGGCGCGTAGGCGGCCACCGCCAACGCCACGAGCGCAGCGGCGGCGAGCAGGGGGAACTTCGCCTTCGCGCGGAAACGAAGGACGAGCACGACCGCGGCTCCGGCGAGGGCCGCGGTCAGCGCCGTCAGGTTGAGGTTGACGAGAAGGCCGCCGGCAAAGAGCACGAGCGCCGCCGCCGCACCGACGCGAGCGAGCGGACGGCGCGCCGACACGAGGATCCCGAGCGCGACGATCACCGCGAGCGCCAGCACGAGGGCGAGGTAGCCGACGTTGCCCGCGAAGGCGCCGGTCTCCTGGCGGGCTCCGAACGTTTCGAGCTGGAACGGGCTGTAGAGGCCCCGGGACTCGAGGATGGAAACGATGGCGTTGACGGCCGCGGCGCCGAGGAAGACGCCCGCGAGGGCCGCGCCGGCGCGCGGAAAGACGCGCGAGGCGCCGAGCGGCAGCAGCAGCGCGAGGATGCCGACGGCGCGCAGCGCATCGAGAGACATCGCGCGCCGGGGCGAGGCCAGCGCGGCCACGACGGCGAGCACGACCGCGCCGGCGGCGAAGGCGAGGGCCGCGCGGCACGGCGGCGGTATCCGCCGCCAGAGCTCGGTGGCGGTCCCGGATGGCGAGTCCGGCCGGGGCCACAGGAACGCCGCGGCGGCGGCCAGCGCGACCCCCACGAGCGCGGCGAGGCGCTTGGGCGCGTCGAAGGCCGAGGCGGAGACGCTGTCGACGGCGAGGGCCGTTCCCGCGAGCACGAGGCCGAGGAGGATCGCGGCGAGGGTGGCGCCCGCATCCCGGGGCGCCGCCGGTGCCGCCGTGCCGGCGTGTCGCGCGTCCCGCGCGCCGTGACTGCCCTCCGCGCGAGACCGGTTCCGCTTCTTCGCCACGCCGGGCCGGATGTTATGACGTTATGCTCGGCGGCGCGTGGATTCCCAGGACCGCGAGGAGCATCCGCACGCCCGCCTGGTTTCCCTTCCGCTGTGGGTGTACCGGCACCGGATGCCCATCCTCGCGGTCTTCGGAAGCCTGCTGCTCGCGGGCGTTCTCGTTCTCGCCTCCTTCACGACGCGCGTCGTCCAACGCTTCGACGGGCGCCGCTGGGACCTGCCGTCGCGCATCTACTCCGACCTCTACGTCCTGCGCCCCGGGGACGCCGTTTCGGTCGCCGAGCTGCAGGCGAAGCTCGCCCGCCTCTACTACCGGCAGGTCGAGGAACCGCCCGAGCGTCCGGGCCGCTATCGGATCGAGAAGGACTCGATCGAGATTCATTCGCGGCCGTTCCGGTACCCCGGCCATGATTTCCCGGGCCTGCAGTTCCGGCTGACGGTCGCGGGCAAGAAGGTCAAGGCGATCGCGGACGCCTCCGGCCAGAGCCTGCCCGCGCTGTTCCTGGAGCCGGAGCTGCTCGGCTCGGTCTTCTCGGCGGAGCTCGAGGACCGCACGGTGATCCGGCTCGCGGACGCGCCGGCGTCCCTGATCGACGCGGTCCTCGTGACCGAGGATCGCGACTTCTACCGGCACAGCGGCGTCTCGGTGCGCCGGCTCTTCGGCGCTCTCTTCGCGACGCTCAAGGGCGGGATGAAGCAGGGCGGCTCGACGCTGACCCAGCAGCTCGTCAAGAACCTCTACCTCTCGCCCGAGCGGACGCTGCGCCGCAAGGCCAACGAAGCCGTCATGGCGGTCGTGCTCGACGCCCGCTACTCCAAGGACGAGATCCTCGAAACCTACCTGAACGAGATCTACCTCGGCCGCCGGGGAGCGATCGCGCTCACCGGAGTCGGCGAGGCGTCCCGCTACTACTTCGGCAAAGAGGTGGCCGATCTCGATCTCGCCGAGTCCGCCACGATCGCGGGGATGATCCGCGCGCCCAACACCCATTCGCCCTTCCGGAGCCCGGAGCGGACCCGGGAACGGCGCAACCTCGTCCTGCGTCTCATGCACGAGGAAGGGCGGATCGACGAGGCCGCGATGCGCGCGGCGATGGAGCAGCCGGTCACGCCCCGGACGCGCACGGAAGAGCGCACGAAAGCGCCGCACTTCGTCGACTTCGTCAAGGCGGAGCTCGCCGAGCGCTACGGCGAGCAGCTGCAGACCGAGGGCCTCCAGATCTACACGACCCTCGACGTCGACCTGCAGCAGGCCGGACAGAGGGCCGTCACGCAGGGCCTCGAGACGCTCGAGAAGAACTACCGCCGCCTGGCTTCGGCGTCCAAACAGGCGCCGCTCCAGGGGGCGCTGATCGCGCTCGAGCCGCAGACCGGAAGCGTGCGCGCGCTCGTGGGAGGGCGCGACTATCGCCTCTCCCAGTTCAACCGCGTGACGCAGGCGCACCGCCAGCCCGGCAGCCTCTTCAAGCCCTTCGTCTATCTCGCGGCGTTCGCGCGCCGGGACCTCGATCCGCCGCTGACTGCCGCCCTCGTCCTCGTGGACTCGCCCATCGTCGTCGAGTGGGGGACCAAGACGGAGGAGGAGCAGTGGATGCCCCGCAACTACGACAACGAGTACCGGGGGCGGATGACGGCCCGCCAGGCGCTCGAGCTCTCGATCAACGTTCCGACGGTCCGCATGTCGCTGAAGGCGGGACTGCCGTACGTCCTCGCCGCGGCCAAGGACGCGGGCCTCACCTCGCGCCTGCGCGCCTATCCCTCGGTCGCCCTCGGGGCTTTCGAGACCTCGCCGATGGAGATCGCCGGCGCGTTCTCGGCGCTGGCCAACAGCGGCGTGCGCGTGGCGCCCAATGCGATCGTCGGCGTGATGACGGGGGAGGGGCGGCTGCTCGACCGGAAGGCCTCGGCGCTCTCGCCGCAGCTGCCCGCCGACGCGGTCTTCCTCGTCAACTCGATCCTCCAGGGAGCTGCGAGCCGGGGAACGGGCGCCGGAGCGCGCGCGCGCGGGCTCACGGGTGTGCTCGCCGGCAAGACGGGCACGACCAACGACGGCCGCGACGCCTGGTTCGTGGGCTACTCGCCCCGGTTTCTCTCGGTCGTGTGGGTCGGTTACGACGACAATCGCGGCCTGAACCTCTCGGGCACGCAGGCTGCCGTGCCCATCTTCGCGGACTTCGCGCGCTTCGTTCCGGGCCAGTACTTCGCCGAGGCCTTTCCCGTTCCCTCGGACATCGTGACGGCCGACATCGATCCCGAAACGGGCCTCCTGGCGACGCCGGGCTGTCCGCGGACGATGACGGAAGTGTTCATCGAAGGGACGGCCCCGGTGACCGCGTGCCCGCTCCACGGCTGAGACTTCTGCTAGATTCGTTCGTTTGAAGAAAACCGGCAAACCGGGCTCCCCATCCGCCATCCGGATTCGAGGGGCCCGCACCCACAACCTGCAGGGCGTCTCGGTCGACATTCCCGTCGGCCGGCTGACGGTCGTCACGGGCGTCTCGGGCTCGGGCAAATCGAGCCTCGCCTTCGACACGCTCTACGCGGAAGGCCAGCGCCGCTATGCCGAGTCGCTCTCGACGTACGCGCGGCAGTTCCTCGAACGGCTCGACCGGCCCGACGTCGACTCCATTGAGCCCGTGCCGCCGGCGATCGCGCTCGAGCAGAAGAACGGCGTGCGCAACGCGCGCTCGACGGTCGGGACTCAGACCGAGATCCAGGACGCGCTGCGCCTGCTCTTCGCGCACGGAGGCACGACCTCGTGCCCGGACTGCGGTGTGGCGGCGGTGCCGGGCGGCATCGACCGCGCGGTCGAGGAGCTCTGTGCGGCGGAGCCGGGAGCGCGCGCGACGCTCGTGGCCCCCGTGCCCTGGCGGGACGGCGCGTCGCCGGCCGGCAAGTCCAAGCCACGGAAACGCGCGCCCTCGGATGCCGCGCGCCTTTCCGAGTTCCGCCGCGCCGGATTTTTCCGCGTCATCTCCCGGGAAGGCGAGACGGTCGAGATCGGCGAGGACGCGGGCCCCTTCCTCGACGCCGCCGGCCGCCTGCCGATCGTCGTCGGGCGTTTCGTCGTGAGCGAGGCCGCCCGGCCGGAGATCGCCGCGGCGGCCGAAACGGCCTTCGCCCTCGCCGGGACGCTCGAGGTCCGGATGCCCGATCGTGTGCGCGTTTTCAGGCGCGGGCTCCACTGTCCGCACTGCGGCCGCGAGTTCCGCGACCCGACCCCGCCCATGTTCGGGTTCAATTCGCCGCTCGGGGCGTGTGCCGCCTGCCAGGGCTTCGGCCGAGTGATCGGGGTCGACCTGGAGAAGGCGATTCCCGACCGCAGCCTGACCCTCGCCGAACGCCCGGTCGCTCCGTGGAACACCCCGGCCTACGAGTCGGCCTACGACGACCTCTTCCGCGCGTGCCGCCGGTTCTCGGTGCGCACCGACGTTCCGGTCGCGCGGCTCTCGGCGCACGAACGCGAGGTCCTGATCGAGGGCCGGGGCGACTTCTACGGCGTCCGCGGCTTCTTCGACTGGCTGGAGACGAAGCGGTACAAGATCCACGTCCGCGTCCTGCTCGCCCGGTATCGTGCGTACACGCCCTGCGCCGCGTGCGGCGGAACGCGCCTGGCGCCGCCGGCCCTCTGGGTGCGCTTCCGGAATCGCACGATCGCGGAGCTCACGGATCTCGCGCTCTCGGACCTGCAGCGGTTCTTCGCGGAGGTCCGCCCGTCGGCTTCGGAGGCGGAGCGCCTGAGCTCGGTTCTGGCCGAGATCGGGTCCCGCGTGCGTTACATGAACGACGTCGGCCTCGGATACCTGACGCTCTCGCGCGCGGCCCGCACGCTCTCGGGCGGCGAAGCCCAGCGCATCGGCCTCGCGGCGGCGCTCGGGGGATCGCTGACCGGAACGCTCTACGTGCTCGACGAACCGACGATCGGCCTCCACGCTGCCGACACGCGCCGGCTCCTGGCGATTCTTCGGCGCCTCGCGGACCGCGGGAACACCGTCGTCGTCGTGGAGCACGACCCCGAGGCGATCGAAGCGGCCGATCACGTCATCGACCTCGGGCCCGGCGCGGGACGTCTCGGCGGACGCCTGCTCTTCGCGGGAACCTCCCGCGCCCTCGCGCGCGTCAAGGGCTCGGCGACGGGGGAGCTGCTGCGCCGGAGGCAGGTCGCCCGGGAGCGCCTCCCCGAACCGGGAGAGGCTCCCGGCGTCGGCGCGCGGCGGGCGGGTGCACCGCGGATCGTGCCGTTTCGCCGCGCCGAGGGCGCGATCACGATCGTCGGTGCCCGGCAGAACAACCTTCGTGATCTGACCGTGCGCGTTCCGCTGGGGCGGCTCGTCGCCGTGGCCGGCGTCTCCGGGTCCGGCAAGTCGACGCTCGTCCGCGACGTGCTGCACAACGCGTACGCCCGTCGAATCAAGGGCGCCGCGCAGTACGAGGTCGGTGCGCACGACCGCATCGAGGGCTTCGATCGGATCGCCGACCTGATCCTCGTCGATCAGTCTCCCCTCGGCCGCTCGGCCCGCTCGAATCCCGTCACCTACACCAAGGCGTGGGACGAAATCCGCCAGGAGTTCGCCCGGTCGGGGCGGGCCCTTTCCCGCGGCATCTCGGCGCGGGACTTCTCCTTCAACTCCACGGGCGGCCGGTGCGAGGCCTGCAAGGGCACCGGCTGGCAGACGATCGACATGCAGTTCCTGGCGGACGTGACGGTGCGCTGCGACGTCTGCGACGGGCGGCGCTTCCAGGGGCGGGTTCTGGCCGTGCGGATGCGCGGAAAGAACATCGACGACGTCCTCGAGATGACGATCGAAGAGGCCAACGTGTTCTTCCGCGACTCCGAAAAGATCCTGCGGCGGCTCGCGCCGCTCGTCGAGGCGGGGCTCGGCTACATGCGGCTCGGCCAGCCCACGGCCACGCTGTCCGGGGGCGAAGCGCAGCGTCTCAAGCTCGCCGCCTTTCTCGGGATCCGGCCGGCCGCGGCGCGCGGGGCGCTCTTCCTGTTCGACGAGCCGACCACCGGGCTCCATGCGAAGGACGTCGATCGGCTCGTCGAAACGCTGCGCCGGCTCATCGCCCGCGGACACTCGGTCCTCGCGGTCGAGCACAATCTCGGTTTCCTCGAGGCCTCCGACTGGATCCTCGAGCTCGGGCCCGGCGGAGGCTCCGAGGGCGGCGGACTCGTGGCCGAGGGAACGCCGGCGGAGATCGCGCGCAACGCGAAGAGCCTGACGGGTCGGTTCCTCGCCGACCCGCGCGCGGCCGGCGAAGCCTTCGCGCGCCCCTATAATGTGACCGAGATCCCCTGAAGCGTTCCGTGCATACGTGCAGGCAAGTCTGAGCTCGCGGCGCCCCGCGCTTCGCCCGTTGACCGCGCTGCTCGCGGCGGCCCTCGGCGCCTTCGCCGCGCTCGGCGCGTTCCCCTCCGGGGTCCGGGCCGATCCGACACCGGGCACCGCGCCGTTCGACGGCCGTTTCGAGTTCCGGACCTACACCAAGGAGGACGGGCTCGAGGACCTGTCGGTCGAGTGCGTGATCCAGGATCGGGCCGGTTTCCTCTGGGTCGGCACCGACGACGGTCTCTTCCGCTACGACGGCCACCGCTTCCGCAAGTTCGGCCATCGCGAGGGGCTGCCGCGCCTGCGGATCTACCAGCTTCACGAGACCTCCGACGGGAGCCTCTACGCGGCGACGGCCGCCGGACTGGCTCGCTTCGACAACGGACGTTTCGTGGTCATCGGCGAGAAAGAGGGCCTGGGTGTCTTCGCGATCCCGCACCAGGGGATCGCGTCCGATGCGTCGGGCGCTCTCTACGTCGGAACGGACCGCGGTCTGTACGTCGGAAAAGGCGGCCGGTTTCAGTTCGACAAGGAAGCCAATTCGCTCGGGAGCGGTCCCGTCACCGCCGTCCATGCCGACGGTGCCGGCGCGGTCTACTTCTCGCGCAACGGTCTGCTCTTCCGCGAAGAGTCGGGCCGGGCCGTGGAATTCGGCCGGCCGCGCGGACTCCCCGCCGAAGAGACGATCGACGACGTGCAGACCGATGGCGAGGGACGCCTGTGGGTGCGAACGGTCAAGCGCCTCTATGCGCTCGCCAGGGGCGCGCAGCGCTTCGAGCGTTTGGACGAAGGGCTTCCCGAGTCGAGCGAGTGGGGCCGCCTCTCTCTGGACGACCGCGGGCGGATCCTCGTGGCGACCGTTCAGGGCCTCGCCCTGAGGGAGGGGCGTCTCTGGCGTCTCATCGGCCGCCGCGAAGGACTGCCGGTCGAAACGACGCTCGCCGCCATCGTGGACCGCGAGGGCTCGCTCTGGGTGGGATTGCTCGGCGGCGGTGTCGCGCGCCGGCTCGGCTACGGAAAGTTCACGAACTGGACGACGGCCGACGGGCTCTCGCACGAGGTCGTCTGGGCGATTGCGCGGCAGAAATCCCGGACGGGCCCCGCGCCGCTCTGGGTCGGAACCGAGCAGGGGTTGAACCGGATCGATCCGGAGACGAGCGCGGTCCGCGTCTACCTCGAGGCCGACGGACTCGCGGGCAACACCGTCAACGCGCTCGCGGCGGGCGGCGACGGCAGCCTCTGGGTGGGCTCGTGGCCCGGGGGCGTCACGCATCTGGCTCCCGACGGGAAGATGCGCCGCCTCATGGCCGAGGATGCGACGCCGGATCAGTTCCGCGTGGCGGCGATCCACGTCCGGGCGGATGGCGAGGTGTGGGTCGGCGCGGTCAACGGCCTCTACCGGCTCCCCGCGGGCTCCGCCTCGGACCGCCTCGAACGCGTGTCGATGGGCCGCGATCGTCCCGACAACGTCCGGGGATTCGTCGAGGATCCGGCCGGCATCCTCTACGCCGCGAGCAAGCAGGGGATTCTCCGCGTCAATGGCCCCGCGCCGCGCCGGTTCACGGCGCGCGACGGGCTGCGCGAGGACTTCGTGTCCTCCATCGCCATGGCTGCGGATGGCAGCCTCGTCATCGCGTACCGGGAATCGATCGGAGCCGCCAAGGTCATCCTGCAGGGCGATCGCCTGACCGTCCGGCCCATCGACGTCTCGACCGGCCTCGTCTCGAACAAGGTCGTGCTCGTCGGCCGCGACCCTTCCGGAGCCGTGTGGATCGGGACCGGCTCGGGCGCCGACGTGTACGGAACCGACTGGTCGCTTTCCGCACGGTACGGCAAGGTGGACGGGATGGTCAGCGACGACCTCGACCAGAACGCGTTTCTCGCGGAGGCCGACGGAACGGTCTGGCTCGGCTCGAGCCGCGGCCTCATTCGCTCTCAACCCGGTGTTCCGGCGGCTCCCGCGCCGCCGCCGCCCATCGTCATCACCGCGGTCAGCGCGGGCGATCGGCCCCTCGATCCCGCCGCGGCCGCACGTCTTTCGGCCGAAGAGCGCAACGTCGGCGTTTCCTGGGCGGGACTCACCTACGTCGAGCCGCGCAAGGTCCGCTACCGCTACCGGATGATCGGACTCGTCGATCAATACACGGAGACGGAGCTGACCGAGGTGCGCTTTCCGGCGCTCCCGAGCGGGGAGTACCGCTTCGAGGTCCTCTGCGTTTCCGCCCTCGGCAAGGAATCGAAGGAGCCCGCCGCCTTCTCGCTCGTGGTGGCGCCCGCCTGGTGGCAGTCGGTCTGGGCGAGGGTGCTCTGGGGACTCCTCGCGGCCGGCGCGCTCTTTCTCGTCGTGCGCTGGCGGACGCGGCATCTCGAGGCCGAGCGCCGGCGCCTCGAAGAAGCGGTCGCCGCGCGCAGCGCCGAGCTCGCCGCCGCCAACAAGGAGCTGCGGGAGGCATCGTTCACGGATGCCCTGACCGGCGCGCGCAACCGGCGCTTCTTCTCGACGGTCATCGAGGACGACGTCAACCGCACGCTGCGCGTGCATTCGACCCCGGCGGCGAACCGGCCCCGCAACTGCGACCTCATCTTCTACATCGTCGACATCGACCACTTCAAAGAGATCAACGACGAGTTCGGCCACGACCGGGGCGACGGCGTGCTCGCGGAAATGGCGCGCCGCCTGACGGGGGTCGTGCGCGATTCCGACCGCCTCATTCGCTGGGGGGGCGAAGAGTTTCTTCTCATTTCCCGCGACGCCGACCGGTCGCGGGGGGACGTGCTCGCGGGACGCGTGATGACGGCGGTGGGGTCCGAGCCCTTCGACCTGGGCGGCGGGCACAAGGTGCGGCGGACCTGCTCCGTCGGCTGGGCCCCCTTTCCCTGGTATCCGGACTCGACGCGGACCTTCGCCTTCACCGAGGTCCTGAAGCTCGCCGACCGCGCGATGTACCTCGCCAAGCAGTCCGGCCGCAACCGGTCGGTCGGCGTGATCCCGGCGGGCCCTTACTCCGAGGTCGGCGGCCGCAACGGCGACTGGTGGGAGAAGCCCCTGAACGAGGCCGAAGGCAGCGCCGTGACGGTCGTGAAGAGCGGCGGGCCGGTTCTCGTCGAATAACTTCTTCGCGGGGTCTGACCCCAGGTGCCCCGTAACCTCAGCCACGCAAGGGCGTATCCACTGCCGGAGGAAGCCATGACCATCCGCATCCGCCGTGCATTCGCCTTCGCGGTGCTCTGCGTCGGGGCCGCCGCGGCCGCGGCCGGCGACCGTGTCCAGAACGTCAATGTGCCGAAGGACCCGGTCGACTGCCGGGACATTCACGTGGAGTTCGAGGATGCGGAGGCGGTTCGGGACGAAGAGCGGGTCGTGATCCCGCACGCCGCGGGACGCACGCTCCGCATCGACGCCGCCCCCAACTCCGGAGTGCGGGTCCGGGGCGCCGACCGCGCCGATTTCGAGGTCCGTCTCTGCAAGGCGGCGCCCTCATCCGACGGGCTCGCGGGAATCGCCCTCGTCCGCGGCGACGGGACGATCGGCGTGCGCGGGCCGCGCGGCGAGGACTGGGTCGGATACCTGCTCGTCGAAGCCCCGCGCGGCGCGGCGCTCGAGCTCTCGGCCGAGAACGGCCCGATCGGGCTCGAGGGGCTGACGGGCCGCGTGGTCGCGCGCACGCGCAACGGGCCGATCTCGGCCGAAAACTCGGCCGGAACGCTGGATCTCGAAGCCCGAAACGGCCCGATCGAATTCCAGGGCGACGCGGGCAACTCGCGCCTGCGCACGCAGAACGGGCCGATCGGCGTGGAGCTGACGGGGACCGCGTGGAACGGCGAGGGCCTCGACGCCCGCGCGGTCAACGGCCCGGTCAGCGTCTCGATCCCGGCCGGCTACCGTTCGGGAACGGTCGTCGAGTCCAAAGGCCGCTCGCCGTTCCAGTGCCGGGGCTCGGCCTGCGACGGGGCGCGCCGCACCTGGGACGACGAGAACCGGCGGATCGAGCTCGGCGAGGGGCCGACGCTCGTCCGCGTCTCGACGGAGAACGGTCCGGTCGCGGTGCGGACGGGCGGCGGCTCAGACTCGAAAGACTGACTTCCTAGGCGGCCCCCCGTCGGCGCTGGCCCCGGGCCTCGGCGAGCAGGTCGAACCGATCGAGGTTCATGACCTTGTTCCAGGCCGCGACGAAGTCGCGCACGAAGCGCTTCTTTCCGTCGTCGCTGGCGTAGACCTCGGCGAGCGCGCGCAGCTGCGAGTGGGCGCCGAAAACGAGGTCGGCGGCCGTCGCGGTCCACCGGGTCTTGCCCGTCGAGCGATCGAGTCCGTCGTACACGTTCGCGGCCGACGTCGATGGCCTCCACGCCGTGCCGCCCTCGAGGAGGTTGACGAAGAAGTCGTTGGTCAGCGTGCCCGGCTTGTCGGTGAAGCTGCCCAGCTTCGACTGCCCGTGGTTCGCGTCCAGAGCCCGCATGCCGCCGACGAGAACCGTCATCTCGGGCGCGGTCAGCTTCAGGAGGTTGGCCCGATCGAGGAGACGCGTCTCGGGTGACAGGGGATCGCCCGCCTGGAAGTAGTTGCGAAAACCGTCTCCGACCGGCTCGAGCACCTCGAAGGTGTTCACGTCGGTCTGATCCTGCGAGGCGTCGGTGCGGCCGGGCGCGAACGGCACCGTGACGGCGTGCCCCGCCTTCGCGGCCGCGGCCTCGACGGCGGCGCATCCGCCCAGGACGATCAGGTCGGCGAGGGAGATCCTCTTCTTCCCGCCGGACTGATTGAATGCCTGCTGAATCTTCTCGAGAGCCTGTAGCACCTTCGCCAGCCGCTGCGGCTCGTTCGACTCCCAGTCCTTCTGCGGGGCCAGACGGATCCGCGCTCCGTTGGCTCCGCCGCGCTTGTCCGTGCCGCGGAAGCTGGCCGCGGCGTTCCACGCCGTCGAAACGAGATCCGGGACGGACAGGCCCGAGTCGAGGATCTGGCGCTTGAGCGCCGCGATCTCCGGCTCGCCGACGAGCTCGTGATCGACGGCCGGGACGGGGTCCTGCCACAGCTGCGGCTCCGGGATCCACGGCCCCAGGTACCGCGGACGCGGTCCCATGTCGCGGTGAAGCAGCTTGAACCAGGCCCGCGCGAAAGCGTCGGCGAGCTGGTCCGGGTTCTCGTGGAACCGCTTGGCGATCGGCGCGTAGATCGGGTCCACCTTCAGGGAGAGATCCGTGGTCAGCATCATCGGCGCGTGCCGCTTCGACTTGTCGTGCGCATCCGGGACGGTGCCCTGCGCCTCGGGGTTCTTCGGCTTCCACTGCTTCGCGCCGGCGGGGCTCTCCGTCAGCTCCCACTCGTACCTGAAGAGGTTCTCGAGGAAGCCGTTGTCCCATTTCGTCGGGTTGTTGGTCCAGGCGCCCTCGAGGCCGCTCGTGATCGTGTCGCCGCCCTTGCCGCTGCCGTGCTTGTTCGTCCAGCCGAGGCCCTGCGCATCGACGCCCATGCCTTCCGGTTCGGGCCCGACGTTGCCGGGCGCCGGAGCCGCGCCGTGGGTCTTGCCGAACGAGTGGCCGCCGACGATCAGCGCCACCGTTTCCTCGTCGTTCATCGCCATGCGCGCGAAGGTCTCGCGGATGTCGCGGGCGGCGGCCAGGGGATCCGGCTTGCCGCCGGGCCCTTCGGGATTCACGTAGATGAGGCCCATCTGCACGGCGCCGAGCGGCCGGGCGAGCTGGCGGTCACCGCTGTAACGCTCGTCTCCCAGCCACGCGTCCTCGGGACCCCAGAAGAGGTCCTCGGGCTCCCAGACGTCGGGCCGGCCGAAGCCGAAGCCGAAGGTCTTGAACCCCATCGAGTCCATGGCCACGTTGCCGGCCAGCACGAGCAGGTCGGCCCAGGAGACCTTCTGGCCGTACTTCTTCTTGAGGGGCCAGAGCAGGCGGCGGGCCTTGTCGAGGTTCGCGTTGTCGGGCCAGCTGTTCAGGGGGGCGAAGCGCTGCTGGCCTTCGCCGCCGCCGCCGCGGCCGTCGGAGATGCGGTAGGTGCCCGCGGCATGCCAGGTCATCCGGATGAAGAGGGGGCCGTAGTGGCCGTAGTCGGCCGGCCACCAGTCCTGCGAGCTCGTCATCAGCGCGATGAGGTCGCGCTTCAAGGCTTCGACGTCGAGCGACTTGAACTCCTCGCCGTACTGGAAGTCCTCTTCCATCGGGTTGGAGAGGTGCGAGTGGTGATGGAGCACCGAAAGGTCGAGCTGATTCGGCCACCAGTCTTTGTTCGTCCTCGGCCGGCCCTTCTTCGCGGTCGGGGCCGGGATGACCGGGTTCTCGCTCTCGCTGGCGCTCTGCGTGTGTTCCTTGTCGGGCATGGGAAGCTTCTCCTCTCCGAACTCTCTCTTCGCACCTTCGGGGCGGCCTCTCGGGAACCGGAAGCCGCCGGGACCGATTCTTGTCGAAGCGACCTGAACGGTCCAACAACTTATCTCGATTACAATGATCGAGCCTCTCGATCATATCGGAAAGACTCCCATGCCCTCCCTTCCGACCCTCCGCCAGCTCGCCTACCTCGTCGAGCTCTCGCAACGGCTGAACTTCCACGCCGCCGCCGATGCGCAGTTCGTGACCCAGTCAACGCTGTCCGCCGGGATCAAGGAGCTCGAGACGCTGCTCGGCGTCCGGCTCGTCGAGCGCGACCGGCGCCACGTGCGGCTGACCGCCGTGGGCGAAGAGGTCTCGGCGCGCGCGAGGGCACTGCTGGCGGCGGCGACGGACCTCGCGGAGGCCGCGCGGTCCGCGACGCTCCCGTTGTCCGGTCCGCTGCGCCTGGGCGCCATCCCGACCATCGCGCCGTACCTCCTGCCCCGCGCGCTCTCGGCGCTGCGGCGCGCGTACGGCGGCCTCAAGCTCTACCTGCGGGAGGATCTGACCGACCGCCTCCTCGACCGCCTGCGCGCGGGCGGGCTGGACGTGGCTCTGGTCGCGCTGCCATTCGATACCGGCGATCTCTACGTCCGGGAGCTCTTCGAAGACCCGTTCTGGTTCGTGGCACGCGAGAACGATCCCGCCGTTCGGGAGAAGATCATCGCGCTCGGAAGGATCGACGCGGGCGACCTGCTGCTGCTGGAGGAAGGGCACTGCCTGCGCGACCACGTGATCGCGGCGTGCGGTCCCCGCCGCGGCAACCGGGAGCCTTTCGTCGAGGCCACGAGCCTGCCGACGCTGATCCAGATGGTCGAAGGCGGATTGGGCGTCACGCTGCTGCCCGGGATCACGCTGGATGCCGGAATCCTCAAGGGCACCCGGCTGGCGGCGCGCCCCTTTTCGGCGCCGGCGCCCTCACGCACGCTGGCGCTGGTGGCCCGGCGCACCTCTCCGCGGCGGCGCGACGCGGACCTGCTGGCCGAGTTCCTGATCGAGCACCACCGGGCTGCTGCCGGTGCGGGTGCGGCTCGTCGTCCGCGGCGACGTCGCGCACCCGGGGCATGACGCGCGATCAGGGGCGGACGCCGCCCTTGGCCTCCTCGAGAAAAGCCACGAGCGTTTCGCGGTCGCGATAGCCCTCGTGCCGCGCGATCAGCCGGCCCTCCGCGTCGGCGGCGACCAGCGTCGGAAAGCCGGAGACTTCGTAGCGGCGCACGAGCTCGGCGACGTCGGGCTCGTTGCGGCCGTCTTCGCGCACCCGGTCGACGATGCGGACGGGGACGAACGAACCGTTGACCTGCGCGGCCACGGACGCATCCGCCCAGTCCTTGTCGAGCAGCTTGCAGGGGCCGCACCACGCGGCCGTGAAGTCGTAGAGGATGGGCTTGCCCGAGCTCGCGGCGCGCGCCGGGGCGTCTTCGCGGTCCTGCCAGCGGATCAGATTGCCGGCGGGCGACTCGCGCCGGTCCATCACGCCGGTGACGACGCGCAACAGAGCGGCCGCCAGGAGCACCCAGAGAAGCACCGGCGACAGGGCGGACTGCGACCGCGCCGCGGGGGAGCGGGCCGCGTCAGTCGCGGCCATAGCCGAACTCCCGGCGCGAGAAGAGGAACGCGGCGGCGGTGAGGAACACCGCGGCGGCAAGAGCGGCGCGACCCGCCTCGGCGAGGGCCGCGGGATCGCCAGTGAAGACCCGGTCCCAGCGGACGCTCGGGAGAATCTCGCGGCGCAGCGCCGTCACGACCTTCTCGAGCCAGGCGACGCTCGTGTGCAGCGAGAGCAGCATCTGGAGCGTGAGGAACGCGATGACGTCGCCGTAGCCCGGCAGGAAGGTCGAAAAGAAGAGAAGAACGGCGGCGGCCGGAGCCGCCCAGAGGGCGCCGAAGCCCACGTTCTCGAGCAGCGCGCGCGCCGTCAGCGGCGGCGCACCGGAGCGCAGCCACGCGTGCTTCATGACGAGCGCCACGAGTCCGGTGACCACGAGAAACGCGGCGAAAGCGGCGAGGATCCCGAGGTAGCGCCCGAAGAGGTAGTCCGTGCGGCGAATCGGGCGCGCGAGGATCATCTGCAGGGCCCCCGAGGAGGCGTCCCGCGACACGGCCGCGGCCGCCAGGACGATCAGGGCGAACATGCCGCTGCTCGGACCGCCGGCCTTTCCCGTCGACGCGAGCGCGAGGGCCGAGAAGAGGCAGAGCAGGCCGAGGACCACGAGTGTTCCGGCGTTGCGGGATTTCTGGCGCAGGAACCGCCGGATCATCTCGATCAAGCGGAGCCGCCGCGGAAGAGCTCCTCGAGCTCCGCCGTCGCGCGGACCTCGAGCACCGACGCGTCGGCGAGAGCGAGGGCCTTGACCGCCTTCGCGACGGACTCCTCGCTGCCGTCGGGCAATCGCAGCGCACCGCCGCCCACCGCTTCCGCGGCAATGCCCGCCGCCGCGAGCGCGGCCGACGCCTTCTCGACCTGATCCTCGGGCACCCGGATCGTGGCTCGCCGCCGGGAGGCGGACGCGCCCGTGAGGGTCTCCTCCCGCATCAGGCGGCCGTGATCGATGAAGATGACGCGGTCGCAGACCCTCTCGACCTCCGGGAGCTGGTGCGAATTGAGCACGATCGTCGCGCCGCGGGCCTTGGCCTCGAGGATGCGCTCCCGCACGGTGACCACGCCGATCGGGTCGGTGCCCGACGCCGGTTCGTCGAGAAACAGGATGTCCGGGCTCCCCAGGGTCGCCTGGGCAATGCCGATGCGCTGGAGCATGCCGCGCGAGTACGTGCGCAGCTTCCGGCCGAGCGCTCCCGCGGGAAGGCCGACCCGCTCGGCGGCGGCAGAGACCTCCGCGGCGGTGCGCGCCGGGTCGCCGCCCGAGAGCCTCCAGTGGAACGCCAGGAAGTCCGAGCCGGTCAGGTCGCGGTCGAAGCCCAGCCGCTCGGGCATGTAACCCGTCCGGGCGCGCACCGAGAGGTCGTCCACCGGACGGCCGTCGACCGCGATCGTGCCCGCATCCGGCCGGAGGAAACCGAGGAGGCAGGAGAGGAGGGTCGTCTTGCCCGCGCCGTTGGGACCGATCAGGCCCACGGTCTCGCCTCGCCGGATCGTGAGGGAGACGGCGTCGAGCGCTTTCACCCGCCGGCCCGGCCGCCCGTACGTCTTCGAGACGTTCTCGACGGCGATCACGCGCGCCGATGATACGCGATCGACCGAACGGTGTTTCCTTCGCTCCTTTTGGGGAATATGGACTATTCTTCCGCGATTTCAGAGCGGGGTCCGCAGAACACGATGATCGAAGTCCAGAATCTCTCGAAGCGCTACCCGACCCGCCTCGCGGTGGACGACGTCACGTTCTCCGTGCGGGAAGGGGAGATCGTCGGCTTCCTCGGCCCCAACGGCGCCGGAAAGACGACGACGATGCGCGTTCTGACGGGTTTCCTCCCTCCGACCTCCGGCACGGCGCGCGTCGCGGGGCACGACGTCGTCCGCGAATCCAAGTCGGCCCGCGCGAAGCTCGGGTACCTGCCCGAGTCCGCGGCGACCTATCCCGAAATGCGGGTGCACGAGTACGTGGCATTTCGGGCGCGGCTCGAGGGGATCTCGGGCGCCGCCGTGAAGGCGCGCGTGGCCGAGGCGCTCGAGCGGTGCCTCCTCGGCGAGGTCGCCGGACGCAAGATCGAAAACCTCTCGAAGGGCTTCCGCCAGCGCACGGCGCTCGCCGGAGCGCTCGTGCACCAGCCCCCGGTCCTGATCCTCGACGAGCCGACGATCGGCCTCGATCCCGTGCAGATCATTCGCATCCGCGAGACGATCCGCGATCTCGGCAGGAACCGCGCGGTGCTGCTCTCGACGCACATCCTCCCCGAGGTCGAGGCGGTCTGCGACCGCGTCCTCATCATCGACCGGGGCAAGATCGTGGCGGAGGGAACGCCGTCGGAGCTGCGCGGACAGCTCGCCGGCGCGCCGGTCGTGCGCGCCGTCTTCAAGGGCGACGTGCCGGCGCGCGAGGCGCTCGCGGGCCTGTCCGGCGTGACCGCGCTCGAGGTCGAGCCGGGACCGGGCGAGACCCGCGTGCGGCTGACCTGCGGGCCCGAGAGCGATCCGCGCGAGGCGATCTTCGCCGCCGCGGTCGCACAGGGGTGGGTTCTCCGCGAGCTCGTGCGGGAGGCGATGACCCTCGAAGACGTCTTCGTGCGCCTCACGCGGCGTGACGAGGTGGCGGCCGCGCCGGCGGCGCCGGCCTCGGCGCCTGCCGCAGCGGCCCCACCGGAAGGGGAGCCGTCGTGAAGAAGCTCCTCGCGATCGTCGGGCGGGAGTGGCGGGCGTACTTTCTCTCGCCGCTCGCCTACGTGATCCTGACGGCCTACATGTTCCTGAACGGCTTCATCTTCTCGCGCATCGTGGCCTTCCTCTCGACACCGGGGGTGCCGCGCGAGCGGTTCCTCACGCTGATGTTCACCAACACGTACTTCTGGATCTTTACGCTCTTTCTCATCCCGATCATCACGATGCGGCTGCTCGCGGAGGAGCGAAAGACCGGAACGCTCGAAGTCCTGCTGACCTCGCCGGTGTCGGAGACGACGGTCGTCCTGGGCAAGTTCCTCGGCGCCCTCGGCTTCTACCTCGCGATCTGGGTCCCGAGCCTCGTGTTCATCGCGTATCTGAAGTCGCAGACCGCCGTCGATCTCGGATCGGTGGCCGCGGGCTACGTCGGCATCACGCTCATCGGGGCGTACTTCATCGCGATCGGCGTCTTCGCCTCCGCGCTGACCAAGAACCAGATCGTGGCGGCGATCCTGACTTTCGCGATGCTCATCCCGCTCTTCTCGGCCGGCCTCTTCCAGTCGGGCACGGACCCCGGACGGCAGAGCGTCGTCGACTACCTCAACATGTGGGACCACATGGACGAGTTCGCCCGCGGCGTCGTCGACACGCGGCGGCTCGTCTATTACCTCTCCGGCATGGCCTTCTTCCTGTTCCTGTCGGTCGTCGTGCTCTCTTCGAAGAAGGAGACCCCGTGAGCGCCCGCAGCACGCGGACGGGCATGTCGGCGGCCGGCATCCTCCTCGGGGCCGCGCTGCTTCTCGGCGTCAACTACCTCGCGGCGCGCCACTGGGCGCGCGGCGACTGGACGCGCATGCAGATCTACTCCCTCTCCGAGCAGACCAGGAAGGTGCTCGCCGGCTTGCAGGAGCCGGTGCGCGTCACGGTCTTCATGACGCCCCAGCAGTCGCGCCTGCTCCCGGAGGTCAAGGAGCTCCTGACGCGGTACCAGGCGGCCTCGCCGAAGGTCGAGGTCGAGTACCTCGACCCGCAGCGCAACCCGGCCCGCGCCGAAGCCCTGGTCAAGGAAGCGGCCGGCGTGCGCCTGAACACCATCGTCTTCCGCTCCGGCGAGCGCAAGAAGTTCGTGCCGGAGGACAAGCTCGCCGAGTTCGACTTCGCCGGAGCCGGCATGGGCGGAGCCCCGACCGTGAAGGCGTTCAAGGGCGAGGAGGCGTTCACCTCGGCGATCGTCGCCGTGACCGAGTCGAAGCAACCGCTCATCGTCTTCACGACGGGACACAACGAGGCCTCGCTCGAGTCGGGTGAGCGCGGGCGGGGCTACGCGGAGGTCAAGCAGCTGCTCGAGCGCGACAACATGACGGTTTCGACCTGGGACTCGCTCGGAAAAGGGAACCTCCCGGCCGGCGCGGACGTCGTCGTGGTGGCCGGTCCGCAGCTCGCGTTCCTTGCGCCCGAGCTTTCCGCCCTCGACCAGCATCTCGCCGCGGGCGGACGCGCGCTTCTCCTGCTCGACCCCGTCCTTCCCGGCCCGGGCGCTCCGCCGCCGGACCTCGGATTCCGGGGGCTGACGGAGAAGTACGGGCTGGCTCTCGGCGACGACATCGTGATCGATCCGTCCAACGCCCTCGCCCAGATGGGGGCGGAGGTCGTGCTCGCCGACCACTACGGCGACAGCCCGATCGTGTCGTCTCTCTCGACCGAAAAGCTCCCGGTCATCTTCCAGCTGGCGCGCTCCGTGACGAAGTCCGGGAAGGCGCCGGAGGGGATGTCGGCGACGATGCTCGTCGAGACCTCGCCGGACGGCTGGGGCGAACGCGGCCTGAACGATCTCTCGACCGAGCTCAAGAAGGACCCGACGGATGCGGCGGGACCCGTCTCGCTCGCCGTGGCGGTCGGTCCGACCGACGCGAAGGCCGAGAAAGCGGCCCGGCTCGTCGCCGTCGGGAACTCGCGGTTTGCGGTCAACGGCGCGCTCGCCAACGGCGCCAACGGAATCTTCTTCGCCAACGCCGTTCACTGGCTCGCCGGCAGCGAGAAACAGATGGGCATTCCGCCCAAGACGCCCGAGCAGTCCTCCCTGACCCTTTCCGAGAGCCAGCTGCGCCGCGTCGCGATCGGAAGCATCGTGGGCCTGCCGGTCATCGCCATTCTCCTCGGTCTCTGGGTCTGGTACCGGCGCAGGGACTGACGGCGTGACGCCGAAGAAGCTCGTCCTCCTCACGGCGGTGGTCGCGGGCTTGCTCGCGTTCATCGTGCTCTTCGAGCGCAAGATGCCGTCGACGGCGGACCGGCAGCGCAAGGGCGACCTCTACTGGGACATCCCCGAGGAGCGGGTCACCGCCCTGACCCTGACGCGGGGCGGCGAGACGCTCGAATTCAGCCGGCTGCTCGAGGGCGACTGGCGGATGGTCAAGCCGTCGCCCTACCCGGCGGACAACTTCGCCGTCAACGGCGCCGCCTCCGAGCTCACCGACCTCAAGCGCTCCGGAGACGGCGCCGCCGACGCGCCCGCTGGGGACTTCGGTCTCGACGCGCCGGTCGCCACGGCGACGCTGGCGTGGACGGAGACCGACGAGCCGGAGACGAAGCAGATCCGGACGATCGAGTTCGGCAACGCCGTCCCGGGCACGGACGTGACGGCCGCGCGCGTCCAGGGCCAGGCCCGGGTCCTCTTCGTTCCTTCCGCGGCGCTCGCCGCCGTGCGCAAGCCCGCCGACGACTTCCGCAGCCGCGACCTCTTCGAGGGGCCCGCGGCGCAGGTGTCACGCCTCGAAATCCTGCGGGGACGGGGGAGCCTCGTCCTGGCGCGCCGCGAAGGCGTGTGGTGGCTCACGGAGCCGATCGCGGATCTCGCGGATGCCGCGGCGGTCGACCGGCTCGTCGGCCAGCTGACGGCGCTGCGCGCCCGCGATTTCATTCACTCGTCCGAGGACCTGGCCGCCCTGTCCCTCAATCCCCCCTCGTACCGGGTCAGCCTCACCGGAGAGAAGGGCACGGTGACTTCCGCGGACTTCGGCGCCACGCGTTCCGACGGCGATACGGTCTATGCCCGCCGCGACGGCCAGGTCGTGACGGTCGAGCGCGACATCGTCGACGAGCTCTCTAAGGAGGCGGAGCCCTTCCGCAGCACCGCCCTCGTCGCGTTCAACCACGGCGATGTGACCGCCGTGGATGCCGCCTTCGTTAAACAGACCTACGCGCTCCTGCAGGCCAACGGGGGCTGGAGCAGCAACGGGCGCGCCGTCACCGCCCCCGCCGCCGACGACGCACTCAACGTCATCTCGGATCTGAAGGGCCGCGGCTTCGTCGACGACACGACGGCGAAGGCGCTTCCCGAAGCGACCGCCACGGTCTCCCTGAAGGTCAAGAGCGGATCGGGCTGGACGATCGCGTTCCACCCGCGCGGCGTCGATGCCGTGGCGACCATCTCCTCCCGTCCCGGCGGCATCGTGGTTCCCTCGGACTCAGCCGACCGCATCGCCGCCGCCCTCGCCAAAGCCGTTCTCCCCCCGACCCCCGGCCCCACCAAGAAGCCCACCAAAGCCCCCTAGCTTCTCTTCTCTTCTTCTTCTTCTTCTTCTTCTTCTTCTCTTCTCCCCACAGACAATCACAGCGCGCGCTCAAGGTGGGCCTGCGGCGTCTCCCGGAGGCGGTGCTTGCGTCGGCCCAAGCCGTGTCCCGATCGGGCCTCATCGCAAAAGGGCCGACGCACGCAGCGGCGGCCGGAAGCAATTGGTGGAGAGCGGCCGCCGCGTGCCGCCGCAGGGAGACGCCGCAGGCCCTCTCGAGCCGGACTGTCTCTCGAGCTAGCGCCGCCCCGTTAGGTGCGGTGCTTTCTTGGACGCCTCCGCCTCGAGGTCCGCAATTCTCTTCTGCCGCTTCGCCTCCTTGTCATCCGCCGCCTTCGTCTTCTTCTCCTTGGCCTTGGAAAAGGACGTCGACAGCGAGAAGAGGAGGCCCCGCCCCTTGGGCGCCTTGGCGCGCCGCGCCGTCGCACCCCAGAATTTCGTCTTCTTGAAAATCGCCTCGGAGAAGTCCGAGTTGGCGAGATCCGCGCCGGCGAGGTCCGCCCCCGTGAAGTTCGCGCCGATCGCGCGCGCGAAGCGCAGGTCCGCTTCGTGGAGGGTCGCGTTGGAGAAGTCCGCTCCGATCAGAAGGGAGCCGGACAGGTCGGTGTCGAATGCCTTGGAGCCCGAGAGGTCCGCGCGCTTCAGGTTCGCCAGCCGGAAGCTCCCGAGCGAAAGGTCCGCGCGCTGAAAGTTGACGCCTTCGGCCTGGACTTCGGCCATGTCCGCGTTCTTGAACGTCGCACCGACGAAGGAGTAAGCCTTGAGGTTGGCTCGCCGGAAGATCGCTTTCGTCAGGTCGGCTCCCTGGAAGGATGCCTTCTCGAAACGCGCCGAGCGCAGGTCGACCTCCGTCAGCTTGGCCTCGGAGAAACTGACGTCCGTGCCGCCGGCGTCCAGAAACACGGAGCGCTTGAGGTCGGCCTTGCGGAGCTTCGCCCGGTCGAATCCGGCCGCGGTGAAGTTGGCCTCGATCGCCGAGAGCAGCTCCATGTCGGCGTCGGCGAACTCGGCGCGCTCACAGTCGGCGGCGTTCATCGCGGCCTGCCGGAGGATGGCGCCCGAGAAGTTCGCCTTGCGCAGGTCGGCTCCGCTCAGGTCCGCGGTCTTGAGGTTCGCCCCGGTGAAGTTCGCGTTCGGGAAGGAGCCGCGCGTCGCCGAGACGCCTTCGAGGATCGCGCGTGTCAGGTCCGCGCCGTCGAAGTGGGCCCCCGCGACCTTGACCCCGCGCAAGTTGACGTCCTTGAGGGTCGCGCCGGCGAGATTCGCTCCCGTGACGTCGGCGCCCTCGAGCCGGGTGAACGAGAGGTCGGCGCCGGCGAGGTCGGCCCCGGCGAGAACGGCGCTCTGGAACGATGCGGAGCGGAAGCGCGCGCCCGCGAAGAACACCTTCGTGAAGTCGAGGAAGTCGAGAGCGCAGTGCTCGAGAATGGCGCCGGCGGCCTGCATGCCGTCGAACTTGGCGTTGCGCAGCGTCGCGCGGGTCAGGTCGGTTCCTGCCAGGTTCGCGCGCGACAGGTTCGCCCGGGTGAGGTCCGCGCGCTTGAGGTCCTTGCCCGAAATGTCCTTCTCGGTGAGGTCGGCGCCGGTCAGATCCGGCGTCACGTTGGGATTTTTTACGCGCCACTCGTTCCATTCCGGAGTCAGCAGCATCCTCTGATGTTCGGGATTGGCCATGTGCGGCCATTGTAACCGGCCCGCTTCGGAAGGCGCGTTACAATCCGGTCGATGAGCACCGCGACGACGACGACGGCCGCGACACCCATCGCCGCGCCCACGAAGGCGATGGATCGCATCCGAAAGGCCCTCCTCGGCGGTCATCCGCTCATCTACGTTCTGTCGTGGGAGGAGACGCGCGTCGAGAGGCTCGCGCAGCATCTCGCGAAGACGTTCTACGGCGCGCCGAGCGCTTACGGCGTGTGGTCCGTCGTCGACGGACTCGTCGTCGACGGCGCTCCCGTCCCGGACACGCAGGACCCGGTGCGCGCGCTGGAGGCGATCCTCGCGGCGAACGGGCGGGGCTTCTACCTCATGAAGGACTTCCCGACGGCCGGGGAAGGACGCCCCGAGATCGTGCGGCGCATGCGGGACCTCTATCGCGCCCTGAAAGACCGCGGCCGGCACGTTCTCTTCGTCTCGCCGCGGCTCGCCATTCCCGAGGAGGCGAAGAAGGAAATCTACGTCGTCGAGTACGAGCTGCCCGACGACTCGGAGATCACCAAGATCCTCGAGGGCCATCTGCGCCGCCGGCTGTCGATCGAGATCGACGAGACCGCGATGCGCCGGCTCGCCCTCGCGATGCGCGGCCTCACGGCCGACGAGATCGGCCACCTCGTTTCCAAGGTCTTCGCGTCGCGCAAGGCGTTCGACGAGGCCGCATTCATGGAGGTCCTCGGCGAGAAGGAGCAGATGTCCCGCAAGGAGGGCGTGCTCGAGTTCGTGCCGCCCCGGTTTTCCCTCGACGACGTCGGCGGGTACGCCGTGCTCAAGGCGTGGCTCCTGAAGCGGCAGGCCCTCTTCTCGCGCGAGGCGCTCGACGCCGGAATCCCGATCCCGAAGGGGATTCTGCTGATGGGGATCTCGGGCTGCGGCAAGAGCCTCTGTGTCAAGACCATCTCGACGCTCTGGAACCTGCCGCTCTTCCGGCTCGACATGAACGCCGTCTTCGGCACGGACAACGCGGAGCTGACCTTTCTCCGGGCTCTTCGCGCGGTCGAATCCGTCTCGCCGGCCGTGCTCTGGATCGACGAGATCGAGATGGGCGTCGGCGGTTACCGCGACGGCCAGGACGCCTCGATGTCGCGCATCTTCTCGGGCTTTCTGACGTGGATGCAGGAGAAGGCCGCCCTCGTCTTCGTGGCGGCGACGGCCAACCGGATTCACCTCCTCCCGGCCGAGATCATCCGCAAGGGCCGCTTCGACCAGGTCTTCTTCGTCGATCTGCCGAACGAGGAGGAGCGCAAGCAGATCTTCGCGATCCACCTGAAGAAGAGCAAGTGCGACGTCAGCCGCTTCGACCTCGTTTTCCTCGCCAAGGCGACCAACGGCTGGAACGGCGCGGAGATCGAGCAGGCCGTCGTCTCGGCGGTCGTGGATGCCTACGCCGAGGGACGCCCGATCTCCGAGGACGACATGTACAAGATGATCTCGGCGACCGTGCCGCTCGCCGTGACGATGGAAGAGCAGATCAAGCAGATCCGCAGCTGGGCCCACGAGCGCGCGTTGAACGCCTCGTCGGGCTGACCGCGGCGCAGGGCGTTGAAGCGGCTCGCGCTTCTCGTCCTGCTGGCGGGCGGCGGGGTCGCCGCCTACCGGTTTTTCGTCGTCGAGGCGCCGGTGCGGACCACGCGGAAGTTCCTCGAGGCGTGGGCGCGCGAGGATGCGCCTGCGGCCGTCGCGCTGACAGAGGGCGCGGGAGCGAAGAAAAGCGTCGAGACCCACATTCTCCGCGGCGTGTGCCGGTGCGCGATGGAGGCGTTGCGCGGATCGCGCGCCACGGTCGAGTCGCGGACCGAAGCATCGGGGGGCGCAACGGTCCTGACGATGCACCAGATCGTGGCGTTCGACCCGCCCGGTGTCACCAGCGGGATCGGAGGCGCGATGGCGGCGTCGTTCCGGCAGACGGTGACCCTGGCGAAGACGGCGGACGGGTGGCGGGTGACGGCGTTTGCGCCGACGTTCCTCGACGCGGTTTCGACGCGCCCGCCGTAGGCGACTCCGAGGCCGGGAACGGACGGGATCCTTCGGGCCTGCGGCCCCCAGGATGACCGGCGAAGGTGCGCCGCGCTTCGCCGGTCAGTTGCGCCGGGGATCGAGATCCGACGGCCGGAACGGGGCGAGGAAGTGGAGGCGTCCCTTCCACTCGAGCATCCGTCCGGCCAGGGCCTCGAACCGTACGGCGAGCGCATCGGTCTCGAGGATCGACTGGAGCTCGGCCGGGTCGTAACGGAGCCGGAGGGCGATCTCCGAGGCGAGGCGCTCCGCTCCGAGGCTCTCCGAGGGCAGAGGCGGCAGCTCGAGCTCGGCGGCGACGCTCGCGAAGAGCGCGGCGGCGGCCTTCGTGACGCGCTCCTCGTCGGCCGGCGTCGCGAAAGGGATCGACCGGATCTCATCGACGCGGGCGGTGCGATACGGATTCGCCGGCGTCTCCTCGACCACCCGATAGCGGAACCGGCCCTCGAGCAGAATGTTGTAGCGGCCGTCGTCGAGCTTCTCGGACTCGACGATTTCGCCGGCGCCCCCGATCGGATGGATCCGCGGATTCTCGCCGCCCGTCTCCCAGCCCGGAGAGAGCATCGCCATGCCGATCGTCCGGTCGCCCTCGAGCGCATCGCCGACCATCGCCCGGTACCGCGGCTCGAAGATGTGGAGGGGGAGCATGGCCCCGGGCAGCAGCACGACGCCCGGAAGCGGGAAAAGCGGGATCCGGCGGCTCACGGACCGCCCTCCGCGGAGGAGGACGCTGGCGCCGCCGCGGCGCGCGTGAGCGCCAGGACGAATGCGGTCGCCTGACGGATCTCCTCGTCGGTCAGCTTGCCCTCGAACTTCGGCATTGGATCGCGGCCCTGGCGGATCTGAAGCTCGATCGCGGCGGCGTCGCCGCCCGAACGCCACTGCCCGTCGACCAAATTCGCGAACGGGAAGTGGCCGGCGACGATCGTCCTGCCGTCGCCGTCGGCGGCGTGACAGGACGCGCACTTGCGCATGTAGATGCGGCGGCCCGCCGTCTCGTCGCGCTCGGCTCGGGCGCCCTCGGGAAGCGGGGCGTTGTCGCAGGCGGCGGCGAGCCCCGAGGCGAGCGCCGAGACGACGAGCGCCAGGAGGCTCCGCTTGCGCACGCGCGGCAGTGTAGCGCAGCGGTTTCGCGCGGCCGGGCTCTTGATCCAACGTTCATTTGGCGCGGTTCCGGCGGCATGCTAAGTTTCCCGCCCTCATGGCCGACCGCAAAGACAAGGTCGCGGACAGCGTGCCCGGCCGGTACTACGTCGACGTGCAGTGCATCGACTGCGACGTCTGCCGCGTCACCGCGCCGGCGAACTTTCAGCGACGCGAGGATCAGGGGTATTCCTACGTCTTCCAGCAGCCGGAATCTCCCGACGAAGAGGCGCGCTGCCAGGAGGCCATGGACTCCTGCCCGGTCGAAGCGATCGGGAGCGACGGGAGCGACGGGAGCGACTAGGGTCGTCCGCTGCGCGCACCGGCCTCAGCCGGAGCGCCGCGTCTCCGGCGACAGACTCTCGAAATAAGCGATGGTCTTCGCGAGGCCCTCCTCGAGCCGGACCTTCGGCTCCCAGCCGAGCCTGGCCTTCGCCTTCGTGATGTCGGGCTGACGAACCTTCGGATCGTCGACGGGCAGAGGCTTGAAGACGATCTCGCTCGAGGTGCCCGTGAGCTTGCGGATCGTCTTCGCGAAGTCGAGCACGGACAGCTCCGCGGGATTTCCGATGTTGATGGGCTCGACGGCGTCCGAAAGGAGGAGCCGGTAGATGCCGTCGATCAGGTCCGCGACGTAGCAGAACGAGCGCGTCTGGGAGCCGTCCCCGAAGACGGTGAGGGGCTCGCGGGCGAGGGCCTGACAGATCAGGGCCGGCACGACGCGGCCGTCGCGCGGGCGCATGCGCTCGCCGTACGTGTTGAAGATCCGCACGATGCGCGTCGCGACGCCGTGGGCGCGCTGGTAGGCCATCGTGATCGCTTCGGCGAACCGCTTGGCCTCGTCGTAGACGCCCCGCGGCCCGATGGGGTTGACGTTGCCCCAGTAGGTCTCGGGCTGCGGGTGCACGAGGGGGTCGCCGTAGACCTCGGAGGTCGAGGCCAGGAGAAATCGCGACTTCTTGGCGAGGGCCAGACCCAGCGCGTTGTGCGTTCCGAGCGAACCGACCTTGAGGGTCTGGATCGGGAGCTCGAGGTAGTCGATCGGCGAGGCCGGCGACGCGAAGTGGAGGACCGCGTCGAGCGGGCCGTCGACGAAAATGTACTCGGCCACGTTGTGGCGGACGAACCGGAACCGGCGCTCCTCCTCCAGGTGCGCGATGTTGCGCATGTTGCCCGTCGAGAGGTTGTCCATCGCAATGACCTCGTGGCCCTCGCGGAGCAGCCGGTCGCAGAGATGGCTGCCGAGAAATCCCGCGCCTCCGGTGACGAGCACTCGCATTCTTCGCTCTCCTCAGCTCCGGCCCACGCCGGTGTAAGTCCAGCCGAGGCGCCGCATCTCGGCGGGCTCGTAGACGTTTCGCAGATCGATCATCGTTTTCGCGCGCAGGGCCGCGCCCAGGCGCTCGAGGTCGAGCTTTCGGAAGGCGTTCCACTCGGTCGCGAGGACGAGGAAGTCCGCGCCGGCCGCGCAGTCGTAGGCATCCCGGGCGTAGTGAACGTCCGGATGGAGCGCGCGGGTGTTCGGCATGGCCGCGGGATCGAAGGCTCGGATGGTCGCGCCAGCCGCCTTGAGACCTTCGACGACGGCCAGGGCGGGCGATTCGCGGATGTCGTCGGTCTCGGGCTTGAACGAGAGCCCGAGCACAGCGGCCGTGCGGCCGGGGAGCGGTCCGGCGGCCTCGCGGATCTTGTCGATCATCCGCGCCTTCGTCCGATCGTTGACCCGGATCGTCGCCTCGATGATCTCGAAGGTGTAACCGGCCTGGCGAGCGAGGTCGGCCGCGGCGGCGGTGTCCTTGGGGAAGCACGAGCCGCCGTACCCCGGCCCCGGATGGAGAAACTTGGAGCCGATCCGGCGGTCGAGCCCCATGCCCCGGGCGACGTCGTGCACGTCGGCGCCCATGAGCTCGCAGAGGCGCGCCACTTCGTTGATGAAGGAGACCTTCACGGCGAGGAAGCCGTTGGAGGCGTACTTGATGAGCTCAGCCGACGCCACGTCGGTGATGACGAAAGGCGTCTCGACGAGGTACAGCGGGCTGTAGATTTCCTTCAAGACCTCGACCGCCCGGGCGTCGCTCGCCCCGATGACGACACGGTCGGGACGGAGGAAGTCGGCGACGGCCGAGCCCTCGCGCAGGAACTCCGGGTTGGACGCGACGGAAAACTCGTGGCGGCCGTTCTTGCCCCGGATGATCTCTTCGATCATGCGGCCCGTGCCCGTCGGCACGGTCGACTTGGTGACGACGACCTTGTAGCCGTTCATGTATTCGGCCACGGCCTCGGCGACCTGGCGGACGAAGGTGAGGTCGGGCGAGCCGTCCGCCTTCGGGGGCGTGCCGACGGCGATGAAGATCGCGAGCGCGCCCTCGATGCCGGACTTCAGGTCCGTCGTGAAGCGCAGGCGACCGGCGCGCTCGTTGCGCGCGATGACTTCCTCCAGCCCCGGTTCGTAGATGGGAACGCGTCCGGCCTGGAGGGCCGCGATCTTGTCGGCGTCCTTGTCCACGCAGACGACGTCCATGCCGAAGTCGGCCAGGCACGCGCCCGTCACGAGCCCGACGTAGCCGGTGCCCACCATGCAGATGTTCATCGTGCGGCTCCCGCGCCGGCCGTTCGGGTCGGATTCGCCGCCCCATCCCGATACCAGGCGACCGCTCGGCCCAGGCCCTCCGCGAGCGGAACCCGCGCCCGGAAGCCGAGGAGGCGCTCCGCTTTTTCGACCGCCGCGTAGGTGACCGGCACGTCGCCCGGCTGGTCGGGCTGCCGGTCGAGCTGCGCCGTGCGCCCGGTCGCGAGCTCGACCGCGCGCACGAGCTCGGCCAGGGTGACCGGACGGGCGCCGCCGAGGTTGACGATCTCGAATCCCGAATTGCGCGCCAGGGCCGCCTCGATGCCGTCGACGACGTCGTCGATGTACGTGTAGTCGCGGCGGGATCCGCCGTCGCCGTAGAAGGGGATGGGCAGGCCGGTTTCGATGTTCCGGATGAAGCGGGCGATCGCCATCTCGGGGCGCTGGCGCGGCCCGTAGACCGTGAAGAATCGCAGGCAGACGGCCGGAAGGTCGTGGAGGTGGTGGGCGGTGAAAACGTGGAGCTCGCCGGCGCGCTTGGTGGCGGCGTAGGGCGACACCGGGCTCGTGATCGGGTCGTCTTCGGCGAAGGGCAGCTTCGAGTTCACGCCGTACACCGAGGACGAGGACGCGAAGACGAAGCGCGGCCTGCCGTGGGCGACGGCGGCTTCGAGCAGATGCAGCGTCGCCACGCAGTTGACCTCCTCGTAGAGGACGGGCTGGCTCAGCGAGGGCCGCACGCCGGCCCGGGCCGCCAGGTGGGCAACCGCGTCGAACCGCTCCTCGGCGAAGAGGCGGAAGACGCGATCGCGGTCGCGGATGTCGCCCTCCTCGAGGCGGTAACCGGGATTGCCGAGGTGGGAGGCGACGTTGGCGCGCTTGACGGACGGGTCGTAAAAGTCGTTGAAGTCGTCGAGGACGACGACGCGATCGCCGCGCGCCAGCAGGCGGTCCGCCAGATGCGAGCCGATGAATCCGGCGCCGCCGGTGACGAGAATTTTCACGAAAACCGCTAGCGCGACGGCGTCGGCATCGGCTGGATCTGGCCGGATTCCACCGCGTCCTTGTACTCTTTCTTGATTCCCGACTTCTGACGGTCCTTGATCAGCCATTTCAGGATCGCGGACTCGTTGACGCCCACGACCAGGTGCTGGGCCGCATCGAAGACGGACGGGTCGTTGATGAGCTTGCCGATCGTCCCGTCGCCGTCGTCGAGCTTGCGGCCGATCGAATCGAGGTGCTTGGAGAAGTTCTGAAGGTTTTCCGTGAATACCTTTCCGAACTTCGGGTCGTTCAGGAGAATCGGGATCGCGCCGTCGCCCTTCTCGAGGTTCTTGGCGACGGCGGCGAGCGTGGCCGCGGCGGTCGCCAGGTCGTCGACGAGGGCATAGATCTTCTTCTTGCCCTCCGGATCCGACAGGAGCGCCGGGATCGCGCCCTCGCCGGTGCGCACACCCTCGTCGATCTTCGCCAGCAGCGACTGGACCGACCCGATCGCCGCCGCCAGCGAGTCGCCGGTTTCCTTGCCGTACTTCTCGTCGATGAGCAGCCGTCCGACGAGGCCCTTGCCGTTTTCGACCTTCTTCAGGATGGCGTTCAGGGAGTGGAGCGCGGCGTTGAAGCTGTTGCCGAGCTCCTTGCTCTCCTCGCTCTCCGACGTCAGGGCGCCGAGGAGGCCTTCGCCTTTCTCGGTGCGGCCGAGGATCGCCTTGAGCGATTTGGCGATCGCGCCGAGATCCGTGAGGAGGTCGCCGCTGCCCTCGAGGAGCTTCTCGAGGCCCGCGCCCGGCGCCGCGGGGATGTTCCCGCCGATCGGCACTTCGGGCTCACCCGGCAGTCCTCCGGCGAGCTCGATGAACTTGTCGCCGAGCAGGCCGCGGGTCTTGATCGAGGCCCGCGTGCCCTCGCGGAGCATGGGCGCCCAGCGGCGCACGACGTCGTAGCCGACCTGGACCGTGCGGTCGGCGGGATCGCCCGAGAGGTTGACCTCGAGGACGTTTCCGACGACGACGCCGTTCAACATCACGACGTTGCCCGGGACGAGCCCGGCCGCCGTCTCGAAGTGGGTCGAGTAGGGGAACTTCTTCCGGAAGAGGTTGGCGCGCTGGCCGACCATGAAGACTCCGATCATCGTCGCAATCAGCGCGATGACCACGACGAGGCCGACGCGGAACCGCCGGCTGACTTGCTGTTCTGCTGGCACGTCCTATGTTCCTTTCACGGCCGCGAAGGTCCCCGTGCCGCACGGGAAGCCCATGGAGCGGAAGTACTCCATGAGCACGGGATGACCGCCCCGGGCGGCTTCGTCGAAGGTGCCGATGAACTGAAAGCGGCCCTGATGCAGGAAGGCGAGGCGATCGGCGACGGTCCGTGCCGCCACGATGTCGTGGGTCACGACGACCGAGGTCGTCTGGAGCCGGACGTTGATGTCGACGATGAGCTGGGCGATCTTCTCGGAGGTCAGCGGATCGAGCCCGGTCGTCGGCTCGTCGTAGAGGATGACCTCGGGGTCGAGGGCGATGGAGCGGGCGAGCGCGACCCGCTTGCGCATGCCTCCCGAGAGCTCGGAGGGCAGCTTGCGCTGGATGCCGGGAAGCCCGACCATCGTCAGCTTCTCCGCCACGATCGACGCGACCTCCTCGGCACTTTTGTCCGTGTGCTCGTGGACCGGGAAACCCACGTTTTCCTCGACGTTCATCGAGTCGAAGAGGGCGCCGCCCTGGAAGAGCATCGCGGTGCGGCGGCGCACCGGGGCGAGCGCCTCCTCCGAGAGCCCCACGATCGACTCGCCGAACACGAAGACGTCCCCGGCGTCCGGCTGGGTCAGGCCGTTGATGTGGCGCAGCGTCACGCTCTTGCCGGTGCCCGAAGGGCCGAGGATGCAGAGGACCTCGCCGCGGCGGATCTTGAGGTTGACGCCGGCGAGGATGTCGCGCCCCGAGTAGCTCTTCCAGAGCTCCTTGAACTCCACGATCGTCTCGCCGTGCGTGCGCGGCGCGGGCGTCGGGGCGGAGGGCGACACGGCGGCGCTCATCAGAGGGCGAGAAAGAGCTTGGTCAGGAAGAAGTCCGAGATCAGGACGCAGATCGAGGCGAGGACGACCGTCCGTGTCGTGGCGAGCCCCACCGACGCGGCGCCGCCCTGGGCCTGGAGGCCGTTGTAGCAGCCGATCGCCGCGATCTCGAGGCCGAAGAAAACCGTCTTGGAGAGGCCGCTGAAGATGTCCGAGATCGACAGCTGCTGCCAGATGCTCGTGATGTAGTCCTGCGCCGTCATATTGAGCTCGAGCACCGCGATGCCCAGGCCGCCCAGGATGCCGAGGAGATCCGCGATCGCGGTCAGGACGGGCATCATGATCACGGTCGCGAGGACGCGGGGCACCACGAGGCGGCGGATCGGCGAGATCGCCATCGCGCGGAGGGCGTCGACCTGCTCGGTCACCGTCATCGAGCCGATCTCGGCGGTGATGCCCGAGCCCACGCGCCCGCCGACCATGAGGGCGGTCAGGACCGGGCCGAGCTCTCGGACGAGCGAGAGGGACACGACCCGGCCGACGAACATCTTTCCGCCGAAGGCCTCGAGCGAGTAGGCGCTCTGAATCGCGAGGACCATGCCGGTGAAGAGCGCCGTGATGCCCGTGATCGAAACGGACTTCACACCGAGCTCGTCCATCTGGCGGATCAGCTCGTTCGAGTAGAAGGGCCGCGTGACGGTCCCGACGAAGCTCTGGCCGACGAGCTGGGCGAGGCCCCCGATGTATTCGACCGTCTGCTGGCCCTTGCGCCCGAAACGGTCGACGAACCGCAGCCAGCGGAGGTTGCGGTAGAAGATCGCCGTCGCCGACGGCGGGGGCTGCTGTGTCGGGGTCATGGGAACGGGGCATTCTACGTCCTGGCTCCGTCCGCTGTAAACGCCGGAGAGGCCGGGAGTTGTCGCTCTGCTAGGATGCCCGGCCGTGGCGATCCTGCGGTCGCTCTACATCTGGATCGCGATCGCGGCGGCAACGATCGCGTGCGGGCTCCCGGCCATTCCCATGGGGCTCGTTCCGCCGCGCGGCTCCTGGTCCATGCGGTTCGGGCGTGCCTGGTCGCGGCTGATCCTCGGTGCGACGGGGGTCCCGGTGCGCGTTCTCCACGCCGAGCGCCTCTCCGCCGGCCGCAGCTTCATCATCGCGGCCAACCACGAGAGCTTCTACGACATCCTCGTTCTGTTTCGCGTCCTGCCGATGCGGATCGCCTTCCTCGCCAAGCGCAACCTCTTCCGCATTCCCATCCTCGGGTGGTCGATGCACGCCGCGGGCTTCGTCCCGGTCGACCGCGGGCAGCGCGACCGCGGAACGGCCACGATCGAGACGGCTCTGAAGCGGCTGGGGAAGGGCAGCTCCCTCATCGTCTTTCCCGAGGAGACCCGCACGCGGACGGGCGACCTGCTCCCGTTCAAGGCGGGAGCCGCGCTGCTCGCGATCCGGTCGGGCCTTCCGATCCTGCCGGTCGGGATCGGCGGCACGTTCCGGATCCAGCGCCGCGGCGGCTTCACGATCACGCCCTCGAACGTCGTGATCGCGGTCGGCGAACCGATCGCGGTGGAAGGGCGCTCGATCCAGGACCGCGCCGAAGTCACGGCGGAGCTTCGCCGCCGCGTCGATGCGCTGCGCGAGGAGGCCCGGGCGGCGGTGGACGAAGAGGCAGTGGACTACAATCCGGCCGGACAGCCGAAATGAGAGCGAACGTCGTGAGGGCCGCATGACATCGGCCACGGAGCTCACCGAGGAGCGGGTGCTCGACGCCCTGAAGGGCGTGCGGTTCCCGGGCCTCTCCCGCGACATCGTGTCCTTCGGCTTCGTGAAGGACCTGACCGTCGGTGGCGGCAACGTGGCCTTCCGGCTCGAGATCACGACGGAATCGCCCAAGGCCGCCGAGGAAATCCGTCGCGACGCCACGGAGATCCTGCGGGCGCTGCCGGGGGTTTCCGCGGTCACCATCCGGCTGGACATCAAGCCGCCCTCGGCGGTCCCCTCCCGCGGAACGCCGGCGGGCGCGCCGGCCTCCGGGCTCCTGATGGACGTCAAGTACAAGATCGCGGTCGCCTCGGGCAAGGGCGGCGTCGGCAAGTCGACCGTGGCGGCCAACCTGGCGCTCGCGCTCGAGCGCATCGGACGGCGGGTCGGCCTGATGGACTCGGACATCTACGGGCCGTCGCAGCAGATGATGATGGGGATCGACGAGAAGCCCTACGTCAACGAGTCGAACCAGATCGTCCCGATCGAGCGCTACGGGGTCAAGGTCATGTCGCTCGGCTTCCTCATGGACGTCGATCAGCCGGTGATCTGGCGCGGCCCCATGGTCATGAAGGCCGTCGAGCAGTTTTTGCAGGACGTGGCCTGGGGAGCGCTCGACTTCCTCGTCATCGACCTGCCGCCCGGAACCGGCGACGCGCAGCTCACGCTCACCCAGAAGATCCAGCTCTCCGGGGTCGTCATCGTGACGACCCCGCAGGACGTCTCGCTGATCGACGCGCGCAAGGGCCTCGCGATGTTCCAGAAGGTCAACGTGCCCGTCCTCGGGATCGTCGAGAACATGTCCTACTTCGTGTGCCGGAAGTGCGGCCACCGGGAAGAGATCTTCAAGCACGGCGGCGGGGAGCGCACGGCGCGGCAGCTCCAGGTCCCGTTTCTCGGCGAGATCCCGCTCGATCCGCAGGTCGCGATCGGCGGTGATGCCGGAAGGCCGATCGTCGCCGGCGAGCCGAAGTCCCCCGTGACCGAGGCCTATATGCGGATCGCCGACTCGGTCGTCGGCGCTCTCGAGCGCTGAGCGCACGGACGCCGCGCGAGCCGATCGTCTCCATGGCCGTCGAGATCGAGATCCTCCGCGCCGACATCACCGTGGTTCCCGTCGACGCCGTCGTCAACCCGGCCAACGAGGCCCTGCAGCTGGGCTCCGGAGTCGCCGGCGCGATCCGGCAGCGCGGCGGACCCTCGATTCAGGAGGAGTGCGATCGGATCGGCACCTGCGCCGTCGGCCAGGCGGTCGTGACGAAGGGCGGCAAGCTCCACGCGAAATGGGTCATCCACGCCGTCGGCCCCGTCTGGAAGGGGGGCGAGTACGGCGAGGAGATGCTGCTGGCTTCGGCCGTCCTCCAGGCCCTGCGGCGGGCCGAGGACATCGGAGCCGCCTCGGTGGCGCTGCCCGCGATCTCGGGAGGCGTGTTCGGATTCCCGATCGAGCGCGCGGCCGAGATTTCGGTGGCCGCCGTGCGCTCGTTCGTCCCGTCGGCCGAATACGTGAAGAAGATCGTCCTTTGCCTCCTCGACGACAAGGCCCACGACGCGTTTCGCAAGGCCCTCGGACAAGAGTGAGGTCGGCCGCGCCCCGTAGGATGTTTCCGGGTCTCGTCGCATGGATGGTGTCGTCGTCGGTGTCGGCCGCGCTCGGTGCGGCGTCCCCGGCCCCGCCCCCGGAAACCCTGACTGCGCTCCAGGCCGACCGCAACGTCGGCCTCGCGGCGCTCGAGGAAGGCAACCTCGCCGAAGCCGCGCGGCGCTTCGAGGCCGTGCGGAGACTCGCTCCCGCCGATCCGCTCGGATGGGCGGACGGGGGCGTGGCGGCTCTGCGCGCCGGCGACGTCGCCGCGGCGCAGAAGCTCCTGACCGAGGCGCTGCGGCTGGCGCCGGGCGATCCGCGCATCCTCGCCCTCGAGGCCGCGCGCCGGGAAACAGCCGGCGACCTCGCCGGCGCCGTGGTGTTTTTCGAGCGGGCCGCCGCCGCGTCTTCCAAGGACCCCGCGCCCCGCTGGGCGGCCGCGCGCATCCGTACCGGGCAGGGTGAGGCGGCGCGGAGCGAGGCCGCGGCCGATCTCGACGCGGCGCTCGCGGCCGCGCCGGCGAACCTGTTTCTGCTGGTCCGCCGTCTCGAGCTGGCCCGCGCGTCCGGCGATGCCGCGACGGCGGCGGCGATCCAGGAGCGGATCGCAAGGCTCGTGGACGGCGACGCCCGCATCGCCCGCGCGCTCGCGGAGGCGAAGGCGGCCGAAGCCGCCGACCCGAAGTCCGCGGACCTGAAGTACCGCGTCGTCGAGAACCTGCTCCGCGTCACGCCCCGCTACCAGCAGGCCCGGCGCGACGTCGAGCCCGGCGTCCTGGGCCTGCCGCTCGAGGAGTGGTCGGCCCCGCTGGCCGATGCGGTGCGTGCCGAAGCGGGCAAGCCGGTTCCGGTCCGATTCGTGGCGCGCCCGGCCGGCGGCCTCTCCGGAATTGCCGGAGCCGCGGTGGTGCGCGTCGCGGGAAAGAGCGCCCGCGACCTGGCCTTCGCGGGACCGGCCGGCGTGCGGATCGCGACGGTCGTCGACGAAGGGTATCGGCTGTCTCCGCCGCTCGCGGACTCCGCGGCCGCCGACCTCGCGGTCGCGGACGTGACGAACGCCGGCGAGCTCGACATCGTCACGCCGGGCGCGCTGTTCGCCCCCGAGGGCGGAGGGTATCGACGAACGCCGCTGACGCCCGGCGAAGCGAACGTCGGCGCCAGCACCAGCGGCGTCGTCCCCTTCGACGTCGACTCCGACGGGGATCTCGATCTCTACGTCTCGAGCCGGACCGGCGACCGTCTCCTGCGCAACAATCTCGACGGCACGTTTGCCGACGTGACGGCGGGGGCGGGATTGCCGAAGGGCACGGCCTCGCTCGGCGCGCTCGCCGCCGACTTCGACCGCGACGGCGACGTTGATCTTCTGCTGCGGCCTCTCGCCGGCGGATTCGCGTTCTACGACAACCTCCGGGGCGGGCGTCTGGCGCCGCGCGAGGTGAACCTCCCCGGCAAGGGGAGCGTCACGGCCGCCGCCGCCGGAGACCTCGACGGCGACGGACGGCTCGACCTCGCCTGGGCGGGGGAGGGCTCCGTCTCGATCGCGCGCAACCGCGGTGACGGAATCTTTGCCGCCGCGAACTCGCTCGCCGCCGGCGGAGGTCTGCTCCTGTTCGACTACGACAACGATGGTTTTCTGGACGTGCTCGCCCTGTCGGCCCCGTCCGCGTCGTCCTCGACTCTCTGGCGCAATTCCGGAGCCGCCCGATTCGCGCCGGCGAGCGTCGGCGCGCTGCCCGCGGCTTCTGCCGCGGAGGCCGTGGACGCCGACGGCGACGGGGACCTCGACGTGGCGTTCGTCACACCCGCGGGCGGGGCGGCGCTCTACGCCAACGAGGGCGGCAACGCGAACGCCTGGATCGACGTCGCCCTCGAAGGCCTGCCCACGGGCTCGGCGAAGGTCAATCGCTTCGGCTACGGGTCGGAGATCGAAGCCAAGGCGCAGGATCTCTACGTCTATCGGGTCGCGTGGCGGCCGGTGACGCGTCTCGGCCTCGGCGCGCGGCGCCGGGCCGAGGTCCTTCGCATCGTGTGGACCAACGGCATTCCGCAGAATGCCCTCGACCCGAAAGTGCGCACGGTCCTTCGCGAAGTCCAGCAGCTGAAGGGCTCGTGCCCGTTTCTCTATGCGTTCGACGGCGAGCGCTGGCGGTTCGTGACGGACGTCCTCGGCCGCGCGCCGGCGGGTCTTCTCTACGACGGGATCCACCAGGCTCCCGCCGACACGCGTGAATGGATGGTCGTGCCCGCGGAGCTGCTCCAGCCTCGCGACGGGCGCCTGCTCCTCGATTTCACCGAGGAGCTCTGGGAGACCGTGTACTTCGATCTGGCGGAGGTCTGGGCGGTCGACCGGCCCGCGGGCGTCGGACTCGTCGCGAACGAGAAGATGGTGCCGCCGCCCTTTCCCGAGAAGAAGCTCTTCACGGTGGCGCGGCCCCGCACGCCGAAGGCCGCCGACGAGCGCGGAACGGACCGGACCTCCGAGATCGCTTCGGAAGACGGCGTCTTCCTCGGCGGATTCGCGCCGACCGCGTACCAGGGCATCGTCGGCCCGCACGATCTCGTGCTCGAGCTGCCCGAGGCGCGCGGCGGCGGAGCCGTCATGCTCTACCTGACGGGCTGGATCCAGTACGCGGACACGTCGATCAACGTCTCGCTCTCGCAGCGCAGGGACCTCGCGCCGTTCGGGCCCGTCCTCGAGGTGCCGGACGGGCAGGGGGGCTGGAAGACCGCGATCGCCCCGATGGGCTACCCGGCGGGCAAGACGAAGACCATGCCCGTCGACCTGTCCGCCTTGCTCGACCGCTCGGATCCGCGCGTCCGGATCCGCACCAACCTCGCCGTCTACTGGGACCGCATCGTGTACACGGTCGACGACCCGGAGGTCGCGTTGCGGCGCACGCGGCTGCCGCTCGTTTCGGCGGACCTTTCCTTTCGCGGGTTTTCGCGCGTGACGCGGGAGCACGCCGAGGCGCCGCACCTCTTCGTCCACGACGACGTGTCCACGGAGCCGCGCTGGGCGGACATGGCGGGCTTCTACACCCGGTTCGGCGACGTGACGGAGCTTCTGACGGGCGCCGACGACCGCTACGTCGTTATGAAGGGCGGCGACTCCGTGCGCCTCGTCTACGATGCGTCGGCGTCGGTGCTCCCGCCGCTGCCCGCCGGCTGGTCTCGGGACTGGCTCTTCGTCTCCGACGGCTGGGAGAAGGACGCCGACAAGAACACGGTCGCGAGTCAGACGGTCGAGCCGCTGCCCTTCCACGGGATGGACGATGCGCGCTACGGCGAGCTCGCCTTCCCCGACAGCCCCGCGCATCGCGAGCTCGTGCGCGTGTACCTGACCCGTCCGGGCGGTCCCGACGAGTTTCGCGACGCGATCCGCGGACCATCCCCGGCTCGCGCCGAGCCGTGAAGACGGCTCTGCCCGTCGTCGACACCGGGCTCGCCCTCGCGTCGGTGCTCGCCATCGCCTCGGTCCTCGCCCTCGCCCCCGCGCCTCCCGGAGTCTTCCGCGAGGTCACGAAAGACTCCGGCGTCCGGATGGAGGTCCGGTCGGACCTCCCGCGCTTGAAGCTCATCGCCACGATGATCGGCGGGTGCGCGATGGGGGACTACGACGGCGACGGGAAACCCGACCTCTACGTGACCAACTCCATCCCCCACTGGGGAAAGCCCAACGCGCGCGACTGCGGGCGTCTCTACCGCAACGCCGGCGGGCGTTTCGAAGACGTGACGGCGAAGGCGGGCGTGCGGGCCTGCGGCCTGGGGATGGGAGCGCACTGGGCGGACCTCGACGGCGACGGCAGGCTCGACCTGTACCTCACCAATGTCGGGCCGAACGCCGTCTGGTGGAATCGCGGCGACGGGACCTTCGAGGAGGGCCGGGGCACGGGTCTCGAGGATCCGCTCTTCTCCGCGGGCGCCGCGGTCCTCGATTTCGACGGCGACGGAAAGCTCGACGTCGTCGTCGCCAACTACCTCGACTCGACACCCGAGTGGGAAGCGGCACAGCCGCCGCTCGAGCTGCGCGTGCCCGAGAACTACCAGGGGCAACCCTCGCGCCTGTACCGCAACCTCGGGGGCCGCAAGTTCGCGGACGTGACGGCGGCCGCGGGCCTGGCCGTGCCGCCCGCCGAGACCAAGACTCTGGGCGCCGCCGTCCTCGACTACGACGGCGACCGGCGGCCGGACCTCTACTTCGTCAACGACCGCGCCTTCAACCGGCTCTTCCGGAACCGGGGCGACGGGACCTTCGAGGAGACGACCGCGGAAACGGGCGTGGGCGCGCCCGGGTCGACGGCGCGGGCGGGGATGGGGGTCGCCGTCGGGGACCCCTTCGGCGGCGGGCGCGACTCGCTCTTCGTGACCAACTTCGGTGGCGAAGAAAACACCGTCTACCGCAACGTCGAGGGCGTGCTCTTCGAGGACGCGGGGAGAAGCTCCGGCGCGGGTGCGATCGGCCTGCCTTACGTGCGATGGGGAACCCACTTCGCGGACTTCGACAACGACGGATGGGTCGATCTCTATGCCGCCGGCGGGCATCTCGCGCCGCGCCTGGTCCGCCGGATCGGGCGCTACCGGGAAGGCACGAAGGCCGCCTACGTCGAGGCCGGCGACCCCGCGTTCGACCAGAAGACCGTGCTCCTGAGGAACACCGGCGCCGGAAAGTTCGTGGAGTGGCTCGACTCGGGCGACCTCGGCCGGGTTCGGATGTCCGCGCGCGGCACGGCGGCCGGCGACATCGACGGGGACGGCGCGCTCGACCTCGTCGTCGTGGACATCGACGGCCCCGTGCGCGTGTTCCGCAATGTCCTGCCGCCCGGACGGTGGATTGCGATCGAACCGCGGATGGCGCCCGGCGACGCGCGTCCCGTGCTCGAGACCCGCGTCGGCGTCACGGCCGGCGGCCGGACGCAGTGGCAGGCGTACCGCGTCACGCCGTCCTACGCGTCGGGCTCGCTTCTGCCGCTCCATTTCGGGCTGGGTGCGGGGACGGCGGAGACCGCGGAGATGGTCGTGCGCGTCGAGATCGTCTGGTCCGACGGCGAGCGGCAGGTCTTCGAGAACGTGCGCTCCCAGACGACCTGGATCGCGCGTCGCGGGGAAGGGCTTGCGAGTATGATTTCCGCCGGCGCGAAAACCCAGCCATGATTCCCATCGGCGACGACAACTCCGACCGCCGGATCACGCCCTTCGTGACCTGGCTGCTGATGGGCGTCAACGTCTTCGTTTTCGTGGTTCTCCAGGGCCTCGGATCCAACGAAGGCTTCACGATGTCCTTCGCGACCGTTCCCGCCGAGATCCTGACGGGCCGCGACATCGCCGAGCAGATCCCGATCCGCGATTCGTACGGCCGCACCGTCGGGGCCCTCGATCTCGGACCGACGCCGATTCCCGTCTATCTGACGCTCGTGACCTCGATGTTCATGCACGGTTCCCTCATGCACCTGCTCGGCAACATGCTTTACCTCTGGATCTTCGGCGACAACCTCGAGGACGCCCTCGGGCACGGGCGCTACCTCGTCTTCTACCTCCTCACCGGAGTCCTCGCGGGCCTCGCGCACGTCTTCGTCGACGGGAGCCCTCGGCCAGAACGCCCTCGTTCCGTGCCTGGGAGCGTCGGGCGCGATCTCGGGCGTGCTCGGGGGCTACATCCTGCTTCATCCGCAGCGGCGCGTGCGCGTCATCTGGTTGTACCAGGTGATGCAGGTGCCGGCGATCCTTGCGATCGGGGTCTGGTTCCTCTTCCAGCTCGTCAGCGGTGCCAGCACGATCGGCGTGGAAGGGGGAGGCGTCGCCTACGGCGCGCACATCGGCGGATTCATCGCCGGTCTCGTCCTCGTGAAGCTCTTCGTCCCGCGGCGGCCCGCGCTTCAGGTGGTCTGAGCGACTCCGCCGCGAGACGCGGCCGCCCCGGGGCGCGAGGCGTCCCAGGCGACGGCGAGCATGCAGACGATCAGCAGGACCGAGTACTCGAACCCGTTTCTTCCGCCGCCCACGACGAACCAGCCTTCGCGGAAGTGGACGAGCGCGATTCCCGCGAGCAGCTGAAGGGCAAACCAGAGGCAGAGAGGCCGCACGAAGCGGCCCGAGACGAGGAGCAGCCCGCCGACGATCTCGACGACCGTCAGGAGCCAGGCGACGGCGACCCCCGCGGGCACGTGGTTGGCCGCGAGGAAGCCGCCGAACGGCGTCACGCCGCCGGCGAAGATGCGGTAGGTCCCGTGGATGATCATCATCGAGGCGGCCGCCACTCGAACGATCGCGATTGCGCGCATGGCGGGGAACTCTAGCGCCTTTTCTCGAGCGGCTTCTCGAAAACCTGCTGGACCTTGACCCGCCCGTAACCCTCGCGTTCGTAGAACCCGTGCGCCCGCTCGCGCAGGACGTTCGACCGGACCCGGACCCGCCGGCACCCCCGCTGTCCGGCCCACTCCTCCGCGGCCCGGAGCAGACGCGGCCCGACGCCCTCGCCGCGGCTCGCCTCGTCCACGACGAGGCCGGCGATCTCGGCGGCTTCGGGCGACTCGAAGATCCGCGAGACGCTGATCTGGATCCAGCCGGCGAGCCCCTGCGATGCCTCGGCCACGAGAAGGGCGTGATCGGGATGGTCCCCGACGTGGGCGAGCTGCGCGGCCGCGGCGGAGGGATCCATGGAGTAGCCGAGCTGGGTCGAGAGGCGGGCGAGCTCCGCGGCGTCCCCGGCCCGGGCTGTCCGAATTGGCCGGATCACCTCCTCAGCCAAGGAGCTTGACGTAGCGCAGGGTCTCGGGCGCGAATCCCCGCTTCTCGTAGACGGTCCGCGCGTGGCGGTTGCCTTCGAACACGTTCAGGGTCAGCACCGCGTAGCCGCGGCCGCGCGCCCACTCTTCGGAGGCGTCGAGGAGCGCCCCGCCGGCGCCGCGGCCCTGCGCCGCGCGCGTCACGGCGAGCTCGGCGACGTGCCCGTGCGGCTTTCGGTCGAAGTAGTCGACGAGCGTTTCGAGGTACGCGAAGCCGAGCCGCTCGCCCTCCGCGGTTTCGGCGACGAGGAGCGCGATCGTCGGGTCCGGCACGGGCGAATCGAAGAAGGCGTGGAGCACGCGCGACTCGGCCTCGACGACGAGACCCGCCGGGCGCCAGGGCGGCGGCCCGAACTCGGCAAGGCGCTTCGCCGTCTCCACGACGAACGCGCGGTCTTCGGGCCGCGCGGGACGCACGCGGACGAGGCCGGACTTCGTAGACATCAAGGCTGAACGGACGGAGTCGATCGGCGAGGCGCGCACTCAGAAGTCATGGCGCGACGGCCGCTCCCTGCCGGATCGTGAGCCGGGCGCCGCCGGGAACGTCCGTCAGCGTCTGGGCCGCGCCGTCGGGCCAGCGGATCTCGAGCGTGTCGATCTTCGCCGCGTCGCCGAGGCCGAACGTCAGCGTCTTCTCGGAGGCCGACAGGTACGACTGGCCGCCGGCGACCTGCTGGGTCAGCGTGCGCCCGCCGAACGAGGCGGTCACGCGGGCGCCGACCGCGTCGCGGTTGGATTTGCCTGCGCCCTCGAGGCGCACCCGCACGCTTCGGGCCGGTGCGTCCGCGGGATTGAGGTACACGCGCGCGGGCCCGCCGTTCTCGACGAGCACCAGGTCGACGTCGCCGTCGCCGTCGAGGTCGGCCGAGGCCGCGCCGCGCGCGACGAGGGGCGAGGCCAGGTCGCCGGAGCGCGGTCCGAGGGGCGCGAAGCGTCCGTCGCCCGCGTTCCAGTAGAGGACCGGAGCCTGCCGGTAGGCGACGTCCTTCTGGACGGCCTGGACGGTCGGCTCGACGTGGCCGTTGGCGAGCAGCAGGTCCATGCGGCCGTCGAGATCCGCGTCCAGGAAGAGGACACCGAACGTCAGGTCGAGCAGCGACGTCGGTCCCACGCCGCTGCGCGGCGACTCGTCGAGGAAGACCTCGCCCGTGTCCGTCCAGTAGAGGGACTTGAGCTCGTTGGAGAAGTTGCCGATCGCGACCGCCGTGCCGCGGCCGTTCCTGGTATCCGCCCAGGCCGCTCCCATGGCGCCCCGCGCGCGGCCGGCCTCGTCCACGGCGATGCCGGCGGGGATGCCGACGTCCTCGAAGGTGCCGTCGCCGAGGTTGCGGAAGAGGTTGTTCGGCGCGGTGTCGTTGGCCACGAGGACGTCGACGCGGCCGTCGCCGTCGAAGTCCCAGGGCGCGACGCCGAGCGCTTTCTGGTTCGTATTGCCGGCGTGCGCGGCGTTCGTCACGTCGACGAAGCGTCCGCCGCCGGCATTGCGGTAGAGCCGGGACGACACGCCGGGGTAGCGCTCGGGCGTGCAGTAGGACTTCGTTTTCCCGTCGAGCGTGCAGAAGAGGTCCTTCTCGGGGCTCCAGTCGACGTAGCGGCACACGTAGAGGTCGAGCCGCCCGTCGGCGTCGAAGTCGAGCCATGCGGACGAGGTGCCCCAGCCGTTGTCGCGGACGCCGGCCGGCGAGGAGACCTCCTCGAATCGGCCGCCGCGGTTTCGAAAGAGGAAGTTGCGGCCGACCGCGGTCACGAGCACGTCGTCGCGGCCGTCGTTGTCGTAGTCGGCGACCGAAGCTCCCATTCCGTAGAACACCCGTTCGAGTCCGGCCTCGCGGGTCACGTTCCGGAAGCGCGGAAGGCCGCCGGCGTCATTTCCTTCATTGCGATAGAGCGCGAGGGAGGAGCGCTGCGTCTTCGCACGGGGATCGCCCGGCCACCAGGCGCTCGAGACGAAGAGAAGATCGGGCTTGCCGTCGGTGTCGTAGTCGAGGACCGCCGCGCCGCCACCCATCGTCTCGGGCATCCACTTCTTGCCGGACGCGCCGTTGACGTGGGTGAAGTCGATTCCGAGCGCGGCGGCCTTCTCCGCAAACGCGAGCGTCACGGAGGGCGTGGGCGTCGGCGCCGGGGCGGCGGGCGCGGAGGCGGGCGTTTCGGATCGCCGGCAGCCGGCCGCCGCGAGGCACAGCAGAACCGGCAGGGCGAGGAGACGTCGCACGCGGCGCGCGGTCACGGAGCCGAGGAGACGCGGGGCGCCCCCGCCGTCGCGCGCGGGCGCGCGTCCTTCGACACGTACGACCACTGGTCCCGCTCGCTCGGAACCGGGGGGTGCGCGCGGCTCAGGTAGCCGTTGTCGGTTTCGTAGCCCTTCGGGCCGATCCCGGGAACCCACCAGGCCGGAGGCGCTCCGGGCGGAACGGCTTCGGCGTGCACGTGGATCGGCAGGGATTCCCGGTTGGCGTACGGATTCTCCAGCCGGAACTCGCCGGGAACCGCCCGGATCGTTTCGTCGTCCTTGAACTTGCGGTACGCCGCGTCGTGGATCTCGGCGCTCTTGCGGTCGCCCGTGGCGCGGTAGACGCGCATGAGGTTGTAGTGGGCGTTCAGGTCCTCCGGATCGATCGCGAGGGTCTTTCCGTAGGCCGCGATCGCCTCGGGGAACTTGCCGTCGAGCCAGTACACCAGGCCGAGGTTGTTCCAGGCGACCCGGTCGAGCGGGAAGCCCGCGAGGACGGCCTTCAGGTCCTTCTCGGCATCCGCGAGACGGCCCTCGTCCTTCGAGACGATCGCGCGGAAGAACGCCGTCTTGCCCCAGCCCGGCCGCCGTTTCTCGGCCTCGGCGAGCGAGGCCTGCGCGTCCCGGAGCCGGCCTTCGGCGATCTCGGCGCGCGCGCGGTTCAGGGGCCCGTCCGGCTTGTCGGGCGCGAGCTCCGCGGTCTTCGTCCACGCCGCGGCGGCATTCTTCAGGTCTCCCTGGAGAAAGAGGCCGATCCCGTAGTCGTTCCAGCGCAGCCAGGCCGGATCGGAGTTGCCACGCTTGGCCGCTGCCTCTTTCGCGCGCACGGGAGGTGTCGGGCCCCGGAGGGGCAGCGTGACGGCATCGCTCGCGAGCGTCGTCACCGGGAGCGACGGCTGACCGGCACCGAGGGAGAAGGTCGTGTAATCGCGGCTGAACTTGCGGTAGTGGGTCCCCGCGGAAAGCGTCACGCCGCCGCGCGCGTCCGGGGGCACCGTCATCCGATAGTGCACGAGGCGCGCCGCGCCGGGACCGATGCCGTTGTTGTAGAGAGGCACGCGGATGTCCTGGGGCTGGCGGCGGTCCATGTGCCCGCCGTTTTCGTCGATGACGAGGGTCGAGAGCCGGTCCGCGCCGGCGTCGAGGCGGCCGCTTCCGTCGAGCATGCCGCTGGCGAAGAATCCGCGGCCGTCGGCGGAGCCCTCGAGCGAGACCCATGTCTCGTTCGAGTCGGCGGTGCCGTTGGTGTAGGGATGGCCGACGTTGCGCGTGCGGACGACGACCTCGACGTCGAGGACCTCCCCGGGCGCGACCGCGGGCAGCGTCTCGCCGAGGACGGCGAGCTCCCCGTCGGCGCGGCGGATCGCGAAGATGTCGACCGTGAGCACCTTGTCCTTGAGGAAGTCTTCGATCCGCTTCTGCGTGGCCGCGTCGCTCCGGATGAAGGGGAGCGCCGTGTTGGCGGCGGGGAAAAGGTGATCGTGGAGGAACCCGTTGCGGTTGCCGAACTCGGCGGACTTGAAGTCCGGAAGGTGACAGTCGCGGCAGGCCTTGGCCTTCGGAGGATCGTAGAAGGAACGGACGGCGCGGCCCGAGACGCCCGAGTCGTACCAGGTGTCGTAGTGGTTCTGGCCGCGCATCCACCGGTAGGAGTTCAGCGCCGGTATCAACGCCACCTTGTGGCAGGTCGCGCAGAACTCGGGCGTGCGCATGAAGGGCTTCATGAAGGTCTTGCGGTGGAGGGAGGGCTCCATGCGGATGAGGAGCCGGTTGACCGCCTGGAGCGTCGCGTTGTCGGAGTAGGTGAACGGGTACTGCTTGGACTCCTCGATGACGTAACCGCCATTTCCCGCGTTGTCCTTGATTTCGGCGATCGAGTGGCACGACATGCACGTCAGGCCCTGCTGCGCCTCCCACGAGTCGTAGGAGAAGGACGCCTGCGTCGCCGCTCCCATCTGCCCCGTGAAGAGAACGACGGGATCGTGGCAGCCGGAGCACCATTTCGTGCGCTCGCGTCCGACCTGGTCCGCCATCAGCTCGACGCTCTTCCGATAGAACGGATTGTTGAACGAGGAGAACCGGTGCGCCGAGCGCTCCCACTGGTGGAAGGAGTCCGGATGGCAGGACTTGCAGTACTCGTTGGCCGCGAGCTTCTTGCCGTCGAGGAGGCCCTGGTCGAACGTCTCGGAGGACGAGGGATAGAACACCGTGTCGCCGTCGCGGTTGGCGATCCGCTTGGGAGGCTTCTCGAGCTTCGCGAGCACCGCCATCGCCACGAGAAACACCGCGACGGCGCCGCCCCAGGCGAAGAGCCGCTTGAACTGGAGCCGGTGGGTGTGCGCGCGGCGGTGCAGGATGAAGGCGACGAGCGCGAGCGGCACGGACGCGACGTGCGCCAGCCAGACGGCACGATTCGCGAGGGTCGCGCCCTGGAACGTCATGAAGACGCCCGTCGAGACGCAGACGATCGCGAATGTGAAGATCGCGAGGCCCGCGAGCTTCGCCCGCTTGTTCCACATCCGGATCATCCGCTTCGCGTGTGTGACGGCGAAGACGAAGAACGGCACGGCGATGAGCACGCCGAGCGTGAGGTGGAGGAGGAGCATCGCGTAGAAGAAGGTCGTGTCGCGGGTGAAGGCCGCGATGAAGATCGAGTTGGCGGCGATCAGGCCGAGCGGCACGAGGAGCAGGCCGTAGAGGCGCCGCTGCCACGGCTTGAGCACCCCGGCGGGCCGGGAGGGTTTCGGGTCCGACGACATCGGGGCCCATTTTATTGCCGGGATATCGTTGGTGCCGCATGAAGCGCGCCGTTTTTGCGGATTGTCACGTCGGGCGCCGGCCCGGCGACGAGGGGCCGTTCCTGGACGCCCTCGAAGCCGCGCGCAGCCGGGGCGCGACCCGGATCACGCTGCTGGGCGACATCTTCCACTTCTTCATCGCGCATCCCAAGTTCGAGACGCCGGCCATCGGGCGATTCCTCGACACGGTGCGGCGCCTCGCGGGCCAGGGCGTCGCGGTCACGTACGTCGAGGGCAACCGCGACTTCTTCCTGCGGGGCAGCTACGTGGAGAGGGAGTTCCGCGCCGTCTGCGACGAGGAGACCTTCGAGAGCGGGGGCGTGCGCTTTCTCGCGACGCACGGCGATCTCCTGAACGAGAGGGACCTCCCGTACCGCTTCTGGCGGTTTCTCTCGAAGAACCCGCTTTCGCGCGCGGCGCTTTCCGTCGTTCCGAAGGCCGCAGCCAACCGTTTCGTCTGGAAGGTCGAGGCGCGGCTGTACCGCTCGAACTTCAAGCACAAGACGCGCCTTCCGGTCGAGATGATCCGCGCCTTTGCCGCGCGCCGCTTCCGGGAAGGCGTCGACGTCCTGCTGCTCGGCCACTTTCACAAGTCTTGGAGCGAGCGCGTCGACCAGGGCCGGGTGGAGATCCTGCCGGCCTTCGTCGAAGAGAAGCGCTGGATGGAGATCGGCGAGGACGGGTCGACGACGCTCGTCGCGCTCTGAGGCTCGCGTGACCGACTTCCTGGCGATCCCGCCCGTCCGGCGTCTCTCCGGTGCGCTCCGGGTACCCCCTTCCAAGAGCGCGACCAACCGGGCGCTGCTCGCCGCCGCGCTGACGGAGGAGGCGGTCGAGGTCGCGGGCCCGCTCGAAAGCGACGACACGGCGGCATTGATCCGCTGCCTCATCGCGATGGGAGCGGCGATCGCGCCGACCCGGTCCGGCGTCTCGGTCCGGGGGCCGCTCTCCGGGACCGGCGGCGGGTCCCGCGCGTCGGTCCGGCTCGACGCCGCCGACTCGGGCACGGCGGCGCGCTTCCTGGCCGCTGCCGGGGCCGCGGTGCCCGGGCGCTGGGTTCTCACGGGCTCGGCGCGCCTGCGCGAGCGTCCCATGGGCGAGCTCGTCGAGGCGCTCCGGTCCGGAGGCGCCCGCATCATCTACGGCGCCACCGACGGCTTCCTGCCCCTCGAGATCGAAGGCGGAACCCTGCGCTCGGGAAGCCTGACGGTCGACGCCTCGCGTTCCTCGCAGTTTCTGTCGGCCCTCCTGCTCGCGGCGCTTGCCGTCGACGGCGGGCTCGAGGTGCGCGCCGCGGGCGAGGTCGTCTCGGCTCCCTACATCGACACGACCCTCGAGACGCTGCGGGCCCTCGGCCACGAGGTGCGCGTCGCGGACGGCGCGATCCGCGTGCGGCGCGGGACCCGCGCGACGCCCCGCTACGAGGTCCCCGGGGACTACTCGTCGGCCGTTCCCATCCTGGCCGCGGTTGCCGCGGCCGGGGGCGACGTGCGGCTGCTGGGACTGCGCTGGCCCTCGCCGGATGCCGACGCCCGCGCCCTGCCGGTTCTCGAGAAGATGGGCCTCGCGATCGAGGTCTCGGCGAGCGCAGGCGAGATCGCGGCGAGCGCTCCGCCGGGAGGTCCGCGGCCGGTGGAAGCGCGCGCCACGGACTTCCCGGATGCGGTGCCCGCGCTCGCGGCGGCGGCGGCGCTCGCGCCGGGAGCCAGCCGCTTCGAGGGTGTCGCGCACCTGCGCCTGAAGGAGAGCGACCGTCTGGAGGCGCTCGGGCAGCTGCTCACTGCGGCCGGAGCCCGCGCGGATTCCGACCGCGACGTGCTGCGGGTGTCGGGCCCGGCGCGCGGCTCCAGGTTCCCGGGGCTCACCCGGCTTGCCACATACCGCGACCACCGCATGGCGATGGCCGCCGGCATCCTCGCGCTGCGGGTGCCGGGCCTGCTCATCGAGGATCCCGGCTGCGTGGCGAAGTCCTACCCGGCGTTCTTCCGCGACCTCGAACGTCTCGCCGTGCGCTGACGCGGCTCGCGACAATAAGAAGGCGGGAGGCTTGAGTGCCGCGTGCCGACGCCGCGCGCCGACGAAGGCGCCTTCGAGAGATTTGACGTCGCTTCCTGCCGGGAGCGCTGGCTCGAGTTCCTCGAGATCGAGCACGAGACGCTGGCGCCGGCCGCCGATTACGTGCGCGCGTCCGGGGAGCTCCTGGTCCGCCGCGCGGTCTCTCCCGGGCGGCCGCTGTCGTCCCGCGTGCCCCGCCCGGCGCGTCCGGCGCTTCTCCTGCAGGCGGCCGCGGCGTCCGCGTTCTTTGCGGGTCGGGGATTCCCGCTCGGGGTCGAGGACTGGGAGAGCGCCGTCTGGGACGGCGAGGGGAACGACGCCCGGCTCCGGCTGACGCGCACGCCGTCGAGTGTCGGTCGAGAGCGTGCCGAGAGGCCCCCGTCGGAGGGCATCGCCTTCGCCGCGCGTCTCCTTTGTTCCGGCGGGAGCGGGCGCGTGTCGCCGGGCGCCGCCCGGGCGCTCGTCGAAGCGGCCGAAGGGTCGGACGCGGCCTGGAGGCGGGGTGAATACTGGGTGGCCACCGTGTTCCGACTCTTTCCGGAGCTTTCGGCGGCCTCGGCGGCCGCCGCGCGGGAACGCTGCCTGGGTTTCGACGCGGGCGCTCCGCGTGCGCGCGCGCTCGCAGGCTCTCCGCGAGAAGGGGCGCGCGATTCTGCACGATCGCTCCCCGCGGCTCTTCGAGGCCGCGCCTTCGGCCCTGACTCCCGGCGGAGCCCTGCGATTGACGCCGCCGCCGGACACGGCGGCCGAAGCGGCGCGGCGCCTGGCGGAGCTCGCGCGGGCGGCCGCGCGCGACGGACAGGCTCCGACCTGGATCGCCGTGGAGCCGGAGTCGTGGGATCCCGTCTCCCGGCGCGCCTTCGAGTCCGCGCGCCTGGCGCTGCGCGATGCGCTCGAGGTCGTCGTCGTCTCCTTCGGGGGATCCCCGCCCGCGCCCGCGTCGCCCGCGGACTGGCGGCGCGCCGTCTGGGTGCCGTGCGGCAGCCTCGCCGGCGCGGTGCGCTTCTACGAGTGGATCGCCGCCCGGGGCGCGCCGGCGCCGAGGACGCTCGCCCTCGTGCGGCGGATCGTCCGCGACCCCGCGTGGGCCGCGTTCGCATCCGACCCGACCGGCGACGCCGCGCTGCCGGAGACGCCGGAGCTCTTCGGGCCAGTCGCTTCCGCTGCCCCGCCCTCGCCCTCCTTCGCGCCTTCGTACCCCTCGAAGAGCCGTCCGGAAGCCGCCGATCCCGGAAGCCGCATCGAGCGCCTGCTGGCGGAAGGGCAGCTCTCTTCCGCGATGCGCGACGCCGAGCTTTGGGTGCGGGCGTTTCCCGGGCGGCCGCCCGAGGCCTGGTTCCCGCTGGCGGCCCGGCTCGCGGCGTGCGGCCAGCCGCTGCCCGCCTGGCTCGAAACGATCGAGGCCGAGCGGGAGCTTGCCGCGGGGCGTGCGGGAGAAGCGCGGGCGCGTCTCGAGCGCGTGATCCGGGCGCCCGGAACGGAGGCCGGCGAACGGCGGCGCGCGCAACTGCGGATCGCCGAGATCCTCGCGCAGCTCGATCAGCCCGCCGAAGCGGGTCGGCGCGCCGCGCAATGGCGCAGCCTCCATCCCGAGGCGCCCGCGCCCGAAGTCGTCCGGGCGCTGCGGATTGGCGCCGCCGCCTTTTCACGGGAGGGCCGCGTGGATTGCGCGCTGGCGCTCCTGGACGAAGCCGAGCGCGCGGGAGGGACGCTCGAGGAGGTCGAAACGGCGCTCGCGCGCGCCCGCGTCTTCGCACGCGCGGGCCGATTCGCCGAGGAGGCCGCCGTCTACGGCGGGGCGCGGGCGCTCGCTCTCGGCGCCGGAGACGATCGGCTCGCTGCGCGTTTTCTCGCGCAGGAGGCGCGGGGTCTCCTCGATCGGCGGGATCACGCGGGCGCCATGGTCCGGCTCGAGGAGGCGCTCGCGGCGTGCCGCGGCCAGCCGTCCGAACGCGCAGAGCTGCTCCTCGATCTCGCCGCGGCGCGCTATCACGCGGGCGGCGAGGCCGAGAGCGAAGCGACCCTCTCGGAAGCGCTCGCGGCCGCCGCCGCAGCGGGCCGCGAAGACCTCGTGCGCATCGCCCGGGGCAATCGCATCGAGCTCCTCGTCAACCGCGGCGCGTGGGACGAGGCCTCGACGGAGATCGCCGCGCTCGCCGAGCGGGCCCGCGCCGAAAAAGACGCGACCCGGCTCCTCGTCGCGCTTCACCACCGCGGCCGGCTCGCGCTGCGGCGCGGCTTTCTCGAGGACGCCGCCCGCGACAACCGGGAGGCGCGGCGCCTGGCGGACGAGGTCGGCGACCGGCTCGAGATCGGCGAGCTGTGGGTCGAGGAGGGCGACCGGCTTCTCTACGCCGGCGACGCCTCCGGCGCGCGGGAGGCCTGGGAGCGCGCGGCCTCGGTTCCCGCGGATCGATGCGAGCGCGCGGGGATCGCGCGGGAGCGTCTGGCCGAGGCGGGGTGGCGCGCGGCGGGCGGGCCGCCGGCCGACGCGCTCGAGGCGCTCGGGCCGCGCTGGGCGAACGATGCGTACGGAGCCGCGGAGACCGTTGCGCGATGGCGGCAGCTCTTCGGCGAGAACGGCGTCGCGCAGCCGCTCCGGGAGCGCGCCGCGAGCGCGCTCCAGTCGTCGGGAGGAGCGGAGCTTGCGGCGCGGGTGTTCGGGCGGCCGGCCGCGGCACCGCCGCCCGAGGCGCTCCGGCCGCTGCGCGCCGCGCTGTCCGCCGGGCTCGCGGGCGAGGCGCCGCACCTCGACGGCGCGCTTTCGCGGCTCGGCGTGGCGGGGCTGTGCGTGCGGGACTCCGCGGGGCGCCCGGTCGTTGCCCTCGGCGCGGCCGTCCCGGACGGGGCGCTCTGGCGCCCGATCGAAGCCGGAGCGGCGCGCTTCGAGGTCGCGCTGTGGCCGCCGCCGGCGGCCGAAACCGGAGTCGCGCCGGCCGTGGCGGTCCTGCTCGAGACGCTCCTCTTCCGCGCGGAGGCGCCCGGCGAGACATCCGACGTGCCGCGCGCGGCCGCCGGGTGGAGACGCCTCCACATCGTGACGGGGGATGCGTCGATGGAGGAGCCGTATCGGCGGCTCGAGCGCTTCGCTCCCCAGGCCGTGACGGTGCTCGTGCTCGGCGAGTCGGGCTCGGGCAAGGAGGCCGCCGCGCGCGCCATCCACCGGCTCTCGCCGCGCGCGGCCGGTCCCTTCGTGGGGGTCAACGTCGCCGCGATCCCCGGCGGCGTGGTCGAGAGCGAGCTCTTCGGGCACGCGCGCGGTGCCTTCAGCGGAGCCGACCGCGAGCGGCGGGGGCTTCTCGAGGAGGCGGGAGGAGGAACGATCTTCTTCGACGAGATCGGCGATCTCGAGCCGTCGCTCCAGTCCAAGCTCCTGCGCGCCCTGCAGGAGCGGGAGTTGCGCCGGGTGGGCGAGAACCGATCCCGGCCGATCGACGTGCGCGTCGTGTCGGCGACCGCGCGCGATCTCGCGCGGGAAGTCGAGGCCGGACGCTTCCGGGAGGACCTCTTTTACCGGCTGCACGTCGCCGTCATCCGCCTGCCGCCTCTGCGGGAGCGCGGCCGCGACGCGCTCCTGCTCGCCCGGCACTTCCTCGAACAGTACGGACGCGAGTACGGGAGGGGAGGGCTTCGCCTCGCGCCCGAGTCCGCGGCCGCGATCGCCGCCCACAGCTGGCCCGGCAACGTGCGCGAGCTCCAGAACGCGATGGCGCAGGCGGCCGCGTTGTGCGATGCCGGCGGCGTCGTGACGCCGGGCCTGCTGCCGGAGGGGATGCGGCCGCGCCGCGTCTCGCCGGCGCCGCCGGCGCCCGCGCGCAGCGGCGACTATCGGGCCCGCGTCGACGCGCACCGCCGCGGGCTGATTGCCGACGCGCTCGACCGCGCGGGCGGCAACCGCAGCCGCGCGGCGCGCGAACTGGGATTGTCGCGGCAGGCGCTGCTGTATCTGATCCGGGAGCTCAAGGTCGAGCCGCGCGCCCGGTGAGCGCCGGCCGCCGACCTATACTCTCGCCTCGTGATTTCGCTGCTCGACATCGTCGGTCCCGTCATGGTCGGCCCCTCGTCGTCGCACACGGCCGGCGCCTGCCGGCTGGCGCGCGTGGCGCGCGCGCTGCTCGAAGAGGAGCCGCTGGAAGCGCGTTTCGAGCTCCACTCGGCTTTCGCCAAGACGATGCGGGGCCACGGCACCGACCGCGCCCTCGTGGCCGGAACGCTCGGGATGGAAGTCGACGACGCGCGGATCAAGGATGCCCTCGCGATCGCGCCCGAGCGGGGCCTCGTCTTCCAGCTCAAGCCGAAGAACATGGGGCTCGAGGCGCATCCCAACAGCGTTGCGATCCATCTGCGCGGAGCGACGCGGCAGATCGCGATCCTCGGCGCCTCGACCGGCGGCGGGATGATCGAGATCCGCGAGGTCGACGGATTTCCGGTGTCGCTCTCGGCCAAGGACCCCTGCCTGCTGCTCTTCTACGAGGACCGGCCGGGCGTCGTGATGCGCGTGTCCGAGATCATCGGCCGGCGCGGCATCAACATCGCGTCGATGGAAGTGCTGCGCCGCGGCAAGGGCGCCCAGGCGTTCATGCGCGTCGACCTCGACGCGCCCCTGCCGCCCGACGACGTCGCGGCCGTCAAGTACCTGCCCGGCATCCACCGCGTGCACGTCCTCGACCGGGTCGCGGGCGGCGCGCCCATCACCTGAGACGGAGAAGCGCCATGGCCCAGCTCGAAAGCTTCGCGGATCTGCTCGACCTCGCCGGGAAGACCGGCGATCCTCTCGACGCGATCTTCCTCGACCAGGAGGCCGCCGAGCGGGACCTGCCGCGCGAGCGGGTCTTCCAGACGTTCCTCGAGCGCTGGGCGATCATGAAGGACTCCGTGCGGAGAGGGCTCGCCGGGGGCAAGTCGTTCTCGGGCCTCGTGGGAGGCGATGCGAAAAAGATCATCGACTACTCGCGCGACGGAGACATCGCCGGGGGGCGGCTCGTCGGCCGGTCGATCGCGTATTCGATCGCCGTCCTCGAGGAGAACTCGCGGATGGGAATCATCGTGGCGGCGCCCACGGCGGGAGCCGCGGGCATGGTGCCCGGCACGTTGCTCGCGCTTTCCGAGGAGAGGGGCTTCTCCGACGCGGAAACCGCGCGCGGCCTCGTCGTGGCGGGCGGATTCGGAGCGCTCGTGGCCGCCAAGGCCGAGCTCTCGGGAGCGGCGGGCGGCTGCCAGGCGGAGCAGGGCGTCGGCGCGGCGATGGCGGCCGGAGCGCTGGCGTTCCTGCTCGGGGGCTCGCCCGCGATGAGCGTCCACGCCGCGGCGCTGACGCTGCAGAACACGCTCGGGCTCGCCTGCGATCCGGTGGCCGGGCTCGTCGAAGTGCCCTGCGTCGTGCGCAACGGCTTCACGGCGATGCTCGCGCTCGCCGGCGCCCAGACGGCGCTGGCGGGTGTGGAGAGCGTCATCCCCATGGACGAGGTCGTCGAGGCGATGGTCAAGATCGGCGAGGCCATGCCGCGCTCCCTCAAGGAGACCGCCGACGGCGGCCTCGCCATGACGCCGACCGGCTGCCGCATCCGGACCCAGCTCTACTCGATCCGGTGACCGGACCGCGCCTGCGTCTGTCGTGGGCGCTGCTGCTCGCCGGTGCGTGCATCCTCGTCTATGCCAACGCGCTCACGGGCGCGTTCACGTACGACGACAAGGCGATCGTGCGCGACAACGCGCGCCTGCGGGCGCCGGGGCGCGTCGGCGAGATCTTCACGACCCAGTACTTCGGCGGCGCGAAGGGCACGGGGACCGCGTACCGCCCGATCCTGCTGCTCTCCTACGCCGTCCAGTGGTGGATCCACGGAGGCGATCCGGTCCCGTTCCACGCCGTCAACCTGCTGTTCCACGCCGCGGCGACGCTGCTGCTCGCGCGCCTCCTCCTGCGCCTCGGCCTCGCGCCCCCGGCCGCCGTGGGCGCGGCGCTCCTGTTCGCCGTCCATCCCGTGCACGTCGAGGCCGTGACGAGCGTCGTGGGGCGCGGCGAGACGCTGGCGGCGGTGCTGGTTCTGGGCTGCGTCCTGCTCGGCCTCCGGGCGGCGGACGCGGAAGGGCGCCGCACCCGCGGGCTCGCGCTCGTCGCGGCGGTCGTCCTGTACTTCGCCGCGAACCTGACGAAAGAGAGCGCCGCCGTCGCGCCGCTCCTCCTGTTCCTGTGCCTCGTCTGGACGGGGAGGGAGGCCGGGCTCGGCGCCCGCATGAAGTCGGCGCTCGTCCGGGGTCTCCCGTTCTACGTCGGGGCGGCGCTCGCGCTCGCAGCGGTCTTCGCGATCCGCACGGCGGTGCTGGGCGGCCCGCTGAAGTCTCCGATCACGGGGATCTTCGAGCTCGAGAACCCGCTCGCGCCGTTGCCGCCGCCGCTGCGGGCTCTCAACGCGTCACTGGTCTTTCTCCGCCTGCTGGGCCGCCTGGCGCTGCCCCTCCGGCTCTCTTCCGACGAGTCGGCGTGGTCGATCCGACCGGTGGGGCCGGGCGATCCGGCCGGCTGGCTGGCGGCCGCGCTCCTCCTGGCTCTCGTCCTCGCGGCAGTCTGGCGCCCGAGTCCGCCTCCGCGGTCGGTACCGGCGCTCGGGTTCCTTCTGCTCGGCGCCGCGGCGCTCCCGACGTCGAATTTGCTCTTTCCCACGGGAACGATCTTCGCGGAACGGCTGGCGTATCTGCCCTCGGCCGGCTTCTGCATGATTGCGGCGGCCTGGATCGTCGGGCCGGCACGGGACTTCGACGCTCTCGGGAAGCGCCGGCTCGCGATCCTCGCGGCGGTGACCGTCCTGTTCGGGGCGCGCACGGTCGTGCGCAATCCGGTCTGGGCGAGCGACGAAGCGCTCTTCACCAACATGCTCGCGGTCTCGCCGGAGAGCGCCAAGGCGCACTACGACTTCGCGTACATGTCCGCCGAGACCGGCAGACCCGAGAGAGCGCGCGCGCATTACACCCGTGCGACGGAGATCTACCCGGGCTACTGGGACGCGTGGGCGGGGCGCGGGCGCATGGAGCGCGAGCGCGGAAACGTCCCCGCGTCGGAGGCGGCCTACCTCGAGTCGCTCCGCATCCATCCGGGTTACGAGAACGGATACTTCGGGCTGGGGCTCACCCGCGAGGCGGCCGGCAACGCCGCCGGCGCGGAGGCGGCCTACCGCGACGGTCTTTCCCGCAATCCCCGCTCCCTCCCGCTCGCCTACCGGCTCGCGCTGGCGCTCTCCGCGCGGCGCGCGCCCGCGGCGGGACACGCATGGCACCGGGCGCTGGCGATCGAGCCGAAGTCGCTGGCGTCCCGGGTCGGGTACGCGACGTGGCTCGCGGACACCGGCCGAGCCGAAGACGCCCGGCGGGAGCTGTCGCGCGGCCTGGCTCTTTCTCCCCGGTTCGCCCCGGCGCTCGCGCTCGAGCGCCGCCTCAACCTCAGTGAACCCGCGGATCCTGCCCGGAACGAGAGTCCCTAGGCGAGTCCGCCCGGAGTTTCGCCTCGGCCCGGGCCCGGCGTCGAGCGGCGCGCGCCGCGACACGCGGGTACCGCTGGTGGTAGACGCGGAGCATGCCGAGCATCAGCCAGTAGGAGGCGAGCGCGATGACCAGGGCGAGCAGGGTCGTGCCGACGAGGAACGAGGCCAGCCGCGGACCGAAGCCGGGTCCCCGGAAGGCGACCCAGAAGTCCTCGTGGAGAATGCGCTGCCACTGGAGCGGGGGAACGCGCGCGGCTCCGTATCCGAGCAGCGCGCGTCCGACGCGGTAGCCCACGGCGAAGAAAGGCGGCAGCGTCCAGGGATTGCCGACGAGGGAGCCGAGCACCGTGTCGAGCTTGCTCAGGCGAAAAGCCCACGCGAGGACGATTGCCATGAGGAAGTGAAATCCGATGAAGGGCGACAGGCCGATCCCGATGCCGAGAGCGATCGCCGCGGCGACCCTTTCGGGCGTCTCCTGGCGGCCCATCAGGTCGAGCAGGAGCTTCAGGCCGCGCCGCCGGAACGAGAGCCGCCGGCGCGGTCCGGAAGGGGCCGGGGGCGCGGCGGCGTCGTTCACAGCACCGTCTCGAAATGGTCGTATCCGAGGCTCGCGATGTCCCGCTCGGCGCCGGCCCCGGCGAGGAAGGCGCCGGCGCCCTCCGTGACGCGGCCGATTTCGTGGATCGCCAGGCCGAGCCGGCGGGCGAGGTCGGGAAGACGCGCCGCATTCTCCTCGCGCGCCGTGAAGAGCAGCTCGTAGTCGTCGCCGCCCTCGAGCACGAGCGCCAGGGGATCGACGCGTCCGCCCGCCGCAAAACCGCCGAGCGCCGCGGAGACGGGCAGCCGTTCCTCCGCGACGACGATGCGCGCGCCCGAGGCCCGCGCCAGCCGTCCGGCGTCGACACCGAGGCCGTCGGAGACGTCGATCGCGGCGGTGGCGAGCCCCTCGCGCGCGAGGGCGGCACCGAGCGCGATGCGCGGCGTGGGGTCGCGGAACCGGGCGAGCAGGTGCCGCTCGGCCTCCGAGTCCGCGGTGCCCGCGCCCCGCCGCGCGATGCGCAGCCCCGCGGCGGCCTCGCCCGGCTGCCCGGAAACGTAGACGCGCTCACCGGGGCGCGCCCCCGAGCGCGTCAGCGGCACTCCGGCCGGGCGTCCCCAGAACGCGATCGAAACGATGAGAAGAGGGGCGGACGAGAGGTCTCCACCCGCGAGCACGCTTCCGAAATCGGCGGCGCGTGCGGCCGCGCCCCGCGCGATCGCGAACGGGGCGTCCTCGCCGCGGTCGGAAGGGAAACCGATGGCGAGCAGAAAGAACTCGGGCTCGGCGCCCATCGCGGCGAGATCCGAGAGGTTGACGGCCGCGGCGCGCCGTCCGACGCGTTCGGGGTCCTCGTCGGGAAGGAAGTCGACGCCCTCGACGAGCATGTCCGTGGTCGCCGCGAGCAGGCCCGCCTCGCGGGCGATGACGGCGGCATCGTCGCCCGGTCCGACCACCAGGCCCGGCGCCGGTGCGACGAGGGCCCGAATCCGCTCGACGAGCCGATCTTCCTTGTTCACGCGTCAGGCGCGCGGCGTCGGCGGCGAACGGCGGCGCGGGGCGGAAGGGGTCGGAGTCGACACGGGGATCTCACGGCCCGCGCGCTCGGGGGTCGGGTCGGGGTTCGGCTCGGGCGCGGGGCCCGCGTCGGGCGGCAGGAGCGCGATCGAGAGCACTTCCTCCATGTTCTCGACGTAACGGAAGGTGACCCCGTGGAGGATGCGCGGCGAGATCTGCGTGACGTCCCGGCGGTTGACCTTGGGCAGGACGATCGTCGTGATCCTCGCGGCGCGCGCGGCGAGGACCTTTTCCTTGACGCCGCCGATCGGCAGGACCTCGCCGCGCAACGTGATTTCGCCCGTCATCGCGACGTCGCGACGGGCCTTGCGTCCGGTGAACGCCGAGATCATCGCCGTGGCGATCGTGATGCCCGCCGAAGGCCCGTCCTTGGGGATCGCCCCCTCGGGAACGTGGACGTGGACGTCGTGGGTCTCGAAGTAATCGTGCTTGATGTCGAGCTCGGAGGCGTGGGCGCGGGCATACGACATCGCGGCCTGGGCCGATTCCTTCATGACGTCGCCGAGCTGGCCCGTGAGCCGCAGTCCCCCTTTGCCGCGCACGGCGAGGGACTCGACGAAGAGGATGTCGCCGCCGACCGACGTCCACGCGAGGCCGGTGGCGACGCCGACCTGGTCCTTCTTGAGCTGCTCGTCCCGGAAGTGCTTCACCGGACCGAGCATCTTCTCGACGGACGCCCCGCTGATGCGGTAGCGCCGGCTCTTGCCCTTGGCCACCGAAACCGCGACCTTGCGGCAGATCGAGCCGATCTCGCGCTCGAGGTTGCGGAGGCCCGCTTCCCGCGTGTAGGCCTCGATGACCTTCTGGATCCCGGAGTCGGTGAACTCGATGGAAGCCTCGGTGATGCCGTTCTCGTCCATCTGCTTGGGAATCAGGTGCCGGCGGGCGATCGCCTTTTTTTCCTCGGCCGTGTAGCCCGAGAGTCGAATGACCTCCATGCGATCCAGGAACGCCGGCTGGATCGGATCGAGGACGTTGGCCGTGGCGATGAAAAGGACCTTCGAGAGGTCGTAGGGAACCGAGAGGTAATGGTCGCGGAACGAGAAGTTCTGCTCCGGGTCGAGGACCTCGAGCAGCGCCGCCGAGGGATCGCCGCGGTAGTCCGCGCCGATCTTGTCGATCTCGTCGAGCATGAACACAGGGTTCGAGGTGCCGGCCTGGTGAATGCCCTGGACGATGCGCCCCGGCATCGCGCCGACGTAGGTCCGCCGGTGCCCGCGGATCTCGGCCTCGTCGCGCACCCCGCCGAGCGAAAGCCGGACGAACTTGCGGTCGAGCGCCCGCGCGATCGAGCGGCCGAGCGAGGTCTTGCCGACGCCCGGCGGCCCCACGAAGCAGAGGATCGGCCCCTTGAGGCTCTGTTTCAACGCGTGCACCGCGAGGAACTCGAGGATGCGCTCCTTGACCTTCTCGATGTCGTAGTGGTCTTCGTCGAGGATGGCCCGCGCGCGGTCGATGTCCTTGGAATCCTCGGAGGTGACGCTCCACGGCAGCCCCGTCATCCAGTCGAGGTACGTCCGGATGATCGCCGTCTCGGCCGAGTCCGGGTGGCTCCTCTCGAGCCGCTTGATCTGCTTCTCGATCTCGGTCGCGGCTTCCTGCGTGATCTTCTTCTCGGTGATGATCCGGCGGTAGCCGTCGAGCTCCTCCGAAATCTCCTCGCCCTCGCCGAGCTCCTGCTGGATCGCGCGCAGCTGCTGGCGCAGGTAGTACTCCCGCTGCGACTTGTCCATCTCGCCGCGGGCCTGCGTGGAGATTTCCTGCTGCATCGTCAGGACGGTGATCTCCTTGGCGAGGTTGTCGTTGACGAGACGCAGGCGCTCGATCGGATCGGTCGACTCCAGGATCTTCTGCGCCTCTTCGAGCTTCAGGTCCAGGTTCGAGGCGGCCAGATCCGCGAGCCGCGCGGGATCGTCGAGGTTTCCGGCGATGACCATGACCTCGGGCGAGATGCTCTTGCCGAGGGAGACGGACTTCTCGAGGTTCTGCTTGACGCTTCGCAGCAGCGCTTCGTGCTCGGGCGGAAGCTCTTCGCCGGGCGAGGACTCCTCGAGCCGCGTGATCTTCGCCTTGATGTAGGGCTCCTCCGACAGCGTCGAGTCGAGACGCGCTCGGGTGAGGCCCTGGACGAGGAGGCGGATGCGGCCGTCGGGCAGCTTCAGCATCCGCATGATCGCGGCGACCGTCCCCACGGGATAGAGGTCCTCGGGCCGGGGGGAGTCGTTCTGGGCGTCCCTCTGGGCGACGAGCATGATGATCCGCTGCTCGGCGAGGGCCGCATCGACGGCGTTGATCGATTTCTCGCGGGACACCGAGAGGGGCAGGATGATGAACGGAAACACGACGACGTCCTTCAGCGGGAGGACGGGGAGGATGTCCGGAATCGGAAGGTCCGAGTCGCGCTCCGGGGGGGCGATCTCCTTGTCGTCGAGCTCGGCCATGAGCGCCTACTCCTCCGGTTCCTGCGACACGGGAATCTCGATCTCCTTCTCGCGCAGATCCGGGACCCGCGGCAGGATGACCTCGAGGAGCCCGTGCTTCATGCGCGTTTTGGCGTGGTGGGAGTTGACGGGACGGGGCAGGGGGACCGACTTGACGAAGCCGCCGAAGTAGCGCTCCATGCAGAAGAAGCGCATGCCCTCGCGGGTGCGGATGCGCCCCTTCTTCGTGCCGCGAATCATCAGGACCTTGCCGCGGATCGAAACCTTGACGTCGGCCGGCTCGACGCCCGGAAGCTCGGCGAGGATCCGGATCGCCTCGCCGTCATCGAGGACGTCGACGTTGGGGTCCCAGGACGTCCCGGCGGGCGCGCCCGCCCGGTTGTTGGTCTCGACGAACGCGGCGAAGAGGCGGTTGAGCTCGCCCTGCAGCCGCGAAAGCTCGACGATGGGTCCGTAGAAGCGGGCGGTGCGCTTGACCATGGTGCTAGGACGTCACCTTCTCCGTCCGCCCGATCAGAGACTTCAGCTCGTTCATGAACTCGTCGACGTCTTCGAATTTCCGGTAGACGGAGGCGAAACGGACGTACGCGACCTTGTCGAGCTCCCGCAGGCGCTCCATGACGATGGCGCCCACGCGGGAAGTCGCGATCTCCCGCTCTTCGGAGTCGTGGAGCAGGCTCTCGATCTCGTCGACGACCTTGTCGAGCCCGACGGGGGGCACGGGCCTCTTCTCGCAGGCCTTGGCGAGGCCGGTCCGCAGCTTGTTGCGGTCGAAGCGCTCCCGGCGGCCGTCGTTCTTGACGACCATGTAGGGGATCTCCTCGATCGTCTCGTACGAGGTGAACCGGCGCCCGCACGCCGTGCACTCGCGGCGGCGGCGGATGACCTCTCCCTCGCGGCTCTCGCGGGAGTCGACGACCCGGTCGTCCACGGCCGAGCAGAACGGGCACTTCACGTCCCGAAGAGTACCGCTTTTGAAGGGCTCAAATCTCCGTGGGCGCCGGCGCCTTGGCGGCGGGCGGCGGCGCCGCGGACAGGTCCGCCAGACCCTTCCGGCGCAGCGGGCTCGCGGCGAAGAGCGCGAATCCGATGATCGAGATCGGCACGAAGGACACGGCGTGCGCGATCAGCGCCACGCCGGTGGCCGTGGCGATGGGGACGCCGAACACGTCGGTCAGCGCGAACTGCACCGTCGCGTGATAGCCGCCGACGCCTCCGGGCGTCGGAACGATCAGACCGAGGACGGCGGCCGTCGTGACGACGTACGCTGCCGACAGCGGGAGATCGAGGCCGAACGCCCGGATCGTGCAGTAGATCTGGACGTTGATCGTGAGCCACATCGCGATCGATCCCGCGGCGACCAGGGCGGCCAGACGCGGAGTCTTCAGCGACGCGAAGCCGTCGAGGAAGGTCGCCGCGATCCGGTGGGCGGCGGGCCGCAGCCGGGCGGGAAAGAGGCGGGCGATCTTGTCGAAGGCGCGCTCGGTCGCGCTGCGCCACACGACCGCGAACAGGGCCATCCCGACCGCACCCACGGCGACCGCGCCCGCGAGGATCCGGACGCGCGGCGAGGAGAGCGTGCCCATCGAGGCGGCATCGGGTCCCGCGAGGGCGATCCCGAAGAAGACCAGCTGCGCCAGGGCGTCGAGAACGCGCTCGAAGAGGATCGACGCGATCAGGGCCGGGAAGGGAAGCCCGCGTTCCCGTGCGAGCAGGGCCGGACGGATGATCTCTCCGGCGCGCGCGGGCAGGACGGTGTTCGCAGCGAAGCCGATGGCCGTCGTCCGGAAAGCGGGGGAGAACGGAACGACCCCGACGGGGCGCAGGATCCACATCCAGCGCCACGCCCGCAGGACGAAGACGAAGAGCGAGAGCGCGATCGACGCCGCGAGCCAGCCCGGCGAGATCGCGGCGATCTGACGCCCGATGTCGGCCAGGGGAACGCGCGACAGGAAGAACGCCAGAAGTCCGACGGCGAGGACGATCGAAGCGCCCGTCTGGAAGCGCCGCGAACGGAGGAGCTTCTTCACCAGCGGTGACTCAGATCACGCGGAAACGCCCCCGGCCGGGGCTCGGCGCGGCGTGGAAAGCGGTCGAAAAGAGGAGCCGCGCAGAGATCGGGCACGCTCGTCGGTTTTAGCATTTCGCAGCGGCCTTTGCCTAAAAAAATGAGGCGAAGACCTGATACCGCTTGACTTTCCGGTGTATTTTTCACATTCTTTTCTTACATTTTCGGGGGAGGATACGCATGTTCAGGACGGCGCCCCGGCTCTTGGCGCTTCTGGTTTCATCGGCCTGGATTCTGGCAAAAGGCGCCGGCGCTCAGCCGATCGGCGGGATCGATTACCCCGCGGATCACCAAACCGTCTCGGGGATCGTTCGGGTCTCCGGGTTCGTTCTCAACTTCGCCGCGCTCGACGCGATCGGGATCGCGGTCGACGGCGTGCTCGTCAACCAGGCGGACATGAACCTGCCGCGGCCCGACGTGCTCGAGATCTTCCCGACCTACTACAACAGCGCGACCCCCAACCCCGGTTTCATCACGTCCTTCCTCGCGCGCAATTACGACGCCGGCGCGCACACGCTCACGGTCCTCGCCCGCGAGTCGGCGACGCAGCAGGTCTACACGGTCACCGAGATCGAAGTGAACATCGATCCCCTGGCCAACCAGGCGCCCTTCGGGTACATCGACATCCCCGGCGCGGTGGGCCTCGAAGGCGCGGTCGGGTCCTTCCCGGTCGCAGGGTGGGCGATCGACGACGTCGACGTCGCCCGCGTGGACTTCCTCGTCGACGGAGGGATCGTCGCCGGCGCAGTCGGTCGGGGCGAGCCCTCGACCGCGTACTACGGCTCGACGCGTCCGGACGTCGCCGCGGCCTTCCCGGACGTGCCGCTGGCCCTCTACTCGGGCTTCATCGCGAACATCGACACGTCGCAGTTCATCAACGGCATCCACGTGATCTCGGTCCGCGTGACCGACGTCGACGGAGCGTCGCGGGAAATCGGCACGCGCCGCGTCCAGATCGTCAACGCCGGGCAGAACCTGGTGCCCTTCGGCCGGATCGACTTCCCGCTCGACAAGGCCTCGCTCTTCTGCACGACGAGCGCCGGGGGCTGTCCTTCGCCCTGCACGCCCGGCACCACGCCGACCAACGTCGTCGCGGGCTGGGCCCTCGACGTCGGCTCCTCGCTCGACCGCGGGCAGGTTTCTTACGTCGAGCTCCTGCTCGATGGCCAGATCATCCGGAACTCCCGAAGCGACTGCGTCCAGATCGGCGCGGCCCTGACCAACTGCTACGGCATCAACCGTCCCGACGTGGCGCGCCTCTATTCCGGATACGTCAACGCCGACAACGCCGGGTTCAGCTTCTCCTTCGCGCTCGTGCGCGACAGCGAGGACCCCAGCGGCGTCGTCGAGATCCTGACCGTCGACGGCACGAACACGCTCGTGACGACCGGGTTCACGACCGCCGGCAAGCACACGATCGCGATCCGCGCGGGCGACGAGGAAGAGTCGGTCACGCAGTTCGGCGCGATGTCCGTGGACATCCTCTGCGATTCGACGGGCGACCAGCCGGCCATCGGCTTCGTCGACACGCCGTCCGACTACCAGTTCATCAACGGCGACTTCGAGGTCTTCGGATGGGCCTACGACTTCCAGGGCGTCCTCCGCGTCGAGGTCGACGTCGACGGACAGGTCGTCGGGCAGGCCGCCTACGGGCTGGCCCGGCCGGACGTCCCGGTCAACGACTTCCGCGTCCCGTCGGCCTTCACCGGCTTCTCCTTCTTCCTCGATACGACGGCCCTGTCGGACAGCGCGCACGACCTCGTGATCTACGTCGTCGACTTCAGCGGCGACCGCACCGAGATCGGACGCCGGAAGTTCGTGGTCAACAACAACTAGGCTGACCCGGGGGACACCCCCGAGAAACCCCACCCCGCCGCGAACCGGCGGGGTCTTTTTTTAGGTGCGCGAAGAGTGCGGTGTAAGCTCGCACGCACGATTCCGTGACGCCCGAAGACAACGTTCTCCTCACCCGCGTGGGGCCGGGCACGGCGATGGGCGCCGTCATGCGCCGCTACTGGCTTCCCCTGTGCGAGTCCACGGAGCTCGGGCCGCCGGACGGGGCGCCGCGGCGCATCCGGCTTCTCGGCGAGGATCTCGTCGCGTTCCGCGACTCGCTCGGCCGCCCGGGGCTGCTCGCCGAGGCCTGTCCCCATCGCCGGGCTTCCCTTTTTCTGGGCCGCAACGAGGAAGCGGGCCTGCGCTGCGTGTACCACGGCTGGAAGTTCGACGTGGCGGGCCGATGCCTCGAACTGCCGTCCGAGCCCGAGAGCACGAGCGCTCGCGGCCGGGTCCGCGCCATGGCCTATCCCTGCCGCGAGGTCAACGGGATCGTGTGGACCCTCCTCGAGCCTGGCGAGGAGAGCTCCACGGGCGTTCCCCGACTCGGGTGGGCGGAATCGCCTCCGGAGCGGCGATCCGTCCTGACCTACCAGCGCGCCTGCAACTGGCTTCAGGCCCTCGAGGGAGACCTGGATACGGCCCATCTGGCCTGGCTCCACGCGAAGTTCGGCGCCGGGGGAGCGCGGGAGGTGGCATTCCATGAGGGAGATCGGCTTCGCGATGGGGTCGTTCGGGATCCGCGGCCGGATCTCGAGGTCGTCGATTCTCCGGCGGGCGTCACGATCGCCGCCCGGCGACAGCACGATTCGGAGAATCACTACTGGCGGCTGACCCAGTTTCTGATGCCGGTTTTCACGAGCGTTCCCTCGATCGGGGAGGAGCACCGGGGCAAGGCATGGGTCCCGCTCGACGACACCCACACGCGCGTTTGGGAGTTCACCTGGGGCCGTTCCGGCGGTCGCGCGCCCGAGGCCGGCCCACGCCGGGTTCCGGCGGGCGGCTTTCGACCGGAGACCGCCGACCCGCTGTCCCGGGGCCGGTTCGTCGCGGACCGCGAGGACGCATATGGCCTCGACCGCGAACGGCAGCGGGGCGAGAGCTTCAGCGGCATCGAGGACTGTCCTCCGCTCCAGGATGCCGCCGTCCAGGAGAGCATGGGCGCCATCGTCGACCGAAGTGCCGAGCATCTCGGAGCCTCCGATGCCGGCATCATCCGCGTGCGTCGGCGTCTCCTGGACGCGGCACTTCGACTGCGGGATCTCGGTGAGGGGCCTCCGGCTTTCCGCGACCCCGACGCCTATCGCCTGAACGGGACCCAGCTCGTGATTCCGATGCGCGCCGACTGGCGCGAGGCGGTTCGGCAGGAGAGCGTGAGCCGAAATCGTTGACACGCGGCCGCTCCTGCCGTATTAAGGATTCAATCAGGGCTCGCCCCACGAGCCCGTTTCGTTCGATTCGAAAGGAGGCTCTCGTGCTCCGTTTCCGAATCGCCTTCCTGACCCTCCTGGCGCTCTTCGTTCTCCCCGCCGCATTCACCCTCGCACAGGTCACCAACGGCCGGATCAGCGGCACGGTCCGTGACGCGAATGGAGTCCCCATCGCGGGGGCTGCGGTCACGATCACGAACCAGGAAACGGGAGCCAGACAGATCGTCCGGTCCCTGGAGACGGGCGCGTTCAGCGCCGTCGACCTCGCGCCGGGCCTCTATACGGTGGTGGTCGATCCGCAGGGATTCCTGGCGGTCACCCGCCGCGACGTGCGCGTCGATCCGGGCGCGACCGCGAACGTCGAGATCGCCCTCGAGGTGCGGGTCTCCGAGGAGGTCACGGTGACGGCGATGAAACGGGAGGGGACCGTGCACGACACCCCCTTCTCCCTCGTCGCTCCGGACGACGAGGACCTCCACCAGGACGGCATCACGAACCTCGAGCAACTGGCGAACCAGACCGCCAACGTGGCCGTGCAGAACCTGGGTCCCGGCCAGAGCCAGGTCTCGATCCGCGGCGTCTCTTCGGGCCAGATCGCGCGCGACCTGCCGGGGCCCAAGGAAGAGGTCGGCACGTACCTCGACGAATCACCCATCTCCTTCCTCCTCTTCACGCCGAACATCGACCTCTTCGACATGAGCCGCGTCGAGGTGCTGCGCGGCCCGCAGGGCACCCTCTACGGCTCCGGGTCGCTGTCGGGCACCGTCCGCTACATCAGCAATCAGCCCGTGCTCGGCGCGACGCAGTTCTTCGGGGAGGTGACCGGGTCGACGGTCGACGGCGGCAACCAGGGCGGCGGCGTCAAGGCGGGGATCAACGCGCCCCTCGGCGACAAGGCGGCGCTGCGCCTGGCCACGTTCTTCGACTACTTCGCGGGCTACATGGACGCCGTCCAGCCGGATCTGAGTGTCGATAAGAACGTCAACACGGGCAAACGCGGCGGCTTGCGGGCGGCCATCACGGTCGCTCCGACCGACGAGCTCTCCATCACTCCGCGGTTCATGTACCAGCGCGCGTCATCGGACGGCTGGAACCGCATCGACGCCTACAACATCCTGGCCAATCCGTTCACGACGACGCGGCCCGCCGTCGACCTGGGGGAACGCGAGCTGTTCACTCAGGTCCCCGAGCCGATGACCGACGACTTCTATCTTGGCGACCTGAACGTGACGTACAACTTCGGCAACATGCTCCTGACGTCGATCACCTCCTACATGTATCGGGACATCCTGGTCACCCGGGATGCCGGCGCGCTGACCTCGAGCATCACGGGGGGCTCCATCGGCCTTCCTGAGGATGTCTATTCGCTCGACTCGCCGCTGGACGACGCCACCGTGGGGCAGGGATGGACGCAGGAGGTACGCCTGTCCGGAGGGAACGAGAACCTTCAGTGGGTGGGGGGCGCCTTCTACGCCTATTCGCAGAAACATTACGCGCAGAGCCTGCTGGTCGACGGGTTCACGGAGCTGAGCGGCATCCCCAGCCAGGGACTCCGGGCCGCTGAAGACGAGCTCTTCTACTCGAACCTGACCTACAAGACCCGCCAGTACGCCTTCTTCGGCGAGGGCACCTACAAGTTCACCCCCTGGTTCAACTTCACGGCGGGGCTGCGCTACTACAACTGGGAGGACGACAAGCGGCAGATCTTCGACGGCATCTTCGGAAACGACAACAACGGCACGTCCCTGGTCGAGACGGTCGGGGTCACGACGGCCGACGGTGTCGCCCCGCGTTTCATCGCGAGCTTCAACGTGAGCGAATCGACGATCCTGAACGCCCAGGTCTCCAAGGGCTTTCGGCTCGGCGGTCTCAACGACCCGCTGAACATCCCGCTCTGCTCGGACAACGACCTCGTCGTGTTCGGCGGCCGGGACACCTTCGACGACGAAACGGCCTGGAACTACGAGATCGGAACGAAGTCCCGGATCTTCGGCGGCCGTGGCTACGTCAACGCCTCGGCCTTCTACATCGACATCAACGACCTCCAGGCGGTCGTCACCGCCGGGCAGTGCTCGTCCCGGATCATCTTCAGCGTTCCGTCGGCGCGCAGCATCGGCGGTGAGCTCGAGTTCGGCGGGGTGATCACCGACAACCTCGACTTCAACGTCTCGGTCGGCTACAACGACGCCACGATCCGATCGACGATCATCGCCGAGAACGCCAACGGCGTTCCGGTCGTCGTCTCGGGGATCCGGACGGGGGCCCGCCTGCCGAGCGTCCCGGACTGGCAGGCGGCCATCTCGACCACGTACCAGCAGCCGGTGACGGATGTCGTGACCGGCTACCTGACGGGCACCTGGCAGTACATCGGGTCGCGTTACACGCAGGTCGGCGACGACGTTCCGGGCTTCGGCGTGGTTCCGCTGCTTCCCACCAACGGCGGACTGGGCAACACGATCGGCGGCCCGCTGACCCAGGACACGTTCGTCTTCGATCCGCTGCTGCCGGCGTACAACATCCTGAACTTCCGGCTGGGCGCGCGCTTCAGCGAATTCGACGTGTCGTTCTTCGTCAACAACGTGCTGGACGAGCGGGCGCTCCTGGCTCTCGACCGCGAGCGCGGCCTGCTCGCGCGCGTCGGCTATCTGACGAATCCGCCCCGGACGTTCGGGCTCACGGCGCGGACCACGTTCTGAGCGGCCCGCTGCGCGGGCCGACCGACGAGGGAGGGGAAGTCGCGGGGCTTCCTCTCCCTCGAAGAGGCTCGTGACGCGATTCTCGCGGCGGTCGTTCCTGGCGATGCTGCCGGCCGCTTCGGCGGCGCGGGCGCTCTCCGGGCGATCACCGGCGGCCACTCCGGGCTCCGCGCCCCGCGTCGTCGTCGTTGGAGCGGGGGCCTTCGGCGGCTGGACGGCCCTGTATCTCCTTCGCCGGGGCGCGAGGGTGACCCTCCTCGATGCCTGGGGTCCGGGCAACTCCCGCGCGAGCTCGGGAGGCGAAACGCGGGTCATCCGGGCGACCTATGGAACGGACCGGGTGTACGTGCGGATGGTGGCCCGCTCGCTCGAGCTCTGGCGCGAGAACGAGAAACGCTGGGGCCGGCGGCTCTACCACCGGACCGGCGCTCTCTGGATGGTCGGCAAGGACGACGCGTACGAGAAGGCCTCCCTCCCGGTGCTGCGCGAGAGCGGCATCGCGTTCGAAGAGCTGACGGCGGCAGCGGCGGCGAAGATGTACCCGCAGATCCAGTTCGACGGGATCGAATGGGCGATCCACGAGAAGGACGCCGGCTACCTGACGGCGCGTCTGGCCTGCGCGGCCGTCCTCGAGGGATTCCTGGCCGAGGGAGGGGCGTATCGCCAGGTGAGCGCCCGGCCCTCTGGAATCGCGGCGGGCAGGCTCTCGGGGATCGCACTCTCCGACGGCACGCGCCTCGAGGCGGACGCCTACGTGTTCGCGTGCGGACCCTGGCTGGGAGACCTCTTCCCCGAGACGCTCGGCAGTCTCATCCAGCCGACGCGCCAGGAGGTCTTCTTTTTCGGCACTCCCGCCGGCGACCCGCGATTCAGCGAAGAGGCTTTGCCGGTCTGGATCGACCACGGAGAGCGCATCTTCTACGGCATCCCCGGAAACCAGTGGCGGGGCTTCAAGCTCGCGGACGACACGCGCGGGCCCGCCTTCGACCCGACCTCCGGCGAGCGCGTGGCGAGCGCGGAAGGAATCCGGGCGGCGCGCGAATATCTCGGGTACCGCTTTCCGGCCCTGAAGGGGAGCCCGCTCCTCGAAGCGCGCGTGTGCCAGTACGAGAACTCGCAGGACCAGCGCTTCATCGTCGACCGTCTGCCGGGCGCCGCCAATGCTTGGATCCTGGGAGGCGGCTCGGGGCACGGTTTCAAGCACGGCCCGGCGCTTGGCGAGCTCGCCGCCGGCAACGTCCTCGGCGAGAAGCTCCCGGAGCCCTTCTTCTCCCTGTCCCGCTTCCGGGCTTCGGACGGCGCGTCGCATTCGCAGTGAGGCGGTGACGGCCGCGCAGAGCCCGGCCGCCCGGGTCGCCGCGGCGGCGATCCTCCTGCAGCCGCTCGTGTGGGCCGGCATGGGACGGCGGTACCCGTGGGCGCTCGTCGGTCTCGAAGCCGAGGCGAAGATCGCGTGGAGCCTCGTTGCGGTCCTGCTCCTCCTCTTCGGACTCGCGGCGGTGCGGCGCCTGGCCGGGCCGGGCGAGGCCCTGGCCCGCGCCGCGACCGCGCTCCTGCTCGCCTGCCCGGTCCTGACCGCCGGGTACGACGTGCTCGCGAGCCGCCACTTCGGACGCTTCGGCTACGGGGAGCCGTGGGGGCTGGTCGTGCATGACGCCTTCGTTCTCGCCGCGCTGGCGCTCTGGCTGCGGTCGAGCGGCCGGCCGGGATCGGGCCTGGCGCTTGCGGCGGCGGCCGCGGTGGCGCACCGGCTGATTGCGGCCGCCGTGTTTCCGCTGGACGAGAGGCGCTCCGACATGCTCGCGTCGATCCTCCGCGCCGCCGCGGCCTGGCGGGGGGGCGGCGCGCCGTACGTCGACGTTCCGCCGCCCGGCCTCAAGTACCTCCCGGGGACCTGGCTGGCGCACGTGCCGGCGGAATGGCTCGGGATCGATCCCCGCATCCCGGGGGCGCTCCTGCTCGGACTGGTTGGATTCGCGCTCGCGGCGTCCCTGCGCCGGGGCGGGGCCGCCCCGGGCTCGGTGGCGGAGCTGCTGGCCATGCTCGTGATGCTGAACCCGTACCACGCCTTCCGGCACGAGCTGTACTTCGACGCCTTCCTCGCGATGACCGCGGCGATTTTCTTCCTCGCGGCGGGCGGAGCACGCCGATGGGCGGCCGCGGCGGGTGTGGCTGCGTTGACCGGCCTTGCGGCCGTGACGCGCCAGTGGGCCTGGGTTTACGGTCCCTTCGCCCTGCTCGCCGTGGCGCTCGTGGGTGTTGAAGGACGGGTTCTCGGGCGCCGCCTGGCAGTTGTCGCTGCGCTCGCGGCCGCGACGGGCGCGCTCGTGGCCGTGCCCTTCCTGCTGCAGGACGCCGGCGCCTTCCAGCGGGGCGTGTTTGCCTTCTCGGGAGAGACCTTCAGCGAGGCCTGCCTCGGGGTCTCCGCGCTCGCCGCGGCCCTCGGCGTGGCCGGCATGCTGCCTTTCCTGCGGGCCGCGCTCTGCTTCGGGATCTCCGGCCGGGTGCTGGCGCTCTCGGTTCGAGGCCTCGCGACGCCGGAAGGGGTCCTCGCCGCGGGTTGGTTCACCTGGGTCGCGGTCGTCCTGCTGAACCCGTTCCTCGAGAACTACTTCTACCTGTCTCCGGGCTTCGCGGCCGCCGCGCTGGCGGTCGCGCGTCGGGTTTAGCTCCCGCCGGCCTTGACCGCCATCTCACGCTTCTTCTTGGGCAGCGAGGCGATCCGTGCGGCCTCGCCGAAGAGCGTGAGGCCCTTCTGGATCTGCGGGTCGCCGGCCGCGTAGGCCCGGCGCCCGGCCTCGGGGCCGAAGCGGGCGCTGACGATCTCGGTCTTGATGGCGAGATCGACGAGGCCGCGATTGGGGTCGTCGGTGTAGGCCTTCTTGAGCTCGTCGGCCGTCGAGTACTTGGCGGACTTCTCGACGAACTGGAAGAACTCGTCGCGGATCTCCGGCGTGACCGCGAACTCCTCGGCCACCTTGGGGTGCCGCGAGAGCCAGTCGACGGCGAAGTTGAAGAAGGCGTAGCGCACCAGGAGCTGCTGGAGCAGCTTGGAATCCCGCTCGTTCTTGACGATGACGTCGGGCGTGATCCCGCCCTGGGCGTACACGACCCGGCCCGCGTCGGTGTAGAACACCGAGCTCTCGGCGGCGGGAGCCGCCGGCGCCTGCGGCGTTTCGACGCCGTTGTGGTCGTTCTCTTCATTTTCTTCCGTCGCCGCGTCGGGGTCCCCGGGGTTCACGTACGCGAGGAGGTCGCTGTAGTCCCTCTGGATCCAGCGGCCCGAGGGCGTGTAGTAGCGGGCCGTCGTGAGGGCGAGCCCGGCGCCGTAGGAGAGCGTGTAGACGCTCTGGACGAGGCCCTTGCCCCACGTGCGCTGCCCGACGATGACGCCGCGGTCGTGGTCCTGGATCGCGCCCGCGACGATCTCGGAGGCCGAGGCCGAGCCCCGGTTGACGAGGACCACCAGAGGCTGATCGAAGTGCGCGCCGTCGCCCGGCGCGAAGTACTCCTGCGCCGAGGAGGCCGTGCGGCCGCGGGTGTAAGTCACCATGGATCCCTTGGGCACGAACACGTCGGAGACGTCGACGGCCTGCTCGAGGACGCCGCCCGGGTTGCCGCGCAGATCGAAAAGGAGCTTCTTCATGCCCTGCTTCTCGAGCTTTTCGATGGCGTCGTAGAGCTCCTTGTTCGAGGTGTGGGTGAAGTCGGACATCATGATGTAGCCCACGCCCGGCTCGAGCATGAAGGCGTAGCGCACGGACTTGGTCGGGATCTCGGCGCGCGTGATCGTCATGCGGATCGGCTCGTCGAAACCGACCCGGCGCAGCGTGATCGAGACGTCCGTGCCCTTCGGGCCGCGGAGCTTGCGGACGACGTCCTCGGTCGTGGTGTCTTCCTTGAGCTCATCCTCGCCGATGTGGGTGATGACGTCGCCGGCGCGGATGCCCATCTTGTAGGCCGGCGTGCCTTCCATCGGCGCGATGACCGTGATCTTGCCCATGCGCTTCTGGATCTGGATGCCGAGCCCGTAGAAGGAACCGTGCTGTTTCTCACGCATCTGCGAGAACTCGTCGGGCTCCAGGAACGCCGTGTGGGGATCGAGGCGCGAGAGCATCCCGTTGATCGAGGCGTAGACGATCTTGTCGGGCGCGATCGGCTCCGGCGACCAGTCCGACAGCGTCGTCAGAATGTCGGCGTACTCGTCGAGGGAGGGAAGCTCGCGCTCGGGGCTCGCCGAGAGCCGGTTGGCGAAGATGCCTCCCGCGAGCGTGGCGCCCGCGACGAGGCCGAGCGAAACGAGCCAGCGCTTCTTATGTGAGCTCAAGGGCTCCTCCCGGAATTTTGCATTGTGGCACGCCGATCGCCGAAAGTCTTGCCCGCGGCGAAAGTTGGCCGGCCCCGGCGGCGACAGCGTAAAATCGCATCTGCGAGAGGCAGAACATGTTCGGCTCCATCGGCATGCCCGAATTGATCCTGATTTTCATCGTGGCGCTGCTCGTCTTCGGTCCGAAGAAGCTGCCCGAGCTCGGCAAATCCTTGGGACGGGGACTGGCCGAGTTCAAGCGGGCATCGGACGACCTGAAGCGCACGATCGAGGACGAAATCGAGCAGGGCAAACACGAGGCGGACGCGGTCAAGAAGCAGGTGGCCGAAGTCCGGTCCACCCTGAAAGACTCGGTCTCCGCCGCGGCTCCGGATCCTATCCGGCCCGACGGCGCCGCGCCCCAGGCTCCGTCGCCGCAGGGACCCCAGGGAAGCGTCCCGCGGGCCGACGCGCCGACGCGTCCGGTTTGAGCGCCTTCAACCCGCGCGACATCCTCGAGCCCCCGGCGGATCGTCCGCCCGGGAAGGACGACGACGACCTGCCGCGGATGGGGTTCTTCCAGCACCTCGAGGAGCTCCGCAAGCGCCTCGTCGTGTCGATCGCCGCGATCCTCGTGGGCTTTCTCGCCGCGTGGCGGTGGGCGCCGCAGCTCTTCGACTTCCTGGCCCGGCCGCTGCGCGCGGTGCTGCCGCCCGGCCAGAACCTCGCCTACACGACGCTGACCGAGCCCTTCATGATGTATTTCCGCGTGGCGCTGCTGGCGGGGCTTCTCGCCGCTTCGCCCGTCCTCATCTGGCAGGTCTGGCTTTTCATCTCTCCCGCCCTCTACCGGCGTGAGAAGCGCTGGGTCGTGCCGTTCGTGGGTTTCGGCGCGGCCTTCTTCCTGGCCGGGTGCGCGTTTTCCTATTACGTCGCCTTCCCGCTCGTGGTCCGGTTCCTCGTCGAGGTGGGCCAGCCCTTCCAGGCCGTGATCACGATCAACGAGTACCTCTCGATCGCGGCCAAGCTGATCCTCGCGCTCGGGCTCTGTTTCGAGATGCCGATCTTCGTGTTCTTCCTGGCCCGCATGGGGATCGTGTCCGAGCGCTGGCTCCTGGCCAAGTTCAAGTACGCCGTCCTGATCATCTTCATCATCTCGGCCGTCATCACGCCTTCGGCGGACATCGCGACGCAGTGCGTCTTCGCCGTGCCGATGATCGTGCTCTACCTGCTCGGGGTGGCCGCCGCCTGGGTGTTCCGGCGCCGGGCCGCCCCGGACGCCGCGTCGCCGGCCTGAGACTTCTCGCCGTGCGTCTCACGATCGCTCCCGAGGTCCTCGCGCTCTTTCCCCATGCGGTCGTCGGCGTCGTCGCGGCGCGCGGCCTGGAGAACGGGGGCGAGGATCCGGACGACGCCGCGGACCTGCGACGCGCGGAAGCCGGCCTTGCGGCATTGCTCGGAGCCGGGCCGCTGACGGAGCACCCGCGCATCGCGCCGTGGCGCGAGGCCTATCGCCGTTTCGGGGCAAAGCCCAAGGACCATCCGTCGTCGATCGAGAACCTCGTCCGGCGCGTCTCGAAGGGATGGACGGTGCCGCACGTCAACCGGCTCGTCGACATCTACAACGCGGTCTCGCTCGAGACACTGCTCCCGGCCGGAGGCGAGGATCTCGACGCGATCGACGGGGACGTGGAGCTGACTCTCGCCGGCGAAAACGAGCCGCCGGTGCGCCTTCTCGGCGAGCCGGAGGCGCGCCCGCCGCGGCCGGGAGAGGTCGTCTACCGCGACCGCGCCGGGGTTCTCTGCCGGCGCTGGAACTGGAAGGAAGCCGACCGCACAAAGCTCACGGCGGCGACGCGCCACGCGATCCTCGTCGTCGAGGGTCTGCCGCCGGTCACGCGGAGCGAGGTCGAGAGCGCGCTCGCAACGCTCGCGGGCCGCGTCCGGGAGCGCTGCGGGGGCGACGTGGCGATGGCGATCCTCGACGGCGGGAGTCCCTCGACGGAGTTGTAGGGGCGGGGCTCGCCCCCGCCCTGCTCCCGGTTACGTCTTCCGGTGCGTCAGGATCCCCGACTTGCCGTTCCTCGCCAGCAGGATCTCGATGAACTCCCGGACGGCGCCGTCGCCGCCCGCCGTCTCGAGCACGATCGTCGCGGCCGCGCGCGCCGCCGGCGCCGCGTCGGAGGGACAGGCGGAGAGGGCGGTGGCCTCGAACATGGGGACGTCCGGCTCGTCGTCGCCCATCGCCGCGGCCTGCGACGCGGGGACCTCGAGCCGGCGCAGGAGCCCCTCGAGCCGGGCCCGCTTGTCGCGCACCCCCTGAAAGCACCAGGGCACGCCGAGCTCCTTCGCGCGCCGGGCGGTGGCCGGCGACGTCCGGCCCGTGATCCAGCAGACGACGATGCCGGCGGCCGCGGCCTTGCGCATCCCGTGGCCGTCCTTGGTGTTGAAGACCTTGAGCTCGTGGCCCCGGCCGTCGAGGTAGATCTTTCCGTCGGTCAGCACGCCGTCGACGTCGAGAAAGAGCACGCGGATCGGGCCCGCGCGGTTCGACTTCCGCCCGTTGACCGCCACGTCAGATTCCGGCGGCGAGCAGATCGTGCATGTGGAGCGCGCCGAGGAGCCGTCCGCCCCCGTCGACGATGAAGAGCGAGGTGATCTTGTTTTGCCGCATGGTGTCGAGCGCCACGGTGGCGAACTCGTCGCCGTCGACCGTCCGGGGGTTCGGCCGGCAGCACTCGCCGGCGGTCCGGCCGAGCTGCCCCGCGTCCTTCTCGAGGAGCCGCCGGAGGTCGCCGTCCGATATGACGCCCGCGAGCGCGCCGGATCCGTCGACCACGGCCGTGATGCCCATGAGCTTGCGGGACATTTCGTGCAGGGCCTCGGTCATGGAGGCATCCACCGGAACCGACGGCACCCGGTCGCCCTCCCGCATGAGCTCCCGGACCTTGAGGAAACGGCGGCCGAGGTTTCCCCCGGGATGAAGCGCCGCGAAGTCCGCCTCGACGAAACCGCGCCTTTCGGCGATCGAGAGGGCGAGCGCGTCGCCCATGGCGAGCATCGCGGTCGTCGAGGCGGTGGGGGCGAGGTTCAGGGGGCAGGCCTCGCGGGGAATCGCGACGGAGATCACGATTTCGACCGCACGGGCCACGGAGGATCCCGGCACTCCCGTCATGGCGATCGTGCGTATTCCGCGCCCGCGCGCGAACTCGAGCAGGCGCACGACCTCGGCGGTCTCTCCCGAATGCGAGAGGGCGAGCAGGATGTCGCCCTGGACGAGCATGCCCAGGTCGCCGTGGGTGGCCTCGCCGGCGTGGAGGAAGTAGGCCGGAGTGCCCGTCGAAGACAGGGTCGCGGCGACCTTGCGGCCGATGAGGCCGGACTTGCCCAGACCCGTGACGCAGAGGCGGCCCGAGGAGCCCTCGATCGCTTCGATCGCCCGTTCGAACTCGGGACCCAGGTTGTCGATCTGTCGTCGGACGGCTTCCGCCTCAATCCGAAGGACCTCGCGGGCCGCGTCGAGCGACATGGCGCGTATCTTAAGGCCTCCGCCCGGCATCTCTTATCATCGCGAGTCCATGGCGACACTCACCCAGTACGTCCTGGACTACGGGCTGCCGCTGATCTTCGTCTTCGTCCTGCTCGAGCAGCTGGGCGCACCGGTCCCGTCGCTCACCGTCCTGATCGTCGTGGGAGCGTTGTCCGTCCAGCGCGACGTGCCGGCCTGGCCTGCGCTCGTGGTCGCGGTCGTCGCTTCGGTCCTGGCGGACCTCGTCTGGTACGCGCTCGGCCGTTCGCGCGGGCACAAGATCCTCAAGACGATCTGCAAGATCTCCCTCTCGCCCGATTCGTGCGTCCGGCAGACCGAATCGCTGTTCGACCGCTGGGGGCTGCCGTCGCTTCTCCTGGCCAAGTTCATCCCCGGCTTCTCGACCATCGCCCCGCCGATGGCGGGCGTCATCGGAGCGCGCTTCTCGACGTTCCTCCTCTACGACACGGGCGGAGCCCTCATCTGGGCCGGAGCCGGTGTGGCGGCCGGCATGGTGTTTCACCGGGCCATCGACCGGGCACTGGCGCTTCTGGCGTCGCTCGGCAGCGGCGCTCTCCTGATTCTGGGTGGCGCTCTCGTGATCTGGGTCGCCTTCAAGTGGTGGAAGCGGCGGCGCTTCTACCGCTTCCTGCGCATGTCGCGCATCACAGCCGAAGACCTCTGCAGCCTGATCGACGCGGGAAAGCGCCCCGTCGTCGTGGACGTGCGCACGGCGGGTGCGCGCACCGCCGATCCGCGCCGCATCCCGGGCGCCCGGGTCATGACCGTCGAGGAGGTGAACTCCCGAGCGGCCGAGCTCCCGCGGGACCGGGAGATCATCCTCTACTGCACCTGCCCCAACGAGGCCTCGGCCGCCCGTGTGGCGCGCATGCTCATGGACCGGGGATTCACGCTGGTCCGGCCGCTCGCCGGCGGGCTCGAGGCCTGGATCGCGGCGGGGCACCCGGTCGAGGGGGAGCCGTTGATCGCGATTCGGCCGGTGGTCGAACCGGGTTAGAGAGCGGGAGCGCTGACCCTCGAGATCTCCCGCAGCGCGCGGATCAGTGCCGCCAGCTCCTTCACGTCGAGCTGCGTCGACGCATCCGACAGCGCCTTCTCGGGGTTGTCGTGCACTTCGAGAAAGAAGCCGTCCACGCAGCCCGTCGCCGCCGCGGCACGGGCGAGGATCGGCGCGTACTGCTTCAGACCTCCCGTCTCCCTGCCCCCGCCGGGAAGCTGGAGGGAATGGGTCACGTCGTAGACGACGGGGCAGCCGAAGGAGCGCAGGATCGCGAAGGAGCGCATGTCGACGACGAGGTCGTGGTATCCGAACGAGACGCCCCGCTCGCAGAGCAGGACCTTCTCGTTTCCGGCGGCGCGACATTTTTCGACGACGCGGCCCATGTCGTCGGGGGCGAGGAACTGCCCCTTCTTCACGTTGACGGGCTTGCCCGTCGCCGCGACGGCCTGCACGAGGTCCGTCTGGCGCGAGAGAAATGCCGGGATCTGGAGGACGTCGAGGACCGCGGCGGCCTTCTCCGCCTGCGCGGGCTCGTGGACGTCGGAGATCACGGGAAGGCCGGTCCGGGCCTTGACCGCGGCGAGGATGTCGAGGCCCTCCTCGAGCCCGGGCCCGCGGAACGAGTCCTTCGAGGACCGGTTGGCCTTGTCGTAGGAAGACTTGTAGACGATGCGGGCGCCCGTTTCGTCGGCGATCGACTTGAGACGGTCGGCCATCGCGAGGGCGTGCGCGCGCGACTCGATGACGCAGGGCCCCGCGAAGAAGAGGGGCGGGGCGCCGCCACCGACGGCGTAGCCGGGAGCGATGTCGACGCGCCGGACCGGGGCGGGAGTCGAGAGCGCCTCCGCCGTCAGGAGGCGGCTCCCGAGGCGGGGACGGGCACGAGCTCCGATGCCGCGGCGTCGCCGCGGGTGGCCGCGCGGTGTGCGCGCGCGGCGCGGATGAAGTCCTTGAAGAGGGGATGGCAGGCGAAGGGCTTGGACTTCAGCTCGGGGTGGAACTGGCAGCCGAGGAACCAGGGATGGTCCTCGTGGAGCTCGATGATCTCGACGAACTTCTTGTCGGGCGACATGCCGGTGAAGGAGAGACCGGCCTCCTTCAGCCGCGGCAGGAACTCCTGGTTGACCTCGTACCGGTGGCGATGGCGCTCCCAGATGAGGGGCTCGGCGTAAGCCCGCGCGGCGAAGGACCCGGCCGAGAGATCGCACGGGTACTTACCGAGGCGCATGGTTCCGCCGAGGGCCTCGACGCCGATGAGGTCGCGCAGCTTGAAGATGACTTTCTGGCGCGGGTCTTCGTCGAACTCCGTGGAGTTGGCGCCCTCGAGCCCGGCGACGTTGCGCGCGTACTCGATGACCGCCGTCTGCAGACCGAGGCAGATGCCGAAGAAGGGGACCTTCTTCTCGCGGGCATACCGGATCGCGCGCATCATGCCTTCCACGCCGCGGCGGCCGAAGCCGCCCGGCACAAGGATCGCGTCGGCCCGGAAGAGCACGTCGGGGTAGCTGTCGCCCTCGAGGGTCTCCGCGTCGACGTAGTGGAGCTTGACGCGGACGTTGTTGGCGATCCCGCCGTGGGCGAGGGCTTCGTTGAGCGACTTGTAGGAATCCCCGTACTCCACGTACTTGCCGACGACCGCAACGTCGACCTCGCCGGCCGGGTTCTTGATCCGGTTGACGAGGCTTTCCCACTTCGAGAGATCGCGGTCGTAGTGGGGCAGGGAAAGCAGGTCGAGGAGGATCTCATCGAGGCCCTCCGCGGCAAAGTGGAGAGGGACCTCGTAGATCGACGGCACGTCCTTGGCGTTGATGACGGCCTCGACCGGCACGTTGCAGAAGAGGGCGATCTTGCGCTTGACGTCGGGCGGCAGGACGCGATCCGTGCGGCAGAGGAGCACGTCGGGCTGGATCCCGATCGAGAGGAGATCCTTGACGGAGTGCTGCGTCGGCTTGGTCTTGAGCTCGTCCGAGGCCTTGATGTACGGGACGAGGGTCAGGTGGACGTTGATCGCGTTGCCGCGGCCGGCCTCGCCGCGGAACTGGCGGATCGCCTCGAGAAAGGGCAGGGACTCGATGTCGCCGACCGTGCCGCCGATCTCGACGAGCACGACGTCGGCCTCGGTGCCGACCCTCCGAATCGATTCCTTGATCTCGTCGGTGATGTGGGGGATGACCTGGACGGTCTTGCCGAGGTAGTCGCCGCGGCGCTCCCGCTCGATCACCGTCGCATAGATCCGGCCCGCCGTCGTGTTGTTGATCTTCGCGCCGGTCATCGAGGTGAAGCGCTCGTAGTGGCCGAGATCCAGGTCCGTCTCGGCGCCGTCGTCGGTGACGTAGACCTCGCCGTGCTGGAACGGCGACATCGTCCCCGGGTCGACGTTGATGTAGGGATCGAACTTGGCCATCGCGACCGTGAAGCCTCTGGCTTCGAGCAGGGCTCCGATCGACGACGCCGCGATGCCCTTGCCGAGGGAGGACACGACCCCTCCCGTGATGAAGACGTACTTCGTGCTCACGCCACCACCTCCTTTTTCAGCCTTCTTGCCGCCGCGTCGAGGTCCGCCGGCGTGTCGACGCCGATGGAGTCCCCGGCCGCCTCGCCTACCCAGATCGTATATCCCGCTTCGAGCCACCGCAGCTGCTCGAGCGATTCGGCGCGCTCGAGCGGCGAGGGCGGCAGCGCCGCGACCTCCGCGAGGGCCCTGGCGCGATACGCGTAGATGCCGAGGTGTTTGCGATATGCCGGCGCCGACGCCGCCTCGCGGAAATAGGGGATCCCGGCCCGCGAGAAGTACAGAGCGCGGCCGTTGCCGGACGTCACGACCTTGACCGCATTGGGATCCGAGGCCGCCTCGGGGCCCGCCACGACCGCCAGCGTGGCGAGCTGCCGCGTGCCGGCGTCGCCGCCGCCGCCGTCTCCCAGCAGGACGTCGACCACGCGGTCCACGTTTTCCGAAGGCATGAGCGGCTCGTCCCCCTGGATGTTCACGTACGCGTCGGCGGGCACGGCCCGCGCGACCTCGGCCACGCGATCGGTTCCGCTCGCGGCGGCCGGCGAAGTCAGGAGCGCTTCCCCGCCGGCCGCCCGGACGCACTCGGCGATCCGGGTGTCGTCCGTCGCCACGATCACCCGGGCCAGACTGCGCGCGGCACGCGCCGCTTCCCACACGTGCAGCACCATGGGCTTGCCGGCGAGGGGAGCGAGAGGCTTTCCGGGGAACCGGATGGAGGCGAAACGCGCGGGAATGACTCCGATGATCAACATGCAATCATCGGAACTCAATAGTATCGTCGCCCCGCCCGTGCGTCAACGTCCTCAAGCTCGAAGCCGGATCGATCGAGCCCTCGCGAGCCCGGCCGGCGCCTTCCTGTTTTCCGCGGTGCTCCTCGTCACCGCCTCGGCGGCCGCGTGGTCGCTCTACCGGGCGCACACGGATCGGATGCATCTGCGCACCGGCCGGGCGGCCTGGATCTGGTACTCGGGCCGCGTTCCGGAGCCCCGGCCGCTGCGGTTCTATGCGACCCGCGGGTTCACGCTCCCGGAAAAGCCCGGCCGCGCCCTGGCCAAGGTGTTCGTCGACCGCGAGCACGTGCTCTACGTCAACGGCGTGCGGGCAGGCGCGGCGTCGCAGGATCCGGGCGATCCCCTGGCGCTCTACGAGATCGCACCCCTGCTCGCCGCGGGACCCAACCGCCTCGTCGTCGAGGCTTCGAGCCCGACCGGGATCGGCGGCGTGCTGCTGTCGCTCGACGTCGAGAACTTCGGCCGGGACGCGCTCGTCACCGACGCCGCATGGCGGGTGGACCTGGATCCCGCGGCGCTCGAGCGGGGGGGGCGGTACCGGCCGGTGGTGTGGGGAAGACCGCCGCAGGATCCGTGGGGGTACCCCCGGATGCCCCGGCCGAACGAGCTCTCAGGCCTTCTGAACCAGTAGGTCCAGGGCTTCCCGCGCCGACACGCAGATCGGATTCGCGCCGTCGTAGCCGGCGAGCGCGATGACCTTGCGATACGCGGCGACGGCCGCCTCGAGGTTGTTCAGGCCGCGGTCGTGGATTTTCGCAAGCAGCAGGCGCGACGGGAGGTGCCGGGGAGCCACTTCGACGGCTTTGGTGCAGAACACGAGCGCCACGTCGTAACGCTCCTCGGCGGCGGCGAGGCAGGCTCGGCGGTAGTAGAGGTCCGCCTCGCCGACCGGATCTGATTGACCGGGAAGGAGTTGCGAGAGGTGCCGGAGTGTCGAGGTGAGCGTCGCCCAGTTGCCGTTGGATGCCATCTGGGTAGAGTGTACGACTTTTCCGAATAACAGCAAGAAAACTTTAGATGGAAGTGGCTGAAATCCTTCTTTTGTACGGGATTCAGCGCGCCGCCGCAGGCATAAAACATTCGGAAAAACAGTCAAAAATACTAATTAAATAAGGCAACTCCGCGCGAGACGCGGTTCAGCGAATGCGGTCGATGACCGATTCGGTCGCGAGGAGGAGGCCTTCCTTCGCGTCGGAGTCCGGGAACTCGCCCAGCGCCACGCGCGCCGCGCCCGCATAGTCCCGCGCGAGGGCGCGCGTCTCGGGAATGCCGTCGTAGCGGTCGACGATCGAGAGGATCTGGGCGGGCTCGACGCTCTTGAAGTCCCGCTCGCGCAGCACGGTCGCCACGCGCTCCCGCTCCGCGGATTCGGCCCTGGGAAGGGCGAGCAGGAGCGGCATCGTCAGTTTGCCCTCGCGGAGGTCGTTCAGGACGGGCTTGCCGACCTCCTCGACCGAGCCCGTGTAATCGAGCAGGTCGTCGATCAGCTGGAAGGCCATGCCGAGACAGCGTCCGTACTCGGCGAGCTTCTCGGCGGCAACCAGGTCGCCCCGGGGCGCGAAGTGGGCCGGAACGCGACAGGCCGCGGAGAAGAGGTCGGCCGTCTTGCGGCGCGAGATCTCGAGGGCCTCTTCCCGGGTGACGTGGATGGAGCCTTCCTTCTCGATGCCGATGATCTCGCCCTCGATCATCGAGAGCGTCGTGTCCGAGAGGACCTTCAGGATCGTCAGGTCCCCCTCGTCGAGCGCGATGCCCATCGACATCGTGTAGAGGTAGTCGCCGAAGAGCACCGTGAGGTTGTTGCCCCAGCGGGCGTTGGCGGAGGTGCGGCCGCGGCGAAGCCGGGCCTCGTCGATGATGTCGTCGTGGACGAGCGTCGCCGTGTGGATGAACTCGACGACGGCGGCATACCGGACGTCCTTGTCGCCGTCCGCGTCGCGGTAGTCCAGAAGCCGGGCCGAGAGGAGCAGGAGCGCCGGCCGGATCCGCTTGCCGCCTCCCTGGGCCAGGTACGTGCCGATCCGGTCGATCGTCGGTATGGGCGAGCGGAAGTGGACGAGGAGCTCCTCCTCGACTTTGGCGAGCTTGCCCGAGATGAGGTCGTAGGCGCGCCTCAGCCGGATGTTTTCGATGGGGGAAGGGCTCATGAGGCTCGGCGGTTCAGCGGTTCAGCGGTTCAGCGATAGTTTGTGAACTGGAGAGGCACGCCGAAGTCGCGGCCGCGCAGGAGCGTCTGGACGGCCTGGAGCTCGTCCTTCGCCCGCCCCGCCACCCGCACCTGGTCGGCCTGGATCGAGGCCTGGACCTTGAGCTTCTCGTCCTTGATGGCCTTGACGATCTCCTTGGCCTTCTCCGAGGCGATGCCCTGCTGGATCTTGACGGCCTGGCGGACCGTTCCCAGGGCCGCCGGCTCCACCTTCTGGAAGTCGAGCGACTTGACTGCAACGCCCCGTTTGACGAGGCGCGTCTCGAGGATGTCGACGACGGACTTGAGCTTGTGCTCGTCGTCGGAGGTCAGCGTCAACTCGAGCTCCTTGTCGTTCCACTCGATCTTCGATTTCGAGCCGCGGAAGTCGAAGCGGGTGGCGATCTCCTTGGAGGCCTGCTGGACGGCGTTGGAGACCTCCTGGAGGTCCACCTTGCTGACCACGTCGAACGAAAAGTCCTGGGGCATGGGGGGGATTCTATGACGGTCATCCTGAGGAGCGCAGCGACGAAGGACCCCGACGTCGACGAGGGACGCAGGGATTACGGGATCCTTCGCTGCGCTCAGGATGACGGGTAATCGCGCTCAGGATGACCGGCTTGGCGCCCGCGCTGCGGGCGCAGCCGGTCAATTTTCGACGATGCGGGTGCCCCTCGGCCCCACGATGCGGTAGTCGGCGGCCGGGCGGGCCTTTTCCGGCTTCCACGCCTCGAACCGGAACTCGCTGCGGTTGCCGGCCGTGTCCTCGTAGGAGAGGTTCTCGACCATGCCGCCGGAGGCGATCACGAGCTTCAACCAGGCGAGGTCGGAGCCGGCGGCCCGGGGCTTCAGGAGCACGGCCCCGGAGGCGTCGGTCCGGATGTCGTAGCGAGCCGCGAGGTCCTCGGGCCGCACGAGGAAGACGAGCGGGAGACGCGCCTGCTCGTCCGGGGTGAGCTTGCGCACGGTGAGCTGCTTGTCCTCGGGGGAAAAGAACCGGCCCTCGCCGGCGTCGTAGGTGTAGGTCTTTTTTTCGGGCGCCGCGTAGTCGAACCGGAGGCGCTGCGGAGCCTGGATCCAGACCGTCCCGGACTCGCGTTTGGAGGTGGCGAATCCGGCCGGCGTGTAGATCTGCGTGAAGGCCGCCGCATGCGCCGCGCCGTCGCCGTAGGCCGCCGCGGACTTGCCCAGGAGCGCCTGCGCGTCGGCCGGAGCTTCGGCCGTCGCGGCCGCGAGAACAAAGGCCAGGACGGCCGCTTGCAGCATCGCGCTCAGTGCCGGAAGTGCCGTCGCGGCGCCATGAGAAACGCCATGTTGCGCTCGTCGGCGGCGGCCACGATCTCCTGGTCGCGGATCGAGCCCCCGGGCGCGACCGCGGCCGTGACGCCGGCTTCCGCGAGGATGTCGATGCCGTCGCGGAACGGAAAGAAGGCGTCGGACGCCGCGCCGCAGTTGACGATCGGAAGGACGGGCTTGGAGACCGCGAGGCGGCAGGCGTCGACGCGGCTCATCTGGCCGGCGCCGATGCCGATCGTCTGGCGCGCGTTGGCGAGCACGATCGCGTTCGACTTGACGCGGCGCGCGACCCTCCAGGCGAGCTCGCAGGCGGCGCGCTCGACGGCCGTGGGCTTGCGCTGCGACACGAGCTTCCAGCTCGAGGACTGGTCGGGCTCGGAATCGGCGTCCTGGAGCAGCAGACCGCCTTCGATGCGCTTCCAGTCGAGCCCCGAGGCGGGACGCCGCGAAACGGAGACCTTCAGCAGACGGATGTTCGGCTTCTTGGCGAAGTAGGAGAGCGCCTCCTCGGTGAAGTCGTCCGCGGCGACCACTTCCACGAAGTGCTGCAGGACCAGGGAGGCCAGCGCGCCGTCGACCTTGCCGCGGATCGCAATGATGCCCCCGAAGGCGGCCAGCGGATCACAGGCAAAGGCCCGGCCGAACGCCTCGGAGATCGTCTCGCCGACGGCCGCGCCGCAGGGATTGTTGTGCTTGACGATGACGGCGGCCGGCCCCTCGAAGTCGCGGGCGAGCTGCACGGCGGAATCGAGGTCGAGGAGATTGTTGAAGGAAAGCTCCTTGCCCTGAAGCATCTGGAAGCGCACGAGCGCGTCCGGAGGAGCCGACGGGAAGGCGTAGAGGGCCGCTCGCTGGTGGGGGTTCTCGCCGTACCGAAGGGCGCCGACCCGGTCGAAGGCGAAGACGAGGCTCTCGGGAAAGGCGTACGGCTCCCGAACCGAGCTCGCGAAGTACCCGGCGATCGCGGCGTCGTAGGAGGCGGTTCGCGAGAAGGCCCGGGCGGCCAGCCGTTCGCGCGTCGAGAGCTTCGTGCCGCCGGTCATCCGGATCTCCTCGAGGACACCGGCGTAGTCGTCGGGATCCACGACGACCGCCACGCGGGCATGGTTCTTCGCCGCGGCGCGGATCATGGCCGGGCCGCCGACGTCGATCATCTCGACGACCTCGGACCGTCCCTTGCCGGCCGCGACGGTCTTCTCGAAGGGATAGAGGTTGACGACGACGAGATCGAAGGCCTCGATGGCGGATTCGGCCAGATCGCGCGCGTGATCCTCACGGGAGTCGTCGGCGAGGACGCCGCCGAAGATCTTGGGGTGCAGCGTCTTGACGCGGCCGCCGAGGATCTCGGGAAACCCGGTCTTCTCCTCGACGAGCGAGACGGGCAGGCCCGCTTCCTTCAGATGGGCCGCCGTGCCTCCGGTCGAGACGAGCTCGATGTCACGCTCCGCCAGCGCCCTCGCGAGGTCCGCCACACCCGTCTTGTCGTACACGGACACGAGCGCCCGCCGCACCGGCGTGACCGCCGAGGGCATCGGGATGGGTTCGGCCATGGGCGCGGACTATAGCAATTCCGCTCCCATGGCCGACGGTGGGTCAACTCAAAGAGGAAGGTTGAACGCGATCGTCAGGAACACGGCCATCTGCCCGCGCGTGACCGAGTTGTCCGGGCAGTAGAGGAGAGGCGTGACGCTGCAGCCGCCGGTGACGCCCTCCGCGTACAGCTCCTCGATCCACTCCGAGAAGATGTTTTCGCAGGGAACGTCCTCGAACTCGAGGGTGCACGCGGGGGGATCGAAGTCGGGGCCGTGCTCGGTCTTCAGGATGAACACGGCCATCTGTGCCCGCGTCACGGGGTTCCCGGGGCAATACCGAAGGGGAGACGTGTTGCAGCCCCCGGTGATCTCTTCGACGTACAGCTGCTGGATCCAGTTCGCGTAGGTCGACGGGCAGGCGACGTCCTCGAAGAGCTGCGTGCACGCCGGCGGCGAGTAGCTCGGCCCGTACTTGGCCCGCAGCAGGAAGACGGCCATCTGCTCGCGCGTGACGGGGTTGTTGCGGCAGTAGTTGCCGCCGCCGCAGCCTGCGGTGATGCCGGCGCGGGCGATGGCGATGACGTAGTTGTGGAAGGGGTTCGCCGGAGGCACGTCGAGGAAGTCCACCTGGACGATCGACGAGGCGACGGGCGAGGTGCAGCCGGCGTTGGTCTCGGAGACGGACAGGAGCATGGACGTGCCGGGTGCGCCCGCGTCGAAGGCGACCTGGCTCGTGCCCTGGCCGCCGGAGATCGTGCCGCCGGTGAGTCCCCAGTTGTAGAGCGAACCCGGGTTGCTGCCCACGTTCGCCGCGTTCCCCGTCGAGCCGACCGCGACCGAAGTCGGCGCGGTGAGGGTCGGAACGGCCGGCGTCGCGTTCACCGTGAGCGTCGCTTCCGGCGACGTCAGGCTCTGCCCGACCCCGTCGGTGACCACGACGTCGTAGTCGCCGGCATCCTCGGCGACGATGTCGTCGATCGAGAGCGTGTCCGTCTCCGCGCCGTCGATGCGCCCGCCGTCGACGAGCGGGGTTCCGTCGTGCCGCCACTGGTAGGAGAGCGGGGCCTGGCCCGCGGCGACGACCGAGAAGCTCACGTCGGTGCCCGCGCATTGCGCCGCGCTCGACGGGGCGGAGACCGTCAGGGGTACCCGTTCGTGAGCGCCCATGTCGACGATCGGCGGCGTGCCGAGACCCGTGTCCGGGACGCTCGGATCGTCGAAGAAACGGGGCAGGCCGGCGATGTCGGTCGTGACGCCGACGGGCACGGCGCCGTTGTTGCCGGCGTCGACGACGGGGGAGCTGGGTCCGGGCCGCAGATCCCCGGGAGGGGCGAGAAAGAGCGGGTTGGCGCTGATGTTCCCGGCGCCCGGCAGGGCGGCCGTCTGCGTGTCGTTGTAGGTCGCGGTCAGCGTCGAGGCGCCGTCGTTGAAGATGCCGTCGGTGCCGTTGGCCCAGATGATCGTGTTCGTCATGGAGTTGTTGTTGCTGACGAACAGCGCCAGGCCGAAGACGGCGTTCGAGGCGATGGTGCAGTTCTCGAACGTGTTGCTGTCGCCCGTAGCGTGGATCCCGCTCGGGTTGTTCTGGGCCACGATCGTGTTGACGAGCGTGAGGTTGCCCGAGGCGCTGATCCCGCCCGATCCGATGACCGATCCGGTGACGCCGTTGGAACGGAACTCGCAGTTGCGGCAGTTGAACGCGACGGCGGTGCGCACGCCGCCGCCGAATCCGCCGAACGCCACCGAATTCGAGGCGAACCGCGTGTTCACGAGCGTGGCGGAGCCGCCCGTCACGCGCATCCCGCCGCCTTCGGCGCTGGCGAAGTTGGACACGATCGCCAGGTTCGCGAGCGTCGGGGCCCCGCCGCTCATCCATATGCCGCCGCCGCCGGTGTCGTTGCCGGTGCCGTTGGCCTGTCCTCCCGTGATCGTGAAGCCGTCGAGAGCCCCCGACGGGGTCACGGACCCGTCCGAGACGACCACGTGGTAGCTGTTGTCGGAGGCGTCGGCCGCGACCCCGATGTCGCCGGACAGGATCGTGACGTTGGCAGCGGGATCCCGCTCGCTTCTCTGCGTCTCGTCGCCCGCGAAGCCTCCGTACAGCCCGACGCCGTTCTCCAGGGCGAAGGAGATCGAGCGATCGGTGGTGGCGGTCGGTTTGTACGTCGCCGCGGCCACCCAGACCTCGTCGCCCGAGGCCGCGGCGGCCAGCGCGGGCTGCAGGTCGGTGAACGCGTTGACCCAGCTCGACCCGTCATTGGCCCCGAGCGCGTCCGGATCGACGTAAATGACGTCGGCGAGAGCAGAAGCCGACACGAGGGCGCACAGCGCAATGGTCCCAAGCCTGAGGGCTCGGCGCATCGAAAACCTCCTGATTGGAAGGGAGAACACGTGCAATTGTCGCACGCTTCTTCCGCGAAATTGCCGCCGAAGTGCGTCCGCGCGGCGGACGCGAATTCTCAGAACACTTTCAGGAACTGGACGTTCAGCGTCAGGCCCTGGACGCCGTGCGCGACGACCGGATAGCCGACCTCGGCGCGGATGCGGGTCGAATCCCACGGTCCGTTGAACGAGGTGGCGACGCCGACGCCGGAGAAGTACGTGTTCTCGTATCCCTGCTGGGCATTGGTCACGAGGGCCTGGTCGTAGCCGACCTCGAAGCGGACGACGTTCTCGATGTTGAGGCCGTAGGAGAGGTTCACGAGACCGGCGCTGTCGGCGCGGACGCTGCCGCCGGGGAAGCCGTAGAGACGCGACTGGCCGAACGGCCCGAAGTCCCACTGCGAGAAACGGTCGAGGTGCGCGCCGTTGAAGTAGGTCATCGCGACCGCGAGGCGCCGGAACTCGGCGAAGTGGAAGGTCTTGCGCAGGTCGACCGACAGCCTCCAGTAGTCCTTCTGATCGGGGTTGTACCCGGAAGTCAGCGGGTTGCCCCAGGGCTGCCAGTTCGCGCGCGAGTAGTAGCCGTTCTTGACGGCGAGGTTGTAGCCGTCCTGGTTCCACGTCAGGCGGAGCTCCGCGCCGTAGGTCCACGTGTCGACCGGGGTGACGAAGAGGGGGCCCGTGTCGTCGTCCCGCTGGTAGTTGTCCCAGTTGGCCGAAAGCCCGAGCGAGGCCTTCAGGTATGTCCCGATCGGGTGCCCGAGGTTGACCTGGAAGAGGGCGGGCAGATGCTTGATGCTCTCTTCCTTGATCTCGACGCCGTCGACGTAGTTCTGCTCGACGAAGGGGAAGGCCACCGCGAAAATGTCGGCGCCGAGGTCGAAGCGCGTGCCGAGGAAGGACGGATCGGTGTAGTTCCCGAAGAGGAGCGCTCCGGCGAAGAAGACCGACAGCTGTTTGTTCTTGCCGAAGAGATCGAAGTCGAAGTACTGGACGCCGAGCAGCGGCACCGGATAGTCCTGGGATCGCTGGTAGAAGGCGCCGGCGAGGCCGAAGAGGCTCCGGCGCGTCAACTTGTTTTCAACTTCCCGCTCGCCGGTCTTCTCGGGATCCGGAACGAGATAGCGCAGCCCCTGGTCGGTGTCGCGCACCATCTGGGCGTCCGAGGCGTAGGCCTCGCCCAGGCGCGTCTGGAAGTCCGGCGGATCGATGACGATCTCGGTCATGTTGATGTACCGGGTGACCATCGTCGTCCGGCCCGCCGTGGAGAAGACCTGGTTGGCCTTGATCGAGAGCGGAAGGACGACGTCGGCCGATCCCGGCACGGGACGGTAGTACTCGGTCACGACGTTGGAGAGGGTGTCGCCCTTCAAGTTGAGCTGGATCGACTCCCGCTGCAGGAGCGCGAAGGTCTCGCGGTCGACCCAGGCCCGTCCGCGATAGATCGGCTTGTCGAGGATCTCGCCCCGCGGGCGGAAGTCGACGCGGTAAGCGGGCCGGCCTTCGACCTGATCCTCGCCCGCGAGCTCGTAGACGTACTCCTCGGTCAGCCGGATATCGAGCGGGAGGGTGGTCACCTTGTCCGGCTCGAGGATCGGGAGCTTGGGGATCGTGCGGCTCTTCCACTTCACACCGTTCAGGAAGAACTCGTCCCAGCGCCAGTCCGACGGCTTGCCGCGCTCCCAGAAGAACGGGCCGCGGATCGTCAGGTCGATCGAGTTCTGGAACTCGGCAACGCGAAAGATCAGTGACGTGTCCATGAGCGCCGTGTACGTCTTGAACTTCTCCCGCTGGGCGGCTTCCCAGGCACGCTCGCGAGCGATGATCTCGTCGGCCGTCAGGCCCCGCGTCGCGCCGACGTCGACGGCCGCCCGTGTCTCGCCGCCGGGGCGCGCGGCGGGCGTGAGCACGACGGCGAGCGAGCCCTTCGAAACGTCGAGCGTCAGGATCGGCGCGCCCTTCAGCTCGAAGTCCCGTTTGACTCCCGAGGCCAGATTCTCGACGGACGCCTTGGCGAAGGGGCCGCCGGAGAGCGCGATCTTCTCCTCGCCCGCCGGATCGTCCGGCAGAAGGAGGATCGGGGTGAAGGCCTTCGCGTCGAAGTAGCGCACGACGGGCGCGGCCGAGCCGTCGCGGCGCGTCACGGTGGTCGCCGTCGGATCGGGCGAGACGTCCGCCGTGAAGTAGCGCTGGAGACGGGCGAGCGCCGCCGCGTCGGCGTCCGTGATGGAGCGCCCGCCGTCGCCGCGGGCGACGACGACGAGCGCGGCGCGCGGGGCGCCCGCGAGCGCGGCGAGGACCGCGGCAGCGGGGGACAGGGAGGCCGAGGCGGTCGTCAGGACCCACTCACGGCGCGAGGAGCCCTCCGGGAAGCTCTGTCCCGGGCGGCGGACGAGGGCATCGACGTAGGGGTCGAGCTCCTCCGGAAGGTCGCCCTCCTGATCGAGGCCGACGAGGCCCGAAGCCGACGCCCCGCGGAAGGCCGAGGAGATGCGCTTGATCGCGTACGTGGGGCGCTCGGGATCGGCCCCGGGCGGGGGCAGCTCCAGGATGAGCGCCGGCGCCGACCGCGCCGTCGCGAGCCAGGCCGTCGCCTCGTCGAGCTCGGCGTCCGTGAGCGTCGCGAGCCGCAGCTGCAGGACGCAGCCGGCGACGCCGGCGCCTTCCGGGATCTTCGCCGTCAGCGGCGCGAGGCCGTAGACGGTGACCGGTTCGGGCGCGCTCGCAGGGCACGCCGCGCCTTCGCGCTCGAGGGCAATGCGGAGGCGCTCGGCGCCCCACAGCGTGCCCGGCGCCGCCGCGAGAAAAAGAAAAGCGCCCGCGAGAAAGCGGGCGCGAAGGAGTAGGGGCATCGTCATTGCGAACGGGAGTATGGACGAGGTTCTTCCCGATTCGCGTGATTTGTCAGCGGCGCGCTTTTTCCTTTTCCTTCACCGCTTCGGCGAGCGCGGGCGCGGGCGGCGGAACGGCCGCCGCAGACGAAGGCGCAGCCGCAGCCGCAGCCGTGTTGTCGAGCGGCGCCAGGCCGAGGCTCTGCCGGAGCTTGCGCTCGATCTCGGCGGCGAGCTCGGGATTCTCCCTCAGGAACTGCTTGGAGTTCTCGCGGCCCTGCCCGATGCGCAAGTCGCCGTAGGAGAGCCAGGCGCCGGACTTCTCGACGAGCTTGGCGTCGAGCCCCATGTCGATGAGCTCGCCCTCGCGCGAAATGCCCTCGCCGTAGTTGATGTCGAATTCCGCCTGCCGGAAGGGCGAAGCGACCTTGTTCTTGACGATCTTGACCTTGGTGCGCGAGCCGACGACCACGTCGCCGTCCTTCAGCGACGCGATGCGGCGGATGTCGATGCGGATCGTCGAGTAGAACTTGAGCGCCCGGCCGCCCGTGGTCGTTTCGGGATTGCCGAAGAGAACGCCGATCTTCTCGCGGATCTGGTTGATGAAGATGAGGCTCGTGCGCGACTTGGCCACGATGGCCGTGAGCTTGCGCAGCGCCTGCGACATGAGGCGCGCCTGGAGTCCCATCTGCGCCTCGCCCATCTCGCCTTCGATCTCGGCCTTCGGCACGAGCGCCGCGACCGAATCGATGACGATCACGTCGATCGCTCCCGAGCGGATGAGCATCTCGGTGATCTCGAGGGCCTGCTCGCCGTTGTCGGGCTGGGAGACGAGGAGGTTGTCGGTGTCGACGCCGAGCTTCTTGGCGTAATCGGCGTCGAGCGCATGCTCGGCGTCGACGAAGGCCGCCAGGCCGCCGGTCTTCTGGGCCTGGGCGATCACCTGGAGGGAGAGCGTCGTCTTGCCCGAGGATTCCGGGCCGAAGATCTCGATGACGCGGCCCCGGGGAATGCCTCCGACGCCGAGCGCGGCGTCGACCGCGAGCGAACCCGTGGGAATGACGGCCATGGCCTGTTCCGGCCGTTCGCCGAGGCGCATGATCGAGCCCTTGCCGAACTGACGCTCGATTTGAGTCAGCGCCGTCTCGACGGCGCGCCACTTTTCGTTGGTTTTGACGCTGGACATGTCCTCACCTTTCTCGATCGAGGAAACTGCGCGTGTCGACCATGACGCGCGCGATTATAGACTCGGGAAACGGCGCGCGAGGACGCGATGAGGACGAACGAATCTTCTCTCCGGCACGATCCGGTGTCAATGTCGCAGGCTCGCCGCGCGTTCGCCGCGCATCCCGTCGCGACACTGCTCGCCACCGGCCTCGGTTCCGGCCTCTCGCCCGTCGCGCCCGGCACCGCCGGCTCGCTTCTGGGGCTCGCTCTCGCCTGGGGTCTCGTGTCTCACGTGGCGATTCTCGCCTCCCCGGTCGGACTCTTGATGTCCGGGCTCGCGGTGGGGCTTCTGGGAGTCGCCGTCACGGGGCCCGTGTCCCGAGCGCTGGAGTCGGAGGACCCGGGCTGCATCGTGATCGACGAGGTCGCCGGACAGCTCGTCGCCTGCGCGGGCGTCCTCTTCGTTACCGGCGCGCCGTGGTGGGCGTGGGCCGCGGCCTTCGTGCTCTTCCGTTTCTTCGACGTCGTCAAACCGCTCGGAATCGCCCGCCTGCAGGCCCTCCCCGGCGGTTGGGGAGTCGTGGCCGACGATCTCGGCGGGGGAGCCGCCGCGGCCCTCCTGCTGGCTCTGCTGGGACGATGGGTGTGACGCCTTCCCCCGGGGAGGCGTCGGTCTCGGTACGGATCGCCGAGAACGAGCCGCTTTCCGGGCACACGACCTGGCGGATCGGCGGGCCGGCGCGCTTCTTCTGCCGGGTCCGGACCGAGGAAGGGCTCGGCGGCGTCCTCGCGGAAGCCTCCGGCCGCGGCCTTCCCCTGGCGCTGCTCGGAATGGGCTCGAACATCCTCGTCGCCGACGAAGGGTTCCCCGGCTACGTACTGAGGCTCGAAGGAGACTTCTTGAGGGTCGCCATCGAGGGTGCGCGGCTGACCGCCGGCGGCGGCGCGGCGCTCGGCGGGGTGTGCGCCGCGGCGGCCCGGGCCGGGCTGTCCGGCATCGAAGCCATCTCGGGAATCCCCTCCTCGATCGGCGGCGCCGTGCGCATCAACGCGGGCGCGTACGGCGGCGAGATCTTCGACGTTCTCGAGACCGTGACGCTCGTGTCCCGGACGGGCGAGCGCCGCGAGGCGAACGCCTCCGGGATCGAGCACGGCTACCGCTGGTCGAAGCTGATCGAGACCCGGGAGATCGTGGGCTCGGCCGTTCTCGCGCTGACCCCCGCGCCGCGCGAGGTGATCGCGGAGAAAACCCGGACCGTGGCGGACAAGCGCCGGGGCGCGCTGCCTTCCGAGCCCAACGCCGGCAGCGTCTTCAAGAACCCCGAGGGGGACTACGCGGGAAGGTTGATCGAGGCCTGCGGACTGAAGGGCGAGCGATCCGGAGGAGCCCTCGTCTCGGAGCGGCACGCCAACGTGATCGTGAACACAGGGGGCGCCCGGGCGGCCGACGTTCTGGAGCTGATGCGGAAGATGAGGGACGCGGTCCGGGCGAAGTTCGGAGTTACCCTGATGCCCGAGATCGAGATGCTGGGAGTGAAATGGGAATGACAGGAGGGCGGCCGCAAGGGCCGCCCCTACGAGTCGAGGGCGTAGGGGCGGGGCTTGCCCCCGCCCTGTAACGTGAGAATCCTCCTCATGGCGGGCGGGGGCGGGACGCGGCTCTGGCCGCTCTCGACCGAAGCCCGTCCCAAGCAGTTCCTGCCGCTCCTGTCGGAGAAGAGCCTGCTCGCGGAGACCTTCGCGCGCCTGGCGCCGGCGTCGGCGGACGTGTGGGTCGCGACTTCGGTCCGACACGCGGACCTCGTTGCCCGGGAGCTTCCCGACGTCCCGCGGCCGCGCATGCTGACCGAGCCCGAGCGGCGCAATTCCGGCCCTGCGATCCTCGCCGCCGCCGTGCGGTTCGCGGCCGACGGCGATCCGGTCACGGCGGCCGTGCCGTCGGACCAGACGGTCGCCGATGCGCCCGCCTTCCGGCGCGCGCTCGCGGCCGCGGAAATGCAGGCGGACGGCGCGAGCGTGGTGATCCTCGCGGTGCCGCCGAGCCGGCCCGAGACCGACTTCGGTTACGTCGAGGTGCGCGACGGAAGGGTGCTCTCCTTCGTCGAGAAACCGGACCGCGACCGGGCACGCGCGCTGGCGGCGTCCGGCCGCCATTTCTGGAACGCCGGCCTCTTCGTGTTCCGTCCCTCGCGCCTGCTCGCCGAGGCGCGGCGCGTGGCGGGCGACCTGGTCGCCGGGGTGGAGCGCTGGATTGCGTCGGGGGATGCCGCCGACTACGCCCGTCTGCCCGACATCTCGATCGACTTTGCGGTCATGGAGAAGGCCGCCGGCGTCGCGGCGGTCCCGCTCGACGCCGGGTGGAGCGACGTCGGCACCTGGCGGCAGGTCCGCGACCTGAAGGGCGCAACGCCCGAAGGCAACCTCGTTCTGGCCGACCGCCCGGTTCTGGCGCCGGGCGTGACCGACGCCGCGATCGTCGCCGGTCCGGAGGGCATACTCGTGATGCCGTTCGAGCGCGAAACCGAGCTGAGGGCGCAGGTGGCCGCGCTCAATGAGGCGGCCCCCCAGGGGGCGCGCCTCGAGAAACAGGAGCCGTCGATCCGATGACGACCCCAACAACGACACCGACACCGACGACGACGACACCCTCGAGCGTGGCCGCCACCGCCGCGTCGCTCGCCAGGCTGCGCGAGAACATCGGGCTCGCCTACCGCGGCGATGCGCGGGCCGTGGACCTGGTGCTGACGGCGTTGCTCTCGCGCGGACACGTGCTCATCGAGGACGTGCCCGGCGTGGGGAAGACGACGCTCGCGCGGGCGCTCGGCCGCAGCCTCGCGCTCGACTTCCGGCGGATCCAGTTCACCAGCGACACGCTGCCGGCCGACGTGATCGGCATCTCGGTCTTTCACGGGCCCTCGGACCGCTTCGAGTTTCACCCGGGGCCGATTTTCGCGAACATCGTGCTCGCCGACGAGATCAACCGGGCCACGCCCAAGACGCAGTCCGCGCTGCTCGAGGCCATGAACGAGGGAGCGGTGACGGTCGAGTCGGACCGGAGGGTTCTCCCGCAGCCCTTCATGGTCGTCGCGACCCAGAATCCCGTCGAGTACCTCGGAACGTATCCCTTGCCCGAGTCCCAGATGGACCGCTTCTTCCTGCGCCTCTCGCTCGGCTACCCCGCCGAGGAGGAAGAGAAGATGCTCCTGCGGCGCGGAGGCACGGAGCGCGTCCTCGCGGCCATCCCGTCGGTGCTCTCGCCCGAGCAGGTGCTCGCGCTGCAGGATGCCGTCGAGCGGATCGTGGTCGCCGACCGGCTGCTCGACTACCTCCACGCGCTCGTGCGCGCGACGCGGCAGACGGCGGAGCTCCGGCTTCCGGTCTCGACCCGCGGGGCGCAGGCGCTGTACCGCGGCGCCCAGGCCCATGCCCTCCTGCATGGCCGCACCTACGCGACCCCCGACGACGTGCACGCCATCGCGGAGACCATCCTGGCGCACCGGATTCTCTCGGTCTCGTCGGACGGCTTCGGCGCCGGCGGCCGCGAAAAGGAGATCTTGCGCAAGATCCTCGCGCAGGTTCCGGTGCCGGTCTAGGGGCCGCAGGGCATGACGCGTCTGATCCCCGACTGGGAAATCCGCATCACCAATTTCGGGCTGGGCTACATCCTCATGTGCCTCGTCGTCGCGATTGCGGCGACCAACACCGGCAACAACGGCCTCTACCTCGTGCTCGCGGCCATGCTCGCGGCCATGGTCGTCTCGGGCATGCTGTCGCGCCGCAACGTGCGCGCGGTGGATTGCCAGATCGAGCCCCTCGGCGAAGTCGTCGCGACGCGGCCCGCGTGGCTCAAGCTCAAGCTCACCAACCGGCTGCGCGCCGGAAAAGCACAGGCCCTCTTCTTCCTCCACGACGCCCTTCCCGGGCCGCTGTGGATCGATCCGCTCGCTCCGGGCGAGACGCGCGAGCTCGTGGTCGAGGGGACGTTTCGGCGTCGCGGCGTCTTCCGGGAGGCCGACGCGGGGCTGCTCTCGCGCTTTCCGCTCGGCCTCTTCCGCAAGTACCGCAAGGCGCAACTCGCGCGGGAGTTCGTCGTCTACCCCCTGCCGATCTCCACGGCCGTGCCGGAGCTGCCGCCCGAGGACGCGCGCGGCGGGCGCTCCCACCAGCGCGCGCGGGGAGGCGGCTCGGAGATCCGGACCCTGCGCGAGTTCTCGCCGGGCGACGACCCCCGGGACGTCCACTGGAAGCAGTCGGCGCGCATGCGGCGGTGGATCGTGCGCGAGCGCGAGGCCGAGCGGGATCGCGTGCTCTTTCTCGCGATCGACAACGCGCTCCCGCAGCCGGTCGACGCGGACGCCCTCGCGCGCTTCGAGGACGCCATCGCGCGCTGCGCGGGGCAGGCCCTGCGGCTCCTCGCGCGGGGCGCGGAGGTCGGGTTCCATGCCCGCGGCGTGAAGGTGGCGGCGCGCGGCGGGCGCTCGCAGCGCGTCCGGATCCTCGAGGCGCTCGCGCGGCTCGAGCCGATCGAGGCCGGCGCGGCGCCCGAATTCCCGGCCATGCGCAAAGGAGACCTGCGGTGGTTCGTTTCCTGACCGCGGCGGCCCCGATGCCTTTCGGGCTCTCGCGGGCCTACCTGCTGGCGCTCGCGCCGGCGGCGATCGTCGCGCCGCTGCCGCTGCTCTTCACGCAGGGCGCCAGCCGCAAGGCCGTCGCCGCCTTCGTTCTCGGTGTGGTCTTCCTCTGGTGGCGGGCGCGCGCGGGAAAGCCCGTGCGGCTCTCGGACGCCGCGCAGAACGTCCTCGGCGTGGCGTACATCGGCTGGCTCGCCTACGAGACGGCGACGCTGCGGATGGGCTTGCTGCGCTCGGTCGCACACCTCCTGCTCTTCACCGCGCTCGCCAAGCTCGCCTCGATGAAGCGCCCGGCGGAGGCGCGCCTGGCCCTCCTCGTCATCTTTCTGCTGACTCTGGCCTCGGCGTCCTCGTCGACCCACGTCACCTCGATCGCCTACCTCGCCGTGATGGCCTGGGTGGGATTCCGCACGCTGTCGCGCGTGGCGGTGCTCGCGGACTTCGACGAAGCGCCGCCGGAGCGCGTGCTGACGAGCGTGCCGACGGCGGGCCTCTCGGCCGTGGCCCTGGTCGGCGGGGTGCTCGCCGCGGTGCCCCTCTTCTTCGCCCTTCCGCGGCTGCACGGCCCCTACGTCACCGCTCCGTTCCGGGTCGACGACGCCCTGGCGACGGCCCTCTCGTCGGACCGGGTGGACCTGGAATCCTTCGGCGCGGCCAAGCGCAGCGACCGCGTCGTCCTGCGTCTGACGTCGAAGCCCGACATCGCGCGCGACGCGCCGTTGCGATTGCGCGAGGCGGTCTTCACGGAGTATCAGGACGGCAGCTGGATCCGCACCCCGTGGCGCGGGCCGCGTCGGGGCGACGGGCGGCCGGACGCCGGGCGCGGCCCCGGCTCGGGAGCGGGTGCCGTGTACGGCGTCGGGGAGAACGCCTCCCGCGACGACGTCGCATGGGCCGTGACCGCGGACCTCTACGTTTTCGGTCAGGGGTTCTTGTTCCTGCCCTACGGCACCTCCGCGGTGCGGGCGGAGCGCGGGCGCGTGACGGAGGTTCCCGACGGGGTCGTGCAGGTCTCGTCGCGCCGCGGCCCCGTCCGCTACGAAGCCGACGTGCGGCGCGTTCCCGCCCGCGGGCCGGGGGAGAGCGCGATCTCTCCGGCCGACGTGCCGGCGGAGATCCAGCAATACGCGATCCGCCTGACGAGCGACCTCATCGATCCCTACGCGATCTACAAGCGGATCGAGGATCACTTCGCGCGGGACTTCGTGTACACGCTCGACCCGCCGAAGGCCCAGGGCGATCCCCTCGTGCACTTTCTGCTCCGGTCGAAAGCCGGCCACTGCGAGTTCTTCGCGTCGGCGGCGGCGATGATGCTCACCGCCCGGGGGATCCGGGCGCGGCTGGTCACGGGCTCCTTCGGGGGCGAGGAGGGGCTCTTCTCGTCCTCGATCGTCGTGCGCGCGGAGAACCTGCACGCCTGGGTCGAGGCGGACTTCGGCGAGGGGCAGTTCCAGGTCGTGGATCCGACGCCGGCGGCCGGCATTCCGCCCGCGCTCTCGACCTTTTCCCTGCTGTCGCGCCTCGTCGCGTTCGGGCGCGAGCTCGAATTCTTCTACGACCGGCGCATCCTCGGGTTCGACTCCGGAGACCAGGTTTGCGACCGTCGAGGCTCTGCGCGAGCAGCTGTCCGACGCCGCCGAGTCGTTCGCGGGCTTCCGTTCCGCCGCGCGCGCGCTCGCCTCGCCCCGCACCGCGGCCGTGGCGGTCGCTCGCGGGCCTCGTCCTCGCTCTCGTGTACCGCCTTCTCCAGAGGGCGGGCGCGGCCGCGCCGCCTTCGACGCGCGCCTACCTCGCGCTCCGGCGTCTGCTTTCGCGCCGGCGCGGATCGCTCGCCGCCTCCGTGCCGCCGGCCGAGGTCGCGCGGCTCTTCGCCGAGGAAGTGCCTGCCGCCCGCGAGGACGCAGCCGCGGTGGTCTCGATCTACTGCGCGAGCGCGTTCGGCGGCGTGCGCGCGCGGGACGGGAGCGACCGGGAGCTCGCCGAGCGCATGCGGCGCATCCGCAAGCTCGCCTGAGAAGCGAAGCGCCGGGCTAGGCCCCGGCCGCGCCGGCGCGCAGGACGACGAGCGTGATGTCGTCCTGCTGCGGCGCGCCGTTCTCGAATTCGCGCACGGCCTCGAGAATGCGCTCGCACACCGCCGCGGCGTCGGCGGACTTCCCGGCGCCCTCGCGCACGACGCGCTCGAGGCGGTCTTCGCCGAATTCCTGGTCGCGCGCCCCCGCGGCCTCGGTGACGCCGTCGGTGAAGACGACGAGGAGATCCCCCGGAGCCAGAGCCGTCGATTCCTGCCGGTACGTCGCCCCCGGCAGCGCGCCGAGGGGCGGTCCGGACGGCCGGAGCCTCTCGATGGAGCCCGCCGCGCGCAGGAGGAGCGGCGCGTTGTGGCCCGCGTTGACCCAGGTCAGAGCGCGGCCCGGCGCGTCGTAGACCCCCCAGAAGAACGTGGCGAACCGGTTCGGCTCCGTCAGGCCGTGCAGCTGGGTGTTGAGGTCTTTGGCGAGGCTCGCCGGGCCGTTGCGCGACATCGAGGCGAAGCTGCGCAGCGACCCCTGGAGGCTCGCCATGAGCAGCGCCGCGGGCAGGCCCTTGCCCGCGACGTCGCCGACCGCGATCCCGGTCCGCCCCGGTTCGAGCGCCAGGAAGTCGTAGTAGTCGCCGGCGACGCCGCGCGCCGGCCGGCAGACGCCGTGACAGTCGAGGCCGGGGATCTCGGGGTCCTTGCGGGGAAAGAGCCGCGTCTGGACCTCCTGGGCGATCACCACGTCGTGCTCCAGCCGCTCCTGCGCGGCGTGGCGCTCGCGCTCGAGCGCCCGCTTGAGCTCCGCCACGACCCACACGAAGAGCGCGAGGAAGATGGCGCGGACGAAGAGGTTCCAGTCCGTGACGTGGAGGGTGATCGTCGGGTGCGCGTGGGCCGAGAGCACGTCTTCCCAGGTCCAGAACGCCGTCGCGACGACCGCGCCGAGAAAGCCCGCGGCGGGGCCGACGAACCAGACGAGGAAGAGAACCGGAGCGACGTAGAAGGTGAGGAAGGAGAGCGCGAGCGGCGCGATGTAGTCGAGCACCGCGAGGCCGGCGATCCAGAAGAGGCCGACCGCCACCAGAAGCGCGCGCGGCTGCCGCCGGATGGCCGCGACGAGCCGCGGGATCACGCCGGCGTCAATAGGCGTTCCGGTGGCGCAGTCCGTGCCGCAGCGTCATCCAGAGAATCTTGATGTCGAGGGACAGGGACCAGTTCTCGATGTAGTAGAGGTCGTACTCGATGCGCTTGGAGAGGCTCGTGTTGCCGCGCCAGCCATTGACCTGCGCCCAGCCGGTGATTCCGGCGCGCACGCGATGGCGGAGCATGTACTGCGGAAACTTCTCCTTGAACTCGCGGACGAACTCGGGCCGCTCGGGGCGCGGGCCGACCAGGGACATTTCCCCCCGCAGCACGTTGACGAGCTGCGGGAGCTCGTCCAGGCTCCACCGGCGCAGGAACCCGCCCAGGCGCGTGCGCCGCGGATCGTCGGGGCTCGCCCAGGTCGGGCCCGAGCCCTCCTCCGCGCCGACGACCATCGAGCGGAACTTCAGGATGTCGAAGGGCCTTCCGTCCAGGCCCATGCGGCGCTGCCGATAGAGGATCGGACCGGGTCCGGAGAGGCGGATCCCGGCCGCGATCGCGGCGAGCAGCGGCGAGATCGCCGCCAGGGCGGCGGCGGAGATGCCGAAGTCGAGCGAGCGCTTCACGAGGCTCATCCACCCCGTCAGGGGAACCTGCGTGAGGTGAACGACCGGCAGGCCGTCGAGGTCCTCGACGCCGGCGCGGAAGGTGATGTACTGCAGGAGGTCCGGCACGACGCGCACGTCCGCCACGGTGCGGCCGACGTCCGCCAGGACCGCCAGCATCGTCCGGTGGGCCTCGAGGGGCAGCGCGAGGAACACCGTGTCCACGCCGCGCTCGTCGACGATGCGCGCCACCTCTTCGGTGGTCCCGAGGACGGGAAGCCCGCGGTGGCTCGAGCCCCGCTTTCCGGGCGCGTCGTCGGCGAAGCCGACCGCGCGCAGGCCCATCTCGGGATGCTCGAGGAACTTGTCGACGAGGGCCCGCCCGAGGCGCCCCGCCCCGACGACGAGGACGTGCCGCACGCCGACCCCGTGGCGCCACGCCTCCTCGAGGTAGCGGCGGATCGCCGTGCGTCCCGCGAAGACGAAGAGCACGTCGAGCGCGAAGAAGAAGAGCAGCACGAGGCGCGAATAGGAAAAGCCGCGGTAGAAGGTCGCGAGTCCCGCGAGCAGCAGCGTCGCCAGCCCCGTCGCGACGAAGCACGGAGAGACCCTCTTCGACGCGCGAGCGGTTCCGGCGGACCTGGTAGAGGCCGTAGAAGTAGTAGACGACCGGCCAGAGGACGGCCATGAGCGGGAAGAGCCGGTAGTACGACGACGCGTCCGGAATGCCCTTGGTCACCGGAACGATCTCGGCCCGGAACCGCAGGAAGTAAGCGGCGGCGAGCGCGGCGAGGGTGGCGCCGACGTCGGAGACGGCGAGCAGGATCGCGATGCGGCGTGTCGAGTTTCGGATCACGGCTGCAGCGTCTCTCAGGGCGGCGCGGAACTGTTCGGCGAAGCGTTCCGGGCGAAAGGCCAGGGCCGCGCTCCGCAGTCGAGTGTAATCGAATCGGATGCCGGCCGCCCGGGCGACGGCCTCGGCCAGGCCCTCGGGATCACCGCTGCCGGTGTCCGTGTCGGCATAGAGGACGCCCGTCTCGCCGTCGCGGACGATGTCGCAGACGCCGCCCCGGGCGAGGGCGACGACGGGTGCGCCGCAGGAAAGCGCCTCGACGGCCGCGATGCCGAAATCCTCCTCGCCGGGCTGCACGAAGAGCGCGCAGGTGCGGTAGAGGTCCCGCAGCTCGGCAGCCGAGCAGCCCGACAGGAATGTTACGGAGCCCGCGGCTCCGGCGCCTGCCGCGATCGCCCGCAGGCGCCCCTCCTCCGGACCGCTTCCGACGAGGACGAGGCGGCGGCCGGACCGGCGCGCGGCCTCGATCGCGGCCTCGTACCGCTTGTAGGGCACGAGCGCGCCGACCGCGAGCAGGAAGTCGCCGCGCGGGGCGGCCCCGGGCGAAAAGAAGTCCACGTCCGCGGGCGGATGGACAGACCGATGCCTCGCGCCCGTAGTGGCGGCGGATCCGCTCGGCGACGGCCGAGGAGTTGGCGAGGTAGCGCGTCGGCCGGCCGCCCGTGGCGAGATCCCACGCGCGGAGGCGCGCGACGGCGGCCTTCTTGAGCGCGCGCAGGCGCGTGCGGCCTCGCGGAAAGTAAACGTCGAACTGCTCGTAGGCATAGCGCACCGGCGTGTGGCAGTAGGAGAGGTGGGGGGCGCCCGGCCGCGCGACCGCGCCCTTCGCGACGCAGTGCGACGACGAGACGACGAGGTCGAAGTCGGACAGATCGAAGGACTCCACGGCCCGCGGAAAGAGCGGCAGGTAATTGCGGTAGCCGCGGCGCGCGAAGGGGAGTCGGTTGAGGAACGACGGCACGATGGGATGGCGTTCGATCGCGGGCGAGACGGAGCCCGGAACGTGGAAGAGCGTGAAGATCGTGGGCTCGGGGACCAGCGGCAGGATGGCCTCGAGCACCTTCTCGCCGCCGCGCATGCCGTTCAACCAGTCGTGGACGACGGCGGTTTTCATCGCGAAACGTCCCGTGTCCGCACCCGCACCCGCATCCCCACCCTCAAAACCGCGCGACGGGCGCCGGCTCGGGCTTGCGGGGGCTCAGCGCGTCGGCGTAGGCCTTGAGCGTCTGCGCGGCCGCGTGATCCCACGAGAAGTCGCGCGCGCGCCGCTTGCCGAGCTCCGCGAACTCGGCCCGGCGTGCAGGATCGGTCGCGAGGTCGACGATGCCGCGCGCGATCGCGTCGACGTCCATGGGATCGACGAGGTAGGCATAGCCGCCCGCGATCTCCTGCAGCGCCGAGGTCGCCGACGTCAGGACGGGGACGCCGCAGGCCATGGCCTCGACGACGGGCAGGCCGAACCCCTCGTAGAGGGTGGGATAGAGGAACGCGTCCGCGCCGGCGAAGAGGCCCGGCAGGTCCGCCTCCGGCACGACGCCGGGGCGCTGGACGCGCGACTCGAGGTCGAGCGCCGCGATGAGCGCCTCCACGCGGCTCCGGTTCTTGGGCATCGGTCCGGCGAGGACGAGGGCGTGCGGGAGGGCGCGGTCGCGGCGCGCCTGGCCGAAGGCGCGCAGGACGTTGCGGACGTTCTTGTGCGGCTTCTCGCCTCCCAGAAAGAGCAGGTACGGCCGCGGCAGCCCGTACTTGGCGGCGACGCGGTCGCGCTCGGAGCGGGGCACGTCCGCCTGGAAACGGGCGGCGACGCCGTTGTAGATGACCTCGACGCGGGCCGGCGCGATGCCGAAGTAGTCCACGAGATCGCGCTTGGTGTTGTACGAGACGGTGAGGATCCGATCCGCCCGCTTCAGGGCCCTCCGGATCATGACCCGCGCGTAGGTCAGGGCGAAGCGGTTGGGAAGAAACTGCGGGTAGAGCACGTGGATGATGTCGTGGATCGTGACGACGGCGCGCGCCCGGGCCAGCGGCGGGATGACGTAGTGCGTGGCGTGGAACAGGTCGAGCCGGTCGCGAAGCAGCCGCCACGCGAAGCGCGTCAGCTCCGAGATCGAGTAACCGGGGGACTCCTCGTCGACCAGGGTGAAGTTGTCGGGAAGCGCGGGCAGCACCGCACGGTCCTCTCCCCGGACGTAGAGGCGAAACTCGTAGGCCTGCGCCTCCGGGCGCTTCGCGATCGACTCGACGAGATTGCGGACGTACGAGCCGATGCCGAAGTCGGTCAGCTTGCGCGCGTCGATGCCGACCCGCGGCGGCCGGCCCCGGCTCAATGCGCCTCCCGGACCGCCTCGTCGACCGCCGCGGCCGTCACGTCGGCGGCGGTGTCCCAGCGGAACTGGGCGGCACGGCGCGGGCCCTCGGCCGCGAGCCGCGTGCGGAGGGCTGTGTCCTCGAGCGCGCGTTCGATCGCGCGCGCCAGCCCCTCGATGTCTCGCGGCGGGGCGTAGAGCGCGGCATCGCCCCCGACCTCGCGAAGCGCCTCGGCCGTCGACGCGACGACGGGCGTGCCGCACGCCATGGCCTCGAGGATCGGCAGGCCGAATCCCTCGGCGAGCGACGGGTACACGAAGACCTCCGCGGCCCGGTAGAGCTCGCGCGCGGCCTCGCGCTGCGTGTAGCCCGCGACGTGGATCTTGTCGCGGAACGAAGAGCGCGCGATGCGCCGGTGGAGGCCGGCGGTCTTCCAGCCGGCGCCTCCCGCGAGCACGAGGTCCGGCCGCGACCGGCGGCGGCCCCAGATGCGCTCGCACGCCGCGACGAGGCCCTCGACGTTCTTGCGGGGCTCGAGCGTGCCGAGATACAGGATAAAGGGCTGGTCCGCCGCATAGCGCTGGCGCGTGCGCCGGCGGGCGGCCGGGTCGTCGGCCGGCGAGAAGAACTCGGTGTCGACCCCGTTCAACGCGACCCGCACGCGGGTGGCGGTCTCCGGGTACAGCGCGGTCAGCTCCCGGGCGGTCGTGCGGGAAACGCACAGGAAACGGGACGCCCGCTCGACCGTGCGCTCCCACAGGGGCAGGAAGCCGACGAGGGTCCGCGCGGCGTGCCACTCCGGGTGCGTCAGCGGGGTCAGGTCGTGGACGGTCGAGACGAAGGGGACGCGTCCCCGGGCCGGTCCGATGGTCAGGGCCGAAACGAGGGCATCCGCCCCCCAGCGGGCAATCCGCTGGGGCAGCGTGGACTGCAGCCAGAGGATGCCGAAGGGGTGGTGGTCGGTCTGGAGGCTGAATTGCCCGGCTCCGTCGACGGAAGGGGGGAAAGGACGGGGGGCGAAGAGGCCGACCGACAAGCCGGCGCGGGCCGCGAGGCCGCGGGCGATGGCGTAGGTATAGGTTCCGATGCCGGTGCGTTCCTGGAGGAGGGCGCGGGCGTCGATGGCGATCCTCACGGCGGCAGTCTATACAGGCCTCGAGGGGGCGCCCGAGGCGCCGCCGGGCGATTTGACTGCGGCGCCGGTACGGCTAAAATGCGCGATTCCGCACTCGGTGAAGGCGCCCGGGACCCGATGACGACACACACAGACACCATTTCCCTCGACTCGGTGCTCGACGAGCCGGTCCGGTTCGGCGGGGAGCTCCGTGTGCCCGTGTCGGCCATCGACCGGGAACCCCTGCTCGCCCTCTCGCCCCTGAGCCTCACCGGCGAGGTCCGCCGCATCGAAGGGGGATACGCGATGGAGGCCGAGCTCGTCTATTCGGGCGAGCTCGAGTGCAGCCGGTGCCTGGCGGCCTACCCGTTCGCCGAGGACGAGGCTTTCTCGCTGGTTCTCTACCCCCGGGCGGGCGCCACGCCGGAAGAGGTCGAGCTCGCGCGCGGCGACCTCGACGTCGTCTATTACGACGGGCCGGTCGTCGCGCTCGCGCCGATCGCCGAGGAGCGCGTGCAGATGGCGCTCCCGATGAAGCCCCTGTGCAAACCCGACTGCCGCGGGCTCTGCCCGTCGTGCGGCCAGGACTTGAACCTCGGAGCGTGCGCCTGCACGACCGAAACGATCGATCCCCGCTGGGAGGCCTTGAAGGCCCTCAAGGAGAAAGTGTAGGAGCACGATGCCCAATCCCAAAAGGCGCCACAGCAAGGCCCGCCGCGACAAGCGCCGCGCGCACGACGCGCTGACGCCGCCGGCGCTCTCGGAGTGCCCGAACTGCAAGGAAGCCAAGCAGCCGCACCGCGTCTGCTCGCGCTGCGGGTACTACAAGGGCAAGCAGGCCATCAACACCTAGCCGTCGCTACGCGCTTCACTTCGGGTCTGCGCCTGCGGGCGCACCGTCCGGCGGCTCGCGCGGATGCGCGCTCGACCGCCGGCCTGACCCTTCGCTTCGCGCTTCGCTCCCGCGGCGCGCGCCTCCTCCCTCCCTTCGGTCGGGAGACTTCGCGCGCCGCGAACGGATTGAGCAGCGTGCCGGATCGATTGCCAGCAGGCGACATCGGTTCGCGGCGCGAGGAGTCTCCCCGAGGGCAGGGGAGGAGCCTCGCGCCGCGGGAGGCGCCGAGGATCGCGGGATCAGGCGCGCGGTCGAGCCCGCATCCGGGCGAGCCGCGCGCCGGTGCGCCGCAGGCGCAGATCCCGCGATCCTCGAAGCCGACGGATATAATTCACGGACTCGTGGTTCTGACAGTGCAGAAGGGCTGACGTGCGGATCGCGGTGGATGCGATGGGGGGCGACCACGCGCCTCTCGTCAACGTCGACGGGGCGGTCGCCGCGGCGCGCGAGTTCGGGATCGAGACCCTGCTCGTGGGACGGGCTGCGGAGCTGTCGACGCTCCTGAAGGACTCGGGCTTCACGGGCCCCGAAATCGAGATCGTCGATGCGGCGGAGGTCGTCACGTTCGACGATCCGGCGACGGCGGCGATTCGGAAGAAGCGCAACTCGTCGATCCGCATCGCCGCCAACTGTGTGCGCGACGGCCGGGCCGGGGGCCTCGTTTCGGCCGGCCACACGGGCGCCGCGATGGTTTCGGCCAAGATGGTCATCGGGACGATCGAGGGCGTCGACCGGCCGGCCCTCGCGACGGTGCTCCCAACCTGACCGGCCACTGCCTCCTGCTCGACGTCGGCGCCAATCCCGACACGAAGACGCCGCACTTCAAGGAGTTCGCCGTCATGGGCTCCATCTACGCCGAGCTCGTTTTCGGCAAGAAGGCCCCGTCGATCGGCCTCATGTCGATCGGCGAAGAAGACTCCAAGGGCAGCGAGCAGTCCAAGGAGGCCTTCAAGACCCTCAAGGAAGCGGGCCTGAACTTCATCGGCAACGTCGAGGGCCGCGACGTCTTCAACGGCACCGTCGACGTCATCGTCACCGACGGCTTCACCGGCAACGTGATCCTCAAGGTCTCCGAGGCGCTCGCCGAGATGGTCGAAAACATGCTGCGCGAGGAGATCAAGCGGACGCTGCAGGCGTCCGTCGGGTTTCTCCTGTCGCGCTCGGCGTTCCGGCGCTTCAAGCAGCGCATCGACTACTCGGAGTACGGGGGAGCGCCGCTTCTGGGCGTGAAGGGCTGCGTCATCATCTGCCACGGCCGCTCCTCGGCCAAGGCGATCAAGAACGCCATCCGGTTCGCGGCGGAGTTTCGCAAGCAGGGCACGGCCGAGAAGATCCAGGCCCAGATCGCCGAGCTTCACACGCGCGAGGCCGGCGAAGTGAAAGCTGAGCGCATGAGCCGGGCGCGCATCGTCCGGGACGGGCGCCTCGTGCCGAAGAAGATCCTCTCCAACGCGGACCTCGAGAAGCTCGTGGAGACCTCGGACGAGTGGATCATTTCGCGCACGGGGATCCGCGAGCGGCACATCGCCGCGGATACCGATCACTTCTCCGACTTCTGCACGCGGGCCGGCGAGCAGGCCTTCAAGCGCGCGCACATGAAGGCCGAGGAGCTCGACATGATCCTCGTCGGCACGATCTCGGGCGACATGCCGTTTCCCGCCACCTCGTGCCTCGTCCAGCGCAACCTGGGCGCGACCCGCGCGGCCGCCTCCGACGTCGGCGCCGCGTGCGTCGGGTTCCTCTACGCCCTCCACATGGCCGACGGGCTGATCCAGTCCGGCAAGGCCGAGAACGTCCTCGTCATCGGCGGCGAGATCCTGTCCCGTTACGTCGACTGGACGGACCGGAACACCTGCGTGCTCTTCGGGGACGGGGCCGGGGCCGTGATCCTGCAGGCGACCAAGGGCGACCACGGCATCCTCGGCAGCCTCATGCAGTCCAACGGCAACTACCACGACTTCATCTGCATGCCCGGCGGCGGCTCGGACCGCCCCGCCAACGACCCGAAGTCGATCGAAGCAGAAACTGCCCTACATCAAGATGAAGGGCAACGAGACCTTCAAGGTCGCGGTGAAGGCCATGGCCGACGTGACGCAGGAGCTGCTTTCCGAGCAGGGCTTCACGCACGAGGAGATCGACCTCTTCATCCCGCACCAGGCGAACCTGCGCATCATCGACGCCGTCGGCGAGCGGATGAAGATCGATCCGAAAAAGGTCTACAAGAACGTCGACCGGTTCGGGAACACCTCGGCCGCTTCCATCCCGATCGCGCTCGAGGAGTGCGTCCGCGAGGGCCTCGTCGAGTCGGGCGACCTCGTCCTTCTGACGGCGTTCGGCGCCGGCCTGGTGTGGGGAAGCGTCCTGGTGCGCTGGTAGTCCGTTGAGCCTGGCGCTGCTCTTCCCCGGGCAGGGCTCTCAGGTCGTCGGCATGGGGAAGCGCGCTCTGCGACGCCTCGCCCGCGGCGCGGGCGGTTTTCGAAGAGGCCGACGAGGTTCTCGGTTTCCGGCTCTCGAAGCTCTGCTTCGAAGGACCGGAAGACGAGCTCCGGCTGACGGCCAACACGCAGCCGGCCATCCTCACCCACTCGATCGCGGCGCTCGCGGACCTGAAGGCGCGGGACGGCGAAAAGCTCGCCGGAGCGGCCTTCGCCGCGGGCCATTCGCTCGGCGAGTACTCGGCCAACGTCGCCGCCGGCGCGCTCGCGTTTTCGGAGGCCGTCGCGCTCGTGCGCGCTCGCGGCACCTTCATGCAGGAGGCCGTTCCGGCCGGCGTCGGGGCGATGGCCGCGATCGTGGGCCTCCCGCCCGAGGCCGTCGAGGCGGCGTGTGCCGAGGCGGCGCAGGGCGAGATCGTCGCTCCCGCCAACTACAACTCGCCCGAACAGACGGTCATCGCGGGAGGGGCGGCCGCGGTGGCGCGCGCCTCGCAGGCGTGCCTGGCACGCGGAGCGAAAAAGGCCATCCCGCTCGCCGTCTCCGCGCCGTTCCACTGTGCCCTGATGTCCCCGGCCCGGGAGGCGATGCGGCCGCTCCTCGAGAAGGCCGCGTTCGCGCCGGCCGCGATCCCGGTCATCACCAACGTCGATGCCGCGCCCGAGTCCGACGGCGCCCGCCTGCGCGATGCGCTCATTCGCCAGATCGATTCGCCGGTCCGCTGGGTCCAGTGGGTGCAGCGCCTCGCCGGCGCGGGCGTGGACGCGGCGCTCGAGATCGGACCTGGGAACGTGCTCGCCGGCCTGACGCGCCGGATCGATCGCGCGATCAAGGTCGAGGGCCATGCGTAGGGGAGTTCTCGCCGTCGCTGGCGGCCGGATCCGTGTCGGTCCTCGCCGCGGGCTGTGCGACCTCGGGAGGCGCCGCCGCCGACACGGCGACGCTCGACGCCGCCGTCGCGTCGGCGCAGCGCCGGTGCCAGTGCCGCGTCGGCGTGTCGGCGCAGCACGTCGAGAGCGGGCGGTCCTACGCCCACAACGGCGACGCGGAGTTCGAGTCCGCGTCGGTCGTCAAGATCGCCGTGCTGACCGAAGCGATGGCCGGCGTCCGGGAGGGCCGGATCGACCTCGCGGCGCGCTGGGATCTCACTCCCGAGAACAAGGCCGACGGCTCCGGGATGCTCCTGATGCTCGACGCCGGCCTCAATCCGACCTGGCACGACCTGGCGACCCTGATGATCGGCCCTTCGGACAACACCGCGACCAACGCCTGGATCACCCGGCTCTCGGTCGACGCCATCAACGCGCGGATGCAGTCGCTCGGGTTCGCGCACGTCCGCATCTTCGGGACCATCCCCTGGCTCTCCCAGAAGGACGACGAGCCCTCTCCGTGGAAGGGTTTCCGGCTCGGGACGCTGACGCCCAACGACGTGTCGCGGTGGATGGGCCTCGTGGCGCGGGGCGAGCTCCTCGACGCCGCCTCCTCGAAACAGATCTTCGCGTACCTCGACACGGACCCCAGCCGCCTGCGCATCGCGCGGCGGTTTCCGCCGGGCGATCTCTGGGCGGGCAAGACGGGCTCGATGGCCGGCGTGCGCAACGACTCCGGGATCCTCCGCACGAAGAAGGGCCGTTTCGTGCTCGCGGTCTTCACCGACGGCTCGAAGGCCGACAGCTGGGGGCCGGATCACCCGAGCATCCTCGCGATCGCGGACCTGTCGAAGACGATCGTGGACCTCTGGAGCCGGGACCTGCCCGAGATCACCACCAAACCGGAATAGGGTAGCGTTCGGCTCCATGAACCGCTTCGACGGAAAGATCGCCCTCGTCACCGGCGCGTCCCGCGGGATCGGCGAGGCGATCGCCAAACGCCTCGCCTCGGAGGGCGCCATGGTCCTGGCGGCGGCCCGGAGCGCGGATGCGCTGGGCCGCGTGGTTTCGGAGATCGAAGCGGCGGGGGGCAAGGCGTCCGCGCTCGCGCTCGACCTCGCGGATTCCGCGTCGATCGAGGCCGCGGTCAAGGGCGCGCTGGCCGCCCACGGCGAGATCCACGTCCTCGTCAACAACGCCGGCGTCACCGAAGACAATCTGATGCTGCGGATGAGCCGCGAGGCCTGGGACCGGGTCCTCGGAACGAACCTGACGGGCGTGTTCCTTCTGACGCAGGCCGTCGTGAAGGGGATGATCCGCAAGCGCTACGGCCGGATCGTCAACGTGACGTCCGTGGTCGGCCTCATGGGCAACGCGGGCCAGGCCAACTACGCGGCATCGAAGGCGGGGCTCGTCGGGCTGACGAAATCGGTCGCGCGCGAGCTCGCCTCGCGCAACGTGACCTGCAACGCGATCGCTCCGGGCTTCATCGCGACGGCGATGACGGACAAGATGACCGACGACGCGAAAGCGAAGATGACGGGACAGATTCCGCTCGAACGCCTCGGCGCCCCCGAGGACGTGGCCGCCGCGGTCGCATTTCTGGCCTCGGACGAGGCTTCCTACGTGACCGGAACGGTCGTCAACGTCAGCGGCGGGCTGTACATGTAGCGCGGCCTGGGGCCGCGACATATGTAGTCACCCTCGGCGGGCCTTGCCCCGCCGGGGCATCTAGGGAAGAATACGGCGTCTTTCGCAGACCCGGATTCCGAAAAGGGGGAGAGGAATGGCCGTCGAAGAAAAGGTGAAGAGCATCATCGTCGAGCAGCTCGGCGTGGACGCCAACGAGGTGACTCCGGAGGCTTCCTTCGTCGATGACCTCGGCGCGGATTCGCTCGACACCGTGGAGCTCGTCATGGCCTTCGAGGAAGCGTTCAACATCGAGATCCCGGACGAGGCCGCCGAGAAAATCCAGAAGGTCAAGGACGCCGTCGAGTACATCGAGAAGAACTCCGCGAAAAATTAACGCATGCCCCGCTTTTCCACCCCGCGCCGCGTGGCCGTGACGGGGGTGGGCCTCGTCTCTCCGCTGGGAATCGGCAACGTCGAGAACTGGGACGCCCTCGTCGCCGGACGCTGCGGACTCGGGCCCATCACCCGTTTCGACGCCTCGCGTTTTGCCTCCCGCATCGCGGGCGAGGTGAAAGGCTTCGATCCGGGTCTCTACATCGACAAGAAAGAGATCAAGAAGATGGACACGTTCATCCACTACGCGATGGGCGCGGCCCACTTCGCGATGGAGGATGCGGGTGTCGCGGTCACCGACGCGAACCGCGAGCGTTTCGCGGCCGTCGTGGGCTCGGGGATCGGCGGCCTTCCGCTGATCGAGGAGACGCAGAAGAAGTACATCGAGACCGGGGGCAATCCGCGCGCGATCTCCCCCTTCTTCATCACGGGCCTCATCACGAACGAGGCCGGCGGCAACATCTCGATCAAGTACGGCCTCAAGGGGCCCAACCTCTGCACGTCCACGGCGTGCACGACGGGGGCGCACGCCGTCGGCGAGGCCTATCGCATGATCCAGTACGGCGAGGCCGACGCGGCGATCGCCGGCGGCACCGAGTCGGTGCTCACGCCGCTGGCCGTCGGCGGATTCGCGGTCATGAAGGCCCTTTCGACCCGCAACGACGATCCGCTGCACGCCTCGCGCCCCTGGGACAGGGACCGCGACGGATTCGTGATCGCCGAGGGCGCGGGCCTCGTGGTGCTCGAGGAGATGGAGGCCGCGAAGAAGCGCGGCGCCCGGATCTACTGCGAGCTCGCCGGCTACGGCATGTCGGGCGATGCGTACCACATCGCCGCTCCTTCCGAGGACGGCGACGGGCCGGCCCGGGTCATGCGCAACTGCCTCGAGGACGCGGGCATCGGCCCCGAACAGATCGACTACATCAACGCGCACGGGACCTCGACGCCGCTCGGCGACCTGGCCGAAACGCTCGCCGTGAAGCGGGTCTTCGGCGAGCATGCGCGCAAGGTCGCCGTCTCGTCGACGAAGTCGATGACCGGCCACCTGCTCGGAGCGGCGGGCGGGCCTCGAGACGGCCATCTGCGCCCTCGCGGTTCACCACGGCGTGATTCCGCCCACGATCAACTACACGACGCCGGATCCCGAGTGCGACCTCGACTACGTGCCGAACACGGCGCGCGAGGCCAGGCTCGATTACGTGCTGTCGAACTCCTTCGGTTTCGGCGGCACGAACGGCTGCCTGATCCTCAAGAGAATGGATTAAAGCCCGCGCATGAACTCGCTCGTCTGCATCGCCTACGTTCCCGACACCGAATCGAAGATCAGGATCGCCGCCGACGGCAAGTCGATCGACGAGACCGACGTCAAGTTCATCGTTTCGCCCTATGACGAGTTCGCGCTCGAGGAGGCTCTCCGGATCAAGGAAGCCCGGGGCGCGGGCACCGTCACGGTGGTGGCCGTGGGCCCCGAGCGGGCCAAGACGGGACTGCGCGAGTGCCTCGCCCGCGGCGCCGACGAGGCGATCTGGATCGATGCGACCGGCACGGGTTACCTCGACGCGCTCGGAACCGCGAAGGCCCTCGCCGCGGCCGCCAAGGGCGGCGCGTACGATTTCTTCTGGTTCGGCCAGAAGGCCGTGGGCCAGGACGAGGGATTCGTCGGTCCCATGTTCGCGGAGCTCGCGGGCGTGCCGCACGTGGCGAGCATCGTCAAGCTCGAGGTCGGCGACGGGAAGATCACGGCCCACCGTGAGATCGAGGGCGCGCACGAGGTCGTCGAATGCCCGCTGCCGGTCGTGCTGACGGCGCAGAAAGGCCTGAACGATCCGCGCTACGCGTCGTTGAAGGGCATCATGGCGGCCAAGAAGAAGACGGTTACGGAGAAGAAGCTCGCCGAGCTCGGGGTGGCCGAGGCCGACCCGGCGAACGCGAAGACGCGGTGGCGGAAGCTCGATCTCCCGCCCGCGCGCCAGGCCGTCAAGCTCGTCCCGGCCGACGATCCCGCCGCCGCCGGCAAGGAGCTGGCGCGACTGCTCCGCGAAGAAGCGAAGGTGATCTAGCCATGAAATTCCTCGTCTTCATCGAACAGCGCGAAGGGAAGATCCGCAAGGCCTCCCTCGAAGCGCTCGCGCTCGCCCGCAAGCTCGGCGGCGGGCCCGCCGCCGCGGTCATCGCCGGCAAGGGCGTCGCGGCTCTCGCGAAGGATCTGGGCCGGCACGGCGCCGGCACCGTGTACGTGGCGGACCGGGACGAGCTCGCGCTCTACTCCAACAAGGGCTACGTGGGCGCGCTCGACGCGGCAACGAAAGCGGCCGCGCCGGACGCGGTCCTGATCGCGGCGACTTCGATGGGCAAGGACATCGCGCCCCGGTACGCGGCGCGCCACGACGTCTCGGCCATCGCCGACGTCATGGACCTGCGCGTCGACGGAGACCGGCTCATCGGCTCGAGGCCGGTCTACTCCGGGAAGGCGCGCGCCGAGGTCGACTGCGGGGCGGCGAAGCTGCAGATCGCGACGACGCGCCCCAACGTGTTCCCGGCGGAGGTCCAGGAGGCAGCGCCCGAGCCGAAGATCGAGACGCTCGAGCTCGGCGAGATCGCGCCGCGGGCGAAGGTCGTGAAGGTCGAGACATCCGAAACCAAGGAGCTCGACGTCTCGGAGGCGGACGTCATCGTCTCGGGCGGACGGGGCATCAAGGGCCCGGAGAACTGGCCGCTCGTCAAGGACCTCCAGCAGGCGCTCCACGCCGCGCTCGGCGCTTCGCGCGCCGTCGTCGACGCCGGATGGATCGACCACCAGCACCAGGTGGGGCAGACCGGCAAGGTCGTCTCGCCGACGCTCTACGTGGCCGTCGGGATCTCGGGAGCGATCCAGCACCTCGCCGGAATGGGGACCTCCAAGGTCATCGTCGCGATCAACAAGGACGCCGAGGCGCCGATCTTCAAGGTCGCGACGTACGGGATCGTCGGGGACATCTTCCAGATCGTTCCGGAGTTCGCGAAGGCCGTCCGGGCGCTGAAGCACGAGTAGGCCGACTAGGGCCTCGGGCGCTCCCGCGGCGGCGGGCGCTCGCCTCCGACGGGGATGACCGGTGCGCGGACCTCGGTGGTCACCGGCGCGACGAAACGGCGCACGTAGATCTCGCCCTCCGTGGGGCTCTGGCGGTAGTCGGACCAGGCGACGTACACGTTGCCACCCTCCGCGGCGAGGCTCTGATAGTCGCCGAACTGGAAACCGGTCGTCGCGCGGCTCGAGGCGCTCGAGAGGCGAAGCGCCGGCTGCCAGGTTTCGCCTCCGTCGAGCGAGCGGCGCAGGTACACATCGGCGCTCGCGCCCGAAGCGTCGTTGCGCGAGTCCTTGAAGGCGACCGCGACGGCGCCCGTCGAGGGGTCGACGCGGACCCACTGGTGGTACCGGTCGACCTCTTCCGGGCGCTCGTCGTCGACGAGCGCGGGAGCCGACCACGAGACGCCGCCGTCGTCCGAGCGGCTGACGTAGACGTTCGGGACGCAGACCGCCGGCCCGCCGCATCCTTCGGGACACTGCGCGCGGACGACACCGGGAGGGTAGTCGGCCCACGTGAGATAGACGGCGCCGCGGTGCGGCCCGGGGGAACGGTCGGCGGCGATCGAGGCGTGGACGATGGGAACGCGGATGCACTGCGAGCGCGGCACGGCGTACCAGCCGGCCCGGACCGGCGCCGCCAAGACCTCGGGCTCGAAGGTCTCGCCGCCGTCGAGCGACCGCAGGACGCGGATCGTGCGGATCGGACCTCCGGAGAAGGCGAGGTACAGAACGCCATCCGGGCCGACCGCCAGGTCAAGACCCGTGCCGACGGCGTCGCTGATCCGCTGTCGCGGCGTGAAGGTCGCTCCGGAGTCGAGGGAGCGCGCCGTGTAGAAGCCTCCCTGCGGCAGCTTCCAGGCGACGTAGACCCGCCCCAGCCAGGGGCTCCCGGGCGCGTCGTCGACGGCGAGGGCGACCTTGTCGTCGCGGCCGATCGGGCTCACGCGCACCGGGGCCTCCCAGGTCCGGCCGCCGTCGAAGGACCGGAGGACGTCGACGCCGGTCCCCGCGGGGCCGGCGGGGATCCGCGCCAGGTACGCCGTGCCCTGACGGTCGAAGGCCACCATCGGATCGTTGTCGATCGTGGACCCTTCGCCGCGCGGGATCGAGACGCGCGTCCAGGAGACGCCGAAGTCGCGCGAGGACATCGTGAGGATGCGGCCGTCGGAGATGCTCATCGTCGCGGCCAGCACGACGCCGGGATGGGACGGGTCCGCCGCGATCGAGACTTCCGCCTGCGTGCCGGGCCACTGGCTCGCGTTGCGGTCGAGGTCGGCGTCGAGGCCGCCCGTGTCGGCCAGCCGCGCGAAGACGCGCATCGCGGCCGCTGCGAACAGCGCCGCGGCGGCCGCGACGGGAGCGGCCTTCAGGAGTCGGGAGCGCCGGGGCTCGTCGCGCAAAGTCGTCTCGGTTTGAGGCTAGCACGCGCATACCCGACAGATCTTCGGGTCCGGATCGGCGCAAGCGCTCGGGTTAAGATTCGGGCTAATGCCCCCGCTTCCCACCGAACGCCTCATGCTCGGCCTGTCCGGCCGCACGGTATTCGGTCTGCTGGTGCTCGCGGCGATCGCCTTCTTCGTCTTCTCGATGTCGCGCCGGATCCGCGTGCTCATGGCCGGGCGGGCCGACAACCGCTTCACGCGGATCCTCGAGCGGATCGGCAAGACCCTCGAGTACGCGTTCGCGCAGCGGCGCATGTTCCGCGACTTCTACGCGGGCTTCTTCCACATCCTGATCTTCGCGGGCTTCGTCGTCCTGACGGTCCGCTCGGCCGCCCTCGTCGTCGAGGGGCTCGTGCCGGGGTTCGTCCTGCTGCCGGGCGTGCCGGGCAACGCCTACACGCTCGTGAAGGACGTCTTCGAGGTTCTCACTCTGCTGGGAGTCGGCCTGGCGGTCTTCCGGCGTGCCTTCGCGCGTCCCAAACGCCTCGACCTGACCTGGGACGCGTGGCTCATCCTCTTCCTGATCGCGTTCCTGATGGCCACGGACCTGCTCGCCGAGGCCGCCCGCACGGCACTCGCGCCGGCGCACGCGACGCCCTGGGCGCCGGTCGTCGCGGGGCTGGCGGCAATGATGGCGGCGGCCGCGCCCGCCACGCTCCAGGCGGTCTACGAGTGGAGCTGGTGGCTGCACCTGGCAGACCTGCTCTTCTTCGCCAACTACCTGCCGTACTCGAAGCACTTCCACATCCTGGCTTCGATCCCGAATATCTTCTTCATGAACCTGGAGCCCATGGGCCGGCTCGTCAAGGTCGACCTCGAGAACACGGAACGCTTCGGGGCTTCGCGGGTCGAGGACCTGACGTGGAAGCAGATGCTCGACGGCTACACCTGCACCGAGTGCGGGCGCTGCCGGGTCGTCTGCCCGACGGCGCTGACCGGAAAGCCGCTCGATCCCAAGATTTTCATCGGCAACGTGCGCGACGCGGTCTACGAAGCGACGCCGTCGATTCTGGGAGAGAGCTCGGGACGCGGCAACGGCGCTGCGGCCTCCCACGCCCGCAAGGACCTGATCGGCGGATGGATCTCGGAGGACACGATCTGGGCCTGCACGATGTGCGGCTTCTGCACGACTGCGTGCCCGGTCTTCATCATTCCGGCGGTCGACAAGATCGCCGAGATGCGCCGCTACCTGGTGCTCGACAAGGCGGAGTTTCCGAAGGAAGTCCAGAACGCGTTTCGCGGCATGGAGACCAACGGCAACCCCTGGAACATCGCGTCCGCGACGCGGGCGGACTGGGCGAAGGAGCTGCCCGTCGCGACGATGGCGGACGCCGGCGAAAAGGAGATCGAGATCCTTTTCTGGGTCGGCTGCGCGGGATCCTACGAGGACCGCGCGAAGAGAGTCTCCAAGGCCCTGGTCGAGATCCTCGATTCCGCCGGCGTCTCCTTCGCGATCCTCGGCAACGAGGAGACCTGCACCGGCGATTCCGCGCGCCGCATGGGCAACGAGTACCTCTTCCAGATGCTCGCCCAGCAGAACATCGAGACACTGAACGGCTACAAGGTCCGGAAGATCGTCACCAACTGCCCGCACTGCATGAACTGCCTCAAGAACGAGTACGGCGACTTCGGCGGCCAGTACGAGGTCGTCCACGGGTCGCAGCTCGTCGCGGAGCTCGTGAAGGCCGGGCGGATCACGCTGTCGACGCCCATTCCGGAGACGATCACGTCTTCACGATCCCTGCTATCTCGGCCGCTACAACGGCGCCTACGACGCGCCCCGCGAGATCCTCCGCGCGATCCCCGGCGTGCAGCTCGACGGAGCTTCCGCGCTCGCGGGAGAACGGCCTCTGCTGCGGCGCGGGCGGCGGGCGCATGTGGATGGAGGAGAAGCTCGGTACGCGCATCAACCAGGAGCGCATGCGGGAGATCGCGGGCTCCGGGGCCTCCTCCGTCGGCGTGTCGTGCCCCTTCTGCATGGTCATGATCGGCAACGCGAAGGACGAGCTCAGTGTGTCCACCCAGCCGTTCGACGTGCTCGAGCTCGCCCGCCGCTCCATGGCGTAGGCCGGAGCTCCCGCCTCGCGACAATCTAGTGACAGATGGCCTTTTGGGAGCGCCGGGTCTACCGCGGCCGGCGGGGGCTCGGCCAGCGCTGGGAGAAGCTCGCCGAGGATCGGCTGGTGGACGAGGGCTACGCGATCCGCGGCCGGAACTTTCGGGGGCGGACGGGCGAGATCGACCTCGTCGCCGAGGAGAACGGTGTCCTCTGCTTCATCGAGGTGAAGGGGAGAAGCGGGTCGGGATTCGGTGCGCCGGCGGAGTCGGTCACCGCCGAGAAACAACGACGCATCGCCCGCGTCGCCCGCGAGTACCTGGTCCGAGCGCGCCTTTCGCCTTCGACGCCTTGCCGTTTCGATGTCGTCGCGATTCTCGAGACGCAAGGCCGACTCGAGGTCACGATCTTCCGCGATGCGTTCCCGCTTCCAGACTCGCTCGCCTGAAGGCGCGTGCTAAGATGACCTTCTCTCGAAATGAGCGCGGTCAACGACGAAGATCTCCGATACACGTTCTCCTGTCCCGGCTGTAACGGAAGCTTCTCGATCAGCCTCTCGAAGATCCCGCCGGTTCAGGCGCGCTTCTCCTGCCCGAAGTGCTCGAAGGCCATGGACTTCCCGTCGCGGGACGAGGCGCGTGTCTACATCCAGCTCCAGTCCGGCGGTTTCTCGGAGCCGCCCGCGCAGGCCGAGCCGCCTGCGCCCTTCCGCGCGCCCGAGCCCCCGGCGCCCCCCGCCGCGCCCGTGACGCCTCCCGCGCCCCGTCGCGAGGCCCCGGTTGCGACGGCGCCCCCGCCGGCGGCCAGGCCCGCCCCCGTCGCTCCCGAGGCGATGGACGGCACGCAGGCGGGTAAGACCTATCGCCTCGAAAAAAAGGGATACGACACCGACGACTTCGACCGGCGTGCGATGCGCAACCTCATCCGCACGGCCGCCGTCAACGAGAACGACATGGTGTCCGTCGGAGGAGCGCCGGCCGTCCGCTCCGACACGGTTCCGGAGCTGAAGTCCCTCTTCGAGCTGCGCAAGACCGCGCGCGCCACGCCGCCACCGATCTGCCCGAAGCACATGGATCGCCTCGCGCACTTCCAGTGCGGCGACACGGGGCGTCCGCTGTGCGAGGAGTGCGCCGAGGAAAAGAAGTTCGGCGGCACGAGCGTTCTCGTCTGCACCCACTGCGGCGGAACGGCGAGCGAGCTCCACGCCGCTCCCGGCGACATCAAGTAAAGCGGCCCCTCAGCGCGTCGGGCGGGCCACAGCCCGCGGCGCGACCGAGCTCCCGGGCACGCGAGGCACCAGAGGCGAGCGGCTGCCGTCGAGCGAGCGCCAGGCTCCCCGCAGGACGACGGCTTTGATCGCGCGAAGTGCCGCGGGGGTCTCGAGCGGGTTGCCGTCCATCAACACGAGGTCGGCGCGGCGTCCGGGTTGGATCGTTCCGAACTCCGCTTCTTCTCCGAGAAACGCCGCGGCGCCGGAAGTCGCGGCTTCGAGCGCTTCGTAGGGCGAAAGCCCGGCCTCGGCGAGGAGGGCAAGCTCGTCGTGGAGCGAAGTTCCGACGGCCGTGCGGTCGATGCCCGCGTCGCTGCCTGCGAGGATCCGCGCCCCCGCATCGCGGAAGGCACGCAGCACCGCAGCGCGATTGGCGAAGATCTGCGCGCGCGTCGGCGCCGCCATGCCCTCCGTCAGCAGAGAGTAGATGGCCATCGTGGGACAGTTCCAGGCGCCGGCCGCTGCGGTGCGTGCCGCGAGGTCCGGGATGCGGCTCCCGTCGATGTCGGCCCAGGCCCCGACGTGGGAGCTCTGGGAGGTGCGGGTCAGCGCGTGGTCGTAGCCCCGCAGGTGCTCGATGGAGAGCTGACCCGACTCCAGGGCGTGCTCGATCGAGACCGAGTCGGGCACGTGACCGACGAACCGGATCCCGCTGCGGCGCGCGGCGTCCGCGATGGCGTCGTAGGAGGGGGCCGAGAGACTGTCGTAGACCTTGAGGAAGCGCCAGCCCGCGGCCGCCTGCGCCGCGACGACGGCTTCGGCCTGCGACGGCTGGTTCACGAACTGCGTCTCGGGCCAGACGCCGGGAGAGGCGTCGATGCCCTGGCTCGCCGAGTAGATCATGGGGCCGACGACGGCCCGGCTCTCGATATCCCGCATCGTCGCCGGAAGCGTCTCGTAGCCCCACATGTTCCGGACCGAGGTGATTCCGGCGTCCACGTACGCGCGCAACTCCCTTCGGCGGATGTGGACGTGCATGTCGGCGAGGCCCGGCGCGACGTATGCGCCGCCCGCGTCGACGACCGTGGCGCCCGCCGGCCAGCTCGTCAGGCCGTCCGGTCCGACCGCTGCGATCCGGTCGCCGACCACGACGATCGTGTGATCGAGGAGGACCCTCTCGGAATCCATCGGGACGACGCTGGCGTGCGTGATCGCGAAGGCGAGCGGGGATGGCGCTGCTTTGCGCGGGGCGCGGCTCGCCGACCCGAGTGCGAGCAGGGCGGCGGCGGAGAGCGTCCCCGCGAGGAGCGCCTTTTTCACGCCGAACAGGATAGCCCGCGGAGCCGGGCCACATCTTCGGGGAATCTTGACCCCCGGCCGGGGGGTCGGCTATCCTTCGCGTCCGCCATATTGAGCGGGAATAGCTCAGCGGTAGAGCGCCACCTTGCCAAGGTGGAAGTCGCGGGTTCGATCCCCGTTTCCCGCTCCATTTCACGTCTTCGCTCGTCAGTCTGAGATCGGGGCCGGGTAAACCGGCCCCGTTCCTTTTCAGAACTTACAGCCGGATCCGTCTGAGTAAACGAGCGGGCAGGCCCGACACTATGGATGGGACGCAGATGGCGCAGACAGGCCAAGACTGAGATGACCAAGGAGAACGCCAATGACCATGAGCAGCCTCGGTGCCCCCATCGGCGACCAGCGTTTCTTCGTCATGGACCTCGACCATCGCCGAGCCCGGGACGTGCGGGTCCCGCGTGGACTGCGCTTGCTACTCGGCCTGCTCGTGCTCGGCGGGTGCGAAGCCGGCCAGCAGTCGGCGCGAACCTTACCCGCTGCAGCTGTTGCGGATGCCGCACCGGCATCCAATAAACCGGAGGAATCGCGAATGTGGATGACCGTCGGCGAACGTCGTTTCGCCATCGACTTGACCGACAACGAAGCCGCCCGTGCGTTCGCCGCGCAACTGCCGCTGACGCTGGACATGAGCGAGCTCAACGGCAACGAAAAGCACGCCAACTTGCCGAAAGCGCTGCCCGCGAATGCGAGCCGACCGGGAACGATCAGGAATGGCGACCTCATGCTGTATGGCACGAACACGCTGGTTGTCTTCTATTTGACATTCAAGTCGTCGTACTCGTACACCCGCCTCGGTCGCGTGGACGACCCCTCCGACCTGGCCGAGGCGCTCGGCCGACGAGGTGTTCGGGTCGTGTTTTCCAAGGACTCGTTTTCTGATTGACGCAGGCGTGCCCACCATGACCATCAAAGCCGATGGGGTGCTACCTCAGATAGATGCTGAGAACCAGACCGACCCCGTTGATGTCCGGACTCGGACTCTTGTTGAAGTCGCGCTGGAAGTACACCTCGGGCACGAACCGCTCCCAGAGGTGAAATTCGAGCCCTCCCGTCGCTCGGATCCGGGTCCAGTCCCCGGCGTTGAAGGAGTAGAAGAACTCTCCGTAGGCGTACGGGGTCAGCACCGTCCCGCCGACGGCAACGTTGCGCTCGAGCCGGACTCGGTTTCGATAGCGCGGATCGAACTCGCCGCCCGTGAAGTTCAGGTCGAACCGATTCCGGTCGCTGGCGAGGATCTCCCACGGAAGGTACAAGCGCCCGGTCGCTTCCGCCGTCAACGTGTTGGTGGCAGGGTCCCCGTGGCTCCCGGCGGTGTAGCCGTAGCCCGCTCGAAACAGCAGCCGACGCGAGCGCGGGGCGTTCGCCGGCCCTGCGAGAGGAAGCTTCGCGATCGGCAACGCGTAGTAGTCGAGGTAGATGCCGACCGTCCCGTCCTGATCCGAGTCGTCCGTGCCCTCGCGCGTCTTGCTGACGGGAACGTAGATCCGCATGCCGTCGCTGAGCCGGACAAACGTGTCGATTTCGGGCCAGAATTGCGTGGCGATTTCCTGCGCCGCGGCGGGCACCGCGAGCGCGAGGGCGGCGACCAGCGGGCCCAGTGCGGCGAGCCCGCGCCCTCCGTAGGGTTTCCGCGGCGGGCGCGGGGCCGTTCCGGCTGTTTCCGACACCCTCATGGTGAACTGGCCGCAGCCTAGCAGACCGGAATCCCGACGAACCGGGGCACTGATAGAGTCATCGCGGGACAAGCCGGCGCAGGATGCGAACGGCCCGCAAGCGCTTCCACACCGATGACCCTGAAGTTCAGCAAAGACCCCGACGCGATCGCACGGCTGTCGCCGGAGCAGTATCGGGTGACGCAGCAGAGCGCCACGGAGGCTCCCGGAACCGGGGCGTACCTGGAGAACCACGAACCGGGTATCTACGTCGACATCGTCTCGGGCGAGCCGCTGTTCGCGTCCTCCGACAAGTTCGAATCGGGATGCGGATGGCCCAGTTTCACCAAGCCCATCGAACCGTCCAACGTCCAGGAGCTGCGTGACGCCACGCACGGCATGGTCCGCACCGAGGTGCGCTCGGCGCACGCGGACAGCCATCTGGGGCACGTGTTCCCCGACGGCCCGAAGGATCGCGGCGGATTGCGCTACTGCATCAACTCCGCCTCGCTGCGGTTCATCCATCGCGACGCGATGGAAGCCGAGGGGTATGGGGACTACCTGAGCCAGGTCGAAGAGGGCCGCTGACGGACCTGGCCCCTCAGCGCTCCGGCGTCTTCTCGAACACGAAGAAGTGCTGGACGGGCAGGAACTCGTGGAGCGCTACGAGCCGGAACCCGGCCGGCCCCCATTCGGCGATCACCTGCTCGGTCGACATGCGGTGCTCTTCCCGGATGTGGAGGGCGGTCAGCCCTTCGAGGCGGTACTCCACGACCGCGACCCTGCCCCCGGGCTTCAAAGCCGCGCGCATTTTCGCGAGCGTCGCCTTGGGCTGCTGGAGCTCGTGGTAGACGTCGACGAGCAGGATCCAGTCCAGAGACTCCGGCGGCAGCTTCGGGTCATCGGTCTCGGCGCGAACGGGCACCACGTTTCGGACCCCCGCCTTTTTCATGTTGTCCGCGAGGAGAGAGAGCATTTCGGGCTGGATGTCCACGGCGTACACCTTGCCGAGGGGAGCGACCGTCTTCGCCAGGCGCCGCGTGAAGTATCCGGTTCCGGCGCCCAGATCGGCGACCACGTCGCCGCTCTTGAGGTTCATGGTCCGCACGATCTCGTCCGGCTTCTGTTCTTCGTCGCGGCCGGGTCGCTCGAGCCAGTCCGCGCCCGATGCGCTCATGACCGGGGCGGGTCGTCGCTGGTCGTCCACTTCCACGCCCACGCCGGCGGGGGCGGGAGCCAGGGCCGTCAGGCCGAGGAGAAGGAGCAGGACCGAGGACCGGATGCGTCGCCGCAGATCGATCGCGCTCGCCGCCCGGTTCTTCACTTCAGGTCCCGCATCGCCTTCGACAACAGCGTCGGAGCCCCGGACCTTCACGATTTCTTCGAGGCGCGACGGTGGAGGAGGGGTCCCGCGTCAGGCGCGCCGGGTCTCTGGCCTGTAGGTGAAGAGCTTGTGGCATTCCTGGCGTAGAAATCCGCCGGTCACGGGGATCGGATGGTTGCCCCTCTCGAACACGAACCGGCAGGGGATGAGGCAGGCTCGCCACTTGTAGTCTTCCGTGCCGCGCTTGAGGCCGAATGCGGCAATGTCTTCCTGAGAAACTCCGTAGACGACCGCCCCGATTCTCGCCCACACGCAGGCACCGGCGCACATCGCGCAGGGCTCGTGCGTGGAGTAGAGGACGAAGTCGGGCAGGTAGCGGCCATAGCCGCTGGACACGTACTTCAGAGTTTCCAACTCGACGTGCTTGATGCTCGACCCCGAAGTCTTGACCCGGTTCCCCGCGCTGGCGATGACCACCTCGGTCCGGCCCGTCAGGCGGGTGATGACGGCCCCGATGGGGTAGTCGCCTCGGTCGCCGGCGCGCTTGGCCTCCGAGACCGCGAGCTCCATGAACTTCTTTCGCGGTTTGTAGGAAGGCGGGATCACGGGAACAGAATACACGTCGTCCACGTGCCCGGAGGGTGCGGCCACTCTTCATCAGGAGCGCAATGCCCGAGGTTCGCAGGCCTTAGAATCCAGCGGCAGCCATGCCGCTTTCTCCGGGTGTTCGCCTCGGCCCCTACGAGATCCTCGCGTCTCTTGGCGCGGGCGGGATGGGGGAGGTCTACCGGGCGCGAGATAAGAAGCGGCGGAGGGGGCCTTGAAGGAGCTGCTCCGCCTCCGGCCGAACATTGCGGCTCAGGGCCTCGAGACGCGGGGAAGTGGTTTGATCCGGAGCACTGTCACCACCTGATCGACGGCCTGCGCAAGGCGGGCCTCGACGTGCCCTGAGGACAATTCAAGGAGGGAGCCCCACGATGACCGAAGAAAAGAAGCAAACCGACATGAAGCTCGAAGTCGTGATGCTCGGCGTGACCGACGTCGACCGCGCGAAGGCCTTCTACGAGAGTCTCGGCTGGCGGCTCGACATCGACATCCAGGGCGGCGATTTCCGGGGCGTGCAGATGACGCCGCGCCACTCGGAAGCCTCGATCATCTTCGGCAAGGGGATGACGTCGCCCCGGCCCGGCGCGGTGCAGGGCCTGCTCCTCGCCGTAGAAGACATCGCGGCCGCCCGCGCCGACCTGATCGCCCGCGGGGTCCGGGTGAGCGAGGTCTTCCACTACGCCGCGGGTCCGTTGAACGAGACCGTGGAGAACCCGCGTCTGCCCGGCCGCGACCCGGAAGGGCGGTCCTATTTCTCGTTCGCCTCGTTCGAGGATCCGGACGGGAACGGCTGGCTGCTCCAGGAGCTTTCGACGCGGCTACCGGGCCGCGAGTGGCAATCGGCGCCCGGAGGCGCGGTGGACGTGCCGACCCTCGCCGAGCTCCTCCACGAAACGTCGGAGCATCACGGCCGATTCGAAGAGTCCCACGTCGAGCATCACTGGTGGGACTGGTACGCCCCGTACCTGAGCGCGCGTCAGAAGGGTGCCACTGCGGAGCAGGCGACGGCCGCCGCGGATCGCCGGATGGAGGAGGAGCTTCGGATTCGACCTCGCTGACGGCTCGAGATCACCAGACCGGGCCGCCCATCCAGACGCCCCCGCCCCCGTACGGGCCGCCCCAGCAGCAGGGGCCCCCCCAGCCGGGGTAGCCGTAGCTGACGCCGACGTAGGTCACGCCCTCGCAGGCCACGGCGGACATCGCGAAGACGAGGAGGACGGCGAGGAGGAGGAGTCGAAGCGGGCTCGAGATCAGTTGGCGCATGTTCGTTGCTCCTCGTGTCAGAACGGGTATTTCTGGAGGGCGATGACGGCGCCGTCGGGATCGGCGACGATAGCGAGCGAGCCGTTGCGGTGCTCGGGAGAAGGTTGCAGGAGGACGCGCCCGCCGAGACCGGTGACGCGCACCGCGAGCGCGGCGGGATCGGTCACGAGCACGTAGGGCAGCCAGTTGGGCCGGACGTCCTTGCGGCTCTCGGGCAGGTCGAACACGCCCGCGCGGGCCTTGCCGTGCTTGAGCACCGCGTAGCCCGTGTCGCCTTCGGACTTGGAAGCGGTCAGCTCGAACGGCACGAGGCCGTTGTAGAACGTGAACGCGGCCTGGAGATCGTGGGTCAGGTACTCGTTCCAGAAGATCGTGCCGACCACCGGTGCGGCGAGGTCGGCCGGATCCCCGGCGGTCAGGCGCAGGAGGCCGAAGGGCGCGCCCTGCGGGTCTTTCAGGACCGCGGCGCGGCCGACCGTCCCCACGTCGGTCGGGCCGGCCAGCACCGCGGCGCCCGAGTCTTTCGCCTTGGCCACCGAGGCGTCCACGTCGGCCACCGACATGTACGAGAGCCAGTGCGCCGGAGTCTTGCCCCCGGCGTCGTTCTTGGGGCTGTGGATGCCGGCGACCGGCGTCTTGCCGAGCCGGGCCACGCTGTAGGGCTGACCGAGGATCGTCGTCTCGGCGTACTCCCAGCCGAAGAGCGAGGCGTAGAACTTCTTCGACGATGCGAGGTCGTTCGTCGTGAGGTCGTGCCAGACGAACTTGCCGGGCGCGTTCGCGGCGCGCTCACCGGAGGGAGCGGATCCGCCGCTCGACGAGCCGCACGCCGCGGCGAGGAGCAGTCCCGCGGCGGACAGAACGAGAGACGCGGCGGTCAGCGCCCTTCGCAATCGAAATCGTTCAGGGTTCAGCATCGGGAAAGCATACAACCGGCCCTTGCCGACGCACGGTGAAAACGAAATGGCCCGCGCGCGCGGGCCATGGTGAATCCTTGGAAGACCGAAACTACTGCTTGTTGTACACGTACGTGTTGTTCACGGCCTGGCCCTTGGTGTTCGTGCCGACCTGCGTGATCGTCATGGTCTTGCCGTCCGCGGACACGACGACTTTCGCCACGATCGTGGTCTTGCCGCCCTTCTTCCAGGTGTTCTCGTAGGTGTTGTCGTCGATCCTCTTCGCGGTGGCCGTGTCGCCTTCGGGATTGCCCTCGTACGGGACTTCCTTGCCGTCGTACTTCGACACGTACGCGCTGTGCAGCGCCTTGCCGTCGGGGCCGACGCCGTCGCCCGTGAACTTGATTCCGGCCGGCGTCGCTTCCCACTTCAGATCGAGGCTCTTGGGCATCGGACCGGGGCTGGCCTTGGACTTGGCGGAGTCGAGCTTCCACGTGCCGAGCCAGTTGTCGGCGGCCATGAGCGCGGAGCTCGTCAGAAACAGGGCACCGCAGGCAATGAGAGACACCATTCTCAGACTCTTTCGCATGATTCCTCCTCGAAATGAATCGGGTTGAGATTCCCCGGAACGGGCGTCCCAGGCTGTGGGGGCGAGCATATCCGAGGTGGTCTTCCCTCGGCCCTTCAGCGGATCCGGATGACCCCGACGCCGCCCTCGATCGCGATCTGTGTGCCGTACGGTTTCGAGATCCGCTGGAGGCGCTCGAGGATGTCCCGGCCCATCTCCGGCGACGCGAGACGGGGCGTCCCGCTCGTGGTGAGACGCCGGCCGTATCCGAGATCGACGGGGTGGAGGCGCACTTCGGTGACGCGCCCGCCCTCCCAGCGGGAAACGGCAATGACCGTCTCGAAGACGCGGGGGTCCGGGAACTCCTCGGCGTTCCAGGCCGCCAGAAGGTCGGCATCGGTGTTCCCGCCGTCCGGCTCCGGCATCCGGTCCCGATTCGCCTCCCAGGTTTCGGCCGGAATCGGCTCCAGGATGTCGCTCCAGAAGAAGTTGGCGAGGCTGTAGAAGATGGGCCGGCCCTTGTAGATCTCGATCGGCATGAGGCGGTGCTCCCCGTGCGCGATGAAGATGCCCGCGCCCGAGTCGATCGCGGCACGGGCGAGCACCGGCAGGAAGTCGCCCGGCTCCTCGCAGCCCAGACCGAGCTCGTGGGCGTGGATCGTCGCGATCACGAGATCCGAGTGCTGTTTGCCGAGGCGGATCGCCTGCCGGATCTCGGCGAGATCGACGGGGTCGATCTCGTAGTGGACCGCGGCGCGGGGCCCGGCACGGAACTCCGTGCCGTCGAAGCGGACTTTCGCGGACGCCTCCTTCGCGGCGGACTTGCGGCTTTCGAGAGCCACCGGATTCGTCACCTCGCAGGCGCGTCCCGGCGCGTCGAGAGCGGCTTTCACCGAGCCGACACTCTTCAGCGCGTCCGCGGGAAGAACGAAGCTTCGCGTGAGGCGTACGGGCGAGAGCCCGGGGCGGCCGGCGGCGCGGCCGCGCGGAGGCATCGCGGCGGCGTGGGGCTCGAAGGTCGAGGCCATCGACACGAGGGCGAGGCGCCCCTGCGGAGTCTCGAGGTAACGGGCTCCCCGCGCGTCGGCCCGATTCTCGCCGACGCCCGCGTGCACGAGGCCCGCCTCGTCGAGGTGGCGCGTGGTCTCGCGCATGCCCTCGACGCCCCAGTCCATCGCGTGGTTGTTCGCGCGCGAAACGAGGTCGAACCCCATGCGCGCGAGGTCCTTCGCCACGGCGGGCTCGGCCAGAAGCGTGACGTCGCCCTGGCCCGGGTAGGGAGGCGCCGCGAGACGCCCCGGATCGAACGCAACTTCCTCGAAGTTGCCGAAGGTCGCATCGGCCTGCTGCAGGATCCGGACGACAGCGGAGAAGCCCGGATCGCCGGCCAGCTGCGCCGTCAGGGGCCTCGAGATGATGAGGTCGCCGACGGCCGCGAGCGTGAAGCCCTCGGCGATCGCGGTCTCGAGCTCCCGCTCCGGCGGGCGTCGGGGATCGAAGCGTGGGGGCGTGGGCGTCGGAGCCGGCTGCTGGCCGATGAGGGTTGGGACCATCAGCACGGCGCCAAAGAGCGTCGCAAGGCGTAGTCTTCGCATGCGGAGCCTCCGTCAGTGGCGCGATTCTAATTGTGCCGATCTTGACCGTGTTCGTCGGTCGTCGGTACAGGCGGAGAGACGCAGGTTCCTCGAGTCGGCGAGATTGACGAGGCTGGACGGGGGCCCCACGAGCGGACAGGTCACACAGGTTCTGGCCGAGTGGCGCGCAGGGGATCGGCACGCGGTCGACCGGCTCGTGCCCCTCATCTATGAAGAGCTGCGCCACCTCGCGCGGCGCCAGCTCGGCCACGAGTCGTCCGGGCACACGCTGTCGGCCACCGGCCTGGTCCATGAGGTCTATCTCCGGCTGCTCCGGCAGCGGCAGCTGGCGGCGGTGGACCACGATGGATTCCTGGCGATCGCCGGTTCGACCATGCGCCGGATCCTGGTCGACCACGCGCGGGCGCGCACGCGGCTGAAGCGGGGGGGACCTCAGAGGGCGGGGCCCCTCGAGACCGGCGCGGAGCCGCCCCTGCTCAGCGCCCTCGAGGTGGAAGAAGTGCTGGCCATCGATCAGGCGCTCGACCGCCTCGCGCAGCGCGACGAGCGAGCCCGCCGCGTCGTCGAGTGCCGGGTCTTCGGCGGCTTGACCCTCGAAGAGACCGCCCGGGTGCTCGATCTTTCCACCAAGTCCGTGCAGCGAAGTTGGACCACGGCTCGAGCGTGGCTTCGTAAGGAAATCGGTGGCGTGGCCGCCGAGCTGTGATGGCGTGAGCTGGGAACGTCTCGAGGAAGTGTTCGAAGAGGCGAGCGCGCTGCCCGGCGAGGCGCGTGCCGAGTTCCTCGACCGCGCCTGTTCCGGCGAGGCCGCGCTGCGCGCGGAAGTCGAGGCCATGCTCGGGGCTTGCGACGGGGCGCGGGCCCTCTCCATCGAGCGGCTCGTGGTCGAGGATCTCTCTTCGGACCCGGTCGAGGATCCCTGGCTGGGCCGGTCTCTGGGACCGTGGTGCCTGATGCGCGTCATCGGGCGCGGCGGCATGGGCCTGGTCTACGGAGCCGCGCGCGCCGACGGCCAGTATCAGCTCGAGGTGGCCGTCAAGCTCATGCGGGCCGGGTCGCGCGATCCGTATGCCGGCGAACGCTTCCGCACGGAGCGGCAGGTGCTGGCGTCGCTCAAACATCCCAACATTGCAGGGCTCCTGGACGGCGGCTTTGCCTCCGACGGCACTCCCTTCCTCGTGATGGAGCTGGTGGACGGCATCCCCATCACCGACTGGTGCCGCGATCGGTCCCTGCCCATCGAGGCGCGCCTGAGCCTCTTCCGCGGCGTGTGCGACGCCGTTCAGCACGCCCACCAGGCACTCGTGGTCCACCGCGATCTCAAGCCCTCGAACATCCTCGTGTCGACGGCGGGCGATGTGAAGCTCCTGGACTTCGGGATCGCCAAGCTGCTCGAGCCGCAGGCGTGGGGCATCGAAGCCTCCGAGACGCTGACCGAGATGCGAACGCTGACACCGGACTATGCCGCGCCGGAGCAACGCCTCGGCGGGACCATCACGACCGCCACCGACGTGTATGCGCTGGGAGTCGTGCTCTACGAGCTGCTCGCCGGCGTTCGTCCGGTCGCGGAAGGGACACACAGGGGCACGGGAGCTCGCGAGGGCGCGCCAACGACGTCGACGCCTCCGAGTGAGGCCGTTCGGAGGAGCGCCCGTGAGGGAGGTCCGGAGAGCCCGGATGCGGACGCGAGCGCGAGCGCGCTCGACCGGCGGAGGCTGGCGCGCCGTCTCCGAGGCGATCTGGATCGAATCGTCCTCACGGCCTTGCGCGATGAGCCCGTTCGCCGGTACGGATCGGCCGGGCAGCTCGGCGAGGAGATCGGCCGCTTCCTGGACGGGCGCCCCGTTCTGGCCCAGCCGGACACCGTGGGCTACCGCGTCCGCAAGTTCGTGGGGCGGCACCGGCTGGCCGTTGCCGTGTCCGCCGTGTTCGTGGCGAGCCTGGCGGTCTTCGGCGTCGTCTCCGCGTGGCAGGCCCGCGTGCTGGCCGAGCAGCGGCGTGTCGCGCAGCGGGAGCGCGATTCGTCCGAGCAGGTGGCGCGCGTCCTTCTCGACCTGTTCGAGACCACGAATCCATCGGTGCGGCCCGACGGCGACCGGATGCCCATCGGGGACCTTCTGCGCGGATCGCAGGCGCGCTCGCTCGAACTCCTTCGCGACGTGCCAGCCGTGCGGGCAAGCCTGCAGCACGTCTTCGGTCTCATCCACAAGACACGCGGGCAGTACGGCCCCGCGCGCCAGGCCCTGGAGGAGGCTCTGGAAGAGCGCCGGAGGCTTGCCGGACCGGACGCGCCGGAGACGCTGGAGTCGCTCCAGGCCCTGGGAGAGGTCTGCCACGCCGGAGGCGACCTCGAGCGGTCACGAGCGCTCTTGCAGGAGTCGCTGGAGGGGCATCGAAGAGTGTACGGCGACCGGCATGCGCGGACGGCGCGTGTGATCCATGCCCTCGGAACGGTGACCTCCGGGCGCGATCTGGAAGGGGCAGGCGAGTTGTTTCGGCAGGCTCTGGAAATCCGCCGGGCCACACTGCCCGCGCACCATCCCGACCTCGCCCAGAGCCTTTCGTCCCTCGCCGGGTATCACCGCCTGCGTCGGGAGTACCCGCGTGCCCGCGACCTCTATCTCGAGGCCCTCGCGGTCTTCGCGAGGCCGGAGGACCGGAGGCATCCGATCAACATCTCGATCCGCAACGATCTCGCCAGCACGCTGGGCGATTTGAATGAACACGGGCCGGCGGAGGCCATGCAGCGCGAGGCGATCGAGATCGGTCGCCAGGTTCTGGGGGCCGAGAGCGGGACGGTGGCCAACCTCCTCAACAACCTCGCCGTGACTCAGGCGACCGCGGGCAAGCATTCCGAGGCCGAACGCTCGCTGCGAGCGTCTTTCGAAACGCATCGCTTGCTGTTCGGGGAAGAGCACTGGCGAACACGGAACGTGGCGCGCAACGTGGGTCGCTCGCTCGAGATCCAGGGGCGCTACGCGGAGGCCCTGGGTTGGATGGATCGGGCGAATGGGGAGGCTGTCGGACGGGACGCTGCGGACGACATCGGGGTGTGGCTGATCCGCGCGCAACGCGCACAGGTGCTGTTTCGCCTTGGTCGGCGGGACGAGGCCCTGGCGGAGGCGAGCACCGCAGTGAAAACGCTGCAGCAGTGGCCGAGTCGCCGTGCGGCCTGGAACCTGGCCTGCGCGCGCGTGCTGCTCGGGCGGATGCTGGTGGAGGCTGGCCGTCCCGGCGAGGCGGAGGCCGAACTGGCTGCCGCCCTCGAGTTCTTCGTCGGGGACGAGCCGGAGCCCGCACGGCGCGCGGAGGCCTCTTGCGAGCTCGGGCGGGCCCGCGTGCTCCAGGGGGGCCGTGCCGAGGACCGGCAGCGACTCCGCGAGTGCCTGCCGGCCTATCGGGCCTGGGGCCTGGCCGATCGCGAAGCCGTGGCTTCGATGGAGAAGCTCGTCGCCGAACCGTGACGGACTAGCGGCATGGAGCGTGGCTCGTGTTCTGACAGCGGCGGAAGTAGGGTAAGGGCGTCCTCGCAGGCGCAGCACCACGCGCGCTCGGAGTGCTTGTCGTACCGGCGGGTTCCGGCCTCTCCGACAGACTGAGGAACATCACACCGGCCAGAATCAACGCCAGGGCCGGGACCAGAATCCGCGCCAGGATGCCGTTGACGTTTTGAGCGAGAGCCTCAGCGTTCCTCATGTCGGACTCAGTTCGGCGAATACGCGTCCGGGCATTTCTCGCCGGCGCTCTCGATGTCGTCCTCCTCGATCCATCCGGTTTCTTCATCGCGCCCGCAGCGGCACTCGACCCGGACGCGCACCCGCCCGTGCGATGAGGAGAGTCGCTCGAGGTAGATGTCGCGGCCCGATGCGGTGAGCCGGGGGACCGTGCCGAGCACGTCATCCCCCGTCGCGTGGGCGTAGAGGGTGGCGGCCTCGACGTCGACTTTGACCTTCGCCCAGTCGCACCTCCGGACGAACTTCGAGCTCGCCGGCTGCTGCTGGGTGATGCAGTTCATCCCTCCTCCGCCGCGGACGACGTTCTCGATGTGCACCGGAACGAGATCGCGTCCGGGGAAGAGCTCGCCGAGAACGTCGCGTGCCATGCGGTCCTTCTGCTTGCTCTCCCGCCCACGGCCGGGCTTCCAGAATCGGGGGACGAGGACGAGATCGTTCGTGGGCGCGTAGTTCACGTAGCTCGCGGGCCAGACCGCCAGCATGGCCTCCGGCAGTGTCGAGCCGTCTTCCCAGCGGTCGTAAACCGAGAAGTAGTCGTACTGCCCGTCTCCCGGCAGGAACACGTCGAGGGTCAGCTCCGGCATCGGGATGCGGACGATCTCGATCGGCTCGCCGGACTCCGTCGTCGCCGCCGAGAGGATGTCGTAGACCCGCTCGAGCCGCTGGTGGTTCTGCTCCCGAAGCCAGTGGAGCAGTTGCTCGGCCGGAGTCCCCGGAAGGGCGCCCGGCGGCGCCTCCTGCGCCAGCACGACTTTCGCGGGAGACACGAACCGGACGACTTCGTCGGGGTGACCGTTCGTGGTGAACAGCGTGTAGACGCCGGTGTGCGGGATGTCGATGCCGTTGTAACTCGGTACCTGAATGTGCGGGGCGAGCCGGCCCCGGAACGTCCCGTTGTCCTCGACGACGCCGGTTGGAATCCAGATCACCTTCCGGACGCCGAGCATCCTCCGGTACTCGTCCTCGACGCGCAGTTTGCAGACGGGCCAGTCCGGATTCGGCGCGTAGGTGTTCGGCTGGCCGTAGTCGGTCACCGGAGCCTCTCCTCCGCAGAAGCGGTTGGGGCCGAGGTTGCGCTGGATCACGACGGATTCGACGGCGATCATCGTTCCGTGCCCGTTGTGAGAGACGGAGCCGCCTTCGTGGATCATGCGCACGCCGGTGTTCGGGCCGGGCCGGGCGTCGAGCACGCGGACGTCGATGATGTCGGCGACGTTGCGATCGACGGCCTCCTCCAGGGTGCTGAGCTCGCTCTCCGGCTCCTCGTACCCCCACATGTTGAAGTTCCAATCGTTGACGCGCAGCTTGCCGGAGGAGTTCCGTGTGAACTGGGGTCCCATGTCCCGGGCCCAGATGTCGCCATGTTCGACGTGGAAGAAGTGGACGTGGTCGAGCGAGACTCCGCTCGCCTCCAGGAAGCTCCGGACGTCGGCTTCCTCCGCGGCGTCCTGGACGGCGAGATTGACGTGGACGTGCCCTTTCATGGCTCGGATCATGTCGGCGATCGGCTCCGTGGACGGGAAGCCCGCCTTGTACTCGAACGTCGGCCACAGCATCCAGATGGCCTGGTGACTCTCGTACTCTCCCGGGAACACCCACTCGGGCCCGGGCGACCCTTGCGCGCTCCGGGAGGCATACAGGCAGGACAGGACGAAAACGGCCAGCGGTCTCTTCACGTCGTCACCTCCAGACTTCGAGGCGTCCCGGCGGACGGGCCGCGCGAGGAGTCCTCTGTCCCTAGTGGCGTCGTTCGGGGATGAAAGTGGACAGGGCCCTAAACGAAATCTTAGGCCGCGACGAGTACTCCGGACCCTCAGCGCGGCTGGGGGACGATGCGCAGGTACGGCCGCGGGGCCTTCCAGCCCGAGGGGTACTGCTTCTTCGCGTCCTCGTCCGACACGGAGCCCGCGATGATCACGTCGTCGCCGTTCTTCCAGTTCACCGGAGTCGCGACCTTGTGCTTCGCCGTCAGCTGCAGCGAGTCGATCACGCGGAGCACCTCGTCGAAGTTGCGCCCGGTCGACATCGGGTAGACGAGGATCAGCTTGATCTTCTTGTCGGGACCGACGACGAAAACGTTGCGGACGGTCATGTTGTCGGCGGCCGTCCGGCCCTCGCAGCTGCCCCTCAGGTCCGCCGGAAGCATTCCCCAGGCCTTGGCGACCTTCAGCTCGGGGTCTCCGATCATCGGGTAGTTCGGGGCGTGGCCCTGCGTCTCGCGGATGTCCTCGGACCACTTCGCGTGGGAATCGACCGGATCCACGCTCAAGCCGATGACCTTGACGTTGCGCTTGTCGAACTCGGGCTTGAGCCTCGCCATGTAGCCGAGCTCGGTGGTGCAGACCGGCGTGAAGTCCTTGGGATGCGAGAACAGGACGCCCCAGGAGTCGCCGAGCCAATCGTGGAACCGGATGGGGCCGTTCGTCGTGTCCGCCGGGAAATCGGGAGCGGTATCGCCGATGCGAAGACTCATGGAAGCCTCCTCCTGCGTGGAAGGGCGATGATTCCGCGACTCGCGGCCGGACGCAAGGCCATTGTCGAACCCCGGAGGCACGGTTCTTCGTATGTAATGCCAAGCGGTCATGGCGGAAGCAGCACCCCGACCCGCGCAACGATTCGACCGCTCGATCGTCGACGGTCCGATCGGCCCTGCCGTCTGGCGGCTGGCCTGGCCGACGATGCTCCAGAACGTCATCGCCGGTTTCCAGGGAATCGTGGACCACGCCATGGTCGGGCACTTCGTCGGCTACACCGCCAACGCGGCGGTCGGAGTCAGCTGGCAGATCGTGCTGGTCGTCATCATTTTCATCAGCTCGATCTTCACGGGAATGGGAGTCCTCGTCTCCCGTCTCGCCGGAGCGGACCAGCCGGACAAGGTCAACCGGGTCGTCTACCAGGCTTTTCTGACCGCGATCGCGCTCGCGGCCGTGATGGCGGCGGTCGGTTACTTCGCGGCGCCGTCCCTGCTCGACCTCGTGCACGCGGCGCCCGAGGTCGAGCGCGAGGCCCTGCCGTTCCTGCGGGTCATGTTCCTCGGGATCTTCGGGATGATGCTGTTCTTCATGCTGAGCGGCGCGTTCCGCGCCGCCGGCGACCCGCGCACGCCGCTGCGTCTCGGGGTCACGATGACCGTGCTGACGGTGGCGTTCAACATCGTCCTCATTCCGTGGCTCGGAACCGTGGGCGCCGCCTGGGGCACGGTCGCATCGAGCTCAATCGTGGCCATCTGGGGCGTGTGGAAAGTCTTCACGCCCGGCTCGGTGATCCAGTTCCACCGGGGAATGGACATGCGGCCGGACCTCGGCATCATCCGGTCCCTCTTCCGGTTCGGGCTGCCGACCGGCGTGCAGGGCATTGCGATGAACATCGCCGGAGTGTTTCTGCTCCGGTACATCGGCTCGCTTCCGCACAGCGCCGCGGCCCAGGCGGCCTTCGCCGTTGGTTACACGGAGCTCTTCTCGCTGATCACGTGGACCTCCGTCGGACTCATGGGCGCGGCGGCGACGGTCGCCGGTCAGAACCTCGGCGCGGGACGTCCGGAACGCGTGCGCGAGGGCGTCGCGGTCGCCGCGCGGTTCGGTCTGGGCGTCGCGGCCGGAGTGGGCACGCTCTTTCTCCTGATTCCCGGAACGCTCCTGGGTCTCTTCGGTATGACGGAGCCCCTCGTCACCTCGATCGGCACGGAGCTCCTGCGGTTCCTCAGCGTGTCGGGGCTCTTCGTGACCGTCGCGCTGAGCTACACCGGCGGCCTGCAGGGGACCGGCGACACACGCAGCCCCCTCTACATCTCGATCGCCTCGCAGATCATCGTGCCGCTGGGGCTCTGCGCTCTTTTCGAGGCGACGACCGGGCTCCACGCGGCCAACATCTGGCTCGCGATCGTCCTCGGGCACGTCACCCGCGCGGTGCTGAGCGTCGTCCGGTTCCGCCAGGGACGCTGGCAGCACATCGTCTTCGACATCGGGCCCGCGCGTCCCCGGGAATCCGCGAGGCTCTAGGTCTCGAGGGGCTCAGGCGTTCCCGGGGACGGGGATGGCGGCTCCGTGGATCAGGCGGGCGTCCTCCGAGCACAGGAAGAGCACGACCCGCGCGATGTCTTCGGCCTTCGGCCACTTCGCGAAATCGGCCTTCGGCATCGCCCGGCGGTTGGCTTCCGTGTCGATCAGGCTCGGCAGCACCGAGTTCGCGCGCACGCCGGTCCCTTTGAGGTCGGCCGCGAGCGACTCGATCATGGCCACCGCGGCGGCTTTCGATGCGGCGTAGGCGGCCTCGCCGCCGCCCGGCCGTACGGCGGCCTTCGACGCCACGTTGACGATCGCGCCCGATCCCTGCTCGACCATCCGCGGCGCGGCCGCGCGCGCGAGGACGAAGCCCGAGCGCAGGTTCAGGGCGAGCATCCGGTCGAGGTCGGCGGCCGGCGCCTCCCACAGGCGGGCGCCGCCGGCGTAGCCGCCGGCGCAGTTGACGAGCACGTCGAGTCGCCCGAAACGCGCGACGATGCCGGCGACGAGCGCGGCGACCGCCGTCTCGTCCGTGACGTCGCAGCGCTCACCCTCGAGCCGGGCGGCGTCCGTGCCCGCATCGGTCCGCAGCCGCTCGAGCTCGTCGGGGTTGCGGTAGGTCACGACGACGCGCGCGCCGGCCGCGAGAAAAGCCCGCGCCACCGCGCGGCCGAGCTCGCCCGTTCCGCCGGCGACCAGCACGACTTTTTCGAGAGGGGAGGTCATGGCGCGCGCATCCCGCTCAGGTCCGCCGCGTGAACCCGTCGGCGGTCCATTCCTCGCTGCCGACGCCGTTGTGAACGAAGAAGAGGCCTTCGGGGTCGTACCGCTTCTTCACCTGCCGGAGGCGGGGGTAGTTGGAGCCCCAGTACGACTTCTGGAACGTGCGGTCGAAGTAGTTGGACTCGGAGACGTAGGCGCCCGCGTTCGGGACGACGGCGCGCAGCGCATCCGCGGCCGCCTCGACCGCGGCGGCCTGCTTGCGGCCCTCGACCGGGTCCGGCTCGTGGCCGGGAAGGCCGGGCGCGCTGTGGGGCTTTCCCGTCGCGATGATCGCGAGCGCGAACGCGTCGAGGGCGGCGGGATTCGTCGCCGTGTCGCGGGCCTCGGCCACCCTCTGCATCGGAGCGCCCGCGAGGCCCTTGTTGAAGTGGAGCCCGACCGCGAACTTGCGGGTGGCGGCGAAGAGCACTCCGGCGAGCCGGTCGGGCGCTTCGAGGAGCGACGCCGGGAGCCACAGCGACTCGTAGCCATACAGATACACGTTGACCTCGATCGCGTTGCCGCTCCACCAGACGTTCTCGACCGGCGCGCCGGCGCGCGGATCGGCGACCACGGAGTCCGCATCGTTCCTGCGCCGCCACTCCGGGTCCCACCAGTGGCGGGCGGGCATGGTGCCGACGGAGAGGCTGTCCGCAAACGCGAAGTCATCGGGCGACGCGGCGATGAAGTCCGAGAACGGCTTCCACGCGGCGCGGGCCTCGGCCGTTTCGAGCCCCGACGACACCATCCGGATGTCGAGCGTGTTGTCGGTCCCGAGCGTCGCCTGCTCGCCCCAGTGGGGATTCATGAGAGCGCGCGCGTAGAAGCGCACGAACTCGGCAATGAGACGGCGAAAGGCCGTATCGGACTTCGCCTGGATCCTCATCTCGGCCCAGCCGAAGGTCGGGGGAAGCGGGTGGGTCGCGAGGGTCACTCTCGTGACGACGCCGAGACTTCCGCCGCCGCCGCCCTTGAGGCCCCAGAAGAGCTCGGGATGTGTGCACGCGTTGGCGACGAGGACCCTGCCGTCTGCGGTGACGACCTCCGCCTCGAGCAGCCCCGCGGCAGCGAGGCCGAAGTTCTTCGAGAAGCTCCCGAACCCTCCGCTCTGGATCAGGCCGGCGACGCCGACCGTGGCGCAGCCGCCGCCCTGGACGTAGCGGCCCCCGCCGGTCGTGACGACGTCGTAGGTCGGCAGCCAGCGCGCTCCGGCCTCGACCGTCACCGCCGGCCGCGCCGGCGACGTGCATCCCTGCGGCACGAAGGTGTCATGCAGAGTGATCGCGCTCATCGCGCGGGTCCAGATCAGGAGTGAGTCCGGCGCATTCGACGTGCCCTGGTAGCTGTGGCCGCCCCCCTTGACGACGAGGCGGAGCCGGTTTTCCCGGGCGAAGTTCACCGCCGCGACGACGTCGGCGGTCTTCGACGCCGCCACGGCGTAGACGCTCGGCGACGACGTCCAGGCGTCGAGCCAGCCGGAGGTCTGCGTGCCGCCGGGCTGCTCGCCGATGAAGTAAGGATTCGCGAGCTCGGCGATCCTTGTAGCGCACGCGGGGCTTCCCGGCGCGTCCTTGCACGGGGCGAGCAGCGAAGGCACCGGGACGAGGCGGCCGCCGACTTGCTCGCCGAACCTCGACCACGCGTCCGCCGCCGGCCAGCCCGGATCGGAGGGACGCACCCGGCGGAAGGCAGACGGGCTCACGGCGCGGCCGAGAAGGGGAGCGGCGGACGAGAGGATGGGGATCGCTCCCAGTTGCTTGAGGAACTTGCGCCGGTTCATCGGGGTGCTCGGCGCGGAGCATAGCCCCTTCGGGACGCCGGCCCGCTCGAAGGTTGCAGGTTGCGCGCTCGCGAGCTAGATTGTCCTCGCCCTCCCTTCCCACAGGAGTCCGCCATGCGGCTGGCGACGCGGCCCGACCCGAGTCACGGCGTATCGGGGAAAAGACTGTCTGGCCTCGGTCTTCTCTTTCTGCTTGCGTCCTCGGGAGCGGCGTCCCCCGCGGCCGATCCGGCCGGCCAGCCCGCCTGTCCGATTCCGCATCTGCGCGGCCAGCTCGGCGTCGGCAGCCCGGACTGGCCGGTGAGCGACGGCGAGCAAACCGGCCGCGTCCACACCGACGGGGTCAGAAGCTCCTGCGCGGCGCCCAAGGCCTTCCCGGGATTCGGCGCGATGACGGGGGCCCGCACGTTCGATGCCTGGGCATTCCACAATCCGCACAGCGTGGCGGCCTGCGTCTCGGTCCTGCTGACCGTCGACGCGGAGGCGACGTGCAACATGATGGCCGTCGCGTATCTCGGCGAGTACGATCCCGAAGACCTCGACCTCAACTACCTCGCGGACCCCGGGCTCGAGGCGGGCGTGCCCCCCGGCGCGGTCGTGCCGTTCACCTTTTTGGTCGGCGCGGGAGAGTCGTTCGTGATCGTGGTCAACGACGTGGACGGCATCGCCGACGCGGGCTGCCGCTACACGCTGGACGTGACGGGACTTTGTCCGGTCGCGCCGCACTACTGCCAGACGGTGGCCGGCACCTTCGTGTCGACGAACGTGCCGCTGCCGATTCCGAACAGTCTCGTGGCGACCTCGACCGTCGAGGTCTCCGGAGCCGGGAGCTTTCTTCTGGACGTCAACGTGCTCACCGACATCATTCACAGCTACAACGCGGATCTGGACCTGACGATCGAAGCGCCCAACGGGCGCGTGGTCACGCTGACGACCGACAACGGAGGCGAGCTCGACGACGTGTTTCACGGGACGCTCTGGGACGACCAGGCCGATGCCGACGGTCAGGTGCCGTACACGTCCAACGCGGGCCTCGTCACCGATCATCCGTTCGAAGACGAGGAGGTTGCGTCGTGGCTCTCGCCGGAGGAGCCGCTGGCGGCGTTTTACGGAATCAACCCCAACGGAACCTGGACCCTCACCGCGAGCGACGACGCACCGCAGGATTCCGGGGCGCTGCTCGACTGGTCGCTGCAGATCACGGCTCAGCTGGCTCCGCCGGGCACGTCCTTCCTGGCGACCGTCTCCAACCCGACACCGATGCCGATTCCGACGGGGCCGGCCGTCGTCACGTCGACGATCGACTTCACGGGCCTCCGGAGCACCCGCATCTGCGGCGGCGTGCGGGCCTTTCTCGACGTCACGCACACCGCCAGCTCCAACCTCGACATGACACTCCGGTCGCCGCAGGGAACGGTCGCGACGATCTCCACGGACAACGGCGGGTCCAACGACGACGTCTTCGCCGGAACGCAGTGGTCCAGCAATGCGAATACGGGTGGCCAGGTTCCGTACGACTCCAATCCGGGTCTCACGACCGACCATCCCTACGTGGACGCGACTCCGGTGGCGGACCTCGCTCCCGAAGAGTCCTTCGGGGTCTTCGCCGGAGAAGACCCGCGCGGCGTCTGGACCCTGACCATCTCGGACGACACCGTCGGCGAAGGCGGCATGCTCAATTCGTGGAACCTGACCGTCGCCTACTGTTCGTGCGCGACGGCGATTCCGGCGCCCCCGGTGTACGTCGACGCGCACGCCCTCCCGGTCGGCACCTCGAACGTGAACGGCGTGGCCGAGATGAACGAGACGTTCGAGTTTTCGCCCTCGTGGACCAACGCGGTCGGCGTGCCGTTGTGGCTGGCGTTCGCGGCGGTCACCGCCTTCGACGGTCCGCCGGGACCGACCTACACGATTCCCAACGCCACCGCCGACTACGGCCTGATCCCGGCGGGAGCCACCGCGAACTGCTACGACGCGACGGGCAACGTCTACTTCCTCGCAGTCGAAGGCGCGCGTCCCGCGGTGCAGCACCTCGACGCCGGCGTCAGCGAGCTCGTCGCCGAGTCGACCATCGCGTCGAGCCCCGGCGCGCCTTCGATGACGAAGGTCTGGAGACTCCACGTCGGCGAAAGCTTCGCCGACGTGCCGACCGCGCACCCGTTCTACCGGTTCATCGAGAACATTTTCCACAACGGCGTCACGGGCGGCTGCGGCGGGGCGAACTACTGTCCCGGCAACGAGACCCGGCGCGACCAGATGGCGGTCTTCGTGCTCCGGGCCGCGGAGGGGCTCGACTATCTGCCGCCCGCGTGCGCGGACCTCTTCGCCGACGTCGACTGTCCGGGCCCCTTCGCCGACTGGATCGAGGAGCTCGCCAACCGCGGAGTCGTCGCCGGATGCGGCGGCGGCAACTACTGCCCGGACGCCCCGGTGCTGCGCCAGCAGATGGCCGTCTTTCTCCTGAGGACGCTGCTCGGATCGAGCTACGTGCCGCCGGACTGCACGGACCTCTTCGACGACGTGCCGTGCACGAATCCGTTCGCGGCCTGGATCGAGGACCTCTTCAGCCGCGGCATCACGGGAGGCTGCGGCGGAGACAACTATTGCCCCGCGTCGGTGACGACGCGCGGTCAGATGGCGGTCTTCCTCGAGCGGACGTTCGGGCTCCTGCTTTACGGACCCTAGGGCTCGGGCTCGGGCTCGCCGGAGTCGGGGAGCTTCGGACGGACCCGGGGCCATGCGTACGATTTCGCCAGGGCGGCGAAGGCGTTCACGTCCTCCCGGTGCTTCGCGCTCCAGTCGTCGATCTCGGCAGACTTCGTGACACCGAGCGCGGCCGCGGCCATCGCCGCCGTGAATTTCCGCCCGGCCACCTCGCGGACGAACGGCACGTAGTACTCGGCGGCGAAGCCTTTTCCGTAGTCGCTCGCGTCCAGCTCGCTGATCATCTGATAGAGGCGCTCGAGCCGGCTCATCGCGAAGGGCCCCTCCGGCGGATCGTTCGCGTCCGGGGGAGGTTCTTCGACGCCTGCACGAGGGAGACCATCATGTCGGGGCCGGTGAAGTCGCCCTCGTCCTTGGGGCGGTCCGGATCGACGGTGATGTTCGTGCTCCCGTCCGCCTTGAGCTCGACGCCCTGCTCGAACATCTCGTCGAGCCATAGGACCGCTCCCTCCGCGCGTGGCCCGCTTCCTTCGAGCAGCAGGAAACGCGTGAGCGCGAGGATCGCGGGCACGCGGTACCCCTGGGCCTTGTAGACGCGGGCGAGATAGAGATGGCTCGACGCGTGGCGCGGTTCGAGGGAGGCGGAGTTCTCGAAGGCCGCGCGCGCGATGTTGCGGTTGCCGAGACGCTCGTAGGTGGTTCCCAGGTTGAAGTAGAGGAGAAAGAGGTTCGGGTCCTTCGCGATTCCCCGCCGATAGGTGGCGATCGCCTTCTTCGAATCGCCGAGATCGTCGTAGATGTTGCCCAGCATCACCGGGAGCTGCCGGGGAGGATCCGGCGCGAGACCCGAGCGTTCCGCGTACGCGGCCGCGGCCGCGAGGTCCTTCTTCTCGTACAGCGAGTACGCGGTCTCGAAGAGCGCGCGCGTGTTTTCGGGATCGAGCTCGAGCGCCTGGCGGTACTTGGCGAGCGCGCCGTCGTAGTCCTTGAGGTCGTGGAGCGCCACCCCTTCGTCGATCAGGCGTCCCGCCTGGACGGAGGCATCGGGCCGGGGAGGGGGCGTCGTTTCGGGAGCTCCGGCGCTGCCGAGGCAGGCCGCGGCGAGCAGGGAGGCGACGATCCGGGAGACGGCGGGCATCGCCATGGTGTTTCCTCCGGAAGAGCTTCGGGACATTATCGGCCCGATCTCTCAGACCCCGGAACGGGCGTCTCGGTTCCTCGCGACTCTTCCTCGCGACCCCCCGCGACCGCGGCGATATGATGCCGCGGCTTTCCATTTCCACGCTTCGGATCCGGATGGAGGTTTCGCATGCGACGGATGCTCTCGGTATGCGCGGCGGTCGCTCTGGGTGCGGCCGTCCCGCTGGCGGGCCAGACCCCGAAACCCACGCCGGGAACCCTCCCGAGCGAGATGCCGGCCAAGTTCGTGCCCGTCACGAAGACGTTCGAGTACGACCGGCGCGTCGTCGACATCCCGATGCGCGACGGCGTGAAGCTCCACACCGTCATCCTGGTTCCGAAAACGGCTCCGAAGGCCGGTGCGGGCTTGCTGCTGACGCGCACGCCGTACGACGCCGAGACGCTGACGAGCCACGTCACGAGCGAGCATCTCGGTCCGATGCTGTACGGATACGACAACGCCACGGACGTCATCGTCGAGGACGGCTACATCCGCGTCTTCCAGGACGTGCGCGGCAAGTACGGCTCCGAGGGCGACTACGTGATGAATCGGCCGCTGCGCGGTCCCCTCAACGCCTCAGCGGTGGACCACGCCACCGACACGTGGGACACGATCGACTGGCTGGTCAAGAACGTCCCGGAATCCAACGGACGGGTCGGCACCATCGGGATCTCCTACAACGGCTTCCTGCCGCTCATGTCGCTCTTCAACCCCCACCCGGCGCTCAAGTGCTCGGTGCCCATGAATCCGATGGTCGACGGCTGGATGGGCGACGACTGGTTTCACAACGGCGCTTTCCGGCAGCAGGGGATGGGTTTCATCTACAACCAGCAGGCCACGCGCAAGAACGAGATTCTCTGGTGGACCACCGCGTACGACGACTACGACACGTTCATGGCGTCCGGAAGCGCCGGCGAGCTCGGCAGGGTCCGGGGGATGGAGCAGCTCGGGTTCTGGCGGCAGATCCTCGCGCATCCGAGCTACGACGCCTACTGGCGCGACCAGGCCGTCGACAAGCTGCTCGCGAAGGAGCCGCTGAAGGTTCCCGTGATGCTGGTGCACAGCCTCTGGGACCAGGAAGACATCTACGGCGCGCCGGCGGTCTACCGGGCGATCGAATCCAGGGACGCCGCCAACGATAAGGTCTTCCTCGTCATGGGCCCCTGGCACCATGGCCAGATGATCTGGGACGGGAGCGCACTCGGCGCGATCAAGTTCGACAGCGATACATCGAAGACGTTCCGGCAGACGTACCTGCGCCCCTTTCTGGCGGAGCATCTCAAGGGCGGACCGAAGGCGGAGATTCCTCCCGTCGCCGCGTTCGAAACGGGCACGAACACGTGGCGGCACTACACGGCGTGGCCGGCGGCGCCGAAGGGTACGCCGCTGTATCTCTCCGCCGGCGGCAAGCTCGGCTTCGCGGGGCCGAAGGCGGGCGGCGCGGCCCACACGGAGTACGTCTCGGATCCGGCGCGGCCCGTGCCGTACATCCCGCGTCCGGTTCTCGCGACGACCTACGACAAGGGCGAGAACTGGAAGAAGTGGCTGGTCTCGGACCAGCGGGAGGCCTCCGGCCGGCCCGACGTCGCCGTCTTCGTGTCGGACGTCCTGACCGAGCCGGTTCGGATCGCCGGCGATCCGGTCGCGAATCTCGTCGCCTCGACGTCGGGGACGGACTCGGACTGGGTGGTCAAGCTCATCGACGTCTATCCCCCGGAGGTCGCCGCGGATCCGGGGATGGGCGGCTACCAGCTCATGGTCTCCGGCGACATCTTTCGCGGGAGGTACCGCGAGAGCCTCGAGACACCCCGGGCGATGACTCCGGACGCACCATTTCTCTACCGGTTCGCGCTCCCGACGGCGAACCACGTCTTCCGGCCGGGTCACCGGATCATGGTTCAGGTTCAGTCGAGCTGGTTCCCGCTCTACGACCGCAACCCCCAGACGTTCGTGCCGAACATCTTCTGGGCGAAGCCATCGGACTACCAGAAGGCGACGCAGCGCGTGTTTCACGCGGCCGCACCGGGTCAGGCGAGCTTCATCGACCTGCCCGTGGCCGCCGCGAAGTAGCCGGCGGGACGCGAGCGTCCGTCAGTAGCGCCCGCCCACGGGCGCGGGGATCGCGTCGAGCTCGGCCAGGTCCGCCTCGGTGAGCGCGAGGCCCGACGCGGCGACGTTCTGCTCGAGGTAGTTCTCCCGCTGCGTGCCCGGGATCGCGAGCACGCGCTCCCCGCGGGACAGGACCCACGCGAGCGCGACCTGGGCGGGCGTCGCACCGGCGCGCGCGGCCACCGCGCGAACGGCTTCCACGATCCGCTGGTTGGCGGCGACGGCGTCGGGGGAGAAACGGGGGAGCGTCGAACGGAAGTCGTCCTGCGAGAACTTTGCGTCGGCGCCGATCGTCCCCGTGAGGAATCCCCGCCCGAGCGGCGAGAACGCGACGAAGGACACGCCATGGGCCTCGCACCAGGGGAGCACGTCGCCCGCGTGGTCGCGCGTCCAGAGCGAGAGCTCCGACTGCACGGCCGTGACCGGATGAATCTTTGCGACGCGCTCGAGCTCGGCGACTTTCGCCTCGGAGACTCCGAGCCAGCGCACCTTGCCCGCGGCGACGAGACCGGCCATCGCGCCCCAGGTTTCCTCGACGGGAACCTCCGGGTCGATCCGATGGAGGTAGTAGAGATCGATGCGCTCGATGTTCAGGCGGCGAAGCGAGGCGTCGCACGCCGCGCGCACGTACTCGGGGCGGCCGTTTCGCGTGTAGGCGTATTTCGCGGCTTCGCCTCGGATCAGGCCGAGCTTGGTCGCCACGACGACGCCCTCCCGGCGGCCGTGGAGCGCCCGGCCGACGAGTGCCTCGTTCGCCCCGTGCCCGTACGCATCCGCCGTGTCGAAGTGGTCGACGCCGAGGTCGATCGCGCGGTGGATGAGCGCGACGGCTGCGGCCTCGTCCACGGCGGCGTCGTGGTATGCCCAGGAGAGGCCCATGCAGCCCAGGCCGACCGGCGCGACGGGTCTCCCGGAGTCGCCGAGGGAGCGCATCCGCATGAGCCGGCACGATATCAGGGCGTCCGGGCAGCCGGCGCCAATCCGTGGTATCTTCGGGTCGTTCTCGTTCTCGCTCGCCTTTTGCCAGACCCGATCTGACGAACTCCGAACGAAAAATTCACGAGAATGCGAGGCGCCGCGCCGGCGGCGCGTCGATCCATAAATTGACGACCGGCTTACTTGAGGATGGACCCGATGAAGCTCTATGTAGGTAATCTCCCGTACAACATCTCCGACGACCAGCTCCAGGCGATGTTCGCGAAGTTCGGCACGCCGGACTCGGCCCGCGTGATCACGGACCGCGACACCGGCCAGTCCAAGGGCTTCGGCTTCGTGGAGTTCAGCAACGCGGACCAGGCGCGCGAGGCGCTCTCGCTCAACGGCACCGAGTTCGGTGGCCGTTCGCTGAAGGTCAACGAGGCGCGGCCGAAGAACGAGGCCGGCGGCGGCGGCGGTGGCGGCGGACGCTCGCGTTACTGATTTCGTTTCCCTCGAATCGTCGAAACGGCGGGGCTTTTGTCCCGCCGTTTTTTTTGTGGGGCGCCGGTGCGGCCGAGCGGCGTCCGGCATATGATCCTCTCGCGGTGCAGAAGATGTTCGTCGGCCACGTGCGTTTCGGCGCCGACGGGCTCGCGGAGTTCGCGACGGGCTGGGACGAGGCCTATGCGAGCAAGGCCGACGCCTTCGCGCTCCTGCGCCCGGCCATTCTGAACCGCGGCTGGTTCGACGCCTACGCGACGTCCAGCGAGTCCGAGCCGTACGCGATCGAGAGCTGCCGGTGCGGCGGCCGGTCGTCCCTGCGCCGGTAACGGCCGGGACGCCGCGCCATTCGCCGCGCGGCCGCCTTGTGAGATCCTTCCGGGTCAGCGAGCGATGACCCGAGTCCAGCGCATCACCCTGGCCGCCACCGGCCTCGGCCTGTTCATGATCTTCCTCGACGCGCTGATCGTGAACGTGGCGCTGCCGTCGATCCAGCACGACTTCCAGGTCGGCGAGGCGGGTCTCCAGTGGGTCGTCGCGGCGTACAGCCTCGGCATGGCCGTGGCATCATGTCGGCCGGCACGCTCGCGGACATGTTCGGGCGGCGGCAGGCTCTACCTGATCGGCATCGCTCTCTTCACGGCGGCGTCGGTCGCCTGCGGGCTCGCCGGGTCGCTCGCGGTCCTGAACGCCGCGCGCGCCGTGCAGGGGGTCGCGGCGGCGACCGTCAACGTCACGTCGCTCGCGCTGGTGTCGCGCCGCGTTTCCCGGAACCCAAGCACAAGGCGCTGGGCCATCGGCATCTGGACCGCGATCGCGACGACGGCCCTGGCGGTCGGTCCGACCCTCGGCGGCTTCCTCGTCGAGCGCACGGGATGGCGCAGTTCATCTTCCTCGTCAACGTGCCGGTGGGGCTCGCCGTGCTCGCGTTGACGTGGCGCTCCGTGGCCGAATCGCGCGACGAGAGGCCGCGGACGTTCGACCTTCCGGGCCAGCTGCTCTTCATCGCCGCGGTGGGGGCGCTCGCGTACGCCGTGATCGAAGGTCCCCGGGCGGGCTGGGGGTCTCCGGAGATCGTCGGGCTCTTCGTGGTCGCCGCGGCGGCCCTGACGGCCTTCATCGTGACGGAGCGGCGAAGCCGCGATCCCGATGATGGACCTGAGGCTCTTCCGCGACCGCACCTACACGCTCGCGATCGTGACGGTCTTCGCGGTGCTCTTCTCGGTCTACGGCATGCTGCTCGTCATCACGCAGTACCTCCAGAACGTGCGCCTGTTCACACCCGCCCAGGCCGGCCTCCTGCTCCTGCCGTTCAGCCTGACCCAGACGCTGGTGTCGCTGCGGGTCGGAAAGCTCGTGTCGATCGTCGGCTCGCGGCGCCTGATTCTCTCGGGCTCGTCTGCCAGATCGTCGGGCTGGGCGTCATGATCGCGGGCTGGGCCACGAACACCGCGATCGTGGTCGCCGGCCTCGTGGTCTCGGCGTTCGGCGGCGCGCTCTGCCTGACGCCGATCACGTCGCTCGCCATGATCGCCGTTCCCGCCGGACCGCGCCGGCATGGCCTCGGGAATCATGAGCGCGCAGCGGGCGATCGGGTCGACCGTGGGGTTCGCGGTCCTCGGCTCGGTCCTCGCCGCCTGGCTTGACGGTGACGCTTCCGAGCACCTCGCGCAGGCCATACCGGACCCCGCCGAGCGGCACGAGGTCACCTCGGCGATCATCGGCAACGCGAATCCGCGCGCGTACGGCGCGGAGATCGGCCCGGGCCGGCCGATCACGCACATGGACCCCGCGACCCAGGCGGCCATCCTCGCGGCGGCCGACCGGGACTTCGTCGAGGGCATCCGCATCAGCCTCGCCACGGCGGTCGGCGTCCTGGTGGTCGTCTTCGCGCTGGGGCTCGCCTGGTTCCCGAAGGGCCACGGAGGGATCGCGGACGCCGAGCACGAGGCGAAGGTGCTCCAGGACGCGGGAGCCTGAGCTGACCCTATAATCCGCGGCATGATTGCACGCGATCCGTCGGTCCTGATGTTGAGCGTCTGTCTGCTCGCGAGTGTTCTGGCGGGAGGGGGAGCGGCTTCGGCGGAGCCAGCCGGCGGCTACGACGATCTCGTCGCGCTCTACAAAGAGTTCCGCGCGTTCCAGAAGCCGAAGGTCGTCAACGGAGTCCCCGACTACACGGCCGCCGCGATGGCGGCGCAACAGAAGGGGCTCGAGGGGTACACGAAACGGCTGGCCGCGATCGACCCGAGCGCGTGGCCGGTGCCGCAGCAGGTCGATTACCAGATCGTCCGCGCCGAGATGGCGTCGCTCGACTTCGACCAGCGGGTGCTCAAGCCCTGGGCGAACAACCCCGGCTACTACGTCACGTTCTTTCCGGAGGAGAGCGACCAGCCCAAGCGCGAGGGCCCCTTCGCCGAGGGCGCGATCGAGCTCTGGAGCTACAAGCTGCCGCTGTCCAAACAGGACGCCGGCAAGGTCGACGCGGGCCTGCGCGCGATCCCGGGCCTTCTCGCTCAGGCCAAGGGCAACCTCAACGGCACGGGCAAGGATCTCTGGACCTACGGCACGAAGAATCTCCAGCAGCAGAGCAAGGAGCTCGCGGCCTTCGCCAAGACGCTCGGCGCGGCGGCGTCACCCCTGAAAGCGAGCGCCGAACGGGCCCGGCAGGCCACCGACGAGTTGACGGCCTGGCTCGAGACGCAGGCGCCCTCGAAGACCGGACCTTCGGGCATCGGGATCGAGAACTACGACTGGTACCTGAAGCACGTCCAGCTCGTGCCGCTGACCTGGCAGGAAGAGTTCGCCCTCCACGAGCGGGAGCTCGCGCGGTCCCGCGCCCTCCTCGCGATGGAAGAGATCAAGAACGCGAAGCTCGCGCCTCAGGTTCCCATCGCCAACACCGAGGAGTACGACCGCAAGTTCAACGCCGCGGTGACCGAGTACGTGGTGTTCCTGAAGGACAAGGAGATCCTGACCGTCAAGGAATACATGGACCCGGCCCTGCGGGCTCGGATCGGCAGCTATAGCCCGGAACCCCTCCATTTCTTCGGCCAGGTCTCCTACCGCGACGCGCTCGTGATGCGCACCCACGACTTCCACTGGTTCGACAAGGCCTGGATGGTCGCGGAGCCTCCCGCGAGCCCGATTCGCCGGGATGTCCGTCTCCACAACATCGACAACACCCGCACGGAAGGCCTCGCGACCGGCTGGGAAGAGCTCATGATGCAGGCGGGGCTCTTCGACGCGCGGCCCCGCACCCGGGAGCTCATCTACATCCTCGTCGCGCAGCGGGCGGCGCGGGCCCTCGGCGAGCTTTACATGGTCGCGAACATGATGACGATCGAGCAGGCCGCCGCCTTCGCCAGCGCCAACACGCCGCGCGGCTGGCTCGACATGAAGACCAGCCTCGTGCGCTTCGAGCAGTTCCTGTATCTCCAGCAACCCGGCTACGGGACGAGCTACCTGACCGGGAAGATGCAGATCGACGACCTCGTGGCCCAGCGCCGGCGCGACCTTGGCGACGGCTTCCGCATGAAAGCGTTCATGGACGACTTCACCGCGAAGGGACTCATTCCAATGTCGCTCATCCAATGGGAGATGACGGGAAAAAAGAGCCCCGAAGTCGCGAGGATGCTCGCGCCCTAGCGACTCGGCTAGTCATCGTCGCGGACGCGCCCGCGCGCCGCCTTCACGCGGCCGCGGACGGACTTCGCGGCGAGACGCCGCTCTTTCGCCCCGGCGTGGGGGCGCGTTTTCCTGCGCTTCTTCGGCCTCGCCGCCGCCTGACGCACGAGCGCGACGAGCCGGTCCCGGGCCTCTGCGCGATTCTGGGCCTGCGTGCGGTGCTCCCGGCTGTCGATGAGCAGAACGCCCTCGGAGCTCAGGCGCCGGCCGGCGAGGTGGACGAGGCGGGCCTTCACGTCCTCCGGCAGCGACGACGCCCCGACGTCGAACCGCAGCTCGACCGCGGTCGAGACCTTGTTGACGTTCTGGCCGCCGGGCCCGGACGCCCGCACGAAGCGTTCGGAGAGCTCCTCCTCGCGGATCGCGATCGACGGCGTGACCTGGAGCAACCTACTTCGTCCGCTTCCCGCCCTTGTAGACGACGCCGTCCTTGACGACGACCTCGACGTTGCCGAGGGCGGTGACGTCGAAGAGGGGATCGCCGCGCACGACGATGATGTCGGCGAGCTTGCCGGGCTCGATCGTGCCGAGGTCCTTGCCGCGGCCGAGGATCACGGCGTTGACGCGCGTCGCCGCGTTGATCGCGCGCTGGGGCGACATGCCCGTGTCGACGTGCGCCTTGATCTCGCGCCAGAGCGCCTCGGTGTGGAAGTTCATCGGCGTGCCGGAATCGGTCCCCATGCCGAGCGTCACGTTGGCCTCGATCCATTGTCCGAGAGAAGCCTTCGCCCAGCGCGCCTCCTGGTCGGCCGTCGAAAAGTAGGAGAGCGCCTGGAAGTTCTTGAACGAGCTTTGCACCTCTGTCCAGATCTGCGGCCCGAAGTCTTCCTTGAGCTGCGGGTCCTGGAGCCGCTCGGGGAACGCGACGGTCGCGGGAAAGAGAAACGCCCGATGCGCCGCCGTGACGACGACCGGCGTGCCCTTGACCGCGATCGCGTTGACGAGCGCGGGGTCGTAGCGCGGCATCCCGGCCGACCCGACGTGCTGGAGCACGTCGATCCCGGCCTCGAAGGCATTTCGCACGTCGACCGGGTCGTAGACGTGGGCGTGGACCCGGATCTTGCGCCGGTGCGCGGCGTCGGCGATGGCCTTGTAGTGCTCGGGTTTCAGGTCCACGTACGCCTTGATGACGTCGACGCCGGCCGTGGCCAGATCGTCAACCGCCTTGGCCGCCTGTGCGGGCGTGTCGACGACGAGCTGGTTGGGCAGTCCCGTGTAGTAGTCGCCGACGCTGCGGGTGATCCACGGCCCGGCCATCAGCATGCGCGGGCCCGGGATCGCGCCGGAGTTGATCCGGTCCCGGACGGCGAGACTCTCCTTGAGCGTGCCTCCGAGGTCCACGGCCGTCGTCACGCCGGCCATCAGGATCTGCTTCGCCGAGATCTCCGAGACCTTCTCGAGCAGCTTGTTCTTCTCGATCCAGGGATCCCAGCGGTCGTAGTCCCCGTGTCCCAGGATCTGCAGGTGGGCGTGCAGATCCATCATCCCGGGCATCATCGTGCGCCCGCTCGTGTCGATGATTTCCGCGTCCGGCGGGATCGTCATCTGCGCGGCCGGCCCGACCGCGACGATGCGATTGCCCTCGATCAGGATCGCCGCATGGTGGAGCGGCGGGACGTCGTAGCCGTCGAGGAGCATTCCGCCGACGAGCGCGAGCTTGCGTGCCGGCTGGGCGACGGCGGCCGAAGCCGCGAGGAACAGGCTAGCGAACAGATAACCGGATCGCATGGCACGCAAAATCTGCCACGAAGACTCTCTCGAGGAGATACCATTCCCGCAACCGAGGAGGTCATTCGATGCGCGCTCCCGCGACCATGGTCCGGATCGGGTATTCCCTTCGAGCGGCTCTACTCCTGGCTGCCTCGGCCGCGACCGCCGAGATCGCGGCCGCCTCAGAGCGGCTCGAAACCACGCGTCGACTCCAAAGGCGTACGGGGTCGAGGACTATTCGGTCACGGTGGTGCCGGCGATCGCCTTTCTGCCGGCTGGGTCGGGCGAGCCCTATGCCACATCCGGCAGTCTCGGACGATTCGGAGCGACGAACACGGTCCAGGACTTCTACGCTCCGCTCGTGCTCCCGGAAGGGGCCGTGATCGACTACATCGGCCTCAATTCCGTGACGGACGCGCCGAACGCGATCGGTGTTGCGCTTTATCAACGGTTCAGCGGTGGAATCCTCGCGACGCTCGGGTCGTTCGGGAGCACGATCCACCCTTGGGGAACCGACTACAACGCGTCGCCTCTGGAAGTGCAAATCGGGAACGCGCGGACGTCCCTGATACTCCATGTTCAACAGGGTTCGTTTCCGAACCCGCAGTACTTCGGCTGGGTCGAGGTCTGGTGGAAACGGACGGTCCGCAACCCCCCTGGGGTGGCGACCTTCAACGACGTTCCGACCGGCCACCGTTTTTCCAGTTCATCGAGGCGCTCGCGGAGTCGGGCATCACCGCCGGCTGCGGGAACGGGAACTTCTGTCCCGACGCTGCGCTGACGCGGGGGCAGATGGCCGTCTTTCTGGCCAAGGCGCTCGGCCTGCACTGGGGTCGCTCCGGAACGCCGTAGGGTCTTTCGAAGCTGTACTAGAGCGCCTTACGGCGAGACGACGATCTCGCCCTTCATCTTCGAGTGGCCCATGCCGCAGAACTTGGAGCACTTGAACTCGTAAGTCCCGGCCTTCTCGGGCGTGAAGGTCACCGTCTCCGGCTTGTCCTTGTCGAAGGTTACCTTCTCGATGCCGAGCTCCTTGCACTCGAACCCGTGCTTGGTGTCCTCGCTCTGGAAGGTGAGCTCGACCGGCTGCCCGGCCTTGACCTCGATCTTCGCTGGGGAGAACTCGTACTTCTTCGCGGTCACGGTGATCTTCTGGGGATCCTGCGCCTGGAGCGCGCCGACGAATCCCAAAACGATGACGACGGCGGCGGCGGTGCACAGGACGAGGGCTCGCGGGTTGCGCATGGCGTTCTCCTTCGGTCGTCCAATTTAGCAGCAAGTTCCACGCCGACGGTCTCCGATAAGATCCGCCGCCATGAAGAACCGCTTCCTCGTTTTCCTGCTCCTGCTGTGCGCCGCCACCCTCCACGGCCAGGATCCGCCAAAGCCGCCGGCCGACGCCGCCGACAAGGAAAAGGACAAGCCGAAGTGGGACGTCGCCAACCCGCCGTACGCCTACGACGTGGACCGTCGCCGCTCGACGTCGACGCCGGGCACGTGGATGTCGCGTCGACGTCTCGCCCGACGGCAAGGAGATCGTCGTTCGACCTCCTCGGCGACATCTACGTGATGCCGGTCGACCGGCGGCGAGGCGAAGCGCGCTCACCTCCGGCATCCCCTGGGACATGCAGCCGCGCTTCTCGCCCGACGGGAAGTGGATCGCCTTCACGTCCGACCGCTCCGGCGGCGACAACATCTGGATCATGGACCGCGACGGCAAGAAGCCGCAGCAGGTCACCAAGGAGACCTTCCGGCTCCTGAACAGCCCGACGTGGACGCCCGACTCGCAGTACGTCGCGGCGCGCAAGCACTTCACCGGCACGCGCTCGCTCGGCGCGGGAGAGATCTGGCTCTACCACCGCTCCGGCGGCGAGGGCCTGCAGATGACCAAGCGGGCGACCGAGCAGAAGGACGACGGCGAGCCCGCCTTCTCGCCCGACGGGCGCTACCTCTACTGGTCCGCGGACACCACTCCCGGAAAGATCTTCGAGTACAACAAGGACCCGAACGGCCAGATCTACGTCATCAAGCGGCTCGACCGGGAAACCGGCAAGATCCTCGAACTACGTCACGGGCGCCGGCGGCTCGATCCGGCCGACGCCTTCTCCCGACGGCAAGTCGCTCGCCTTTCATCCGCCGCGTCAAGTACAAGACGACGCTCTTCGTCCGCGACCTCGAGTCCGGCGTGCGGAGCGGCCCGATCTGGGACGGCCTCGAGCGCGACATGCAGGAGACCTGGGCGATCCACGGCGTGTATCCGGGCATGGCGTGGACGCCGGACTCGAAGTCGGTCGTCGCTGTGGGCGGGCGGCAAGGTCCGGCGCGTCGACGTGGCGGCGAAGAGGTCCGCGACGATCCCGTTTCGCGTCCAGGACACGCGCAAGGCGGCGAGTGCCGTGCGCTTCGGCGTCGACGTCCTGACGGGGGTCACGCGGCCTCGATGCGCGGCGCATCTCCGACCCGCTGCGAACCAGGGCGGGTTTCAAGGGACACGTTCCCGGTGCGCATGCTCCGCACCGTCGCGGTCGCGCCCGACGGCAAGCGCGTCGCGTACCAGGCCCTGGGCTACATCTATGTGCGCGACCTGCCCGAGCGGCACGCCGAAGCGCCTGACGAAGCAGACGGAAGCACTTCGAGTACTACCCGTCCTGGTCGCGCGACGGAAAGTCCATCGTCTACACGACCTGGAACGACGAGAAGCTCGGCGATCGATCCGCGTGGCCTCGGTGCCGGGAGGCGTCTCCGCGCGCCGTGACCGAAAGCCCGGCCACTACTCTCGAGCCCGTCTTCTCGCCCGACGGCTCGAAGATCGTGTACACGAAGGGCACGGGCGGCTTCCTCGAACGACGGCCTGGTCCGACCGATCCCGGCCTCTACTTCGCGGTCCCGGCCGCCGGCGGCAAGCCCGTCCTCGTCGTCGAGGACGCCTTCTCGCCGCGCTTCGGCAAGGCATCCGACCGCGTCTTCTTCGTCAAGACGGAAGGGCGGCGGAGACCAGATCGCCCCCGAGCAAGCGCGTCTTCGCCTCCGTCGAGCTCGACGGCTCCGACGTCGCACGAGTACTACCTCTCGGACCTCGCGCAGGAGTTCGCGGTCTCGCCCGACGGCAGGTGGCTCGCGTTCCGCGAGGGCTTCAACGCTTACGTCACGCCGTTCATCGCGACCGGCCGCCGCGTCGACATCGGCCCGAAGAGCAAGGCCGTGCCGCGTCACGCGCGTCTCGAAGGACGCGGGGGAGAATCTCGCGTTCTCGGGCGACTCGGCCAGGCTCTACTGGTCCTACGGACCGCAGCTCTTCGAGCGCGAGCCTCAAGGAGGCCTTCGCCTTCATGCCCGGCGCGCCCGAGAAGCTGCCCGAGCCGCCGGTCGAATCGGGGTGCAACGTGTCCTTCGACGCGCCGCTCGACGCACCCTCCGGCACGGTCGCGTTCACGGGCGGCCGGGTCGTCACGATGAAGGGCGACGAGATCATCGAGGACGGCGTCGTCGTCGTCGAGGGGAACCGCATCAAGGCCGTCGGCAGCGAAGGGCGCCCGTCGCCGATCCCGGCGGGCGCGAGGACGATCGACGTGACCGGCAAGACGGTCCTGCCGGGCCTGATCGACGCGCACTAGCACGGCGGCTTCGGCTCCGAACGGCATCGCGCCGCAGCAGAACTGGAAGATCGGACGCTTCGCTCGGCGTTCGGCGTCACGACGGTCCACGACCCGTCCAACGACACCGGCGAAGTCTACGCCGCCGCCGAGCTCGCGCGCGCGGGCTGATCCGCGCCCCGCGGATCTTCTCGACCGGCACGATCCTCTACGGCGCCGCGGGCGATTTCAAGGCCGACGGTCGACTCGCTCGACGACGCGGTCTCGCACCTGCGCCGCATGAAGGCGGTCGGCGCCATCTCCGTCAAGAGCTACCAGCAGCCCCGCCGCGAGCAGCGCCAGCAGCTCCTCGCCGGCGCGCGCGACGTCGGCATCATGGTCGTGCCGGAGGGCGGGTCGGACTTCGAGATCAACATGACGATGGTCGTCGACGGCCACACGACGATCGAGCACACGATCCCGCTGTCGCGCACGTCTACTCGGACGTCGACGCGCTGTGGCCGCCGACGAAGGTCGGTTACACGCCGACGCTCCTTGTCGGGTACGGCGGCATCATGGGGCGAGAACTACTGGTACGAGAAGACGAACGTGTGGGAGAACGCGCGCCTCGCGAAGTTCGTGCCCGCCGTTCATCCTCGATCCGCGCTCGCGCCGCCGCGTCATGGCTCCCGACGAGGAGTTCAACCACTTCGATCTCGCGCGGGTCGCCGCGGAAGCTCGAGGGCAAGGCGGCGTCCTCGTCAACACGGGCGCGCACGGCCAGCGCGAGGGCCTGGGGCTCCACTGGGAGCTCTGGATGCTCGTGCAGGGAGGCATGACGCCGCACGAGGCCTCCGCTGCGCGACGGCCAACGGCGCGAAGACGCTCGGCATGGACCGCGACCTCGGGACGCTCGAGGCGGGCAAGCTCGCGGACCTCATCGTCATCGAGGGCAATCCCCTGAAGGACATCCGGCAGTCCGAGAAGGTTACCTGGACGATGGTCAACGGGCGCCTCTACGACGCCGCGACACTCGAACGAAAAGGGCGCGCGGGAGCGGAAGCGGGCGAAGTACTGGTGGGAGTGAGCATAGGATTCCGCGATTGATTCGAAGCTTCGGAATCGCTTCGAAGTAACTGGAGGGGAACATGAAAGCACGGACCATCCTCGCTTCGGTCACGGGTCTGCTCGCGGGTCTCTCCCTGGCGCTCGCCGCCGATGCCAACACGGGCACCTGGAAGCTCAACGAGGCCAAGTCCACGTTCAGCCCGGGGGCGACGAAGAACCAGACGGTCACCTATGCGCCCGCGGCCGGCGACATGGTCAAGGTCACCGTCGACGGCACCGACAAGGACGGCAAGGCCATCCACAACGAGTGGACGGGCAAGTTCGACGGCAAGGACTACCCGGCCACGGGCGAGCCTGCGTACGACTCGCGCTCCTACGTCAAGGTCGACGCCAACACGCTCGACATGACGGTCAAGAAAGGCGGGAAGGTCGTGGGAACCGGCAAGATCGTGGTCTCCGCCGACGGCAAGACCCGCACCGTGACGACGAAATCGCCCGACATGCCGTCGATGAACAACACGGCGGTCTACGAAAAGCAGTAGCCGGAAGGCCGGCTTCGGAAGGGCGGGGCGCGTCCCCGCCCTTTTTCTTTCTACGCGGTCGGCAGGCGCACCGTGAACTCCGCGCCGCCCCCCTCGCGGTTGGCCGCCTTGATCCCGCCGCCGTAGCCCTCGGCGATCGCTGCCGCGATCGCGAGGCCGAGGCCGCTGTGGTCGTCCGACCGTCCTTCGCCCTCGCGCGCGCCCGGCCGGTAGGTGAAGAACCGTTCGAACACGCGATCGAGATGCGGCGGCGGGATTCCGGGCCCCTGGTCGCAAACGGAGCTCACGGCGAACCCGTCCCGGGTCGAGAGCGACACCAGGACCTCGCCTCCCGCGGGACTGAAGCCCGCGGCGTTGTCGAGGAGGTTCTCGAAGATCTGGCTGACGCGGTCCGTGGAGCCTCGGACCGTTGCGGCTCCCTTCGAAGCGAGCCGGAAGCGGACGCGCCCGTGCTCGCGCACGTTGAAGCTCTCGACGATCTCGGCGAGCAGCCGGTCGAGCGCGATCGACTCCTTCTCCTCCCGGGCCAGCCGCGCGTCGATCGAGGCGATGTCGCGCACGCCCGCGAGCATCCGCTCCACCCGCGCGATGTCGCGCTGGACGATCTCGCGAAACCGCCGCCGTTCCGCCGGATCCTCGACCTCGGCCGCCATGTCCGCCGCCGTGCGTATGGAGGTCAGGAGGTTGCGGAGCTCGTGGGAGATGTCGGCGGCGAACGACTCGAGGGTCTGCAGGTGCGCGTCGAGCCGCCGCGTCAGCTCCCGGAGCGCCCGCGCCAGATCGCCGATCTCGTCGGGACGGCTCGATGCGCCGAAGGCGCCCTTGAGGCGGCCGCGCCGATCGAGGATGGCGGAGGCCTCGTCGCGAAGACGCCGCAGAGGCCGCACGATCGTCGTCGACACGAGCACCGAGAGCAGGACCGCGACCGCCACGGAGGCGAGCACGATCTTGAAGAGCCCCAGCCGCTCGGCGTAGAGGTCCTGCAGGATCCGGTACGTGGACTGGGAGACGAGGACCGCGCCCGCGATGCGGCCGTCCCGGCGGAAGGGCACCGCGGCGTAGAGCGTCACCGAGCGCTGACCCGAGGCCGACACGCGCGTCGCGGAACCGTAGCGTCCCCGCAACGCGGTCTGGATCTCGGGCCCGTCGAGGCGTTTGGCCGCGCCATAGAACTCCGCGGATGCGAGACCGGGCGCCGGCGGCTCGAAGACTCTCGCGTAGAGCTGGTAGAACCAGGCGCCGATGCGGTAGAGCCGCGTCTCGCGAGGCGGCCGCCGGGGCAGCTCCGGCGGTTCCGTCTCGGCGTCGGCTGGGTCCGTCGCGTCCGTAGGCGCCTCGTCCGGGGTGCTGACGCGGCTCGAGTCGGCGAGCAGGTTCCCTTCCAGATCGAGGACCCGGAGCCGCGCGTCCGGGCGTCCCTGGAGCGCCTCGAGCAGCGCCTGCGCCGACGCGGCATCGACCGACGGAGCCGTCGAGAGCGCCGCCGCGAGCAGACGCCCCTGCTGCACCATGCTGCGCTCCTGCGCGCGGAGCAGCCGGTGCTCGTAGACGTCGAGGAAGAGAAATCCCGTCAGCGGCAGGAAGACGAGGAGGAGATTGAAGGCCAGCAGGCGGTACGAGATCCTCGAGAACAGCGTCACGCCTCGGGATCTCCGGCTTCCCGATAACGGTAGCCCAGGCCGTGGACGGTCTGGATGGCGTCGAAGCCGGGCGTGAGGTCGAGGAACTTCTTGCGCAGCCTCTTGATGTGGCTGTCGATCGTGCGTTCGCTGACGTAGGCATCCTCGGCGTAGCCCTCTTCCATCAGCTGCCGCCGCGTCTTGACGTGCCCCGGGTGCGCGGCCAGCGCCTTCAGCAGGAGGAACTCCGTGACCGTCAGCGGCACGGGCGCTCCGTTCCAGCGGGCCGAGTAGCGCAGGAGGTCGAGGGCGAGGGGCCCGCGAACGCAGCAGCTTCGCGTCGCCGTCCGAAGCGCCGCGCGGCGGGACTGTCGAGGAGCGCGCGACGGCGCAGGAGGACCCGCACGCGCGCGACGAGCTCGCGCACCGAGAAGGGCTTGCAGAGGTAGTCGTCCGCGCCGAGCTCGAGCCCCAGGATGCGGTCGAGCTCCTCGTCCTTGGACGTCACGAAGATGATGGGCAGCGCCTCCGATTTCGCCCGCAGCCGCCGGCAGAGCTCCAGCCCGTCGATGCCAGGCATCAGGATGTCGAGGACGACGAGGTCCGGCAGCTCGAGCTCGAACGCGTTCCAGGCGGTCGAGCCGTCCGGATGCTCCGCGACCTCGTAGCCCTCGCGCCGCAGTGCGAAGGCCACGGTCTCGCGGATGTGCGGCTCGTCGTCGACGACGGCGATGGCGACGGCTCCACCGGCGCCCCCTGCTCCCGGCATGCGCGAAGTCTGACACGGCCGGCACGCGTCCCGGCGGCCGCCACCGTTTTGCCACAATTCGCCCTCGAAGCTTCACGGGCCCGCCCCCGGGAAGCCCGCGCCGCAGCGTCTCCTGTGTCTCAGGAGGGAATGCATGGGCAAACGCGTGCTGGCGATCCTGGCGATCTTTTTCTGCTCGACGATTGCGTGGGTGATTCTCGGAGGCACCATCATGACCCGGACGTACTCGTCGGAGGGCCTGCTCTCCGGACGCGTCGCCTCGACGTGGGGCAGCACCCAGAGCCAGAGCCCTCCGTCGGCGACGTTCACCGTCGTCTCGTATCGGGAGGCGGAATCACTCGAGGACGGAAAGAAAGTGATTCGCAAGATCGAGGTCAAGGAAGACCGCGCGATCCCGCTGGACGCGAGCCGCATCGACGTGCAGCTCGACCTCGATCCCCGTCAGAAAGGGCTCCTCTGGTACAGCACGTACCGGGTCGCGTTCGAGGGACGCTACACGTTTGCCCCGACCACGACCACCGAGCTCGTCACGATCCGGGTTCCGTTTCCCGCGGCCCAGGCCATGTACGACGACCTCGTCCTGTCCGTGGACGGCATGCCGGTGGACGTGACGAGCGAGCCCGCGACGACTCCTTCGGATGCCACGCCCCGGGGCATCGCCGCGTCCGTCGCGGCCATCACGGGGAAGGCGGCGGCCGTGGCCGGAAAGGCGATGGTCCTGGAGGTGCGCTACCGCTCGCAGGGGCTGGACAGCTGGCGCTACGACTTCGGCGGAACGGTCGCCCAGGTCCGCGACTTCCAGCTGAAGATGACGACCGACTTTTCCGACATCGACTTTCCCGACAACACGCTCTCGCCGACGAGCAAGCGCCGGGCCGGCGAAGGCTGGCAGCTCCACTGGGACTACGAGAGCCTGCTTTCGGGCTACGCGATCGCGATGGCGATGCCGGCGAAGCTCCAGCCGGGCCCCCTCGCCGGCCGGATCAGCTTCTTCGCGCCGGTGTCGCTCTTTTTCTTCTTCTTCGTCATGCTGCTCATCACGACCCTGCGGCGGATCGAGCTCCATCCGGTCAACTACTTCTTCCTCGCGGCGGCCTTCTTCGCCTTCCACCTGCTGCTGGCGTATCTCGTGGACCACGTCGACATCCATCTCGCGTTTGCGATCAGCTCCGCCGTGTCGCTGGCTCTGGTGGTCAGCTACCTGAGGCTCGTCGTCGGCCTGCGGTTCGCCGCGGTCGAGGCCGGCTTGACGCAGTTTCTGTACCTCGTGCTGTTCTCCTACGCCTTCTTCTTCAAGGGATTCACGGGCCTGACGGTGACGATCGGCGCGATCCTGACGCTCTTCGTCGCAATGCAGCTGACCGGCCGCATCCGTTGGTCCGAGCGCCTGGCGCCCGCGGCCAACCGGGCATAGGCCCCGCCCCGCCGTGGGAGCCGAGATGCGTCCGGCCTCCGAGTACAACGTCTGGATCGTGACGGGCCTCCTCGCGCGGCTGCGGCTGCCGGACGGCCCGCGGCGCACGGCCGCGCTGGTGTCGTGGTTTCAGAGCCTGTACCGAACCGGGCCGGCGCCGGTGCTCGTGGGCCGCGCCGCGGCGCAGCTCCACGCGCGCGCCGGCGGCGCGGGCGGCGATCTGGACTTCGTCGGCGAGGTCAGTGCGGAGGCCGCGACGGCGCTCCGGCGGATCGGCTTCCGGGAGCAGGAGCGCCGATGGGACCTCGCCTCGGATGGGATCGTCCTGGACCTGCCCGCCTCGCGCTTCCCGGCGGCCGAGGCGCCGTTCTGCCTGGACATCGACGGCATGCGCGTCCTGACCCTGAGCCCGGAGGACGCGATCGTCGATCGCCTCGCGGCGTGGCAGCGGCGAGGAAGCGCGAGCGACGCCCGGGCCGCCTACCGGATCCTCCACGCACCGCGTCGAGCGCTCGAGACGGGCCGGCTGGAGGAGGGCGCGCGGCGGCGGGGCGTCCTGCGGGCGCTCGATCGCCTTCGCGCTTTGGCGAGTCGGCTCCGGGAGCCCGGAAAATGAAGTCGTTCGGAGCCCATCCCGCGGAATGAGCCGGAGGGACCCGGCGTTGGGGGAGCCGAAAGGCGGACCTCACCCATGCGCCAATCCGACACGCTCTCCCGCCGGACGTTCCTCGCGGCGCTGACGGCGGCCGCCGCCGGCGCCGCTCTGCGACCTCCGCGGCTGGGCGCCTATCCCGGACCCGCGATGTCGGCCGCCGCCGGTTCCGGGCCGATCCTGACCCGCGCGATCCCGTCTTCGGGCGAGGCCCTCCCGCTCGTGGGCCTCGGGAGCTCGATCACGTTCAACGTCGGCGAGGATGTTGCGGCGCGCAACGTGTGCGCGGAAGTGATGGGGGTGTTCTTCGCGCAGGGGGGGCGCCTCATCGACTCCTCGCCGATGTACGGCTCCTCCCAGGACGTCATCGGCTACGGCCTGAAGAAGCTGGGGTACCCCAAGCCGCTCTTCTCCGCCGACAAGGTCTGGGTCAACGACGGGAAGAAGGGTCCGGAGCAGATCAAGGAGTCGGAGCGCCGGTGGGGCGTGGCCCGGTTCGATCTTCTTCAGGTGCACAACCTGATGGCGTGGGAGGAGCACCTCCCGGTGCTCTTCCAGATGAAGTCGGAGGGCCGTCTCCGGTACGTCGGCATCACGACTTCCCACGGCCGGCGCCACGACGACATGGAGAAGATCATGCGGAAGGAGCCGCTCGACTTCGTGCAGCTTTCTTACAACGCGGCCGACCGCGAGGTCGAGGAAAGGCTTCTTCCTCTGGCGCAGGAGCGCAAGATCGCCGTCATCTGCAACCGGCCGTTCCAGAAAGGCGACCTCATCAAGGCGCTCGCCCGCGCGCCGCTGCCGTCCTGGGCGTCGGAGATCGACTGCGCGAACTGGCCCCAGATTCTCCTGAAGTTCGTGATCTCGCACCCGGCGGTCACGTGCGCGATCCCGGCGACCTCGGTCGTGGCGCACATGCGGGAGGACATCGGAGCCGCTTACGGGCGCCTTCCGGACGGGCCCATGCGTCAGAGGATCGTGCGCGAGGTCGAGAAGTACTGATGTCGGAGTGGTGGACGTACACCCTCTCGGATCTCATTCTCTTTTCCTCGCACGCGTACTACCGGCTCTTCGAGCTCTACAACGCCGCGATCTGGCCGGCGCAGGTGCTCGCGCTTGCCCTCGGGCTCGCCGTTCTCGCGATTTCCCGGCGGGGCAGGCCCGGCTCCGGCCGATGGATCGCAGCCGTACTGGCCCTCGGCTGGCTCTGGGTCGGGCTGGCATTTCATGGCCTCCGATACTCGAGGCTCAACACCGCGGCGCCGTACTTCGGCTGGGCCTTCTGCCTCGAGGCGGCCCTGCTCGTCGTCGTCGGAGTCGTCCTGGGACGGGCCTCCCTCGGGTGGCCGGGGGATCTCGCCGGCCGCGTCGGGCTCGCGATGTACCTCGTGGCGCTGCTCGGGCTTCCTCTGGTTTCCCCGCTGCTGGGGCGCGGCGTGCGATCCGCCGAGATCTTCGGCCTGGCCCCCGATCCGACCGCCATCGGCACGCTCGGGCTCCTGCTTGCCGGGAAGTTCAGGCCGCGCTGGCTGCTCATGGTCCTCCCGGTCTCCTGGTGCGTGGTCACGGGCGCGATTCTGTGGGCGCTCGGCTCGCGCGACTTCTGGGTCGCCCCCCTTGCGGCTGTCGTTGCGTCCGTCCTCGCGATGCGACAGCATGCGCGGGAGTGAAGAGACTCCTTTCCCTCCTCGCGGTGATTCTCGCGATGGCCGCGGCACGCTGTTCGAGCGCGCCTCCGGCCGCGTCCCCGAAGACCGCGGCGGCCCCTCCGTGCGTGGGAACGCTCGGCATCGAGGCAGGCCCGATCTCGAAGGAGGCCCGCGAGAAGCTCGACGTGCCCAACGCCGTGCAGGGAGCGCTCGTGACCGACGTCTGGGCTGGCGGTCCGGCCGCGGCCGCCGGGATCCAGGCGGGCGACGTCGTCACGGCAGTCGGCGGCGCGCCGATCGCCAACGAATGCGAGTTTTCCGCGGCGGCGTTCAGCCGCGCGTGCGGGCCGGTCGGCGTCACGGTGCGGCGCGCCGGCGCGTCGATCGAACTGACCCTCGATGCGGTCGAGCAGGCGTCCTTTCTCGCAAAGGCGTGCAAGGACGGGAGCGCGAGCGCGTGCTTCCGCGAGGGCTGGCTGCTCTGGAGCCCGACGCTGGGACCCGATTCGGCGCGCGCACTCGAGATCTTCTCGACGGCCTGCCGCGGCGGATCCGCCGACGCGTGCGCCTACGAGGCCATCGAGCTCATGCACGTCGCGGACACCTCCAGCAGCGCCCGGTTCGCCGCCGAGAGGGCCTGCACGCTCAACTCCGCGGCCGGCTGCGCGCACCTCGCGTTCATGTACGCGACCGGGAAGCTCGTGAAGAGGGACGACGGGACCGCGACCACGCTCTACCGGAAGGCCTGCGATCTGGGAGATCCCCAGGGTTGCTACAACGTGGGCCTGATGGCCCAGGAAGGGCGGGGCGGCCCGAAGGACCCGCACCTGGCGGCCGCGAAGTACGAGCAGGGATGCGCGCTCGGGAGCTCGACCGCCTGCACGAACCTCGGCTTCTTCTACGAGCGGGGCCAGAGCGTCAAGGAGGACAAGGTGCGCGCGGTCGCCCTCTACCAGGAGGGTTGCGACGGAACGCGCTGCCAGCCGTCCAATCTCGCCGGCTGCGTCAACGTCGGCCGGGCCTATCGCGACGGGATCGGCGTTGCGAAAGACCCGGAGAAATCGGCCGCCATCTTCCGGGAGGCCTGCGATCGCAAGCCCAACCCGAACGATCCCGATTCGGCGGCGAACTCCTCGCGTGCCTGCTCGCTGCTCGGAGCGCTGTACCTGGCCGGAGACGGAGTGCCGAAGGACGTCGAGCACGGCCGCGACTTTTCGATTCAGGGCTGCGAGCGGGGCGATGCGTGGGGCTGCTTCAACGCGGCGTCGATCTACGCGTCCGGCTCGGGCGTCCCCGAGGACCCCGCGAAGTCGGCCGTCTACCTCGACAAAGCCTGCCAGGGCGGAGACGGGGAGGGGTGCTTCGCTCTCGGCGTCGCCTTTGAGAAAGGCGACGGCGTCAAGAAGGATGCGCGCCGCGCCGCGGAGCTGAAGAAGAAGGCCTGCGACCTCGGGTTCGCGGCGGCCTGCCCGAAGAAGAAGAGCTAGGTCGTCAGCACCACCCGGAAACGCGCGTCGCCGCTCATCATCCGGTCGTAGCCCTCGGCCGCGCGCTCGAGCGGGTATTTTTCGATGCGCGGCCGCACGCCCGCCTGCGCCGCGAACTTCAGCGTCTCCTCGGCGTCGATGGAGGTGCCGGACGGCCAGCCCATGATCGAGCGCCGTCCGAAGATGAGCGGCCCGACGCCGATCTGCATCGGCTCGGCAGGCGCGCCGACGATGATGAGCTTGCCGTTGGGTCCCAGACCGCCGATGCAGGCCGCCATGGCCGCGGCATTCGTGACCGTCGCGAGGATCACCCGGGCTCCGCCGAGCTTCGCCAGCTCCGCCGCGGGATCCTGGGCCTTGCTGTCGATGTAGCGCCGCGCGCCGAGCTCCCGGGCGAGAGGCTCCTTGTCCGCGCCGCGGGCGATCGCGACGGTGTCGAAGCCCATCTTCGCCGCGAACTGGACTCCCAGGTGGCCGAGGCCGCCGATCCCCAGGATGGCGACGAGCTCACCCGGCATCGCGCCGGAATGGCGGAGAGGATTGAACGTCGTGACGCCCGCATCCATGAGCGGGCCCGCCTCCTCGGGGGGCAGACCGTCGGGGATCCGGGCGAGGGCCGCGCGGGGAGCGACACAGTAGTCCGCATAGCCGCCGTCGAAGGCGATGCCCGTGATGCGGAAATCGTTGCGGCACGTCAGGAAGTCGCCGTGCCGGCAGGAATCGCAGTACCCGCAACTTCCGCCGAACCAGCCGATGCCGGCGCGGTCGCCCTTCTTCCACTCGGGAACGCCGGGGCCGACCGCATCGACGATGCCGGCGATCTCGTGTCCCGGGACCCGCGGATAGGAGATGCCCGGAAAATGCCCCTCCTTGACCAGAACGTCGCTGTGGCAGACGCCGCACGCTTCGACGCGGACCCGCACGAAGCCCGGGCCGGGCTCGGGGATGTCGCGTTCCGATAGCTCCAGGGGTCCGCCTGGTTTCGACACGGAAACTGCGCGCATTCGAGCCAAGACGCCTCCAATCGCGGCCACGTGGCCGTAGCTAAGTAGTCCGGCCCGATCGCGAGCGGTTCAAGAAGAGTCTGATGCGGTTCGAGATCTGGACGGGGCCACGGCGCCGCAAATCGCCGCGGCGGCCGCGAGCCCGGCACAGATCAGACTGACCCTGTCGAACGACGCATCGAGCGACCGGGCGACGCCGATCCGGATGGCACGCGCCTCGGCCCGGCTGGCCTCGGGCGGGGGTTCCATGGCCCCGAGCTTCGGGCGCGCGGGCTCGAGCAGCCGGCGGATGTTCGCCGAGACGCCGGCCGCGTCGAGGCGGCGATCGAGCTCCGCGTTGAAGGCCGCGGCTGCGGTGATTCCGAAGACGGCGATCGCGAGCAGACCCGCCACGCGAGCGACGGCGTTGTTGATTCCGGAGGCCATGCCCTGATCCTCGCGGTCCACGCAGTTGAGGACCGTTGCGGTCAGCGGAGCCACGGTGATCACGAGGCCGAGGCCGAGGACGAGGAGCGCCGGGAGGATCGACACGGCGTAACCCGCGCCGGCGGGCAGGACCGCGAACAGCACGAACCCGGCTCCGGCGAGCAGGGGCCCGAGCGTCAAGGGAAGGCGAGGGCCGACGCGATCGGCGAGCGCGCCCGCGGCGCGGGAGCCGGCGGACATAAGGAGGACGAGCGGAAGCATGACGGCTCCGGACGCGGCGGGGGTGTACCCGCGGGCCTGGATCAGGACGAACGGCATAAAGAAGAAGATCGCGGAAAGGGCGGCATAGAGAAAGAGCGTCAGGAGGTTCGTCGCCGCGAAAGTGCGGTTGCGGAACAGGCTCACGGGAACCATCGGATGGGGGGCGCGCACCTCCACGGCGACGAACGCCGCCAACGCCGCGAGGCCGCCCGCGATCGGTGCCCACGCGCGCACGCCGGTCCAGCCGGCGGCGGGCGCCTCGATCAAACCGAAGACGAGCCCGCCGAGGCCCAATGTCGCGAGGGCCGCTCCCTTCAGGTCGAGGGCCACGGCCTGGGGATTCCGGCTTTCGGGAATCTTCCGCACGGTCACCCAGAGGAGAGCGGCCGCGATCGGGAGGTTGATCAGAAAGACGGCCCGCCACGAGACCGCCTGCACGAGCCATCCGCCGAGGGCGGGACCGATCGCGGAGCCGATCGAGGTCAGCGCGGACCAGGTGCCCACGGCCTTCCCCCGTTCCCGCGGGCCGAACGCCGCGCCGAGCATCGCGAGGCTCGATGGGACCAGAAGCGCGGCCCCGATTCCCTGGATGCCCCGGGCGGCGATGAGCCACGCGGCGTTCGGGGCGAGGCCGCAGGCCAGCGACGCCGCGGCGAAGAGGACCGTTCCCAGGACGAAGACCCTCCGGCGGCCCCAGCGATCCGCGAGCGCGCCGCCGACGAGCACGAGCGACGAGAGAAAGAGGGCGTAGGACTCCACGATCCATTGGGCGGTTGCCACGGCAATGCCGAGGTCGCGCTGAAGCACCGGCAGCGCCACGGTCACGACCGTGCCGTCGATGAAGGCCATCCCCGAACCCAGGACCGAAGCGGCGAGGACCCAACGCCCGGAGGAGCGGGAGGACATGCCGGACGCGGGACCTACGACGACGCGGCCGGGCCCGCGACGGGCGCCGACGCGGCCTCGTCCTCCCGCACCTCGCGGGCCGCCTCGGGCTCGGGCCGTTCGGGGGGCAGGGCGGCAGCCAGTTCTTCGTCGAGCGGGATCCTCTCGCGCGCGGCCGCGAGCTGCGCTTCGTCGGTCAGATCGAGCCGGAGGGGCGTCAGCGAAATCCAGCTGCGTTCGAGCGCCCAGCGGTCGGTGCCTTCTTCACTGCCCTGGATGGGCACGACCGTGAACCAGTAGAGCTCGCGCCCCAGGGGATCCTTCATCGGCACGACGCGGCCGTCGTACTGACGCACGGAGACGCGCGTCCAGACGAGTCCGCGGGGCTCGCGGGGGAAATTGACGTTGACGAGGGGGAGCGCGGAGTCGGGAAGGAGGATCTCCAGCACCCGGCGAATCCACGGCTTCAGGCCGTCGAAGCTCGGGTCGCGCGCGCCCGGCGCGGAAAGCGCGATGCCCCGGAGTCCCAGCAGCGCGGCCTGCTTCGCCGCGGCGAGCGTGCCCGAGTGCCAGATCGAGTTGCCGAGGTTCAAGCCCAGGTTGACGCCGGAGAGCACGACGTCGACCTTGTCCCAGTGATACGAGCCGAGCGCCACGCAGTCGGCCGGTGTTCCGTTCACCCGGTACGCCTCGATGCCGTTCGGGAGCTTCGTCGGCCGATACGCGAGCGGCCGCGACGCCGTGATCGCATGTCCCATCGAGGATTGCTCGACGTCGGGAGCGACGACCCGCACGTCCCCGAACTCGGAGGCGACCTCCGCGAGCGCGGCGATGCCCGGGCTGTAGATGCCGTCGTCGTTGGCGACCAGAATGCGCACGCTCTGTGCGGTTGCAACTTGGCTGCCAGGATGCTGGCTCACGTCTTGCTCGCTTGGCCGGTGATGAAGATTGCGCTGCTTCACAACGAAGACGCCGGGGACGGTGCGTCGCCGGAGGATCTGCAGCGGGACATCGAGGCGGCTGGGCACGAAGTCGTGCACGACATCGAGAAAAGCGCGGAGTTCGTTCTGGCGCTGACCCCGTGGGTCGACCTCGTGGTCGTTGCCGGCGGCGACGGCACGGTCCGCGGCGCGGTCCACGCGATCCGCGGCCAGGGTGTTCCGCTGGCGATCCTGCCGCTCGGGACCGCGAACAACATCGCACGCTCCCTCGGTATCGAGGGCACTTCTGCGGAGCTCGCCCGGGGATGGGCCGGGGCACGGCGCGTTTCTTTCGACCTCGGGCTCGCGCGGGGGCCATGGGGCGCGAGCACGTTTCTCGAAGGCGTCGGAGCGGGTCTCGTGCCGTCGGCGATCTCCGCGGCGCAGGCCCACGGCAAGTCGGAGCTCGCCGAGAGTCCGGACGGACCCCTCGCCGGCGCGCGCGCGATCTTCCGCGAAACCCTCGCCGCGCTCACCCCGCGTCGGCTGAAGGTGACCGCCGACGGCGAGGCGCTCGACGGCGAGTACCTGATCGTCGAGGCGCTCAACATCCGTTCGGTGGGCCCGAACCTGCGGCTCTCCGCCGACGCGAGCCCTTCGGACGGCATGCTCGACCTCGTCATTGCCGGAGAGCAGGACCGCGATGAGCTTCTGGCCATGGTCGACGCCGGCGGCTCGACCCGGCGTTCCATGCTGCCGCTGCGCCGGGTCCGCAGCGTGGAAATCGGCGACTGGCGGGTCCTGCACGTCGACGATGCCCTGCGGACGGGGTCGAAGCCGGGACCGGTCACGATCGAGATCGAGCAGGGACAGATCGATTTCCTGGCCTGAGTGCGATGCGGGCGGGGCGTTCTGGAGAGTGTCTTGCATGGGTTGGAGTCAGGAGGTTTCTATGGCTACCGAGACATCGACCGGCACGAAGACCGGCGGCGCGACCCTCGCGACGAGCGACGCCATCGCGACGATCGCCGTGAAGGACGTGGAGAAGGCGCGCAAGTTCTACGAAGGCAGCCTCGGCTTCCGCGTGGTGGAGGCGGAGGACTCCGAGGTCGTCACCTACGCGAGCGGTGAGTCCCGGCTCTTCGTCTACAAGTCCCAGTACGCCGGAAGCAACAAGGCGACCGCCGCCACGTGGGTCGTGGGCGACGTCGACGAGGCCGTCGCCGGCCTGAGGAAGAAAGGCGTCTCCTTCGAGCACTACGACATGCCCGGCATGAAGCGCGAGGGCGACGTCCACGTCGCCGGCGACATGCGCGCGGCGTGGTTCAAGGATCCCGACGGCAACATCCTCGCGCTCGTCAGCGGCTAAGCGCCAGGCGGCGAGAACAGCGCATGAAGCCCGCGCGAAGAAATTCGCGCGGGTATTTTTCGCTTCAGAAGCCCCAACCGAGCGTCTCCGCAGTCGATTCCCGGACGCGAAAAATCTTGTAACTGATCGCTCCCGAGCTCCGTAGTTCGCACAGGGGGAGACGGAGACATGCTCATCGACACGGAAACGATCAGTGAACGGTCGCGGCGCGCGCAGGCGCCCGGATCGCCGGCACACGTTCTCATTCTCGCGGGGGGCGACGGCGCACGCCTGCGCTCGCTGACGCGCGTTCTCGCGGGAGACGAGCGTCCCAAGCAGCTGTGTGCTCTCGTGGGGACAGAGACGCTCCTGACGCAGACCGAGCGCCGCGCCGCTCTGATCGCGCCGCGCGAGCAGGTGCTCCTGAGCCTCACGCGTCGGCACGAGACCTGGTACCGGGAGCACGTGGCGGGGCGGGATCCGTTCACCCTCGTGATCCAGCCCGAGAACCGCGGGACGGCGACGGCGATTCTCTACGGGCTGTTGCGGATTGCGACGCGAGCCAAGAATGCGCCGGTCGTGATCCTGCCGTCGGATCACTGGGTGTCCAACGATTCGACGTTCATGCTGCACGCGCAGGCGGCCGTCGGCATCGTCGAGGCGCATCCGCAGGCCGTCGTCCTCCTGGGAGTCGAGCCGACGCGACCCGAGGTCGAGTTCGGCTGGATCGAGCGGGGAGGAGCACCGATCGGATCCTGGAGCGGCCTCTCGCGGGTCGAGAGTTTCATCGAGAAGCCGTCGGGGGAGGTGGCGCAGGGGCTGCACGCGTCGGGAGGATTTCTCTGGAACACGGCGGTCGTCGTCGGACAGCTCGAGCAGCTTCTCTTCCTCTTCGCGATGGCGAAGCCCGAGCTCGTCGACGAGTTTCTGTCGATCTGGAACGCGCTCGGCTCGCCCGAGGCGGTCGAGAGCCTTTACGCGAAGCTGCCGGCCGCCGACGTGTCGCGAGACGTCCTCGCCCGGCAGCCGGAGGCCCTTTCCGTCCTGACGGTCGGCGGGGTGGCGTGGGAGGACCTGGGACATCCCGGAGGAATCCTCCGGGCACGGCGGCACGCGGCCGCCGTGCCGCCCCCCGCCGGCCGAGGTCAGGGAGAGCTCCGGAACGCGCGGGCCTGACCGATCGGCGCCGGGCCGACGCGGCGCGAGTCCGGATTCTTGGCGACCCATCGGGCCGTTCGCGGGCCGAGGCCGCAACCTCGGCGCGGAGAGTACGTACCACCTGTCGATTCTCAGGAATCGCGAAGGAGGACACATGTCCGTAAAGCAACCCCGAGCCCTCGGCCTGTTTGCGACCGTCGCCCTGGCGGCGGCCCTGACCGCCGCCGGCTGCGCGAAGAAGGAGACCCCGGCGCCTGCGGCGGACGCAAGCGCGGGCGGGGCGGCCCCCGCGGACGACGGCAAGATCCCCGTCTCGACCACCTCTCCGGAAGCCAAGGCCGAGTTCGTCCAGGGGCGGGACATGGTGGACAAGCTCCTGATCACCGATTCGCTCGCGCACTTCAAGAAGGCCGTCGAGCTGGATCCGAGCTTCGCGTGGGCGGAGCTGATGCTCGCGCAGAATTCGCCGACCGGCACCGAGTTCTTCGAGCACCTCAACAAGGCCGTCGGCCTGGCCGAGAAGGCCTCCAACGGCGAGCGGCTGCTGATTCTCGCGGCGCAGGCCGGCGCGAACGCCAACGCCGTCAAGCAGAAGCAGTACCTCGACGACCTGCTGGCCGCCTACCCGAACGACGAGCGCGCGAACTTCGCCATGGCCGCGTACTACTTCGGTCAGCTCGACTATCCGAAGGCGATCGCGCACTACCGGAAGGCGACCGAGATCAACAACACGTTCTCGACGGCCTACAACCTGCTGGGCTACGCCTACCGGCAGCAGGGCGACTATGCCGACGCGGAAAAGTCATTCCAGCGCTACATCGAGCTCATCCCGGCCGACCCCAACCCGTACGACTCGTACGCCGAGCTGCTCCTGAAGATGGGGCGTTACGAGGAGTCGATCGCGCAGTATCGCAAGGCGCTCGAGATCGAGCCGAATTTCCTGAATGCCTACCAGGGGATCGCGATGGCCCTTCTCTATCAGGGCAAGACTGCCGAAGCGGCCGCGGAGCTGAAGAGCTTCGTGGCGAAAGCGCGGACCGACGGCGAGCGCCGGACCGGGATGTTTGCCGAGACGGTCCTGCTCGTCGACAGCGGGAAGGCGGCGGCCGCGCTGGCCAGCCTCGACGAGCAGTACGAGCTCGGAAAGAAGACCAACGACGTCGCGGCGATGGCGTTCGACAATGTCGCCAAGGGCAACATCCTGCTCGAGATGGGCAAGCCCGACCAGGCGAAGAAGGAGTTCGAGGCGGGAGCGAGTCTCGTCCAGGCCTCGAACCTGCCCCAGGAGTTCAAGGACAACAACGCCCTCGCCCTCCACGCGAATCTCGCGCGCGTGGCCGTGGCCAGGAAGGATTGGGCCGGGGCCAAGGCTCAGGCCGACGAATACCGCAACGGCGCCGCGGCCGGGAAGAACCCCTTCCAGGCCCGGCTCGCTCACGAGCTCGACGGGACGATCGCGCTCGGGCAGAAGGAGTGGGACCGGGCGATCGCCGAGCTCGAGCAGGCAAACCTGCAGAATCCCCAGAACCTCTACCGGCTGTGCCAGGCCCACCAGGGCAAGGGCGATCCGGCGAAGGCGAAGGAGCTCTGCAGGCGGGCCGCGGAGTTCAACTCGCTGCCCGCGCTCAACTACGCGTTCATCCGTGCGAAGGCGGGTAAGGCCGCTTAGCGACGCTCTTCCGCGGGGGCGGGGTCCGACCCCGCCCCCTTCTAGAACACGATTCCCGTGTTCACCATGATCATGGTGAAGCGCCGGCCCTCGAGGTTGAGCGAATCCGTGAAGCGGTCGGCGTCGAGGTCGATGCTCGTGTAGCGCCCCTCGACGAAGAAGTGGGTGTTCGTGTTGTCGCCCAAGCGGAACGCGATGCCGGTGCCGGCGTTCCAGCCGAATCGGGTCGAGGACTCCGAGAAGATCTCGTCGAGGTCGAGGTCCTCGCCCGAGAATCTCAGGTCGTAGGCGCCCACGCCGCCGAAAATGTAGGGCTGCACGTAGGCTCCGATGTGGGGGCCGATGACGAAGTTGGCCGTGCCGTCGATGAAGCGCGCCTTGCCCTCGTTGAACAGAACGAGCTCGTCCTTGACCTTCATCTCGCCGTAGGAGCCGTCGAGCCGGATCCCGAAGGGCGAGGTGCCGAAGTTCCAGACGAGCATGAGGGTGCCGTTCCAGCCGACGTTGTAGATGTCTTCCTGGTCCTCGATGGGGATGTCCACGCCGCCGGAGATTCCGAGGTGGAATCCGGGGCCTCCCTGTGCGGAGGCGGACGAGACCAGTCCGAAGAGAAGGACGACGGCGCTGAAGGCGAGGACGGAGAGCGGGCGGGGACTGCGACGCGGGTGGGACACCATGGAGTCTCCTTTCGTGCAGCGGTGGGGTGCAAGGCGCATGCCCTGAAGACCGGGCGCAGCCAAACTGGCGCGAATCTTGAATCCCCGGAGATTGGAGGTGGGATCATGAGATCGAGCGCGCGGGTCCTTGCGTATGCGGTGGGTCTGGCCCTGGTCCTGTCGGCGGCCGCGCTCGCGGACGACGATCGGCCGGACGAGGGGCGGATCACGAAGATCGATCACGACGCGCGGGTCGTGACGGTGCAGGACGAGGTCGGCGACCAGTGGGACTTCTACTGGACCGAGTCGACGAAGGTCGAGGGCGACGCGGGGCTGCTGGAGCTCAAGCCCGGCGATCACGTGCACGTCGACTACCAGGAGCGCGAGGGCCGCAAGTTCCTGACGGAGATTCGCCGGACCTCGAAGGCCAAGTGGCTCAAGCTCGTCGGAGACGTTCGCGAGCTCGTCTAGGCAGACCGGCATTCGTGTTCCTGTAAACTTCCCGCAGCCGAAGCACACCTCGACCTAGGCACTGCCTCGTCCACCGGGAGGAGGAACTCTGGCCGATCGGGACGGAATCGCGGCAAAGGCCGCGTCCGGGATCGCGGCAAAGGCCGCGTCCGGAATCGCGGCCGAGATCGTTCTCGGTCTCGACAATGCCGCACTGGAATTGCCAGTCGCCGGCGTCGGTTCCCGTGTCCTCGCGGCCCTGCTCGACTCGCTCATCCAGGGAGTCCTGCAGATTGTCTGGGTCGTGGCGTGTTTCTGGCCCTTCGGTTCCGGAGACTCGTCGGGGTGGCGCTACGTCACGTACGCGGTGGGCGCCTTCGCCCTGGATTGGGCCTACTTCGCCGGCCTGGAAATCCTGATGCGCGGGCGCACGCCGGGCAAGAAGGCCGTGGGCCTGCGCGTCGTGTCCCGAACGGGAGGGACCGCGAGCGCCGGCGCCCTGACCGTGCGCAACCTCCTGCGGCCGGTGGACCTGCTCGTCGGCGTCCTGCTCATGGCGATCGATCCGCTCTCGCGTCGGCTCGGAGACCGCCTGGCCGGCACGCTGGTGGTCCACGACCGCGCGGAGGGCCCCGAGCCGCTGCTGCGCCGGATTCCGAAGGGCTGGCAGGCGGAGGACGTCGCGCTCGTCGAGTCCCTCCTGCGCCGCGCCCGCGAGCTCGAGGGCCCGCGCGCGGACGCGATGGCATACCGCATCATCGAGCGCTTGCAGCGCGAGGAGCCCGCGATGCTCGAGGGCCTGCGCGGCCGCGGCGACGGGCCGCTGATGGAGCTGCGCCGCGCGTTCGGCGTGGAAGGCTGACGGGCCCTTGGACTACGGAACCTTCGTTGCGCTTCGGGAGCCCGGCTGGGCCGAGTTCGAACGGAGGCTGGAAGAGGCACAGGCGCGGCCCCGAGCCGTGGCGTTCGAGCAACTCGAGTACCTGGCCGTGCGCTACCGGCAGGTCCTTCACGACTCGGGGCTGGCCAACGCGCGCTTCCCCGGAACCGGCGCCGCGCGGCGCCTGAATCGACTTGCGGTCGTCGCGACACGCCTGCTCCACCAGCAGCCGCGCGACTCCTCGACCTCCTTTCTGACGTTCTGGACCGACCGGTTTCCGCGGGCCTTCCGGCGCAATCGCGCCAACACGCTCGGAGCGGTCTTTCTCTTCCTCGTCGGCGCTGCTTTCGGCATGGGACTCTCCGCGGTCCGTCCGGCGATCGCGACGCACATGCTCGGCCCGCGCGCGCTGGAAGGGCTGCGGGACGGACGCCTCTGGACGGAGTCGATCGTCCAGACCGTGCCGCCGTCGATTTCCTCCTCGGCCATCGCCCGCAACAACCTCAGCGTGGCGCTCGTGGGCTGGGCCGGCGGCGCGCTCGCGGGCATCGGCGCCGTCTACGTTCTGTTCCTCAACGGATTCCTGCTCGGCGCGATCTTCGGCGTGACGCTGCACTACTCCCTGGCGCACCGGCTTCTCGAATTCGTCGCGGCGCACGGGCCGCTGGAGATCACGCTCATCCTCGTGACGGCGGCCGCGGGCTTGCGCATGGGGCGCGCACTGGTCGAGGCCTCGGACCTTCCGCGCAGCGAGGCTCTCCGGGCCGCCGCCCGCGACGCGCTCGTGATTCTCCTGGGCAGTCTTCCCTGGCTGATTCCCCTGGGGTTGATCGAGGGGTTCGTGTCCGGGTCGCCCGCCGTGCCGGTCGGCGCGAAGGCGTTGATCGGCGCCAGCATGCTCGTACTCTTTCTGTGGACCGCATGGAATCCGTTTTTGAAAGTAGAGGAGGCGCAATGACCGACGGAATGCCGGCCGAACCCATTCCCTTCCGGGTCCTGCTCGACGAGGCCATGAAACAGACCCGGCGCCACTTCGGAAAGATGTACGCGCCCGTCGCCATCCCCCTGGCCCTCCTGGCGGGAGTCTTCGTCGTCATCCAGCTGCGATTCATGCAGCAGATGGCGGGCGGCGAGGCTCCCGGCCAGATCGGGATCGCCGGTTGCCTGAGCTTCGTGGGCACGCTGGTCCTCTTCCTGGTCCTCGGCGGCCTGTCGTCGGCGGTGCTCACGTGCGCGGCCCTCGACGGGGCGACCGCGCGGCCGATCTCCATGAAGGAGAAGTGGGCCTTCGTTCTGCAGCCTTCGACGCTCGTCACGCTGTTGCTCGCGCTCGTCGGCATCACTCTGGGTTTCATTCTGCTGATCCTGCCCGGCATCTACCTGCTGCTGCGCTGGAGCTTCGTCGTGCCCGTCATGTCCGGCGAAGGTGTGAAGGGGACCGCGGGTCTGCGGCGAAGCTGGGATCTCGTCCGCTACAACCCGGGCAAGCGGTTCTTCGACAACACCGCGACGAAGGTCTTTCTGCTCTATCTCGTGGCGGGCCTGATCTCGTGGCTCGTGAGTCTCGTCGTGCAGCTGCCGTTCACGGCGATGCAGGGAGTCGCGGCCGCGCGCGACGTCGCATCGGGACAGCCGGGTTCGGTTGGAACGGCGTTCCTGTGGCTGCAGGTGCCCTCGACGGTGCTCTCCCAGCTCGTGTCGACGGCGGCCAACATCTATTCGTCGTTCGGAGTCGTGCTGCTCTATCTCGACGTCCTTCGGCGCAAGGAAGGCAAGGATCTCGCCTCCGCCATCGACGCGCGGTTCGGCAGCCCGCAGCCGCCCGCGCCCGCCCATCCCGTCTGATGGCGGCTGCAGCGTTCGCGCACCACGCGGCCGACGAAGAGCTCCTGCGCCGGGTGATCGCCGAGACCGGAGTCGCGACCGATCCCGCCGGTCCGAGCCTGACCGCCTACGTCACCGCGTGCGCTGCCGCGATCGCGCGCGGGATCGGCCGCCTCTTTTCGAGCCACCCCGGTCTGACCGGCGGGCTCCTGAACGCCGCCTTCATCGTCGCCGTTCTCACACTGGCCGGCGCCCTCGCGCTCGCGGCGATCTCGGTCTTCCGCCGTCTCCGGGGCCGCGGCTCGCAGGCCGGAGCCCCGGCGCCGCGCCAGGTCGAGGAGATTGAAGCGGGTCCGGCTCCACGGCGGAATGCGGCGGCGTGGAGGGTGGAGCTCGAGTCCCGCCTGGCCCGCGGCGACGTCGCCGGTGCGCTCGAGGCCCTGTGGTGGTGGCTGGCGGCATCGCTGACGCTCGAGGCCGCGGTCGATGTCGATCCGAGCTGGACGACGCGGGAGCTCCTCACCCGCGCGCGGCGGACCGAGCTCTTCGGGGCGGGCGCGACGCTCGACGTCCTCATGTACGGCCGGCTTCCGCCGTCGCCCGGCGACGTGGCCGCGTGCCTGAAACGCTTCGACGAGAAGCTGGCATGAGGGGGCGCCTCCGCGCGACGCAGACGTGGATCGTCGGGGGAGGGATCATCCTGGCGGCCGTGGTGCTCGGAGCGCTTCTCGTGCGTCGTGCGGGTGCCGCGGGGGCGAGCGCGCTCTCGGCGTCGCCGGACGGCTGGCTCGCGGCCCGGACCTACCTCGAGCGCCGGGGGGCCGGGACGTCGCTGCTCGCGAGACCGCTCTCCGATGCCCGGGTCGCTTCGGCGAGCACGCTCGTCCTGACGTTTCCCTGGCAGAGCGTCCCGACTTCGGACGACCTGGATGCGCTGCGCCGGCATCTCGCGGCGGGCGGGGCGGTCGTCTTCGCCTACTCGGGGCGCACGAGCTCGTTCGCGGAGGATTCCGTCGCCGACGACCTCGGGCTCGAATGGGTGGAGGTGCGCGGCGATCCGCCCCTGTCGCCGCTGGCCTGGTACGACTTCGTCACGGCCGAGTCGCGGCTGCAGCCCGAGCCCGAACTCGCGGGCGCCGCAGCCGAGGTGGTGATCCAGGCCCCCGACCGAGTGCCGAAGGTGTCCCGCATCGAACAGGTGTTCTCGCGCGGCGCGGACGGAAGCCCGATGGCCTTCACCTTCCGGCGCGGTCCTGGCCGCGTCGTCGTTCTTCCGGCCGACGCGCTCGCCAACGCCCGCCTGAGCAACTCCGGAAATGCGGACCTGCTCGAGTCGCTGCGGGACGCGCTGCCCGGCGAGCTCGTCTTCGACGAGTACCATCACGGTCTCCTGGAGGTCGACGCCGCGGCGGACTCGGGCGCTGCGCCGAGCCTCGACCTTCTGCTCATCCAGCTCGCTCTGCTCTACGCCGCGGTGGTGTGGGCGCTCGGCCGGCGGCCGGGTCCGGCCTGGCGCGAGCCGCTCGAGATCACGAGCTCCACCGGCACGTTCCTGCTCGGGCTGGGCGCGCTCCATCGGCGGCTCGGCCACGCGGCGCCGGCGTGCCGGCGCCTGCTCGAGGTCGCGGAGCGCTACGATCCCCGTGTCGCCGCGTCGGCCGGGCTGCGGCGCGCCGCCTTCGACGCGGGAGACGATACCTTCGTGCAGGTGGCCCGAACGGTTGCGCGGCAGCAACGCCGCGGGAGGTCTGACTGACATGTCTTCGGATTCGTTGCCCCCGTCGTCTTCGTCGTCCGCCTCATCGCCCGTCGCGGCCCTCGGGCGCGCGGCGGCGCGCGTGGCGGAAGCCGTCCGGCAGACGGTCGTCGGCCAGGAGGCGGCGGCCGAGACGCTGCTCGCCGCATACATGTCCGGCGGGCACGCCTTGATCGAGGGCGTGCCGGGAATCGCGAAGACGCTGCTGGCGCGCGCGTTCGCCTCGAGCCTCGGCCTGAAGTTCTCGCGCATCCAGTTCACCCCGGACCTGATGCCCTCGGACCTCGTCGGCACGAACGTCTACGACCAGGCCACCGGCGCCTTCCGCCTGGTGCGCGGCCCCGTCTTCACGGAGATCCTGATGGCGGACGAAGTCAACCGGACGCCGCCCAAGACGCAGTCGGCGCTGCTCGAGGCGATGCAGGAGGCGCAGGTCACGATCGACGGCGTCTCCCATCCGTTGGGCCCGGCCTTCTTCGTCGTGGCCACGCAGAACCCGGTCGAGTTCGAAGGAACCTATCCGCTGCCGGAGGCGCAGCTCGACCGTTTCATCGCGCGCGTCGACATGGGGCTGCCCGAGCGCGCCGCCGAGCTCGAGGTCTATCGCCGTGCCGTCGCCGGGACCCTCGCCGGATGGGGGGAGGGGCGCCCCTGCCGGCGGCCGTCGCCGGGCACGAAGAGGCCCTGGCCCTGCGCCGCGCGTCGCGGAGCGTGCACGTCGCCGAGGAGCTGCTCGCGTACGTGGCGAGTCTCGCCGCGGCCGTTCGCGAATCGGAGCGGGTCGAGATCAGCATCTCTCCCCGCGCCGCGCTCGCATTGATCGAGATGGCCCGGGCGACGGCCCTGCTCGCGGGACGCGAGTTCGTGGCGCCCGATGACGTCAAACGGTGCCTGCGTCCGTGCTGGGGGCATCGCATGCTCCTGACGGCGGACGCGGAGCTCGAGAACGAAACGCCGGCACGGCTGCTGACCCAGATCGCGGGCGCCGTGCCCGTGCCGCGCTGACGCCGGACGGACGACGCCGACAGCATGCCGGGCCGCCGCCTCCTCGCCGCCCTCTTCCTTCTCGCGTTCGTGGCGGCGGTCTCGGTGCTCGTGCCGGGCCTGCGGCTCTTCGTGGTCGCCGCCGATGCGGCGCTCGTCGCCGCGTTCCTGCTCGACTGGCTCGCCGCGCGGCGGACGCGCCTCGCGGCCGCGCGGAGATGGCCGGCGCTGCTGGCGCAGGGCGCGCCGGCGCCCGTCTCCATCGAGCTTTCCGGGGTGGATCGCCCGGTGACGGTCGACCTGCGCGACGGCCTGCACCCGGCGGTGGCCGATGCGCCGCGCCGAATCCGCGTCGCGGTCCGTCCGGGGCGGACGAGCGTCTGGAGCTACTCGGTGGAGCCGCGCCGCCGCGGAGCCCACCGGCTGCTCCCGCTGACGGCGCGCATCGAAGGACCCTGGGGCCTCGCCTGGAGCCAGCGCGATCTTCTGCCGGCCGAGGGTGCCCGGGTCTACCCGCAGGTGCGGTGGGAGGGCCAGGCCGGACGGCTTCTTGCCCTCGCACACCGGCATCAACTCGGGCTGTCGTCGACCGCGTTGCTGGGCCTCGGGTCCGAGCCGTACGGCGTGCGCCGCTACACCGAGGGCGATCCTCCCAACCGCATCCACTGGAAGGCCACGGCGCGGCACGGGCGCACGATGGCGCGCGAGGAGACCTGGGAGAAGAGCGCCCGGCTCGTGATCCTTCTCGACTGCGGGCGGGCCATGGCCTCGCTCGACGGGCGGCGGAGCAAGCTCGACGCCGCGCTCGCCGCGGCCCTCTCCCTGGCGCGGTTCGCGTCGGCGCGCGGGGACCACGTGCTTCTTGCGGCGTTTTCGGACCGGGTCGAGCGGGTCGTGCGCGTCCGGCCCGGGGTCCGCGGGGTTTCTCAGGCCTACGCGCGCCTCTACGATCTCGAGGCGCGCCTGGCGGAGTCCGCCTACGACGTCGCGGTCGAGGCGGCGCGCGACACCGAGTTCCGCAGCGCGCGGGTCGTCCTGCTCACTTCGCTCGTGGATCTGGCCGGGGCGGAGCTGCTGCGCGGAGCGCTGCTGGCCCTGCGGCGGCCGCACCGTCCGCTGCTCGTGCACCTCGAGGATCCAGACATCACCCGGCTCGCGCTCGCGGCGCCGGCGGATGCCGTCGAGGCCTACGCGAAGGTCTCGGCGCTGGAAATCCTGCTCGGCAATCGTGAGCTCGCAGCGCGCCTGCGCCACTCGGGGATCGAGACCGTGTCCACGCCGGCCGACCGGCTCACCCTCGAGACGCTGGACGCCTACCTCCGGTCTCTGCGCACGGCACCGCGTGCCCGGCGCCGCCGGAAGGCCGCGTAGAGGCGACCCCCGCCGTCTCGCTTTTAGGCCTTCTCCTTCAGGTACTTCTCGAACCAGCGGGTCAGCGCCACGGTCGAACGGATGCGGTTGGTCGTCTTGCGCCAGCCGTGGCCTTCGTCCGGGAAGAGGACGTACTCGACGGCGATGCCGCGCTTCTTGAGGCTGTCCACGACCTGCTCCGCTTCGATCACCGGCACGTTGGTGTCGTTGGCGCCGTGCAGCACGATCGTCGGCGCGGTGACGCGGTCGACCTTGTGGATCGGGGAGAGCCGGCGGAGCATCTCCGCCTCCTTGTCCGGGTCGCCGTATTCGACCTTCGAGATCGCCGCCATCCAGGGCTCGGTCTTCTGGAAGAAGGTCTCGAAGTTCACGACGCCGAAGAGGTTGGCGCCCGCGGCGAAGGTGTCCGGGTATTCCGTGAGCCCGGCCATCACCATGTAGCCGCCGTAGGAGCCGCCCATGATGCCGATGCGCCGGGGATCCGCCACGCCGGCCGCGACCACGGCGTCGACGCACGCGCGGATGTCCTTGACGCCATCGGAGCGCAGCGCTCCGTTGTCGAGGTTGACGAACCTCTTGCCGAATCCCGAGGAGCCGCGCACGTTCGGCGCGAAGACGGCGATGCCCCCGGCGAGCAGCGCCTGGTAGGTGCTGTTGAAGTTCGGACGTTCCTGGCCTTCGGGCCCTCCGTGGAACGAGAGCACGATGGGGTAGGGCGCCTTGCCGGCGCCGGGCGGCGGCCGGTAGAGCCAGCCGGAGAGCTCCAGCCCGTCGTGGGCTTTGAAACGCAGCAGCTCAGGGCGGACGAGCCGCGAGAGGTCGACGCCGGCATGCGGGCTCCTCGTGAGCTGCCGGAACGTTGCGCTCGCGACGTCCATGATCCATACGTCGGACGGCGTCGCGGCGCCGGACACGGTCATGGCGAGCGATTTTCCGTCCCGCGAGAATTCGAGGCCGCCGGCGATCTCGGCCGGCAGCTTCGGGCGCGAGAGCGTCTTGCCCGTCGCGAGGTCCACGAGTTCGAGCTCGCTCATCCCGGAGACGTTCCAGAGGACCGCCGCGCGCGTTCCGGCGTCGTCGAGCACGAAGCCGCCGAGCTCGGCGTCCGCGCGCGCCGCGAGCAGCGTGGTCCCGCCGGGCTTTCCGTCGGCGCCCAGGTCGATGCGGACGAGGGCTCCGAGATCGCGGCCGGCGTTGGACGAAAGATAAACGGCGCGGCCGTCGCGGGCGAGCTCGCCGGCGAAGGACCCCGGGCCCTCGTGGGGCGTCAGGAGGGTCTCCTTCCCGGTCGCGACCTCCACGAGAAACAGGTTGTTGTCGCCGCGGTTCACGACGCGCGAGAGGAGCGCGAAACGCTTGTCATGCGACAGGTCCTCGAAGCCGCCGACGCCGCGATTCTGCGAAACGAGCTTCGTGCTGCCGGCCGCGACGTCGTAGAGGTAGGCGTCGATCGCGTCGCCGCTCCGGCGGTTGGAGCCGAGAACGAGGAGCGCGCCATCGTCGGACCATGGCCCGAGGCGGTTGGTTTCCTTGCCGCCGTCGGTCAGGCGCTTCAGGTCCGTGCCGTCGGGGCGCACCAGGAAGACCTGCTCGTTCATGCCTCCGCCGGGCGCCTGCGTGAAGGCGAGCCAGGCGCCGTCGGGCGACCACTGGACGAAGCCCACCGGGTCGTCGGAGGCCGTGACGAGCTGCGGGTAGCCGCCCGCCGCGTCGACGGTCCAGACCTGCGGCAATCCGCCGAGATTCGAGACGTAGGCCACGGTCCGCCCATCGGGGGAGAAGGAAGGGGAGAACGCGCTGCCGATCCGTGCCATCAGGGCCACGGACCGCTCGAGCTCGCCGGCATCGGGTGTCGCGCCGGAGAGCGGGGCGGCGAGGGCCGCGAGGGCGCCTGTGAGGAGCGTCCGGAAACGACGGGTCATGCGGGCACCTCCGTCGGGGGAGCATACGTGGCGGCCGCGCCCCCGGACGCACCGGAGGCTTCGGTGGCCACTCGACCATTGCTATACTGTCCACTCGGACAGGTAACAATTCATGAACCGGGAGAGCGTTTCCGCAAGCGCGGGGCCGCTCGACACATCCATACAAGGGGGAATCGATGAAAAGAGGTCTGGCGGTTCTGATCCTGGCGCTCGGCGCATCCTACGCATCGGCCCAGCCCGATCCGGGCACCAACTATTTCCCGCCGCCGTGCACCGGGGGAATTTTCAACGACGTCGCCTGTCCGAGCCAGTACGCCGACTGGATCGAGGAGCTGTTCAACGAGCGGATCCTGATCGGCTGCGGGGGAGGCAACTACTGTCCGACGGCGCCTCTGACGCGCGAGCAGGCGGCCGTCGCGCTCCTGCGGGCGGAGCACCGCCGCAAGATCTTGACGGGAACCGGATCCTGCCCGGCCTCGATCGTCGGGGCGGTTTCCATCTGCGAGGGCACGGTCTCGGATCCCGAGATCCAGGAAGGGATGATCATCGTCGGAACCTACCAGACCCGTGTCAACGACAAGCAGATTCCGATCCGGATCTTCAACATCGCGAACGGAATCTTCTCGTTCGAGATCCAGACCGGAACCTCGTTCATGTGGATGGCCGCGCCGATCGTGCCGCACCCGAACTAGCTACCGGCGCTGCGCAGGTTTCGCGATGGGCGGCCCTCGGGCCGCCCGTTCCTTTTTCGTGGCACCTCCCTTGCTCTCACGAGCCGGCGGAGGTTCCGATGATCCGCAAATCCCTCAAAATCGCCGGTGCGCTCGCGTCGTTCGCGCTCGCGAGCTCGGGGTGCAACGACAACGACACGATTTCCGGACCGCAGCCGACGCTGACCGCGACGCCTCCCGGCGCGTTCACGCCGACGCCCCCGGGCGCCCCGACGCTGACGCCGAGCACGACGCCGCCCCTCTTCGCGACGACCACACCGACGTCGCCGATTGCGCCGACGTTCACGCCGACGGTCCCGCTTCTGGGAACGGAGACGCCGACTCCTCCGGGGATCCCGACGCCCACGCCGACTCCGTAGAGCTCGAGCGGGAGGCCCCGGATCGGTTTAATGTCGTACGTCCGAAGGCCGTCCGTGCCGTGCCGGCACGGCTCCCGGGGAGGGCATCATGAAAACCACGGGCATCGTCGTGCTGGCAGTCGTTGCGGTGGCCGCGTCCGCGGCGGCACAGGAGGAGCATCGCCATTCCCATGGGGACGCCGAGAACTTCGGCGCGGTCCACTTCCCGTCCGCCTGTCGCGCTGAGGCGCGCGACACGTTCACGCGCGCGGTCGCGCAGCTCCACTCATTTGGCTACGAGGAGTCGCGGCGCTCGTTCGAGGAGGTCACCCGCCTGGACCCGTCCTGCGGCATCGCGTACTGGGGAATTGCGATGAGCTGGTACCACCCGCTCTGGGCGCCCCCGGGGCGTGAGGAGCGGGCGGCAGGCCGCGCCGCGGCGCAAGAGGCGGCCTCGCTCGGGGGCAAGACCGAGCGCGAGAACGCCTACATCCAGGCGATCGGCATCTTCTATCGCGACTCCGAAACGAAAGACCACGGCACCCGCGCAGAGGCTTACGGCGCGGCCATGGAGGCGATGACGGTCCGGTTTCCGGACGACCACGAGGCCGCGATCTTCCACGCCCTCGCGCTTCTGGGCACGGCGCCGCCGCTCGACACGACCTACGCGAATCAGAAGAAGGCTGCCGCGATCCTGAACGGCCTCCTGCCGCTCGAGCCGCGGCATCCCGGCATCGCCCACTACATGATTCACTCCTTCGACTATCCGGAGCTCGCCGCCGACGCGCTCCCCGCCGCGCGGGCTTACTCGAAAATCGCCCCCTCGTCGGCGCACGCGCTCCACATGCCCTCGCACATCTTTACGCGCCTCGGCCTCTGGCCGGAGTCGATCGACTCCAACCTCGCGTCGGCGGAGTCCGGCCGGCAGCTCGTCGCGAAGCGCCACCCGGGAGCCGCCTCGTTCGACACCCTCCATGCCCTGGACTACCTGGAGTATGCCTATCTGCAGCGGGGCGACGATCGCAGTGCCCGCGCCGTTCTCGAAGAGTCCGGTAAGGCGCGCGCGTTCGACGAGCGCAGCTTCGCCGCGGGCTACGCGCTGGCGGCGATTCCCGCGCGCTGGACGCTCGAGCGGCGCGACTGGAAGGCCGCGTCGGAGCTCGAGATACCGACGGCGGATCTGCCCTGGGACCGTTTTCCCTATGCCGTGGCGATCACGCATCTCGCCCGCGCGATCGGGGCCGCCCGTTCGGGGCGCGTCGGAGTGGCGCGGGAGTCGGTCGCGAAGCTGACCGGGATCCAGGCGGGCCTCGTGCGGTCGCCGATCGCGGGCCCCTACGACTGGGCGATGCAGGTCGAGGTCATGCGTCTGTCCGCTGCGTCCTGGCTCGCTTTCGCCGAAGGGCGGCGTGACGAAGCCCTGGCGGCGGGGCGTTCCGCGGCCGAACTCGACGCGAAGTCCGGCAAGCACCCGGTCACACCGGGTTCCGTCCTGCCGCCGCGCGAGCTGCTCGGCGACATGCTCCTCGCGATGGATCGGCCCGCGGAAGCGCTCGCGGAGTACGAGGCGGCTCTGCGCGAGGCGCCCGGCCGCTTCAACAGCCTCTACGGCGCGGCGCGCGCGGCGCAGGCCCGCGGCGATCGCGCAAGCGCGGCGAAGACGTTCGGCGCGCTGCTCGCGCAGTGCGTGCCCGGCTCGACGCGGCCCGAGGTCGCGGAAGCCCGCCGGTACACGGCGGCGAATACGAGCGCACGGGCTGACCGGCGGGTCTCACCGTAGAATCCGGACGTGCCGGACCTTCTCACGATTCTCGGTCTCGCGGCCTTCGTGCTCCTCTTCGCGGGGCTCTCGGAGGGATTCGTCTCCCGCGCGCCGCTCTCTTTCCCGATGATCTTCCTCGGGCTCGGCTTCCTGCTCGGGGCGCGCGGGATCATTTCGACCTCGCCCGAGTCGAAGACCCTCGAGGCCGTCGCGACCGTGACGCTCGCCCTCGTCCTTTTCCTCGATGCCGTGCGGATGAAGTTCGACCGCGCGCCGAGCGAGTGGCTCGTGCCGTCCCTGGTGCTCGGCCCCGGCACGATCCTGACCCTGCTCATCGTCGCCGGCGCCTCGCACCTCCTTCTCGGCGTGTCCGCCGCGTCCGCGATTCTCCTCGGCGCGATTCTGTCCTCGACGGACCCCGTCGTCGTGCGCGACGTCGTGCGCGACAAACGGATACCGTCCGCGGTCCGCCAGTCCCTGACGACCGAGGCGGCGACCAACGACGTCGTGGTGCTGCCGGTCGTTCTCGTCACGATCGCGATCGTCAAATCGGAGGCCTCGACCCTCGGCGAATGGGCCGCCGTTCTGGGCAGGCTTCTGATCCTCGGCCCGGCGATCGGCTTCGCAATCGGGGCCGTCGGCGCGTGGCTCATGGCGCGGATGGACCGGAAGTTCGGGATCCGCCGCGAGTACCAGTCTCTCTACGGCATGGGTCTCGTGTTCGCGTCGTACACCGGGGCGGTGGCGGTCGGCGGCGACGGGTTTCTTGCGGCCTTCGCCGCGGGCGCGGCGATCGCGGCCCTCGACATCGAGCTCTGCGACTGCTTTCTCGAGTACGGCGACGCGACTTCCGAGATGATCATGCTCTTCGCGTTCATCCTCTTCGGCGCGGTCCTCTCGACGCTCGTCGGAACGGTGCCGCTCGCCGCGGCCCTCGCTCTCGCCGTGGTCACGCTCTTCGTGGCGCGGCCGGCGGCGGTCGCGATCGTGCTCCGCAACGCGCGGATATCCCGGAGCGCCCGGGCCTTCATCGCCTGGTTCGGGCCGCGGGGGCTGGCCTCGCTGCTCCTCGCGCTGCTCGTCGTGCAGGCGAAGCTGCCCGGCGCCGAGGCGCTCCTCGGAATCGCCGGCATCGTCGTCACGGTGTCGGTGATCCTCCACGGTGTCTCGGCCACGCCGCTCGCGGCGCGGTACGCGGCGCGGGTGGCGACCGAAACCCTCGACGAGGAGCGGGTCAGCAGCGCGCGCGAGCTCCTGTCCTCCCGGGCGATCCGGCTCGACGGCCCGCCGGTGATGGAGGTCGAGGACCTGCTCGCGCGCCAGCGCGGCGGGAACCCGCCGCTCATCCTGGACGTGCGCTCCCGGTCGAGCTACGAGAAGGACCCGTCGGGGATCCCCGGAGATGTGCGCGTGCCGCCCGACGAGGTCGAGAGCTGGGCGGCGCGTCGTAAGCGCGACGAGGCGATCGTCGCCTACTGCACCTGACCCAGCGAAGCCACCAGCGCCCGTGTGGCGCAGACGCTGCGGAAGCTGGGGTTCGAGGCCTGGGCCCTCAAGGGCGGGCTGGAGGCCTGGCGGGCGGCCGCGGGAACGGCGACACCGGCCACCGCGGCTACTTCGCGAACACCTTCTTCAGCAGGCTCGTGACCTGGGCCGCCGGGTCGGTGCGGATCTTTTTCTCCTGCTCGCCGAGCACGGTGAAGAGCCCGTCGAGGGCCTTGCCCACGACGTAGGCCTCGATGTCGAACGACGGCAGCGCCGAGGCGAAGGGAACGGACTGGTAGGCGCCGAGGAGCTGCTTGTACTGCTGGACGACGCCGACCTCCTTCATCGATTCGTCGACGACCGGCCGGAACGATGCCGTCAGCGCCTCGCTCGTCTTGGCGCGGAAATAGTCGGTCGCCGCGGTGTCGCCGCCGGACAGGATCTGCCGGGCGTCGTCGAACGACATGCCCTTGATCGCCGACCAGAAGATGTCCCTGGCGCCCGGGGCCGCCTTCTCCGCGGCGCGGTTCATCGCGAGGACGAGCTCGTCGACCTTCTGGCCCTGGCCGACCAGGCGCAGTCCCTGGTCGACCGTTCGGAACTGCTGGGGCAGAAGGATCTTGATCGCGGCGTTGCCGAAGTAACCGTCGACTTTGCCGGTCAGGTCCACGGTGCTGGTGGTGCCGACCTCGAGGGCCTCCTTCAAGCCGGCAACGATGTCGCCGTTGGAGAGGCTCGAAGCCGAGTCGGACTTGAAGATCTTTCCGAGGTCGATCTGGGCGAAGGACGCGGACGGGGCCGCGGCCAGGACGCACGACACGGCGGCCAGGACGATTCGGATGCGCATGGCGCTCCTCCTATCGGGGCGTGGGCCTCGGGTTGGGATTCTTCGAGGGTGAGGGAGTCGGCCGCGGGCCCAGGAACTGCTGGAGCAGATCGGCGGCGCTCGCGGGCCCGCCGGGCGTCACCGATTTCGTCCCGCCGCCCCCGCCGAGCACGTCGCCGAGAATCTGTCCGGCCGGCCCGCCGAGCTGCTCGCCGGCCTGGCGCGCCAGAACGCGCCGCCCGAGGTCGAGCACGATGCGCTCGTCGATCGCGACCCTGGGAGCGGCGACCGTGCCTGAAACCGTGAAGGGGAGCGAGAGACGGCCCTGCGGGTCCGCGACGTAGCGGCCGGCCGTCCCGAGACTCTTGACGACGGGCGCGGCGAGCGTGACCTGTCCGCGGTAGGCCAGGCTCTTGTCCAGTCCGAGGGAGCCGTCGGCCGAGACGGCGATGTCCTTGCTCGACAGCGTGAGGTCGGGTGTGGCGACACGGCCATCCGCGAGGCGGAGCGACGTCTCGAGCTTCGTGAACGTCGTCGACTCGAGGCTCGGCGGGATCTGGAAGCCGGCGACCTTGCCGATGGTGGAGAGCGTCCGCGCCACTTCGGGCAGGAGCTGCACGGTCTTCAGGTCCGCGTCGGTGACCGTGAGCCGGCCCTCGCCCTTTCCCGTCTTCTGGATCGCGTCCCACCCGAGACCGCGGCTGACGAGCGTGAGCCGCCCGCCGAGGGTTCCCGCGAACGCGCCCCGGACCGTCGTCAGGGACTCGACGAGCGGCTGACCCTGCACGCCCGCGATCTCGAGGGCGAGGCGCGACTCGGAATCGGGCTTGCCGAACGCGGCCTCGAGGCGGCCCGACAGCGTGCCCCCGTAGACCGCGGCCGACGGAGTCAGAGTCAATGCCCCGTCGGACCAGGACCAGTCCGCGGCAAAGCGCTCGAAGGCAAGGTTCTTCAGTTTTCCCGACGGGGCGGTGATGCGGCCGGAGATCGGCTCCTTCCCGCGGGACGCGAGCGTCGCGTGCACGGAGGGAGCCTCGAGCATCGGCTGTCGATCCATCGAGACCCCGAGGGGGGCGGCATCGAGCGCGCCCGACATCTCGAGGTCGTCCGAGGGGCCCTGGATTTTCGCGTCGAGCCGCACGCGGCCCGAGAGCTTGACCGAGTCGGGAAGGCGTCCGGAGACACCCGGCAGTCCCGTCACGTCGTCGATCGCGACCTCGCCGGGCGTGCCGATGCGCAGGTCCACGCGCGGTGTCCCGTGGATCTCGTCCACGCGTCCCTCGATTTGCAAGGGCAGGGCCGCGACCTCGAGCACCGAACGTCCGATGACGAGCGTGCCCTTGGGCCAGTCGAGGCCGAGCGTGAAGGTCCCGTCGAGCGCGGGAATGGGCGAGGAGGGACCGGACGGATCGAGCGCGGTCCGTCCCGTGATCTGGAGCGCGCCGAGGAGTTTCCCCGAGGCCCGGCCGGAGACGGTGAGGGCGCCCGGATCCGCCTTGCGAAAGGCCGCGACGTACGGCGAAAGACGAGCGAGCGCCAGCGTCTTCGCTTCGAAGGTCGCCTCCAGAGGCGAGAGCCCGACGGGCCCGTCCGAAGGCGGCGGCCCGAGCGTGCCGGCGAGGGCGAGGTTGCGCGCTCCGTCCGCCAGAAAGCGCGCGGAGAGATCGAAGCGCGCGGCCTTCTTCGGATCGACGTCGGTGATGCGCCCGGTGACGTCTTCGAGGGCGAGCGTCACGGTCGTGCCCGGACTGACCTTCCGGTCGACGAACAGTGCCCGGCCGCGGGCGATCTCGATGCGCGAAACGAGGAGAGCCGCCGCGGCGGCCTGCGAGGCGGGCGGGCTCTCGCGCTTGCCGGCCGAGAGAAAGTCCGCGATGTTGAGTTTGCCGTCCGGGGCCCGCTCGACGCGTGAGCGTCACGCCGTCGAGGACGATCTTGCGGACCTCGATCCGGCGTGAAAGAAGCGGCCAGAACGCCACCTTGACGGAGACCTTGTCCGCGGAAAGGAGGTCGCGCGTCTCGAAGCCGTCCATGTTCGCGACCGAGACCTTCTCGACGCCGGCACCGAGCCCCGTGAGGATCTCGAGGCGCATCCGGCCGATCTCGACCTTTCGATGGAGCATGGCGCCCGCGGTCGCCGCGGCGCGCTCCCGAATGGAGTCGAGCGAGACGAGGTAGGGCAGTGCGAGCACCGCGAGCAGGAGCACGCCGGCGAGAATGGCCGCGATGAGGAGGAGGCGCCGAGCCGCGGGTCTCATGAACCGACCTTATCAAGCAAAGGGGACGCCAGGGATCGCCTCGTCCGCAATAAGATCGCGGCATGACGGCAGTGCGTGTGGCGGTCGTGACGGGCGGGACCCGGGGCATCGGCGAGGCCGTGGCGCGGCGCCTGGCGCGCGAGGACTTTGCCGTGTTCGTCTCGGGCCGAAGCGAAGAGTCGGTCGGGAAAGCCGTCGAGCGCTTCCACCGCGAGGGACTGTCCGTCCGAGGCTTTGCCGCCGACGCGCGGCGCGAGGAAGATCAGAAGCGTCTCGTCGAGTCCGCGGCGCGGGAGGGCGGTCGGCTCGACGTGCTCGTCAACAACGCCGGCATCGGCGAGTTCGCGCCGGTCGACGAGATCTCGCCCGAACGGTTCCGGGCGGTCATCGAAACCAACCTCTTCGGGCCCTTCTACGCGATCCGCCACGCCGCGCCGCTGATGAAGAAAAACGGCGGCGGTTTCATCGTCAACATCGCCTCGCTCGCCGGCGTCAATGCGTTTGCGGGCGGCTCGGCGTACAACGCGTCGAAGTTCGGCCTGCTGGGGTTTTCCGAGGCGGCGATGCTCGACCTGCGGCACGAGGGCATCCGGATGGCGGCGGTTCTGCCCGGGTCCGTTGCCACCGGGTGGACCCACTCGCACGGCAACCAGGACACCGCGTGGATGCTCCAGCCGGACGACGTGGCCGAGGCCGTCGCGGACCTGGTCCGCTTTCCGGATCGAGCCATCGCCTCGCGGATCGACCTGCGGCCGTCGCGGCCGCCGCGCAAGTCCTAGCTGTCGTCCTTCGCGTCTGCCGCGTCTGCCGCGTGTGCGCGCGTGCGCTCCGAGATGACGCCGGCGTCGGCGGGATTGCCGGTGCGGTTCAGCGAGCCTGCACCGCCGAAACCGCTCCCGGTGTGCACGTCGCCGGCGCCGGAGTTGTTGGGGTATCCCCGGTATCCGCGCCGGCGGCGTTTGCGCGGCGTCTCCTCGGGAGGTCGGTCGGATTCGGAGCGAGGCGTTTGTGGATCGGCCATGGCGGCCTCCTTTCCTCCAAAGTCTTCCCAGGAGGCAGAACCTTGCGAAGCGCCGATCTATTCGCTATTCGCGGCCGGAGGGGCTCAGTAGCGCCAGCTCTTCAGGTCCGCCCCCGGAGGGGCGCTGCGCTCGATGCGCTCGACGATCGCAGGCGCGAACATCTGGTGATACCGCAGACGCGACTCCGCGTTGGGACGCTGATGATCGCCGTTCCAGCAGTGCTCGGCGCGCGGACCGTAGTCGACCTCGCCGCCGTAGTAAGGATCGGTCGTGCGGAGAAAGTCCTCGGCGAGGTAGACGGCGTTGTTCAGGTAGTAGTTGTCGGCCTCGCCGACGTAGATGTGGATCTTCCCGGCGAGCTTCTTGCCGAGGCCTTTGCCCCAGTCGCGCTGCATGATCGCGACGAGGTCGTAGTTTTCCTTCCAGAAGGCGGCGACCTTCTTGTCGATGATCCCGGTGGACTTGTCCCAGATCGGTGCGGGATACCCGTCCGGCCCGACGGGGGAGTAGACCGCCTGCCAGATGTCCCACTGTCCGCCGGAGCGGCCCTTCGAGCCGAGGACGGCCTCGAGCCGATTGGTCTGCTCGACGGTCGCCTGGAGGTGGCCGAGGTAATCGCGGTGCGCGGGCGTGTCGACCTTCGCGAACGGCCCCTTCCAGAAGTAGGCGTTCTCGTCGTCGTAGATGTTGACGACGGTGTACTGGCGGAAGTCGATCGGATCGGGGCAGGCGGCCCAGCAGCCGTTGTACTCGTCGGGGTAGAAGACCTGCGCGGCGAGGGCCTCCCAGCCTCCGGTCGAGCCGCCGTACATGAAGCGCGCCCAGCCGGCGCCGATCCCGCGGTACTTCTTCTCGATGTACGGGATGAGCTCGTAGGTGATGGCGTCGCCGTATGGACCGAGGTTGGCCGAGTTCACCGCGTAGGAGTCGTCGTAGTACGGGTTGGCGTGCTGGATCTCGAGCAGCAGGTAACGCGGATAGTTCGGCCCGGTCCAGTCCTTGTAGAGCTCGTGGGAGAGCTGCTGCTCGATGCGGTTGTAGCCCTCGAGCCGGAAGCGTTCCGAGTACTTGGGCGCGAGGTTGGGATCGGGCGGCTCCTCGCGAAACCCGCCGATCGTGTCGGGGAAGTGGCCGTGGTTGATGACCAGGGGATAGCGGGCGTTCGGGTGGGTGTCGTAGCCCTCCGGGAGCAGGATGTGCGCGCCGAGGTACATCGGGCGGCCCCAGAACTTCGTCAGGCGCTCCGAGAGAATCCGCTCGTGCTTGATGTACTTCGTCGTCGGCGGATCGGGAATCGGCGGGATCACCTGGTCGAGCACGATCGCGACGTTGTCGGGCCTGGCCGGGTCGAGCGTGACTTCCTTCGGCGTCGAGTAGAGGTTGCCCGGGGCCTTGTTCCACTGCTGGCCCTCGCCCCGATCCATCGGCAGTTTCAGGACGTGCCCGTCGGCGCGGCGAAACGTCTCGTACTTGTGGAGAAGTGCCTGGACGCGGTACTTGCCGGCGGGCAGGCCGGCGAGGCTGCGAGCGGGAAAGCCGAGCACGGCTCCCTCGAACAAGGCCGGCGTGCCCGGCTTCCACCCTTCGACGTCGAGGCCGAAGACCTGCTGGCTCTTGAGCGCGTTGTCGGTGATCTGCAGCCGCGGCTCATCCGCAGGATTGCTCGAGATGAGGAGCAGCAGCCGGCCGTCGAGCGGGGCGCCGCTCTTGTCCGCTCCGTAGGTCACCGTGAAGCGCACTTTCGCGGCCTCAGTCGCGGGAGCAGGCGCCAGAGCGACGACTCCGATTCCGAGCACGAGCCCCAGCAATCCCACCGCGATCGCACCGACCCTGCGCGTGAGCGTCATGGATTGGGTCCTCCATCGGCGCCGCAGCATATCTGGAAGGCATTGCCCCTCGCACCGCGGGGCGCTAAGGTGTACCCGTAAGCTGGGAGGTCCCATGAAGGTCCGTGCGCTGTTCTCCGTCGCACTTTTCATCTCGGTTGCCGGCGTGTCCGCCGGCGCGGGCGATGCGGTCACGCACACCGGCTGGATCGCCTGCAACTCCTGCGCGGCGCCGCGCGCGGAGAACAGCACCGCATCCTCCGAGTCGCCGCGCCCTCCCAACCGTGAGTGCGCCCAGAAGTGCATTCGCGAGGGCTCGGCCGTGGTCTTCTACGACGAAAGCCTCAAGAAGCTCCTGCGTGTCGACAACCCGAAGGCGACCGAGGGCCAGGAAAGCCACCGGGTCGAAGTCACGGGCACGATCGACGCGGCCGCGGGCACCATCCATGTCGCGTCTCTGAAGGTCCTCGAGCAGTACGTCGCCAAGTGCGCGATGCCCCCGGCCGAAAAGAAGTAAATCCCCGCCCCTCTGGCCCGGTTCTTGCTTTTTCCATCAAGCATGGAACCAATAGTGGGGGTCTTTCGTTCACGGGCGGAGGCGGTGACCGCAGCAACCGGTCTCCGGCTGCGCGGCATCCCGTCCGATCGTCTGCAGCTTCTGCTCCCCGGCGATTCGAGTGGGTTGGAATCTCTCGTGCCGACCGACGAGTCGGAACAATCGGGCGTCGCGAAAGCGATTGGCGGCGTCACGGGCGGAGCGATGGGAGCGTCCGCGGGCCTGGGTCTCGCCGCCGCGGTAGCGAGCCTCACGATTCCGGGAATCGGCGCGGTGACGGCCATCGGTCTGGCGGCAGCGGCCCTCTTCGGAGCGGGCGGCGCGGTCGCGGGCGCTGCCGTCGGCGGAGCGCTCGAAGAGAGGAGCTACCGCGGACTTCCGAAGGACGAGCTCTATCTTTATGAGGACGCGCTCGCGCACGGCCGCGCGGTTCTCTTCGCGACACCCGAGTCGGAGGATGATGCCGAGGCGATTCGCGCGACGCTCGCTGAAAACAGCGCGGAATCGCTCGACGCGGCCCGCGAGTCGTTCTGGGTCGGCATCCGCGATGCGGAGCAGCTGCACTACGACTCCGCGGGAGCGGGAACGCATTTCAGCAACGTGGAAGGCGCGTACCGACGTGGGTACTTCGCGGGGCTGAGCGGCTCGGCCGCTCCCGAAGGACGGTTGCGGGACGAGGCGGAGCGTGTCGCGTACCGGACGGGTTTCGATCGCGGACGCGCTCGAACCCGCACCGAGGAACCCGTCGCCAGCCGCTAGACGCGAGACGCTAGACGGTAGACGGTAGCCCGCCAAGGCAGGACCGCTATAGTTTCGGGATGCGCTCGGAGCAATTCCGGAGCGGCGGAGGGTCCGTCGCGGGAGTGATTCTCGCGGCGGGCTCGTCCACGCGCCTGGGAGAGAACAAGCTCTTCCTGCAGATCGACGGCGAGTCGCTGTTGCGGCGCGCGGTCAAGGTCGCCGCCGACGCCGGTCTCGATCCCATCCTCGTGGTGCTCGGGCACGAGTCCGGCCGCGCGGCGAACGAGCTCGCGGGTCTCGCCTGCCGGCCCGTCCTGAACGCACGACACGCGGACGGCCAGGCCACGTCCTTTCGAGCCGGTATCGGGGCCGTGCCGGCCTCGGCTCCGGCGGCCGTGGTTCTGCTCGCCGACATGCCGTTCGTCACGTCCGAGATGGTCTCCGCGCTCGTCGCGCGATACCGGTCGGCGCCGGCGCCCCTCGTCGTTTCGGAGTATGGGGGCGTTCAGGCGCCGCCGACGCTCTACGACCGATCCCTCTTCTCCGAGATTGGCGCGATGACGGACGAAGGAAGCGGGCAGCAGATCGTCCGGCGTCACCGCGAAGAGGCCGAGGCCGTGACCTGGCCCGCCGACCGGCTCGCGGACGTGGACACGCCGGCCGACCGGGAAAAGCTGCTGGGCGTCGAAGACGGCTAGGCGGCCCCGGCGCGCAGTCGCCGGGGAGACGTGGCCTGGAGGGCGCGGACGAACGCCTCGATGAAGGGTATGCCGCGCCCGCGCCCGCGCTTGAGCGTTGCGGCGCTCCACTGACGTTTCAGGCCCGCCGGCGTGATGCGGCGGGCCGCGAGCGTTCCGGCCTTCACCTGAGGAGCAACCGCCCAGCGCGCGAGGACCGCGATGCCGAGACCCGCGCGCGCCATCTCGATCGAGGCTTCCGTCAGCTCCATCGGCGACCAGCGCTTCGGCTCGACTCCGGCCGGACGGAGGACGAAGCGGAAGATGTCGAGCTCCTCGCGGGGAACCGAGAGCGTGAAGACCGTCTCGTTCGCGAAGTCCCCCGCCTCGAGGTACGGCCGCTTCATCAGGGGATGGCGCGGGCTCATCACCGCGACGAGCTCGTCTTCGAACAGGGGGGTGGTCGCAATGCGCCGGTTCCGGACCGGATCGCTGACGATCCCGACGTCGAGGTCGCCCGAGAGAAGCGCGGGAATCGGGCGCCGCGTCGCCTCCAGCACGACCCGGACCTCGACGGTCGGATGGGAGGCCTGGAACTCGATCAGCGGTTCGGGGAGCCAGTGGTAGCAGGTGTAACACTCGGTCGCGACCCGCAGCACGCCGGCCGCCGCGCTGCCGCGCGCCGCGATGTCCCGGGCGGCCGCGTCGAGCTCCTCGGAGACGCGGCGCGCGGCCTCGATGAGGCGCGCTCCCGCCGGGGTCGGGGTCATTTTCTTGTGGCCGCGCTGGAAGAGCAGCGCCTCGACGGCGCGCTCGGCGTCGGCGAGCTGGTGCGACAGGGCGGACTGGGAGAGGTGGAGCCGGCGCGCGGCGGCCGTCAGGGTGCCTTCGTCGGCGACGGCGAGCAGAAGCCGCAGGTGCCGCAGATCCAGACTCGCGAAACGCAGCTCCGCGCGGCGGCCCTTGTCCACGTCATGAATCTAGCGCATGAGACTCATGCGAACAATGCGCTTTTCAAATGGCTGGCTCGCGGTTAGCCTCTATGCGCAAGCTGCACGGAGGCCGCATGATCGTGGTTCTGTTCCGGTCGCGTCTGACCCCGGAGGCCGGCGCCGAGTACGTGGCGACGGACGAGGCCCTGATGGAGAAAGCGCGCGCGGCGCCCGGCTTCGTGGACGTCAAGTCGTTCACGGCGGCCGACGGCGAGCGTCTCACGATCGTCTGGTGGAAGGATCTCGAGACGCTCCGGATGTGGCGCGAGGATCCCGAGCATCGCGTGGCGCAGGAGAAGGGCCGGCAGCTGTGGTATCGCTGGTACGACACGGAGGTGGCGGAGGTGGTGCGACAGAGCCGGTTTTCCCGCGAGGAAGCGCCGCTCGAGGGGCAGGCGCGATGAGCGAGACCTTCGACGAGTACGTGGAGAGGATCCTGTCGTACTCGAAGGGGAAGGCGCCGGCGGCCATCCTGAAGCGCACGCCCGGGGCGCTCGCGCGGCGGGTCCGCGGCGTTTCGCGGGCGCGTCTGGAGAAGCGGCCGGCGCCGGGCAAATGGTCGGTGCGCGACATCCTGGCGCACCTTTCGGAAACCGAGCTTCTCTGGTCGACGCGGCTGCGCTTGATTCTCGGCCAGAACGGCGTCGCGATCGTGGGAATGGACCAGGACGTCTGGGCCAGGCGTTACGGGCGGGTGGACGCCCGGCGGGCGCTGCGCACCTGGGCGGCCCTGCGCGATTCCAATCTGGAGCTCCTCGCGGGCCTGCGCGGCCCGGATCGCAAGGCCTGGGGCGCGCACTCGCAGTTCGGACAGTTGACGGTCGAAAAGATCTTCCGCATGGTCGCGGGCCACGACATCAACCACGAGCGCCAGATCGCGGCGCTGCTGCCCGGGCGCGCGCCGGCCGGAGCCCGGGCACGCCGTTCCCGGCGCTGACGGATTAGACTCTCCCCGCCAAGAGAGGAGCTCTCGTGAAAAACGCACCGGCCCGCGCGGGCCTGGCGCTCGTCGGGGTGTGTCTGGCCGCGGCCCTCGCCGCGCAGACGATGACGATCGAGGACTACGACCCGAAGTCGACGCTCGTCGTTCCCGAGCACCATCCGCAGAAGGCGAAGTACCCGTTCGTCGACGTCCACAACCACCAGGATCGCGACATCTCGGCGGCCGATGCCGCCAGGCTCGTCTCGGAAATGGACCGGATCGGAATGCGCGTCATGGTCAACCTCTCGGGAGGCCAGGCGGCGGAGCTCGTGAAGGGCAAAGCCAATCTCGCCGGGCGCTATCCGGGACGCTTCGTCGTCTTCGCCAACGTCGATTTCGCCGGAATCGAGCAGCCGGGCTGGGGCGAACGGGCCGCCGCGCAGCTCGCGCGCGACTACGAGGCGGGAGCGCGAGGGCTCAAGATCTACAAGAGCCTCGGCATGGCCACCACGGATGCCTCCGGAGCGCGGGTGCCCGTCGACGACCCGCGCATCGACCCGGTCTGGGCCAAGTGCGGCGAGCTCGGCATCCCGGTCCTCATCCACACCGCCGAGCCCCGGTCGTTTTTCGATCCGCAGGACAAGAACAACGAACGCTGGCTCGAGCTCAAGCAGTTTCCCCAGCGCGCCCGGCCGCCCGAGAAGTTCCCGCCCTTCGAGCAGCTCCTCGCCGAACAGCATCGGGTCTTCGCGAAGCACCCGAAGACGAAGTTCATCGACGCGCACCTGGGATGGCTCGGCGGCGACCTCGGCCGCCTCGGCAAGCTCTTCGACCAGCTGCCCAACGTGTACACGGAGATCGGCGCCGTGCTCGCCGAGCTCGGCAGGCAGCCGAAGTTCGCGCGGGATTTTCTGACGAAGTACCAGGACCGGGTGATGTTCGGGAAGGATTCGTGGGCGGCCGACGAGTATCTCGTCTACTTCCGGGTGCTCGAGACCGACGACGAGTACTTCGACTACTACCGGAAGCGGCACGCCTTCTGGAAGATGTACGGCCTCGCGCTGCCCGATGAGGTCCTCAAGAAGATCTACTACAAGAACGCGCTGCGCGTGATCCCCGGCATCGACGCCACGGGTTTCCCACCGTAGAAGGGCGGGGACAAGCCGCGCCCCTACGGATTTCCGGTCACGAAGGGCCCGGTGGGCCTGCGGCGTTTCCCGGAGGGGTGATATGCGGCGGCCCACACCCAACTCCGGCTGGCGGGCCGCGCGGCGACTGGGCCGACGCATTCAGCGCCGGCCGGGACTCCACTCAGCGGCCGGCCGGCGCGTGCCCCGGAGGGAGATGCCGCAGGCCATGCGGAGCGTGGCGGGACGCATCCAAAAAGCAAGGGCGGGGACAAGCCCCGCCCCTACGACGACAAGGGCCGCGCTTAGTCCTCGTCGCTCCCGTACCCGTCCCGCTCCGCCGCCCGCGCGATCTGGAGCGCCTTGCGGTAACGCGGATCGCCGCGCAGGTTGTCGAGGTCGTCGTCGTTGCGGATCGTGTGCGACTGATCGAAGCCGGCGTCGATGGCCTTGAAGAGCCACTCGAACGCGGGATCCTTCTGGTCGAGCCGCGAGTACGCGCACGCCAGGTTGTACATCGTCACGGGCTTGCGGTATCCGAGGCTCAGGGCCTTCTGGAAGGCCTCGATCGAAGCCTCGGGCCGGTCGCCGGCGAGCGAGGCGAAGCCGAGGCTGTACCAGCCGCGGCCGCTCTGGGGATTCTTCCCGACGTAGTCCTGGAAGCGCTCGGCGGCTTCGCGCCACTTGGCGCGCTCGCTCCGGGAGCCCGCGTTCCACCAGTTGTTGTTGTAGCCCGGCAGCTCCAGCTCCCGGGCCTCTTTCTTGAGCGACGCCCAGCGCGGGTCCGCGTGGAGGTTGTCGAGGTCGTCGTCCTTGGCGAGCGTGCCCGGCTGGTCGAATCCGTTGTCGAGGGCCTTGCGGAGCGCCGCGAACGCCGCGTCCCGGTTGCCGGCCATCGCGTAGCCGCAGGCCTGGTTGTAGTACGCGGTGCCGACGCGGAAGCCGCGGTCGATCGCGGCCTGATAGGCCTTCACGCCGAGGTCGTACTGGTCGGAGCGGAGCAGCTCCAGACCGATGTCGAAGTAGGCCTCGCCGTTCTTTGGGTCGCGGGCGACGATGCGCTCGTACCGCTTCACGACCGATTGCGCCTCGCGCTGGGACGTCGTGCCTTCGACCTCGCGGGCTTCCTTCTTCGCCTGCGCCCAGCGGGGGTCCGTTTTCAGGCTGTCGAGGTCGTCGTCGTGGCCCATGTATCGGGCGACGTCGAATCCCTCCTCCATCGCCTTCCTGAGCCATTCGAAGGCGTGGTCGGGGTTGCCGAGGAGGGCGTAGCCGCAGGCGATGTTGTAGCTCGAGGCGGCCTCGTTGTAGCCGTCCGCGATGGCGTTCTTGAATGCGGCGATCGCGGCCTCGTAGTCCTCCTCGTGGTGCAATTCCATGCCGCGGCTGTACCAGTCATCGCCGTCGCGCGGGGTGCGCGAGGTCTTGTGCTTGCTGGCCTTGACGAACCCCTCGACCGGCCCGGACTTCGAGACGGACGGATTCCAGATCGCCGGTACGGTCTCGGGCTCGGGAGCGGCCGCGGGTTCCGCGCTCTCGTCGGGCGCGGGCGATCCTTCGGGGTCCGCCGCCTCCTCCGGAGCCGCGGCGGGGAAGAATCCCGACGGCTCCGCCTCGACGCCGACGCCGACGCCGACTCCGACTTCGACTGACACTGACTCTTCTTTTCGGAAATGGCGGTGGAAGTCGAAGATGTGGTGACCGTCGACTGGGACGTCTGGAACGTCGAGCGCTTCGTCTTCGGAGCGGGTGACCCGCCGACCAGGGACGACGCGGGCTCCTCCGTCACCCGCACGGCGAGAGGTTCGCCGGACGGAACCCAGGGGGAGACGAAGCCCAGGACCGTCGCCGCGCCCGCGAGCGCCACGACCGCCAGGCGCGCCTGGCCTCGTGCCTCGCCCGTGTGGGCGGAGCGCGGATCGAGGATCGTTCGGAGCCGCTCCTCGAAGTGATGGGGACGCGCCACGCCGAGCGCGAGAGCGGGCGTGGGGTGCGCGGGCGAGCCGAGCGCGCGGAAGATGCCGAGGAGGTGACCGGCGTACACGGAGGGCTTGGTGCCCGCCGCGATCACGAGATCGTCGCAGGCCGTTTCGGCGTCGCGGCGCACGCGGCGAGAGAGCCACCACGCAAGCGGGTGGAACCAGTACAGGGCGGCTGCGGATTCGGCGAGGATCAGGGCGGGCCAGTCGGAGCGCTTGACGTGGGCGAGCTCGTGGAGGAGCACGACCCGGCGGCGCTCGACGGCCCACTGGCGCGCGGCGCGGCCGAACATGAGCAGCGGCCGCAGCACGCCGGTCGTCATGGCGACGGGGACCGCCTCGCTTTCGACGAGGTCGACGCGGCGTGAGAGCTCGAGGCGGCGCGCAGCGGCGTCGCGCTCGAGAAGCCAGTCGAGGTCGCGGATCGGGCGCGCGTCGCGGCCGATCCGGCGCACGCGTGCATAGCCGACGAGGAGGCGCGCCGACACGGCGCCGGCTCCGAGGATCCAGAGGGCGAGGGCGGCGGCGGGCCAGTTGGTCTCGCGGGTGCTGCGCGGCGCGGCGGCGATCGGAGCGGCGTCGACATCGGATGCGGCCGAGCCCAGGATCTCGTCCTCCGGCAGGGACACGGACTTCTCCGGGACCGCGAGCGCGAGCTGTCGCAGGTCGATCCGCGGGCGCGCGGCCGGGATCGCTTCGGACGGCGTCACCGGCGCGGCATCGGTCGTTCGCGTCGCGGGGGGGCGAACGTCGGGAAGCAGCGGCACGGTCACCTGCGGCAGGGCGAGTGCGAGCAGCGGGAGGAGGAGCGCCGCCGCGAGACCGAAGGTCCCGACGCGGTGGCGCGTCGCTGCGCTCGCGTGCCGGAGGAGGAGGACGGCCAGTGCCGTCAGGGCAAAGACGAACGTCGCCTTGACGGCCACGTCGAAGCCGAGTCGGATCGCCGAATCGATAAGGAATCTCATGTCAGCGTCCCTCCATCCGCGCCTGATCGATGAGCAGCGAGAGCCGATCGAGCTCTTCGTCGGAGATGTCGGCTTTCGAAAGGTCCAGAAGCGCCGCGACCGCCTTTTCCGTCGAGCCGTCGAAGAACGTCTCGAGGACGCTCGCCAGGGCCGGACGGCTGGCGCGGTCGCGCGTCAGAGTGGGCAGGTAGACGTAGCGGGTCCCATCCGCGACGTGGCGGATGTGGCCCTTGTTCTCGAGGATCCGCAGGAGTGCCCGGACGGCCGAGTTGCTCGGGGCATCGGGCAGGGCCGCGAGGACGTCGCCGGCCGTGGCCTCGCCGTCCCGGTAGAGCACCTCCATGATCTCGCGCTCCCGCCGGGAGAGGCTCGCCAGCACCTTTTTCGCTCGAATTGCCATGTTTTCCGGGCCTCCAGGGGATCAGTCTAATGCTAAAAATTTAGCAAGTGCTGTTTTTTTAGCGTCCCCTTGGAGAAACAGTACGACCTCTCCGGGGAAAGGTTTCGGGGTTTCCTCGTCAGCCGACGAGGGCCTGGATATGCCTGCGCTCGCGCTCGTCCGGGAGGCGCCCGAGGCCCGCCTGCATGTTGTCGTCGAGGTGGTCGAGCCGGTCGGTTGCCGGGATCACGCAGGTGACCGCCGGGTCGGCGAGGATCCACTTCAGGAAGAGGCAACCCCACGAGCGGCAGCCGAGCTCGGCTGCGAAGCCCGGCAATTCGGCGCCCTGCAGCCGTCCGAACACGGCCCCGCCCGCGAAGGGCCGGTTCGCGATCACGGCGATCCCGCGCGAAGCGGCCAGCGGCAGGAGGCGCTGTGCCGACCCGCGCTCCAGGACCGAGTAGTTGACCTGAAGGAAATCCACCGGCTGCGAGGACAGAACGCTTTCCAGCCTTCCGTAGGCGCCCTCCGTGTAGTGCGTAACGCCCACGTAGCGGATTCGCCCCTCCGCCTTCTGCCGGAAGAGGGTTGCGAGATGCGTTTCGAGGTCGAGGAGGTTGTGTACCTGAACGAGATCGAGGGTCCCCCGGCGCAGGAGCCGGCGCGAATGCTCGAGCTGCGCCTCGCCGGCCTCGCGGCCCGACGTCCAGACTTTCGTTGCCAGGAAGAGGCGTTCGAGCTTCGCGGTCGTCGCGGCCTGACCGAGGACGGCTTCCGCGCGGCCGTACATCGGGGAGGTGTCGACGAGCGTTCCGCCGAGTGTGTCGAAGCGCCGGAGGATCCTGGCGACGCCGTCGTACGCCGGTCCCGGCGAGGAGACATCGAAGGTCTGCCAGGTCCCGAGCCCGACGACGGGCAGCGACTCGCCGGAAGAGGGGATCGGGCGCCGCCGAAGCGCGGCAGGACCGGTGCCGTTCAATGCAAGACCGGCGGTTCCCGCCGCGAGGAGCAGGATCGTGTCCCGGCGCGACAGCTCGCGTTCCACGCCGTGACCTTACGGCAGCAAGCCGCCTGCCGCTCCTTTCTTGCGCCCATCCGATGCGCGGGTGCGCCGAGCCGGGACCGTGCCGGCGTCCCTGGAGCGGTACGGTTGCTCACGCGCGTTGCGCGAGGCGGGCGACGGCCTCGCGTCGCGTGCGCGAGAGCCGGAGAACACGACCGCCCTCGAGGGTGACGCGGTAGTCGCCGTTCTGCAGGCACCGCAGCTCGCGCACACGGCCGACGTTGACGATGGCGGACCGGTGGATGCGCAGGAAGCCGCCGTCGAGCCTGCGCTCGAGGGAGGACATCGTCGCGCGCAACAAGAACGTCCGGGTGCCCGCGTGGAGACAGGCATAGTCGCCCTGGGCCTCGATCCAGTCCACCTCCTCCGGCGGAACGAGCGTCACCCGGCCCCGGGACGGCACACGGAAAGGCCGCGACGGTGCGGCGGCGGCCGGGCCCGGCGCCCCGGCGGCTGCTGCGGCTTCGAGGGCCCGGTCGAGCGCGTCGGCGAAGCGGTCATCGTCGATCGGCTTGACGAGGAAGTCGAGCGCGCGAACGCGGAACGCTTCGACGGCGTGCCGGTCGAAGGCCGTGACGAAAATGACGTGCGGGCGATGCGGCCGCGGCAGGGCATCGACGACGCCGAATCCGTCGAGATCCGGCATGCGCACGTCCAGAAAGAGAACGTCCGGCCGGAACCGCTCGACGGCGGCGATGGCGGCGCGGCCGTCGCCGCATTCGGCGACGACACGGGCGCGGCCCGACTTCTCCAGGCGCGCGACGATCCCGCGCCGGCCGAGCTCCTCGTCGTCGGCCACGACGGCTGACAGCAGCGGGGTCATGCGGGCTCCGGCGCGGCGAGCCGGAAAGGAAGTCGGATCGACACGGCGAGGCCTCCACGGGGACTCTCGGAGAGCGTGAGCTGACCCGCCTCGCCATAGAGCTCGGCGAGCCGCTGGCGCGTGTTGGCGAGACCCAGGCCCGGGCGCCGGGCTTCGGCTTCGTCGGGGCCGCTCGCCGGACCGTCGTCGTGCACGCCGAGCGTGAGCCACCCGCTCTCGCACGCGGCGACGATGCCGATCGCGCCGCCGGTGGCGCGGGGGAGGACGGCGTGACGCACGGCGTTCTCGACCAGGGGCTGCAGGATCATCGGAGGAACGAGCGCTTCTTCCGACTCCGGGGCCACGTCGAAGTCGATCCGGAGTCTTTCGCCGAAACGCACCTCTTCGATGTCGAGGTAGCGCCGGGCGAAGGCGAGCTCGTCGGCGAGCGGGACCTCGGTCTCGTCGGCGCGGTCGAGCGTGGCGCGCAGGAAGTCGGAGAGGCGGGCGAGCATCCGGTTGGCTTCGGCGGGGCGTGCGTCCGCAACCAGGGTCGAGACGGCGTTCAGGGCGTTGAAGAGGAAGTGCGGGTTGAGCTGGAGGCGCAGGGCCGCGAGGCGCGCTTCGTGCGCGCGGGCCTCGGCGCGCAGCCCCCGCTCCCGTTCCACTGCGAGGTCCCGGGAGGCGCGGATGCCGAAGTAGAGCGCGCTCCAGCAGAGGAGCACGAAGAAGAAGTAGATGGTGTTGGAAAAGTCGGGGAAGCCCTGGAGGGCGGGAGCGAAGGCCGCTCCGGTTTTTCGGGCCGCGAGGTACGAAGCCACGAAGAGGTTGTGGGGCGCCATCCAGAGGCCCGCCGCTCCGTACGCGAGCGGGACCGCCGCGGCGACGACGGCCGGCAGGGGAAGCCTTCGCCCTTCGAGCAGCCGGAGTGCGCCCCAGAGCGCGAGGCTCGCCGCGAACCCGAAGAGGGTCAGGCTCGACTTGACGGCCAGCGTGTACCCGACCGGCCAGTGCGAGACGCCGGCCACGAACATCCCGACGAAGAAGAGAACCCAGCCCGAAAGCTGGAGAGGCCAGAAGAGGGATCGGCGTGTCGCGATGGGAGGGTCGTAAGCCGGGCTCACCGTGAGAGATACGGCTCCGCGTTTCCCGAGTTCTGGAGGCCCGTTTGGGTTACCCTATAGTGAAACTTGATGTCCGGGCAGCCGCCGAATGCCGAGCTCGAAGAAGCGATTCTCGAGCTCCAGCAATACCTTTCCGACAGTGTTCCGCCGCTGGTCGTGGCGGACTCGATCCAGCTGTTGATGAAATATCCCCCCGAGGCCGTCATGCCGACCATCCGCGCCTGGACCGCGGCGCAGTACCGGGGCGGCGCCGGCGCGGGCGTGCCGATCTCGGACTACCTGTTCCACGCCCTGAAGAAGATCCACATGATGAGCGAGTTCAAGCTCGTGCCGCACGAGCCGATGAACGCGTATCTGGCTCAGCTCAAGCCCATCGTGATGGGGATCTGCCCCGCCGAGGACCGCGACATCCTGGCGGAGAACCTCTCGCGGCTCGGCGAGCAGACCGCGACGGCCGCGGTGTCGCCGGTGGCGCAAATTCACCGGCAGATGGAAGCGGGTCCCACGGCGGCCGCTGCCCGGAAGGGCGCCCCGGACGCCGGGGAGACGGCGGCTGCGGCCGCGGCGGCTTCCGCGGCGGCGGCGAGCTCGACCGAAGCCCTCCGGGGGCTGACACGGGTGTCGCGGCTCCTCGAGAGGCTCGAGGCGCAGGGAGCCTTGAGCGGCGGAAGCGGAGGCGGAGTCGGTGTCGGTGGGGGAGGAACAGGCCCCCCGCTCGCCGCCCGCCAGGCGGCGGCCTCGGAGGCTCTCGCGTTTGCCGCACGCAACGCGCACACCAAGGAGGAGCTCGCGCAGACTCTGGAGCGCCTGCAGGCGAGCGGCCTGCAGACCGGCACCGACGATCTCTTTCGCGCCCTCGCGCTCTCGGTGCCCGGCTGGGTCGTGCCGGCGGGTGTCGCCGCCGTCGGCGTGCCGTCCTACGAGGCCGGCGCGATCGGGGCGATGCGACGCATCATCACCGAGGCCGACGACCCGGTCGAGGCTTCGAAGCGCTTCAACGAGATGGTCAAGGCGGGAGTCGACCGCTTCAACGAGGGCTCGCTGCCGCAGGCCGTCCAGATGCTGGAGCTCGCCGAGAACCTCGTCGCGGAGAAGAAGGTCGACGCGGGAAGCGCCGAGGTTGCCCGGCGCAAGCTCGGCGACGGTCTCGACTGGGAGAAGCTGAAAAAGTTCGCGGAGCAGACCGGGGATCAGGGGCCGCTGCGCAAAGTCCTGCAGTTCTTCGTGCCCCTCTCGGCGGAGGGCCTGCTCGAAACGCTGCCCGGCGAGCCCAAGCGCGACCGGCGCCGCCTGATGCTCCTGCTTCTCGAAATCCACGGGGCCCCCGCGCGCGAGGGCGCCTACGAGCGGCTCACGCACACGCTCGGCGCCGCCGTCGGCGAAGAGGAGTGGTTCTTCCGGCGCAACCTGCTCTATCTGCTGCGCCGCATTCCGCGCGGCCCCGACTCGGCGCCGATCGATCATGAGATCGACGTCGTCCTCCAGCACGCGCGGCTCGGACTGCCGCTCGTCGTCATCAAGGAGGCGATCGCGGCCCTCGGGCAGCTCAAGGACGAGAAGACCGAAGTCGGGCTCGCGCAACTGATGGCCGACATCGAAGGGATGCTCCTGAAGCCCGAGAGCGGGGGTTACGACGCGAAGGAGCTCCGCGCGCTGCTCGACCGTGCCGCGGCGACCCTGGCGCGGCTGCCTTCCCGTCCGGCCCGCCAGACGCTCATCGAGCATGCGAGCCGGAAGCAGGTCCAGCTCGGCGACACGATGGCGCGGCTGGCGGAGCTCGGCGCGCAGAGCCTCGCCGACGACGCGGCCACGGTCGATCAGCTTCTCGACCTGGTCAAGGCGAACCTTCCGTTCAAGGTCCTCGGACTGACGTTGCGGCAAAACGACCAGAGCCTCGTGCATCTCGTCGAGGCGCTCTCGGGCACGAGCACGCCGGCCGTGCGCAAGGCCCTCGAGGAGATCGTGGCCAAGTTTCCCGAGAAGGAGGCCGCGCGGACGGCGGCGCGCGCGATCGCCGCGTGGGACAAGCCTCCCGCGCCGGCCGAAGCGCGGGCGACGGGCGGGGCCGGCTCGAGCGGCGGCGGACCCGCGCCGGATGCCCCCGCGGCGAGCCTGCAGGGAGACCTCGAGGTCTTCGGGCTGCCCTCGCTTCTGCAGAGCCTCGCCGACTCGTCGGCTTCCGGCAGCCTGACGCTGCGGGAGCCGAAGGGAGGCCCCGTGTTCGCGACGATGACGCTGCGCGACGGGAAGCTCGAGGAGATCAAGCGCGGAAAGCTCTCGGGCGACGACGCCTTCTACCAGCTCTTCGAGCGTCCGACGCCGGGGCAGTTCGCCTTCGTGAAGGGCAGCCCGCCGGTTCTTCCGGGAGTGACGCCCCGCGGCATCCTCCCGCTGACGCTCGAGGCCATGCGCCGCTACGACGAGCTCCAGGAGGCGGCCGCGCTCGTGCCGGACGACGTGCAGCTGGTCAAGACCGCCGAGCGGCCCACCCCGCATCCGGCCGAGAAGGACGGCAGTTTCCTCCAGGCCCTCTGGGAACGGGCGAGCCAGGGAGGGACCCCGCTCGCGTTCGAGGAATCGGTGTCCTCGGATTCCTACCGCGTCCGGCGCGTTCTCGCGCACTGGGTGGAGCAGGGAGCGTTGAAGCCCCGGTCCGCCTAGAGGCCCCCGGCGGACCGCGCCGCCGATATCATCCGGGCATGGCCCTCCCAGACTTCGAAAAGCTCGGGGTCTTCTATCTCGGCCGGTCCTACGACCTGGCGAAGAAGAAGCGCAAGGACGATCTCCTCCTCTACGACTCGCGCGACCTCGTGACGCACGCCGTCTGTGTCGGCATGACGGGAAGCGGCAAAACGGGACTCTGCCTCTCCCTCATCGAGGAGGCCGCGCTCGACGGCGTGCCGGCGATTCTCATCGACCCGAAGGGCGACCTCGCCGATCTCCTGCTCACCTTCCCGGACCTGGCGCCGCAGGATTTCCGCCCCTGGATCAACGAGGACGACGCGGCGCGCAAGGGGATCTCGCCGGACGAGTTCGCCAGGCAGCAGGCCGAGCTCTGGAAGAACGGCCTGTCCGAGTGGGGACAGGACGGGGCGCGCATCCGCCGTCTCCAGGACGCCGCGGACTTCGCGGTCTACACGCCGGGCTCCCAGGCCGGGCTGCCGGTCTCGATCCTGAAGTCGTTCGCCGCTCCGCCGCGCGAAGCGCGAGGCGACGAGGAGGCGCTGCGCGAGCGTGTCGCCTCCACGACGACGGGCCTGCTGACGCTCGCGGGCGTCGACGCCGACCCGCTCCAGAGCCGCGAGCACATCCTCGTCTCGACGATCCTGGCGACCGCGTGGGCGAAGGGCGAGGATCTGGATCTCGCGGCTCTGATCGCGCGGATCCAGGCGCCGCCCGCCGCGAAGATCGGCGTCGTGGACCTCGAGTCGTTCTATCCGTCGAAGGATCGCTTCGCGCTGGCGATGCGCCTGAACAATCTGCTGGCGGCGCCGGGATTCGCGAGCTGGCTGGAGGGCGATCCGCTCGACGTGGGCGCTCTGCTGCGCACGGCCGCGGGCAAGCCGCGGATCGCGATCTTTTCGATCGCGCATCTCTCGGACGCCGAGCGCATGTTCTTCGTGACGCTGCTGCTGAACCAGATGCTCGCCTGGATGCGCGCCCAGTCGGGCACGACGAGCCTGCGCGCGATCCTGTACATGGACGAGATCGCCGGGTACTTCCCGCCGGTCGCGACGCCGCCCGCGAAGGCACCCCTCCTGACACTGCTCAAACAGGGCCGCGCGTTCGGTCTCGGGGTCGTGCTCGCGACGCAGAACCCGGTGGATCTCGACTACAAAGGCCTCGCGAACACGGGAACCTGGTTCCTCGGGCGCCTCCAGACCGAACGCGACAAGGCGCGGGTCCTCGAAGGCCTCGAGGGCGCGGCCGTCAGCGCCTCGAAGAAGTTCGACCGCGGAAGGATGGAGCAGACCCTCGCTGCCCTCGGGAGCCGGGTGTTCCTGCTCAACAACGTCCACGAAGACGCTCCCGAGGTCTTCGAGACCCGCTGGGCGATGTCTTACCTGCGGGGCCCGCTGACCCGCGCCCAGATCAAGACGCTGATGGATCCGCGGCGCGGGGAGGCCGCACCCGAGACGACGGGCGCGAGAACCGCGAAGACGGCTCCGGCCTCCGGAGGCTCACGGCCCGTCCTGCCTCCCGGCATCCCCCAGCTCTTCGTGCCGGCGCGCGGCGTCGAAGGGGGGCTCGTTTATCGGGCCCGAGTGCTCGGAGAGGCCGAGGTCTACTTTGCCGACACGAAGAGCGGTGTCGCGGCGACGCAGAAGGTCGCACGCATCGCGCCGCTCGCGAACGTCGCGGACTGGGCGACGGGCGAGGAGCCGGGATTTGCGGTCGAGGATCTCGAGACGGACCCGGCCGAAGGCGCGCTCTTTGCCGATGGCGGCGCCGTCTCCGGAAAGAGCGCCGAAGCCTGGGGCAAGGACCTCGCGACCTGGATCTATCGAGAGAAGGCGCTGGACCTCTGGAAGAGTCCTTCCTCCGGCGTCGTCTCGAGACCGGGGGAGAGCGAGGCGGAGTTTCGCGCGCGTCTCCAGCAGGCGGCTCGCGAGAAGCGCGACGGTGCGGCGGAGCTTCTGCGCCAGAAGTACGGCTCGAAGCTCGCCGCCCTCCAGGAGCGGCTGCGGCGCGCGCAGCAGGCCGTCGGCCGCGAGAAGCAGGAATCGATGCAGGCGGGCGTCCAGACGGCGATCTCGGTCGGTGCGACGGTTCTCGGCGCGATCTTCGGCCGCAAGGCCGTCAGCTCTACGACGATCGGCAAAGCCACGACGGCGGCGCGTTCGGCCGGCCGGACGATGAAACAGGCCGGCGACGTCAAGCGCGCCGAAGAAACCGAGGGCGCGGTCCAGGAGCAGATCGCGGCGCTCGAGGCCGAGCTCGAGTCCGAGGTGGCGCAGCAGGCCGCGGCCAGCGATCCGCTGACGGAGACGCTCGAGAAGGTCGCCTTGCGCCCGAAGAAGACGGACATCACCGTCCGCCGCACGGTGCTCATCTGGCAGCCGTACCGCGGCAACGCGCCGGCCTGGTCGTAGACCGGCGGTTCCGCGGATCCGGTCGAATCAGTTCGGGAAGTGCAGCCCCAGTGCGAGCGAAAGGAAAATCGCCATCTGGCTGCGGGTCAAGGGGCTGTCCGGACAGAAGTTGCCGCCCCCGCATCCGCCGGTGATGCCCGCCGCCACGAGCGCCTCCACGAACTGAAAGCGCGGATGGTTCGTCGGAACGTCCAGGAAAGTCGCGACGGCCGGCGCCGGGCTGACCTGGAGACGGTACCGGATTCGGGCCTGGCAGATCGCGATCGAACCGCCACTGACGTCGAGATTGACCACCAGCGAATACGCGTTGTTCTCATTGTCGACCGGGATTGGCGATGCGGGCGTGAACCCTCGGTTGGTGCAGCCAAAATTTTCGACATCGGTGCTCGTGACCAGCAGGTTTTCCGTGAAGCTGCCGTTCTTGTCGTTGATCACCAGGTACGACTCGAAATGCGCATCGGAGTCGACGTCGCGGAAACGGAACTGTATGTGCTCGATGAGCGCCCCGGTCGGCAGACTGACGGGTGCCACGAACTGGTGGCTTGCTCCCCCCACCCCAGTGCTGAAGATCGCGTAGTTGCCGCATAAGGCGCCGAGCGCGTATGTCTCGCCGCTCGCGAACGGTGCGAACGCATGGGCGGCAAGAGAAACCGAGGATGTCGAGGCCGTCCCGTAGGCCGGCGCCTTCTCGAGACCCGGGTCATCGGTCTGAACGCCCGGAAGGATCACCCGCGCGGCGGATCCTCCCGGGTTCTGAGCGAGCGCGGGAAGCGAGGCCAGGACGAGCAGGGTCAGGGAGACGACGGGACGCCGACGACTGGTCATGGCAGCTCCTTGTTCGATTTCGAAACGCGAGGACCTGCGGGCAACGGCATTGTTTCATTGCTCCCCCGGCCCGTGGGCGGTGAACCTCCGCTCAGTGGAGAGGCGCGACACCCAGGCCCGACGCGTCCGTCGTGCGCATCACGCCGTTCTCGAGGGTGAACCCTCCGGATACGACGTCGCGCGCGAGATCGAGAGAGCCGTCGAGGTCGAGGTAGCGCGTCGCCGGCGATGCGAACGCGGCGTGAAGGGCGGCGGCGATCGAGATGCGGCTCTCGTCCATGCAGCCCCACATCAGCGACACGCCGGCGGTCTCGGCGATCGTCGCGATGCGCAGCGCCGGCCAGATCCCGCCGCACTTCATCAGCTTGATGTTGAAAATGCCGCACGCCGCACCGTCGGCCGTGAGATCGAGGGCGTCGGTCTCGTTGAGGAGGCTCTCGTCCGCGGCGATCCGGGCGCGCCGGTGGGCGGGCAGACGGCGGATGTGGTCGAAGTCCTCGCGCGTCACCGGCTGCTCGACGAACTCGACGTCGAGCGGGTCGGCGGCCTCGAAAAAGCGCTCCGTCTCCTCGATCGAGTAGCCGATGTTGGCGTCGACGCGCAGGATCGCGCGGGGGCCGACGCGCTCGCGCAGTTTCACCAGGCGTTCCAGGTCCTCCTCGAGGGAGTCGCCGATCTTGACCTTGAGAATCCGGAACCCCCGCCCGAGATATTCATCCGCCTCGGCGAGCGTCTCGGCGACGGGCTTGATGCCGATCGTGATCGACGTCTCGAGGGCCTCGTGCGCGCGGCCGAGCACCTCGACGAGCGGCAAGCCGAGGCTCTGCGCGAGGGCGTCGTGGAGCGCGATGTCGACGGCGGCGCGCGCCGCGGGCGCCAGGGGGAACCGATCGGCGGATTCGCGGCAGAGGGCGGGGAGCGTCCGGACGTCGCGGCCGCCGAGCCATTCGAGGTTGGCGGGGGCGAGCGCTGCGCGGCAGCTCTCGAAGGTCTCGCCGGTCACGTGCTCGCCCGGCGAACCCGCTCCGAGGCCCGCGATTCCCGACTCGGTCTCGATCCGGACGACGACGTTCTCAACGTCGGTCACCGGGTCCTGCCCGGCGATGGCGTAGGGCCGGGTCAGCGGGAGCTTCTCGCGGGCGACCGAGACCGAAGCGATCCTCACGCCGGTGTTTCCCTGGCGACGAACGCGCGCACGACCGGCACGAGCGCCTCGACGCCTTCTTCGAGGGGAAGGACGACGGGGATTCCGATCTCGGCGCGCAGGCGGTCGCGCTCCGCTCGAAGGGCCTCCGGGCTCAGGTGCTCTCCGTTCAGCGTGACGGCGAGCGTGCGGGCGCCGAGGCGTCCGATGAGCTCGATCTCGTCCGGGACGGGCGGAATGCGCAGGCCCTGCTCCTCGAGCCCCTCGTAAAACGTGCGGGCCGGCGCGTGCTGGAGGATCACGCCGCGCGCCCCGCCGGAGAGGAGGAGCTCCGAGCCGCACGGCCCGGACGGATTGCGCAGCGCCGACTGTCCCTCGAAGAGGATGAGGTCCGGCCGCGTCGCCTTCCAACAGGAAACCACGGCGTGCTCGAGCTCGCCCGAGACGAAGTCGTTGGGGATCGAGTCGAGGATGAAGCCGTAGGGCGCCCCCTGCATGAAGCCGGTCTGCCCGGTGAAGATGAGCTCCGTTTTGAGGCCGGCCCGGCGGCACGCCTCGAGGAGAAAGCGCGCCGTGGTCCGCTTGCCGAGGGCGCAATCGGTGCCGAGAACGGCGATCCGGGGCGCGCGCACCTCGAGGATCTCGCCGCTCCAGAAATGGAGCTCCGTCCGCCGCGCCGTCTTGCGCACGTCGCGGATCGAAACGCCCTTGCGGGCGGCGGCCGCCGCAAGCTCGGGATCGTCGGAGAGAAACTCGTGGAGGCCGTTGACGAGCGACATCCCGGCGGCGATCGCCTCGGCCATCAGGGCGCGCAGGCCCGGCGTGACCCGCCCGCCCGAGGTCGCCACACCGACGACGCAGAAATCGGGAACGGATCCGAGGGCGCGGAGCGACTCCGGAATCGTCGCGAAGATCGGGATGTCCCGGCGCTTCCCGTCGAGGACCTCGCCGGCGTCGCGGCCGGCCGTCGGCGCGTCGACGAGGCCGAGGATGCGATAGCGCTCGGTCCCTCGAACCAGGCCGTGGGCGGTCTTGCCGTTGGCCGTGTCGAAGAATCCATCGCAGACGACGAGGGCGGTCCCGTCCATGGCGGGCGAAATATATGCGATGCAGAAGGTAGACTGCTTTCCAACGGAGGCTCGCCTGGCAGAGAGAAAACGGATCGCGCCGCGGGCGAAGGCGGGAGCGCCGCGCTACGGCGAATCGCTCCTGACCGACGACGACCTCTTTCTCTTTCACGAAGGCAGCCACGCCCGCATCCACGAGAAGCTCGGCGCGCGCCCGCAGGTCGTCGACGGCGTCGACGGCACCCAGTTCGCGGTGTGGGCGCCCAACGCCGCGTCGGTCTCGGTCGTCGGCGACTTCAACGGCTGGAGCGCGGAGCCGCATCCGATGCGGCCGCTCCGGGAATCCGGCGAGTCCGGCATCTGGGAAGCGTTCGTTCCGGGGGTGGGCCGCGGCGCGATCTACAAGTACCGCATCGTCTCGCGCCTCCAGGGCTATCGGGTGGACAAGGCCGATCCCTACGGCATCCGGCAGGAGGTGCCGCCCCGGACGGGCTCGGTCGTCTGGGACCTCGACTACACGTGGGGCGACGCGGAGTGGGTCCGGCGCCGCGGCGAGAAGCCTTTCACCACGTCGGCGATGTCGATTTACGAGGTCCACCTCGGTTCCTGGCGCCGCGTGCCCGATGAGAAGAACCGCTCCCTGACCTATCGGGAGATCGCTCCGCTGCTGGCGGAGTACGTCACCGCGATGGGGTTCACGCACGTCGAGCTCATGCCGGTCATGGAACATCCGTTCGCGGGCTCCTGGGGCTACCAGACGACGGGCTACTTCGCGCCGACCTCGCGCTTCGGGTCGCCCCAGGACTTCATGTATCTCGTCGACACGCTGCACCAGGCGGGCATCGGCGTCATCCTCGACTGGGTGCCGTCGCACTTTCCCTCCGACGAGCACGGCCTGGTCTACTTCGACGGCACGCATCTGTACGAGCACGCCGACTCGCGCAAGGGATACCAGCCGGACTGGGGGAGCTGCGTCTTCAACTACGGCCGCCACGAGGTGCGGTCGTTCCTTCTGTCCTCGGGCCTCTCCTGGCTCGACCGGTTCCACGCCGACGGCCTGCGCGTCGACGCGGTGGCCTCGATGATCTACCTCGACTTCTCGCGCAAGGCCGGCGAGTGGGTGCCGAACGAGTACGGCGGCCGGGAGAACCTCGACGCGATCGTGTTGGTGCGCAAGCTCAACGAGGAGATCGGCCGCAGCTTTCCCCGACGCCGTGACGGTCGCGGAAGAGTCGACCTCGTGGCCCATGGTGTCCCGGCCGACGTACATCGGCGGCCTCGGCTTCTCCATGAAGTGGGACATGGGCTGGATGAACGACACGCTCGACTACATGGCCATGGACCCGATCTTCCGGAAGTCTCACCACGGAAAGCTGACGTTTCGCCGGATGTACGCGTACTCCGAGAACTTCGTGCTGCCTCTTTCGCACGACGAGGTCGTGCACCTCAAGAAGTCGCTCATCTCCAAGATGCCCGGCGCCGACGAGTGGAAGATGGCCGCGAACCTGCGCCTGCTGCTTGCATGGATGTGGGCGCTGCCGGGCAAGAAGCTGCTCTTCATGGGAGCGGAGATCGGTCAGTGGGGAGAGTGGAACCACGACACCAGCCTCGACTGGCACCTCGTCGAACGCCCCCTGCACGCCGGCATCCGCCTGTGGCTGCGGGACCTGAACCGGCTCCTCGAAAGCGAGCCGGCGCTGCACGAGCTCGACTTCGACGCCCGGGGTTTCGAGTGGATCGACTGCAACGACGCGGATCACAGCATCGTGTCTCTGGAGCGGCGCGCGAAGGACCCGGCGGACCGCATCATCGCGGTCTTCAACTTCACGCCCGTGCCGCGCCACGGATATCTCGTCGGCGTCGACGGCGGGCAGGACTGGGCCGAGATCGCCAACAGCGACGCCGGCGTCTACGGCGGCAGCGGCGTCGGCAATCAGGGCCGCGCCGTGGCGCTCGCCGTGCCCGTCCACGGCCGGTCGCACAGCCTCGCCCTGTCCCTGCCGCCCCTCGGCGCGCTCTTTCTCCGCCCCATCGCGTCGGAGCGGCCGGAACGCGCCGTATCCGCGTCGGTGCCTGCGAACGTCGACGTCGACGTCGACGTCAAAGGCGGGGAGGAAGTCGAGGAGCCCGCCCTCGCGGGAACCTGACCATGGAACGCTTCGTCTGCATCCACGGGCACTTCTACCAGCCGCCCCGAGAGAACCCCTGGCTCGAGGCGGTCGAATTCCAGGAGTCCGCCTACCCGTACCACGACTGGAACGAGCGCATCAGCGCCGAGTGCTACGCCGCCAACGCGCGCGCCCGCATCCTGGACGGCGAGAACCGCATCGCCGCGATCGTCAACAACTACGCGTCGATGAGCTTCAACTTCGGGCCGACGCTGCTTTCCTGGCTCCAGACGGAACGGCCGGACGTGTACGCCGCGATCCTCGAGGCCGATCGCGCGAGCGCCGCGCGCTTCTCGGGACACGGGTCGGCGCTCGCGCAGCCGTACAACCACATGATCCTGCCGCTCGCGGACGCAAGGGACCGGCTGACGCAGGTCGCCTGGGGCATCCGCGACTTCGAGCATCGTTTCGGACGCCGGCCCGAGGGCATGTGGCTGCCCGAGACGGCGGTCGATCTGCCGTCCCTCGAGACGCTCGCCGCGGCCGGGATTCGTTTCACGATCCTCGCCCCGCATCAGGCGACCCACGTCCGGACGATCGAGGCGGCGGGAACGGCCGCGTGGCGCGAAGTGGGGGAGGCGACGCTCGATCCGGCGCAGGCCTACCGGGTCGCGCTGCCCTCCGGCGCCGAGATCGCCGTCTTCTTCTACGACGGGCCGGTGTCCCGCGCCGTGGCCTTCGATCCGGTCCTGCTGTCGAAAGGCGAGAACCTGGCCGAGAGGCTCCTCGGCGCCTTCGTCGACACGCGCGCGCACGTCGAGCTCGTCCACGTCGCCTCCGACGGCGAGACCTACGGGCACCATCACCGGCACGGCGACATGGCGCTCGCGTTCGCGCTCCGGACTCTGGAGTCGGGATCGCGCGCGCGCCTGACCAACTACGGCGAGTACCTCGAGCGTCACCCTCCCGTCGAGGAGGTCCGCATCGCCGAGAGAACGTCCTGGAGCTGCGCGCACGGTGTCGAGCGGTGGCGAAGCGACTGCGGATGCCAGACGGGATCGCACCCCGGATGGAGCCAGACCTGGCGGGCGCCGCTGCGCGACGCGCTCGACGGTCTCCGCGACGCGCTCGGGCCGCTCTACGCGGCGGGCGCTGCGCGGCCTCTTCGCCGATCCCTGGGCCGCCCGGGACGGCTACGTCGGAGGTCATCCTGGACCGCTCGCCCGAGGCGACCGGCCGCTTCCTGCACCGCCAGTCGGGCCGGGCCCTCGAGCCGGGCGACCGGACCCGCGCGCTGAAGCTGCTCGAGATGCAGCGGCATGCGCAGCTCATGCACACGAGCTGCGGCTGGTTCTTCGACGACATCGGCGGCATCGAAGCGCGCCAGATCCTCCAGTACGCCGGACGGGCCCTCCAGCTCGCGGGGGAGCTCTTTCCGGAAACGGATCTGGAAACGCCCTTTCTCGAGACGCTCGCGCTCGCGCAAGAGCAACGCCCCCGAGGCCGGCGACGGCCGGCGGATCTACGAGGAGTCCGTGATTCCGGCCCGGGTCACGCTCGAGCGCGTCGGCGCGCACTACGCCGTCCACTCCCTCTTCACGGAATACGGCGAGGACGCCCCCGTGTACTGCTATCGCGTCCGGCGCGAGGACTTCCGGCGCATGGCGAGCGGCCGCGCGAAGCTCGTCCTCGGCCGCGCGGCCGTGCGGTCGACGATCACCGAGGAGTCGCGAGCGCGTCGTCTTCGGCGTGCTCCACCTTGGAGACCAGAATCTCTCGGGGGGCGTGGCGCGGTTCGGCACCGAGGAAGAGTACGAGGCGCTCGTCGAGGAGATCTCGGCGCCCTTCGCGAACGGGAACCTGACGGAGACGCTGCGCCTCGTCGACCGCCGGTTCGGTGCCGGCGTCTACACGCTCCGGCTCCTCTTTCGCGACGAGCAGAGAGAGGTCGTGCGCGTCATCCTCGCCTCCGCGCTCGACCATGCCGACGACGTGTACCGGCGTCTGTACGAAGAGCACGCCCCGCTCCTGCGCTTTCTGTCCGGCCACGGCGTCCGGCTTCCGCGCGGGCTCGCCGTCGCGGCCGAGCGGGCCCTCGCGACGGGTCTCCGGAGCGCGTTCGAGCGTCCGGTCCCGGAGGTCGCGCGCATCCGCACGATCGTGGACGAGGCGGGCCGCGCGGGAATCACGCTCCACGAGGACGGTCTGCGCCTCTCCGTCGAGCAGGCGCTGGACCGTCTGTCGGCGCGCGTGGCGGCCAAGCCCGACGACCTCGAGCTCGTGACGACGCTCGAGGGTGTCGCCACGCTCGCGCGGGCGCTGCCCTTCGAGGTCGACTTCGCGCGGGCGCAAAACGCGTACTACGAGCTGACGCGCTCGGTCCTGCCGGTCATGCGGCGATCCGCGGAGGGCGGCTCCGCGTCGGCGACTCAGTGGGTCGAGCGCTTTCTCGCGCTCGGAGAGCCGCTCGCGGTGCGCGCCGCGGAGGCCAGCCCGGCCGCCGCGACCCTCCACAGCCCGTAGACCTTCGACGCCTCTGTTAAACTCCATCTCGAGTTGACACCCGTTCTGGAAAAGGCGCTTCGGGTCTCCGGCGTGCCCGAAAAGCTCCTCCCCCTCTTCGCGCTGGCCCACGACCTCCGCTGGACCTGGCGCGCGGATATCGCGCGCCCTCTTCGAGCGCGTGGATCCCGATGCCTGGCACCGGGTCCGCGGCAACCCGACCCGGCTCTTCCGCGAAGCCTCCTCCGAGCGCCTGTGGCGCGCTGCGGAGGACCCGGTCTTCCAGGGCGAGCTGCTCGCGATGGTCCGCCGGCTGACCGAAGAGGACATGGCCGAGCCGAAGGATCCGTCGGCCCGCGAGATGGTGGCGCGCGGGCGAGCACATCGCCTATTTCTCGGCGGAGTTCGGCCTGACGGAGGTCCTTCCGATCTACGCCGGCGGTCTCGGGGTGCTCGCGGGCGACCTCCTGAAGTCAGCGAGCGATCTCGGCGTGCCGATGACGGGCGTGGGCCTGTTCTACCGCGAGGGCTACTTCCGGCAGGTCATCGATGGCGAGGGCCGGCAGACCGAGGCGTACCCGGTGCTCGAGCCGGACGACCTGCCCCTCTCGATCGCGGAGCCGCCCGACGGCAGCGCGCCGGTCGTTTCGGTCGATCTCGCCGGCAGGACGGTGCACCTCCTGATCCGCCTCGCGCGGGTCGGACGCGTGCCGCTGCTGCTGCTCGACTCGAACCTGCCCGAGAACGAGGCGCCCGACCGCGAGGTCACGGGGCGCCTTTACGGAGGCGGGCACGAGATGCGTCTCCAGCAGGAAATCGTGCTGGGGATCGGAGGCTTGCGGGCGCTCGACAAGGTCGGCATCCAGACGACCATCCGCCACATCAACGAGGGCCATGCGGCCTTCGTCTCCCTCGAGAAGATCCGGCGACTCGTCCAGAACGAGCACCTGACCTTCGCGGAAGCTCGCGAAGCCGCGACGAGCGGGAACGTCTTCACGACCCACACGCCGGTGCCGGCCGGCATCGACGTCTTCACGCCCGAGCTTCTCTGGAAGTACTTCGGCGGGTACGTCAACGAGCTCGGGATCAGCTTCGACGAGTTCTTCGACCTCGGCCGCGAGGTCGGCGAGCAGGGCCGCGACCTCTTCTCGATGGCCGTCCTCGCGATGCGCCTCTCGACCCACCAGAACGCGGTGTCCAAGCTCCACGCCGAGGTCTCGCGCAAGATCTGGCGGGGCGTGGCCCCGGAACTGCCGCTCGCGGAGATCCCGATCCGGCCGATCACCAACGGCGTGCATGGCCCCACGTGGACCGCGCCCGAGATCGCGGCGACGGGTGTCGCGGAGGATCCCGCGGCCGTCGACCGAGAAGGCTTCTGGCAGGCCCACGAGACCCTGCGAGGCCGCCTCGTGGCGGCGTGCCGCGAAAAGCTCATCGAGGAGAAGCGCCGCCACGGGGCGGGCGAAGAAGAGATCGCCGAAGCGGGACGCGCGCTCGACCCCAAGGCCCTGACGATCGGCTTCGCGCGGCGATTCGCGACGTACAAGCGGGCGACGCTCCTCTTCCGCGAGCCCAAGCGGCTCGAGTACCTCCTCCATCAGATCGGGCGGCCGGTCCAGATCCTCTTCGCCGGCAAAGCGCATCCGCGCGACGAACCGGGCAAGGAGTTTCTCCGCGTCGTGGCCAACGCCGCGGAGCGGCCGGAGCTGAAGGGCCGCGTCGTTTTCCTTCCGGACTACGACATGGCGCTCGCGCGCGTGCTCGTGGCCGGATGCGACGTCTGGCTGAACACCCCCGAGCGGCCGCGCGAGGCGTCGGGGACCTCGGGCATGAAGGCGGCGATGAACGGCGCCCTCAATCTCTCGGTGCTCGACGGCTGGTGGGACGAGGCGCCGCACGACGAGGCCGGCTTCGTCGTCGGAGACGCGCGGGAAGGCGCGCCCGACGAGGAGATCGGCCGGGCGCTCTACGACGTGCTCGAGAAACGCGTCCTGCCGATGTTCTTCGACCGCGACGCCTCGGGTGTTCCGCAGCGATGGGTCGACCGGATGGTCGTCGCCGCCTCGCGCCTGGCGCGGGAGTTCTCCTCGGACCGCATGGTCTCCCAGTACCTCGAGGACTGCTACGTCCCGGGAGCCTTCTACCGCCGCGCGATGAAGGACGGCGGACGCGAGCCCTTGAAGCGCCTCGTGGCCTGGAAGGAGCGCGTCCGCGCGGCCTGGCCGGGCGTCGGGTTCGAAAGCGTGGAGGTGGCGCCGGACCCCGCGACTCTCCCGCCCGCGGCGGCGTTCGACGTGCAGGCGCGCGTGCGCCTCGGCCCGCTCGATGCCTCCGAGGTTTCCGTCGAGCTCTTCGAAGGCCCGCTCGAGAGCGACGGTTTCGTCGAGTCGGGCACGGCGACCAGGCTCGAGTCGGTCGGCCGCGAAGGCGAGACCGGCATTTTCCAGCTGACCCACCGAAAGCCGCAGACCGAGAACCTGGGCTACACGGTGCGCGTGCGGCCCACGCATCGGGACCTGGCGCACCCCAACGACATGGGCCTGGTGGTCTGGTGGGGAAAGAGCCGCGAGGCGAAGCGGTATTCGGGATAACTTTCGGGTCGGGTCCCGCACGGGACCAAAGCCATGAGCCGCAGCGCCGGAATCCTTCTCCATCCGACCTCGTTGCCCGGGCCCTTCGGCATCGGAGACCTCGGCCCCTGGGTCGACCGCTTCCTCGACTGGGCGGCCTCGGCGGGGCAGACGCTCTGGCAGGTCCTTCCGCTCAATCCCATCGGCGGCGGGGGAGCGCCTTACGGCGGCCCGTCGGCCTTCGCCGGCAACCCGCTCCTGATCTCGCCGGAGCTGCTGCTGCGCGACGGGTTCCTCCCGGTCGCGGCGTTCGAGGACCTGCCGGAGTTTCGCAAGGAGTCGGTGGACTTCGACGCCGTGATCCGCTGGAAGGAGCGGATCCTGCGGCAGTCCTGGGAGCACTTCGCGGCGCACGCCGGCCGCCCGGCCCGCGAGGAGCTCGAGGCGTTTCGGAAGGCGCCGTTTCGCGAGTGGCTCGCCGACTGGGCGCTCTTCGCGGCGTTGAAGGCCCGGTTTTCGGGCCGGCCGTGGACCGACTGGGACCGCGATCTCCGCCAGCGCGAGCCGGACGCTCTCGAGCGGGCTTCGGGCGAGCTCGAAGCCGAGGTTTCTTTTCACACCTACCTGCAGTACCTGTTCTCCCGCCAGTGGGAGCGCGCGCGGCGCGTGGCGCGGGAGCGCGGGGTCGCGGTGATGGGCGACATGCCCATCTACGTCTCGCTCGATTCCGCCGACGTCTGGACGCATCCGGACCTCTTCGACCTCGACCCCGACGGCAAGCCGACGGCGGTCTCCGGCGTGCCGCCGGACTACTTCTCGGCGAACGGCCAGCTCTGGGGAAATCCGCTCTACCGGTGGGACCGGCTCGAAGAGACCGGCTACTCCTGGTGGATCGAACGCATCCGCGCGAACCTCTCGCTCTGCGACCTGCTCCGCATCGATCATTTCCGCGCCTTCGAGGCTTACTGGGCCGTGCCCGCGGGAGAGCCGACCGCGTTGAACGGCGCGTGGCGTCCCGGGCCGGGCCGGAAGCTCTTCGACGCGGCGCGCGCCGCGCTCGGGGCGCTGCCGATCGTCGCGGAGGACCTCGGCGACATCACCGACGAGGTCAAGGGCCTCCTCGCCGAGCTCGGCTTTCCGGGGATGAAAGTTCTCCAGTTCGCCTTCTACGGCGCCGACAGCGAGTACCTGCCGCACCGCCACACGGAGAACGGCGTGGTCTACACGGGAACGCACGACAACGACACGGCGCAGGGCTGGTACGCGAACCTGAAGCCCGAGGAACGCGAGCGCGTCTTCGACTACCTCGGTTCGGACGGGCGCGAGATCCACTGGGACCTCATCCGCGCGGCCTACGGGTCCGTCGCGCGCCGGGCCGTGGTCCCGATGCAGGACATCCTCGGTCTCGGCGGCGAGGGCCGCATGAACACTCCCGCCGAACCGGCCGGCAACTGGGCCTGGCGCGCGCCGGACTGCGCGTTCCGAGCCGACGATGCGGTGCGCCTGAAACGCATGGCGGTGTTGTCCGGAAGGGTGAGCGCGGCCGGATAGGTTCCTCCCGGGGGCCTGCGGCATCTCCCTCCGTCGGCATCGCTCGCGAACGGGTCTGCGCCTTCGGCGCACCGGCTCCCGGCTCGCGCGGATGCGCGCTCGACCGGGAGCCTGACCACGTTCGCAAGCGATGCCTCCCGCGGCGCGAGGCTCCTCCGCTCCCCTCGCGGAGACTCCTCGCGCCGCGAGCGGATGTCCCGCAGCGGCTAAGCGATCCCTATCGGGGCTGCCCCTGCGGAGGCCGCGGGAGTGGGCGCCCGCAAGGGGCGCCCCTACGAATCGGATCTCGGCGCGATCGGGCTTGGGTCGTAGGGGCGGGGCTTGTCCCCGCCCTGCCCGAATCAGTCCGCGTCGGCAAGCACCATCGACAGGAGCGCGCTGACGACGCTGACGACGAGGGCGCCGAGGATGGCAGCGAGGCATCCTTCGACGTGGAACTGGAGGCCGAGGCTCGTCGAGAGCCAGCTCGTGAGCCAGAGCATCAGTCCGTTGACGACGAGGGCGAAGAGGCCGAGGGTCAGGAAGATGATCGGCAGCGTGAGCAGCTTGACGAGAGGGCGGACGAAAGCGTTGAGGATTCCGAAGACGAGTGCGACGCCGAGGAAGGGGAGCCAGTCGCCCGCGTAGGAGATGCCGGGGACGATCTTGACTGCGACCCAGAGGGCCGCCGCATTGATGAGGAGTCTCAGGAGAAAGCGCATCGTCACTCCTTTTTCGCCGGGGCTGTTCGGCGCATCATAGCCGCGTCGGCGCGGCGGATGTCATGATGCGCGGCCGTGGCCGTCGACTTCACGGTGATCCCGGAGCGCCCGTACTCGCTCGCTCTCACCGCGGAGCGCTACACGCGCTATCCCGGAGGTCGTCGACCGCTTCGACGGCCGCACGTACCGGCGGCTCCTTCCGGTCGGCCGAGGCGGAGTGCTGATCTCCGTGACGCAGGAGGGCTCGGCCGCGCGGGCCTCCCTCGCGGTGCGCCTCGAAGGGGCCGCGGCCGGCGGAAGGGCGGCCCGCGCCGCGGGGCTTCGCGTCGTCGAACAGGCTCTGGGGGCCTCGGCGGGGATCGGCGCCTTCTACCGGGCGCAGGCGGCGGATCCGATCCTCGCGGCCCCGATCCGAGCCTTTCGCGGTCTGCGGGGCGCCGGGGTGCCGTCGCTCTGGGAGGCCCTGGTGACGGCCGTCCTCGCGCAGCAGGTCAATCTTCACTTCGCTTACGACATCCGCCGCGAGCTCGCGCTCACCTACGGCAGGACCGCGAGGTTCGGTGGCGAAACGTTCGTCGCGTTCCCGGCGCCCGAGCCGCTGGCCGCCGAGACACTCCCGCGGTTGCGCCGCTTCCGGCTTTCGCGTGCGAAGGCTCTCGCGATTCGCGGCCTCGCCCGCGCCTTCGTGGACGGCGAGCTCTCCGAGGCGCAGCTCGCGCCCCTTCCCGACGAAGCCGCGATCGAGCGCCTGACCGCCCATCGCGGCATCGGCCGGTGGACTGCCGAGATCGGACTTCTGCGCGGCCTGGGGCGCACGGACATCTTCCCGGCGGGGGACCTCGGCGTCGTGAAGTACCTCGCGCAGGGCCTGCTGGGACATGTGGAGCGGGCACGCGAAGACGACATGCGGCGGTTCGCCGAGCGGTGGGCGCCGCACCGCGGGCCTCGCCCTCGTCTACGGTTACGCCGAGATCAATCGACGGAAAGCAGAATCTTCTCGCCCGGTTCCTGCACGGCCTCGGCCGGCAGGTCCGGGAAGCGGGACGTCACGAAAACGTTGAGGATCGCCAGGACGACGAGGACGCCGAAGACCGGAAGCAGCGAGTGCTCGATCGCGAGGCGAAACGCCGCCGGATCGACGCCGCTCGGGTCGGACCCCGCGTGGCCGCCGACGAGCAGGCGGCCCGCGCTCTCGGCTTGCGGACCGAGTCGGCGCGCGAGGCCGAGGGCGAGCAGGCCCCCGAGCGCCCCCACGCCCACCGCGCCGCCGAGCGCCCGGAAGAACGGGACGAGGCTCGTCGCGACGCCGCGCTGGCGCTCGGCCACGACGTTCTGAATCGCGAGAACCTGCGACATCGAGGAGGGGCCGAGGCCCGCGCCGACGATCGCGCAGGCGGCCGAGATCCAGGGCACCGACGCGTTGAGCCACGCCGCCGCGCCGAGCGCGGCGAGACCGGCGAGCGCCAGGAGGGCGCCCCAGCGCGCCGTGCGGCGGAAGCCGAAACGCACGATGAGCCGCGCGGCGACGACGGCCGAGAGCGCCCACATCAGGACGAGCGGCGTGACCACCGCACCCGCGGCCCCCGCGCTTCCGCCGCGCGCGCCCTGGACGAAGAGGGGAACGAAGGTGTCGACGCCGAAGATCGTGGTGCCGAGCAGCACGCCCGCGATGTAGGGCGCGGCCGTCGGCATGCGCCGGAAGAGATCCGGCGGAATCAGCGGGTGCGCGCGGCGGGTCTGCAGGCGCACGAAGAACGCGAGCGCAGCGGCCGCGAGCACGAAGAGCCCGGCCCGCGCCGGCCAGGCGAACCCGCTCTCGCCCGGCCGGTGGAGGACCGCGAAGAGCAGCGCGGTGACGCCGATCGCCATCGAGGCGCTCCCGGCGACGTCGAGCGGGTCCGGCACGCGGGCGCGCGACTCGACCATCTTCGTCGCGACGAGCGCGAAGGCCAGGATGCCGAGGGGAATGTTGATCGTGAAGATCGAGCGCCAGCCGAAGGCGATGGTCATCCAGGCGCCGAGCAGCGGCCCGATGAGGCTCGCGATCCCCCAGACTCCCGAGAAGAGCCCCTGAACGCGCGCGCGCTCCTTGAGCGAAAAGAGGTCGCCGGCGACGGTCAGCGCGATCGGCACGAGGCCGGCGGCTCCGAGGCCCTGAAGCCCGCGGGCGGCGATCAGCTGCGGCATCGTCCGGGCGAACCCGCAGGCGATCGCGCCCGCCAGGAACACCGCGATCGCCGTCAGAAGGATGCGGCGGCGGCCGTAGATGTCGGCCAGGCGTCCGTAGATCGGCATCATGACGGTCGCGGTCAGCAGGTAGATCGAGAAGACCCAGGAGTACAGGGACAAGCCGCCGAGGTCGCCGATGATCGTCGGCATCGCCGTGGAGACGACCGTGGACTCGAACGCGGCGAGCGCCGTCACGAGCATGAGGGCGAGCGTCACGGTCCGCCGGCGCTTCGGATCGAAGCGGGGGGAGTTCATCGCGGCCGTGAGTATAGAGTCTGCATCATGCCTGTCCGTGCCCTCGCGGGGACGAGCGGCTTCTCGTACAAGGAGTGGAAGGGGAGCTTCTACCCCGAAGACCTTCCCGCCGAGGAGATGCTCCGCGTTCTACGCCGCGCGTCTTCCGGCCGTCGAGATCAACAACACGTTCTACCGGATGCCGAAGCCGGCGCTGCTCGAAGGATGGGCGGGGCAGGTCGGCCCGAGACTTCCGATTCGTCCTCAAGGCCTCGCAGCGCATCACGCACTTCAAGCGGCTCAAGGAGGCGGGATCCGAGGTCGCCTATTTCTTCCAGACCGCGTCGACGCTCGGCGAGCGTCTCGGCCCGGCGCTCTTCCAGCTGCCGCCGAACCTCAAGAAGGACCTGCCGCGGCTCGAGGCGTTTCTCGCGGTGCTGCCCGAGGGCGCGCGCGCGGCGTTCGAGTTCCGGCACGCGTCGTGGTTCGAGGAGGACGTCTTCGCAGCGCTCCGCGCCCGCGGAGCGGCGCTGTGCATCGCCGAGGACGAGGAGCTCGCGACGCCGCTCGTGGCGACCGCGCCCTGGGGGTACCTGCGCCTGCGCCGCCAGGACTACGACGACGCGGCGGTCGCGGCCTGGGCCGAGAAGGTCCGCGGCCAGAGCTGGGCGGAGGCCTACGTCTTCTTCAAGCACGAGGATGCGGGCTCCGGGCCGCGCCTGGCGGCGGACTTCCTGAAGCGCATGGCGTGAGGCTCAACGCCCTCGGCCGCGCCTCGATGAACAACGCCGTGCGCGCGACGTGATCCGGCCGCGCCGGCGGCCTCGCTGACCGGGCTATCGGCGACGAACGGGGTCGCGACCGTCAGGGTCTGAGCCGGCCGGTCAGCCGCTCGAGCGCGGACGCGAGGTCGGGCTTCAGCGTCAGCACGGGGGCGAGCGGATCGTCCTTCAGTTTCTGTCATCCGTGGCGGGCAGCGACTCGAGCGTGAACTTCTTCGGGTCGAGCTTCGGACCGACTTCCTTCCACTGGAGGGGCGCCGAGCAGGTGGCCCCGGGCACCGGCCGCGCCGAGAAGGGGCCGGCGATCGTCTTGCCGTGCCCGTTCTGGAGATAGTCGACGTAGACCTTTCCCTGCCGGGCGCCGATCATGCGGGCGGTGGTCGCGATGTCGGAGAGATCCTGTTCGACGACGCGAGCGAGGATCTCCCCGAGGGCCTTGGACTCCGAGTGCGTGCACTGGCCCCCCAGCGGGATGAGCACGTGCAGCCCGGTCGCGCCGCTCGTCTTGATGAAGTGGGGCAGCTCGATCTCCTCGCAGAGAGCATGGATCGCGCGGGCGACTTTCACGACGTGCGCGAACGGCGCGCCCTTGGGATCGAGATCCAGGATGCACCAGTCCGGACGCTCGGGCGCGGCGACGCGGCTCGCCCACACGTGGAGCGGGATCGAGCCGAGGTTGGCGACGTAGAGCAGCGTCTCGAGGTCGTCGCAGACGAAGTAGTCGATCTCGCGCTCGGCGTGCTCGCTCCAGATGCGCTCGAGACGGATCCAGTCGGGCGCGAAGTTGGGAGCGTCCTTCTGGAAGAAGGACTTCCCCGTGATGCCGTCGGGGTAGCGCGTCATGACGAGCGGCCGGTCCTTGAGATACGGCAGGAGCCACGGCGAGATCGCGCGGTAGTACTCGATGAGATCGCCCTTGGTGTAGCCCTCCTCGGGCCAGAAGACTTTGGTGAGGTTCGAGAGCGGGACGACCTTTTCGACTTCCGGGGGCTCGAACGTCCGAGACGCGGCGGCAGCCGGTACGGGCGGCTCGTCGCCTCCGTCGATGGTTCCCGGATCGCCCTCGCGGACGCACTCCTCGATCGGCTTGTCCTCCCGGAGGCGCAGGAACGCGGGATGCCGCAGCAGCCCGTCGCCGGTCCACTCCTTGAAGCGCACCTCGACGACGAGCTCGGGCTCGACCCAGACGTGGCCGCGGCCGGTCGGCACGGCGCCGCCGAAGGCCGGCTTGGCACGGGCGCGCTTCTCGAGGCGCGCGTGGATCTCGTCGAGCTGCTTGTCGGAGAAGCCCGTGCCGACGCGGCCGCCATAGACGAGACCTTCCTTCTCCCAGTACGCCAGGTGCAGCGCGCCGAAGCCGGAGCGCGCCCCCTCGGGCTTCGAGTAGCCGACGACCGCGAAGTCGCCCGTGCGGTCGAGGCGCACCTTGAGCCAGTCGGAGGAGCGGGCGCCGCGATAGGGCGAGTCGGCCTTCTTGCCGACGACACCCTCGAGGCCGAGCTCGCCCGCGGCCGCGAGCAGGTCCTCGCCGCGCGTCTCGACGTGGTCGGCGAACCGGATCGGACCCGCCTTCGGGAGCAAGCGCACGAGCAGCTCCTTGCGGGTCGAGAGCGGCAGGCCGCGCAGGTCGAACTCCTCGAAGCCGAGCAGGTCGAAGGCGAAGAGCGTGGCCGGAAGCTCCACGGCGGCCCGGTCGATGTCGGGCCGGCGCTGCAGGAGCGCCCGCTTCTGGAGAAGACCGAAGCGCGGCTTCGACTTTGCGTCGAGGACGACCACCTCGCCGTCGATGACGAACGTGTCGCAGGGCAGCGCTCCGACCGCGCGTGCGATCTCCGGGAAGGTCGCCGTCGAGTCCATCCCGTGGCGGTAACGCAGAATCGTCCGACCCGCCTCGCGTCCGGCGAGGAGGCGATAGCCGTCGTACTTGAGCTCCCACAGCCAGCCCGGCCTGGTGAACGCGGCGTCGCGCGGTTCGGCGAGCATGAGCTTGACCTCCGCCGCGCGGACCGTGCGCCGCGGCGCCCCGAGCTTCTCGACGTCGGCGCGGATCTCGGCAGTCCGGCTCGCGCCCGAGGCGAGGTCTTCGACGGTGCGTCCCGAGAAGATCGACTCCTGCGGATACGCCGCGTCGGGACCCTTCTTCGACCAGGCGTCGCGCTCCTTGATGAGGAGCCACTCCTTACCGGTCGTCTTGCCTTTGGTCTTCATCCGGACGAGCGTCCAGACGCCGCGGAGCTTGTAGCCGTGGAGCTCGAAGAGGAGCTTGCCCTTCTTCATCCCCTCGTCGAGGTCGGCGAGGGGAGTCCAGCGGCCCTGGTCCCAGACGATGACCTCGCCCGCGCCGTAGTTGCCCTCGGGGATGACGCCCTCGAAGTCGGCGTACTCGACCGGATGGTCTTCGACCTCGACCGCCAGGCGCTTGTCGGCGGGGTCGGCGGAGGGACCCTGCGGAACCGCCCAGGATTTCAGGACGCCGGCCCACTCCAGGCGGAAGTCGTAGTGGAGCCGGGTGGCCGCATGTTTCTGAACGACGAAGAGATGCGGGCGGTTTTCGCCCCCCCGGCCGAAGGGCTCGGGGGTTGAATCCGCGGAGCGTTTCTGCCTGTATTTCTCGAGGGGCAAAGCTGATGCGTCCAAGTCCATGTTACATTTGTCGGTCCCTAAACCTATGAGCGCAAGGCCGATAGCGTCCGGGACCATCTCTTTCGGGCTCGTCTCGATCCCGATCAAGCTGTACGCCGCCGCGGACGCGTCCGCGGGCGTCTCCTTCAACATGCTGCACGCGAAGGACGGCGCCCGGCTCAAGCAGCAGTACCTCTGCACGAAGGACGGCGAGGTCGTGTCCCGCGATCAGATGATCAAGGGCTACGAGTTCTCGAAGGACCGCTACGTCACCTTCACGCCCGAAGAGCTCAAGGCCCTCGAAGAGCAGTCGACCCAGTCGATCGAGGTCGTCGAGTTCGTTCCCATCACCAAGGTCGACCCGGTGTATTTCGACCGGACCTACTACGTCGGCACCGACAAGGGCGGTGCGAAGGCCTACGCGCTTCTGGCCGAGGTCATGAAGGACACCAAGCGCGTGGCGCTCGCGCGGTACGCGGCGCGCGGAAAGATGTACCTCGTGATGCTCCGGCCGTTCGAGAACGGCATCGTGATGCAGCAGCTCCTCTACGCCGACGAGGTCCGCGCGTTCTCGGAGGTCCCTCTCGAGGCGGCCGGAGTGAGCGCCAAGGAGCTCGATCTCGCCAAGCTCCTCGTCGATCAGCGCGCGGCGGAGCAGTTCAAGCCGGAGACCTACGAGGACGACGTGAAAAAGCGCGTCCTGGGCTTGATCCAGAAGAAGGTCGACGGCCAGGACATCTCGATCGCGCCTCCGGAGACCGGCGGTGGCCAGATCATCGACCTCATGGAAGCGCTGAAGGCGAGCCTCGCGAAGAAGCCGGAAGCGGCGGCCCCGAAGAAGGCCGCGGCGGCGGCGGCCGGCGGCGAAGCGTCCGCCCGCAAGCCGGCCAAACGGGCTCCTTCCCGCGCGGGTGCGGCCCAGATGCGCACGGAGTCGGCGCGCAAGGCGTAGATTTCGTTTCGTGAAGGGCTACTCGACCGGCGAAGTCGCCCGCCTGCTCGGCAAGTCCCCCTCCCAGGTTCGCAGCTACGTCCGCGCGGGGTTCCTTTCTCCGGAGCGCGGTCCGGGCGGGCGATTGACGTTCTCATTCCAGGATCTCGTCTTTCTGCGCACGGCCAGCGGCCTGCTCGAGGCGCGCGTTCCGCGGCAGCGCATCCGGAAGGCGCTGCGCCGTCTCGCCGAGCAGCTGCCCGAGGGGCGGCCCCTGGCCGGCGTGCGCATCGCGATGGAAGGCAGCCGCATCATCGTCACCGACGGCAACCGGCGCTGGCAGCCCGAGTCCGGCCAGATCCTCTTCGACTTCGAAGTGGGCGATCTCGCCCGGAAGGCCGCGCCCGTGGCGCGTCGGGCTTTCCGCGAGGCGCGGGAGGCGCAGGACGACGGAAGCAGCCGGGAGTTCTCGGCCGACGAGTGGTACGAGTGGGCCTGCGAGCTCGAGCCGACCTCGCCCGACGAGGCCATCGCGGCTTACCGCCGTGCGCTGGCGCTCGAGCCGGCCCATGCGGACGCGCACGTCAACCTCGGCCGGCTGCTTCACGAAGCCGGCGACGCGGCGGCCGCCGAGCCGCACTACGCGGCGGCGCTCGCCGCGCGGCCCGAGGACGGGACGGCCGCCTTCAACCTCGGTGTGGCCCTCGAAGACATGAAGCGCCTGCCCGAAGCCCTCCTGGCGTACCAGAAAGCGGTGAAGGTCGACCCCGACAACGCCGACGCGCATTTCAATGCCGCCTCGCTCGCCGAGAAGCTCGGCCGCCCGGCCGAAGCCCTGCGTCACTTGAGGACCTATCGGAAGCTCACGCGGGAATAGGATGGACCGTATGACCTTCCGCCGCGCCCTCGCACTGACTTCTCTGGCAGTGGTCCTCGCGGCCGGTCCGGTGGCGGCGGCGTGCGGAAACTGCTGCGCGATGCCTGCCGCGGCCGACTCCCGGGCCGACCTGTCGGCGGCCGATTGCTGCGGCTGCGAGTCGAGTTTCCTGCCGTCGCCGGCTCCGGACGCGACGGCGGCGGTCCGGTCGGCGTCGCCGCCGGCGCCCCAGCCGGCCGCGGTGGTCGCGCTGCCGTCGGGCGCCGCACGCTTCAGCGCGCGAACCCTCGCGACCGGCCGGAGAGCCGGCCGGACCGAAACCCCGCCTCCACGCCTTCCGGTCCCGCAGCGTCTCTGATCCCGCCGCGTCGGTAACGGCGTGGGAGGCCGGGATGCGCCCGGCCGGAGGGAGGCAGAGAAGTGCGTTTTCGGTTTCGACTCCTGTTCGTTTTCCTGTTCGCGATGGTGCGAATGGCAGCGCTGGGTCAGCCGGCGGCGCCGCCGTCGAATCCCGACCCCATGGCCGCCATGGAGGCGATGCCCGCCATGGACCACTGGATGACGATGGTGCACGGCTGGGCGTTTCTCAACTACGACGACAACGGGGGACCCTCGGGGGGCGATGACTTCGAGTCGCAGAATCACTTCATGGGGATGGCCATGCGGTCGTTCCTCGGCGGCAAGGTGACGTTCTACGGGACGCTGTCGCTGGAGCCCGCCACGATCCCGTCGCCCGGCAGCCACGAGCTCTTCCAGGTGGGGGAGACCAACGACGGGATCCTCCTCGTCGATTATCAGCACCCGCACGACTTCTTCATCCAGCTCGCCGGCGCCTGGCAGAAATCTTTCGGATCGGAGTTTTCCGTGCGGCTCTACGCCGCGGCCGTCGGTGCCCCGGCCCTCGGCCCGCCCGCCTTCGTGCATCGCCTCTCGGCCTCCGCCAACCCGACGGCTCCGCTCTCGCACCACAATCAGGACTCGACCCACATCTCCTACGACGTGCTGACGCTGGGATTGACGGCCGGGATCTTCACGCTGGAAGGCTCCGGCTTTTACGGCGCCGAGCCGGACGAGAATCGCTGGAACATCGAGTCCGGCCCGATCAACTCCTATGGCGTGCGCCTGACGGCCGTGCCCCTGCCCGGGCTCACCGTCCAGCTGTCGGGCGGCCATCTCACCGAGCCGGAAGCCGCCGAGCCCGGCAACCAGAACCGATTCACCGCGATGCTCGCCTACGAGAAGGCTCTTCCCGGCGGCTTCGTCGCGGTCTCGCTCATCACGGGGCAGAACCAGGAGGAGCACCACGGACAGCGCTTCTGGGGGACGCTGCTCGAGTGGACGTGCAAGTTCGCCGACTGGAACTCGATCTACGGGCGGCTGGAGGCCGTGGACCGCGATCTCTTCGAGCTGCGTTTCAAGCGGCAGCGTCCCGAGGATGTGCCGCTCGACCGCACGCGTGTCTACGCCGGCACGCTCGGCTACGTGCGCGATTTCCCGATCGTGCCGAGGGTCACCACGGGCGTGGGGGGCGACGTCACGTTCTATCGCTTCACCGACCGCCTCGACACGGTCTATTCGGCGAATCCGGTGACGTTCCACGTGTTCGGCCGGATCCGCTTCGACTTCGGAAACATGGGCGCGCACGCCGGACATTGAAAGCTCGCGCGAGACTTCCGCGCTTCGATCCCTTAAAATGGGCGAAATGTCAGCGGCCGCGCCGGGAGAATCCACGCCCGCAGAGCTTCCGGACGGCAGCGGCGTCGCCGCGGCGCTGATCCAGGCCGCGCGGCCGGCCCAGTGGGTCAAGAACCTCGTTTTGCCGCTGCCATTCCTCTTCGGCGCGGCGCTCTCGACGGCCCGCGGATGGGGGCTCGCGGCCGCGGGCCTCGCGGCGTTCTGCCTGATCACGAGCGGCGTCTACATCGTCAACGACGTCATGGACCGGGAGCGCGACCGCGCCCATCCGGTCAAGCGCCACCGGCCGCTCGCCTCCGGACGGCTTCCGGTCGGGACGGCCGTCTCGGCGGCGGTGCTCCTCGAGGCCGCGGGGCTGACGGCCGCGTTCCTGCTGGGGCGCGCGTTCGGGTTCTGGTGCGTCGCTTACGCGGGGCTGATGCTGACGTACTCGCTCATCTGGAAGAACGTGCCGTTTCTCGAAGCGCTCGTCGTCGCGGCGGGCATGCCGCTGCGGGCGCTCGCGGGAGCGGCCCTGGCCGGGGTCGCGCCGTCGCCGTTTCTCATGGTCTGCGCGTACCTGCTCGCCCTGTTTCTCGTCGCCGGAAAGCGTCAGTGGGAGTTCCTGAACGCCGGCGCCGTCTCACCGGCCCGGCCGCTCGCCGCCTACCGCGAGGAAGGGCTCGACCACCTCTTCATCATCACCGGCCTGGCGACCGTCGCGGGCTACGCGGCCTACAGCACCTCGGTGGCGACCGTCACGCACTACGGCCGCTCGCTCTGGCCGACCGTCCCCTTCGTCGTCCTCGGGATCGCCCGGTACGTCCGGCTGGTCTACCGGAGAGGCGGGGGAGGCAACCCGACCCGCACGCTCCTGACCGACGACCCGTGGCTGCTCGCGATCGTCATCGGCTGGGTCGCGACGGCGGGATGGATGATTTATGGCCGTTGACGCACGCGGCGGGACGAGCGAGAAGGCGGAGAAGGCCGTCAAGCTCGGCGTGGGCTTCCTGGCCTATAACGAGGAAGAGCTCATCGCGAAGACGGTCGAAGAAGCCGTGACCTCGCTCTCGGCGATCCCGGGCCTGACGTGGCACGTGGTGGTCGTCAACGACGGCAGCCGCGACCGGACCGGAGAGATCGCGGAGGGCCTCGCGAAAGCGGACCCGCGGGTCTCGGTCGTTCACCACGACGGGAACAAGGGCTATGCCGTCGCGACGGAGACGGCGCTGCGCAATGTGCCGGGCGAGGTCGTGATGGTCGTCGACGGCGACGGCCAGCACACCATGGGCGACGCGCCGCTCTTTCTCGATGCCATCGGCCGCGGCGCCGACGTCGTCTTCTGCTGGAAGAAGGTGCGCCACGATCCCGTCGGCCGGCTCATCCTCTCGCGCGGCCTGCGGATCCTCTCCCACTGGATCCTCGGCTCGCCCCTCCATGACATCAACGCGGGATGCCGCGCCTTCCGCCGGGACGTCGCGCGGCGCATCGAGATCAAGCACCGCATCAACTTCGTGGGAGACGAGATCTACGCGCGCTGCCGCATCGCGGGCTGGAAGGTCGACGAGGTCATCGTCCGCCACTTCCCGCGCGAGGCGGGCCAGTCGATCCACCGGCCGTTCAAGATGCTCGGGACGATCCTGCGCGTGATCCGGTATCTCTTCGACCTGCGCGGCGAGATCAAGCAATCCGAGGCCCTGAAGCGCCTCGTCGTGAGAAAGAAGAAGTGAGCGGCGGGATCGTCATCCTCGGCGCGGGCCCGACGGGCCTCGGCGCGGCGTACCGGCTGTCCGAGCGCGGCGAGAGCGGCTACGAGATCTTCGAGCGAGCGGGCCAGGTCGGCGGCCTCGCGACGAGCTTCGTCGACCCGAAGGGCTGGACCTGGGACGTCTCGGGCCACATCATTTTTTCGGGCTACAAGTACTTCAACGACTTCCTGGCGAAGGTCCTGGGCGCCGATGGCATCCGCTGGATCGACCGGGAAAGCTGGATCAAGTTCGAGGACAAGTACGTCCGGTATCCGTTTCAGAACCACCTTTCGTCGCTTCCCGAGCAGGCGATGCTCGAGTGCCTGATCGGCCTCGTCGAGTCCCAGACGATCGACAAGAACGCGGTCTTCTCGAACTTCGAGGAATGGGTGCGCGTGAAGTTCGGGGCCGGCGTCGCCGAGCACTTCATGAACCCCTACAACTTCAAGGTCTGGGCCACGCCGCTCGCGAAGATGGGCTACTACTGGATCGCCGAGCGCGTGTCCGTCGTCGACTGGCGCAAGGCGATCGAGACGACGCTGCTGCCCAAGTCGACCGAATGGGGCCCGAACGCGAAGTTCGGCTACCCGGCGGTCGGCGGAACGCTCGGTCTCTGGAAGGGCGTCCTGCCGTTTGTCGGCGACCGGGTCCGGTACCACAAGCGCGTCGTCGCCGTCGACGAGGAGAAGCGCGAGGTCTCGTTCTCGGACGGGACGACGCGCATGTACGATCAGCTGCTGTCCACGCTGCCGCTCGACTCTCTCGTCGCGCGCCTGCAGCACGCCCCCGAGGCCGTCCGGGCGGCCGCGGACAAGCTGCTCTTCAACCGGCTCTTCTCGGTCGGCATCGGTCTCAAACGCCCCTCGCCGTCGGACAAGAACTGGATCTACTTTCCGAACCTGAAGACGCCGTTCTACCGGATGACGTACCTCTCGAACTACTCGCCCCAGATCGTTCCGGGCGGCGACACGAGCCGGTACTTCTCGGTCCTGACGGAGACGTCGTACTCGAAGTTCAAGCCGCTGCCAGAAGGAGACTTCGGCAAGGCCGTCGTGCAGGGGCTCCTCGACGAGGGAATCCTGCAGCCGTCGGACGTCCCGCTCATCGAAACCGTGTTCCTGATCCACGCCGGGCACTCCTACCCGATCCCCGCGGTCGACCGGAACCCCGCGCTCGAGTCGATCCACGCGTATCTCGAGCCGCGCGGCATCTTCTCGCGCGGCCGGTTCGGATCCTGGAAGTACGAGATCGGCAACCAGGACCATTCCCTCATGCAGGGAGTCGAGCTCGTCGACCGCTGGCTCGACGGCACCGAGGAGAAAGTGTTCCGGACCTGACGCGTCACTATTGTTGGGGGGCTTTTCCTCAACTCTGAAGGAGATCTCATGGTTCACGCGAAAAAGGTCCTTCTGGCGTTTCTGATCGCGGCCATCGCGGGCATTGCCGCGGCGCAGGATCTTGCGGCGAAGAAGGCGGGCCATGCGGCCATCCCGGCGCAGCCCCGGAAGGCCCATATGAAGCCAAAGACCTACGGTACGACGCCCTTCAGCTACTACCGCATGGGGGCGAGCGAGTTCACCGGAATGAACGTTCCCGGAGCCGACAACTGGAGCGACGCCTTTTACTCGGGGACCAGCATTCGTCGGTTTGCGACGGTCACCACCGGCTGGTTCATCGGAACGCCGCACCTGCCCTCGGGCGCCAAGATTTCACAAGTGAACATCCACAACTGCGTGAACGAGGCCGGATCGATGTTCGGCGGCGTGTATTCCTGCGACTACGTCGGCTCCAACTGCACGTCGATCGGCAACTTGAGCTCGGCGAGCGGCTGCGGTTTCGACACCATCGACGTGTCGGCGGCCAACTACGTCGTGGACAACAGCCCCTTCGGCGACCAACTGGTCATCTTTCTCGGCATGGAGAACACCGACGGATCGGACAGCATCGCGGGCGCGAGCATCGAGTACCAGCTGACGATCAGCCCGGCTCCGGGCGTCGCGACCTTCGCGGACGTTCCGACCAACCATCCGCGCTTCCAGTTCGTGGAGGCCCTCGTCGCCGCGGGCGTCACCGGCGGATGCGGAGGCGGCAACTTCTGCCCGGACGCTCCCCTCACGCGGAGTCAGATGGCGGTGTTCCTGTCGATCGCCCTCGGCCTGCAGTGGCCGTAGACGAAACAGCCTGGGAGTCTTGCGGCCGGCCCTCGGGCCGGCCGTTTCGTTTCAACGCAGAAGTTGGTCCCGAGGAGAAAGTGTTCCGGACCTGAGATCCGGGTGCGCCTCGTCACTTCCGCCGGCCTTGGGATTCGATCCGGTCCCGCCTAGCACAAAGCTGCTAGAATCGTCAAAACGACTCAAAAGGGGGCTACATGCGATTCGTTAGGACGCTGCTCACGGTGTCTGTGTCGATGTGTCTCGCGGCGGCTCTCTCGGGACAGTCGACCGTCGGTTCCGGGCTGGCGCCGCGTGTCGTGAAGGAGGCTCCCGCCTACGGAACGACCAGCTGGACGGCGGTTCGGCACAACGCGTTCGAGTTCACGACCCTGACCGGCTCCGCCTACGGCTGGGTCAGCGGCGTCAGCCGGTATTCGACGTTCGGGCCTCTCAACTCCAACATTCGCGTGCCCACCGGCGCCATCATCCGTCGTCTCGAATTCGACTACTGCGATACCAACGCCACGAACCACATGTCGATGGTGCTGGTCGGGTGCGACAATCAAGGCCAGAACTGCAGCTACATCACCCCTTTTCTGCTTTCGGCGGGGGATGGATGTACCTACGTCTTCGACGACACGCTCGCGATCGAGGTCGACAACTACAACAGCATCTACACGCTCGAGGTGCAGTTCGGGGCCGTCGACGGCAGCAACCTGCTGGGGGGAGCCATCGTCAGCTATCAGCGCCAGCTCTCGCCGCCTCCGGTCACGCCGACCTTCGGCGATGTCCCGACGACCGACGGGGCTTACCAGCACATCGAGGCGCTCGTGGCAGCCGGAATCACCGGTGGCTGCGGCGGCGGCAACTACTGTCCGGGCACCGCGGTGACGCGGCGGCAGATGGCCGTCTTCATCGCACTGGCCCTGGGCCTTCACTTCCCCAACTAACCCTCGAGGATTTTTCAGATGGCCGGCCTTCGGGCCGGCCGTTTCGTTTCAGCGCGTCACGGTGCCGAGTCTGCAGCCGGGTGCTAGCCTCTCTTCCAACAAGGAGGATGGAGATGCTGAGCAAGCGGAAGGCTCGGGGGGTCTGCGCGGTCGCGTGTTTCGTCCTGGTCTCTTCCCATGCCGCCGGCCAGGCAGCGGCGAATGACGAGGGGTCCGGTCGACCGGGGGCGGCTTCGGCCGGTACTCGGTGGGAACCCCCGGGCTATTTCTCGCTTCGCCCCAACAACTGCCGGATGGTGCGTTGCTGACTTACCTCGAGCTCGACAGCTGCGACTTCAACGCGAACAACGATGTGACCCTCCATCTTTACGACTGCGACTATCACGGAGACTGCGGACCGGCCGTAGCCGTGCTCTCCTCCGCCAGCAACGACACTCCCAACGCCTGCAGCTTCACCTTCGCGAATATCGAGCCGCTTGGGATCGTCGTCGACAACCTGTTCGGGCAGATCACGCTGCGAGCCCACACCCTGGGCGGAGACGCGACGACCGTGCTCAACGGAGCGATCATCGGCTACCGCCTGCAGGTCAGCCCGGCGCCTTCGTTGGCCACATTTGCCGACGTTCCGACCACGGACTTCGCTTTCCAGTACGTCGAGGCCCTCGTGGCGGCGGGCATCACGGGCGGATGCGGGGGCGGCAACTACTGTCCGGACAGCCCGATCACGCGGCGCCAGCTGGCGATCTTCCTTTCCATCGCTCTCGGCCTGCAGTGGCCGTAGAGGAACCGGAACGAAGCGCGCGCTTCAGCGCGGGACGAAACTCGCGCGTCAGCGCGGAACAAAATAGGTGTAGTAGCTGCGGTCCTTGAACGGCTGCTCGACGCGATTCTCCTCGCCGTTCGGGAAGTCGCGTTTCAATTGCTCCTGGCGCGCCGCGTCGCTCTGGTGGCGGAAGAAGAGCAGCGGCCGGTCGAGGATGTAGGGCACGGGTTGGCCGGGAGCGACGTCGTGCGGTCCCGACCAGAGCCTGTCGCCGATCTCGAAGTCGACGCAGCGTCCGTCGATCCAGTTGGTCGTGTTGAGCAGGTAGGCGTTGTCGAACGGAACGCCGTGCTGGTCGCGGTATTCGCGCATGACGCGCACGACGTCCATCGTCGGCTCGAGGATCGTGACCTGCTCGGCGCGGAAGCGGACGAAATAGCTCTCGTAGTTCTGCTGGACGGAGACGGCGGCGAGGCCCGCGAGGGCGCAGCCGACGGCGACGCGCGCCGCGCGGCCGCGTTCCTGCGCGCGGCGCCACAGCCAGACCGCGGGCAGTCCCGCCAGGACGAGGACGGATGGCAGGGCGACGGCGGCGCGGTTGATGCCGGGGTTCTCGACGGGGAAGGCGAGCGCCAGGGTCGAGGCGAGGGTCAGGACGAAGAGGGAAGCGAGGACGAGCGCCCAGCGGCGCGAGCCGCGCAGGGTCTTGACGGCCGCCACGAGCAATCCTGCGAGAAGGAGCGCGCCGGTGACCGGATCGAGAAAAGGTTCCTCGGTCACCGTATTGATCCAGGCCTGATCGCCCCGGAAGTGGAAGGCCTGCGCCATCCGGCCGAGGTTTTCCGCGAAAAGCTCGGCGGGGTGGCCCGGGAGGGGGCGCTCCTGGCTTCCGGCCCGCGTCATGGCGCGGTACCAGAAGTCCTGGGGCCGCTGGAGCATGTACTGGAGGAGCGGCAGGAACACGAGCAGCGACGTCGCCGCCATCAGCAGGGCATCAGCGACGAGGCGGCCGCGGCGCCGCTTCCAGCGGGAATCGAACAGGCAGAAGAAAGCGGCGAGCGGCACCATGGCGGGAACGATTTTGAAGGCGTTGTAGCCGTACTGTCCCAGGCCCAGCCAGAACCCGGCGGACAGGGCACTCCTCCGATCTCCGCGACGCATGTACCGAAGCAAAGCCGCGAAGAAGAGAGCGGCGGGAAAGACCGCCCACGCGAAGGTCAGGCCGCGGCGCGCTCCGAGCGTCGGCCATTTGCCCCAGGCGCACAGGGCCGCCGCCGCGAGGCCGAGGGGCGCTCCGCCGAGCTCGCGGCCGAGCACGTACATCGCCGGGATCGCCAGAAGCCCGATGAGCGCCGTCGAGAACTTGAGGAGGAAGTAGTCGAGCGGCATGCCGAGCCGATGCAGCAGGTACTCGAAATAGAACGGAAGGGGGGCCTGTCCGGTGTTGCGCGGGAAGAACACGGGCCGTTCGCCCGCAGCGAGCTCCTCGACGTTCAGGAGATCCTCGGCGTGGTCGCTCCCCGGGTGCGGCGGAATTTCCGAGAGTTGGTGGAAACGGAAGAAGGCGCCGACGAGCACGATCGCAAGGAGCGCGAGCGCGACGGCAACCCGGCGTCGGGGTTCGGCAGAAGGACCAGGCTCGGGCGGCGGCCCTCCGCGCGTCGTTGCACGCTGCGACCACGCCCAGAACCAGATGGCCATGGACGCGAGCCACGCGGCCACCCCCGCGGCCCCGAATCGCCCTCCGGCCGTGCGCGTCCAGGAGAACGCGGCGAGGCCGAGGGCGACCGCGAGACCGACGGCGAGCCGGGAAAGCGCGGCAGGCGCGGGCGCGACGGCGCCGAGCGCCTCGGCCCCGCCCGCCGACTTCCACGCGACGGCGAGCCAGGCGAGCAGGCCCGCCGCGAGCGCGGCGGCCGCCCAGAGAGGCAGCAGGTGTCTTTGCATCGGCCAGCAGGCCGCGGTCAGGAGCAGGACACCGGCGAGTCCGAGGGCGAGGAGGCCGTCCGGTCCGAACTTCCGGCCCGCGTCGACGCGCGCGGGTGCCGAGTGCGTCGTGCCGTTCAAGGGTGCGCCCATGATAGCCCAGCGGGCGTGTGCGGTAAAATTGCGGGAACCTGTTCCGCACACTGCGAGGAGGATCCATGTCCAGGAGCCGCTGCGTGGCATTGATGGCGGGGTGCGGATTGGCGCTCGCGCTGTCCGCGTGCGCCAAACGCGAGAGCGCGGCCCCCGATGGCGCGGCCGCTTCCGCGGCGCCCGCGGAGGCTCCAGCAGGCGCGCAGAGTGCCCCGACCGCCTCGCCCCTCGTGACCGACAAGGCGCTCGTCGACGGCCATCTCGTCCGGGTGACGCACAGCAAGTGGGACGGCGGCCAGTCTGCGGATCTCTTCGATACGGACCCGAAGACCCTGGCCCGCACCGAGAACGCCAACCCCGCCGTTCTCGAGTTCGAGCTGCCGACGCCTCGTGCGCTCGACGGCATCTCGGTCACGATGGGCGGCTCCAACTTCAAGCTGGAAGTCGTCGCGCGGCCCGCGGACGGGGCTGCGCCGCGCACCTTTTCGAAGGAGTACCGCGGCCTGGGTCCCGATCCGACTTTGACGCTCGACTTCGACACCGGACAGACACCGATCGCGTCCCTCCGTGTCGAGATCCTGAACCTCGACGGCGGCGACGGGCACATCCACATCCGCACCGTCAAGCTTCTGTAAGCGCGGCGCAGGGTGAGGGACGGAGAGGGGAAGGAGGCCGCGGGAGACGCGGCGGCGAGCCTCCGACCCGGGCCCGGGCCGACGGCCCGGCAGAATCTCGCCTTCTTCGGCCTGACGCTCGCGCTGTTCCTGATCAGCCGCCTCTGGGCCCTCGAGCGATTCCCGATCTTCTTCTTCTGCGACGAGGCGGTGCAGACCGTGCAGGCCGCCCGCCTTGCGGAGAACGGCTTTCGCGGCGAGGACGGGGAGCTCCTGCCGACCTACTTCCGCAACACCGAATTCTTCAATCTCTCGATCGGCGTCTACCTCCAGGTGATTCCGGAGAAGCTCTTCGGCCGCTCGGTGTTCGTCGCGCGCGCGGTTCCAGCTCTCGTTCTCCTGACCGCCATGGCGGCGATCGGCCTTATCCTGCGCGACTTCCTGAAGCTGCGCTTCTACTGGGCGGGCGTCCTTGCGCTGTCGGTCTTTCCGGGCTGGTTCCTCCACACACGGATCGCGTTCGAGCTGATGCTCGCGGTGGCGGCCTACGTCTGGTTTCTGTACTTCTACCTGCGCTACCGGAGCGGGCATCCCCGCGCGGTGTTTGCCGCGGCGTTTTTCGGCGCCCTGACCTTCTACGGATACAACACCTTTCAGCCGGTCATCGTGGGCACGGCGCTGCTCCTCGCGGCCGTCGACGCCGGCCATCACTGGAGGAACCGGAAGACGGTGCTTCTCGCAATCCTCTTCCTGGCGGTGCTGGCCCTTCCGTACGTGCGGTTCCTGCGCGCGCACGGCCGGGACGTCGGCGAGAGGCTGCGGAGTCTCGATTCCTACTGGACGGATCCGGGCCGGACACTTCCCGGGAAGCTCGGGCTCTACGGGATCGAGTGGCTGCGCGGCTACTCCCCGCGGTACTGGTTCTTTCCCGAGCCGCCGGGGGACATCGGCCGCCACATGATGAAGGGCTACGCGCACGTGCCGCTGGCCGCCCTGCCGTTCATCGCGGCGGGTGTCATCCTGTGCGCGTACCGGATCCGCTCGCCGGGGCCCCGCACCCTCCTCGTCGCCCTCGCGGCCGCGCCCCTGGGAGGCGCGATCGTGCGCTCCGGGATCACCCGGGCGATGACGCTCGTCGTCGTGTTCGGGATGCTCGCCGGAGTGGCGGCGGACCCGGTGCTCCGCTTCCTGTCGCGCCGCATCCGTCCGGTTCTCGTGGGGGCGGCGGTCTGGGCGGGCCTCGCCGTCTCCCAGGTCGCGCTGCTCGCCGATGCGCTCGTGCACGGCCCGACCTGGTACCCCGACTACGGGCTCTACGGCATGCAGTGGGGGGCGCGGGAAGTGTTCGGCGAGGTCGTGCGGCTGCGCGCGAAGCACCCCGACGCGCTGATCCTCGTGTCGCCGGACTGGGCCAACGGCATGGGTGACCTGCTGTCGTTTTTCGTCCCGCGGGCGGAACGGATCACGATCGCGAACCTGGACTGGCTCCGCTACGAGCGGCGGGAGGTCCCGGCCGAGACGCTCGCGGTCATGACCGAGGACGAGTACCAGGCGGCCGCTGGCCGATCGGCGCTTCGAGCAACCGCGCGTGGAGACGACGATCCCGTACCCCGATGGGCGTCCGGGCTTCCGCTTCGCGTGGCTGCGCTACTCGCCGGACTTCGACGCCGTTCTCGCGGCCGAGAAGGAAGGCTTTCGCCGACTGGTCAGCGAGGACCTCGAGGTCGGCGGCTCGCCCGCCCGCGTCGACCACTCGGTCTTCGACGTCGGGGAGGGGCGGCACCTCTTCGACGGCGAGGCGCGCACGGTCGTGCGCACGGAGAGCGCCAATCCCGCGGTGGTGGTCATCGCGCTGCCGCAGCCGCGGGAGCTGACGACGCTCGTGCTGACCCTCGGGAGCATGCAGTGCGAGATCGTCGTCGAGGTGTCGGGCCCCACGGGGCGGCAGTCCGTCTCGAACGCATATCGCGACCTCCCGCTCGACCCGACGGTGCGGATCGCCCTGCCCGCGATCGGCGGTCCCGTCGCGGAGGTGAGGGTCTCGGTCCGCGACCTCAACGCGGGGGAGCCGCAGAAAGTCCACCTGCGGGAGATCCGGCTCGAATGAGACCGATCGGCCCTCAGCGCATGAAGTCGGCGAGGCTCCAGGAGTAGACGCGGTTCTGGCCCCGGTCGGTGACGACGAGGCGGCCGAAGGGATCGACGAGGATCCCGGTCGGGCTCTTCCAGCCCTCGGCCTTGAAGGATTTCTGGAGGTTGCCGGCGACGTCGTAGGACGCGACGCGGCCCTTCCACGAGTCCGTCGACGAACACGGTCTCCGACGGCCCCACGGCCAGGTAGGGCTCCGTGTAGAAGTCCTTCCAGCCGTATACCGGGAACTGCCGGACGAACGTGCCATCCGCCTGGAAGACCTGGACCCGGTGGTTGCCGGTGTCCGCGACGTAGATCTTGCCGGCAGCGTCGGCGGCGATGCCCACGGGCTCGACGAACTGGCCGGGGCCCGTGCCGGCGCCTCCCCAGGAGCCGGTCACGTTGCCTTCCCCGTCGAAGCGGACGACGCGCTTGTTGCCCGTGTCCGCGACGTAGACCGAGCCGCCGGCGATCGCGACGGACCGCGGGCCGAAGAATCCGCGCTCGGGATCTCTCCAGGCGCCCTTCCACTGCCCGTCGGGCCCGAACCGCGCGACGCGGTGATTCCAGGTGTCCGCGACGTAGACGTCGCCGTCCGGCCCGATGGCCACGCCGCACGGCTCCTTGAGCTGCCCGTCGCCCTCTCCGAAAGCGCCGATCGCCCTCAGGAACGTGCCGCTGCCGTCGTAGACCTCGATGCGGCTGTTCTTGGTGTCGGCGACGTAGAGGTTGCCGCGCGCGTCGGCCGCCACCGCCCGCGGCTCGTTGAGCTGGCCCGGCTCGGCCCCCGACGCGCCGAAGGTGCGGCCGGGAGGAAGCTCGACGGCTTCGCCGGGATAGTCGCGCGCCGAGGTGTCCTGAACGGCGACCGCGAGGGGCTCGAGCATGCCGCTGCCGCCGAGATCCTTGCGGACGTACACGGTCGCGTCCTGCGAACCGATGGGGCTCCAGATGTCGTGGAAGAGCCAGAGCCGCGCCAGGTCCCTGGGGGTCGGCCGCGTCGGCTTGCCTTCCTCCTTGCGCTGCTCGGGGAACCACCAGGCGCGGATCGGCACGCGTTTGGCGTCGTACTTGTCGGCGAGCTGCTTCTCGAGCGCTCCCTCGGCGTCCCAGTCCGCGACGATCACCGGTGTGGACGCCTGCTCGATGCGGGTCGCCCAGGCCGTCGGCACGTCGCGCAGGTACCAGGTCAGCGGCCAGGCGGCCTCGCCGGCGACCGTGATCAGGTTCTCGCCCTGCGGCACGCGTCCCTTGGCCTGGTCGACGGCGCGGATCGCGCGAACGAGATCTTCCGAGGTCTGCACGTAGGCGAGCATCTCGGCATGGCCGGGGACCTTCTCGAGATCGTGGGCGCCGTAGCGGAACGCCGCGAGGTAGGCGCCCCAGGCGTTGACCGCGAGGAGGACGCCGACCGTGGCGAGGCCCACCCGCGCCCCGAGACGGCTGCGCTCGGCCCAGAGGCGCGCGACGCCGATCCCCGCGAGCACCGTCAGCGGAAGCAGAGGATGCACGGTCAGCCAGGGGACCTTCTCGCGCGCCCAAGCGTAGATGGCGAGCGAGCCGGCCGCCCAGAACGCCACGAACTGGATGAAGGGCGTCAGCTCCGAGACGGGCGGCGGCTTCCAGACCCAGCCGGCGATCGCGAACGCGACGGCGAAGAGCCCGAGGGCCACGAGCAGCGCGGGACCGCCGATGGCCGGCTTCCAGGCGTGGAGGAGGACATAGGCGGTGTAGAGCGGAACGGCGACGAGGATCGTGCGGAGGAGCGGATCGCAGCGCCAGTCGCGCGGACGGAAGGCGAAGCACGCCGCGGCGATGATGGCCGTGTCGTAGAAGGCGAGCTGCGGGAAGTAGTACCACCACGGGCCCGGGATGCGCGCGATCGCGTGCTGGCCCATCCAGTACTTGACGGCCTTGGGGATCGCCAGCCAGTCGCCGGGGTACTTCCCGAACGCCGTGTACATCGCCGCCCAGATCACGAGGAAGAGGATCCCGGCCGCGAGGACCGGCACGATGCGGGCGAACGTCCACCGCAACCCGGCGGCCGCGGCGGCGACGGGCTTCGGGCCCGCCGGGGAGGGCGCCGTGCGGAGCAGGCACCAGAGCCCGTAGCCAACGAAGAGCACGCCCGTCATGTAGGCGTTCTCTTTCGTGACCCCGGCGAAGGCGAAGCAGGCCGCGGACGCGTAGAGCCAGCGCGCCCGGTCGGTCTCGAGGAAGCGCTGGAACGCGAGGATGGTGCCGAAGGTGAATACGAGGGAGTAGAGATCCTCGCGGATGAAGCGCGAGAAATAGAGATAGTGCGCCGTCAGAAGCACGAAGACGGCGTACGCGGCGGCGGCCTTCCGGCCGATCCAGCGCGCGAGCGGGAAGGCGAACGCGATGAGCAGGAGACCGAAGACCGCCGGCATGAAACGCGCACTGGCGTCGGTCGCGCCCGCGATCTTGTAGACGAGGGCGTTGACGTAGTACAGGAACGGCCCGTGGTAAGCGGGGTCGTAGCGCCAGTCGCCGCCCCGCGAGAGCGTCCAGGACTGGTAGGCGTGAATCGACTCGTCGTGGTGGAGGGGACGGTCTCCGAGGGCCCAGAAACGGCTGACGAGCGCGACCGCGGCGAAGAGGAGGAGGGCCGCGGCCAGGCGCCCCGAAAGGCGCCCGCCGAGGCCCGCGTTCGCCCGCGGCGCGGAGTCGTTCAAGGCGTTCCCCCCTGGCCGTGCGGCGCCGCCCCGCCCGGCGGCAGTCGAAGCTTCGCGATCGAGCTCGAGCCGGCGTTGACCACGTAGAGCATACGGTCTTTCCCGTCGATTGCGAGGCCCGTCGGGTTTTCGAGCTTGCGCCCGTTCTCGTCGGCCGTGAAGCGCGTCTTCTCGCGCCCCGAGGCATCGAGGACCACGACGGCTGACCCCGCCGGGTCGGTCGCGTAAATCGTCCCGCTGCCGTCGGGGTCGATCGCGAGCGCGGGCTCGACGTTCTCGCCCCAGCCCGGAAACGGGATTGCGCGGCGGAAGGTTCCGTCGGGAGCGAACACCTGAATGCGCCGGTTGCCCGTGTCGCCGACGAACACTTCGCCCGAGGGCGATGCGGCGATGGCGATGGGGCTCGAGAACTCGCCCGGCCCGCTGCCTTTCTTCCCGACGATCTTCGGATCGTCGAGAAGAGGCCCGTACGTCAGGACGCGATGATTGCCCGTGTCGGAGACCCAGACCCGGCCGTCGGCCGCCACCGTGATTCCGCGGGGGCCGTAGAGATCGGTGGCGGTCGCCCGGAGCACGGCGGATGCGTCGCCGCCGCCTCCTTCTCCGCCTCCCAGCGCATAGGCCTGGACGCGGCCGTTCCACGTGTCGGCCACGTAGAGCGAGTCGCCGCGGATCGTCACGCCGCAGAGCTCGCGGAAGCCGAACTGGCCGGATCCGCGGCCGCCCCAGCCGCCGAGCGGCGCACCGTCGCGGTCGAAGACGCGCAGGCGCGAGTTGCCGAAGTCGGCGACCCAGACGCGGCCACGGCCATCGAACGCCGCGCCGCGCGGCTCGCGCAGGTTCGACCACGGCGGCTCGCCGGTGGGTTTGGAGGCGATCGTCGGCTTTTCCTCCGGCTCGTCCTCCGGAGGCCCCGGCGCCGAGCTCTCGGGCAACGCTTCTTTGACCGGAAGGAACACGTCCTGCGCCGGGCCGCCGGCCACCCTGTAGATCTGGACCTCGGGATTCTCGTAGACGAGCGGGAAGAGCTCCGGATTCTCGCGGAACTTTTTCAGTCCATCGGCCGGATAGGACTTCCGCTCCAGGGGGCCGACGTACACGTAGCCGACGCGGTAGCGCTTGAGGGCCGCCAGCGCGGGGGCCGTGTCGGCATGGCCGTAGATCGTCTTGACGGCCGCTTTGCGCGCCTCGATCTCGGGCTCCGGGTTGCCGCGCTGTTTCACGTGGTAGTCCCAGCCGAGGACGGTCGGCAGTCCCGTCAGCATCGAGATCCGGCCGAACTCCTGGTACGACGGGCCCTGCGCCTCGAGCACGACGGGGGTGCCGGCGACGTTGCCGCGGAGCCACTCGACGGCCCGCGCTTCGCCCGGCCGTTGCGCCGCGAGGTAGCGCATGCCGTCGAGCGACGGGCCCGAGTAGGGCCCGAAGTGGCGGCTGACTGCGGCGCGGCCGGCGGTCACGCTCGTGAAGAGGGCCGCGACGGCGAGCAGCGCCGCCGCGGCCTTGACCGGCAGCGGCCACCCGTCGATCGCACCGCGCCGGTCCTTCCTCCCGAAGACGAGGACCGCCGTCGCGAGCGCGAAGAGGAGCCACGCCTCGAGGTAGAGCTTGAAGAAGGTGTTCATCCGATCGACGATGTAGAACCGCTGCGCGAAGAGCACCAGGAAGAAGGCCGTTGCGAGGAACGCGAACGCGAGCCGATCCTCTTTCTGCTCCGGGAGCAGGAAGAACGCGGCTGACAAAGAGGAGCACCCCGACGAGCAGGAACACGTCCGGCTGGCGAAGCGCCAGAAACACGAGCGCGGCCGCGAGGAGGAGCCCCGCCACGGCGCGCGCAAGCCCTCCGACGCCGCGCGCGGCCAGGCGGGCGTTGCGCGGAGACGAACCAGAAGCGCGAGCGCGAGGAAGATGAAGAGCCCGAAGACGGTGAGCTGGTCGACGCCCTTCGACGACGCCTCGAGGTTCTTTCCGAGGCCGGGCCGGCCTCCCGCCCGAAACCAGAGCGGGAGCGCGAAGAGATACGCGGCGCCGGCGGCCGTCACGAGAGCCGCCCCGGCGCGGCCGAGGGAGGCGAGCGAGAGCGCCCGGCGCGAACGCCGCCGTCAGCGGAACCACGACGAGCAGGCCCGCCAGAAGCGGCACGTCCCACGCGTTCGTCAGCGCCTGGCACGCCGCCGATGAAGCCGAGCAGCACGGCCCCGGCGATCCGGGCGTTCCAGGAGGACGCTGCCAGCGGCTCTCCATGGAGGCGCACGAGGTGCAGGGCCGCCGCCGCGAAGAGGAGGAAGACGGGGATCGCGAGGACGTGCGCGTGGAGGTCCGCGAAGACGCAGGCTCCAGAGCGGGTATTCGTTGATCGTGTCCCGGATGACGCGCGAGGTCGCCCAGAAGTAGTCCCAGTCGAGCGCGCGCTTTTTCTCCAGCCATTCGCGCAGGCCCGAGAGGTTGCCGAGGAGCAGGATGAACGCCGCGCCGGCGACGCCGGCCCGGAGGCGCCCGCCCCAGTTGCGGGCGAGCGAGAACGCGCCCTGCAGGATCGTCCCGCCGAGCATGCCGAAGGCGAGGTTGAAGGTGAAGCGCGTCGAGAGGTTCGTCAGGAGGGTCAGGAACACGACCATCTCCTGACCGAACGTGTAGTAACCCAGCGGCGCACCGGCGAGCCACGGGTCCGACGGCGGCAGGTGCTGGGTGCGCACGAGGATGTTCAGGATCGAGAAGTCCATGGGCTTCTCGCCCCAGGAGATCTCGGGGTTCAGCGCGCGCAGGCCCAGGAAGAGGAGAAACCCCGCCGCGAAGACGAGCTCGCTCTGGAGGAGCGGCCGGCGGTTGTCCCGGAGGAACCGGAGAAAGTCGTGGCGGTTGCGCAGGAAGGCCCACGGCGGAGGCGATCGCGAGCAGGACGCAGGACGAGGAGGACCGCGCGGCGCCCGTTGGAAATCATGCGGAGGGTCAGGCCGAACGTCAGCAGGTACGTGCCGATGACGAGGCCGAGGAGGCGCGCGAAACCGAAGCCGCGATCCGCGAAGCGGGGAAACGCCGCGAAGGCGAGAGGCGCGGCGAGCGCGCCGAGCAGCGCGAGGGCCAGGTACCAGAAGATCGCGGCGCCGCAGCGACCCGCCCGCCTTGGGCTCCGTGTACGCCGCGGCTTCGGCGAGCGCCCGCCGGTCGGGCCGCACCGGCTCGGAGACGCGCCGCAGCGCCCGGGGCCATCGTTCCCACTCGTGCATCGTCGGAGGAACCTGAGGCATCGCCGCCGAGCAGCAGGCGCCGCGCGCCTTCTCGGGCGAGAACGCCGGGGTCTTCTTGAAGAGCAGGACTCGCGGGTGGTCGTAGACCGTGAACTGCTCCTCGGCCGCGGTCGTCCGGGAACCGGAGCGGGCCGAGCGACGGATAGGAGGTGAAGTCCGCGGCGCGCTCGAAGCCGAGCGCAGCCGTCGAAGAGCGCGCGGTAGTACGCGATCGACATCGGGAAGACCGCGGGCACGCGGGTGACGTTCATGTAGACGCGGCCCGACGTGACGGCGACCCAGTCGGCCTTGGTCAGGGCCTGGACGAGGATCTCGACCTTCTGCGGCGAGTCCGGGTCGAAGAGCGGCAGCCGCGGGCCCCGCGTAGCGGCCCGTGATCGTAGTCCGGCATGGGCATCGGGAGGCCGTCGTCCCACGCCTCGTTCGCGAACGCCTTCTTCGGCGGCACGTGCGTGTAGATCCAGCGCGTGGCCTCGACGCGCGTGTGGGGCCGGCGGTAGATCGACGGTGAACGCGAGCGCCCAGAGAAACGTCGCGCCGAGAACGAGGACCGCGGCCGCGCGCGCGATCTGCGGGAGCCGCGAGCGGGTCAGCCAGGACGAGAACGCGACGCCCGTCAGGACGGCGAGCGCCGGATAGGCCGGGTAGAAGTAGCGGACCGACTTGACGAGCGTCAGGCCGTGGTACGAAGAAGAGGAAGAGCACGTAGAGCGCGAGCGGCGCGAGGGCGAGCAGGCGCACACCGTCGCGGCGCCGCGCGATCGCCACGAGACTCCAGGCGAGCGCGACGATCGCCGAGAGCCCAAGGCGACGCCCGCTCCCCAGAGCACGAAGTTCTCGACCGGATAGAAGAGCGTGCGGCCGGCCCACTGGAGCGCCGGCGGGAAGCCCGCGACCGAGCTCGAGAGGATCTTGAGCCTCCGGAGGTCCTCGATCCAGCGCGGGATCGAGGCGAAACGAGAGAGGGCTCGGCCCGAGGAAGACGTGCGGCAGGAAGATGCGCACGGTGACGGCCGCCGCGGCGAGAACGATCAGGCCGCGGACGGCCGACTTGAAGAGCGCCGAGCCAGAGACGGGCGGCCCCGCGCGAAGGCGCGGACAGGACGGCGAGGCCGACCGGCGCGAGCAGCGCGAGCGCCGTGATCTTGCAGGCGGCGGCGAGACCGATCGCGACGCCCGTCAGGGCGTCGCCCCGGGCCCCGGATCGGTCCTGGGCGATGCGCACCGCGCCGAGCAGGGCCGCGGCGGTGAACGCCGTCAGGAAGGTGTCGACCGCCCAGAAGTGCGAGAGCTGGATTCCGAGGACGCAGAACGCGGCGAGCGCCGGCCGCGAAGACGGCGGCGCGGCGGTGCGTGAAGCGCCGCGTCATGCGGTAGACGAGCCAGACGGTCAGCAGATCGAAGACGCCGGAGAGCGCGCGGCCGACCAGGTGGGTTCCGCCGTATCCCTTCTTGCCCGAACACCGCCGCGACGGCCTTGGCCATCACCATCGGGAGGGTCCCGTAGACGAAGGAGCCCTCGCCGCGGTTGTAGGGATTCAGGGTCGAGCGCTTCGAATCGAAGTAGGCGCCGGGGCCCGACGGGAGGACGAGCTTCTCCTCCACCATGGAGATGAAGCGCTCGTCGGGATGGAGGTGGTGGCCCGCGTCCCAGTCGAGGCCCTGGAAGCGGAAGATGCCGCCGAGGACCAGGAGTGCGAGGAGGAGCGCGCGCGCGCGCTTGCGAGACAGGCGGATCACGCGACGCGGATCCCCTTGCGCGAGAGGAAACGCGCGATCTCCTCGCGGCTCGACCGGATCCAGGCGAGAAGCCGCTCGACGCCTTCGGCCGGGGCGACCCGGGGCTTCCAGCCGAGCTCGCGCGCCGCGCGGTCGACGTTGCAGTAGAAGACAGGCTGGTCGCCGAGGCGCGTTGCTTTGCGGGAGATCGGGATCGACTTCTGGAGCTTCTGTTCGAGCATCGCCATCAGCTCTTTGAGCGAGAGACGGAAGCCCGGACCGCCGCCGACGTTGTAGGCGCGTCCGGCGACGACGCTGCGTTTCTCGGCCGCCGCGAGGTAGAGCGCCACGAGGTCGTCGACCCAGAGCAGGTCGCGGACCTGCAGGCCGTCGCCGTAGAAGGTGATCGGCAGACCGAAGATGGCGGCGAGCGCGAACCAGGCGACCCAGCCCTGGTCCTCCTCGCCGAACTGCCGGGGCCCGTAGATGCAGGATTGCCGCATCGCGACGGTGGGCAGACCGAAGCTGCGGTGATAGTCGATGACGTACTGGTCGGCGGCCCCCTTCGAGCAGCCGTACGGGGACTCGAAAGACAGCGGCTCCTCCTCCGAGACGCCCTGCGGAAGGTTCTTGAAGTCCCAGCGCCCGTCGCGGACCGTCTCGCCCATCGTCAGGTGGCCGTAGACCTTGTTGGTCGAGGCGTAGATCAGGAGCGGCGCCTTGTCGGGCGCCCCGGCGTGGCGGCGTCGCAGCTCTTCGAGCAGCTTGAAGGTGCCGAGCGCGTTGATGTCGTGGTCGGTGACGGGGTCGACGATCGAGGTCGTGACGGCGACCTGGCCCGCCAGGTGGAGGACGACGTCGAACGACTCGGCAAGGGCGGCACGCAGGGCCTCGGAATCCCGGACGTCGCGCTTCGATGAACCGGATGCCCGGCGCGACGCCTTCGAGCCACGCGCGGTTGAACCGCGAGGCGGCCCGCACGAAATTGTCGAAGACCACGACCTCGTGGCCGAGCTCCGTCAGCGTCTGCCCGGCATTGGAGCCGATGAACCCGGCGCCGCCGGTGATCAGAAATCGCATCTGTGCTTCTCCTTAGCGAACCAGGATGTAGGGCTTAAGCCCTCATTTTACAGGAGGATCCGCCCGCCGCGCGCACACGAACGCGATGCAGGATCCCGCCTCGGGCGCGGGCTCGTCCGTGTGCCGCTCGAGGCGGCGCACCCAGAAGGCGTTGTCGAAGAGCCGCGGAAACGGAACCCACCGGCCCGTCAGCTGCGCGCGCGAGCAGGTGCGGCAGGCTGACGTAGTGGCTGCGGTGGAACGCGCGGGCCGCGCGCGGGGAGAGGTAGTAGCGCCAGCGACGGACGTCATGCCGGCCCGCTCGAACCGCGCGATCCAGACCGCCGGCGAGTCGAAGTGGAAGTGCACGGACTTCCGATTGAACCAGTCGAGGTATGCGCGGTGCGCGCGGGCGAGACCCAGCGCGCGCCACGCGCGCGCGTCGGTCAGGAACTCGCTGAAGCGCTCGCCGACGACCGTGCAGGCGAAGATGCCGCCCGGGCGCGAGCACGCGGCGCGATCTCGTCGACCGTCCGATCGATGTCCGGGATGTGCTCGAAGACGCAGTTGGAGACGACGGAGCGGAAGTGGCCGGTCGGGAAGGGCATCGCGCCCGAGTCCGCGCCGACAAGGAGCCGGTAGACGGAACCGCGCCTCCGCCCGCCGCGGCGCGGCGGCGGCCGGCCTCGGCGAGGTCGGCGACGCCCGGGTCGAGGCCCACATCGGCGCCGTCCGGGAAGAGCACCGAGCCGAAGTGCCCGTCTCCGCAGCCGATGTCGAGGATCGGGCCTGGGAAACGCGACCTCCGATGAGGATCCGCGCCTCGATCGTCCGCATGAGCACGCGGTGGAAGCGGCATCTCGCGCAGGTGCGCGCGGAGGATCCGTTCCCCGTCGGGCATGGCCGGAGGCGTCATCGCGCCGCTTCCGGCGACCTCGCGGTAGAGGCTCTCGTAGAACTCGATGCGTGCGCTCGGCCGGGAAGAGCGCGCGGATCTCTTCCGGCGCTCCGGCGGTAGCGCTCGGGCATCGTCGAGGACCTCGAGGATCTGCCGCGCCAGGTCCGCCGCGTCGCCGATCCGAGCGATCTCTCCCATGCCGGTCAGGCGCGCGGGCTGGCGCACTCCCGGAAGGTTCGAGGCGACGACGGGCACGCCGCGGAGCATCGCCTCGACCTGGACGAGCCGAAGGACTCGGTCGAGTTGATCGACGGGCAGAACGAGAACGTCGGAAACGGTGAAGAGGTCGGCGATCTCCCCGGGCGGGACGATTCCGGGCGCGAGACCCCGGAGGCCGGGTCCGCGGCGAGCGGCGCCGACGCGCTCCCAGACGGTCTCGCCGGCGACCTCCTTCGCCCCGGCGAGCAGCAGCACCGCCTCGGGAAGGCGGCGGCGGATCGCCGGCGAAGGCCGCATCAGGAGCTGCGGCAGCCCCTTTTCCTCGGCGAAGCGGCCGAGAAAGAGGATCACGGGCTTGCCCCGGACGCCGTACCGGCGCCGGACCTCGTCGGCGCTGCGACCGGTGCGCGGGCGGGTCGGGCACGGGCGGAAGGACCCAGCCGACCTTCTCGAGGCGGTCGCGCGAGGGGCCGCGTGTGGCGGGCGTAATCCTCGGTGTAGGTGATGACCCGGTCGGCGCGCTCGAGCGCAAAGTGCTGCGAGGCGCGGGCGAGGACCTTGATCAGGCCCTGGCCGCGGGCGGGCGGCGGCTGGAGGTCGCAGTGGTACGTGATGACGATGGGAACCTCGCAGCGTCGCGGCCAGGAAGGTCAGCGGAATCGCGTTGGCGGCCGGTGCGTGCAGGTGGAGGACGTCCGCGCGCGGAAGCTCGCGCGAGCGCGCGCCCGAGGATCGAGGGCGCGAGGAGGGCCTTGCCGACGCCGCGCGGCGACCGGGGCGCGGACGACGCGCACGCCGTTCTCGCGCTCTCGCGCGGCAAGCTCCGGCTGGTGCCGGTGCGTCAGCACGGGCACCGTCGTGGCCGCGGCCGGGCGAGGCCCTCCGAGAGGTGCTCGACGTAGAGCGTCAGCCCCGACACGTTGGGCCGGTAGTAGTCGATCGCCATCAGGACCTTCATCGCGGGGCGAGCGACCGCGAAGATCGTGGTCTCGCCCGTGCAGGACCGGCGTGAGGAACGGGAAGCGCGCGACGGCCGTCGGCGTCGGGTAGGTCCGGCGCTCCATGTCGCCGAGGACGACGTGGGTGATCGCCGTACTTCTGGATCGTGTCCCAGGCGACGCGCGGATCCGGCGTCGTGTAGAAGGTCCGGATGCGCGGCCTTGCGCTCCTCGATCTCGGGGTCGTTGCCGCGCCAGAGGCCCTCGTGGTTGGCCCAGCCCAGGACCGTCGGCATCCCGGTGTGCGAAGAGATGCGGGCGAACTCGCGAGTACGGATCGCCCGAGGCCTCCAGGACCGACCGAGCCGTCCGGCGCGTTGCGGAGCAGCCAGTCGATCGCGGCGGCGTCGCCCGGCGTCGCGGCGGGCGAGCGGGCCCGCGCGCGTCGAGCGAGAACGGACGCGTCCTTCTGGCGCAACGCGGGAGACGATCGACGTTGACCGGCCAGAGGAGAGCGAGGAAGCGACGACCGCGCCGAGCCAGCGACGCGGACGGACGCGGCCGCCGCCGGTCCGCCGCGTCCCACGCGCGGCCGGCGAAGACGGCGCCCCCGATCGCCAGGAGCGGCCAGGCCTGGTGGTAGAACTTGAAGATCGTGTTCATCCGCTGCAGGTCCTGGCCGTAGGTGTCCTTGAAGTAGACGAGCTCGCAGCCTCCGATCATCCCGAGCGCCGAGCAGCACAGGAACGCGGCGAACGACGCCGTCGGCGTCGCCGCCGTCCGGGCGCGCGGAGGCTCTCCAGGCCGCTCGCGCGGCGAGGAACCCGAGGAGGAGCACGAACGGTCATGGCCGGCATGCGCAGCGACGAAGCCCGCGACGAGCGACGCCGCCGCGCGGCGACCGCGAGCGCCGAGGTCGCGACGGCGGCGCGGCCTGCTTCCGAGTCGTCGGAGCCGGCACGCGGCCACGAGGCCGAGTCGCGCAGCCGACGGCGAAGAGGATTCCCCAGACCCCGAGGAACTCGATCGCACCCGGAGACCATGCGTGGTCGCGGCCGAGGCCGCTTGTTCTCGAGCTGGAAGGAGAGGTGTAGGAGTAGAAGAGGAACGAGCGAGAGCAGGAAGACCGCCGGCGCCCGCGAGCGACGCCCCCGAGGGCCGCGGCCGGAGGCAGGCAGCCGGGTCCCGCGCGTCGTCCAGGAGCAGCGCCGCAAACGAAGAGCAGGATCTCCAGCGCCGGCATGTTCCAGAGGCTCGCGGCGCGGGCCGTCCCCGCCGTCAGGGCCACGAGAAACACGCCAGAGCCACGCGCGCGGCGCGTCGCCGGTCGGCGCCCGCCTCCATCCAGCGGTGGGCGACCGCGAAGGCCGCGATGAAGTAGGGGAACGCGAGCAGGTGGGGATGCAGGTCCGCGTGGAAGAAGGTGAAGAAGGGGAATTCGTTGATCGTCTTGAACTGCTCGGGCCCGATCACGCGGGAGGCGTGCCAGTAGTCGAAGTCCGCGCGCGAACGGCGCGGCTCCAGGCGTCGAAGGCCCCGGCGAGGTTGCCGGCGAAGACGGTCAGACTGGCCGGCGCCGAGCCCGACGCTCAGGTCGCCCGCGCGAGAGTCGCAGGCCGAGGCACGCGGCCGCGGCAGAAGGAGAACGCCGGCGAAGCTCGCGACCGCGAGGTTGTAGGCGACCATCGGCGCCACGCCCGCGAGCTTGCGCCTGGGCGGCGGCCAGCAGGTAGCCCCAGTAGTAGTAGTTGATCGTCGCTCCCGACATCCACGGGTCGGCCGGCGGCATCGCCGGGTAGCGCGCCAGCGAGTTCAGGAACGCGAGGTCCATGAACTTCTCGGCGCCGAGGATCGCCGGCCCCGCCGCGCGGATGGCGAGGAAGACCGCCGTCGGCCCCAGAAGAGGATCGCCGCGAGCTTCTCCGTCGTCGCCCCAGACGGGCCGCGCCTTGCGCGGTCTCCGTGGCCGACCTGCGCCGGCGCGCGATCAGCCAGGCCACGCCGGCCACGAGCGAGCGCGACGAGAAGGGCGTGAAGCGCCGGAAGCCGAAGCGGCGTCACGAGCGACGAGAACCCAGCCCACGTAGGCGACGACCGCGAGGCCGAGCGGCCGCGACAGCAGTGCCGCGTCGCGCCGGTTGCCGAAGAAGGCCGCAACAGCGGGAGGACGGCGAGGCCCAGGATCTCGGTCGCGAGGGCCCATGCCAGAATGTCCCGCATGCGTCTGTCCGCCATTGTAAGGCGGCGGCGGGCCGGCGGCACCCGCGATTGCACGCGATGGCGGCATGCCTGCGTTGAGCGCTCCGGATTCCCTTTCGCCGCGCGCCCGATGCTCGCGACCCTCGTCGACGAGCCGTTCCACCGCGAAGGCTGGGTCTACGAGGAGAAGTACGACGGCTACCGGATCCTCGCGTACAAGGAAGGCGCGCGCGTGTCGGCTCGTGTCGCGCAACGGCAAGGACCGGACCGTCGACCTTCGCGCCGATCGCCGACGCCGTGCGCGCGCCTGCGCGACAAGACTCTGCTTCTCGACGGCGAGGCGGTCGCCTTCGACCGGCGGCGCGTCTCCCGCTTCCAGCTCCTCCAGCGCGGCGGCGCGACGCTCGGTCGTTCGCCGCGTTCGACTGCCTCTACCGCGACGGCCGGGACCTGCGCGGCGCCGGCTCTCGGGGAGCGCCGGCGTCGAGCTCGAGAAGGCGCTCGGGAAGCGCGCCGCGGGGCATCCTCCTCTCGCGCCGCCTCGCGCGCGAACGGCCTGACGGCCTACAGGATGGCCAGGCGACGCGGGATTCGAAGGGCATGGTCGCGAAGGATCCCGCGTCGCCGTACGAGGAGCGGCGCAGCTTCAAGTGGCTCAAGGTCAAGGTCCACCAGGAGGAGGAGCTCGTCGTGGCGGGGTTACACGGAGCCGCGCGGCGCGCGCCGGCATCTCGGCGCGCTTCTCCTCGGGGCCTACCGCGGCAAGGACCTGCACTTCGTCGGCAAGGTCGGCACCGGGTTCTCGGAGGCGCGACGCTCGAATCCCTCGCGAAGAAGCTGCGTCCCGCTCGGCGCGCGCGCGCTCCGCCTTCGTCGATCCGCCGCGCGATGAGCGACGTGACCTGGCTCGCGCCGCGCCTGGTGGCGCAGATCGCGTTTCAGGAGTGGACCGCGGACGCGAAGCTGCGGCAACCCGTCTTTCTGGGCCTGCGCGACGACAAGAAGCCGCGGGACGTGCGGCTGCCGGCGAAATGACGGAAAAGAAGCTCCCCGTCGCGATCACGCATCCCGATCGCGTCCTCTTTCCGGGCGACGGGTACACGAAGCGCGATCTCGCTGACTTCTACAATCGCGTCTTTCCGAGGCTCAAGCCCTGGGTCGACGGGCGCCTTCTGTCTCTCGAGCGCTGTCCCCAGGGAATCCGGGGCCAGTGCTTCTATCAGAAGGAGGCGCCCGCCGGCCTGCCTCCGAAGACACCGACGAAGGCGATCCGCCACGCGAGCGGCGTCACCCGCTACGTGGTGGGCGGCCGCCGCGAGACGCAGCTCGCGCTCGCGAACTTCGGCTGCATCGCGGTGCACGTCTGGGGCAGCCGCGCCGCGGCGCCGCGCAAGCCCGACTGGTTGTGCTTCGACCTCGATCCGGGCCGGGGAGGTTTCGCCTCCGCCGTCCGCGCGGCGCTCGAGATCCGCGACGCGCTCGCGACGCTGCGCCTGACGTCGTACGCCAAGACTTCCGGAGGAAAGGGACTGCACGTCTTCGTGCCGCTGCGCCCCGGGCCGGACGCGGACGAGGTCCTCGCCTTCACGCGCGCGGTCGGCCGCATCCTCGCGGAGGCGCGCCCGGAAACGCTGACGGACGAAGTGCGGATCGCGAAGAGGCGCGGCCGCCGTCGACCTCGATCCTGCCCGCAACGGTTTCGCGCAGACGGTCGTCACGCCCTACTCCGTCCGCGCCCGGCCCCACGCTCCTGTCTGACCCCCCTGGACTGGTCCGAAGTGCGCCCTCCCTCGACCCGCTCGCGTTTCACCTCGGCAATTTCGAGAAGCGCCTGGCGGCCGGCGATCCGTGGGCCGGGTTCTGGCGGCGGCGTCAGGCGCTGCCGCGCGTGCCGGTCGGGAATAGGGCTTGGCCGCCATCGCGGAGCCGTCTGCTAAGTCTTTCCGGCCTTGCCCGCATGTACGAGCCCGGATACCGCGCGCCTGCTCGCGTCGGGCGAGCTCGAGGAGCGCGTCGAGCGCCTCTACGCGGCTCCTGTCCGCCTGCACCGTCTGCCCGCGCGACTGCGGCAACGACCGCCTCGCCGGCGTTCTCGCCTCCTGCGCCTCGGGCGAGCGGCCGGTCGTCTCGGCCTACACGCCGCACTTCGGCGAGGAGCCGTGCCTCTCGGGGCACGCGGGGCGCCGGCAACATCTTCTTCGGCAACTGCAACCTGCGCTGCGTCTACTGCCAGAACTTCCAGATCAGCCAGGACTACGACGTCCAGAAGACCAACGAGATTCCGGTCGAGCGCCTGGCCGGAGATGGCGCTGGAGCTCCAGGGGCGCGGCTGCCACAACATCGGCTTCGTTTCGCCGACGCACTTCGCCCCGCAGATGGCCAAGGGCGATCCTCCTCGCGGCGCGGCGCGGCCTTCCGATTCCGGTCGTCTACAACACCAACGCCTACGACTCGGTCGAGGTGCTGCGGCTGCTCGACGGGGTCGTCGACGTCTACCTGCCGGACTTCAAGTACGCCGACTCCGCCGCGGGCGCGCTCTATTCCAAGGTGCCCGGACTACGCGCGGCGCGTCGCGCGAGGCCCTCATCGAGATGTACCGGCAGAAGGGCCCGCGCCTGGAGATGGGCGAGGACGAGGACGGGCCTGCTCAAGAGCGGGCTGCTCGTGCGGGTCCTCGTCCTGCCCAACGGCGTGGCCGGCGTCGGCGAGTCGCTGGCCTGGATCGCGGAGACGCTGTCGCCCTCGCGTCGCGATCTCGCTCATGGCGCAGTACTACCCGATCCACCGCGCGGCTCGAACGAGAAGTACCGGCGCCCTCGCCCGTTCGATCACGGCCGCGGAGTGGGCAGGAGGCGCTCGACGGCACTCGGAGTCGAATGGCTTCGTCCAACGGCTTCGAGCAGGAGCTCGAGACGTCCAACAAGTACTACCGGCCCGACTTCACCGACCGCGAAGACGCCTTTCAAGGACATCCGCGACTTCCCTTCACCGTAGTCGGAGCCAGTCGACACGGGGGAGCCCGCGTGCGACACTACGCGCGGGACGGGAAGTCGAGGAATCGCGTGCGGGCCGGGGCCGGGTGCCCCGGCCTCTTTGCTTCGCGCGGTTTTCGGAGCGCGCCCGACCTAGATCGGGCGCGCAGGCGTTGACGATGGCGCGCGTGAAGTCGTCGGCGATCGTCAGCGTCGTCCAGGCGAGCACCTTGCCGCCGCGCGCGCACCTCGAGGCGGTAATCGCCGGCCTTCCCGAAGAACTTGCCGGTCGAGAGCGTCTCGCTCACGTCGACCCGTCCGGCGACGCCGAGGCCGGGATCTTCACGAGGAGCGTTTCGTCGCCGCCGGGCGCGACGCGCGACGATCTCGCCGCCGGCCGGCAGGGGAGTCCCGACGTGCGCGGACATCGAGCGATCCGGCTGCTCGACGCTGCTCGCGAGCTGCCAGCGCGGCCTCGCGCGACTGGCCGGCCGGCACGTACGCCCAGAGCGATGTCGTACGCCGGCTCGTAGCGGGCCTTGCCCACGGTGCCGAGCGGTGGTCGCGATCTGGACGCGCATCGCCACCGGATTGCCCTCGATCGAGGCCGGCTGGAACTGCGAGTCCCGGACCGACTTCTGCGCGAACGGAGCGAGCTCGGGGATCCGGGTGCGCGGACGACGCGGACGTCCGGAGACGTTGCCGTCCGCGCCGATGACGGCCTCGTCGACGACGACTCCCTCCCACGCGCGCGGCCATGTAACAGTCGGGCAGCGACGAGGGCGCCGTCGTCATCCGGATGCGGCGGGGCCGTGAGCCGGCGCAGCCGGCGCGGGCGCTGCCGGAGCGGCGATCGCGGCAGAGCCGCGAGAACGTCCGAGCAGCGGCCAGCGAGGAGACAGCGGCTCCGGCTCACTTCGTCGGGCATCGCGAACGGGAACGTCGCGGGGTCCGTCGGCGAGCCAGAACTGGCCGCCGCCCGCGTCGAGCGCCGTCGACGGTGAAGCGCAGCACCCAGACGCCCTCTTCCCAGTCCGTGCCGATCTGGCGCGACGACCGGGAACGTGACCTCGGTCGCCAGGGCCGGCACCGCGACGGGCGGCTGGAAGAACGGGATCGTTCTTTCCGGCGGAGACCGGCCTCGACCTTCATCGGTCATCGTGCGCGGCTCTTCGGCGGGCGGGATGTCGAGCTGCACCTCGGCGCGCAGGGCCGGGTCCTTGCCCCGGCGCATGCGGGAAGCCGTCAGGACGCGGTCTTCGCTCCGGAGGCGTCGGCCGGGAACACGGCGACGTCGCCGAGGATCGGCCGGCGCGATCCGGCCGCGCGTTGCCCCCCGTGATGCGAAACCGCACGCCGGCGTTCAGCGGACTCGCGATGGGCTTGCCGTCACGCATCGCGGGGCGTGAACTTCCAGGCCCTCGACGGCTTCCACGGCGCGGGCTTGACGAAGTCCTTCGCGCGTGGCGGCCACGAGACGGAGGTCCGTGACCTTGCCGTGACGCGTCGATTCGCCCGATGAGGAGCACGTTGCCCTGAGCGTCTTCCTTGGCGGCGTCCTCGGGATAGACCGGCGGCCGTGTACTCGGTGCGGGTGGCGCCGCGGCTCTGCCCGAGCGGCGCGGCAGCTCCCAGCGTCGAGGCGAGCAGCGCAAGGCGGCGAAACGGAGCACGGGAAAAAAGCGATCGGAACATGGACCTCCTCAGGCGGCCGGGCCGGCGTCGAAGGCGCGGCGGGCATGGTAGGACGAGCGGACGAGCGGGCCGGACTCCGACGCGCTGGAAGCCCATGGCCTGCGCCGCGCTCGCGGATGACGGCGAATTCGTCGGGCGTGTAGTAGCGTCTCGATCGGGAGCCGGCGCTCGTAGGGCTGGAGGTACTGGCCGACCGTCGCGATGTCGCAGCCCGCGGCGCGCAGGTCCGAGAGCGTCTCCAGCAGCTCCTCGGTCGTCTCGCCGAGCCCCACCATCAGTGCCCGACTTCGTCCGCATCGGCGAGGCCCGGCCGCGTCGCGATGCGTCCGGGCGCGCGCGATGAGCTCGAGCGACTGCGGGTACCGGGCGTCCGGCCGCACGCGCCGGTAGAGGCGCGGCACCGTCTCGACGTTGTGGTTCAGGATCTCCGGGGCCGCGTCGAGGACCGCCTCGAGCGCGTCGCCAGTTGCCCTGGAAATCGGGGATCAGCACCTCGACCGTGCAGCCGGGATTGCGCTCGCCGGATCGCCGCGGATCGTCGCTGCGAAGTGCGCCGCGCCGCCGTCGGGCAGGTCGTCCCGGTTGACCGACGTGACGACGGCGTGGGCGAGCGCCAGCTCCTGCGCCGCCTCGGCCACCCGCCCGGGCTCGTCCGGCGTCGAGGCTAGCCCGGGCGCGCCCTTGCCGACGGCGCAGAAGCCGCAGTGGCGGGTGCAGATGTCGCCCATGAGCATGAAGGTGGCCGTCCGCTCCCGCGCCCAGCACTCGTGGATGTTGGGACAGCGCGCCTCTTCGCAGACCGTCACGAGCGAGAGGCGCCGCATCATCGAGCGGACCGCTCGTACTCGCCGGTCGTGTTGCGCGCGGACCTTCAGCCATTCGGGCCTCTCGAGGCGCGAGGCGCGGCCGGGGCACGCGGCAGGGTCGGCAATTGGGGAGCGCTCACGCCGGGATTATCTCCCGGCCGAAGACGTCGCCGAAACGAGACGCAGGACGCGGGGAGGACCTCTTCGGCGGCGACGGTGCGGCCGAGCTGCCGCTCCATGGTCGTCACGCCGCCGTCGGTGATCCCGCAGGGCACGATGCCCGGCGAAGACGGGCAAGCGGCTCGTCGGTGACGTTCAGACGCGAAGCCGTGCGTCGTGACCCACCGCGAGATGTGGATGCCGATCGCCGCGATCTTGTCGTTGCCGACCCAGACCGAGGTCACGCGCTCTCTGGCCGGCGAGCGGGCCGCGCGGATCCCGAAGTCCGCCGAGCGTGCGGATCAGGACCTCCTCGAGGTCCGTGACGTAGCGCTTGACGTCCTTGCGGTCCGGCGCGAGATGGTTCAGGATCGGATAGCCGACGAGCTGTCCGGGGCCGTGGTACGTGACCTTGCCGCCGCGGTTCGACTCGCGGACGGCCGATGCCGAGCCCGCGACACCGCTCGGGCGAGAGGAGAACGTCGGCGGCGCGAGGCGTTGCTTCCGAGCGTGTAGACCGGCTCGTGCTCGAGAAGAAGGAGGGACTCCTCTTCGCCCGCTCGCGGCCCGGGCCGCGGCCTCGCCTGGAGCGCGAGGCCCCGTCGTACGACACGCGACCCAGCCAGGGGGCGCGCAGGGAGGCGCCGATCGGGCGAGCCACGGCTTCCATCCGGCTTCAGTCTACTTTCAGTGCTGCCGGCGCCCGTCAGACGCCGAGCAGGAGCACGTCCTGTGCGGTCGAGCGTCGGCCGTCCCGGGTAGATAGCCCGGCGAATGCCACTGCACATGCAGCCCGGCATGCCTCGATCATCCGACGAAAACGTCCTCGGCCAGGCGACGGCCGCCTCGGGCCGTGCCGCGACCGGATGCGAGCGCCGCCGCGACCGCCGTCGGGAGCCTCGTGCGGAAAAGACCTCCGCACGGCCGGCCGCGCTCTCGAAGAGGAACGCCGTGACCACCGCCGGCCGTCCGGGCCGCAGAACGCGGCGGGTCTCGGCCGAGGTAGTGGCGGGCGTCCGTCTCGAGTAGATGCGTGAAGACGCGACTTCGCCAGCACCAGGTCGGCCTCGCCGTCGTCGGCGGGGAAGCGATAGCTCGACGGCGCCGCGCCCGCGCCGCGCCGTAGGGCGAGGCCACGGGCGCGAGCTCGAAGCGGGCGCGCGCCCGTTGCGGTAGCGCCGCCGGCACCAGCGGATCGAGGGCGCGTGCACGTCGAAGCCGACGTAGCGGCCGTCGGGCGGCAGGCGGCCGAGGATCTCCTCGACCATGGCGCCCGCTCCGCAGCCCACATCGAGCACGTGGCGGCACCCGGCGAAGAGGTCGAGACGCTCGAGCCATGCGGCCGTCTCGCGCGCGGCGCTCTCGAAGGCGCCGACCCGCCCCGTGTGCCGGCGCAGCCAGAGCGGCGGCAGCCGCCTTCCTCCCGTCAGGCGCCGCAGCGCGGCTTCGACGGGGCTCGCCAGCCGATAGGCGGCCGTGCGGGCGCGCCGGGCGAGATCTCCGAAGGGCGCGACGTCAGCGGCCACGGACGAGCGCCCAGGGCAGCAGGAAAACGGCGAGGCCGAGAAGCGCCGATCCGACCAGGTGCATGCGCGCCCGCAGAGGCCAGCGACGATCCAGCAGCGGCGCTGCGAGGACCGGCAGACCGATGAGCACGGCGGGAAGGGCCCAGGCCGCGAGGGCCAGGAAGCCGCCCGCCGCCACGGCGTAGTTCGAAGACGGACGCCTCTGGGCCATCCGAAGACAGAACGCGGCCGCGCCGAGCGAGAGGCAGACCGCCGCGAGTCTCACGTGCGCGTCCGGGGGCCGCTACCGTTAGCCGAGATCGAACTCTCCCGTTTCGAGCGTCTTCTTGACCTGGCCATGAACTGGTCGGCGTCGGCGCCGTCGATCAGGCGGTGGTCGAAGGACAGCGCGAGGTATCCGACCGTCCGGATGCCCGAGCGCGTCCTGGCCGTTCTCGTCGGTCGACGACGACGGGGCGCTTCTCGATCGTCCCGACGCCGAGGATCGCGACCTGCGGCTGCGGGATGATCGGCGTGCCGAAGAGCGAGCCGAAGACTCCGGGGTTGGTGACCGTGAAGGTCCCGCCCTGGATCTCCTCGGGCTTGAGGCGCTTCGTCCGCGCCCGCTCGGCGAGGTCCTGCGTCGCGCGCGCGAGGCCCAGGATCGACTTCTCGTCGGCGTTCTTGATCACCGGGACGATCAGGCCCCAGTCGAGCGCCACGGCCATCCCGAGATGGACGTCCCGGTGGTAGACGATGTTGTCGCCGTCGATCGACGCGTTGACCTGGGGGAACTCCCGCAGCGCCTGGATCGCGGCGCGGAAGATGAAGGGCAGGTACGTCAGCTTGACGCCGTTCTTGGCGAGGAACGCGTCCTTGTGCTTCGCCCGGAGCTTCGCGATGTTCGTGTAGTCGACCTGGAAGACCGTCGTGACGTGCGCCGAGGTCCGCGCTTCGAGAGGATCATGTTCTCGGCGGTGATCCGGCGGATCTTCGTCATCGCGACGACCTCGTCGCGCTCGGTGACGGGGATGGCGGGCGCGGCGGAGCGGGCGCCGGGCTTCGGCGGGCTCGGCGCGGCCGATGGGCGCTTCCGCGGGGGCGGCGGCGGAGCGGCGGACCGGGGCCTGCGCGACCTTGCGGTTCTCGAGATAGGAGAGCACGTCGTTCTTGGTCACGCGGTTGTGGATGCCCGTGCCCTCGACCTCGGCGATGTCGAGCGAGTTCTCCTGGGCGATCTTGCGCACGAGAGGCGAGGACTTGCCGGCGGATGCGCTCCTCGATCGACTCGACCTGGCCGCCCGCCGGCGCCTCGGACGCGGGGCAGGCAGAGCGGGGCGGGGGCGGCCGGGCCGGGCGCCGGCAGCGGCAGCGGCGCGGCCGGGGCCGTGGCAGCGGCGGGGCGGAGCGGCAGCGGGCTTCGGCCGGAGCCGCGGGCGCCGACGGCGCCGCGGGCCGTGCGCCTCGGGCGCTGCGCGGCGGCGGCGCCGCTGTGCGGGGGCCGCCGGCTGCGGCCGTCGGGCAGCGCGGGGACCGGAGCCGCTGCGGCAGCCGGCCTGTTCGCCGGCCTCGCCGATCACGCCGACGACGGTGTTGATCGCGACGGTCGTGGCCCTCGGCGACCTTGATCTCGAGCAGCGTGCCGGCCACCGGCGAGGGGATCTCGGCGTCGACCTTGTCGGTCGAGATCTCGAAGATCGGCTCGTCGCGCTTGACGGTGTCGCCGACCTTCTTGAGCCACTTGGTGATGGTGCCCTCGGCGATGGATTCCCCCATCTGGGGCATGATGACTGCGGTCGGACATAGGCTCCTCTTCGTCCTCCCGGTCGTTTCCCCGGGGCGCGGCGCTCGTGGCAACCGCTCCGACCCGGGCTCACCGGACCGAAGAATAACATCCGTTGGCCGGCGCCGGGACGCCGTTGGCCGAAAACCGGGACAGACGCGGGCCGCGGAGTTTCGTAGCTTGCGAGTGGGGGACAACATGAACGAAAGCAAACCAGATTCCCGCTCAACGGCAAGGTCATCGCCGGTTTCGTGCTGCTCGGCGCTCGGCATCCTGTTCGTGCTCGAGAGTCTCGGGTGGATCGAAGCCGGTTCGAGATCTGGCGAATACTGGCCGCTCATCCTGATCGTCGTCGGCCATCGATCACGTCATCCGCCCGCGGCAGCCGGGGACCGGATCTGGGGCGATCCTCGAGATCGCGTTCGGGACGTTTCTCCTGCTTCGAACCCTCGGCGTCTTCTGGATCAGCTTCCGCAAGGTCTGGCCCATCTTCTTCGTCTTTCGGCATCTACCTCATCTGGCGGGCGTTCGAGTACGGCCGCCGCCGCCGGACGGGCGCGGACGGCGGCGGCGGCGACATCGGCGAGCGGGTCCACGAAGGCGCGATGGCCGGGCTCGAGGCGACGCGCGGCCTGCGGGAGCCGAGCCCGGGCGTCGCGACACGGCTGGAGGAGTTGGCGATGTTCGGCGGGGGCGACCGGTGGTCCGGACCGAAGGCTTCCGGGGAGGCAGCATCAGCGTGATCTTCGGGCGGCTTCGACATCGACCTGCGCGAGGCCGTCATGAAAGCCGACTCGGTGACGATCGACGTCTTCGTATGTATTGGAGGTGTGGACCTGCAAGCGTGCCCGAAAGCTGGAGCGTCGTCCTCGAGGTGCGCGCCGATCATCGGCGGCGCGGAGTACAAGCCGCCAGCCGGGCGGCCCGCCCACGCCGGCAGCCGACCGCAAGATCCTGACGATCTCGGGCGCCGTGATCTTCGGCGGCATCGAAGTGAAACAGTGACCGGGCGACGCTCTTCCACAGCGAGATGGCTGATGCACCCCTCCTCGCGCGCCGCGGCCGCCTGCTGCCTTATCTGGCGGCCTGCGCGCCGCTGGCGGCGATCGTCACGGCGCTGCTGGCCCGGCCGGGGGGTCTGCGCGCTCGGCCGAAGCGGTCGCGCTCGCGGTTCCCCTGACGCTGGCGTACGCGTTCATCGGGCTCTCGGCCTGGTACCCGTGCAAGCAGTTTCCCCTGGGCCGTTCACGCAATCCCGCAGTGGTGGCGACGCCGTCGCCGGCGCCCTGGTCGCCAGCTCCCTCTGGACGCTGCTCGGGGCGGGCTCGCGCGCCGCTCGGCGCGCTGCCGCAGTTCCCGGGCCTTCCGACCGCTCTCGCGGCCCAGCGTGCCGGCGCTCTTTGGCGGCGGGGGTGCTCCTGTATTTCCTGTACGCGGCGCTTCAACTACGTCCTTCTCTCCTTCGAAGCGACGCGGGAGGCGGAGAGGAGGGAGGCCGACATGCAGATCCTCGCCCGGGAAGCCGAGCTGGCCGCGCTGAAGGCGCAGATCCAGCCGCACTTCCTGTTCAACAGTCTGAACTCGATCTCCTCGCTCGCCGGAAGCGACCCCCCGCGGGCGCAGGAGATGTGCGTGCGCCTCTCCGAGTTTCTCCGCAAGAGCCTGGCGCTGGGAGAGACCCGGAGCATCCCGATGGGCGAGGAGCTGGCGCTGTCGCGCGCGTACCTGTCGGTCGAGGAGCTGCGGTACGGTCCGCGCCTGGTGTTCGAGGAAGACCTCGACGAGCGGAGCGGGAGGTGCCAGGTGCCTCCGCTGCTGCTCCAGCCCCTCGTCGAGAACGCCATCCGTCACGGGATCGCGACCTGCGTGGACGGGGGCACCGTCGCGCCTGGCCGTCCGGTTCGGCGGCCGGCCGGCTGCGGATCCTGGTCGAGAACCCGCTGACCCGGAATCTCCCGCCCGGGCGGGAGTCGGCCTGGGCCTGGCCAACGTGCGCCAGCGGCTGGCGGCCCGCTACGGGAGCGAGGCCCTGTTCGCCGCGAAGAGGCTCAAGGACCGCTTTCTCGTCGTGATCTCGGTGCCGGCGGAGGCGGCGGCATGAGCCGCGCATGAGCGGCGCGCCCCGCGTGCCCGATGCCGTCGGCGTGCTCGTCGTCGACGACAGCAATACATC
>CAVULG010000004.1:0-370431 GCA_963742245.1 uncultured Acidobacteriota bacterium
ATTCTGGGAGCCCGAGCGCGGCCTCTCGGCCATGCTCGTGCTGCTGGCTATCGCCCTGTTCGTCGTCGCGCCCATGGTCGCCAACGGTGTCCTCGGCCCCGTGGTTTTCGACCTCTTCTTCTCGCTCCTCCTGATCTCGGGTGTGATCGCGGTCGCCCGGAAGCCCCTGCTCACGGCGGGAGTCGGCGCGCTCGTCGTCGTGGCGCTCGTGACCCGCTGGGTGGACCTGCTCCGCCCCCAGGTCTCACTCGAGATCGAATTCGATGCCCTGGGGATCCTGATCCTCGGGATTCTCACCGCCCTTGTGCTCATGCAGGTCTTCCGCGACGGCCCCGTGACCTCGAATCGCATCCAGGGCGCGATCGTCGTGTACCTGCTGCTCGGCCTCCTCTTCACGTCGGCCTACGGCATCGTGCAGCGCGCCGCGCCCGGAGCCTTTCACTTCGCCGACCCCCTCGCGGCCGGGGCGGCCACGACGCACGGCCTCGCATACTTCAGCTTCGTCACGCTGACGACCGTCGGATACGGCGATATCCTCCCGATCCATCCCGTCGCGCGCAGCCTCGCCATGGCAGAAGCGCTCATCGGCCAGCTCTATCCCGCCGTCCTGATCGCCCGCCTCGTCGCGATGGAGCTCGAGTCGCGGCGCCGGGCATAACGATAGGATTCGCGCCGTGAGCTCCGAACCGTCCGCGCGGGTCGAGCTGCGTCCGGAGGGGGACGGCACCGCCGTCCTCGCACTGGCCGGCGACTGGGACGTTTCCACGGCGGCGGCCGCGCGCCGGGACGTTTCGGCGCGGCTCTCGGGTGCGCGCGTGTCGGCCCTGCGCGTCGACGCGACCGGTGTGGGACGCGGGGACGTGTCCGGAATGGCCGTCGTCTACGAGCTCGTCGGCGGCCGGTTCACCCCGGGTGTCGCGCCCACGCTCACGGGCTTGAAACCCGAGCTGCAAAGGCTCCTCGACGTCTTTCCGACGAAGGAGGCCGTCGCCGGCCTGGAAGAGCCCCCGCAGAAGCGCCGGCTCGTCGCCGACGTCGGCGCCGCGACCGACTCCATGCTCGCGGACCTCGGCGCCCAGATGCGGTTCATCGGCGGCGTCGTGCAGGGGTTCGCCGCCGTGATCCGGCGCCCGCGGCTCATGCGCTGGCGCGAGGTCGCCGTCGTCTTCGAGAAGGCGGGCGTCAACGCCCTGCCGATCGTGTCGCTCATCAGCGTCCTCATGGGCCTCGTCATCGCCTTCCAGGCCGCCCAGCCGCTCGAGATGTTCGGCGCGACGATCTTCATCGCCGACATGATCGGCCTGGTCATGATCCGGGAGTTCTCCCCGATCTTCACCGCGATCATCTTCGCCGGCCGCTCGGGCTCCGCCTTCGCCGCCGAGATCGGGACGATGAAGGTCAACGAGGAGCTCAATGCCCTGGAGACGATGGGTCTGGACCCGATGCGCTTCCTCGTCATCCAGAGGGTGTTCGCCGGGACGCTCCTGATGCCGGTGCTCGCGGCCTACTCCATGTTTCTCGGGGTCCTCGGCGGGGTCATCGTCATGCTGACGATGGGTTTCACGCTCTCGCAGATCTGGAGCCAGCTCGTCGGCGCGCTCCACGTGCGGGACGTCCTCGTCGGCATCTCGAAGTCGTTCGTCTTCGGCGCGATCATCGCGGGTCTCGGGTGCCTCCGCGGCATGCAGACCAAGGAGGGCCCCAACGCCGTCGGCGATTCGACGACGCGCGCCGTCGTCGCGGGCATCCTGATGATCATCGTGGTCGATTCGATCTACAGCGTCCTGACCTACGTGCTGAAGATATGAGCGCCGCGCTCCCCGCCCGCTCCGCCACGGATACAGGCCCGCCGGTCATCGCCGTCGAGGACGTGACCATCGCCTACGGCGAGCGCGTCATCCAGAAGAACATCTCTTTCGAGGTGCGTCGCGGCGAAGTCTTCGTCATCCTCGGCGGCTCGGGCTGCGGCAAGAGCTCGCTCCTGAAGACGATGATCGGACTCAATCGGCCGGCGACGGGCCGCATCCTCTTCGAAGGCGACGACATCGTCACGGCCGAAGGCGAGGACCGCCTGCGGCTGCTCCGCAAGTTCGGCGTCATGTACCAGAGCGGCGCGCTCTTCGGGTCCATGACCGTGCTCGAGAACGTGCGGCTGCCGCTGGACGAGTTCACGGACCTCGGCGGCGAGGAGAAGGACCTGGTCGCGATGGCCAAGCTCAACCAGGTGGGCCTCCTGCCCGCCGCCCCGCAGAAGCCCTCGGCGCTCTCGGGCGGGATGCAGAAACGCGCCGGGATCGCCCGCGCGATGGCCCTCGATCCGGGGATCCTCTTTCTCGACGAGCCCTCCGCCGGCCTCGACCCCATCACCTCGGCCGGGCTCGACAAGACGATCCGCGAGCTCGCGGGCGGCCTGGGCATCACGTTCGTGGTGGTCACCCACGAGCTCCAGAGCATCTACGCGATCGCGGACCGCTGCATCATGCTCGACGCGCGGACGAAGACGATGATCGCGGAGGGCAAGCCCGCGGAGCTCCGCGACCACTCCGACAACCCCTGGGTGCGGCAATTCTTCCTGCGTCAGGCCGAGCCGGCCGGCAACCACGGCGGCAACGAGGGAAAGGTCTCTTCATGAGCGAGAAGGCGAGCCAGCTTCGCATCGGGATCTTCGTCGTCGTGGGCGTCGCGATCGTCCTCGCGGCGCTCTTCGCGTTCGGCATCCGGAACGCCTTCGAGCCCACGCACAAGTTCGAGACCTACGTCCTCGGAGAGGTGAACGGCCTCTCGCTGGGCTCGGTCGTCAAGCTGCGGGGGGTCGAGGTCGGGAAGGTCACCGAGATCGGGTTCAGCTGGATTCTCTACGACACGATCAAGCCGCCGCGCTGCGTCGTCGTGCGCTTCGAGGTCAAGGAGGAGTACAGCCCGTTCCAGACACGGGCGGAGCTCGACAAACAGCTCATCAACATCGTCAACGACGGCATGCGCGCCGTGGTCCAGCCCGAGGGAATCACCGGCACGAGCATCCTCGCGCTGGTGAACCTCGACCCCAAGAAGTACCCGCCGCTGGAGGTTCCCTGGACGCCGAAGTACGGCTACATCCCGAGCGCGCCGAGCGAGTTCGGCCAGATTCTCGCTTCGCTCAACCAGACGCTCTCCCACCTCGAGAAGCTCGACGTCGACCGGCTCGTCCAGAGCCTCGACCGCACCCTCATGTCGGCCGACGCCGCCCTGAAGCAGATCTCGCAGCTCGACGTCAGGAGGATTTCGGACGGGATCAACAGCGTCGTCGCCGACGCGGGCGTCGCCGTTGGCGAGATCCGCGGGCTCCTCCAGGACGCCCGCGCGACGCTCAACGGCATGCGCCTTCAGGAGGTCGGGAAGGACGCCGACGCTCTCATCGACAACCTCGACGCGCGCCTCTCCCAGCTCATCGACAAGCTTTCCGGAATCGACGTCCGTGCCCTGAACGACACTCTCGCCGGCACACGCGACGCGGCCCGCAACCTGAACGACGCGATCGAGGATCTCAAGAAGTATCCGTCCGGATTCCTGCTCGGCGGGCCGCCCGCCCCGGCGGCGGGGCTCGAAAAGGAGAAGAAGCCATGAAGGCGCGCGCTCTCGCCCTCGCGGCCCTCGTCCTCGTGGCCTCCGGGTGCATCCCGAAGGACGCCCTCAAGCCCCGTTTCTATTCGATCGACCCGCCGCAACCCGTCCTCGGCGGGGCCGGTTCGGGAATCGTGCTGTCGCTTTCCAACGTCGTCGTCGCACCCGCTTACGCCGGACGGCCCTTCGTCTATCGGGTCGGGGCGCACGGCGTCGAGCACGACTATTACGCGAGCTTCGCGGCGGCGCCGGGGCAGATGCTGACCGAGGCCATCCGCGGATACCTGCGCGCCTCCCCCTGGATCCGCGACGTCGTCGCTCCGGGCGAGGGTCTGCCCGCCACCGCGACGATCGACGTGTACGCGAGCGAGCTCGCCGCCGACCTCGAGCCGGGCCCGGCGACCGCCATCCTGACCCTCCAGTTCCGGGTCCTCTCGCCCGGCGCGGAAAGCCCGCCGGCCATTCGCGACGTGCTCATTCGCACGTACACCGAGCGGGTTCCGATGTCGCAACGCTCGGCGGCCGCGGCGGCGGAAGGCTGGAACGCGGCGCTCGCCGCGATCATGAAAGCCTTCCTCGCCGACCTCCAGCCGGCGCTCGCTCCGAAAAACTAGGCACGACTCCCGCTCCGTCGTAGGGGCGGGGCTTGCCCCCGCCCTTGCAGGAGGGCGGCCACAAGGGCCGCCCCTACACCTGTTCGGAGTGGCGGAACAGAAAGTTGTTGCAGTACCCCGGCGCTTCCCAGAAGCGGCCGGGACCCGGGCGCTGGTGCTCTTTCACGTCGAACTCCGCGACGGGGCGCAGGCCCTCGCGCGCGAAGAACTCCCCCCGATAACCGAGCCCCTCGAGAAACCGGAAGACCTCCGCCACACCGTCGCCGCCGGCGGCGAGGTGCCGCGCCTCGGACTCGAAGAGCAGCGCGGGTCGGAAAGCGGCGAGCGTGCGGGCCGCGCCCCGGAAGACCGCGAGCTCGTGTCCCTCGACGTCGACCTTGACGAGCGCCACGCGCGCGGCGCCCGCGATCTGCCGGTCGAGTGTGTCGATAGCGACTTCGACGTCGCGGCCCTGCCCGCCCTCGACCTTCGGTTCAAGCGACGCGCCCGGCGATCCGATCCAGCCGGGAACCCGGAGAACGCGGCGTCCCGAAGCATCCGACAGAGCGCACTCGCGCACGTCGACGTTGTTCCATCGCATGCGTGCGGCGACCGCCTCGAGGTAATGCGCGAGGCCGGGCTGGGGCTCGAAAGCGACGACCGACCCGGTCGCGCCGACCGCGCGCCGCATCCAGTAGAGGTAGGCGCCCTTGTTCGCGCCGACGTCCACGGCCGTGTCGCCCTCGGCGAGCGCGCCGCGCAGCGCGCGGATCTCCGCGCGCTCGCCGCGAAAGCGGGCTTTCGCCGCCCGGTAGAGAAAGCGCGCTTTCATTCCGACGCCGCCGGGATCGTACCAAGCGCCAGGCCGACGGCCGTGATATGAAACGGCCACTCGCAATCGAACCGACAAAGGAGCACTTCGATGAAGAAGACGTGGGGTCTCGTGCTTTGCGCTGCGCTCGTCGCGGCAATCGGGCTCTCGGCCGGATGCAAGAAGTCCGAGCGCAGCGAAGCAGCCCAGGCGGCCGAGGACGCGGCGAAGGCCGCCTCCGATGCGGCGGCCAAGGCCGGTGAAGCCGTGAAGGAGGGCGCCGAGGCGGCCAAGGAAGTCGCGCAGGACGCCGCGGACAAGGCCAAGGAAGCGGGCCAGGACGTGGGCGACGCCGCCAAGGAAGCCGCCGACAAGACCTCCGACGCCGCGAAGAAAGCGGGCGAGGACATCAAGAAGGCGATCACGCCCGGTCACTGAGGCGCCCGGTCATCCGGGCGGCGTTTCTTTTTGCGCTAAATTAGCGCGCCCATGCCCCGGACCAAGATCGTCTGCACCATCGGACCCGCTTCACGCGCGCCCGAGACGCTGGCGCGCCTGGCGCAGGCGGGCATGGACGTCGCCCGCCTCAACTTCTCGCACGGCAGCCACGCGGAGCACGCCGCCGTGATCGCGGCGCTCCGCTCCCTCGCCGACCGGCTCGGGCGGCCCATCGCGGTTCTGCAGGACCTCGCCGGCGTGAAGATGCGGATCGGCGACATCGCCGCCGGCAGCGTGCGCCTCGAGGCCGGCGCCGGTTTCACGCTCACCAGCCGCGCGGTCCCGGGCGACGCGCGCGAGGTCTCGTTCGACGCGTCCTATCCGGACCTCGCCAGGCGCGTCCGAGCCGGCGACCGGGTCCTGCTCTCCGACGGCGACGTCGAGCTGTGCGTGGAGCGGACCTCCGACACCGACATCGGCTGCCGCGTCGTCAACGGCGGCGCGCTGTCCTCGCACAAGGGGCTGCACCTGCCCAACAGCGCCCTCGCGGCGCCCGGCCTCACGCCGAAGGACCGCGAGGACCTCGCATTCGGCATCGCCCAGGGCGTCGACTACGTCGCGCTCTCGTACGTCCGCAGCGCCGCAGACGTCCTCGAGGCCCGGCGCTTCGTGGACGAGCGCGGCGCCGCCATCCCGCTCATCGCCAAGATCGAGAAGCACGAAGCCATCGGGGCGATCGACGAGGTGCTCGCGGCCGCCGACGGCCTGATGGTGGCCCGCGGCGATCTCGGCGTGGAGACGCCCCTCGAGCACGTGCCCCTCCTCCAGAAGATGCTGATCGACCGCGCCAACCGCGCGGGCAAGCCCGTCATCACCGCCACGCAGATGCTCCTGTCGATGGTCGAGAACCCGCGCCCGACGCGCGCCGAGGTCGGCGACGTGGCCAACGCGATCCTCGACGGCACCGACGCCGTGATGCTCTCGGAGGAGACGGCGGCCGGCCGCTACCCCGCCGAGGCCGTCGCGACGATGCGGCGCATCGCCGAAGACACCGAGACGGCGTTTCCCTTCGAGGCCTGGATGCGGCGGTTCGAGGACAAGAGCGTCCAGAGCATGCCCGAGGCCGTGGCCGGAGCGGCCTGCGAGCTCGCCGAGCACATCGGCGCCCGCGTCATCGTCGCGTGGACGGAATCCGGCGCCACCGCCCGCCTCGTCGCCAAGCATCGCCCCCGCCGCCCGATCCTCGCCCTCTCGACTCGGCCCGAGGCCGCGCGCCGCCTCGCGCTCGTGTGGGGCGTGATCCCGGTCGTCGCCGAGGAGGGTCCTGACACCGACGCGATGCTCGAGCGCGCCCCGCGGATCGCCGCGGCGCTCGGACTGCTCGCGCCCGGCGAGAAGGCCGTGATCACCGCCGGCATCCCCATGGGTGTCGCGGGCAGCACGAACCTCATCAAGGCGGCAATGGCGCCGTCATGACCCACGCCAAGGCGCACACGCGCACGCCCACGCCCATTCACCGCCGCACGACGCGCAACATCGCCCTCGGCGTGGGCTTCTTCATCCTCGGCGTCATCGGCATCTTCATCCCCGTGATGCCGCAGTTGATCTTCTTCTTCCTCTCGGCCCTCTTCTTCTCCCTCGTTAGCCCGCCCCTGCGACGCGCGCTCCGCCGCTTCCGCAAGCGCCACCCGTCGGTCGACAAGGCCTACACGAAGTGGCGCGAGAAGTCCCGCCGGCGGCGGCTGAAGATCATCCGCAAGGCGCGCGCGATCCGTCACGACATCGAGGAGCGATTCGACGAGAGCAGCCGCTAACGGGTCGGTGCGAGAGGGCGGGGACAAGCCCCGCCCCTACGACGGTGGATTTTCAGCCTCTCTGACGCAGCGACGGCTAGAACGGCCAGTACAGCCCGAGCGCCTTCGCGAGAAAAACGGCCATCTGTCCGCGCGTGAGCGGGTTGTCCGGACAATAGTTTCCTCCCCCGCAGCCCGCGGTGACCCCGGCCTCGACGAGCGCCTCGATGTACTGGAACTGCGGATGGTTGACCGGCACGTCGTTGAACGTTGCCGTCGCGGGCGGCGGCTTGACCTCGCGGTGCCACCAGATCGTGACGCCCTTGAAGACCGCGTCGCCGATTCCGGTCGCGCTCACGCGGACCACGTATTGCCCTCCGCCCCCGAACCACACACTGTTGTTGATGGTGCCGCTCATCGGCGCGAGCGCGTAGCCGTATCCTCCGTCGCCCTCGGAGCACGCCGTGCCGATGGTGTCCGCGGAGGGAGGGGCACCGAGCAGCGTGGGACCGCGGTAGGCGACCAGGGTCGCGCAACTGTTGATGGACGCGTCGTCGAAGTAGTAATAGTCGATGTTGTCGAGAACCGCACCGGTGGGCAGCATCACCGGCGCCCAGAGCGCTCCGTTGGTTCTCACGTATCCCACGGCGTCCTCCAGCGTCAGCGAGCTCGAGTCGAACATCGGCCGGAACGCGGCCGCCGGAATCGACAGAAGCTGACAACACTCCCCGCCGAATTGATTCGGCGCCTCCAGCCGCTTCCGCAGCTCCTCCATCGCGGAGCTCTGTCCGAAGAGAGGGAACGCTTCGAGAGTCAGGGCCGCGAAGAGCACGAGGAACGCAGGGCGGGCACGGCGCATGGATACCTCCGTTGAGGCGATCCTATGGCTGCTCGGCCGGTGCGAGGAGGGCGGGGACGAGCCCCGCCCCTACGAGGATGATGGCGGGGGAGGGACGTTCCCTCTCTCGTCGGTTGGCCCGCGCAGCGGGCCGCTCAGAGTCCGAGTCAGTCCATCTGCCTCCGCAACACCGTCGGGATGTCGAAGTCGTCCCGCGACGAGGCGTTCGGGCCGAACCCGCCCGAGTCGTCCCCGCGCAGGAACGGGGTGCGCAGCGGCTTGTTGCCGACCGTGAGCGGCTTGGGCTCCTCTTCCTCGATGGCCGCGAGGTCGCGCTCGAGGCGATCGAAGCCGGTCGCGATGACGGTGACTTTGACGAGGCCCGCCATCTTCTCGTCGTGCACGCAGCCGAAGAGGATCTCGGCCTCGGGATCGGCCGCCTGCTGAATGATCTGCGCCGCCTCGGTGACTTCGAAGAGCGTGAGGTCGTGGCCGCCGGTGATGTTGATGAGCACGCCCCGCGCGCCCTCGATCGAGGCGTCCTCGAGCAGCGGCGACGAGATCGCGGCCTGCGCCGCGTGGATCGCCCGGTTCTCGCCGTCGGCGACGGCGGTGCCCATGAGGGCCCGGCCCATGTCCGACATGATCTTGCGCACGTCGGCAAAATCGAGGTTGATCTCGCCCGGGCAGTTGATGAGGTCCGAGATGCCCTGGATCGCCTGCCGGAGCACGTCGTCGGCGATCTTGAAGGACTCCTGGAGGGGGGTGTTGCGCTCGACGAACGCGAGCAGCCGCTGGTTCGGGATCGTGATCAGCGTGTCGACGTGGTCGCGCAGCTCCCGCGAGGCCCGCTCGGCCTGCCGCATCCGCTTCTTGCCCTCGAACTCGAAGGGTTTGGTCACGACGGCAACAGCCAGGGCGCCCGCCTCGGCCGCGAGCTTGGCGATGATCGGGCCGGCGCCGGAGCCCGTGCCGCCGCCCAGACCCATTGCCAGAAACACCATGTCCGCGCCCGCGACGGCCTGGGCCAGGCGATCCTGATCTTCGAGCGCCGCGTTGCGGCCGACGTCGGGGTCCGCGCCGGCGCCGAGGCCCTTGGTCAGCCGGCCGCCGATCTGGAGCTTGTTGGGCGCCGCGCACTTGCGCAGGGCCTGGAGGTCCGTGTTGCAGGCGAAGTACTCGACGCCCTTCACGCCCGCGGAGATCATGCGATTGACCGCGTTCGAGCCGCCGCCGCCGACGCCGATCACGCGGATCGTCGCGGGCGATGCGTCGCCGCGGTCGAGCTCGATCGAGAGGCCGCCCTGGGGCTCGTCGTCCAGGAACTCGATCATCGGACCTTCCCTTCGTCGCGGTCGTTTGGCCATTAGAAAAAGTCCCTCAGAAAACGAGACACCGAGTTTGCCGCCTGGAAGAACGCCTTTGCGCGCCGGCGCGAAGGCTTGTAGCGGTGACCATATAAGAGAAGACCCGTCGCCGTCGCCCACTCCGGACGCGAGACGACGTCGACGAGCCCGCCGACTCCGGACGGGATGCCGCGGCGCACGGGACCGTCGAAGATGCTCTCGGCGATCTCGACGACGCCTTCGAGCTCCGAGCCCCCGCCCGTGAGCACGACGCCCGACCGGATTTCCTTGTCCAGCCCGAGTCTCTGGATGTCTTCGTGCACCAGCCCGAGCAGCTCCTCGGCGCGCGGCTGCAGGATGTCCGACAAAGTCGAGCGCGGACAGAGCTTTGGGGCGCGGCCGCCGACCATCGGCACTTCCACCATCTCGTCTTCGGCGACGGCGCTTCGCAGCGCGCAGCCGTGCTTCTTCTTGAGCCGCTCGGCGTCGGTGATCGGCGCGCGGAGCACGACGGCGAGATCGTTGGTGAAGTGATCGCCGCCGATCGGGATGACCGCCGTATGCGCGATGGTGCCCTTCTGGTAGACCGCGACCTCGGTCGTTCCGCCGCCGATGTCGATCAGGCAGATGCCGAGCTCTTTTTCGTCGGGCGTGAGAACCGCCTCGGCCGCGGCGAACTGCTCCAGCACCAGCTGGACGACCTCGATCCCCGCCTTGTTCATGCAGGTGACGACGTTCTGGGTGACCGCCACGGGCGCCGTGACGACGTGGACGTCGACCTCGAGCCGGCTTCCGATCATTCCGAGCGGGTCCGCGACCCCGTCCTGCCCGTCCACCGCGAAATCCCGCGGCACGACGTGCACGACTTCGTGGTCCTGGGGGATCTGGACGCCGCGGGCGGCGTCGATGACCCGGGCGACGTCGTCTTTCCCGATCTCCCGGTCCTTGCCGGCCACCGTCACCACGCCCCGGCTGTTGAACGACCGGACGTGCGAGCCGGAAACCCCTACCCATGAACGACTTATCTGCACCCCGGCCATGATCTCGGCTTCCTCGGCCGCCCGCTTGATGGCCTCGATCGTGGCGTCGACGTTGATGATGTTGCCCTTGCGGGTGCCCCGGTTGGCGGCTGCGCCCTTGCCGATGACGTCGAGGGAACCGGCGGCGTTCTGCTCGCCGATCAGGACGCAGATCTTCGAGGTGCCGATGTCGCAGGCGACGAGGAAGGACTCGGGCTTGGACATCAGAGTGGCGACCTCACGCTCCGCATCAGAGACGATTCCCTGCGCCGTAGGCGCCTACGAGAATGATGCGATCGGCCAGACGGAGATCGATGGCCCGTGCCTCCCACCCGCGACTCTCAATGAAACCCCGCGCCTCGAGCAACGCGCGAACTTTCTCCGGGGCATCGGCCCGTAGGACGCGAACCGGCCTTCGAAAGATCGCATCCATCATACCGAATCCGCCGTCCGGGAGCGAGGCGATTTCGGAGAGCGCGGCGAAGTAGAGCGGGCGCTGCGCTCGCAGGTCTTCGAGAAGACCGACCGCCTCGGGCAATGTGCGGCGATCTCCCGAGAGGATGACGTAGGCCGTGCGGTCGCGGCGCGGGTCGTAGGCCGCGATCAAGCGGCCGTCCGCGCCGACCCACCAGAACGCCTCGCCGTCGCGGTAGAGCGCGAGAGCGCGGCGCTCGGTCACGCGCACGGCGAGACCGTCGGGAAATCGCTTGGCGAGCGTCGCGCGCTCGATCCAGGGATGCGCGACGATCTGCCCGGCCAGCGGAGCGAGGTCGAGCCGCACGAGGTTCTTCCCTTTCCACGGCGCGAGCGCGGCGAGGATCTCTTCGGTGCGCGCGCGCGTGTTGCCGGAGACTTCGTAACGCGTGAGGGCGAAGTGCGCGCTCGAGACGAACCGGACGAGCCCCGCGCCGGCGGCGAGCGCGACCGCCGCGAGAGCGACGACGCGCACCGCCGGCACGCGCCCGCGCTTGCGGGGCACGATCTGCGGCTTGCGCAGGAAGGGCGCCTGGCGGTCCCTGTCCTTAGCCACGCTTCAAGTACTCCTCGCCGAAGCGGACGACGTCCCCCGCCCCGAGCGTCAGGAGGAGATCCCCGGGCCGCAGGGTCTCTTCGAGGCAGCCGATAACTCGTTTCTTGTCATCGACATAGATCACGCTCGCGCGCCCGGCGCTGCGAGCCGCGTCGGCCACGAGCGCTCCTGTCACGCCGGGGATCGGCGACTCCCGTGAGGGGTAGACGTCCATGACCACGCTGACGTCCGCGGCCGAGAGCGCCCGGCCGAACTCGGCCGCGAAATCGCGCGTCCGCGAGAAGAGATGAGGCTGAAAGAGCGCGACGACGCGGCGATCCGGGTACACCTGGCGCGCGGCGGACAGCGTCGCCGCGATCTCGGTCGGGTGGTGCGCGTAGTCGTCCACGACCCGGACGCTCCCGCGCTCGCCCTTCAGCTCGAAGCGGCGGACGACGCCCGTGAAAGCGGCGAGGGCGCGCGCGATCGTCTCGAAGGGGATCGACAGCTCCCGCCCCACCGCGACCGCCGCGAGGGCGTTGGCCACGTTGTGGCGCCCCGCAAGCTTGAGCTGCGCGGTGCCGAGGGACCCGACCGAGGCGTCGACCACCTCGAAGGTCGTCCCGCCCGCCTCGAGCCGGATGTTCCGGGCCCGCAGGCTCGCGTCCTCCGACTCGCCGTACGTCACGACCCGTCGCTTGATGCGGGGCACGATGCTGCGCCCCCCGGCGTCGTCGGCGCAGAGCACGACCGAGCCGTAGAACGGGACGCGGTTGGCGAACGTCGTGAACGCGTCCCGGATCTCCTCGAGGTCCCGGTACGTATCGAGGTGGTCCGCCTCGATGTTCGTGATGACGGCGACGACCGGCGTCAGCTGCAGGAACGACCGGTCGTACTCGTCGGCTTCGGCGACGAGGTACTCCCCGCGGCCCAGGCGCGCGTTGGTCCCGAGGATGTGGACCTGTCCGCCGACGACGATCGTGGGATCGAAGCCCGCCTCGGTCAGGACCATGCCGGCGAGCGAGGTCGTCGTGGTCTTGCCGTGGGTGCCGGCGACGGCGATGCCCTGCTTGAGGCGCATGATCTCGCCGAGCATCTCGGCGCGGCGGATGACCGGGACGCCGCGGGCGCGGGCAGCGGCAACCTCGGGATTGGCCTCGGCGACGGCGGAAGAGGTGACCAGCAGGTCCGCCCCATCGACGTGGGCCGGGTCGTGTCCGAGGGCGATCCGGGCGCCGAGGGCCTCGAGACGGGCCGTGTTGTCGGACCGGGCCAGGTCGCAGCCCGAAATCTCGAGCGGTGTGGCCTGGAGCAGGATCTCCGCGATGCCGCTCATGCCCACCCCGCCCACTCCCACGAAGTGCAGGCGGTGCAGCCGCAGAAACCTCAACGCTTCGCCTCCAGCTCGAAGACGAGCCTGGCCAGCTCCTTCGCGGCGTCGGGCCGGGCGAGCGTGCGCGCCTGGAGCCCCATCTTCACGAGCTTCTCCCGGTCCTTCAGTTGCGCGCTGATCCCGCCCGCGAGGTTTTCGGCGGTCAGGTCCTTCTCCTCCATGACCGCGGCCGCGCCCGCGCGGTAGAGAGCGCGCGCGTTCTGGAGCTGGTGGTTCCCGGCGGCCGCGGCGAACGGCACGAGGATCGCGGGGCGTCCGGCCGCGGCGAGCTCGGCGACCGTCATTGCGCCGGCGCGGCAGAGGACGAGGTCCGCCCAGGCCATCTCCTCCCAGAGCTTCGGCAGGAAGGGCACGAGCTTCCAGTTCGCCGGAATCCGCGTGTAACGCTGGCGCGTGGCGACGAGGTCCTTGTCTCCGGTCTGGTGGACGACCTCGATGCCCGACTTTTCGAGCATCACGGCGGCCCGCGCCAGGCCGCGGTTGAGGACCCGCGAGCCCTGGCTTCCGCCAAACACGAGAAGGCGGCGCGTCGTCGCCGCGGGATCGAGGGCCGGCACCGCGAAGAATTCGGCCCGAACGGGCGTGCCGGTCACGACTCCGGGCTTCTTGAGATGCACGTTCGCTTCCTTGAGGCTCACGGCCGTCCGGTTGGCGGACCCGTTCAGATATTTGTTGGCGGTGCCCGGAACGGCGTTCGCTTCGTGGATGAGGGTCGGGAGGCCGAGCGAACGCGCGGCCAGCAGGACGGGCACGGTGACGTAGCCGCCGACGCCGATGACGACGCGCGCGCGATGCTTCTTCAGGATGGCGCGGGCCGCGAGGAAGCCGCCCGGCAGGCGCGACAGAGCCCCGAGCTGGCGCGTCCAGGTCTTGCCGACGAAGCCGGACGCGTCGATGAGCTCGAGCGGAAAGCCGGCCGCCGGGACGATCTGCCCTTCCAGTCCCTGCGCCGTTCCGATGAAGACGACCGAGGAGCCCGGCTTCTGGGCGCGGATCTCGCGCGCGAGCGCGATGCCCGGAATGATGTGCCCGCCGGTGCCGCCGGCGGCGATGACGAAGGATCCGAGCTCGTTCATGGGGTCACGCCGTTTCTGCCACCTCGTGCTGCGACACGTTGAGTATGAGGCCCGCGGCGATCCACGACGCGACGAGCGAAGAGCCTCCGTAGGACACGAACGGCAGGGGGATCCCCTTGGTCGGCACGAGGGCCAGGACGACGGAGAGGTTGATCGCGGCCTGCACGACGATCATCGCGGTCGCTCCCGCCGCGAGGAACCCGGCGAAGGCGTCCGGCGCCCGGCGCGCCGCCCGCAGCCCTCGCCACGCGACGATGCCGAAGCACACGACGAGACCGACCGCACCGATGAACCCGAGCTCTTCGCCGACGATCGCGAAGATGAAGTCGGTGTGGGGGAAGGGCAGGAAGAAGAGCTTCTGCCGGCTGCCGCCGAGCCCGTTGCCGAACCACCCTCCGGCGCCGACGGCGATGAGCGACTGGATCGCCTGGAAGCCGGCGCCGAGAGGATCCGCCTCGGGGTTCAGGAACGCCAGGATCCGGGCCCGCCGGTAGTCCGCCGAAAGCATCAGGGCGGCGAGAACCGGGATCGTGGCCAGAAAACCGATCAGGAACACGCGCGCCCGCGCTCCGGCGAGCCACAGGAGAACGGCGCAGAGCATCAGGTAGCAGGCCGCCGTGCCGAGATCGGGCTGGAGCACCACGACGCCGGCCGCGGCGAGCGAGAACACGAGCGCCGGAATGAGGGCTCTCTCGGGATTGCCCGCCTTCTCGGCCTTTCGCGAGAGCTGGTACGCCAGCAGCAGGACGAGGGCGACCTTGAGGAGCTCCGAGGGCTGCAGCATCGTCACACCGAGGGGAATCCAGCGCCGCGCTCCGTTGATCGGCGGGCGCGAGAGGGCGAAGGCCGCCAGCAGCAGCGTGACGCCGTACGCGCCGTAGACCACCCAGGGCTTCGCGAACTTGCGGTAGTCGATGCGGTAAACGAGGAACGCGGCGAGGCCGCCCAGGGCGAGCGCCGCGATCTGCTTGACGAGGAACCGGTACGGGTTGCCCGAGGTCTCCCCCGCCGACACGGCGGACGCGCTGTAGATCATGACGCAGCCGAAGAGCGACAACGCCACGAGCGTTCCGAAGAGAACCTTGTCCGAAGCGAGCTTACGCGCCATCGTTTCTCCCTGAATCGGGGGTCGGGGCCGAGGCGGACGCGGCGCGCCGCGCCAGGGCGGCGAAGTCGCGCCCCCGCTCTTCGTAGTTCCGGTACTGGTCGAAGGACGCGCAGGCCGGGGACAGGAGCACCGTGTCTCCGGGCCGCGCGATGGCCGCCGCCCGCGAGACGGCCGCCGCCATCGTTCCCGGTCGTTCGATCGGGGACGTGCCCGCAAGCGCCGCCTCGATCGTCGCCGCCGCTTCTCCGATCGTGAGGACGGCGCGCGCGCGGCGCGAGACGAGCGGCGCGAGCGACGCGAAGTCGCCGTGCTTGTCACGGCCGCCGAGGATGAGGATCACGCTCGCGTCCGGAAATCCCTCGAGCGACTTCAGCGTCGCGTCGACGTTGGTGCCCTTCGAGTCGTCGACCCAGCGGACGCCGGCCCCCTCCGCGACGAGCTGCGTGCGGTGCGGAAGCCCCTCGAACCGCGTCAGGGCGTCGACGATCGCGGCGGCCGGCGTGCCGAGCGCCTCGGCGGCGGCCACGGCGGCAAGGGCGTTCTCGAGGTTGTGCGCGCCACGCAAGCGCGAGCCGGGCGACGGGAAGGACGGCGTGCGCCGGCGAGTCCACGTTGGCGAAGATGGTCCCCGCCTCGACCCACACCCACGCTCCCGCCGAGGCCGCCGGTCGTCCGCGGCGCGAGAACAGGATGCGCTTGGCGCGCGTCGCGGCGGCGAGCTCCATCGAGACCGCGTCGTCCGCGTTGACGACCGCGAAGTCGGCGGCTTCCTGCCGCTCGAAGATCCGCGCCTTGGCGGCGGCGTAGGCGGCGAAGCCCGCGTAGCGGTCGAGGTGGTCCGGCGTGACGTTCGTGAGGACGGCCACGTCGGGACGGAACCGGTCGATCGTCTCGAGCTGGAACGACGAGACCTCGCACACGAAGTCGCGCCCGACGCCTTCCTCCCCGCCGAGAAAGTCCGAGAGCGGCGCGCCGATGTTGCCCGCGAGGACGGCGGGGCGATTCGAAGTGGACGCCGAAGCACGACGGAGCATTTCGGCGATCCACGTGGTCGTCGTCGACTTGCCGTTGGTGCCGGTGATCGCGATCCAGCGATTCGCCCCGGCGGCGGTTTCCGCCTGGGCGATCCGATAGGCCACCTCGAGCTCGGCGAGAACGGGAATGCCGCGGGCGCGCGCGGCCGCGACGACGGCCGTGTCGAGAGGAACGCCCGGCGAGACCGCGAGCCAGTCGGCGCCCTCGAGGACGCCGACGCCGAGCGCTTCCGGGGGCTCGCCGAGAAAGAACCGGACTCCGCGGCTCGCGGCCTCCGCGACGCCCGGAAGCTCCGCGGCGGAGCGCACGTCGGCCACCGCGACCGCGACGCCGCGCGCCCGGAGCGCGTCCGCGAGGGACCGGCCGCTCCGCGCGAAGCCGAGCACCGCGACGGAGCGCGGGAGGTACGCGGGTGGGGCGGCGTCTTTCCTCATGGGCAGCGCGCTCATCGCAGCTTCAGGGTCGAGAGACCCACGACCGCGAAGAGGAGCGCGAGGATCCAGAACCGGATGATCACGCGCGACTCGGCCCAGCCCAGCAGCTCGAAGTGGTGGTGGAGGGGCGCCATCTTGAAGACGCGTTTGCCCGTGGACTTGAACGAGGCGACCTGGATGATCACCGACAGCGCCTCGAGGACGAAGAGCCCGCCGACGATCGCCAGCAGCGTCTCCTGCTTCGTCATCACGGCGACCGCCGCGATCGCGGCGCCGAGCGACAGGGCGCCGACGTCGCCCATCATCATCTCGGCCGGATGGCAGTTGAACCAGAGAAACCCGAGCGAAGCGCCGACCAGCGCCCCGCAGAACACGGCGAGCTCGCCCGACTGCGGGATGTAGGGGATCTGGAGGTAGCGCGCCGCCACCGCGTTGCCGCTGACGTACGCGAGGATCCCGTAAGTGCCGGCCGCGATCCCCACCGCGCCGATCGCCAGGCCGTCGAGCCCGTCGGTCAGGTTCACGGCATTCGACGCTCCCACGACGACCACGGCCACGAAGGGAATATAGAAGATGCCGAGGTCGACGAGCAGCTTCTTCAGAAACGGGAAGGTCACGATCGTCGAAAACGCCCCGTGACCCGCCCAGTGCTCGATCGCCCAGCCCACCGCGAAGGCCATGAGGAACTGGGGTACGAGCTTGCCGCGTCCCGTCAGCCCGAGGCTGCGCCGCCGCGTGACCTTGACGAAGTCGTCGGCAAAGCCCACGACGCCCACGCCCGCGAGCGTGCCGAGGGCGATCCACACGAAGCGGTTCGGCAGGTCCATCCAGAGAAGCGTCGCGAGCACGACGGCGAAGAGAATCAGGAGACCGCCCATCGTCGGCGTGCCGGCCTTGGCGAGGTGGGTCTTGGGGCCCTCGGCGCGGATCGACTGCGCGATCTGGAAGCGCTTCAGCATCCGGATCGTCGCGGGGCCCAGAGCGAGCGAGATGATGAGGGCGGTGACGGCCGCCATCGCCGTCCGGAACGTGATGTAGCGGAAGACGTTGAACGCCGGGATCCGGTCGGCCAGCGGAAAGAGCAGCCAGTACAGCACGTCCGCCTCAGCCCTTCTCCGCGAGCAGCCCGACCGCGCGGTCGAGGCCGATGCCCCGCGAACCCTTGAAGAGGACGACGTCGCCCGCGGCGAGATGCTCGGCGAGGAGCGCCGCCGCCTCTTCCGCCGAGGCCGCGCGGCGCACGGCGTCCGGCGCGAGGCCCGCTTCGACGGCGCCCTCTCCGATCCACGGCGCCCGTTCGCCGACCAGCAGAAGCAGATCGACGCGACCCGCGGCGGCGCGCCCCGCCTCGCGGTGGAAGTCCTGCTCCCCGGGGCCGAGCTCGAGCATGTCGCCGAGGACCGCGATCCGCCGCCCCGCCGGAATCGCCGCGAGGGTCTCGAGGGCCGCCCGCATCGAGGCCGGGTTCGCGTTGTAGCTGTCGTCGTAGAGCCGCGCGCCGGAGGCGTGTCGGCGCCACTGCCCGCGGTGCGCCGGGGGCGTGAGCTCACCCGCCGCGGCCGCGCAGTCCGCCGGACTCAGCCCGACGGCGAAAGCGATCGCGGCCGCCGCGAGGAAGTTGACGACCTGGTGGGGGCCCGGCAGGGGCAGCCGGACCTCCGCCTCGCCCGACGGCAGCGTCAGGCGGAAGCGGCTGCCCGAGGCCTCGGACTCCTCCGCGGAGGCCGTCACGTCGGCATCGGGGCTCGTCGACGTCCGCCCGAAGCGGAGGACCCGGACCTGCCCGGGCCCCGCGCGCGCTGGCGCGCCGCGATCGCGTCGACGCGGGGATCGTCGGCGTTGGCGACGAACGTGCCGTCCGGGAACGAGGCCCTCGAGGATCTCGGCCTTCGCGTCGGCGATGGCGTCGACCGACGGAAAGAACTGAAGATGCGCGGGCGCGACGAGCAGGATCGCCGCGACGTCGGGCGGCGAACGTGCGCGTCAGCCGCGAAAGGTCTCCGGGCGCCGACAGCCCCATCTCGCCGACCATCCAGTCGGGCCGCCGCGGCAGGTTCACGACCGACATCGCGAAGCCGATCTGGCTGTTCTGGTTTCCGGGCGTCTTCTCCACCGAGAAGCGGCGCGACAGGATGGCCGCGGCGAAGTCCTTGGTCGTCGTCTTGCCCGCCGAGCCCGTGATGGCGACGAGCCGGAAGCCCATCGTCTTGCGCATCGCCGCCGCGAGGAGCTGGAGTGCGCGCACCGGGTCGGGCACGAGCACCGCGGGAAACTCCGCGGGCAGGTCCTCAGGACGCCGCTGCCCGAGGAGCGCGCCGCGCCCCGCGCGCCGCCGCCTCGCGCGCGAAGGCGTGGCCGTCGACGCGCTCGCCGCGGATGGCGACGAAGAGGTCGCCGGGACGCGACGTGCCGCGAATCCACGGCGACGCCCGTGAGCGCCGGCGTCCGTGACGCGGTGGATCCTTCGATCGGCGCGCCCGCCGCCGCCGCGAGGTCGTCGAGGGTGAACTTCATGGCGTGAACTTCACGGCTTGCCCGCCAGCTCCGCGGCGATCTTCCGGTCGTCGAACGGCAGCTCCCGTCCGCCCGACTGCTGCGTCGTCTCGTGGCCCTTGCCCGCGATCACGACGACGGTTCCGGGGTTGGCGAGCTCGATCGCCGCGCGGATCGCCTCGCGCCGGTCGACCACCTTGAGGTATTTCGTGGCCCCCGACTTCGCCAGGCCCTGCTCGACGTCGCGCAGGATCGCTTCCGGATTTTCCGAGCGCGGGTTGTCGGAGGTCGCGACGGCGATGTCGGCGAGCCGTCCGGCGATTTCGCCCATGGGAACGCGCTTGCCCTTGTCGCGATCGCCGCCGCAACCGAAGACGAGGATGATCTTCCGGTCCGTCAGCTCGCGCACGGAGGTGAGAAGCCGCTCGAGCGCATCCGGGGTGTGCGCGTAGTCGACGAGGATCGGAAACGCCTGCCCGGCCTCGACCCGCTCGAGGCGGCCGGGCACGTTGGTCACGCCCGCGATCGCCGCCGCCACGTCGTACTCGTCCACGCCGAGGCACATCGCCGCCGCAGCCGCTCCGAGGATGTTGCCGACCTGGAACCGGCCGAGCAGCGGCGACGCGACCGCGAACCGCCCGCCCCCGTGCGCGACGTCGAAGTACGTGCCCGAGAGGTCGCAGCGCGTCGACTCCGCCCGGAAGTCCGCAGGCGCTCCCGTCGGCGAGAAGGTGGCGAGCGGCGGCCCGACCTCCGCGAGCAGACGCCGGCCGAAGAGGTCGTCGACGTTGATCACGGCCCAGGCGTCGTGCTTGCGCAGGGCGAAGAGACGCCGTTTGGCCTCGTAGTACTCCTCCATCGTCTTGTGAAAGTCGAGATGGTCGCGCGTCAGGTTCGTGAAGACGGCCGCGTCGAAGCGGCACCCCGTCACGCGCTCGAGCACGAGGGCGTGGGAGGAGACCTCGACGACGGCCGCCGGCACGCCGTCGGCCACGAGCTCGGCGAGCAACTCCTGGATGAGGGTCGCCTCCGGCGTCGTCCGGCCGGCCGCGAGCGTGCGGCGGGGCGTGCGGTAGACCGTCGTCGCGAGCAGTCCCGTCCGCCCGTACCGCCGCGCGAGGATCGCCTCGAGCAGCGTCGCCGTGGAGGTCTTGCCGTTGGTTCCCGTGACGGCCGCCAGCACGAGCTTCTCGGCGGGGCGGCCGTGGATCTCGGTCGCCAGCAGCGCGAGCGCGCGCCGGGGCTCCGCCACGCGCACCCAGGGCACGGGCGATTGCGCCGGCGCCCTCCGGTCGGTGACCACGGCCACGGCGCCGCGCGCGATCGCCTCGGGCACGAAGTCGAGCCCGTCGGCCTTGGCGCCCTGCAGCACGACGAACAGATCTCCCGGCTGCACGCGCCGCGAATCGCTCTCGACGCGTTTGACCTGGATCTCGCCGGCGCCTTCGGGAGCGTGTTCGTCCGGAAGGACGGCGAGCAGGTCCATGAGCCTCACGGGGCCCGGCGAAGCGGCGGCGGCTCCTCCGCGCGGCGTCCGCCCGCCCGGGCCGGCGCCTCCGAGCTGTCGGCGAGAAAGAGAGTCTGGACCCCGCCCGCCGTCAGCGGCGAGCCGGCCGGCGGGTCCTGCGCGACGACGAATCCGCTTCCCTGGAGCCGCGCGAGCACGCCCGCCTCGGCGAAAATCGCGATGGCCTGGCGCGCCGGAAGTCCCATCACACTGGGGGTCCGATCCGAAGGCTCGGCGGGGCGGCTGCGCAGCGACGCCGGCACGAGGCCCGCGGGATACGCCGGCGCCGGCCGCGGCGGCGCCTGCGCCAGCACCGTCTCCGGGACCTGCTGCTCCCGCGGCGCGACGCGCAGGATGCCGAGCGTCTGGGCCACGACGCGGGCGAAGAGCGGCGCGGCGACGTCGGCCGCGTAGTACTTGCCCTGGGGCTCCTCGAGCACGACGACCGCGACGCAGCGGGCATTCTCCGCCGGTGCGTATCCCGCGAAGTTGGGCACGTGGCTGCCGGCCTGGTATCCGCCGACGCCCGCCTTCTGGGCGGTTCCCGTCTTGCCCGCGACCGCGAAGCCGGGGATCGCGGCCTTCGCGCCGGTGCCGTGATCCACGACGCCGACGAGGATCTTCGAGATCGCGCGGGCGGTCGCCGGCGAGAGCACCCGGGTGCGCGGCGTCGCGGGAATCGCGCGGGGAGGCTTGCCCGGCTCGGCAATCCGCGTGACGAGATGCGGCTGCACGAGATAGCCGCCATTGGCGACGATCGCCGTCACCCGCGCCAGCTGGAGCGCATTGAGCGAGACCTCCTGGCCCATGGAGATCGACGCGGTCGAGAGGCCGGACCACCGGGGCAGCGGGCGGAAGATGCCGACGTTCTCCCCCGGCAGATCGACGCCGCTCGGCCGGCCCACGCCGAATGAGGACGCGCCCTCGTAGAGGTTGCGCGAGCCCAGGCGCATGCCGACGCGAATGATGCCGATGTTCGAGGAGTGCTCGAAGATCCCGGCGAGCGTCAGCGCGCCGTAGCGGTGGCGGTCAGCCTCCTGGATCGTCGTGTTGGCGACGCGGATCGTCCCGTTCCCCGTGTCGATGACCTCGTCGAGCCCCACGAGCCCCTGCTCGAGCGCCAGCGCCCCGGTCACGATCTTGAAGGTCGAGCCCGGCTCGTAGGCGTCGGCGATCGCGCGGTTGCGCCGCTTCTCCGGGGGGAAGCGGCCGAACGAGTTCGGATCGAAGTCCGGCGCCGAGGCCATCGCGAGCACCTCGCCGCTGAAGGGATCCATCACGACGATCGCCCCGGACTGCGCCCGGTGCGCCTCCATCGCTTCGGCGAGCTCGCGCTCGGCGGCGAACTGGACGCCCGAGTCGAGCGACAGCACGAGCGAGGCGCCCTCCTCGGCGGGCCGTCCCGCGTTCTCGGCCTCGCCGTAGCGGCTGCGTCGCGCGTCGGTCAGGGCCACGAGCTCGCCCGGCTTGCCGCGGATCGCGCCGTCGTAGAAGTGCTCGAGACCCGCCAGGCCCGTTCCGTCGGTGCCGACGAAGCCGAGCACGGCCGCGGCCAGCCGTCCCTTCGGGTAGAACCGCTTGGGCTCGGCGACGAAGTGGATGCCGGGGAGCTTCAGCGCCCGGACGGCCGCCGCCGACTCCGGATCGAGCTGGCGGCGCACCCAGACGAAACCGCGTTCGCTCTTGAGCTTCGAAAGGATCTCGCTGGCCGGCATCGCGAGCACCGGCGCGAGGGCCGCCGCCGCCCGACGGGCGTCTTTGACGTCGTCGGGGATCGCGTAGACGGACGCCGTCTCGACGGAGACCGCGAGCTCGCGGCCCTCGCGGTCGAGGATCGAGCCCCGCTGGCCGGGAATCTCGACGCGCCGCTCCTGCTGGCGCTGGGCCTTTGCGCGGTAGCGCGAGCCGTCGGCGATCTGGATCTGGACCAGACGCGCGACGACGACCCCGCCCCAGAGTGCGAGCAGGAGCGCGAAGAAGCGCGTGCGGCCGCGGCGGATCCCCTGACCGCGCCCGATCATCGCGGTCCGCCCTTGTCGACCTTGTCTGCGCCGACGACCTGGACCTGGCCCGGGTTGGGCGGACGCAGCCCCTTGCGCTTGGCGACGGCGGACACGCGCTCGGGCGAGGACGCCAGGCCGAGATCGGCGCGCAGTCTCCGGCTCTCCTCGTTGAGCGCGGCCACCTGCTTCTGCCGCGCCTCGCGCATGTAGCCGACGCGGACCGTCTCGATGTGGAGGGCGGCATACGCCAGCAGCGCGACGGCGATCGGCAGGCCGACGAGCAGGAACGTCGCGAGCTCGCGGCCGCGCCGGCGATCGCGCTCGCGCGTCAGGTGCAGGTTCTCGACCCGCTTGGTCTGGGCGTAGAGGGTGCTCATCGGATCGTCGGGCCGCTCAGCCGGCCTGGGCCATTCCCTCCGTGGCGGCTTCCAGATCCGGGGCCGCGACTTTCTCCGCAACGCGCAGACGGGCGCTGCGCGAGCGCGGATTCCGGCGCAGCTCCGCCTCGCCGGGGCGGATCGGCCGCCGCGTCAGGACCTTCAGCGCGGCGCGCGCGCCGCAGACGCACGTCGGCAGCCGCGGCGGGCAGAAACAGACTCCCGATTCGCGCTTGTAGACGTCCTTGACGATCCGATCCTCGAGCGAGTGATACGAGATGACGGCGAGCCGGCCGCCCGGCTTCATCCGCGCGACGGCGGCGGCGAGGAACCGGCCGAGCGCGACGAGCTCCTGGTTGACCTCGATCCGGAGCGCCTGGAAGACGCGGGTCGCCGGATCGATCTTCTCGCGGCTCCCCTTCTCTCCCGCCACGATGCGGGCGAGCTGGCGAGTCGTCTGGATGGGGCCTCGTGTCCGCTCCGCTACGATCCCGCGTGCGATCTTTGCCGCCATTCGCTCCTCCCCATATTCACGGAAGATCCGTGTGAGTTCATCGACCGAGGCCGTGGCCACGATGTCGGCCGCGCTTGCCCCGCTTCGTCCCATGCGCATGTCCAGAGGTCCGTCGCGGCGGAACGAGAAGCCCCGCTCCGCGCGATCGAGCTGCATCGAGGAAACACCGAGATCCGCGAGGATGCCGTCGGGTGCGGGCTCTCCGCGCTCGGAGAGGACGGCGTCGAGATCCGCGAAGTCGGCCAGTGCGAAACGCGCGCGTTCGCCGAAAGGCGCGAGCCGCTCGCGGGCGAGCTCGAGCGCGTCGGGATCCCGGTCGATTCCGAGGACGACGGCATCCGGCCCGCGCAGCAGGAGAGCCTCGGCGTGGCCGCCGGCGCCGAGCGTGGCGTCCACGAAGAAGCCGCCGCGACCGGGAGCAAGCCCCTCGGCGACCTCCTCGAGGAGGACCGGCGTGTGGGGCGGCGCTTCAATTGCTGGCACTCACTTCTAGAGAAGCAGCTTCGAGAGTTCGTCGTAGTCTTCGGGTCCGAAATCCTCGGTCGAGAGCTTCTGGGCGAGCGCGCCGCGGTCGGACACCACGAGGTGATCGATGTTGCCGGTGACGACGACGTCCGGCGGGAGCTTGGCGGAGTCGCGCAGGATCTGCGGCACGAGCACGCGCCCCTGGCCGTCGATCTCGGCGTCCTGCCCGAAGTAATTGACGCGCTCGAGAAACTTGTTCTTGGCGCGGTGGATCGCCGGCAGCTCGGCGAGCTTCTCTTCCAGCTGACGCCAGATCGCGAGCGGGTATAAGAGGAAGTTGCGGCCGTGTATGGACGTGATGAAGAGATCGCGACCGAACGCTTCTTCGATCTGCTGCCGAAAGAGATTCGGCACCTTGAGCCGGCCCTTCTCGTCGAGACGGGCCGGTGCGCTTCCTCGAAAGCGGTCCATCCTTCAATTGGTGTCCCGTTATGAGTCCCGGGACCACTTTCTCCCACTTTTAGCCAGATTTGGCCACTGGCGGGATGTTAGAAGTGCCGAGAGATATTAGTCAAGGGAAGTTGTTTGCCTGAAAAAATTCGGAGCGCTAAACGGGCGTAAGACGCGCGAAGCGCGTCCGGAGCGCGTCTGCACAAGCGATTGTGCGTTCGTCGCCGGGAGCGACTACACGCGGTGCCGAATGACGTTCAGGGCCACTCCGGCGTGTCCCCTTCGTGCCATTCGCGGGTCATGTCGAGCCACAGCGCGAGCCCGCGGAACTCGCCGAAGCGCGCGTAGCGCCGGCCGATGGCGCGGTCGAGCGACTGCGCGCGGCCCGGATACACCTCGCGGTAGCGCTTCCGGATCCAGGAATCGAGCGCGAGGTAGTCGTGGCGCCCGAGAATGCGGAGCAATCCCTCCGCCGCGTAGGGCCCGAAGCCGTGCTCGCCGAGGATCGCCTCGCGCACCGCGGCGGCGGGCGTCTCCGCGTGCTCCCACGCCGCGAGATCGAGCTTCCCCGACGCCACGCGGCGCGCGAATCGCGAAAGCGCGGAGGCCCGATAACCGCAGCGCACGCGCGCGGCGAGCCGGCCGGGCGTGATGCGCGCCACGGCTTCCGCATCGGGGAACGCCCCGTCCGCGCCGGCGAGCGCGACGAGCCGCACGACCATCCCGCGCGTGGCCGCCCAGGAGCAGTTCGTGGTGAAGAGCATCTTGACGGCGTCCTCGAAGAGGCTCGGCGCGCGCAGGATGCGGCCTCCCCCCGCTCGAGCCCGCGGGCGAGCGGCGAGCCGGCTGGCAGGGACGCGGCGAAGCGCGACAGGTCGAGCTCCAGCGCGAAGACGCGCCGCGTGACGCGCAGAAGGGCCTCTTTGCGGAGTCCCGGGCTCGACGCTTCCAGAACTCCTCCCTTGGAGCGAAACGACACCGTCGCTCCCCCGACACGAGTCTTCAACTCTCCGCGCTCGCGGTCGTATGTGAACGGCGGCAGGTCGTACCAGCCGTGCGAGCGCACCACGGCGTCGAAGGAAAAAGAGGCGGGCAGTGGAATGCGGATTCGCATGGGAATGCGTCTCAGCCGACCGGCGCGTCACGAAAGGGCCCGCGGCATCTCCCTGCGGGGGCACGCGGCGGCCGTCCTCGGGGGGGATTGCCGGCCGCCGCTGACTGCGTCGGCCCAGTCGCCGCGCCGCGGGGGATCGAGTTGGGCGTGGGCCGCCGCAGATCACCCCCTCCGGGAGACGCCGCGGGCCCTGGCACTGACACGAAACCCCCGAAGCGAGCCGTCTAGCTGGCCGCCTTCTTGGAGTTGGCGTCGAGCTCCGCCAGCTCCGGGTCGTAGATCTTGACGAACGCCTCGCGGCGGAGCTTCTCCATGTACTCGGTGAATCTCTTTTCGTAGAGCTCGTCGGAGATTCTCTTCTTCAGGTCTTCCTTGACCTCCGGGAAGGGCCGGAAGCCCGCGGCCTTGCGCTCGGTGACCTTGAGGATCGAGATCGAGCCGACCATGAGCACGGGGGCGGGATACTCGTCCTTGGTCTGGAAGACGGCGACGTCGAGCGCCTCGACGAGCTCGCCCTTCTCGACCGTGCCGAGCTCGCCGCCGCGCTCCTTGGTGCGGCCCTCGGAGCTCTCCTTGGCGATCTCCGCGAAGGCCGCGCCGCCCTTCAGATCGTCCGCGGATCGCCTCGGCCTTGGCGGCCGCCTGCGCCTGCGCCTCGGCGTCGCCCGGCTCGTACTTCAGGACGATCTCCGCCACGCGGGCCGTCTCGGGCGTTGCATAGAAGGATTCCTTGCGGCGCTCGTACTCCAGCGCGCAGGGCGTCGTCGGAGAGGTCCAGACGCGAGGCCACGTCGCGCCCGATGACCTTCTGCAGGGTGATCGTCTCGCGCATCTGGCGCCGGATGTCGTCGCGCGTCATGCCCGAATCCGCCAGCGCGGCGTCGAAATCGGCGTCGGTCGAGAGGTTGTACTGCGCCTTGACCCGCTGGACGGCCGCCTCGACCTCCTCGTCCGTCGCCGAGACCGCCACTTCCTTGGCGCGCTCCTCGAGGAGCTTCTCCTTGATCATGTCCTCGAGGATGGTGATGCGCATCTGCGACGCCTCGCGGGCGTCGCGGCGAGCGCTGCGCCACGGCGATGCGCTTGTCGTACTCGGACTGGGTGATGAGCCGGTCGTTGACCCGCGCGACGATCCGCTCGACGAGCTCGGCGGCGGGGAGCCCGGAGGCCGCGAATACCGTCGCGCCCGCGAAAACCGCCAGAAAGGTGCGTTTCATGCGGTCTTTCATAACACAGCCTCGCCGCCGGAATTTCCCTCAGGCCGCCCGCGCGAACGAGGGCAGGAGGGCCGACAGGGCCGGCAGAAAGTCGTCGCCGGCCCCCGCGGGGAACGAGAGGACCCGCGCCGGCGAGAAGCTCGCGCCCGGCCGCTCGCGCACGAAGGCGAGGAGGCGCTCGGGATCGATGGGCGCGCTCTCGGCGAACCGCACGTGGACGCGGCCGGCCTGCCGCGTGATGGAGGTGACGCCGAGACGCTCCGCGCGGGAGCGCAGGCGCGCGTACTCGATGAGGCGCCCGACCGAGGGCGGCGGCTCGCCGAACCGGTCCGCGATCTCGCGGCGCGCCTCCTCGAGGGCCGCGTCGTCGGAGGCGCGCGCGACCTTCTTGTAGATCATCATCCGCCAGCTCTCGTCGGCCACGTAGTCGGGCGGAATCGCGAGATCGAGCCCGAGCGAGAGCGTGACGGAACGCTCCGGAGGCGCCTCCTCGCCGCGCATCTCGCGGATCGCTTCCTCGAGCAGCGACAGGTACGTCTCGAATCCCACGGCCGCGATGTGCCCGGACTGCTCGCCGCCGAGGATGTTGCCGGAGCCCCGGATCTCGAGGTCCTTCGCCGCGATGCGGAAACCCGCTCCGAGGTCGCAGAACTCCTGGATCGACGCGAGGCGTCGGCGCGCGACCTCCGAAAGGGCCGTCGCGGGCTCGATGAGGAGGTAGGCGTACGCGGGCTTGTCGCTGCGCCCGACGCGGCCCCGCAGCTGGTAGAGCTGCGCGAGGCCGAACGTGTCCGCGCGGTCGATCAGGATCGTGTTGGCCGACGGGATGTCGAGCCCGTTCTCGACGATCGCCGTCGCGAGCAGGACGTCCGCCTCGCGCGAGAAGAAGCGCACCATCGCCTTCTCGAGCTCGGCCTCCGGCATCTGCCCGTGCGCGACGGCGATGCGCACGCGGGGCAGCAGCTCCTCGAGCTTCTGCTTCACGCCGCCGATCGACTCGATCCGGTTGTGCACGTAGAAGACCTGGCCGCCGCGCTCGAGCTCCGCCTCGATCGCCTCGCGCACCACCTCGGGGCGCCACGGAACGACCTGCGTCTCGATCGCGAGCCGGTCCCGGGGAGGCGTCTCGATGATCGAGAGGTCCCGCAGGCCCGAGAGGGAGAGATGGAGCGAGCGCGGGATCGGCGTCGCCGACATCGCGAGCACGTCGATCGAGGCCTTCCATTCCTTGAGGCGCTCCTTCTGCGCGACGCCGAAGCGCTGTTCCTCGTCGACGATGAGCAGGCCCAGGTCCCGGAACGCGAGGTCCTTGCCGAGCATGCGGTGCGTCGCGATGAGGATGTCGACCGAGCCCTCGGCGGCGCGCGCGACGACGTCCTTCTGCTCGGCCTTCGAGCGAAAGCGCGAGAGCAGCTCGATCTCCACGGGAAAGGCCGAGAACCGCCGCTTGAACGTCCGGAAATGCTGGTCCGCGAGGATCGTCGTCGGCGCGAGCACCGCGACCTGCTTGCCGTCGAGCACGGCCTTCATCGCGGCGCGCATCGCGACTTCCGTCTTGCCGTACCCGACGTCGCCGCAGAGCAGCCGGTCCATGGGTTTGACGGACTGCATGTCGCGCTTGACGTCCGCGATGGCCTGTGCCTGGTCGGGCGTTTCGACGTACTCGAAGGCGTCCTCGAACTCCTTCTGCCAGGGCGAGTCCTTGGAGAACGCGAAGCCGTCGGCGACGCTGCGCCGCGCGTAGAGCTTCAGGAGCTGGTCGGTCATGTCGCGCATGGCCTTGCGGACCGAGTCCTTGCGCCGCGCCCAGCCCGCGCCGCCGAGGCGGTCGAGCACCGGTTCGACACCCTCGACACCCGAATACTTCTGGACGAGATCGAGGCGTTCGACCGGCAGGAGCAGCGTCTTGCCCTCGGCGTAGCCGATCTCCATGAACTCGCGCTCCTCGCCCTCCACGGGGAAGCGCTTCAAACCGTGGAAGACGCCGATGCCGTAGTCCGCGTGCACGACGGCGTCGCCGAGCTTCAGGTCCCGCAGGTCCGAGAGGAAAGCCTCCGAGGGCTTGCGCCGCGCGGCCGCCGAGCGGCGCTCCTCGCCGAAGATCTCCTCCTCCGCGTAGACCGCCAGACGCGGCTCGCGCAGGCGAAAGCCCGCGGAGATCTCGGCCGGGAAAGCCACGACGGCGCCGGCCCGGCGCTCCGAGGTGACGTGGAAACCGTACTCGATCGCGAGCCGGCGGAGCTTCTCGGCGCCTCCCGTCGGCCGCGTCGCGACGAAGACCTCCTCGCCCGACGCGAGCGCCCGGTTCAGGTCCGCGGCCGCCTCCGCGGCGCGCCCCTCGTGTCCCGCGATCGCCTCGGCGGGCAGGCGAAGAATCCGGGGCTTTCCGCCGGCGGCGGCGTCGTCGGCGTCGTGGTCGGCGTCCAAGAGCGGCACGCCCAGGCGGTCGAAGCGCAGGGCGATCGCGGAGAGCCGGCGGCGGATGGCGTCGGCGCCGTGCACGAGCTCCTCCGGCAGAAACGCGTCCCGCTCCGGATCGCGGTCGGACGCCACGCGCTCGGCGAAGGCGGCGAGCTCCTCTTCGACCGAGGCCGGCTCGACGACGATCTCCAGCATCCGCGCTCCGGCCGCGTGGTCGAGCCAGCCGGCCGGCATCGGCGAGACGGCCGGCGCGAAAACCGAACGCTCGGCATCCGAAGGCAGGCGGCCGATCCTCTCGACGAGCAGGCGGCGCACCTCTTCCGACTCCTCGGAGGCCGAGAACGGCGCGAGCGTGACCTGATCGAGCTTCTCGCGCGAGCGCTGCGTGTCGGGATCGAAGAGACGGAGCGACTCGACCCGGTCGCCGTCGAGCTCGACCCGCACCGCGAGCTCCCGATCCGGCGGGAAGACGTCGAAGAGGCCTCCGCGCACGGCGAGGTCTCCCGTCTCGACGACGAGGTCGGCCCGGCGGTAGCCCAGGCGCGTCAGCCGCCCCACGAGCTGCGCCAGCGAGATCTCGTCTCCCTTTCGGATGTGGACGAAGAGCTCCGTGAATCCGGCCGGGTCCGGAAGCCGCGTGAAGAGGGATCGCGCCGGAAGCACCGCGGCGAAACCGCCCCCCGCGAGGACGCCGCCTTCCGCGAGCGCGGTCAGGAGCGCGAACTCGTCGCGCCGCGCCTTCAGGGACGCCGGAATGCGCTGGTAGGGAGTCAGCGTCGGCGCGGGCGCGTGGAAGACGCGCGCGAAGCCGGCGGCCGCGAGGTCCCCGACCCAGCGCTCGGCGTCCTTCTCGCTCGCGACGACGATCGCGAGCGGACGGCCGAGGTCGGCGGAGAGCGCGGCGGCGATTGCGGCCGGAAGCGCGCCCACCGCGGCGGCGATCCACAGACGGTCCTTTCCCTCCCGGACCTCCGCGAGGAGGTCCGCATAGAAAGGAAGACCGCGAACGAGATCCGTGAGCAACTGAACCTGGGTCGAGAGACGGCCCGCGCCGACTCTACATGCGTGCCAGCGGAGACTTCTCCCGGAGACGCGCGACGGCGGAGACCGCGACTTCCGCCGCGTAGTCGATCTCCTCCTCGGTCGTCCACCGCCCGACACCGAATCGAATCGACGCGTGGGCGAGATCCGGCGGCACGCCGATGGCCGTCAGGACGTGGGAGGGCTCGAGCGAGGCGGACGTGCAGGCCGAACCCGAGGAAACCGCGACGTCCTTCATGCTCACGAGGAGCGCCTCGCCCTCCACCCCGGTGAAAGAGACGTTGAGGTTGCCCGGAAGCCGGCGTTCGACGGTGCCCGGCGCCAGCGTCCCGTCGGGGGTCGTCTCCGGCAGCGGCGCGCCATTCAAGCGCAGGTCGCCGACGCGGGAGACGATCGCGTCGTGCAGCCGCCGGCGCAGGCGCCGCACACGCGGGGTCTCCTCGGGCATCTCGGACACGGCCAGCTCGGCCGCCTTGCCGAGGCCCACGATTCCCGGCACGTTGAGGGTGCCCGAGCGCATGCCCCGCTCGTGGCCCCCGCCGAAAACGATCGGCGCCAGGCGCACCCGGGGGCCCTTGCCGCGCACGTACAGCGCGCCGACGCCCTTCGGGCCGTAGATCTTGTGGGCCGAGATCGACGCGAGATCGACGTGCATGGCCTCGACGTCGAAAGGGATCTTGCCGAAGCCCTGGACCGCGTCGGTGTGGAAGAGGACGCCCTTCTCGCGGCAGATCGCGCCGATCTCGGCGATCCGCTGGATCGTTCCGATCTCGTTGTTCGCGGCCATCAGCGAGACCAGCACGGTCTTCTCCGTGATCGCGGCGCGGACGCGCTCGGGGGGAATCTCGCCGCTCGGGTCGAGGGCCAGGTACGTGACGTCGAAGCCCTCGCGGGCGAGCTCCCGGCAGGGATCGAGGACTGCCGAGTGCTCGGTCGGCGCCGTGATCACGTGCGCACCGTCCTTGGAGCCGAAGAGGCGCGCCACCCCGAGGACCGCGATGTTGTCCGACTCGGTCGCTCCGGAGGTGAAGACGATCTCCCTCGGCGAGGCGTTCATCGCGCGGGCCACCTGCTCCCGCGCGGCGTCCACGGCGGCTTCCGCCTCCCAGCCGAAGACGTGGCTGCGCGAGGCCGGGTTGCCGAAGGCTTTCGAGAAGTACGGCAGCATCGTCTCGAGCACCCGCGGATCGACGGGTGTCGTGGCGTGGTAGTCGAGATAGATCGGCAGCTGCATGGGCCGACTATTCTAGTTCGCCCTTGAATCCGCGCCTTCGCTCGTATATCTCAGGACCGCCGTCCGGAAAGGGGGTCCCCATGAGCCCGACACGGCCGCCAATTCTGTCCGAGGACGCGCTCCGGCGATTCCACGAGCGCGCGCCCGTCTACGACCGCGAGAACCGCTTCTTCGCCGAGGACTTCGAAGAGCTCCGGGAGGCCGGCTACCTCCGGATGGCCGTCCCGAAGGATTTCGGGGGCCTCGGCCTCTCCTTTTCCGACTGCATGCGGGAGACGCGCCGCCTCGCCTACTGGGCGCCCGCGACCGCGCTCGGCACGAACATGCACGTCTACTGGTGCGGCGTCGCCAGCACCCTGCACGGATCCGGCGACACCTCCTGCGACTGGATGCTCGAGGCGGCCGGGAAGGGCGCGGTCTTCGCCGCCGGTCACGCGGAGGCGGGCAACGACCTGCCGGTCCTCCTCTCGAACACGAAGGCCGAGCGGGTCGACGGCGGCTACCGCTTCACCGGACGCAAGGCGTTCGGCAGCCTCTCGCCCGTCTGGACGCTCCTCGGGATTCACGGCATGGACACGAGCGACGCGAAGGCGCCCAAGATCGTCCACGCCTTCCTTTCGCGCGACGCGAAGGGCTACCGGATCGAGCCGACCTGGGACGTGCTCGGCATGCGCGCGACCCGCAGCGACGACACGATCCTCGAGGGAGCCTTCGTTCCCGACGCCCGCATCGGCCGGATCGTCCCGGCGGGCGCGGCCGGTCTCGACCTCTTCGTGCTGTCGGTCTTCGCGTGGGCGCTCATCGGGTTCGCCAACGTCTACTACGGCCTCGGCCGCCGCGTCTTCGATCTGACGGTCGAGTCCCTCGGCAAGCGCACGGCGCTGGGAGTGGCCGGCGGGATGGCGCACCACCCCGAGATGCAACACGGCATCGCCGAGATGGCGATGGAGCTCGAGGCGCTCGAGCCCCTGATCGACAAGGTCGGCGGAGACTGGAACGACGGCGCCGACCACGCCGCGCGCTGGCCGGCCAAGATCGTGACGACGAAGCACCGCGCGACCGAGGGTGTCTGGCGGCTCGTCGACACGGCCATGGACCTTTCGGGCGGCTTCGGCATGTTCAAGAAGAACGAGCTCGAGCGGCTGTTCCGGGACGCGCGGGCCGGACGATTCCACCCCGCCAACCCCGCGCTGACGCACGAGCTCGTGGCCAAGACCGTGTTCGGCATCGATCCCGACGCTCAGCCGCGCTGGGGCTAGAACCGAAATTCTCAGGGGGTCAGGTCTTGTTTTTTCGGTTTTCGCAGAACCGAAAATTCCAGACCTGACCCCGCGCCTTTTTCGGATGCTTTCCGACGATCGGAGATAATGCTCGGGAAGCGATGTCCAGTCTCCCCCGTCTCGCACCCGGCGCCTTCGGCTTCTCCTCCCCGGCGCCGAAAGTCCGCCTCGTGCACGCCTTCGACCGGCCCTACGAGAACGTCGTCGCGACGGCGCGCACCTGCTACTCGGCCAAGGGCATCGTCACCGAGGACCAGGCCTCCGCGAAGCCCGACCGCCGCGACGCGATTGCGAAGTCGATCTACGAGGCGGGGCATCACACGACCTTCCAGCACGCCCACTTCCAGTTCTCGCTCGAGAACGTCTCGCGGCAGTTCCTGTGGACGTTTCTCCACTCGCACCCGTTCTACAACTCCGAGCAGGTCTCCCAGCGCTACGTCGAGGTCAAGAAGGGCAACTACGCCGTGCCGCCCATGGGGGCGCCCGAGCGCGAGATCTACGAGCGCGCGGCGCGGCGCCAGCAGGACGCGTACACGCGGCTGACGGAGGTCCTCACGCCGCTGGCCGGAGAGCGCTACTTCGGGCTCTTTCCGGGCCGGACGCGGGGCGACGGCCGGGAGCGCTTCTCGGGCTCGATCCAGAAGCGCGCGCAGGAGATCGCCCGCTACGTGCTGCCCGTCGCGACGTTCTCGTACCTGTACCACACGGTCTCGGGCGTGACGCTCTTCCGGTACTGGCGGCTCTGCGAGTCGATGGACGCGCCGGCCGAGCAGCGCGAGGTCGTCGGCCAGATGATCGCCGCCGTCCTCGCGCACGATCCCCTCTACGAAACCGTCCTCCAGGATCCCCTGCCCCTCGAGGAGACGCCCGAGTACGCCGCGTTCCGCTCGCTGCCGCGGGTGCGCGGGTCGTCGGCCTCGAGCGAATTTCGCAAAGAGTTCGACGCGGAGCTCGCCGGCCGCGTCTCCCGCCTCGTGGACTGGAAGGCGAACAACGAAGAGGTGCTCGCCTCCGCCGTGCGCGAAATCCTCGGCGTGCCGCGGGCCGCGATCTCGGACGACGACGCGATCCGCATGGTCCTCGATCCATCGAAGAACCGGATTCTCGGCGAGACCCTGACGCTCACGACGCACGACAAGCTGTCCCGCGCTCTCTTCCACCCCTCGTACACGTTCCGCAAGAAGCTCTCCCACACGGCCGACAGCCAGGACCAGCGGCACCGCATGACGCCGGCCTCGCGACCCACCCTTCCGGCGTACCTCTCCGACGAGCCGGATTACGTCGTCCCCATGCTCATCGACGACGTCCCCGAGGCCGCCGCGCTCTACCGCGAAACGATGGAGGCGAGCTGGGAGGCGATCGGTCAGCTGCGATCCCGCGGAGTCGCCGACGAGTTCGCGGCGTACCTGCTGCCCAATGCCGTCGCCATCCGTTTCACGGAGTCGGCGGACCTCCTGAACCTCCACCACAAGTTCGCCATGCGCCTCTGCTACAACGCTCAGGAGGAAATCTGGCGGGCGTCGCTCGACGAGGCGCTCCAGATCCGCGAAGTCAACCCGCGCATCGGGCCGTGGCTGCTGCCGCCCTGCACGCTGCGGCACCACGCCGAGGTGCGTCCGGTGTGTCCCGAGGGCGAGCGGTTCTGCGGCGTCGTGGTGTGGAAGCAGGATCAGAGCGAGTACACGCGCGTCCTGTAACGCGCTCCACTTGATCGCGTGCGGCGGCTCGCGTACTGTGTCGTCCCGAGGATGAAGTCCCCCCGCAAAAATCGCCCGCACGGCTCGATCGTGGCCGTCGGCGGCGGCGAAGAAAAGTTCGACAAGCCCGACATCCTGCAGCGCTTCGTGGCGGAAGCCGGGGGCGCGGAGGCGCGCATCGCGATTCTGCCGACGGCCTCGGCGTTCCCCGCGGAGCGGGCGACGTTCTACCAGGGCGTCTTCACGCAGATCGGCGCGGGCGAGGCATTTCCGCTTCCGATCGTCGCGAAGGAAGACGCGCACCTGCCCGACAACCTCGCGACGATCGAGCGCGCGACCGGCATCTTCATGACCGGCGGCGACCAGTCGCGGCTCGTCGCGATCCTGAACGGGACCCCGGCGCTCACCGCCATCCACCAGAACCTCGTCGGGGGCGGCGCGCTCGCCGGCACCTCGGCGGGCGCCTCGGCCTTCTCGGCCACGATGATCACGGGAGGCGAGGGGGGGCTGCAGCTGCGCCGGGACGGCGTGGACCTCGCGCCCGGCCTCGGCGTGATCACGCGTCTGATCATCGACCAGCACTTTTCGCAGCGAAAGCGCCTCGGGCGCCTCCTCACCGCCGTGGCCATCGAGCCCACCAAGCTCGGCGTCGGGATCGACGAGGACACGGCGATCGTCTACTACGGCTCGGGCGAGATGGAAGTCATCGGATCGGGCCAGGTCTTCGTCGTCGACGGCAGCCACGCCGTCGCCCACGGCCTCTCGGAATCCGACCCCTCCGCCGCCTTCAGCCTCTCCGGAGCCCTCCTCCACGTCCTGACCGCCGGTGACCGCTTCGACGTCGAAAAGCGTAAACCACTCAGCCCCAGCTGACCCTCGACCCGCTTCCGTGTCGGCAGCGGGCCCCGTGGCCGGCGGCGCCTCCCGGAGGAGGTGATCTGCGGCGGCCCGCACCCAACTGAAGCATCGGCAGCCGCGGCAAATGGGCCGCCGCAGTACCGCCGCGCTTCGCGCGGCGTTTCCTACTGCCGGGGGTCTGCCTTCGGTGGTGGATCAGCGGCGGCCGGAATCCCCAACAAGCGGCCGGCCGCCGCGTGCCGACGCAGGGAGGCGCCGCCGGCCGGTGCCCCGGTGAAGCCGCCCCCGTCCGCGGCGGCCAAGCCGGCGCCCTCCTTCTTATAGTCTTCCCCCACCCAACGAGGACCCATGCCCGAAGGCATCCAACTTCTGGAAACGCTCGTTCTGAACGGACCGAACTTCTGGTCCTACCGGCCATGCGTGTGGATGCGGATCGACCTGGGCCCCTTCCGGGACCGTCCGTCGAGCGACATCCGGGGCTTCGGCGACGAGCTGCAAAAGCTCCTGCCGGGTCTCCAGGAGCATCACTGTTCCGAGGGCGCGCCGGGCGGATTCCTCAAGCGCGTCACCGAGGGGACCTGGCTCGGGCACGTCGCCGAACACGTCGCGATCGAGATCCAGCAGGAAGTCGGCATCTCGGTTTCGTTCGGCCGGACGCGCGAGACGAAGACCGAGGGCCTCTACAACCTCGTCTACGAAATGGAAGAGGAACGCGTCGGGATCAAGGCCGGCAAGCTCGCCCTCGACGTCGTCGAGCACTGCGCGGGCCTCGACGTGGAGCTGGACCTGCCGGCTTCGATCGAGAGGCTCAAGAAGACCCGGGAGCGCTGGGCGCTCGGCCCGTCGACGCGCTCGATCGTCCACGTCGCGGCGGCCCGCGGGATTCCGTACCTGCGCTTGAACGACCGGTCCCTCGTCATGCTCGGCACCGGCGTCCACCAGAAGCGCATCCAGGCCACGATCGCATCGACGACCGGACAGCTCGGCGTCGAGATCGCGGGCGACAAGAGCCTGACCAAGAAGCTCCTCGGCGACAACGGCGTCCCCGTGCCGCGGGGCGAGGTCGCGCGCGACGAGGACGAGGCCGTCGAGATCGCCGAGACGCTCGGCTGGCCGGTCGTCGTCAAACCCCTCGACGCCTCGCACGGCCGCGGCGTTCTGACGAACATCCGGAGCGAGTCGGAGCTGCGCCTCGCCTACAACGACGCCCTGAAGTTTCGCGACGAGGTCCTCGTCGAGCGCTTCCTGGAGGGTTTCGACTTCCGATTTCTCGTCATCGCGGGCCGCTTCATCTGCGCCGCGCAGCGCGTGCCGGCCTTCGTCGTGGGCGACGGGAAGCGCACGATCGAGGAGCTCGTCGCCGAGGTCAACAAGGACCCGCGCCGCGGCATCGGCCACGAGAAGATCCTGACGAAGATCGAGATCGACGACCTGTCGCTCGCCCTCCTCGCGCGCCGCAACCTCACCGCGCGGTCGGTGCCTCCGGCCGGGGAGTCGGTGGACCTGAAGGCGACGGCGAACCTCTCGACGGGCGGCATCTCGCGCGACGTCACGGACTCGGTCCATCCGTCGAACATCCACCTGATGGAGCGCATCGCGCGGATCGTGGGCCTCGACATCGCCGGCATCGACGTCATCTCCCCCTCCGTCGAGCACCCGATCGCGGAAGTCGGCGGCGGAATCGTCGAGGTGAACGCGGCGCCGGGATTCCGCATGCACACGGATCCGACCGAGGGCACGCCCCGCGACGCCGCCGGAGCCGTCATCGACATGCTCTATCCGCCCGGCACGGCGGCGCGGATTCCGATCGTGTCGATCACGGGGACCAACGGCAAGACCACGACGACGCGCCTGCTCGCCCACGTCGCCCGCTACGCCGGCCACCACGTCGGGCTGACGACGACGGAGGGCGTCTACGTCGGCAGCGAACAGATCATGAAGGGCGACTGCACCGGTCCCGCGTCGGCGCAGGCGGTCCTCCGGGACCCGACCGTCACGTTCGCGGCCCTGGAGACGGCGCGCGGCGGGCTGCTGCGCTTCGGCCTCGGCTACGACTGGGCCAACGTGGGCGTCGTCACGAACATCGCGGCCGATCACCTGGGCCTGCGCGACATCGAGACCCTCGAGGACCTGGCGCGCCTGAAGGCCCTCGTCGTCGAGCGCGTCTTTCCCGACGGCTTCGCGGTCCTGAACGCCGAGGATCCGATGACGCCGTGGATCGCGGACCGGGTCAAGGCCCGCATCGCCTACTTCTCGCTCGACCCGCAGAACGAGCGCTTCAAGGCCCACGTCTCGGCCGGCGGCCTCGGCGCGGTCATGGACCGGCACGACACGCTCTGCCTCTACCGCTCGACCCTCCGGATCCCGCTCGTGCACGCCCGCCAGGTTCCGATCACCTTCGACGGCAAGGCGCGCTTCAACATCGCCAACGCCCTGGCGGCCTCGCTTGCGGCGTTCGCCGCCGGGATCGAGATGGACGACATCCGCGGCGGTCTCACGACCTTCCACCCGACCCCGTTCCAGGCGCCGGGCCGCGGGAACCTCTACGAGTTCCGCGATTTCCGCGTGATGATCGACTACTGCCACAACGCGCACGGCATGGCCCAGGTCGCGCCGTTTCTCGCCGCGATCAAGCGCGGGCGATTGATCGTCGTCCTTGAACGCCCCGGGCGACCGCCGGAGCGAAGACTTCGACGCCATCGCGAAAGAGGCCGCCCCGCACTTCGACCGCGTCATCCTGCGCGACGACGAGGACCTGCGCGGGCGCGAGCCGGGCGACGTCGTGGGCCAGCTGCGCGACGGCCTCGTTCGCCACGGCATGAAACCCGACGCGATCGAGGAGGCCCGGAACGAGCCCGACGCGGTCCGCCGCGCGCTCGCGATGGCGCGCCGCGACGACCTCGTCGTCGTGTTCGCGGATCGCATCTCCAAGGTCGCCGCCCAGGTCGACTTCGAGCGCCAGAAGGAGTCCCGCCCCGCGGCCGATGACTGATCCTCTACCTCCGCCCGACGCCCGATCGGGCTCGGGCAAGCAGATGTGGCGCGCCCCGGGACTTCCCGAAGGGGAGGTCCTGGCGGGGCGCTTCCGGATCGTCCGCTTCATCGCACGGGGCGGCATGGGCGAGGTCTACGAGGCCGAGGACCAGGTCCTGAAGGAGCGCGTCGCGCTGAAGACGATCCGGCCCGACGTCGCCAACGACGCGCGCACGATGGAACGCTTCCTGAGAGAGGTGCACCTCGCGCGCAGCGTCACCCATCCCAACGTCAGCCGCACGTTCGACGTGTTCCACCACGTTACTGACGAAGGCAAAGACAAAGGCGCCAGCCCGCTGGCGTTCCTGACGATGGAGCTGCTTTCGGGCTCGACGCTGTCGGAGCGGTTGTCGAAGGCCGGCCGCATGAGCTGCGAGGACGCTCTGCCCATCATCGAGCAGATGGCGGCGGCGCTCTCCGCGGCCCACGAGGCGGGGATCGTGCATCGCGACTTCAAGAGCGCCAACGTGATGCTCGAGCCGGACGAGCGCCGGCCGGGAGGCCTGCGCGTGGTCGTGACGGACTTCGGCCTGGCGCGGCGCGAGCGGCCGGGCCGCGCGGGGGGCTCGGCAGGTTCTGCAGCGCCGTTGACCGAAACCGAAGCGGTCATCGGCACGCCCGACTACATGGCGCCCGAGCAGATCGAGGGCCGCGCGATCTCTCCGGCCACCGACATCTACGCGCTCGGCGTCGTGATGTACGAGATGGTCACCGGCGAGCAGCCGTTCGAAGGGGACACGCCCCTGTCGGTGGCGTTGAAGAAGCTCAAGGAAGCCGCGCCGTCTCCGCGCCGCGCCGTGCCGGACCTGCCCCCGCACTGGGAAAAGGCGATCCTCCGAAGCCTCGAGCGGGCCCCCGCGGATCGTTACGCTTCGGCCGGGGACCTCGTGCGCGCGCTGTCGGGCGAGGCGATCCCGGCGGGGCCGGGAACCCTGAGGCGCCGCCGGCGCAGGGCGGCGGGCATCGGCGCCGCGATCGCCGTGGCCGCCGCGGCCGTCTTCCTGATCACGCGACTGCCCTCCCTGCGCCCCCGCGCGTCGGAGACGGGCACGGCGTCGGTTGCACGGCCGCCGCGCCGCGCCGTCGCGGTGCTCGGCTTCAAGAACCTCGCCGGAAAGCCCGAGCTCGCGTGGGTGTCGACGGCGCTCTCGGAGATGCTGACGACCGAGCTCGCCGCGGGCGAGAAGCTGCGCGCGATCCCGAGCGAGGACGTCGCGCGGATGAAGAGCGACCTCGCCCTCGGCGAGGCCGACACGCTCGGCAAGGACACGCTCGCCCGCGTCCGCCGCAACACCGGCGCGGACCTCGTGCTGCTCGGCTCGTTCCTCGCGACCGGGCCCGAAGAGGGAGGGCCGATCCGGCTCGACCTGCGCCTGCAGGACACGGCCGCCGGCGAAACGATCGCCCTCGTCTCCGAGAAGGGCACGGCCGCCGACTTCGACGCGCTCGCGACGCGCGCCGGAGCGCAGCTGCGGGACAAGCTGGACCTGCCGGCCGTCTCGGCCGCCGACGCGGCCGCGGTCAAGGCCTCGCTGCCCTCGAGCCCGGAGGCCGCGCGGCTCTACGCCGAGGGCCTCGCGAAGCTGCGCATCTTCGACGAGGTGTCCGCCGCGCGATCTCCTCGAGCGCGCCGTGGCGACCGAGCCTGGGCACGCGCTCGCCCATTCGGCGCTCGCGGCGGCGTGGTCGGGTCTCGGCTACGACGCGCGGGCGCTCTCCGAATCGAAGAAGGCCTTCGAGCTTTCCGACGACCTGTCGCGCGAGACGCGCCTGCTGGTCGAAGGACGCTATCGCGCCATGAACAACGAGTGGCCGCAGGCGGTCGAGATCTACCGGTCGCTCTACACCTTCTTTCCGGACAACCTGGACTACGGTCTCCAGCTCGCGCGCGCGCAGTCGCGCTCGGGCAAGCCCGCGGAAGCGCTCGCGACGATCGCCGCTCTCGAGAAGGCCTTCCCGCGTGACGGCGCCCGCGTCGCGCTCGCCGAGGCCGAGACCGCCCGGACGATCTCGGAGTTCACTCGGGCGGAGAAGGCGGCGGTCCGCGCGGCGACCCTCGCCGAAGCCGACGGCGCGCGGCTGCTCGCGGGCACGGCGAGGCTCAACCAGGCGATCGCGCGCCGCAACCTCGGCGATCCCAAGGGCGCGCTCGCGATCCACGACCAGGCGCGCAAGCTCTTTTCCGAGGCCAAGGACCCCTCGGGCCTCGCGTCCGCGATCAACGGCATGGGCAACTGCAAGTACGACCTCGGGGATCTCGCCGGCGCGCGCCAGTCCTACGAGGAGGTTCTGCGGATCTATCGCGAGGTCGGCAACAAACGCGGCGAGGCCGGAGCGCTCGGCAATCTCGCCAACGTGATCGGCGACCAGGGAGACCTGCGGGGCGGCGTGAAGCTCGCCGAGGAAGCCCTGCTCCTCTTCCAGGAGATCGGCGATCGCGCGGGGGAGGCCGAGCAGCTCAGCAACATCGGCGCCGCCCTGATCATGACCGGAGACATCCGCGGCGGCCGCGCGGTCTTCGACAAGGCCGTCTCGATCCACGAGGAGCTCGGCGACGAGGGCGGCCTCGCGATCGCGCTCAACAACGTGGGCGAGCTCGAGATGCACGAGTCCAACCTCGCCGCGGCGGAGAAGGCCTTCAGCCGGTCGCTGAAGATCTTTCGCGACTCCGGACAGAAGTCGAAGGCCGCCTATCCGCTCGTCGGTCTCGCCGGCGTCAAGGTCGAGACCGGGGACCTCGCCGCGGGAAAGGCGATGCTCGAAGAAGGCCTCACGATCACGCGCGAGGCCGACGACCAGCACGAGGCGGCCTATGCGCTGAGCGGTCTCGGACTCGTCGCCCAGCACGAGGACCGCGCCGCCGATGCCCGGAAAGCCTTCGAGGAGGCGCGCAAGATCCGCGCGGAGATCGGCGAGGCCGGCGCCGCGGAGCAGAGCCGGATCGACCTCGCCCGCCTCGCGCTCCTCGAGGGCAATCTCGAGCTCGCCCGAACCATCGCCACGGCCGCCGCCGAGGACCTGCGCAAGCAGAAGGTGCCGGACGACGAGGCCGTCGCGCTCGCCGTGCTCGCCCGGGCCCTGGCGGCCGACGGGCGCAAGGCCGAGGCGGAGCGCGCCGTGTCGAAGGCCCGGACCCTCGCCGGGGCGAGCCAGAACGACGGCGTGCGGCGCGAGGTCCTCCTCGCTTCCGCCGCGCGTGCGCGCCGCACAGGGCGACGCGCCCGGGGCGGTGAAGAGCCTGCGCGAGGCCGCCGCACGCGCCCGCGAGAAGGGCCTCGTCGCGTGGACTCTGGAGGCGCGGCTCGCGGAGGGACGGATCCTCGCGGCCAGCGGCGCGAAGGACGCGGCGCGGGCGGTCCTCGCCGCACTGCAGAAAGACGCCGCGGCGCAGCGGATTCACGCGGATCGCGCGCCAGGCGGCGCAAAGCGGAGCGGGGGGCGCATGAAAACGACCGATCCCGGTCTCGGTTTCCTCGAGTGGTGCCGCGAGCGGCAGGACGCGATGACCGCGCTCCTCGCCGAGCTCGTCGGGATCGAGTCGCCTTCCACGGATGCGGCGGGCGTGGCAGCTCTGGCGCGCCGCATCGGCCAGGAGCTCGACGGACTGGGCCTCCCCGCCGAGCTCGTGCCGGTCGAGGGCGCGGGGCCGATCCTGCGCGCGCGGCCGGAGCGGCGGGACTCCGGCGGCGCGATGCTCCTCGGCCATCTCGACACCGTGTGGGACCTGGGCACGCTCGCCCGCCGCCCGCTCCGGTTCGAAGACGGACGGCTGCACGGGGCCGGCTCCTACGACATGAAGGGCGGCATCGTCGTCCTCGTTTTCGCGCTCAAGGCGCTCGCGGCGCGCGGAGCGATCCCGCCCGTGACGGTGTTCCTCACGCCCCTGGAGGAAGTCGGCTGCGAGCCCTACCGTTCCCTCATGGAAGCGGAGATGCGCGGATGCCATGCGGTGCTCGACTTCGAACCGGCCTGGCCGGGAGGAGCCGTCAAGACCCAGCGCAAGGGATCCGCGTCGTTCACGCTCCGGGCCAACGGGGCCGCGGCCCACGCGGGCGCCGATTTCGCGCGCGGCGCCAACGCCATCCTCGAGCTCGCCCGCCGCCTCCTCGACGCCGCGGCGCTGACGGATCTGCCCCGCGGCGTCACGGTCAACGTCGGGACGATCCGCGGCGGCACGCGGCCCAACGTCGTGCCGGACCTCGCGGAAGCCGAGATCGACGTCCGGTTCCGGACCCTCGCCGACGGCGAGCGCACGCGCGCGGCGCTCGAAGCCCTGACGCCCGAGGATGCGCGCGTGACGCTCGAGGTCCGGGCGTCGGCCTTCTATCCGCCCCTCGAGCGCAGCCCCGCGGTCGAAGCGACCTATCGCCGCGCCCGCTCCCTCGCCGCCGAGCTCGGCCTGCCCCCGCTCGAGGAGGTCGCGACCGGCGGCGCCTCCGAGGCGTCCTTCGCCTCGGCCCTGGGATTGCCGACGCTCGACGGCCTCGGTCCCGACGGCGACGGCGCGCACGCCCTCCACGAGCACGTGATCCTTTCCTCCCTGCCCGAGCGCGCCGCCCTCGCCGCCGCCCTGATTCAGGACCTGGGGAGCCAGGACGGCTGATCGGCCCCCTGTCCGGATGGACGGCTGACTTCGAGGCCAGATCGCGCGACAATTGGCCTGAAGTGTCGACAATTGACGGAGGACATGCCATGCGCTTCGCTTGGCGGCTCGCAGCCGCGCTCACTCTTTTCGTAGCGGCCGGGACCTCAACCGCACTTGCCGCAGTCATTTACGTGGATGCCGGCGCCAGCGGCTCCAACAACGGCTCGAGCTGGGCCAACGCCTACACGAGCCTCCAGGCGGGCCTGGCCGCGGCCAGCGCGCCCGACGAGATCTGGGTCGCCGATGCCACGTACAAGCCGACCGCCGGCAGCGACCGGACCGTCAGCTTCGCGTTGAAGAACGGCGTCGGCGTCTACGGCGGCTTCGTGGGCAACGAGACGATGCGGTCGCAGCGCGACCCGGAGGCCCACGTCGCGACGCTCTCGGGCGACATCGGCACGGCCGGCGTCTCGAACGACAACAGCTACCACGTCGTCACCGCCGACGCGACGGTTACGGGAACGGGCGTGCTCGACGGATTCACGATCACCGGCGGCCAGGCCGACGGCGGCAACCCCAACGACCGCGGCGCGGGCATGTGGGTCAACGGCGGTTCCCCGACGCTGGCGCAGCTGACCTTCACCGGCAACTTCGCCCTCGCGCAGGGCGGCGGACTGCGCGTCTCCAACGGCAGTCCCATCCTTCTCAACTCCGTGTTCCAGGGCAACTCGGTCTCGTTCGGCGGCGGGGGCGGCGGCATCTACGCCGACGGCAGCGGATCGGTCACCGCGCAGAGCTGCGTGTTCCGCTCCAACAGCATTTCGAGCTCTTCGACCGGCGGCGGCGGCATCCAGACCAGCGGCGCCTCGGTGATTCTCGTCAACTCCCTCGTCGCCCAGAACAGCCCCAACGGCGTCCAGGTCTCCTCGGCCAACAACAGCACCATCGTCAATTCGACCTTCACCGCCAACTCGGGGTACGGGGCCGCGTTTCTCACGTCGAGCGGCAACACGATCGCCAACTCCATCTTCTGGGGCAACACGACCGGCCAGCTCTGCCTCGCCGCGCCCTGCACCGGCTCGGCCGCCGTCACCTACACCGACGTCCAGGGCGGCGGGATCGCGGGCACCGGCAACATCGACGCCGACCCGCTCTTCCTCGGCCCGCCGTCCGACCTGCGTCCCGGCGCCTTCTCCCCGGTCGTCGACGCCGGCAACAACTCCGCCGTACCCGGCGGCGTGACGGTCGACATCGCGGGTCTGCCCCGGTTCTTCGACGACCCCGACGTTCCCGACACGGGCGCCGGCCTGACGCCCCCCTACGTCGACATGGGCGCGTACGAGCGCATCCCCATCACCGTGACCACGCCGACCAACGTCGTCGTCTGCTCGGGTCTTCCCGCGTCGTTCACCGTCACGGCGACCGGACAGCCCGCGCTGACGTACCAGTGGCGCAAGAACAACGTGCCCCTGGCCAACGGCGGCACGATCTCCGGCGTCACGACGCCGACGCTCTCGATCAGCACGACCGTAACCGGCGACGCCGGCAGCTACGACGTCGTCGTCACCGACGGTTTCGGGCAGACGCTCGCCTCGCAGGACGGCACGCTCACCGTCAACGCGCGGCCGACCGCCGTGGCAGGCGGCGCCGCCACGCTCTGCTCCGGGGAGTCCACCGACCTGTCGGGCTCCGGCGGCGTTTCCTGCTCCTGGGCGCCCGCGACGGGACTATCCGACCCCTCGAGCTGCACTCCCACGGCAACGCCCGACGACACGACCGTCTACACCCTGACCGTCATGGGCTCCAACGGCTGCGCCTCGACGAACCCTTCGTCGACGACGGTCTCTGTCAACATCACGCCTTCCCTCCCCGTCATCACGGCTCCGATCTCGGTGCCCGTCGGCGCGTCCGGCGCGTCGGCGAGCGCGATCAACCACCCGGGCTCGACGTGGTTCTGGACGCTCTCGGGCGGCATCATCACGGCGGGCCAGGGCACGCGGCAGATCGTCTTCGACGCGGCCTCTCCCGGCACGACGATGCACGCCACCGTCGTCGAGAGCGCCGCAACCTGCGAGTCCCCGGAGGCGTCGACGAACATCCAGGTGGACTTCCTCGACATGCCGCCGACGAATCCGTTCCACGACTTCGTCGTCAAGGTCGCCCGCAACGGCGTGACGGCCGGGTGCGGCTCCGGCAACTACTGCGGCCAGCAGCCCATCACCCGCGCGCAGATGGCGGTCTTCCTCCTGAAGAGCAAGTACGGCGCGACCCACGTTCCGCCCCCCCCGTCCGGCTCGGTGTTCCTCGACGTCCCGGCGAACGCGTTCGCGGCGGCCTGGATCGAGGAGCTCGCGGCACTCCAGATCACCGGCGGCTGCGGCGGCGGCAACTATTGCCCGGGCAGTCCGGTGACGCGGGCGCAGATGTCGATCTTCCTGCTGAAAGCCCTGAACGACTCGACCTACACGCCGCCTCCGGCGAGCGGCACGATCTTCGCCGACGTGCCCCTCGGCGCGTTCGCGGACGCCTGGATCGAGGACCTCTACCTGCGCGGCATCGCCGGCGGCTGCCTGGTGACCCCGCTGCGTTTCTGTCCGAGCAGCTCGAGCAACCGCCAGCAGATGGCGGTGTTTCTGCAGAAGACGTTCCAGCTGCCGTAAGCGCGGCCGGGGCCGCCGTCGCCCTCGATCGTCCTCGGGGATCGTGCCGGCGGCGGCTCGGCGGCCGGTCTCAACACCCGCGGCCAGATGGCCGTGTTCCTGGTCCGGACGTTCGGCCTGTAAGGAGCCCCGCCGCGGCCGGCGATTCCTTATAATCGCCCGATCTTGTCGCTAAGGAGTGGAAAACCCATGCGCTCCCGGATGACCCTCGCTTGCCTGATCCTCGCCGCCCTCGCCATTCCGGCCTTCGGTTCCGCGGAAACGCTCGTTCAGAAGGTGGACCCCTGGGTCCTCGAGAAAACGGCCGCCGGAAAGGCGGAGTTCCTCGTGATGCTCCGCGAGCAGGGCGACCTGCGCGGCGCGCACTCCCTCGCCTCGAAGGAGCAGCGCGGCGCTTTCGTCATGGACTCGCTGCGGTCGCTCGCGCAGCGGACGCAGAAGCCCCTCCTCGACATGCTCGCGGCGCGCGGGGTCGAGCACCGGGCCTACTGGATCGCCAACATGATCTGGGTGCGCGGCGACCGCGCGCTCGTCGAAGAGCTCGCGGCGCGCGACGACGTGTTCCACGTCTACGCCAACCCGCGGGCGCGCTTCGAGGGACCCGTCACCTCGCGGAAGGCCGCCGCGCAGCCCGAAACGCCGGATGCGGTCGAGTGGGGCGTCGCCCGCGTGCACGCGCCGGAGGTCTGGGCTCTCGGCTACACGGGCCAGGGCATCGTCGTCGGCGGACAGGACACCGGCTACGACTGGGAGCATCCGGCAATCAAGGGCAAGTACCGCGGCTGGAACGGCTCCTCCGCGAACCACGACTACAACTGGCACGACGCGGTTCACTCGGGCGGTGGCAGCTGCGGCGCGGACTCGCCCGAACCCTGCGACGACCACTCGCACGGCACGCACACGATGGGAACGATGGTCGGTTCCGACGGCTCCAACCAGATCGGTGTCGCGCCCGGCGCGAAATGGATCGGGTGCCGCAACATGGATCAGGGCGCCGGCACGCCGGCGACCTACTCCGAGTGCTTCGAGTGGTTCATCGCGCCGACGGACCTCGGCGACGACAACCCGGATCCCTCGAAGGCCCCGCACGTGATCAACAACTCCTGGGGCTGCCCTCCCTCGGAGGGTTGCACGGACCCGACGGTCCTCCAGACGGTCACCGAGAACACGCGGGCCGCGGGCATCGAGGTGGTCGTCTCCGCCGGCAACTCCGGCAGCTCCTGCTCGACCGTGTCGGACCCGTCCGCGATCTACGCGGCCTCCTTCTCCGTCGGCGCGACCTCGATCGCGGCCAACGACGACATCGCGGGCTTTTCGAGCCGCGGCCCGGTCACGGTCGACGGCAGCGGCCGCATGAAGCCCGACATCTCCGCGCCCGGCGTCGACGTGCGCTCGAGCGTTCCGGGCGGCGGTTACTCGTCCTTCAGCGGCACGAGCATGGCGGGCCCGCACGTCGCCGGCGTCGTCGCCCTCATTCTCTCCGCCACGCCGCCGTTCGTCGGCGATCCGGATGCGATCGAGGGCCTGATCAAGTCGACGGCGGTGCCCCGCACCTCCAGCGAGACCTGCGGCGGCGTCCCCGGCAGCGAGGTCCCCAACAACACCTACGGATGGGGCCGCGCGGATGCGCTCGCGGCGTTCAACGCGGACCTCGAAGTCACGCAGGTCGACGCCCCGGATCCCACGCTCGTCGGCGTTCCCGTGACCTACACGATCACCGTGAAGAACCTGGGCACGGGAGCGGCCCTCGGGGTCACGGTCTCGGAAGGCCTCACGCTCTCCGCCACGGTCGATTCCGCGATTCCGAGCCAGGGGACCTGCAACGTGCTCGCGCACGGCGCGAGCTGCGCTCTCGGGGACATTCCCGGCGGCGGCCAGGCGACCGTGACGATCGTCGGAACGCCGACGGTCGAAGCCACGCTCACGAGCAACGCCACCGCCTCGACGTCCTCCCCCGAGCTCGATGGAACGAACAACGCGGCTCCCGTGCAGACGTCGGTCGTGGCCTGCCCCTTCGCCGCGCCGACGATCGACGCTCCCGTTTCGGTCGCCGCCGCGACGGGCGGTCTGACCGCGACGGCGAGCTCCGGCGCCGGCCATGCGCTCACGTGGGAGCTGACCGGCGGGACGATCACGGCGGGCCAGGGCACGGACACCGTCACGTTCGAGTCCGGCGCCGCGGGCACGACGATGGTCCTCGCGCTGACGGACACCCTCGGAGCCTGCGAGGTGGACGCGGAGACCGTGGCGATCAGCGTCGACTTCTCCGACGTTTCGCCCGAGAACATCTTCCACGACTACATCAACACGGTGCTGCGCAACGGCGTCACCACCGGCTGCGGCACGGGCACCTACTGCCCGAACAATCCGGTCACGCGCGCGCAGATGGCGGTCTTCCTCCTGAAGGCCAAGAACGGCGCCGGGCACACCCCGCCGCCGGCCACGGGCACGGTCTTCGGCGACGTCGCGCAGGGCTCCTTCGGCGCGGACTGGATCGAGGAGCTCGCGTCCCTCGAGATCACGGGCGGCTGCGGCGGAGGCAACTACTGTCCGGACGCGCCCGTCACGCGCGCCCAGATGGCGGTCTTCCTCCTCAAGACGCTCCTCGGATCGGGCTATGTGCCGCCGGCGGCGGCCGGGATCTTCGGCGACGTTCCGGAGGGTTCCTTCGCCGAAGCCTGGATCGAGGACATCCACACGCGCGAAATCACGGGCGGGTGCAACGCGGCGCCGCTTCTCTACTGTCCGGACAACGCCAACACGCGCGGCCAGATGGCGGTGTTTCTGGTCAAGACCTTCGACTTGCAGTGATTCGGGAGCAAGGAGTCCTCATGCGTCGGGCCATAACGGTTTCCCTCGCCGGGTTTCTGGCCTACGCGGCGCCCGGACTGGACCTCAACTTCAAGGGCGCGCCGTGCTCCCTCGCCCAGTCGGCACCCCCGCACGCCCCGCTCTCCGACGTGGCCTGCGTCGCCGGCTTCGCCGGTCCCTATCCCTGCAGCAACGTCGACCTCATGGCCCACGTGTCGCTTCAAGCCATGCAGTGCGAGACCGGCAACAGCCTCTGGGGCTGGACGGATCCGCTCGACGGCCGCGAGTACGCCCTGATGGGCTGCGACAACGGGATCTCCTTCGTCGACATCACGGAGGCGACCGCGCCCGTCTACCTCGGCCGCCTGCCGACCTTCGAGCACGAGCACCTCGGCGCGGCCACGCCCAAGCACGAAGGCGACTCGCTCTGGCGCGACGTTCGCGTCTATGCCAACCACGCCTTCGTCGTCAGCGAACAGCCCGAGCACCACATGCAGGTCTTCGACCTCACGCGCCTGCGATCGGTGGCCTCGCCTCCCGTCCAGTTCGTCGAGGACGCGCTCTACGAAGGCATCGCGTCCACGCACACGATCGCGATCAACGAGGGAACCGGCTTTGCCTTCCTCGCCGGGACCGACACCTGCAGCGGCGGCTTGCACATGGTCGACATCTCGGATCCCCTCAACCCCGTTTTCGCCGGCTGCGTCGGGCAGGACGGCTACGTCCACGAAGCCCAGTGCACGACCTACAACGGTCCCGATGCGGACTATGCGGGCCACGAGATGTGCTTCAACTCCAACACCGACTCCCTCACGATCGCCGATGTGACGGACAAAGACAATCCGATCCAGGTCTCGCGGACGACGTACGCGGGTTCGGGCTACACGCACCAGGGCTGGCTGACGGAGGACCACCGTTACTTCCTCCTGAACGACGAGCTCGACGAGTGCAACGGATCCCACAACAGCTACACCTACATCTGGGACCTCGTCGACCTCGACGCGCCCGTGCTCATGGGCCACTACACCGGGCCGACGGCGGCGATCGACCACAACCTGTACGTCCGCGGCGGCTACGCGTACGAGTCGAACTACCGCGCGGGGCTTCGGATCCTCGACGTCACCGGCGTCTCCGTCGCGTCGCTGACCGAAGTGGCCTTCTTCGACATCTATCCCGAAGGCAACGAGCCCGTCTTCAACGGAAACTGGAACAACTACCCCTTCTTCGAGAGCGGCAACGTCATCCTCTCGGGCATCGAGCAGGGACTCTTCATCGTCCATCCGAACCTCGACCCGGACCCCACTTCCCTCGTCGTGGCCGATGCGTCCGTGACGGAGGGCGACGCCGGATCGGTCCTGCTCTCCTTCTCCGTGAGCCTGACCCGGGCCGTTCCGGACACCGTGACCGTGAGCTATGCGTCGGTCCTCGGCAACGCGACGCCGGGCGTCGACTACACGGCGGTTTCCGGCGTCCTGACGTTCGACCCGGAGCAGACGTCCAGGACCGTCGACGTGACGGTCTTCGGCGACGTCCTGAACGAGTCGGACGAGACGTTCCAGCTGGCGCTTTCCGCCGCGACGAACGCGCGCATCGCGGACAGCGCCGGCGTGGGCCGCATCCTGAACGACGATCCCATGCCCGCGCTGGCGATCACCGACGTGAGCGTCTCCGAGGGCGACGGCCCGGGCGCCACGGCTTCCTTCACCGTGTCGCTTTCCACCGTGAGCGGCCAGGTCGTCTCGGCCACGCTCGCCACGGCCGACGGAACGGCGACGGCCAGCGACTACACGCCCACCAACACGGTCGTGAGCCTGTCGGCCGGGCAGACGCAGAAGGTCGTCAACGTCGCGGTCACGGGCGACGAGCGCGACGAGACCGACGAGTTCTTCCTCGTGAACCTGACCGCCCCCAACCACGCGACCCTCGACGACGCCCAGGCCACCGCCACCATCCTCGACGACGACACGCTCGGCCTCGCGTCGATCACGCCGGCCTGGGGACCGTCGGGCGGAGGCGCCGCTCTGGAGCTCTCGGGCGAGAGCTTCGAGGCCGGCGCGACCGTCGCCATCGGCGAAGGGGCCGCGACGGGCGTCGTCGTCGGCGCTCCGGACACGCTGACCGCGACCGCCCCGGCGCTTGCGCCGGGCTCCGTCAACGACGTGGTCGTCACGATTCCCAACCAGACCACGGCGACGCTCACGGCGGCCTACCTCGCCGACTTCCTCGACGTCGACGGGACGCATCCGTTCCACGACTTCGTGGCGACGACCGCGCTCTCCGGCATCACGGCCGGCTGCGGCTCGGGCAACTACTGCCCGTCGAACACGGTCACGCGCGCTCAGATGGCGGTCTTCCTCCTCAAGGGCAAGTTCGGCGCGCTGCACGTTCCGCCCGCCGCCTCCGGGACCGTCTTCACCGACGTTCCCCAGGGATCCTTCGCTGCCGACTGGATCGAGGAGCTCGCGTCCCTCGAGATCACGGGCGGCTGCGGCGGCGGCAACTACTGCCCCAACGGACCGGTGACTCGCGCGCAGATGGCGGTGTTCCTGTTGAAGGCGCTTCTCGGCTCGACCTACACGCCTCCGGATCCGACGGGCATCTTCGGGGACGTGCCGCCGGGATCGTTTGCCGACGAGTGGATCGAAGACCTGTACGTCCGCGGCGTCACGGGCGGCTGCTCGGCCGCGCCGCTGCTCTACTGCCCCAACGGTCCGAACACGCGGGGGCAGATGGCGGTGTTTCTCGTGAGGACGTTCTCGCTTTAAGAGTCACGTCCCGGGGAAGCCTGCGGCGTCTCCCTGCGGCGGCACGCGGCGGCCGGCCGCTGGAGGGGATGCCGGCCGCCGCTGACTGCGGCGGCCCAGCCGCACTGAGACTCGAGAACCTCTTCGGTGCGGGCCGCCGCAGATCACCGCCTCCGGGAGACGCCGCAGGCTCCGGGGGCCCTTAGACGCGAGAAGGCCTCGCGATTGGGTTCGGGGTGAAAGACGGGAGGCCGGGGCCGGACCGGGGCGGAGGAACGGGGCGGAACGTGCGGCCTGCCCGATGGGCCAGCATCCGGTGCGCGTTCGATCGTGAGAGGATCGCGCCGGACCTTTCACTTGGGCAAATCCACACTCGCGGCGATTACGGCGTTCGTTCTGCTCGCGCTTCCCCGGGCGGGAGAGGGCACGACGTTCAAGCAGGCCGGCTTCTCGGAGTCGGTGGTCTTCAGCGGGCTCGTCGATCCCACGGCCGTCCGCTTCCTGCCCGACGGGCGCGTTCTCGTGGCGGAGAAGAGCGGCCGGATCCGGATGTTCGACAGCCTCACGGACACCACGCCCACGACGGTCGCGGACCTGCGCACGCAGGTCCACAACTTCTGGGACCGGGGCTTCCTCGGGCTCGCCGTCGATCCCGACTTCACGAACAACAACCTTCTCTACGTCCTCTACACGCGCGATGCGTACATCGGCGCCGTCCCGCCGCGCTGGGGCCCGGGCGACGGGTCCTCGGATCCGTGCCCCACGCCGCCGGGTCCGACCACGGACGGCTGCGTCGTCAGCGGGCGGCTCTCGCGCCTCACGGCGCGTCGGCGGGGACTGGACCGCGAGCGAGGAGATGCTGCTCGAAGACTGGTGCCAGCAGTTCCCGAGCCACTCCGTCGGCGCCATGGCCTTCGGAGAAGACGGGTACCTCTACGTGAGCGGCGGCGACGGCGGCAGCTTCGACAATCAGGACTGGGGCCAGTTCGGCGGCACGCTGGGGGTGCCGGTGGTCACCCCGGCCAATCCCTGCGGCGACCCTCCGTTCCCGATCGGAACGCCGCAGACCAAGCCGACGGCGCGCGGCGGCGCCTTGCGGAGCCAGAGCCCGCGGCGTCCTGCGGGAGAGCCGCGGCTGCTGAACGGCTCGATCCTCCGCGTGGATCCCGCGACCGGGCTGGCCGCGCCCGACAATCCGTTCGTTCTCTCGGGAAGCACCGACGCCAACGAGCAGCGCGTCATCGGCTACGGTCTCCGCAACCCCTTCCGCATGATCGTGAAGCCCGGCACCAACGACGTCTGGATCGCGGACGTCGGCTGGGGCGCCTGGGAGGAGCTCAATCGCATTCCGGATCTGACCGAGGTCCGCAATTTCGGCTGGCCGTGCCGCGAGGGCACCTCGACGCAGTACACGGGGTTGAACATCTGCCCGACCGCCGGCGAAACCGAGCTGCCGTTCTTCTCCTACCACCACTCCCAGCCGGGCGCGGCAGGCGACGGCTGCCCGACGGGCGGCTCCGCGATCGGCGGCCTCGCTTTCAACCTCGCTGCCGGGACCTACCCGCCGGCCTACGAAAACGCGCTCTTCCTGTCCGACTACACCCGGCGCTGCATGTGGGTCATGTTCCCGGCGGCCGGCGGCGATCCGGACCCCGCGACGATCACGCCCTTCGCTTCGAGCGCCAACGGCCCGGTCGACCTGCAGATGGGCCCCGACGGGTACCTCTACTACGTCGACTTCGACAACGGCCGCGTGCTCCGCGTGACGTACGGCCTGCACGCCGTGGCCTCGGCGAACCCGACGAGCGGCCCCGTGCCGCTCACGGTCGACTTCGACAGCACCGGCTCCACACCCGCGCAGCCCGGCGACACGCTGACCTATGCCTGGGACCTCGACGGCGACGGCGCGTTCGACGACTCCTCGGCCGCGCAGCCGACCTGGGTCTACAACACCCTCGGCACCTATTCCGCCCGGCTCCGCGTCACCGACACGCACGGGGGGTTCGACATCAGCACACCGGTCGTCATCGAGGCCGGCAACGAAGCCCCGACGGCGACGATCCTGACGCCGTCCTCCGCGCTGACCTGGAAGGTCGGCGACCTCATCGCCTTTTCGGGCGAGGCGACCGATCCGCAGGACGGCGACCTGCCGGCGAGCGCGCTCTCGTGGGAAGTCGTCATTCACCACTGTCCGTCGAACTGCCACGAGCACACGTACCAGACGTTCGCGGGTGTCGCCTCCGGATCCTTCGCGGCGCCGGACCACGAGTACCCCGCCTTCCTGGAGATCCGCCTGACCGCCGCCGACTCCGGCGCGTTGACCTCGACGGCGAGCGTCAACGTCAATCCCCAGACCGTGACGCTGAGCTTCGCCACCTCGCCTCCGGGGCTGCAGCTGTCGTCGGGCACGCTGACCCAGACGGCGCCCTTCGACCAGCCCGTCATCGCCAACTCCCAGATCACGATCGCGGCCCCGAGCCCCCAGGGCGCCTACCCGACCATCTGGGAGTTCGCGGCGTGGTCCGACGGCGGCGCGGCGAGCCACACGATCACCGCTTCCGCCTCGGCCGCCTACACGGCAACCTTCGCGCTGCACGCCGATCTCTCGCTCGCGATCGAAGCCGCGCCCGAGCCGGTCTGCGGCGGCCTGCCCATCACTTACACGCTGGACGTGGCGAATGCGGGCCCGTCGCGCGCCGTCTCGGTCACCGTGGTCGACACGCTGCCCGCCGGAACGTCCCTCATCTCGGCGGGCGGCGAGGGCTGGAGCTGCAACGGCACCGCGATCGTGACCTGCACGCGGCCCTTCCTCGATATCGGGAACGCGCCGCCGATCCAGATCGTGGCGGCCTCGCCGGAGGCCGCGGGCACGGCCCAGAACGCCGCGACGGTCGGCTCGTCGACGAGCGACATCGCGGGCGCCAACAACTCGGCCCAGGTCGAGACGACCGTCGTGACGGGCATCGCGGCGCCGTCGATCGCCGCGCCCGAAGGGGCGCCGGTCGGCGCCACCGGCCTGTCCGCTTCGGTCGAGACCCACGCCGGGTCGACCTGGGCGTGGACGCTCGTCGGCGGAACGATCACGAGCGGCCAGGGCACGAGCGCGATCACGTTCGACGCCGGGGCGCCCGGAACGACGATGGTTCTCGAGGTCGCCGAAAGCGACGCGGCCTGCACGTCACCCGCGGCGCAATGGTCCGTGCAGGTCGACTATGCCGACGTGGGCCCGGCGCACCCGTTTCACGACTTCGTCGTCGCCGTGGCGCGTGCCGGGGTGACCGCGGGCTGCGGCGGCGGGAACTACTGCCCCGACGCCTCGGTGACGCGCGGGCAGATGGCGGTGTTCCTCCTCAAGAGCCGGTACGGAGCGAGCCACGCGCCCCCCGCCGCCACCGGAATCGTCTTCGCGGACGTGCCCGCGGCGCACCCGTTCGCCGCCTGGATCGAGGAGCTCGCCGCGCTCGAAGTCACGGGAGGCTGCGGAGGCGGCAACTATTGTCCCGAGGCGCCGGTGACGCGCGCGCAGATGGCGGTCTTCCTCCTGAAGACGCTGCTCGGATCCGGATACGCGCCGCCTGCGGTCTCGGGCATCTTCGACGACGTGCCGGCCGCCGATCCCTTCGCGGCGTGGATCGAAGACCTCTTCGTTCGCGGGATCACCGGCGGCTGTCAGATCTCGCCGGCGCTCTACTGCCCCGCCAATCCCAACACGCGCGGGCAGATGGCGGTGTTCCTCGTGCGGACTTTCTCGCTCGGCGACTGACGCGCGCGCTCCGGGAATTTTTCGCGCGTGTGATCTGCGTCACCTGACCTCGCGGTCAGGTTTTTTTCTTGACCGCTTTGACAGGTCCGGCGATACTGACGCTTCCAAAATTCAAGCGAGATCCCGGCGCAGCCGGCCCTTCAGGAGGCGTGGTGTACCCATCTTCCCGTTCCCACAGGCTTCAGCGATCGCTCTGTGCATTCGCGGTGGCCTTCGCCATCGCCGCGGCCGCGTCCGCGATCAGCTACAAGCAGCCCGGCTTCTCCGAGCGCGTCGCGTTCAGCGGACTCGTGAATCCGACGGTCGTCCGCTTCCTTCCGGACGGACGCGTGCTCGTCGCGGAGAAGAGCGGGCTGATCAAGATGTTCGACAGTCTCACCGATCCGACGGCAACCGTCGTCGCGGACCTGAGAACGAACGTCCACAACTTCTGGGATCGCGGCCTGCTCGGGCTCGCCGTCCCTCCGGGATTCGACGCGGCCTCGCCGGACGACTGGCGGCGTCACGTCTACGTCCTCTACACGCACGACGCGTTGATCGGCGGCACCGCACCCAAATGGGGAACGCCCGGCGTGTCGTCGGACCCGTGCCCGTCGTCGCCGGCGGGTCCCGGCCCGACGACCGACGGCTGCGTCGTCAGCGGCCGCCTGTCCAAGCTCCTCGCGACGGGACCCAACTGGGCGGCCAACGAGGACGTCCTGATCGAAGACTGGTGCCAGCAGTTTCCCAGCCACGCAACGGGAGCCCTCGACTTCGGCGCGGACGAGAAGCTCTACGTCACGGGCGGCGACGGCGCGAGCTTCAACAACGCCGACTGGGGCCAGTTCGGCGGCACGGTGCAGATCCCGGGTTTCCCGGGCACGTACTACACGCCGGCCAACCCCTGCGCCGATCCTCCGACCGCGTTGGGCACGCCGCAGACCAAGCCGACCGCGCGGGGCGGGGCGCTCCGCAGCCAGAGCCCGCGCCGTCCCGCCGGTGAAGCGCGCCTCCTCAACGGCGCGCTCCTCCGTGTGGATCCCGAGACCGGCGACGCGCTCCCGGACAATCCGCTCTTCGCCTCGACCGACGCCAACGAGCAGCGCACGATCGCGTTCGGGCTGCGCAATCCGTTCCGCATGATCGTCCGGCCCGGCACCAACGACGTCTTCGTGGCCGACGTCGGCTGGGGAACCTGGGAAGAGCTGAACCGCGTTCCGGATCTCACGGTGGCGCGCAACTTCGGGTGGCCCTGCTTCGAGGGCAACGCGGCGCAGTACACGGGGCTCAACATCTGCCCGACCCAGCCGCAGACGACCGCTCCGCTCTACACCTACAACCACGGTGCCGCGGTGGTCGCGGGCGACGGCTGCCCGACGGGCGGCTCCTCCGTAGCCGGCATGGCGTTCTACCAGGGCGGCAGCGACTACCCGGCCGCGTACCAGGACGCAATGTTCTTCTCGGATTATTCGCGCAAGTGCATGTGGGTCATGTTTCCCGGCGGCGGCGGCGATCCGGATCCCGCCACGCGCGCGGCGTTCGCCGCGACGGTCACGAACGGCCCGGTCGACCTCCAGATCGGTCCCGACGGCAACCTCTATTACGTGGGTTTTGACGCCGGCACGATCGTGCGGGTCGTCTACGGCCTGAGCGCCGTGGCCGCGGCGACGAGCCCGACGGCCGGGCCGCTTCCTTTGAACGTCACCTTCGACGGCACGGGCTCGCAGGTGGCGACACCCGGCGACACGCTCACGTACGCGTGGGACCTCGACGGCGACGGCCAGTTCGACGACTCGGCCGCGACGCAGCCCTCGTTCAACTACACGCTCGCCGGCGACGTGAACGTGCGGCTGCGCGTGACCGACAACCACGGCGGCTTCCACATCAGCGATCCGATCGTGGTCTCGGCGGGCAACGCGCCGCCGACGGCGACGATCCTCACCCCGCTCTCCTCCCTCACCTGGACGGTGGGTCAGCCGATCACCTTCTCGGGCGAGGCCGACGACCCGGAGACCGGCGACGTCTCATCGGCGAGCTTCGAGTGGGAAGTCCTGATCCAGCACTGCCCGTCGACGTGTCACACGCACGTCTACGAAACGTTCTCCGGCGTTGCGGGAGACACTTTCGACGCCCCCGACCACGAGTACCCCGCGTACCTCGAGATCCGTCTGACCGCGACCGACCCGGTCGGTCTCTCCCACACGACGAGCGTGTCGATCCAGCCCCAGACCGTCGACCTCGCGTTCCACTCGAGCCCGGCCGGCCTGCAGCTGACCTCGGGGACCGTGACCGCGGCGGCGCCCTTCACCCGCACCGTCATCGTCGGCTCGCAGAACGGCGTCGAGGCTCCCGACCAGGGCGCCCTCGACTTCGTGTCCTGGTCCGACGGCGGCGCGCAGGAGCACACGATCACGGCGCCCGGCTCCCCGGTCACGTATCTGGCGACCTTCAGCTCCGGCGGCGCGCTGCCGCCGCCCTGGGTCAACCAGGACGTCGGTGTCGTCGCCGCTGCCGGCAGCGCGACCTTCGATTCGGGAGCCTTCATGGTCAACGGCTCCGGCAGCGACATCGAGGGCGGCAACGACGAGTTCCACTTCGTCTCGCAGCCGATCACCGGCGACGGCTCGATTCTCGCCCGCGTCCTCTCGCAGCAGGACACGGATCCCTGGGCCAAGTCCGGCGTCATGATCCGCGAGACGATGGCCAACAATTCCGCGCACGCCCTCATGGCGACGACGCCGCAGAACGGCCTGGCGTTCCAGCGCCGCCTCGTCAGCGGAAGCCCCGATTCGTTCCACACGTCGGGTCCCCTCCTGCCCGCGCCCTACTGGGTGAAGGTGGTTCGCAGCGGCTCGACGTTCTCCGCATCCGTCTCTCCCGACGGGGCCGTCTGGACGCCCGTCGGCACCGACACGATCACGATGAGCGCCGACGCCCACTTCGGGATGGCGGTCACCTCCCACAACGACGGGATCCTGAGCAGCGCGGTCTTCGACAACGTCGAGGTCAACCACGCGCCGCTCCCCGAGATCGCGACGCCCGCCGCGTCCCTGACCTGGGCGGTCGGCGACACGATCGACTTCTCGGGCAGCGCCGAGGACGTCGAAGACGGAACGCTCGCGGAGAGCGCGCTGTCCTGGACGGTTCTCCATCATTACTGCCCGACGACGTGCACCACGGAAGTCGTCGGCACCTTCGACGGCGTCGCCGGCGGATCCTTCGTCGCGCCCGCCGCCCTGCATCCCTCGACCCTCGAGATCCAGCTCACGGCGACGGACTCGGAAGGCCTCACCCAGACGACGAGCGTCACGCTCGCCGCTCAGACCGTCGAGCTGACCTTCGCCACGAGCCCGACCGGCCTCCAGCTCACGGTCGGCGGAACCACCGCGGCCGCGCCGATCGTGCGCACCGCCATCGTCAACGCGGCCGTCGCGGTCGACGCACCGAGCCCGCAAGGCACCTTCCCGACCGTCTATTCCTTCGTGTCCTGGTCGGACGGCGGCGCGCAGAGCCACACGATCACCGTGCCGGCCGCGAACACCACCTACACCGCGACCTACGCGGCCAACGCCGACCTCGCGATCGCGCTCGGCGACGCGCCCGACCCGGTCAGCGCCGGCGCCAGCCTCACGTACACGATCACGGTCTCCAACGCCGGCCCCTCGCAGGCGACGGCGATCTCGGTCGTGCACACCCTGCCCGCCGGCGTCGCCCTCGTCTCGGCCGGCGGGACGGGCTGGTCCTGCAGCGGCACGGGCCCGGTCACCTGCACCCTCGCGTCGCTGGGTCTCGGAGCCGCCGATCCGATCTCCGTCGTCGTCACGGCGCCCAACGAGCCCGTGTCCCTCGTCAGCTCGGCCACGGTCTCGGCTTCCTCCGCCGATCCGGTGGCGGCCAACGACACGGCGGGCGCGACGACGGCCGTCGTCGCGAGCGCGGACCTGTCTCTCGCGCACCTCGCGGCGCCTTCGGCGGTCTGCCCGGGCGGCGCGGCCACGTTCACGCTCACCGTCTCCAACGCGGGCCCGTCGGCCGCGACGAGCGTGTCCGTCACGTCGACGCTTCCGGCCGGCGCGACCCTCGTGTCGGCGTCCGGCACGGGCTGGTCCTGCAGCGGCACCACCACGATCACCTGCACCCGGCCGACGCTCGCGACCGGAGCGGCGCCTTCCATCGCCATCGCCATCACGGCGCCGGAAGCGACCGGCCCGGCGACCAACAGCGCTGCGGTCTCCGCCGCCACGGCGGATCCCGTCGAGCGGCAACAACGCGGCGAACGCGTCGGTCACGGTCAACCCGACCCCGCCCGCGCCCACCGCGGGCAACGGCGGCGCCGTGTGCGTCGGCGAGACGCTGCAGCTGACCGCCTCGACGGTCGCCGGCGCGGTGTACGCCTGGACGGGCCCGAACGGCTTCGTTTCCGCGCTTCAGAATCCGACGATCCCCAACGCGACGCTGGCGGCCACCGGCCTCTACAGCGTCACGGTCACGGTCGACGGCTGCACCTCGGCGGCCGGCACCACCACGGCCGTCGTGCATGCGCTGCCGACGGCGGTGGTCTCGGGCGACGCCGCGATCTGCGAGGGCGCCTCCACGGACATCTCCGCCGCGCTGACGGGCACGGGACCCTGGTCCCTGACCTGGTCCGACGGCTTCGTCCAGAACGCCGCGACGAGCCCGGCGACGCGCACGGTGAGCCCCGCCGCCACGACCGTCTACACGGTCACGTCGGTGTCCGACGCGAACTGCGCCAACGCCGGCACGGGCCAGGCCGAGGTCGAGGTCGGCGATCCGGTGGCCGCTCCGACCCTCACGGCACCCGTCTCCGCCGCCGTCGGCGCGACGGGGCTCGCCGCGAGCGTGGTCGCGCATTCGGGCTCCACCTACGCCTGGACGCTCTCGGGAGGCACGATCACCTCGGGCCAGGGCACGAACGCGATCACCTTCGACGCGGGAGCGCCCGGCACGACGATGCTCCTCTCCGTCACGGAAACCAACGGCGCCTGCACCTCTTCGGCCACGGAGCAGGCCATCCAGGTCGACTTCCTCGACGTGCCGCCGCTCCACATCTTCCACGACTTCGTGAACACGATCGCGCGCAACGGCGTCACGGCCGGATGCGGCTCGGGCAACTTCTGCCCGGACGCCCCGAACACGCGCGGGCAGATGGCCGTCTTCCTCCTGAAGAGCAAGTTCGGCGCGGATCACGTCCCGCCGGCTCCCGTCGGCATCTACGACGACGTTCCCGTCGACCATCCCTTCGCGCCGTGGATCGAAGAGATCGCCGCGCTGCAGATCACGGCGGGCTGCGGCGGCAACAACTACTGCCCGGACGCTCCCGTGACGCGCAGCCAGATGGCGGTCTTTCTGCTGAAGGCCCTGCTCGGCTTCGACTACGTGCCGCCGGTGGCCACGGGGACGCTCTTCGGCGACGTGCCGCCGGAGTACTTCGCCGCCGCGTGGATCGAGGATCTCTACAACCGCGGAATCACGGGAGGCTGCCAGGCCTCGCCGCTGCTCTACTGCCCGGCGACACCGGTGACGCGCGGCCAGATGTCGGTGTTTCTGACGAGGACGTTCGAGCTCGAGTAGACCCTGTCGTGGCGCCCGGTCACCTCGGACGGTCGGCCGGGCCAACGCAGAATGGCGGGCATGACCGCCCGATTCGCAGCTCGGCGATCCTCCTCGTGGCCCTCTCGGGTCGTGCCGCCGCCCAGCCCTGTGAGCGCTGGGTCGCACCGACTCCCACGGGCAGCGACTCGAACCCCGGCACGCTCGCCTCTCCCTGGGCCACCCTCGACCACGCCTCGGCCGCCGTGCCGGACGACACCTGCACGGTCTACTTCCAGAACGGCGTGTACACCGGCACGCACAGCCTCTACGAGCGGTTCGAGACCCCGACGACCTTCAAGGCGGTCAACCGGTACCGCGCGGTGCTGCAATACGCCGGCACGGTCGTCAAGCTCTTCGGCGCGAAGAACGTCATCCTCGAGGGCTTCGAGCTGCGGCACTCCGGGGCCGGCGCCGGTGCCCTCGTCATGCAGGTCCAGCAGGGCGACGGCTTCTGGGCGGAGAACATCACGATCCGCGACAACGTCTTCCACGACTCCTGGAACAACGACCTGCTCAAGATCAACAACGGCGCGCGCTTCGTCACGGTGCAGGGCAACGTGTTCTCCAACCAGGCCGGATCCGACGAGCACATCGACATCAACAGCGTCACCGACGTTCTCGTCCAGGACAACATCTTCTTCAACGACTTCGCCGGAAGCGGCCGCGCCAACGGCAACGACACGAGCTCCTTCATCGTCATGAAGGACTCCAACGCCGACGACGACGGGCAGATCGGCGACGAGCGGATCACCGTGCGCCGCAACGTGTTCCTGCACTGGGAGGGCTCGAGCGGCTCGAACTTCGTCCTCGTCGGCGAGGACGGGATGCCGTACTTCGAGGGCCGCGCGATCCGCGTCGAGAACAACCTGATGCTCGGCGACTCCGGCAACGACATGCGCGCGGCCTTCGGCGTCAAGGGCGGCCAGGACATCACGTTCCGCGCCAACACGGTCGTGGGCAACCTCCCGTCGCTCGCCTACGCCTGCCGGGTCAACCGCGAGGGATCGAATCCCGTCAACGAGCTCGTCTCGCTGCGGGGCAACATCTGGTCCGATCCCACCGGAACGATGGGAGCCGAGGCCGGGGGCGGCACCAACGAGTTCTCGGACGGATCGCCCGCCGAGGCGACCGGCCTCGTGCTCGACCGAAACCTCTACTGGAACGGCGGGGCGGCGATCCCTCCGGGTGACCTCGTGAGCCCGTTGACCGACGACGGGAACGCGCTCGTTGCCGACCCGCAGCTCCCGGCTCAGGCGGGCATCGTCCTCCCCCGCTGGAACGGGACGGCCTTCGCGAGCGGCAGCGCGACCATTCGCGAGGAGTTCGAGCGGCTCGTCGGGCTCTACGGCGCGATCGGCGGCGGCAGCCCCGCGGTCGGCCAGGCGGATCCGGCCCTTTCGCCGGACGACGACGTTCTCGGCCGGCTGCGGGACGCCTCTCCGGATCTCGGCGCCTACGAGGCGAACGCCACCGCGGGTCTCGCGATCGCACCGACGTCGGGCCCCGCCTCCGGCGGCACGGGCGTCGCGGTCACCGGGTCGGGCTTCCAGGCCGGCGCGACCGTTCAAATCGGCGGCGCGTCCGCGGTCGGCGCCTCCGTGTCGAGCGCGTCCTATCTGACGACGTCCACCCCGGCGCTGCCTCCCGGCACCCTGAACGACGTCGTCGTCACGAACCCGGACACGAGCGCGGCGTCGCTCGCGCAGGGCTGGTTCGCGGACTTCCTGGATGTGCCGCAGCCGGATCCCTTCCACCCCTACGTCGAGACGCTCTTTCGCGCCGGAATCACGGCCGGCTGCCACGGCGGAAGCTTCTGCCGCGATCTCGCGATCCCGCGCAAGCAGATGGCCGTGCTCCTGCTTCGCAGCACGCTCGGAGCGGATCACGCGCCGCCGCCGGCGAGCGGAACGGTCTTCCTCGACGTCCCCGCGTCGGACCCGTACGCGCCGTGGATCGAGGAGCTCGCGGATCTCGAGATCACGGGCGGCTGCGGCAACGGCAACTACTGCCCCGACGCCCCCGTGACGCGGCGCCAGATGGCGGCGTTCCTGCTGAAGACGAAGTACGGCGCTTCCCATGTGCCGCCGACGGCGGTCGGGATTTTCGGGGACGTGCCGGAGGGAGATGGGTTCGCTCCCTGGGTCGAGCAGCTCTACGCGGAGGGCGTGACCGGCGGCTGCCAGGCCGCGCCGCTGCTGTACTGCCCGCACAACCCCAACACGCGCGGGCAGATGGCCGTGTTCCTGGTCCGCGCTTTCGGGCTCTGAGGGTCCCGCCAATCAGGAATTGACAGGCGCCCTCGCCGTCTGAGATAGTTAACCATATGGTTAACTATTTGGCGCGCCCCGCCGCTCTCGACGCGACGTTCGCGGCGCTCGCCGACCCGACCCGGCGAGCGATTCTCGCGAAGCTCGCGCTGGCTCCCGACTCCTCGGTGACCGAGCTCGCCACGCCCTTCCGCATGTCCCTGCCCGCGGTGTCCAAGCACCTGCGCGTGCTCGAGGACGCCGGGCTGCTGGCGCGCCGGCGCGCGGGACGCGTCCACCATTGCCGCCTCGTCCCCGGTCCGATGCGGAGCGCCGGCGACTGGATCGCCCACTACCGCGAGTTCTGGGAGGGACGTCTCGACGCGCTGCAGCGTTATCTGGAGGGACCCGAGGAGTCGCGAGCAAACGAGGAGGAGAAGTCATGGCAGAACGACAACCCGAGGCGGCCGCGGCGCCCGTCCGCGTCGCGCGCACGATCCGCGCGTCCCGGCACCGGGTCTTCCGGGCGTGGACGGACCCGGAGCTCCTGATGCGCTGGTTCATCGAGCCCGACGGCGAGATGCGCGTGGCAGCGCTGGACCTGCGCACGGGCGGCCACTACCGCCTCGAAGGCACGGACGGCGGCAAGCCCTGGTCGATCTGGGGAACCTACCGGGAGGTCACTCCTCCCTCGAAGCTCGTCTACACCTGGAGCTGGGACAACGACCCCGCCCTCGGCGATCCCATCGGCGAGGACACCGTCGTCACCGTCGAGTTCCTCGACCGCGGCGCGGACACCGAGCTCGTCGTGACGCACGAACGCCTCGCCACCGAGAGGGCGCGCGCGGAGCACGACGCCGGATGGATCGGCTGCCTCGACCGCCTCGCGAAAATTGCCGAAGGTTTCGAAAAGGAGGGATCGCGATGAAAGTCCTCTGTGCCGCTCTGGTCCTTTGCGCTTCGAGTCTCTCTGTGGCCGCCGCCGGCGCCGGCGCTCCGACTCCGGACCCGTCCTGGGACAAGCTCAAGACGCTCGTCGGCGAATGGAAAGGAACGTATGCCGATGGCACGGGGGAAGTTCACCTTTCCTACGAGCTCGCCTCCAACGGCACGACCCTGATCGAAACCATGGACAGCGGTCACGACGCGAACATGGTGACCGCATACCACCGCGACGGATCCCGCATCATGGCGACCCACTATTGCTCTGCCGGAAATCAGCCCCGGATGACGGCCACGGACCTCTCCCCCGACGGCAGGACACTGACCTTCCGATTCCTCGATGCGACCAACGTCCGTCCCGACAGCGAGGTCATGCAGGGCCTCGTCGTCACCTTCGACGGCCCGGATCGATTCACCCAATCCTGGACCTCCCGCGCGGGCGGAAAGGACCAGACCGCGACGTTCACCTATTCGCGGGTGAAGTGACGGGCGCGGCCAAAGCCCGGTAAACCTCTTTGCCTTCGAGGAGCGTCAGCAGAACCTTCGCTTCGTGGATCTGCGAGGCCGGGATCTCGAAGAGATTCCGGTCGAGGACGATCAGGTCGGCGGCTTTGCCGACCTCGATCGATCCGGTCTCCTTCTCGGAGAAGTCGAGGTACGCGCCCCGGATGGTGTAGGCCTCGATCGCTTCGGGAAGGGCGATGCGCTCCTGCGTCAGCCACGCCGGACCCGGGCCCTCCGACGGCTGGCGGCGCGTGACCGCGACGGCCATGCCCTCGATCGGATTCAACGACGACACGCTCCAGTCGCTCCCGAACGCGAACGGGGCGCCCGCGGCGGCGACGCTGCCGATCGGATAGAGCCAGCGCGACCGTTCCGGCCCGAGCTTGGGCTCGGTCAGCTCGGTCAGGTACTTGTCGCCGTTGGCCCAGAGGGGCTGAAAATTCGCGATGACCCCCAGACGCCGAAAACGCGGGATGTCCGCGGGGTCGATGAGCTCGATGTGCGCGAGGTGATGCCGCGAGTCGCGCGCGCCGTTGGCTTTGCGCGCGGCCTCGAGGGAGTCGAGCGCGTCGCGGATCGCGCGGTCGCCGATCGCGTGGATGTGGATCTGGAAGCCTTCCTTGTCGAACGCCGTCGCAAGAGCGCGGAATGCGTCGGGCTGCAGGTTCGGCTTCCCGCGGTCCCCCGGGAATCCCACGTAGGGCTCGAGCACCGAGGCCGTGCGCGTCTCGAGCACGCCGTCGGCAAAGATCTTGACGGCATTCGTCCGGAGCCGCTTGCCGGCGTACTTCGTCCGCAGCGCCTTCAGACGCGCCACCTCCGCCACACCCTTGTCGGTGTCGCAGTAGAGCGAGGCGAGGACCCGTGCCGTGAGCTCGCCCTTCGCTTCGAGCGCTGCATAGGCGGCCAGGTCTTCGTCGGACGCGCTCGCCTCGACGAGGGACGTCAGGCCGAACGCATTGGCGCGCCGCAGCGCCTCCCTGAGCCCCTCGACGTACTCCTTCGGGTTGCGTTCCGGCAGGAGCTTGCCGACCAGGCCCGCCGCGTCCTCGCGCAGCGTCCCGCTGGGCTCTCCCGTGGCGGGATCCCTCTCAATGCGCCCGTACGGCGGATCCGCCGTCGCCTTCGTGACCCCGGCGAGCGCGAGCGCCTTCGAGTTCACCCACACCGAGTGCCCGTCGGAGGCCGCGAGGTAGATCGGCCGGTCGAGCGCGATCGCGTCGAGGAGCGTCTTCGAGGGATTGCCCTCCGGAAAGACGGTCAGGTCCCATCCCCCGCCGCGAATCCACGGGTCGGAGGGGCGGGCCGCGGCGTACGCACGCACCTTCTCCAGGATCGCCGCCTGATTCGGGAGGCCGTTGAGATCGCACTCGAGGGCTTCCACGCCGCCGGAGACGGGGTGCACGTGCGCGTCGTGAAAGGCCGGCAGGACCATCTTGCCCTGGAGTTCCACCACCTTCGTCGACGGCCCGACCCACGCCCTGGCGGCGGAATCGGAACCGACGAAGACGATGCGGCCCCCGGAGACGGCCACGGCCTGCGCCCAGCTCCGCGCGCCGTCGACGGTGTAGACGGCCGCTCCGCGCAGGACGAGCTCCGCGGGTTTGTTCTGCGCGAGCGCCGCTGAAACCGTCAGCGCGGCGAACAGGCTCCCGAACACGAGGCGGACGAGGCGGTGGCGCATCGCGTCACTTCCCTTTCTTCTTGTTCGCGTCGTCGAATTCCCGGATCTGCTTCACGATCGCGTCGGTCAGGTCGTTGGGAATCGGGATCGAGAGGTTGTACTGGGCGATCTTCCACGTCTCCCCGACGCGCACCATCACGCCCGATCCCCGGCACGGCCCCATGTTGGGTGTGTCGAGGGCCTCGTCGAACCAGGCGACGGTCCGGTCGGGCGAGAAGGAGATCCAGCGCGCCGTGGCGCGGAAGCTCCAGGCCTTGCCCTTCGTGAAGTACGGCTTCGCCCACTGGCGGAACTCGTCCCGCGTCCAGCGCTCCGTCGGATCGGTCCCGAGGAAAACCGCGTCGGGCGTGAAGTACGAGAAGTACTTCGCTTCGTCCGCCGCGGCCGCCGCGGCATGCCAGCCGTCGAGCTGCGCGGCGATCGTTCCCTGCGCGAACATCCCGTCGGGGGACTGGGCGGCGGCCGTTCCCGACAGCACGACGGCTGCGGCGAAGCCCGCGGCGCGAATGCGGTTCCTCATGACTCCTCCGATCGACGGCGCGGATGATACCTGCGATGGCTCAGGAGACCGGAGCGCCGGCACGCGCCCGGATGCCGCGCAGCAGAATTCGTCGCAGCACGCCCGAGAACGGGCCGACGAGGCCCCAGTACAGGCGGAACCTCCGGCGAGCGGTCTCCCCGAAGTAACGAATGCGTGTTTCGGTCGACAGCGTGCACGTGCCGGGCTCCGCGGCGGGTTCCGCTTCGATCCGCAGGTTCCACGCGGCCTTGACGCAGCCGTCCTCGGCGAAGGCGAGGAAGGCATCGCGATCGGACAGCCGCCGCAAGGCCCCATCCGGCCGCCAGAACTTCCCCGCGATGCCGAATACGATTTCCCGCGACGGGACCTCATCGAGCTTCGTGAAGCCGAAGCGTTCGAGCTTCTCGGAGAAGGTGCCCGGGCTCTTCCGAAACGCACGCCCTCCGTAGCCGCGCAGAAAGAGGAGCACCTTCGCGATCGGCGAGGCACCGAGATCCTGCTCGAGGAGCGCCCGCCAGATCCGTTCGGGAGTCGCCCGGATCCGGATCTCGTGGCGCGACAGGCGCTCGCTGTCCGCGCCTTCCGGGAGAGCGTCGTCGAGCGCGCTCAGGAGGCCAGGGCCTGCGGCGGGAAGCTGCGCAGCGGTGCCACACGCTGCGCCTCCGCGTGCTCCTTGAGGTACGCCTGCGCCTTCATCATCCGCTGCGTGCGCATGAGGACCCGCGTCAGGTACGGGATCTCGCTCGGCTTGACCTGCTTCATCCACTCGAGCCAGCTCTTCTCGCCCGAGGTGTTGAGGATCGAGCGCCGCCAGGTCTCGGCATAGAGCTCGAAAAACCGCTGCGCCCCGAGGCGCGGCTCCCAGAGCACGTGGTGCATGTCGTACTTGAACCAGGGCTGGCCCTCGAGAATCGGCGCGAGCTTCTGGAAGAGCTCCGTCCCGGGCAGGGGCGTCAGGATCGTGTAGCCCGCGCGCTGGAAACCGTGCTTCGCGACGAAGTCCCAGAGCTCGCGAAAACTGCGCCTCTTCCCAATCCGGATCGACGAGGAAGTTGCCGGTCACGCCGTAGCCCATCGAACGGGAGATCCGCGCGGCCTCGATCGAGGCAGCGACCCCCGTGTCTTTCACGACACCCGCCAGTCCGGAGTCCGAGGCAGCCTCGAGGCCGAAGAAGATGTCGAAGTCCTTCGCGATCGGGCGCCAGGCCTCGAGGAGCTCGGCGCTGCGGCACACGAGATCCGTCCGGGTCTGGACGAGGATCCAGCGCTTCCGGACGCCGCGCGCCTTGAGGGCCTGGGCGAGCTCGCGGCTCCGCTCGGGGTGATTCCAGAAGAGGTCGTCGGCGATGAAGACCGAATCGCCGACCGACGCGAGATCGTCCACGACCGCTCCGATCGAGCGTTCGCGGAACGAGCGGCCGTAGAGCTGCCAGACCGAGCAGAAGTTGCAGCGATACGGGCATCCCCGCGCCGTCTCGACGAGCCAGACGGGCTTGAAGAGGAGGCAGTGGTACCGGTTGCGGTCGCGCTCGACGAGATCCCGGGCGGGCATGGGCACGCGGTCGAGGCCGGTCCGGTCTTCGAGGGGGGCGGTCGCGGTCCAGCGGTCGCCGGCCCGGAGGTGAAGCGCGGGCACTTCGGCCAGCGGCCGGTCCCGCCGCCAGAGCGTCGGCCACGGCCGGGACGACCTCTTCCCCGTCGTCGACGCAGATCGCGTCGACTTCGGGCGCCTGGAGCGGTCCCGGAAACGCCGCCGCCGCGTGGCCGCCCACGAGGATGAAAGCGTCCGGCGAAACCCTCCGGATCTCCCGCGCCGTCGCCAGGACGCGGTCGTACTCGAGGGCGTGCATGCAGGAAATTCCGACCATCCGGGGCTTGCTCCGCCGGACCCAGCTCGCCAGGCGATGCCCGAAACGCAGGTCGACGATCGTGGGCTCGTGACCCCGCGCACGCAGGGCCGACGCCACGTATTCCAGGCCCAGCGGCTCGACGCGGAAGAAGGGCCCGAGGCCGAAGCGCTCGTTGCCGGGATCCGGCCGGAGGAGGAGAACGTTCATGGGGCCGGTGAATTGTAAACTCCACCCTCACATGCGGGAAGCGCAGGCCCCGCCCGGCGTCCCGGACGGGCTCCTTCCCCCGCGGGGGCGAAAAAAGTGGGTCAGCCACGGGCTGTCGAACCGTGTCGTCTACGGAGGGCTCCACTACGGCGCGCGCTGGCTTCCGATGGCCGTCCTGAACGCGATCAACGTGGTCGGCAACGGCCTCGCGGTGACATTTCTCACAGGCACGAAGGCGGGGATCCGCTCCAACTTCCGCACCGCCCTCGGGGTGTCCGAGGCGGAAGCGGAGAGGCTCGCGCGGCGGCAGTTCTTCGAGTACGGGCGGCACACGATCGACGTCTGGCAGTCTGCGGAGCGAAGACCTCGTCCCCCGGGTCTCGACCCTCGCGGAGGACGCGCGCGTCTCGCCGCGGGTGCGCCGCGGCGGCCGCGGGTTCCTGCTCGTGACGGGGCACGTCGGCAACTGGGAGATGGGCGCCGTGACGCTGCGCGCGCACGAGCCTCGTGCCCGCCGTCGTCGGCCAGCGGGAGCTCGACCCCAACGTCCAGGAGATGCGCCGCGAGCTGCGCGAGCGTCTCGGCGTCGAATCGATCGACATCGGGACTCGTCCATGGCGACGGCGTTCAGGGTGCGCGCGGGCGGTCGACGGGGGCCGGGCCGTCGCGCTGCTCGTCGACCGCGCGTATCCCGAGGACGAGGTCATCGTCCCTTTCTTCGGCCGGCCGACGCCGTTCCTGCGCTCGCCGGCCCTGCTCGCCCGCTTCTGCGGCTGCGAGATCCTGCCCGGCTTCTTCCTGCGGGACACGGACGGGAGCTACTTCAACGTCTGGGGCGAGCCCCTCGCGGCCGACCCGGCCCTCTCGCCGGACGAGGACGCGGCGCGGATCATGACCCGCGTCGCCGCGGACCTGGAGCGCGTGATCCGCCGCTACCCGACCCAGTGGTTCAATTTCTACGGGTTCTGGGGAACACCCTCGCCCGCCAATCCGCTGTAGGGGCGGGGCTTGTCCCCGCCCTCCACTCGTCCAGGACACCGGGCGGCCGCAAGGGCCGCCCCTACGAATTCCGAGGGCTGCAAGGGCCGGCGCCCGTACTCGACCGCCGGTTCCGCCATTCGCCTCAGACACCGTAGGGGCGGGGCTTGCCCCCGCCCTCCACTCGTCCGCCCTACGGATTCGAGGCTGCCGTCACCGGCGGACGCTGCCACTTGCCGTAGACGAAGTTCCCGCAGCACCGGGCGCAGATGGGCAGCGGCTCCTTCGCGAGCTTCGCGCGGAAGCGCGCGGCCTTCTCACCCGTCCAGATGTCCCGGAACGGCTGCCGGCGCACGTTGCCGATGAAGTAGTCGGGGAAGTCGCCGCAGAAGCAGACCTCGCCGTCCGGCTCGACCTGCGCGAAGTACCACGCGACCGGACAGAGGTCTGATGGCCGAAGGTCTCGCCGAAGTCGCTGAAGTACGCAGGGAACGCGCGCGGCGGGCACGTCCGGAACGAACGAGGTCCAGGGCCGGCCGACGGTGGAGTCGAGGAACCGGCGGCGCCGCAAGGCCTTCATCAGCCGGACGAGCTCCGTCATCGGCTTGCCCTCCGGCCGCAGCGCGTCCGGCCATCCGTCGAAATCGAAGCCCTTCCAGGACGTGGCCTCGACCCCGAGCTCCTCGCGCATGACGCGCTCGTACTCGGCGCCGACGTTCTCCGGCACGAACCAGCGCAGGCCGACGTTGATCGTGTCGAGCGGGAGCTCGCCGCAGCGCCTCGACGGCCGGACCGATCGACGTCCCGAGTTCAGCTCCGTGACCGGCAGGATCGCGATCAGCATCGGGAGCGCGCCGGCCGAGCTCCTCGCGCCAGCGCGCCACCGCGCGGATGCCCGGCGGCGGCCTTCTCGAAGCGTCGGACGCGCGCCGCGGATCCGGTTGTGGACCTCCGGCGGGCCGTCGATCGAGATCGCGATCGAGTCGATGCCGAGCTCGACGAGGTCGCGGGCGAGCGCTTCGAGGCGGCCGCCGTTGGTGATGACCGTGCAGGTCAGGCCGCGGCTGCTTGATCTCGCGATGAGCGGAAGGATGTCCGGATAGAGGAACGGCTCGCCGCCGAAGAGGCTGATGATCGGGCTCCCGGCGGCGACCTCGTCGAGGAGCGCGCGTAGTCGTCGAGCGCGAGCTGGCGCTTCAAGCCGATCGAGCTCCTGGATGCGCGCGCGCTCGGGCGCGCCGTCGCGCGGCGCCGCCATGCGACTGCTCGAACGGAAGATCCCCGTGTCGCCCCACTGTCCGCACATCTTGCAGCGGAGGTTGCAGAGGTTCGTCACGCGGAGCTGGACGAAGGTCGGCATCGGCAGCGTCTCGCCGGGCGCGGCGCGGCAAGGTGGCCCATCACGGCGCGGCGCCCGGCGTTCATGCGGCCGAGGTGCCGGCGCGCGAATCCGGCGAGCGCGACCCCGCGCCGAAAGCTCATGGCGTTAGCGCGGCTGCTTAGCGCGAGTAAGGTCGATCACGCGGGTCAGGGCGCGCCGGCAGACGGCGCAGAAGGGCACCTCGTCGCGCGTGAACATGATGCAGTCTTCCTGGGGCCGGTAGTAGCCCTTCGCCTCGTACATCGCGCCCTCGAAGGCGCCGACCTTGCCCGAGTAGCTGGTCGGTGCCCAGGAGCTTCGTCTCGTGGACCTGCTCCTCGCGTGAAGAGCTCGTCCATCTTCGTCCTCGGGCCCGTTCGCGGCGCGGATCTCGCGGCGCTCGCCTCTGGTACTCCTGCGAGACGCCTTCTCGAACTCCTCCTTCGTCCCAGGGCGTCGGGATCGGCGTCCCCGGCGATACGAGGTCCTTCCACTTCAGCTTCGCGGGATCCAGAGGGCCGTGGCGTTCGGCTCCCAGGGCTCGACGCGCTCGCCGCCGCCGGCTCGTAGGCCACGGCCGAGGTGAAGTACTCGTCCGCGAGCGCGGCGAAGTGGTGGCCGAACTCGTGGACGAAGACGTACGGCGCCCAGAGGCTGTCGGCGGCGACCGTGCCGTACTGGCCGAAGATCCCGCCGCCGCCGTAGGTCCTGCGTGTTCGTCAGGATCTCGACGAACTCGTAGGGCGCGAACGACGCCACGTCGCGGAAGGCGCGGTTCTCGAAGGTCAGGATGTAGCGCTCGGTGCCGAACGCGTCGTAGGTCGCGCCGAGCGGCGACCGGCGGTGGACGCCCGATCGACGGCCGCGAGATGCCCGACTCCTCCGCGGGCGGGCAGAGCGCCCACACGTTGAAGTCGCTCGCGCCGCGACTTGAAGGGCTCGACGGCGAAGAGCAGGTCCGCCAGCCGCCGCGCGTCCTTCTCGAACTTGCCGCGCTCGGCCGCGGTGTAGCCGTCGCCGAGGATCAGGAAGTCGACCTTCGTCGGCGGGCTCGCCCGCTCTTGCTGGATGGCGATGACGGCGCCCGGCGAGGCCGGCGCGGCCGTGTCGATGAAGACGTCTTTCGGGTCGACGCATGAAGGTCCAGATCTCGCGGAACGCGTTCTGTCGGGTCGCGCTTCTTGACGACGATCTGAACCGGCGCCTCGGGGGCCGGGAAAGCGCAGCGACTCGGAGAAGGTCCGGCGAGATGTCCTTCGCCTCGCCCGTCGTCTCCCACTCGCCGTAGACCGACGCGAAACCGCGCGAGTAGAGCGATCCGGTTGGTGGCGCGGTCGATCACCTCGAAGAGGTACTTGCCGAGATTGGTAGTGTCGATGGGCTGCGTCGGATTGCCCGGCCAGGGCAGCGGCTCGAGGACGACGCGGTCGAGGCTGAACCGCTCCGCCGTCGCGTTGCCGGTGTGGAAGTAGTCGACCCGCATGGTCCGGGGGGCGCCCGCGTCGGGAGGCGCGGCGAGCAGGGTCGGGGCGGCCGCGGAAACCACGAGTGCCGCCAGGATAAACCCGCTGCGCAGGACCTTCATGAACCGGTATCCTACCGCTTCGTCTTTTTCGGAAGGAGTTTCGTCATGATCCACGAAAGCATCCTCGGCACGATCGGCAACACACCGGTCGTCAGGATCAACCGCCTCGCGCCCGCGGGCACGACGATCTACGTCAAGTGCGAGGCCTTCAATCCGCTCTCCTCGGTCAAGGACCGCCTCGCGATCGCGATCATCGAGGACGCCGAGCGCTCGCGGCGCCCTGAAGCCCGGACAGACCGTCATCGAGGCGACCTCCGGCAACACCGGAATCGCTCTCGCCATGGTCTGCGCGGCGAAGGGCTACCCCTTCGTCGCCGTCATGTCGGACAGTTTCTCGATCGAGCGCCGCAAGCTCATGCGCATCCTCGGGGCGAAGGTCGTCCTCCATCCCGCCGCCGAGCGGGGCTCCGGGATGGTCCGCCGCACCGAGGAGATCGCGAAGGAGAAGGGCTGGTTTCTCGCGCGGCAGTTCGAGAACCCCGCCAACCCCGAGTATCACCGCAACACCACGGGCCCCGAGATCCTCCGCGACTTCGCCGGCAAGCGGCTCGACTACTGGGTCACGGGCTACGGCACCGGCGGGACGCTGACCGGCGCGGGCCAGATGCTCAAGGCGGCGCGCCCGGGACATCAAAGTCGTCGTCGCGGAGCCCGAGGGCGCGGCGCTTCTGTCCGGCGGCGAGTGGAAGCCCCACAAGATCCAGGGCTGGACGCCGGACTTCGTGCCGGCCGTGCTCGACCGGAAGGTCTACGACGAGATCGTCACGGTCGCGGACCTCGAGGCCCGCGACGCCGCGCGCGCACTCGCGACGAAGGAAGGCATCTTCTGCGGCATTTCCTCGGGCGGCACCTTCGCGGCCGCCCGCAAGGTCGCGGAGAAGGCGCCCAAGGGCACGGTCCTCCTCGCGATGCTGCCCGACACGGGCGAGCGTTATCTCTCGACGATCCTGTTCGAAGGAATCAACGAGGGCACCGACGAGATCTAGCGAAGAGGGCGGGGACAAGCCCCGCCCCTACGGCGGATATCTCGTAGGGGCGCCCCTTGTGGGCGCCCTCCCTCAATTGATACGGCGGATGTCCGTGAGCGTCCCCGGATCGCCGTCGTACTGCGTGACCTGGATGTGGCCGTCGGGGTCGATCGAGAGCGACGCCTTCGTGTAGATCGTGCCGTCGCTCGAGCCGAAATCGGTCCAGTCGAAGCAAAGACCGCGAAGGGATAGTTCAGCGACGCGCCGCCGTCTTCCTCGGATTCGGTGTACTTGATCGGCCGCGTCGTCACGACGAGATAGCGCCAGCCATCCTCGATCTTCTCGGCCATGACGAGGTCGATCGGATAGACGAGCGCCCCGAGCTTGATCTGTCCCTGCCCGCTTCCGCGGATGGCGTTGACGAGGGCCTGCTGCCCGCCGTCCTCGAGGACCTTCTTCAGCGGAAGGATCTCGGCGAGGGTCCGCGGGTTCTGGACCACGACGTCGAAGGCCATGCTCCGGGTCCCCGACGGCGTGCCGATCGAGGCCGTCGCGGAGTACTCGCCCATGGGCTTCTTGTCCTGCGCGAGGGCGAGCAGAGGAAAAACGAAGAGCAGCAGAGCGGCCTGTTTCTTCATGCAAACACCCTACCTTACAACCCGAACGTTCGGACCAGGAACACCGACATCTGTCCCCGCGTGTTGGAAGAGTCCGGGCAATACAGCAGTGGCGTCGTCGAGCAACCGCCGGTGATCCCGCGCTCGTAGAGCTCCTCGATCCAGTCCGAGAAGGGACCGGGGCACGCGACGTCCTCGAAGACCTGCGGCGTCGTGCAGGCGGGCGGCGTGTAGGCGGACCCCTCGTCGGTCTTCAGGAGGAAAACCGCCATCTGGTCGCGCCGGACCGGGTTGTTGGGGCAGTAGTTGTCTCCCCCGCAGCCCGCCGTGATCCCCTCCGCGAAGAGCTGCTCGATCCAGTTCGCAAACTGCGAAGGGCATTCGACGTCGTCGAAGATCCCCGCGCAGTTGGGCGGAACGTAGCTCGAGCCGTGCTCGGCCTTCAGCAGGAACACGGCCATCTGCGCCCGCGTCACCGCGTTGTTCACGCAGTAGGCGCCTGCGCCGCAGCCCGCCGTGATCCCCGCGCGAAAGACCGTCTCGACGTCGGCGTGGAAGATGCTCGCCTGCGGCACGTCGACGAAATCCGCGAGGAAAGCGGCCGGAAGCGTCGCCGCGAGCCCGCTCGGGTTGGTCACCGTGACGTCGTTGAGCGTGCCCGGCGAAAGCACCGGCGTCGACGCGTCGATCTCGGTTCCGCTCAGCACCACGACGCCCGTCGCCGCGACCCCGCCGAACCGGACGACCGCCCCGCTCTGGAAGTTCAGACCCGTGATCGAAACGGGCGTCGCCCCCGAGGCCGGCCCCGAAGTCGGATCGATGGTCGCGGCCGTCGGTCCGGGCACCGCCAGACACGCCGAAAATTCCGACGTGTTGCCGGCGGTGTCGGTCGCCGTCGCCGTGATGAACGGACCCAGCGCCGCCGAGGGCAGCGCCGCGACGAACGCGACGTTGCCGCCCGCATCCGTCTGGCGGTCCACCGCGCCCAGAAAACGCTGACCCGGACCGTTGCCGGAGACGTCGCAGAGAGGCGCCGAGAAGAACTCGAGCCGGTAGGTCGTCGTCGCGATGCTGTTGAGCGACCCCTGGATCTGCGTGGATGCCGTGTCGAGCTGGACCGATGCGAGGAGCGGAAAGTTCTGGAGGAGGTTGGCGCCGGGATCGGGGTCGCCGGGATCGTTCGGCGTGACGCCCACGGGTCCAAGGTCGATCCCGAGGCTGGAGTTGAAGGTGATGGTGTTGCCGAGAATGGCGTTGCCCGCCCCCGACGCGACCGAGACGCCGCGCGCGAGGTTGAAGGCGATGATGTTCTTGGTGTCGAGCCGCGGTCCCGCCGATGGTGTTGCCGCCCGCGTCCGCCTGGATCGCGACGCCGTCGCCGCCGTTGGGGATGCCTGCCGAGGCGAAGGCGTTGGAACCGATGAAGTTGCCGGCGACGGTGTTTCCGGTCGTTCCCGCGTCGACGATGAGGACGCCGTTGTTGGTGTTGCCCGAGATGACGTTGCGGTCGGCGATGGACCCGCCGATCACGTTGTCGACGGCTTCGTCGTTGATCTGCACGCCGTCGAGATTCGGGATCGCGGCCGTCGCGGCCGCGTTCAGGCCGATGAGGTTGCCCTTGACCACGTTGCCGAAGGATTCCGTGCGGATGCGCACGCCGTTGGTCAGGTTGCCCGAGATGACGTTGCCGGGGCCGATCACGTTCTCGTCCGAGTCGTTGACGTTGATCCCGTTGAAGAGGTTCCCGACCGCGGCGGTTCCCGCGGCGTTGGTGCCGATGAAGTTCGCGGTGACGATGTTCTCCGTCGAGACGCTCGACACGAGGATGCCGTTCTGCGCGTTTCCGGAAATGACGTTGCCGGGCCCGACGGTGTTGCCGGTCGACGAGCTCAGGATGACGCCCTGTCCGCCGTTTCCGAGGGCTGCCGTCCCGGCCGCGTTCACGCCGATCCAGGTGTTCGTCACGACGGTCGACACCGAGTTGCCGGTGAACTGGACGCCGTCGCCGACGTTTCCGGACACGAGCGTGTCGCCGACGAGCGCGGAGCCCACGACGTTGCCCGCGCCCGCGCCGATCCCGATCCCCGCGGAACCATTCGGCACCGCGGCGGTGCCGGTCGGATTCGTGCCGATCCGGTTTCCGGCGACGACGTTGTTGTCGGCTCCCGAGCCCATGATGCGGACGCCGTTGGCGCCGTTGCCCGAGATGACGTTGGATGCGGAAGGCCAGATCCGTGCGCCCGATGAGGTTGCCCGCCGAGCCCACGATCGAAACGCCGTCGATCCCGTTGGGCATGGCCGCCGTCCCGGAGATGTTCGTGCCGATGTAGTTGCCGCGGATCACGTTGTTCCCGCCCGTCTCCAGGACGATCCCGTTGCCGCCGCTTGCCGGAAACGCCGGGTTGAACCGGTTGATCACCAGTCCCGTCACGAGGCTTCCGCCTCCCGTGATCCGCAGTCCGTTCGCGCCGGCCCCCGCCGCCGACCCGTCGATCTCGATGATCGGCGGCCCGGAAAAGCCCGGCTGCGTCGTGCCGTCGATGTTCACCGGCCCCGTCACCGTCGGCAGCGTCGAGATCGGCTGGATCGTCTTCGCGCCGGCTCCCCCGATGACGAAGCGGATCGTGTCGGTGCCGGCCGCTGCGTTGGCCGCAAAGATCGCCTCGCGCAACGAACAGTGTGCGGCGTTGCACACTCCGTCGTCGAAATCGTTCGTGGAATTGACGGTGAAAGTGGCGGCAACGCCCGCCGCCGGAGCGAGGGAAAAGAGAACCGCCGTGACCAACCGGGGAAGGCGCATCCGGGGCGAGTCTAGCGCAGGATGCGGTTTATCCCCAGAACTGGGGAGGCACTCATTGCATCAGGTCTCGCATGAATGCGAGAAGACGGCCGTTGGTCGGTACTCCGGTCTTGTTGTGAATGGACTTCACGTGGCTATGGACCGTGTGGTACGACACTCCGAGCCGTTCGGCTACGTCGGCATAGGATAAGCCCTCGGCGAGCTGACCAGCTACCCGGGCCTCCGTGGGGGTCAGCCCGAACCGCTCTCTGAGAGCGACTTCCAAGGCGGCCGCGCCTTCGTTGTTCACCTCGAGACCCTCCTGCCCGGCCGTGGCGCCATCCGCACCCGTCGTCGTGCGCGTCGCGTTTGGCAGACTCCTAACAAAGAAAGCGCGATCCGGCCGCGGACTCTCGCATCGATTAGCCCAAGAATGGCGAGGTAGACTTTCTCCAGCAAACCTCGATGGCGAACGACCCGATCCCGCCCGGCTACCCGGACCGGGGAGACGTCACGCGCCTTCTGCTCGCGTGGCAGAAGGGTGATCAGGAGGCCCTCGAACGGCTCATTCCGCTGGTCTACGACGAGCTCCACCGCATCGCTAGAAAGACAGCTTCGCGGCGAGCGGCAAGGCCATACCCTCCAGCCCTCTGGCGATCGTCAACGAGACATATCTGAAACTGGTGAGAAACCCGGTGCCCCAGTGGCAAGGACGCGTACACTTTTTCGCCGTCGCGGCGCGCGTCATGCGGCAGCTCCTGGTCGATCACGCGCGTAAGCGAGCGGCGCAGAAGCGCGGAGGCGGCGAGGCGCAGTCGATGATCGAAACGATCGTCATGACGAAGCCGCGAGAGGTCGACGTGCTCGCCGTCGACGAGGCACTCGAGCGGTTGGCCGCTCTCGACCGCGAGCAGGCTCAGGTCGTCGAGCTTCGGTTCTTCGCCGGATTGACGGTCGAGGAGGCCGCCACGGCGCTGAACATCTCCGTCGCGACGGTTCACCGCAAGTGGGTGGTCGCGAAGGCGTGGCTGCACCGGGAGCTGTCGAGTACCGCGCTGTGACGCCGGAGCGCTGGGAGCGGATCCAGGGGATTTTCGCGGCCGCGCTCGAGCGGCCGGTTTCGGAAAGAGCGGGGTTTCTCCAGCAGATCTCGGTGAACGACGCCGCCCTCGCAGGTGAGGTCGAGTCGTTGCTAGCCTCTCACGACGCGGCATCGTCTGCAATTCCTCGAGTCTCCGCCGGCGTCGGAGCCCACACGATGCTGGACTCGGGATTCGCAAGGGGCGCTGCGCCTTGGCTCCTTCGAAATCCAGGAGAAACTCGGGGCGGGCGGAATGGGCGAGGTCTACAGTGCGAGAGACCGCAAGCTCGACCGCGACGTTGCGATCAAAGTCCTCCCCGCGCACCTGATGTCGAGCCCGACGGCGCTTTCCCGCTTCGAACGCGAAGCCAAGGCGGTCGCGGCGCTCTCCCATCCCAACATCCTTTCGATCTTCGATTTCGGAACGCAAGGCGGCATCGCCTACGCCGTAACGGAGCTACTGCGCGGCGAGACCCTGCGGAGTAGGCTCGAGGCCGGTCCCCTCCCGTCGCGCGTGGGCGTGGACTATGCGCTCCAGATTGCCAAAGGCCTCGCCGCCGCGCACGAGCGGGGCGTTGTCCACCGCGATCTGAAGCCGGAGAACATATTCGTCTCCCGTGACGGGCACGTTAAGATCCTCGACTTCGGGCTGGCCAGGCGCGAAGAAAAGCTCGAGCCCGGCGAAGTCACGAGCGCGCCGACCGCCTCCGGCGAGACGGAGCCCGGAACCGTGCTCGGAACGATCGGGTATATGTCCCCGGAGCAGGTTCGCGCGATTACCGCCGACCACCGGTCGGACATCTTCTCGCTCGGGGCGATCCTCTACGAGATGTTAGCCGGAAAGAGAGCCTTTCGGAAAGACACCGCCGGCGACACGATGGCGGCGATACTCCGGGACGAGCCTCCTCCACCTCGGCCCCGACATTCCCGAGGCCCTCGACCGAATCGTCCGCCACTGCCTTGAAAAGGACCGCGACAACCGGTTTCAATCAGCGCGGGATGTCGCCTTCGCGCTCGCGGAAAAGTCGTCCGCAGCCGTCTCGCTTCCGGCCGCTCGCTCAAGTGCACCCCGTTCGCGCACGGATCGTCGAGCGATCGTCGTCGCTGCTGCTGTCGTCCTCGCTGGCGTCGCCATCTGGGTAGCGCAGGGCGGACTCGCGAAATCGCTCCCGCGCCACCGGAGCCTGCGGCGTCGGCCAAGCCGCTACGCCTGGTCGTTCTCCCCTTCGAGAACCTCGGCGCTCCGGAGGATGCGTACTTCGCCGCCGGCCTGACCGAGGAGCTCATCGGCAGGCTGGCCAACGCCCGGGGCCTCTCCGTCATCTCGCGCACGACGGCGGTGAACTTCGACCGCAAGGGAAAAACGAGTCGTCAGATCGGTGCCGAGCTCGGCGTCGACTACGTTCTCGAGGGCACCGTCCGACCCGAGCGCGAGAATGGCAAACCGAGCCGGGTGCGCGTCACGCCAGAGCTCGTCAAGGTCTCCGACGACACACCGATCTGGAGCGACCGGTACAACCGCGCTGCATCAGACATTTTCGCCATCCAGTCGGACCTCGCCGACAAGGTCGTGAAGGCGATGGGCATCGAGCTGATGCCGCGCGAGAAGACCGCACTGGAAGCGGCCTTCACGAATGACGCCGAGGCCTATGACCTCTATCTGAAGGGCCTCGAATTCATCCACAAGGGCCAGACGCACCAGAATCTCGAAGCGGCGGCCAGGCACTTTCGGGCGGCCGTCGAACGCGATCCGCGCTTTGCCCAGGCGCTCAACCAGCTGGCCCGGGCGGAGCTTTTCACGTATTTCATGCTCTACGATCGCAGCTCCGGCCCGGTGGAACGCGCAAAGAAGGTCGTGGACCAGCTGGAGGCGCTCGGCCCCGATCTGGCCGACACTCACATCGCGCGCGCCTACTACCACTACTGGGGCCGCAGCGAGTATCCGCAGGCACTCGACGAGTTCCGCAAGGCCCTGGCCCTGCAGCCCAGCAACACCGACGCAATCTCAGGAACGGAATGGTCCTGGCGCGCATGGGCCGCTGGAAGGATGCGGTCCCGCTCGACGAGAGCTGGGTCGCGCTGGATCCGCAGAGCGCCCAGGCGTGGGGAAGGTCCGGACAGACACTCATGCTGCTCGGCCGATACGATGCGGCCGACACCGCTTTGCAGCAGGCGATCAAGTTCAATCCGAGATTCAACATCCCTTGGGCGCTCCGGATTCGCATTCCCATCCTGAAGAATGGCGACGCGGGAGCTGCTCAAAAGGTCGCTGCCGAGGCGAGCCGCGTACCCGGACTTCAGGACGACTCCCTCCGCCTCTCCTACGAGGCGTATCAAGCCCTCCTGCTCGGCCGGGATTTCGCCGGGGCCCTCGACCATCTCGAGAAGAATCCGCGGGACAACGACACTCCGTTCTTCGCCTATCCGGTCGATCTTCTCCGCGGGCAGGCACACGCGCTTTCGGGCAAACCCGACCTCGCCCGGGCCGACTTCGAGGCCGCACGCCGCAAGCTCGGGGACAAGATCACGAAGGATCCCAAGGACTCGCGATTTCCGAGCGCGCTTGGCCTCGCACTTGCCGGGCTCGGTCGCCATGAGGAAGCACTCGCCGCCGGGAGGAAGGCCGTGGAGATGATGCCCGAGTCTCGCGATGCGTGGAAGGGCCTCTTCCGGATCCAGGACCTCGCTCTCGTCGAGGCGATGACCGGCCATACGGACTCCTCGATCGATCATCTCGATCACCTCCTGACGAAGAGCGGCGAGTTCTCTTCGGCGATGGTCCGGGCCGACCCACGCTGGGAGCCGCTCGAGTCCAACCCGAAGTTCGAATCGATGCTCCAGAAGCACGACGCGGCGGCGAAAGAAGGACTATGACCGTTCCCGCGATGACGCCCGAGCGGTGGCAGCGGGTCCAGGACGTCTTCGCGGCCGCACTGGAGCGGCCGCCGACGGCGCGTGCGTCTTATCTCCAGGAGATCTCCGCCGGTGACTCGCAGCTCCTCAAGGAGGTCGAATCGCTTCTCGACTCTCACGAGAAAGCCTCATCGACCTTCCTGAACGCACCGCCGATGACCGAGTCCGCTCCGACCGCTTCCGGCAACCACGGCGTGCGGTCTCTCTCCGCCGGCATGCGCCTCGCGCACTACGAGATTCTCTCGCCGCTTGGGGCCGGCGGAATGGGTCAGGTCTATCGCGCTCGCGATACCAAACTTCGGCGCGACGTTGCGATCAAGGTGCTGCCGCCTGCGCTGGCGGAGGATACCGACGCCCTCGGCCGCTTCGAGCGGGAAGCCCTCGCTGTCGCTGCGCTCTCGCACCCAAACATCATGGCGATTTTCGACTTCGGCACACAGGACGGGACGACCTTCGCCGTCATGGAGCTGCTCGAAGGCGAGACCCTGCGGGACGAGCTCTCGGCCGGATCGGATATCGCAGAAGCAGGCTGTGGACTATGGGCTGCAGATCGCCCGAGGGCTATCCGCCGCCCATGAAAGCGGCGTCGTCCACCGCGATCTGAAGCCCGAGAACATTTTCGTGACGCGGGACGCACACGTCAAGATCCTGGACTTCGGGCTCGCCAAGCGGGTCGGCGTTGGTCAAGCCGGGCCAAGAGACCAGCGCGCCGACGGACACGAATTACACGGAGCCCGGAATCGTGATGGGGACCGTCGGCTACATGTCGCCGGAACAGGTCGGCGGGCTCGCTATCGATCATCGGTCCGACATCTTTGCTTTCGGTGCCGTGCTGTACGAGCTCCTATCCGGGCAGCGGGCCTTCAAACGAGATGCGGCGGCCGACACGATGGCGGCGATCCTGAAAGAGCAGCCGCCGGACCTTTCGTCGGGTGAACGCCGAGTCTCCCCCGCCCTCGAACGGGTGGTGCAGCGATGTCTCGAAAAGGACAAAGCGCTGAGATTCCATTCCGCCCAGGACATTGCGTTCGCGCTGGCCGACACCGCTTCTGCACCGTTCGCCGAGTTTGGGCCCGTCGCAGCCGCCAGGGACTCCGCGCGCCGGGCGCTCCTTCGTTCGCCCCGGCTCTGGGCGTCGCTCGTTGTCGCGCTCGCCGCCGCTGGCGGCGCCGCGCTTTGGCTCCGGCCCGGGAACTCGTCGATCGCGTCCCTTGCGGTGCTCCCGTTCGCGAACACGGAGTCCGACCAAAGCCTCGACTACTTGAACGACGGTCTGACCGACGCGCTCGTCACCAGCCTCTCGCGCCTGCCGAACTTGCGTGTCATGTCTCGCGATTCCGTGGCGGGATTCAAGAAACGGGACGTGAGCGCCCGGGATGCGGGCCGTGAGCTTACAAGGTGCAGGCGGTGCTCAAGGGCCGATTCTCGATACGCGGTCAGGATCTCGCCATCACCGTCGAACTCGTGGACGTTCCGACGGCACGCACCTTTGGGGAAATCGGTTTAACCGGAAGCTCTCCGACATGCAGGCGGTCGAGGCAGAGATCGCGACCCAGTTTTCACCACAAGACTGAGGACACGCCTGAGCGGGACCGACAAAACGCTGATTGCCAGGCGCGACACGGACAGTCCGGAGGCGTATCAGCTCTACCTCAAGGGCCGGTACTTCTTCGAGAGGCGGACGGAAGAACAGATCAAGAAGAAGAGCATCGAATACTTCACGCGGGCTATCGACCTGGACCCAGGCTACGCAATGGCCTACTCCGGCCTGTCGAGCGCCTACGCCGTCTGCCCCTCGTACAGCTTCCTCTCACCTCAGGACAGTTTCCCGAAAAGCCGCGCCGCCGCTTCCCGTGCCCTCGAGATCGACGACAGCATCGCCCAAGCGCACGCGACTCTCGGCTGGGTCCTGTAGGTAGACGACTGGAACTACCCGGGCGCCGAGCAGGAGTTCCAGCGCGCGATCGACCTCAACCCCAACGACTCAACGGCTCGAGGCTGGTACGCCCTGTTTCTCGTCTCGCAGGGGCGCGCCGCCGAAGCCGTCGCGCAGTTTCGACGCGCTATCGAGATCGATCCATTCTCGCGCTCGTTCCAGATGAATCTGGCGCGAGGCCACCTCTTCAACCGCCAGTATGACCGCGCCATCGAGGAGGCCCGGAAAGCACCCGACTTCCCTCTTTCGCACAGTCGCATCGCCGATGCGTACGTGGCCAAAGGAATGCGCCCGGAAGCAGCCGAGGAGTACCGGAAAGCGGCCGCGCTCTCGGCAAGAACGCTCAGGGCATCTGGTTTCGGGGCCAGGCCGAGGCTCTCGAAGGGCGGCGGGAGGACGCGAAGCGAACCATTGCGGAGATGGAGGCGCTATCGCGTGAGCGCTACATCGAGCCGGACTACATCGCTCAGATCTACATACTGCTCAACGAGAAGGAAAAGGCTTTCGACGTGGCTCGAGAAGTCGATGGAAGACCGCTCCATTCCTGCTCGTCTTCCTTCGCGTCGCGCCAATCTGGGATCCCTTGCGGCAGGATCCCCGCTCGAGAGCTTCCTCACGAGGCTCCATCTGGCGTCGTAGGTTCGACTCAGAAGCTCAACCTCGCTCCGACGCGAACGATCCGCGGCGACTGGATCTCGCCGAGAATGGAGTTGGTTCCGTTCGCCCCGCGCACTCCGATCTGGTTCTGGCGCTGAAGAACGGTATTGCTGTTCGTCACATTGAAAACATCCACGAGGACTTGTGTCTCGACCGGACCAAGATTCAGAGTATTGGAAATCCCGAGGTCGAGCTCTGTCACCGCGCCGAGCCGGTATTTGTCAGTAGGGTGCGACGAGAATGCATCTTGTTGGTCTCGTACGCAACGTCAGTGTCGAGGTTGGCTCTGACGTTCTGAAGAAGTACGCCAGAGGGTAGCCTTGGCGTGCGAAGAAGTTTCCCGCGATGCTGAATCCGAGCCGGAGACTGTTGCATCGCCGAAAGATTCACCTGCCACTTGCCATTGAGGTACACCTTCGACTTGTCACCCGATCCGAGCGACTGCGCGACGACCAGTCCGCCGTCGTACATCTGGACGTTCGTGGGATCGACGAATCCGTCCTCCCGGTAGTGCTGGCTCCAGTCCGGCCATAGGCCACGCCAAGCCGCGCCATCCAATTGTTCCCATAGGCCTTCGTAGCCTGGAGCTCCAGGCCGTAGTAGCTCTGGTAGTAACCCGGGTTGTTCCGTGTGTATTGGCCGATCGGAACATCGACCCCGGGCGTCACGCGGTAGACCGGAACGTTGTACCGAGTGCCGTCGGGGAGCGTGCCGCAGGCATAGCCAACGTCCGCGCACAGAGGGAAGTCGGTACGTCCGTTCTCTTGGTAGTTCGTGGTCGACAGGACGTAATCGTCCTGCGTGAGCCCGATGCCGCTCGAGAGCTCGAAGTTGTTCATTCTGCGGTAGGTGCCGCCGAGAGACACGGCCATCGTTGGCAGAACCTCGCGCTCGATCCCCAGAAACACTTCACTGGTCTTGACTGCTCCGAAATCCGGATCGACGTCGTTGATCGGGGAGGTGCTCGTGGGGTCATCCGGATTGAAACCGACCACACGCAGGGGCTCTCCGGACGTGTCGACTTCCCCTGGGTCAACGTGCTGGTCGTGGTTGAGATCGTTCCACGGGTAGACAAGGCCGGCGCCCGCGGCCAAGGCGGTTGGCGGCGCGGCGCTGAAGGCGGCGATCGAGGCCGTGCCGAGTTGGTTGGCATACAGCGCGTAGCTCGCGCGCACGAGCGTCTTCTGATCGCTGCCGAGCGAGTAGGTCGCTCCGACGCGGGGTTGCCAGTCGTTCCATCGATAACCGGGGTCGATCGTTCCCACATTGAGCGCGGGCGGAAGGATCGTGCCCGGGGGCACCGATTTCCCCGCGCGGGAGCCTTCGAGCGAGATCGGGAAGTTCTCGCCATACTGATCGTCGTATCGCAGGCCGAGGTTTACCGTCAGACGAGAAAGCGTGATGGTGTCCGAGACGTAGCCCGAGTACTGATACCAGTAGGCATTTACGGCGAAGTCGCGATTAGGATTCAGCAGCGTTGCGAAAGCCGTAGCCGCCGCACCAGGTCGCGCGCTCGTTACAGGCCACGACATTCCCTTCGAACAGCTGGCGATCCCTCACCTTGTTGAAGCGATAGAAGCCGCCGAGCTTGAGCTCGTGGCTGAGCTGAGCCGGTCCGCAGAAAATAGGAAAGGCTACCTCCTATCTGCGAATTCGGCCGGTAGTAACGCGCGGTGTAGTACGTGTTGTGAAACGTCTGCGTGCCGTCCTGCCGCATCTGACCGGCGCCTTGGGGTACCAGATCGAAGCCGTAGTTCGTCAACGAGCCCGCGAGTGTCCCAAAGAGGTCGCTGTTGAAGACCTGGGAGTCCTCGAGCTTGAAGGTGTCGGCGGGTCCGGACTGGTCCCAGGTCGTCTCCGGCGGGCGCGTGAGGCTGGCATCGCGCCCGAACTTCAGCTTGTCGGCGTGGTAGTAGAAGAACATCGCCGCGTTGCCGCGGAAAGGCTCCGCATTCAGCTTGACGTTCAGGTTCTCGAGCGTCGTATCGTCAGGCGCTCCGCCGGTGGTGACCAGGTCGATCTGATTGCGGCCGTACCCGGCCCACAGCCAGAGCCGGTCGGTGATCACTGACCCCCGCCCACCTCTGCGCCGTAGTCCTGCGTCAGGTCGATCTTGTTGCCTGAAACGCTCCGACCCCCAGCCTCGAGCTGAAGCCTGAGCTCTTCAGGAACGTTCGTCGCCTCCCAGCGTTCGTCCGCAATGAATACGCGCGCGCTTCCATGAAGAGTGTTCGTCCCGCGCTTCGTAATGAGACTGACCTGGACGCCGGGCGTCTGCGTCGAAGGGTCGGTGCCGCCCGTGGAGACATGAATTTCTTGGAAGGAATCGAAGTCGTAGTACAGCGGCGACGAGCCAATAGCGTTCCCCGCAACTTGCTGAAACACGACGCCCTCGAGAATCCACTCCGTCTGTGATGGAGGAGATCCCTTTCCCCAGAAAATAGCTTTGCTGACCGCTCTCGGATCCTCCGACGTTCACGCGATCCGTCTGGACTCCTGGAACGCTCTGGAGGATGACCCATGGGTCGCGAGCCGTCGGAATACTCTCCAACTCAAGCCGTGTCACGTTAACGCCCGTGTTGCCTTGCGGCTATCGAGGAGCGGCGTCCCCGGGACGTCGACTGACTCCGCTTGTGTCGCGACCTCGGCTGTCAGCCGCACCTCGGCGTTCTGCCTCGAGGCCACGACGACGTTCGGGAGGTCGGCGGTCGCGAATCCCGATAGGTTGGCCACGATCCGATACTCGCCCGACTCAAATTAGAAAACAAAGTCGCCGGCTTTGTTCGTAAGGGCCGTGAGCGGAGCGCCACCTCCAGTCACCGTCACGCTGGCTCCTGGAACCGGTGTGCTCTGGTCGTCAACGACCTCGCCGTAGATGTTTCCGCTCACGCTCTGAGCCGAACCCGGAGTGGTAGCCAGCAAGGCACAGAGGACGACGCCGTTCACGAGCGAGCGTAAGCGCGCGGTCCTCGCCGTTCTCCGCGAGCGTCCCGACCCCAGGCGGATCGCCCGGAATCCGGTCCACCGTCCTGATCCAGCCATGAGCACCTCCATCGTTCGCGAGGGAACCGGGGGTGCGAAGTTGCGCCGATTCTATGCCCGCCCGCCATCCCCAGTACTGGGGATGCGCAGGGATCAGTTCTCCCCGAATCACCCGCTTCTAATGATAGAAGCGCGAATCGGGGAAAAATCCGATCAGGCGTCTAGCGCTGCGCGACGCGGGGCGGGCTGGTCTCCTGGGCTGCCGTCTCCGCCGCCACGGCCGTCGCCAGCCCCTCCATCGCCGTCAGCCCCTCCTCGAGCCACGCGAACTCGCCGTCGAGCAGCCGGCGCGCGGTCCGGTACTTCGCGACGTCGTCGTTGTAGCCGATGGCGCGGAAATGTTCGGCGATGCGGCGCGCATGCCGCGGCAGAAGATGTCGGCGAGCTCCGCGGCCTGCGGCGCCTCGGGGGCGCCCGCCCGGCGGAGCTGCGTCGGCGCGGGAGAGCGCGCCGCCATGGCGAAGAGGTCGGCGCCGATGTCGACGGCGCGGAAGAGCAGGGCCTGGCGCTTCTCGAGCTTCGGGCCGAGGTTGAGCATGAGGTGGAAGAGGGTCCGGGCGAGCTTGCGGCTGGTGCGCTCGGCGAAACGGACGTGGCCGGCGAGCGGACCGAACTCGGAGAAGCGGGGCCATGCGCCCCAGCCGAGCCAGCGTGAGGGGTACCACCAGCCGTAGAACGCCGCCATCTTCGGAAGCGCGCCGAGCCTTCGCCCCGAAGTGGGCTTTCGGATCGGCGAACGCGCCCGCCATGCTGGAGATGCGTGTCGACGGCCTCGCGCGCGATGAAGAGACGCATGATCTCCGACGAGCCCTCGAAGATGAGGTTGATGCGGAAGTCGCGCATGATGCGCTCGACCGGGATCGGCGCCTCGCCGCGGGCGCGGAGCGAGTCGGCGGTCTCGTAGCCGCGGCCGCCGCGGATCTGGAGCGTCCGGTCGACGATCTTCCAGCCCTCCTCGGAGTTCCACATCTTGGCGACCGCGGCCTCGAGGCGGATGTCGCGGTCGCGGCATGTCGGCCATCGACGAGGCGAGGTCGCTGACGGCCTCCATCGCGAAGGTCGTCGCGGCCATCTCGGCGAGCAGCTGCGCGATCGCGTCGTGGCGGCCGATCGGCAGGCCCCACTGGACCCGCTCGTTCGACCAGTCGCGGCAGATCTCGAGGCAGCGCTTGGCGACCGCGGCGCAGGAGGCGGGCAGCGTCAGGCGGCCGGTGTTGAGCGTGATGAGCGCGAGCTTCAGGCCCTTGCCCTCGCCCCAGAGGAGGTTCTCCTTCGGGACGCGGACGTTGCGTGAAGCGGATGACGCCGTTCTCGATCGCCTCGCAGCCCCATGAAGTGGCAGCGGACGACGACCTCGACGCCCGGCGAGGACTTCTCGACGATGAAGGCCGAGATCTTCTTCGTGTCGGGGTGCCGCGCCATGACGACGAAGAGCTCCGCGATCGTGCCGTTCGTGCACCAGAGCTTCTCGCCGTCGAGGATGTAGTCGCCCTCGGGCGTGCGCGTCGCGGTCGTCGAGAGGTTGGCCGGGTCGGAGCCCGACGTGGGCCTCGGTCAGCGCGAACGCCGAGACCGCGCCGGCGCGCCAGACGCGGGAGGTACTTCTTCTTCTGTTCCTGGCGTGCCGAAGAGCTTCAGCGGCTGCGGCACGCCGATCGACTGGTGCGCCGACAGGAGCGTCACGAGGTTGCCGTCGCTGCGAGGTGATCAGCTTCATCGCGTCGCCGTACTCGCGCTGCGTGAAGCCGAGGCCGCCGTACTCGTTCGGGATCTTCATGCCGAAGGCGCCGAGCTCGGCGAGGCCCTTGATCACGGACGGCGGGATCTTGCCCTCGCGGTCGATCGCGTCCGGAGTCCACCTTCTCGACGAGGAAGCGCTCGAGACGATCCATGAACGCCCGGAACTCGGGCCGCTCGGGCGGAGTCTCGGGGAACGGGTGAACGAGATCGAGCCGGAAGTTGCCGAGGAAGATCTGCTTCAGGAAGGACGGCGCCTTCCACTCGCTCTCGCGCGCCTCCTCGGCGACACTGCGGGCCTCGTCGGCGCTGACGGGTTTGGGGCTCGTTCGGCCATGGGATTGGAAACTTTACAACACGGCAGGGGCCCGTTGCGCGGCCGCCGTCTATAGTTCCGAGGGTCACATGAGCGACAAGTCCAACAAGACAACAGTACCTGTCTTACGACGAGAACCGCGCCGGAAAGGTGCGGGAGATGTTCTCGCGGCTGGCGTGGCGGTACGACCTCGTCAACGACTTGATGAGCTTCGGGATGCACCGCCGCTGGAAGCGGCAGACGGTGCGCGCTCGCCCTGTCAGGGCAAGCGCGGGGGTGCGGCTTGCTCGACCTGTGCTGCGGGAGCGGCGACCTCTGCTTTCTGGCGGAGGAGCTCGGCGCGGGCGCGGTCGCCGGCGTCGACTTCACGCTGCCGATGCTGGCGGTGGCCCGGCGCCGTCGGACCGAGAGCGCGCCGAAGAAGCCGGTTCATCCAGGCCGACGCGCTCGGTCTGCCCTTCCCCGACGCGACCTTCGACGTCGATCACGGTCAGCTACGGCCTGCGCAACATCGCCGACATTCCCGCGGCCGCTCGCGGAGATGCGGCGGGTGCTCGCGCCGGGCGGCCGCGCGGTCGTTCTCGACTTCGGCAAGCCCGCGCAGCGCCGTTCCGGCCGCGCTCTACCGCGCGTACCTGCGCGACCGTGATGCCGGCTCGTCGGCTGGATCTTCCACGGCGACCCCGCAGACCTACGCGTACATCCCCGCCTCCCTCGAAAAGTACCCGGCGCAGCGGGGCGTCGAGGCGCTGATGCGCGCGGCGGGATTCGCGGACGTCGCGCTACGAGAATCGCTTGCTCGGCACGATGGGGATCAACGTCGGAGAAGCTCCCCCGGCTGCCTGATGTATAGACTCCCCCGCCCTATGGCGCACCAGTACATCTACACGATGGTCAACCTGCGGAAAGTCGTCCCTCCGCAGCGCGAGATCCTCAAGGGCATCTATCTCTCGTTCCTGCCGGGCGCGAAGATCGGCGTCCTCGGCCTGAACGGCGCCGGGCAAGTCGACGCTGCTCAAGATCATGGCGGGAGTCGAGAAGGACTTCGCGGGGGACGCGTTCCCGGCCGACGGCACGCGGATCGGCTTCCTGCCGCAGGACCCGCGGCTCGACACGACCAAGAACGTCCTCGGCAACGTCGAGGAAGGCGTCGCCAAGACGCGCGGCCTGCTCAAGCGCTTCGAGGAGCTCAACGAAAAGCTCGCCGAGGAGCTCTCGGAAGCCGAGAGCGAGAAGGTGATGGCGGAGTACCAGCGCGTGCAGGACGCGATCGAGGCGTCGAACGCCTGGGAGCTCGACCGGCAGCTCGAGATCGCGATGGACGCGCTGCGCCTGCCGCCGCCCGACGCCGACGTCACGAAGATCTCGGGCGGCGAGAAGCGCCGCGTCGCGCTCTGCAAGATCCTGCTCGAGAAGCCCGACCTGCTGCTGCTCGACGAGCCGACCAACCACCTCGACGCCGAGTCGGTCGCCTGGCTCGAGCGGCACCTCGCCGAGTATCCGGGCACCGTCGTGGCCGTCACGCACGACCGGTACTTCCTCGACAACGTCGCCGGCTGGATCCTGGAGCTCGACCGCGGCGCCGGCATCCCGTGGAAGGGCAACTACTCGAGCTGGCTCGAGCAGAAGGAAGGCCGGCTCGAGCTCGAGGAGAAGGCCGAGACGGCCAAGCGCCGCACGCTCCAGCGCGAGCTCGAGTGGATCAAGATGTCGCCCCGCGCGCGGCACGCCAAGAGCCGCGCCCGCATCGACCGCTACGAGGCCCTCCTCGACCGACACGGGCCCGGAGACCCGCGGCGAGACGCAGGAGCTCTTCATCCCGGCGGGACCGCGCCTGGGCGACGTCGTCGTCCGCGGCGGAGGGCGTGCGCAAGGCGTTCGGCGATCGGCTGCTCATGGAAGACCTGTCCTTCGATCTGCCGCGCGGCGGCATCGTCGGCATCATCGGCGCCAACGGCGCCGGCAAGACGACGCTCTTCAAGATGATCGTCGGCCAGGAGAAGCCGGACGCCGGCAAGCTCGTCGTCGGCGACACGGTCGTCCCGTCCTACGTCGACCAGGATCGCGACAGGCCGGAGCCCGTCGAAGTCGGTGTTCGACGAGATCTCCGGCGGCCACGAGAAGCTCATCCTCGGCAAGCGCGAGATCCCGGCGCGCGCGTACGTCTCGATGTTCAACTTCAAGGGCCGGACCAGCAGAAGCGGGTCGCGCGACCTCTCGGGCGGCGAGATGAACCGGCTGCACCTGGCCCGCACGCTCAAGAAGTGCCGGCAACGTCCTGCTGCTCGACGAGCCGACCAACGACCTCGACGTCGACACGCTGCGCGCGCTCGAGGAGGCGCTGCGTCGAACTTCGGCGGCTGCGCCGTCGTCATCAGCCACGACCGCTGGTTCCTCGACCGCGTCGCCACGCACATCCTGGCGTTCGAGGGCGACAGCCAGACGGTCTGGTTCGAGGGCAACTACCAGGAGTACGAGGCAGATCGGAAGCGCCGCCTCGGCATGGAGGCGGACCAGCCGCATCGGATCAAGTACAAGAAGCTGGTCGGCGAGGAAGGGCGCGGTCCGACCACCAACGGAAGACCGCGGCTATAGGAGACGCCGTCCGCAGGGCGGCGGCAACCCAGCCCCGCCCCTACGCCGGACGGGTGATCGGGGACGTAGCGCCGCCCGGACATCGGGGCACGCGGATCCGTAGGGGCGGCCCTTGCGGCCGCCCTTTTCGCCGTCCTACTTCTTCCCGACGAGCGCCACGCCGACTCCCACGACGGCGAGCATGCCGAGCGCGTGCACGAGGCGGAAGCGGCGGCGGCGCGGGCGGGCACGGTTCATCCAGTCCTCCGGCGAGGGACGAGCCCTTCTCCGTGAGCGCCTCGAGCAGGTCCGCGCCATGCTTTCGGGCCTCGTCGTAGAGGTCCGAGCCGCGCTCCGAGAGCTGGTCCTTCAGGTCTTCCATCTCGGGCTTGCTCTTCTGAAAACCCTTTGCGAGGCTTTCCTTGGCCTCGGCGTAGAACCGGTCGGTGTCGAAACGGCCTCCGCGGCGCAGGCTTTCGATGGCGATCGGCAGCGCGACCTTCGTGACAGCGGAACCACGAGCGGGCCGAGGGCCTCGACGGTCGAGCGGGACAGACTCTTGTGGGCCATGGTTCGATTCCTTCCCGTGAGTCGACAGTCTACATTCCTACGGTCTACAGTCGGCGGAGTGCTCGCGCCGACTCTCGTCCTGCTCCTTCACGCCCTGCAAGCCCCGGGCCTTAAACCGGCCCCGGAGCCCCCGGCCCCGAAGCCATCGTCCTCGGCATCGCGCAGGACGGCGGCGTCCCGCACGCGGGCTGCCGCCAGCCGCTCTGCGCCGAAGCGCGCAAGGACCCGGGCAAGCGCCGACGCGTCGCGGCGCTCGGACTCGTGGATCCCACCGCGGGCAAGCGCTTTCTGATCGACGCCACACCCGACTTCGCGGACCAGATCGAAAGCCTCGGCGGACGGCCCGACGGAATCCTGCTCACGCACGCGCACATCGGGCACTACCTCGGCCTCGCGCAGCTGGGCCGCGAGGTTCTCGGCGCAAAGCGGCGTTCCCGTCTACTGCACGCCCTCGATGGCGCGCTTCCTTCGCGAGAACAAACCGTGGAGCCGGCTCGTCGCGCTCGAAAACATCGAGATCCGCGAGGTCGCGCCGGGCGTCGAGGTCGCTCTTACACCGAATCTGCGCGCGACGCCTCTGAAAGTCCCCCACCGGGACGAGGACTCCGACACGGTCGCCTGGCTCGTGAAGGGGCCCTCGCGTTCCGTGCTGTGGCTCCCGGACATCGACAAGTGGGAAAAGTGGGAGGGCGGGCTCGAGCGTGTCCTCGCCGATCCCGGACTCACCGCGTTCGTCGACGGGACGTTCCATTCGGCCGACGAGATTCCGGGCCGCGCGATCACGGAGATCCCGCACCCGCTCGCATCCGAGACCGCGGCGCTGCTTGCCGCGGTGCCGTCCGCGAAAGGACGCGTGTTCTTCGTCCACCTCAATCACACCAACCGCCTCCTCTGGGACGACGAAGCGCGCGCGGCGCTCGCAACGCAGGGCCTCGGCGTCGCCCGGGAAGGACAGCGGAGTTCCGCTGGGGTAAGATCGAGCGGCCATGGCGTCCACGGCATCCGACCCTCCTCCCGTTCTCCCCTGGCGCGGCACGACCAGCCACCATCGCACCGGGTGGCCCGAAGGCTACTGGCGCAAGGTCGTCTGGCGCGGGCTGCGGCTTCGGTGTCCCGTCTGCGGAGAGGGCAAGCTCTTCCGGACCTACTTCACGATGCGGGAAAGCTGCGAGCGCTGCGGCGTGCGCTTCGCGCGGGAACACGGCCAGTGGGTCGGCTCGCTCGACATCAACACGTTCGTCGTCGCGTTCGGCCTCATGATCGCTTCGGCGTTCTCTCCGCTCTGGCCGCTCCCGATCCTGCTCGCCGTGTGGTGCGGGGCTGCGATCGTCGTGCCTCTCCTGACGTTCCGATTCAGCCGCGGACTCTGGACCGCCCTCGTTCACCTGACGGGAGGCGTCTACTGAAGTCTGGGAATGCCCGTAGGACCCGCGTGTTAGCGTCGCCCGTGTTCCGAAATCCCACCCTCGAAGAAGGAAACCTCGCTCGATGAGCCACGAACGCCCGTCCGATGATTCCACTGCGCCCGCCGAACGCCGGGACACGGCCGACCGCCGCGTCGAAGACCGCCGCGCGCACGATCGCTACACCCCCGGGCATCCGAGCCGCTCCGACCGCCGCCAGGGAGAGCGACGCCGCGAAGAGGCCTGAGCCGCAGGCCGCGCGGGGCCGCCGAAACGGTATCCTACGCGCCGCATGACCCTGACCCGACGGGGCTGGATCTCGATCTCCGGCGCCGCCGCGGCCGCCACCGCGGCTACGGGAACCGCTGCATGGCCGGCCGTGCTCCCGGCGGAGGCCGCTTCCGCCGCGCCATCCGATGCGGCTTCTCCTCTGCCCGCGCCGCTGCCCGCCGACGTCTTCCGCGACCGGCAGGCGCGCCTGCGGGCCTCCGCGAAGGCGCGCGGGGTCGATGCCCTGTTCGTGACTCCGTCGACGAACCTCGCCTGGTCCGCGAACCTTTCGATCGGACGCAGCGAGCGGCTGACGGCCTTGATCCTCGTCAGCGACGGCCCGGCCATCCTCGTCACGCCGCGCTTCGAGGCCGACAATCACCGGCGCGACGCCGTCGTCGACGACATCGTCACCTGGAGCGAGGACGAGGACCCGATGCCGATGGCGGTGCGCGCCCTCGGCAAAGCGAAGGCAAAGACGGTCGGCATCGAGGGCTCGACGGCGTACCACACGGCGACCAGGCTGCTCGATGCGGCAAACGGGGTCGGCGCGCAGGATGCCACGGCTCTCTTCGACGCGCTCCGGATGGTCAAGAGCCCCGAGGAGCAGGCGTTCATCCGCGACGCCGCGCGCCGCACGAGCCTCGCGATCGCCGCCGTCCACCGCGGCCTCGCCCGCGGGATCTCCGAGAGCGAGACGGCCGCACTGCTCGAGCGCGAGTTCCAGAAGCTCGGCGTGCGGGGCGGCGGGCTGGTCCAGTTCGGGCCCTCCGCGGCGCTCCCCCACGGCGGGCCCGGCGACCGGAAGCTCGCTTCCGGCGACGTCGTTCTGATCGATGCCGGCTGCAAGGTCCGCGGCTACACGTCGGACGTCACCCGCACCGTCGCGTTCGGACCGCCGAAGGACGAGGTGCGCAAAGTCTACGACGCCGTCGACCGGGCCCAGCGCGCCGGCATCGAGGTCCTGCGCGCGGGCGCCACGGGCGAGGACGCCGACCGTGCGGCGCGGCGCGTCGTCGAGGAAGCCGGGTACGGCGAGTTCTTCACGCACCGGCTCGGACACGGCCTCGGCATGGACGGGCACGAGCCGCCGTACCTCGTGCTCGGCAACGCGACACCCCTGAAAGCCGGCAACACGGTGACGGTCGAGCCGGGCATCTACCTGCCCGGGAAATTCGGCGTTCGGATCGAAGATGATTTCGCGGTGCGGGAATCGGCTCCGCCGGCGGCCCTCTCGGCTCGGCCCGGCGCCCTGACGGTCCTTCCCGCATAGACAATAGCCAGGAGAGACGATGCTCGAATTCGCATTGACCGGCCTGCTCGCATTCCAGACCGCCTCCGGATCCCCGCGCGTCGTTCCCGGATCGACGCCTCCGCCCGCGACGAGTGAATCGCCCGACGCGCCGCCCACCGCAACGCCGCGCGCCACGCCGCGCGGCCGGAAGGGAACGCCTTCTCCCACCCCGACGCCGACACCCACGCCGACGCCGCGGCCCGGCAACGACCTGCTCGTCGTCGTCAACAAGTCCGACAACTCGCTCTCGGTGCTGGAGGCCTGGACGGGAAAGCTCAAGTGGACCGCGCCCGTCGAAACCGGACCGCACGAGGCCGAGGTGCTCGCGGACGGCAAGACGGTCGCCGTCGGCCGACTACGGACGCCAGGGCTCGCCCGGAAGGATGGTTTCGATCATCGATCTCGCGACCGGCAAGGTCCTGCAACGGATCGACCTCGGCGAGGGCGCCCGGCCCCACGGGCTCGCGGCGCTCAAGGACGGCCGGCTGCTCGTGACCGCCGAGGGTAAGAAGGAGCTCGTCGTCGTCGATCCGAAGGGCGGGAAAGTCGTGTCGCGCGTTCCGACCGGCCACGCGCTCTCCCACATGGTCGCGGCGTCGCCGGACGGCAAGCGCGCCTACGTCTCGTCGTTGAAGGACGGTGTGGTCACCGTCATCGACATTCCGGGCGGAGTCGCCGGCGACGTTCCGACGGGCAAGGGCGCCGAGGGCCTCGACGTCACCCCCGACGGCCGCGAGATCTGGGTCGTCAACCGGGACGCCGACACCATCTCCGTCATCGACGCGAAGTCGCTCAAGGTCGTCGCGACGATCCCCGGCTCGCATTTCCCGATTCGCGTCCGCATCACGCCCGACGGCAAGCGCGCGCTCGTCGCCTTCACCGAGTCCGGAGACGTCGGCGTCTACGACGTCGCGACGCGGACCGAGGTCAAGCGCATCCCGCTCGGCCGCGAGGCGGTGGCCGCGACCGGGGCGCGCGTCTTCCAGGGAAAGTTCGGCGCGAGCTCCGCGCCCGTCGGTCTGCTCATTTCGCCCGACAGCAAGCGCGCCTGGGTCTCGGCGACGCACGCCGACGTGGTCATCGTCCTCGACCTCGAGAACCTCAGGGTCGAGAACGCCTGGGCGGCGGGCAAGGAGCCCGACGGCCTGACCGGACGCTTTCAGAAGCCGTAGGGGCGCCCCTTGCGGGCGCCCTCCGGGGTCCGGGCGCCCTCACTTCCCGGACCGCGTCGACCTCGAGCTCGACCGTCTCCACTTTCCCGCCGCGTTGGAACTGCAGCCAGCCCTTGTAGTGCCCGGGCTTGGGCAGTCGGACGAGAAACGGCACCCGGCCCTCGGCGCCGACGTTGCGCTCGCGATCGTCCGGGTGCGCATGCGCGAATGTCTCGGCATCCTGGTGCACGAGGATCAGGTGGGCCATCGCGCCGAGCCACGGTTCGAGGTCGTTCACGGGGCGGCCCGCAGCGCCCGCCTCCGTGATCCTCGCCTCGACGGTGACCGTCCGGCCCGTCGGCATGCCGCTCTCGGGCCATGCGAACGCGGCGCGGCTGCGGGCCGAGGGCCGCGGCGAAGGGGCCGCCGACGGCTGCCCGCCGACATGGATCGTCGACGAGAGGACCTGCGAGCCCGCATCGCGCGGGGCGACGTCGGCGAACACGCGGTAGCGCCCCGGCGTGGGAAAGCGGTAGCGCAGCTTGAAGACGCCCGGCCCCGCGGGCTCCGGATGTTCGTGCGCGAACACGGCGAGGTCGTCGCGCACGATGAAGAGATGGACGAGCTTCTCGTGCTGGAGCTCGAAGTCCGTGACCTCGCGCCGCTCGAAGCTCGACGCCATGCGGACCGAGAGATCGATCTCGACACTCTCGCCGGCGAGGGGCTGGCGGGGATTCGTCGTGACGTCGAGCTCGAACGGGCGCACCCTCCGCGGCACCGGCGTCGGGCTCGACGTCGCGTCCCAGACGACGAGCGGAAAATCGAACGTGTAGGCCTGTGCCGGACGCGGGTCGCCGATGGGCTGGACTTCCGGAGGAAGAATCGTCAGGCAGAGCCGGTAGTCGCCGCCGTGCGGGAAGACCGGATGGACGCCGAAGACGCCCGGTATCCCCTCGCGATGCGCGAGCTCGTCGAATTTCGCCATCGACGGCATGCTCGGCATGTCGGCCTCGGCGCGGATCCGGCCCCAGGGAAGCGGCTTCGGCGCGCCGTCGGGCCCTGGAGTGTCCGGCTCGACGATCCGGAACTCGATCTCCATCTCCTCTTCCGCATACAGGCCCGCCGGCGGAAGCATCAGCGTGACTTCGTAGGGTCCCTGCCGCTGCCGCGGCGGCTCCGCGGCTCGGACGCTCGTGGACGCCGACGCGAGACCGAGAGCGCGACGCAGGCGGCGAGCGACACTCCAGACGGTACGGCGCACGCGAGTAGAGTAACCGCAAGCATGCAGCGGTTGGACTCGGTCGACGTGATGCGGGGCCTCGCGATCGCGGGCATGATCGTCGTCAACAATCCCGGAACGTGGTCGGCCGTTTACCCGCCGCTGCGCCATGCGGAGTGGCACGGCTGGACGTACACCGACACCATTTTCCCGTTCTTCCTCTTCGTCGTCGGCGTCTCGCTGGCCCTGTCGCTCGGCGCGCGCCCGACGGCCCGCGCGTCCCGAGGCGCGACGCTCGGGCGCCACGCGATCCGCGCCGCGGATGCTCGTCGGCCTGGGGCTCCTCCTCAATCTCGCGGGCTACCTCGCGCTCGACCGCGAGCACTACCGGATCCCGGGAGTGCTCCAGCGCATCGGCCTCTGCGTGCTCGCGGCCGGAGCGATCTATCTGCTCGGCGGAGTCCGCGCCGCCGCCGCGGGCGCCGCCGCGCTGCTCCTCGGGTACGGCGTTCTGCTCGCCGCGGCCCGCTCGATCCGGAGGGCAACCTGCCGGCGCGCTTCGACCGCGCGGTGTTCGGCGCGCACGTCTGGAACGGCACGTACGATCCGGAGGGGCTTCTCGCGACGCTTCCCGCGATCGCGACGACGCTCCTCGGCACGCTCGCGGGAGAACGGCTGCGCTCCGCGCTCCGCCGTCCCGCGCCGTCGGCGGAGCTCTGGTCGCGGGCACGCGGCCGCGGCGGCGGTCTGCCTGGCGGCCTCGTCGTCCCGATCAACAAGAGCCTCTGGACGCTCTCCTACGCGCTCCTCATGGCGGGCCTCGCCGCGCGTCGCCTCGCGCTGTGCATCGCCCTCGTCGACGTCGCGGCTGCGGCGGCCCTGTGGCGCGCCGTTCGTCTGGCTCGGCCGCAACGCGATCGCGGCCTTCATGCTCTCGTCGCTGACGGCGCGTCGCCATGATCGCGATCCGGGTCGCCGGGCCGGACGGAAAGCCGCGCTCGCTCTGGACGGCGGTCCACCGCGGACGTCTTCGCGCGCTTCGAGGACCCGCGCCTGGGGTCCCTCCTCTTCGCGCTGGCGTATCTCGCGCTCTGGGTCGCGGTCTGCGGCGTTCTCTACCGCAAGAGGATCTTCGTCAAGGTCTGAGCCTCGCGGCTCAGGGATTGCCGCCGATCGCCACGCGAAGCGACCCGTTCTGCGCGACCGTCGTGAGGACGCCCCACACGGGAGCGTTGCCCGTCACGTTGCGGACGCGGATCTGCGCGTTCCCGACGTTCGCGACCCCGAGCACGCCGACGATGTCGACGACGGTCAGGGCCGACGCGGTCACGGCTCCCGGCACGACGAAGACCGCCGAGCCGAGCAGATCGCCCGCGGCGCTTCGCAGCTCGACCTGCACGCTCACGGGGAATGGCTGCAGGGCCTCGAGAATCAGGTTGCTGTAGACACCGTCGCCGCGCGAGGCGCCCGGAAAGGCGAGCACCGGCGCAGCCAGGCCCTTGATCGCGGATTCGCGCAGAACGGGCAGCTCGGCGAACTGACACGAGTCCTCCGAGCTGACCGACCGCGCGTGGACCGAAGGCAGCGGCGCCCCGTCGAGAGCCTCGACCCGGACGAGCTGCGGCCCCGGATACATGGCGCCCAGGAAATCGCTGGCGAGGACGAGCAGCGTCCCCGCTCCCGGGAGCGTATAGGTCTGCCCGGTGCAGTTGGGCGGACACGGGATCGCCAGCGGAAGGCCCGGGATCGACAGCCGCACCTCGATGGGCTCGTCCGAGACGTTGGCGAGATCGATCGCGGTGTCCCACTTCCCCGCAAATCCGGCCCCGGCAATGATCAATACGTCGTCGGCGGCGAAGAGAGGGGTGGACAGGAGAGCGACGAGAGCGGCGAGGCAGACGACACGTTTCATGGGCACCTCCGAGATCGGATGAGACTGGTTCAGTGCAAGCCGGGCGTCGGCGCCAGCAGCTCCAGCCGGCCGTCAGCGTAGACGTGGGCGAGTGTAGCCCAGAAGAAGCCCTCGCTGGAGTGACGGGTGATCCGGAGCGAACCCTCGAAACCCGGCTCGACGCCCTTTCCGAGGACGTCGGCGAAAAAGCCGGTCTCGCCGTAGCCCATGGGCCCTCGGCGAACGAACGCACGCAAGACGATTCCATCGGAGCGCACGAGCTCGATCCGCAGAAAGATGGAATCGCCTCGAAGGTTCGCCACGACGAGGTTCGTGTGCCGACCGGCCTCGCGGCGCACCGGGAAGGTCAACGTCACGCGCGGTTCATTACGTCCGCGCGCCAGCGTCGGAGGCTGCGTGGCGGCGAGGGTCCCGAGGTCCACGAGCGGGATTTCGGCCGCCTGCTCCGGACGCACTCGATTGACGATCCGCGCCGTGGCTCGAGGCAGAGAAGCACCCTGCTCGCAGCAACCCGAGATGACGAACGTGTCGACGCCGGGGTCGCGCAAATAGGGCACTTCGCCCGCCGTGCCTCCTGCGACGACGCCCTCCGGCGTCTCGACCAGGATCGCCGGGTGGACACATCCGAGAGTACATACCGTAGACGGGAAATACCGACCAATGAGCACCGAGGTCGGAACGCCATCGACGCTCGAAACCTCGAAATCCGTGTCCCAGGTTCCTATCTTTCCGGCGCCGACCGCGAAGAGCGTGTTCGTGAAGCCGGGGTCGTCCATCTTCGGCGTCGGCGCGCTCGACGACGACCGCGGCACCACCCGAGGCTGCGGCCTCGTCGCGCAGCGCGGCTGGTCCGCCGGGCAGCGCGCCGGATCGAGCTCCGAGCCGGGCGCCATCACGCGCGTGAGGCGTCCTCCTTCGAGGATCTCGGCCGCGCCCCAGAAGAAACCGGAGCGCGACACGCGCTTGACGCGCAGGTGTCCCTCGAAGTCGCCGAAGATCTCGAGCTCGGTCAGGATCTTGTCGAGGACGACGAGCTGCATCACGGGAAGCTCGAGCGGCATCTCGGCCACGATGTCGCCGTCGGCGTCGAGGGCCTCGATCAGCACCGACAAGGTGTTCGAGCCGTCGGTCGCGAGCGCGGCGAGCAGGAGGTCCGTCCGCACGCCGGTGGTGCGCCGGGCCGGGAACTGCAGGAACGGCCGCGGCCCGTTGGAGCCGGACGGGAGAGGCGGAAGCATCGCGGCGACGGCCCAGTAGTCGACGAGCGGCAGGTCGATGCGGAGCTCCGGACGGTCGGCGTCCACGATCCACGCGCGCGTCTCGGGGACGTCGTTGATCTCGGGATGGAGCGTATCCAGCAGGAACACGTGTTCGCCGTCGGACCCGGGGACGTCGCTCGCGGCGACCTCCGCCGTGTCGTCGCGGGGGATGTGGAACTCGACGTTGTTCGGGCAGATGGTGGGACAAACACCGACGATCGGAACCGACAGCCGTCCCTGCGCGGGCTCGCCTGCGAGATTCGAGACCTCGAACACGGTGTCCCAGGTGAGCCCGTGGCCCGCGCCGATCGCGACGATGAAGTTGTCGGCGAGCCGCCCGACGCGGCGCCGCACGCCGTCGACGAACCAGACGGCCCGCGGCTCGTAGGAGTTCTCGCGGCGGCCGAGAGCGATCCCGTCGGGACGGGTTCCTCCCGGAAGATCGAACTCGCGAAAATCGCCGTCGACCGACATGAAGCCGATCTTCCCGGTGGCGGGCTCGGTGAACCACAACCCTTCCTCGATCTCGTCGTAGACGATGTCGTTCGGGGCGCTGGTCGACGTCGGGATGCGGTACTCGGTGATGTGGCCGGCCGAAGTGATCCTGCCGATCTTGCCGGCCGTCGCCTCGGTGAAGAACATGACGTCCTGCCCGTCGACGACGCCTGCGACGATGGCCGTCGGTCCGCTGTTGGCGGTGGGGATCGAATACTCCGTGATCACGCCCGCGGCGTTGATGCGCCCGATCTTGTTCGCGAGATACTCGGTGAACCACAGGTCCGTGGTTCCGCCGATCGCACCCGGACCCGGAGCGATCCCGAGCGGTCCGGCGTTCAACGTCGGCAGGGGGAACTCCTGGATCGGAACCGGCGCGCCGGGATCGAGCCGTCCGATCCGGTTGCCGTCGTACTCGGTGAACCACACGAGCGAGGAAACGGCGATGCCGCGCGGCTCGCTGTCGGGCGTCGGGATCGCGTACTCCGTGACGTCCCCGTCCGCGTCCATCAAGCCGATGCGGTTCGTGTCGAGCAGCGTAAAGGCGAGACGCCCGCCGAAGTCCGTGCGCGCGACGGCCTGCGGGCGGCTCTCCGCCACGGGCACGGGCCATTCGTTGACCGAACCGTCCGGCTCGATGCGCGCGAGCGAATCGGCGTTGGGCTGCGCGAACCAGATCTCGCCGTCGCTCGTGCCGCCCATTCGAACGGCGCCCGAGGCGTTGGGCGCCGGGAACTGGCGCACGACGACGTGCGCATCCATAGCCAGCGCGCTCGCGCTTGCGGCGAACAGAATCGGGTAGACCCGGATCGCCAGCGAACGCATGGAGCGTCCCCTCTCGAAAAGTTATGCTACTGGAGCATATCCCCAAAAAGGTTCAAGAGGAGACTATCCGAGCTTAATAACGTTGAAAAACGCTCCCTGGGGATCCTGCAGGACGGCGAACCTGCCCGTGTTCGGGATGTCCTTGGGTCCGACGCAGACCTTCCCGCCGGACTTCTGGGCCTTGTCGACGGTCGCGTCGCAATCGGAAACCATGAAGTAGATCCCCCAGTTCGCCGGCACGCCCTTCATCTCGGCGGGCATCGGGAAGATGCCGCCGATCGGCACTCCGCCCCGCGTGATCTCGTGGTACGCGGGGTCGTTCGTCTTCATCCCCCAGCCGAAGAGCTCCGTGTAGAACTTCTCGGCCTTCCCCGCGTCCCGCGTGGAGAGCTCGCACCAGCACATCGTGCCGGGCTCCTCGACGCGCTCGACACCCGTGTGGGTGCCCGGCTGCCAGACCGCGATGACCGCGCCTTCCGGATCGCGGATGATCGCCATCCGGCCGTACTCCATGACGTCGAAGGGCTGCGCGAGCAGCGTCCCGCCGAGGGACTCGGCCTTCTTCGCGGTTTCGTCGGCGCTCTTCACAGACACGTAGCAGAGCCAGTTGGGCGGAATCCCCATGTCGGCCTGCTCTTTCTGCATCTTGTAGAGCGCACCGACGTCCTTGCCGCCGATCTGGAGACGCGTGTAGATGTCCTCGGGATTCGGGCCCATCGGCGTTTCGGCGATGCTCCATCCGAAGAGCCCCGTGTAGAACGCCTTGGCCGCCTTGGGATCGCTCGTCGCCAGCTCTGCCCAGGTGAAGGAACCGGGCTCGTGTCGGGTGACTTCCGTCATGGTGCCTCCTTGCTCGTCTGCCTCTATATCGGAGAAGGACCCGAAAAGTTTCGCGGCGGCTGGGCTAGGATCGCCCCGGAGTCCGAAGGAGGTCGTGATGCGAAACCTGACTCGAACCGCTCTGCTCGTCTTTCTCGCCGCGACGGGAGCGGCCCTCGCCCAGGAGGCGCCTCCTTGCCCCTGTCCCGAGCCGCCGCCTCCGCCGGCCCCGCTCTGGTTCGGAAAAGTGAATTTCTCGTTCCTGTCCACGTCGGGCAACACCGACACGACCTCGATCGGCGGCGCCGCCGAGGTCAACTACAACCCGAAGCCCTGGCTCTTCACGCTGAAGGGCGCGTACCTGTACTCCGCGACGGACGGAATCGTGACGGCCGAGTCGTCGGCGGCATCGATGCGCGGCAACTACGACATCACGCCCCGCCTCTATGCCTACGCCGGAGCCGGGTACCTGCGGAACACGTTTTCGGGCATCGACTCTCTGTGGAGCGTCGACGGCGGCGCGGGCTACAAGCTCTTCGACGGTCCCTCGCAGTTCCTCAAGGCCGAAGGGGGCGTGGGCTGGACGAACGAGAAGGACATCGTCCTCGGCGTCATTCAGCCGAACCGCAGCTATGCCAATCTGCGCGCGGCCTTCAACTACAAGTGGCAGTTCACGAAGACCGCCGCCTTCACCAATGACTTCACGTACCTGCTCGACCTCGACGACACGCAGAACTACTTCATCACCAACCGGGCCGCGATCACGGCCGACATCTCCAAAGTCTTCGCCCTGCAGGCGTCCTGGACGCTGCTCTGGCGCAACCAGCCGGTGCCGGGCTTCGGGCATACGGACACGGCGACGGCCGTGGGCGTCGTGGCGACGTTCTGACGAAGGGACACACCGAGGACACGGCAGGATTCGCCGGGCACCCGCGCGGCCTGGCGCACGCTCTTCTTCACGGAGGTCTGGGAGCGCTTCAGCTACTACGGGATGCGCGCCATCCTCGTGCTCTACATGGTCGCGCCCGCGGCGCAGGGCGGCCTCGGGTTCGACACGAAGCGCGCGGCGTCGATCTACGGCACCTACACGATGTCGGTCTATCCTCACGGCACTGCCCGGCGGCTGGATCGCCGACCGCTTCCTCGGAGCTGCGCCTGGCGGTCCTCGTCGGCGGCATCGTCATCGCCGCCGGCCATTTCTCGATGGTGTTCGGCTCGATGGCGCGTTCTACGCGAGGCATGGCCCTGATCGCCGTCGGCACCGGCCTGCTCAAGCCGAACATCAGCGCGATCGTCGGGAGCCTCTACGGCGCCAACGATCCCCGGCGCGACAGCGGCTTCTCGCTCTTCTACATGGGCATCAACGTCGGCGCGGTGCTCGCGCCGCTCGTCTGCGGCTACATGGCCCAGAGCGCGGGCTTCAAGAGCTTCCTCGCCGCGCTGGGTTACGACGCCCGCGACGAGCTGGCACTGGGCGTTCGGCGCGGCGGGTGTCGGGATGACGCTGGGGCTTGCGATTTACGTTTTGAATCGCGGGCGGCTCGCGCACGTCGGCGGCGGCCGGACAGCCGCGAAGAGTCGGGCCAGGCACGCCGCCGCGGCTCCGGTCGCGCCTCTGACGCCCGCCGGACTGGAAGCGGATCGGCGCCATCTTCATCTTCTTCCTCTTCACGATCCTGTTCTGGGCGGCCTACGAGCAGAAGGGAGCGAGCCTGAACCTCTTCGCCCTGCAGCTCGTCCGCAACGAGATCGGCTGGCTTGCCTTCCCCTCGAGCTGGCTCCAGTCGCTCACGCCCTTCTTCGTGATCGTCGCTCGCCCCGATCTTTTCCGTGCTCTGGGTCCGCCTGGGCAAACGCCAGCCCTCGAGCCCCATGAAGTTCATGCTGGGTCTGCTCTTCATCGGCCTCGCGTACGTGCTCCTGGTGCCCGGGCGCGGCCCTCACCGCGCAGGGCAGATCAGCCCGCTCTGGCTCGTGGGGCTCTACTTCCTGGAAGTCATCGGCGAGATGTGCCTCAGCCCGGTGGGGCTCTCCACGGTCACGAAGCTGGCTCCCGTCCGAAGCTCCTCGGCATCATGATGGGCGTCTGGTTCCTGGCGGCCGCGCTCGGCAACAAGCTCGCCGGATATCCTCTCGGGCTTCTTCGTCGCCGAGGAGCCCGGCAGCCCTCGTGAGGCTCTACGGCGGCATCGCCGATCGGCCTGCTGCATCGTCGAGCGGCGATCCTGGCATACTGAGGAACAAGGTGGAAAAGCTGATGGGAGCGGTGCGATGAATCCGCGCGCGGCGCCCGGAATCAGCGGTAGACGTCTCCTCCCGCGCGGCGGAATTCGTCGGCCTTTCGTCCAGAGGCCCGCCTCCGGCGATCGCTTCCGCCTCCTTCGACGCCTTAGCGCCGCGGCGTAGTCGCGCACGTCCTGCGTGATCTTCATCGAGCAGAAGTGCGGGCCGCACATCGAGCAGAAGTGCGCGAGCTTGGCTCCCTCGGCCGGCAGCGTCGCGTCGTGGAACGCGCGCGCGGTCTCGGGATCGAGCGCCAGGTGGAACTGGTCCTCCCAGCGGAACTCGAAGCGCGCCTTCGACAGCGCGTCGTCCCACTCCCGCGCGCCGGGGTGCCCCTTCGCGAGGTCCGCGGCGTGGGCCGCGATCTTGTACGCGATCACGCCGTCGCGCACGTCCTTGCGGTCCGGCAGGCCGAGGTGCTCCTTCGGGCGTGACGTAGCAGAGCATCGCCGTGCCCATCCAGCCGATCATCGCGGCGCCGATCGCCGAGGTGATGTGGTCGTATCCCGGCGCGATGTCCGTCGTCAGCGGGCCGAGCGTGTAGAACGGGGCCTCGTGGCAGACGCGGAGCTGCCGCTCCATGTTCTCGGCGATCAGGTGCATCGGCACGTGGCCGGGGCCCTCGATCATCACCTGGCAGTCGTGCGCCCAGGCGGTCTTCGTCAGCTCGCCGAGGGTGTCGAGCTCGGCGAACTGCGCCGCGTCGTTGGCGTCGGCCGTCGAGCCCGGGCCGCAGCCCGTCGCCCAGCGAGAACGACACGTCGTAGAGCTTGAGGATCTCGCAGATCTCCTCGAACCGCGTCGTAGAGGAAGGACTCCCGGTGGTGCGCGAGGCACCACTTCGCCATGATCGAGCCGCCGCGCGAGACGATGCCGGTCACGCGCTTCGCCGTCAGCGGCACGTACGCGAGGCGCACTCCGGCGTGGATCGTGAAGTAGTCGACACCCTGCTCCGCCTGCTCGATCAGCGTGTCGCGGAAGATCTCCCAGGTCAGCTCCTCGGCCTTGCCGCCGACCTTCTCGAGGGCCTGGTAGATCGGCACGGTGCCGATCGGCACGGGCGAGTTGCGGAGGATCCACTCGCGCGTCTCGTGGATGTTCTTGCCCGGTCGACAGGTCCATGACCGTGTCCGCGCCCCAGCGCGTCGCCCAGGTCATCTTGTCGACCTCCTCCTCGATCGTGGAGGTCACCGCCGAGTTGCCGATGTTGGCGTTGATCTTGACGAGGAATTTTCGCCCGATCGCCATCGGCTCGGACTTCCGGGTGGTTGATGTTGGCCGGGATGATCGCCCGCCCGCGCGCGACCTCGTCGCGCACGAAGCGCGGCCTGCATCCCCTCGCGGATCGCGACGTATTCCATCTCGGCCGTGATCTCGCCCTTCTTCGCGAAGTGCATCTGCGTCACGTTGCCGCGGCCGCGCAGCGCCACCCGCGGGCGGGACATCGCGAGGCCCGGGCGCGCTCGCGCGCCGGGGCGCGACGCTCGTCGTAGGCGCCGCGCGCCAGGATCCAGGGGCTCCGCAGCTCCGGCAGGCCCGCCTCGAGGTCGATCGCCACGGCAGGGTCCGTGTAGGGACCGGAGGTGTCGTAGACGCGGAAGGGCGCGTTGAGCTCGAGTTCGCCCCGCAGGCCGCGCGTCGGCGAGAGGGCGATCTCGCGGAACGGCACCCGCATGCCGCGCGGACCCGGGGCGTAGACCTTGCGGGACCCGGGCAACGGCGAGCGATCGGGGGACGCGTTGGCGGGAAGCGATTCGCGACGAGTGCTCATGTGACCTCCCTACGGCGGCATTACCCGCATCAGGTTCGCGGGGTCTCCGGCGGTCCAAAATCGCCGCCGGACTCTCAGCCGTCCGCCGTGGCTCGTCAGCCTTCTCAGCGGAGTGGGCTCCCCCGTTTCCAGCTCGCAGTGTAGTCCAACGCCCACGCGCGTGCGGGCGGACCTCGTTTGTCCGCGGATGAGATAAAAATGGCCCAACCGATGCGAAAGAACGACGCGCAGCCCTTTCTGCCGTTCGAAGAAGCCGAGGCCGAGCCGGCGGCACGGCGCGAGGCTGTTTCCGATCTGCTCGCTTCGCTTTCCGCCGTCTGCCGCGCGCGGCCGCTCGAGGAGAAGGTGCTCGTCGCGCCGACACTCGCCGTTGGCCACACGCTCGTCGAGCGTCTGGCCCGCGAGGGCCACCCCTGGATCAACCTCCGGGTCGAGACGGTGCGCACGATCGCCCTCGGAATCGCCGGACCCGGGCTCGCCCGCGAAGGGCTGCGCCTTCTCTCCCGCGCGCAGGCGCTGGCCCTCGTCGAGCAGGCATGCGCCGAGTACCTGAAGCCGGACTCCTACTTCGGCCAGCTGCGCGACCGCCCGGGCTTCCACCGCGCCCTGCAGCGCACCTTCGAAGAGATCCGGGCGGCCGGCCTCTCGGCCGCGGCGCTTCCCGCCGGGGCTTTCGACGATCCGCGAAAGCTCGCGGAGCTCAAGGGCATCCTCGGCCGCTACGACACGGACCTCGCCGCGGGCCGCTTCATCGACGCGGCGGCCGTGCTGCGCCGGGCCCTCGCGGCGGCGCCGGAGCCCGACGAGGCCGCAGGCAGACTCGCCGCGCTGTACCTCCTCGTGGACGAGACGGATCCGACGCCCGTCGAGCGCGCGATCCTGGAGAAGGTCTCGGGAGGCCGGCTCGAGGCGCTCGCGCCCGCGCCTCCGGGCCGCTGGCTCGAGGTCGCGGCGACTTCGCGCCTCCTCCGGGCGAGCGGCGAGGAAAACGAGATACGCGAGGTCTTCCGCAGGATCCTCGCGGAGGGCACCCCGCTCGATGCCGTCGAGATCCTTCATACCGACCCCTCGACCTATCCGGCGCTCGTCTGGGAGCTCGCCCGCGAGCACGGGATCGCGTGCACGTTCTCCGGGGGCGTCGCCGCGACGTTCACCCATCCGGGGCAGGCGGCGCTCGCGTTTCTCGACTGGATCGCGGCGGGTTTCGAGGCCGACATCCTCCGCAGGAGCCTCGCGTCCGGCGCGCTGACCTTCGACCGCGCGGCCGGCCGGCCCGCGGACGCGCCCGGTACCCGCGGCGTCGCGCGGGCGCTGCGCGAGGCGCAGATCGGATGGGGAGCGCGGCGGCACCGCACCGCGATCGACCGGAGGATCGCCGAGCTCGAGAAGCCGGAACGTGCGCGGCCGGGAGGCCGACGACGAGGGCGAGCGGGAGATCGCGGAGCGGGGGGAGCGGAGACGCCGGCGGCTCGCGGAGGCCGGGGCCGCGCGGGCTTTCGCCCTCCGGGCGCTCGAGCACGCGCGCTGCGCCGACGCCGGGACGTGCGACCTCCGCGCGCTCGCCCGCGGAGCGCGGGAGTTCGTCGCCGAGTTCGCGCGTGTGACGGACGCCCTCGACGCCGCCGCGCTGACCGCGCTCGAGAAGCTGCTCGAAGAGCTGGAGGTTCTGCCTGCCACGAACCTTCCGCCTCCCGAGGCCGCCGCCCGGCTCGCCGACGCGGTGCGCGCCCTCTCGATCGAGGCCGACCGCTCACGGCCGGGCCGCGTCCACGTCGCCGAGTACCGCGCGGGTGGATTCTCGGGCCGCGCGCACACGTTCCTTCTCGGCCTCGACGAGGCGCGGCACCCCGGCGCCGACCTGGAGGACCCGGTGCTCCTGGATGCGGAGCGCCGTCAGATCAACCGCCTGCTCGCGCCGCTCGCCCTCCCCCTGTACCGGGAACGGCCCCGCGAATCGGCGCGCGCGCTCGCCAGCTGTGTCGGGCGTCTTCCCGGAGGCTTGACCGCGAGCTACTCGAGCTGGAACCTGCGCAGCCTCGATCAGCAGAGCGAGCAGTTTCCGTCGCCCTTTTTCCTCGACCTCTATCGGGCGCAATCCGGACGGAGCGAGGCCGACTACTCGGCCCTTCTCGAGGCCCTTCCCGAGGCCGCCGGCTTCCTGCCGGCGGCAGGCGCCGCGCTCGACGAGACCGAATGGTGGCTGTCGCGCCTCGAGGGGTACTCCAAGGCCTCCGGCGCGGGCGCGGCCGTCCCGCGCGTGCTCGAGATCTATCCCCACCTCGCCGAGGGGAGGCGGGCGGAGGAGGCCCGCGACTCCGACGAGTTCACGATCTGGGACGGCTGGGTGCGCGCGGGAACTCCGGAGCTCGATCCCCGTTCCAACGGCGAGCCGCAGTCCGCCTCGCGCCTCGAAACGCTCGCGCAGTGCCCGTTCAAGTACTTCCTCAAGCACGTGCTGCGGATCGAACCGCCGAAGGAGCTCGAGCGCGACGCCACCGAGTGGCTCGACCCGATGACCGCGGGCTCCCTGCTTCACGAAGTCTTCCGGCTCTTCTTCGAGCGCATCACCGCGGCCGGCGAGAAGCCCGAGGCGGCGCGCCACGCCGCGGCGCTCGAAGAGATCGCCGGCGCGCAGATCGCGGTCTGGCGGGAGAAGGTCCCGCCGGCGAGCGAGCTCGCGTTCGGCCAGCGGCGCGACGACATCCTCGTCGCCTGTCGCACGTTCCTGGCGCTCGAGGAAGCCCACTGCCGGGACGTCACGCCGCGCTGGTTCGAGGTCTCCTTCGGTCTCGCGCGCGTCGAGCCCCGCGCGGCGATCGCCAGCCGCGAGCCCGTGCCGATCCCCCTCGCCGGGGGCGCGGCGTTCTCCCTGCGCGGCTCGATCGATCGCGTGGACGAGGCGGCCGACGGCTCTTTCCACGTCTGGGACTACAAGACCGGCGGCACCTGGCGTCACAAGGAGAAGCGCGGCATCCACGGCGGCCGGCAGATCCAGCACGCGCTCTACGCGATGGCCCTCGAGGCCCTGCTCGGACGGGCGGGGATCTCCGCGCCCGTGTCGCGCTCCGGGTATTTCTTCCCGGGCCGCAAGGGCGAGGGACAGCGGATGCCGATGCTCATCGATCCGGCAGAGACGCGCGACGTGCTCGAGCGCCTGCTCGGCCTGCTGCGCGCGGGCACCTTCCCCCACGCGGCGGAGAAAGACGACTGCCGCTACTGCGACTACGAAACCGTGTGCGGAGGTCCGTTCGAAGCCGCGGCGCGGTCGAAGGCGAAGCTGGCGCAATCGTCGCTGCCGGTCCTGCGGGCCTTCCGGGAGATCCATGGCGAAGGCTGACGCGCGCAGGGCCCCGCTGCCCGACGAAGATGCGCGGCGGGCGATCCGCGAGGAGCTCGGCGTCTCGCTCCTCGTCGAGGCCGCCGCGGGAACCGGCAAGACGACGAGCCTCGTCGAACGGATGACGGCGCTCATTCGCGAGGGCGTGACGACGATCGACCGCATCTCGGCCGTCACGTTCACGATCAAGGCGGCGGCCGAGCTCTCGGAGCGTTTTCAGACGAGCCTCGAGGCGGCCGCGCGCGGCGCGAGCGGAATCGAGAAGGAACGCCTCGACGCCGCGCTCGCGCATCTCGACTCCGCCTTCGTGGGCACGATCCACGCCTTCTGCGCCCGCCTGCTGCGCGAGCGGCCTGTCGAGGCGGGCGTCGACCCCGGCTTTGCCGAGATGGACGAGCCCGAGAACGCGGCCGCGCGGCTGGAGGCCTGGGAGCGCTACACCGAGCGCCTCTTCACCGACGAGAGTCCGATCCTGCCGCGCCTGATCGCGCTCAACGTCCGGATCGACGACCTGCGCCAGACCTACGAGACGCTTTCGGACAACGAGGACGTCGCGCCCGCCATCGGGCCCGAGGAGCCGGCTCCCGACTTCGCCGCCGAGCGGGCGGCGGTGACCGCGTTTCTCGGGCGCGCGGCCGCGGAGGTTCCCGCCGAGATGCCCGCGGGCGGCTGGACCGAGTACCAGGAGGCCCTCCGGCGCGCGGCGCGGCTGGTGGCGCTGCGCGATACGGCGGATGCGGCCGCCTTCGCGCAGGTGCTCGAGGCCCTGCACCGCGCCCGCAAGAAGGGAACCGAGGCGGGGCGGTTGCGCGCGGAATTCGAGACGCTCTGCCGCGACGTGCTCGAACCCGGGTTGAGGCGCTGGCGCCAGTACCTCCATCCGATCGTCATGCGGGCCGTCGCGCCGGCCTCCGCCGAGTACGCCGCCTGGCGGCGCCGCAGCGGCCGGCTCAACTTCCAGGACCTGCTCCTGCTCGCCCGCGCGCTGCTGCGCGACCACGCGCACGTGCGGCGCGCGTTCCAGGAACGGTTCCTGCCCATCCTCGTCGACGAGTTCCAGGACACGGATCCGATCCAGGCCGAGATCCTCTTCTACCTGACCGGCGCGGACCACGCGGAGACCGACTGGCGCAAGCTCGCGCCGAAACCGGGCAGCCTCTTCGTCGTCGGCGATCCGAAGCAGTCCATCTACCGCTTCCGCCGCGCGGACATCGAGACGTACGGGGCCGTCCGCGACCGCCTCGCCAGGCACGGCCGCGTGCTCCGTCTGACGTCCAACTTCCGCTCGAGCGGCCGGCTCTGCGACTGGGTCAACGGCGTCTTCGCGCGGCAGTTCCCCGCCGAAGCGACGGCCCAGCAGGCCGCGTGGGTTCCGCTCGCGGCGCAGCGGCCCGAGGGCGAGCCCGGCGTCTTCCGGATTCTCGTGCGCACGTCCGGTTCCGGCGTCCAGGCCGTCGTCGACCAGGACGCGACCCGGGTCGCGCGCGCGATCGAGGCCCTCGTCGGCAGCGGCACCCACGCGCCCGGCGACGTGCTCGTGCTCTTCCGGACCCGCAAGTTCATGTCGGAGTACGCCCGCGAGCTCGAGGCGCGGGGCATTCCGTACGAGCTATCGGGAGGCGGTGCGTTCCGCGACTCGGAAGAGCTGCAGACGCTGCTTCCCCTGCTCGCCGCGATCTCGGATCCGGACGACCCAGTCGCGTTCACCGCCGTCCTGCGCGGTCCCCTCTTCGGCGTCGACGACGAGGCGCTCTACCGGCACTTCCGCGCGGGAGGACGCTTCTCGTTCCGGGCGGCGCTGCCCGGGGACCCGGATCCGCGGATCGCCGGCGCCTGCGCGCTCCTGACGGAGGGCGAGGCGCTCGCGCGGGACCTGCCTCCGGGCGCGGCGATCGCACGCCTCTGTGCGCGCCTGGGCTGGACGGCCTACGCCGGCGCGCGCGAGCTCGGCGACAGCCGCGCGGGCAATCTGCTCAAGGCGATCGCCGCCGCCCGGACATTCTCGACCGAAGGCCTCGATTTCGACAGCGTCGTCGCCGAGCTCGACCGGCTGACGAAGGCCGGCTACATCGAGGAGATGAGCGCGCGGCCCGGACGCCGCGGCGCCGTCCGCCTGATGACCGTCCACGGGGCCAAGGGACTCGAGGCCTCCGTGGTGTTCCTCGCCGATCCGCGGCGCGAGAACGATCCGCCCGTCCGGTTCTCGATCGACCGGCGGGGCGCGCAGCCGCTCGGGCACTGGCGCGTCGTGCGCAAGTCGGACGAGGGTTTCGGGATCATGGAATACGCCGAGCCCCGCGGCTGGGAGGCCATGCAGGAGGCCGAGGACGCCTTCGAGGACGCCGAGAAAATCCGCCTCCTCTACGTCGCCGCGACACGCGCGAAGGCGATGCTCGTCGTGAGCATCTGGAAGCAGGGCAAGAGCGACAACGCGCAGGGCGCGTGGAGCCCGCTCGCGCCGTACCTGACCGCCGATCTTCCCGAAGCTCCGGCGCCGCCGGCCGCAGACCCTGTGCCTCCGCCCGAAAGCGTCGCGGCGGACCTCGCGGCGTTCCGGGCCGAGGCGGGGCGGCGCCGCGCCGCCGCGGCCCAACCGTCGTACGGCGTCGTCGCCGTGACCGATGTCGCGCACGCCGGGGAAAAGCCCGCATGGGAGTCGACCGGGCGCGGCATGTCCTGGGGCCGCGTCCTCCACGGCGCGCTCGAGGCCGCCATGCGCGACCCGAAGATCGACCTCGCGCTGCACGCGGCCAATCTGCTCGCGGCCGAAGACCGCGCGCCGGGCGATCTCGCCGACGTCCTCGCGGTCGTCGAAGGCGTGCGTGCCTCGCCTCTCTGGAAGCGCGCGCTCGCCGCGAAGAGCCGCTTCGCCGAGGTGCCCTTCGCGCTGCCGGTGGAGCCGGCGGAGATCGGACGTCCCGCGGACGCGCCGCGCACGGTCCTGCAGGGCGCGATCGATCTCGTCTTCGAAGAGGCGGACGGGTGGATCCTCGTCGACTACAAGTCGGACAAGGTCACGCCCGCCAACCGGGCCTCGCTCGAGGCGTACTACCGGCCGCAGATCGAGCTGTACCGGAGCTACTGGGAAAAGCTGACGGGGCGCCCGACGCGGGCGGGCCTCTTCTTTCTCTCGACGGGCGAGCTCGCGATGGTCTCCACGCCGGCTTCATCCGCCCCGTGAGAAGCTGATGGGAATGGACACCGGCGCCCACGATCTCGTCGTCATCGGCTCCGGGCCCGCCGGCCAGAAGGCGGCGATCGCCGCGGCCAAGCTCGGAAAGAAGGTCGCCGTCGTCGACCGCAAGGAGATGGTCGGCGGCGTCTGCCTGCACACCGGCACGATCCCGTCCAAGACCCTGCGCGAAGCCATCATGTACCTCTCGGGATTCCGCGAGAAGAGCTTCTACGGCAAGGACTACGCCGTCAACCGCGAGATCACGGTGGCCGACCTCGCCTTTCGCGTGCAGAAGGTCATGGCGAAGGAGATGGAGGTCGTGCGCGCCCAGCTCGCGCGCAACCGCGTGGTAACGGTGCATGGCGCCGCCCAGTTCAAGGACCCGCACACCGTCGAGGTCCAGCCCGCCGACGGCGCGCCCGTGACCCTCACCGGCGAGCACGTGCTCATCGCCTGCGGGACGCGTCCGGCGCACAACCCGACGGTGCCCCTCGACGGCGACCGGATCATCGATTCGGACCAGCTCCTCGCGGGCAAGACGCTGCCGCGGGATCTCATCGTCGTCGGCGCCGGCGTCATCGGCCTCGAGTACGCCTCGATGGTCACGGCGCTCGGCATCAAGGTGACGGTGATCGAGGCCCGCCCGACGATCCTCGAATTCGTCGACACCGAGATGATCGAGGCCCTCATGTACTTCATGCGCCAGCGCGGCGCGACGTTCCGGCTCGGCGAGAAGGTCGTGTCGGTCGGCTACGACGCGAAGAAACGCGTCGTCGCAAACCTCGAGAGCGGCAAGGAAGTCCACGGCGACGCGCTCCTCTACACCGTCGGCCGGCAGACCAACGCCGATCGGATGAACCTCCCGGCCGCGGGTCTCGAGGCCGACGAGCGGGGCCGGATCGCCGTCAACGCCTTCTACCAGACCGCCGTCCCGCACATCTACGCGGCCGGCGACGTGATCGGGTTCCCCGCGCTCGCGTCGACCTCGATGGAGCAGGGACGCCTCGCGAGCTGCCACATGTTCGGCACCTACTGCGAGAGCCGCCCGGAGTCGATTCCCTACGGCATCTACACGATCCCCGAGATCTCGATGGTCGGCAGAGACCGAACAGGAGCTGACGAAGGACGAAGGTCCCGTACGAGATCGGACTGGCGCGCTTCGAGGAGACGCGCCAAGGGGCAGATGCTCGGCGTCGAGGCGGGTCTCCTCAAGCTCCTGTTCGATCCGAAGACGCGGAAGCTCCTCGGCGTCCACATCTTCGGCGAGCGCGCGACCGAGATCGTGCACATCGGACAGGCGGTCCTCGCGTTCGGCGGCACCATGGACTACTTCCGCGACTCCGTCTTCAACTATCCGACGATGGCGGAGGCCTACAAGATCGCGGGGCTGGACGGGCTCAACCGGCTGTGAGGGGTCAGTCCTGATTCGTTGATTTCGTCGACCGCCGCCCGCCGAAGGCACACCCGCGTCCCGGGAAAATCAACGAATCAGGACTGACCCCGACGCCTAGAAAGCTCGGTTGAGGTACATGTAGGCGGAAGAGTTCCCGCCGGAGTTCCCGTAGCCCACGAAGAAGGGTCCGGATCAGGTGTCGGCGATGACGTAGACGCTGCCTGCCGACTTGAAGCCGGAGAAGGTCGTCGGCTGCTGGTCCTGCCACGTGTTGCCGCCCTCGATCGAGACACCGACGGAGAGGTTTTTCACGATCGCCCCGCCGTGAGAGGAGAGGCGGTAATAGAGGAGCGCGGTCGCGAGCGCGTAGGAGTTGCCCCGCAGCTGTCCGAACGGCCGGCCGGAGAGCCGGAAGAGTCCGCCGAGCTGGAAGTCGTCGTAGAACGGGATGTTCGGTGGAAGCCGGTTCCTCCCTCGACCTTGATCAGCCCCGTCCAGCGCTTGATCGGTCTGAACACCCAGCAATCCCGCCGTGAATCGGTCGTAGGAGTCCGTGCGCCCCAAGAGCTCGTCCGGTTGGCGAAATAGTCCACCACTCCGAGGTAACCGGCGTGCGGCAGGTTGACGTTGTCGACTTGGTCCACGGTCATCTGGCCTTCGAAACCGCCCTCGTCCCAGTCGGCCTCCGGGAACGTCGGATCGCCGACCTTGCGCCGCGCCTTGCCGAAGGCGCGCAGGTATCCCACGCGCAGCTCTCCCCAGGTCCCGAAGTCGTATCCCACGTCCATCCCGGCGACACCCCGCGGAGACCTGGTACGTGCCCAGGGCGTCCCCCTCCTCGTCGTAGACGCGCGACAGATCCTGGAACCAGCCCGCGTACGGCGAGACGAATAGACGTCCCTCGTAGTTCACCGGCTGGAAGAACCGGGTTTGCAAACGCAGGGGGCTTCCCACCTGCACCGTGGTCTTCCACTCGCCGCCCAGGCGGTTGAGCTCGGTGGCGTCCACGAGGGCCACGACGCCGAACTGCGTCGTGAGCTGGAAATCCGTGCCGAGGGAGAGACCGAGTTTGAGGAAGGTCGGTCCCCAGGGCTTCAGCGTCGGCGTGATGCGAAGAATGTTGCGGTTGCCGTCGTCGGACGATCTCGTAGCTGACGATCTCGAAGATGCCGAGCGCATAGATGCGCTTCAAGTCCGAGCCGAGCGTCTTCGTGTCGAGGACCTCGCCGGCCTTCGTCTCGACGAGATGCGAGATCCGCCGCGAATCGATGCCGGGAACCGGGTCGATCTCGACCGCGTCGATGAAGGGCAGGGGCGGCTTGGTCGCGTCGTGGCGGAGCTTCCACGCGGAGAACACGCTCGCGGGGTCGGACCAGACCTCGAGCCTGGCCTTGTCGGCCATCGCCGCCTGGTAGCCGAGAGGGATCATCTTCGTACCGGTAACGAAATCCGCGGACGTGTAGCCCGTCGAGATCGGGTGTGATGACGAGGTCGGCGAGCTTCGCCGAGGCCATCGTGTTCTGCTGGAGGGGAAGGTCGATGAGGCGACCGATCATCTGCGCCGACGTTGGTGGGCTTCTTCGCGATCTCGGCGCCGGAGGAGCCGACGTTGACGGCGATGACGATGTCCGCGCCCATCGCCCGGACCGTCTGCACGGGCAGGTTCTCCGACTCGCCGCCGTCGACCAGGAGGTGCCCGTCGATCTCGACCGGGCGTGAAGATTGCCGGAATGGCCATGCTCGCGCGGATCGTGCGGGCGAGGTTTCCACTCGACATGACGTAGGGAGCGCCCGTCTGGATATCCGTGGCGACCGCACGAAACGGAATCCGCAGCTCGTCGAAATTGCTCCACCGAGGCGCAGGGAAGCATCGTCGCTCTCGAGAACGAAGCCGAGCTTGCTGCCGGCGATCAGCCCGGGTGGCAGGACCAGTCCGCCCTTTTTCAGGTCCAGGCCGAACTCCATCGGGAAGAGGTGGTCGAAATCGTCTTCCTTCTGGCGGAACGACTGCTCGGGCCGGTCGGGAGCGTCCTGGAAGAGGGTCGCCCACTTGATCGTCTCGATGATCTCCTGCATCTCGTCCGGCGTGAAGCCGCAGGAGTACAGACCGCCGACGATCGAGCCCATGCTCGTGCCGGCGATGTAGTCGATCGGGATGTTCAGCTCCTCGAGAGCCCGGATCACCCCGATGTGCGCGTTCCGCGCGCGCCGCCGCCTCCCAGCGCGAGGCCGATCTTGGGCCGTCGGGCCGGATCCGCGGGCGCCGTCTGCGCGACGAGGAAGGCGGAGGGAAGGGAGGCCAGAAGAAAGACAGCGAGGACACACCGGCTGCGTCGGCTCATGTTGCCGCGAAGCCTAGCAGCATTCGGAAAAAGCGATCCGTTCCGATGTATTGTCCGACCCGCACATCCCGGTCTTCTTTCGAGGAGGTGGAGCCATGATGGGAATCCTCGGTTGGATCATCTTCGGACTCATCGTCGGTGCGCTCGCCAAGCTCGTGATGCCGGGCAAGGACCCGGGCGGTTTCATCGTCACCACTTTGCTCGGCATCGTCGGCGCCGTCATTGGCGGATTCATCGGGCGCGTGCTCGGCCTGTATCGGGAAGGCGAGCCGGCAGGGTTCGTCGGGGCGTTTCTCGGCGCAATCCTGCTGCTCTGGATCTACCGAAAGACCCGGAAAGCCTAGCTTTTCGGGGGTTCTTCGCCGCCGGTCTGGCGGGACTCGGGGCGATCGGCGACAATCTGACAGTGAGAGAGGGCGCTTCCCGCGGCGCGGGTGGTTTCGTGTCCCCGATGCCCCGGATGGCCGGCGGCGCCGCGGCGCCGCCGCGGCCTTTTTCGCTCGACCGCGCCCCCTACCTCCTGCTTCTCGCCTACGGCCTCGCGTACTCGCTCTGGGTGCTGACCTCGGACCTGCCCGAATTGACGCAGGGCTACCGCAGCGACATCGCCTTCCTCCCGGTCGGGCTGATGGTCGTCGCGCTCGCGTGGTGGGCGAGCCGCTCCTCCGCGCTCGACGCGTCGACGCGGCGCGCGTGGCGATTCCTCTCCGCGGGATTTCTTTTCTCGTGGCTGGGCGACGCTCTCTGGTACGTCTCGCAGTGGATCCTCGCGGAGCCCGGAACGACCGGAAGCGCGTACGTCGGCAGCCAGATCGCGTACATCGTCTATTACCCGTTCATGCTCGCGGGGCTGCTCTCCTTTCCCCGCTTTCTCCGCACCCGCGGCGAGGCCCGCCAGTTCTGGCTGGACGTGACGACGGTGTTCCTCGGCGGGGTCATGCTCCTCTGGTCGGCGCTCATCGCGCCGATCGTTTCGGCGGAGGCCTCGACGGTCTACGACGTCATCATGACGATCGGCTACCCCGTCGGCGACCTGACGCTCCTCTTCGGGATGTCCGTGATCGCGGCGCGCCGCCGCGCGGACGCGGTGCGGCTCGTCTTCATCCTGCTGACGGCGGGCGTGATGATGACCGTCGTCAACGACTCGATCTCGAGCGTCCTGAGCCTGACCGCGGGTCTATCGCAGCGGCTCCACACTCGATCTCATCGCCATGGCGGCCTGGCTCTTCTTCGGCTCGAGCGCCGAGGCGCAGCGCCGCGCTCGGCCTCTCGGGCGCACCCGAGCGGATGGAATCGCCGGGCTACTCGACGATGAGCCTCGCGCCGTACGTCGCCGTCGTCGCTCGGCTACGGAACGCTCTTCGTCTCGGCGCTCTCCGAGACGCGCCCCTCGGTGCCGATCCTGCTCGGCGCCCTCGCGCTGACGGCCGCCGTGCTCGTGCGCCAGTACAGCGCGGTGTCCGAAAACGTCCGCCTCTCGGCGGAGAGCGCCGTGCAGGATGAGCGAGGCGCGTTTCCGCTCGCTCGTCCAGAACTCCTCGGACATCATCGCCGTCATCTCGCCGGAGGGCGAGATCCGCTACCAGACGCCCTTCGGTCGAGCGCCTGCTCGGCTACCGGCCGGAGCACCTCGACGGCACGCGCTTCATCGACCTCCTGCACCCGAGGATCAGCCGCGCGCCCTGGCCCTGCTCGCGGAGGCGCCGACGCACGGAGGAACGCCCGCTCCGGTCGAATGGCGGCTGCGCCGCCGCAGCGGGAGAGTGGTTCTACGCCGAAGTGATTCGTCACCAACCTCTCCGGCGGACCCCACGATCGGCGGCGTCGTTCTGACGATCCGGGACATCCAGGAGCGCAAGGCCCTCGAGAACCAGCTCACCCACCAGGCGTTCCACGATCCTTTGACGAAGCTCGCCAACCGCGCGCTCCTCTCGGACCGCGTCGCCCACGCCCAGACGCGCAGCCAGCGCGACAAACGTCCCTGCTCGGTGCTGCTGCTCGACCTCGACGACTTCAAGGCCATCAACGACACGCTCGGCCACGTTTCCGGCGACGAGGTCCTCATGGAAGTGGCCCGCCGCGTCCAGGCCTGCATCCGCGCCGGAGACACCGCGGCGCGCCTGGGCGGGGACGAGTTCGCGCTGCTCCTCGAGGACACTCCCGACGCGGCCACGGCACGCGAGGTCGCCGACCGGATCGTCGCGTCGCTGCGCGAGCCGATCATGCTGGCCGGCAAGGAGGCTCTTCCTCGACGGCCTCGACCGGAATCGCGATCGGCGTGCCCGGGGAAGCCGAGGGCGAGCTCCTTCGCAACGCCGACGTCGCGCTCTACATGGCCAAGGAGAAGGGCAAGGGCGGCGTCGAGGTCTTCGAGCCCGGCATGCGCACCGCGGTCATCGAGCGGCTCGAGCTCGAGGGAGACCTGCGGCGCGCGCTGTCCGAAGAACAGCTCCTTCTCCACTACCAGCCGATCGTGGAGCTCTCCAGTCGGGCCGCATCGTCGGCGCCGAGGCCCTCGTGCGGTGGCGCCACCCGCAGCGCGGCATGCTCGCGCCGGGCGCGTTCATCCCGCTGGCCGAGCAGACGGGCCTGATCGTCCCGATCGGGCTCTGGGTTCTCGAGGAAGCCTGCCGGCGCGTCGCGACGCTGTCGGGCGCCGGCTCCGACGACCCACGTCAGCGTCAATCTCTCGGCGCGCCAGCTCCAGGAGCCGGACCTCGTGGAGCAGGTCGCGGCCGCGCTCCGGCGCGCCGGACTGCCGCCGCAGCGGCTCGTCCTCGAGGTGACCGAGAGCCTGATCATGGTCGATCCGCGCGCGATGATCCCGCGCCTGCGCGCGCTGCAAGGACCTGGGGCTCCGCCTCGCGATCGACGACTTCGGCACCGGATACTCGTCGCTCGCCTACCTGCAGAATCTGCCCGGTCGACATCCTGAAGATCGACCGTTCCTTCATCCAGGAAACCCGGGCGACGTCGGGCTTTCGCTGCTGGCGCGCGGCATCGTGGACCTGGGACGCGCGATGCGGCTGGTGACGGTCGCCGAGGGCATCGAGCACGGCGAGCAGGTGGACGCGCTCCGCGGAACGGCGTGCGAGTTCGGGCAGGGCTTCTTCCTCGCGCGTCCGATGGAGGACGCCGCGTTCGCCAAACTGCTCGCCTCGGGATCGACCCTTCCCAGGGCCGGCTAGGGCGCCTCGGAACTTCCCTGGCGGGTCGGCCCCTGACACGCGGGGCACCAGTACGTCGAACGCAGGTCCGCGCCCTGGCGGCGCATCCGGATCGGCGTCCGGCAGCTCCGGCATGGACGGCCGCGGCGTCCGTAAACCCAGGTGCGGTCGCGCCCGAGGCTCGGTCGCGTCGTGCGCGGCCCGCGGCCGCTGAGGTTGGCGGCCATCAGGCGCCGCGCGGTGTCGAGGATCGTCCCGACCGTCTCCTCGGCGAGGGCGCCGACGCGCGCGGAAGGGATCGACCCGGCAGACGTAGAGCGTCTCGGACTTGTAGACGTTGCCGATGCCGGCGACCGCGTCCTGCCGCATGACCGCTTCGCCGATCTCGAGCGCGGCGAGCGCGCGCAGCCGCCGGAGCGCCTCCTCGCGGAAGAATCCGGCGACAGGAGATCGGGGCCCAGACGCGTCAGGACCGGATCGCGTGCGAGCCTCTCCCGCGGCGAGCAGGCGCACCACCGGCGCGTTGAAGCAGACCGTCACGAAGTCGTCCGTCGCCAGGACGACCCGGGCATGCCCGCCGCGGCTTCTGCCAGCGCTCGCCGGGGCGGTAGACGTGCCAGGAGCCCGTCATGCGCATGTGCGTGTGGAGCACGCGTCCGTCGTCGAAGCGGATGAGCAGGTTCTTGCCCCGCGCCTCGACCTTCTCGACGGTGCGCCCGGCGAGACGCGCGTCCGCCAGCCCGGCCCGCGGAGACTCCGCGGCGGCGATCGCCTTGCCGCCGAGCACCTTCTGCAGCGTGCGCGCGGTGCGGAGGATCGTGTCGCCTTCGGGCATCTTCCTCTCAGCGCTCGACAGGCTGTGCGGTGACGCGCTTCAGGTATCCGCGGCTTCCGGCGAGGAATCCCTCCGCCGGGAGAAACGGCGCGAGCGCCGAATCCCGCGGATCGCCGCCGTCGACCTTGCCGACGAGCACGGCGCGGCGCCGGCCCGAGTCGACGAGCGCCGCGAGCGCGCGGGCGAGCGCCCGGGCCGCGAGGCCGCGCGCGGGCTCCACCTCGGGGAGGAAGGTCAGGAGGTTGGTCTCGGCGCGGCCGATCCAGGCCAGGAGATCTCCGTCCTTGAGCACGACCTGGGCTCCTGCGGCGCGCTGGGGCCGGGCGTCGCTCCCCGAGGCCGGCCACGGCAGCGCCGCGCCGTAGGGGTTGCCCGGATCCGTCGCCGCGAGGACGAGCGTCTGCGCCGCATCGGGCTCGGGCGTCTCGCGCTCGGCGCGCAGTCGGTCCTCGGCGCCGGCCAGGGCGAACTGCGTCGCTCCGAGTCCCGCCACGAAGTAGCCGCGCCGCACCTGGCCCGAGTCCTCCATCGCCTTCAGGACCGGATACACCGACGAGAATCCGCCGCTGATGCCCTCGGCGGCGACGGCCTCGCGCGTCAGGACTCCGTAGCGCTCGAGGAGCGCGCGCGTCAGGGCCGCGCGGCGTTCGGTCTCGGTGGGAGCCTGGCGCGGCACGGGAACGATGGACCAGCGGCCTTCGCTCCCGGGAGGACCCAGGCGCCGCGACCGGAACGTGGCGCCGCCGCGAACCCGAACCCGGCGCGCGCTCTTGCCGGATCCGCCGCGAAGGAGCGACCGCAGCGGCGCGAGCGTGTCGTTGGAAACGTCGCCCGCCCAGACGAGATCCCACAGTGCCGCGACGAGGTCGCCGGTGAAGCCGCCCGTCTCGGCGGCGAGGTCCGGAAAGAACAGCGCCCCGCGCGCGGTCAGGAGCTCGCGGATCCGCTCCGCGAGTCCGCCGGCTTCGTCGTCGGCGACCTTCCGCGCCGGCGGAGCCAGCAACGGCCGCGCGGTCGGCCAGGTACAGCGCGACGCGGCCGTCCGACGGTCCGAGCGGCTCGATCCCGCGCCAGACGATCTCGCCCGAGGCGAGCAGGAAGTCGAGGTCCGCCGGGCGGTAGCGGTCGATCCGCGCGGGCAGGACCTCCGTCTCGAGGGCCGAGGCCGGGATCGGACAACCCTGGAGCTGCTCGACGGCGGAGAGCAGCGCCTCGAGCCCCGCGCGTCGGCCGACTCAGGCTCCTGCCACTCGACCAGGAATCGGGCGAAGGCCGCCGGCTCGACCGGCTCGACCTCGCGGCGCAGCTTCGCGAGCGAGCGGCGCTTGATCGCGCGCAGAACGCCCGGCGTCGCACCATTCCCGCGAGCGGCCGTCCGGGCAGGAAATCGCCCTCGATGATGCGGCCCCGCTCGGCGAGCCGGTCGAGGGCCAGCCGGACGAGGCCCACCGGAGCGCCGCCAACCGCCCGGCGGCGTCCTCGAGCCGGAACGGGCCGTGCGTGCGCGCATAGCGCGAGAGCAGGTCCGCCGAGCGGCTCCTCCGACCGGCTCCAGAAACGCCGCGGGAAGCCCCGGCGGCGCAACGATGCCGAGCGCGTCGCGCAGCCGCCCCGCGTCTTCCGCCGCGGCCCAACGGAGGTGCGCCGGCGACCCGCATCGGGATCGCGCGGCGCTCCTTCGTCGAGCTGCGCGAGCCAGCCGCGCGACCTCGCCCCGCGCCTCGGCCTCGACGCGATCCGCGATCTCGTCCTCGGTGAGGTCGCCGAGCGACAGCAGCAGATCGTGGAGGCCGTCGGCATGCCGGACCGTTCCGGCCCTCGAGACGCTGGAGCGAGCGCTCGAGACGACTCGATCGCCTCGGGGTCGAGCAGCTCGCGCAGCTCCGCCTCGCCCGAGCAGCTCCTTCAGCTGCGCCTGGTCGACCGAGAGCGCCTGCGCGCGCCGCTCGGCGAGCGGGGCGTCGCCGTCGTAAATGAAGTTGGCGACGTAGGAAAAGAGGAGCGAGGCCGGCGAACGGCGACGGCGTGCGCGAGTCGACGGTCACGACGCGGATGCGGCGCGACGCGATCCTCCGGAGGATCTCCGTCAGGCCCGGGCAGGTCGAAGACGTCGCGCAGGCACTCGCGGTAGGTCTCGAGGATGATCGGGAAGGACCCGTAGCGCGACGCCACCGCGAGCAGGTCCGCCGACGCGCTTGCGCTGCGCCCAGAGGGGGCTGCGCCGGCCCGGGTGACGGCGCGGCAGAAGGAGCGCCCGCGCCGCGTTCTCCCGGAACCGCGCGGCGAAGAGCGACGTCTGGCCGAGGGTGCGCGACGACCTGGTCCTCGATCTCGTCGGCGGCCGGCAGGAAGAGCGCGGCGTCGGGCGGCTCGTCGGACTCGGGCAGGCGAAACACCATGCCGTCGTCGGACCAGAGCCCCTCCACGTCTCCCGCGCTCGACGTCCTTCAGCCGCGCGAGGACCGCCGTCGCCCAGGGCGCGTGCACCCGGGCGCCCCACGGCGAGAGCACGCACACGCGCCAGTCGCCGATCTCGTCGCGGTACCGCTCGACACGATGGTGCGGTCGCTCGGCACCTCGCCCGTCGCCTCGCGTCTGCTCGCCCAGGTAGGCCACGAGGTTCCGTCGCCGCGCTTCGGTCGAGGCCGTGGACGCTCGCGGAGCGTTTCCACCGCGTCTGCGGGCTTTTGCCGCGGCGAGCTGGCGCGCGAGAGCTCGCCGATGGCCTCGCCGAACTCGCGCGGCCGGCCCGGCCGGTCGCCGTGCCAGAACGGCATCTTCCCGGGAAGCCCGGGCGCCGGCGAGACGGTCACGCGGTCGTGGGAGATCTCCTCGATCCGCCAGGACGACGCCCCGAGCACGAACACGTCGCCGGGCTGCGACTCGAAGACCATCTCCTCGTCGAGCTCGCCGACGCGCAGGCTCCGCCGCGGATCGTCGCCCGCCGAGGAAGACGCCGTAGAGCCCGCGGTCCGGGATCGTGCCCCGCGTTGACGATGGCGATCCGGCCCGCCCCCTCGCGCGCCCGGACGCGCCCGCCGACGCGGTCCCAGGTGATGCGGGGCCTCAGCTCCGCGAACTCGTCCGAGGGGTAGCGGCCCGAGAGCATGTCGAGCACGCCTTCGAAGGACGCGCGCGGCAGCTCGGCGAAAGGCGCGGCCCGGCGGACCAGCGCGTAGAGGTCCTCGACCTCCTGCGGCGCCGGCCGAGACGATCGCGACGATCTGCTGCGCGAGCACGTCCAGGGGGTTGCGCGGATAGGCGGTCTCCTCGACCTTGCCCTCGTGCATGCGGGCCGTCGCGGCTGCCGCGGCCAGCAGATCGCCGCGGTACTTGGGGAAGAGGATCCCGCGCGAAGGCCTCGCCGACCGCGTGGCCGGCGCGGCCGATCCGCTGCATGCCCGAAGCGATCGAGGGCGGCGCCTCGATCTGGACGACGAGGTCGACCGCTCCCATGTCGATGCCGAGCTCGAGCGACGAGGTCGCGACGATCGCCGGGAGCATCGCCGCGCTTGAGGCGATCCTCGATCTCGGCCGCTTCTCGCGCGCGACCGACCCGTGGTGCGCGAGCGCGATCTCCTCGCCCGCCGTCTCGTTGAGCGCCCCGGCGAGCCGCTCGGCGAGCCGCCGGCTGTTGGCGAAGATCATCGTCGAGCGGTGCGCGCGGACGAGCTCGACCAGGCGCGGATAGATCGAGGGCCAGATCGAGCCGCCTTCGGCCCGGCGGAGGCGGGGCCGGACGGGATCTCTTCGGCTCCTCGCCCAGGCGCGCCATGTCCTCGACCGGCACCTCGACCGAAAGCTCCAGCGTCTTGCGGCTGCCGGCGTCGACGATCTCGACCGGGCCGCGGCGTCCACGTGCCCTCGCCGGCCCGAGACCTCGCCGCCGCCGAGCAGGCGCGCGATCTCCTCGAGCGGCCGCTGGGTCGCCGAAAGCCCGATCCGCTGGAGCGGGCGGCCGCCGGTGCGCAGCGCCTCGAGCCGTTCGAGCGAGAGGAAGAGGTGCGCGCCGCGCTTGGTCGCGGCGATGGCGTGGATCTCGTCGACGATCACGGTCTCGACCGGCGGCGAGGGCTTCCCGCGCCTGCGAGGTCAGCAGGAGGTACAGCGACTCGGGAGTCGTGATGAGGATGTCCGGCGGGTTCCGCGGAGATGCGCGCGCGCTCGCGCGGCCGGGCGTGTCTCCCGAGCGAATCGCGACCGACGGGATCGCGATGCGGCACGCCCGGAGCGCGCCGCGGCGGCCGCGATCCCGGCGATCGGCGCGCGGAGGTTGCGCTCCACGTCGACCGCGAGCGCCTTGAGCGGCGAGACGTAGAGCGACGCGGCAGCGCGCCTTCTTCGGCGGCTCGGGCGAGAACATCAGCCGGTCGATCGCCGCCAGGAAGGCCGCCAGCGTCTTGCCCGATCCCGTCGGCGCGAGCAGCAGCGTCGAGCTGCCCGGCGAGGATCGGCGGCCAGCCCTTGGTCTGCGCGGCCGTGGGCTCGGCGAAGGAGCTCCGGAACCAGTCCCGGACCGGGGCGCGGAACGCGGCGAGGACGTCTTTCCTCACCGGCGCATTCTAGAGGCGCTCCCCCGCGAAGGGGCGAAGCGGTACGATTCTCGGATGGCCGCGGACCCGGTGCGGACGCAGATGCAGATACAGATCGAAGCGCACTTTCTGGAGGACGCCGTGCGGCAGTTCCGCAAGTACACGGCGCTGGCCGGACGGCGCGCTCTCGCAGATCGCCGAGGCCGACCTCTTCCGGACGCCTCGACGCCGACTCCAACAGCATCGCGATCGTCATGAAGCACATGTCGGGGAACATGCGCTCCCGCTGGACGGACTTCCTGACCACCGACGGCGAGAAGTCGGACCGCGCCCGGGACTCGGAGTTCGAGATCGGCGCGGAGGAGGCGAAAGCCTCGATCCTCGAGCTCTGGGAGGACGGCTGGAGGCTGCTCTTCGACGCCCTGGCGAGCCTGACACCCGGCGATCTCCTCCGGACGGTCACGATCCGCGGCGAGCCCCACACGGTGCTGCAGGCCATCGACCGCCAGCTCACGCATTATGCGTACCATGTCGGCCAGATCGTGACCCTCGCGCGCCACTTCGCCGGCGCGCGCTGGGTCGTCCCTCTCGATCCCGAAGGGCAAGTCGAAGGAGTTCGACGTCTCGAAAGACGGCCGGCCTTACCGCCCGGAGGAGGTTCCCGATGAAGAGAACCGCGTTCCTGCTCCTCGCTCGCGCTCGCGACTGTCCCGGCGCTCGCCCGCGGCATCGACCTCGAGGTCGTCGAGAAGCCGCTCTCCCACGCCGGCTGCGCCGCGCCCGGCGATCCGGTCGACGCGGCCCTGCTCGAGCGTCCGGTGACGCAGAAGTCCAACGTCGGAAGCGTCCACCAGAAGGTCACGACGGCCTCGAAGGAGACGCAGGCGTTCTACGACCAGGGGCTCACGTATCTCCATCACTACGTCTTCATCGAAGCGGCGCGGTCGTTCCGCCAGGCGCTCCGCACCGACGCGGATTGCGCCATGTGCTGGATGGGCCTCGCGCGCGCCGAGCAGGGGCTCGAGCGCGTGGAGACGACCGCGGCCGCGATCGCCAGGGCGCAGGAGCTCGCGCCGAAAGCCTCGGCCCGCGAGCGCGCGTTCATCGCCCTGCGCGGCCGAGCAGATCGAGGCGCAGGCGGCGCCCCCGGGCGAGGAATCGGGCCCGCACGCGGCGTACAAGAAGTCGCTCGACAAGGCGCTCGCCGACTACCCCGAGGACGCCGAGCTCTGGATCATCCGCGGCAACGCGGAGGAGAGCGGCGCCGTGGGGCCGCGGCCAGTTCGGGCAGGCCGCCGTCGATCGCGTTCTACGAGACTGCGCTCGTGCGCTCACCCGGGCATCTGGCCGCGCACCACTACCTCGTCCACTCCTTCGAGAACATCGGCAAGCACGCCGACGCCGCCGAACCACGGAAAGATCTATGCCGAATCGAGCCCGGGCGTCGCGCACGCCCAGCACATGTACGGCCACGTGCTGCCGCGGCTGGGCCGCTGGGAGGAAGCGCTCGCGCAGTTCGAGAAGGCCGACGCGATCGAAGAGGCGTACGCGAAGGCCGAGAACCTCCGGCCCGGCGACGACTGGCACCATCTCCACAACCTCCAGCTCCTCGGCTACACGTACCTGCGGCTGGGCCGGATCCCGGACGCCGAGAGAACCTTTCAACGCGCTTTCGACACGCCCGCGCGGCTGCCCTACCGCGGCACGCCCCAGGCGAGCCTCGCCGAGCTCTATCTTCTGCGGGGACGGCCCAACGAAGCAATCGCCGTCGCCCGCGCGCTCCAGGTGGAAACGCGCACGCCGGCCGCCCGCGTCGTCGCGACGGTCGTCGAGGGAGAGGCCCTGCTCGCGCTGGACCGCGAGGACGGAGGCCCGTGCGGCCCTTCGCCTCGCCAACGAGCGCCTCGACGCGGCGCGTGCCGCGCTCGGACGCGAGGCGCGATACATGGACTGGTTCGTCGCGCCGTACGTCACCAGCTCGAGACGGAGATTGCGCTCCACGGCAAGAATCCCTCCGACGCCGAGGCCTCGATCCGCCGCGTCGCCGCCGAGCTCTCGCACGAATCCCCGGTTCGACGCGTGGGGCGAGGGGCTTTTCCGTCTCGACCGCATCGCGGCGGACGCCCGCCGGGAGGGACGGCCGAACGCTCGCCGGCGACATCGAGGCGAAGATGAAAGAGATCGACCCGGACTACTTGCCGGGCGCGGTCCGCGCGCCGCCTTCAGGGGCGGCCGCGGGCGCGATCAGCTCTCCCGGTCCGGCCTCGCGCTGACGGCGCCCCGGGCGAGCGCTTCCTCGGCGATCCGCCGCGCCGCGGCCTCGGTCGTCGTACGGCCCGACGTCGGCGAGGTCGTAGACCCGCGCGAGCGTGGCGCCGATGCGGAGGACCTCGTCGGCGGGCACGCTCCTCCGACCAGCTGAGCGATTCCTGTCCCGTGATCCCGATCGCGCCGCCGGCGTTGATCACGTAGTCCGGGGCATAGAGGATGCCGCGTCGCGGCGAGCCGCTCCGCGTCTGCGGGTTCTCCGAGCTGGTTGTTCGCTGCGCCCGCCGACCGCCCGGCACGCAGCCGCGGGATCGTCGTTTGCGTCGAGCACGCCGCCGAGCGCGCACGGGCGCGAAGATGTCGCAGGGCGTCTCGAGGACGGCGTCGGGACGCGACGAACGGCACGCCTTCGTCGTCGCGCCAGCGCCGCACCGCGGCAACGGCCACGTCGCTGAAGGCCACGGCGGCGCCCGCCGCCCGTAGCCGCTCGATCAGCGGCGCCGCCGACGCTGCCGCGCCCTGGACGACGATGCGCCGGCCCGCGAGCGCCGGGTCGCCGAAGAGCCGGGCGCACGTCGTGCGGAGGCCCGCCTCCACGCCGAGCGCCGTCCATTCCGAGGAGTCGCCGGCGCCCCCGTGCGCGGGCGTGCGGCTGAACACGTAGGGAGCGCCGGTCTCCGCGATGACGTCCATGTCGCGGGCCGAGGTGCCGACGTCGGCGCCCGTCCAGAACCGGCCTGCAAGCTCCTGGATGAAGCTGCCGTAGCGCCGCAGGAGCCCGTCGCGTTCTGCCGCCGGCAAGTCCGGCGGCACCGCGAGGACGGCCTTCCCGCCCCCGCGCGGAAAACCCGCCGCGGCCCACTTGTAGGTCATGCCCTCGGAGAGCCGCTCCGCATCGCGCCGCGCGGCCGCCAGGTCCGGATACGACTTCCAGCGAGATCCGCCCGAAGCGGGCCCCAGCCGCGAAGAGTGAAGCGCGATGAAGATCGTCGCGCCCGTCTCTTCGTCGAAGCGCTCGAGCAGCGCCTCGCCGTGCCAGCCGCCGGATTCCGCTCGATCACCGCGCTCATGCGTTCGGCTCCCTTTCCCGCAGCCAGGAGCGCCCGGCCGCGTCGAGCGCCTCGTCGAGGGTGGCCACGAAGTTCCGCCGCCCGTAATCGTCGATACTTCCGGCGCGCTCGAGCGCCTCCCGCGGCTGTTGCTGAATACCGGCGATGAGAAACCGGATGCCCTGGTGCGAGAAGGACCGGAAGAGGTCGTCGAGCACCCGCATGCCCGATGCATCCATCACCGGCACGTTGCGCATTCGGAGGATGAAGACCCGAGGCTTGCGCGCCACAAAGTGAAGCACGTCCTTGATCTTGTCCGCCGCACCGAAGAAGAACGGGCCGTTGACCTCGTAGACCTCGACACCCTCGGGGATCTGCCGCCGCGCGACGCCCTCGGCGTCTGCGCGCATCGTTCCGTCCGGAGCGTCCGTCCACTCTCCGCTCAGCACGCCGACGCTCGTCACGTCGGCCATGCGCTTGATGAAGAGGAAGGACGCGAGCACGACTCCGACCTGGACGGCGACCGTGAGGTCGACGAGCACGGTCAGAAGGAAAGTGGTCAACAGGACGGCCACGTCGCTCTTCGGCGTTCGGAAGAGATGCTTGAACGCGCGCCACTCGCTCATGTGGTAGGCCACGACGACAGGATCGCGGCCAGGGTCGCCATCGGAATGAACCGCGCCCACGATCCCGAGGAACAGGAAGGCCGCGGCCACGACGGCGGCGTGCGACCATTCCGGCAACCGGCGTGCGCCCGCCCGCCTTCACGTTGGTGGCCGTGCGCGCGATCGCGCCCGTCGCGGGCATTCCGCCGACCAGGCCCGAGGCGAGGTTCGCAAAGCCCTGCCCGACGAGCTCCACGTTGGACTTGTGCCGGCTGCCGATCATGCCATCGGCGACGACCGCCGAGAGCAGCGACTCGATGCCGGCCAGCAGGGCGACCGTCACCGCGGCAGGGAGAAGTTCCCGGACGCGCTCGAGCGGACAGCGGGGGGAGCCGCGGCGCCGGGATGGACGCATGGAACTCTCCGAAACGCGACCCGATCGTCTCGACCGGAAGCCCGAGCGCGGCGACGAGCACCGAGGCGAAGACGATCGCGACGATCGGCGCCGGCACGGTCCGGGACAGCCGAGGCCACAGGAGCAGGATGGCGAGCGAGCCTGCCGACACGGCCACCGCGTGCGGGCTGACGGTCGCGAGGCTCGCGCCGAACGCGCTCCACTTCTCGAGGAAGGGCCCGGGGACGGCTTCCATCTGCAGTCCGAAAAGGTCCCCGACCTGCGAGGAGAAGATGATGACCGCGATGCCGCTCGTGAAGCCCGTGACGACCGGATAGGGGATGAACTTGATCGCGGCCCCGAACCGCGCCAGACCCAGGACGATCAACAGTACCCCCGCCAGCACCGTGCAGATCGTGAGGCCGTCGACTCCGTAGCGGGCCACGATCCCGCCGACGATCACGACGAAGGCGCCCGTCGGGCCGCCGATCTGGACGCGGCTGCCCCCGAGAAAGGAGATGAGGAACCCCGCCACGGCCGCCGTCACGAGCCCGGTCGCGGGCGAAACGCCCGCGGCGATCGCAAACGCGATGGCGAGCGGGATCGCGACGATGCCGACGACGACCCCCGCCTGGAGATCCGCCAGCGAACTGGCGGCGCGAATAACCCGCGAGCACGGTGAAGGTCTTCGGCAGCCAAACCCCGCTCACGGCGGGATTCTAGCCGTCGTTCCGGCACGACGTTCGGAAGCGTGCCGGAGCCGCGCTCCGCCGACGTTTTAGTCGATTGCCCGGATCTCCGTGAGGATGTTGTTGTTCAGGGTGATCCGAACGCGCGAGCCCTCGGGGAAGCGGAACCACTGCGTCCGCGTGACCTCGAGGCGGTAGCGCGAGGTGGCCTCCCCCTCTTTGGTCTCGAAGACCATGTAGTAGTCGCCCGTCGAGCTGTAACCGCGGCTGGTTCCGCTCGAGCCTGCCGTGGCCTGTTCCCGCTCGACCACCGTGCATTCGAGCGTCCGGATGCCGAGGGCCGGATCCTTCTTGGAGGCCCCGCCGGAGGCGCAGGCCGCCGCGAACAGGGCCGCGGCGAGCACGATCGCGAGGGCCGCCATCGTCGAAACGTTTCGGGACTTCATGGTTCGCATGCACCCGCCGGAACGCATCGGGGAACCGTTCGATTCCTGGCCGTCCGATATCCTCGGCGCGTCACGACTTCTCACGCGATGACCGACGCCCGCATCCAGCTCCAGCCCGACGGCCGGTACCGGGTCCTCGCCGCGGCCCCCGCCCGCGAGCGCTGGAGCTGGGCCCTCTACGACTTCGCCAACACGATCTTCTCGATGAACATCGTGACCCTCTATTTCGCGGTGTGGATCGTGACGGAGCGGGGTGCGAGCACCACCGCGTACTCTCTGGCGACGAGCTTCTCCTCCGCCCTCGTCCTCGTGCTCGCACCCTGGGTCGGCGCCGTCTCGGACGCCTCGAGGCGCCGCAAGCCCTGGGTCGTCGCGCTGACGCTCGTGTGCGTCGCGGCGACACTCGCCCTGGCCCCCTGTCCGGCGCGGGCGTTGCCGGCCCCGACCGCGATCCTGGCTCTTCTGGCGGCGTTCGTCCTCGCCAACACCGCCTACCAGCTCGCGCTGCCGCCCTACAACGCCATGCTCTCCGAGCTGGTGCCGCCGTCCGAACGGGGACGCCTGTCGGGATTTGGGACCGCCCTCGGCTACGTCGGCTCGATCGCCGGGGATTCTCCTCGTCGCCCCTTCGTCGACCGGAGCCCTCGGTCTCCCCGCCGGCGGACGCCGGGCGGCCTTCGTGCCCACGGCCGCGCTCTTTCCTGCTCTTCGCGCTGCCCCTTATTTTCTTCTGCCGCGACCCGTCGCGCGCCCCGCGAGGCGCGGCCACCGTGTCGCGTGGCGGGCAATCACGGGAGAGCTCGCGGCGGCCTTCCGCGCGGCGCGGCGGACGGCCGGGGCTTCTGCGGTTCGTCGTGGCGTCCTACTTCTACCAGGACGCGCTCGGGACGGCGATCTCCTTCATGGCGCTCTACGCCGTGACGGTGCTGGGGCTTCCCGCCGGGGGCGAGATCCGGCTCTTCGTGACCCTGACGATCCCGGCGATCGCCGGAGCGTGGCTCGCCGGACGGCGCCTGCGACCGGTGGGGACCGCGGCGCGCGCTCCAGGGCGTGCTCGTTCTCTGGGTCGCCGGGCTCGACGGCCGTGGCCCTCGCGCCGACGCTCGCGAGCTTCTGGGCCGGCGGCTTTCTCGTCGGCTTCGCCTTCGGGGGAATCTGGTCCGCGGAGCGGCCCCTGCTCCTGACGCTCGTTCCCGCCGCGGAGGCCGGGCGGTTTTTCGGCCTGCTGGCGCTTTCGGCGCGCGCGGCCGCCATCGCCGGGCCGCTCCTCTGGGCGGCGATCGTGGGCGGCCTTTCGGCGCCGCTCGGAATCGCAATGCGGCCTACCGCATCGCCGTCGCTTCCCTCGCCCTCATGATGGCCGTGGCGCTCGTGATCCTGCGGGGCGTTCCGGCGGCCGGCACCGCCGGTTCCTCCGCCGCGTCGCCGCCGTCATAGAATCGCCCGTCGAACATGACCAAACACAGTGCACGCGTTTCTCTCGTGGGACTCGGACCCATCGGCGTCGAAGTGGCCCGGGCGCTCGCCGGCCGTGAGGGGATCACGCTCGCCGGCGCCGCCGATCCGGCGCCCGAGAAGGCCGGACACGCGCTTTCGTCGATCGCCGCCGGCGCCTTCCCGGGCGTCATGGTCACTCCGACGGCCGCCGCGCTCTACGCGTCGACCGCCGCCTCGCGCGACGGGAGCGACGTCGCGGTGCTCTGCACGGGCTCGCGCCTCCACGCGATGCTTCCGCAGATCGAGGAGGCGATCGAGGCGGGCCTCCACATCGTGTCGACGTGCGAAGAGCTCGCGTATCCGGAGCTGCGCCACGGGCCGATGGCGCGCCAGATCGATCGCAAGGCGAAGGCGAAGGGCGTGGCGGTGCTCGGGACCGGCGTCAACCCGGGTCTCGTGATGGACCGGCTGGTCCTCGCCGTGGCCGGGGCGTGCGTCCGCGTCGAGTCCGTGCGCGTCACGCGCGTCGTCGATGCGGCCAAGCGCCGCGGGCCGCTGCGCGCCAAGGTGGGCGCCGGCCTGACGCGGGATGAGTTTCTCGCCGGCGTGGCGCAGAAGAAGCTCGGCCACGTCGGGCTCTCCGAGTCGGCCGCGCTCATTGCCCTCGGCCTGGGACTTCCGATCGAGGAAATCTCCGAAACGATCGAGCCGGTCATCGCGGACCGGGAAACCGAGGGCGTGCCGCCGGGGAAGGTGCTCGGGCTCCACCAGGTCGCGCTCGTCCAGGCCGGCGACGAGGTCAAGGTCGTGCTCGACCTGACGATGGCCGTCGGCGCCGCCGACCCGGCCGACCGCATCGATGTCACGGGCGATCCGCCCCTCCACCTCGTCGCGGCCGGCGGATTTCATGGCGACCGTTCGACGATCGGAACCGTCGTCAACGCGATTCCGTTCATCGTCGCGGCGTCTCCGGGCCTCCACAACGTGGTGACCCTCCCGCTCTTCGGGTTGCGACCGCTCTTCTAAGGCGCGTCGCGTCTCGACGCCGGCCTCTCGCCACCTCGACACACGGCCGGTCCGCGGCCGGCGCGGCAGTAGGCTTGCCGCATGCTCCGCGTCCACGTCCTCGAGCAATCGCAGGAGATTCCGGCGTCCGCCGAATCCGTCTTTGCCTTCTTCTCGGACCCGGCCAACCTCGCGCGCATCACGCCTCCCGGGCTGAATTTCCGCATCCACGGCGCTCCCCCGCGTCCGCTCGCCGAGGGCAGCCGCATCGAGTACCGCATCCGCTGGAGCGTGGCGACGCTGCGCTGGGTCACGCGGATCACGCGCTGGAGCCCGCCCGACGGCTTCGTGGACGTGCAGGAACGGGGGCCCTACGCCGTCTGGATCCACACCCACACCTTCACGCCCTCGGGCCGGCATGCCGGCACGGTGGGGGTGCGGATGGACGACCGCGTCGAATACGCGCTGCCCTTCGGGCCGCTCGGACGGGCCGTCCATCGGCTCGTCGTCCGGCGCCAGCTCGGAGAAATCTTCGCGTACCGACGCCGGGCGATCGAGGCGGTCTTCGGCCGGCCGCCGGCGTGAGCGCGATCGTCCACTGGTTCCGCCGGGATCTGCGCGTGGCGGACAACACGGCGCTCGCGCGCGCGGCGCGCGACGGGGATCGCGTCGTGCCGGTCTTCATCCTCGATGACCACTACGCCGAGGACCCGAACGTCGGTCCGGCGCGCCTGCGTTTCCTGCGCGAGAGTCTCGAAGCGCTCGCGTCGGCGCTGCCCCGGCTCGGCGGACGTCTCATCGTGCGCCCGGGCCCGGCCGACCGCGCGCTCCCGGAGCTGCTGAAAGAGACCGGCGCAACGGCCGTCTACGCCAACGCGGAGATCGGCCCGTACCCCGAGCGCCGCGACGCCGCCGCCTTCGCTGCCGTCGAAGAGGCCGGCGGGCGCCTGCGGCTCTTTCCGGACGCGCTGCTCGTCGAGCCGGACGCGATCGCCACGGACGCCGGGGATCCGTACACCGTTTACACGCCGTTCTCGCGGAAGTGGGCGGCGGCCGAGAAACGAGACCCCGTCGGGGCGCCCGCGGCGCTCGAGACGCCCGCGCTCGCCAGCGTGCCGCTCGGCCGCATCCGCGCCTGGAAGGATCTCGCGCCGGACCCTCTGTCTCCGCGCGGCGGAGAGCCTGCGGCGGCCGCCCTTCTTTCGCGCTTTTTCGAAGGGCCGGCGGGCCGCTACGCCTCCGACCGCAACCGGCCCGACCGCGCCGGAACGTCGCGGCTCTCGCCGCACCTGCATTTCGGCACCATCTCGGCGCGCACCGTCCGCGCGGCCGCGGAGGCCGCCTGGCGGGAGGCGCCGGCGAGCGAACGCCGGGACATTCGCAAGTTCGTGCTCGAGCTCGCGTGGCGGGAGTTTTACCACCACGTGCTCTTCCACCATCCGCGGGTCGCCACGGAGAGCTTCCGTCCCGAATTCGATCGGATGGCCTGGGTCGACGCACCCGAGTCGGTCGACGCCTGGAAGCGCGGAGCGACGGGATACCCGCTGGTCGATGCCGCGATGCGCGAGCTCGCGACGACGCACTGGATGCATAACCGCGGGCGCATGGTCGCGGCGTCGTTTCTGACGAAGGACCTGCACGTCCACTGGCGGACGGGCGAGCGGTGGTTCGAGCGGCAGCTCGCCGACGCGGACCTCGCCAGCAACAACGGCGGCTGGCAGTGGGCCGCGGGCAGCGGGACGGACGCCGCGCCCTACTTCCGGATCTTCAACCCCGTGCTCCAGTCGAGAAAGCTCGATCCCGACGGGACCTACATCCGCCGATTCGTTCCCGAGCTCGCTCGGGTGCCGGCCGCGAAGATCCACGAACCCTGGACCATGACGGCCGCGGAGCAGATGAAAGCGGGCTGCGAGATCGGCCAGGACTATCCACTCCCGATCGTCGACCATCCCGCCGAGAGAAGCGTCGCGCTCCGGATGTTCGACGCGGTCAAGGCGGGAAGAGAGTCGCACTAGAATCCTCTCCCCCGTGGTGTCCGCGTCCTTTTCCGGGAGAGGAGACCCGCGCGACTTCCCCTCCCTCGTCCACGGTCCGCGGAGCGGACCGCAAGAGGTCCGAGCCCCTAAAAAAAAGGCGGCCCCGACTCAACGGTCGGGGCCGGGAAGGAAGGTATCGCGTGCTGACACCTCCAACAGGGGGTCTGCAGGAATTATTTCGGACGCTAAATTACTGAAGGAGCTAGATTTCTGAGCCGCGGTCGATCTCGAAACCCTCCGCCGCCAGAGCGTCGTCCGGCTGCACCTCGACGCGCACGGAAAGGATCGTCTCGAGCTCGGCGAGCAGGCGCGGGTCCTCCTCCGTCAGCAGACGCACGACCGACGGCCGCGCGCGGACACGGACCCGCTCCCCCTTCGCGAAGAGCACCGGCGGGGCGAGCAGCGCGCGGCGCAGGTCGAGCGCGACCGTCATGTCGCTCTTGAGGCGGCCGCTCCCCCCGCAGGCCGCGCAGAGGCGCGTGAGGACCCGCTCGAGATTGCCCCGCGAGCGCTGGCGCGTGACCTCGATCAGCCCGAACTCCGACAGCGGCAGGATTCGGGTTCGGGCGCGGTCGCGCGCCATCTCCTCTTCGAAGCGGGCGAAGAGGGCCTCGCGGTGCGCGGGCTCCTCCATGTCGATGAAGTCCACGACGAGCAGTCCGCCGAGGTCCCGGAGGCGGATCTGCCTCGCCACCTCGGGCGCGGCCTCGAGGTTGACCGCGAACACCGTCTCCTCCAGTCCGTCCTTGCCGACGAACTTGCCGGTGTTGACGTCGATCGCCACGAGGGCCTCGGTCTGGTGGATGACGATCGAGCCGCCCGAAGGCAGCGCGACGCGGTTGCGAAGCGCGTTCTCGATCTCGGCCTCGACTCCAAAACGCTCGAAGAGGGGCTCCTCGCCGGAATAGAGCTCGAGCCTGCCGGCCAGCCGCGGAGCGGCCGCGGCGAGCAGCTCCCGCATCTTCGCGAGCGTCCCCTCGTCGTCCACGCGGATCACGTCGCAGTCGTCCTCGACGAGGTCGCGCGCGCACCGCCGGGCGAGGTCGGCTTCCCGATGCAGCAGCGCGGGCGGACCGGCGCTCTCGCGCCGGCGCGCGATGTACGCCGCCAGCTCGGCGAGATACCCGTGGTCGGCCGCGAGATCCTCACCCGCCTTGCCGAACGCCGCGGTGCGCGCGATGAAGCCGCCCCCGCCGGGGAGGGCCTCGAGGAGCGCGCGGAGACGCTCGCGCTCGGCCGCGTCCGTGATCCGCCGCGAGATGCCCACGCCCTTCGCCCCCGGAAGATAGACGAGGGTGCGCCCGGCGAGCGAGATCGAAGCCGTGACGCGCGGCCCCTTCGAGACGACCGCGTCCTTCGTCACCTGGACGACGATCTCCTGTCCCTCCCGGAGGAGGTCGTCGATCTGCGGCCGGGCGGACCCGCCGCCGGCGTCCCCGCCCTCGCTCCGGTTCTCGTTCTCGTTCTCGGTGTCGTTCTCGCTGGAGATCTCGAAGTCGGCGTTGCCGCGGGCGGCGTCGTCCACGTAGAGGAAGGCGTCGCGATCCAGCCCGATCGACACGAACGCGGCCTGCATCCCGGGAAGCACGCGGTGGACGCGGCCGAGGTAGACGTTGCCGACGAGGCTCTGCCGCCCGCGGCGTTCGTGGAAGACCTCGACGACGCGGCCGTCCTCGAGGAGGGCGACCCGCGTTTCCGGCGGCGTCGCGTTGACGAGAAGCTCTTTTCTCACGCGTTGGCGAATCGCCGGTACTCGACGCCGAGGATCAGGCCGATGGCGAGGAAGGTCGTCGCGATCGAAGATCCGCCGTAGGACACGAGGGGCAGCGGAATGCCGGTCGTCGGTGCGAGGCCGATCATCATGGAGGCGTTGACGACGACCGAGAAGAGGAGCATCCCCGTCAGCCCGAGGATGAGAAACACGCCTCCCCGGTCGCGGGCCGTCTGCGCGAGCTTCAACGCCCGCAAGAAGAGGGCGGCGAAGAGCCCGAGCACGAGGATGACGCCGAGGAACCCCCACTCCTCGGCGATGACGGCAAGAACGAAGTCGGTGTGCTGGACGGGCAGGAACCGCAGCTGGCTCTGCGTGCCGCTCTTGAAGCCCTTGCCCGAGAAACCGCCGGAGCCCACGGCGATCTTGGACTGGCGGACCTGGTAACCCGAGCCGAGCAGGTCGCTGTCGGGGTTCAGGAACGTGCCGATGCGCTGCTTCTGGTAGTCCTTGAGCAGGAACCAGCCGGCGCCCGCCACGACGAGGACGATGAGCAGGATCGCGACCCAGCCGCGCGCGGGCAGTCCCCCGTAGAAGAGGCCCACGAAGAGAAACGGGAGGAACGTGATCACCAGGCCCATGTCGGGCTGGAGGAAGACGAGGAGCATCGGAACGCCGACGATCGCGCCGAGCTTGACGAGCGTCGACGCGTGCAGGCGCGCGTCGTCCTCGTTCTCGAAGAGATAGGCGACGAGCAGAGCGGTCGCGATCTTGGCGAGCTCCGCCGGCTGGAACTGGAAGGTGCCGATCCGGATCCAGGACCGCACGTTGGCGATCTCCTCGCCGAAGAAGAGCAGGTACACCAGGGGCAGCAGGCACGCGCAGTAGATCGCGAACGAGAACTTCAGGAGCATCCGGTAGTCGAAGAGGATGGCGATGGTCATCGCGCCGAGGCCCACGGCGATCCAGATGGCCTGGCGGCTCGCGAGGCCTTCGTAGCGCGTTCCGGTCGTCGCCGACGCGACGAAGAGAACGCCGAGCGCCGAGAGCGTCAGGGCGCAGCCCAGAACGACGAGGTCGAGCCGCCGGCTCCCCGGTATGACGCGGCCGATCACCGGGGCTCCTTCAGGACGACGGGGACCGCGGCGGGGGAAGCGGCGGGCGCGAGTGCGGGCCGTGTCGCCGACGCCCGGAGCGACGGCGGCGCCGCGGAGGGGTCGACGCCGAACCGGGCCTCGAAGAGCGCCTTCGCGAGCGGCGCCGCCGCGAGGTTGCCGTGGCCCCCGTGCTCGACGAAGACCACGACCACCATCTTCGGATCGTCGACCGGTCCGAATCCCGCGAACCAGGCGTGGTCCTGGAGGCGCGCGCGGTCCGCGCCGGCGCGGATCGCCGTCTCGCGGCCGACGACCTGCACGGTGCCGGTCTTGCCGCCCATCTCCATCCCGTTGACGCGCGACCCGTACGCGGTGCCGCCGGGCTCGTTGACGACCGCCCACATCCCGTTCCTGACGATCGCGAGCTTCTCCGGGGAGATCGTCGGGCCCTCGCGGAACTCCGGCTTGTAACGCAGCTGTTCGCCCGTGCGCGGATCCTGCGAGGAATAGAAGAGGTGCGGCGTCGGAAGGCGGCCGTCCTCGAGGAGGCCCGACAGGGCGCGCGCCGTCTGCATGACCGTGACGAGCAGCGGCCCCTGGCCGATCGAAACCGAGATGGTTTCTCCGGGATACCAGCGGGCTCCCCGCCGCGTCCGCGCCCACTCTTCCGAAGGCACGAGCCCCGATTTCTCGAACGCGAGGTCGATGCCCGTCGGCTGGCCGAAGCCGAATGCGGTCGCGATCTCGCTGATGCGGTCGATGCCGAGCTGCCGGCCGAGCGCATAGAAGTAGACGTCGCAGGACACCTTGATGGCGTCGCGCAGGTCGACCCAGCCGTGCCCGCCCCGTTTGTGGCAGCGAAACTCCCGTCCGTAGTAGGTCGCGTGGCCCGGGCAGAAAATGCGCGCGCTCGGATCGACGAGACCCCGCGCGAGCGCGCCGTAAGCGAGGAAGACCTTGAAGACCGAGCCCGGCGAGTACATGTTCTGAACGGCGCGGTTCTGGAGGGGCCGGTCCGGGTTCTCGATCAGGCCCGTCCATTCCGACGACGTCACCCGCCGCGTGAACCAGTTCGGGTCGTAGGACGGCGAGGACACGAGCGCGAGGATCTCCCCGGTGCGCGGGTCCAGAGCCACCGCCGCGCCCACGCGCTCCTTGTAGTAGTCCTCGGCGATCTCCTGGAGCTTCAGGTCGATCGTGAGGAAGAGGTTCTGCCCCGGGGTCGCCTCGAGGCGGTTGGCCTCGGCGACTTCGCGGCCGTGCGAATCGACGATGACGCGGCGCTCGCCGTTGGCGCCGGCGAGAAGCCGCTGGTAGGCGCCCTCGACGCCCTTCTGGCCGATCCAGTCCCCGACCTGGTGCACGCCCGAGGAGGCCTTGATCTGCTCGGGCGTCGCCTCGGCGAGGTAGCCGAGGGCGTGGGCCGCGGCGCCGGCATGCTTGTAGAGCCGGCTCTGCGACACCGTGATCGCGAACTCGGGATGATCGATCGCCCGCGCCTCGACGGCCGCGACCTCTTCGATGCCGAGGTTCTCTGCGATCGGGATCGGGACGAACTCGGGGCCCCGGCGCCCGCGTTCGACGCGCGACGTCACCAGGTCGCGGTCGAGACCGAGGAGCTCCACGATGAAGTCGATCGAGGCGTTCAGGTCGCTCGCCTCGCGCCGGTAGAGGTGGAGCGTGTACGCGGGCTGGTTCTCGACGAGGACGGCGCCGTTGCGGTCGAGGACGTAGCCGCGCGGCGCCGTGACCTTGACCGCGCGGATGCGGTTGTTCTCGGAGAGACTGAAGTAGTACTCGCCGCGAACGATCTGGACGAACCAGTACGCGACCGCGAGCAGCGACAGGATCGCGCCCACGCCGACGCGGGAGATCTCGATCCGCCGGACGAGGGCCTGCCGGTCTTCCCGGATCCTCAGCACCGCCGGATCCTCAGCACCGCCGGATCCTCACCGCAGCCTCCGCAGCCGCCGCCGCTTCCACCAGTCGCCCCAGGAGAATTCCCAGGCGGCCTCGAGCGCTGCGCCCGCGATTCCCGTCGCCACGGCCCGCCAGAGCGCGTCGGTCGATACGGGCACGATGGGTGACTGGAGGAGAAGCGCCCCGAGCAGCGCCACGATGGCCTCGTTCGCGAGCGAAGCCGCGGCCAGCGCCGCGCCCACCGCGAGCGCGCCGCCGAACACCACGCGGACCGAGACGATCGTCAGCGCGTAGCCGAGGATCGCCTTGGCGAAGGCGTTCAGGCCGAGCAGGTTCTGCGAGATCGAGTCCTCGGCCAGGCCGGCCGCGGCGCCGGTCAGGACCGCCCGGACGAAGTCGCCGCTGCGCGCGACGGTCGCCGTCGCGAGCAGGAACCAGTCCACGGGCAGGAGCGCCCGGTAGCGCGCGCCGCCCACGACGAACTCGAGCACGGCGGCCGCCGCGAGCAGCAGCGCGATCCGGCCGATCTTCACCGTGTCGCATCCTTGCCGGCCTCCGGGAGCTCGCGCAGCGCGGGCGACGGGTGGAGCAGCAGCACGTCGGTCAGCCGCGCGAAGTCCGCGCTCGGGGTGACCTGGACCTGGAGGAAGAGCTTGCTGCCCCGAGCGACCGACTCGACCACGCCGATCGGCACGCCGCGCGGATAGATGCCGTCGATGCCCGCCGACTCGACGAGGTCTCCGCGCGCGACCGACGAGGTCGTCGCGATGTTGTTGAGCGTCAGCGCGCCCTTGCCGTCGCCGCGCACGACGCCGAGCTCGCCCGTCCGCGCGATGCGCGCGCCCGCCGCGGCGGAGGCGTCGAGGAGCAGCTGCGCCCGCGACACGCCGCGCCCGACGGTGACGACCCGGCCGACGAGCCCTGCGGGCACGGCGAGCGGAGCGCCCGGCGCCACGCCGTCCTCGGAGCCCGAGCCGATGAGGGCGCTGTAGACGCCGGCCCGGCGCTCGACGAGCAGCACGGGAACCGCTCGGACGACGCCGGGAAGGGCCGATCCCTCGCGCTCGAGCCGGTCCTGATCCGATCTCTGTCCGGCTTCGGCGCGGAGGCGAAAGAGCTCGAGCTCCCGCGCCTCGAGCTCGCTCCGGAGACGCACGTTGTCCTTGCGCGCCGTGAACGTCTCCTCGATCGCCACCACGCTCCCGGAGAAGCCCCGCGAGACCGCCGAAACAGCAGAGATCAGGGGCGAGGAAATCGTCAGGATCCAGGACTGGAGCACGGTGCCGCCGCCTCCGCGCGTCCGCGCCTGAGCCGAGAGGAGAAGCACGCAGGCCACGAGCACCATGACGAGCACGATTCCGCCCCGGCGGGGATTGACCGCCGCGATCTCGACGTGGGCTTTCTGGGAACGCATGGAAGCGGCCGGGGGCTCTCTCTAGGGAATGCTGATTTTCCTCAGCAGGTCCATGTCGGTGAGCATCGCGCCCGTGCCGAGCGCCACGGACGCCAGGGGATCCTCGGCGTAGGAGATCGGCAGGCCCGTCTCCTCGGAGAGGCGGCGGTCGAGGTTGCGCAGGAGCGAGCCGCCCCCCGTGATGATGATGCCCTTGTCCATGATGTCGGCCGAGAGCTCGGGCGGCGTGCGCTCGAGGGCGACGCGCACGGTCTCGACGATCGCCGCGACGACCTCCGAGAGGGCCTCGCGGACCTCCTCGTCGGTGATCGTGAGGGTCTTGGGGACGCCCTCGACGAGATCGCGTCCCTTGACCTCCATCGTCAGCGGCTCGTCGAGCGGATGCGCCGAGCCGATCTCGATCTTGATCTGCTCCGCCGTGCGCTCGCCGATCAGGAGGTTGTATTTGCGCTTCAGGTACTGGATCAGGGCCTCGTCCATTTCGTTCGACGCCGTGCGCACGGAGCGGCTGTAGACGATGCCGGCGAGCGAGATGACGGCGACGTCCGTGGTGCCGCCGCCGATGTCGACGATCATGTTGCCGGTCGGCTCGGTGATCGGCAGGCCCGCCCCGATCGCCGCGGCGACGGCCTGCTCGATGATGAACACCTCCGAGGCGCCGGCGCGCAGGGCCGAGTCCTGCACGGCGCGCTTCTCGACCTGCGTGATTCCCGACGGCACGGAGATGACGATGCGCGGCCGCACGAAGAGCGAACGCCCGTGCGCCTTCTTGATGAAGTAATCGAGCATCTTCTCGGTCACCTCGAAGTCGGCGATGACGCCGTCCTTCATCGGGCGTATGGCGACGATGTTGCCGGGCGTGCGGCCCAGCATCTCCTTGGCCTCGGAGCCGACGGCCTCGACGCGGTTGGTCTGCGTGTTCACGGCGACGATCGAGGGCTCGCGGACGATGATGCCCTTGCCGCGGGCGAAGATCAGGGTGTTGGCCGTGCCGAGATCGACCGCCAGGTCGTTGGAGAAAATCGAAAAAATGGACTTCCAGCTCAAGAGGGCCTCCCGGGCATCATAGCGATTCCACGAACACGCGGACACGCCGGACCGTCTCGTTCCCCGAGGCGTCCACGGACTTGACCACGAGGATGGCGGCGCCGTCCCGCTCGACGGTGATCGTCTTCTTGAACGAGCCGTCGGGCTCGACGTCGGCGGGCTCGGCGTTGACGGTCACGATCGCCCCCGGCTCGGTCTGTCCGTAGATCAGGAAGAGGTTGCCCATCTGCTGGGGCGGAAAGACCGTCAGCTCCGGTGCCGCGCCGTCGCCTCCGCCGGCCTTCACGGGCTCGACCATCATCTTGAAGCGCCGGACGAAGCTCCAGTCGGACGCCAGGCCGTTGGCGTCGATGGCCGCGACCCGCCAGAAGTACGAGCCCTCCTTCGAGACCTTGACCCGGGCCTGAGGCTGGACGCGGTCGTCGAGATCGACCTCGGTCGAGTCGGGAACGAAGAGACGGGAGCGCGAGATCTGGAGGCGGTAGCGCACCGCTTCGGGCACCTTCGTCCACTTCAGGTCGACCTGGTCGCCGGTCTTCAGGTCGTAGATCCGGTTGTCGGCGGGCAGGACGGGCTGCGGCGAATCCGGCAGGGCGACCTTGGCCGAGAACGCGCCGCTCTTCGCGGCCGCTTCGACCTTCTCGCGCCCTTCGAGAACCACGGTTTCCTTGCCGGTCGAAACGGTCGTCCGGCCGCGGAAGCTCGTCACTTCCGTCTTGTCGCCCGGCGCGACGTCGACCGACACGCGGGAGTCGCGGTCGATGGCGGCCGTCGCGGCGTCGGTGGCGACGGTCGAGGCCGAGTTGGAGGTGTAGACGTTGACCGCGCCGGAGACGATCTTGATCTGGCTTCCGGGAGATTCGGAGGACGCGGGCCGGCGGCACTCGAAGAGCGAGCCCGGCCGGATCGTGTAGAGCGTGCCGTCGAAGAACATGATCTCCGCCGACCCGGTCTTGCCCGCCTTCACGAAGTCGCCGTCGAAGAGCGGTTGCCGCTGCTTGCGCGGGCTCGAAGGTCGAGCGGCCGGCCCGCTGGAGAGACACGTCTCCCTCGACGAAGATGAACGACGCGTCGCCCTGCTCTCCGGCTCCGGTCCCGCCGAGCGCCCGCCGCGAATACGACTGCGACTCGACCGCGAGGCGAAATGCTTCCTCGAAGCGGGACCCGTCGTACGACTCGCGCGCGTCGCGGAGGAAGTCGCGCGCCTGGGCGACGTTGGAACCGGGCCGCACGACGCCGACGGATCGGGTCGCCCGGGACAGGACGGTGTCGGCCTCGGCGATCTCGACCCGGGCCCGTTCCTGGGGCGAGCGCCGGCCGCGACTGTAGAGCAGGTAGCCAACGACCGCGGCCACGATCAAGAGGCCGGCGATCAACCCCCATTTCCGGATCTTCTGGATGGGGATGACGAACCAGTCGAGATCCGTGCCGGCTGGCTGGCCGGGCTTCCTTTTTCGCATAAACTCCCGAAACTGCGAGACTTATCCGTACGACTTATAACACAATCGGCGGTCCGGACGCTGTGTCGGCACTGTTATAGTGCCGCGTTTCCACAGACTTCCGACCGAAAGGGTTTTTCGATGCTCAAGACGATGCGCAACAGCTTCCACAAGCTCAAGTGGACGCTCTTCATCGTGATCGCGGTCTTCATCCTCGGCTTCGTCTTCTTTTCCGGGACCGACACCAACGCCGACCCGGCCAGCCAGGTCGTCGCGCGCGTCGGATCGCGACCGGATCACCGCCGTGGAGTTCGACCGCCAGTACCGGGCCCAGGTCGAGCGGTATCGCCAGATGTACCAGGGCAACTTCTCGCCGGAGCTCGAGCGCGCCCTGGATCTGCCCCGCAACGTCCTCGACTCGATGATCGAGCGCCGGCTGCGCCTCGAGTCGGCGCGCCGCATGGACCTGACGGTGGCGGACGAGGAGCTCGCCCAGAAGATCGTCGCCCTGCCCTTCTTCCAGGAGAACGGCCAGTTCATGGGGCGCGAGAAGTACGAGAAGGCGCTCCGCGGCAACGGGCTCCAGCCCGAGCAGTTCGAGAACGAGATGCGCGACGAGATGCTCCTCCAGAAGTACGGCGATCTCGTCAAGGCGTCCGTGGTCGTGCCCGAGACCGAGATCCTCCGCGAGTACGCCTCCAAGAACGACAAGGCGTCGATCGAGTACGTCCTGGTCCCCGCGAGCCGCATCGAGAGCACGGCCGTTCCCACCGACGCCGATCTCCAGCAGTATCTCGACAAGCACAAGGATCGCTACCGCTCGCCGGTGCAGCGCAAGGTCAAGTACCTCCTCGTCGACAAGGCCCGCGTGCGCTCCAAGATCAAGCCGTCCGACGCCGACGTCGCCGCCGAGTACGAGAAGAAGAAGGAAGCGATGGGCGTGCCCGAGCAGGTCAACGCGTCGCACATCCTCGTGACGGTCAAGCCGGCCGGCGACCCGAAGGCCGACGAAGCGGCCCGGGCCAAGGCCGAAGCGATCGCGGCGCGCGCCAACGCGAAGGGCGCGGACTTCACCAAGCTCGCCAACGAGAACACGGACGACCCGAGCGGCAAGACCACGGGCGGCCAGCTCCCGCCGTTCTCCCGCGGCCAGATGGTTCCCGAGTTCGAGACGCAGGCCTTCGCGATGGCGCCCGGAGAGGTCCGCGGTCCCATCAAGACCCAGTTCGGGTACCACATCATCAAGGTCAACGGGAAGACGCCGGGGCGCACGCGCTCCCTCGACGAGGCGCGTCCCCAGCTTTCTGCCGAGCTCGCCGAGCAGCAGGCCTCCGCCGAGGTCGACCGCCTCGCGAAGGAGCTCGCGGTCAAGCTCAAGGGCACGCCGTCGGCCTCGGACGAGGATCTCCGCAAGCTCCAGTCCGACGTCGTCAACTTCAACACCACGGAGTGGGCCGCCAAGGGCGATCCCACTCCGGGCATCGGCGCCAACCAGAAGTTCTCCGACGAGGCCTGGACGCTCTCGATCGGCAAGGTGTCCGCGACTCCGGTCACGACCGCGCGCGGCGTCGTCTTCATCAAGGCCTCCGAGGAGCGCGCCGAGGGCGTCGCCCCCTTCGCGGAGTTGAAGCCCCGCCTCGAGCAGGACTGGAAGACGGATCGCCGCGAAAAGGACGCCCTCGCGCAGCTCGAGCCCGCCGCCAAAGAGCTCTCGGCCGGAGCCACGCTCGCAACGCTCGCGCCCCGCTACCAGACCGAGGTCAAGACGTCGACCGAGTTCGGCCCCAACGGTCCCGTGCCCGAGGTGGGCGCGGCGCCGGAGCTCGTCGCGGCGGTCTTCCAGACCCCGCAGGGACAGGCCGGGCCTCCCGTGCCCGTTTCGAGCGGATTCGTGTTGTTTCGCGTGCTCACCCGGACCGAGGGAAGCCGCGAGGCCATGCAGACCCAGAAAGAGGAGCTCACCGACACGATCCGCACCCGCGAGGCCGAGCGCCTGACGCGCGCCTACCTGCAGAAGGTCCGCGCCGAGCAGAAGGTCGAGGTCAACGAGGCCCTCCTTTCGAGCTTCCTGCGGGACACGGGGGGACAGAGCAGGTCGTAGGTCGCAGGGCCGCAGGTCGTAGGATCACCGCACGATGATCGGCCGCCTGACCGGCCGGCTCGCCTCGAAGGCGCCGGACCAGGTTCTTCTCGACGTCGCGGGCGTGGGGTATCTGCTCCACATTCCCCTCTCGACGTTCTACGAGCTGCCCGCACAGGAGAGCCCGGCCTCGCTCTGGGTGCACACGCACGTCCGGGAAGACGCCCTCGCGCTCTATGGCTTCCTGACGGAGCGCGAGCGCTCGCTCTTCCTGCTCCTGCTCGGCGTGACGGGCATCGGCCCGCGCGTCGCGCTGACCGTCCTCTCCGGCATCCCGCCCGCCGAGCTCGTCGACGCGCTCCAGAAGCAGGACGTCCGGCGGCTCGTCGCGGTGCCCGGCGTCGGCAAGAAGACCGCCGAGCGCATGGTCCTCGAGCTCGCGGACAAGGTGGCGAGCCTGCCGGGCGAGGTCCCCGGCAAGGCGCCCGCCGCGGTCGCCGCCGACGACGTGATCTCGGCGCTCGTCAACCTCGGCTATCGCAAGGCCGAGGCCGAGCGCGCCGTGGACACGACCGCGCGCGCGGGGGCGCCGGCGGACTTCGGCGCGTTCCTGAAGGAAGCGCTGCGCCGCCTGACCGCGGGCTGAGCGCGCACACGCAAAAGGTAGACTTCGGCTCGAACCCATGACCGAGCCCCGCGAGATCCTCGCCGGCACCGCCCTGGAGGAAGACACCGCGGTCGAGCCGCGGCTCCGGCCCCAGTCGCTCGCCGAGTACATCGGACAGACGAAGGTCCGCGAGAACCTCTCCGTGTTCCTCGCGGCGGCCCGCGGGCGCGGCGAGCCCCTCGACCACGTGCTGCTGACCGGGCCTCCGGGCCTCGGCAAGACGACCCTCGCCCACATCGTCGCGAAGGAGATGGGCGCGGGCCTGCGCCTGACGGCCGGCCCGATGATCTCGCGGGCGGGAGACCTCGCCGGCATCCTCACGAACCTCCAGCCCAAGGACGTCCTCTTCGTCGACGAGATCCACCGGCTCGCGCCCGCCGTCGAGGAGATCCTCTATCCGGCGATGGAGGACTTCCGCCTCGACATCATGATCGGGGAAGGCCCGATGGCGCGCACCATGAAAGTGGATCTGCCGCCCTTCACCCTCATCGGCGCGACGACCCGACCGGGCCTGCTCTCGCAGCCTCTCCACGGACGATTCGGCATCGCGCTGCGTCTCGACTTCTACGACGTCGCGGCGCTCTCCAAGATCATCGAGCGCTCCGCGCGGATCCTCGCGATCGCGATCGCGCCGGAAGCCTCGCACGAGCTCGGGTCGCGGGCGCGCGGCACGCCCCGCATCGCGAACCGGCTGCTCCGCCGCGTCCGGGACTTCGCAGAGGTCGCGGGCAAGTCGACGATCGATCTGGAGACCGCGCGCGCGGCCCTCGCCCGCCTCGAGGTCGACGAGCACGGCTTCGACGAGCTCGACCGGCGGATCCTCGCGACGATCATCGAGAAGTTCGGAGGCGGTCCCGTGGGCGTCGGCGCGATCGCCGCCTCCCTCGGCGAGGACCGGGGCACGCTCGAAGACCTCTACGAGCCCTACCTCCTCCAGGCGGGCTTCCTGCAGCGGACTCCCCGCGGACGGATCGCCTCTGCCGCGGCCTACCGGCACCTCGGCATCACGGCCCCCCGGCGCGACGGCGAGCTCTTCTAGCTTCCGATGAAACGCGGTCTTCTCGTCTACAACCCGACGGCGGGCCAGCGCGACGTGCGCGGCCGGATGAGCGCGCTCATCGACCGCATGCGCGACAAGGGCCTCGAGCTCGTCAACGCGCCCACGAGCGGGCCCGGAGACGCGACCGAGATCGTCAAGACGTTCGTCAAGCGGGGCATCGACGTCGTGGCCGTGTGCGGCGGCGACGGGACGATTTCGGAAGCCGTGTGCGGTCTCGTGGGCTCGGAGGTTCCGCTCGGCGTGATCCCCGCCGGGACCTCGAACGTCCTCGCGATCGAGCTGGGTATTCCCCTCGACCTCGCCCACGCCGAGGATCTCCTCGTCGACGGAATCCCCCGCTCCGTGCGCCTCGGCTGCGCGGCGGACCGCCCATTCCTCCTCTGGGCCGGCGTCGGAATCGACGCCCGGATCATGGGACAGATGAACCTGCTCCTGAAGCGCCACCTCGGCCGGGCCGGGATCTTCGGGACCGCCCTCTCGGAGTTTCTCCAGTACGAATTCCCGCGCCTCGAGGTCGAGATCGACGGCGTGCGCCATGCGGCGACCTTCGCCGTGATCTGCCGCGCGCGGCACTACGCGGGAAACTGGATCATCGCGCCCGAGGCGCGTCTGGACGCCGAGCACTTCGACGTCCTCCTCTTCGCCCACCGCGACCGCGCGCGGCTCTTCATGCTCTTTCACGAGATGCTGCGCCGGCGCGGCGCGCATCTGTCCAACGGCCTCGCGCGGATCGTCCGCGGCCGCAAGGTCTCGATCCGGACGCTCGAGCCCTACCCGGTCGACATCCAGGTCGACGGCGACTGCGTCCTGAAGACCCCGGTCGATTGCTTCATCGGCACCGAGACCGTCCGGATCCTCACGCCCGCGCGCTGACCCCGATCATTTCTTCTTGCGGCCGGACAGGACGGCCTTCTCGACGTCCGCAGTCTCCTTGGGCGCCGCGCAGGAGAGGCAGTCGTAGCCCGTCGGCGTGACGAGGATCGTGTCCTCGATCCGCACCCCGATGTTCCACCACTTCGGGTCGACACCCGGCGAGTTGGCGGCGATGTAGATCCCGGGCTCGACGGTGAAGACCATGCCCGCCTCGAGCGGACGCGACTTCTGTCCCGGGATCGCGTACGGGCTCGGGTCGTGGACGTCGAATCCCACCCAGTGCGAGACCCCGTGAAGCGTGTACTTGCGGTGGCCGAACGACTTCACGAGCTCGGCCGCATCGCCCTGCAGGAGCCCGAGCTTGACGAGGCCCTCGGCGCAGGTGATCGCCGCGGCCTTCTCGACCTCGTCGTGCGACACGCCCGGCTTGACCACGCCGATCGCGGCTTTCTGCGCGGCGAGCACGATGTCGTAGATCGCGCGCTGCTCCGGCGACCACTTGCCGTTGACGGGATAGGTCCGCGTGATGTCCGTCGCGTAGAAACCGTATTCGCAGCCGGAGTCGTTCAAGAGGACTTCGCCGTCCTTCATCTGCCGGTCGCTCTGGTGGTAGTGGAGGATGCACGAGTTCGGCCCGGATCCGGCGATCGAGGGATACGCCATCCGGCGCGAGCCGTTGCGCGCGCAGAAGCCGTCGTGGGCCTCCTGCACTTCGAACTCCCAGCGCCCCGGAGCGGCCGTCTGCATCGCCCGGATGTGGCCCTGGGCCGACATCTCCGCCACGCGACGCAGGTACCGGATGTCCTCCTCGTCCTTGATGAGGCGCATCTGGTGAAGAATCGCCCGCGCGTCGACGAGGGTCGACGGACCCGTGCGCCGCGAGCTCATGGGGTCGAAGCTCGCGCGGAACGTCTCGAGCCACTCCGCGTCGTCGCCGTCCAGCAGGTAGAGCGTTTCGGCGTCCGCCAGATACCCGCTCGAGCGGTACGTGTTGCGGTCGAAGCTCGACATCGTCGAGTCGAAGTCCTTGTGCTCGAAGACCGCGTCCACGCCCCAGCTCGCGACGGCCTCGTTGGGGCCGACGCGGATTCCGTCCCACGATTCCCGGCGGGGATCCCGCGGCCGGACGAACGCGACGTACTTCTTCCCGTCCGCGGCCCCGGGCCGCAGCACGATGGTGACCTCCTCGTCGACGATCCCCGTCAGATAGAAGAAGTCGGAGTTCTGGCGATACAGGTACTCGACGTCATTGGACATGTTGCGCATGGGCGCCGAGCGCAGGACCGCGATCGACTTGGGATCCATCTGCGCCATGAACTTCTCGCGCCGCGCCGCATACGCCGCGGGGTTCGGGGTCATCACGGGATAGTCGAGCGCAGCGAGGGATGAGGCGGCCAGGATGAGGGCGAGGGCCAGAGTCCGCGTGCGAAGCTTCACGAGACCTCCTTCTCCGATTCGAGTGCTCAACGTTTCGAGATGAACGACCAGGGGGCGGCCGGCGGCGGCGCGGCCGCGCCGGGGGGCAGCGCCTGCGGCCGCACGACGGCCGCGATGCGGGCGCGATGGGTCTTGAGCAGCCGGCGCACGGGAATGCCCGAGGCGGCTTCCTCGAGGATGTCGGCGCCGCCCTCGTCGACCTTGGCGAGGAACGCCTCCCAGACGGCCTCTCCGACGGGCATTCCGCGGAAGACGACGTTGGGGATGCGCGACAGCTCCCGCTGGAGGAGTCCGAGCCGCTCGCGCAGCACGTCCTCGTCGGCGAGCGGCTGGTCCTCGTACGGCGTGTGCGGTTTCGGGATGAACGCATTGAGCGACGGCACGATCTCGGCCACGCGGCCGAGCCGCCGGCCCTCCTCGACCGCGATCCCGTGCAGGCGCTCGACGAGACGGACGACGTCGCGGACGTCCTCCTCGGTCTCGGACGGCAGGCCCACCTGCAGGTAGAGCTTCAGGCGCGTGAAGCCGCGGGCGAAGACCAGGCGCGCCTTCTCGTCGAGCATCGCGTCGGAGACCTTCTTGTTGATGAAGCGCCGCAGACGTTCGTTGCCGGCCTCGGGCGCGATCGAGAGCGCGCGCTCGCCCTGCCGCGCGAGGACCTCGAGGATCGGATCCTCGATCGCGTCGATCTTTATGGACGACAGGGCGATGTGGTACTTCAGCTCGGCGAGCCCTTCGAGGATCGTGACGATCTCCGGGTGGTCGCAGACGGCCGTCGCGATCAGGCCGGTCCGGTCGGTCAGCGGCCGGGCCGCGCGTGCGACCTTGAGAATCGACGAGGCCGGGTACTGCTTGACGGGAGCCATCGCGTACGCCGCCCAGCAGAACCGGCACATCTCGGTGCAGCCGCGCGAGATCTCGATCAGGAGCTTGTCGGCGAGCTCGGTCTGCGGCGTCAGGATCGTCGTGTGCGGGACCTCGAAATCGGGAGCGATGTCCTTGCGGGACATCGGCTGCTGCACGACGACTTTGCCGTTCTCGGCGGCCTCGGCCCGCGGACCGTGGACCGCGGGAACGAAGAGGCCCGGCACGTTCGCGGCGGCCGCGAGAAATCCCTCGCGGTCCAGCCCCGAGGCGAGCAGCTCGGCGATTCGCGGAACGAGGCGCTCGCCGTCGCCGAGGGCGAAGGCGTCGACGAACGGCACGAGCGCCGCCGGGTTCATCCGGGCGATGTCGCCGCCGACGAGCAGGAGCGGGTGGCGTTCGTCGCGCCGTTCCCGCCGGAGCGGGATGCCGGCTTTCTCGAGCGTGCGCAGGATGTGGACGATGTCCATCTCCCAGGACAGCGACCACGCGAGCAGACCGAACTCCGAGAGCGGGGTTCCCGTCTCGAACGTCGCCGCGGGCTCGCCCTCCTCGTGAAAGAAGCGCTCGCAGACCACGTCGGGAAGGCGGTTGAAGAGCCGGTAGACCCACTGGAAGCCGAGGTTGGACATCCCGACCTCGTAGGAGTTCGGGAAGCCCAGGGCGAGCCGGTACGCGCCGAACCGGTTTCCCGTTTCGGTGAAGCGTTCGCGCGCCGCGCGCTCGCGATTGACGGTCGAAGGTGTAGCCGGCATGCGGAAAGAGCGAATTATAGGTCGCGCGGGAGGAATCGCCCGGCCGGCCGGGCCCAAGCCGCCCCGGTCACCTCTTCAGCGGCGTAGCAAAAAGACCCAGTCCCCCACGTTCGTTCCGGTCGGACCGGTCACGTGCAGGCCTCCGAGGGCGGCGAAAACGCCCCGGGTCGCATGCCGGGCGAGCGCCCCGTCGGGATCGAGCCCCCGCCGCTGCGCCCGGATCCACGTCGAGCCGTCCGCGAACGCGCCCGCGGCGCCCGAGCTCCCGTCGCGGCCGTCGGAGCCCGACGCGAGGATGTGAAAACCGCGCTCTCCCGCGGCCGCTTGCGCGGCCGCCAGCGCCAGCTCGAGCGTTCGGCCGCCGCGGCCCGCGCCGCCGGCCTCGCCGTCGACGTCGCCGAGCGCGACGGTCGTCTCGCCGCCGGCGAGCAGCACCGTGCCGGGCGCGAGCGTGCGCGCGCGGCGCGCCAGGCGTTTCCCCGCCTCCGCGGCATCGCCGGAGAGCCGCCGCGGCGCACAGACGACGCGCAAGCCGAGACGCCGCGCATCGGGCGGCGGCGGCGTCGAGGCCCGAACGGTTGCTCGCGACGATGCGCACGCGGTCGCCGCGTCGCCCGCGCACGGTCGGGCCGGAGCCGACGAGCACGGCGCGGTCGCCCGGGCACGTCCGACAGAACGAGGGTCACCAGGCGGGCCTCCGTCTCGCGGCCGAGACGTCCGCCCTTGACCGCCGAGAGCGCGGTGCGCAGGCGGTTGACCGCCGCGATGTCCGCGCCCGACCGCGCCAGCGCGCGGACCCGAACCCGCTTCGCCGCGAGAGTCAGGCCCGGGCGCGGCAGGGCGAGCATCGACGAGGCGCCTCCGGACACGAGGCACAGCACGACGTCGCCGCGCCCGAAGGAGCGGAAGAACCGGATCGCGCGGCGCGCCGCGCGCACGCTCGACGCATCCGGCTCCGGGTGCGCGCCGCGGACCACCGCGCCGCGCGGCAAATCCAGGCGGCGCACCGCGTGCCCGCGCGGCAGCACCACCAGCGCGGGCGCCGAGGGCCGGTGCGCGAGCGCGGCCCTCGCCATTCCGGCAGCCGCCTTCCCTGCGGCGAACACACCGACGCGCCCCCCGGAAGAGAGCATCCGGCGCAACGCCGGCGAGGCGAGCGCCCGCGAGACGGCCGCTTCGGGATCGGCGCCGGAAAGGGCCGCCCGGAAGAGCCCGGCGAGGATCCGACGTGGAGCCGAAGGGGCCATGGATCGAGCAGATTACGGCTCTTCCGTGTGTGAGAATAGGGGCGCCGCCATGCGGGTTTACGCTGGGCGGTCCCAATCACAGTGATGAGCGCCAACCCGACTTCGACCACCCCCCTTCCCCGGCCCGACGAGCTCGCGCCGGGCGAGCACTATTGGTCGAAGGTTTCCAAGGACCTGCGCCACCGGCTCAACAAGGAGATCCCGCACGACCTGCTGAAGGAGCTCCACCGCAAGGCGCCCTGGCGGCACTTCCTCGTCGCGGCGCGGCAGTTCGCGATGCTCCTGGCGGCCTCGGCCGCGGCCTGGAACTTTCCGCAGCCCTGGATCTGGATTCCGGCGGCGCTCGTGTCGGGCTGGACGGTGTTCAACTTCACCGTGCTCCTCCACGACGCCCTCCACCACGCGGTCTTCAACGGTCCGCACCCGAAGGGCGACCGGTTTCTCTCGCTCCTTTACGCGATCCCCTCCGGCATCTCGGCTTCGCAGTTCACGCGCTGGCACCTCACGCACCATGCCGAGCTCGGCGACGCCGACGCGGATCCCAAGCGCCACTACCTCTCGCCGAAGGTCGTGAAGCCCTGGTTCAAGCTCCTCTACTTCACGCCGGCGCTCTTCCCGATCTACTTCCGCGCCGCGCGCAAGGAGACCGCGAGCTATCCGGAGGACCTGCGCCGGAAGATCGCCCGGGAGCGCCGCGTCACGATCCTCTTCCACGTGGGCGTCATGGCCGCGGTGTTCGCCTTCGGTGGCCTCGCGGTGCTCGCCCGCGTGTACCTCGTGCCCGTCTTCCTCGTCTTCCCGATCGCCTTCGCGTTGAATCGCCTCGGACAGCACTACGCGATCGACCCCTCCGACCCCGCGAAGTGGGGCTCGATCCTGAAGCCCAGCCGTTTCTGGGACTTCTGGTACCTCTCGTCGGCCTACCATCTCGAGCACCACTACTTCACCGGTGTGCCGTTCTACAACCTGCGCAAGCTTCACTTTGCGCTGCGTCCGTTCTTCGACTCGATCGGCTGGAAGACGACGACCTACGGCCGTCTCTTCCGGGCCTGGATCTTCGAGAACAAGACCCCGCACACCGACTGGCACCTGGCGGGCTAGAGATTCGCGGCTCCCGACACGTATCTCCCTCAGTGCTTCATGGCTGACACCCAGGATCTGAACCAGCTCATCCGGGAGCTGAACGAGGATGGGACCGCGGTCCGTGAGTCCGCCGGAGAGATCGGCGCTTCCGGGCTCTCCCCCTCCGACGAGTCGGAAGCAGAATCGCGCGACTCGAGCCGGCTCGACACCTGGCTCGCCGAGCTCGTGCGCCGCGCCGGCAGCGACCTCCTGCTCGTGGCCGGCGCGCCGCCGTCCGTGCGCGTCGACGGGCCGGATCCTCCCCCTGCCCGGAGGGCCGCTCTCCGGCGAGGAGATCGCCGAGGCGGTGGTCCCGGCGCTGCCCCGCTACGCCCGCGCCCGCTACCGGGAGTCGGGCATCGCCGACGGCTCCCATCGGGTGCCGGGCCTCGGCCGTTTCCGCGTCAACCTGCACCACGAGCGCGGCCGCGCGGCCGCGGCCGTGCGCGCGCTGCCCGCGCAGCCGCCCCGCCTCGCGTCGCTCGGCCTGCCGGCCGGCGTCGAAGCCCTGACGCGCCTCCCGCGCGGGCTCGTCCTCATCGGCGGCCCGACCGGCTCCGGCAAGACGACCACGCTCGCCGCGCTCGTCGAGGAGATCAACCGGAGGGAGGCGCGCCACGTCGTCACGATCGAGGACCCGATCGAGTACGAGCACCCGCACCGGGGAAGCCTCGTCGAGCAGGTCGAGATCGGCGTCGATGCGCCCGACTTCCCCACGGCCCTGCGCGCCGCGATGCGGCAGGCGCCGGACGTCATCGTCGTCGGCGAGATGCGGGACCCCGAGACGATGCGCATCGCGCTCTCCGCCGCGGAGACCGGCCACCTCGTCTTCTCGACCGTGCACACGACCGACGCCGCGTCGACCGTGTCCCGCGTCGCGGACTCCTTCCCGCTCGAGCGGCAGAACACGATCCGCCAGGAGCTCTCGATGGCGCTCGCCGCCGTCCTCACGCAGATCCTGCTGCCGCGCAAGGGCGGCGGGCGTGCCGCCGCGGCGGAGCTCCTCTTCGTCTCCTACGGCGCCCGCCAGCACGTCCGCAAGAACGCGCTCCAGCATCTCCACCAGGAGATCGCGATCACGAAGAAGCAGGGCTCGGTGACGCTCGAGGAATCGCTCGCGCGGCTCGTCAAGGACGGGATCGTCGAGGTCGAAGAGGCGCGTTCCCGCGCCGCGCACCCGGAGGAGTTCGAGGGGTATCTGCGCGGGGCGTAGGCCCCTCCTACACTTCGCGGCGGAAAAGCACCTTCGTGAACACCCCGGCGACGACCGTGAACGTCGCGAGAAACACCCAGTCCGCGTAGACGGCCGAGGGCTCCGCCCCCCGCAGGAGCAGGTTGCGCAGGGCGCGCACGCCGTAGGTCAGGGGATCGATCGGCCGAGATCTTCGGCGAGCCAGGGCGGGTAGCTCTCGATCGGGTAGAAGGCGCCCGACGGGAAGAACACGAGCACGTTGATGATGCCGAACATGCCGCGGAGCAGGCTCGCGCTCCTCGCCCGCGCGAAGAGCAGGAACCAGAGCGCCGCGATCGAGAGCGAGGTCAGGAAAACCGTCACGACGGCGGCGGCGATGCTCGCCCCGCCCGCCATGGGAAGCGGTGTGACGAGGATGACGCCGGCGAGCACGAGCCCGCCCGCGATGGTCGCCACGACGGCCCCCGCGAGGATGTTGCCGGCGACGAGCGTTCCCGTCGAGATCGGCGTGACGAGGTACCCCTCGTGGTACCCGTACATCCGGTCCTCGAGGACCTGCAGGCCGCCCGAGACCATCGAGCCCATGAAGATCGCGAGGCAGACGATGGCGGGGCCCGAGGTAGGTCAGGTAGTCGAGGTAGGGGTAGGCCTCGAGGCGGACCGGCGGCGCGGGCGCGGGCACGTCGCGCGGAGCCGCGACCTCCATCCAGACGCGGCCGAGCGCGTTGTCGAGCGCCTCGTTGGCGAACCGGTCGGTGTTGTCGCCGATGAACGAGGGCGCCGGCCCGCGCGGCGACAGGCCGAAGGGCAGGACCCACACGCCGCGATAGCGGCTGCGCCGCAGGCCCTCGAGCGCCTCGGTGCGGTCGCCGAGAAACGACGCGTCCACGAGGCGGCGTCCGGTCTGCAGCGCGAGAACGCCCTGCTTGCATTCGGCCGAGTACGCATTGCCGGCCTCGTCGACGACCGCGAGGGGAAGGTTCTCGAGCGGGCGGTTCATCGCGTTGCCGAGCACGAGCAGGTACACGATCGGGAAGAGCATCGTCGAGACGACGAGCACGGGCTGGCGCCAGAGCGTCAGGAAGGCGCGCTGTCCGATCGCCGCCATGCCGAGAAGCGCGAGTTTCGGCCCGCGCGCGAGCGGCTTCTCCTTCGCGGACGCTCATAGCTCGCGCAGCGCCCGTCCCGTGTAGGAGAAGAAGACGTCCTCGAGCGTGGCGATCCCGATCGTCAGATGCACGATGTGGTAGCCGCGATCTTCGAGGAGGCGCGCGATCTTCCGGCCCGTTCCCTCCCCCGCCTTCGCCTGGAAGTGCAGCGACGCTGCCCGAAACGAAGCGCGCGCTGCACGGCGCCCGCCGCGACGAGCGCCTCGCGGTCGGCCGCGGCGATCTCGCGGTCGGCGGCGAGCTCGACGCGCTCGCCGGCGTCGAGGCCGCGCTTCAGGGCCTGGGGCGTGTCCTCGCAGAGGACTTTGCCGTGGTCCATGATCGCGATCCGGTCGCAGAGGAAGTCGGCCTCTTCCATCGCGTGGGTCGTCAGGATGATCGCGAGCTCCGGATCACGCTCCCGCATGTCGTCGAACATGTCCCAGATCGAGCGCCGGCTCTGGGGGTCGAGGCCCGTCGTCGGCTCGTCGAGAAAGAGCACGCGCGGCGAGTGGAGAACGCCGCGGGCGATCTCGAGGCGGCGGCGCATGCCCCCGGAAAGGTGGCGCGCCGACTGGCTGCGCCGCTCCCAGAGGCCGACCTGGCGCAGCCGCCGCTCGATCCGCTCGCGCAGGCGCCGGCCCGACAGGCCGTACATCTTGCCCTGGATCGAGAGGTTCTCCCGGACCGTCAGGTTCTCGTCGGTCGTCTGGGCCTGCGACACCGTCCCGATCGTGCGCCGCACGGCGCCGCGCTCCGACACGATGTCGTGGCCTTCGATGCGCGCCGTTCCCGAGGTCGGCGGCATGAGGGTCGTCAGCATCCGGATGAGCGTCGTCTTGCCGGCCCCGTTGGGACCGAGCAGGCCGAACATCTCTCCGGGCTGGACGCGAAAGGAAACCGCGTCGTCGGCGATCGCGTCGCCGAAGCGCTTGGTCAGTCCATCGACCTCGATTGCCGGCGTCGAGCTCACGCCCTCGGCGTCTCGCTTCCGGTCGAGACGACGAAGGTCTGGCCGGAGACGACCGTGGCATTGACGGGCTGGAGGCGGACCGAGAAGGTCTGCAGGTCGCGGCTCTGGAGCCCCCAGTTCTTGCGGGTCGCAAACTCCGAGCGCGGTTTGATCGAAACGATCTTCGCCTGGAACCGCGCGTTGGGGCGCGCCTGCGGCCAGACGGTGACGGACTTTCCGACGGCGAAGGCCGAGAGCCGCTCCTCGGGCACCTCGACGCGCAGGAACGGCGTCTCGATCTGGAGCGTCACGATCGCCTGGCCCGGCTCGATCCACTCGCCCTCGCGGTGGTGGCGCGTCAGGACCGTGCCGCTCGACGGCGATCGCAGGAGGCCTTCCTTCTCGAAGACGTGGATCTTGTCGAGGCGGACATTGAGCGCCTGCTCCTCGGCCTCGAGCTGGCCCTCTTCGGCTTCCCGGGCCCGGATGTCCGCGGCGATCGCCTCGCGCTGGTGCTGGAGGGCCTCGAGGCTCGCGGTGGGCGAGACGCCTTCCTTGACGAGCCGACCCATCCGGCGCTCGTCGGAGGCGACCGCGGCAAACTGCGCCTTGAGCTTCTCGATCTCCTGGAAGCGCGTGCGGTCGCGGGCGTGGACCTGGGAGATCTGGCGCTCGATGTCGGTCGCGTCCTCCGAGAGGCCCGGCTCCTAGATGCGCGCCACTTCCTGGCCCTTCTCGATGGCTTCGCCTTCCTCGGGAACACGCGTCGTCAGGCGTCCGCGCCGCGAAAAGGAAAGCGCGAGGCTCTGCTCTTCTGCGATGGCGAGGAGTCGGACGGGTTGGCCCGAGTCGTTCTCGTGACGAACGAGCTCCCCGTAACCCCACGCCCCGGCCAGAGCGATACCCACCGCCAGGACGACCCAGAGGGCCTTTTTCACCGACCTCCAAGAATACCCCCGAAAGCCCCGGAGGGGGTCTACCCAACCTCGAGCGCCCGCTCGACCTCGGCAAGCACGACTTCGGCCGGACCCGCCAGCGCGAGGTCGACGTCCGGCGTCGCAGGCGTGGCGTCGGGGTTGATCTCGACGGTGAACGCGCCCCGTGCGGCAGCTTGCCCAAGCAATCCGGCGGCCGGATGGACCACCGCGGACGTGCCGATGGCCAGAAAGAGATCGCAGTCGACGGCCGCGGCGGCCGTTTCCAGGGCATCCCCGGGTATGGCCTCGCCGAACCACACGACGCCCGGACGGGCCAGGCCCCGGCAATGCGGGCAGAGCGGCGGGAGCTCGGTCAGCGCTTCCTCGGCGAGCCAGCCCCCGGGAGGCGCGCCGGCGCACCGGTCGCGGCAGGACACGGACCACAGCGATCCGTGGAACCGCGTCACGTTTCTCGTCCCCGCCCTCTCGTGAAGCCCGTCGACGTTCTGCGTGATCAGGTGAAATCCCGGGTACCGCGCGCTCCACGCCGCGAGCACCTCGTGCGCGCGGTTGGGACGCGCCTTCGCCACGAGCGCGCGCCTCCACGCGTACCACTCCCAGACGCCGAGCGGATCTGAGGAGAACGCCTCGGCCGTCGCGAGCTCCTCGGGGCGACGGTTCTTCCACAGACCTCCGGGACCCCGAAACGTCGGAACCCCCGACGCCGCCGAGACGCCGGCCCCCGTCATGACCGTGATCCGGGGCCGCGCGCGCAGCCGCTCCGCGAGCGCGCGGACGCCGGATTGCAGCGAGCCGGAAACCATGCCGCCGATGATAAGGTTCGCCCTCGCGATGGCTGGCGAAACTCCAATCACCGTCGCCCAGGGCGACGGCATCGGCCCCGAGATCATGGACGCGACGCTCCACATCCTGAAAGCCGCGGGCGCGCGGATCGCGATCGAGGAGATCGAGATCGGCGAGAAGGTCTACCTCGCGGGCAACAGCGCCGGCATCGCGCCGTCGGCCTGGGAGTCGCTCGAGCGGCACCCGGGTGTTCCTCAAGGCGCCCATCACCACGCCCCAGGGCGGAGGGTTCAAGAGCCTCAACGTCACGACGCGCAAGACCCTCGGCCTCTACGCCAACGTGCGCCCGTGCGTGTCCTATCACCCCTTCGTCGCGACCAAGCACCCGGTCATGGACGTCGTCATCGTCCGCGAGAACGAGGAGGACCTCTACGCCGGCATCGAGTACCGCATCTCGGCCAACGTGTACGAGTGCCTGAAGCTCATCACGCGTCCGGGCTCGGAGAAGATCGTCCGCTACGCCTTCGAGTACGCCCGCCGGAACAACCGGAAGAAGGTCACCTGCTTCACCAAAGACAACATCATGAAGATGACCGACGGCCTCTTCCACAAGGTCTTCGACGAGATCGGGCAGGAGTACCGGACATCGAGCAGGAGCACTGGATCGTCGACATCGGCGCCGCCAAGCTCGCCGACACGCCCGAGGTCTTCGACGTCATCGTGATGCCGAACCTCTACGGCGACATCCTGTCCGACGTCGCGGCGCAGATCGCCGGCTCGGTCGGACTGGCCGGCTCGGCCAACATCGGCGCCAACTACGCGATGTTCGAAGCGATCCACGGCTCCGCCCCGCGCCGCGCCGGCCAGAACCTCGCGAATCCGTCCGGCCTGCTGCTCGGCGCGGTGATGATGCTCGTCCACATCGGGCAGCCCGAGGTCGCCGAGCGCGTCCACAACGCCTGGCTCACGACGCTCGAGGACGGCATTCACACCTACGACATCTTCGACGACGGGCGTGAGCCGGCAGAAGGTCGGCACGAAGGAGTTCGCCGCGGCCGTCGTCGAGCGGATCGGGAAGCGCCCGCAGAAGCTCAAGGCCGTGTCCGTACGCCGCCGCGCCGAAGGCAGCACGGCGGACGGAGGCGGAGGCGGAAGCGAAAGCGAAGTCGGAAGTCGGCCGCCCGGCCCCCGTCCGGGAGCTCAAGGGCGTCGACGTGTACGTGAACTGGGACAGCCGCGACTCCGACGCTCTGGCGGCAAAGCTTGCGCCGCTCGCGGGACCCGAATTTCGCCTGACGATGCTGACGAGCCGCGGCGTCAAGGTCTGGCCCGACGGCATGGCCGAGACGTTCCGCGGCGACCAGTTCCGCTGCCGGCACATGGGAACGAACGGCAGCGGCGGCGGCGGCGCGCTGCCGCACTCCGCCATCGCTTCGCTGCTCGGACGCCTGAGCGGCGCGGGTCTCGCGTTCGCCCAGGCGGTCAGTCTTTACGATTACGACGGCGAGCGGGGCTACTCGCTCGGCCAGGGAGAGTGACGTGAGCACCAATAGCGACAAGTCTGAAAAGCCCCTCGTCGGCATCCTCATGGGCTCCAAGTCCGACTGGGAGGTCATGAAGAACGTTTCGGAGACGCTCTCGAAGTTCGGCGTGGCGAGCGAGAGCCGCGTGCTCTCCGCGCACCGCACGCCGAAGGAAACCGCCGACTACGTCACGAGCGCGGCCGGGCGCGGCATCGAGGTCCTCGTCGCGGGAGCGGGCGGCGCGGCGCACCTGGCCGGTGTCGCCGCGGCGCACACGACGATCCCGGTCCTCGGCGTGCCGATGGAGAGCGCGTCGCTGAAGGGTCTCGATTCGCTGCTTTCGACCGTGCAGATGCCCGGCGGGATTCCCGTGGCGACGTTCGCCATCGGCAAGCCCGGGGCCGTCAACGCGGGGCTCTTCGCGGTCGCGATCCTCGCCGGCAAGCGGCCGGAGCTCTCGAAGAAGCTCGCCGACTTCCGGGCCGACCAGGCGAAAAAGATCCTCGAGGAACGATTGTCGTAGGGGCGGGAACCGCGATGCCTCCCGAAGTCACCGTCGGTCTCGTCGGACTGGTGCTCGGCGCGGCCGTCGCATCGGGCCTGCGGGTGTACGCGACGGTCGCGATCCTCGGGTTCCTCGGCCGCTCCGGCTACATCGCGCTGCCGGGAGGGCTTTCCGTCCTGACCCACGAATGGGTCATTCTCGCCGCGGCGGCGCTCTACGCCGTCGAGTTTCTCGCCGACAAGATTCCGATCGTCGATTCGATCTGGGACGTCGCCCACACGTTCATCCGCATCCCGGCCGCCGCCCTGCTCGCGTGGGCCGCCTTCGCTTCGGTTCCGGAGCACTGGCGCATCATCGCGGCCCTCGTCTGCGGCGGCGTCGCCCTGTCCGCGCACGGCCTGAAGTCCTCGACCCGCGCGGCCATCAACACGAGCCCCGAGCCCGTGACCAACTGGCTGGCGTCGCTCGCCGAGGACGGGGCGACCCTCCTGCTCGTCTACCTTGCCGTGAAGCATCCCGTCGCCGCCGCTTGCGTCGCGGCGGGCGTCGTGGTGCTCGCGATCGTGCTCTTCGCATGGATCGCCAGAACGCTCCGCCGGTTTCTCGCGGACCGGCGGGCGGTCCGTCCTTCCCCTGCCTGAGATCCGGCCCTTTGTCCTAGAATAGGGAGACCACCGCCGTTCTGGCGGCGCAGGAGGCGTCTCCGATGGATCTCGACGAGTACTCGGACGAAGAACTGCTCGAAGCCGGCCGCGACGCGACCAAACGGGAGCACTGGCCGCGGGCCCTGATGATCCTCAGCGCCTACGTGGCCCGGTTCACGGGCCGTGCGGAGACGGTCCCGGCCTCGGGCCTGGCGAGCTACGCGCTCTGTCTCGGTCACAACAAGGAGCTGCGTCGCGGCATGGAGCTCGCCAAGAAGGCGCAGCACGCCGACCCGCGCAATCCCCACATCTACTGGTGCCTGTCGCAGCTCCATCTGCTCGGGGGATCCCGCAAGGACGCGATCGACGCGGTCGAGCGGGGGCTGCGCGCGGTGCCGGACAACTACGTGCTCCTGCGCATGCGCAAGCGTCTCGGCGTGCGCCAGGCGACTCCCCTCCCGTTCCTCGACCGCAAGCACGGCCTGAACGTCCGCCTCGGCCGCTTCATGCACCGCATCAAGGGGCCCGCGGTCTTCGCGGCGTAACGGCCCCGCCGCGGAGCCCTTTCAGGGCTTCTTGGCGGTCACGTTGATGAGGTCGATCGGCAGCGCCCGGTAGTTCTCGATCTCGAGCGTTTTCGTCTTCGCGTCCCAGCTGACCTTGGCGGCCGGAACCATTTTGCCTTCCCCCTTGCCGTCCTTGTCGAGCTGCAGCTCGATGACCGTCAGCTGGTACTCCATCGACCGCGGGCTCGACTGCGCTTCGCGGATGGCGACGCGTCGGTTCGTGGCCATGACGACCTGACGGCCGCCGTCCGGCCGCACGTTGTTGCGGGCGTAGTAGAGGTCGTAGCCGATGGAGTTGGGCGTCCGCATGTAGCCGACGACCGGGCGGATCTTCATCAGAGTGTCGATCAGCTTGTCGCGCCCGAACTCCTGGAGGGTCGTCAGCAGCATCTCGCGCTCTTCGTCGCTCGACCAGCGGTAGATGGTGAAGTCGATGACCCCGGCCCGGCCGCGCTCCATCTGGGCACCGAAGCAGGTGAACGTCTCGATGGGGGTCTGCTTGTCCTGGGCCGACGCGGCAACGACCGCGAAACCGACGAGGCCGGCGAAGGCGGCGGCCACGAAGGCGGCGGGGCGGATTCGAGCCATGGGGCACCTCCTCGCGCGACAGCTTATCCGCCCCCCTTGCGCCGCTCCTAGATAAGTATATACTTATATAAGTTATGGCTTATGCACAGGCCGTCGAAGCCCTCGCCGACCCGACCCGCCGCCGCCTCGTCGAACGCCTCCGCAGGCGTCCCCACGCCGTCGGCGAGCTGGTCCGGCACCTGCGCGTCTCGCAGCCGGCGGTCTCGCAGCACCTCGCCGTGCTCCGCCGCGCGCGCCTGGTGCAGAGCCGACCCGAAGCCCAGCGCCGCGTCTACCGCCTCGATCCGGAGGGCCTCGCTTCCGTCCGCGCGTACGTGGACGAAATGTGGTCCGATGCGCTCGAGGCCTTCGCCCGTTCGTTTGAATCGGAGGAGGATTGACTCATGGAACCTTTCCCGCCCCTCTGCAAGTCCGTGCGCGTCCAGGCCGCTCCCGAGCGGGCCTTCCACCGCTTCACCGCGGAGATGGCGCGCTGGTGGCCGCTCAAGTCCCACTCGGTCGGCCAGCGCGACGCCGAGACCGTCGTCATGGAGGGCCGCGAGGGCGGCCGCATCCTCGAGCGCATCCGCGGCGGGCGCGAGTGCGTGTGGGGCACGATCACGGCGTGGGATCCGCCGCGGCGGGTCGCCTTCACCTGGCACCCCGGCGACGACCCCGCCCGCGCGCAGGACGTCGAGGTCCGGTTCACGGGCGAGACCGGCGGGACGCGCGTCGATCTCGAGCACCGCGGCTTCGAGCGCCTCGGCGCGGACGCGAAGAAGGCCTATCGCGGCTACCCCATCGGCTGGAGCTACGTGCTCGGGCTCTACGCCGAGAAGCGCGGGCTCTTCATGGCCGTCATCAGCGTGCTGACGGCCACGATGATGGGCGTGCTGCGCGCGAAGGAACGGCTCACCGGAGGCAAGACCGACGTTGCGGCGGCCTGACGGCTGACGCCGGAGCCGGCCCGCCCTCCCGCTCTACTTCGCCGCGACGATCCGGGCGATCAGCTTCGCGTCGTCCGGCAGCAGACCCACCTTCGAGAGCCTCGGCGTCACGTCGCGCCACTTCGGGTGCAGGCGGTAGGCCTTGGCGAAAACGGGCAGGGCCTCGTCCACGCGCCCCATGTTCACGAGCGCGACGGCGTGCCAGTACGCCATCTCGGCGTTGTCCGGCACGAGCGCGCCGGCCGCGGAGTAGGCCTTCAACGCCCCCGCGTCGTCCTTCTTCTCCACGGCGAGGTCCCCGGCGTTCATGAGGTTGTAGGCGCGCTGCAGCGTGACGAGGCGCCGCAGCTCGACGACGGGCGCCGCGTGGTCCTCGACCCGCAGGTCGAAGAGACGGTCCTGCCAGGGCCGGCCGCTCGGAACGCCCTTGACGACGAGCAGCGCCGCCGACTGCTTGCCCCGGATGTCGCCACCCTGCGTTTCGGCGGCCTCGAGGGCCGCGAGCATCCGCTCGGCGAGGTCGCCGCGCGACGCCTCGAACGCTTTCGCCATCGCCGGCCACACGGTGTCCTTCTCCATCAGGTTCGCCTGGACGGAGAAGTTCGTCCCGACCAGGTCTCCGGCGGCGGGAATGCACTTGGCGCCGGTGTGCGCCGCGACGCGGCCCGCGGCGTCGATCATGGCGACCTGCCGCACGTCGCGGCCCTCGTCGGCGGCGAGAAGGCCCTTCAGCGTCTCGGGCGCGCTGCGGCCGGCGCGCATGAGGTCGAGGCCGAGCGCGCCGTAGCTCGGGTCGATGAACGACTGCGTCGCGACGGCCCCCACCCCCGCCTCGGCCCACGCCACGCTCGTGCCCACCGAGAACCAGTGCGACTGGACGGCGACCCCGAGCTCCCCCGTCGCGGGATCGCGGGCGACGATGGAGTAGGTGTGCACCGGGCGGCGCGGAATCGACGGCCCGTCTGCGCCGGCGCTCGGCGGAGCGGGGACGGGAGCGGGTATGAGGAGCCCGGTCAAGACCCAGGCGGCCAGCAGGCTCATGGAGAAACCTCCGGCGCGACGATATCGCGGGCTCGCGGCGTGCCGTTGGCGCGCTTGCGGACGAGGACGTGGTGGAAGAGGAACCGGCGCAGCTTCCGGCGCAGCCACTGCCACGAGAAGAGCGGTCCCCCGCACATCGGAAAGGCATAGAGACCCTCGGCGTAGTCGCGCCCTGGGAATAGCCCCGCGATCTCGTCGACGTGCCAGAACGTGTGCTCGACGTCGTAGGCCGGACCCGGCCGGCCGTCCGCCATGACGAGCTTCCTCCGCAGAATGCGGTTGACGACGAACCGCTGCCATGAGTTCGGGAGCGCCAGAAGACCGCTGCACGGAATCGACGAATTTCGCGCGGACCGTCTCCCAGTCGACACGCGCGGGCAGGGCGAGCGGGTCGGCGGGCGCGTGCATCTTCGCTGAGTGATACGGAGCAGCGGGGCCGGATCGCCGGACGCCGTGCAGCGCCCGGCGGCGTCAGGCCCGGAGCGCGGAGGTCACGGAGTCGAGGACGGACTTCTCCTCCGACGAGACGCCGCTGCCCCCGAGGACCTTCGCGAGGCCGCCCGAGGCTTCCGACACTTCGCGACAGGCCTGGACGATCCCAGTGATGCGCTTCTCGCGCTCCTCGGATGGGAGAGACGCGAGACCCGCCTTGATCACATCGATCGCCGTCGAGAAGAGATCGTCGGAGGGCCGTCTCTGGAGCCAGCCGTCGAGCTCCCGGTGGGCCGGCGAACCGTTCTCAACACCCCGCGACGCGGCGAGGCGGAAAACCGTTTCGCGCTCCTTGTCCGTCACCTTGCCCTCGGCCCAGGCCACCTGGACGAGCGGCGCGAGAAGGAACGCGGCTCCCGTGTCGGAGGTGATCCCGAGAGCCCGCGCGCGACGCAGCAGCTCCGGGTTCTGGAGCTGCAGGTTCTCCGCCAGCGCAGCGACGACTTCATCGAGCTTGGCGTTCTCGCGGAGCTTTTCGAGAAGCTGCGCGTCGTTCTTGCGGAAGTAATCTTCCTCGGCGGCACGCTCACGGTCCTTGAAGGCGTCTTTGGTCATCGGCTCACCTCCGAATGCGACGCCCGCGATCATACAGAATGCCGGGGGGATGCCTCGTCGCCGTCGCCGCAATCCGTAAAGAAAGAGCTGGCATCGCCTTCGCTCGAAGGTATTAGGATTCGACTCGAGCGGAGGTTGTATGCCCAACGACTCCGGCAAGCGTTCGCGCAAGCTGACCCGACGGACGTTCCTCTCCTCGGCCGGCGCTTCGGCAGCGGCCGCCTCCCTTGCAGCCACGACGGCCGTGCCGGCTCGCCCCGTCGAGTCGGCGGCGGAGGGAATCGGCCCGAAGGGTGGCGTTCCACTCAATCTGCGCATCAACGGCAAGCCGCACCGCCTCGTCGTGGACCCGCGTACCACACTGCTCGACTGCGTCCGCGAGACCGTCGCCCTCACCGGCACGAAGAAGGGCTGTGATCACGGGCAGTGCGGCGCCTGCACCGTCCACGTGAACGGCCGCCGGGTCAACTCCTGCTTGAGCCTCGCCCTGATGCACGACGGGGACGAGGTCACGACGATCGAGGGCCTGGGCACCCCCGATGCGCTGCACCCGATGCAGGCGGCCTTCGTGGCGTTCGACGCCTACCAGTGCGGCTACTGCACGTCCGGCCAGATCATGTCGGCCGTCGCCTTGCTCAAGGAACCCTGCGGCCCCGACGCCGCGGCCGTTCAGGAGCTCATGAGCGGCAACATCTGCCGGTGCGGCGCCTACCCCAACATCGTCGCCGCGATTCAGCAGGTCCGTAAGAACGCCTAGCGGGAGCGAGCAGGAGAAATCCCATGAACACCTTCGTCTTCAACCGGGCCCGGGACTCCGCGGCGGCGATCAAGCTGGCCGCACAGGCGAACACCGCGCAGCAGGGAGCGGACATTCGCTTCGTCGCCGGTGGAACGACCCTGGTCGACCTGATGAAGTTGAACGTCGAGACCCCGGCCAGGCTGATCGACATCAACCGGCTGCCGCTGGCGCGCATCGAGGCGACTCCGGACGGAGGCCTCAGGATCGGCGCGACCGTTCGGAATTCCGAACTCGCGTACCACGCCGCGGTGCAACGGGACTACGCCGTCCTGTCGCAGGCGATCCTCTCGGGCGCCTCGGCGCAGCTGCGCAACATGGCGACGACCGCCGGCAACCTGCTCCAGCGGACGCGGTGCGTGTACTTCCGCGACACCGCCATGGCGTGCAACAAGCGGGAGCCGGGAACCGGATGTCCGGCGATCACCGGCGCCAACCGCATGCTCGCCATCCTCGGCACGAGCGAGAGCTGCATCGCGACCAACCCGTCGGACATGTGCGTGGCGCTGACGGCCCTCGAAGCGACCGTGTACGTTCAGGGCCCGAAGGGCGCACGCTCCGTCCCCGTCGGCGAGTTCCACCTCCTGCCGGGCTCGACGCCGCAGCGCGAGACGGTCCTCGAGCCGGGCGACCTCATCACACACGTGACGCTCCCGCCGCCGATCGCGGGAAGCAAGCAGGTCTATCTGAAGCTGCGCGACCGGACGTCGTACGAGTTCGCCCTGGCATCTGCCGCCATCGTGCTGACGGTCACCGGCGGGAGGGTGACGCGGGTCCGCGTCGCCCTCGGAGGGGTCGGCACCAAGCCGTGGCGATCGCCCGAGGCCGAGGCCGCGCTCACCGGCCAGGTCGCCGACGCGGGAAGCTTCCGCCGAGCGGCAGAAGCGGCCCTGCGCGACGCCAAACCGCAGAGCGAGAACGGATTCAAAGTCGAGCTCGCGAAACGCTGTCTCACGTACGCGCTGCAAACGGCCGCGATGCGCTGAGTCCCGGAAGGAGAGGGAATGGCACCCACAGCCGAGACCCCGACGACGTCGCCGATCGGCCGCAGCACTCCGCGGTGGGAGGGCCCGCTCAAGGTGACGGGCAAGGCGCTGTACACCTCGGACTTTCGTTTTCCGGGGATGCTCTACGCCGTTCCTGTCGGCGCCACGATCGCCAACGGCCGGATCACGAAGCTCGACACGGCCGCGGCCGAGAAGATGCCCGGTGTGCGCGCCGTCTTCCACGGCGGGAACATCGGCAGGATCTTCCGCTCCACCCTGCGTCCCGGGATTCGAGGGCATCACCGACGAGCGCCGCCCGCCGTTCGCGGACGACGTCGTCCGCTACTACGGGCAGTACATCGCCGCTCGCGGTCGCCGACACGTTCGAAAACGCGAAGGGCGCGGCCGACGCGGTGCGCGCCGCCTACGACGAGAAGACGCCGAACGTCGACACCGACCTCGAAGCCGACGACGAACCTGACGATGTGCCCACGGGCTTCGGCCCGGTCCAGCGCCTGCAGAGCGAGCGCGGAGATCCCGAAAAGGCCTTCGCGAGCGCGCCGATCAAGCTCGACCAGACCTACGTGACACCGGCCGAGACCCACAACCCGATCGAGCTCCAGGGAACGACCGCGATCTGGGACGGCTCCACGTTGACCATCTACGAGGAATCGCAGGGGGTCTTCAACCTCCAGAGCGTCCTCGCGCAGATGTTCGGCTTGCCGCGGGAGAACGTCCGCGTGATCACCCGGTTCGTCGGCTCGGGTTTCGGGAGCAAGCTCTGGCCCTGGACGCATTGCGCACTGGCGGTCGCCGCGGCGCGGCAGCTCGGCAAGCCGGTCCGGCTCGTGATCAGCCGCAAGATGATGTTCGAGACGGTCGGCCATCGTCCCCGCACCCAGCAGCGAGTGCGCCTCGGCGCCACCCCCGAGGGGAAGCTCGTGTCCCTGCAGCAGGACTATGTCTACGACCTCGGGATGCTCGATGGGCACCACGAAGACTGCGGCGAGGCCACGGCGTTTCAGTACAGCGTGCCCAACCTCCGCGTCCGGTTCGGCCGCGCCCGGCGCAACATCGGCTCGACGACCGACATGCGCGGCCCCGGCGCCGTCCCCGGCATGTACGCAACCGAGTCCGCGATGAACGAGCTGGCCGGGCAGCTCAAGATCGATCCGGTCCGGCTGCGTGTTCTCAACGAGCCAAAAATCGACGAAGGCCTCGGCATTCCCTTCTCCTCGCGCCATCTCGTCGAGTGCTTCGAGCTCGGCGGGGAGAAGTTCGGGTGGTCGAAGCGCAGTCCCGCGGTCGGGTCGATGAAACGCGACGGCTTGACCCTGGGATGGGGCATGGCGGGGTGCGCCTGGATCGCGGGGCGGTTCGCGGCCGCGGCCAGCGTCCAGCTGCGGGACGACGCCACCGCGCGCGTCGCGTGCGGGACACAGGACATCGGCACCGGCACGTACACCATCCTCGCGCAGCTGGCTTCGGAGAAAACCGGCGTGCCGGTCGACAAGGTTGAGGTGGCTCTCGGAGACACCACGCTGCCGAAGGGTCCGATTTCGGGAGGTTCGCTCGCGACCGGCTCCGTGGTTCCGGCCGTCCTGACGGCGGCGGACAACGCGATCGCGTCGCTGCTCAACGTGGCGGTGGCGACGCCGGGATCACCGTTCGAAAAGCGCCAGACTGCCGATCTCGCGTTCGAGGGCGGACGCGTCTTCGTCAAGGCGGACGGCCCCGCCAGAGGCGTGCCCTTCGGGGAGGTGCTCGCGCGCGCCAATCTGCGCCTCGTGACGGGCACCGCGCAGTCGGAGGCCACGTTTCCCGATCCGAAGCCGAAGTTCTCGACCCATTCCTTCGGCTGCCATTTCGTGGAGGTCACCTGGCAGCCGGAGATCGCGCGGCTGCGCGTCCACCGGGTCGTGACCGTGATCGACGCCGGACGCATCATCAATCCGCTCGCCGGCCGCAATCAGATCGAAGGCTCCGTCGTGATGGGCATCGGCATGGCGCTTCTGGAGCACACGACGTACGACCCGCAGAACGGAGCGCCGATCAACAGCAGTCTTGCGGACTACGTGGTGGCCGTGAACGCCGACACGCCGGAGATCGACGTCCACTTCCTCGACTACCCGGACCTGCACATCAATCCCCTCGGAGCCCGCGGGATCGGGGAGATCGGTCTGGCCGGTTTCGCCGCCGCCGTTACGGATGCGGTCCACCACGCGACGGGTGTGCGCGTGCGGGAGCTGCCGGTGAAGATCGAGGACTTGCTGGGCTGACAGGACCGCGGAGCTAGAACGCGGTTCCAAACAGCGACCCGACGCCCGCGGTCAGCGCCATCGCGAGCGCGCTCCAGAACGTCACGCGGATCGCTCCGCGAAGAACACGCGCGCCGCCGGCGCGCGCGGCCACGCCGCCGAGAAGCGCGAGAAACGCGAGCGAGCTTCCCGCCACGACCGGCATCAGCACGGACCCGGGCGTGAGGGCCGTGACGGCGAGCGGCAACGCCGCTCCGACGGCGAAGCTGGCGGCCGACGCCAGGGCGGCCTGAAGCGGACGCGCGCGCAGGGTGTCGGAGATGCCGAGCTCGTCGCGGGCATGCGCGCTCAGCGCGTCGCGGGCCGTGAGCTGGTCGGCGACCTGGCGTGCGAGCGACGGATCGAGACCCCGGGCCACGTAGATCGCTGCCAGCTCCTGGCGCTCACCTTGCGGATCGGCTGTCAGCTCCGCCCGTTCGCGGTCGAGCTCGGCCTGCTCGGTGTCCGCTTGCGAGTAGACGGAAACGTATTCGCCGGCGGCCATCGACAGGGCTCCGGCCGCGAGGCCGGCCACACCGGCGAGCAGGACGTTTGCATGGGTCGCGTTTGCCGCCGCGACGCCGAGCACCAGGCTCGAAGTGGACACGATGCCGTCGTTGGCGCCGAGAACCGCGGCGCGCAACCATCCGATGCGTCCCGTGCGGTGTCGCTCCAGGTGCCCGTGCGGCATCTGGCGCGACGATACCGCGAGCGGGAAGCGATGCCGGCGGCCGTGTTAGGGGACGCTGACCGCCGCCGCGGATGCCGTGCGACTCGAATCGGACGGCCCGACCTGGCAGGCGACCAGCACCGCCGCGGCATATCCCGAAGCCGCGTCGGACATGAAGCCCTCCTGGATCGAACCCGACGGGTAGACCTTGTTCATGGAGGGAGACCACCACGCCCCGGTCTTCGCGTCCTGCTTTTTCTCAAGCCACGCCAGCGCGCGCTGCAGGCGGGGATCCGCACAGGCTGTTCCGGCCTGACGCGCCGCGTAGGCCGCCCACGCGGTGGCGTACGCGTTCGAGCCGGTGTCGGGCGGCGCTTCCGGCTGCGCGGTCCATGGACCGAGCGACACCGACGTCCATCCCCCGTCGGCCGACTGCGCCTTCCAGAGCTCCGCGAGCACGGCTTCGCGCATCCCGCGGTCCGCCGGCGGCGCGAACGCCGCCCACGCCAGCCGGTTGTGCAGCGGCTGGGCGGAGGCCTCGCGGCTCAGGAACGCCTGCAGCTCGGCGAGCCCGTCCGGAGGCTGCCCGGGATACTGCGCCAGCGCGAGGGCTGCGAACGCCGTTCCGAGGTATCGCGACTTCGTCGCGTCGAACGGCTCGAGGTCGGCGTCGACCCAGCTCCAGGAACCGCGTTCCGGGCCCTCGCGCTGCTGGGCCTTCCAGAGCTGCGCGAGCGCCGCGCGTTCCGGCTCACCCGGAGGCGCCGCGGCATCCGCGCGATGGAGCGCGAGCGCCAGCAGATTGAGGACGACCTCGGCGCCGGGATCCGGCAGCGTCGGCGTCGCCGGATCGTGCCGCACGCGCGACCGCACGCCGTCCACGATCGCGAGCACCTCGCCGCGGGCCGGCTCGCCCGCCGCGCGCCGCGCGAGCATGTACGAGACCCCGGTGTGGCAGGACATGCACGCTCCGCCCTGTTTCTGCGCCGGCCTCCATTCGGCCCACCGGCGCTGCCGCGCCTCGAGGTTCTCGAACGCCTTCGCCTTGTCCCACCCCAGGCTCTCGGACGCGGCGCCGAAAATCCCGAGAAGGAGCCCGCCCGCAAGAATGCGCGCTCGTGTGTGCATCACCGACCTCCGAGCGGTACGCTAAGACCTAATTAGGTCAGAATCGGTCCTCATTTATTGAGATCCTTCGGATGGGGGGACGGCGACCTCGATGTCTTCGCAGCACACGGCAACGCGGCTCCTGGGCATCCTCGAGCTCCTCCAGGCGCGCGGCCGCCTGAGCGGCTCGGAGATGGCGACGAAGCTCAACGTGGGCCCGCGGACGATCCGGCGCTACATCGGCCTGCTCGAGGAGATGGGCATTCCGGTCACGGCCGAGCGCGGAAGGGCCGGAGGCTACGAGCTCGTCGCCGGCTACCGCCTCCCTCCCCTGATGTTCACCAACGAGGAGGCGCTCGTCCTGGGGCTTGGCCTCGCCGCCGTCGACGGGCACCGCATGCTCGACCAGCCCGGCGCCGTCCAGAGCGCGCAGGCGAAGCTCGAGCGCGCGATGCCCGCCGGCGTCAAGGGGCAGCTGCGCTCGGCCGTCGGATCGGTCGCCTTCTCGCGGCTGCGAGGCTCCTCGCCCTCCGCCGGTCCGGCGCTGGCGGCCCTGAGCGCCGCGGCGCACGAAGGCCAGGGCGTGCGCCTTCGCTATCGGTCACGCGTCGCCGAATCGACCGACCGGGCTTTCGATCCGTACGGCCTGGCCTTCGTCCGCGGACACTGGTACTCCGCCGGCCACTGTCATCTGCGCCGCGGCGTCCGGACCTTCCGCGTCGACCGCATCGTTGCGGTCACCCGCGAGTCCCGGCGTTTCCAGGCGCCCGCGGGCTTCGACGCGCTCCGCTATCTCGAGACCTCGATCGCGATGCTGCCCCGGCGCCATGCCATCGAGATTCTTCTGCGCACCGATCTCGAGTCCGCCTCGCGGGGGTTGTTCGCCGAGCTCGGAATCCTCGAGCCGCGTGGCGCGGCGGTCCTGCTCCGAAGCCAGGCCGACGATCTCGACTGGTTCGCCCGCGAGCTCGCGCGGCTGGAATGGCGGTTCGAGGTCCTCCGGCCCAAGGCGCTCCAGCGCGCGCTCGAGCGTCACGCCCGCGGGCTGCTCGGGATGTGATCCGCTCTGCGCCGCGCGCTCATTACGAAAGCCAGCGCAACGGCCGCGAAGGGCACCCAGGTGCGCACTCCGACGCCGCCCGAAAACAGGACGGCCGCCAGGATTCCTCCGCCGCCATACGCAACAAAGGTGAAGGTGCCGACACGCACCCGCACACCGCGCGACGACTCCGGAACGGAGCCGCGCCCCACGAGCGCGGCCGTCGCCGACGTCACCAGGCGAACCAGGACGGACGTGAAGACGACCGTGCTGATGCCGTCGGCGTCGACGAGCCGCGCGGCGACTGCCTGGATGCCCATGCTCATCGCCGAGAGCGCGATGACGGCGTAGAGAAGGCCGCCGACCAGCGGATCGGAGCCCGTGCTCCAGAGCGTCGCGCAGGCGCCGAGGACAACGAGCTCGAGCAGAAGAAGGCGCTGGAACGCCCGCGTGGGCGGCTCGATGCGTCTCGAGGCGTCGACGACCGTGGCAATCGCGACTCCGAGCGAAAAGGCGGCGAGGGCGCAGAGCGAGAGCAACGCGGCCGACCACTGCCCGCGGCCGATGGCCACCGCGAGCAGAGCGGCGTTGCCGGTCATCGCCGAGGTAAAGAGGTTGCCGAGCTCCAGAAAGCTCAGCACGTCCGTGCAGCCGGCGGCGAGGGACAGGCAGAAGAGACTGGTGGAAAAACCTCCATCGTGCTTCCCCTGGGAATCAGTCATGGCCGCACGGCCAACCCTAGCCCAGCACGACCGCGATTCGATGCTCGCGGCCGTCGTCGGCGAGGGGAATCTCCCGGCCAGCGACCGGACCGCCGTCGAGCGAGATGTCCGTCACGCCGCGCATCACGCCGCGGGGGTTCTCGACGACGAGCCGGTAGCGAGCCGAGTGGTAGCGAAAGTCGATCTCGAATCGAGGCCACGAGCGCGGAATGCAGGGATCCAGGTGCAGAGAGGTTCCGCGGAGGCGGAAGCCCAGGATCCACTCGATCCCCGCGCGATACATCCACCCGGCCGCGCCGGTGTACCAGCTCCATCCGCCCCGGCCCGCGTGCGGGCGCTCCGAGTACACGTCGCCCGCCATCACGTACGGCTCGATCTTGTACCGGTAGAGGCCCGATCGCGTGCTCGCGTGGTTGATGGGATTCAGAATCGCGAAGAGCTCGCCCGCCTTGTCGCCGTCGCCGAGCGCCGCGAACGCGATCATGGCCCACACCGCCGCGTGGGAGTACTGTCCGCCGTTCTCGCGGACGCCCGGTGAATACCCCTTGATGTAGCCGGGCTCGAGGGCCGTGCGGTCGAACGGGGGCGTGAACAGCAGCACCAGCCCGTCTCCCCGGCGGATCAGATGCTCGTCCACGGCCGCCATCGCCCTCCGGCCCCGCTCGGGATCCGCGGCTCCCGAGATGACTCCCCAGGACTGGACGATCGAATCGATCCGGCACTCGTCGTTGACCGCGGAGCCGAGCGGCGTCCCGTCGTCGAAGAACGCGCGCCGATACCAGTCGCCGTCCCAGCCCTGGCTTTCGAGCGCCAGCTTGAGGGCGTTCGCGTGCTCGCGCCAGGCGTGCGCGCGACGAGTCTCCCCGCGCTCCTCGGCGATGGCGGCGAACTCGTAGAGGTTGGTGTGGAGAAACCAGCCGAGCCAGACGCTCTCGCCCCGCCCTTCCGCGCCGACCCGGTTCATGCCGTCGTTCCAGTCTCCCGATCCCATGAGCGGCAATCCGTGGCGCCCCACCTCCAGGCTTCGATCGAGCGCGCGCGCGCAGTGCTCGAAGAGGGACGCCGTCTCGGCGGATTTCTTCGGCTCGAAGTACCGATCGGCCTCTCCCGGCGCCAGCGGCGGGGCCTCGAGAAACGCCACCGGCTCGTCGAGAACGGCGCGATCGCCGGTGATCTCGAGGTAGTGGTGCGTCGCGTAGGCCAGCCAGATCCGGTCGTCGGAGATTCGGGTGCGCACGCCGCGGCCCGAAGGATCGTGCCACCAGTGCTGAACGTCGCCCTCCTCGAACTGGTGGGACGCGGCGCGCAGGAGGTGCTCGCGCGTCAGTTCCCGCCGCGCGACGGTGAAGGCCATTCCGTCCTGGAGCTGATCGCGGAATCCCCAGGCGCCACCGGCCTGGTAGAAGGCCGAGCGCGCCCGCACCCGGCAGCCGAGCGTCTGATAGAGGAGCCAGCGGTTGAGCATCAGGTCCATCGACCGATCGGGCGTTCGCACCTGAAGCGCCGTGAGGGTGTCCTCCCACTCGCGACGCACGGCCGCGAGCGCGACCCCGGGACCCTCCGAGCGGTGACGGGCGATCAGCCGGCGCGCCTCGCCGGCGTCGGCGCCCTGGCCGAGCAGGAAGACGACTTCCTGGCGCTGCCCGGGAGCCAGGCGGCACCGGACCTGAAGCACGGCGCAAGGATCCAGGCCCGCTCCCGTGCGGCGCGAGAGGATCGCTCCGCGCGCCAGGCCCGACGGAGCCTCGAGCCCTCCGTTTCTGCCGAGAAACTCACACCGGTCGGCCGTCCACGCGGTCTGGCCACCCCCGATGTCGGCGAACGCCACGCGCTCGGCGTGTTCCTCGTTCCAGGCGTTGCGCGCGAAGAGGGCGCCCGACTCCGCGTCGAGCTCCGAGACCACGAACGGCGCGCCCTTCGCTCTTTGCGGACCAAGGACCCACTCCGCGTAGGCGGTGATGGTGAGTGTGCGCGTCGTCTCGGATTGGTTCTCGACCGACAGCCGCGAGATCTTGACCGGATCCTCCTGCGCCACGAGAACGGTCAGGTCCGTCGCGATCCCCCGAACCTCGTATTCGAACCGGCTGTAGCCCTGCCCGTGGCGCACGGTGTAGAACCCGTCGCCGCGGATCGGCAGCGGCGTCGGACTCCAGATCTCCCCCGTTTCCTCGTCCCGGAGGTACAGCGCCTCCCCCGGCGGATCGCTCACCGGGTCGTTCGACCACGGCGTGAGCTGGTTCTCGCGAGCGTTGATCGCCCACGTGTAGCCCGACCCCGACTCCGACACGAGACATCCGAGCGACGGGTTGGCGAGGACGTTGATCCATGGCGCCGGTGTCCACTGCCGCTCGCCGAGGAGGGTCACGTACTCGCCCTGCGCCTCGGAGAAACCGCCCATTCCGTTGAAGAACTCGAGAGGGATCTGCGGCGGGGGCAGGCTGGCTTCCGCCGGCCGCGCCAGAAGCGGCCTCGCGGGCCGCGAGGCGGGCGCCCGGTGGAGCTGCCGGAGAATCTGCTGCGCGAGCGTTCCCTGCCGCGAGAGCAGGACGACGCGCGCGGCCGCCGCGAGCGCGGTCCGCGCTTCCTCCGCGAGCTCCTTTCCGCGCAGCACGAAGACGCGCCCGGTACCCGGCGCTCGGCTCCCGGCGCGGACGAGCGAATCGATCGCGTCGGAAAGCTCCGGCGAGTACGAGGCCGGCTGCTCGTTCACGATCACGAGATCGACCTCGAGACCCTTGATCCGCCAGTATTCGTGGGCGCGCAGGAGCTGTCGAACGATTCCCTGGTCCTCGACCTGGTCGATCCGGACGAGCACGATGGGCATGTCGCCGGAAATTCCATGGCCCCAGAGGGCCGACGGGCCTTTTCGGTTGCGCAGTATGGTCTCGAGCGGCGCGCGCAGGGCGGCGTCCGAATAGAGGATTCGAGTCGCCAGCTGCTGGAAGAGATGCGCCTCGTCGGCGGAGATCCCGAGATGCCGCAGCTGGACTTGCGCCTGCGTCCAGGCGAGGCTCGAAACGCGGTCGTACGTCGAAGGGTCCCGGTACTTGCCGGCGAGTGCGAGCGCCTCCTCCCTCGAGCCGGCGACGACCGTCGCCAGGTGCACGCGCGCCGTCGCGCCGGGCGCCAGCACGAGGCGGCGGCGCAGACTGAAGACCGGATCGAGCACGGTGCCCGCCGTGTTCGAGAGCGGACGCCGCTCCTCGATCGCGATCGGGTCCCGGATGCTCCGCCCGCGGCCCAGAAACCGCGCTCGATCGGTCTCGTACTGCACGGTGCCGACCACCTCGGCCTGCACCGTCATGACCTGGGCGGCCCAGGCCGGCTCCTCCCGGTCGCGGGGACGGCGGCCGGCGAGCAGTGCCTCGAGCGCCGGCACGAACTCGGTCTGGACGAAGAGATTCGAAAAGGCGGGGTGCGCCGCGTCCGCGGCCGGCGTCGCGAGCACGACTTCGGCGTACGAGGTCACCTCGATCTCGCGCGGGCGCGTTCCGCGATTGGTCAGCGACACCTGGCGGATCTCGGCGTCGTCTTCCGTCGAGACGACGATCCGCAGGCTCGTCGTGATCGGTCCGTCGGTGCGGTGGATCTCCACGCGGTCTTCCGAGTAGACGGCCTCATAGGTGTCGGGCTCGACACCCGACGGCTGGTAACCCGCCGACCAGACCAGGCCCGACGAACCGTCGGCCAGAAAGAGATACGTGCCCCACGGATCGCGCGTCGTGTCCTCGCGCCAGCGCGTCACGTCGAGCCCGCGCCAGCGGCAGAAGCCGGATCCGGCGGCCGTCACCATGACCGAGAAGCGTCCGTTGGACAGCAAATGCGTGCGCGGCGTCGGGTCGTGGGGCGAGCGAAAGCGCCGCAGCACCGCGGGCACTTCGTCCAGCACTTGCGGATGGGCCTGCGCGTCTTCGGACGGCGTGCGGGCCACCGCGACCGTCACGGGAGTGCGTTCCTGCAGCAGCAGCTCCGTCGCCTGGACGATCGGCTCGGCGCCGAACCGCCGCCGCATCGGCGCCTCGAGCAGAACGTTGGCCAGCGCGACGATCGTCATCCCCTGGTGATGGGCCATGTACGCCTTCACAATTTCGAAGGCGGCGCCTTCGGGGAGCCGCGACGCCGTGTAGTCGATCGATTCGTAAAAGCCATATCGCCCGAGTGCGCCGAGGGAGGCGAGCCTCCGGAAATTCGCGTTCGCCGCCGCGGGGTCGATCATGGCGGCCAGCGCCGTGGCATACGGAGCCACGACGAGATCCTGGCGAGAGCCGGCGCTTGAGGCCGAGGCCGCTGACGCCGAAATTCGAGTACTGGTATGTGAACTGGACGTCGCGCGCGTTGTACGCGGCCTCCGAGATTCCCCAGGGGACGCCGCGCTCGGCCCCGTACTCGATCTGGCGCCGGACCGCGAGGCGATTCGTGTGCTCGAGAAGACTTCCCGACGGAGCCCCGAGCACGAGGTCGGGCATCAGGTACTCGAACATGGAACCCGACCACGACAGGAGCGCGGAGCCGCGGCCGATCGGGCCCAGCGGACGGCCGAGGTGGAACCAGTGTTCGACGGGCACGTCGCCCCGCGCGATGGCGACGAAGCTCGCCAGGCGCGCCTCCGAGGCGAGCAGATCGTAGTGTCCCGAATCCAGAGCCCCGTCCTCCGGGCGATATCCGATCGCGAAGAGATCTTTCGTCCCGTCGTAGAGAAACGTGAAGTCCATCTCCTCCGCCAGCCCCGCGGCCACCCGAGCCGTCGCGGCGAGGCGCGCCGCAAGAGGCGGACCGGGCTCGAGAAAATCGTCCAGGGCCGCGATGTCGCGCGCGTGGCTCGCGACGCTCTCCGAGAGCGCCTGCGCCCATTCGAGAGCTGCCGCGCTCTCCGGCGAGCCGCCGCCGGCACCGCCACCGCCACCTTCCCCTTCACCGAGGGCGCGCACGATGTCCAGCAGCGTGTCGGCCCGGGCAGACAGGGCGGCCAGGCGCGACGCCCACTCCGGAAGCGTCGTCGGCACGGGAGAGAGGTGCATCCGCGCTTCCCGCAACGCCTCTTCGAGCTGTCGGGACGTGACGACGCGGTCGCCGCCGCCCGCGAGGGCCGGCAGGGACTCTCTCAGAAGCTCGAGCGCGTCGCCGACGCCGTCGAGGAGGCGTCCGGTCAGGGCCGGCGCGGCGATCCGCTCGAGGCAGGCTTGCTTGAGCGTCAGCAGGTGCGCGGCCAGGTTGCCGCTGTCGACCGTGGAGACGTAACGCGGCTCGAGCGGCTCGAGATCGTCCGTTCCGTACCAGTTGTAGAGGTGCCCGCGAAAGCGGTCGAGGCGTCCGATCGCCGCCAGGGCCGCGTCGCAGCGTTCGAGCATGTCGACCGTTCCGATCCAGCCGAAATCATTGGCCGCGACCGTCGCGAGCAGGCCGAGGCCGACGTTGGTCGGCGAAGTGCGCCGCGCGGTTTCCGGCCGCGGCACTTCCTGGAAGTTGTCGACCGGCAGGCCGTGGGACTCCGGACCGGCGAATCGCTCGAAGTAGCGCCAGGTGCGGCGGGCAATGGCGCGGAGCGCCTGGGCCTCCTCCGGCGAGAGGCGGTCGGAGGCGTCGTCGCGGGGCGGCAGGCTGATCCAGCGCGCGACGAGCGGCGACAGGATCCATGCCGCAAGAAACGGCGCGGGCCAGGCCCCGGGGCCCGAGCCCGACACAAACACGAGCACGAGAGCGCCCGCCGCCGCGGCGAGCAGGATCGCGCCGTGCATCCGCCGATAGAAGCCGGCCGTCTCGAGATCGAGCGTGCGATGCGCCTGCGCCGCAGGCACCCACTCGAGGAGGTGGCGACGCGAGACCGCGAGGCGCCACAGGGTGCGCAGAATCGCGTCGGATCGCATCCACGCCGCATGCGCCATGAAGACGATCCGGAGAGCTGCCTGGGACAGACCGATCGCGAGATCGCGAGCCACACCGCGCAGGAAGCTCCGCTTGGCGATCCCTCGCCTCTTCGGAAAGAGGTTCGAGAAAAACGAAAGGAGCGCCGGAAGGCCGAAGACGCCGAGCACGAAGACCGTCCAAAGCCGGGCACTGACCCCCGGCAGACACCAGCCGGCCAGGAGCGTCGCGAAAGCCGCCGGCGCCGACAGACTGCGCCGGAGGTTGTCGAACATCTTCCAGCGTCCAATGGCCGGGATCGCGGTCGCCGAGCGAGGCCCCGGCGAGGCCAATGCCGGCGCAAGGATCCAGGGAAGCAGCTGCCAGTCGCCCCTTACCCAGCGGTGCTGGCGGGACACGGCCACTTCGTAATGGCCCGGAAAGCCCTCGAAGACCTCGATGTCGGAAACGAATCCGGCGCGGGCAAAGAGCCCCTCGAAGAGATCGTGCGAGAGCTGCGCGTTCTCCGGAACCCGGTCGGCGAGCGCCTGCTCGAACGCGTCCACGTCGTAGATGCCCTTGCCCGTGAAGATGCCCTCGCCGAAGAGGTCCTGGTAGACGTCGGACACGGCGAAGGCATAGAGGTCGACGCCGCGCGGGCCTGAGAAGACGAGCTGAAAGAGGGTGCCGAAGCCGATCTCCGGCAGCGTCGGCGTCACCCGCGGCTGCAGAAGAGCGTGACCTTCCACGACGCGCCGGCCCGCGGGATCGAAGATGGGGAGGTTGAGGGAGTGCGCCATCGTTCCGACCAGGCGCCGCGCCGCTTCGCGCGGCAACCGGGAGTCGGCATCGAGGGTGATGACGTAACGAATCCCCGAGGGTGCAAGGGGCCCCCGTGCATCGGCGGTCACGAAGGACGTGTCGGCGGCGCCTCGCAGGAGGCGGTTGAGCTCCCGCAGTTTCCCGCGCTTGCGCTCCCATCCCATCCAGACCTGTTCCCTCTCGTTCCAGAGCCGGCGGCGGTGAAGCAGCCAGAAGCGGTCGCCGCCCCCGGCGGCGGGGCCGTGGCGCTCGTTGAGCCCTCGGATCGCGGCCTGCGCGAGCTCGAGCAGCGGCGCGTCCTCGGGAAGACTCTCGGAGGACGCGTCGGGCCAGTCCGACAGGAGCGCGAAGCGCAGCTCGGGATCCTTGTTGGCGAGATAGTGAACCTCCAGCCGCTGGACGACCTCTTCGATCTCGGATTCGTCGGTGAGAAGCATGGGGATGGCGATCAGCGCCCTCAAGTCGGGCGGCACGCCTCGAGCGAGCTCGAGCTTCGGGAGACGCCGCGGGGGGAAGAGTCGCGTGGCGGCGCGGTGAACGATCTCCACCGCGAGGTCGGACGCCGGCCAGATTCCGAAGAGAGCCAGCAGAACCACCCACGACGTTCGGACGCCGGCCAGTGCGGTCAGAACGACCGGCACCGCCAGAACAGTCAGGGTCGCCAGGAGGATCGCCGAGAGGTACAGGGGCACCGCCGCGCGCACGCAGGCGCGCCGCACACGCTGCCGGAACCGAACCCGGTAGCCGATCTCGTTCTCGAGCCGGAAGCGACCCTGGGCGATCAGGAAGTAGCCGGGATCGCGGAGACGGAGACCCATCGCGGCGCCGGAGGCGTCTCGGTCCTTCGAGCCTTTCGTCGCGAGCGCCACCGCGCGCCGCGCCACCTCGAGCTCGTCGCGAGGACTTCCGCGTGCGAGCTCTTCGACGGCATGGCGGTACCGGTCGCGGGTCGCGAAATCCATTTGTGCCACGCCCGTGCCGTCGCACAGGGTCTCGTGAACCAGACTCACGCTTTCGAAGAAGTCGGCCCAGTCCGCGGACGAGAGAAGGCGCATGCTCGTGATGACGTTGCGCACCGTCGCGTGGTTGGCGATCTGCTCCTGATGCTCGACGTGCACGAGGTCCTCGGCCGTCGTTCCCTCGCGTGCGATCCGCTGGTCCAGCCACTCGAGCGCGGGCGTGACGGCGGGATCCTGCTCGCGCAACCTCTGGGCAAGCGCCACGGCGAAGGCCTGCGAAAAGGAAGCCTGCTCCAGCGTGTCCCGCATCGCTGCCGGTTCCGGCTTGGCCGCACCGTCGATCCCGAGGAGCGCGTCGGCGACGGCGTCCGCCCGCTCCCGGGCGAGGCCGCGCGCCGTGATGCGCTCGGCCAGTCGCCGAAGGTTCTCGACGAGCACGACGCGCAGCGAGATGGCCAGAGCCCAGAGCTCACCGATGGTCAGCGGCTCGACTCCCTGATAGGCGAGGATGAAGCGGCGCAGCGTCGCGAGATCGATCCGGCTGTCCGTGTGCGCGACGAACGACCAGGCCAGTCCGTAGACGCGCGGATAGCCCTCGAGCGTCCCCGACGCGAGTTTCGGAAGCTCCCGATAGAACCCGGGCGGGAGGTCCTCTCGAATCTCGCGAATCTGCTCTTCGACGAGATGAAAGTTGCTCAAGAGCCACTCCGCAGCGGGCGAGATGGTGCGCGTCCGGCGGCCTGCCTCCGCGAGCGTGCGTTGCGCCTGGAGCAGGACGCGCGCGTTGTCGTGGAGGCGCGGAAGCAGCCGCCGCCCTCGTTTGCGCCCGGGGCGCACGCGGTGCTCGGCGGCCAGTCTCACGGCGAACGGCTCGAGTTGCTCGGCCGAATAGAGGTCGGAGCGAATCGGATCGCTCGACGCGCGCGTCGGTTTCTTTCCTAACACGCGCACGAACGAGGAAAAGACGAGCCGAGGGCCGTCGAGAAACCGATCAGCATCGCGCCATTCTCTCGCCTCCCGGGCCCTCGTGCCGGCACAGCCCGTGGGCTCCCTCGGAGGGGCGGGCGATTACAGGAGACCGGGCCGCCCCCGGAAGAGACGACGTGCGATCGCCGCGACGAAAACGGTCCCAACGGCCTTCACGAGGGTCGGGTGCCGAGAGTAGAAGTCTTTTGCCTTTTCAATGACCTCAGGGAGGCCTCTTGCGAGCGCGCCGAAGGGGCTCTCGAAATCGCTGCGCGGCTCGACCTCCGGCGTCAAGACATGCCGACGCGCGGCGGACGGGTCGGCGCCCTTAATGTCCTTAGAGGCCCCCACCGGCTCGTGATCCGGGTTTTCTTCTCGAGTGTCCATGGTTCCTCCCCCGGCGGTGCGAAGTGCAAGAGGGGTGCCGCGCGAGCGGGGGCGCGGGGGAGGATTTACCGCCGGGCTCTGCCCGGCGTTTGCGCCCCGCATCCGCGGCTTCGCCGCGGTCGGGGCGCCGAACCTCCGCGCCGCGCTTCGCGCGGCTGCTCGGGTTCAAATCCCTCCCACACCTGCCTCGCCATCAAGAAACAAAACGGCCGGGGCATGACCCCGGCCGATCAAGATCTTGGTTGCGGGGGAGGGATTTGAACCCTCGACCTTTGGGTTATGAGCCCAACGAGCTACCAGGCTGCTCCACCCCGCGGCAGAGGGCGCACCTTATCGGAGGGCGATGGCGAGGTCAAGCCGGCCAGGCCCCCCGACCACCGAGCCGTCCGCCCTCGCCCGATCCGGTATTCTCCGCCTCCATGACGCGCGTCCGGGCTCTGGCTGTCCTGCTCGCGGCGCTCTCGCTGGGGCTCGACCCCGTCAAGCACCCTCCCCTGCCGGGCGTGCTGAAAATCGACCTGGATCGCTACATGGGCGAGTGGTACGTCATCGCGAACATCCCGACGCGCTACGAGCGCAACGCTCACAACGCGCGCGAGACGTTCCGCCGCAACCCCGACGGAACGATCGCGACGACGTTCACGTTCCACGAGGACGGCTTCGACGGCCCCCTGAAGACCATGAGGCCGAAGGCCTGGGTGCGCGACGAGTCGAACGCGATCTGGTGGATGCAGTTCTACTGGCCGCTGAAGGCGGAGTACGTCATCGCGTACATCTCCCCCGATTACTCCCAGGCGATCGTCGCCCGGACCAAGCGCGACTACGTCTGGATCCTGGCGCGAACCCCCGAGATCTCGGACGCCGACTACCGCGGGCTGAGCGAGAAGATCCTCGGCCTCGGTTACGACCTCTCCAAGCTCCAGCGGATCCCGCAGAGCTGGTAGCGCATGGGAGACACACCGGGGTTCTCCGACACCGCGCCGCAGACCATCGGACGATTCCGCCTCCTCGACCGGATCGGCGCCGGCGGCTTCGGATCGGTGTTCAAGGCTCTCGATCCCGAAACGGGCGGCTTCGTCGCGATCAAGACCTGCGACCTCGGCGAGGACGCGCACCCGCGGTTCTTTCGCGAGGCCCGTCTCGCCGCCGGGCTCCGGCATCCCGGCATCACCGCGGTCTACGAGTCCGGCATGGCCGGCGACACGCCATACATGGTCCAGGAGCTCCTGTCGGGGCGGGACCTTTCCGCGATGATCGCGGAGCGCGAGCCCTACGCTTTCGACGCCCGGAGGCGGATCCTCGCCGGCGTCGCCGACGCCCTCGCCTATGCCCACGGCGAGAAGGTCATCCATCGCGACATCAAACCGTCCAACGTGCGGGTGCTCGAGGACGGCGCCGTCAAGATCATGGACTTCGGGATCGCGAAGACGATCGGCTCGACGACCGGCATGACGCGCGGCGGCATGAGTGTGGGCACCTACGGCTACATCTCGCCCGAGCAGATCAGCGGCGAGGCGATCGGCCCGCAGACCGACATCTTCCTGCTCGGCCTCGTGGGCTACGAGCTGCTCGCCTTCCGGCCGGCGTTTCGCCATCCGAACCTCTTCCGCCTGATGGACATGATCTTCACGCAGGAACCGGATCCGCTCATCGATGTCGCGCCGTCCGTTCCGCCCGAGCTCTCGACGGTCGTCGAACGGGCTCTTCGCAAGCGTCCCGAGGATCGGTTCGCGTCCGCGGCCGAGATGCGGGACGCCCTCGCGCATGCCTCCCTCGGCTGAGGTCGGGAACCGCGGCACGCCGACGGCACGTTTCTTGTACCAGGCCGAAGGCATCTTGAACACCGACCCCAATCCCTCCGCCGGACGTTCGGCAGCCACCACGATGCCCACCGGCACGCTCGGGCGCTACAAGCTCGTCGAGCGCATCGGCGCCGGCGGCTTCGGATCGGTGTTCCGGGCCCTGGATCCGTACTCGAATGTCCCGGTTGCGATCAAGACCTGCACGCTCGGCGAGGACGGGCACGAGCGGTTCTTTCGCGAGGCCCGGATCGCCGCCGGCCTCAAGCACCCGCGCATCACCGCGGTCTACGAATCGGGCATGGACGGGGAGACGCCCTACATGGTGCAGGAGCTTCTCGGAGGCCGGGATCTCTCCGCCCTCATCGCCGACCGGGAGCCCCTCCCCTTTGAAGCAAGGCGTGCGATTCTGGCGGGCATCGCGGACGGGCTGGAGTTCGCCCACCAGAAGGGTGTGATTCACCGGGACATCAAGCCCTCGAACATCCGCGTCCTCGAGGACGGCACCGTCAAGATCATGGATTTCGGCATCGCGAAATCGCTCACGTCCTCGACCGGAATCACCAAGAGCGGCGTCGCGCTCGGCTCGATGGGATACATGTCGCCCGAGCAGGTCTGCGGGGATCCGGTCGGTCCCTGGACGGACATCTTTCTTCTTGGTGTGCTGGGCTACGAGTTCCTGAGCTACCAGGCCCCGTTCCGCAACGACAACCTCTTCCGGCTCATGGAGCTGATCGTCAAGGAAGACCCGGACCCCCTCATCGACGTCGCTCCGACGGTGCCGCCCGCGCTCGCCGCCATCGTCGAAAAGGCCATGCGCAAGACGCCGGAGGACCGCTTCTCGTCGGCGGCCGAGCTGCGCGACGCGCTGCTGGAGAAAGAGCCGTGAGAGAACGCCCGGCGCTGGTGCTCGTCGTCGACGACGACGCCGTCATGCGGCAGACGTTGACCGAGTTTCTCCAGACCGAGGGCTACCGCGCGGCGGCCGCCGGCGACGGTGCCGAGGCCCTCGCCGCCTGCGACGCCGAGCGGCCGGACCTCATCCTGCTCGATCTCAAGATGCCAGGCATGGACGGGTGGCAGTTTCTCGAGGCGTGGCGATCCCGCCCCGCCGGACCGCGGTGCGCGATCGTCCTCATGTCCGGCCTCGCATTCATCCACGACGCGCCGGGCGTCGCGGACTTCCTGTCGAAGCCGGTGGATCCGGCCCGCCTGCGCTCCTGCCTGGGACGGCTCCTCGCCTGAAGGGGCTGGCGCTCTCCGTGCTGGCACTCTCCATGCAGTAGAAGGCGCTCGACAAAAAGGAGGTCGCCGATGGGCCTGGTCCTGTTGATCGTCCTGGTGCTTCTTCTCCTGGGCGCGCTTCCGAGCTGGGGCTACAGCCGGAACTGGGGCTACGGGCCGAGCGGAATTCTCGGCGTCATTCTGATCGTCATCGTCGTGTTGCTGTTGACCGGCCGCCTGTAGACGCGGCGGACCGTTGAGAGGCCCGCCCCGTTCTCAGGGCTCGGGGGGCGCGGCGGGAACCGGAGTCGTCTTCGGTTTCGTGAGGCTGCCGGGAGGATAGAGGAGAACCACCTCGTCCGGCTGGACGAGGTGGAGCTCTTCGCGCGCCACCTTCTCCGCCGGGAACTCGTGGCGATTGGCGGCGTCGATCGCGGCCTTCAAGGCTTCGTTTTCGGCGCGCCGGTCGGCGATCTGGCGATCGAGGAGCGCGACTTCCGAGCGCGCGCGCCGGAGCTCCAGCACCCGGCGATCCGAGAGCAACAGGACGCCCATCAGGACCGTCGAGATCGCGAGCGAGACGAGGAACGCCTTGCCGGGCCGGGGGCCGCGTCCGATGTGCTGGGCGTTTTTCATCGCGCCGTGCGCTTCATCGGGGGAACGCCGCGCGTCCTGCGTAGCGGCCGGCGCCCTCGAGCTCCTCCTCGATCGCGAGAAGGCGGTTGTACTTGGCGAGCCGTTCGCCGCGGCAGGCCGACCCCGTCTTGATGAGACCCGCGTTGACCGCCACGGCGAGGTCCGCGATCGTGTCGTCGGGCGTCTCCCCCGAGCGGTGCGAGGAGATCGTGCGGTATCCCGAGGTCTGGGCGATCCGCACGGCCTCGAGCGTCTCCGTCAGCGTCCCGATCTGGTTGAGCTTGACGAGCAGCGCGTTGCCGACGCCCTCGGCGATGCCGCGCGCGAGGATCTCCGGGTTGGTCACGAAGACGTCGTCGCCGACGAGCAGGATCCGGCTCCCGAGCTCCTTCGTCAGCGCCTGCCATCCCTTCCAGTCCTGCTCCGCGAGGCCGTCCTCGATCGAGAGAATCGGGTACGCCGCGGCGAGCTCCACCCAGTAACGGATCATCCCGTCGGTCGAGAGCGTCTTCTTCTCGCCCTTCAAGTGATACTTCCCGCCCTCGTAGAACTCCGAGGCCGCGGGATCGAGCGCGATCACGAGGTCGCGCCCGGGCTTGTACCCCGCTGACTCGATCGCGGACAGGAGCAGCTCGACGGCCTCCTTCGACGACGCGATGTCGGGCGCGAAGCCCCCTTCGTCGCCGACGCCCGTCGAGAGGCCCTTCTTCTTCAGGATCGATTTCAGCGCGTGGAAGGTCTCCGTGCCGGCGCGCAGGGCTTCGGCGAAGGTCGTGAAGCCGACCGGGCACACCATGAACTCCTGCGGGTCGAGGAGATTGTCCGCGTGGGCCCCGCCGTTGATCACGTTCATCAGCGGCACCGGCAGCGTCGTCGCTCCGGAGCCTCCGATGTACCGGTAGAGCGGGACGCCGGAAGCCTCGGCCGCGGCGCGCGCCAGGGCGAGAGAGACGCCGAGGATCGCGTTGGCGCCGAGTCGCCCCTTGTTCGGCGTTCCGTCGAGCTCGATCATCACGCGATCCAGCAGCGCCTGGTCGCGCGCGTCGGCGCCTTCGAGCTCTTCCGCGATCTCGCCGTTGACGTGGCCGACCGCCTTGAGGACGCCCTTGCCGCCGTATCGCTTCTTGTCCCCGTCGCGCAGCTCCAGCGCCTCGCGGCTTCCGGTTGACGCCCCCGAGGGCACGCCCGCACGGCCCGAAGCGCCGCCGGAGAGCAGCACCTCGACCTCGAGCGTGGGATTGCCCCGGGAGTCGAGGATCTCCCGGGCGTGAATGCCCTCGATGACGAAGCTCATGTCCTTTCAGAATCCCCGAAGCGTCCCGGAAAATCAACTCGATTCCCGGTCCCGCGCGCCCGCAGGTATACAGTGGAGCGCCTTGCTTCGCCGGATCCGACACGCCGCGACGCTCGCACGGGCCTCCGGGGTCATCGCCGCGTTGTCCCTCGCCGCCTGCGCCGCGACCGCCCCTCCCAAGACCGCCTCCCGGCTCACCGTCCGCGCCCCGAAGCTGCCCCTTGCCGAAACCGCGCCCGCCCCCTCCTCTCCGACGGATCTGGTCAAGGCGGCCGTCTTCGCCCGGATCAACGCCGACCGGGCAAAGGAGGGCCTGCGCCCGGTGGCCTGGGACGAGGCCGCCTCGAAGGTTGCGGACGCCTTCACCCGCGCCCAGGTTTCGGAGGGCACCCGCGGCCACTTCCTCATGGACGGACTGCCGCCCTATGCCCGGACCACCTTCGCCGGCGTCTTCGGGATGGGCGCCGAGAACTCGGTCGCCTGGATCACGACGGCGCCCGCCTTCGAGGAGAACGAACTCGCTCTTGCTCTCTCCGGGCACGAGGACATGATGCGGGAGACGCCTCCGAACGACGGGCACCGGCGGGCGATCCTCGACCCGGACGCGACCCACGTGGGAGTGGGGTACGCGATGCGGGCCGGGAGCTTCCGGATGGCGGAAGAGTTCCTGACCCGCCGGCTCGCGGCCCTCGCGCTCGCCGCCGAAGCGGGGACGCTCATTCTTCGAGGCCGGACGCCTCCCGGATACACGCTCCAGTTCGTCGCGATCGCGCGCGAGCCCGAGCCCGGGCCGCTGACCAAAGAAGAAACGCGGGCGCGCCGCAACTACGTCTATCCCGAAACGACCGTGGCGCTCGTCAAGGAAGGGCGCAAGTCGATGCGGATCATCGGCGCCGAGACCGACGACCGGATCCATCTCGACAGCACCGGCGAGTTCTTCTTCCGCTACGCGCCGCCGAGGCCGGGGCTCTGGACCATGACGTTCTACGTCGCCGAGCGGCAGGAGCGGCCGAGGCCCGGCGGACTCGCCGTCTTCTGGATGGTGGAGGCATCGCGATGATCACCGTGCTCGCGATCGGCGGCTCCCTCGCGGACGCGTCCGCCCTCGCGTCCTTCGGCGCAGCGCATCCCTCCGTCGAGGTGGTCACGGCGCGCGGCGCGGAGGAAGCGCTCGAGACGCTGGCGCGCAATCGGCGGATCGACGCGGTCCTCATCCTCGCCGCGCCGGACGCTCGCGAGACCGCGGCCCTGATCGCCGAGGAGGATCCGGGGGCTCCTCCCGTGTTCGCCGCGGCGGCGGCGGGGCCCCTTCCCGGAGCGCGGGCTTTGTCCGGCGTCTCCGAAACCGAGATGCTGGAGGCGCTGGTCGCCACGCTCGCGCCTCCGGAAGAGTCGCCCTGAAAAACAAAGAGGGCGGCTAACGCCGCCCTTCGATCGGAAACGCGGGCTACCCCGCGTCCCTCAACTCCTCACTTCGAGCCCCCGCTCTTCTCGAGCCGGTTGACGGGCCCCACCGCCGACTAAGTTATGGCCCGCGGGCCGCGCTGTCAAGAAGAACAGGGGTCCCGGCCACACTGGCCATTCGGGCAGGCGGGCCTCGGGGCCCCTCAAGCCCCTCCGGCCGTGGTAACTTCCGGGCATGGGTGGATGTGGCACCGGAGGCGGCTGCGGGGTCGGAAACGCTTATAACCCCGGCCAGTACGTCGGAATCCGGATCAACGAGCACGAGGACGGCCGCAACGTCCTCTGCGACACCATGGGCAACGAAGTGGCCCGCGGGGCATGAGGGTCATCGTCGAGGCCGACACCGGCATGGAGTACGCCGAGGTGACCAATCTCCGTCCCATGATCCTGAAGAATTGCCAGTTACGGGACTCCCGGCGGCTTGTCCGGGTCGCGTCGGAGACCGACCTCGTTTCCTACGCGCGAAGGTCGCCCGGGAGACCCGGTTCCTGTCGGACACCCAGGCGCTGGCATCGGAGAAGCGTCTGGCTATCAAGGTGGTCCGTGCCGAGGAGACCTTCGACGGCCGAAAGGTCACGGTTTATTACACTTCCGAGGCCCGGATCGACTACCGGAAGCTCGTTTCGGACCTGGCGATCAAGCATCCGGTCCGAATCGAGATGCGTCAGATCGGGCCCCGCGACGAAACCAAGATGCGTGGCGGGATCGGCCCCTGCGGCCTCACGCTCTGCTGCTCGACTTTCCTGAAGTCGTTCCACCCCGTCACGATCAAGATGGCCAAGAATCAGAACCTGTCGCTCAATCCCTCGAAGATTTCCGGGATGTGCGGCCGGCTCATGTGCTGCCTCGCTTACGAGGACGAGGGCCGAAACCTCCGCGCCGGCGCTCCGAAAGCAGAATAATCCCGCCGAACTGCCTGTTTGAACCTGTCAAACAGTCCCACCTTTTTAACCGGGACAAAGAGAGACAGCCGTGGCCAACCGTAGTACTGGCGGCGCTTTCCGAGGCGAGGACGAAGGACCCGCCAACCGAAAACTGATCCGACCCAACCTGTCCGAGCTCGCCGACCGCTATCCGACGCGCTCGTTCGCGCAGCGCAAGCAGGTCCCGCCCGAGCAGACCAATGCCGAGAGCTACTACTACCTCAAACAGATGGCGGCCAAGACTCCGATGGTCGTCGTGTTGAACGACGGCGAGGAGATCCATGGCTGGATCGAGTGGTACGACAAGGCTGCATCAAGGTCAATCGGGAGAAGGGCGCCAACCTGCTGCTTCCGAAGGCCTCGATCAAGTACATGTTCAAGGCTTCCGAGGGCGACGGCGGACCGGAGACCGACGGGAACCGGTAAACGGGTCTGCGCCTCGTTTCTCCCGTCGCTCAATCCGCTTTCCGGCGACAGGCCTCGAGCCCGCCTCCCTGCGTTCGGCACGCGGCGGCCGGCCGTTGAAAGTCAGAACCGGCCGCCGCTGACCCGACCACCGAAGGCAAACCCCCAGCGGTAGGGAACGCCGCGCGAAGCGCGGCGGTAACGTCGACCCATCACGCTCTCATCCGGGAGGCGGGCTCGAGAGCTGACTGCATGCCCCGGCTGGCCTGCGGCGTCTCCCGGAGGAGGTGATATGCGGCGGCCCACGCCGAGGTCCGACTGACGTCTCAGTGCGGCTGGGCCGACGATTCAGCGGCGGCCGGTAGTTCCCCTGAGGACGGCCGCCGCGTGCCGGACGCAGGGAGATGCCGCAGGCCCTGAGCGTGGAAGGCGGGGTGGCGTTACCGCGCGCCTCTGCCGCTGAGGACGGCCGGTACGGTCTTCAGCAGGATCTTCAGGTCGAGCAGCGGCGACCAGGTGTCGATGTACTTCAGGTCGAGGGCCATCCACCGGTCGAAGTCGAGCTCGCTGCGTCCCGGAGACCTGCCAGAGGCACGTCATGCCCGGGCTTCATGCTGAGCCGCCGGCTCTGCCAGGACTCGTAGCGCGAGACTTCGTCCGGCAGCGGGGGGCGCGGGCCGACGAGGCTCATGTCGCCGACGATCACGTTCCAGATCTGCGGGAGCTCGTCGATCGACAGGCGGCGGAGGAGCGTCCGACCGCGGTCAGGCGCGGGTCGCGCTGGCTTTGAAGACGGGCCCGGTCATCTCGTTCAGGTGCGAGATCTCCGAGAGTCGATCCTCGGCGCCGCGCTCCATCGTCCGGAACTTCAGGAGCGTGAAGTGCCGGCCGTTCAGGCCGCAGCGCACCTGGCGGAAGAAGACCGGTGCCCCGCCCGAAGTCACGCAGGATCGCCAGCGCCGCCACGAGCTGGATCGGAAGGGTCACGACGAAGAGCACGAGCGACAGGCGCGAGGTCGATAGCCCGCTTGGCCACGAGCTCGGCCGGGTTCGGTCGGCGTCGTCGTGAAGGAGAGCAGCGGAATGCCGTCGAGCTCCTCGAGCATGGGCCGCGCGAAGACGTGCGGGAAGATGTCGAGCGAGACGTGGGCGCGCACGCCGTGCCGCTCGGCGACGAGCAGCGCCTCCTCGTACTCGCCGAGCTTGCCCTTCTCGATGACGAAGATGACCTCGTCGATGACCTCGCGGGCCGAGGATCGCCTCCATGTCGGTGATCCGGCCGAGGCACGGCCAGCGGTCGCGCATCCCGATTTCGCCGCCGTTGTCGTCGTCAGGAAACCGATGACGCGGAAGCCCCAGTGCGGATGCGCTTCGAGGAACTCGGCGAGCTGGGCGGCCTTGGGCCCCGTTCCGACCACGAGCGCGGTCCGGAAGTTGAAGCCGCGCGCGCGCACCCAGCGCGAGTCAGCCGAAGCGCGGTCTTCTCGCTCGCGATGAAGAGAAAGTTGACCACGCCGAAGAGCACGAGGAACCACCGGCTCACGAACTCGAGCCGCAGGCCGTAAATGAGCAGAACGAGGATCGCGGTGCCGCCGAAGGCGACCTTGGCCGCCGCCCAGATTTCTCCGCCGAGCGGCAACGTGCGGTGGCTCCGATAGAAGCCCGCCCAATAGAGGAGCAGGCCCCAGACCGGCAGGATGAACGGGAGGAGAAGCAGGTACTGATTGAGGGGGAACAGCGGCAGCGGGAAGATCGCCGGCATCGCCGAGGTCAGGACGCCGTGTCGCAGGACCCACGTCAACGGCAGCGACACCGCCGTCAGGGCGAGGTCCGTCAGGAGCACTCCGAGAGCGACGGCGCGCGCTTTTTGCTTCAGCATCGAACGTAACCGGGGCGGGGCGCGAGCAAAGGGGACCGAAGCGATGTTATGGGATGGCGCCGCCGCGCTTCAAGAACCGCCTCGTATTGCGCCACGACATCGGCCCAACGATATCTCTCCCGCACGCGCTGGCGCGCCCGTTCTTTCCATGTGCTTACGGATACGGATGGCCCCGCCGGATCATCCAGGCCCGCCGGATCCAGAATCGATCCCAGCAGACGCGCCAGCCCCCCCGCTTCATGGACGTCGAAAGCCAGGCCCGCGCCGCCCGCGACCTCCTCGTTTTCGGGGGTCGCGTTGTAGCAGACCATGCGTCCGTAGCCGAGCGCCTCGACGAGCGCCGGATGCGTTCCGCCGACCTCCGTCGCCTGGACGTAGACGGCCGCGTTGGCGAGGAGCTCCCGGTATCCCTCGCCGTAGATCGCTCCGGGAAAGAGCACCCGCGAGTCCGCCGCCGCGCGCAGCCGCGCGATGTACGCGGAGGCGTAAGGGGCGTCGCCGACGACGACGAGCGGGACGTCCCCGGGAACCTGCCGGTAGTCGCGCACGACTTCCTCGGCATTGTTCTCCGGCTCGAGGCGCGAGACGTAGAGAACGTACTTCTCGGGGGCGAGGCCGAGGCGCGCCAGCGTCCCGCGTCCTTCGGGCGCGGGCAGGTCGCCGCCATACGGGATGAACGGCGAATCGCAGCCGTGCCGCGCGCGGTAGTACTCCTGGATGACCCGTGCGTCGGTCACGACGACGTCCGGGCAGGATGGTCGAGAGCGACTCGGAGATCCGGTATGCGAGCTTACCGGCCGCGCTCCACTTGCGGCGGTTGCGCTCGAGGCCGTCGACGTTGAGCACGACGCGGGTGCGCCCCGAGAGCCGCGGCAGGAAGGAGGAAGCCGCGTTGATGGCGTTGCAGACGAGAACGGCATCGAAGCGCTCGAAGAAGGCATCGGCCCCCGAGAGCACGCCGTGGACGACCGTGTCCAGATACTTCGTCGCGATCGTCGGCAGGACCCGGATCTTCGCGCCGCGCCACTCGCGCAGGTTTGCCTGCGCGTAACGCGTCCGCGTGTAGACGATGACGTCGTGGCCCCGCGCGGCGAGGCGCGCCGAGAGCTCCTCCGCGAGCGTCTCGAACCCGCCGTAGCGCGCGGGGATGCCGCGCGTGCCGAGGATGCCGATGCGCATGCGGCTCAAAGCCGCCCTGCCGCACTCTGCCGCAGGCCCCGGATCTCGCGGCGTTTGGCCCGAAGCCGGCCCCGGTTCTTCCAGAGCCAGCCGAACGCCGGCAGCGAGCTCCGCTCGACGGTCAGACAGGCCCCGACGACCACGAGGTCGCGCGCGAGCGTCGGAACGAGCGTGCGGACAAGCTTCCCCCGCGGTCTGGTTGTTGATGCGGAGGAGGAAACGATTCTTGACCGAGTGGAGATTGGCGAGCGCCGTCATCTGCTTCCGCCGTTCCGGAAGGTTGCGGCGCCGGTGAAACGCGCGCGCCGAGGGGACGTACAGGCTGCGCCAGCCCAGGCTCCGCAGCCGCCACGCCAGGTCCGCGTCCTCGCGGTAGAGGAAAAAGTCGGCATCGAAGCAGCCCGTCGAGATCCGCGCGCTTTCGAGCGCCGCGCGGCGATAGAAACCCGCGGCGCCCGACGGACCGACGATCTCCTCCTCGGACTCGAACCGGCCGGCGGCCTCTTCTCCGGCGCCGCGGTCGAAGTGCCGCCCGGCCGCCGTGAAGTAAATCCCCGCCGAGTCGAGACGAGCGCTCGGCGTCAGGCCCGGACCGTCGCCGCGGAGCAGCCGCCCCGAGGCCGACCCGACCTCCGCCGCGTCCGGCGCGTCGAGCCGGCGCGTCAGCGATCGACGCGAAGTCCGGCTCGAGCCGGCAATCCGGATTGAGCGCGAGCACATACCGGCCGGTCGAAGCCTCGATCCCCGCGTTCATCGCCGCGGCAAAGCCGGTGTTCTCGGGCAGCGCCAGAACGCGCACCTTCGGCGACAGTCCGCGGGCCACTTCGCGCGACGCGTCCGCCGACGCGTTGTCGACGACCAGGGTCTCGCAGGCAACGCCCGCCTGCGCGAGGGCAGAGCCCACCGAGACGGGCAGGTCGGCAGCGTCTTCCTTGGAGACGACGATGATCGAGACGTCGGGCGCGGGCGCGAGGCGCGCTCATGGGCCCCCGAAGGCGAGCGCGAAGACGCGCCGGTACGCGCGCGCCGCCTCCGGTCTCGGCCGGGGAACATCGCCCCCGAAACGGCAGGAGCAGCAGGCGCAGCGCCATGCCGGCCGCGAGCAGGGCGCGGTAGGCGAGCCGCGCCGGCGGCGCCGTACCGCGCCGCGCGGTATCGGATCGCGTTCGCGTAGAAGATCGGAAGGAACCGGTCGTATCCGAGACGGCCGGCGGACTCGCCGCCGCGGTGCCGGAAGCGCGCCTCGGGCAGGTACAGAATCGTCCCTTCCCGGCCGAGCCGATCGCAGAGGTCCACGTCTTCGTGCCACGCCGGGACGAATCGCTCGTCGAAGCCGCCGATGCCTGCGAAGACGTCCGCGCGCACGGCGAGGGCGGCCGCGGCCGCCTGCTCGACCGGAAACGCGCGGCTGCGCCCGGCCTCCGCATAGCGCGCTCGCCGACGTCCCGGGTTGTTCGGCCACGCGTGATCGAGAAGGAGCAGCTCGCGCGCGTCCGAGCCGAGTGTCGGAAGCCGCCGGAGCTGGAAGGTCGCCTGATCCTCGAGGCCCGGTGAGGCCAGCCGGAACGCGCCCTCGGCGGGGGCGCGCTCGACGTCGTCCGTCGCCGTCGCCGCCGCGGGACCGCTTCCGAAGTCCGCGAGCCGCGGCGCCACCGCGACGACGCGCGGATCGGCGTCGAACGCCTTCGCGATCGGCGTGAACGGGTCGGCCTGCGCGCGCGTGTCCGGGTTGACGAACAGGAAGGCGTCGGCGGCCGCTGCGGCGCGCGCGGCCTGGTTCGCGCCCGGCCCGAATCCCCGATTCTCCGGGTTCACGAGGATCGCCGCGTCCGGCCAGTGCGCGCGGACTCGCATCCGCGGCGAGGCTTTCTCCGCCTCCGCCGCCGTTGTCCACGACCGTCAGCGACACGCGGACACCGCCTGCGGGAACGCGGCGCCGCGCCTCGGCCAGGGCCGCGACCGCGGCCGAAAGCTCCGCCTCGTCCCGCCAGGAGACGCAGAGAACGCGCGATCTCGCGGATCACGGCGCACTCGCCCGGGAAGCGCGTCGAGCCTTCGCGCCTCCCGCCGCGCGCGCAGCGCCATCGCCGGCAGACGCGGCCACACGAGCAGCGGCAGCGCCACTCCGCGCCAGCCGACCTGCCGGACGTGCGCGAGGTCCGCCGCGAGCAGCGGCCCGAGATGCCGGGCGAGCAGGCCGGCGCGAAGTTGCGAAAGAGCGTGCGCCAGCGGTTGCGGGCCGTCCAGAACGCCCGGCGCCACGGCGTGCGGCGTCCCGTCATCGAGCCCTCGTGGCGCGCGACGCGCCCGCGGGTCGCAGACGAATCGCCAGCCCGCGCGCGCGAGGCGCAGCGACAGGTCGACGTCCTCGTAGTACGCGAAGAAGGACGCCGTCGAAGGCCGCGCCCTGCGGAGCGACCGCTTCGAGGGCCTCGCGCCGGTAGAGGGTCGCCGTCGCGGAGACGCCGGAGACTTCGAACGGCTCGCGCGGCGCCGACGCGACGTCGTCGCCGGCGTGCAGCGGCAGGGCCTCGCCGCGCGCGTTCCACACGAGACCCGCGCCGTCGATCGCGCGGCCGTCTCCCGCGAGCACGAGGCCCTGGGCGGCGGCGAGCCGCTCGTCGCCCGAGAGGCGCGCGAGCAGGCGCGCCGTGTAGTCGGGCTCGAGCACGGCATCGTTGTTGAGGAGGAGAACGAAGGGCGCCCGGGTCCGCGCGATCCCCTCGTTGGCCGCTCCGGCGAAACCGAGGTTGCGCGAGAACGCGATGACGCGGGCCGACGGCGCTTCCGCCGCGATCCGCCGCCGTTCGCCTTCGCTCGACCCGTTGTCCACGACGATCGCCGAGAGCCTCACGTCCTTCTGCCGCTCGAGCGACGCGAGGGCGCGAAAAAGCGCGTCGCCGCCGTCGCGGTTGACCACGACGGCGTCTACGTCCCCATGCGGCGTCCGGGAAAGCCCGCTCAAGCGGTTGACTCGATCGGCGTGCGCGATATGAAATCGCATTTTCATGCTACCACGCGAGTATCTGCGCGAGAACGCGGCGCGGCTGACGGCGGAAATGCCGGAACGCTTCGGCGAGGCGGGCCTCGAAGCGTATACGGAGCTGGACCGCGCGCGCCGCGAAGCGGTCACGCTGCTCGAGGAGCGGCGGCGCCGGCGCAACGAGATCTCGGCGCTGCGCGGCAAGCCTTCGCCCGAGGCCCTCGCCGAGATGAAGACGCTCAAGGACGAGGTCCGCACCCTCGAGGAGCGCGTCGAGGAAGCCGATCGGATGCTCGCGGCCGTCGAGAAGCAGGTTCCGAACGTTCCGCAGGACACGGTCCCGCGCGGGCGCGACGAGACCGCCAATCGCGTCGAGCGCGCCTGGGGCGAGCCGCGGCGTTTCGACTTCGAACCGCAGGCGCACTGGGATCTCGGCCCCGCGCTCGGCATCCTCGACTTCGAGCGCGGCGTGAAGATCGCGGGCGCCCGTTTCACGGTCCTCTCCGGAGCCGGCGCGCGCCTCTCCCGCGCCCTCATCCAGCTCTTCCTCGACGCGCACGTCGATGAGCACGGATACCGCGAGGTCCTGCCGCCCTTTCTCGTCAACGCCGACTCGCTCTTCGGAACCGGCCAGCTTCCCAAGTTCGAGACGGACCTCTTCAAGACGGCCGAGGGCTACTACCTCGTTCCCACCGCCGAGGTGCCCGTCACGAACCTCCATCGCGACGAGATCCTCCCGGCCGCCGAGCTGCCTCGCCTCTACACCGCCTACACGCCGTGCTTCCGCTCCGAGGCGGGCGCCGCGGGGCGCGACACGCGCGGCATGATCCGCCAGCACCAGTTCGACAAGGTCGAAATCGTCATGTTCGTCAAGCCGGAGGACTCGGCCGCCGCGCACGAGACGCTGACCGGCCACGCCGAGGAGATGCTCCGCCGGCTCGGGCTCCCCTACCGCGTCGTCACGCTGTGCACGGGCGACCTCGGGTTCTCCTCGGCGAAGACCTACGACCTCGAGGTCTGGCTCCCCGGCATGAAAGCCTGGAAGGAGATCTCCTCCTGCTCGAACTTCGAGGCGTTTCAGGCGCGGCGCGCGTCGATCCGGTTCCGCCGCGGCGAAGGCGACAAGCCCGAGTTCGTGCACACGTTGAACGGCTCGGGCCTGCCCATCGGCCGCACGATCGTCGCGATCCTCGAGAACTACCAGCGGGCCGACGGCTCCGTCGAGATCCCGGAAGGGCTTCGGCCGTACATGCGCGGGCAGACGGAGATCCGCCGGCCTTAAGGCACGCCGTGCCGCAAAAGTACGTCCTCGAAGCGGTGCTCCGCGCCGCGCGGCGTGTTCCGGGATACCCGGGCCTGCGCGCGCTCGACCTCTCGGCCGGGCGGGGCGAGATCGCCGCCGCGCTCGCCGCGGACGGCTGCGCGGTGCGCGCCACGCACTTTCGCGCCGACGACTACAAGCTCGCCGGGCAGGCGCGGCCGGCCGCGCTCGCGGGCATACCCGTCGACGAGCGGGTCGACCTGACGCGGCCCCTTCCCTACGCCGACGCCGCGTTCGACCTCGTGATCCTCTCGGAGGTCGCCGAGCACCTGCCGACGTTCATTCCGATCGTGGCCGAGATCGGGCGGGTGCTCGCCCCCGGCGGACGGCTCGTCCTCTCGACGCCCAACCTCGCCCGTCTCCACTCGCGCTGGCACTTCTTCTGGACCGGGACGCACAAGCTCATCCGCCGGCGCGTCGGGTGGGACCTGTCGGGCGACGATCTCTACGCGTACCACATCGGCCCCGTCGACTTCCCGCTCCTCCACACGCTCCTGCATCAGGCCGGGCTCTCGATCGAGCGCCTCGACACGACCCGATTCAAGTGGAAGCACGCGTGGCTCTTCCTGCTCTATCCCCTGATCTGGCTCGCGACGCGTCTCGAAACGCGCAAGGGCCGCTCCGGACCCGAGCACGCGCGCGGCGAGGCGGACCTCGCCCGTTGGATGACGCGCCCGGCGATGCTGGGCAGCGAGCAGCTTCTCCTGACCGCCCGAAAAACCGATGGGGTCAGGTCTTGATTTTTCGGTTGCCGCCGGACCCGAAAATTCCAGACCTGACCCCCACCTAAGTCCTTACCGGGGAGGGACGAGGGCGCCCGCCGACACGATCATTTTCATGGCCTGCTCGGGCGTCATCTCGAGGTAGGTCACCTTCTCCTCCGGCACGACGAGGAGGAACCCGGTCGTCGGGTTCACGGCGCTCGGGATGAAGAGACTGCACAGGCGCCGCCCCGTCTTCTCGCTCGCCTCGCCGCCGGTGGTCGAGGTCACGAAGCCGAGCCCCCACGTGCCGGGCGAGGGGAACTCGACGATGGCCACCTTCCCGAACGTACCCACGCGCGACGGACCGAGAAGCAGCTCCGCGATCTGCCGCAGCGTCGCGTAGATCTTGTTGATGAGCGGCACGCGGTTCATCAGCCGGTCCCAGAGCCCGAAGAGCCGCTTGCCGGCGAGATTCGTAGCCACGAAGCCGAGCACGAGCAGGAGCACGTTGAGGAGAACGAAGCCGAGGCCGACGACGGAGATCCCGCGGGCGCGCAGCTCCCCGCCGAGAATGTCGTCGAAGAACTTGAAGAGCTTCCAGACGACCCAGAGCGTGAGGGCGGTCGGGGCGAGCACCAGGATCCCCGCTACGTAATAGCGCCGGAGACGCACGCCGAACGACGCGGCCATCGCACCGCATCCTAACCCGTACAATGAGAGCGATGTCGCTGACCCGCCTCGCGCGCGCCGCCGCGCTCGTCTGCACGTTCCTGCTCGCCCTCGCGTCGACTTCTCCCCTGGCCGCCTCGTCCGGCTGGGGAACGCCGGGACCGCCCGGCGTCCGGGCCACCGCGGTCGGCGCGGCGGGCGACGACGACGCCCGCGCGTACGCGGCCGCCACCAGCCTGGAGTCCGGAACGAGCGTCCTCTATCGCACCGACGACGCGGGCGCGACCTGGACGCCGCTCATCGAGGCCTCGGGCGCCGATACCTACGCCGAAATCTTTCCCGATCCGCGCGACGGCAACCGCGTGTTCGCCGCGGCCCAGAAGGGCAACGGGCTGACAGACGTGTACCGGTCGCTCGACCGCGGAGCCAACTGGGCGACGGTCCTGACCATCTCGACGCGCTGCGTTCCGTCGTTCGCCGCCGGAGCCGGCGCCGACGCGCTCGTGCTGACCTGCGGCACCCGGCTCTTCCGCACGGGCGACGCCGGCATCTCGTGGGAGGAGCCCGTCGCTCCGTTCACGGCGGCCACGCGTCTGGCTCCCGGACCCGCCGGGACGCTCTATGCGTGGGAGGTGACGCGGATCTTCCGCAGCACCAACGGCGGAGTCTCCTGGACGCAGACCGGCCAGGCGCCCGCGGCCTGTCCCGGCCTGCTCGGGCTCGATGCCGATCCCTCGGCGCCCGGAACGCTCGTCGCGGGCGTCGGCCAGCTCGGGACCGGCGGCTTCCAGTGCGGCGGCGTCTTCCGCAGCACCGACGCCGGCGCGAGCTGGACCGCGTCCTCGATCGCGAGCGTCTACGTCACCGACGTCGCTTACGCCCCGGGAGGGGGCCGCGTCTACGCCTGTGCGACCTCGATCACCGGGCTGCTGCCGCCCGGAGGCGTCTACGTCAGCGGCGACGGCGGCCGCACGTTCGGCGGCACGGGGCTCCCGTCCACGAGCGCGCTCGAGCTCGCGGTCTCCGCGTCCGGGGCCGCGGTCTATGCGGCGACGCCGCTCGGCGTCTTTGCCCGGGACGTCCGCCCGACGCGCCGGCTGCCGGAACGCTGAAGGCGGCGGCGGCGAGGCTATGATCGCCTGCCGTGCCCGATTCGATTGCGAAGTCGCCGTCCCGCCGGCGCGCTCTTCTCGACGTCCTCGCCTACGGGCTCGCGGGAGGCAGCCTCTTCGTCGTCCTGAAGCTGACCGAGTACCGCTTTCTCGTCCTCGAGCACTCCTTCGAGATCTACGCCGGCCTCATCGCCGTCCTCTTCGCCGCCGTCGGGATCGCGCTCGGGCGCTCGCTGCGGCGGCGAAGGACGGAAGTGTCGTCAGAAAGGGGTCCAGGTGGAGGTACAAGTCGTCCAGGTCAAGGAAGTCCCGGTTCCCGGGCCGTTCATGCTCGACCGGGAGCGCATGGAGGAGCTCGGCATCACGCCCCGCGAGCTCGAAACCCTGGGCCTGATCGCCGCGGGCCTCTCGAACCGGGAGATCGCCGAGCGCCTCTTCGTCAGCGAGAACACCGTCAAGACGCACTCGAGCCGTCTGTTCGACAAGCTCGGCGCAAAACGGCGGACCCAGGCGGTCCAGGTCGGAAAGACCGCGCGGCTCATCCCGTGAGCCGGGGCAACGCCGAACGTCACCCGAAAGCACGATTTCCAGGCACGAACCCGAAAAATCATACGAACGGGTGACGACGCGAGGGCGGCCGATCGCTAGTCTCCCGGCCCCAGAGGAGGTGCTCCCATGAGAAGAGCGGTCATGGCTTTCGGGCTCATTTCGGGTGCGATCGCGATCCTGTTGATGCTCGCGGTGATTCCCTTCATCAACAAGCTGGACCATCGCAATGCCGACGTCATCGGTTACTCGTCGATGGTTCTTTCGGCGCTGCTGGTGTTCTTCGGCATCCGCTCGTACCGCGAGAGCTCCGGCGGAGGCGGCGGGAGGCTGACCTGGAGCCGGGGGCTTCTCGTCGGTGTCCTGATCACGCTCGTTTCCACCGTGTGCACGATCGTCGCCTTTCAGATCGTCTACTTTCACGTCGTCCCCGACTTCGGCGAGAAGTTCACGGCCTGCATGGTCGAGCGCTCGCGGTCCGCCGGAGACTCGCCCGAGAAGGTCGAGGCCGTGGCGCAGCAGGCGCGCAAGTTCAAGCAGCTCTGGGACAACCCTCTGACCAACGCCGCGCTCTACTTCGCGACGACCTTCCCCATCGGCCTCGGAGCGGCCGCGATCTCGGCTCTGATCCTGCGGAGGAAGTGAAGTGGCGGAGAGGACGGGATTTGAACCCGTGGTAGAGGTTTAAGCCCCTACGGCGGTTTAGCAAACCGCTGGTTTAAGCCACTCACCCACCTCTCCGCGAGCGGTCTTTGAGCAGATGTTATTGCATCGGGCTTCGATCGGGAACCAGCGGGAAGGGCCGGCCTACCTCGGATCGGGCTCCGGCGGCAGGAACTCCGGCCCACCGGATGCCGGTGCGGGGGGAGTCGGTGTCGGTGTCGGTGTCGGTGTGGTCGTCGGAGAGAACTGCGGCGTCCTCGTGTAGGAAGGCCCTTCGCGACGATTCCGTCAGATAGGTCGGCGTGGTCTTGAGAGGCATGGGCGGAAGAAGCGCGCCGACACTGACGACCCCGAGTTGGCCGGGCACACAACGGACTCCGATCAGAATCAGAACCGCCGCGAAGAGCAACCAACCACGCACGTCGGTGAGCCTAAGCCAGGATCGGGCCAGGTTTTCGGCGCTGTACCATCCGCGGGGTGCGCAAGGTCCTTTTCGTCATTGGCCTGCTCGCTCTCCTCGCCGCCGGCTGGTGGGTCTACCGGAACGCTTCCATCGAGCGGCTGCGCGCCGAGTTTCGCCCGTGGATGGCGAGGCTCGAGCGGTGGCGCGACGCGAACGAGGCGATCCGTCGCGCGCTGCGCAATCCCTCCGCGGCCGAGACCGATCCGGACGGCATCGCCGAGCTCCGCGCATGGGCCTGGAACGGCCTCGACCGCCTCGGCTACGTCGACTACCGGGTCGAGAAGCCGACGCACGACGGCGAGACGACGACCGGCCCGGTGACGTTCACGGTCGGAGGGTTCCGCGCCGACGGCGCGCGCGTCGAGCGTAGCGCGTCGGCCGTGGTCACCGAGGCGGGCGGCCGCTACACACTTCGCTTCGAGAAGCCGCTCCTGGAGCGCGTCGAGCCGCACCCGCGGTTTCGCGACGCCACCGCCGAGGCGGGCCTCGGCGCGCCGCGCCACGATCCTCCCCTGGAGAAGGTGAACCACCTGATCTCCGACCTCTGGCCGGGCTCGGGCATCGCCGTCCTCGACTACGACCGGGACGGCGACGAGGACCTCTTCGTCGGAGACGGCGTGCGCTCCATCCTCTACGCCAACGACGGCGCCGCGCGATTCACCGACGTCACCGAGACGGCCGGGCTTGCGACCTCGCTCGACTCCGGGGTCCCCGCGACCGGGCTCGCCGCCGGCGACGTCGACGGCGATGCCTTCCCGGATCTCTTCGTGACGAACGCCTTCGCGCCTTCACGCCTCTTCCGCAACCGCGGCGACGGGACGTTCGAGGACGTGACGGCCGTTTCGGGAATCGCGGCGCCGCCGAACGCGCGCTCGGCGGCCTTCGCCGACGTGGACGCCGACGGCGACCTCGATCTCTTTGTCGCGATCACCGGGGACTACTGGAGCCAGATGCCCGATCCCGCTTTCGACGCCAACGACGGGCGGGAGAACTTCCTCTACTTGAACGACGGGAAAGGCCGCTTCACCGACGCGACCGCGGCCTGGGGCCTCGCGGGCATGACGCGCTGGACGCTCTCGACCCTCTTCCAGGACTACGACCAGGACGGGCGCGAGGACCTGCTCGTGACCAACGACTTCGGACTCAAGAATCTCTACCGCAACGCCGGCGGCCGCTTCGAGGACGTCGCGAAGAAGACCGGCACGCTCTCGCGCGCCTACGGAATGTCGGGAACCTGGGCCGACTTCGACGGCGACGGGCGGCCCGACATCTACGCCACGGGCTCCGACACCCAGTGGTACTTCCTCCACGAGTACCCGTCGATTCCCGTCACGTTCTGGGGGCGGCTCTTCCTGTCCGTCGCCGTGAAGTGGTGCGAGGACATGGCCTCGGGCAACACACTGCTCCTCCAGCGTCCCGACCGCACGTTCGAGGATGCGACGGCGCGCTCCGGCGCGAAGCACGCGGGCTGGAACTGGAGCTCGATCTCGGGCGATCTCGACAACGACGGCTGGCCCGACATCTACGCGACGAACGGCATGTGGGGCGACGGGCGCGACCGCGACGTGGAGCTCGAGTTCTGGTGGCAGACGCTCGCCTACTGGGACGACTACGTCGCCGGGACGAAGACCTTCGACCGCAAGGGCGCCGGCATCGCGGGCATCGAGCGGGACCGCTACTTCCGCAACCGGCGCGCGGCGAAGGGACCGATCTTCGAGGAGCGCGCGTTTCTCGACGGCCTGGATCTGGAATCCAACGGCCGCGCCGCCGTCGCATTCGACGCCAACGGCGACGGTGCGCTCGACGTCTTCGTCCGCTCCGTCCAGGCGCCCGAGGCACTCTTTCTCGGTACCCGCCGGCCCGACGAGCACTATCTGCGTCTGCGCCTGAAAGGCACGCCCGGAATCGACAACGCCGACGGCGTCGGCGCGCGGATCGAGGCCACGCTGATCAACGGCCGCCGCATCGTGACGGAGAGCTCCAATCCGAGCGGCTATTTGTCGACGGGAAGCCCGATCGTCCACCTCGGCCTCGGCAAGGACGAGACGGTTGGCAGCGTGAAGGTGACCTGGCCCTCGGGCTGGGTCAGCGAGATCGGACCGGTCCGGGATGTGGACCGTGAGCTCACGGTCATCGAGGGAACGGAGAGGGGCGTCGTACGCGTAATCGACCCGGGTCCGCAGTAAACTGAGCCCTCCCATGTCCATGGACGCCCCGCGGACCTCCGATCCCCTCTCCTACGACGTCGTCGTGGTCGGCGGCGCGGTCGCCGGCGCCTCGACCGCGATTCTCCTGAAGCGCGGCAAGCCGGACCTGAAGATCCTCGTCGTCGACAAGACCGACCACTTCGACTGGAAGGTCGGCGAGTCGACCGTCGAGGTCTCCTCCTACTTCCTGACGCGCGTCCTCAAGCAGTACCGGCACCTTTCGCAGGATCAGCTCCCCAAGCAGGCGTTCCGATTCTGGTTCCACAACGACGACGTCACCTGCCTGCAGGAAGCGTCCGAGACGGGCCCGACGCAGCTCGCGCGCACGCCCTCCTTCCAGCTCGACCGCTCCAAGCTCGACGAGCACCTCCTCAAGGTCGCGCGCGAGGAAGGCAGCGAGGTCTGGCGTCCCGCGAAGGTGTCGGGCTGGACGCTCGGCGAGGGCGCCGCGCCGAACACCCTGAACATCGAGAAGAGCGACGGCACCGTCGCGACCGTCTCCTGCCGCTGGCTCGTCGACGCGACGGGACGCCAGGCGATGCTTGCGCGCAAGCGCGGCGGCGTCACACCGATCGAGACGCACCCGACCGCGGCGATCTGGGTCCGATATCGCGACGTCCCCGACATGGACGGCGTCGCGATCGCAGGACCGGATCCTCACAACCCCTGGGCGCGCGCGGTCCTGACGGCGCGCCGGCTCGCGACGAACCACTTCACGGGCTGGGGCTACTGGATCTGGTTCATTCCTCTGAAGGACGGCGAGACGAGCGTCGGACTCGTGTGGGACAAGCGCCTGGTGACTCCGGAAGGACGCACACCCCTCGACAAGCTGACGCGGTTTCTCGAAACGAACCCGCTGTCGCGCCAGCTCATCCAGGGAGCCACGCCCGTCGAGGGCGACTGCCGCTACTTCGCGCATCTGCCGTACTTCGTCGACAAGTTCATCGGTCCCGGCTGGGCGCAGGTGGGCGATGCGGGAGGGTTCCTCGACCCGTTCTACTCGCCGGGCCTCGACCAGATGTCGTTCTCGGTCTGGACGCGCACGCGCCTGATCCTCGAGGACTTCGGCGGCGCGCCGGCCGACAAGATGACGAAGGCGTACGCAGAGCACAACCGGTGCTACGACCGCTACTTCAAGTACTTCTACGAGTCGATCTACCGCGACAAGTACTACGTCATGGGCGACTACGACACCATGACGACCGCCTTCCTGCTCGACACGGCGCTCTACTACTTCGCTGCGGTCATCCCGATCTACCGCTGGTCGCACGAGCGGCTCGGCATCCCGCCGTTCTTCGAGGACGGCGCGGAGATCGGCTATTACCCGATCCGGTTCTACAACCGGCGGCTGGTGAAGATCGCGCAGCGCAAGAAGAAGCTCGGCATCTACGGCAACCACAACGCGGGCCGCCGGCCCAAGCTCGTGGGCTTTTCGGTTCGCACCGCCTCGCTGGTCATGCTCTTCCACGGCCTCGCCCGGTGGGCGAAGGCCGAGCTCGCGAACGCGTGGACCCACGTCGTCCGCCCGCGGCCGCTCCCGACTGCAAAGACCGAGCCCGCGCCTTCGGCCGCGCCCGCGGCTCCCCGCGTCGAGGCACCCGCCTCGCACAGCGTCGAGGCGAGGTAGCCCTTCCGCTTGCCGGAATCGGGACCGCGCGCATGCCGACGGCCCTGATCACCGGAGCCTCGAGCGGAATCGGGCTCGAGCTCGCCTCCGTCGCCGCGCACGATCGCCACGACCTCGTCCTCGTTGCCCGGAACCGGGAGAAGCTCGAGTCGATCGGCCGCGGGCTCGCCGAGGAGTACGGCGTCCGTGTTTCGGTGATCGCGAAGGACCTCGCCGACCCCGCAGGTCCCGCCGCGCTTTCGCGCGAGCTCGCCGAGCGCGGCATCGCGCTCGACGTGCTCGTCAACAACGCCGGCGTGGGTGTGTACGGCCGCTTCGCCCAGACGTCGCTCGACAAAGAGCTCGAGATGATCCAGATCAATCTCGTCGCGCTCACGCACCTGACGAAACTGTTCCTGACCGGAATGCTCGAACGGCGCCGCGGACGGATCCTGAACGTCGCCTCGACCGCCGCTTTTCAGCCGGGCCCGATCATGGCGGTCTATTACGCGACGAAGGCCTACGTCCTGTCGTTCTCGGAGGCGCTCGCCAACGAAGTCGCAGGAACGGGCGTGACGGTCACCGCGCTTTGCCCGGGGCCGACGCGCACCGAGTTCCAGTCGCGGGCCGGCTTCCAGCCCATCCCGCTCCTCCGCAGCCCCCTCGTCACCGCGACCTCCGTCGTCGCTCGCGCCGGCTGGCGCGGCATGAAGCGCGGCAAGCGGGTCGTCGTTCCGGGCCTGGCCAACCGCATCCTCGTTCAAGCCGTCCGGGCGACGCCGCGCCGCCTGGGCACGGCCGTCGTTCGCAAGCTCCAGGATTCGAGACACTAGCTAAAGGAGGCCGATCGCATGTATCGCGCACGCCGGATCCTCGCCCTCGTGCTTCTCATCGTTGCCGCCGCTGCAGGGCCCCTCGCCGCGGCCGACCCGCCCGGCGCGCTTGCGCGCAATCCCGGCGTCGCCGCCGCGCTCGAAGTCTTCGACACGTGGGTGGAGTGGACCGCGCGCAATCGCGATCAACCGGCCGTCTCGGTCGGCATCATCTACGACCAGGAGCTCGTCTTCGCGAAGGGCTACGGGTACGCGGATCTCTCCCGGAAGATCCCGGCCACAGCCGCGACGGCGTACCGGATCGCGTCGATCTCGAAGACCTTCACGGCCCATGCGCTCCTGCAGCTGCGCGACGCCGGTAAGCTCCAGCTCGACGATCCGATCACGAAGTGGATCCCGGAGCTCAAGCTCTCGAAGGTCGACCCCCAGAGCCCGACGATCACCATCCGCCAGATCCTGAGCCACACCGGCGGCATTCCGCGCGAGGTCGACGGGACCTACTGGAACGACATGAACTTCCCGTCGCGCGAAGCGATGATGCCCGTCCTCAACAAGATGGGCGTCGTCTTTCCGCCGGAGACCGAGTGGAAGTACTCGAACGTCGCCGTTGGCCTCGCGGGCTACATCGTCGAGGCGGCCTCGGGCGAGCCGTATGCCGAGTACGTCGCCCGGCACATCCTCGCGCCTCTCGGCATGACGGGTACGCGCGTCATCCCGCCGACCGACATGCCCACGCTCGCGATCGGATACGGCCGCCGCGTCGCCGGCAAGCCGCGGCGCATCGAGCCCTTCTTCAACGGCGCCTACATGCTCGCGGCCTCCAACCTCGCCTCGACCGTCGACGATCTCGCGAAGTACACCTCCCTCCAGTTCCGCAAGGGGCCGGCCGGCGGCAGCCAGATCCTCAAGGGCTCGACCCTCGCCGAGATGCAGCGCATCCAATGGCTGCAGCCCGACTGGAAGAGCGGCTGGGGCCTCGGCTGGGGGATCGCGCGACGCGACGACGTGACGCGCATCGGCCACGGCGGCTCCGTGCCCGGCCACCGCACGCAGCTCTCGTTCGCGCCGTCGGAGAAGTTCGCGGTGATCGCGCTGACGAACTCCGAGGACGGACGCACCTCGCTGTACGTCAACCAGGCCTACACGATCGTCGCTCCCGCCATCGCCAAGGCCGTCGCGGAAATGTCCAAGCCGGCCGTCGCCGACCCCGCGTGGAACAAGTACGTCGGCGTCTACACGTTCGAGGACGAGGAGATCCACGTCGCGGTGCTCGACGGCAAGCTGACGATCTTCGATCCCGCCGAGGACAACCCCTGGAGCTCGCGCGTCATCCTCGAGCCCGTCTCGGGCAACACGTTCCGCCAGAAGGACGGCGACGCGTCCGGCGAGACGGTGACGTTCATCACCGATTCCAGCGGCAAGGTGATCCGCTACGAAGCGCCCGGATACTTCATGAGCCGCCGCCCGTGACGCGTGTCGGCTACACTCGCGCGAGCAAGGCACGGCGGAACACCGGGAGGGAAATGAAGAAAACGATTTTGGCCACGATGATTGCGACGATGTCCGCGGCGGCCGTGCACGCGCAGACCGCCCAGCCGGCACAGACCGCCGCGCCCGGCCCGCCGGGCGCGTTTCAGCTCGGCGTCGAGGGTCTCGTCTGGTGGTTTCAGGACACGCCCGTGCCCGTGCCCCTCGTCACCGATCTCATCGTCGGCCTGCCGGACACCGCGACGTTTCTCGGCGGCGAGGATTTGTCGACCGGCGCCAGCGCCGGGGGCCGCATCACGGGGGGCTATTCCCTGACCGAGGGCATGAGCCTGGAGGGAAGCTTCTTCTTCATTCCCGACAACTCGACGACCCGCAGCGTGAGCTCGTCGGGAGAGATCGGCTCGGTCGATCTCATCGTCCCGTATCTCGACGCGAACACGGGCCAGGAGAACGGCACCGAGATCTCTTTCGCCCCGATCTACGGCGCCACGGCCATCGAAACCTACACGGTCGGGATGCTCGGCGCCGAGGTCAACGGCGCCCTGGCAATCTTGGCCTCCCCGGGCTTTACGGTCGATGCGCTGGCCGGCATCCGCTATCTCAATCTGCGCGAGAAGTATGCGTTCGCGACCAGCAGCCCGTACGTGCCGCCGTTTCCGGCGGGCATCTGGGCCACGCTCGACCGCTTCGACACGACCAACAACTTCTACGGGCTCCAGCCGGGGGTGCGCGCGCGCTACGACGGCGGCGCCTTCTTCGGGACGGCGACTCTCAAGGTCGGGCTCGGGGCGATGGTGCAGTCGGTCCACATTCAAGGCTCGCTCGTGACGGACGAATTCACCAGCGACGGCTCCACGCAGACCTTCGCCGGCGGCTACTTCGCGCTGCCCTCGAACATCGGCGACTACTCGCGCACGGCGTTTGCGTTCGTGCCCGAGATCGATCTCCGCGCCGGCTGGCGGATCGCGCCCGATTTCTCGATTCTCCTCGGCTACTCGTTCCTCTATGCGAGCGACGTCGCGCGGCCGGGCAACCAGATCGACCGGACGATCAATACGACGCAGAGCACGGCGTATACGGAAAATCCGAACCCGATCGTGGTCGGACCGGCGGCGCCCGTCCTGGAAATCCACGACTCGAGTTTCTGGGCCCAGGGGGCGAGCTTTGGTATTGCGTACCGCTTCTAACCGCTGACCGAAAGAGGACTTTCATGCGAACTCGAGCCGCCTCGCTGGTTCTTGCAATCGGGCTCGTCGCGCTGGCCGCGTCGCCGGCGTTCGCGCAATCGTCGATCGCGCCCAACCTGACTGCCCTGCGCCCGATCCAGTGCATCGCCTACGACCCGAAGCCGTCGGATTTCTACCAGAACGCCTACTTCGACTCGGACTTCTTCAACGCCGACTTCACGGGCATCTGGGGCGACGACGGCAAGCCGGGCGCCCGCAAGGACCTGACCGTTTTCAAGGGCGCGGGCCTGAACATGCTGCACCTCTACAACTGGAACGCGCAACGCACGAATCACAAGGCCTTTCTCGACGCCGCGCAGGCGCAGGGCATCAAGGTGATGGTCCCGATCTCCAACTTCACGGCCCAGACCATCACGGGCACCACCGATTGCCCGTCGTGCCCGAAGGGCTACAAGGCGGCCTTCGAGCTCGTCCGCGGCATCTTCAACCAGGTCTACATCGGCGGCACGACCCCGCACCCCGCGGCCGCGATGTGGGGGATCTACAACGAATACGACCTCAACAAGTTCAACCCCGTGGATGTCGCCTTCATCGCGCAGGCCATCCTGACGCTCGAGGACCAGGCCCACATTCCGGCCTCCAATCGCCTCCCGATCACGACGCCGGTCTCCGACGCGACATGGAACACGCAGGCGCGCGCGGCGGCCCAGCTGCCCCGCGAGCTCAACGCGGCGCTCGAACGCGCCGCGGCGCAGTGGCTCCTCACGAACCCCGGGAAGAACGTCAATTCGCCGACTCCGCCGGACCTGCCCGGGGCCGTCCTCGCGATGATCGCCGTCGCGAATGCGCTTTCGGACAGTCAGACGCGGACGAGCTACAAGTCGAAGTTCGACACGGGGGGCGCCCAGACGGTTTCAGCCATCCCCGGCGACTTCTGGACGACACGCTGGATCGCGGCCTCGAATCCGTTCCGGGAAGGACCGGCGCTCGCCGACTACCTCACCAACCCGGCCCAGTTCCAGTCGGCGTGGCCCGGGACGACGGCGTTCAATGCGCTGCCGCCCCTTTTCTTCGCCGAGATGGGCTTCGCGCAGGTGGACGCCGGCGGGAGTCTCACCCGCCAGGCCCAGGTCGTTCTCGGACAGATCCAGTCGACCGCGCCGCTGGCGCGCAACGCCAGCACCCCGCAGGGCTACTTTCTCGGCAGCTGCTTCTTCCAGCACACCTTCGTCGACACGTCGAAGTTCCAGGCGTTCGACACCACGGGCACCTTCTCGGCCCGAACCGCCGCTCCGGGCGCGCCGTGCCCCGCGTGCGGCCAGGGCTGGCGCGTCGACGCGCTGACGCCCCTGCCGGTCTGGACGAGCGTGACGCAGGGCTACGCCGCCCTCGAAGCTCCGTCCGATTCCGACGAGGCGCGCGACCGTCCCGCTCCGATCCTGATCGAGCCGCGGCAATAGACGGATCCCCGAGTCTCCGGCAGCTTCGCCGCTACGCGATCGCGCGCAGCCTCTTCGAGGCCACCAGTCTGCCGCGAGCCATCGCGCGTCTGGGATTCGTCCAGGCTGACCCGATGCGGGCGCCCGCGCGCGCCCAGGATCTGATCCTCGCGCAGCGCGTGAAGGGCTACCGCGCCGGCGATCTCGAGCGGCGGTACCCGCGCCTGGCGATCGAGGAGGCCTATTTCGTCAACTACGGATTCCTCCCGCGCGCGACCCTGACCCTCCTGCATCCGCGCGCGGACCCGTTCGGCTGGAACGCCCGGATGCAGAAGCGCGCCGGGGAAGTGCTGGCCTTCGTGCGCGAGCGCGGGGACACCCACTCGAAGCACGTGCAGGCGCAGTTCAATTTCGGCCGCGTCCAGCGCTGGAACGCCGGCCTGAGTGCCAGCACGCATCTGCTCGAGGGCCTGCAGCACTCCGGGAAGCTGCGCGTGGCGCGGCGCGAGGCCGGCACGCGGATCTACCAGGCGACCGAGAGTCCGCTGCAGGACGCGACCGCCGAGGCGCGAGTGCGCGCGCGCCGGAAGGTTGCTGGATATGGTCGTGAAGCTCTACGCGCCGCTGCCCGCGGCCAGCTTCGGTTATCTGAGCCGACTGCTGCGCCTCGGCGTGCCGGACATCGCCGCCGAGATGCGGCAGGTCCAGGTTGACGCCAGGACCCGATACGCCCATGCCGAGGTCGACGGCGTGCAGTGGCTCTGGCCGCGCGGCGAAAATCCCGCAGCCGCGCGGCACCGCCCCGACGGCCGGCTGCGCTTCCTCACGCCCTTCGATCCCGTCGTGTGGGATCGGCGCCGCTTCCGGTTGTTCTGGGGCTGGGAGTTCAAGATGGAGGCGTATCTGCCGGAACACCAGCGCCGCATGGGCCACTACGCCATGCCGATGCTCTGGCGCGATCACGTCCTGGGCTGGGCCAACCTGAAGGTCGTCGATGGCCGGCTGAAACACCAGCTGGGGTTCGTCGGAGCGCGGCCGCGCGGACCGGACTTTCGGCGTGCGCTCGAGGAGGCGCTGCAACGGACGCGAGCGTTTCTGGAGTGTCGTTAGACAACGCGGCGGGCACCGCCGCCCCGACGCACCGTTGAATGCGCTGCGCTTTCGCTACACTGCTCCCGCGGAGGAGTGGCCGAGTGGTTTAAGGCGGCGGTCTTGAAAACCGCTGTACCGGAAACGGTACCGGGGGTTCAAATCCCTCCTCCTCCGCCAACGCAAAGAGTCGTGCGATAGGCTCTTCGGCCAGTCAGGAGGCTCCGATGACCGTCGCCGGGCACAGGATCTTCACCCTCTTCGCCTTGTGTCTGTGTTTCCTTCTTTCGCCGGCTCGGGCCCAGACCGCCGGCGGGCTGCTGGAGAAGTCCGAAGAGGCTACGGCCCAACCACAACGGCCCGACACATACGGGACACAATCGCAGACCATCGTGACTCTGAATGCGTGGGAGTTCGAGCCAATTGACTCGACAACGACCACGGGTTTCACAGGCAATTGGCAGCGGTATAAGACGGGTGGCGGCGACCATCTCTATGCGGGCATTCATCTGCCGTCCGGTGCCCTGGTCTCGTTTGTCGAGATCACCGGCTGCGACGGCTTGACGAACACGGCGATAGGGGCTCACTTTCTCGTCTGCCCTGACCCGAACGGCACCTGTACCCCTGTCGGCCAGGCCGTATCGACGGTCGCCGGAGCGCCAGGGTGCGGCTATTTCACCTCACCTCAATTTGCGCATACGGTCGACAACCTGGCCAACACCTACTTCGTCGACATGATTCTCTCTGCAGCAGACCCCGCACTCTCGTTTCGAAACGTCCACATCTACTATCAACTGCAAGTGAGCCCCGACCCTCCCGGTCAGACGTTCGGGGACGTGCCGGTGGGACATCCGCAGCACCGATTCGTGGAGGCTCTCTACGCAGCAGGAATCACGGCCGGGTGTGCCGGGGGAAACTACTGTCCGGACGCTCCACTGACTCGCGGCCAGATGGCCGTCTTTCTGAGTCTGGCGCTCGGGTTGCACCATCCATTCTGAACCTACGGCGCCGCGGTGTTCCGACACAGATCCGCATCGACATCGTCGTCGTCCAGATCGAGGCGATGCACTTCGAATCCCGCCGCGCTGGCCAGGGCCGGGATGCGCTTCTCGAACTCCGCGCGTTTTTCGGGTGTGAGCTTCCGAACGTCCAGATAGATGTTCTGGTAGACCGCGAAGACGGTCTGGCACTCGCCTCCCGCCGGGTCCCAAGTCTGCGCCAGATCCGCATAGAGCGCCGGATCGAGGAAGTCGAGCTTCCACCACCGCCTGTGGACCACGACCTCCAGGCGCTCGCTTCCGAGGCTCACCGCGTAGCGCCGGACGAGCGCGTCCGCCGGATCGCTGCCCAGGTAGCGCCAGTCACGGCCGTAATACTCCATCATCAGCCCGACGACGCTGAACCGATCGAGATGCACGGTCCGCGCTCCGGCGAGGTGCTTGCGATAGATGCCCCGCTTGGCCTGCAGGATGTCGACCGGCGGTGTCACGTAGCCGCGCGCGTTCAAAGCAACGTCCGCCGCGATGGCCGCGACGGCGAGGACGACGAGCGCCCGCCGCGCGTTCGGAGACCGCGACCGAATCAACCGGTCGAAGGCCACGAATCCGGCGAGCAGGGCGAACAGGAAGAGCAGGAACTGATGCCGCATCTCGCCGCCGAAGGGATAGCGGCTCGCCGCGCCGAGAATCGCCACGAGTGCGAGCAGGACGCTGAAGAGCAGGGCGGGGAGGAGCCTGCGCATCCTGCTCGATGAGGAGCTCCTCTCGGTGGCCGGCGCCCCGATGACGACTGCGACAAAGCCGGCGAGAACGGCGCCTGCCACGGCCGCGCGGCCGAGCGTCACCGGCGCAAACATGTTCACGGTGTTCTTCATGCCGGCGGCGAGGTAGGCGCCGAGCGACCCGCCGACGGCGTCGAACGTTCCAATCAGCGGAATGCCTTTCCAGCGCCGGACGAGGAGGCCGTAGAGCGCCGCCCAGACGAGGGCAGGAACGGCGAGCATGACGAGATCCGCCTTCCACCGGTGCGGGAGCGCGCGGACCAGAGCGCGCCGGCGATCCGGCACCAGCAAGGCCGCGAGCAGGACGGCACCCGCCAGCGCGGCGAGATAGAGCGCCGTGAAGAAGTGCGAGAGGAGCGCGAGCGACGCGAACAGGGCGAATCCCACCCGGCTTTTCAGCGGAGGCGCGCCGTGGCCGTCGCCCTCGCCAGCGCCAACCAGGTCCAGCGCGCACAGGAAGGACGCCAGAATGAAAACGACGGCGAGCGTGTACGACTCGACGGCCAGGGAAATGACCGTCGCCGTCTGGGCGCACGCGACCGTCAGCGCGCCGAGGAAGGCGACGACCGGGAGCGTGCCGAGCTTCGACAGAACGCGCCCCACGAGAAACACAGAGACGACCCCCGCGAGAATCGGCACGGCCCGGTAGACGAGAAGCGAGTGGCCGAGCGCGTCGCACGCCTTCAGGAGAACGAGAAAGAGGGGCGGATGCGCCAGCGTCGCCCACTCGCGGGAGAGGTTCTTGGCGATGAAGACGTGCCAGGCGCCGTTGTGGTCGATGTCGAGGTGCGATCCGGAGAAGAGGCGCATGCCCAGGGCGACGGCGCACGCGACGAGAAGCCAGGCCGTCGGGGCCCGCTGCGACTCTGCGGCCTTCGACTCCACGTTCGATCGATAGTACCTTCTCGGCCGCCCGCGATACGCTCCCTCGCGCGCATGACGTTCTTCGTCGTCTCGCTCCTGCTCGTCAACGGTCTCGCCGGCCTCGCCGCGCCACATCCGCCGTCGCCGCCCGCCTCGCTCGCCATCACCGGCGTCACGATCATCGACACCGCCGGCGGCCGCGCTCTGCCGGGCATGACCGTGGTCGTCGCCGGTGACCGCATCGTCGGCGTCGGCGAGAGCGCCCGCCTGGCTCCGCCGCCCTCCGCGCGCGTCGTCGACGGCAAGGGCAAGTTCCTGATCCCCGGTCTCTGGGACATGCACATCCATGCATTCTTCGGCGACTGGGTGCCCGGCGGACGCGAGGTGACGCTCCCCCTCTTCATCGCCAACGGCGTGACGGGGGTGCGCGACATGGGCAGCGACCTCGAGCCGATCCTCGCGGCGCGGCGCGACGTCGCGAGCGGGCAGCTGCTCGGCCCGCGCATCGTCGTCTCGGGACCGATGCTCGACGGCCCGAAGACACAATTTCCGTCGGCCCTTCCGATCACGACCCCCGAGTCCGGCCGCGACGCGGTCGCGATGCTCCGCCGGCGCGGTGTCGATTTCATCAAGATCCAGTCCTACGTGCCGCGCGACGCCTACTTCGCGCTCGCGGAGTCGTGCCGCAAGCAGGGAGTCGTTTTCGCGGGCCACGTGCCCGACGCGATTCGCGCCTCCGAGGCGTCGGCGGCGGGCCAGCGCAGCTTCGAGCACCTCATCGGCGTCTTCGAGGGCAGCTCGTCCGCGGAGGACCTCTTTCTCGAGGGCAAGAAGGGGCCCGCGCGGTTCCTGGAGACCTTCGTTCCTTCGAAGGAGGCCTCCCTCGCGGCGCTGCTCGCGAAGAACCGGACGTGGCAGTGCCCCACGCTGTTCTGGGAACGCGGGCAGTGGCTGGTCGACGTCGTCGACGTTACGAAGGACCCCGACGTCCGCTACGCGCCGGAATCGTGGCGCACGAAGACCTGGCCCGAGTTCTCCAAGGGGATTCTCAAGGACCTCGCCACCGATCCTCTGCCCGTTCGCGAGAAGTTCGTCCAGCACGAGCTCGAGATCGTCGCGCGGCTGTCCAGGGCCGGCGTTCCGTTCCTCGCGGGCACCGACACGCCCGCCGGAGTCGGCGTCGTTCCGGGCTTCAGCCTTCATCGCGAGCTCGAGCAGTTCGTCGCCGCCGGGTTCACGCCCCTCCAGGCGCTTCAGACGGCGACGCTCGAGCCGGCCCGCTATTTCGAGAGAACCGCCGACTTCGGAACGGTCGAGAAGGGCCGAATCGCCGACCTCGTGCTCCTCGACGCGGATCCGCTTGCGGACATCCGCAATACCCGCCGGATCGCCGCGGTCGTGGCGAACGGACGCCTGCACACGCGGGCGGACCTGGACCGCCTCCTCGCCGGCATCGAGGCGCGGTCCCGTACCCCGTAGGGGATAAGATCCCGTCCAGGCTTCGCCCATTCCATGGACTTGTTTTCGCGCCTGGGATGCCTGGGGCTCTTCCTGCTGGTCATTCCAGCTTGGGCCCTGCGCGAGAGCCTGCGCAGCCGGAAGCGCTCCGACGAGATTGCGGAACGGATCGTCGAGGTCGATCGGCGGCTGGATCTTCTCGAACGACGTCTCCTCGAGCTCAAGCGCGAGGGCCGCACCCCGGCGGAGGCGTCTTCCGTCGAGACCGTCCCCGAGCCGTCTCGACCGCCCGCTCCGCCTCCGGCTGCGCAGCCCGCTGCCCCGGTGGCCGCATCGTTCTCGCCGACGCCTCCGCCGCCGGCACCGCTGGTGCCTCCGCGTCCACCTTCCCCCTCACCGCCGCCACCTCCCCCGCCCCCGCCGACTCCTCAGTTCTCGGTCTCACCGCCCGAGCCCTCGAAGCCGTTCGACTGGGAGAACCTCATCAGCGTCCGCGCGTTCGCCTGGCTCGGCGGCGCGGCGCTCTTCCTCGGCGCGGCGCTCTTCCTCCAGTACGGAATCCAGCACGGCCTGATCTCGCCCGCCATGCGCGTGGCGATCGGGCTCGTCGCCGGCGCGGCCGCCCTGGTGTGGGGCGATTCCCTGCGCGCCCGCTCGATGTGGGCCGGTCAGGCCACCTCGGGCGCGGGCGTCGGGGTCCTCTACGCGTCGCTCTATGCGGCCCACGCCCTCTACGGGCTTCTCGGAACGACCGCGACGTTCGCCGCGATGGCGCTCGTCACGCTCGTGGCCGGCCTGCTCGCGGTGCGCCGCGACGCTCTGATTCTCGCCATACTCGGTCTCGTTGGCGGGTTCCTGACGCCGTTCCTCCTCTCGACGAAGGAGGACCATCCCTTCGGGCTTCTCGGCTACGTCCTGCTGCTCGATATTGGCGTGCTCGCTGTCGCTCGAAAACGCCGGTGGATGCACCTGCCGCTTCTCGCGCTTCTGGGCTCCGCGCTTCTCTACTCGGGCTGGGCATCCATGCACCTGACGGCGGTGAAGCTTCCATGGGCACTGGGCGCGGCGGCCGTCGTCGCGGCGCTCTTCGTTCTCGGGACGATTCGCGAGGCGCAGGCCGGACGGGTCATCGACTGGCCGTCCGCCACTCCGGTTCTGGCGGTGCTCGCGCCGTTTCTCGCGGTGCTGACGACCGCCGGCCGGCCGACGCTCGCGGTTTCGCCGGTCGTCCTCACGGGCTTCCTTCTCCTCCTCGGCGTGCAGACGTTTCTGGTCGCGCGCCGGCTCGAGGCCGCGGGCGTCGTGCCCCTCGCCGCCGCCACTTCGCTCTTCTGCCTCGCGCTCCGCATCGCGCCGGACCTCTTTCCCGCGCACCGGTCGTCGACACTCGCGCTCTTCACGCTCGTCTCGCTGGCCTACTTCGTGATGTGGCTCGTCAGCCGCGACTCGGTCGAGGCGCTGACGTATCGGATCGGCGCGGCCGTCGCGCTCTTCGGTTCGCTCGCCATCACCCTTCGCCTGCTCGTCCGTCGAGCCGGAGACCCAGCCGATCCTGGGCCTCGGGATCTACGCTGCCATCCACGCGGCGGGCCTCCTCGCCATGGGCGCGCTCCTGCTGTCGGGCGCGTGGATTCTCGCGGCCCAGGGCTACCTGTTCGCGACGCTGCTCGCGCTCACGATGCGCTTCGAGGTCGGGCGCCTGCCGGAGTTCCTGCCGTTCCTCGCGATCCCCGCCGTCGTGTTCTGGATCCTGCCGTTCACCCACTCGCGGTTCCGAGCGGATCGCGCGGCCTGGATCTCGGCCGGCCTCGCGCCGATTCTCCAGTTCGCGGCGCTCTACGTGCTCGCGCGGACCGTCTGGAGCTCCGAGCGCCTCGGCTTCCTCTCCGTCCTCGTCGGCGCCCTGGCCCTGCTGGCCATGCGTCGCGCGTTGACGATGCACGCGGAAGGCTCGGCGGAACGCCGGTTCACGGCGGCGCTCTTCGGCGGCGTCGCGCTTCTCTTCCTCACGGCCGCGATTCCGATCCTGCTCGACAAGCAGTGGATCACGGTCGCCTGGGCCCTCGAAGCCGCCGCGCTCGCCTGGCTCTCGACGCGGATCCGTGAGGACCGGTCTCGTCAAGGCCGCCGGCGCCCTCGCCGCGGCGGCGTTCGTCCGCCTCGTCGCCAACCCGGCGCTCTGGAGTTACCAGCCGCGGAGCGAAACGCCGATCTTCAACTGGTACCTCTACACGTTCGGCATACCGGCCGTCGCGTTCCTCGCGGCCGCTCACTGGCTGCGCGACGATCCGGCGGCGAACCGCGTCCGGCTTCCCGGCGTCCTCCGCACCTTCGCGGGGATCGTTCTCTTCGTGCTCTTGAACGTCGAGATCGCCGACTTCTATTCGACCGGGCCCACTCTCTCGTTCCGCCTGAGCGGCGGAGGGCTCGCGCAGGACATGACCTACTCGCTGGCCTGGGGGATCTTCGCCCTGGTGCTCCTCTTCATCGGCATCGCCCGGCTCTCGAAACCGGTGCGGGCCGCGGCGCTCGCCGTCCTGCTCCTCACGATCGCCAAGGTTTTCCTGCACGATCTCTGGAATCTCGGCGCCCTCTACCGCGTCGGCTCGATCGTCGGCCTCGCCGTCGCTCTGCTCGCCGTTTCGTTCCTGACGCAGCGCTACGTGTTCGCGCGGGAGAAGTCATGAGCGTGCTGGCGCTTCTGTCCGCAGCCGCGCTGGCGACGGCGACACCCGCAGCGCCCGCCGCGCCGTTCCGGTACACGCGGGCGATCGAAGCCCGTCCGGGCTGGACGCGCCTCGTCCTGCCCGACGACGTCCTCGACGCCACGCGTCCGGGCCTGCCCGACCTGCGGATTCTCGATGCCGGAGGCCGCGAAACGGCCTTCACGTTCGAATCGGGCCGCGCGGCCTCCCGGCGCCTCGCGATTCTCAACCGGGAGTCGGTCGAAGGCGTCGAAACCACGTTCGTCGTCGATCGCGGCCCGGAGCCCGGCTTCGCCGACGCCGTGACGTTCGAGCTCGCCGGCAGCGACTTCCTGAAGCCCGTGCGGATCCAGGCTTCGGACGACGGCGCCGCCTGGAAGGACGTCGCGAACGCCTCGATCTTCTCCGCCGGCGGCGCCCGCATGCTCACGCTCCGCATGCCGGCCACCAACCGCCGGTACTTGCGGTTCCGGCTCGACGACCGAAACGGCGCGCCCCTTCAACCCGGACCCGAGGCCGTTTTCATTCATGCCCGGCCCTCGTCCGTCTCGGGCGCGGCCGCAGAGGCGACGCCTGGCCTCCGACGGGCGGCCCACCGCCCTGTCGTCCCCCGAGAGCTCCGACGGTGAATCGCGCTACGCGGCGTCGCTTCCCGCGGCGAATCTGGCGGCGACGGCGATGCGCTTCCAGACGCGCACGCCCGCTTTCTCGCGCCCCGTCCGCGTCTACGAGCGGATCCTCTTCCGAGACGAGGTCCATCGCCGCCTCATCGCCGAAGACCTCCTCACGCGAGCGGCCGGGAGCACGGCGGAGGTCGAGGTGCCCCTCTGCGGGGCGGCGGGCCGAAACCTGGAGATCGAAATCGACGATGGCGACGCACCCCCGCTCGAGGATCTCCGCGCGACGGTTCGCGTTTCCGACCGGGTCCTGCGCTTCCGGACACCCGACGACGGCGGGCTGCGGCTGGCCTACGGTTCGGCCGACGCGCGCTTCCCCCGCTACGACCTCGCGCGCGCCTTCGCGCAGGGCGCCCCCGATGCGGCCTCCGCGACGCTCGGCCCCGTCCACGCGTCGTCTCCGCAGACCCGAGCCGCGCCCCCGCGGGCGCCCCTCGCGGATCCGGCCGGCTGGACCTCGCGCCGCGCCATCCGCCTGCCGGCGAGCGAAACGTCCGCCGGCGACACGGTCGCGTACCTCGAGCTCGACGCGCTTCCCCGCGGCCTCGCCGACCTCCGGATCGTCGATGCCGAGAACCGGCAGGTGCCGTTCATCGTGGAGCCCGCCGCGCACGCGCACCGCGCGAAGGTCGGATTCGCGGCTTACACGGAGGGCCCGCGGACCCTCGTTCGGCTCGAGGGCCTTCCCGATCCTCCGCGCAACGTGGACACGATCGAGCTCGAGGCGTCCGCGCCCGAGTACTTCGTGCGCGAAGTGCGCGTCCTGGAGGAGGAGCGGGACGCGCGCGGACCGACCGGCACGCGGACGCTCGGAAGCGCGCGCTGGGAGCGCCGGCCGGGGTCCCGGGCCCCGCGTCTGCGCATTCCGATTGCGCGGCCGGCCGGAAACGCGGAAGCCCTCTCGATTGAAATCGACAACGGCGACAACGTCCCTCTGGCGCTGACCGAAGCCTGGATCTCGAGCCCCGTCGTGCGGATCGACTTCGTGTTCGAGCCGGAGGACCGGCTGTTTCTCCTCTCGGGCAACACGGAGGCTCGCCGCCCCTCGTACGACCTCGACCTGCTCGCGCCCACGATCCTCGCCTCGCCGGCAGGCGCCGCCCGGCTCGAAGCGGCCGCGCCGGCGCCTCCCGCGCCCCGCAAGGGAATCGCTCCCTGGTTCTGGGCGGCGATTGCCGTGACCGTCGCACTGCTCCTCTTCCAGCTCGCCCGCACGCTCCGGCCGGGCGTTTGAGAGAGTCCGCCGCAACATTTCGGTGAAGCCGCGTGTTTCACAGAGCGTCATGAGCCCGACATCCTTCACCCTCTTCGAGACACCCGTCGGACACTGCGCCGTCGCGTGGGGCGCCCGCGGCATCGTCGGCATCTGGCTTCCGGAGGCTTCCGAGGGGGGGACGCGCGCCCGACTGCGGCGCAGATTGCCGGACGCGGCAGAAGCGGCGCCTCCCGCACCGGTCGCCGCGGCGATCGCGGGCATCGTCGCTCTTCTCTCTGGGGAGCGGCGCGACCTTTCGGACGTCGCCCTCGACTTCGACTTTGAGGGCGTGCCGGAATTCCACCGGCGCGTCTACGCGATCGCGCGCGCGATCCCTCCGGGAGAAACGCTCACCTACGGCGAGATCGCGTCGCGCCTCGGCGATCCTGCGCAGGCGCGCGCCGTCGGCCAGGCGCTCGGCCAGAATCGGTTTCCGATCGTCATCCCGTGCCACCGCGTGCTCGCGGCGGGAGCCAAGTCCGGCGGCTTCTCGGCGCCGGGCGGCGTCGCGACGAAGCTGCGGCTCCTGGCGATCGAAGGCGCGCGCGCGAACGCGATCCCGACGCTCTTCGAGCTCGAGTAACTCGGTCCCGCTGCCGCGCGGCGCGTCCCGGGAATCCCGACGCTACAATGCCGCCTGCCGCATGCACGCCTCGCCCGGGCAGATCCGGATCCTCCAGGCCGTCGTCTTCGCCGCCGGGGCCGTGCTCATGGCCCTCGAGATCCTGGGCTCGCGGGTGCTCGCGCCGAGCTACGGGTCCTCGGTCTACGTCTGGGGCAGCCTCATCTCGACCTTCCTCTTCGCGCTCTCCGCCGGCTACGCGCTCGGCGGCCGGATCGCGGACCGCCGGCCTTCGCTCGCGGCGCTGTCGCTGGTTCTGTCGGTGGGGGCCGTCCTGATGATCCCGAGCATCGTCTGGCCCGAGGCGATTCTCGAGCGCATCGCCCGCAACGCGTGGGACGTGCGCTGGTCGGCGCTCGCCGCCGCCGTCGTGCTCTTCCTGCCGGCGTCCCTCGCGATGGGCATGGTCACGCCGTTCGCCGTCCGGATCGGCATCCGGCGGATGGAGTCCGCGGGGAGCGTCTCGGGCGGCTACGCGGCGCTCTCGACGGCGGGCTCGATTCTCGGAACGCTCGCCGCGACCTTTCTCCTGATCCCGCTTTTCCCGGTCGGACGGCTCCTCCTCGGACTCGCGGTGACGCTTCTGGCCTGCGCGGCGGTCCTCGTGCGCGATCGGGTCAGCGCGGCCGCCGTCGTGCTCGGCGGGATCGCCCTGGCGGCCGGGATGGCCGCGCGCGTTCCGCCGGCGCCGATCGGCAACGAGAAGGTGCTCCTGCGCCGCGACACGGCCTACCATCACATGGTCGTCACGCAGATCGACGCGTCGCGCTGGCTGCGCTTCGACACCCTCACGCAGAGCGGCATCAACCTCGACCACCCGGAGCGCTCGGTCGTCGGTTACGACGAAGGCCTGCTCGCGGCCCTCGCCTTCCGCCCGGGAATCCGGCGCGTGTGCGTGATCGGACTCGGGGGCGCATCGTTCCAGCGCAACTTCGCGCGCCTGCGTCCCGAGGCCGAGATCGACACGGTCGAGATCGATCCCGTCGTCCGCGACGTCGCCCGGGAGTACTTCCTCTACCGGGAATCCGACCGCATCCGAACGGTGATCTCGGACGGCCGCGTGTTCCTCGCTCGGAGCGGGCCGCCCTACGATCTGATCGTCCTCGACGCCTTCAACTCGAGCGGCGTGCCGTTCCATCTCACGACCCGCGAATTCTTCGCGCTCGTGCGAAGCCGGCTGACTCCGGACGGCCTCCTGGCCGCGAACTTCGTCGGCGAGCTCATGGGCAGGGACGGCCGGCTCTTCTGGGCGACTTACAAGGCCGTCGTCGGCCAGTTCGGCCAGGTCTACGTCGCGAGCCGCCAGATCCAGGACGGCCGGGAGCCGACGGCCGGCAACATCCTGGTCTTCGCGACGGTCTCCGCGGAGCCGCTCGACGTGGAGGCGCTGCGGCGCCGCACCGAGGCGCTCGCGGGCGAATGGAGCATCGCCAACGTCACCGCCTACACGGACGCGCTCGTGCATGCCCCCCAGGCGCCCGCGGACGTGCCGGAGCTCACGGACGCCTACGCGCCGGTCGAGGCGCTCCAGAACTTCTAAGGGGTGTGGCGGGACGAGCGCCGCTCGGCGTCCCTCAGGGGTTCGTCTCGCGCCTCCGGTACTCCTCGAGGTTCTTGCGGTCCGTGACGTCGCGGCAGACGGCCAGCGCCGCGAGCGTGCGGCCGAAGTCGTCGAAGAGCGGAACGACGACCGTGTCGACGATCCCGGTGCCCTCGTCCTTGCGCGCATAGCGCATCTCGCCGCGCCACCGCCCGTCGCGCCGCATCTGACCGAGGAGATCCGCGGCGGTCTTCGTCGCGCCCGCCGGCCGGAGCAGATCCGGCGTCTTTCCGAGCATCTCCTCTTTGGTGTAGCCGAACATCCGTTCGGCCCCGGGATTCCAGTCGACGATGCGCGCCTCGAGATCCATCGTGATGACGGCGTCGGAGATGTGATCGAAAGCCCGCGCGTGCCGGCGGATCGTGTCCTCCATGAGGCGCAGGCGCGTCACGTCGTGAAAGCTCCAGACCCGGCCGACGGTGCGGCCGGCCACTTTCTGCGGCGAGGAGTAGCGCTCGAAGATCCGTCCATCTTTGAACTCGAGCCAGTCGTAGCTCCGGGCTTCCGGCTGGTCGTAGAGATCGCGGACCTTCTTGACGAAGCGCTCGGGCTCGCGCAGCTGGTCGAGAACGAACTCCATCGCCCGCTTGTCGTCGCGGTCGGCGATGACGTCCTCCGGAATCCGCCACATGGCCAGAAACTTCCGGTTGAAGCTGACGATGCGGCCCTCCCGGTCGACGACCAGGATGCCGTCTGCCGTCGCCTCGATCGTGGCCTTCAGGAGCGAGAGCGTCTCCTCGACGCCGGCCTCCGCCTCGCGGCGCGCCGTGACGTCGCGAAAGCTCCAGACGCGGCCGACCGCGTGGCCGTCGACGACCTGGGGCCGCGAATCGCGCTCGATCAGCCTTCCGTCGGCGAGCTCGAGGATGTCGTGGCTCGCGGCCGCCGGCTGCGCGTAGACGTTCATCACCTTCTGAACGAAGGCGGCGGGGTCCTTGAGCTTGCCGACGACGAACGCGATCGCCCGGTTCTCGTCGCGGCTCTCGGCGATGTCCTCGGGGATCCCCCACATGTCGACGAAGCGCCGGTTGAAATGGACCATCCGCCCCTCGTTGTCGACCACGAGGATCGCGTCGGCGGTCGCGTCGATCGTGGCCTCCAGGAGCGCGTGCTCGCGCTCGAGGGCGGCCAGCCGCTCCGCGTCGCTCTCTTTCATCGCGCCGCAGACGCCGAACGGCGGGGCTTCGCGATCTCCGAGAGGACGTCGGGCTTCCCGGTCTCGCGCTCGAGGTGGGGGAACCGCTCGCCGCCGTGGTAGTCGACGGAGACGATCGAGAAGATCTCGGCGTTCTCGACGAGCAGCGGGATCGGCTGCGTGCCCTCCGGCGAGGACGCCGCACGCAGCGCGTCGCGCAGTCGGCCGACCGAATACCGCCGCCCGCCGACGGCATGAAGCTTCATCCCGGGGCCCACACCCGCGGCTTCGGCGGGCATCCCGGGCACGACGTCGACGACGAGGCCCGCTCCGTCGGCGCCGTCCCCCTGCACCATGATGCCGAGGGAGTCCCAGAAGTCGTAGGTCTCCGTCTCCTCTTCCGAGGAGGCGACGAGCTCCGGCTGCTTCTCCGTGAAGACGAGCTTCCAGCCGCCCTCCTCGACCCAGAGTCGCGGCGCCTTCGGCGCGACCGCGTCGACGCGCTCGCGAAAGAACGCGTCCCAGTCGTGCGGCGCGACGGCGTTCAACGCCGCCAGGATGTCCGCCCGCGTGTAGGTCCGAACGGCGGGAGGTCCGCTCTCGCCCCCGTGAAACGCGCGAACGAAGTCGTCCAGGGACTTGCGGCCGCCGCTCTGGCGCCGGATCAGGACGTCGGCATCGAGCCACACGAGCGCTCCCTCGGAGTAGAAGTCGACGCCGCGACGCCAGGAAGCCCACTCGGGCCGGCCGTAGTAGAGAAGCTGCGCGGCCGTGGCCGTGTCCACGAGCGGCCGCCACGCGCGGCCGGACTGGCGGTCCATGCGCGCCACGAAGAGCGCGAGGTTCTCGCGCGCGAGCTCCGGTGTGCGCAGTCCGCTCCGGGCCCCGAGGATTTCGCCGTAGTACTCCGTCAGGCCTTCGTAGGCCCAGAGAAGCCCGCTGTCCACGGGAACCTGGTAGTCGGCCGTCACTCCGGACACGAGACCGGCGGGCGAACGGTACTTGCCGTTCCACGAGTGGACGTACTCGTGGGACAGGAGCGTTCCGAGAACCTGGCGCGCGGTCTCGTCCCGCAGCGCCCGCTCGGCGGCCCGGTTGTCGCTCGACTCGTGATGCTCGAGGCCGGTCGAGGGGATCTGGTTGGAGAGCGAAAGGAGGAAGTGGTAATTGCGATAGTGACGCGCGCCGAAAAGCGCCTGCGCCTCGGCGACGAGATTGCGGTAGCGCGCGATCTCTGCTTCGGAAATCTCGATCGCGCCGGCCGAGTCCCCCGCGAGGTGGAGGAAGTGGCCGGCCGCATTCCCGGGAGAAAGATCGACCGTCCGGAAGTGAACGCCCGCGAGCAGCGGCGAGTCGATGAGGGTCACGAGCGACACCGGAGCGAACGAAACCGTGCCGCCCGCGGCCTTCTCGACCGCAAGAGCCGTCGCGTACTTCCAGCCGTCCGGAAGCGTCAGCGTCGCGCGGAAGCGGGTCGCGTTGGCGTCCGGCCCGCGGGGATACAGAAGGACCGACCACCAGTTGATCCACGCCAGGCGGGCCGTCGCGGTCGTGTACGCCGTGAGCGAGGCCACGTAGTCGAAGGAGACCTCGAGCGCCGAGGCTCCGGCCGGCACGACGAGCTCGAAGTTCCACATCTCCGTCGGCGAACGTCTCCAGGCCACCGGCTGACCGTTCGCGCGGATCACCAGGCCCACGAGGTCGGTGACGGGCCCCTCCGCGCCGTGCTCGCCCGGAATCCACTTGGGATACGCGAGCGTCAGGGGGCCCGGTGTCACGGGGATCGTCTCCCGAACGCGGAAGACTCGCCGCGGCGCGTCGCGGGCATCGACGGCGAGCGAGATCTCTTGGGCGGCGCCGGCCCCTGCGAGTACCGCCAGGGCGGCTGCGGCAAGCAGCGTTCGACGAAGAAGGAGCATCTTTTCCAGGGCCAGAAACGAATCCACGCGGCGGTCTCCTCTCGGTGCCTACTTCGCCGGGGTCGCGAGCTGATCCTGGATCACCTTCGCCAGAGGAATCAGCGATTTTCCGAGCTTCTCCGACGCCTGCTGGTAGGCCTCGAAGAATGCGCGCGGCCCGCCGGCGAGCGCCGTCCGGTACGCCTCGACGCCGAGGGCCTGGATGATTCCGTCGGCGACGAACGCCCCCGCGGGCCCGGCGACGCCCGAGACGAACTCGGGCTTCTTGATGTCCCCGGCGGCCGCCATGCGCGCGTCGAGGTCCGCTTCGGCCGACACGAGCCGGTCGGCGACCCGGTTCAGCTCGTCCATCGAGGTCTTCATCGGGCCCTTCAGCCACACCGACAGCGGAAAGAAGTTCTCGTCGACGTTGTAGATCGCGATCGGCCCCGCTTCCGCCACGACGTGCAGGAGCGGCTCGAGCTGCCCGAGCGACGGATCGCGCTTCTCCCATGCGGGGCTGCCGGTCCGGTACTCCGCCCAGGCCCGCTGGTAAGCCTCGCTCGCCATCAGGCGCGCGAGGCGGTGGATCTGTTCCTGCGGCGTGGCCGACTCGGTCTCCGAAACCGATCGGGAGAGGTCGATGACGACTCCCCACTCCGCGCCATCGACGCCGGGAAGCGCGATGTGGTCCGCCCGGCTCGCGAGGCCGAAGGTCAGATAGAACGGGAGGGTCACCGACAGCGGCCGGTCCGTCGGCAGGAGCGCCCGTGCCCGGTTCGACGCGAGCTTCGTCAGCGCGGCCTCCTGCGACGAGATCATCGCGAGGAGGTCTTCCCAGCGCCCCCGGTCTTCGCGGATCCGCTGGAAGTCGAAGATCGAGGTGCGCGACTCCGCGTCGAAGGCCGCCGCGAGGTCGCGCTCGAAGGTCTCGGGCGGGCGGCCCGACTCGCGGATCGCGAGCTCGACGGCCGGCAGCGTTTCGAGCTGCTTGGCCGCCGCCGGCGAGTAGGTCGCCTGCGAGAGCAGGGCGAGGATCTCGCGCGCGGCGCGCATGTCGAGGGTCAGCGTGAGCTTGTCGTTGCCGACCGGAGGGACGTCGTAGGGCGCCCCCGACGCGGAGCCGGGAGGCGGCTGAAACGTCGGCGCCGGAGGCCCCGATGCGCAGCCCGCCGCCAGCGAGCCGAGTGCGAGCGCGGCAACGAAAGCGCCGAATCGCCTCATGCCAGGATCGCCTCGAGGGCGAGATCCGTGTCCGAAAAGTCCGGCAGCATCGCGTCGGGCTTCTCGGCGCCGAGACGCTCGAGGCTCGTGATCCCCGTCGCGACGGCGACCGAACGCACACCGATCGACCGGCCGCAGGCGACGTCGTGAATCGAGTCCCCCACGATCACGACGGACTTGCCTTCGAAGCGCCGGCCCGAGTGCGCGAGCGCGCGCTCGACGGCGATCTGCGGAAGGACGTACCGGTCGGCGGAATCGCTCCCGTACGCCCCGAAGGGAAAGTACCGGTTGTAGTCGGGCGGCGCGAGCTTGAGACGCGCGCCCGGCTCGAGGTTTCCGGTCAGAAGGCCCAGCGTCACGCGCGGTTCGGCGGCGAGCCGCGCGAGGAGGGGCGTGATGCCGGGCTTGGGAACGACGACGCCCGGAAGGAGCCCGCGGGAGAGCTCGGCGAGGTAGAGCTCGAACGCCCGCGGAAGGTCGCGCTCGAAACGCTCGGGCCCGATGTCGCCCACCACGAGCTCCCGCACGATCTGGGGGTCGGTCTTGCCGGAGAAGTCCCACTTGCCGCGATCCTGGTGCTCCTCCGTCGCCCTCCAGCCGAACGCGGCCTCGAGGGCCGTCAGGATGGAATCCCGCGCCACGCGGCCCGCCGACAGCAGCGTCCCGTCGATGTCGAAGAGGACGAGCCGGTGGCCGTTTTGAGAGACGTCAGACATCAACGGTCATCATATTCAAAGCGCGCCGCATGCCAGGCGAGGATGTCCATCATCGCGCCGCGCCAGTACGTCCAGTCGTGGGTTCCCGCCTCGAGGACCACGGTCGCCGGCACGCCGCGCGCGTTCAGCAGCATCCCGTACTGCGCGGCCACGCGCTCGAGACCGTAGAGGTCCTCGGTGCCTCCGCGCAAGTGGACGAGGAAGGGCGGGGCCTCGAAGCACAGTCCCCAGAGCACGTTCCAGGCGTCGTTCTCGTCCAGCGCATTGTCGTTCTCGTCCGCGCCGAAGACCTTCTTGAGGGTGTAACGCGCCACCCAGTTGTACCGGTCGAGGTCCCTCCAGCCGAACGGAATGAGCGCGCCCGAGAGCGACGAGACCGTGCCGTACAGGTCGGGATGCCGCAGGGCGGTCTTGACGGCGCCGTAGCCTCCCATCGAGATGCCGGTGACGCCGCGCGCGCCTTTCGCGGGCAAAGCCCGGTAGCGCGTCTCGACCCAGTGCGGCAGATCGTCGGTCAGGAACGTCTCGAAGCGGCGCTTCCCGTCGTGCGAGTCGGAGAACCAGCTGCCCGGGCCGTTCGGCGCGACGATCAGGAACTCGGGAAGGGACCCGGCCCGCATGCGCGCGAGCGCGTCGTCGACGACGCCGCGCCGCTCGAGCGTGCGCCCGTTGCCCCAGCCGTCGTGCAGGAAGTAGAGGACCGGGTAGCGCCGCGAGGGCTCGGCCGCGTACGACGGCGGGAGGACGACGAGGCAGTCCACCGCCCGCGGCATCGTCGCCGTCGGGACTTTCTCGTATCGGACTTCCGGAGCCGGCGCCGCCGCGAGGAGCGCCGCGGTTACCCCAGGCCAAACCCAATTCATGGCCGGATCATAGGGCGACCTCGCTACACTGGGACCGTGGCGGACCTCGAGAAGATGCCCCGGGAGCTTCACGTCACTCTGGGCGGCGAGGGGTTCCGGCGCCGCCGCCGCATCGCGCTCCCCCTCCTGACCACGGACCCGGAAGGCTTCCCGCGCGTCGCGCTCCTCACGCTCGGCGAGGTGCGGGCCAACTCCGTGTCCGAGCTCGCCGTTGCGGTGCGCGCGGGCAGCCGCACGGCGTTCAACCTCGTGCGTCGCGGCACCGCGACGCTCCTCTACATGAACCGGAACGTGACGGCCTCCGTACAGGCCCGGGCGGGCCGCGGGCGCGTCAGCGGATGCGACCCGGCGCGGCGCCTCTTTCCCCTGAACGTCGAGAGCGTCCGGATGGACCGCCCCGCGGCCGAAGAAGGGGCGGTCGCCCTCCTGGGCGGGCCGACCTTCGGCGGAGCCGGCGCCGCGGCGCTCTTCTCGGAAGAGCTCTTCGAGGAGCTTTCGAAAGTGAGATGCGAATGAACTTCGCCGACCGCGTCGTCCTCGTCACCGGCGCCGGCCGCGGCATTGGCCGCTCGATCGCGCTCCTCTTCGCGGCGAAGGGAGCGCGCGTCGCGCTCGTCGCACGCACCCGGACCGAAGTCGACGACACCGCGCACCGGATCGAGGCCGCGGGCGGGCGCGGACTCGCCCTCTGCGCCGACGTGACCGTCCGCGGGGCGGCCGAGGAGTGCGTCGCGGCGACCGACCGCGAGCTCGGGCCGGTCGACATCCTGATCAACAACGCCGGCGTCTTCGTCTGGCAGCCGTTCCTGAAGATGTCGCCCGAGGACTGGGACCGCGTCATCGCGACGAACCTCACCGGCGCCGCCGACTTCTGCCGCGCCGTCCTCCCCGGCATGGTCGCGCGCCGGCGCGGGCGCATCGTCAACGTCTCGTCGATTCACGGCATGCTGGGCGACGCGAACGTCGCCGCCCAGGCGGCCGCCAAGTTCGGCATGATCGGCTTGACCCAGAGCCTCGCCCGGGAGTTCCGCTCCCACAACATCGCGGTCAACGCGGTCTGCCCCGGCACCGTCGAGAACAAGAAGGACGAGGGCGACGCCCTGCACGCCGAGCCGCTCGCGGAGAAGCTATGGCCGCGCGACGTCGCGCGGGCGGTGCTCTTCCTCGCCTCCGACGACGCCGCGGCGATCACGGGAACGGCCCTGGAGATCTTCGGCGGCACGCACCTGACGATCAAGCCCTGAGGCGAGATCGCCCTACTCGTCCCCCCGCGCGGTGCGCTGCGGCGCCTGCGCGGCGCCTCCGGAGCCCTTCGTCAGCTTGGGAAGATTCGCCGGGTCGCCGCCGCCGTGGGCCGGACCGTGCGGGTCGGGGGCCAGCCGAAGCGGCGACCACTTCGCTCCCGCATCGACGCTCTTCAGGACGCCGAGGTGCGTGCCGGCGTAGAGCACCGAGGACGCGCGCGGGTCGAGCGAGAGAGCGCTCACGTAGAGATCGGCGTGGAGCATGGACCACGTGGTCCCCGCATCCAGCGACTTGTAGATTCCGGAGGCCGTCGCGGCATAGAGCGTTCTCGGGGCCTCGCGGTCGATCGCGAGCGTCAGCACGTTCCAGGCGCGCAGGTTCTTGTGCAGGCCCTTCCAGGTGAGGCCCGCGTCTTCGCTGCGGAAGAGACCGTCGTGCGTCGTCGCGTACACCGTCGAGGACTTCGTCGGATCGTTGATCAGGGTCCAGACCGTCCCCTTGCTGAGCTGCCCGGCCGCGTGGACCCACGTCAACCCGCCATCGACACTTCGGAAGACGCCCTCGCTGTTGGTGCCCGCGTACAGCAGGCCGGGTCCCGCCGGATCCCCCGCGATCGCCGTCACCGCGACGCGCGTGGTCGGCGGCGTCAAGGCAATCCACGTGGCGCCCGCGTCGGTGCTGCGAAAGACTCCGCCGGCATCGGTTCCGGCGTAGACCCCGCCGCCGAGCACCGTGACGGCGCCGACGTAGCGGGAGGCGAGGCCGCTGTTGGCCGCCGCCCAGCGGTTTCCGCCGTCCGCGCTCTTGTACAGCCCTCCCTCGCCGGTCGCGGCGTAGAGGGTTCCGTGCGCTACCGGGTCCACGGCGAGCGCCACGACGGAGTGGCCTTCGAGCCCCCGCGCGCGCGCTTCCCAGTTGGCGCCGGAGTCGCTCGACCGGTAGAGCCCCCGCGCGGTCGCCGCGTAGATCGTCGAGGGCGTGGCTGGATCGAGAACGAGCGCCGTGACCAGGCCGCCCTCGCCCTGGAGCACGAATCCGGGGTCCTGCGCCTGCGCGGCTGCCGGACTGGCGGCGACGAACAGGACGACCGACCCCGCGGTGAGGTGAAGTAAGCCGCGCCTCCAGCGATCCGCTCGGTTCATGGTGTCTCCATCGAGTGAGTGCCTCGTGTCCACGAACGAGTGCCCTGTGGACTCCCGCCGTGACGGGCACGCCGCGAAGGGATTGGAGGGCCGACCGGTTAAGGCGCGGAGGCGGTTACGGTCGCTTTGGCGGGCGCCACCTGTTTCGCGGCCGCCCGAAGGGTGTTCACCGCGTCATCCTCACGCTGCATGACGTTCTTTCCGTAGCCCTTCTTGGTGACGTAGTGGACGTCGACGCGCTGGTAGGCGACGCCCCGCGGCAGATGCTCACTCTTGTAGTTCCAGATCTCGATGAGCTCCTCATCGACCGCCAGGGCCTTGTGTTCGGGACCACGGTACGAGGCCGACTTCAGCTGCTTCTGGGCAGAAGTCTTGCTCGCGGTCCCTTTCACCGCGAGCTTCTCGTCCTGCGAGCCGACCCGGGACAACCCCGAGGGTTCGTTTGCGTCTTCGCCGGCGCGCAGCGACCTCCGGCCCGAGGACGCCGGCGGTCCCAGAAGGACGAAGACCATGCCGCGGTCCGTCAGGCTCCCCCGCTTCTCGTCGTCATGCGCGAGGTAGACGTCGGCAAACGCGACGCGGCGCTCGAACTCCTGCCGATAGGTTCTCTTGTCGGCGCCGGGCAGCGTCGCGCGGCCGGACCAGAATCGCTCGACGAATTCGACGCGCGCGTTCGGCTCCTTGAGGCCCGACCAGGTCTTCTTCTCTTCGGCGGAGATGATCCACTGGACCGGGCCGTTGGCCCAATGCGCATCCACGAGGTCGCGCTGCGCGGCGTCCGCCGGCACGCGAAACTCCTTGTACGCCTCCACGATGGACGACGGGGCGACTGCTGCCTGCTTCTGCGCCTTCTCGAACGCTGCGACCGTGCCCTTCGAGTGAAGTGCCGCATCGATCGTCGAGTTGGGCTGAATCTTCAGAAAGGTGACGAAGCTTTCGACGGCCTCCGCGTCATGACCCAGGTTCGCTTCGCACACGCCCCGATAAAAGGCGATCGGACCTTCGAGCTTCGCGAGGGATTCCTCGTTGCCGGGTTTGGCCGCTTCCGTCTGGAGCGCTCCGAGCGTGCTCAGCGCGCCGGCCCACGACTCGGCGGCCACTTCGTTCTTCAGCTTCTGGAACTGATCTCCGAGCGATTGCGCCGTGGCGGCCGCCGGTTCGAACGCAGCGAGAGAAAGAAGGAACACGCCGATGGTCAACTTCTTCACGGCACACCCGTCCACTTTCTGAGCGTCACCAAGGGTCCTCGCCGGTCAGCTTAGCATCGGCCCGACGGCTCGAAACAACCGATTCCAGGGCGTCACGCGCGACTCCGAGCGGGCACTTGAGGGGTGACTGCGACTGTTGTGCCCGTCCGAATACCGCGCGTCTATGATCCCCGCAGGCCCGTGACGAACAAACGCGCAGTCGTTGCACTGAGTTGCCTCGGCCTCGGCGTCATCGGTCTCCTCCAGTTCAAAAAACCGTCTACCGAATCACCGGGCGTGGTCACCGAGAGGGTCCAGCCCGGCTCGGCCGCTGCCCGGGCGGGCGTGCGATCCGGCGACGTCCTGCTTTCCTGGAGACGCGAGGGCCTCCCGTCTCCCCGAAGCGAGTTTCGGATCCCCTCCGACATCACGCGCGTCGAGATCGAAGAAGGGCCGCGGGGCGCCATCCATGTGGTCGGCCTTCGCGACAACGGCGTCCGGATCTTCGAGCTTCCCCAGGGCGCCTGGGGCCTGACCACCCGAGCGTCCGACGGAGGGGACGGCGAAGACGGGCGCGGCCACGACGCGGACTGGTGGCAGAACGCGGCGAAGCACGATGCCGCCGGATCCGCACTCCTGAGCCAGGGTCAAGCCGTCCGCGCCGCGGCGGAGTTCCGGAAGGGTCTCGACGCCGCCGCCCGCCACGCTCCCGACAGCCTGCTCGTCGCTCATTTTCTGGAGCGCGCCGGGGCGGCCGCCGAGTCCGCGGAGAACCCGGCCGAAGCGCGGGACTTCTACACCCGCGCCCTCATCATCCGTCAGCGAACCGCTCCGGAGAGCGCGGCCATCGCGGCGAGTCTCGGCGCGCTGGGGCGCGTGGTGTCTCGGAACGAGTCGGCCGAGGATCTCCTCGCCCGTTCGCTGGCGCTCTGGGAGGACCTGGCTCCCGACAGCCTCGAAGTCGCGAGCGCGTCAAACGACCTCGGTGCCTTCCTCTTTCAGCAGGGCGACGTGGCCGGAGCCCGCGCACTCCACGAGCGCGCACTCGGGATCAGCACCCGGCTCGAGCCCGGCGGTCTCGATCACGCCGCGAGCCTGTATCGCCTCGGCAACGTCGCCTGGCGGCGCGGTGACCTCGCTTCGGCCGAGCAACTGCATCAGGAGGCGCTCGCGATCCGGCTCGCGCACGCAGCGGAGACCGCGGCGGCCGAGTCGAGCCTGAACTCCCTCGGAAACGTCGCGGGCGCGCGCAAGGACTTCGAGTCGGCGCAGCGGTTCCATCGGCAGGCGCTCGCGATCGGCGAGAAACGCGCCCCGCATTCGATCGAGCCGATGCTCCACAACCTCGGGGAGGACGCTCGCCTGCTCGGCGACTACGCCGCGGCCGCAACCCTTCTGCGGCGGGCCCTCGCGATGCACGACCGGCTGCCGCCGGGGAGCGGCCGCGAGGTCGCGATCGCGAACACCCTCGTCAGCCTCGCCGCCGTGGCGCGCGATCGCGGCGATCTGCCGGAGGCGGAGACCATCGTCCGTCGCGCCCTCGCGATCCGGGAAGCCCACGAGCCCGACAGCCTCCACCTCGCCGAGGACCGCGAGGTGCTCGCCGACATCCTGTGGGAGCGCGGTCGGTACGGGGAAGCCCGGGATGCGTATCTCCTGGTCCTCCGCGTCGCCTCCCGCTCGGTTCCCTCGAGCGAGCTCGAGGCCCGCTCGCTCCACTCCCTCGGTCTCATCGACCGGTCGGAAGGGCGCGCGAAGGAGGCCGCCGCGATGTTCGGCCGCGCGATCGACGCCCTCGACTCCCAGAAAACGAGACTCGGCGGTCCGATCGAAGCGCGCGAGCTGTTCTCCGCCGCCTACGCCGACATGTATCGGGATCTCATCGAGGCCCTCGTCGATCTGGGGCGGTTCGAGGAGGCATTCTCCGTGCTGGAGCGCTCGCAGGCGCGTCTCCTCCTGACGATGCTCGCCGAGCGCGATCTGGTGCTCCCCTCGAACGTACCGCCGGAGCTCGAGGAGGAACGGGTGCGGGAGGATGCCGAATACGACCGGGCGCAGCGTCAGCTCCGCGACCTGGCGCCGACGGAACACGCGATTCGCCGCGAGCTGCTGGATCGGCTCGCGGCGCTGCGGGACCGGAGAAGCAGCACGGTCGAGCGAATCAAGAAAGCCTCGCCGCGCTATGCCTCCCTGCGCTATCCGCAACCTCTCGATCTCGAGTCGGCGCGGAGGGCCCTCGATCCGGGGACCCTTCTCCTCTCCTATTCCGTCGGGAGGGAGCGCGCATTTCTCTTCGTGGTCGAGCCTTCCAGCGCGCGGGGCCCGGGCCTGACGGTCTATGCGCTTTCCGGCGGCGACATCGCGCTGCGCGACGCGGTCGCGTCGTACCGCAACATGCTCAACTTCCGCGGCCCCCGCGCTCCGGACACGACGCGCAACGTCCTGGCTCGATCCCGCTCGCTCTACGCGACCCTCCTCGAGCCCGCGGCGGCTCTCATCGCCCGCTCCGACCGGCTTCTCATCTGCCCCGACGGTCCGCTCCACACGCTGCCCTGGGCCGCGCTGGCGCGCGGCTCGGGTCCCGGCGCTCCCAGCTACCTCGTCGAGTCCAAGCCGATCCACACGACGATCTCGGCGACGGTTTATGCCGAGTTGAAGAAGGCGCGGCTCGAGCTCCCTCGCGACCCCCCCGTGATCATCGCGGCGTTCGGCGATCCCCTGTATCCGAAGCTCCCCGACGCGAGGGCTGCCCTCGAGCGCGGAGGCGCCCGATTCGATCCGCTGCCCGAGTCGCGACGCGAGGTCCTCGAGATCGCCGCGCTCTATTCTCCGAAGAGCGCGACCTACCTCGGAGCCGAGGCCACCGAAGAGAACGCCCGCGCGATCGGCACGGACGTGCCGCTCATCCACTTTGCATGCCACGCCTCCTCAACGAGCGCTTTCCGCTCGACTCCGCGCTCGTCTTCACGATTCCGCGAGAAGCTCCGCGGAAGGCAGGACAACGGTCTGCTCCAGGCCTGGGAGATCTTCGAGCGGGTCCGGATCGACGCGGATCTCGTCACGCTCTCGGCGTGCGAGTCGGGCCTCGGCAAGGAGACGGGCGGCGAGGGGTTGATCGGACTGACGCGGGCATTTCAGTACGCCGGAGCGCGCTCGGTCCTCGCCTCGCTCTGGAAGGTCGAGGACAAGTCCACCGCCGAGCTCATGAAGCGGTTCTACGCGAACCTGAAGACCGGGAGAACCAAGGACGAGGCGCTGCGTCTGGCGCAGATCGACCTGATCCGGTCCTCCGACTACATCCCAGCCCAAGGACTGGGCCGCGTTCCAGCTCGAACGGCGACTGGAAGTAGCTCGGGTCGCCCGACGGCCCTGAACTCTTCTCGCCGTGGCCTAAGGACTCCACGGGCCGGCCGGCCCAACCCCATAATTCGTGCCCGCGGCGGACCACATGAGGAACGCTTGCTAATCCATTGCGGCAGGGCCTTGGCAGGCCGCCATAGCCCTGGCGGCCCGCCGGCGGCGGCGCCCCGGCGGCGCCGAGCGCCGACGAGATCGTCGCCAGGTACGTCAAGACGATCGGAGGCATGGAGAAGATCCAGGCCATCCAGACCTTAAGCGGAGCGGCAAGTTCATCGGCGGCGGCGGGTTCGAGGCGAGGTCGTCGAGGAGAACAAGCGCCCCGACATGGTGCGCCAGGAATTCTTCCTTCAGGGCATGACCGGGATCACCGCCTACGACGGCAAGACCGGCTGGAAGATCGAGCCCTGGCAGGGCAAGAAGGACGTCGAGATCGCTCGGCGAGGAGGAGCTGAAGCGGCATCATCGAGGACGCCGACTTCGACGGGCCCGCTCGTCAACTACAAGGACAAGGGCAACAAGGTCGAGCTCGCCGGCACCGAGCCGGTCGAAGGCACCGACGCCTGGAAGCTCAAGGTGACGCTGGCCGAACGGCGACGTGCGCACCTACTTCATGGACACCGACTACTTCGTGCCGATCAAGATCGAGACGAAGCGGATGATCCGCGGCGCCGAGCGCGAATCGGAGACTGTTGCTCGGCGACTACAAGGAGGTCGAGGGCGTGGTACTTCCCCCACTCCATACGAGATCGGGCACCAAGGGCAGCCCGAATCAGCGTCGAAGATCGTCTTCGACAGGATCGAGGCCAACGTGACCCTCGACGACGAGCCGATTCCACCCGCCGGCGCACGTCGCGGCAGCGGACAGTGAGGCGCGCCATGAGGCGATCGCCTGCACGCCTCGTCGCGGCCGCTGCTTCTCAGCGCGGCGCTCGCCGCCGGTCAGCCGCGCGCCCGCAGACGCCGGCCGGTCGACGGATCGACTCCGAGACCATCTCCGGTCTCGGCGCGCGCAACATCGGCTCGGCCGCGATGAGCGGACGGATCGCCGCGCTCGACGCGGTGCAGGAGGGCGAGCGCCTGACGATCTACGTCGGCGCGGCCAGCGGCGGCGTCTGGAAGTCGGTCAACGGCGGCACGACCTTCAAGCCGGTCTTCGACAAGCAGCCGGTGCAGTCGATCGGCGCCGTCACGATCGACCCGAAGAACCCGAAGGTCGTCTGGGTCGGCACCGGCGAGTCCTGGACGCGCAACAGCGTCTCGATCGGCGACGGCATCTACAAGTCGCGTCGACGGCGGCGAGAACTGGACGAACATGGGACTTCGACGAGTCCGAGCGGATCGCCAAGATCCTGGTCGATCCCGACGCGACCGGACACCGTCTACGTCTGCGTCCCCGGGCAAGCTCTGGAGCGACAGCGACGAGCGCGGCGTCTACAAGACGACCGACGGCGGCAAGACCTGGACGAAGGTGCTCAAGGGCTGCAAACCTCTCCACCGGCTGCTCGATGCTCTCGATGGACCAGCAAGAACCCGAAGACGCTCTATGCCGGCATGTGGGACTTCCGCCGCAAGGGCTGGACGTTCCGCTCGGGCGGCGATGGCTCCGAACGCGCCGAGCGGCAGCGGGCTCTTCAAGTCGACCGACGGCGGCGCGACCTGGACGGAGCTCGACGCACAAGTCCGCCAAGGGCCTCCCGCCGAAGCCCTGGGGCCGCGTCGCGGTCACGGTCGCGCCGTCGAACCCGAGACGTCGTCTACGCCGTTCATCGAAGCCGTGCTGCGCCGAAGAACGGGCTCTACCGCTCCGACGACGGCGGCAAGACGTGGCAGGCCGCGCGACCGCAGCCAGAACATGGTCTGGCGTCCGTTCTACTTCGCCAACCTGATCGTCGATCCGAAGGACGAGAACCGGATCTACAAGCCGGACCTCTCGCTGATCGCCTCGACCGACGGCGGCAGGAGCTTCAGCAACATCGGCGGCGGCAGCGCACGGCGATTACCACGACCTGTGGATCGATCCGCGCGAACACCGACCACCTCATCGCCGGCGACGACGGCGGCGTCTGGTACTCCTACGACGGCGGCAACAGCTGGTGGAAGGGCGACAACCTGCCGATCTCCCAGTTCTACCACGTGAGCGTCGACATGGAGCGTCCCTACAACGTCTACGGCGGCCTGCAGGACAACAGCTCCTGGGTCGGCATGACCGCGCTATCCCGGCGGCATCACGCAACGCGCAGTGGGAGAACATGTACGGCGGCGACGGCTTCTGGATGTTCGCCGACACCGACCGACCCGACTACATCTATGCCGAGGCGCAGGGCGGCAAGATCGGACGCGTCAACCGCAAGACGCACGAGGCGCGCAACATCCAGCCGCTGCCCGGCTACAAGGAAGGCAAGCTCCGCTTCAACTGGAACACGCCGATCCATCATCAGCCCGACCGCAGAAGGGCACGATCTACATCGGCTCGCAGTTCCTCTTCCGCTCGCGCGACCACGGCCAGACCTGGGAGCGCATCTCGCCCGACCTGACGACCAACGATCCCGAGAAGCAGAAGCAGGAGCAGTCCGGCGGCGTCACGGTCGACAACTCGGCCGCCGAGATGCACACGACGATCTACGCGATCGCCGAGTCGCCGAAGGACCGCCAACGTCATCTGGGCCGGCACCGACGACGGCAACCTGCAGCTCACGCGCGACGGCGGGAAGACCTGGACCAACGTCGTCGGCAACATCGCCGGGCCTGCCGAAGAACGCCTGGGTCTCCTCGGTCGAGGCCGGCCACTTCGACGCGGGACCGCCTACGCCACGTTCGACCTGCACACCTTCGGCGACATGAAGCCGTATGTCTACAGGACGACCGACTTCGGCAAGACCTGGACGGCGCTGGCTCGCCGCCGACGGCCCGAGTGCAAGGGCTACGCGCACGTCGTCAAGGAGGACCTCGGTCAACCGCGACCTTCTCTTCCTCGGCACCGAGTTCGGGCTCTGGATCTCGCTCGACGGCGGAAAGCAGTGGGCGCAGTACAAGGGCGGCGATCTGCCCAACGTCGCCGTGCGCGACCTGGCGATTCATCCGCGCGACAACGATCTGGTCATCGCCACGCACGGCCGCGGCATCTGGATCGTCGACGACATCACGCCGCTGCGCGCGCTGACCGCAGGACATCCTCGCGCAGCGAGGCCGCGTTCGTCGCCGGCGAGCCCGCCGTGCAGCGCATTCACGATGACCGGCGGCTGGGTCGACGGCGACGCCGACGTTCGAGGGCCCGAACCCGCCGGGCGACGCCGCAGATCACCTACTACCAGCAGAAGCGCCACATCTTCGGCGACCTGAAGCTCGAGGTCCTCGGCGCCGGACGGCAAGGTCCTCGACGACGATCCCGACCAGCAAGCGCCGCGGCCTCTCGCGTGCCGGCTGGTCCATGCGTCTGAAGGCCCCGCGCGTGCCGACCGCCGCGACCGCGGCCGTTCGGCGCCATCAGTCGGCCCGCGCGTCCTGCCCGGGCACCTACACGGTGCGGATGACCAAGGACAAGCAGCGTCTACGAACGAAGCTCTCGAGATCGTGCCCGATCCGCGCGCGAAGCACACCGCCGAAGACCGCAAGGCCCAGTTCGACCTCGCCATGAAGCTGTACGCGCAGCTCGGCGAGATGACCTATCGCCGTCGACCGGATCAACGGCGCTGCGCGCCGACCTCGAGGACCGCGCGGGCAAGCTGCCCGCCGGCGATCCGCTCGCCGAGCGCCTCCGCAAGGCGTCCGACCGACGCCGACGCCCTGCGCCAGAAGATCGTCGCCACCAAGGAAGGCGGCATGATCACCGGCGAGGAGCGCCTGCGCGAGTACCTGACCGACCTCTACGGCGAACGTCGAACTTCTACGAAGGCCGCCCGACCGCAGACGCAGGTCGAGCGGGCCGACGCCCTCTCGCGCGAGCTCGCCGACGTCGTCGCGGAGTTCGACGCCTGGGTCGCGCAAGGACCTGCCCGGGATCAACCAGGCGCTGGTCACCAAAGGTCAGGCGAAGATCGACCTTCTCACGCGCGCGGCCTGGGAGACGCCGAAGGAGTCCTGATCCTCTGAGAATCGCGGAACGGGGGCCGTCCCCCGTTCCGCGCGGACCGCGTGGTTCCGGGCTGCGTCTAGTTCTGTGAAGTGAAGAACTCCGCCGGGGGGATCGGGTCGAACGCGTCGTTGCTCCGAACGAAGGCCCGCTCGGTTCCGACGATCTCGAGCTCGTTTCCGACGCCGAGACTCGCCGCGCTGTCCGCATAGACGTTGGCCCGGAGGCCGCTGCCGGTGGACTTCCGGAGGAGCAGCCGCACCGTGTTGTCGTCGCCCGGCGACATGCCGTCGACGGTCGAGAGCGCGCCGAAGAGCACAAGGTCCGCCGCGCTCGCGTCGGAGGGCGTGCGAACGGTCAGCCCGTGCACGTCCATGTCGAGGCGATTCGACGAGCTCGGCTCGGGAAGCGGCGTCGACCGCACGGCGCCCTGGGCCACGACGCCTGTCGGGAACCCGTCGATCGTGTCGCCCCGGGAGTGCATGCACAGCGAGTTGAAGGTCGAGGCCTGGGACGCGAGACCCGGGATGGGGGCCGTCGTTCCCCCGATCAGGGCCCAGCCGTTCAGCGGAGGAACGGCGCTGCCTCCTGTCTTTCGTCTTCGTGCCTTTCTCTCGTGGGCCCGAAGACGAGTGCCCGATCTTTCGCGCGCGCTACGCGAAATCGAAGCCGCCGCGCGCGGGGCACAAACGAAAACGGCGCCGTGCAGGAAGGAGGACCTGCACGGCGCCGCGTTCGCGATCCGTGGCGCGCGTCGAGACGCGCGGATTGCGTCCCGGTTACTCGATGAAGGCTCCGATGTCGGCGCCGCCGCAGAACGAATCGGTGCCTTCGTATGTGCGCGTGTGTCCGGTCTCCTCGTCGTGCACCGTCAGCGTGTAGTCCAGTCCCGTCAGGCTTCCGTAGAAGACCCAGAAGGCGCCGTTGGAGCCGCGGCCGTCGAGCATCTTCACGACGAGCTCGGGCAGCGCGGCATCGCCGGTGATGCCGGGAAGCGTGAAGAATCCGTAGCTGTCGGCGGAGGCGTACGGCACGCCCGGAGCGGATCGGCCGTCGCGCCGCCGCGCCTCGAACGTGACCGTGAACCGGCCCCCGAGCAGGGAGAGGGAGTCCTCGGACGGCGCGGGCGACCATTTGTCCAGGTGCGCGGGTGTCGGAGTGTCGAACGACACGATGTCGCTGCCGCCGCAGAAGGCGGCCGAGCCTCCGGTGTACGCGCTCTGCCGTCCGTCGAGGGTATCGGTGACGGTGAGGACGAACGGCGCTCCGGTCATTCGCGAATAGAGGAACGGGAACCCGTCGATGCCGAACGCGCCGTCGGGAAGCATCTTGACGGCGATCTCGGGGAGCGCGGGATCCCCGGTGAACGAGGCGATTCCGAAGTAGCCGGCCCGATCGCCGAGCGCGTGGGCGACGCCAACCTCCGGCTCGCCGGTTTTCTTGTGCCGGGCCGTGAGCTCGAGCTGAAAGCGCCCGCCGAGCAAACAGAGACGCGCGGGTCCGGAAACACAGGGGCCGGGCGGCGGCTCATCCTCGAGCAACAGATCCTGCACTCCGGCGCCTCCCGTGGCGGCATGGAGGAATCGGCCGTCGGCGGATATCGCGAGTGATTGGACGGGAAGTGGTCCGAGCCCCTCGCCGAACGGGAGCCAGCTGCGCCCGCGGTCGCGCGATCGATAGACGCCCCGGCTGGTGCTCGCATACAGCGTGTCGCGCCTCGCCGGATCCGCGACGAGCCCCGTCAGGCCACCCGGAGGGGGGGACGACGGAAACTTCCAGCTCGCTCCGCCGTCGCGCGTGCTCGCCACTCCGCCATTCCAGGTGCCCGCGTAGAGCCTGTCGGGATCGAAGGGATCGAAGACGAGCTCCTGCACGAGGCCGTGGAGGTCGATGCTCTTCGTCCACGTTTCGCCGGAATCCTCGCTTGCGTAAACGGCTCCGCCCATGGGGTAGTAGTAATAGCTGCTGTCGAGTTCGAAGTACGAGCCTGCGTAGAGCCGGCTCGGACGCGTCGGATCGACGACGAGGGCGTAGACCGCCTCCGCAAGAGTCGAAGCCAGGAAGGTACGCCCGCCGTCGGCGCTGTGCTTGACCCCGTCCAGGCTTGCGACCCACAGGCCTTCGGGGTCCGTGGGATCGGCCGTCATGTCGTACACGGGGAAGAAGAGCGTGAACCGTTCCCATCCCCCGCCGGCGGTCTTCCGGTAGAGAGTTTCCTCGCCGCTCGCGTACGCGGTCTGGCTGGTCGGATGGACGGTGAGAAGGTCGATCAACACCGCGCTGCCCGGCAGGTTCTCGACGGACCACGTGTTGCCTTCATCCGTGCTCTGGAAGAGGCTTCCGTAACGCGTCCCGGTGCTCGCCCAGAGCGCGCCGCCCTCGGCGGTCAGCGCCAGCATCCAGGCGGCCCGCAGGCCGACCGCTGCCGTCTCCCAGGTCTCGCCGCGATCGTCGCTGTGAAATGCCGAGTTGGTTCCTCCCAGGAGCACCTCATGGCTCGAGGCATCGACGGCGATCGAGATGATGTCCGCCGAGTTCGGAGACGTTGGGGATGCGGCGGTCCAGTTGATCCCGTCGCCGCTCTTGTAGAGGAGCCCGTTCGCGGCCAAGAACAACGTTTCCGGCGCCGCACCGTCCGCCGGAAGGACGGCGACTTCCGTGCTGTAGGTGAAGAGGGGTTGGCTCGCGCACGTCCAGGTCGCGGCGTGATCGGTGCTGGCGCAGAAGCCTCCATAAGTCATCGCATAGAGGTGGCCCGCCCGCCGTACCGCTCGCCACGGCCGTTGCCCCGCCGCCCGGTACCATGAACCGCTGCCAATCCCCATCCGCGCGCTTCGAGTAGAAGGACTGGTACCCCTGCGCATAGATCGTCCCGTCCTCGAAATCGACCGCCAGCAGGGTGACGCCCCCATCGATGCTTGTGTCGAACCGTTCCCAGTGCTGCCCCCCGTCCTCGGTGGCCCAGAGCGCGGTCCTGTCGTACGCCGCCGCCCAGACCCGGTTCGGTTCCTGCGGATCCGCCACGAGTTGGTACACCCCGAAACCGGGCCCCGAAGACTCCCAGTGTTCGCCTCCGTCGGCGCTCACCCAGAGCGTTCCTTCCCAGTCGCGGGCGTAGATGAAATCGCCGGCCGTGTCGGTCGTCAGGAAGCCGATCGCTCGGCCCTTCAGCCCGGCCTCCTGCCACGTCCGCCCATCGTCGGACCGAAAGACGCCGTTGTAAGTGGCCGCGTACGCGACGCCGCCGACGGACGCGATGTCGCTGATCAATCCCATGTCGACGTCGAAGCCCGACGTCCAGGTCGGCCCTTCGGCGAAACCGAATCGCGCGGTCGCCACCAGCAGCGAAAGATTGAGAAGCGCCTTGAGGAGTCGCCGGGCCATCGTCTGCCTCCTGTCTGAACACATCCGTGGTTGCAGTAAGATCTGTGCCCAATGGACGACTCGCGTGACGCGAGCGGCCTCCCTGACCCGGCAGACGCCGTCGCGAACAAACTCGAGGAGTTTCGCGAGCCGTTGAAGATCTTCGCGGCGCGCAGGCTTCGTCAATGGGCCGCGGCCGAGGATGTCGCTCAGGAAACGCTCACCCATGCGCTCGAGGCGCTGCGCGCCGGCCGTATCGAGAATCCCGCGGCCCTTCCCGGATATCTCTTCCAGACTGCCCTGCACCTGTGCTTCCGCCGTTTTCGATCGGCCGACCGCGAGAGACGCGCGCTCGCGCGTTTTCGCCCCGCAGAATCGGCCGACGAGGCCGGGCCCCTCGGGGCGCTCGTTTCGGCCGAACGCGGGGCGCAGCTGCGCAAGGCCCTCGAGACCCTCGAGCCCGACCAGCGGCGCCTGCTCGAGCTGACCTACCGCGACGAGCTCGACTCCGAGGCCATCGGACGGGAGCTCGGCGTGAGCCCCGAGGCGGTGCGCGCCCGCCGCCACCGGGCGATCAAGAGGTTGGCTCAAGCTCTGGGCGTCACGCGCGGCCCCGATGGGGCACTGAAGGAGTGACGTGAGCAATCCGATCGTATGCCCGGCCGCCTCCGACAGCGCGCGGGATCTCGTACCTCTCTATCTGGCCGGCAGACTGAGCGAGGCCGACGCCGAAGCCTTCGAGGCCCACATGCTGGGTTGCGCCACCTGTCGCGAGGACCTCGGCGCGGGAGCCGCCCTCCGGGAGCTCTACGGGAAGCCCGCCGTGACGGCCCTCCCCCCGCCCGCGCCGGCACGCCGCACCTGGCTTCCCCTCGCCGCCGCCGCGGCGCTCGCTCTGCTGGCCGTCGGCGTGTGGAACAGCCGGCGTCCGGTCGAGGTGATAGGACAGCCGGTCCTCCGGGGCGCCAGCACGGGCGGCCTCCAGGTCGACGTCCAGAGCGGTCCCGAGGGATCGATCGAGCTCGCCTGGCCGGCGCATCCGAACGCGGCGGCCTACGAGGTCCAGGTGATTGCGACCGACGGCGTCAGCATGTGGAGGGCGGAAGCCCGCGAGCCTCGCTTGAGCATCGCCCCCGGGGTGCTGCCGACTCCGGCACCGGGCCAGTCCTTCGTCGTCGAGGTCCAGGCGCTCGACTCGATGGGCCAGGTCGTCGCGGCGAGCTATCCGACCCCGCTTCCGACGCCGAGGTGATCGGAGCCTACGGGCTGGTCCTCGCCCGCGCGGCTACGGAATCGCGCGGAACCGAACGATGGTTCCCTTCGGCCCGGCGGCCCAGCCCGTTTGGGCATCGAAGAAGGCGACGGCGTTCAGGGGCGTCGCATCGACGTGCCTCCAGCTGCGGCCCTGATCTTCGCTGACCGCGGTGCCCATCGGTCCGACCGCGACGAGCCGGTTCGGCAGGCCGGGCACGGCGGAGATCGCGGAATAGAAACCGCTGGCCGACACGGGAACGGGCACCCAGGTTCGGCCCCCGTCCTTCGATCGCGCCCCGTTCAGCGCCGCCAGCGCCGGATCCTTGTAGTTGCCGCCCACGACGAAGCCGGTCTTCGGGTCGAGGAAAGCGACGGAGAAGAGCCCGGACGAGGCGTTGCCCGCGGGGACCGGACTGGCCGCCGCGCTCCAGGAGCGGCCGCGGTCGAAGGTCCGAAAGACGCGCGAGACCCGCGCGCCCCCGGTGACGAACCAGCCCTGTTGCGTTCCCGCGAGCGCGATCAGGCACTGCCGCCCGCGGCGAAGGCGCCCTCGCCCGGGAAAGCCTCGGAGATGGAGCCGGGCGGGGGCAGGTTCCAGGTCTTGCCGCCGTCGTTGGTCAGTCGCACGCGGAAGTAGCCCTCGACGGGATCCCCGAGCACCATGCCGTCCTTGTCGTCCAAGAAGGCGATCGCGTCGTAGAAGCCGTCCTTGTCGGGGTTGGTGTTCACGAGCGTCCAGGTCTTCCCGTCGTCGGCGCTCCGGAAAATGCGGGACTTCTCGCCCGGACCGGCTGCCATGAGAACCACCGCGCCGCCCGGCAGGACCGCGACGTCCCGAAAGTCGAGCCCTTCGCCGCCGGGCACGGCGACCCGGTCCCACCTGGCTCCGTCGCGCGTGCGCAGGACGGTGCCGTCGGCGCCCGTCGCCCATGCGCGCGCGGGATCCTGCACGGCGAGCCCGCGCAGCTCCGCGGTCGAGCCGGACTTCTGCGAAGCCCACACGGCGGATTTCGGCGACGGGGCGGGTGTTGCCGTCGCGGCCCCCGCCTCCGCGCCCGCCGCGAGCGCCAGAACGAGCGCGATCACGTCCCCACAGCATCCTCACGGACACGACGAGGAGGAACCCGCCGAACATGCGGCGCAGCGCGAGGTCCGACACGGGCTCCACGAGCTTCGCGCCGACGAAAGCGCCGAACAACAGTCCGACTGCGAGGAGCGCCGAGTACTGCACGTTGAGATTGCCGTTCTTCCAGTACACCCATGCCGACAGCGCGCCGACCGGCAGCAGCAGCGCGCCGAGCGACGTTCCGACGGCGGCGTGCTGTTTCATCCCGTAAAGAAGCACCAGCGCGGGCACGATGATCAGCCCGCCTCCGATGCCGAACATCCCCGCGAAAACTCCCGCGAGGGCTCCGACGAGCAGCAACCCGACGATTTGCATCTGCATGTGCCTCCGCCTCCTGCCCGAGCCTCAGACCGCCGGATGGGCGAGGCCGGTCTCATGGATCTCGGTGCCGGCGCGGATCTCGAGCGCGCGTCCGGGGCGTTCGTCGTGATCGACGCGACGCCGCGTTCCGAGAAAGCGCCGCACCTCGTCCGGTTCGTCGACCGTCCACGGATGCACCGAAAGATTCGCGGCCGCCGCCTGGGTCGAGCAGCGCCGGCGTCACGAGGTCCTTGCGGGGCGCGATCGCGTCGACCGGCGGAAAGAGCGGCGCGGGCGGCCCGGGCGCGGGCAAAGCGACGGCGTGGTCGAAGATGAAGCTCGTCGGCGAGCGCGGGCGCCGCCTCGCGCATCCGGCGGAGAAACTCCGCGTCGAAGGAACCGACGAGGCAGCGCCCTTCGACAGCCGAAGACCTCGGCCAGCTTCACGATCCGCCGCGCCATCGTGCCCATCTGCATTCCGGGAGAGCTCTTGACCTCGACGATGTAACGCAGCGCCGTCCCGTAGCGATGGAAAACCTGTTCGAGCTTGGGGATGCGGTATTCGCCGAGCTCGGAAGGAATCACGAGCTTCTCGATCTCCCTCCACGTGAACGTGCGGACCGCCAGCTTCTGGGTTCCGAGGACGATCTCCTCGTCGTGGAAGACGACGGCCTCTCCGTCGCGAGTCTGGCGGACATCGAGCTCGATCGCGTCGGCGCCGAAGCTTTCGGCGAAATCGAAGCTCGCGATCGTGTTCTCGCGCGCGCGCCGCGGCGCGCCGCGGTGGCCCACGATCCAGACGGGGTGAGGCGCCTTCCAGTCGTCTCATCGGCGCCGCATTATGCGCCCGACCGGACCGGCGGCCGACTTCGGCGAGGATCGCCGCGAGGGCCGCTTCCGGATCCGGTGCCGCGGTCACCGGCCGTCCCACGACGAGGACGTCCGCGCCCGCCGCGATCGCCGCCGCGGGCGTCGCGATTCTCTTCTGGTCGCCGACGTCGGCGCCCGCGGGACGGATCCCGGGAACGACGGTGAAGAACTCCGGCCCGCAGGCCGACCGGATTCCCGGCAGGTCCGCGGCGGAGCACACGACGCCGTCGAGGCCGCACTCCTTGGCGAGCAGCGCCAGCCGCCGCGCGATGCCTTCGGGCTGGCCGGCCACCGGCAGGTCCGCGAGCGCCTTCGCGTCGAGCGAGGTGAGCACGGTGACGGCGATCAACTTTGCCAGCCCCGCCTGTCGGGCAGCCTCGCGCGCCGCCTCGAGCATCGCGCGGCCGCCGGAGGCGTGGACGTTGACCATCGCGGCACCCGAACGCGCGGCCGAGGTCACGGCGCCGGCGACGGTCGCGGGGATGTCGTGGAACTTCAGATCGAGGAACACCTTCGCCCCCGAGGACGGCGGCGACTTCGGCGACGAGCGACGGGCCCTCGGCCACGAAGGCCTCGAGCCCGACCTTCATCCAGCCCACGCGCCCGGCAAACCGCGCCGCCGCGGCGAGAGCGTCCGCGCGCTTCGGATAGTCGAGCGCGATGCAGATCCGCTCGGCAGCGCTTCGAGTCGCCGTCACCCTTCCGCCCCCGCCTCTCCGCCCACCCTGCCCGCCCGGTGCGCGCGGCCGACGAGGTCGGCGACGCTCGTCTTCCTCCATTCGCAGTAGCCCGCGAGCTCGGAGACGAGCCGCCCGGACACCCCGGGGTCCTTGAAGTTGGCCGTGCCCACCTGGATCGCCGTCGCGCCCGCGGCGAGGAACTCGAGCACGTCGGAGAGATCCGAGATCCCGCCGATGCCCATCAGCGGCGTGTCGGGCAGCGCCTTGTGCACCTGGTACACCATGCGCACGGCCAGCGGGCGGATCGCGGGGCCCGACAGCCCTCCCGTGCCGAACGAGGTGCGCGGTTTCGCGGTCTCCGGATCGATGACCATGCCGACGAACGTGTTCACGAGCGAGAGGATGTCCGCGCCGGCCTCGCGGGCCGCGCGCGCCGACTCGACGAGATCGGGAGCGTTGGGGGAAAGCTTGACGATCAGCGGCCGCTCCGTCGCGGCGCGCACGCGCGCGACGAGCGCGCGCGTGGCCTCCGGCGAGTTGCCGAAGAGCATGCCGCCCCGCTGCACGTTGGGGCACGAGATGTTCAGCTCCACGGCGGCGATGCCCTCGGCGTCCTCGAGCGCCTCGACGACCGTGACGTAGTCCTCCTCGAGGTCGCCCCAGACGTTGGCGATCACGGTCGCCCGGAGCTCAACGAGCTTCGGCAGCTTCGCGTCGAGAAACTCTTTCACGCCCACGTTCTGGAGGCCGATCGCGTTCAGCATTCCCGCCGGCGTTTCGCAGATCCGGGGAGGCGCGTTGCCGGCGTGGGGCTTCAAGGACAGCCCCTTCGTGCACAGCGCGCCGATCCTCGAGAGATCCACGAAGTCCGTGAACTCGAGGCCGTAGCCGAACGTGCCCGAGGCCGTCGTGATCGGGTTCGCGAGCGCGAGGGGGCCGAGCTTCACGGCCAGCGGGTTCATCGCGTCACCACTGGATCTTCTCCGGCGAGAGGATCGGGCCCTCGCTGCACGACACGATGAAGGGCTTCTCCGTGCCGGGGATCACGCATCCGAGGCACGCGCCGAATCCGCATCCCATGTCGGCCTCGGTCGAGAATTCCGACGGCAGCCCCGCTTCCCGGACGACTTTCGCGAGGGAACCGAACATGGGCATCGGCCCGCAGGCGAAGAGCCGCGCGTAGCGGGCGCCCGCGGACAGGCGCCGCGCCAGCGCGTCGGTCACGAATCCGCGCTCGCCGAGCGAGCCGTCGTCGCTCGTCAGGACGGTCTCGCCCGGCACGATCCCCTGGAAGCGCGCGCGGATCGAGAGCTCTCGCGTGTTGCGTCCTCCGAGATAGAGATCGCAGGACACCGAGGCGGCGCGCAACGTCGCGAGAAGCAGCGGAAACGGCGCCGCGCCGATCCCGCCGGCGACGATCGCGACGCGCGCATCCGAAGCCAGGTCCGCGACCGTGAAGGAGTTGCCGAGGGGGCCGAGGAGCCGCACGGTCGAACCCTCGGGGAGAACCTCGAGCGTCGCCGTGCCGGGTCCGATCGTCTTGATGAGGAGCTCGACCTCGCCGCCCCGGGGGTTCGCGTCGGCGACCGAGTAGGCGCGGCGCAGGTAGGGACGCATCCGGTCGGGAACCTCGACCATCGTGAACTGTCCGGGGAGGACCGCCGCCGCGAGGTCCGGGCAGCGAAAAATCGCCGAAAATAAACCGGGCGAGAAAAAGTGGCGTCGAAGGAGGGTTGCCCGGTGGTCGGCCTTCACCGAGCCGACATTCTAGTGCTTCTCAGACTTCGATATCGCCCGTGAGCGCCGCGTCGCCTTCGGCCGGTTCGGGCCGCGCTTTCTCCACGCACTTCTCGCACAGGAGCCGTCCCTGAACCTCGCCGCCCGGGCGCGCGTAGCTGCCGCAACCGTGACAGCGGCGCAAAGCCCGGTGATGCGCATTCAAGTCGAGCACCGCTTCTTGCCGTCGAATCATTGAGTTCCTTTCGCCTGCGATACACGAATCGACAAAGCACGACTCGTACCGGAATCGGAAACCACTCACCGGGCACCACTTAAGAGCAGGTCCACCGCAAGGAGTGTCGCCTTTCCGGGCGACCGAGTCCTCGTAGGAGGTCAGAAGTCAGGAGTCGGAAGTCAAGGATACGCGCAAAACGGGGAAAGAAGCGCGGAAAGATCAGAAGGCCGCGACCTTATCGAGCGCCTTCCGCACGTGCGAGGCCTGCGGAAGGATGAAGTCCTCGACCCGGGGTTGATAGGCGACGAACGTGTCGGTCGCGGCGACCCGCTCCACCGGCGCATCGAGATACGAAAAAAGCTCCGAAGAGACTCGGGCGGCAATCTCGGCGCCGAAGCCCCACGACAGCGGATCCTCGTAGACGACGATCGCGCGCGCGGTCTTCTTCACGGACTCCGCGATGCCCTCCCAGTCGTAGGGCGAGAGCGAGCGCAGGTCGAGAATCTCGACGGTCTTGCCGGTCTCCTCGGTGAACGCCTTGGCCGCCTGCCACGAGCGGTACACCGTCGCCCCGTACGTGACGATCGTGACGTCGGCGCCCTCCTGGACGACCCGCGCCTTGCCGAACGGGACCATGTAGTCCGGGCCGGGATAGACGCCCTTGTTGTGCGTCTGCCGGTAGAGGTGCTTGTGTTCCATGAAGATGACCGGGTCGTCGCACCGGATCGCCGTCCGCAGGAGACCGTTGGCGTCGAGCGCGTTCGACGGCATGACGACGCGCAGGCCCGGGTTGTGCGTCATGAGGACGGCGCCCGACTGCGAGTGGTAGACGGCGCCGCCGCCGATGTAGCCGCCGGCCGCGACCCGGATGACGAGCGGGCAGGAGAACGTGTTGCCCGAACGCCAGCGCAGGTTCGACAGCTCGTTGCGGATCTGCATGTACGCCGGCCAGATGTAGTCGTAGAACTGGATCTCGACGACGGGTTTGAGGCCCCGAACCGCCATCCCGATCGCCCGGCCCACGATGTTCGCCTCGGCCAGCGGCGAATTGAAGACGCGGTTGCCCCCGTAGAGCCGCTGGAGCCCGGCCGTCACCTTGAAGACGCCGCCTTTCCCCTTGCACTCCTCCAGCACGGCGTCGCGCGAGGCGTCCGCCACGTCCTCGCCGAACATCACGATCTTCGGATTCGCCTTCATCTCGTCCTTGAGACAGGCGTTGATGAGGTCGACCATCGTCGTGGGCTGCGCGCCTTCCGGCGAGGCCGGCTCGGTCGAGAACGCGGCGCCCGTGGGATCCACGTCGGGCGAGTAGACGAAGTCGTAGGCGGACTCGGGCTCCGGGATCGCCGCGGCGAGCGCCTTGTCGGCCGCGTCGTTGACCTCGGCGTCGACCTCGGCGTGCAGACGCTCGAGATCCTCGCCGGCGAGGATGCCCTCGGCCGCGAGGAATTTCGCCAGGCGCGTGAGCGGATCGCGTTCGGCGTCGCGGTCGCGCTCGGCCTTGGGGCGATACATCGCCTCGTCGTCGGAGAGCGAATGGCTGTAGGGGCGGGTGACGTGGGCGTGCACGAAGGCGGGGCCCATGCGCTTGCGGCAGTACTCCGCGGCGTAGCGCATCGCGTCGTAGGTCTCGAGGAAATCGGTCCCGTCGACCTCGACGACGAAGAGGTTCGGGAAGGTCCGCACGAGCTTCGAGATCGATCCGCCGGGCGTGTTGACCTCGACCGGGACGGAGATCGCGTAGCCGTTGTCCTGGATCACGAAGACGACCGGCAGCTTCAGGTTGCTCGCCGACGACAGCGCTTCCCAGAACTCCCCTTCGGAAGTCTGCCCTTCGCCTCCCGAGACGTAGGCGACCTCGTCCTTCTGGAAGGACGGCGCCGAAGAACCGAGCTCGGTCATCCGGGACAGCCTCCAGCCGCCTTCGGCGGCGCCGACGGCGTGGAGAAACTGGGTCCCCGTGCACGAAGACTTGGAAATGACGTTCAAGCGCTTGGAGCCCCAGTGCGCCGGCATCTGCCGGCCGGCCGAGGCCGGATCGTCCTTCGCGCCGACCGACTGGAGGAACATCTCGTACGGCGAGAGGCCGAGCTGGAGGATGAGAGCCCGGTCGCGGTAGTAACAGTCGAACCAGTCGTAGCCCGGCTTCAGGACCATCCCGGCCGCGGTCCCGACGACCTCGTGGCCGGCGCTGTTGATCTGGAAGTAGATCTTGTTCTGGCGCTTGAGCTGGATCTCTTTGTCGTCGAACCTGCGGGAAAGATAGACGTTACGGTAGGCGGCAACGAGGGCCTTGGGATCGAGGCCGCGGTATTTCTCGGACTGGACCTCGGTCGCCATGACGCCTCCGGCGGCGAATATACCAAAGGGGTTTCGGGGGTTCCGGTGGCGGGGGGCACGCGGCGGGCAAGCCGCGAAGGGCTCAGAAAAGGCGGACGAAGCCCCAGAGCTCGAGCGCGGCCAGACCGAGCGTCACGACGAGGAACAGCACAGCCTTCAGGTCCAGCCTGGGCTGCGGGTGCAGATCTTCCATAGTTTCCGTTTCAGAAAGCAGAACCTGTGCCACCAACTGAAGTTACGAGTGTGAGCGCCGGAACGTTTACTTTTCGTCCTTGCTATGCTCCCCGTCCCATGAGCTCGGCCTCCGGAGTGCCGTCGTATCCGGGACTTGCGCCGCGCCCGGCGCCCCCGGACCTTTCGACGATCGATCCGCGCCTGGATCTCGGCCTCCGAGATCGGATCCCTGAAGCGACAAAAAAACGCAGTCCTTCTGGCCCACTACTACCAAGAAGAGGCCATCCAGGATCTGGCCGATTTCGTGGGCGACTCCCTCGACCTGTCGCGGCAGCGCCCAGCAGAGCGAAGCCCGGATCATCGCGTTCGCGGGCGTCCGTTTCATGGCGGAGACGGCCAAGATCCTGAACCCGACCCGCAAGGTCGTCCTGCCGGACTACGAGGCCGGCTGCTCGCTGGAAGATTCCTGCCCGCCCGGCGGCCTTCCAGCGCTGGCGCGAAGAGCACCCCGGCGCGGTGTCGCTGACCTACATCAACTGCTCGGCGGCGGTGAAGGCGCTCTCGGACATCATCGTCACCTCCTCGAACGCCGAGAAGATCGTCCGCTCGATCCCGCCGGACAGGAGATCCTGTTCGCTCCGGACCGGCACCTCGGCGCGTTCCTCTCGAAGACGCTCGGCCGGCCGATGACGCTCTGGCCGGGCACCTGCATCGTCCACGAGCAGTTCTCCGAGCGGGAGATCCTGAAGCTGAAGGCGAAGCACCCGGATGCGAAGCTCGCCGCGCACCCGGAGTGCCCCGAGGCCGATCCTGAAGTACGCGGACCACGTCGGGTCGACGCGCTCGATCCTGCAGCTACGTGACGACGGCGCCCGTTTGCAGAACGTTCCTGATCGCGACCGAAGAAGGGATCATCCACCAGATGAAGAAGCTCGCGCCCGATCGCGAGTACATCCCCGTCCCGCCCGACAACGGGTGCCGCTGCAACGAGTGCCCGTTCATGAAGCTCAACACGCTCGAGAAGCTCTACCTGTGCCTGCGCGACGAACGCCCGGAGATCGTCCTGCCCGAGGAGCTGCGCAAGGCGGCGGAGAAGCCGCTCCTGCGGATGCTCGAGCTCTCGTAACGGGGATATCCTCCGCGCCCATGGAGCACCTGTCCGGGGAGGCGCTCGACGACTGGCTCGCGGCGATTCCTCACCGAGGACATCGGTCTGCGCGGACGTGACGACCGAGGCGACCGTCCCTTCCGCCGCCCGCGCCCGGCGGCGAGCTCGTGGCCAAGTCCGGCGTGCGTCGGTCTCGGGACTGCCGGTCGCGCGGCGCGTCTTCGAGCTGCTGGACGGGGACTCTCCTGGCAGGAGGGCGCCGCGGCCCGGCGGCGCGCGCGGCGGCCCCCGCGACCTCGCCCGGCTCGCGGGGCGCGCGCGCGCCGATCCTCACGGCCGAGCGGGTGGCGTTGAATCTCCTCCAGCGCATGTGCGGGATCGCGACCGCGACCCGCCGCTTCGCCGACGCGGTCGCCGGCACCCGCTGCCGGATCCTCGACACGCGCAAGACCGCGCCGGGCCTGCGGCCGTTCGATCGACAGGCGGTCCGCGACGGCGGCGGCGAGAATCACCGGTACGATCTGTCGCAGATGGTCCTCATCAAGGACAACCACCGGCGCCTGGCCGGCGGCGTGGGCCGGGCGATCGCCGCGGCGCGCGCACGGGCGCCCGGGACCTCGTCGAGGCGAGGTGGAGTCCGAAGTCGGAGCTGCGCGAGGCCCTCGCCGTCGGGTGCCGACTGCGTCCTCATCGACAACCAGCAGCCCGAGACGGTCGCGCGCTGGTGCGCGATCGCGCGGGAGAGCCGCGACGGCCCGTCTTCGTCGAGGCCTCGGGCAACATGCGGCTCGACACGGTCCGCGACTACGCGCTCGCGGGCGTCGACGCCGTGTCGGTCGGGGCGCTCACGCACTCCGTCGCCGCCGCGGACGTCTCCCTGGAGCTGACGCGGCATGAGCGGATGAGCGCCGAATCGACCGACGTCCTCGTTCTCGGCACGGGCGTGGCCGGCTGCACCGCGGCGCTCGCGGCCGCGCGCGACGGCGCCGCGGTCACGATCGTGACGCGCGCCGACGAGGCCCGCGAGTCGAACACCCTGTACGCGCAGGGCGGCATCGTGCGCGCGGCCCGAGGGCGACACGCCCGAGAAGCTCGCCGCCGACATCGAGCGCGCGGGCGACGGGCTCTGCTCGCCCGAAGCCGTGCCGCTGATCGCGCGCGAAGGGCCGGATCTCGTGCGGTCAGCTCCTGATCGAGGAGCTCCAGGTTCCCTTCGATCGCGAGGGCGGCGGATTTCCACTGGACGCTCGAGGGCGCCCACGCGGTGCCCCGCGTGCTCCACGTCAAGGACGCGACCGGCGCCCCGATCGAGCGCGGCCTCGTCGAAGCCTGCCGGAATCGCGAGAAGAACATCAAGTGGCTGCTCGAGACGACGGCCGTCGATCTGCTGACGCTGTCGCACGACTCGGTCGATCCGTCGGACCGCTACCACCCGCCCGTCGTCATCGGCGCGCACCTGCTCGAGCGGAAGAGCGGCGCCGTCACGCCGCACCTGGCCCGCGAGACGATCCTTGCGACCGGAGGCCTCGGCCAGGTCTACCTGCACACCACGAATCCTCCCGGCGCGCGGGGAGACGGGTTCGCGATGGCGCGCCGCGCCGGGGCGCGCCTCCTGAACCTCGAGTACATCCAGTTCCATCCGACGGCGCTCGTCCACGCCAGGGGCCGGCTGCTCCTGACGGAGGCCCTGCGCGGCGAAGGCGCGCGCATCACCGACGCTGGCGGGCCGGCGTTTCTCAGCGACGTTCACCCGCCGGCGAGCTCGCGCCCCGCGACGTCGTCGCCCGCGCGATCCACCAGCGGATGCTGGAGAAGGACGAGCCGTACGCCCTCCTCGACATCTCGCACAAGGAGCCGGAGTGGATCCGAGCGCGGTTCCCGGACCTCGTGCAGCCGCTGCCTCGAGCTCGGGTTCGACCTGACCGCTGGCCCGGTCCCGGTCGTCCCCGCGGCGCACTACGCCTGCGGGGGCGTGGCGGTCGACAGCAACGGGCGCACCACCCTCGGCCACCTGCGCGCGGTCGGCGAGGTCTCGTGCACGGGCGTGCACGGCGCCAATCGGCTCGCGTCGACCTCGCTGCTCGAGGGGCTGCTCTGGGGCTGGCGGGCCGGGAAGGCCGCCGCCCGCGAAGCCGACCGCGGCGCGACCGCGCTCCTGCCCGAGGTCCGGCCCTGGCAGCCGGAGAACGAGCCCGTCGACCCGGCGCTCATCGCCCAGGACTGGATGGTGATCCGCCACACGATGTGGAACTACGTCGGGCTGCTGCGCTCCGAGACGCCGCCTCGACCGCGCCGGCAGAATCCTCGGAGAGCTCCAGGAGGAGATCGAGAACTTCTACCGCCGCGGGCACGATGTCCGACGCGCTGCTGGGTCTGCGCAACGGCGTCCAGACGGCCCTCGCCATCCACCGCGCGGCGGCGGACAACCGGGTGTCGCAAGGGGCAGCCACTACCGCGTGGACGGATAGTTCTCGCCACGTTTTCGTAGGGGCGGCCCTTGCGGCCGCCCTCTCGGGGAAACACCTGTTGGCTATAGTGCGCCCTGCTATGAGCGTCCTCTATCTGCATTTCGAAACCGACGACCGCCCCAACCGTCTCGCAAGCTCCAGAAGAGCGGGGCCCACGTCGTCGTCGCGGAGCCTCGCTGGCCCGGGTTCTTCGAGCTCGCCAAGCGCGAAAAACCTTACGCGATCGCCATCGACTTCTCCCAGGCTCCTCCGCACAGTCCTCGAGACGGCCGACTACCTCTCCAAGGCCAAGGAGACCAAGCGACGCCGCCCTGTTTCTCCTGCGGGTCCCGTCCGACCGGCAGGAGGCGGTACCAAGCGCCTTCCCGCGGCCACGCTCGTGACCGAGAGCGGAGCTGTCCGGCAAGCTGGCCAGATGGAGCGCGAAGCCGCGGAGCGGGCGCGCCAGAAGAAGGAAGCCGCCGCCGCGGCAAAGAAGGCGGCTCGCGCGGCCGGACGCCGCCGCCAAGGCCGACCGCCGCCGGCAAGCCGCTCAAGGCGGTTCCTCCCGCCGGTAAAGGCGAAGCCAAGGCCCAAGCCCGCGGCCGCGAAGGCGGCGAAGGCGGTCGCCGGCCGGCGCCGAAGAAGAAGCCGGCGAAAAAGCCCGCCGCCGCGCAGGAAATCTCAGCCGAAGAAAAAGAAGTAACGAGGAGACAGGATGGCCGGATTCACGCGAGAAGAGCTGCAGTCCTACGCCCGCGGGAAGCGCGCCGAGTTCGAGTACGTCCTCGAGAAGATCGTCGAGATCCCCTCCGTCTCCGTCGAACCCGGGCGCAAGGGCGACGTGCACCGCGCCGGCCGAATACGCCGTCATCGCTTCTCGAGTCGTTCGGGGCGAAGGCGGAGACTCTACGAGACGAAGGGCCATCCGATCGTCTACGGCCGGTTCGACCGCGGCCCGAGCTACCCGACGGTCACCGTCTACAACCACCTCGACGTGCAGCCCGCGGAGGGCCCCGACTGGAAGACCGAGCCCCTTCGACTTCATCCGCGAGGGCGACAAGTACCGCGGACGCGGCACGACCGACGACAAGGGGCCGGCGATCACGGCGCTCTTCGGCGCCCGCTATGCGCGTCGAGCAGGGCAGTTCCGCTGAACATCCACTTCCTCTGGGAGCTCGAGGAGGAGATCGGCAGCCCGCACTTCGAGACGACGATCCGCGACAAGGCGAAGCAGTTCGCGACCGAATTCGGTCGTGGTTTCGGACACCGTCTGGGTCTCGCGCGCGCGTCCGGCCTGCCCCGCGGGCCTGCGCGGGCCTCCAGGGCCTCCGCTTCGACCTGCAGACGGGCGAGACCGACCAGCACTCCGGCACGGCCGGCGGCGCGGCGCGCAACCCGATCACCGAGCTCTGCCCAGCTCATCGCCGAGTGCGTCGACGGCAAGACCGGCAAGGTCAAGATCCCCGGCTTCTACAAGGACGTCGTCCCGCCCACGAAGAAGGAGCTCGAGGACCTGAAGAAGTGCGGCTTCACGGTCAAGGACTTCAAGCAGGACCACCTCTTCCGGTCGCTGCGCGTCAACGACGCCCTCGAAGTGATGAAGCGGATCTGGATGATGCCGACCTTCGAGGTCCACGGCATCGCCGGCGGCTACCAGGGCCCGGGCGTGAAGACGATCATCCCGCCCAAGGCGACGGCGATCGTGTCCTGCCGCCTCGTGCCCGAACATGAAGTCCGGAGAAGATCGTCAAGCTCGTCCGGGACTTCGTGAAGAAGCGCAATCCGGACGTGAAGGTCTCGGCCGAGCACGCGCTCCCGCCCTACTAGGGCAAGACGACCGGCCCGCACGCCGACGCGATCCGCGGCGCGATGAAGTTCGCCTTCGGCAAGGAGCCCGTCTTCGTCCGCGAGGGCGGCTCGATCGGGGCGGTGCTCTCGATGGAGAAGGTCCTCAAGGCGCCCGTCTTCTTCCTGGGCCTCTCGCTCCCGGAGCACGGCTACCACGCGCCCAACGAGAACTTCGACTGGCCGCAGGCCGAGGGCGGCATGGCGGCGTTCGCGGACTACTTCCGGCGCCTGGCCGAGATGAAGTCGTAGGGACGAGCCGGCGAGACCGGAATGACGGCGTCTCGCCGTCTCGCCGCCGCCTGCCTCGCGCTTCTCCTGTCCTCCTCTCCCGGCGGCGCCCGCCGGCACCCGACGCGCTCCACGCAGCTCCACCGCATTTACTCGAGACGAGTTCAAGGAGAAGACTCGGCCCCTCCAGTGGCTCGAAGGCGGCAAGGCTCTACACGACGCGTCGAGCCGGCGGCGGCCGCCGGCGACAACCGAGCAAGGACTCGTCCGCTACGACGCGGCGACCGGCAAGCGCCGCGGTGCTCGTTCCGGCGGCGAGCCTCGTTCCGGCGGCCGGCGGCCCGCCGCTCGAGCTCGACGGACTACACCTGGTCGGCCGACGGAAAGAAGCTGCTCATCTTCACCAACACCCGGAAGGTCTGGCGCAAGAACACGCGCGGCGACTACTGGGTGCTCGACGTCGACGCCGGCAAGCTGCACGCAAGCTCGGCGCCGGGCAAGCCCGAGGCGAGCCTCATGTTCGCCAAGTTCTCTCCCGACGCCACGCGCGTCGCCTACGTGCAGGAGAACGATCTCTGGGTCGAAGAGCTCGCGTCGCGGAAAGGTCACGCGCCTGACCTCCGACGGAGCCCGACGATCATCAACGGCACCTCCGACTGGGTCTACGAGGAGGAGTTCGAGCTCCGCGACGGCTTCCGCTGGAGCCCCGACGGCCAGGACATCGCCTTCTGGCGCTTCGACTCGAGCGGCATCGGCGAGTTCTCGCTCATCAACGACACGGACACGCTCTACCCCGTCGTCACGCAGCATCCCGTATCCCAAGGCCGGCACCACGAACTCAGCCGTGAAGGTCGGGATCGTGTCCGCCGCGGGCGGCGCGCCGCGCTGGGTCGCGCTGCCGGGCGATCCGCGCCAGACACTACGTGCCGCGGATGGAGTGGGTCGACTTCACCGGCGAGGTCGTCCTGCAGCAGCTGAATCGCCTCCAGAACGCCAACGACGTCTGGCTGGTCGACCCGAAGACCGGCAAGGCGCGCCGGATGCTGCACGACGAGGACAGAGGCGTGGCTCGACGTCGTCGACGCCTGGCAGTGGCTGCCGGGCAAGCGAGCTCCTCTGGGTCAGCGAGAAGCACGGCTGGCGGCACGCCTACGCGGCGCCCCGGGACGGCACGGCCATGCGGCTGCTCACGCCGGGAGACTTCGACATCGTGACGGTCGAGGGAGTCGACGGTCACGGCGAGTTCCTCTACTTCATCGCGTCGCCCGACGACGCGACGCGGCGCTACCTCTACCGCGCGCGCCTCGACGGCCGCGGCACGCCGGAGCGCGTGACGCCGCCGAACACAGCCGGGCTACGCACAGCCTACAGGATCTCGCCCGACGGGCGCTCGCCATCCACACGTTCTCGGGCATCGACAAGCCGCCCGTGACCGACCTCGTGCGCTCCCGTCGCACAAGACGCTCCGCGTGCTCGAGGACAACCGGGAGCTCGCCGCCGCGGTCGCGCCGCTGACGAATCCCGGCGACCGAGTTCTTCCAGCGTCGACATCGGCGGCGGCGTGGCGCTCGACGGCTGGATGATCAAGCCGCAGAACTTCGACCCGTCGAAGAAGTACCCGCTCCTCATGTACGTCTACGGCGAGCCCGCCGGCGTCGAGGTCACCGACAAGTGGCGCGGGGACCCGACCTACCGGATGCTCTTCCACCGCGCGCTCGCCGACGCGGGCTACGTCGTCGCGTGCGTCGACAACCGCGGCACGCCGTCGCCTGAAGGGCCGCGAGTGGCGCAAGTCCGTCTACGGCGAAGTCGGCGTGCTGGCCGCGGCGGACCAGGCCGCCGCCGTCCGCGCGCTGCTCGCCTCGCGACCGTATCCTGGATCCCGAGCGCGTCGCGTCATGGGGCTGGAGCGGCGGCGGCTCGATGACGCTCAACCCCTCTTCCGCTACCCCGACCTCTACAAGGTCGGCATGGTCGGTGGCCCCGGTGCCCGACCAGACGCTCTACGACACGATCTACCAGGAGCGCTACATGGGCCTTGCCGAAGGACAACGCGGAGGGCTATCGGAAGGGCTCCCCGATCACGTACGCGGAAGGGCTCAAGGGCAAGCTCCTGCTCGTCCACGGCTCGGGCGACGACAACGTCCACTTCCAGGGCACCGAGCGGCTGATCAACCGGCTCGTCGCGCTCGGACAAGCCGTTCGACTTCATGGTCTACCCGAACCGCACGCACTTGATCAACGAGGGCCCGGGCACGTCGCTACCACCTCCACGCGCTGCTCGCGCGGCACCTGATGCGAGAACCTCCCGCGGACCGCGGTAGAGAGTACCCCGGCTACAGGCCTCGAGCCCGCCTCCTCGCGTCGGCAACGCGTCGCGCGGCCGGCCTCACGGACGGCTCACTCACCGGCACGAACGCGCTCGACTAGGACTTCGCCGCACCTCGGAGCAGCTGGGGCTGCGGAAGAACCCGCTCTTCTCGTGCTCCTGCGCCCATCACCTCCTTCGGCGAGGCGGTCTAAGAGGCAGTCGCAGTTCGGTGCACTTCGCCACTGCGACGTCTCCCGGAGTCTGTTCGATACGCGGCGGCCCACACTCGTGATGTGCCGTGACGTATGCCGCGCCACTGGGCCGACGCATTCTGCGGCGGCTCGGCCGCCTCACCCTTCTTGCGGACGGCTCGACCGGGCGTGCTCGTACTGCCGGGACCAGCTGTCTTCCTTGGTCTTTCGGATGTCCCGCTAGCCGAAGCCATGGCGGATCCTATCAGCGCCGGAGCCTTGTGGGCAGCAGTCGGTATGAGCAGCATCTTCTCGATGCTGCCGGCGCGTGTCGTCGCGAACGGGACGAGCGGCAGCCGCAGCGTCTCGCCGCACTTCTTCATCAGCGCGAGGGCGCACTTGACGGGCGCCGGGTTGGACTCCCAGAAGTTCATCTCCATCAGCGGCTCGTACTTGCTCTGGAGCTCCAGCGCCGCGCTCGCGGTGGTCTTCCAGGGCCGCCCGCACGAGCGTCGCTCATCTCCTTCGGGATCTCGTTGGCGGCGACCGAGATCACGCCGCGGGCGCCCAGGGCGATCAGAGCCGAGCGGTCGTGTCGTGCACCGAGAATACACGGCGAAGTCCCGCGGCAGAGCTCGCCATCAGCTTGCGCGATCTTGCCGAAGTCGGAGGACGCCTCCATCAGGCCGGCCACGTTGGGGATCTCCGCGAGCCGCAGGATCGTTTCGACGTCGAGGTCCAGGCCGCGTGCGCGCGGGCGACGTTGTAGACGATCGGATCGGCAGGTCCGTCGCCTCGGCGATGGCCGAGAAGTGCCGCACGCAGCCCGTCGGGGCTCGGCTGGTTGTACATCGGGGTGACCGAGACGATGCCGTCGGCCCGCACCGCGGCCGCGTCGCGCGCCCAGAAGACCGCCCGCGCCGTGTGGTTGCCTCCCGCGCCCGCGATGACCGGCACGCGCCCGTTGGCGGCGCGCACGACCGCCGCCGTGGCCGCCTTGCGCTCGTCGCGGGACAGCGTCGGCGACTCGCCGGTCGTGCCGCAGGGACGAGAAAGTCGATGCCCTGCGCCGATCTGCCACTCGACCAGCTCCTCGATAGCGCCGAAGGCGATGCGGCCCCTTGTCGTCGAACGGCGTGACGAGCGCCGTGCCGCACCGCTCCAGTCCACGCGACTTTCCGCTGCTCTTCACGGGGCCTCCTCGACGGTGCCGTCGGCCGGAGATGCCGTTTTCCGGGGGCGCCAACCGTATAATCGTTTCTCATCCGGGATCGAGAAGAAAAGCCGTGAAGCTCAGCGCCCGCCGGCCCCCGTTGCCCGCGCTGCCACCGCCCGCTGGCGGCCTGGCGGCTGAACCACTGCGTCTACTGCGGCGAGAACTTCCCCGGCGGAGCTCAAGCAGGGATTCACCGAGCCCGAGGCCCTGAAGTGGGTCGAGCGGCCCGCGCTTCCCGTGGACGTGTCGAAAAAGCTCGAGATGATGAAGGTCGTCCCGCAGGAGACCGGCAAGAAGGTCGAAGAACCTCGTGACGATCGCCGGCATCCTCTCGGTCCCGATCTTCGCGGCGGTTTTCTATCTGACCTGGACGCTGGTCCGCCAGCTGTCGCCGGCCTCCGCAGTCCTGATCGGGATCGCCGGCATCGGCGTCGTCGGCTATCTCGCCTGGACCTTCTGCAAGGCGCGCCGCTAGGATCTCAGTCGAACAGCGATCGCGGTTTCGGCTCCTCCGGAACGGGGATCCCGAGCTGCCGGGCGAGCGCGCGGATCGTCAGGGGGGCGCAGCCCTCGGAGCGGTTGTTGACCAGGATGAAGGCGTCGGCGCCCGGCCGCCGCGATGTGGCGGAACAGCCGGACGAGGTCCCGCCGCATGTCCTCGCGCGGCGCCTGGATGCGATCGTAGGGCCGGAAGCGCTCGACGGCCTGCTCGTAGGGCACGCCGGGCGGAACGAGGATCCGCGCCACGCGAAATCGGCCGGCAGGGGCTGCGCGGCCTCCCACTGCTCGAGCAGTCCGGGAGTTCGGGTCCACCAGTTGAAAACGTGCGCGGCGCCCGCCGGCGGAGCACGTCGAAATAGTCCGGCACGAAGTACTCCGGCGTCCGGATCTCGACCGAGAAGCGGTGCGTCTCGGGCATGGCGCCGAGAAAGCGGTCGAGCTTCTCGAGGAATGCGCCCGCGGCGCTCGGGCGTCGGCTGCCACTCGGTCGCGAAACTCCAGCAGGAACGGTCCCGTGTGGCCGGCGAACGCGCTCTCGTAGGCGGGCAGCACCTCGGCGCGGAAGACCGCCGGATCGAGATACCGCGGGTTCTCCTGGCCCGCCCGCTCGGCGTGGCGCGGGAGCTCCGGGAAACGCGGCATCGTCAGCTCCTCCCAGACCTTCGAGACGACCGGGAAGCCCGGCGGCAGCACCGCGGCGTAGCGCGCGAGCTGGCGCTTCCGTCGGCGGCCGATAGAAGGGGAAGTCGAACTCGACGGTCCGGAAGGGCGCGTAGCGTCGCGTACTCCCGCAGGCACTCGACCGTGAAGCGTCGACTTCGCGGTAGCGGTCGTGGTAGACGATCCCCTTCCAGCCCTCGTAGGCGAAACTCGCCGTGCCGAAAGAAGACCTCCGCCACGGGAGGAAAGTATGTCGCACGAAGATGCACGCGTGATTCCGCTGCGGGGCCGCGCCGAGATCGTGGACCGGCTGGAGCTCTCGGCCGCCTCGCGAGCGCTGCTCGTCGCGACGCGCCTGCCGAGCTCGAGGGACGTCCTGCCGGGAGAGGCCGCGCCCGGGCTCGAGATCCAGACCGCGTCGAAGCGCGCTCGATCCGCTCGGTCAAGGAACGATTCGACCTGATCATCCTGTGGCACGAGAGCCGCGTCGGCTCGCGCGCGCTCTTCGAGGCGGCCGTCAAGCGGCTGGTCCCGGGCGGCCGCCTGTGGGTCGTGACCGCGATGCGGAAGGTCCAGGGCCCGCGCACGCCGGCCGATCCACCGTCTCGAGCGCGCGGACCTGGCGAAGGCGTTCGCGAAGGGGCTCGCGGGGGATCGCGAGGCGCGGCTATCGGCGTGGCACGTGGCCTACGGCTTCGCGCGGACGTGGCCTACCGGTTCGAAGGGGTCTACTCGACGTAAGGGAAGAAGCGGCCGGTGACCCGGAAGAAACGGCCGCTCGGCGGCTCGACGGTCAGCTGGCAGCGGGAGACCTCGAGAGTCGTCGAGAAAGCGACGCCCGGCGCCGTCAGGCTGACGGGGTACTTCGTGCCGACCTTCAGCGGCGCGTCGAAATCGAACCGGACGCCGGTGGGAGAGACGTCCAGCACCTGGCGCGCCTTCTCCCAGCGGATCTTCAGCTCGTACTGGTCCGGCTTCAGCTTGCGGGTCGGCGCGCGGCTCCTCGAGCGGAGCTGATTTTGCCGGCCGGTGGGTCCGTTTTTCTCTCTGCCATCACTCTCCGGGGGAGGTTAGCCTACTCCGTTTCCCGTCGGGTTCAAAAACCGCGCCACCTTCAACCACCGCACGCGCCCCGCGTATTTCCCGCGCCCTCGGAAACGCTCCGGCGGGCGCCCGCAAACGCGCGGCGACGGCGCCGTGGCGAGGTCAGGAGCCCTTGGGGTGGGAGGCCCAGTCTATCAAACCGGCGAGATCAGGCGAGCACGTCCCGGCGCACGAAGACCGCGAAGGCCACGACGAGGGCCGCGGCCGCCCATGCCGCGAGCACGGCCACGGCGACGCCACGTCAGGCCCGGAATCGGCGGCGGCGAGCCGGAGTAGTAGTCGGGCAGCGGCAGGTTGGTCACGAAGAGGTACTTCTGCGGCTTCCCACGTCGGCGCCAGGCGCGGCAGGATGCTTCCCGCGATCAGGGCCGCCAGCATCGCGCCCATCGACGCCGCCGTGGAGCGCAGCAGCACCGAGGTCAGGAGAGCGATCGCGCCCGACGCAGAGCATCGCGAACCAGGCCAGCCCGTAGACGAGGATCGTCTCCTTCCACAGCGCGATCGACGCGCACGGCCGAGGGATCGAACGTCTCCCGCCGGCCCGGAAGCCCGTCAGCACCGGCGCGTCCCATCCCGCGTATCCGTACGCGACGCCTCCGAAGAGATAGGCGACGATCCCGCCGAAGAGGACGGTCAGCGTGATCGCGAGCGCCAGGGCGGCGAGCTTCGAGGCGAGCACGCGCGCGCGGCCGACGGGCCGCGTCAGCAGCAGCTTGATCGTCCCCTGCTGGAACTCGCGCCGACACGATGTCGGAGGCGAACACGATCGCGAGCAGCGGCAGCAGAAGGTAGCTCGCCGCGTTGGCGAAGCCGCGCGCGAAGAGCGGACCGGAGATCGCCTCGGGATTGATGTCGCGGTCGAGGTGGTACTGCAGGCGTCCGAGCTCGAACTTCGCCCAGCGCTGCGAGGAGGCCGGCATGCGCCCGCCGCGGAGCCAGTTCTGGATGTTGCGCCATCCGCTCCTGCGTCTCGACGCGCCAGTCCTTTTCCATGTAACGCTCTTCGCGTGCGCCGCACCTTCGCGAAGACGATCAGTCCGATGAGCGCGACGAGAATCAGCACGACGACGCGAAAGCGCCGCTGCCTGGCAGATCTTCAGGATCTCGTTCTCGACGAGGCCCGGGAACCTCATACCGTCTCGCCTCCCGTGATCTCGAGGAAGACCTCTTCGAGCGTCGCCGAGCGGCCGCTCGACGGTGAAGACGTCGATCCCGCCGCCAGCGAGCGCGCGCAGGGCCTCCGGGACGCGCTCGGCGGGGACGCGCGCCGTCACGACGCCTTCGGCGGCTTCGGGCGCGGCGCCTCCGCTTCCGTATTCCGCCGGCCCGAACGCGGCCAGCGCCTCGGCGCCGCGCGCGCGGCGGGGCGCGCCCGGATGCGCACGCGGTCCGAGCTCGCGAGCGGGCCAGCAGCTCCCGCACCGCGCCCGCGCGAGCGTTCTGCCGCGGTGGATGATCGCCACCCGGTCGCAGGTCTGCTCGATCTCCGACAGCAGGTGGCTCGAGACGAAGACGCGCGATGCCGCGCTCGGCGGCGAGGTGGCGGACGAGCTGGCGGATCTCGCGGATTCCGGCGGGATCGAGGCCGTTGGCCGGCTCGTCGAGGATGAGCACGTCCGGGTTGCCGAGCAGCGCCTGCGCGATGCCGAGGCGCTGGCGCATCCCGAGCGAGTAGGTCGCGACCTTGTCGTCCAGCCGCTCGGAGAGGGCACCATCTTCGCCGAGCTCCCGAATGCGCTCCGCGCGCGCCCGGCGGCAGCATCCGGGCGAAGTGCACGAGGTTCTCGCGCCCCGTCAGATACTGGTAGAGGTCGGGCGACTCGACGATGCGCCCACGTGCGCCATGGCCCGCGCGAAATCGCGGGCGACGTCGAGGCCCGCGGATCCGGACCCGGCCGCGATCGGGCCGCGCCAGTCCCACGAGCATCCGGATCGTGGTCGTCTTGCCGGCGCCGTTGGGCCCCAGGAAGCCGAAGACTTCGCCGGCCCGAGCACGTCGAACGAGACGTCGGAGACGGCCTCGCGCCCGCCGAAGCGCTTGGTCAGACTCTCGGCGGAGAGGACGGCCTCAGGCACGGGCCCCGCCGTCAGCCGTCAAGCGCCCGCCGCCGCATGATCTCAACGTATCATCCCGCCCGCATGTCCCGCGGATCGTCGCGCTTCTGGCTCTGGACCGCTCCCCTCATCGTCGGGAGCTGCGCGGCGCTCGCCCTCGCCTCCGGGTTCGTGCTCGCCCTGCGCGGATCGCTGATCGGCGAGCCGATCGGCGATCCTCCCCTGCCGCCGCAGCAGGAGCGTCCGCGCGGCGCCGCGACCGGCGCGCTGCCGGATCCTCGTCGTCGGCGACTCGCTGGCCAAGGGCACGGGCGACGAGAGCGGCAAGGGATTCGCCGTCGACGTGCTGGACGCCGCGAAAAAGCGGGGACGCGCCGAGCTGACGAATCTCGGCGTCAACGGCATGGAATCGCCGGAGGTCCGACGCTCTCGTCGAGACCGCGGAACGTCCGGGGCCTCGCCGCCGAGGTCCGACCTGATCCTCGTCTCGGCCGGAGGCAACGACCTCTCCCACGCGCGCGCCGCCGCGGGCCGGCCTCGCCTTCGGACATCGCCGACGCCGTCGACGGACGCGCGGGGTCGATACGTCGAGAACCTGCGCGGTGATCCTGCGAGAAGCTGCGCGCGGCCAACCCGAAGGCGCCGATCGCTCGTCCTCGGCCTCTACGATCCCTTTCGGCGGAGCCGCGGCGGGCCGGGCGGCTCGGTTCCTCGGTCATTCTCCAGTGGAACACGCTCGCTCGCCGAGACCGCGCTCGCGTATCCCGGCGTTTTCGTGATTCCGACGTTCGACTCTTCCAGGGCCGGCCCGACCGGCTGGGCGCCGATCGCTATCACCCCAACCGCGCGGGCTACGGGATGATCGCGGAGCGGGTTCTGCAGGCGGTCGGAGAGTGAGTTTCCGGCTACCAGAAGCGGCGGACGTTGCGCACGCCGCGCCCGACGCCGATCAGGAGCGACGCCGCCGACGCGATTTTCCCGACCTTCGCCGCGAGCGAGTTGCGGCCGAAGAGCTTCCAGGCCGCCGTGGCCGCCGCCGCGACGCCGGACGCCGCGAGGCCCGCATAGCGCCACCGCTCGCGAAACGCCGACGCCTCGTTCCGGGCCTCGAAGAGCGCGGAGGAAAGCTCCTGCCTCTCGATGGCGGCGCGGCGCGACAGCGCTTCGAGTCGTTCCTGCGCGGTGCTCACTCGCCCACCTCGCGCACGCGCGCCTCGAGATCGGTGAGCTCGCGCTCGTCGGAGGGATTTCTGCCGGACGCGCTGCCCGGCGACGGGAAGGGGCCGTCCTCGTCGCCGAACTCCGCGTCCGCATCCTCCGTCGCGAGAGCCGCCCGAAGCGCTTCGACGTCCCGTTCGAGCTCGCGGCGTGTCTCCGGATATTTCGTCGGCTGGACGGCCGTCAGCGCCTTCCACGCCGCGCGCCCCGCGAACGCCGCGCCGCCCGCATAGAGCAGCATCGCCGTCAGGATTCCGAGCGCGACGTTGTGGAAGAGCTGGGCGAAGACCGCGGCGAGCAGCGCCGCGAGGAGCAGCAGCGCGCCGATGCCGAGGGCGGCCCCGACGGCGATCGCCGCGACGCCCCGGCCGAAGAGCCCTGCCTTGGCGTTGATCTCCTCTTCGAAGATCTCCCATCGGGTGGCGAGGAGAGCCTTGGCCGCACCGGCCACGGAGGCGGCGCGATCGCTCCAGGTCCGCGCCTCACCCTCTTCCCCGAGGGGAATGTCCTCCGGTTCGCTTGCCATGGGATGGGAAAGTGTACCTCCGACGCGTCAGCCCGGCGGGATCATCACGCCGTCGTGGCGCGACACCCGACCCGACTCGAGCGGTGCAATACGGATGCCTTCCCGCCGGAAGCGATCATGGATCCGCTGGGCGATTGCGACGGCGCCAGGGGTATCGCCGTGGATGCAGAGCGTGTCCGCGCGCACCTCGATGCGGGAGCCGTCCGCGGCGACGACGGTGTGGTCGCGCGCCAGTCCGACGGCCTGCTCGGCCGCCTCGTCGGGATCCGTAATGACCGCCCGCGGCTCGCTCCGCGGCACGGTCGAGCCGTCCGGAAGGTAGCGCCGGTCCGCGAAAGCCTCCTCGGCGACCGGAAGCTCCGCTTCGCGGCCGGCCTCGATGAGCATCGAACCCGCGGGCCCGACGAGGACGAGACCCGGACGGAATCGCCGCACGCCTTCGGCGATCGCACGCGCCACGTCCGGAAGCTCGGCGCCCGCGTGGTAGAGCGCGCCGTGCGGCTTGACGTGCGTCAGCGTGCCGCCGCGCGAGCGCACGAAGCCGTCGAGCGCCGCGATCTGGTAGAGGACGAGCGCCTCGACGGCGTCAGCGGCCATCGCGATCGGGACGCGGCCGAAATGCTCGCGGTCGGCATATCCCGGGTGCGCGCCGACCCGCACGCCCTGCGACGAGCGCGCTGCGTCACCGTCGCGTCCATCACGAGCGGATCGCCGGCGTGGACGCCGCAGGCGACGTTGGCGGAGGTCACGAAGGGCAGCAGGGCCGCATCGTCCATTCCCTCGCCCACGTCGGCGTTCAGGTCGATGCTCACGGGAGGGTAATGGTACTCCGGACGAAAGGCGGGGCGGGGGCACAAGCTCGAACCGGATGACGGCTCCCGGCCGGGCCTGGCCGAGCAGCGTGGAGGTCGGCCTTCCGGACGGTCGCGAGCCGCGGATAGCCGCCCGTGACCGGACCGTCCGGTCCCAGGACGATCGGCAGGCCGCTTCCCGGGCACCTGGATCGAACCCGGCACGGTGCCCGAGGGCGCGATCTCGGAGGCTTCCCCATGCCCATGCGCCAGGGGCGCCCCCTCGAGTCGCAGGCCGCGGCGATCGCTCTCGGGCGTCACACGCCACGGCGTGGCGGCGAATCGCTCTCGCTCCGCCGGATCGAACCAGCGCCGCTTCCGGTCCCGGAAAGACGCGCAGGCGAATCTCGTCGGAGAGCACGCTCCCACTCTCGGAGTCACGATTCGGCCGGCCGCTCGTGCTCGTATTCGTCCCGGCGCCCAGGACGTCCCCGGCCGCCAGCCGCACTCCCGCCTCCCCCTCGATCCCGCCGCGCAGCGCGACGTACACCCTCGCGCCGCGCACGACCCGCCCGATCCGGATCCGGTCCCCGGCCGTGACCGGGAACGCCTCGTCGAACGGGGCCGGCGAACCGTTGCGGAGGACTTCAAGGCCTCGCCGCCCGCGACCGCCACGACCGTGCCGGCGAGAACCTCGAGCTCGGGCCCCGCCAGCGTCGCCTCGAGCGCGGCGGCGTCGGCCGCGTTGCCGGCCAGCGCATTGGCGCGCGCGAGCGACACCGGGTCCATCGCGCCGCCGGGCGGAACGCCCGAGGAGCCGCGTCCGTATCGCGGCGCGGCCCTGGGTCGTCGTGAAGAGACCCGCCGAGAGCACGCGGAGAACGGGGCGCGCGGACGCGGGAGCCGTTTCGCCGACCGGCCGAAGCGGCGGCAGAGTCGCGGCGGGCAACGCTGTGACCGGCTCGAACTCCACTCGTCGCCCGGCGCCAGGAGCGACGGCGGATCCGCCGCGGCGTCGAAGAGCCGCGCCGACGTCCGGCCGATCAGCCGCCAGCCCCCGGGCGAGGCGCCGGATAGATGCCGGTCCACGCGCCGCCGATCGCCAGACTCCCGGCCGGAACGCGCGGCCGCGGCGTCGCAGGCGCGGCGCGGCAAGCTCCCGCGGCAGCCCGGCCAGGTACCCGAAGCCCGGAGCGAACCCACGAACGCCACGCGATAACGGGCCGCGGCGTGCCGCTGTGCGAGCTGCCCGGCGCTGAGTCCGCGCTCCAGCGCGAGCTCCGCGAGGTCCTCCCCGTCGTAGATCGCCGGGATGCGCAGGAGCCGCGAGGCGGCAGGCGGCATCGTCGGTGTGCGAGACGCCCTGCGCGACGAGCCGCGCTTGCGCCTCGCCGCGCGAGCACGGCCGGATCGAACACGAGCAGGAGCGAACGCGCTCCGGGAATCGCGTCGAGGAGCCCGGCTTCTCCTGGACGCGCGCAACCGGCGGCCGAGCGCGACGGCCGCATCGGTTCGCCTCGTCATCGGAAGCCCCCGGCTATTCCAGCAGCGTCGCGTCCTCGCGAACCGGAAAGGAGATCGGCGGCGGGAGCCTCACGCGCGCCGTCGCCGAGCCACAGGATACGCCGGCACACCCGACACGAGCAGCGCGTAGCCCGGCCACGTCGTTGCCGGGTTGCCCGCGAGCAGCAGGGCGATGAGCGACCAGCTCCGACGGCCGCGTAGCGCGACCTGCAGCCAGCGGATAGAGCGGCGCGCGGAAGGGACGCGGCCACTCCGGCCGCCGGCGGCGCAGGACCACGACCGCCGCGACGAGCAGGACGTAGAGGAGCAGGTCGGCCGAGATGACGTACTTCAGGAGCTGGCTGTACGTGCCCGTCAGAACGAGCAGCGAAGCCCAGACCGCCTGGAGCCACAGCGCGTTGCCCGGCACGCCGGCCGGGTTCAGGCGGGCGAGGCTCGCGGAAGAAGAGGCCGTCGCGCGCCATCGCGAAGGAGACCCGGCGCACCCGAAAGCACGAGACCGTTGATGCAGCCGAACGTCGAAACGAGAATCGCCGCCGCCATCGCGCGTCCGGCCCAGGAACCGAAGAGCGCCTCGGCCGCGGCCGTCCCGACGCGGTCCGCGGGCGCATTCTGGATGCCCGCGAGCCCGAGGGTGTGGAGGTAGCCGGCGTTGGTGATCACGTAGAGGACCGTGACGAGAAGACATCCGGCAAGCAGCGCGAACGGAAGGTGCGGCCCGGGTCTCGGATCTCCTCGCCCGCGAACGTCACGTTGTTCCAGGCCGACTGGGAGAAGAGCGGCCCGACCATCGCCGCCGCGAGCGCGAGCGCGAAGGGCAGGCTCGAGGGCACGACGGCGATCGGCGGACGCCTGCGGCGGCGCCGCGGTTAGCCGCGAGGAACAGTCCGGCGAAGGCGAGGACCGCGAGCGCCGCGAACTTCGCCGCCGTGAACACGTTCTGCGTCAGGGTCCCGGCGCGCAGGCCGCTCGCGTTCGACGCCGTGAGCGCACGACGACGGCGATCGCGACCAGGCGCTGGGCGTCACGGCGAAGGGCCGGCCGCGACGCCAGGGCTCGTCCGAGACGCCGGCGACGAAGACTCCGAGGAACTTCGCGAAGGCGACCGCGACCGCCGCGATCGTTCCGGTCTGGATGACGAGGAACATCGCCCACCCGAAAAGGAACCCGGCGAGCGGCCCGTAGGCCTCGCGAAAGAACGCGTACTGGCCGCCGGCCCGCGGCAGCATCGCCGCCAGCTCCGCGCACGAGAGCGCCGCGGCCATCGTCAGGAGTCCGGCGATGGCCCAGACGCCGAGCAGCCATCCGCCCGAGCCCATGAGCCGTGCGCTCTCGGCCGAGACGATGAAGATGCCCGAGCCGATCATCGAGCCGACGACGAGCGCCGTCGCGTCGAGCCGCCCGATCCCCCGGCGAAGCTCGGCGCTCAAAGTCGGTCGTTGAACGACCGGGGCGTCAACGGCGCCGCCAGAGCCGGCGGCGACGCCTTCGCCGCGAGATCCGCCGGGCCAGAAGGTACGCGCCGAGCGCCGCGGCCGTCCCGCCCGCGAGAAGCCACGGCCCGGTCCCCGCGGGTTGCGGAGGCGGCGGAATCCGCGCGCGCTCGACCGCCGTCTTCGTGCGGCGCCGCGCGAGCTCGAGAGCAAGGCTCTCCTCCCCCATGCGCATCGCCCAGCGGTGGTTGGCCGCGAGCGCCGAGGCGAAGAGCGGCGCCAGCGCCCGCAGCAGGGGCTTCTCGGCCCGCACGCGCCAGTCGTAGGTGACGACCGTGCAGGCGCCCGCCGGCTCGAAGGTCCACGCTCCCCGGCCCGCGAGGTCCCCGCTCGCCTCGATCAGAAACCGTGCGGATGGCGGGACTCCGTCACCGCAGCTCCCAGTCGAGCGCGTACGGCAGCCAGCCCTTCGTGCGCAGTCGGACGCGGCGCCCGACGCCCGCCCTCGCCGCCCGGCTCGAGCTCCTCGACGTCGAGATACACCGACGGCCACCACCGCGAAAGCTCCACGGATGTCGGCGAGGACCGTCGGCGACCTCTTCGGCGGTCCCGAGAACCCGCCAGCTGGCTGCGGAAGCGGTACTCCGGAGCGTTCATCGTCACCCGACGCGGACCGGGCCTGTGACGGCGCTTCACGTCGCCGTCCGTCAGCTCGCCCCGCAGAAGCCCCATGCGCATCACGTCGATGTAACGCCCCCGCCGGAAGGTCTCCTCGCGCAGGACGCCCTCCTTCCGGAAGCCGACGCGCTCGTAGGTCCGCACGGCGCCGGCGTTGCCGGCGTAGACGTCGAGCCGGATCTTGTGGAGGTTCATCTCGTCGAATGCGTAGCGGCAGAGGACGCGCGTCGCCTCCTCGCCGAAGCCCTTGCCGCGGCAGTCGGTCTCGCCGATGAAGATGCCCGAACGTCGCCACGGAATTGTCGCGGTCGATGCCATGAGCCCGCAGTTGCCGATGTGCCGGTCGCCCTGGAAGAGGCAGATCGCGAGAGTGAGCTGCGAAGGGTCCTGCCCGCGCGTCGCGCGCTCGACCCAGTCGGCCTCCCGGGCGAGCGACATCGGATAGCGCTGGGCAGCGTCGCGCGTCAGCTCCTCGTCGTTCATCCAGTCGTGGCAGCGCTGGAGATCGTCCCGCTCGATCGACCGCAGATAGAGCCGCTCGCCTCGGATCACGCGCAACTCCTTCAGATGCAAAGATATCCCTTCCGGCGCTCCGGTTGCGGCTCCGAAGGCGCTCCCGGGAGCTTGTCGCGGACGAGGAACCTTCGGGCCGGCGTTCCTGCGTAACTCCGGAAGAAAGCGATCCAGGGAGGTCGGTATGTCGAAGCTCTTCAAGACACTGCTCTTCTCGCGGTCCTCGTGGCGGCCGCGGCCGGGCTCTATGCCCTGGCGCGGGGCGGCAAGGGCGGCGACGAGGGACCCAAGTCGGTGACCGTCGAGAAGGGCTCGATCACCGAGAAGGCCCTGGCGGTCGGCCAGATCCAGCCGCGCCAGAAGTTCTCGGTCAAGTCGAAGATCTCCGGGATCGTCAAGACACTGCATGGTCAACGTCGGCGACAAGGTCAAGGCCGGGCGACGCCCTGTTCGAGATCGCACCCGATCCCGACGCCGCAGGAGCTGACCGACGTCGACCGGCAGCTCGACTCGGCGAAGGCCTCGTACGAGCGCGCGCGGGCCGAGTTCGAGCGGTCGCAGGAGCTGCTCGAAGCAGCGGCGTCGTGCCCAAGTCCGACCTCGACGTCAAGCGCGAGGCCTTCGAGCTCGCCCGGGTCGCCGTGGCCACGGCCGAGCAGGGCCGCGACCTGACGCGCAAGGGCCGCATCCAGACCGACACCGTCTCCATGGAATCGGTCATCCGCTCGCCCGCGGCCGGCACGATCCTCACCCGCGCGGTCAACCCCGGCGAGCCGGTCGTGCCGCTGACCTCCTACCAGCCCGGCACCGAGCTCGCGGCGATCGCCGACATGAGCGACCTCATCTTCAAGGGCACCGTCGACGAGATCGACGTCGGGAAGCTGCAGGTCGGCCTGCCGGCGCGCATCAAGGTCGGAGCGCTGCCGACGGACGTCGTGACCGGCACGCGTCGCGCGCATCGCGCCGCAGGCGCAGCAGAAGGACGGGGCGACGCTCTTCGACGTCGAGATCGAGCTCGACCCGACGACGAACGTCACGCTGCGCGCCGGGTACTCGGCCAACGCGGACCTGATCATCCGCGAGCGCAAGGACGTCCTCACGATCCCCGAGCGCGTCGTCATCTTCGAGGACGGCGGCAAGAAGACCTTCGTCGAGGTGCCCGGCGCGACCGAGAAGGCGCCGCCCGTCAAGACCGCGGTCAAGCTCGGCGTCTCCGACGGCCTGAACGTCGAGGTCGCCGAGGGCGTCCAGCTCGGCGCGAAGGTCCTCGAGCGGCCGCCCAAGAAGCTGACGTCCGCGGTCGACTGAGCCGCGCATGACCCCGGACGGCCAGCGGACGCAGCCCCTGATCGCGAGACCGCCGTGCTCTCCATCCGCGACGCCCTCCGCCAGATGTGGCGGGACATGCGCAGCCAGAAGCTCCGCACGTTCCTGACCGTCTTCGGGATCGTCTGGGGCACCGTCTCCGTCAGCCTCCTGCTGGCGTTCGGCAAGGGCCTCCAGCGGCAGATGATCCTCAACAGCTCCGGAATCGGCGACGCGATCTGCATCGCCTGGCCGGGCCTGACCTCGATGCCCGTTCGAGGGCCTCGGCAAGGGGCGCAAGATCCGGCTCAACGAGGACGACATCGAGGCGATCCGCCGCGAGACGCGCGGGGTTGAACGCCATCTCGAGCGAGTACTCGCAGACGCTGAAGCTCCACTACGGCGCCAAGACGATCGCGATCGACGTCTCCGGCGTCTCGCCCGAGTTCGGCGACATGCGCAACCTCATTCCCCAGGCCGGCGGCCGGTTCATCAACCCGACCGACATCGCCGAGCAGCGCCGCGTCCTCTTCATCGGCAAGAAGATGGCGGAGGACATCTTCGGCGAGGACGTCGACGCGGTCGGCAAGGTCGTCCTGCTCGGCGGCTCGCCCGTTCCTGATCGTCGGCGTGCTCCAGAGCAAGGTCCAGAACTCGAGCTACAGCGGCCGCGACAACCAGAAGGGCTTCATCCCCGGCTCGACGTACCGCGCGATCACCGGCGAGAAGTGGGTCGAGAACCTGATCTACCAGCCGAAGGATGCCGCGCAAGGCCGAGGCCGTGACCGACGAGGTGCGCGGCGTCATCGCGCAGCCGCCAGCGCTTCGACCCGGCGGACAAGGAAGCCTTCTCGGTCTGGGACACGACGGAGAACCTCAAGTTCTTCGCGATCTTCTTCCTGTCCTTCCGCCTCTTCCTCGGCATCATCGGCTCCTTCACCCTCATCGTCGGCGGCATCGGCGTCTCGAACATCATGAACGTCGTCGTCGAGGAGCGCACCAAGGAGATCGGCATCAAGATGGCCCTCGGCGCGCGGGACCGCTGGCTCCTGCGGCAGCTCCTGCTGGAGACGCTGCTCATCACGGGCATGGGCGGCGCCTCGGGTTCGTCATCTCCTTCACCGTCTGCGCGATCTTTCCGAAGTTCGGCGTCGGCGAGTACGTCGGCAATCCGGACCTGTCGCTCTCCGTCGCGGCGCTGACCGCGGCGATCCTCGGGGTCACCGGCCTCGTCGCCGGCTACTTCCCGGCGCGGGACGCCTCGCGGCTCGACCCCGTCGTGGCGATGAAGCTATGACGAATTACTGGAGGGAGCGTCGACTCGTAGGGGCGGCCCTTGCGGCCGCCCTCGGGCGGGGACAAGCCCCGCCCCTACAGGCTCGCTCCGGCGGCCGAGCTCCCCATGAAACGCGATCTGTCCGTCGTCCTCCAGCTCTTCCTCGCGTCGGCGCGGCTGCAGAAGAAGCGCGCCACGCTGACGATCGCCTCGCTCGCCTGGGGCACCGTGACGATCCTGCTCCTGCTCGCCTTCGGCGAGGGGCTGAAGCGGCAGATGATGTCCAACGATCAGGCGATGGGAAACAACCTCGCCATCATGTGGCCCGGCGAGACCTCCAAGCCCTACAAGGGACTGCCCGAGGGCCGGCCCATCCGGCCGAAGATGGAGGACATCGACTACGCGCGCGAGCGCCTGCCCGAGCTCGACGCGATCTGGGGCGAGATACACGTCGTGGCGCACGGCGCTGACCTACGGCCGCAAGACCGTCAACGGCCGCGTCATCGGCACGCGCTGGGACTACGGCGATGCGCGCAAGCACTTCCCCAGGCCCGCGGCCGCTTCCTCAACCCGCAGGACGAGGAGGAGAAGCGCCGCGTCGTCTTCCTCGGCGACGAGATGGCGAAGGACATCTTCGGGCCCGAGGATCCGCTCGGCAAGACGGTCCTCATCAACAACTCGCCCTTCACGGTCATCGGCGTCATGCAGAGGAAGCGCCAGTCCTCGACCTACGGCGGTCCCGACGCGACCCACGCGGTCATCCCGCAGTCGACGTTCAAGGCGGTCCTCGGCAGCGACCGGCTCAACGTCGTCGTCTTCCGCGTCAGGAAGGCCGACGACATGGACGCGGCCCTGAAGCACTTCAACGAGGTGCTCGGGCCGCGCCTCGGGTTCGACCCCGAGGACCCGCGCGTGTGGGGGCTCTGGAACACCGTCAAGGGCCAGCAGATGCAGGGGAAGATCATGCTCGGCCTCGAGATCTTCTTCGGCGTCATCGGCGGCGCTGACGCTGATCATCGGCGGCGTCGGTGTCGCCAACATCATGTACGCCGTCGTCAAGGAGCGCACCAAAGAGATCGGCGTCAAGATGGCGCTCGGCGCGCGCCGCGCCTGGATCACGGGGCCGTTCATCCTCGAGGGCCTCGTCTACACCCTCGTCGGCGGCCTCGTCGGCGCGCTCATCGCGATTCTGCATCGTGACGGGTCTCTCGTTCGTCCCGATCGAGGGCAACGACGTCCTCGAGTTCATGGGCCGGCCGACGCTCTCGTGGCCGATCGGGCTCGCGACGATCGCGATCCTCGGGCACCTGCGGCCTGCTCGCCGGCTACTTCCCGGCGCGGCGCGCGGCCTCGATCGACCCGGCTTCGACCCTGCGGTACGAATGACATGGGAGGCAGCGTGACGACGCGATCATCGACATGCAGACGATCCGGAAGATCTACGACACCGGCAAGGTCAAGGTCGAAGCCCTGAAGGGCGTCGACCTCGAGGTCGCGCAGGGCGAGTTCGTCGCGATCGTCGGGCCGTCGGGCTCGGGCAAGTCGACGCTGATGAACCTCATCGGCTGCCTCGACACGCCGACGGAAGGAACCTATCGCCTCGGCGGCGAGGACGTCTCGAAGTTCACCCGCGACGAGCTCGCGGACGTGCGCAACCGCCGCGTCGGCTTCGTCTTCCAGGGCTTCAACCTCCTGCCCCAGATCACCGCCTTCGAGAACGTCGAGATGCCGCTCCTCTTCGGCGGCGTGGCGCCGAAGAAGCGCCGCGAGCGTGTGACCGAGCTTCTCGACCGCGTCGGCCTCGGCGACCGCATGGACCACAGGCCGACCGAGCTCTCGGGCGGCCAGATGCAGCGCGTCGCGATCGCGCGGGCGCTGGCCATGCAGCCGGACGTGGTGCTGGCCGACGAGCCCACCGGCAACCTCGACACCTCCGCCGGCGGCGACATCATGAGCCTCTTCACCGAGCTCTGGCAGCAGGGCTCGACCCTCGTCGTCATCACGCACGACATGACGCTCGCGCGTCGCGCGAGCCGGATCGTCGAGATCCGCGACGGCCGGATCGTGCGCGACGGCGAAGCCGCCGCGTAGACCGGGCTGGTCCTTCCAACGTCTTCGTAGGGGCGGCCCTTGCGGCCGCCCTTCGCCCGTTCCCTCCTACTGCGGCCAGTGCAGCCCGAGCGCGATCGACAGAAACACGGCCATCTGCCCGCGCGTCAGCGGATTGTTCGGACAGAAATTGCCGCTTCCGCATCCCGCCGTGATTCCCGAGGCCGCGAGCGCCTCGACGAACTGGAACAACGGGTGGTCCGTCGGCACGTCGCCGAAGGTCGCTGTGTCCGGAGCCGGGCTCACCGAGCGGCGCCAGCGAACGACGGCGCCCGCGAGGCCGTGGCTCGCCGAATTGAGGTCGACCGCAATCGAGTAAATCAGGTACATCTCCTCGGTGCAGAAACCCGGGGGATAAACGGCCCGACCCAGAATCAGATACGGCGCGGGGCCCTGCATCGAAACGAAGCCGCGGCCGCTGAGCCCCGTGGAATGGCCGGTCCACTGCGTTTCGATGTAGCCCGCATCGCAGTCCCCCGCACCGTCGGCCGCCTGTGCGGTGAACACGAAGGATCCGACGATGTCCTCGACCGCATCCTCGTCCTCCACCAACAGCAGAATCTCCTCGACGATGGCGCCCGCCGGCAGCCCGAGAGGCGCGATCCACTTCTGCAGTCCGGCCACCGAGGGCCGGAGGAAAGTGCCGAAGGCGTTCGAGAAGTTATAGCTGGCCAGCGCCGGGGTGAACTCGGCGACCGCGATCATCCTTTCCTGGATCTCGCCGCCGAACGCCCCGGACGAGCGAGGGCCCGGACGGCTGCCGGCCTCCGACAGCGGAACGAGCTGCGCGCCCGCGCTGGCAACTCCCAGAATGAGACCGGCCGCGAGGAGCGAGACGGTGCGACGAGACATGATCGCCTCCCGTTCGAAAAGGTGGAAGGCGATCATAGCCCCCGAGTGGTTGCGCGGGCGTCGATCCCTTACAACGGCCAGTGCAGCCCGAGCGCGATCGACAGGAACACGGCCATCTGGCCGCGCGTCAGCGGGTTGTTGGGACAGTAATTGCCGCTTCCGCATCCCGCCGTAATCCCCGAAGCGGCCAGCGCCTCGACGAACTGGAAGAGCGGGTGATTCGTCGGCACGTCGCCGAAGGTCGCGGCGCTCGGGGCCGGAGCGACCGAGCGGCGCCAGCGAACAACCGCGCCCGTGAAGGCGTGATCCAGGGACGAGAGCTCGAGGCTGAGGAAGTGCTGGAGGTAGTTCTCGTTGGCACAGGGGAACGCCGCCTGAGTCTGAATCAGCACGGGCATGTCGTCGGTCATGACGACGATGCCCGAGCCGCTGAGGCCCTCGGTCGTCCGCTCCCACTGACCGTATCCCCACAGGCCGTCGCACGGCGCGGAGCCGGTGATGTCCCGCGTCACGAAGTAGAGGTTGCCGACGATGTCCTCCGCGGCGTCTTCATCGCGAACGAGCAGGCGGATCTCTTCGAGGATCGCACCGGCAGGCAGGGCCAGCGGAGCGAACCAGTACTGGAGCCCGTTCTCGAGCGGGTGGAGGTCTTCGCCAAGGTTGGTCAGATACGCATAATCGCTGATCGCCGGCATGAACTCGCTCACGGAGATGAGTCGTTGCTGCACCTCGCCTCCGAAGGCTCCGGCCACTGACGGAGGCGGTCCCTCGACGAATCGGACGGTGCCGAGTCGGGGAATCTCTCTTGCCCGCGATGGGCCTTCGGCCTGAACCGCGGCGACGCAAAGGAATGAACCGGCGATCAGGGCGGTGGCCGCGAGACGCTGCATCGTCGCCTCCCGTTTGAAAGGTGGAAGCCGATGATAGCCCCCGCGGGGACGCCCGTTCGTCTACGGGAAGAAGTTCGCGCCGACGCTCTTCAACCCGACCCACTCGACGAGGTAGAAGCACGCCGGCGCAGCCTGGTCGACGCGCACCGCCGCCGTGAAGCCCTGGGGCGTGAACTCGCCGTTGATCGTGATCGTGAACCCGCCGGCGACGCTCTCCGGCTGCATCGCGAAGGAGCCGTCGTCCTGGACGGTTCCTTCGTAGGTGATGCCCGCGTGCGTCATCGTCAGCGCGTGGGAGCCTGGCGTCTGCACGACGGTCGTCGGGTTGTCCTGCACGTTGACGTTGCCGCAGGTGTTCTGGCCCGGAACGAGCGCGACCTCGGTCGGGTAGCTCCCGCCGACGGAGAGCACCGGCACCGCGTCCGCGGCTCCCCGCACGAAGATCGGATCGGTCGTCGCGTTGTCGATCACCGCGGCGTAGCTGAAGATCGCCGGGCCGTTCGTCTGCACCGTGATGACGCCGTCGGAGGTCTCGAGCTCGTCGTGGTTGATTCCGTTGGGGCCGAAGATGTCGTTGATCTGGACGCCGGAGTGCGCCGGGATCGTCCGCTCGACCTGGCCCACCCAGTGGCCTTCCCAGTACACCGCGAAAACGGCGGTCGCCGCCGTGTCCTGCCCGTTGAAGGCGCCGACGTTCGTCCGGAAACCCGCGCCGGCTCCCCCGTTGGCGATCTGCGTTGAGAACCGAGTACCGGTGCGCGGACGCCGCAGTCACGCCCGGGAATGAACATGCCGACGGTCGGCTCGGGCGCCGTCGAGTACAGGCGGCTCGTCACGACGAGGTCGTCAGCCGTGGCCGCCCGCGAGGACGTCGAACTCCACACCCCCGGCCGAGTTGGGTGCGCCGAACGCGTCGGCCGCCATGTCGTCGAAAGCCAGGGATTCCCGCGGCGCGAGCTCGAAGGTCTCCTGACGGCGGGAGTCCCGGGCAGCGGCGAGGAAGCACCGATAGGTCGCCGTGACTTCGAGGGTCGAGGTGTACGAGGTGTTGAAGCCCGCACGTCCGAAAAGAACGGGCGCGACGCCGACGATCGAGGCGACGGCCGGCACGGTGAGCTGCGTCCGCGGTCTGGGCGCCGGCGGAAGCCGCGACTGCGAGCGCCAGGCAGACCCGGCGGAGTAAACATGGGACGTGCCTTCAGTCCGACGACCGCAGTCTAGGGTACGGCAGCCGCCGCGGCAATTCTCGGAAAATCATTGGGAGTCGCGGCTTCCGACCCCACGAAGGCCATCGTCTCCTCGATCCCTTCGCTCGCGAACTGCGCGACACTCGAGGTCCGGGTCCTCGTGCCAGCCGCTCGAGGAACGGCAGGTCCGTCCTCGCGGTGCAGCTTGCCGAGCTTCTGGATCGCCGCCAGGCGCACGCTGCGGTTGCGATCGCGAGGCGAGCGTCCGCAAAGCCGCTCGCGAGCGGGGATCCTCCGGAGCGGCAGCCTCCCAACCCGTCATGGCCGCGAGTCGCGGACCTCCGGAACGTGCTCGGGCCGCGTGTAAGACTCGAAGACGGCGCGAGCGTCGGGTCCGCGAGCTTCGCCAGGCCGAGCAGCGCGCCGATACGGACCGAATCCCACCACCGCGAATTGCGGGAGAGCTGGCGGGTCAGGAACTCCTTCGTGCCCGGCGCGCGCAGACGCCCGAGCGAGATCTCCGCGGCCGCGACGACGTCTTCGGCCTTGTCCGTCTCGACCGCGCGCGCAGCGCGTCGGCGGCCGAGCACGTCGCCCGCCTGGCCGAGCGCCAGGCCACGGCGCGGCGAACGCGCGGATCGGCGTCCGCAAGGGCCTTCGCAGCGAGGCCTGCCGCGGCCGAGCCGCCGATCCGCCCGAGGTCGAGCGCGGCTTCCTGCTTCGAGCCCCCAGTGGGCGGCCGGATCCGCGAGGATGCGCGCCAGGCGCCTCGCGGAGCGCGGGTCGAGCGGGAAGTCGTCCGCGAGCTGGCGGGCGGCGCGCAGTTGCGCCGCGAGGTCGCCGCCCGAGAGCTCCGCGAGCACCTCGCTGATCGGCCGCGCGTACTTCACCTCGCAGACAGCCAGCCGCCTTTGTCGAAGGTGACGCGCGCGGGGCGGCTTCGCCGGGCCGGCAGCGACGACGGTCGTCGACCATCCCGAGAGCTCGACCCGATGTGTCTTCGCGCCCGACGCGTCCGCGATCTCGACCTCGACGGGCAGCCGGAAGTCGTTCTCGAACGGCAGGTCCGCCTGGATCTGCCTGACGTCAGGTCGACCTGCCTGCGCTCCGGCGCCCAGCGGTACGACACCTCGAAGCGGGGATGCCCGCCGCCGCCCACGACCCAGTCCTCGAAGAACCAGGAGAGGTTGCGGCCGGCGGCGCGCTCGATCGCTTCCTTCAGGTCCGCCGAGTCGACGTTCGAGTACTCGTGCTTCTCGAGGTACGCCGCGATCATCCGATCGAAGTCGGCCTCGCCCAGGAAGTGCCGGATCATGTGCAGCACGAGAGCGCCCTTCACGTAGGTCGTCTCCTGCTGGTACATGGCCGACGGCTCCTTGTAGCGGAGATACTCCATCGGCCGCACGCTGCCGGTCGCGCGGACGTAGTCGACGTACTCGTTCAGGTACCACCAGCGCTGGTAGGTCAGGTCGTCTTCGCCATGCGCCTTCCCGTTCCAGATCGAGTGCCAGAACGTGGCGAAGGACTCGTTCAGCCAGAACGAACCCAGCGAACGGCACGTCACGAGGTCGCCGAACCAGTGGTGCGCGAGCTCGTGCGCGACGACGTCCTCGTACGTGAAGACGGGCCGCGCCTTTTCGTAGACCGGGCCAGAGTCCGGCGGATCGCCCGCGATGCGGAGCTCGCTCTCGGAGAAACCGGTCGCGAGTCGTCGTCTCCATCGCGCCGGCGAACTCGCGCAGCACGACCTGGTCGTACTTGTCCCAGGGATACGGGTAACCCATCTTCGTCGAGAAGTACTCGACCATGTCGGGCGTGTTGCCGAAGACGAACTTCGCGGCCTCTTCGGTGCCGGGCGGCGTCCAGGCGGCGAGCGGGATGGTTTTCCCGCCGACCTTCGCGTCGCGCAGCGACACACTTCGCGAACTCGCCGACGTCGAGCGCCAGCAGGTAGTTCGGAATCGGACCCTCCTGCACCCAGCGGAACGTCCGCGTGCCGTCGGCGTTGTCGCGCGTCTCGGCGAGCGAGCCGTTGGCGACCGCCGTCAGGCCCTTCGGAACCGTCACGACGAACTCGATCGCGAACCGGTCGTTCGTATCGTTGTAGGCCGGGAGCCAGCCCCGGTGGAGCCCGCCCTCGCCGTAGTTCCAGGCCTGCGGGCGAGCTTGTTCCCTTCCTGCGGATAGAAGTACAGACCCGCACGCGGCTTGCACGAGTAGTCGATCGCGACCGTCGCCGACTCGCCGATGCCGACCGGCGGATCGAGCGCGATGTCGAGCTTGAAGGCGCCCTTGTCCACGGCGAACTTCTGCGGCCGACTGCTGCCTGCGCCGGCGGCGGCGCGCACGACCTTCGTCACGTCGAGGTCCGCGGCATCGAGCGAGAGGTTCGACGAGGGGCGCCCGAAGAGCCTCGAAGGTCACGGTGGCGGTTCCCGTCGATCCGCTCCGCCGCCATGTCGAATCTCAGGTCCGCCTTGTACTTCTTCGCGTGGAACGTCCGCTCGCGGACCGGCCGTTCGGGGCCTTCCGGAAGGCGGTGGCCCGGAACGACCTGAGCGAGCACGGCGACGGGACACACAACGAACGCCAGGGCGGCGAGAAACCGTTTCATTCGTCCTCCATCAAGCGTGAAAGTGCCGGGATTCTATCGCCGCTCGAGCTCCCTTAGGATTCGCGCATGCGCAACTTTGCTTGCCTCGTCATCGCCCTCGGCCTCACGACAGCCGCGACGATCCGTGCCGCCGAGTACGACATCGTCGAGGACCAGTCGAACATCCAGTTCTCCGTGCCGCTCCTGGCCGTGTCGAAGATCTCGGGCAAGTTCATGAAATACGAGATCCGGCTCGACGCCGGGAAGAAGCCCGACTACTCGACGGCCCGCGCCGAGGCCGTCATCGAGATCGCGAGCGTCGATACGGGCAACGACTCGTGGGACCAGAAACTGCGCACGCCGGCGTTTTTCGACGCCGCGAAGTACCCGAAGATCCAGTTCAAGAGCCGCAGCGTCCGCAAGGTGGGCGACAAGTGGGAGGCCACCGGAACGCTCGCGCTCCACGGAGTGACCAGGGAGATCGTCCTTCCCTTCGTGTTCCAGGGCCACTTCGACGGGCCCCACCCGGACGAGCACGTCGGCATCCACGCCACGTTCAAGTTCGATCGGAGGGACTACGGCATGGGGTGGGCCGGGAATGCCGAGGCGAAGGCGGTCGGCAACATCGTGACGGTGGAGATCACGGTGCTCGCGAAGCGAACCTCTAGAAAGTGACTCGGACGCCTCCTCGGAACACGCGCGGACTGAGCTCGGATGGCGCATTGAAACCGTCCGACGGTACGAACGGAGTATCCGCTGCGGCGTCGTAACTTCCAACGAGGCCGTCGCGCTCGAGCACCGTGCGGCTATCGAGCAGGTTGAAGCAGTCGAACTGGGGAATCACAATGACGCGCGACCCGATCCGAAAGGCCTTCGAGAGCTGCAGATCGAGCTGGTAGACATTCGGATTCCGATAGCGCGTCGCGGATCCGATCTGGATCGAGTAAGCGAACACTGCCAGATCATCGGTGAAGGCTTCCACCTGGTAGAGGATCGGAAACCCCTGACGGCCGGAGAGATTCACGCCGGCCGCGATGCCCAGCGGAAGCTCGACCATGCCGCCGACATTGAACTGCCAGGTCGCGTTGATCGTGCCCTCGACGACGGGACCGCTCGCGTTGGTTCCCGGCACCTCGTTGTTCGGATTGACGATCGCGCCCGGGCCGATGTCCTGCTGTCGGTCGTTGTAGGCAAAGCTCACGCGTGCCATCCAGCCGTGCGAGAAGGACTTGAGCAGCTGGAGCTCGACGCCGCTGTAGGTTTCGCTGACATCCTGCCGGTTCTCGAGCACTCTCCCGTTGCACGGAGCCGGGCACTCCGTCAACGCGTAGTACGGCTCGTTGAAATCCAGGACTAAGCCGGTCACCGGGTCCACGGCGGTCCCCGCTGCATTGCCCATGTATTGGTAGCTCGCGCTCGTCGTTCCGATCAGCGGCGCGACCTCGAGATTTCGAAAGACGCGGTAGGTGTACGCGACGGAGCCCCACAGGCCGGGAGCGATCTGCCGCTCCACGCCGGCGATGAATTCGTCGGTCGTCGGAGTTTTATAGTCCCTGGCAATCTGATTCAGCTGTATCGACGCGCCCGGATTGTCTCGGTCGGCACCCGATTGGCCACGGGGATCGTCGAGGTTGACTTCGTCCGGTTCGACGCGGCCGTTCTCGTTTCGGTCGATCCAACCGTAGGTGAGCTGGGCGACTTCCGGGAAGGCATTGATGAAAACGATCGTGCTGCTGTTGAGCTGATTGGCGAATCGCGAGTAAGAGCCGCGCAGCAGGGTGCGCTTTCCGCCGAGAGCGTACGTGACCCCGACCCGCGGCTGGAACAGCCGCCAGGTGATCGGGTATCCCGAATCCCCGGCGTATTGCACGGCCGGAAGAATCGCCGGGAAGACCGGGTTGGCAGGCACCGTTGACGGAAGATTCTTCCCTTGCTGGTAGTCGAAGCGCGCCCCGACGTTGAACGTGAGGTTGCCGGCCTGGATGGTGTCGCCCACGAAGGTGTCGTAGGCGTTCGTGAGGGCTCGGGCGTTCTGCGGGCGGGTGATGTAGGCGTCGTCGTCCGGCAACCCAAAGCCGACCAGCTGGTCTCCGGGCCAGCTCAGTCCCGAGTCGAACCGGAGGTGCCGGTAGCCGAACCCGAACTTGACCTCGTGCTGCAGGCTGCCGGTGTCGAAGAACGTCGAAACGTTCAAGCCGGCCTGTTGCTTGTCGTCCAGAATTCGCTTGATCTGGTAACTGTGGCGCCAGATGCGGTCAACCCGATCCGCCTGCTCGTCGGGGCCCCCGACCGGGTCGAAGTTCGCCCGTGTCTTCACGTAGGAGACATAGAACGAGGCGAAGAGGCTTGCCGAGAAGACCTGCGCGTCCTCGAGCTTGTAGGAGATCCCCGGACGAAGGAGGTGCCATGTGGACTCCAGAGACCGGTCGGGCTGAAAGAGCCAAGCGTCGACGTCCCTCTCGAAGTTGGTATAGGCGAGGGTGAGCGCATTGCTGGGAAGGATCTGGGCATTCAGCTTCGCGTTCCAATGCTCGAAGGTGTGCTGACCCGGGATTTCCTCGCCGACGCGGTTGGTGAGGGTATAGCCCGGGAAGTCGGTGTGCGCGAAGGCGCCCCAGAGCCAGAGGCGATCCTTCCAGAGCGGGCCGCCCGCCTCGATGCCGTAGTCCCACGCGCCGCCGCTGTTGTACAGGCCGCGCGCCGAGCCCAGGAGCTGGTTGGTGCCCCGCTTGGTCACGAGGTTGACCGTCACGCCTGGCGTCGAAAGCGAAAGATCGGAGCCGCCGGTCGTCACCTCGACGGTGCTGAGCGAATCGAAATCGAAAAAGAGCGGCGCGATCCCCCCCACGCTGACCGCGACGCCGTCGAGGTTGAAGGTGTTCTGGCTCGGATCCGAGCCCTTGCCCACGAAACCGGGCATCCCCGCGTTCGGGCCTCCGACGATCATGCTTTCGACGAGGACTCCGGGAACCATCCGAACGATCGCCCAGGGATCCCGTGCCGTGGGGATGCTCTCGAGCTCTTTCTGGCTGAACGTCGAACCCGTCACGATCCGGCGGGGGTCCGCCTCGGGCGATTCGCCTCCGACCGTGGCGGTCTCCGCCACCCCGGCGACGGGCAGGGTGATCGAGAGAACCACGTTGCCGAGCGCGATCGTCACGTCGCGGTGCGCCGTCTCGAATCCCGCCTGCTCGAGCGTGACGGAGTAGTCGCCCGGCGAAAGATTCAGAAAATGAAAGTCGCCCCCTGCGCCACTGTTCGTCGTTTGTGGGGCGCCCGGTCCGGTGATCGTCACGCGGACACCGCTCACCGCGTTTTCCTGTGTGTCGAGAACCGTGCCGAAAAGGTTCCCCGTCGGCGACGGTGTCTGGCCCGTGGCCTCGGCCTTCAGGAGCCACCCGGCTAACAGGACCACCGTCAGAGATCGCGCGCGTTTCATCGTCACTCGGGAGCAACAACGCTCCCCGCTAGAAGGTCAGCCGGACGCCCCCGCGGTAGACGCGGGGACGTATCTGTTCGTACACGACGTTGAAGTCCTCGTTCGGATCGAAGTTCGGCGTGAATGCGGCATTGTAGAAACCCACGATTCCCTCACGCTCCAGCACCGTACGACTGTCGAGCAGGTTGAAGCAGGCAAACTGAGGGATCACCGTAACTCTCGATCCCAACTGAAATGCCCTCGAGAGCTGCAGATCAAGCTGGTAGACGTTGGGATTGCGATAGTCCCCGACCTTCCCGACCTGCAAGAAGTCGTAGTTGAACCACTCGTCGTTCGTCTGCACACCTACCGAGTACAGGATCGGAAAGCCCTGCCGGCCGAAGAAATTCAAGCCGGCCGCGACTCCGAGGGGAAGCTGAACGGAGCCGCTGACGTTGAACTGCCAGGTTGCGTTGATGACGCCCGCCACGGCCGGTCCGCTGGTGTTCACGCCCGGTGTCTCGTTGTTCGGGTTGACGATCGCGCCGGGGCCGATGTGCTGCTGCCAGTCGTTGTACGCGAAGCTGACCCGGGCCATCCATCCGTGCGAGAACGCCTTGATGAGTTGGATCTCGACCCCGCTGTACGTCTCATTGGCGTCGGGCCGGTTCTGAAGCTCCCTGCCGACGCAGGGATCGGGGCACGCGATCAGCCCGTAGTACGGCTCGTCGAAGTCGAGCGTGAAACCGTCGGAGCTGGGAAGTTCCCCCGTCACGGTGCCTGTCGCATTTCCGAAGTATCGATAGCTCTCTCGGGTCGTCCCGATGAGAGGGTCAAACGCGAGATTGCGGATGGTGCGGTAGGTGTACGCCAGAGAGGCCGACAGATCGGGCGCGAACTGCCGCTCGACACCGACGATGAACTCGTCGGTCGTGGAAGGCTCGAAGCCTTTCGCGATCTGGTTGATCTGAGTTGACGAACCCGGGTCATCGGGATTGACACCCGTCCAACGGAAAGGGCTGGAGGACAGATCGATCTCCTCCGGCTCGACGCGGCCGTTTCCATTCGCATCGTCCCAGGGGTACGTGAGAGTCGCGATTTCCGGAAACGGATTCGCCGCGAAGATTGTGTCGCTGCCCAGCGGGGCGACGAACCGGGAGTAGGAGGCGCGGAGCAGAGTGAGGCGATCGCTCAGGGAATACGTGACCCCGACGCGCGGCTGGAGCGCACTCCAGGTGACGGGATACCCCGCATCGCCGCCGTATTCGACGGCGGGAAGCAGCTCCGGGAAGACGGGGTTCGCCTCCACCTCGGACGGCAGGTTCTTCCCCTGCTGGTAGTCGAACCGGACGCCCGCGGTCACCGTGAGATTGCCGGCCCGAACCGTATCTCCCAGGAAGACGTCATAGACGTTGACCCGCGACTTGGGATTCTTCGCGCGTGTGACGTCGGCCTCATCGAACTCGAACTGGGCGTGTCCGACGAGCTGATCTCCGGGCCAGATCGCAAGATCTCCGAATCGAAGGTCCCGATATCCGAACCCGAACTTCAGCTCGTGCCCGAGGTCGCCCGTGTGGAAAAAAGTCGAGGCATTCAAGCCCGCCTGACGCTGATCGTCGAAGAGACGGCGAAACTGATAGCTGTTGCGCCAGATCGCCCTCTCATCCTCATAGGCTTGCTCCTCGAGCCCCCCTGAGGGCGTGGTCGTCTCCGTCGCCATGACGTAGGAGAGGTACCCCGACAGGAAGGACGCGGTCGAGAGAACCTGGCCGTCCTGGACCCTGTACGACCGTCCCGGCCGAAGAGTGTCCCCGCTCGACTCCGGCGAGAAGCGCGCACCCGCGATTCCCGCAATCTCCCGGCCCAGATCCGTAAGGGAAAGGGTGAGCGCGTTGCCCCTGGTGAGCTCGGCGTTGAGTTTGGCGTTCCAGTGCGTGAGGGTTTCCTGACTCGGAAGGGTATCGCCGGTGGGGAGTATCCGGACCGAAGCCAGAAAGTCGTTTTTCGCGAACGCTCCCCACAGCCAGAGGCGGTCTCTCCAGATCGGACCGCCGGCCTCGACTCCGTAGTCCCAGCCGCTTCCTCCCGTGTAGAGAGCACGCGCGGAGCTTCGGAACTGGTTGGTGCCCCGCTTGGTCACGAGGTTGAGAGTCACGCCGGGAGTCGCGATCGACAGGTCGGAGCCGCCCGTCGTCACCTCGATGTCGTCGAACGAGTCGAAGTCGAAGAAGAATCGCGACAACCCGCCGACGCTGATCCCGACGCCATCCAGGTTGTAATTGTTCTGCCCCGGCCTCGAGCCCTTGCCGACGAAGGGCGACTGTCCCGCGCGGATCCCGCCTCCGACGTTCACATCCTGGATGAGCACGCCAGGAACCTGGCGGAGGAACGCCCCGGGGTCGCGGGTCGTCGGGATGTCGAGAAGCTCCCGCTCGCCAAAAGTCGCTCCCGTCTCGATCTCACGATTGTCCAACCCAGGCGCAGCGCTATCGACCGTGACCGACTCCGCGACGCCCGCGACCGGCATCGTGAGCGAGAGGACCACGTTGCCGAGCGCCACCGTGACGTCTTGCCGAACCGCCTCCAATCCGCCCCGCTCGAGCAGGACGGAGTAGTCGCCGGGTGAAAGGCTCAGGAAATGAAAACCACCGTCCCTGCCGGTGCTCGCGTGCTGTGCGGCGCCCGGACCGGTCAGCGTCACCGTGACGCCGATCAGGGTGTTTCCCTGCGTGTCCAGAGCGGTACCGAAGAGATTGCCCGTCGGCGACGGGATCTGGGCCGACGCGCCCGGCGGCAGAAGCCAGACCGCCAGGAGAGCCACCGCGGCCGCCCGTATGGGTTTCATTCTGTCTCCGGACTTCTCCACGAGAGACATGTGCCCGGCGGGAACGGCACGTGACGGCCGCGTGGAGCGCGGCGCGGGTGTGCGCGCGACAGTCTATTTCAGAAAACGAGCGACCGGCCCCCGAAGGGGCCGGCTCTCTGTGTCTTGGTCGATTCTTACTCGCCGCCCGTCGTCGTCTTGTAGACCGACTGGGAGGTGCCCACATAGAGAACCTTCGGATTGACGGGATCCATCGCGAGACCCAGCACGCGCACGCCCTCGAGGCCCATGCCGACGGGCAGCCAGGACTCCCCGCCGTCGGTGCTCTTGAAGACGCCGTCGAACTCGGCTCCCACATAAAGCACGTTGGGACGGGCCGGGTTGACGCGCACACCGCCGGGAGGCGGCATACGCATGACTTCGGGCAGGCCGTTGCTCTTTACGGTGAACGACGAGCCGCCGTCGGTGCTCTTGAGAACGCCCACGAACAGGGATCCCACGTAGACGATGTTGGAGTCGGTCGGGTCGACGGTCACGTTCTGCGCCTGGGTCGGGTCGACGTTGATCCAGCTCGCGCCGGCGTCCTGCGATCGCCAGACGCCGGTGCCGCGGTCGGCGAAATAGACGGTGTTGTGGTTGTTCGGATCGACCGTGATTCCGCGCCCGCTCAGGTCCAGATACTCGTCGGGAGGAGCGCCCGGGGCGCGGTCGATGCGCGTGAAGGTGTCGCCGAAGTCGGTGCTCTTCCAGATCCCGTCGGCAAACAGAGTTCCGACGTATACCGAATGGTCGACCGGGTCGACGGCCACGGCGATCGTAACCTGGTTATCGGCCCCGACCTGTCGGCGTGACCAGCGCTTCCCGTTGTCCACGGACTTGAAGAAGCCGGCCCCCAATGAGCCCGAGTAGACGCGCCGAGGCTGCTGCGGATCGAACACCACGACGGCGGGCGCGCCACCGATGAAATGGCGGTTGGCGTCTTTCCAGGTCCGGCCGCCGTTTTCGGTCTCGAGGAGTCCACCCTCGGCCGGGAAGAAGAGGTGCTCGCGATCCGAGGGGTCGATCGCGATCGAAAACCCGCTCTGGCAGGCGCAGTCCTGGAGCTGCCTCCAACCGAGTCGCCGCCACTTGTTGTCCTGTCCGCGGCTGGCGTCGTCGGCGCTTTCGAATTGTCCCGCCTGGCTGCGATGATGATGATCCCCCGGAAGCACGAACGCGCCCTCGAAGTTCGTACCGAGGTAGACCGCGCCGGTGCTGTCGGTGCTGAGCGCGAGTCCGCGGCCTTCCGCCACGTCCGTCGCTCTCCAGGTCGCCCCGCCGTCCCGACTCACCTCGACACCTCCGATGTCGGTGCCGGCGTAGAGCTTGCCGCCGCTCTTGGCGAGCGAAAACACGATGCCGCGCCTCGGCGATCCGACTCGCACGAAGGAGGCGCCCCCGTCGATGCTCTTGTACACGCCGTTGCCGTTGGTACCGGCGTAGACGATGTTGCCGTTGTTCGGATCGACCAGAAACACCGACACGGTCGAATCGATGTCGATCGGCGACCAGGTGGCTGCCCCGTCGATCGACTTGAACGCGCCGTCACCGGTGCCCGCGTACAGCACGTTCGGGTTGAACGGGCTGATTGCGAGCGGACCCACCCCGGAGATGCTTTCCACGAGGGACCAGGTCGCTCCGGCGTCGGTGGTTTTCAGCAGGTCGCCGCCGGCGCCGTAGAGGATGTTCGGGTTGGTCGGATCCATGACCAGGACTGCCCCGCCGCCGTCCATGAAGTTCCAGGTCTCCCCGCCGTCAAGCGACTTGAAGAAGCCGAGGTAGACCACGTTCGGGTCGGTCGGATCCACCGCCAGGGAGGTCTCGCTCCGCGGGCTGTTCTCGAGGGCGAAGAAGCGGGAGCCTCCGTTCGTGCTCTTGTAGAGACCGCCTCCCCCGGCGTTGAGGTAGATCGTGTCAAAGGCCGGGAGCGCCACGATCGGCCCGACCGACGGCGGAGCCGGACCGACCGCCTTCCATCCGCGGGCCTGGACGGCGTCGGTGGCTTCCACTTCGGCAATCGCCGCCGTCGACCCGATCAGGCCGGCCAAGGCCACCACGAGACCCATTCCGCGAAACGCCGCTTTCGACCAGTTTGAGAGCCGTTTGGGATTCATCGTCATCCTCCCTTTCGTTGGATGGCCCGATGCTGGTTCGGCGGGCCCGCCGGGGTCCTCGTCGAATCCTCAGAAATCCCTCAAAACGGCCGCGCTAGAATCCTCGAACGGTCATCGAATGACGCTTCCGACTGGGTCGCGGCTCGGCCCGTACGAAATCCTCGCCCCGCTCGGGGCCGGCGGTATGGGCGAGGTCTACCGGGCGCGCGACCCGAGGCTCAATCGCGAGCTCGCAATCAAAGTACTGCCGGCGTCGATCGCCGGCGACGCCGATTTCCTGACCCGTTTCCAGGCCGAGGCCCGCGCGGCATCCGCTCTGAACCATCCGAACATCGTCACGATCCATGAGCTCGGCTCGGCGGACGGCGTCTCCTACATCCTCATGGAGCTGGTCGACGGGAAGACCGTCCGCGACCTTCTCGACGCCGGACCGCCTCCCCTGAAGAAGACCCTCCAGGTCGCCGCCCAGGCGGCGGACGGGCTCGCCGCCGCTCACGCGCGCGGCATCGTGCACCGCGACCTGAAGCCCGAGAACCTGATGATCACGCGGGACGGCATCGTCAAGATCCTCGACTTCGGACTGGCCAAGTCGTCCCCCCTGTACTCCGGAGCGGGAGAAACGACGGGCTCATACGCGGTCGCGGTCACGCAGCCCGGGAGCGTCCTCGGCACCGTCGGCTACATGTCTCCCGAGCAGGCGTCCGGCCGGTCGCTCGATTTTCGCTCCGACCAGTTTTCCTTCGGCACGATCCTCTACGAGATGCTGACCGGCAAGCGGGCCTGGAAGCGGGGCACGACCGCCGAGACGCTGACGGCAATCATTCGCGAAGACCCCGAGCCGCCGATCTCCGCCGCGGCGCCGCAAACGCCGACGGCGCTGCGCTGGGTGGTGGAGCGCTGTCTCGCCAAGGATCCGCACGACCGCTACGCGTCGACGCGCGACCTGGCCCGCGACCTCGCGACGGTCAAGGATCGCTTGAGCGAGATCAGCGGCGTGGAGGCGAGCCGTGCGGCGACTCCGTCTCGGCGGCGAAAGAGCGCGATCCTGGCCGCTGCGATCGCGGCCGTGGCGCTCGGCGCGGGCGCGCTGCTGTCATCCATGCTCCGCAACGCAGACAAGCCCCTCCCGACCTGGACCCAGGTCGGCTTTCGCCGCGGCACGGTCTGGTCCGGGCGCTTCGCTCCCGACGGGCAGACGATCGTGTACAGCGCCGCCTGGGACGGCGGCCCCGCGAGGATCTACTCGACCCGGCCGGGCTCGAACGAAACGCGCACTCTCGATCTGGCGCCGGGGAAGCTGGAGGCGATCGCATGGAACAACGAGATCGTCTTTCTTCGCGATCTTCGCCTCTCAACGATCTTCACCCAGCCGGGCACCCTCGTGCGGGCCGGGCTCGAGGGCGGCGTCGGGCGGGACATTCTCGAAAATGTGCAGGCCGCCGACTGGTCTCCCGATGGCTCCCAGCTCGCCGTCGCCCGCGAGATCGATGGAAAGGTTCGACTGGAGTACCCGATCGGCAAGAAGCTCTACGAGACCAAGTCTTCCATCAACAGCCTGAAGATCTCGCCGGACGGCGCCTGGATCGCTTTCATGGAGCACATGAGCAAAGTCGTGGCCGTCCGCGTTTCCGACGGAGAACGTCGGGTCCTCTCCGAAGGCTGGTTTGCCAGCGCGGGAGTCGCCTGGGCGCCGGATGGCGCCGAGGTCTGGTTCACGCCCCAGAAACAGGTGCGGGACAGCAGTCCGGCTCTCATGGCGGTCGACCTCTCGGGAAAGCAGAGGGAGGTCGTCGTCGGGCCCGGGCAATTGCGTCTCTACGACATCGCTCCCGACGGGCGCCTCCTGATCGCGCGCTGGGACGTTCAGCTCGGCCTGCGCGGCTCGTCTTCCCCGGCGGGCCCGGAGCGCGAGCTGGCCGCGACCGACGACAGCTTTCTTTCCGATCTCTCACGCGATGGACGCACGGTGCTCTTTGGCGACCGGAACGCCCTCTACCTCCGCGCGATGGATGGCTCGCCTCCCCTGCGCCTGGGCGACGGCTACGATCAGTACACTCCGCGACTCTCGCCCGACGGGAAGTGGGTTCTGACAGTCACGGACGACGGCAAGGATTTTCCCTTGCTCGTTCCGGTCGGGGCGGGAGAAGAGCGCCGCATCGAATCGCACGCGTGCGATCGGGTGGATTGGTTCCCGGACGGAGAGCGCATCCTCTGCCAGCGCCGCAATCCCTCCGGCCGGATGAATCTGACCGTGATCGAGCTGGCGTCGGGAAAGGCGACCGAGATCAAGATCGCCGAGACCGCGGTGGACTTCGGGCCGATCTCCCCGGACGGTGCCTCCATCGCCGGGATGGGCGAGGGCGGGGACATTTTCATCCAGCCATTCGCGGGCGGTGAGCCTCGGCGCATTCCTCTCGAGAGCGAACGGTTCCGAAACATCGACCCGGCCACGGGTCGCGAAGCGAGACGAGCGGGCGGTGTCCTTCTGGTCGGATGGGCTGCCGACGGACGGCACCTCTTTCTCCACCGTCATGGCGAAGTGCCCCATCCGGTGTGGGAACTCGATCTCGCAACGGGAGCCATCGAGCCTTACAAGGTGCTGACGCTGGAAGATCTGGCCGGCGTCGTCCGGATTCACCCGTTGAAAGTCGCGCCCGACGGCCGATCCTGGGCCTACACCTACACCCGTGTGCTCTCCAACCTCTACGTCGTCGAAGGCGTGAAATGAGCGCGGCGTCGGGCTAGAACGGAATCAAAGGCGAGTACCAGGAGTCGCCGGAGGCGCGTGACCGCGCAAATACGAGGGCACCCAGGCCCGACTTGCCGAGCGTGGTCGCGACCATGTCCGCGAAGTACGCAGGGGCCGGACCCACCTGGAAGGAGCCCAACGGCTGCGCCGAGCTGTCGATCCCCTGGGCGAGCCATGCGACGGCCACCCTCCGGGACTGCGGGCCCGCGGCGAGAATCGTGACTTCCGTCCGGAACTCGGTGCCGTTGGCGTCCTCGACGTGGCCCGCGACCGGAATCACGAAGTGGTTGCTGGATGCCGTGTGATGGGCGAGGACATCGGCGAGCAACTCGCCGACGGTCGCGACCGGCTGCGCGGATACCGCGGCGCCGACTCCGAAGGCTCCGACTCCGAAGAACCAGGCCCGAACCGAACGCCGGCCTCGCACCCATCAATTCATGACGGGTCCTCCTGCATGGGCGAGATCCTGGCCCGCCCGACGCCTCCGTGTCCTTGTAGACTTCTCAGATATTCCTCATGCGACTCGACCTGGGAACCGTCACGCTCGACACGGATCGCCACCAGGTGCTCCGCGGCACCGCGCCCGCGCATCTGTCGACGAAGGCGTATCAACTGCTCGAGCTCCTCGTCGAGAATCGGCCCAGGGCGCTTTCCAAAGACGAGCTGCAGCATGCGCTCTGGCCCGACACATTCGTCTCGGACACGAGCCTGACCACGCTCGTCAACGAGATCCGAACCCTGCTTTCCGAAACGGCCCGCGAGCCGAAGTGGATTCGCACCGTTCACGGCTACGGCTATGCGTTCGAGGGCGAGCCGAGCCCGACGCTGCCTTCGGGCTGCCGCCTCGTCTGGGGAGAGCACGAGATCCTGCTCGAGGAGGGAGAGAACGTCCTCGGCCGCGATCCGGGCACCCGGGGCTGCATCCCCGACGCGTCCATGTCCCGGCGGCACGCGCGGATCACGGTCCGCAGCGGGACCGCGACGCTCGAGGACCTCGAGAGCAAGAACGGAACCTGGGTCGGCGAGGCGCGCGTGACGGCGCCGACGCTCCTCGCCGACGGCGACCAGGTTCGCCTGGGCCTCGTCCGCCTCGTCTTCCGCGCGCCGCCCGGCAGTCTCCTGACCACCACGCGCACGGTGCGCTAGCCCGCCCGGGCGGCCACAAGGGCCGCCCCTACGGAGAAATCGTCAGCACGGTTCCCGCCGAATAGGCGTGGAACTCCGGTGCGTACATGGACTGCACCGTCGCTGGCGCGACTTTGAACGTCCCCGCCATGCTCGCGCGGATGCGGTGCTTGAACGTGTACTCCCCCGCCGGCAAATGCTCGAAGAAGAAGTTGGAGCCCGAGTCGCGGGTTTCCTCGTACCAGGCAATCCCGAGGTCCCACTTGTACTTCGACAGCACGTTCTGCGGCTCCGCGCCGGCCGGCCGCGGGTCGCGCAGGTGGACGTACTCGGCGGCATGCTTCGCGCGCAGCGAGATCTGGACTTCGATCTCGTCGCCGGCCTGGAGCTTCGCGCCCTCGGCGATGGGCTTGAGCACGAAGCCCGACGGTGTCGACGCACGCAGGAAGTACTTGCGCGAGACCGCGAAGAAGTCCCCGCGGTCTTCGGCCGGAAGCTTCTCGGTCGAGAAGTTCCACGTGGCCGAGGCAAACGCAAGGCCCTTGCCCGTCTTCGAGACTCCGATCGTCGAATCCCGCTTCGGATCGATCTTCTCGCCGGGAACCACGATCTGGTTGCGCTTGCCCGTGTAGCGGTCGGGCTCGAAGGCAAACGTCGTCTTCTGGCTCGCGACGTCGACGACGACCTCCTCGCGCACGGCGAGGGCGCCCTCTTTGCGGAGGTACCAGACCACGGCGTAGATCACCTCGGCCGTGGCGCGGGTCGACTTCCACTGGTTCAGCTTCTTGTTGAGGAAGAGCCACTGGACGAGACCGTGGCGGCGCGCGTCGGCCGGCGACAGCTCCGCCAGCACCCGGAGCGCGAAGGCCTGCGTCTCGATCGTGTCGTTGTACCAGAGCCACGACCGGTCCTCCGGCGCGAAGTACGTACCGAGGTCCTGGTCCGTCTTCGCCGCATCCATCACCGAGTCCCACACCAACTTCGCATCGCCGGGGCGCGCCGCGCGCTTCAGGGTCAGCGCGAGCTGGCCCTTGAGATACGGCGAGTGGCTCTTCCAGTGCGCAAACGAGTAGTCGAGGAGCTTCTTGCGATACGCGGCGTCGAACGCGGGGGCGTACCAGGACGCGTCGGGATACGAAGACAGGACGTAGTTGACGAACGTCACGTACTCGCACGTCCCCTTGTGGGCCATGCACGATTCGAGGTCCTTGCGAATCTCGGCACCCGCGTACCGCCAGGCGGCCTGCGCCATGTCTTTGGGAACCTCGACGCCGAACTCGAGCGCGTGCGCAAAGCCGCTCAGGATGTAGAGCGTCATGTACTCCGATGGCGGGCCGCCCGGCCACCACGGGAACCCGCCCGACTGCGTCTGCGCCTTGCGCAGCTTCGCGAGCGCGACCTCCCGGTCCGCCTTCGCGATGCGCGAATCGAGGACCCGCGTCAGGTCGGCGCCCGGCTTGCCGCCCCGGGATTCCTGGAGCCAGGGGGTCTCCTCGAGGGCCATGCGGCGGTTGGGGTCGTCGCCCGCCCACGGCTCGAGCTGCGCGTCGCGCTTGCTCATCTCCTGCGCCATGGCGGCGACCGCCGGGTAGTCCTTGAAGACGGACGACACGATGCCGGTCGAGAGGAAGCGATTCAGTGTCTGCTCGGTGCACTCGTAGGGGTAGTTCACGAGGTACGGGAGCGCCGAGAGGAGCGAGTAGAAGAGCTGCCCGTCGATCGTGACGACGAGCTGCTCGTCGATCCGCGACGGATCGTCGCCCGCGGCCATGTCGGCAAAGCGCAGCGTCCGAGACTCCCCGCCCCTGAGCGCCGCAAAGCGCGACTGCGCGAGCTGCATCCTTCCGGGCAGGACCGGCACGGGCCGCCGCTCGCCGTCGGAGAGATCGCCGGAAATCGCCCGTGCTTCGATGGCGTAGGAGCCGACGCGTTTGGGCGTCGTCAGCTTGAACGTCACGTCCGCGCCGGCCCCCGCCGCCGCCGAGAAGGCCTGGGTCGCCCGCTCGGGCGAGAGACCGAAGGCCGCGAGCGCGCTCGTCGAGGTCTCGAGGTCGACGATGTCGAGCGTGACCTTCCCCGAAAGCCCGCGCGCCGACGCGTTGTTGACGACGACCTTCAGGTCCGCGAGATCGCCCTCGCGCAGGAACCGCGGCACGTAGGGGCGGACCATCAGGTCCTTGACGCTCTTCGCCTCCTTGTGGACCGAGCCCGACTTCAGATCCTTCGTCACGGCGTGGACCCAGACGTTCCAGGAGGTGACCGAGTCGGGAACCGCGAACTCGATCGACACGGACCCGTCGCGCCCCGTCAGGAGCTGCGGCTTCCAGAACGCCGTCTCGGAGAAGTCGGAGCGGAGCGTCACGGCCTCCGTCGAGGCGGGGGCGTCGGCACGGGACCTCTCCTTGTCTTCCTCCTTGGCGGCGTTCTGCCGGCCCACGACACCTCCGACGATGCCTCCCGGCACACCGCCCTCGACGGGCGCCGAGGCCGGCGCGATCGCGTCGGCGGCGGCCATCTTCGACATCGCGTAGACGCCGCGCCTCCCGGGCCCGCCCAGATGCGTAGCCGCCGTAGAACTTCAAGCTGTCGGCGCGCAGGCTCGGATACGACGGAAGCGACCGGGAACTGGCCGCGGACATGCTCGAAATCCGCCTGGCCGAGGCTTGCGAACGGCTCCACGGCGACCTCGGTCCGGTTCGGGATAGAGGCGAGAGGACGCTCGCGGGATTGTGCGGGACGAACGCATCCAGGCTCCGGTCGTACATGTACGCGAGGAGCTCCGCCGCTGCGCTCTCGACCGGCGTTCCCGTGGGCGCTGTCGACCTTCACCGTCCAGGTCTCGCGCGCCCGGGCCGCAGCGTGTCGCGGAACGTCGAGAACGCGACCTTCAGCTCCTCGTCGTCCCAGGGCACGAAGATCGACCGGGTCTGCATGACGAGCTGGTGATCCGCGCACCATCGTGAGCTTCACGCCGAATCCGCCGCGGTGCTTCTCCTCGATCGGGATCTCGATGACGGCCGGCGAGTCCCCGGCGACGAGCGTGCGCCGCTCGATGGGCCGGCCGTCCCGGTCGATCTCGAAGAGGAGCGCTGGCCCGGGAATGCCCGAGGTCGCCAGCAGTCCGGGCGGTGCCGCCGACGGGACCGACGGCTGCTCGGCCGCAAGCTCCGCCGCGAGCGCCAGCGGCATCGACTTCCGCCGCCCGCGACCACGAAATCGCGCGGCACCTCGAGCTCCGCCCCGAACTCGTCGCGCGTGGAATAGAGGCAGGCGATAGGCTCCGGCGGGAAGCTCGGGCACCGGCGACGCTCGCCCGGCCCTTCTCGTCGTGCGTCACGTCGCCGCGCGCTGATCTCGCGGCCCTCCTTCCACGAGGCCATGACGCGCTCCGGGGCGTACTGGGTCTCCCAGCGCGCGCGCTGCGCATCGCCGGGCAGTGCGGAAGCCGCCGTCCGGATTGCGCCCCGAAGGCCCGTCGGGTGGCAGATCCGCCGGCAGAGCCGTCTCCGCCGGCTGGTCCAGGCGCGACGATGCGCCAGGAGCCGGCGCCCGCCCGCGGCACGCCGTCGAGGTCGTCCGCAGGAGCGTGATCGACTCCTTGCCCGGCCGTCGCGCAGGAACCCGCCCGGCAGCTCGATTCGCGCTTCACGGCGATGAATCCCAGCCGGAAGGTCGCGCGAGTCCGACCGGGTCTCGCCGCCCTCGTCCGGAAGCATCGGCGTGGATCGAGTACGAGTACGTGACGGCGCGGCGGTCCGCGTTGGCGGACAGGCGCTCGTCCGCCTTGGGCGTGAAGGCGAGCGTGAAGGTGCCGTCCGCCTGCAGCGCGGATTCGCCCGTGGCGACCATCTCGGTCCGGGCTGGCCCGCCCCAGCCGCGCCACCAGTACCAGTCGGGATACGACGGCGTCCGCTCGACGCGCCACGCGCACCTTCCCGGAGGCGACGGGCAGGCCGAAGTAGTACCGCGCCTCGCCGGTCAGCCGCGCCGGGCGGTTGAGCCGGAGCGGCTCCGCCGGGTCCTTCAGCGTCACCTCGAAGGTCGGCCGCTTGTACTCCTCGACCCGGACCGAGGCCGAGCCCGAGAGCGACGTATCGACTCTCCAGGCGCCGAGCGCGCGCCCCGACGGGATCGAGAACTCGCCCGCCGCCGTGCCGAACTCGTTCGTCGTGACGGCGCGGGACTCGACGGTCTGGTTGTTCTGGTCGATGAGATTGACCGTCACGGACGCCCGCGGGTAGACCGCGAAGCGGCCCTCGCGCGGGTTGCCCCGGTACGCGAGGACCTTCCAGAGGACCTTCTGCTGCGGGCGGTAGATGCTGCGATCCGTGAAGACGAGGGACGCCGTCGTCTGATCGGGCGGCTCCGACGCCGTCCAGTAGGGCGCGTCGAGGTCGAGGGCGAGATCGCGTCCGAGCCGCGCGTAGAGGAATCGCCGCCCGCGCTGGTCGTCTGCGGGAACCGGGAGGTCGACGATCCCGTTCGCGTCCGTCGCGCCCGAGGACGACGCGCGAGATGCGCACCGGGCTCCATTCACCGCGCAGCAGCTCGACCGATACGCCCGCGCAGCGGTCGTCCGGTCGCGCCCGACACGGCACGCACGTCGAGAGTGCCCGCGCCGTTTCCGCCGCGCGGTGTCGTCGAAGATGCGGGCGCCGGACGCGGGGCTTGAGCCGTGACGAGCACGAGGTCGCTGACGAGGTAGCTCGCCGCGGACACCGGCGCGTTGACGCCCGCGAAGCGCGCCCCGCCGGGAGCGGCGACGACGTACAGACCCTTGGCCTCCATCGGGGGCACGACGTAGGTCCGGTGCTCGCGGTAGTCGGGAGTCGCGGGCAGGGCAACGGACCATTCCGCGGCCGGCCGGGCGGCCTGCACAGGATCGCCGCGAACTCGTCGCGCTGGGGAAGGAGACGGTTCAGGTCGCGTGATCGAGCGGCGATGCGCTCGGGCAGGTCGAGAGCGTATGCACGGAAGTACAGGCGCGTGACGTTCTTGTGCGTGACGAGGATCGAGCGGCGCTTCGCGGCGTCGGTGCGCATCGCGTAGACGTGGTAGCCCGGGCGCCTGGATCGCGGGCCACGATCGCCTGGCAGCGCCGGCCACCCGACCGAGACGGGGAACGCCGCGAGGCCCGCCTCCGCCGCTTCGCGCGCGCGCACGAGCGCGTCGGGCGCGTCGTCCTGCTCGCGGAGCTCCGCGAGCTGCGCCTGTCCCATGGCGTACCACGGCAGCTTCGCCATCGCCGGCAGACGCGCCTCGAGGTCCTTCGGATCGCCTCGCGATCCGCGTCCTCCGTGAACGCGCCCTGGAGGCGGCGCAGCCTCTCGAGGCGCGCCTCGAACTCGGCCTCCTTCTCGCCCCGGCCGGCGTGCCAGCCCTCGAGGTCCGCGAGGACCGCGACGAGCCGCTCGACCGGGTGGACCGCCGGGTCGCCGAGCTTGCCGCCACGTTCGCGGTCGACGCGGCGTCCGCCCGCAGCAGCGCCGCGAGGTCGAGCGCGAAGACGGCGTTGGACTGCTCGGGGCTCCAGCCCGAGGTATCGGCGAGCAGCGCGGCAAAGAAATACGCGACGCTGTCGCGCAGCGTGTCCCGGATGCCCGGCGGGTAGTCGTTGACCTCGACGAACTCGGCGAGCGCCTTCACCTTCTGCGCGCCGAGCGCCTCGCGGTCCTTCCAGATCGCGACGTACGCGCCGATGGCTGCGTCGTAGATCTGCTCGCGCGTCCAGGCCTTCAAGTCGACGGCCCCGGTAGACTCGACGCGCTCGCGCTTCGAGACCTCCCAGGAATACATCTGCGCGTAGTTCACGAGCGACTGCGCGTAGAAGAGCTCGAGCGCCGTGCGCGACAGGAGATCGGGGGGCCACGGCTCGTCCTTCAGGAAGCGGACCGCCGTTTCGTAGCCGTGCAGCCCCGTTCGCAGCTGCACCGAGCGGATGAGCGCCTTCGTCCAGTCGGCCGCATCTTTGCGCGCCTTCGCCGAGGCGAGGAGCGCGTCGACCATGCGGGAGGCTTCCTCGAACTTCTGCTCGTTGACGAGGCGGTCGACCTCCTTCCAGGAGGCCGGGGCGGCCGCCGCGGGAGCCGCGGTCGGCGTCCGAACGGCGGAAACGGCTCGGGGCTTCGGCTTCGGGGTCGGTGTCGGGCGCCGCCAGCTCCGGAAACGGCCGCCGCCAGGACGGCCGCGGCCGCAACTCCAGCCCATCTCGAAAGCGCGCGCATCTTGGTCATTGTGACCATAGAGGAACCCGGCCCAAACCGAAAGTTCCGGGTTCTATTTCTGAAAGGCGTAGGAGAGCTTGAGCAGGAACTGGCGGTCTGGGGGCGGAGGTCGATGCCGGTGGTCTCGAGGAGGGCACGGTTGTCCCCGTAGCCGACGAAAAGCACGGTCTGCCAGTTGAGCTTGTAGGCGAAGAGAGCGGACCCGGCAAAACTCCGACTCCTTCGAGGGAACGGGAAAGGTCCACAGCGCCGGGTCGCGCGTCGTCTCCAGGTACTGGCCGATCACGCGGAAGTACATCCGCGCGTTGAACACGTAGATCGCCTTCGCGCGGGCCACGGTCGCCGTGAACAGGCGGCCGCCCCGGCCGTCGACCGTCTCGTCGATCCACTGCCGCTCCCCGAGCAGGTCGAGCGCGAGATGGGCCGTGGGCCGGATCGTGGTGGAAGCGGAGAGAGCCGCCGTTTCCGACGCGCACGTTCGAGACGTCCGGCTGCTGGCCGTAGTTGCCCGCGAAGGTGACCCGGGGTATCCAGCGCGAGGGCGACGCCTGGAGGCTCCACACGAAACGGTCGAACTCGAGCGTCCGCCCGTCGATGCGGACCGCCTCGAAGTTGTAGTTGATCTCTCCGCGCAGGCTCCACTTCGCCTGGAACGCGATGCCCGGGAAGTAGCTCCGGGCGATGAGGTCGCCCTCGCGGTCGGTCTCGTAGTTGGCGCCGGCGAGAGGCCGCAGGCGCGAGAAGAAACCGGTCGGAAAGAAGCGATAGCCGATGCCGGCCTCGCCCTCGCGGTAACCGACCTGCGGCACGAAGCCGTCGTCGGCGAGGAAGCCCGGCGCAAAGTCGGCGTACCCGAGGTTCCATTCCCAGTTCGTCGTCGAGTGGATCCACTCGGCCTGCCATCCGAAGCCGGACTGCTTCTGCCCGACCCAGCCGGGGTAGAGGTCGGGGCGGTCCGGGTTCTGCGAGAAGCTGTAGAGGTACTGGCCGTTGATGATGTCGTCGTCGCCGGCCTGCCAGTGGAAGTCCCCGCCGACGACGGCGTTGTACCCGCCGCCCTCGATGACGCGTCCCGTCGCGAGCACGCCGGCGAAAGAATCGCCGAGGTCCTGGCGCACGCGCGCGATCGCCAACCGTCGACTCGTAGTTCTGCGGCGCGGTCTCCGAGAAGACGGGACCCGGGATGATCACCGTGCCGCCGCCCTCGTCGCTCGCGACGAGGGCCGTGAAGTTCGTGCCGCCGGACTTGCCCGTCAGGCGCGCGCCCCAGAGCGGCTGACGTGATCGTCCGCGTGTAGACGACCTGGATCGGCGTCTGGAGCAGGTCGACGTGCTCGAGGAAGAACGGACGCTTCTCCGGATAGAAGAGCGCGAAGCGCTCGTTGACCGCGATCTGCGCGGTGTCGGCCTCGATCTGGGAGAAGTCCGGGTTGATCGTCGCGTCGATGATCGTGTCGGCGTTCGGCAGCCACTTCGCGTCGAGGCCGACCTTGCCCTTCGTGTCGTGTCGTCGTCGAACGCCGAGAGCGGGTCGCCGTAGGTCTTCGTGTTCGTGACGGCGCCGTAAGGAGCGAGCACCCAGTGGGCTCCCTGGGGAAGGCCCGTGATCCCCTCGAGTCGTCGCCGAGTTGCAGAGGAAACAGCTCGAGCCGCGCGGCACGCGCACGTTGTAGAACTGGTAGTTCCGATCGCGCGGGTACGATGCGGTACATCATGAGGGCCCAGTTCTGGGGGTCGTCTTTCGGATAGCGCAGTCGACGAGAGCGGGATGGCCACCTCGGCCGTCCAGGAGTCCGTGCCGATCTTTCCGGCGGACTGCCAGAAGTAGTCGGGGCCGAAGTCCTCGGTGAAGGTCCCCTCGAAGAAGACGGAATCCGCCTGGATGCCGCGCGGCCCGATCCAGAAGTCGATCGAGCGAGTGGTCCTGGTTCTCGACGTCGAGGAGGATGCCGACGTAGTCCTGGTCGTCGTTGATGCCGTCGCGATCGACGAAGGGCGCGCGCAGCTTCCCGATGTCCGGGTCCTCGCACCAGAAGGACGCGTAGAAGAACTTGTCGTCGTAGCCGATGCGGGCGAGGGTCCGGACGGCGGGCGTCGTGTTGTCGCCGGGGTTGATTTCGTAGATGAGCGGGACCTCGGTCGCCTCCGTCCAGCCGGGGTCGGAGAGGTTGCCGTCGACCCGTGATGGGGGTCGTGATCCGGGCGAGCTTGATCTGCGGCTTTTGGGCTTCCGGGCTCGCTCGCCAGAAGCCAAAGCGGCCGCGCGCACACCACGGCCAGGATGGCGAGGAGCGAAGCCTCATTGGCAGAAGTTTACGGGAGGGTAGGCGCGAAAGTTCGCGCCGGGTTGCCAGTTTCTATCGAAAATCGTGGCTCGGCAGTTTGCGCGAACTCGGGAATCGTCCAGAACTGCTCGGCCTCACCGAGAGCGACCCGTCCTGCGCTGGAGCTTGCCCTTCGACGACGAGGGCCCCCGAGCCGACGACGACGGCGCGCTGCTGCCGGAAGAGGTCCGGCCGGACGATCGCCTGGAGCATCCCGGTCTCGTCCTCGAGCGTCAGGAAGACGAACCCCTTCGCCGTTCCCGGCCGCTGCCGCACGATGACGGCGCCGGCCGCCGTGACGCGGTCGCCGTCCCGGCGCCGCAGGAGCTCTCGCGCCGACAGCACGCCGCGGCGCGCGAGCGACTTGCGCAGGTGCGCGAGCATGTGGGGGCCCGTCGTGATCTCGGTCGCCGCGTAGTCGGCGCGCGTCTCCTCGATCGGCGACATTTCCGGCAGGGGCGAGGGCGCGGGCCGTCCGTCGGGATCTCCGCGAAGAGCGGCCCGGCTTCCCGCGCGACCTTGGCGACCTGCCACAGCGCCGCCCGCCGCGTCTTGCCGAACGCCGCGAGCGCTCCCGCGTGCGCGAGCAGCTCCAGCTCTCCCGTCGCGCAGGCGGCACCGCCGCGCGAGGTCGTCGATCGAAGACGAACGGCGACGCCGCCTGCGCCCGCTCGACCGCCTCCCCCGCCTCCTGCCGCAGGCCCTTGACGAACCGCATCCCGAGCCGCACGGCCTCTCTCGCTCCCAGCGGCACATCCAGCCCGAGCGCGTCACGTCCACGGGCCGCACCCCGTGCCGTGGTGCTGCGCGTCCTTGACGAGGGTCGCCGGGTGGTAGAAGCCCATCGGCCACGCGTTCAAGCAGCGCCGCGAGAAACGCCGCCGGGTGGTGCGCCTTCAGGTACGCGCTCGCGTACGCGATCAGCGCGAAGCTCGCCGCGTGCGACTCGGGAAAGCCGTAGAGCGCGAAGGAGGTGATCGACTTGACGATCTGCTCCTGCGCCGCCGGCGCCGATGCCCGCGCTCGGCCATGCCCTGGCGCAGCCGCGCCTCGATCGAGTCCATCCGCTCGACCGAGCGCTTGAAGCCCATCGCGCGCCGCAGCTCCTCGGCCTCTCCTCCCGTGAAGCCCGCCGCCACCATCGCCATGCTTCAGGATCTGCTCCTGGAAGAGCGGGACGCCGAGCGTGCGCTTCAGGATCGGCTCGAGGCAGGGGTGCGGGTACTCGACCTTCGCCCGGCCCTGCCGCCGCTCGAAGAACGGGCGCACCATGCCGCCGACGATGCGGCCCGGGCCGGATGATCGCGACCTGGACGACGATGTCGTAGAAGCACTTCGGGGCGTTGCGCGGCAGCGAGGCCATCTGCGCGCGGCTCTCGACCTGGAAGAGGCCGACCGTGTCGGCCGCGTTCAGCATCGCGGTAGACCGCCGGGTCGTCCTGCGGCAGGTGCGCGAGGTCCACGTCGATCTTCTCGTGCGTCGCGGATCATCGGGATCGCCTCCTCGATCGCGGCGAGCATGCCGAGGCCGAGCAGGTCCACCTTCACGATCCCGAGGTCGGCGCAGTCGTCCTTGTCCCACTGCACGACGACGCGGCCCGGCATGGACGCGGGCTCGAGCGGGACGACCTCGTCGAGGCGCCCCGCCGCGACGACGATGCCGCCCGAGTGCTGGCCGAGGTGGCGCGGCAGGTTCTGGATCTGGAGGAAGAGGCGCAGGAAGTGCCGCGCGCGCCGCTCCTCGGGATCGAGGCCGGCCGCGCGCGATCTCGCCCGCGAGCTCCTCGGGCGGATCGCGGATCTCGCCGAAGTTCCAGCCGCCGAGCTGCTTGGACAGCGCGTCCACCTGCGCGGGCGAATAGCCGAGGGCCTTGGCGCACCTCGCGCGCCGAGGAGCGGTCCCGGTACGTGATGACGTTGGCCGTCATGCCGGCGCCGTGCGGCCCGTACTTCTCGTAGACGTGCTGGATGACGCGCTCGCGCTGGTCGCCGGACGGCAGGTCGAGGTCGATGTCCGGCCACTCGCCGCGCTCCTCCGAGAGGAAGCGCTCGAAGAGCAGCTCCATCTTCACCGGGTCCACCGCCGTGATCGAGAGCGCGTAGCAGACGGCGCTGTTGGCGGCCGAGCCGCGTCCCTGCACGAGGATGCGGTTCTCGAGGCAGAAGCGCACGACGTCCCAGACGATCAGGAAGTAGCCGGCGAGATCGAGCTTCTCGATCATCGCGAGCTCCTTCTCGATCTGGGCCTGGGCCTTCGCGTCAGCGGGCGGAACCGCGCGCAGGCGCCGTTCCAGGCGAGCTGGCGCAGGTACGAGGACGGCGTCTCGCCGGGCGGCAGCGGATAGTCCGGGAAAGCGGTAGCCGAGGTCCGCGAGAGTGAAGTCGAGGCGCCGGCGAAAGCGCGCCGCCGCCGCGAGCGCCTCGGGCAGGTCCGCGAAGAGCTTCGTCCATCTCGGCGGCGCCCTTGAAATGCCGCTCGCGCTGCGCGGCGAGAAGCTTGCCCGCGCCGTCGAGCGTCGTGTGGTGGCGGATGCACGTCATGACGTCGTGGAGCTCCTTGTCTTCTGCGCGCGCGTAGCGCACGCCGTTGGAGGCGAGGAGCGGGAGACGCAGCCGGCGCGCGAGGTCCACGAGCGCCTGGTTGCGGTGCTCTTCCTCGCGCAGGCGATGCCGCTGCAGCTCGACGTGGAGCCGGCCCGGGAAGATCGCGGCGAGCCTCTCGAGCAGCGCCTGCGCCGCGTCGGGGCCGGCCACCCGCGAGAGCGCCCGCGCGACCGGCGCCTCGTCGCCGCCCGTCGCGACGTGCAGCCCCTCCGCGTGCGCGGCGACCTGCGCGAGCGTGACGGACGTCTCGCCCTTCGGGCTTCCCGAGCGCGCCGGCCGTGATCAGGCGGCAGAGGTTCCGGTAGCCGGTGCGGTTCTCGACGAGGAGCGTGAGCCGCGGGAAGCGGCTCCGGATCCGCATCCCGGGCGCGGGGCCCCTACGGGTTCATCGTCGGGATCTTCTGCATGGCGCGCGGGGTCGCCTTGTCGCTCCCTCGCCCTGAACCAGAACGTCACCTCCGCCCCCACGAGCGCCCGCACCCCCGCCGCCTTCGCCGCCTTCTAGAACCGCGGCGCGCCGTAGACGCCGTTGCGGTCGACGAGCGCGACGGCCGGGATCTCCAGGCTCGCGGCTTCCTCGACGAGGTCCTCGGGCAGCGAGGAGCCGTCCAGGAACGAGAACGCCGATGCCGCGCGCAGCTCGAGCAGGGACGCGGCGCGGGAAGGGGCGCGAGCCGGAGCGTCGGACGCGCGTCGGAAGGTTGACTCGCGCTGCCGGAGCTTCTCTTTGCGCGCGCCCGCCGCGACGATCAGCGTGAGCGGATCGGCCGCGTCGTGCCGCCCGCCGCAGCTCGCAGTTGCCCACGCCGAGATTGCGCGACGGGGGCATTCCCCCGGGACCTTCCGGACGGACGCTGCGCTTCTCGGCCATGGGGGAAGGATCATAGGCGTAAAAAAGGCGTAACTCAATCCGGGGTCCCCGAATCTCAGACGTCCATGTACTCCGGCTTGTACCCGGCCATGAGGTCGCCCTTCGGGAGGATCGTCTGGCCGGGGCCGCTCGCCGCGTCGCCCGTCTTGACCCAGTGCCACGCGTGCAGGACATCGGGGCCGTGGTAGTAGCGCGTTTCGGCCTGGATGAGGACGGTGCCGCCGAGAATCTCGGCCTTCAGCTCCTCCCACTTGCTCGCGCCGACGACCGCCACCCGCTCGATGTGCTCGGCGTACTTCGAGATGAACTTGATCTCTTCCCAGCGCGCCGGCCAGTCGGTGCCTTCCATGTCGGTCAGGTCGGCGAGGATTCCGATGGTGCGCTTGCCGCGTTGACCAATCGCCATCTCGATCTGAGGCAGAAACGCCCGAACCTCGTCGGCCGTGACCTTCCCGCTCACCTTGAACCCGAAGGCGCGGCCCTCGCTCTGTTTGAGTCTCTCGATCATGGGTTGCGATTCTCCTGCGGCTGACGATATCAGCCCGTCAACTGCTTGCGGTGATGGCGCGCGTGCGCGGTCATGAGCTTGACGACCTCGTACTCCGAGAGCTTGCCGAAGTAGGCGTGCGTCAGGCGGACGCGCCGCAGGGCGCGGGCCGATGCGAGCGCAATGAAGAACCGGCCGGCCTGCGCGTCCAGTCGGCGCGCGGCTTCGTCCGGTCCTGCGGAGGTCCGCGTCGGCCGGATCTCGCGCGGCGCCGGCGCGCCGGTCGGGAAGGCTCCCCGGACAATGCCGGGCAGGACCTTCCACCGGAGGAACCGCCGCTTCCACCACGGCACACGGACGGAGAAGCCCGGCCCCCCCGCGAGCTCCGAGAGCGGCGGGTCGTACGACACCGCCAGATGCTCGGCGATCTCCGCGCGCGACCAGCCGCCGGGCCGCGCCGGTTCCATCCAGCGCTCCGGCGCGATGCCGCGGATCGCCGCGGCGCACTCCTCGATCTCGCGGCGGTGCTCCCGCTCGGCTGCGGTGAGGCCGAGGGCGAGATCCGGGGAGGTCATCCCCGCGCCGCGCGCGCCACGGTCTCCGCCTCGCGCTCGAACGCGTTGTCGGCCCACGCGTGCCGGCCGCCGGCGAGCGCCGCGATGCTCGAGGCCGCGTAGAGGATCGGAAAGAGGGCGCCCCAGCGCTCGTACTGCTTCACGTGCGCCCGCTCGTGCGCGCGGGTCTCGTCGAGCTCCCGCTCGCCGGCGCCGAGGACGACATGCCCGAGCGTGATCGCGGAGATCGGAAACCCCGGGACCGCGCGCCGGAGCAGCGGCCGGAGCCACCCGCCGCCCGCCTCGACGACCCCGTTTCGCACACGCGCGCGCGCTCCCGTCGCCATCGCGAGCGCGACGACGGGCAGCGCCGCCAGCGAAATCGGCCCCGCCCAGATGTAGCGCGCCAGCTTGCTCACGCCCCCTAGCCTCTCCCGGATCCGCGCCTCACATGTCCTCCAGCGCCCGTCCCTTGGTTTCCCTCACGTACCGGACGACGAACACGAGCGAGAGCCCGGCGGCCGCCGTGTACAGGCCATACGCAAGACCGAGCCCCGCCTTGGAGAGCGGCGGGAATGTCAGGGTCACGACCCAGTTCGCGATCCACTGCGCGGAGGCCGCGAGGGCGAGCGCCGCTCCGCGGATGCGGTTGTTGAACATCTCGCCGAGCAGGACCCACACGATCGGGCCCCAGGAGAAGCCGAACGCGAAGACGTACAGGTTCGCCGCGATCAGCGCGCCCGTGCCGCTCGCGCCGGCCAGCACGGGCGAGCCGGTCGCGTCGAGCGCCGCGTGCGCGAAGAGCCACGCCATCGTGCCGAGCGTCAGCGTCATGCCGATCGAGCCCGCGATCAGCAGCGGCTTCCGACCGAACCGGTCGACGAACGCGATCGCGATCAGCGTCGTGACGATGTTGATCACGCCCGTGATCGAGCTGATGCGCATGGAATCGGCCTCGGTGAAGCCCACGGAGTGCCACAAGGCGGTGCGAGTAATAGAAGATGACGTTGATCCCGACGAGCTGCTGAAAGACCGAGAGACCGATGCCGACCCAGACGATCGGCAGCAGGAAGCTCGCCGGCGAGCGCAGGTCCGAGACCCGCGACGGCTTGTCGGAGCGCACCGTGCCCTCGATGTCGCGGATCCGCTCGGGCACAGCGGGCTCTCCCGATCTTCTCGAGGATCGCGGCGGCTTCACCCGCGCGTCCCTTCGCGACGAGGTAGCGCGGCGACTCGGGAATGAAGAACGCGCCGATTCCGTAGAAGAGCGACGGGAGAACCTCCACCCAGAACATCCAGCGCCAGGCCGGGACGCCGAACCAGAAGGGGGCGTCCGGGGATCCCGCCGTGTGGGCGATCAGGTCGTTGACGGCGAGCGCGAGAAAGATGCCGACGACGATCGCCAGCTGCTGGAGCGAGCCGAGGCGGCCGCGCATCCGCGCCGGCGCCACTTCCGCGATGTACGCCGGCGCGATGACGCTCGCGGCGCCGACCGCGATTCCGCCGAGGAACCTCCAGACCGAGAATGCCCAGAGGCTCTCGGCCATTCCCGATCCGAGCGAGCTGACGGCGAAGAGGAGCGCCGTCAGCTTCATGGCGCGCACGCGTCCCGCGCGGTCCGCGACGCGCCCGGCGATCAGCGCCCCGACCGCCGAGCCGAGCAGCGCCGCCGCGACGGCGAATCCGAGCCGGCCCGGGTCGGCCGTAAAGTGGCGCTCGAGCGCGCCGACGGTGCCGTTGATGACGGCCGTGTCGTAGCCGAACAGGAAACCGCCGGTGGCGGCCACGGCGCAGATCCAGAAGACGTACCGGGTCCCGCTGCTACTCATCGACAAACACCTCCGCGATGGCCGGCGTGCGGCCGGTGAAGGACTCGTCGCTGTTGACGAGGAGCGCCACCACCAGACGCTCCTCCGGGTAGATCACGAGGTTCGCCGTTCCTCCCTGCGCGCCGCCCGAGTGGCGCACGCGGCGCCGTCCCTTCGCGTCGCGGTCGACGGTCCAGCCGATCCCGTAGTCGGTGTCCTTGCCGTCCGCGGTCTTCATCGACGTCCAGAGCAGCCGCACCGTCTCGGGTTTCATGAGACGGCCGTCGAGAAGCGCGTTGGCGAAACGGACGAGATCCTCGGCGGTCGACAGGAATCCTCCGCCCGCCCACTTGAGGCTGTTGTCGACGTAACCGGCGTTGATGACGGCGCCCGTCGCCTCGTCCCGGGTGTAGAACCGCCCCCGCCCCGGGATGATCGGCGTCACCTGGTCCGCGGAGGTGTGGGCCATGCCGGCCGGCCCGAACACCTTCTTGTCCATGAACGCGAGAAACGGCTCGCCGCTGGCGCCCTCGATGACGGCCGAGATCAGGTTCCACCCGTACGACGAGTACGAGAACTTCGCGCCGGGCTCGAAGAGCAGCGCGTCGTTCTCGAAGACCACGAGACCGGCGCGCACCGTGGGGTAAGGATCCCGGATCAGGAACTCGTTTCCCTCGTAGTGGCGGATCCCGGCGATGTGTCCGGCGAGCTGACGCGTCGTGATCGGCCACGCCTTCTTCGGGAAATCCGGCACGTACTTCTGCACGGGCGCGTCGAGATCGAGCCGGCCCTCCTCGACGAGCACGCCGATGGCGGCCGCCGTCAGAGGCTTGGAGACGCTCCCGATGCGCAAACGCGTCGCCGGCGCCACCGGCACGTCGAGCTCGAGGTCCGCGCAACCGAAGCTCTCGCTCCAGACGAGCCTCCCGCCCCGGGAGACCGCGATCTGGGCTCCCGGCGCCAGGGTACGGGCCATCGCGCTCTCGACGATGTCGCGCGCCTTGCCAACGGCGGTCGAGGCTGCCGGAGTCGGCGCCGGACCCGGTGCCTGGGCGTATGCGCGCGCCGCGCACGCGATCAGCGCCGCATGCAACGCGCGCCGGAGAGTCCTGCTCATGCCGATCCCCTTCCCTTTCAGGCGGCGCGCGCCGCGCTCCGCCGCTCCATGCGCTCGAGAAGCGCTTCGTAGACCGGCCGCGCACCGAGCGCGCGCGCCGTCAGATCCGCCAGGACCGCCGCGAAGACCAATGGAAGCAGCAGAGGCAGCGCGCCGGTCATCTCGATCATCAGAAGAATCCCCGTCGCCGGCGCGCGAACCGCGCCCGCGAAGAGGGCACCCATGCCGACGATCGCAAACACCGGCAGCGCTGCGTCCGCGGCCGGAAGCACCAGAGCGGCGCCCCTCCCCGCGAGGACGCCCGTCTCGGCTCCGAGAACGAGCAGCGGGGCGAAGAGCCCGCCCGAGGCGCCCGTCCCGTAGCTCGCGAGCGTGAGCGCGAACCGCGCGAGAAACGTCGACGCGGCTTCCGCGGCGGCGAGCGGAGCGTGGAGCGCCTGCTCGACGAGCCCGTCGCCCGGGCCGAGGAGGCGCGGAGCGAAGTAGCCCACCAGCCCCACGGCCGCTCCGACCAGGAGGGCGATCCCGGCGCGAAATTTCCCGGCTCCCGCGCGAAGGCGGTCAAAAGCGTCCATCGTCCACAGCAGCGCCCGGTTGAACCCCGCGCCGAGGACGCCCGTCGCAACTCCGAGCGCGAGCAAGGGAACGAGCATCGCGGCTCCCGGCGCGGCGACGGCAACGCTCCCGAGCTGCGGCCCTCTCCCGAGAAAGAGACGGCAGGCCTGGTCCGCCGTGACCGAGGCGATCAACGCCGCGAGCGCATGGCGCGGAGTCCGCAGGACCCGCATCTCCTCGAGGACGAAGAGGGCGCCCGCCAGCGGAGCGTTGAAAGCCGCCGCGAGACCCGCGCCGGCGCCCGCCGCGGCGAGCGTGCGGCCGCGCTCGCCCAGACCCCCGATCGGCCCGCCGACGGCGCGCCCGAGCGCCGCCCCCATCATCACCGTGGGCCCTTCGCGCCCGAGCGTGAGCCCGCCCCCGATCGCGAGCACGCCCCCGACGAACTTGACCCAGAGCACGCGGATCCAGGAAATGTCCCTCCCGCGGTGCAGCGCGGTCTCGACGGCCGGGATGCCGCTGCCGGCCGTCTCCGGCGCGAAACGCCTCACGACGGCGACGCCGGCCGCGACCAGGACCGCCGAGAAAAGGACCGCGACAGGAAACCCGCCGCCCGAGGCGGCCCCGCCCGACGCGAGGGACTCGCGCAGCCTCTGTGCGAACGCGAGCGCTTCCTCGAAGCCAACCGCGACGAGCCCCGCGAGAAGGCCCACCAGAGCCGCGAGCGCGAAGAGCCTCGCGTGCTCCGCGGCGTGCGCGCGGGCGAAGCCGCGAGGGTCCCCGCTCGTCGTCAACGGCGGTCCGGGCTACTTCGTCGCTGCGGGTGGGGGAGGCGGCGGCTCGTTTGAGGCCAGGTCCGCCACGTACGACCACTTCCCGCCGCTCTTGCGCGAGACCGAGAGGAAACGCCCCTTCATCACCACGTTGTCGCCGCCCTTTTTCGGCTTGAGCGTCAGCACGAAGTGGCCCCACGCCGTCGACATGTCGCCGGAGGTGTTGTAGACGCCGTCGCTGAGGCTCGCGTCGACGACGGAGTAGACGCCGAGCAGCCCGGCATAGGTGTCGCGAATCGCCTTGGTGCCCCGCGCCTCGGGGCTGTCCGGCAGCCACATCACGGCGTCCGACGCGTAGCAGGCGGCCAGCGCGTCCACGTCGTTGGCCTTCATGGCCTTGACCCAGCGCGCGTCGACGTCCTTCGCGCCTTCCTCGGCGCGCGCCGCCGACACAACCGCGAAGCCCAGAGCCAGAATCACCGCCGGGACGAACTTCGATCGCATCTTCTTCCTCCCTCGAATTGTTCCGCGGATCATAAGCCCGTTGATGCCGTCCGCCGCGCGATGGCCACGCGAACGGGAACGGGCGCGAGGAGCCGCTGCAGATCCTCCGGCCGGATCTCGACGAGAAACCCCCGCTTTCCGCCGTTGACCAGAAACCGTTCGAGCTCGAGGATCGTCGCCTCGACGAAGACCCGAAGCGCGTGGCGCGTCCCGAACGGCGAGACGCCTCCCGGGACGTAGCCGGTGTGCTTCTCGACGGCCGCCGGGCTCGCCGGCGCCGCCTCCCGGGCGCCGATCTGGCGCGCCAGCTCCTTGACCGACACCTCGCGGTCGCCGTGCATCAGAACGAGCAGCGGCTCCGGCCGCCCCTCGCGGAAGCGCGCCTCCATGACGAGCGTCTTGACGACGCGATGCTCGTCGACCCCGAGCGCCTCCGCGGAATGCCGCGTCCCGCCCCGCTCGACCCACGCATAGGCGTGCGGCAGGAACGCGACCCCCGCGCCGCGAAGCGCCCGCACCGCGGCAGTCACGGGAATCGGAACGTCTACGGGCGGCACGCGTGGCCGGCGACCGCGAAAATCAGGACCGCGAGCCACCCGAAAAACAGCAGGCCCGCGATCCCGAGAACGAGCGGCCGCTGGAACAGCGAGAAGGACTTCTCCAGCGGCGCCCCGCAGCGCGCGCACGTCTGTCGCTGCGACAGGTCGTTCTCCGCGCGGCAGCTCCAGCAGGTCACGCGAAGTCGCCGAGCTGCGAAAGCATCCCGAGCTCGTCGACGTTCTCCCAGCGCTCGACGATCCGCCCGTCGCGCAGCCGGTAGAAGTCCATGCCGCGGACGAGGATCGTCTTGCCCGACGGCTGGATGCCGAGAAAGGTCTTCTTGTGGGCGCCCCTCCAGTGATACCGCGCGGCGACGAGATCGTCCTCGCCGACGAGATCCTCGAGGACGTACCGGACCTCCGGAAAGGCCGCCCGCAGGCTCTCGACGCGGGCCTTCGCGCCCGCGGCTCCGGGGGGCTGGCCGGGAGCCGGGTTGTGATCCACGTAAGCCGCCCCGATCAACGAATCGAGCAGCGACGTCTTGCCGCCGTTCCAGACTTCCTCGTACAGCCGGCGGACGACCGCCTTGTTCGCCTCGCTCACGAGGGACCTCCGAACGCGATCCGCGCGGCGATCTCCTTGACGAGCTTGCCCGCGACCATCGCCGTCATTCCGGAGGAGTCCATCCGCGGGTTGAACTCGACGACGTCGCCTCCCACGACCTCGCCGCGCATGCGCAGGATCACGTCGACCGCCTGGCGGGTCGTGAGCCCTCCGGGCTCGCGGTGCGAGACGCCGGGAGCGCAGGAAGGGTCGAGCCCGTCGATGTCGAACGTCACGTAGACCGGGCCGTCGAATGCCAGGCTGCGCTGCGGGTCGAAATCTCTCATCTCGATCATCTCGACTCCGAACCGCGCGGCCTGCGCCCGCTGATGGGCATTCGCGGTCCGGATGCCGACCTGGACGAGCCGCTGCGCGAGCCCCTCTTCCATGATCCGCGCGAACGGGCACGCGTGCGACAGCCGGTTGCCCGCGAACTCGTCGTAGAGGTCGGGATGCGCGTCGAAGTGCAGGATGGAAAGCCGCGGATGCTTCTTCGCGAAGGCGCGCAGGATCGGATATGTGATCGCGTGGTCCCCGCCGAGCGCGACGGGCGCGTAGCCCTGTGTGAGGAGGTGCGCGACGGCCGCCTCGATGCGGGCGAAGGTGTCCACCCCGGCTTCCTCGCCGAGGTCGCCGGCGTCGTAGAACGCCTCGCGAGGCAGCTCCTGCCCGTTCTCAGTCCAGGCATTCGACGACTCGCTGAAGAGCGCCTCGCGGATCAGCGGCGGCGCTTCGGCCGCACCGCGCAGGTACGAGGAGTTGGAATCGCTGCGGAAACCGACGAGGGCGAGACGCTTCACTTTGAGGAAACCTCCGGCGCTGACCGGATCATAGTTCCCTGTCCATCCGGATCACGGGCAGGCCGGGGCCGCCCGGCATCGGCGCTTCGAGAGGCTCCCGCTCGACGAAACCGAACCGGCGGTAGAACGGAACGCCCGGCAGCGTGGATGCGAGCTCCACGCGGCGGAAGCCGTCGGCGCGGGCGGCCGCGAGACACGCCTCGAGGATCGCCGCGCCGACGCCCCGCCGCGCGAACGCCGGGTGGACGAAGAAGGCCCGGATGCGCGCGGCATCGGCGGCGGGGTCGAGAAGCGGATCGTCGCCCCGCTTCATCTGGTCGCCGCCGAAGAGCGTGCGCCGCCGGCTCCAGCCGCCGCAGCCGGCGAGCATTCCCGCCGGCCGTTCGCCGCCTTCGGCGACGAAATAAGTGCCGTCCGCGATCAGCCGGGTATCGGGGCCGAAGATGTGGCGGATCGCGCCCTCGGTCTGCTCCTCCGTGTAGAAGCCCCGCGACAGCTCCCGCGCCGACAACGGGATGAGCACGTTGAGAGCCGGCAGATCCTCGATCCTCGCCAGCCGGATCACGGCGTCTGCTTGCGCCACTCCTCGAGGATGACCTGGAAGCGCTGGGGGCGGTCGCCGGTGGGGTCGAACGCGCCGCCCGGCATCAGGTACTCGAGCTCCGCCGGGTTCGCCTTGCGCGCCCAGACTTGGAACTCCTCGAGGCGATCTCCGCCCGCAATCGTCGAGCCCCTCGGCTCGAAGAGGAACCCGGCGATCCGTCCGTCGGAATCGAACCACCACGTGCCCCGGAACCTCTGCGGCGGCCGCCCGATGCGCGCATAGAAGTCGTTCATCTCGACGCCGGACGCGGTCACCGAGTCGCGGCCCTCCCGCCAGCCGGTGTAGTCGCTCGTCGAGTGGAAGAAAGCATCCCAGCCGCTCCAGCGCGAGACGAGCCCCCAGGGCTCGCCCGCCCCTCTCTTCGAAACGACCAGATGCGCGGCTCCGGCGACATGAGCCGGCGCGCCGCCTCGGTGTCGCCGCTCTTGCGCGCCACGAGGAGCTCCTGCACCTTCGCGATCAGAACCGCGTCCTTCTCGACGACGCCGCCTTTCATCACCCAGGCCACGCGCTGGAGCGTCGTGATGTCCTGGAGCGGATTGCCCCGCACCGCGATGATGTCCGCGTACTTGCCGGGCGCGATCGAGCCGACGCGGTCGGACCAGCCGATCAGCTCGGCGGCATCCACGGTCGCCGCGCGGATCGCCTGGAGCGGCGTCATGCCGTTGCTCGCCATCCAGACGATCTCCTTCGCGTTCTCGCCCTGCGCGAGAACCGACGCGTCGGACCCCATCGCGATCTTCACCCCCGCGGCCACGGCCTTGCGAAACCCCTCCTTCGATCCCCGTACGAATCCCGCCTCGCGCTCGCGCAGCCACGCCGGGGCATCGTCGGGCGCGCCTTCTTCCTCCATCTCCCAGATCGCGCCGGTCGGCACGAGGAAGGTCCCGCGCTGCTTCATCATCCGCACGGCCTCGTCGTCGAGCAGCGTCCCGTGCTCGATCGAATCGACACCGGCCCGCACGGCCGTCTTGATGCCGTCGTTGCCGTGCGCGTGGGCCGCGACCTTCTTGCCGTAGCGGTGCGCCTCCTCGACGATCGCCTGCATCTCCTCGAGCGTGAACTGCGTCTCGTTGGCGGCGTTGCGGCCTTCGCTGCCGCCTTCGGTGGCCATGATCTTCAGGACGTCCGCGCCGTGCTTGATCTCGTAACGCGCGAGCCGGCGCACGGCGTCCACACCGTCGGCGATCCCCGACTCTCCGCCCACGACGATCGTCGGCGACAGACCTTCCGTCGTCTTCGTTGTGCCCGCCCGGTCGATCCGATCGCGAGCGTCGCGACGAGCATGCGGGGCCCGGCGATCTCGCCGCGGTTGATCGCGTCCCGCAGCGCGACGTCCGCGAAATCCTTGGCCCAGAGGTCGCGCACCGTCGTGAAGCCGGCGTCGAGCGTGACCCTCGCCCGGGAGAACGCCGTCACGGCGTCGTGCATCGGACCGCCCTCGACGAGGAACCGGTAGGTCGTCGTCAGGTGCGTGTGGCAGTCGATCAGTCCCGGCAGGATCGTCACGTCGCCGAGATCGAGGACCTCGGCGCCGGGCGGAATCGCGAGGCCCGGACCGACCGCCGTGATCCGGTCGCCTTCGATGAGGACGACCGGGTTCTCGACGATCCGGCCCGCGACGACGTCGAGCCAGGCTCTGGCTCGAACGGCCTTCACGGCTCGGACCGCTTTCGCGGCGCGCGGGGTTTTGCCGGAATCGAGCGCGGCCGCGGGCGCCGCGCCCGACAGCAGGACCGCCGCAACGGCGGCGAGCGCCGAGGCGGCCCGGACGCGCCTTCTCACAGCCGTCATCCTACTTCGCCAGGTACTGCGCCACGTTCTCCTTCGTGATCATCGCGGTCGGCAGCACGATCGTCTTCGGCACCGTCTGCGCCCTTGAAGATCTTCTCCGCGACGTCGATCGCCTCCTTGCCGCCCGTCGGATAGACGAAGGTGGCGGAGAGCTTTCCGTCGGCGACGGCCTGCCGCCCGCCGTCGAGCCCCGGGAGCGCGTCGATGCCGACGAACTTCATCTGCGTCTCGCGGCCCTTGGCCTTGGCGGCCAGAAACGCGCCCATCGCCATCGGATCGTTGTGCGCGTAGACGAGGTCGATCTTCTCGTGCGCCTGCCAGCGCCGACTCCATCTGGGCCATCGCCTCTTCGCGCAGCCAGTTGGCCACCGGATCGTGCACGATCGTGATGCCCGGAGAGCCGGCGATCGCCTCGCGGAAGCCCTCGCTGCGGTCGCGCGCGGGCGGCGAGCCGGGCAGTCCCTTGATCTCGACGACGTTGCCCTGGCCGTTCAGGACCTTCGCGATGAACTCGCCTGCGGCCTTGCCGATGACGCGGTTGTCCGCGCCGATGAAGCTCGTGTACGTGTCGCCCTCGATCGCGCGGTCGAGCACGATGACCGGGATCCCCTGCTCGTAGACCCTGCGGACGATCGGCGTCAGCGGCTGCGCCTCGTTGGGCGAGATGATGAGGAGGTCGATCTTCTGGCGCAGGAAGTTCTCGACGTCGGCGACCTGCTTCGCGTTGTCCTGCTGCGCGTCGGCGTAGGCGACCTCGATGTCCGGGAAGTCCTTCGCCGCGGCCGCGACGTCGGCGTTCATCGACACCCGCCACGGCTCGCCGAGGTTGCACTGCGAGAAGCCGATGAGGTGCTTGCCGGACTTGGCCCTGCCGCACGCGGCCGTCAGAAGGACGACGGCAAGGCGAGCCGCCGCCACCCGAAAACGAGGGCGAGGTCTCGTTTTCGGGCCGGGGGCCTTCGACAAACGGAGACCTGACCCCTACCGTTTCCGCCGCTGAAGCCAGACCGCGCCGAGGATGATGACGCCCTTGAGGATGAGCTGCAGGTTCGCATCGACATTGTTCAACCCCATGATGTTGTTGATGACGCCGATGATCAGCACGCCGACGAGCGTGCCGCCAACCGATCCGACTCCGCCCGAGAGGCTCGTTCCGCCGATGACGACCGCGGCGATCGCGTCGAGCTCGTACGCAACGCCGTCGTTGGGGTTTCCCTGCTCGAGCTGCGCGCAGTGGAGGATCCCGGCGAGCGCCGCCAGCACCGCGGCGATGACGTAGACGCCGGCCTTGTGCCACGCGACGCGGATGCCCGAGAGCCGCGCCGCCGTCTCGTTGTCGCCGATCGCGTAGAGGTAGCGGCCCCCGCTCGCTCGCGTCAGGTAGAAGTGCATCGCGAGCGACCGTCGCCAGGAAGAGCACCGCCGGCGCCGGAACGAACGGCAGGAGCGGCCCCGCGAGCGCGGTGGACCGACTCGGGCGCCCCGCCCTCGCCGAAACCGAGCGGGATCGCCATGCCCCCGCTGAGATACCGCGCGACGCCGCGCGCCGCGCTCATCGTCGCGAGCGTCGCGATGAAGGGCTGGAGCCGCCACCGCGCCACGACGAATCCGTTGATCGCTCCGCAGAGCGCGCCGGCCGCCGAGCACGACGAGGATCGTCGCCGTCAGCCCGAGGCCCGCCTTCATCAGGCACCACGCCGTCAGCGTGGCCGCGAGCGCGAGCACCGATCCGACGGAGAGGTCGATGCCGCCGGAGATCACGACCGCCGTCATCCCGACGGCGAGAATCCCCTTCTCCGCCACCTGGCGCAGGATGTCCGTCAGGTTGCCGATGTCGAGGAAAACGGGACGGCCGCCGCGGACCGGCGAGAAGACGACCGAGAGGACGAGCACCGCGGCGAGACCGAAGAGCCCGGTGAACCGCGCGAGCCGGCGCCGCGCGGACGGCGGCTTCGGAGGCGGGCTCGATGGCGGAACGGGAGGCCCCTCCGAACCGCCGCGCCGCGAAACCCCGGAGGCGCCGCGCTCCCGTTCCGGCGGCCGCCGCGAGGATCCGCTCCTCGGTCGCTTCGGCGTGCGTCAGCTCGGCCGTGACCCGCCCGTCGCGGAAGACGAGCGACGCGGTGGCACTGCGTCAGGATCTCCGACATCTCCGAAGAGCAGAGCACGATGCCGAATCCCTCGGCGGCGAGCCGGCGCAGGAGCGCGTAGATCTCGGCCTTCGCCGCGAGGTCGATCCCGCGCGTCGGCTCGTCCAGGAGCAGCACCGTCGGCGACGCGAAGAGGCAGCGCGCCAGGAGCGGCCTTCTGCTGGTTGCCGCCGCGAGAGCGTGGCGATCGGGCCTCGACGGCGACGCGGCGCGCACGCCCGTGTCGCGCATGAGGGCGCGCGGCCGATCTCGGCCGCGCGCGTCCGGTCGATCCAGCCCAGCGCGGCTGACACGCGCTCGAGCGAGGGACGACGACGTTCTCCGCGACGGACGAGGTCCGGGAAAGATCGCCTGCGCCTTCCGCTCCTCGGGAGCAGCACGAGCCCGGCCTTCTCGCGCGCCGGCCGGGCGACGACGGCGCGTAGTCGCGCGCCGGCGAGCCGGATCGCGTCCCGGCGACCTCCTGTCGAGCGCGCCCGTCAGCGCCAGCAGGAGGTCGGTGCGGCCCGCTCCGATCAGCCCCGCGAGGCCGAGGATCTCGCCGCGCCGCAGCGAGAGCGAGACGTCGCGCGACGCGGCGCCCGCCGGGACGATCCGGATCGCGCGACGGCGAGGCGCTCGACGCGCGAGGAGCTTCCGGCGCGTCCGGCCGGGACGGGCGAAAGATCCGGCCGTTCGATCGTCGCGCCCGACCATCAACCGCACCATCTCGGCCTCGTCGATGCCCGCCGCCGTGCGCGTGACGATGCGCTGCCCGTCGCGGAGCACCGTGATCCGGTGCGGCCAGGCGCTCGACCTCGTCGAGCTTGTGGGAGATGTAGACGATCGCGACACCGCGCTCCGATGAGCCGCTCGATCAGCCGCTCGAGGCGCGACGCTTCCGGCGCCGAGAGCGAGGTCGTCGGCTCGTCCATGATGATGAGGCGCGCGTCGAGCGAGAGAGCCCGCGCGATGGCCACGAGCTGCCGCTGCCCGGTCTCGAGCCGGCCGACGAGCTCCGCCGGCGCGATGTCTGCGTCTCGCCGAGGCGCCTCGAGGCGTGCCCGGGCCGCGCCGGGGAGCAGCGCGCGCGGCTCGCGCCCGAGGAAGATGTTCTCCGCGACCGACAGCGAGGACACGAGCTGCAGCTCCTGCGGGATCACCGCGATCCCCGCCTCGATCGCCTCGCGCGGGCTCTCCATGCGGCGCGGCGCGCCATCGACACGGACCTCGCCCCCGTAGCCCGAGATCTCGCCCGAGAGGATCTTGATCAGCGTCGACTTGCCCGCGCCGTTCTCGCCGATCAGCGCATGGACCTCCCCCGGCTTCACGTCGAAATCGACGCCGTCGAGCGCGCGCACGCCCGGGAACTCCATCGACACCCCGCGCGCCTCGACGAGAGCCGAAAGACTCATGGGGTCAGGTCTCGATTCTTCGGTTCTGCGGCGGGCGGCGTGGGACCGAAATTTCCAGACCTGACCCCCCGTTTTTCAGCCGGCGCATGAGGTCCGTGTTCCTCCCGAAGTGGTCGTGCAGCTCCAGCCAGTCCCGGTAGAGCGCGTCGTAGGCATCCGCGCGCGCGGGGTCCGGCGTCACGCGCTCGGGCCGCAACCGCGCCATCGCGCGCGCCGCCTCCGCGAACGAGGCGTGCCCGCCGCGCTCCGGCCCGGCCGCCACGGCGCCGAGCATGGCCGCGCCCAGGGCCGAGGCGTTGGCGGCCGCGGCGAGGCCGATGGGCCGTCGCGTCACGTCGGCATAGATCTGGAGAAGCAGGGGGCTGCGTTCGGCCAGTCCGCCGACCGCGATGAGCTCGGCGACCGGGATCCTCTCCTTCGCGAAGGCGTCGAGGATCCGCCGCGTCGAGAACGCGGTCGCCTCGATGAGCGCCCGGTAGATCTCTCCCGCCGTCGTCGCGAGCGTCATGCCGACGATCAGGCCCGACAGGTTCGCGTCGACGAGGACGGATCGGTTCCCGTTCCACCAGTCGAGCGCGAGGAGGCCGTTTCCGCCCGGCGGCGCCTTGGCCGCCTCGAGCTCGAGCGCGGCGAAGGCCGCGCCCTCCGAGCCGCCGACGAGCTTCGCGAACCAGCCGAAGATGTCGCCGACGGCGGGCTGCCCCGCCTCGTAGCCCGAAAAGCCCTCGACGATTCCGTCACGGACGACGCCGCCGACACCCTCGACCTTCGCGTGCCGCGCGTCGAGGAGCATGTGGCAGGTGGACGTGCCCATCACCATGACCATCCGCCCCGCCTCGACGACCGTGGCCGCCGGGACCGCGCTGTGGGCGTCGATGATCGCGGCGGCCACCGCGGTGCCGGGCGCGAGCCCGAGCCGCGCGGCCATCGCATCCGTCAGTCCGCCGACGCGCCGGCCCGGCGGCACGATCTCGCCCGCGAGCTTGCCCGGCAGATCCGCGAAGCGGGGATCGAGCGCGCCGAAGAACTCCTTCGACGGAAACCCGCGCTCGCGGCTCCAGAAGCCCTTGTAGCCCGCGCCGCAGGCGTTGCGCACGCGCGCGCCGGAGAGCTCGCCGACGATCCAGTCGCCGCCCTCGACGATCGATGCCGCCGCGGCGTAGACCTCGGGATCCTCGTCGAGAATCTGGAGCGCCTTCGCCGCGAGCCACTCCGAGGACGACTTGCCCCCGTAATCCGCCAGGAACGCCTCGCCCCGCCTTTCCGCGAGCGCGTTGATCCGGTCCGCCTGCGGTTGCGCCGCGTGGTGCTTCCAGAGCTTGACCCACGCGTGCGGGCGCGCCGCCCACTGCGGCGAAAGGCACAGCGGCCGTCCCGACGCGTCGACCGGCAGCACGGTGCACGCCGTGAAATCCACGCCGATGCCGACGATCGAGTCCTTCGAGACGCCGGCCGCGGCCATCGCCTGCGGCACCGCCTTCTCGATCGAAGCGACCCAGTCGCCGGGATGCTGGAGCGCCCAGTCGGCGCCGAGCCGGACGCCCGAGTCCGGCAGGGCCGAGTCGATGACGCCGTGCGGATAGTCGACGACCGCCGACTCCCCGCTCCTTCCCGGTCCGCGTCTCCACGACGACGGCCCGCACGGAGGCCGTGCCGAAGTCGAGGCCGAGCGCGCAGGGGGCCGGCGCCGTCACGATCCGGTCACACCCGGTACTTCGCCGCCTGGTGCCGGTCGAGCGACTGCTCGGGATCGCCGCAGAGGTTGACCTGCACCCCGAGCGCGCGCGCCATCGAGGCCTTGCGCACGAGCGCGCGGTTGGCCGTCGCGGCGTCCGGCGCGTAGGCGACCTGGATGTGGTTGGCCATGTGCTTGGCCATCATCTGGTCGCGCGTGATGCCGTAGAGGACCGCGTGCATGATCGGCCACTGCGGGGTCGTCGCCTGCCAGCGGCGCTCGGTCTCGGCGTCCGAGAGCTTGACCACGCCGCCGCGCCCGATGTCCATGTGGAGCGCGTGGTTCTTGACGTAGATGCGCGAGAAGACGATCTCACCCGGCTTGCGAGACGCCCTTCAGCGTCGAGCCGCCCTTCGGGAAGTACATCGGCGGCTGCCGCTCGCCCTTCGCGCCCGCCGTAGCCGCCGATGAAGTGCGACGCGGGCGCGGCCCCCGAGATCTCGAAGACCCAGACGAACTCGTCGACGCCGTTCTCCTCGACCGGCGCGCCCCAGCGCACGTCGTGGAGCGTGGTCGAGGGATCGATCCCGAGATCGCGTCCAGACGCGGTTCGTCAGCAGCGCGTCGACACCCGCGCACTCGTCGACCTCGTTGAAGTGCGGCACGGCGAGCCCGTCGAAGAGGGCCTTCCCGTCGGCGCCCGCGCACGGGCGGCCGGTCGGGGTTGTTGAGGAGGCCCTCGGCCAGGTCCGACGCGACGCAGATGTCCTTCAGGCCCTGCTGGTACTGGATGCCGATCGCCGCGCAGCCGAAATCGTGCGCCATCGTGCACGGCCGCGTCGTACATCTTCAGGCCCTCGAGCACCTGCCACTCGGTGAGCTCGGTCGCCTCGTCGCCGGCCGAGCGCGAACGTCATGCCCCGCGCTGCTTCAGCCAGTCGTAGTGGCGCCGCGCCGTCGCGTCGGGCACCTCGCCGCATCGCCGCGTAGAGCATCGACTGCGAGAGCCGCTCCTTGAAGAGCCCCATCGCGTGCATGCAGGTCGTCGGGGATGATCGCGTTGTACATCCCCATGCAGCCCTCGTCGAAGACGCCCAGGATCGCCTGGTCGCGCTTGAGCGCTTCGCCGAGCGCTGTGGCCGCGCGCCCGGTCGCTCGGCGAAGTTGCCGGTCGAAGGTCCGGTCCTCGAGCGACTGCGCGTGGCTCGTGTCGTGGGCGATGCGGCCCTCGCCGAGCCACTGGCGCAGCCGCCCCGCGCGCGAAGCCGTCCTCGAAGTCCTCGCTCCAGATCGAGCTGTAGGGGATCCCCGCCTTCGTCAGCGAGGCGTTGACGTTCAGCATCCCGACGAGCCCCGGCCACTGGCCGCTCCAGTTGGCGAGCGTGAGGATCGGGCCGCGGTGCTTCGTCAGGCCGGCGAGGATGTGGCTCGTGTACTCCCACACGGCCTCGGCCACGACGAGCGGCGCCTCGGGATCGATCTTGCGGAAGATCTGGATCCCCCGCGCCTGCCCGTCGATGAAGCCGTGCTTCTTCTCGGCGTCGTACGGCGTGGCCGCGCATGATGCGCGCGCCGAGCTCGCCGAACGCCTTGTCGACGGCCTTCTCGAGCGCCTGCTGCGCGGGCCAGCAGCGCTGGTTGGCGGCGAGGCGCGAGTCGCCGCTCGCGACGAGGACGACTTCTTTCGCGCCGGGCTTGGTTGAACTCGTCGTGCTCATGGGCGCTGACTTCTCCTCCGGAAAGACCGGCTTGTCCATGGGCGTGCCGCCGATGTAACGGGCCAGCCACTGCTGCACTTCGTAGTTCCAGTAGATCGAGTTCTGCGGCGTCAGGACCCAGTGGTTCTCGTTGGGCAAGAGCACGAGCCGCGAGGGTACCTCATCGCCTGCAGCACGCCGTAGAGCGCAGGCGTTGCCGTAGGGCACGCGGTAGTCGAGCTCGCCCGGCCGTGACCAGGAGCATCGGGGTCTTGAAGTCCTTCGCGTACGTCATCGGGTTGTTGCTTCTGCATAGCCTCGGCGTCCTGCCAGGCGGTTGCCTCCGACAGAGGTCTTCGTTGAACCAGTAGCTCGTCGTCGCCGCCGTACTCGGCGATGAGGTCGTTGACGCCGGCGTGGTTGACGAGACAGCGGAAGCGGTCCGTGTGCCCGAGCAGCCAGGCGGCGAGGTAGCCGCCGTAGCTCGCGCCGGCGGCCGCGACCTTGGTGCCGTCGATCGGCGGGACGTCGCGGCGCGAGCGACGTCCGTCGCCGGCGAGCACGTCCTGCGTCGGCTTGTCGCCCCAGTGGCTGTCGATCGAACGCCGAACGCCTCGCCGAAGCCGGTCGAGCCGTGCCGGTTGACCCGCGCGACGACGTAGCCCGGCGACGCGAAGACGTGCGGGTTCCAGCGGACGAAGAAGTCGTCGCGGGCCATCGTGTGCGGGCCGCCGTGGAGGAGCTGGACGAGCGGGTACTTCTTCGCCGGGTCGAACCCCGGCGGATACGTCACCCACATCTGGATGCGGTCCCCGCCGGCCCCGCGGAACTCGCGCGACTCCGTCTTGCCCAGGTCGAGACGCCGCGAAGCAGCGCGTCGTTGAAACGCGTCAGCCGCCGGGGGGCCGTCTCGCGCCGCGTCGAGCGCGAAGAGCTCGCGCCGGGCGCGGTCGAAGTCCTCGTTGAGGAAGACGGTTGCTGCTGCTGCGGCGGCCGCGGTGACCGCCAGCCCGTGCTGACGTCCCCTCGGCGTAGATCCGCGAAAAGCCCTGAGCCGTCGGCGCGCCAGGCGAAAGAGCGCCGACGCTGCCGCGGTCCTCGGACGGACGAGGGTCAGTGTCCGGCCATCCGGAGAGAGAGACGTGATCGGCGAACGAGCGGTCGTAGGCGTCCGTCAGCGTCGACGTTCGATCCCGAAGCCAGGTCGACGCGCGGCGATGCGCCGGTTGTCCGTAGGTGCGCCGGCGCTTCGCGCAGGTAGAAGACGCGACCGCCCGTCAGGCGAGAAGCGCGGCCGGCCGTCGGCGAACGGATTCGACGGACGTCAGGTTCCTCATCGCGCCCGAGCCGTCGGCGGCGATGAGGTAGACGTCCATGTTCGGCTGCGTCGCGCGTACGGGGGCGGCGTCGGCGTTGATCGCCATGGCGATCGACTTGCCGTCGGGCGAGACCTCGAATCCGGGCTCCATGACCGTCGCGAAGAGCCGTTTCCAGCCCGGCGTCAGGTCCGTCAGCGCTCCGGTCTCGACGTCCACCGCGACGAGCTTGTCGCCACGTCCTCGGCGAGGTTCTGTCCCAGAAGCGGTACTGGCGGTACTCGGTGGCGCGCCGCGTCATCGGCGAGTCCTTGCGCCGCTTGACCTCCTTGCGCATCGCCTCGATGTCGCTCTTCGCGAGCGTGCCCGAGCCAGCGCCGGGATCACCTGGGTCAGCGCGGCGATCTGCCCGTTGGACAGCCATTCGGCGCCCTGAACGCCGTACGGCACGCTCGCCACCCGGCGCGCCTCGCCGCCGCCGATCGGGATGACGTAGAGCGCGGCCGCGTCGTCGTCGCCGCGCCTGGAGACGAAGGCGATCCGCGTTCCCGTCGGGGCTCCAGGCCGGCGCGCCGTCGGTGCCTCCCTGCGTCAGCCGGCGCGGCTCGCCGCCTGCGACGTCCAGGAGCCAGAGGCTCGACGTGCTCTTGCTCTTCGGGATCGACCACTCCGTGACGGCGAAGACGGCCGTCTTGCCGTCCGGCGAGAGCGCCGGAGCGCCCACGCGCTGGAAGGCCCAGAGGTCCTGCGCCGTGATCGGGCGGCGGGGTTTTCCCGTCTGCCCCGCTGCCCGCGCCCCGTCTGCGCCGCCAGCGCGGCCGCCGTGAGCGCGAGAAGGAGACCGGCGAAAAGACGCTTCATGGCTCGTATCCTCCGGATGATTGCGCCGGATTCTATGACGCTGCCGCGAGCCGCGCGCCGGGCCGCTCGCGCAGAACGCCGGTCAGGACGATGGTCCCGAGGATCGCGAGCATGTGCAGGGCCTCCCACGAGTCGCTCCAGCGGATCGCCGTTCTGCGTATGGGTGAAGACCGCGCCCATCATGACGAGGGCGAGCCCGGAGGCCGCCACGAGGCGGACCGACGGCACGAGCAGCCCGATCGGCGCCGATCGTTTCCGCGGCGATGACCACGTAGAGGAACCCGCCGAGTAGCCCGAGGCGACGAAGAAGGCCCGCATCTCGTCGAGATCTGCAGGAGCTTCCCGACCTCGGTCGCGAGAAACCCGAGCGCCGTGGAGATGCACAGGCCCCGGATGAGGAAGGGCGAGGCCGCGAAGGCGAGGCTCGGAGATGCGCGGCTCGGCGGACCTCTCCCCCGCCCCGCCGCGGCCGCGAGGACGACGACCGACGAAGACGCCGGCGAGGAGGACCAGCCCGAACCGGAAGATCGAGCGCCCGGAAGAACGTCGCGTACCCGCGATCGGAATCACACCCGCCGCCGAGAGCAGGGTCAACGCCAGCACGGCCACGCCGGCGGCGACGCGAAGCCATAGAAGACGCGGGCGAGACGCTCGCCGGCGGCTGGGGTCATTTCCCTTCGATCTGGCGGATCGCCCGCTCGCGCCGCGAACGTCGGCGTCCGGTCGATCACGCCCGCCGACGTGAGCACCGGCTTCGCCGCGATCTGGCGGAGCACCGGCAGCGCCGCCTTCGCCGCCGGCCCGATCGCGCCGAGAGCCTCGGCGCACGCGCGCAGGACGTGCACGTTCGCATCCGGGCGCTCCGGCCGCCGCGACGAGGGCGGGCACCGCCGGCGCCGCCTTCGGTCCGATCGCCGCCAGCGCCTCGGCCGCCGCCATCCGCACCACCAGGTCGGAGTCTTTCAGCCGCGCGGCGAGCGCATCGACGGCGGGCGCCGCGCGTCGGCCCCATCCGCCCGAGCTCGCGCGCCGCGAGCCCGCGCACGACCGGATCGGGATCCGAGAGCGCCCGCGTGGCGCCGGCGAGGTCCGTCGGGACCACGGGCGCCTTGACGCTCGCGGCCTTCCCCCAGCCCGCGGCGCCGACCTGGGCGAGCACGATGTTGTCGACGCCGAGCACGTAGCCGGTCGATGCCGCGTTCTTGCCGAGACAGACGTACGTCAGCGTGTGCCGGCCCTTCGTCAGGCGCGGCCAGCCCACCTGGTAGTCCATGCCCGACGTAGGTCTCGTACGCGTAGCCGTCGAACGAGAGCTGCCGGCCGCACGTCCGCGCCCGGCTCGTGCTCGAGGACCGGCGCGACCGGCGGCTTCCCGTCGAGGAGCACCGTGTAGATGCCGTAGTCCGAGCCCATCGCGACCTGGGTGTAGAGCTCGTAGTCGCCGGCCTCCGGGACCTCGAACGGGATCTCGAGCTTCGAGCCCGGGCCCTCGCCCTTGAAGATGACGACGTCCTTGGACCAGAAGAGGTCCGGGAAGACGCTCGCCTCACCCTTCTCCGCCTTGACGTCGTCGATCGCCTTCTCGACCTCCTACTGCACGGCGTTGCCCTGCGGCAGCCGCGCCGAGCCGTAAGGCACCGGCGGGAGCCCCGTCGCGACACCCTCCTGGTACCAGAACGCGACCGAGGACATCAGGTCGTCGCGCGTGCCGAAGGGCGACTTGAGCGAGCCGTCGTTGTTGAACGTCCAGCCCAGGTGCTCGATGTCGAACCGGAAGGACTTCTTGAACGGAATCGGGTCCTTGACGTGCCAGCGGTAGCCGGTCATCCGGGAGCCGAGGCCCGTGCCGTCCGCCACCGTCACGCCGGTGTACGGCCCGTCGACGACGTGCAGCCCCCAGGCGTCGTTGAAGTAGTCCTCGGAGCCCGTCCCGATGATCGAGGGCTCGCTTCTCGCCGTCGACGTAGATGCGCTCGTCGCCTTCGCCGAACCAGCCGGCCTCGGGCTGGATGACGTTCAGGACCGTCCCGGCGTAGAAGCCCCGGCCCTTCACGTCGAGGAACGTGTAGACCTTCTTCTCCGCCGGCGCCGGCAGCTCCTGCTTGTAGCGCGCGTGGAAGTAGAGCGTGTCGGGCGGCAGCGCCGGGACCTTCGACCAGTCCACGTGGTAGTAGACGTGGTCGACGGGGCGGCGGCCCTCGTTGGTCAGCGTGATGCGGCAGGACTTCGCGAACGGCATCGGCCAGTAGCCGTTGCGCGCGCGGCCGTCGGAGCGTGTGCGGACCATCTCGGACTTGACCCACCGCTCGAACCCGTGGCCGACGGCGAAGAAGTCTCCCACCGGCGCGTCGACCGACGGCTCGGAGTTCCCGTCGTAGTACACGCGCAGCCGCATCAGGCGCGGCCACGCGTACTCGTTGGCGGCGATCGTCAGCCAGATGTGCGTCACGACGCCCGGGCCCTGAAGGTCCGCGAGCGATGATCGTCTCGCCCGGGATCGGGTGCTTGCTGTCGTTGTTGGAGGCCGGATCGGGCTCGACGAGGAGGACGCGCTCCGCCTTCGCGTCCTTCATCTGCGCGAAGCTGCAAGCGCCTCGAGCGGCGGGAGCGGGGCGGCGGTCTGCGCCAGGCGCGGAAACGAGGAGAGAGCGCGAGACCCAGAACGCCGGAGGCCAGAACCGGGACGTCATCGAGTCCCCCTTCCGCAAAGCGAAACGGGGGGATTCTAGCGGGGTCGGCGCGGCGGCGGATCGTCATATTTGACGAGCTCGGGCTTCGCCTTCGGTCGGGCTTCGGGCTCGCGGCGGCCGAAGGCTTCGGCGCATCGAACCGGCGAGCGGGACTTCTCGAACCACTGCCTCGCCGAGAATCGGCCGCAGGACCGCCGTGCCGGTCGTCGAGCTCCACGCCGATGACGAGGAGTCCCCGCTCTCGATCAGGAACGCGCCGCGGGAACGCGCGCCGCGCCGGTCGTACTCGCCCGCGATCTTGAACTTGCCGCCGGTGACCTCCAGCCCGCGAACGACCGTCCGCGGCTCGGAAAGGACCACGTCGGCCGATGCCGTGAGCCCTCGAGATCGATCAGGCCCATCGTCCACTTCGGAAGCCCGCCCCGAGGACCGCGAGCGAGCGGGCCGTCCGTCCTGGCAACGCGAGTGCCACCTTCGCGGTCAGACCCTTTCCCAGGCGTCCGTCGGCAGGTCGAAATCGCCCCACCAGCCCCGCGTTCCGCGACCGCGAATCGGGCACGAAGACGTCCTTCAGCTTCAGCGAGCTGCCGCCGATGTCGGCGACCCGCCGTCGAGCGTGAAGCTCCGGAAAACTTCACCTTCGCCGCGGCGCTCCCGACGAGCGCAGCGGGGCCGGGCGTAACTTTGCCTGCTTCGCCGTGAGCCGACCTCGCCCGTGCCCTCGCCGTGGTCGAGCGCGACGGCGAGAGCGAACTGTCCCGGGGCCTCCCGCAGAAGGACCTGCGGGTCCGGGGTCGAGCGCGCCTTCGAGGAACTCGACGCCCTCCGGTCGGGCCGGCGAGCGTCGGCCTTCGCGGTAACGACCGCCACACGGCGTCGCCCTGGAGCGTCTGCACGTCCCACGAGTCGAACGTCGCCTCGAGCTTGCCCTTCGACCTCCGTGAGAACGGCGCCTCCCCGAGCTTCAGGCGGACCTCCGGCGAAGACCACCGAGGCCGGACCGATCTGCGCCCGGTGCCCGGGCTTCAGCTTGAACCGCCGTGCAGCGTCCTTGCCGCGGAAACGAAAGCCGTCGAACCAGATGTCGCTGAAAGCGTCGTCGCGATGTCGAGCAGGTGGATCGTGAACGGGTCGACGGCGGGGGCCGCGCGCGCCGCCTCGTCGCGCAGCGGCGGGTCGGAGAATCCCTCGATCGGCGGGAGCATCGCGACCTTCTTTTCGTCGACGCGGCCCTCCCGGAGCTTCTGGCGAAGGCGGAAACGGAGCGACGAGGGCCGAAGCTGCGTCACGCGAACGTCTTGTACAGGAGCGGCAGCAGCTCGTAGCGCAGGGTCGCCTGACGGGAACGTCACGAGCCACTGCACGTTCGGGTCGCTGCCGCGAATGCGGAGGTTCTTCACTGTCACGCGGCCGGGCCACGTCGACTACGCCTCGTCCCAATCGATCTGCAGACTCTCCGGGCGTCGCGTTGATCTCCGCGCGCAGCGCCGGCCCGGAGAGCATCCAGCGAGCGGCCACGACGGTAGTCGACGAAGAAAAGGAGCGGGAGCGCCACCAGGACGCGAGCGCGATTGTCCAACCTCTCCGCTTGCCCGAGCGCGTCACCGGCGTTCTCCTTCTCCCTCGCCCTCGAGCTCGACGGATCGCGCGACGCGGATCCGCCACCCCTCGCCGTCGGGACGAAAACGTCCGTGAAGGCGCCCCGCGGGACACGATCCGCTGGCCTTCGCCGAGAGCGACCTCGGCGCGCTGCACGCCGTTGACGACTCCGAGACCTCCCACGACCTCCACGGAGAGCGCGTCGAATCCCGCGTCGAGGACGGTGTAGGTCGACGAGAGGATCGACTCGATGAACGCGGCGCGCTCGGTGCGCGCGCCCGCCGCGTCCAGGTGCGCGAACTCCGGGTCGAGCAGCTCTTCGAGCGTCGCTGCGTCGCGGCGGACGATCGCGGTCAGAAGACGTGTCGCTCACGCGAACGAGATCCTCGGGCCGCGCGGCGCTCAACGCGGGCGCCGGTTCGAATTGTCCATGTCGGACATGATGAGCCAGCGGCCGGAGGCGTCTTTCTTGAGCGTGAGGGTGAACTTGCCGTCGTCGGGGGCTCCCGCCTCGTCGGCGTAGCCCCCGATGACGTAGCCGACGTCGCCGGAAACCGCGAAGGCGAGCGCCCGGAGCGACAGCGATCCGCCCGCTCCGGCGTACGCCGCCGCGATCGCCGCGCGGCCGCGCACCGGCGGCTTGTCGCGCATCAGGACGAACCCGTCCTCGGCGAAGAGCCGCGCGAGCGCCGCGGCGTCTTTCGCGCGCCACGCGGCCTCGTAGTCCGTCAGCACGCGCGCGAGCTCCGGAGGAAGCGTCACGCTCGGGAGAAACGGCGGCGCCGGGGCGCCGGCACCCTGCGCGGCGGTCATCGCGGCTGCCATCGAGGCCGCCAGAACCGTGGAGGCGAGGGCGAACCGGGCTTTCGTTCTCATGGCAGCTCCCTTTTCGTCAGCGCGCGACGAGCGCGACGCGCCGGTTCTTCGCCCGTCCCGCTTCCGAGGTGTTCACCGCCACCGGCGCGAGCGGCCCGACCCCGTGACCTTCCAGCCGCGCGGCCGCGATCCCGAGCTTCACGAGCGCGTCCACCACGGCCCGGGCCCGCGCCTGCGACAGCGCCTGGTTGTGCGCCAGCGCGCCCGTCATGTCGGTGTGCCCGACGACGTAGAGCTTCAGGGCCGGACGCGTCTTCAGGAGCTTCGCGATCTCCGCGAGGGCGGGCCCCGACTCCGGTTTGACGTCGGACTTGTCGGTGTCGAAGTAGATGCCGTAAACGGAGACGCTCCCGTCCCGATCGATCTCCTCGCCGAGAGCGGCCGCGTCGGCGACGACCTTGTCGCCCTCCATCGCCCTGACCTCGACGACATCGAGCTGCGTGCGCCGCTTTCCGACCATTACGGCGACGAAGGCCGTCGCTGCCCCGGAGGTCAGCTTCGCCGCCAGATACCGCGGGTCGCCGTCGGCGGCCGCAAAGAGGCCGTTGAACCGGTTCCACGCGCTCCGGGCGAAGGCGGGCCCGCACGCGTCGAGCTCGCAGGCGTAGACGATCGACGCGCCGGCCTTCTCCAGGGCGGCGCGGTAGTTCTCGTAGATCTCGAGCGTCGAGCGTCCCGGCGGGTTTTCGTAGACGATGCGCGTCAGCTTCCCCTCGACGACCTCGCCGTCCGGGTCCCCCTTGGCCGTCTTCCCGGTGACGAGCGGGTACTTGCCGAAGTCCTCGACCTTCCGGCTCGTTTGCGTGGAACCCTCGTAGCGCGAGACCAGGGGGTGGTCTTCGTTCTGGGCGCCCTGCGCCGCCGCCCGCGCCGCGAGCGCGACGTGCGCCCCGAGCCCCACCGCGGCCAGAACCAGGGCGCGCCGGTTCACGACTTCGCCGGAGATGCCGACGACCGGATCAGCTTCTCCAGAACGGCGCCGTCGACGTCGTCGAGACGCTGGATGTACAGGCATCCCTTGCCCGTCTTGTGCTTGCCCAGCTTCTTCAGGAGCGCTGCGTGCCGGTGCAGGCCGTTCAAGAGGTAGATCGAGAGCGTGCCCTTGCGCGGCGCAAAGCCCATCACGAACCAGTCGCCTTCGCGCCCGGTCGCGGGAGACTTGTAGCGGTAGTCGCCGAAGCCGACGATGCTCGTTCCCCACATCTTCGCCTTCGCACCGGTGGCGCGCTCCATGAGGCCGACGAGCGTCTTGCAGTCCTTGCGCGCCTCGGCGTCGGCGATCTTCGCCAGGAAGGCCGGGACGCTGTCCTTCGTCTTCTTCGTCTTCAGCTCGGCGGTCGCCATCCGTCCTCCTCGCTCACGGCTTGTACTCCGTGTAGTCGCCGAAACGCCGGAAGCCGATTCTCTCGTAGATGCCGGCTCCCTCGACGGACGCCTGCAAGACTGCCGCCGGAATTCCCTCCGCGCGCGCGTCGCCCAGGGGAGCGAGCGTCATGGCCGAGCCGTACCCGCGGCCCCGGTGAGCCTCGAGGGTCGCGATGCCGTAGAGCCCCGCCACCCCGCCCGCGACCGTGAGCTCCGCCGCCGCCACCGCCTCGCCGCCGGCATAGCCGACGTAGAAGCGCAGCGGCGACCCGGGCGCGAGCAGCACCGGCGCAGCCTTTTCGTAGAAACGCAGCACGTTTTCATCCGGCGGCGTCCAGTTCGCGGCCTCGACGCGCGCATAGTCCGCGAGCTCCCGCGCGGAGTTCGCGCGACATACTCGTAGGGGCGGGGCTTGCCCCCGCCCTGCATCGCCTCGATCCTCTCGTAGGGGCGGGGCTTGCCCCCGCCCTGCTTCGCCTCGATCCTCTCGTAGGGGCGGGGCTTGCCCCCGCCCTGCTTCGCCTCGACCCTCTCGTAGGGGCGGGGCTTGCCCCCGCCCTGCTCCGTCTCGCTCATCCAGTTCAGCGAGCGACATCGCCATCGCCTGCTCGGTCTCCGCCGCCTTCAGGCCGGCGGCTTCGAGGAGCCGCCCGAGATCTTCCGGCGCGTCGCCCGGTCCCACCCACCACGAGAACGGCAGACCCTCGAACCACGCGATCGCCTCGCGAATCCGCCGCTCCGCCGTCCCCGGCGCGAACCGCGCGCGACAGGCGGCGTTGAACGTGTCGCAGGCCAGGCCGCAGGTCGTCAGCGCGAGATCCTCATCGACGGCCGCCCGCATTCCGGGCAGCCGGCCCTGGACGTACGTGAAGTGTGCGGCGAGGTTCTCTGCCGCGGCCGCGGCGAGATCCGCGCCCGTCATCGCGGACCGCGCTCCACTGTAAACACGTGGGCCTGGGTTTTCCCGTCCACCGGGCCCTGCCCGAACCGGTCGGCGATCGCGCGGCTCGCCGCCTCGATCGCCTCGTCGATCCGGATCCGGGATGCATCGCGCGCCGCGATCTCGTTGCGCAGAGGGGTGCCGAGGCAGTACGCCGACGCGGCGTCCCGGGCGGACGGCGCGCGGCTGCGAAACGCCACCGTCTCGATCTCCGGCGGCGCGTCGAAGCCGCCGGCCGCGAGGTCGACAGCGAGCCGCGCGCGGTCGAAGCAGCCGTGCGGGGTGCGCGCCAGAAAGCGCGGCGGATCCGCGGGGAACACCGTCGCGAGGCCGGCGGTCACCGCCTCCGCAAAATCGTTCTCCTCGATCCGGTCCCAGACGCTGAAGAGCAGCGCGCCGCCTGGCCGGAGCACCCGCCGCGCCTCGCCGAAGGCCCGAGGCCGGTCCGGGAAGAACATGACGCCGAACTGGCACACCACGGCGTCGAAGCTCCCCTCTTCGAAAGGAAGCGCCAGGGCGTCGGCCTGCCGCCACGCCACCGGACGGCGGACCCCGGCCGCAGCCGCCCGCTCGAGCATCGGCGCATTGAGGTCGGTCGCGACGATCGACACGGACTGGGGCAACGCCGCGTCCATGGCGCGCGTGACGGCTCCCGTTCCGGCGGCGACCTCGAGGACGCGCCCGGGCGAGCGCCGCGCCACGCGCGCCGCCAGATCCGCCGCGTACGGTTCGAAGATGAGCGGGACGAGCAGCGCGTCGTAGACCTGGGGCAGCGAGCCGCCGAACGCCTGGTCGAGCGCGTTTCGATCAGGCGCGTCCGTCATGCGGGGGGCGTCGCGGCGCGTCCGTGCTCGACGGTGGATTCCCGCATGTAGAGAAAGAGAGGCAGGCCCAGCGAGACGCCGACCGCGAGGGTCGCCGCGATCGGCGCCCACAGGCCCCGGACACCGGCGCGCCGGCCATCCACGACCACGAACACGGCGAGCACGATCGCCGACACGACGACGTCGAGGCCGAAGAACGCGCCGATCCGGGTCGCGAAGAGCTGCGCGACGAAGAGCTTCAGGTCCGGCCCGTGCTCGCGCAGAAAAGGCAGGAACTGCGAGTACGGGAGGGCGATCCCCGGCAGGCAGAGCCACAGATACGCGGTCTTGGGTTTCCAGGGCTTCATGGCAGCCTCCTCAGTTCTTCGCAAAGAGGGGCGCGCACGAGCGGGCGATCGCTTCGACGTGCCGCGTGTCCGTGCCGCAGCAGCCGCCGAGCACCGTCAGGTCCCCGAGCGCGCGCTTCAACCGGGCGTAGTCGCGGCCGAGCTCCTCCGGGTCGCCCGCGTCGAGCGTCGTGGAGTCGTTGAGCTCCGCGTGGCTCTGGCGTGACGCGTTCGCGCGCAGCCCCCGCACGCGCTTCGTCCAGGGGGCGCCGTGAGCGAGCACCTCTTCGAAGTGCGACGGGTGCGCGCAGTTGACCACGTAGTAGGCCGGATACGCGGAGGTCGCGGCGTCGACCTGCGCGATCGCGTCCGCGAGCGGCTGGCCCGTCGGCAGCCGTCCGTCGGTCTCGACGGTGAAGGAGATCGCCGCCGGCATTCCTGCCGCCCGCGCCGCGCGCGCCACGCCCTCGGCCTCCTCGGCGTAGTTCATCGTGATCGCGCAGACCATGTCCGCCTCCGTGCCCGCGAACGTGTCGATCTGCGCGCGATGAAATTCCTCGGCCTCGCCCGCAGACATCGCGCGATCCGGCACGTAACCGTCGCCGCGGGGCCCCACACAGCCGGACAGGACGACGGGCGCCTTCCCTTCGTCCTCGCCCCGCACGTCCACGAGCACTCGGACCGCCTTCCGGTTCGCCTCCGCGAGCTCTTCGGCCGAGTAACCCAGGCGCTTGCCCCAGTCGGCGCTCGCGCGCCAGGTGGCGCTCTCGAGAATCAGCCCGGCCGAGAAGCGCTTCGCGATCCCGGCGTACGCGCGAAAGTACTTCTTCAGGGCCGCCTCGCCTTCGGGCGTCTTCAGCAGCGGGAAGGCCGCGAAATCCGGCAGGTCGATCCCCTCGAGAAAGATCAGCGTCGTCTCGAGACCGCCGTCGGTCAGAAAGAGTCCGCCGCCGAGCTGGGGAAGCGCGTTTCGATGTCTGGACATCCCCGGATTATTTCGCAGGCCGGGCCGCCGGGGCGCGCGGCAGCCCGGGAAGCGGAAGGCCGGCCTCCGAGCGCGCGATGAGGACGTCGAGGCGCCGGCGCCGCGTCGCCTCCTGCTTCGCGCTCACGATCCACCAGGTGGCCAGGCGGCGGTAGGCATCCGAGCGCGAGCGGAAAAAGGTCCAGGCGGCGGCGTTTTTCCGAAAGAGACGCTCGTGGGCGGGCGGGAGCCGGGCAGCCTCTCTCTGCTCGTAGGAGTAGACGGCGGAGCGATCGGTCTTGCGCGCTCGGAATGCCGCGAGCCCCGCCTTCCCCATGCGCCCCGCCGCGATCAACGCCTTCGCCTTCCGGATGTTGATCGCGCTCCAGTTGCTGCCCGGCCGCCGCGGCGTGAAGCGCGCCGTGAATCGCGTCGCGTCGACGGACTTGCGGATGCCGTCGATCCAGCCGTGACAAAGCGCTTCGTCGACCGACTCGGACCACGTGAGGCTCGGCCGCCCGGTTTCCTTCCGGTGATACCCGACCCAGAGCTCGGTCCGCCGGGCGTGGTTCCTTGCGAGCCAGCGGCCGAGCTCGGCGGGCGACCGGAAGAAGAGGATTCCGGTCGGGGTCATGCGGCGAATCCTAGTCCGAGTCCTTGTCCTCGAGCCCCGCCGGGGCCAGGCGCGAGAGCGCGACGGCCATCGCCGAAGGCTTCTCCCCCCGATTTTCCGCGGCCTCCTTGCGCGCAACGGCAGCGCGCACCAGGTGGGCGCCGACGTAGCGGACGGGCTCCGGCGGAAAGCGGCCGGCCGAACGTCCGATCAGCGGGTACCGTCCCCAGTCGTCGTCCGTGTCGAGGGCGAGGCTCGCGAGGATGCGTCCGCCGAGGACGCTCGGAGCCACACCGTTGCCGCTCCAGCCGACGCCATAGACGATGTGGGGCCGTCCGCCGAGCCGCCCGAAGACCGGCAGGCTGTTGGGCGTCCGGTCGATCGGCCCGCTCCAGTCGTGCGTGACGGGAACGTCGCGCAGGTTCGGGTAGACGCGGCGGAAGTCCGCCTCGACCATCGCCGCGCGTTCCCGGTCCCGGTCGAAGCGCGGGCCGATCCTGCCGCCGAGCGCGATTCCCCACCCGCCCTTGCCAAATGCGACACGGCCGTCGCGGGTCGCGTGGTAATAGTCGATCATCATCTGTGAGTCCGTGATGGACTCGCCGCCCGTCCATCCGATCGCTTCGAGGCGCGCCGCGGCGGGCGCCGTGACGATCATGTCGCTCGTGATCGCGACGATCGCGCGCGCGAGCTCGCGGATGCCGGCCGCCCAGGCGTTGGACGCGATGACGAGGCGCTGCGCCGTGAGACGGCCCCGCGGCGCGTTCAGAACGACCGGCGATCCGCGCGAGAACGACGCGACGCGCGTGTTCTCGTAGATCCGCACACCCGCCGCCAGCGCCGCCTTCCGCAATCCGCGTGCGAGCGCCGCCGGCTGCACCGTCGCCGCGGAGACGTCGAGGACTCCGGCGCGGTGGACCGGCGAGCCCGTCCGCCGCGCGATCTCCTCGGGCGAGAGACGCTGAAACGGCCCGACGCCGCGCTTCTCGCAGAGGCCCACGACGCCTTCCCACGCGCCCATCTGCGCCGCCGTCGTCGCCGTCCACAGCCATCCTCCGCGCCGGAACCGCGCGTCGATGCCGTGCTCAGCGCAGAAGGACTCGAGGTGCGACACCGCGGCCTCCGCGTCGCGGGCAATGCGGAGCGCGTCCGTCGGGCCGCAGAGGGCGGTCAGCGACGCGAGCTTCGACCACCACGACAGCGCGAACCCGCCGTTGCGGCCCGAGGCGCCGCCGCCGCAGATGTCCTGCTCGAGGACGGCGACGTCGCACGCGGGCGCACGGCGCTTGATCTCGAGGGCGGTCCAGAGACCGACATAGCCGCCGCCGAGGATCGCGACGTCCGCACGCGCGTCGCCCGTGAGCGGCGGCGCGTCGGGGGCGTCGCCGGCGACCTCTTCGAGCCAGAACGAGCGGTGGAACGTCAGAGGATCAGGCGGTCAGGCCGTCTTCGGACGGTACACCCACGCGGCAACGATTCCGAGAAGCACCATCCAGGCGGCGTCGTAGAGGATCTGCCGCACGGCGAGCGCGCCCGGCATCGGCTGGACGACGTAATAGATCATGTAGGTCGGGATGACCGTCAGAAACGCCACGACGATCCCGAACCGGACACCCTGCGCCAGCCACGGCTTCGCCTCGATGCCGCGCGAGTAGATCCAGACGAAGGCCCCGGCGCACAAGACGTGCGCCAGGATCATCAGCGGAAAGAGCTTTCCCATTTCCGCTTCCCCCCGGTAGAGATTCGGGAGGCTCATGTACGTGTCGCGCAGCAGCGTCCCGTGAATGAGGAAGCCTCCGACCTGCCAGACCACGAAAACGAGCACCCATCCGAGAAAGAACTTGCCCTTCATGGCTCCTCCCTTCCTTCTGTGGCGACCATTATTTCGGAAGTGGAATGTCCCGGATCGTTCAGAAGCGTCGGCGTCTACTGGAAATCACGCGGGATCGCCTGGTCCCACGCCTTCTCGCGCACGAGCTTTCCGTCGACGTAGAGCCTGCGCTTTCCTTCGTAGTGAAACTTCTCCTTGTCGCTCCGGAAGACGACCGTGCTCTCGATCCGCAGCGTCCGATCCTTGAGCTTGACCTCGGTCGCGTACTCGCCCTTGGCCGAGGTCTTCGCGGGATCGCCGTCGCTCGCCTCGTGGGTGATCGACTCGCTGTTGCGCTCCTCGCCCCAGGGATAGCGGCTCGCGCTCGAGCTCGTCGCCACGACCTTCGCCTTCCCGGTGCGCGGGTCGCGGTCGACCGAGGAGATCTCGCCGTAACCCGACGTCGTGCCGGCGTCGAGCGATTCGAACCCCGGCAGCCGGTCCTCGCGCTTCGGGATGGGCTGGTACTCGGGCTTGACCCGCAGCGCCGGCGCTCCGTCGATGACCGGCAGCACGAGGCGCGTCCCCGCGGGGCCCATGAAGAGCTTCGTCGTCATCGGGTACGGCGTGGGCCAGATCATCGGCCACTGCGCGTTGGACACCGCGAGCCGGATGCGATGCCCCTTCGGGAACACCCAGGACGTGAAGTGGAGCTCGATCTCGAGAGGAAACCGCTTGCCGGTCGGCAGCGCCTTCGGCTCGCTGGCCGACTCGCGGTGCGCGCCGTTCTGGCCGGCGCTGGTCACGAGCGTCACGGTGCCGTCCGGCGCGACGTCGTTGAGGCGCGCGAACCAGTGCGCGAGCGGCGCGTCCGCCGAGACCTCCAGGAGCGCCTTGGGGAGCCCGAGGATCTCGACGTCCGCCTCGAGCGGCGCCGTTTCGTAGACGAGACTGAACGCGTCCGTCGGCCGCTGGTCCGGCGCGACGTCGCCGAACCACATCACGGGGCCGCCGGCCTCCACGCCCGTCGTCGGCACGTAACGCAGCTCGGCCGCCGCGGGGGACGGAGGCTTCTCGTCGAGGCCGCCCTCGGGTTGCGGAAAGAGCACGCGCTCCCGGATCCGCGCGACCGGCCAGCCCTCCTCGTAGCGCCAGAACCCCGGCGCGAACTCCAGGAACGGCCCGGGCGGGTGCCACTGCCGCACGTAGACCGCGAGCCGCGGCTCGTCCATGATCCCCGTGTTCTTCCCCTTCAGCCACTGGTCGTACCAGCGCAGCGCCTCGCGCCGCCAGTCGAAACCGGGCTTCGGATACGGCTGGTCCGGGTACGTGTGGTGCCACGCGCCGACGATCGCCTTCACCGGCGCCTTCATGTGCTCGAGCATCCGCGGCACGCTGTCGCGGTAGCCGTCGTACCAGCCGCCGATCAAGAACGTCGGGATCCGGATCGAGTCGTAGCGCGTCTTCAGGGCCGTGCGGTCCCAGAACGGCCCGTCGCGCTGCTGCCGCTTGTAGGTCAGCATCCAGGGCGGCTGGTCGAAGCGGTCCTTGAAGTACGCCTCGTCGATCCGGTAGTCGGGCGCGCCGGGCATCGAGTTGGCGACGTCCATGAGCATTTCCCAGGAGTCGACGTGGATCATGCCGTCCATGAAGTGCACGTCGTCCTGGTAGAGATCGTCCGTGGCGTCGATCGCGATGATCGTCTTCAGGGCCGGGACGCGCCGCATCGCCATGTGGATGGAGTTGAAGCCTCCCCACGAGATGCCGAACATGCCGACGTTGCCGTTGGACCACTTCTGGCGCGCGAGGTGGGCGATGACCTCCTCGCCGTCCTTCTGCTCGATCTCGCTGTACTCGTACGGGATGAGCGTGCCCTCGCTGTTGCCCGTGCCGCGAATGTCGACGCGCGCGACGACGTAGCCGCGTTTGACGAAGTAGGCGTAGAAGCCGTAGTTCGAGGGTCGCGACTCGGTCTTGCGGTACGGCAGGTACTCCAGCAGCACCGGAAACTTCCCGCCGTCGCCCTTGCCCTTGGGACGCCACACGTCGGCGGCCAGGCGCACGCCGTCCTTCATCGGGATCCACGTTTCCTCGAGGACGACGTCGAAGGTCGGTGCGGAGAGCGCGTCGATCTTCGGCTTCGCCGCCGCGCCGACGAGCGCTGCGCATCCAGCCGCTGCCAACAAGAGCGCGGCGATCGGGCCGCGACCCGCAGTCATTTTTCTGTCAGCGTCCTTGCGGAGGCAGTGTAGCTCGACCGGTGTCGTAGCGCTGCGCGAGGCGTTCGATGTCCGCCGGCTCGAGGACTTTCCGTTCGTCGCCGTTCAGGGCGAGCTCGAGCATCGCGCGGCCGATCGACACGGTCGTCGCGATGGTTTTCGGGAGCGCCCGCCGCAGCAGCGGAATCACCGGTGCGAGAACGACGTAGAAGGCGCGATAGAGCGGTGTGCGCGAGCGCACGCCGCGCAGCGGCTGAATGAACCCCGGCCGTAGCATGTACGCGCCGGCGAAGGGAAGCGCGAGGAGCGCGTTCTCCGTGCGTCCCTTGACGCGCGCCCACATGACGCGGCCGCGCTCGGTCGAGTCGGTCCCGGCGCCGGACACGTAGCAGAAAATGAGCCGCGGGCTCTTCGCGAGAACCGCTCGCGCCGCCGCGAGCGTGAGGTCGTGGGTCTGGTGCGCGTATTCGGCTTCGGAAAGGCCCGCGGCCGAGATGCCGAGCGTGAAGAAGCACGCGTCGAGCCCTGCGAGCCACGACTCGATCGCCGAATAGTCGTAGAAGTCGGCGTGGAGGATCTCGGTGAGCTTCGGGTGCGTGACGCCGCAGCTGCGCCGACCGACGGCGAGGACGGACTCGACCCGCGGATCGTCCAGGCACTCGAGGAGCACCCCGGCGCCCACCATGCCGCTCGCGCCGAAGACCACCACCCGCATCGTCTTCAGGCTAGCACCGGGCGGCCGCAAGGGCCGCCCCTACGACCCTCCGACTGGGTTGCCGCCGTCCTGCGGACGGCGTCTCCTACTGCCGGGGGTTGTCCTTCGGTGGACGGACGCCCCCGCCCTCCTGCCGTCGCCTACTGCGTGTCCGGCGAATCGAGCACGAGCGGCGGCGGCATCGCGAGGCCGCCGGGCGACACGGTGACGTCCAGCGGTTTCGGCGTCGTGTAGCCGGCGAACTCGCAGAGGAGCCGGTATTGCCCCACCACGATGCTCGGAAACGTGAACGCCCCGCCGTCGCCCGTCGTGACGGTCTCGACCGCCTTGCCGTCCAGGCCCTGGAGCGTGACCGTGATGCCGGGAAGCGCGTTGCCGTTCTCGTCCACGGCGCGCCCGCGAATCGAGCCCACGTTGCCGGGACCCTGGCTCGCGCAAGCCGCGGCGACGACGAGCAATGCCAGCCCGAGCAAGCGCTTCATGGAGTCAGCGCCCGCAGCGGAATCGGCCCGCTCGAGCGGCTATCCCCCGTCAGCATGCGTCTCACGTTCACGGCCTGGCCGAGATGATATGCCGCGTGCGTGCAGAGGTGCATGAGAAACCGGTCCGTCGCCACGCTGCGATCGTCGAGCTTCTCCGGATACTCGGCCTCGAGACGTTCCTGCGACAGACCCGGCAGCACGTCCTGGACGACGCGGACCGCGACGTCGAGCTCCGCCGCGACCTCGTCCCGCGTTCCGGATCTGCGGCCGAACTCGATCGGACGGTTGCGCGCATACGGAACGCCCCCCAGGATGCGTCCGACGAACTCCTGCAGGTTGCCCGCGACGTGAAGCGCGAGGTTGCCGACCGAGTTGGGAACGGCCGGCGGCATCCGGAAGAGGGTTTCGTCGTCTCCGAACATCGCGATCTCGCGCCGGAATCCCTCGAGCTCGCGGACGAGCAGAAGCGCGAGGTTCTCGCCGAGCCGGGTCATCGGGACGGTCCCCAGGCGACGGCCTCGATCTCGAGCAGCCACCGCCGATCGAGCGTCGCGGCGCCGACGACCGTCAGCGCCGGCGCGTGCGCGCCGAGCACCTCGCGCCGCACCCGAGCGTTGACGTCGGCTAACGAGACGTCGGAGAGGTACGTCGTCACCTTCACCAGGTTCGGATACGAGAGTCCGGCCGCGGAAAGCGTCGCCCCGACGTGCGACCAGACCAGCCGGCACTGCGCCTCGAACCCCGCCGGGACCGTTCCGTCCGCCGCCTCCGGGATCTGCCCGCTGATGAAGAGAAGCCGGCCGGAACCCGCCACCTCCGCGCCGTGGACGTAGTTGCCGACCGGCGCGGGAACCGAATCGGGGTGGATCGGCCTCAGCGCGCTCACCGCTTCCCCGCGAGCGCGTAGTCGAGAACGTAGCGGTGCACCTTTCCGTCGACCTCGATCGTCATCGTTCCCGCGAGACCCTCGAGGGCGCCCGTACCGGAATCCGGCACGACCGTGATCGTCAGCGACGGCTTTCCGCGGTCCATCCGTCCATCGTGCTGCAGCGCGAAGGTGCCCCGGCGTCCGGAGAGCGTGCCGTCGAACCGCTCGAGCGCCACGTAGCCGGCCGAGCCCTCGACCGCGGTCATCGTCGCGAGCATCTGGCCGCGGCTGACTCCGGCGAGGTCGCCGTGAAACACCTTGTCGAGGGCCATGCGCCCGATCGTCGGATCGCCGATGCTCGCCTCCGACTCCTGCGGGATCATCTTGACTTCGAACGTGCCGGCGGCCCGCCCGGGATCATTCGTCTCCATTCGCGGCCTCTTTCTTTTCGGGCATCCGTCCGTACTTGCGCAGGGCCTTCACGACGCGATCCGCCGGCAGCGCGTAAACGCGCAGGCCGTCCGCGCCCGTCATCGTCTCCGCCGCGAGCATCGCGTTGACGACCGCCTCCTCCGTCGCCTCGATCGTGGCGCGGAAGAACGGATTGAGGTCGTCGTTGGCGAGCATCCGCACGGCGGCCTCTCCTTTCGCCTTCGCGTTCGACCGGTTCGCGGTGGAGAAGGCGAGGAACAGGTCGCCGGACTGGTTGCCCGCCCAGCTCCCGAGCCGCCCGAGGCCCATGCCGACGCGCTTGGCCAGGCGTTCGAGCTGATCCGGAAGCAGCGGCGCGTCGGTCGCGACGATCACGACGATCGAGCCGCGCCCCAGGTCGACCTCGCCGCCGCTCTTCGTCGACGGCGCCGGCGGTTTCGCTCCGCAATGCGGCACGTCTTCCAGCCACGAACGGGTCGGAGCACCGTCGATCGCGAGACAGGACTTCAGGTCCTGGATCTCGCGGCCGACCGGCGCGCCCAGGATCTGGAGATCGCCGCCGTAGTTGCACTGCACGAGCACGCCGACGGTGTACGACTTTCCGTCGATGTCCGAGACGACGCGCGAGGACGTTCCGATCCCTCCCTTGAAGCCGTTGCACGTCATCCCGGTCCCGCCGCCGACGGCGCCCTCGACCACGCGTCCCGTGACCGCCCCGTCGAGCGCCGCAAAGACGTGCTCGGGCTTCACATGCCGGCCGGTCGAATCGGACAGCGCGTCGAAGGTCTCCGAGACGATCGGGTACGTGAAGACGAACTCCCGGCCGTGCTCCTCCTGCCACTGGATCGCCGCGTCGCGCACCGTGCCGACGCTGTGCGTCCCGGTGATCAGGATGGGCCCCTCGAGAAAGCCCGATTCCGCGATCCAGTTGACGCCCGTCATGTCGCCGTTGCCGTTCTGGTTGAACGTCGCGGCCATGACGAAGTCCCAGTCGCCCCGCGGGCGCGTGAGGATCGCCGTGACTCCCGTGCGCACGGGGCCCTTGCCCGGGACCATGCGCCCCTCGCCCGAGATCAGCGTCACGTGCCCGACCGCGACGCCCGCGACGTCGGTGATCGCGTTGTTCGGGCCCGTCTTGCCCGGAAACGGAATGCCGAGCTCGCGGCCGCGCGGCTTCGCGGCCGCGTCGGCGGCGATGGCTTGGACCGCGAAGAGAAGACACGCCGCCAGCAGCGCGCCGACTTTCCCGATGAGACGCTTCGGCGCGCGCCTCCGCCAGGCTTCCTTCAAAAGCATCTCGAGAATCCTCCGATCCGCGGCGCCGAGCCGCACCCGAACGCCCGCAACCTGCTTGCCCCAGCGAAGCTCTTCGCAGGCGCGCGGCGATGCGGCAACCGCCATGTCGACCTCGTCGCGCTCGAGCATCACGTGGAGATGGGCGTCGTCGGGCATCGTCGCGAAAATCTTCTTCCCGACGCGAAACGACGGAATCCCATGGTGCGGCGCCTCGACCGCTTCCGGCAGCGCGAGGGCGATCCGGCGCGCGTCGCGGCCCTTCACGTGCGGGCGAACCGCGCGTTCACCGAGTCTCCCGGGAAACTGCGTGTCAGCTGCGCGAACGTTCCCTTCTCGACCATTTCGTTGGCCGCGTCGAGGAACCCCGCCCAGGCCGCGCGGGCGAGCGATCCGCCGACGCTGATCCGCCGCACGCCGAGCGCTTCCAGATCCGCCTTCGTCAGCGACGGACCCATTACGAGAACGTTGACGGGCTTCGGGGCGACGGCGTCGACGACCGCGCGGATCTCGTCCGCCGTCGTGATCCCCGGGGCATAGAGGCAGTCCGCTCCGGCCTCGGAAAACGCCCGAAGGCGCCGGATCGTCTCCGCGAGGTCCGGCTGTCCCGTGATGAAGCCCTCGGAGCGCGCCGTCAGCACGAGCCCCGGCGCGTGCCGGTCGATCGACTCGCGCGCGGCCCGCACGCGCTCGACCGCGAGGGAGAAGTCGTAGAGCGGCCCGGATGGCGCTCCCCGCGTCGAGTCCTCGACCGAGAGGCCGGCCACGCCCGTCTCGGCCGCGCGCGCCACGTTCACCGCCACGGCCTCGGGTTCCCGGGCGAACGCGTCCTCGAAGTCGGCGTTGACCGGGATCGCGACGGCCGAAACCACGGCGCGCAGGTGCGCGAGAACCTCCTCGAGCTTCGCGCCGTTGTCCGGCCGGCCGAGCGACCAGGCGAGGCCGGCGCTCGTCGTCGCGAGCGCGGGAAAGCCGAGCTGGGCGAGGATCCGCGCGCTTCCCGCGTCCCAGGGGTTCGGAAGAAGGAAGCAGCCATTGGCGTGAAGTTTTCGGAAGGTCTCCCGGATCGAAGTCGCGTTCATCCTCGGCTCCTATCGTCTGCGGCCCGTGAACAGGGTCTTTCCGTCCACGAAACACAGCCGATTGCCAAAAGGATCCACGGCATAGAACGATCTCTCTCCCCACGGACGCACGACGATCGCTCCGCCTTCCTCGCCATGAACCTCGCCGTCCGCGAGCCAGCCGAGGCCTTTCGCCCGGGCATGGAACGCCTTCAGATTCGCGACGGCGAAGTAGATGTCCTGCGCGATGGGCTTCGGCTTGCGCCGCTCCCCGGAAACGTCGACGAGCGCGAGGATCACCGGGCCGCAGTCGAAGTAGACGCGCCCGCCGCCGACCGCCCGGGCCTCGACGCCGAGCAGGCGCGCGTAGTCCCGGCCGATTGCCGCCGCATCTCGAATCTCGAGGGCGATGCGAAAGACCGCGGGGGGCGCGCTTGCCGGCTTCTTCACCGGCGGGGCTGCCCGAGCAGCGAGACGTCCATCGGCCGCCTTTCTGGGTGAATCGTGTGGCCGCCGAAACAGAGCCGCCGGAGTATGGCATCGGGCCGCAGATGCCAGCTCGCCCAGGAGAGCGGCGAGTCGCCGTGCGCGTCCCGCGCGTCGACGCGGGCGCCCACGTCGAGGAGCAGCTGGATCGTCTCCTCGCCCGCGAATGCCGCGGCCCGGTGCAAGGCGGTCTCCCCTTTGGTGCGCGCGTCCCGCATGAGCGCGCCGGTCGGCGCTCCGTCCTTCGTCACGGAGTTGGGATCCGCGCCGGCAAGAAGCAGCACTTTCGCCACGAGATGCGCCGAGGGCCGCGAGGACGCCAGCGCCAGGTGCAGCGGCGTTTCGCCCGTCTCCGGTAAGGGGTGCCGCGGATCGGCGCCCTTCTCGATCAGCAGCTCACAGAGCCGCCAGTGTCCGTGAAAGGCGGCCTCGTTCAACCCGAGGTTCTCGCCGAGGGAGGCGAGCGACTCGCCGTGCTCGAGCAGGAACCGCACGGCCGAGACGTCCCCGTAGTACGCGCACCACCGGATGAGGGAGACGCCGTTGGCGTCGGTCGCCCGCGCCGAACCGCCCTGCGCGACGTGGTCGAAGACCAGGTCCGTCCTCCCGTCGCCGATTCGGTCGAGCATGGCCACATCGCACCTCGCCTGGCAGGGGCGAATTCTAGTCTCAGGTCAGCGGCAGCGCGCGGAACCACTCCGCCAGCGGCAGCCAGCCCGGGCCCTGCACGACGGTGAACCACGCCAGCTGCAGCAGGACGAAGGCCGACGCGCCCAGCGCGTAGCGGGTTCGCGTGCGCGGAGCCATGCGCGGCCGCCAGAGCATCGCCAGCAGGAACGCGTCGATCAGGCCGAACGTGATCGCCTGCATGTGCAGGGGATTCGAGAGCGGGGGCGCGTGATGGTCGAGAAGGCGGCTCGCGACGGGATCGATGAGGATCAGGCCGCTCGCGATCATGAATCGGGCATGGAGAGGCGCGTTCCGGCGCCAGACCATCGCGAGAACGTACGACCACCCGAAAAGCACCGTCGCGTGCAGCGGAAGAAACAGGAACCGGGCGCTGCCGCGGAAGGTCGCCGCATCCATCGCGGAGAACCGCGCGTGGGTCAGCAGGATCGACGCGACGACGAGCAGCGGCGCGACGACGTAGCCGAGAAGTCCGAGCCGCCGGTGCGCTTCCCGCCGCCCGGAGGCGATCAGGAACGGCTGGACGATGAGGAGCAGGCACCAGGCCGTCGCGACGACGGCATGGAAGTGCGTGTACGTGTCGATGGGAGTCCGGCCGGGCAGGAGCGCGAGATACTTCGGCCAGAACGCGAAGCCCGACGCGACGAGCAGCGCGATGAACCAGTAGCCGCTGCCCCCGAACGGGGCTCCCTTCCTGCGCGCTCCCGCGGGTGACGCGGCGCTCAGTCGCGTCTCCCGAAGCCGATCAGCGCGGCAAGCGTGGCGTTTTTCTGGTCCGCGCCCCAGGGCGGGCCGACGGTCTTTCCGAGCGCGGCAATCGCGGCGACCCATCGCGCCGCGGGCGGCGTGAGCGCCTCCTCGGCGCGCGCGAGGAGCTCCTTGCTCGCAATCGAGACCGCCGGCAGTCCGCAGTCTTCGATCGCGCGGACGAGCACGGCGGGAAAGAGTGCTCCCTCGGCGCGGTGCATGCGAAAGTGAACCGCGAGGATCTGTGCCGTCGTCCAGTCGGGCATCGGCGCGCTGCCGAGCACCGCGGCGCCCGCGATCTCGTGGCCGGCGCCCCGCAGCCGCTCGACCGCGCTTCGCACCTCCCGCGCGGCGGCCCGATGCGCCGCGGCAACACCGCGCTCGACCGTGGACACCGACTCGCCGGCCGGGCGGCGCTCCGCGGAGTGGTACGGCTGTTTCGTCCACGCCTCTCCCGGTTCGAAGAGGTCGATGCGGCTTCGATCGACGACTCGCAGTGTCGCCGGCTCGCTCCCGGCCGCCACGGCAACGAGGACGGACCATCCCGAATGGGGCTTGAAACCGATCGCGACGCGCACGTCCGCTACGTCTCCGTCTCCTGGAAACGTTTGTTCCACTGCCAGATCCCGCCGGTCACGGCAACCGGGAGGCGGTGCCCGAGCAGCCGCGCGAGCATCAGGATCTGCCCGCGGTGGTGCCCCTCGTGCGTCGCGAAGTACGTAAAGACGTGACCCAGGTCGAGCGGCAGGTTGCGCCACACGTACGCCTTCGACTCCGGCAACCGGCCGCCGTTGGCATCCGCGAGCGCGAAGAGATCGAGCATCCGGCGACTGCTCCGGTTGAGCGCGGCCGCGAGCGCGCGGCGGCTCACGGTTCGATGGTCCACGCGTTCCGGAACGACGACTCCGTGCTCGGACCCGAGGGTCTTGATCCAGCTGGAGCGACAGTTGTGGAGGTGCGCCGCGATCGCCCGGATCGTCCGGCTCCGCTTTCCGGGGGCGGACGCCGCCCAGATCGCGGGCGGCACGTTCTCGACGAGAAACACGGTGACGCGGTTGTTCGTTCTCCACGCGCTCGCGACGGCGCGGCCGAGGTCGGTGTCGCTCGACGCCGTCCGGCGGGCCGCCAGTTTCTCTCTCATTGCGGCTTCGGCTTCGTCGCGAGGAAGTAGGCGCCGCCGATCACGGCTCTCCCTTGCGGTACACGCTCGTGCTCAGGTACTTCAGCCCCGAGTCCGCCATCAGCGTCACGACCGTAGCCGTCGGCCCCAGCCGCCGCGCCACCCGGATCGCGGCGACGACGTTGGCGCCGGAAGAGGTTCCCGCGAAGAGCGCCTCCTCCCGCGCGAGGCGCCTCGCCATCGCCTTCGCGTCGTCGGTCGCGACCGCAACGATCTCGTCGACCAGCCGCCGGGTCCCAGAGCGGCGGCACGTAGCCGATGCCGACGCCCTCGATCTTGTGCGGCCCCGGCGGCCGCCGAGCAGCACCGAGGATTCCGCCGGCTCGACGGCGACGATCCGGACGGCCGGGTTGTGCCGCTTCAGCACCGCCGCGACGCCGCGCGTCGAGGCCGCCGTGCCGACGCAGTGGACGAAGGCGTCGACCCGGCCCTCCGTCTGGCGTCCAGATCTCCTCGCCGAGCGCGTGGTAGCCCGCGATCGCGTCGTGGTTGTTGAGCTGGTCGGTCCAGTAGGTGTTCGGCTGCGCGGCTCGAGCTCCCGCGCCGTCTCGATCATGTCGAGGATGAGCTTCTTCGTCGTCTGCCCGCCCTCGCTCGGAACGAGCGTGAGCTCCGCGCCGAGGGCCGCCATGTGGTCCCGCTTCTCCTGGCTGAAGGCGTCGGAGGTCACGATGCGGATGCGATAGCCCTTCGCGGCGCAGACGAGCGCGAGCGAGGCTCCCGTGCTGCCGCCCGTGTACTCGACGACGGTGTCGCCGGGCTTCAGACGCCCGTCGGCCTCGGCGCGCGCGATGACCGCCAGCGCCATCCGGTCCTTGACGCTTCCGGTCGGGTTCTCCCACTCGAGCTTGGCAAAGACGCCGGCGCAGTCCGAGGGAACGACCTTGCCCAGCCGCACCATCGACGTGTTGCCGATGGCGTCGAGGACGTTCATGTCCTGAAGCCGTCCTGCGCCGGAGGGCATACAGGATGAAGAGCCCCGCGGCTCCGGCCGCGGCCGCCCATATCCGCACGAGCCCGGAGCCGCCCGCCGACCACGACTCCAGGATCGGCCGGGCCATCCGGGTGCCGAGGAAGGGCGTCGCGAGGCCGCCCACGAGAACGAGCGCGCCGAGGATGCGCAACACCACCGGGGCGCGCGACTTCCCGGCCGCGCCGAGCAGGACCGCTCCGACCGCCACACGAATGGCCGCCGCGAGGTAGAGCGCCGGCGGCTCCTGAAACCAGGCCACGACGCGCACGAACGCGCCGGGAGCGAGAGCGCCGAAGAGTCCCAGACCGGTGACGAGCAGCCCCGCCACGAAAGCGGCGATCCTCAAGCCGCGCCGCCTTGGCGCGCCATCACGTCCCGATCGACTCGGAAGTTCAGAAGCAGCTGCATGACGGCGGTCAGCGCAACCTATCACCGCGCTCGGCGCCCTCGGCGCCTTCGGCAACCGCCTTGACGAACCGCTGACGGTCCCCGAGGATCCGCGCGAGGTGCCTCTTCATCACGAGCGCGTCGACGAAAGCGCCCAGGATCCCGAGGGGCGACTGGAAGACGACCACCTCGCGCATCCGCGTGGCGCCGCCGCCGTCACCCGACGCTTCGAAGAAATGATCGTGAACGAACGAGCGAAACGGCCCGCGCACCATCACGTCCTGGAAGAAGTCCGGCCGCCGGAATTCCGTGATCCGCGACGTGAACCGCTGCACCGCGCCGAAATGCCGGGCCTCCCAGGTCACTTCTTCGCCCAGCTCGATCCGGCCGGTCGTCCGCCCGGCCACGGCCCGCTCGCCCGAAGATTCCATCGAGCGGACGTGCAGGTCGATGTCCCGCGCCAGGTCGAAACACCGCTCGCGGGGGGCCTCGACCGTCACGGCGAGCTCGAGAACCGGCATGCGGCGTCTCGCTCAGCGACGCGCGTGCGTCACGAGTCCCGAACCTTCACGGAGTCCCCGGCATGTCGCGCCCCAGGATCGACAGGTAGGCCCGCCACGGGCCCACCGCCTCGGTGTATTGCCGCGCCATGACCCGCACGATCTGGGACAGGTGGCCGAGGTCGTGGGCCACCCACGTCGAGAGATGCTGGCGCAGCGTGACCGTGCCGAGCTCCGGATGCCGCGCGCGACGCTCCAGGTCGGCCTCGGTCAAGGCGAGCGCCTGCAGGCGCGCCAGGCTCGCGCGCCGAAGCTGCTCGAACGTGTCGAGCAGCTCCGCGAGCGACCGGCCCTTCGAGGCGTCGAACATCGCTTCCCGATCGAACGACGGGAAGGGCACCGCGTCGCCGTGGCGCAGGATGTGCTCGACCCGCGGCATCCAGTCCGTCCGTTCGCCGTGAATCAGGTGGCCCACGACGTCGAAGGGACTCCAGGTCTCCGGTCCCTCCACCGCATCGGTCCAGCGATCCGGAAGGCCCGCCAGCAATCCGCGCACGACGACCGGCGTGCGGGTCAGGATCGGAAGCGCGTCGTCGAATCGAAAGTCCACGTCAGTCGTCCGAGTCTTCGTCGAGCGGCATCGCCGGATGCCTCTGCACGAGCTGCCGTGCCGTCTCTTCGTCCTCGCGCAGCACCTGGAGACGGATCGGCCCCATGGCTACGTTGTATCCGGTGCCGACGGTCCCCCATCCGAAGAGATTCTGGAGACCCTCGTTTCGCGCGATGCAGGGGATGCCCGCATCCTCGAGCACCGACCTCGCGACCGCCACGAGGCTCTGGTCGCCCGTTTCGAGCACGGTCACGAGCTCGAACGGCGCGGCGTCCTCGATCCCCGGCGCAAGTTTCTCCACGAGATCCGCGTCGCATTGCGCGCACCGGGTGAAGCCCGCCTGGAACTCGTCGCAGCAGACCGGGCAGAACACGTCAGGCTCCTCGCGCGGAAAGAGGCCGCGCCACGAAATAGTAGTTCTGCACGATCGGAGAGAACAGCCGCTCGAGCACCGCGTCGCCCCGGTTGACGGCGGCGGTCACCAGCGGCGAATCGCGCAACCGGCGCGGAAGTCGCCGCATGGAGTTTCTCGGCAGGAAGCCGTAGCGGCCCGTGTCCACGGCGACGAGTCGCGCTCGTTTACAGAGCTCCCGGATGTCTCTCGCGGTGAACCGGTAGCGGTGCGCATCGCTCGACGGAACCCGCCGGCTCGCGGCCTCGATGTAGCTGAACCGATTCGGGAGGTGGTAGCAGATCAGGACGCCCTCGGGGCGCAGCACCCGGCGAAGCTCGTCCAGGCTCGACAGCTCGTCGCCGCCCAGCTCCCGGACGTGCTCGAGCACGCCCACGCTGAACGCGGCCGCGAACTGCCCATCCGCGAACGGCAGCTTGCGCGCCTCCTCGAGCGGGCCGCGGACGAAGGTCAACCGCCGGCGTTCCGTCTCCGAGAGAGCGCCGAAGATCTCGGGCTCCGGCTCGAGCGAATAGGCCGTCACCCGACACCCCCGCTTGATCAGGAAATAGGAGAAATGTCCCCGTCCGCAGCCCCAGTCGAGCACGCGCGCGTCGGCCGCGACGTAGCGCTCGGTGAGGGCGTAGAGCCTTCGATACTGGTTCGCGGCGGTGAGACTGCCGAACTGGTCGATGACACCGGCCGGATCGTCGCGGCGGATCGCGGCGAAAAGGGCGGCGACCTCCCGCTCGGCGGCCGTCAACGGAATTCCTCCGCCGCTCCGCCGTCTCCGATAGTGTGACCCCGGAGAACAACCATGCGCAAACCGATCCTGGCGATCCTGTCGATGATCGTGGCTTCCGCCCTCGCGGCCGGAATGCTCCGTGCGGCGACTCGAAAAGCCCCCCCTCCGGATGTCGGGACGGGGCGCATCGCGTGGTTCGACATCACGACGACCAACCTCGAGCGGTCGAAGGAATTCTACGGCAAGCTCTTCGGCTGGGAGTTCACGTCCGTCGCGGGCACAAACCAGGCGGTCGAGATCGTCGCGGGCGGCGTCCCGATCGGCACCCTCCGCGGCGCCGAAGGCACGATCGGCGGGTTCAACGGCGTCGTCTACGTCCAGGTGGCCGACATGCCGAAAAGCTGCGCCAGAGCGGCCGAGCTCGGCGCCACGGTCGTACCCGGTTTCCCCTTCAACCTGTCGGATCGAACCGGGGCGATCGCGGTGATCGTCGATCCGGCGGGCCACCCGATCGGGATGTACTCGCGGACCCCGCTTCCCGCTCCCTCGTCCTAGTTCGCCGCCTCTTCCGGGATGCGCGTGATCTGGACGCTGACGATCTTCCACACGCCCGCGCGCCGGACGTAGACGTCGATGTATCGATAGTGGCTCGTGAAGGGCTTGCCCTGATACCGGCCCGTCATGCGCGTCCGGCCGGCGAGCAGAGCGACGTCGCCGTCTCCGTAGATCCGCACGTCGAAATCCTCGACCGTGTAGGGATCGATCTCCAGGTCCGCGGACATCAGTCCGTCGACGAAGGCCGTCTTCCCCTCGATGTTGCCCGCGCCGTCGATGTTGCGGAAGTCCTCCGCCATGTTGGCTTCGATGGCAGCGCGGTCCTTCTTCACGATCGCCTTGTCCCAGCGATCCGCCTGCGCCGTCAGCGCGGCGACGAGCTCCGGGCTCGCGGAATCATCCGGACGCGGCGCGGCCTTGCAGCCGGCGAGCAGCGCCGCGCTCAGCAGCAGAGCGGCCCGGGTCCGCCTCATTTCGGTGCGGGCACGCGCCCGACGACGTCGCTCACCGGAACGTCGCCGAAGAAGCGGCTGTCGACGCTGTTGTCGCGATTGTCGCCGAGCAGCAGGACGTATCCCTCTTTCACGGTGCGCTCCGGCATCTGATCGCGGGCCGGCAGTTGCGGAAACGGCGCGCCCGGCTCGAAGGTGTCCGGATCGACGTGGACCACGAACGGCTCGTCGATCGGCTGCCCGTTCAGAATCACCCGCTTCGACTGGATCGCCACCCGATCTCCGCCGAGCGCCACCACGCGTTTGACCTGGAGCTCGTCGGCCTTGCCGTTCATCCGATACACGACCAGATCGCCGCGGCGCAGCGGCTCTTCGCCGAGCGGCTCCATGCGAATCTGCTCCCCGCGCTTGATCGTCGGTTCCATGCTGGTCGTCGGCACGACGAAGGATCGTCCGCGGCACGCCGCGGCCGCGAGAATCAGCACGACGATCCGCGCAGCCCGGCTCACGGGCAGCCCGCCTGGATCAGGACCTTCGAGCCGCGCGACACGGCGGTCACGCTCCACTTTCCATCGCCGTCGCCGAGCGCCAGCGTGACCTCCTCGGTCCTTCCGGGCAGGTCGCACTTCCACGCCAGCGCATCCCAGCGCCACGCCGTCAGCGTCGCCCGGTCGCCGCGGATCTTTGGAACCGAAACCTCGAGGATCGTCGTCTTGCGGGGAAAGTCGACCTCGAACACCTTCGCGCGATAGACCGGCGCGCCTTCGTCGATCGGCCCGAGCTTTCCGTTCGCGTCCACGGCAACGGGCACCTGATAGCTCAGGGAAGCCAGGTCGAGCCGCCGGGCAGCGTCCCCCGCGTATCGCGCGAGGACGACGGACGCGGCGTCGTTCTGCGTCAGCGCACCGACGGCCGCGACGATCACGGAACGGTCGGGCTCCTGGACGGGCGAGATCGGCCCCCAGCGTCCGAAGTGCGTGGGGGGCGCCTCGTGCGATGCGCAGGCGCTCGCGATGGCCGCCGCCAGGCACGTCGCGAGCCGGAGGCGGCGCCGGTTCAGTCCCCCACCCCGCGGTTAGACTCGCGAAGCGCAGGAGTCAGGTCCCATGACGGACATTCGCCCCGCGGATCTGCCAACCGATCTCGAATCGATCCGCGCGCTCTTCCGGGAGTACGCAAGCGGGTTGAGCGTCGATCTCGCCTTTCAGGACTTCGACGACGAGCTGAAGACTCTGCCAGGCAAATACGCGCCCCCGGCCGGGAGACTGCTTCTCGCCTGGAGCGGGGAGCGGCCCGTCGGCTGCATCGCGCTCCGGCCTCTCGACACCCCGGCCCGGACCTGCGAGATGAAGCGTCTCTACGTGCGGCCGGAAGCGCGCGGCGCGCAGCTCGGGCGCCTTCTCGCCGAGCGGCTGATCCGCGAGGCGCGCGAGGCCGGCTACTCACGGATCTGTCTCGACACGCTGCCCACGATGGCCTCCGCGCAGTCGCTCTATCGGTCTCTGGGGTTCGTCCCGATCGAGCCCTACGTCTTCAATCCCATTCCGGGCTCCCGGTTCCTGGCGCTCGATCTCTGAATCCGGCCGCGGTCGGTCTTGCTCCACGTCAGGCGCTCACGATCGATTTCCAGCGCTTCAACCGGTCGGCGATCAGCTCCGCGCGGCGAACGTCGTCGTGCCCGTCCAGCACGCTCAGGTCCTCCGGATCGGCGCGCACGTAAACACCGGACGTGCGAGCGTTCACTTTCAACTGCGCATCCCCGCGGGTCGTGAAATACCCGGAGGCCCGATCCGGGGACTCCAGCCGGATCTCCCCCGTCCCGTCCAGCTGCGGCGCGTTGGGGTCGAGGGGACGCTCGCCCTTCCAGTAGTAAAAGAGGCCGGACGCGTCGGCTTTCTCCTTCGATGCCTCGCTCCAGTACCGGGCCGACAGTCCGCCATTCCCCTGCCACGAGCGGCCCGTGATCTCGAGCAAGCCCTGTCGGTCCCGCGCGATCCGCAGCAGGCTCACCGCCGACGGTTCCTTCGCCGTGCGCTCCGTCAGAGAGTACTGCCACCAGCAGCCTTCGATCCGCGCGACGCGGCCGGCGCTCTCGATCGCGTTCCGGAGCTTCTGATTGACCGTCCGCATCTCCGCGGCGGTCGCCGCATCGCCATAGCGGATGCAGGTGAAGCCGAGCAGGTCGGTCGGAAGCTTGGCGCCGCTCGCATGCAGGATGAAGGTCCGGCGCATCCCGAGCGCCCCGCCGAAGAGCCCCGCCTCGAAGACGACGTTGTCGCGCGGAGACGCCTGGGCGGAGTCGGGAGCCGCGGTCACCGCGCCCCCGCTGGTCCAGTCGTCGCGCGCAAACACCATGGCGGCAAAGTCCACTTCGCGCGTGAGCTCCAGGAGACGCTCCAGCGTGGTGGTCCCGGGATTGAAGGAGGACGTCCAGGGCTCGACCCGCGCGACGTCTTCGAGGCCGCGCGTCAGCGCCTGGACGAGCTTCGCCTGCTTACCGGACGAGCCGAGGAATATTCGGGGCTTGGGCTTCTCCATCTCTGTCCCTCCGAAGCTCCCGGCTCACTTTATCGCGCGCGGAGGTGCCAGTTCGCGAGGAGGGCCTGCACCCGTTCCGCGACCTCGTCGTTGCCTTCGTGGCGCGCCTTGGCGAGGACGTCGTCGAGATACGCGCGGTGCACGGCGTCGGCCCTGCCGGAATCCAGCAGCTCTTCGACGAGCCGGAGGTCGCAGCGCGACGCCGGAAGCCGCGCCGCCGATTGCGCGATCGCCTCGAACACACCGTTGCTCTCCGCGCGCTTCCCGAGCCGCGCGAGCGCGACGCCGCGCAGGCCGCGCGCATCCTGGTAGGCCCAGCCGGTGTGATCCAGGGATCCCAGAATCGACTCGAGTGGCTCGAGCGCTTCGGCCGGCCGTCCGAGGAAGTAGACCAGGCAACTGGCCAGCGACAGCTTGAGCTGCGGATCGGAGGGGTCCAGGCGCGTGGCCTCGCGGTAGGCGTCGACGGCGTGTTTGTCCTGGCCGTCCGCCAGATAGAGCGACCCGAGCAGGCTCGCGAAATGCGCCGCCCGCGACGGCGAATCGGTAGCGCTCGCGCGAACCGCGGACTGAAGGAGCTCCCGGGCTTCGCGGCGCTTCCCCCGCGTCATGAGATCGCTCACCGCCGCGTCGAGCGCGTCCCAGGTCTCGTCGTTGTCGGCCATGTCGACGGCTTTGCTCACCGCAGGACTTTGCCCGCCATTCGAAGAATGTCGTCCAGTGAATTGCCGTCGCCGTTCATGTCGAGCAACGAGGCGAGGCCGGGCGCGGCGCCGGGCGGTCCGCTTCCGGCTCCAGCGGGTGCCCCGCCGAGAAGGCCGCCCAGAAGGCCGCCGAATCCGCCTTCTGCCGAGGGCTGCGCCGCGTCGCCGGCGCCGCGCTGCTTCGCCAGATAGCCCGCGACCAGCATCGCGAGCATCGGAAGCATTCTCTTGAGCAGAGTCGAGTCGAGTCCCGACCGCGCCGAGGCGTTCTGGGCGACTTCGCGGCTGACGTCCTTGGAGCCGAATATCTGCGAGAGCACGTCGTTGCCGCGGCTCACGTTCGTCGGCTCCGGCGCCAGCACGTCGTCGAACAGGCCGCCTCCGCCGAGTTGGCCGAGCAGGCCGCCGAGCCCTTCGAGCCCGGAAGGCTGTGACTGCGCCTGCTTCTTGAATCCGCCGAGGATCGCCGGAATGAGCACCGCGGCTCCCGTCGCCGCCTGAGCCTCACTGACGCCCAGCTCCCGCGCGATCGACTGAAGCCCGCCCGTCCGGGCGAGGATGTCCGTCAGCTGCATTTGCGTAAACTCCCTTTCGGTTGGTGGTGAGTGCTCCAAAGCGTGCTCTCTCAAGCTACCAGAAGGAGTCGCGGTCGCCGATGTTCCGGAGACAGTACTCGGCCATCCGACGAATCAGGTCCTCGGGCAGCGGCTCGTCGTAGGGAATCTGCAGGGTGTGCGCGGTCGTCTTGTGCTTTTCCAGCTCCTTGCGGAACGCCTTCAGCGCCGCCGCGGATGGCGCAAAGCTGCAGTGAGCCTTGTGCGCGGAGAAGGCGAACAGGAATCGGGGCTCCACGAAGAAGGGGGTGCCCCACTTGATCGCTTCCTCGGCCTCCGGCGCGACGCTCTTGAGGAGCGCGTACAGCCGGCGCAAATGGGCCTGCCCTCGCGCGGCGCGGCACGAATGTACGCCGCGATCGTGGTTGGCCGTTTGCCCGCCATTCCCGATCTAGCCTTTGGCGCGGTACGCATTCAGCGCCGCGGCCTCGCGGATGAGCGCTTTCAGCGCCGTCTTGTCGATCTTCTCGCCCTCGCGAAAATCGATGGCGCGCCGGGTGTTGCCCTCGAGGCTCGAGTTGAAGAGGCCGGATGGATCTCCCAGCGCGGCTCCCCGCGCAAAAGTCATCTTCACGACGCTCTTGTATGCCTCCCCGGTGCAGATCAATCCGTCGTGCGACCAGACCGGGACTCCCCACTTCCATTCCTCGACCACCTGCGGGTCGGCCTGTCTGACGAGCGCGCGGAGCTGCGCGAGCAGCTTGCCCCGCCAGTCGCCCAGCTCTTCGATCCGCCGATCGATCATCCGAGACGGAGACTCGCCCTTCGCAGACCCGCCCTTCGCCATGATCTGCCTCTCTTTCCCGTCCTTTTTCTTCTTGCGGCTCGGCGGAATGCTCATCGAGCGGACCGCAGCGCTTCGGCGTGCTTCCAGAGCTCGCGGAAGATGTCGACCTGGTGCCGCTCGGCTTCGCCGGCGAGCGAGGTGTTGGCGAACAGAATCACGCCGATGTCCTTCGAGAGGTTGGCGAGCATCCACGTCCTCACCCCGGGATCCGATCCGTTGTGCCCCATCCGTGTGACGTCGAACTTGCTCTGCCAGAAGAGTCCGGCGTTGACTTCCCGAAGGTCGACGTTTTCCGGCTTGTTGGACTCGGTGTACTGAAAACGGATCATCTCCGCGACCCCGCGCTCGTCCAGGATGCGAGTCCCCTCGTAAACGCCGCCGTCGAGCAGCGCTATGAAGAACTTCGAGAGGTCGGACACCGAGGTGCGCACACCGCCATCCGGATAGGTCGTCAGGTCATAGAGCTGAATCGGAACGGCCCAGCCGTCGTTCGCCATGTAGAGCTGCGTGTGTCTGGCCGGGTCCACCTCGGACAGAAACCAGGCCGAATTGGTCATTCCCAGGGGAACGAAGATCTGCCGCTTCGTGTACGCGTTGAGCTTCGTGCCGACCGCGATCTCGACGATGTAGCCGGCCAGCGCGGCGCCGATGTTCGAGTACTCGCGATGCGTTCCCGGCTTGACGTTCAGGAAATTGTCTTTCGCGTAGTCCTTCCCTCCGGGCACGAAGTAGCCCTTCAGAAAGTCCCCGAGCGGTTCCGGAACGTCGCCGCCGTAGCGGTACGTCTCCTCGTAGACGGACGGCCTGTCCGTGATGCCCGAGGTGTGCGTCGCCAGCTGCCTCAGGGTGATCCGGTCATTCGGAAAGTACGGATCGATCACCTTGAAGGGGAGGTAGCCGTTGATGTCGTCGTCGAGGGAGAGCCTGCCCTCCTGCACCGCGCGCATCATCGCCACGCCGGTGAACGTCTTGCTGATCGAGCCGATGTTCATGACCGTGTCGGGCGTGAAGGGCGTCCTGCGCCCCTTGTCGGCAAATCCGTAGCCCTTCATCCAGACGACTTTCCTGTCCACGACGATCGACGCCGCGAGGCCCACGATGCCGGCTTCCGCCATCTGTTTCTCGATGAAGGCGTCGATCGGCCGGGGGGCGCCCGCGTTCGGGGTCGGGGACCGGCTTCCATCCGGAACCTGGCCGGCGAGCGAAAGGCCTTGCAGGCACAGAGCCGCGGTCGCGATCGTCGCGAATCTTGAGTTCAGCGTCATCGGAACGCCGGAGTTCCGAAGTGACCAAAGAACAAGCCCCATCCGATGACGGCAAGCAGCAACGGCTTCCACATCTCCCGGAAGTTCAGGATGCAGAAGATCAGGCCGACGATCGGCACGAACAAACTGCCGAGGCCCCAGAACAAGCCCGCCTGAAACGCAACGATGACGATCCAGAGCGAGCCCACGATTCCCAGGATCAGCCCGCCCGTCGAAAGACTCACGATCGACTCCTCCGTCCGGCCATCTACTTCTTTCCGATCGCCATCGTCATCATCGGCGACGCAATCGACGCCTCGCGGCAGCCGTAGCGCGGATCGCACGCCGCGGGATCGACGACCTTCACCCATCCGGTCACTTTCGCTGAGCCGGCGCGCAGGCCGCTGAGCGGAACCGTCTTCGACCAGACGATCGTCTGGCCAGCAAGGAGGGTGAACCTCTCATCGCAACTCGGATGCTCGACGCGAACGAGGTGGCCTGCGTCGTGGTCGCCATCGATCACGCTGACGCCCCACGACTTTCCGAAGCATCCCTCGAATACCGCCGACCCGTTGTTCGTGAGACTGAACTTTGCCGTTGCCGATTTGTCGCCGGCCGCCACGCTTCCCAATGACAGTGCGAGGCTCAAACTCTGGCCAAAGCTCGATTTCGGCCGCGCCACCGCCGATGTCGCGGAGGTCGCTTGAGTCGCAGGGGCACACCCTGTGGCCGCAATCGCAACGAGCACGAGTCCGCCGAGCCACTTTCTCACTCGCCCCCCTTTGCGTCCTGCACTGCCGCCCGCTTCATCGTGCATCCACCCGTTGGGTAACCGTAAGGACCACGCGAGCGGGGCGGCCGTCAATCATCGTTGGCTCATATTTCGATTTCGACAGCGCCTGGCGAACCGCTGCCTCCAGGTCCGGGCACGCGGGCGACACGACGGCGGGTTCGAGCAGACGAAGGCTCTCCACGTCGCCTGCCTCGGTCACGGTCAGATCGAAGACGAAGAGCCCCTCGACACCCGCCTTGCGACACTGCTCGGGAACCACTGGCTGAACACGGATCAGCGCGCGAGGCGGGGTTCCTTCCCGGGTCCGGTCGTCGGACTTGGAGAAGCGTTCGTCGCTCTTGAAAACGACCGTCGACTCCGTTTGCCTGCAGGAGCCAAGGGCAGCCAGGAGCGCAGCGCAGGCGGTCGCCAATGCCCACGTGCCGGCGCCGCCTGACGGGGGGCTATCTTTTCGGCTCATACTGCATCGCCACCGCCCCCGAGCCGAACTCCAGCCGGTTCACGAGCTTCAAGTCGACATACTTCGACAGCCCCGCGAACAACGTCGGCCCATGGCCCACGAGCCTGGGCTGCACCACGAACTCGTATTCGTCGATCAATCCCAGCTCCGCCAACGCCATCGGGAGTTTCACCCCTCCTGTGAACAGTCCCTTTCCCGACTCCCGCTTGAGCTCCTGAACCGCCGCCCCCAGATCGCCGCGCACGAGCTCCGCGTTCCAATCGACCCGGTCCAGAGTGCTCGACACGACGTACTTCTTTGCTGCGCGGATCTTCCGGCCGAAGGGTTCCGTCCACTCCGGCATCGTTCCCGGCTGCGCCGGCTGACGCCACCCTGCCTCCATCAGTTCGTAAGTCACCCGACCGAAGAGGAGGGCGTCGGCCCGGTCGAGGTTCTCGACCGCGTGACGATGTATTTCGTCGTCCGCGACCATCGCACGATGATCGCAGCACCCGTCCAGTGTGACGTTGATGGAATATCGAAGGGGCCGCATTACGCAAGAGTACCAATCGCCACTGCGCTCACTCGGTCTGCCTCACGAAGCCCTTGCCGTCGGACACTTCGAAAATGAACCGGATGTCGAAGTAAGTTGGAGCCGTCTTCTCAGTCTCGAGCATCTTGTAGGGCGGCTTCCCGCTGCCGTCAGGCGGGACTATCGACAAAGGTCCGCTGTATGGCTGGCCTGAAGCACCAGCCCTCAACGGCGATCCGAATCGCCGTCTCGAATGCTGTTCGGTACTTCGGATCGGCGTCCGAGGCCTGAGCGTTCGTCCGGACGCTGTCGACATGCCCATGCTCATTCAGAACGATCCGAACGACGATCTTCTGTGGCGGCAGTTCGAGATCGAGGAGCTCGTCCGGATAAAGGGGCGGCAGGTTCGCATCGCCGGGCGCCGCTGGAATGAAGAGCCGCTGCGTTACCTGTGTGGAGGTATCCACGCTCGGCTCCATCACGGCTTCGTACGTCGCCTTGCCTGTCAACGACGGTGGTGGCTCGGAAGCCGGAGACGGCGCCGCCGAACGACACGCCGACAGAAGCACCAGGGCGCCGGCGACCGTAACCCCGACGTCGAGCGACATCGACATGATTGCGACAACCCTGGACATCGCGATGCGGGGGTTAGGAGGGTTCCACGAACTTGACGCCGCTGGGTTTGCTGAACAACTTCATGTCGGGCGGGACGAGCTCCTCATAGGACACGTACGTCCAGACCGCGACGATATCGTCGTCACGAAAGAGAAAGAGCATTTCGGGCGGGCCCTTCTCGTCCTGGCGAACGAGCACGATCTTCCACTTCCCTAGGCCGACCGCTTGCTTGACCTTGTCTCCCTCCGGAGTCTTCAGCGTGGCTATGGGGCTGCGCCGATCGTTGAAAAACGCGACTTCGCAACCGATTTCGAGTTTGAAGAACTCCGCCGGGAGCGCTCCGTCCAACATGTCTGCGTTGAGCAACTGGACGTGAACCTTTCCCTCCGGGTCGGGATCCACAACATGACGGCCCGTTCCGTCATACAGATTGACCATCCAGCTGTCCGGCGAGTTGACGACGACGAGTCCGTGAATCCCGTTCTCCTTGTCCTCCATCTCTTCGATTCTTGCGAAGGTGGCGCCGAGACGGAAAATGGTCTTGGGTCTTGCCTGAAAGCTGTCCGGCGGGGCACCCGGGCTCTGGTCACGAATCACGACGCGCACGAGCCTGGCAGGCGCGCACTGGGCCAGGAGCGGATTGGCCGCCGCGATGGTAGCCAGGGCTGAGAACAGCAGACGCTGCATGCGCGGATTAGGCGTCACCTGTCAACTTCGCCAGGAACTCGACACCTCCAACCCGGTTTCCTTCCAGAATGTCGAGCAGGAGCTCACCCTCGGTCGGATGCTTGAGCGTGAGATCTGTCTGCGCCTGCCATTCCGAACTGGGCTCCTCCGGGTCGGATTTCGTGACGAAGTGGATGTACGCCGGGCTATCCTGCCTCGCCATCGTGCAGGCCGCGAGCGCCGCCGGCAACCAGGCCTCTTCGGGAAGCTGTTGCTTCGCAAGCTCAACCAGCCACGTCGGATCGTAGGGCTTCCAGTCAGCCATCTTTCTGTTCTCCTTTGACGGCGCCCCTCAACCCCTGCTCTTGGGAGCGGAGCGAGGTCGCGGCAAGTGAATCACATGCTTACGGAAATTGATGACCGTCCCGGGCATTGCCTCAGTCACGACGAAGGCAATGGGGAGCTCGGGCTCGGCATCCAGGACGACTCTTGCTTCAAACCCGCGGGAGCGGAGAAACGTCACCGCATCCCTGGCGCTTGCTTCCGGATTCGTTGAAACGAGTCCGATACTCGCAACCGCCGAGCCAAGCTTGCGGAGGACGTCCGGAGACGCGTGATTGATGATCGTGCCGTCCCACATGATGGATCGGCGCACGGCGTCCGTGTCGGCCTGAAAGCGTTCCCGGACCCCATGCTTCGCCAGGAGGTCGACGATCGCATCCTTGGCTTCGGGCGATGCGGCGGAAAAGATGCGCGAGCCGCGATCCGGGAAGGGAAATGGGTTGCGACCTGCAGCCAGCAGGAACGACCATGCGGCCAGGCCGACGACGAGCACCATCGCGAGGACGAGCACCCACGTCGCTATGAACACTGTCTCTCCCCTTCCCCAATGTCAGCTTCCAAAGAACTGCCACAGGTTGTCTTCCGGGTCTCTCAACCCGAAGGAGCGGCTGCTATCCGAATGCTGGCGCAGCTCGTAATCAAATTTCACTCCCTTCGCTCGGAAGTGACGGTACAGAGCTCCCACGTCGGCCATCACCAACCCGCTCTTGAAGAAACCGTACAACTCGACCGAGTCGGTGGTCCCGGGGGCCCCTTGCGCTCGAGGTCGAGCGCCGGGCCACTGGAGAAGCTCGAGAAACACCGTGCCCTCACGCAGGTGGGCGTAGGGAATCTTGCGATCGCCAACCGTCCCCCTCGCCGACACCGTGAATCCAAGCGTGTCCCGGTACCAGGCGATCTGCCGGTCGAGGTCCTGCGCGGCGGCGCTCGCCGCAATGAGCAGGCCAAGACACGCGACGAGCCGGCGCCTCATGGCGTTACGCGTCCTTTTCATTGCTTTTCGGATAGCGCTGCGTCGTATCCGCCACCGATCGGGCCACCAACGTCTCCAGGACCTTCAGATCGACGTCGGCCAGGCGCCGGATGTAGACGCATACTTTCCCGGTCTTGTGCTTTCCCAGCTTCTTCATCAGGGCATCACGACCTTCGAAGGCCTCCGCGATGTAGACAACCAGGTTGCTTCCCCGCGCGGCAAACGCAGCGAGAGCGGAGTCGCCCTCGTGACCACTGGCGTACTTGTAATGGTAGCTCCCGAAGCCGACGATGCCTGGCCCCCACATCCTCGGTTCTCGCTTGGTCACTCTTCGCATGAGAGCAACCAGAGCCTGGGCGTCCTTCCGTTGCTCCTCGTTGGCGATCGCAGCAATGTGACTCTTGACGCTGACTTCTGTGGGCTTGGTCTTGGGGACTGCCATATTCGCCTCCCAACGGCTTCTTGTCGACGCTGACGAGCGATCTGGACCGAGTACCGACGGTCTGGTCTCACGCACGATCTCATGCGCCGCTTCCCAGGATGAAGTACCAGTAGTACACCGGCTCCGCCAGAGGACCCACAAGAAGGATGGCTAGCCTCCACACGCCCTCCGTGCCTTCGGGCACCAGGTCGTTGTTCCCGACGCCCCAGAGGTAGACGAGCACGAGAACCATCTGCAACACGAGGACGCCGACGACCAGCAAGACATCGAAATCAGCAATGAACAAGGCCGCTGTCGCCACGAGCTGAACAGCAGTGGCGACGCCAAGCACCCGTTTCCCCGACCTCGTCATGGCACGGGGCACACTTGCACTGTCACTCCCGCAAACCGGGAACATAGTGCTGAATCGCGAATGCCGCGGCCGAAAGCAGGATCAAAAGGACAAAGCCGATCCTCGGCCTGAGACCACCTCGCGCAACCAGCAGCCAGGCAACGAACACCACACAGCTCGAAACCGCAACCAGCAAAGGCTCCAGGCTGAGATTCGAGAGACTCTTGCCTTCAAAACCACCGCGACGCGCTCCTGCCAGCCACACTGCAAGCGGCAGCACGATGAACGCGGCTAGCCACATCACGGACCCAGCCCTCCCGGTACTCTTAGGCGCCACTGTTCCTTCCGGTGTCTGACAGGTGGAGAGTCAGGTGCACCCGCGGGTTAGCCGGCGTCACGATGGGCCCCTGGCGGCGCGAGCTCCTGCGTACGCTGCCAGGAAATTGGTGACCCAGATGAGCACCAGCAGACCACTAATGCCCAGCCCGGTCAGAGCTGGAGCCAGGATGTGTTTGCGCCCGTGCCGACGAATGCCCCACAACGCGGCGATACCCGCCACGAAGCCAGCAATGGCCACGGCGACCTCGCGCCTCTCAGCCATTTCGGCCGTCTAACGGGTGGCGAGTCCGCTGCACCCGCGGGCTAGGCCGCGCCTTACTCGAGAGCTCCACCATTACGCAGTTCTTTCAGCACGAGGTCCCCCTCGCTCTTGCTTGCCACTCTGAGAGGTATTCCACCGCCAATCTTGCTCTTGATCTGAGGTGCAGCCACCAACCTACCCTTCAGAAAAATGCCCAGGTACTCACCGTCGGGATGAGTCGACCAGGCTTCCAGACGGCGACTACCTTCAGGAGTCAGCGGCAACCAGATCGTCGCTTCACCAACGACACTTGTCCTGCCTCCCGCGAAAGCGACAGCTCCAAGCGCGAACGAGTTCATATCGAGAAGCGCGGAGGATGAGGCGAATCCGTGCCCTGCTCCTGAATAGGGAAGATCCACGCGAGTCGAGTGCTCGGCATCCGCTTGTCGCCTGATCGAACGCACCACGAGGTAATCGGGGTTCCGGACGATGATCTGGGCCGACTCGGCTTTCTGGCACGCCAATGCAACCAGAGCACATGCCCAAACCGCCAGGGCGGTACGAGGGCGGCCTAACGGGTGGCGGGTCCGCTGCACAGGCGAGTTAGGCGACGGCCAGCGGTAAGCCGAGCGCGCGAGACCAGCGGGATGTGAACATCGCAGAGCAATTCCAAGCGTCGCAGACTGAAGGCGACGCTACATCGCCCCTACACTCACCCAGGCAGTGGTGGTATCCCATGCGAGTTTGAGGTTGCATCCGTTGCCAGCCTTCTCAAAGGAAATCGTAAAGTTCTCGACCGGGGCACTCGCGGTTCCCGCTTTCATTTCCACGCGCGCAAGATCCTCTTTTTCACCCGGATAGTTCGTGCCCCACTCGCCCGTCTTCTTGCTGATGATGAGTGTCCACTTGTCCTTGCCGGGAAGTGTGAAGAGCGTGTAGCTGCCCGCCGGAACGTGCGTGCTGCCGACCATGACGTCCCCGGTGGTGACGAAGGTCGTGGCTTCATTCGCGCCAGTGCGCCAGACTTCGCCATACTTCACGACATCCGGGAATACGTTGCGGCCTTTCTTGCGCGGGCTGGAATAGTCGATCGTGACTGTTTGTCCGCCGGCAAGTTCGCACTTTGCTGTAGCGGGCGGACTCGGCCGCTTGGACTTGTCCTGCTGAGCGCGCAAGGGGCTTGCGGCAACGGCAAGGACGAACATCAACGAACCACAAACGATCGCGATCTTACGCATGCGAATTCCTCCAATCGGACGACGCAATCCCATGTCCACGCCTAACTCTATTCCGTTCCGACCAGCGATCGCCCGGCTAGCGGGTGGCGGGTCAGCGGCGAGTGACGAGCCGAAGGGAGCGAGTCCGCTGCACCGCGAGTCAGGCGGCCGCATCCGTCCACCCCAAGCCGTAGCACGCACCACAAATTGCGACTTCCTGCAGCTCACCAATCGGGAGGCGACCTATAGGTTCGGAGGAGTTGCGGGGCTCGTTGAACGTTGTCGTCGAGCCCGATCCGCCCTGGCGATTGATTGCCGTAACCGAGGGGGCCAGAAAGTACCCTGATCTTGCCGCCCTGCTGCCTAAGTCCATGCGGGTCAGGTCCTTTCAGCCATTGCTCCACGAGCCGCTGAATGACGTGCGCCACTTGCGGCCCAACCACAATGGTCGGGATGCTCACCGCGGCCGCACGGTTCTATTCATCGTTGTAGCCGACGGTTGCCGCCAGGTGTCGATAGGCCTTGATTTCAACGACATTGTTGCTTGGGTCGGCGAGGTAGAACTTAGCTTGCTCTTGCGGTGTGCCTCTGAGAGTCACCGATGGAAGCTCCAGAAACGAGATGCCGGCCCCACGGACGCGATCTGCGAGCTTCTCCCACTCTGCCCACGGCACTATCACCCCGAAGTGACGCTTCCCTTGCCGATCTAGCGGTAGCACTTCTGAAGGTCTCTTTTGGAGCGTGATCTGATGGCCCCACACGAGAATATCCAGCCAGTCGTCATTCACTCTGCCTGTCGTCGCGCCAAACACGTCGGCATAAAAGCGACTAGCCGCTTCTAGGTCCGCGACGGGGATCGAGAGATGGAAAATATGGCGAGTAGTCAACAGTCCGGCTCCGTGCGGCCTAACGGGTGGCGAGTCCGCTGCACCCGCGGGTTAGGCGCTGGCAGATCAGACTTCATCGACGACTGTTTCTCAAGGCGATTCCTGCGTAGAGCACCGCGGTCCACGCCGCACAGTTCAGAGCTCCGAATACTACGTATTGGAACGACGACTCAACTGCTGGCCCGAAGAACGCCACTGGGATCAGGATCTTGAGTAGGGTGGAAGGGCGATGAGTCGCCGCATGAATTGCGTAACCCACCAGAGTGATGGAGACGGCTACGCAAAACGCGAGGGCGGCGTCGGACATTCGCGAATCGAGGCCGACAACACGGCGGTCGCTACGGGACATGTCGATTCCGCGCGTTTAACAGGTGACGGGTCAGCGAGCCCCGGCGCGAAGCGCAGGGCCAAGTCCGCTGCACCCGCGGGTTAGGCGGCCTCCCCACGCTACGCCGTACCTGATTGCGATCTGCGGCAAGGCTCACCGAAAGTGATCCAGAAGCCGTTGATGTCGCGAATGATGAACTCTCGCATCCCGTAAAACGTATCGTGAGGTTCCTCCCGAATCTCCACGCGGTCCTTCAGGGTGCCGTAAAGCTCGTCGACACCTTGCGTGTCAATGTAGAGATCGACCTCGCGACGATCTGCCTCGCTGGGCCTCCCGCCGGCGTTAAACATCACTTTCCCTTGGCCGAACGCGACCATGGCCCAAACCGTGTCTCCGTCGTCCTTTCCTGAGTCCAACACCGTGAAACCGATGGATTCGTACCAACGGGTCGTCGTTAGAACATCTACGACGTGGATCATTGGCGTCACAGTCCGGTCCATCAATCACGCCCGGGAATCTGGCCGCCTACAAGGTGGCGAGTCCGCTGCACCCGCGGGTTAGGCGGCTTATCGATATACGTCTTTGCGATCAGCGACTCGCACGACGAGAACCACCAGTTCGGCATCAGCGATCGAGTAGACGATGCGATATCGGCCGACGCGGATCCGGTACCGATCGCCCTGCCCTGCAAGCTTCTCGCATCCGACCGGCCGCGGCTCCTCCGCCAGCGCGAGAATGCTCGCCACGATGCGCTGCCTGTCTTTCTTCTGGTCAACGGCCTCGATCTCCCTGGCCGCGGACGGCTTGATCTGGACGCTATAGCTTGCCACGCCGCTTGAGAGCCTTCACAAACTGTTCAAAGTCGAGATTGGGCTCGCGCTTGCGCTTGTCGAACGCCTCCAAGTCCTCGACATCCTCAGCCAGTGACAGTTTCACCGCGTCGTTAACCATGTCGGAGATCGACTTATCGGACGTCGCGGCCTTGAGCCGCAAGGCCCGGTGGATCTCCGGCTCAAAGTAGACGGTGGCTCGCTTGGCACGACTCATGAGGACAGGTTAGCGCTTTGACGTTAAGACGTCAAGATGCCAATAGCCGCCCAACAGGTGGCGGGTCAGCGGCGAGCCCCGGAGCGAAGCGCAGGCGCGAGTCCGCTGCACCCGCGGGTTAGGCGGCGGGATCGGCGTACTCACTGTGACGCAGGCAACTCGACAAGGTACTCGTCGACCGTCGTGGAGGCTCCAAACTCAGCCTGGCCAGGTAGCGGCATCGTGGTCTGGAGAAGCACAACTCGATCAGGGGGCATCTCAACTGTGACCAGCCTGACCTCGGTTCCCGCGGCGCCAGCAAGGCCGGGGGTTCGAATAGTCTGAGTCTTTACGCGGCCAACGCGACCGGCCGCCCCCGCAATCTCGGATAACGCGGCGAACAACCCATCTAACGCGTTCATTGCCCCGAGGCGAGTGGGAGTCTGCCCCCAGGCTTTCGATGCTCGATAGAGCTTGCCGTCCTTGAACGAAACGCTCCCTGCGGACGACGCGCTGGCGATCGTTGAACGGCCCCAAAGAATGTACTTCCCCTCTGCCACAGAGACCTGCTTGGGATCGAACTCAGTAGACAATGCAGCCAGGACCTGAGCCTGCGGCATCCCGAGCTGAAGGGGTGTCTTGCCGATCGTCAACTCCGCGCCGTCGACGGAGCCGACAAGCGCGCCCGCAAGAGCGATGACCAGGATGACGGTTCTCGTCATTCGATGCTCCCTTCGGTACGACGTTCCGGTCCGCCGCCTAACAGGTGGTCACGGCAGTTGCCAAGCGGTACCTTCAAGATTCGACTCCGCATTCTTGGCAACTTCGTGATCATCCTTACTGCCGCCATCGATTGCGATGTTCGCGCGCGCCAGCTCAAGAGCCTTCCGGTTGTACTTTTGCGACAGCGCCAGCTCTCCTTGAATGCCCCAGACTCCCCCTTTGAGAAACGCGAGCTGGGCGGAACGCGGGAAGCGAGCTATGCCTTTAGGCCGCCTAGCTTTCGAGCTCGTAACGCACCTACTTTGAGGGCAAGGCGGGCCAACTCGGCATTGCCCGCTTGGTCCCCTCATCATCTATGAGCCACCGGCCCTCATTCCAAGCGGCCATGATGTGGCCGTGGAGAACCTCCGTTGTCGGAGTGCCCTTTGTATCAACCCAGTAGTAATAGAAGTCGATCTGGGCATTGCGGTCAGTCGCCGCAGCGAGCATGCCAGTTCCGGGTCTCCTCACGGCCGACACCTTGACAAATACGGGGCGCTCGGACAACAGCGACGATTGGGCAAAGGCCGATATCGGACGCACGAGCTCAGTTGCCTGCTGCTCAGACATCTCGCGCCTGCACCCCGATACCAAGAGAAGCAGCGCGCACGCCGCAGTGCCTACAAGGCGGCCTAACGGGCGGCGGGTTAGCGGCGAGTGACGAGCCGAAGGCGAGGAGCGAGTCCGCTGCACCCGCGGGTTAGGCGGCGGTCAGCTGAATCCGACAGGAGACTTGGAAGAATTCGCCTACGGAGAGGGCGGCGGTGCGGGAGACCATCCTCGCGAAGGCCGTCGAGATGAAACTCGATGGCCTCCTCGCATGAGCCTTCGGGTCCTCAGGGTCTTGCCGGTGGCAACGCAACCCGGAAATCGGAGAGTACGCCGAGAGTCGTGCCCGCGCCCTTTTCAAATGATCAGGATCCGATTTCGGCTCATGGTCTCAACTTCAGCCCTGCCTGTTTGAAAATGCTGTTCAGCGTTCCTGGCGGCGACATCGCCCAAATGCCCGGCACGGTCACCGCCCGGCTTGGAAGCGTGACATAAACTGCCGATGACTACCGTTCGTACCACCTGGTACCACCCATCTTCCTCGATCAGCCTGATGACCTCTCGTACCTTCACGCCTTTAGGATTCACGCCGCCGGGCCAAGCCACTACGCCGGGTGCCAAGTGGCTTCGGCGCCCAACAGGTGGCGGGTCAGCGGCGAGTGACGGCCGAAGGCGAAGCGAGGGGCGAGTCCGCTGAACCCGCGGGTTAGGCGGCCGCACTTCAGCCGGGGCTTCGCGATCAATCATGGAACTAGTTGGGACGCGAGAAAGCTGCGAATCTCCCTCGTGCACACCGTCGGCTGTTCAGCGCACACGTCATGCGTGCCGTCCGGGATGACCGTGCGCCGTACCCGTGGCAGCTGGCGCTCGAGCTCGGCATCGATCGCGCGGAGATGATGGCCGACCGTGCCGAAGACCGCGCCGCCGATGCCGTCGACCGCCCACAGGTTCTCGTAGGGGCGAAGGATGTCCAGCAGCCGCGCCGCCGCCTGCCGACTGCCGAGCGTGGCCGCGATCTCGGCGAGCGCCCATGCTGCGCTCGAGCCACTCCGCGTCCCGGCCGATGTCGTCGTCGGGCGTGGCGAGAAACCAGCGCAGGACCGACTCCGCCTCGGCCGGCTGTCGGCGGCCAGCATCGCCATCGCCGGCTGCGCCAGGTAGAGGGCCGGTGTGCGCCCGGCCAGTTCGGCGGTGACCCGGCGTACCTCGTCGGCGTAGGCGGCGGCGGTCCCGGCGGTCACGTGGGCGTGCATCCGCAGCGTGAACACCATCAGCGCGGCGTTCTCGCTGCCTGCCCAGTCGGCCATCGCGGCGGCACGGGCCGCCTGGTCGAACGCGGCCGGCAGATCCCCGCAGAGCAGAGCGCGCATGCCGCGCCAGACCGCGGGCAACCACTGGTACAGCGGGATGCAAGCCGCGTCGGCGGTGTGCTGATAGCCGTCGATCTCCGCGTCCACCGCGGCGAGGTCACCCCGTTCGAGACAGGCCACCAGCCGTAGCCTCCGGGCCAGCAGAGTGGTCACCCGATCGCCGCCGGCCAGGGCCAACATCCGCTCCGCGGCGGCCTGCCGCTGGGCCACGTAGTCCGGCCCGGCGACCGCGTCGCAATACGCAGCGAGCGCGGCGGCCTCGACCCGCTCCTCCCAGTCGCGGGCCGCCCATGGCGACCGCGCCCTCCGCCATGAGCCGCCGCTCCCGCTCGGACGCCAGACCGCCGAGGACCAGCGACAGCCGGGCGCGCACGGCGGCGCGCAGCGGATGGTCCCCAGGCGGCAGCGCCGCGTCGGCCCTGGGCGCAGGAGCTCGACGTGCTGTTTGTCGGCAATGCTCACCTCGAAGCCGGCAATCCCGCCGCCGAGGCCGAGCGCGGCACGCGCGAGCTCCCTGACGCGGCCGCCCGCCTCGGCGAGGGCCGCCGCCTCCACGTAGGACGTCCGGGCGGCGGCCGCGTCGCCGGACAGCCGTTGCGCCTCGCCGAGCTCTATCAGCACGGCCACCCGGTCGGTGTCTGGACCGCCGAGCGCCCGCCGGAAATTGGCCGCGGCCTGCTCGAAGCCGAGTGTGGCCATGGCGTCGCGTGCCGCCCGTAGCGCCCACGTCGCCGCGGCGGCCTTTGCGTGGAGGCCGTTGGCCTGTGACCAGTGGTGGGCCAGCCGGTCGGCGTGGCCACGATCCGTGCCCGTCGCTTCCAGCTCCCGAG
>CAVULG010000005.1:0-35007 GCA_963742245.1 uncultured Acidobacteriota bacterium
TCGGACTGGAGGATGACCTCCATGCCCGCAGGAATGTGGTTGGCGACGAGGGTCGGCATGCCGATCCCCAGATTGACGGTGTAGCCGTCGCGGAGCTCCTTCAGGGCGCGGCGGACGATCCCTTCGCGGTCGAGCACGTCAGGGCTTCCTCATTTTCGGACGGTCCGCCGCTCGATCCGCTTCTGGCGCGGCGCGACGATCATGCGGTTGACGAAGACGCCGGGCGTGTGGACGCTTTCGGGGTCGAGCGTGCCGACCTCGACGAGCTCCTCGACCTCGGCGACCGAGATCTTTCCGGCGGTCGCGGCCATCGGGTTGAAGTTGCGCGCGGACTTGCGGTACACGAGGTTGCCGAGCCGATCGCCCTTCCAGGCCGCCACCATCGCAAAGTCGCCCACGATGCCGCGCTCCAGCAGGTAGTCCCGCCCGTCGAAGCTCGCGGGTCTCCTTGCCCTCGGCGACGAGGGTCCCGGCGCCGGCCGGCGTGTAGAAGGCGGGAATCCCCGCGCCTCCCGCCCGCATCCGTTCGGCGAGCGTGCCCTGGGGAACGAGCTCAACCCGAGCTCGCCGGAAAGGAACTGGCGCTGCGCAACTCGCCGTTCTCGCCCACGTAGGAGGAGACCATTTTCCGAATCTGGCGGGCGCGGAGCATGAGGCCGAGGCCCCAGTCGTCGACGCCGCAGTTGTTGGAGACGACCGTCAGGTCCTTGACGCCCCGGCGGACGAGGGCGCCGATGAGGTTCTCGGGGATGCCGCAAAGGCCGAAGCCCCCGACGACGAGGGTCGCGCCGTCCGCGACGTCGCGCACGGCCTCGTCGGCGGACGGGACGACCTTGTTCATCACCGCTTCGCGATGATAGCCGACGATCCGTGGATCCGACGATCCGACGATTAGTGCGCCGTTGCGACGACCACGAACTCCGAAACGTCCAGATCCCGGCTCGCGCCGGGAAAGCGCGCCAGCTGGTCGCGGCGCAGCGTCCCCTGCGGCGATGCCGGGAGCGTCTGCCCCTCGATCGCGACGATGCGATAGCCCGACGCCTCGAAGAGGTCCGTGACGGTCACGCCGTCGAAGTGGAGCAGGTGCGTGCCCGAGAGAATCGAATAGGGAACGTAGTCGAACCGCCCGCGGATCAGGTCATCCACGATCGCCCAGTGGCCGGCATGGGGACCGACGTGACGACGACGCCCTCCTCCGTCAGCCAGGGCCGCACGCGAACGAGCGCGTCGGAAGGATCGGCGAGGTGCTCGAGCACGTCGCCGAAGAGAACGGCGTCGAAGGCGCGCGTGAAGTCCTCGGCGACCTCGACATCTTCCAGGCGGGCCGCAAAGACCGGTCGTAGACCTCGCGGCCGCGGCCGCGTCCTCCGCGTCCGGCTCGATGCCCACGAGGCGCTTGGCCCCCCGCGCGCGCAAAGCCGCCGCGGTGGCTCCCCGCGAGCACCCCACGTCGAGCACGGCCGCCGCGCCGATCGGCACCTTCGCCGCCAGGTCCTCGCGCGCGGAGGCGTCCATCGCCCCGTAGCGATGCAGATAGGCGCCCGGGTCGACCGGGCCGCGCCCCGCGCCGCGCCGCCTCCGCGGCCGCGACCGCGAGCGGGAGCGAAGGCGGAAGACCCGCCAGCGCCGTCCGGCGGATCGCATAGACGGGTGTCGACGGAACCGCCAGCGGCCGAAGAGGCCCGGCGGACGCCGCCGCGAAATCCGCGGCCTCGGCGAGCAGCGTCGGCGTCAGGTACGCGAAGGGCGGGGCGAAGCGCTCCTCGGGAGCGAGCGCCTCGTTGGAAACCGGGAGCACGATCGAGAGATCCGGCCGTCCCGCGAGCGCGGCGACGAGCCGTTGCCCGGCCCCGGAAGCAGGTACGCCTCGGGATCGGCCTGGACGAGAACGATCTCGCCGTCCCCCGCGGCGTCGGCGACGATCGGATCGCGGCCGGGGTCTCCGTGCGTTCTCTTGCGGGAAGCGCCCGCGCATACCGGAGAACGAGCCGCCAGGCCCAGGCCGCCTCCGCCGCGAAACGCGGCACCCCGCCGACGACGAGATCGAAGGCCGGAAGGCTCAGACCGTCTCGACGAGCATCGCGGTGGCCTCGCCCCCGCCGATGCAGATCGCCGCGATACCACGTTTGCCGCCGCGCTGGCGCAGCGCATGGATGAGCGCGTCAGGATCCGCGCGCCCGACGCGCCGATCGGATGCCCGAGCGCCACGGCGCCTCCGTGACGTTGACGCGGTCGGCCGGAAGCGACAGCTCGCGGATCGCCGCCATGGCGACCGCGGCGAAAGCCTCGTTGATCTCCCAGAGATCGATGTCCGCGACTTTCAGGCCCGTCTTCGCGAGCAGCTTCTGGATCGCGCCACGGGCGCGGTCGTGAACCACTCGGGCGCCTGCGCGACGCCGGCGGAGGCGACGATGCGCGCGATCGGCTTCCAGCCTTTCGCCTTCGCCTTCTCCTCGGAAGTCACGACGAGCGCCGCGGCGCCGTCGTTGATCTTCGAGGAGTTGGCCGCGGTGACCGAGCCGTCTTTCTGGAAGGACGGCTTCAACGTCGGCATCTTCTCGAGCGGCGCGCTGAAGGGCTCCTCGTCCGCGTCGATCCGAACCGGGTCGCCCTTCTTCTGGGGCACCTCGACCGCGACGATCTCGGCGGCGAAGAGCCCGCCCTTGGCGGCGCTCTGCGCGCGCTTGTAGGACTCGAGTGAGAACGCGTCCTGCTCCTCGCGCGTGAACTTGTACTTCGCCACGCAGAGCTCGGCGCAGTTGCCCATGTGCTGGTCTTTGTAGGGGTCCCAGAGCCCGTCCTTGATCATCGAGTCGACGAGTGTCCCGTTGCCCATCCGGAGCCCCGTTCGCGCCTTCTCGAGGAGATACGGAGCGTTGGACATCGACTCCATCCCGCCGGCCACGGCGACCTCGTACTCCCCCGCCTGGATGGCATTGCCGACGTCCATGACGGCCCGCATGCCGGATCCGCAGACCTTGTGGACCGTGACGCACGGGACCGTGTCCGGGATGCCCGCGCCGAGAGACGCCTGCCGGGCGGGCGCCTGGCCGAGCCCCGCCTGCAGGACGTTGCCGAAAACGACCTGCTCGACTTCGGCCGGCGCGACGCCCGCGCGATCGAGGGCCGCGCGGATGGCCGCGGAGCCGAGCACCGGGGCGGGCAGGGACGAGAGCTTCCCGAGAAACGCGCCGACCGGCGTGCGGACCGCCGAGAGAATGACGAGGTTTTTCATAGGCTGCGAATTCTACATACGCGGGCAGGGGCCCGCGCGGTTCACGCGTTCCGCCCCGCCGGGACCGCGCCTACTTGGCGGACTCGAGCTTCCAGCCGCTCCGGATCTGCGTCGCCGAGCAATACGTCTTGAGGCAGTCGACGTCGTTGAGGCACTGGAGGATCGCTCCGCAGGACTGCGCCGCCGAGGATCCTTCGGCGATGTCCGCGTTCTCGGTGCACTTGCCGGAGAACCCGGGATTGGAGAACACGCAGGTCGCTTGCGGCGGAGGCGGTCCCGCCGGCGACGGAGCAGGGTTTCCCGAAAGCAGGACCGACAGCAGAGCGGCGAGTCCGAGTGTGCGTTTCATGCCCACGATCATAAACCCCGCGACGCGGGTTAATCTCTTCCCATGGCCCGGATTCTGGCCGTCGACTTCGGCGAGAAGCGCATCGGCCTCGCGACCTCGGACGCGAGCGAGCGCCTCGCCACGCCGCGGGTGACGCTCCGGCGGAAAAGCGACGCGGCCGTCCTCGCCCAGCTCGCGCGATTCTGCGCCGACGAGGAGATCGCACTCGCGGTCTTCGGAATCCCCCGCTCGCCCGATGGCGTCGAGAGCCCGATCGCCGGCCGGATCCGCACCTTCGCCGCCAAGTTCGGGGGCAAGACGGGCCTGCCGGTGCGCTTCCACGAGGAAACCCTCACGTCCGACGAGGCGGCGCGGCGGATGCGGGCCGCGCGGGAAGAAGGAGACGCCGCCCGGCGCCCCGGCCTCGATCCGGCGGCCGCGGCAGTCCTGCTCGAGGACTACCTCTCGAGCGGCGGACGAGGGGCCCTTTGAGCGCCGGCCGGCGCGTTCTGCGCCTCGCCCTGCTCCTCGGCTTCCTGCTCTTCGCCGGCCTCTTCCTGCTCTACCGGCGCCTCGAGCATCCCTCCGCTCCGGCCGGTCCGGGTGAGGCCGTCCTGGTCTTCCCGTTCGGGACCTCGACCTCGGAAATCTTCCGCCAGCTGGCCGCCGAGGGAGTCGTGACGCCGGCCTGGCTGGCCGAGGCCTGGTACCGCCTGGCGGAGAGCGCGACGCCCCTCCAGGCCGGCGAGTACCGGTTCGCGCGTCCGACGGCCCTCTCGGAGGTCATCGCGCGCATGGCCCGGGGCGACGTCGTGCGCCACACCATCGTCGTGCCCGAGGGCCTGACGGCCGAGGAGACCTTCGAGCTTTTCTGGAGCCGCGGCATCTCGCGCCCCGAGGCGTTCGCCCGCGCCTTCACGAACCCCGACCTCATCAGTTCGATCGCGCGCGGCGCTCCGAACCTCGAGGGCTTCCTCTTTCCCGACACCTACGTCGTGACGCGCTCCACCTCCGCCCGCCAGATCGTCGAGTCGATGCTCGCCAACTTCCGCCGGCACTTCACGCCCGAGATGCGCGAGCGCGCCGCCGCGATGGACCTCTCCCTGCGGGAGGCAGTCACGCTGGCGTCGATCGTTCAGAAGGAAACCGCGCTCGCGCGGGAGGCGCCGGTCATCGCGGGCGTCTACTGGAATCGCCTGAAGCGGAAGATGCGGCTTCAGGCCGACCCGACCGTGACCTATGCCCTGAAGCGCGATGGCCGCTGGACGGGAACGCTCTATCGCTCGGACTACGGCTACAAGTCCATCTTCAACACCTATCTGTACGGCGGCCTGCCTCCCGGACCGATCTGCAGTCCCGGGGCGGCGGCGCTGAAGGCCGCGGTGAACCCCGCGAAGAACGACTTTCTCTACTTCGTCGCGGACCGCTCCGGGGGCCACACGTTCTCGAAGACGTTCCAGGAGCACCTCGACGCCATCGCCGCGGCGCGACGGCGCGAGCCGCAGGGACCGCCCGCGCCGCCCGAGGCGCCGCCGCCGGGCGACGGGGACGCGGTACCGCCCGAAGACCTGCCCGTCCAGTAGTCGCCCTTCGCGCGTCGACCGCGCGCGCTTTGACGGCGCGACCTTGACCGCCCGCACCGGGCGCGCCACAATCGCGCAAAGCCCACAGGATGCCGACCGACAAACTGCCGCGCCCGTTCGGAAGCTACCTTCTGACGGCCGAGCTGAAGGAAGACGCGCTCGGACGGCAGTTCCGCGCGGTGCGGCTCGGCGACGAAAAGGCGTTCGTCCGGCTCCGAACCCTCGATGCGCCGGAGCTGCTCGTCGACCCCCTGCTCGATGCGATCGACGAGAACGGCGAAGTCCACGGGTTCCTGAAGAACGCCGCGGTCGCGCGGGGCGTCGACATGGACTCCATCGACGGCGTGCCGTACGTCGCCTGGAGCGAAGCCAACGGCCGCACGCTCGCCGACCTGCACGCCAAGGGCCGCTCGCTGAACCGGCGGCTTCCGGTGGAGCACGCGCTGCTGATCGCGGAGAAGATCGCGACGGCTCTCGACCACGCCTACAACACCACGATCGACGGAGACCGCACGCTCCACGGGCTCGTGTGGCCCGGGTTCGTCACGATCTCCGACGACGGCGAGATCCGCCTCGCCGGATTCGGCCTGGCTCCGGGGGTTCTGCCGGCGATCGGCCAGCCCCGCCTCGCGAAAGAGCTCGCGCCCTATCTCGCTCCGGAAGAACGCGCCGGCGGAGTGGTGGGCCGCAACTCCGACGTCTTCAGCGTCGGCGTCCTCCTGCTCGAGCTGCTGACCGGACAGCCGCCTCCGGCCGACGCCCTCGCGTTCCTCAAGGGCGCGGGATCCGGCGGGCCGCCTCCGATCCCGCCGGAGATCCTCGCGGTTCTTCGGATGACGCTCGGGCCGGCGGAGGCGCGCTATCAGTCGAGCGGCGATCTGCGGCGAGAGCTCGGCAAGCTGCTCTTCTCGGGGCCCTATGCGCCGTCGACGTTCAACCTCGCCTACTTTCTGAACGATCTTTTTCGCGAGGAGATCGACGCCGAAGGCCGCGCCCGCAAGCGCGAAACGGCCGCGGCCTCCGCGGGAAAAGAACCCGCGTCTCCGGCGTCCGCCCCCGCGCCGCCTCCGGCTCCACCGCCTGCGCCGCCGCCCGCGTCGCCCTCCGCCAGGCGCGAGAGCGGCACGGGGCCGAGGATCACCATTGCGCAGCCGCCCGGGCGCAGCGCGTCCCCGGCCGTCTGGATCGGCGGCGCCATCGCCGCCCTCGCGGTCGCGGGAGGCATCTTCGTGATTTCGCGCCGCGCTCCCGAAACGGCGGGCCAGGACCCGGGCAAGACCCGGCCCGACCGCGTCACCACGGCCGCGCCGGCGCCGACGCTCCTGCCGGAGTTCCAGCCGACGCCCGCGGGGCCCACGACCGGAATGACCGAAGCACAGTTTCGCGACGAGGTGTCGCGGCGGGTCGGCCTCGAGACGCAGCGGCTCGAGGCCGAGATGCGCGCGAAGAACGCGCCCACACCCGTCCGACTCGGCGGGGGCCCGGCGACACAGCCCCCGGCCTACGAGGCGATCGCGATCGTTGCGCCGCCGACGCCGTTGCCGACGGCGACGCTGCCGCCCGCAGCACCCGCTGTCGCCGTCGCGCCGGTCGCCGCCATCCCGACGGCGCAACCCGAGCCCGATCCCACGGCGGTGGCGCCCGCGCCGCCGCCGACGCGCGTCGCCGTGCGGGAGGGCACGCTCGTGCCGGCCGAGGAGGTCGACACGCCTCCCCGCATCGCGTCGATCGTGAAGCCGGTCTATCCCCCGCTCGCGCTCAAGGCGCGCATCGGCGGAATCGTGGTGCTGCGGGTCCTCGTCTCGGAACGGGGCCTGCCGGCCGAGATCGCGATCGTGCGCAAGGCGCCCGCGGGCCTCGACGCGGCCGCGATCGCGGCGGTCCGCAGGTGGACCTTCACGCCGGCCACGAAGGACGGCGTGAACGTCCGGACCTGGTTGACCGTCCCGATTCCGTTCGAGCCCTGAAGGAAGACGGAGGCCTCGCTCCGGCTCAGTGGCCCGCCGCCTTGGGCGGCGCGTAATCGATGGACTTCAGATTCGGGGCCTTGGTCCGGAGGAAGTCCTCCATGACCTTGTCCTCGGTCCACATGATCTCGGTGCCGTCGACGTAATAGGTCGGTGTGGACTTGACGCCCAGCCGCTGGCCCTCTTCGAGGTCCTTGCGGACGTCGGCGAGACTCTCCTCGCGCAGGTAGCAGGCGAGGAAGTCCGCACGGGGAATCCCGGCGGATTCGGCGAAGTTCACGGCGAGCTCGTCGATGCCCGACACCGTCAGCACCTGCTGCTGCGCGTAGACCTGTTTCTTGAACGCGAACATCGCCTGTTTGCCGAGGCGCCACATGCAGTCCGCCGCCGAGGCCGCCTTCATCGACCAGGCATGGCTGAACCAGAGCGGGTAGAACTTGTAATACCGCTTGTAGGACAGCGTGCCGGCGTTGGCCTCGAGGAGCGAGTCCATCTGGGTCCCGCGGTAACGGCAGTAGCCGCACTCCATGTCCGCGTATTCGACGATCGTCACCGCGCCGTCGGGCTTGCCTTCGAAGCGGCCCTGCGCGAGATCGATGCGCTTGCGCCGCTCCTCGCGCGGATCCATCTGGAAGTCCCAGAGGTTGCCGTTGAAGAAACGTGTGCCGTCCGGAGTGACGTAGCCCGGCATGCGTACGGGACCCCAGCCCGACTCGACGGCGATCCAGATCCCCTTGAGGCCCGCCGCGTCGCGCTCGGGCGCGAGCATCGCCTTCGCTTTGGTCCGGTACACCCGGGCCGTCTGGGACTCGATCCAGGCGATATCCGCCGCGGTCGCGACCGGCCGGGGGCTCGGGTTGGTCATCGTGTCGCCGTCGAAGAACCACTTGCCGTCGTCGGAGACGTAGACGAGCCGCTCGACGGCGAGCTTGGGGTACTTCCCGGTGCGCTTGGCCTTGTAGCCCTGGAACCCGGGCAGCCGGTCGGTCGCCTTCTCCACGGTGACCTGGGAGGAGGGGTCGAAGGACAGATAGTTGTTGAGGTAGCCCGGCAGGCGGGTCTCGACGGCCGGTTTGGCCGGCTGCGCCTGCGCCTGCGCCGGCCCGGCGAGTCCGAGCCCGAATCCCACGAGGCCGACAGAGATGCAGAGCGAGAACGCGCGAGTCTTCATCTTCTCCCTTTCGCGGACGGTCATTGGCCCTTGAGCGGCGCCTGGCGAAGCAGTTGCAAAGACTGGATGACCCCCGGCTGACCGGGCTTCATCCGCAGCGATTTTTCGAAGAGCGCCTCGGCTTCTTCCCGGCGTCCGAGGCATGTCTTGAAAAGGGCGATCGCGTTGAGCGTATCGGGGTCCTGCGTGGTGGCTTCGAAGGTCTTGACGACGTCGAGCGCTCCCTCGCAGTCCTTCGCCTGGAAGCGATAGAGACCCAGATTCAGGCTGATCCGCTCGTCGGCCGGATAGGCCCGCGCCCCCCGTTCGAGGATGTCGCGCGCCGGTCCCCTCTTTCCCGATTCGTCGTACTCGCCGAACCAGCGCAGCACGGTCCCCACCGGGTCGGCGTGGCCCGTCGCGAGCGACCGGAAGAGCCATTCGACGGCGAGCGTGTCCTGGCCGCGCGCCCGGTACAGGACGGCCATGTTGTACTGAGGCGAGGAGTAGCCGGGGCGAAGCTCCAGGGCCTTGTGGAACGCGATCTCGGCCGCTCCGTAGTTCTTGCCTTCCCGCTCGAAGACGCCGAGGTTGTTCCAGCCGCCATCCGTCAAGCCCGGCCGCGCCCCGCCGGTCGGCGCGAACTTGGTCGGCTCGGAGCCCGAGAGGTACCCGAGGTTCCGGAGGTTCTTCGCGTACTCGTCCGCATCGTTCGCAGACATCGCCTCGGCCTGGACGCGCCTTACGACCAGGGTTCCGAAGAGATTCTTTTTCGGCGGCGCCGGGAGCGACGTGAAGCCGTTCCGGATGACGGCACCCTTGAGGCTCCGGTCGACCGGCAGGCCGAGAAGCGCCGAAACGGTGGGGACGAGGTCGTACACGGAGGCGCTCCCGCGAGCCTGGCCGGGTCGGACCCGCGCGCCCCACGCCGCGAAGACGCCGTCGATCCGGTGCCAGAACGCCGCTGTCGCCGGGTTGAGCGAGGATCGCTCGCACGTGCGGTCCGTGCCCCACTTGAAGCCGTGGTCCGAGTTGATGATCAGCGTGGCGCCGTCCTCCTCGGCCCGGCGCATCCACTGGCCGAGGACCCGGTCGACGAGCGCGTAGTAGCCGTCGACCGCGCCCTTGTATCGGTCGAAGTCTTCCTGCGAAACGCAGTCCATGCGCGGCGGCACGTAGGAAGCGAAGACGTGGCCGATGCCGTCGGTCCCCTCGAGGTAGAGCATCATCAGATCCGGCAGGTTCCGGTCGTAGAGCTCCCGCGCGAGCCGCTGCTGCACCCGCGTCGCTCCCAGAATCGAAGCGAGCGACGTCACCGGATTCTCCAGGCCCTGGCCGGACGCCCGCTCGCGCGCAATCTCGGCGGCGGAAACCGCGAGATACGGCGCGATCTCGGCGTCCGCGACGCGGCCGTCGCGCGCGATGACCTGCTCGACGCCCGCCGTCAGGGAAACGGGGTACGCCACGCCCGCCCGCGGCAGGCCCCGGAACAGAATCGGGCTGGCGTGGTCGGTCACGAAGAACCCCGCGACTTCTTCCGCCGGATGGGTCGCCCACCAGCCCACGACGCCGACCTTGAGTCCCTCGGCCGCCGCGATGTTCCAGATCGCGGGCACCGCCCGGGACTCACCGGAGATCGGGACTTTTTGTCCGGTCGCCGCTTCGACCTCCTGGAAGTCGAGCACGCGATGCACGTCGGGGGTCGCGCCGGTCGCGACGGAGGTCCACACGATGGGGGAAAGGACCGGCATGAAGCTCTTGAGGGTCGCCGTATAGCCCTCGGTCGTGAGGCGCTTCCAGTTCGGCATCCGCCCTTCGCCGGCGAGGCGGTCGAGCAGCTCCCAGTCGAGTCCGTCGAGCCCGAGCCAGATCACCGGCGCCCGTCCGCCCGCGGGGCGAGGCGTGCGCGTCGCGACGTCCGTAGCCTCGACCGCGACCGACGCGGCGGCGTCGCCGGCTTTGGCGGAAACGGGCGTCCCCGCATTCCCTTTCGGTGCAGACCCGCCCGCCTTTTCGGGCGTGCGGTTGCATGCCGTCAAGAGTACGGCCAGGAGGAGGCCGAGGTGGGACGGGCCGCCCCGCCGACGCCGCCGCGCGGACATCAATGCCCGCTCGGGCCGCTTGCAGGCGTCGGCGCCGCTGCCGAGCCGCGGAGGCGGCTCTCGATGTAGCCCTCGGCGACACCGCTGTCGGAAGCCAGAAAGACGCCTTCGTAAAAGAACACCGGCGTGCCGTTCAGGCCGAGCCGCATCGCAAGCTCGACATCGCGGGCGACACGCTGCCGCGCCCGGCCGCTCGCGAGCTCCTCGCGAAACGCCGGCCCGACTCCCGCCGCCTCGGCGACGTCCGCTCCGGCCTGCCGCGCGGCCGCGGGCGTCATCCCGTTCGCCTGGGGGAACACCGTTTCTTCGTAGCGCGCGTAGAGCGCCGGCGAAACGAGCGCGAGCGCGGCGGCCGTCTCCGCGGCCGCGAAAGCCCAGTCGTGGACCTTGACCATCGGAAGCATGCGGAGCTCGAGAGCGCCGCCGCCGTGGCTGAAAGCAAAATCGGAAAGCCGGGGCGTGCGCTGCCGGCATCTCTCGCACTGGAAGTCGATGAACGCGGTCACGTAGTACTCGCCCTTGCGCGGCCGGATCCCCGGCGATTCCGCGAGCATCCGGCGGCGCAGAGCGTCCGGCGCGACGTCGAGGGGCCGGAACTCGCCGATGAGAAACGTCGCGCCATCCTCGGAGACGAACCCGCCGATTGCCGCGGAGGCGCCCTCGGCGATCTGCAGCGACGCCTCGAGCGGCTTGAGCGGTCCGCGCGCGGCGGTACCGACCCGGATCGTGGCCGGCACGCCGTACGCGTCGGCGAGCACGCCGCGAAGGATGGGAAGGTCTTCCGCCTCCGAAAACGGCCGGCCTTTCCGGGTGTCGTCGTGGAGCAGCTCGCCCACGAAGATCTCGTTCTTCGCGGGGTCGTAGAGGGTCACCGCAATCTCGTTGCGATTCTTGAGCGTGCAGGCGCGCTCCACGCGGAAAGCCTCGAATCCCGCAAGCACCAGCCCCGGCTCGGGGGTCGCCGTCACGCGCGTTTCGGGACAGTAAGAGAACCAGCCGGTGAAGTACTTCGCGATCCGATCGCGGGCCGTCTCCGCGGCCTGGGCGGACGCCGCGAATACGGCGAAAATGAGCACACAAAGTCCCTGGCGCATCCGGGCAACATTAACACGCGGAGGGGGTTACGGAATTCCGGCGGGTCGGGAACCGAGGGCGTTTACGGCCGTTCCAGAGTCATCTGCATCTTCTGAAAATCGATCGCGACCCGGAAGTTCTTCAGGAACGACGTACCCAGGATGCCGTCCTCGAGCGCCCCGTCGTCCTCCTTGACGACGAGATTCTCGAAGCGCACGCCGAAGTCGGCGACGCCGATCGTCACCGAGTCGACCCGGGCCCAGGCGGCCTGCGACTTGCCCAGCCCGTAGAGAGTCTTCGGATAGAACTTCCCGCTCGCGGACAGCTTCGCGCGGACCACGCCCGTCGACGTCAGCATCGTCGGCTCGCTTCCCGTATCCAGGAGCATCTCGTACCAGCCGTAGCGGTTGATCGACGCGCGCGCGAAGAGGCGGCCACGCGCGACGAAGAGGTTCTGTCCGGGGTCGCGCGCGGTTCCCCGGAACGGCACGCGCGTGAGGCCGATCGTCCTCCCGGCGTAGTCGAGGCTCACGCGAAACTGCTTGATCAGATGCAGACCGATGACCATCGGGACGGGGAACGCGCCGCGGGAGGTTTCGAAGAGCAGGGCGTCGTCGGGCATCAGCATGACGGGAACGTTCTGGACCGAGAAGTCCACGAAGTCGAGCCGGTCGATGACTCCGAACGTCAGCGGGAACTCTTTCGTGTGCAGGCCGCGGCCGAACGCCTTGGAGTCCGGGATCTCCCGGACGCCGACCAATTTCGCGAAGGACTGCGTCACGATCGTGTAAGACGCGCCCGTGTCGAGGATCGCGGCGGAGTCGTGGCCGTTGACCCCGACGGGAACGCGGATCAGGTCGAAGGCCTGCATCGAGAACGGGCCGGTGTGCGACTCGCCGTCCGCGGGGCCGGCGTAGAGCGGCAGGTACCGGATCGCCTCCAGGAAGTTGAGGTAGCCCGCGAGCAGGCCGTAGCCGTCGTTGCGGGCGGCCTGGGCAAACTCGAGAGCGAGCGCGGGCTCGTCCCAGAAGATGTAGGCCTGCGCGAGCGCCCACTCGAGCTCACCCCGCCGAAGCGGACGGCTCTCCTTCGCGATGGCCTTGTTCAGAAGCGGAAGCGCTGCGTCGAGGTCGCCGCGGGCGAGCAGGGCCTTGCCGTAAGCCGCGAGGTATCCGGGTTTTCCCTCGAGCTCGGCGGGCGGCATCGCGCGAAACAGGCCCTCGAGCTCCAGGTACTCGCCGCGGCCCAGGGCCTCTTCCGGGTTGAATCCGAGCGGCTGCGGCGGCTTGACCGCGGCGAGCGCGACGACCTGGACCGAGTTCGATGAGCCCGAGGCGCACGCGAGGGACAGGATGAGGGACGCCGCGAGGACGACCGCGACGCCGGCGCTCGCGCGACCGCCGGCCACCTATTTCGCGGCGGTTCGCGTGAAGGCGCCGTTGCGCACGGCGGTGCGCGCCTTCTCGAGCGTCGTGAGCGTGCGCGCCTCGCGCTGCCAGACGTTTTTGCCGTAGCCCTTCTTGCTGATGAAGTCGAAGTCGACCTGGTGATAGGAAATCCCCGCCGGCAGGAGCTCACGCCGGAAGTGCCAGACCTCCCGGTAGTTGCCGTCGGAGTCGGGCAGCTTCGTGGTGGGCCCCGTCATCTTGTCGAAGATCCGCGCGCTGCCGGCCGATGAGGTTCCCTTCAGCGCGTTCTCGATGTCCTGGTTGGTGTACTGCGACATGCCGTTGGGCTCGTTGGCGTCGTCGCCCGTCTGGATGGGCTTGCGGCCGACCCAGGTCGGCGGCCCCATGAGGATGAAGACCATGCCGCGGTCGGTCAGGCTCCCCCGCGTCTCGTCCTGCGCGAAACGGACGTCCGCGAACGCGACCCGCTTCTCGAATTCGTCGCGCGCCTCGTTCTCCCGCGTCTCGAGACGCGGGTCGCGCGACTTCCAGAACTCGGTGATGAACTCGGAGCGCGAAGCCGCATCGTGGAGGCGCTCGTAGTCTTCACGCTGGACGCCCGTCAGGAGGAAGCGGGCCGGCCCATCGGCCCAGTCTTCGCCGGCCTCATCGGCAGCCTTCTCGACCGGCGCCGTGTACGCGCGGAACGACGTCGCGAGCGAGCCGGTCTCCGCCGGTTTCTGCGCGCTCGACTTCAGCTCCTTGCGCGCTTCCGCGAAGGCGTCGATGACGCGCGGAGGATATGCCCCCGGGTCGAGCACGGCGTTGGGCTCGTAGGCGTAGTAGATCTCGATCTGCACTTTCGCTTCGGCGGAATTGCCGAGCGCCGCGAGCGAGGCGCCGCGATAGAACGCGAGGCCGGAGGGGAGCTGCGTTCGGTACTTCTCGTTCCCCGGCTCCGCGCTCGCAATCTCGATCCGATCGAGCAACGCGAGCGCCGCGTCGTACTTGCCGAATCGGAACTCTTCCTTGGCCTTCAGGAAGAGCTGAAGACAATCTTCCGCAGCGAGCAAGGCCATCGGAAGGATCGCGAAAACGAACGCAGCAGGCAGGAGCAGTCGCAGTCGACGCATCGAACACCTCCGCTTCGAAACCGCCATAAGGCCAAGCATACGACCAAGTTACGGCGCGCGGCGGCGGAAGTTGAGTTGTCCAAAAAGTCTCCCAAATGCGCGGACGGAGCTTCCGCTTTTCGGGACGAAGCTCCAAAAAAATGGGGCGGCCGAAGCCGCCCCGGGGAACGGAAGTACGGGAACGAGCTAGAAAGTCACCTTGAGCGCGACGCGGAGCAGGCGCGGGTTCGTCTGGAAGACCTCCTTGCCGAAATCCGGGTTGTCGGCGCAGGGCGCTCCCGCCGTGGCCGGGCAGATTCCCGTGCCCGGCTCGACGCCCGGCTGTCCGAAGAACGGACTCGCAGGATCCGTGACGATGGCGCCGTTGTAGTTGAAAGCGGTGTCGACCGCAGTCGTCACCTGACGGTTGAGGACGTTGAACAGGTACACCTGCGGCGTGATCGTCACCGGGCCGACGGTCGCGTTGTAGGAGAGCGAGAGGTTCATGTCGTAGTCCGTCGGAGTCCGGCCGAAGGTGCCGCGGTCTTCGAGGTAGAGGTTGGCCGGGTAGAAATCGTTGAACCAGCCGAGGCGGGTGATCGGCAAACCGCTGCGGACGTAGAAGCCGAGGCCGGCCGAGAGACCGAACGGCGCGTTGTACACGCCGTCGATCCGGGCCTGCACCGGCCGGTCGAGCTCGAGGTTGCCGTAGTCGTTGAAGGTGAACTGGTAGTAGTCGTAGTCGGCGTTGATGCCGGGGTCCGTCTGGCCGGTGGCCTCGCGGATGGCGCCCGAGTAGTTGCCCTTCAGCGAGGAGTACAGGAACGAAGCCTGCGCCCACAGCTGGTTGGTGAACTGCTTGCGCGCGACCATCTCGATGCCGCGGAAGATGCGCTTCGCATCCCCGATCGCGATGCCGTTCGCGGAGCATTCGCCGGCGGTCGGGTCCGTCGGGTTGCCCGAGCCGTTGCAGGTCGGGAAGAAGCCCGAAGCCGCCTGGCCGTCGCCACCCGGGTTGAAGAGGGCGCAGGTGTTGGGAGCGACCGTACCATCGAGGTCGCAGCGGTCTTCGACCGTGCGGCCCAGGGTCCGGTAGGTGCCCTTGAGGCCGATGGAGAACGAGGGATCCAGCGCCTTCTCGACGCCGAACGTGAGCTCGTCCTGGTAGGACGCCTTGGTGAGCGGGGTTCCGTTCTTCACGCCGTTCGTCCAGCCATCCACGGGCTCGCCGGACGCCGTGCCGCCCTGGAAGTTCTCCGAGCGGGGGACGCAGCCGGCGTTCGTTCCGTCACACTGCGGTCCCGAGAATTGCACGATCGAGTTCGGGTCGTAGTTGTAGGTCTGCACGGCGGAGTTGGCCGTGAAAACGCGGACGTTGAGGTCCGTGGGGAGAGCGAAGAAGAAGCGGCCGGCGGACGCGTAGAGCTTGGACGTGCCGTCGCCCGCCCAGTCCCACACGACGCCGATGCGCGGCGACCAGTTGTTCTCCATGGCGAACGCCTTGAAGGGGCCGGTGGTCGGATCCAGCCCGTAGAAGCTCTCGGTGTCGTAGCGGAGGCCGGCGTTGATCGTCAGCGTCGGGATGACCCGCCACTGGTCCTGGATGAAACCGCTGTAGCGTTTCGTCGGCGTGGCGAACACCGAAGCGTCGATGATCTCGTAGTTGTCGGTCGTGCCGTCGGCCAGCAGGTCGTGCTGGTAGAAGACCTGTCCGGTCGTGCCGTCGGCATTCGTGTAGAACGGCGCCACCGAAAGGTCGCAGATGCTCGCGCCGGTCTGCAGGCAGGGACGGACGCGGCCGCGCTGCCCGCCCGTGAAAAAGGTCGTACCCGAAGTGGTGTCCTCCTGGAAGTCGCCGCCGATCTTGATCTCGTGATTGCCCACGTATCCCGTGAACGCGCCCGAGTACAGATTCCGGAGCGATTTGTTGTTCACCGTCGGCCCGAAGACGTTGCCGAAGCCGCCGAAGACCGTGAAGTTCGTGCCGGTCGGGTCCGTCGTGTAGTCGCGGAACTGGGGCACATCGGCGCCGAACGGCTTGGTCGTGTAGCGATCCCGGTGCTGGGCGTACTGGAAGGTGAAGATGCCGAAGGAGCCGAACAACTGGTTGAGCCGCGCGCCGTAGTCGGGGCCGCCCGTATCCTGACGTCCGTTGTAGGACGTCGCGTCGAAGCCCGCGGGAGGCGCAATCGTGCCGACCTGCGCCAGCGCGCCGTTGAGCTGCTGGGAGTCGGAGAAGACGCTGCCCACGATCGAGGTGCCCTGCAGCGGGTTCAGCGTCAGCTTTCCCGAGTACTTGTTCTGGACGAACGACTGCGGGAACTGCTCGTAGGCTCTGGGCCCGGAGATGGGCTCGACGTTGTTGTTGGCCTGGACGCGGTCGTAGGCGCCGAAGAACCAGACCTTGTCCTTGATGACGAAGCCGCCGAGATCCGCGCCCCACTCCTGGCGCACGTCCTTCGCGAGGAAGTAGTTGGGGCCGAGACCGACGACCTGGTCGGCGGTGCCCTGCTCCGTGAAGCCCGGCGTCTGTTCGATGTCGACGTCGGCGCGCATGCCGGTGTCGTTGTAGTAGCCGAACACGCCGCCGTGGAACTCGTTGCCGCCGGACTTCGTGATCACGTTGACCACGCCGCCCGTGTTGCGGCCGTACTCCGCCTGATAACCACCCGTCTTCACTTCGACTTCCTGGATGAACTCGCTGTTGATGTCCTTGCCCTGGAAGCCCTTGATGACGTTGGTCGTGTTGACGCCGTCGATCAGGAACAGGTTCTCCGACGAGGTCGATCCGTAGATCGAAATCGCCAGCGAACGGCCCTGCGTCTCGCCGAAGTCCGCCTGCACGCCCGGCTGCGTGAACACCACGTCCGCGTAGTTGCGGCCGAGAGGCAGCTTCTCGATGACCTTCGCCGAGTAGTTCGAGCCCTGCGTCGTCGAGGTCGAGTCGACCATCGGCGCTTCACCCGTCACGGTGATCTCCGCGGACGTCGACAGCGCGAGGGAGAGGTTGACCTGGGCCGTCGCGTCCAGGGTGACCGTCGCCCGCTTCTGCACCCTGCCGAATCCCGCAAGCTCCGCCGTGACCGTATAGGCCCCGGGGGGACCGCCGGGAACCGGTACCGGCCGTCGGCCGAACTCACCGCGCTGCGCGTGCCTTGCAGGTTGGGGCTCGCGAGCTCGACGGTCACGCCCGGAAGGGGCGCGTTGCTCTGATCGGTGACGGCTCCCTCGACCGTTCCGGTCGTCTGCGCCACGGCAGCGAACGGGACGAGGAGCAGGAGGCCGACCGCCAGGGCCAGCGTAAATCGATACGAGGACTTCATTTCGCTTCCTCCTTCGAACGCAGGGCTTCGAACAGCTCGACCCTGCCGGAGGCGAGAGCAGAGCAAGCGTCGATCCCTAAAATCCGCCAATGTTCAAACTGCTCTCCGGATTGAAGAAAGCGGCTTCGCGCGCCTCGTCATCGGTGGGAGCTCGGCAGTCCGTTTGGATCGGGGTTCGGCCGGCTGAAGCGTTTGGGACGAAGACCACAAAAAAAGGGGCGGCCGAAGCCGCCCCTCAGAGAGTCCGGATGAGCCGGATTTAGAAGGTGACCTTGAGCGCCACGCGAAGCAGACGCGGGTTGCCGCGCAGGGCGATCTTTCCGTAGTCGGGATTGTCCGGGCAGACCGCGGTGGCCGCCGCCGGGCAGGTTTGCTCACCCGGAGCGAGACCCGGCTGACCGTAGAACGGGCTGGTCGGATCGTCGACGGACCCGAAGCTTCCGGCGAGGTTCCACTGCGTGTCGTACGCGGTGGCCGTCTGCCGGTTGAGCACGTTGAAGAGATAGACCTGCGGGGTCACCGTCACCGGACCGATGTTCGCGTTGTAGGACATCGAGAGGTTCATGTCGTAGTCGGTCGGAGTCCGGTCGCCGGTGATGAGACGCGAGTTCGTGCCGCGGTCGTCGAGGTACAGGAGGTTCGGGTAGAAGTCATTGAACCACCCGTAACGCGACACCGGAAGGCCCGAGCGGACGAAGAAACCGATACCCGCCGAGAGACCGAACGGCGCGTTGTAGACCGCGTCGATGCGGGCCTGGACGGGACGGTCGAGCTCGAGGTTGCCGTAGTCGTTGAAGGTGAACTGGTAGTAGTCGTAGTCCGCGTTGATGCCGGGGTCCGTCTGACCCGAGGCCTCACGGATGGCGCCGGAGTAGTTGCCCTTGAGCGAGGAGTACAGGAACGAAGCCTGCGCCCACAGCTGGTTGGTGAACTGCTTGCGCGCAACCATCTCGATGCCGCGGAAGATCCGTTTGGCGTTGCCGACCGCGACACCCGTCGTCGTGCAGTCGCCCGCCGTCGGATCCGTCGGGTTGCCCGAGCCGTTGCACGTCGGATAGAGACCGGAGGCCGCCGGATTGTCGACGCCCGTAGCGCCCGGGTTGAAGAGGGCGCAGGTCGAGCCCGTCGGGTTGGCGGGGGATGCGCCGTCGAGATCGCAGCGATCTTCGAGCGTGCGGCCCAGGGTGCGGTAGGTGCCCTTGAGGCCGACCGACAGCGTCGGGTCGAGCGCCTTCTCGATGCCGAGCGTCATCTCGTCCTGGTAGGACGCGCGGGCGCCCGGATCGATCGGCTCGCCCGAGGCGCTGCCGCCCTGGAAGTTCTCGAGGCGGGGCGCGCCGTTGCCCTGGATGATGGAATTGAAGTCGTAGTTGTAGGTCTGGACCGCCGAGTTGGCCGTGAACACGCGCACGTTGAGGTCGGTCGGGAGCGCGAAGTAGAAGCGGCCGGCCGAAGCGTAGAGCTTCGACGTGCCGTCTCCCGCGAAGTCCCACACCAGGCCGATGCGGGGGGCCCACTGGTTGGCGAACTCAAAAGCCTTGAACTCGCCGTTGACCGGGTCGTCACCGAAGAACTGCTCGGTGTCGTAGCGGATGCCGGCGTTCAGGGTCAGCGTCGGGATGATCCGCCACTGGTCCTGCAGGAACGCGCTGTAGCGCCTCGACGGCGTGTCGAACGGCGAAGCCGGGATGATGTTGTAGTTGTCGACGGTGCCGTCCGCCAGCAGGTCGTGCTGGTAGAAAACCTGCGTCGTCTCGCCGAGGGCGTTCGTGTAGAACGGCGCCTGGGCCAGGTCGCAGACGCTCGCGCCCGACTGGAGACAGGGGCGGATGCGCACGCGCTGGGCGCCCGTGAAGTACGTGGTGCCGGAGGTCGAGTCGTCCTGGTAGTCGCCGCCGACCTTGATCTCGTGGTTGCCGGCGTACGCCGTGAAGGCCGCCGAGTACATCTCGCGCTTGGACTCGTTGTTGAGGGTCGGCCCGAACACGTTGCCGAAGCCGCCGAGGGCCACGAAGTTCACGCCGTTGGGGTCCTCGGTGTAGTCCCGGAGCGCCGGCACGTCGAGGCCGTCGGGCTTGGTGTTGTACCGGTCCTTGTGCTGGGCGTACTGGAACGTGAAGATGCCGAACGAGCCGAAGAGCTGGTTCAGCCGCGCGCCGTAGTCCGGCCCGCCCGTGTCGCGGCGGCCGTTGTACGAGAACGGGTTGCTGCCGTTCGGGACGGCGATGGCGCCGAGCTGCGTCTGGGCATCCGAGAAGACGCTGCCGACGATCGACGTGCCCTGGAACAGGTTGAACGTGAGCTTGCCCGAGTACTTGTTCTGGGTGAACGAGACCGGGAACTCCTCGTACGCGCGGGGGCCCGCGATCGGCTCGAGGTTCTGGTTGACCTGAACGCGGTCATACGCGCCGAAGAACCAGATCTTGTCCTTGATCATGAAGCCGCCGAGGTCGGCGCCCCACTCCTGACGCACGTCCTTCGCGAGGAACGTGTTCGGACCGACGCCCGGAACCTGGTCGACGTCGCCCTGCTGCGTGAATTCGGGCGTCTGCACCACGTCGACGTCGGCGCGCATGCCGGTGTCGTTGTAGTAGCCGAACACGCCGCCGTGGAACTCGTTGCCGCCGGACTTGGTGATCACGTTGACCACGCCGCCCGTGTTGCGGCCGTACTCCGCCTGATAACCACCCGTCTTCACTTCGACTTCCTGGATGAACTCGGTGTTGATGTCCTTGCCCTGGAAGCCCTTGATGACGTTGGTCGTGTTGACGCCGTCGATCAGGAAGAGGTTCTCCGCCGAAGTCGATCCGTAGATCGAGATCGCCAGCGAACGGCCCTGCGTCTCGCCGAAGTCCGCCTGCACGCCCGGCTGCGTGAAGACCACGTCCGCATAGTTGCGGCCCACCGGGAGCTTGTCGATGACCTTCGCCGAGTAGTTCGAGCCCTGCGTCGTCGACGTCGAGTCGACCATCGGCGCCTCACCCGTGACGGTGATCTCCGCCGTCGTCGACAGCGAGAGCGACAGGTTCACCGTCGCCGTCGCGTCCAGGGTGACCGTCGCCCGCTTCTCGACCTTTCCGAATCCCGCCAGCTCCGCCGTGACCTTGTAGGGCCCGGGGGGAACCGCCGGAAAGCGGAAGCGGCCGTCGGCCGACGTGACCGCGGTCCGCGTTCCCTGCAGGTTGGGACTCGTCAGCTCGACGGTCACACCCGGCAGGGGCGCGTTGCTCTGATCGGTGACGGCCCCGTCCACCGTTCCGGTCGTCTGCGCCACGGCAGCGATCGGGACGAGAAGCAGAAGGCCGACCGCCAGGGCCAGCGTAAATCGATACGAGGATTTCATCCCTTCCTCCTTCGAAAGCAGGGCTTCGAACTGACTCGGCCCTGTCCGAAGGCGGAAGCAAAGCAAGGGACGATCCTCAGAATGTGCCAATGTTCAAACCACTGAGAACAAAGAACAAACCGACAGACGGTCATTCGTCCCGGCGGTAGGACCACTCGTCCCGTTGGATCCCCGTACGTTGCCTTGAACTTCCTGAGGCGCAGCTGAGCCCGCGCCGAACCGGGACAAATAAAAAGGGGGCGGCTTGCGCCGCCCCCGAAAAAGACCCGTTGAGGAGTCTTAGAAGGTGACCTTCAGAGCCACGCGAAGGAGCCGCGGGTTGTTCCGCAGGATCGCCTTCATGTAGTCCTGGTTGTCCGTGCAGGTCTGCGTGGCAGCCGCCGGACAGGTTCCCTCTCCCGGAGCGAGACCCGGCTGGCCGTAGTACGGGCTCGTCGTGTCCTCGACTTCGCCGAAGCTGCCGCCCGGGTTGAAGTTCACGTCATACGCGGTGATCGTCTGCCGGTTGAGCACGTTGAACAGGTACACCTGCGGCGTGATCGTGACCGGGCCGATGTTCGCGTTGTAGGAGAGCGAGAGGTTCAGGTCGTAGTCCGTCGGGGTCCGGTTGTCGACGAAGGCCGCCCGGGTGTTGGTACCACGCGTATCGAGGTACAGCAGATCCGGGTAGAAGTCGTTGAACCAGCCGGCGCGGGAGACCGGGATGCCCGAGCGGACGTAGAACCCGAGACCGGCCGAGAGACCGAACGGCGCGTTGTAGACCGCGTCGATGCGGGCCTGGACCGGGCGGTCGAGCTCGAGGTTGCCGTAATCGTTGAAGGTGAACTGGTAGTAGTCGAAGTCGGCGTTGATGCCGGGGTCGGTCTGACCCGAGGCCTCACGGATGGCGCCGGAGTAGTTGCCCTTCAGCGACGAGTACAGGAACGAAGCCTGCGCCCACAGCTGGTTGGAGAACTGCTTGCGCGCGACCAACTCGATGCCGCGGAAGATGCGCTTCGCATCGCCGATCGGTTGGCCCGGGAGACCGTACTCACCCGCCGTCGGATCCGTCGGATCGCCCGAGCCGTTGTGGGAGAGGATCCCGCCGCTCGCCGCCACGCCGTCGCTGCCGGGATTGAACAGCGCGCACGAGGAGCCCTGGGAGAGAGGATCGTTGTAGTCGAGGTCGCAGCGATCTTCGAGCGTGCGGCCCAGGGTGCGGTAGGTGCCCTTGAGGCCGACCGACAGCGTCGGGTCGAGAGCCTTCTCGATGCCGAGCGTCAGCTCGTCCTGGTACGCGGCCTGGACGGCCGGATTACCGTTCTTCACGCCGTTTGTCCAGCCGTCGACCGGCTCGCCCGCCGCGCTGCCGCCCTGGAAGTTCTGCAGGCGGGGCACGCATCCCGAGGTCGTGCCCGCGCCGCACTGGACGTCGCCGGCCTGGTTGATCGAGTTGAAGTCGTAGTTGTAGGTCTGGAGAGCCGAGTTGGCCGTGAATACCCGCACATTGAGGTCGGTCGGAAGAGCGAAGTAGAAGCGGCCGGCCGAAGCGTACAGCTTCGACGTACCGTCACCCGCGAAATCCCACACGAGGCCGACGCGCGGCGCCCACTCGTTGTTCATCCCGAAGGCTTTGAACTCGTTGACCGTGTCATCCGGCGAGAACCCGTAGAAGTCCTCGGCGTCGTAGCGCACGCCGACGTTCAGGGTCAGCGAGGGCATGATCCTCCACTGGTCTTGGATGTAGGCGCTCCAGCGCTTCGTCGGAGTGTTGAACGGCGACGCATCGAGGATCGTGAAGTTGTCCGGCGTGCCGTCCGCCAGCAATTCGTGTTGATAGAAGACCTGCTGCGTCTGACCAAGCGAGTTCGTGTAGAACGGCGCCTGGGCCAGGTCGCAAACGCTCGCGCCCTGCTGGAGGCAGGGACGAATGCGCACGCGGTTGCCGCCCGTCCAGTACGTCGAGCCGAACGTCGTATCGTCCTGGAAGTCGCCGCCGACCTTGATCTCGTGGTTCTGCACGTACATCGTGAAGGACCCCGAGTACATCTCCCGCTTGGAGGCGTTGTTCACCGTCGGGCCGAACACGTTGCCGAAGCCGCTGCCGGCCGCGCCCACGAAGAAGACACCGTTGGGATCCTCGGTGTAGTCGCGGACCGCGGGAACGTCCAGGCCCTGGGGCTTGGTGTTGTAGCGGTCCTTGTGCTGGGCGTACTGGAACGTGAAGATGCCGAACGAGCCGAAGAGCTGGTTCAACCGCGCCGCGTAGTCCGGTCCGCCCGTGTCGCGGCGGCCGTTGTACTGGAACGGCGAGGTGCTCGTCGGAAACGCGATCGCTCCCAGCTGCGTCTGCGCGTCGGAAAAGACCGAGCCGACGATCGACGTGCCCTGGAGCACGTTGAACGTGAGCTTGCCCGAGTACTTGTTCTGGGTGAAGCCCTGGGGATAGAGCTCGCCGAACGTGTTCTCGTTGTCGAGATCCAGCATCTGGAGGTTCCGGTTGATCTGGACGCGGTCGTACGCGCCGAAAAACCAGATCTTGTCCTTCATGATGAAGCCGCCGAGGTCGGCGCCCCACTCCTGACGCACGTCCTTCTCGAAGACGTTGTTCAGGAAGTACGCGTCGCCCGTCTGGGAGAAGCTCGGCGAAGCGAAGTTCTCGACGTAGCCGTTCTTCTGGTCGGCGCGCATGCCGGTGTCGTTGTAGTAGCCGAACACGCCGCCGTGGAACTCGTTGCCGCCGGACTTCGTGATCACGTTGACCACGCCGCCCGTGTTGCGGCCGTATTCCGCCTGGTAACCACCCGTCTTCACTTCGACTTCCTGGATGAACTCGGTGTTGATGTCCTTGCCCTGGAAGCCCTTGATGACGTTGGTCGTGTTGACGCCGTCGATCAGGAACAGGTTCTCCGACGAGGTCGCTCCGTAGATCGAGATCGCCAGCGAACGGCCCTGCGTCTCGCCGAAGTCCGCCTGCACGCCCGGCTGCGTGAAGACCACGTCCGCATAGTTGCGGCCCACCGGGAGCTTGTCGATGACCTTGGCCGAGTAGTTCGAGCCCTGCGTCGTCGAGGTCGAGTCGACCATCGGCGCCTCACCCGTGACGGTGATCTCCGCCGTCGTCGACAGCGAAAGCGACATCAGCACCGTGGCGGTACCGCCCAGGGTGACTGTCGCCTTCTTCTCGACCTTTCCGAATCCCGCCAGCTCCGCCGTGACCGTGTAGGCCCCGGGGGGAACCGCCGGAAAACGGAAGCGGCCGTCGGCAGACGTGACCGCGGTCCGCGTTCCCTGCAGGTTGGGACTCGTCAGCTCGACGGTCACACCCGGCAGGGGCGCGTTGCTCTGATCGGTGACGCCACCCTCCACGTTGCCGGTCGTCTGCCCGAAGGCAGCCACCGGAACGAGGAGGAGAAGGCATACCGAGAGAGCCAGGGTAAATCGGTACACAGACTTCATTCCCTTCCTCCTTTAAAACTCAGTTGCACAAAACCCATGTGAGATGCGTGTGAGATTCCTCACGGCTCGTAATGAGAAAGCAATGTCATTGCCAGAAAAAGCCAAGAACTTGGCGGACTGTAACTGATTGTCCCGACATGAGAAAGCGAAAAGAGGTGTGGAAAATCGACCCGATTTTGGGCGATTTATTGGATAGAGATTCGGATTATTGGATATCGGGGGAGGCCTCGGGGTGCACGACCGCGAGGAGCGCTCCCCCGTCGACCGTCATCCCCGCGGACACCGCCAGACGCACGACCCGGCCCCCCCGTGCCGACCGGATTTCGTTCTGCATCTTCATGGCCTCGAGCACGAGCAGCAGGCCGCCCGCCGCGACGACGCCCCCCTCGGCCACGGCCATCTCGACGACCCGGCCCGGCATCATCGCCCGGACTTCCTCCTCGGCCGCCTGGCCCGCCGCAGGGTCTCCGGAGTGCGCGAGGCGGTCGCGGAGGGGCTCCGCCAGGGCGATCCGAGCGACGCCGCCGCGCGTCGAGAGCTCGACCTCGCCGGCGCCCGACTCGATGACGCGCCCGCAGATCTGACGGCCGTCCTCGAAGAGAAGGGACACGCGTCCATCCGGCAGCCGCGCCATCTCGCCGCGCTCGACGGTCCCGGAGCGCGCGAGGGCAAAGCGGGAACCGTCGAGCTCGAGCTCGAGGGTCTCCGGTTCGCCGGAGGCGCGGTGAACGAGTCGAACGCGCCGCATCGGACCGTCAATCCCGGAGCGCTTCCCGGCGCGCGGCGCGGCGCCAGGCGGATTCGGATTCGGATTCGGAACGACGCGATCCCGGCGCGGGCCCCGCCGCCGTTCCGGCTCCCGCGGCGAGCGCCACGGCCGCCAGCGCGACGCCCTCCGGTCTCGCATCGGCGGCGCGCTCGGGCAGGAGGCCGTCCGCGAGCCGGCGGTCGAGCCACTGCACGTCGAACGCGGCGTCGCGAAACTCGGGGTCGGCCGCGAGCGCGCGGAAGAGAGGCAGGGTCGTCTCGACACCCGTGATCTCGTACTCGTCGAGCGCCCGGGCGAGACGCGCGACCGCCGCCGGTCGATTCGCCGCGTGGACCACGAGCTTGCCGAGCATCGGGTCGTAGTCGATGGGAACGACGGCACCTTCCTCGATGCCCACGTCGTTGCGCACGCCCGGTCCCTGCGGCAGACGCAGTATCCGCACCCTTCCCGGCGAGGGCGCAAAGCCGCGGCGGGGGTCCTCCGCGTAGACCCGGCACTCGAGGGCGTGGCCGCGGGGCGTCAGATCCCGCGCCGCGAACGGCAGGGGCTCGCCGAGGGCGATGCGAATCATCGCCGCCGCGAGGTCGACGCCCCAGACCTCCTCGGTGACCGGGTGCTCGACCTGCAGGCGCGTGTTCATCTCGAGGAAATAGAAGGAGCCGTCGGGCGCGAGCAGGAACTCGACGGTGCCGCAGGAGGTGTAGCCGACCGCGCGCGCGGCGGTGAGCGCCGCCTCGAAGAGCCTCTCGCGCAGGGCGGCGTCCCCATGAACGGCGGGCGAGGGGCACTCCTCGACGACCTTCTGGTGCCGCCTCTGGATGCTGCACTCGCGCTCGCCCACCGCGACGAGGTTGCCGGCCGTGTCGCCGACGACCTGGACCTCGACGTGGCGGGGGCGCTCGACGAGCTTCTCGGCATACACGGCCCCGTCGCCGAAGGAGGCCAGCGCCTCGGACGAGACGCGCTGGAAAGCGGCCGCCAGATCCGTCTCCTGGTCGACCCGCCGCATCCCCTTGCCTCCGCCCCCGGCCGAGGCCTTCAGGAGGATGGGAAAGCCGGCGCCGCGGGCGAACTCGGCGAGCTCCGGCGCCCCGGAGGCGGGCCGCAGCGTTCCCGGCACGACCGGGACCCCGGCCTTGCGCATGATCTCGCGGCTTCCCGTCTTCGATCCCATCGCCGCGATCGCCTCGGGGCGCGGGCCGACGAAGGTCAGCCCGGCCTCGCCGCAGGCGCGGGCGAAACCCGCGTTCTCGGCGAGGAACCCGTAGCCGGGATGCACCAGCGTCGCGCGCGTCTTCTTCGCGGCGGACAGGAGCGCCTCGACCGACAGGTAGCTCTCGCGCGCCGGAGCCGGACCGAGGCGCACGGCGTAATCCGCCATGGCCACGTGGGGCGCCGTCCGGTCGGCGTCCGAGTACACCGCGACCGTCTCGATCCCGAGGTCCCGGCAGGCCCGGAAGATCCGCACCGCGATCTCGCCGCGGTTGGCGACGAGGAGCCGCTGGCGGGTCATCGAGGCCCGTCGCTCATAGGGGCCCGTGCTCATAAAGGAATGTTTCCGTGCTTCTTTCTCGGAAGCGTGACCCGCTTGCCCTCCAGGAACTGGAAGGCCGCGATCAGGCGCTCGCGGGTCTCGGAGGGCTCGATGATGTCGTCCACGTATCCCCGCCGCGCCGCGATGTAGGGATTAGCGAAGTTCTCGGCATACTCGGCGACTTTCGCCGCGCGCGCTTCCGGCGGCGCATCCGCCGGCAGCTCGCGGCGATACAGGATGTTCACGGCGCCCTCCGGGCCCATGACCGCGATCTCGGCCGTCGGGAAGGCGAAGTTGAAGTCCGTGCCGACGTCCTTGGACAGCATCACGCAGTAGGCCCCGCCGTAGGCCTTGCGCGTGATGACGGAAATCTTCGGCACCGTCGCCTCGGCGAAGGCATAGAGCAGCTTGGCGCCGTGCCGGATGATGCCGCCGAACTCCTGCTGCGTGCCGGGCAGGAACCCGGGCACGTCCTCGAAGACGAGCAGCGGCACGTTGAAGGCGTCGCAGAAACGCACGAAGCGGGCGCCCTTCACGGACGCATCGATGTCGAGGACGCCGGCGAGGTGCATCGGCTGGTTGGCGACGACGCCGACGGACCGCCCGCCCAGGCGGATGAAGCCGACGAGCATGTTGCGGGCAAACCCCGCGTGGACCTCGAAGAAGACGCCCTCGTCGGCCACGCGCCGGACGAGCTCGCCCATGTCGTAGGGCCGATTGGGCTCTTCCGGAATGAAGGTGTTGAGATCGGTCGAGGAGCCGGGCAACTTCGGCTCCCGCGCGTCGCGCCGGGGCGGGTCGTCGACGTTGTTGGACGGCAGGTAGGTGAGCAGCTCGCGGATGCCGGCGAGGACTGCCTCGTCGTTGGACCGGACGAAGTGGGCCACGCCCGAGACGCTCGCGTGCGTCCGCGCTCCCCCGAGCTCCTCCTTGGTGACCTCTTCGTGCGTGACCGTCCGGATCACGTCGGGCCCCGTGACGAAGAGGTAGGAGGTCTTCTCGGTCATGAAAACGAAGTCGGTGATGGCCGGCGAATAGACGGCGCCGCCGGCGCAGGGCCCGAGGATCGCCGAGATCTGCGGCACGACACCCGAGGCGCGCGTGTTTCGCAGAAAGACCTTCGAGTATCCCGCCAGCGAGACGACGCCCTCCTGGATCCGGGCTCCGCCGGAGTCGTTGAGGCCGATGATGGGCGCGCCGTTCTGGACCGCGAGGTCCATGACCTTGCAGATCTTGTCGGCGTTGGACTCCGACAGCGACCCGCCGAAGACCGTGAAGTCCTGCGCGAAGACGTAGACCGGACGGCCCTCGATGGTCCCGGCGCCGCAGACGACGCCGTCGCCGGGAACCTGCGACTTCTCCATTCCGAAATCCCGCGACCGATGGGTGACGAAAGGGTCGAGCTCGAGGAAGGAGCCCGGGTCGAGCAGAAGGTCGACGCGCTCGTGCGCCGTGAGCTTGCCCTCGGCGTGCTGGCGCTCGATCCGCGCGCGCCCGCCGCCCTCGAGCCGGCTCTCGCGGAGGGCCTCGAGGTCGGCGATCCGCTTCTCGAGGGTCATCGAACGGTCGGCGCCGGGAACCTCAAAGGACGATCCCGCGCTGCTCGGCGAGCTTGCGGCGGATGCGGCGGAAGAGCTCGTGGCCGTCGACGCGCCCGGAGGCGATCTCCTGCCGCGCGGCCTCGAGCATGCGGCGCGCCTCCTCGTCGAGCGTGCGCTCCTTCTCGGCTTCGGCCGCGAGCGCGGCGAACACCGCCTCGCGGAGCGCTCCGGGCGCCTTCTCGGCGAAGAGCTTGCGATTGGCGAGGCCGCGAGCGGCCCGGCCGGCGAGGAAGTCCTTCTTGACGTCCGCGAGGCTCATGCGCGACTCATGTCGCGCCGGATGTTATTACACTGCTTCGCCGGGACGCCTTCATTACACTCACGCCCGTGCAGTGGGATGAATCGGCCGTCGCGCGCTGGCTCGAGCCGCTCGCCGCGCGCCCCGGCGAGGTCGCCGACGTGTTCGCCGAGCGGATGCGCGAGGTCACGCTCGCGTGGCGGGACGGCGAGGTTTCCGACGTCCGCGTGCGCCGCGAGGAGGGTGTCGCGGCCCGCTGGCGCCATGGACACGAGGAGCGCTTCGCGTACGCCGCGGGCAGCGGCGAATCCTCCGTCCGCGAGGCGGTGCGCGCGCTGCGGGCCGCCTCCGGACGCGAAGCGCGGCCGCTACGCGCGTCGCGATCCCGCGCGGGATCCGCGGCCGGCTCCGACGGCGACCACGACAGCGACAGCGGGACCGCCGGGACGGTCGCGGCGGACGCCGACGCAGCCGCCTCGTGGGCCGACGCGACGCGCTGGTCCCGGAAGCTGACGGGCATGTTCGGCCGCCACGCGCCCCGTCACCGCTTCCTCTGGCGCCTGCGCGAGACGGAGCGGCGGATCTTCGCGCCGCCGGCGTCCGGAACCGTTTCGCGGCGGCGGCTCGTCTCGCTCGAGGGCGTTCTCATCGCCGCCTCCCGGCAGGGCGACGAGGAGCGGCGGCTCGCGTTCCATGCGCCCGACTCCGAAGCGACGGCCGACGAGCTGAAGACCGTGCTCGCCGCCGCGGCGACACCCCGCGACCGTCCCGTCGCGCCGCCCGAGGGCGAGACGGACGTCGTGCTCGCGGACGGCTCGGCGGCGGTCCTCTTCCACGAGATCCTGGGCCACGCCCTCGAGGCCGACGCGTTGCCTTCGCCGCTGACGGCCGGCGGCGAGAAGCGCGTCGCGGTCACCGAGCTCGACGTGCACGACGACGCCCGGCGCCTCGACCTCTTCGGCGGTTACGAGCGGGACGACGAGGGCACCGCGCCGCGCCTGGTCAAGCTGCTCCACTCCGGCCACGTCGGGTCGCGGCTGACCGACCGCGCGCACGCCGGCGGTCCGCACCCGGGGTCGGGACCCACGGGACACGGGCGGCGAGCCGGTCCGGCCGAGCCGCCGGGCTGCCGCACCTCCAACGTCGTCGTCCCCGCGGGCTCGGCGACCTCCGAGGAGCTGGCCCGCCGCCTCCACGACGGCCTGTGGATCGAGGAGTTCCTGGGAGGATCGGTCGATCTCTCCGCGGGCACGTTCCGCCTGCGGTTCGCGCGCGCGCGCCGGGTGCGGCGGGCGCGCTTCACCGAGGAGTTGGGTCCGGGCATTCTCGCGGGGAAGGTCCTCGAAGCGCTGCGCAACGTCGAGCCCGTGCTCGGCCGCGAGGCCCGCGCCTGCCGGAGCCTCGGCTGGTGCGCGCGCGACGGGCAGGTCGTGCCGGTCCAGGGAGAAGCCCCGGACGTTCTGATCCGGCGGCTCGCGGTCAGGCCCGCTCCGTGAGCGGCGTCGGCGTCCCCGAGGGGGAGCTTCCCGGCAGGCTGGAGCGGCGCGCGCCCGGGCGCTGGGAGCTCTATGCGAAGACGGCGGAGTCCCGGGAGCGGGTCTGGACCGGCGACGGCGGCCTTTCGCGAACCGCGTTCCGGAACGAGGAGGGCTGGGCGGCGCGCTGGTGGGGATCGGAGGGATCGGCCCAGGGCGTTCGCTTCGCGGCCGGCACGAGCCCGGACGCTCTGCTCGACGCTCTCGAGGACGCCGAGCGGCACGCGGTCGAGCACGAACCGCCGCCGGACTTTCCGGCCGCGACCACGCCCCCGGCCCGGAATCCGCTGCCCGCGATCGAGACGCCGGGCGAGCATTTTGCCGAGCTCGCCGCCGCCCTGAAGGAGGCCTCGGCCTCGACGTGCGAGCTCGTTCGGTTGTCCGTCCGCCGGGGCATCGCCGCCGAGCGCATCCGCAACGGAGCGGGTCTCGACGTGAGCCAGACGCGCGACGCCATCGACGGTGTGGCGACCGTGGTCGGCCGCCGCGCGGCCGGGAAAGGCGGCGCCGCGGGCGCCGGCCACGCCGCCCGGAGCGGCGAAGTCCGCCTCTCCTTCCAGGCCGCGGCGCTGCCCGACTGGACCGCCCTCGCCCGTCGGCTCGCGGATGCGGCGACGCTTCCGCTGGCCGATCCGGCCGCGGCTCCCGCGCGCGGACAGTGGCTCCTCGATCCGGCCGTCGGAGCCTCCCTGCTCGCAGCGATCGCGCCGATCTTCACGTCCGACCGCCCGCCGCTCTGGCTCGTGCGCGGCCGCTTCGCGGCGCCGGAAATGAAGATCGTCGACGACGCCTCGCCGGACGCCCCGTTCGACGGAGAAGGCGTCGCCACGCGCCGCGTGCTCCTCTGCGAGGACGGACAGCTGCTCGGCGGGCTGCGGGACCTGCGCGCGGCGCGGCGCACCGGGCGCTCCTCCACGGGGCACGGCGTGCGGCCGTCGTTTCGAACGCCTCCGGCCGCCGGACCCCGCAGACTCTTCTTCGAGGGCGCGGCGCCCCGGCCGGCGGCCGAGCTTCTCGCGTCGGTGACCCGCGGGCTCTATGCGTCGGCGCTGACCGCGCCCGCGCGGGTCGATCTCGACGCCGACCGCTTCGAGGCCGACTTCACCGGGATCGCGATCGTCGCGGGACGCGCGCGGGGACCGGTCGCGGGCGCGCGCGTTTCCGGACGGATCTCGGAGCTGCTCGCGCGCATCCGCGGGGTCGCATCCGACCTCCAGTGTTTCCCGATGCCGTTCGCCTGCGGGGCTCCGACGCTGCTCGTCGAGCGGGCGACCTTCGAGTAGGAGCGAGCGCCCCGAACGCGGCGAACTCTTCGCGTCGGACGCTCCTAGCTCGGCTCGACCTCGGCTTCCCCGTTCGGCACCGGCGTCGTCTCAGGCTCGGGCACGTTCTCCGGCTGCATCTGCGGTTCGCCGGGCTCTTCGGGCGCGGCCACGGCCGGCGTGGGATCGCGCGGCGCGCCGACGACCGGGACGGGCGCGCCCGGCGGCGGCGAGGCCGGCTGCGGCTGCCCCGGACGCGCGCCCCGGGCGGGAGGCCGGCTTCCCGGCGCGCGCGGCTGCTTCGACATCGTGCCGTCGGTCGGCGCCGTCGTCGTCGCCGGGCGCGCGCGGCGGTTGCCGGGCGTGGACGGCGACGTCGGCGCGCCGCTGCCCGCGCCGATCTCGCGCGGACCGGTCGCGGGCTCCGCGTCCTCGTCGATCTCGGCCGTCGCGACCGCGCGGTCGACCGGAATCCGGCGAAACGACGGCTCCTCGGCAAACGATGCGTCCCGGTCGAGGGTTGCCCGCGCCATGTCGCGTTCGTAGATGCTCAGCGACGCGCGGTACATGAGATCGGAGTCGATGACGAGCGGATTGCGCTTGGGATCGCGCATCCCGGGGTCGATCCAGAGCGCTTTGGCGTACTGCGTCACGGCCTCGTCGGGCTTGCCGGTGTGCTCGTAGAGCCGGCCGAGACGGAAGCGCGACTGCGGAAAGCCGGGCTTGCGCGCGATCGAGCTCTTGTACGCGGCGATGGCCGGTCCGATCTTGCCCTCGGTCTCGCGCAGCAAACCGAGGTTGTAGTACGCGATGAAGTTGGACGCGTCGAGCTCGGCCGCGAGCTCGTATTGACCGGCGGCCTGCTCGGGAAAATGGCGAAGGGCGAGGAGATTGCCAAAATCGTTGCGCAGGTGCGCGTCGTCGGGAGAGGCCTCAATGCGTTTCTCCATCGCGAGGATCTCGTCGTCCAGCGGATTGCCGGGGACGAGATACTTCCGGTAGAACGGATCGGCGATCGGGTTGACGGCGTTGGGGTTCTTCGCGGGGTCTTCGCCGCGCGCGAGCGACGGCGTGAGCGCGCAGAGCGAGGCGAAAACGGCGACGGGGACGATTCGAGTTCTTTTCATTGTCATCCTTGGGTACTCCGCGGCTTCTTTTTGGCGACCAGACGAACCCGGCCGTCGCGTTCGGCGACATCGAACACGACGTCGCTGGCACCGAGCCGCTCGCGGACCTTGCGCCGCTCGCGCTCGAGCCCCTCCAGAAAGCCTTCCAGCCTGTAACCGCTCACGTCTTCTCCGCGGGCCTTCTTCGCGGCAACGTACCGCTCGAAGAGGTCCCGATCCGGGTTGGCCGGGACGGCAGGCCGCTCCTCTTGTACGGAGGCGGGCCGCCCGGCGTTAGGGCCGGCCTGGGAGGTGCCGGCGGACCCCGGAATGCCCCCGGAAGGCCCTCCGGAGGCCCCTCCGGACTCGCGGAAGTGCCCGTAGAGACCCGGCCGCCGGCCCGCCTCCTTCTCGCCCAGGAGGCGTTCCCAGCGCTCCGTCAGGGTCGAGAACCGGCCCTGGAGCGTCGCAAACCGGTACCGTTCCGCGGCCGACATGGATTCCGACGCGTTGAGGCGCCGGAGCATCTCCTCGATGTGTTTCCGGGTCTCGACGGGCGGGCGTGTGGCCGAGCCGTAGAGAAACGCGTCGCACTCGGCGGAGAGCCGCCGGAGGGACTGCTCCAGGACCAGCAGCTCGCGCTCGAAACCCGCGCCGCTCACCGCGGGCCCTTAAAGAGGAAGCCCCGAAGGACGCGCCGACACGCCGGAATCCCCACCGTCTCCTATAGTAAAGGAACCGTGACCGACCCGGCCGGGCCCAAGTCCTCCCGACCCCGCCCGCCCTCCATGGACGCGCTGCTGCGCTCCGAGGAGGCGCGGGATCCCCTCGCCCGCTTCGGCCGGATGGCGGTCAAGGAGGAGCTCAAGAGCGCGATGGCGCGGGGCGAGACCCGGACCGATCTGCTGTGGGAGACCGCCCGGGCATCCCTCGAGCGCCGCTTCGCTCCCACGCTGGCGCGCGCCGTCAACGCGACCGGGGTGCTCCTGCACACGAACCTCGGACGTGCTCCGCTTTCCGCGGAGGCCCGGGCGGCCGTCCTCGAAGCCGCCTCCGGCTATTCGACGGTCGAGTACGACCCGGGCCGCGGCGGCCACGGCCGGCGCCAGGACCACGTCCGCAGCCTGGCCAGGGATCTCTTCGCCTGCCCCGATGCGATCGCGGTCAACAACAACGCCGCCGCAGTCCTGCTCGCGCTCGCCGCTCTCGCGCGCGGCCGCGGCGTCCTCGTTTCGCGCGGGGAGCTCGTGGCGATCGGCGGCTCGTTCAAGATCCCCGAAATCCTCGAGGCCTCGGGAGCGCGCCTGATCGAGGTCGGCACGACCAACCGCACGACGGCGGACGACTATCGGCGCGCCTTCTCGCCGGATGTCGCGCTCCTGCTTTCGGTCCATCCGTCCAATTACGAGATCCGCGGCTACACGGGACGCCCCGCTCCCGCGGAGCTCGCGGCGCTCGCGCGCGAGGCCGGCGTCCCGTGGCTGCACGATCAGGGAACCGGCTGCGTCGTCCCGCTCGAGGAGTTCGGCGTGGCCGGCGAGCCCACGGTCGCCGAGTGCCTCGACGCGGGAGCGGATCTGGTCACGTTCTCGGGCGACAAGCTCTTTTCCGGCCGCAAGCGGGCTTCCTCGCGGGGCGCGAGGACCTCGTCCGGCGCTGCGCGGCGCACCCCGTGGCCCGCGCGGTGCGGCCCGACAAGCTGACGCTGGCGGCCCTCGCGGCCACGCTCGCGGCGTGGAAGACGGGAGCCTGGCGCGCATTCCCGGTCTACCGCGCGGCGGGCGCGCCCGTCTCGCAGCTCGTCGAGCGCGGGGAGCGGATCCTCGAGCGTGCCGCGACGGCCGTCGCCAGAGACGGAATCACCGGGGAAGTGGTCGTGTCGCGGGCCGCCTTCGGCGGGGGCACGAGCCCGGAGAAACTCTTCGAGTCGCGGGCCCTGGCGCTCTCACAGGCCGGGGCCTCGGCCGACGCCCTGGCGTCGCGCCTGCGCGCGCGGCAGCCGCCGATCGTCGCGCGGGTCGAGGACGGGCGGGTCCTGCTGGACCTGCGCTCGATCGCACCCGAGGAGGATGATGTCGTCGCGGATGCGATAATCGGCCGATGATGCGACGCTCGCTGCCCGGCCTCCTGACCCTTGCGATCCTGGTTGTCTTCCTCGGGCTCCGGTCCACCGGATGTCAGAAGAAACCCCAGGCCGGGAAGCCCGCGGCTTCTCCGTCGTCGCAGCGCAAGTGGATCACTCCCCTGCTGACCCAGCCTCCGCCCGCGCCGACGCCCACGCTGTGGAAGGGCGTGACGCGCGTGCCTCAGCTGCCGGGTTAGCCGTCGCTCGCGCTCCGGAGAGTCCCTCTGAACGAGAGGCGGCGGAACGGGTAGGCGTGGGGCGGTGTAGTGTCGGGAGGAGAGCTAACATTCTCGAGGCCGTGCTCGCGGAGCTTGGCCTCGAAGCGGCGGGGCGTGAGACCGGCGGCCAGGGCGGCCGCGGTGCGGTCGCCTCGGGCCTTCTCGAGCGCCCGCACGAGCCACACCCGCTCGGCCGCCGCGGCGGCCCGCTCGCGGGCTTCCTCGAGCGTCTCGTCCCGGGAGGCGGGAGGCGGGACCGGCTCCGGGCCCAGACGCAGGTCTTTTTCCTCGATGGCGCCGTCGTCGGCGAGGATGATCGCGCGCTCGAGGCAGTTGCGCAGCTCGCGGACGTTGCCCGGCCAGTCGTAGACGCGCAGCCGCTCGCGCGCCGCGGACGCCAGCCGCACGGCACGCTTGCCGAGCTCCTGCGGCAGGTGCTCGAGGTACCAGTCGATGAGCAGGTCGATGTCCTCGGGACGCTCGCGCAGGGCCGGGATGCGGATCGGGAAAACGCGCACGCGGTAGAAGAGGTCCTCGCGAAAGAGGCCCTGCTGCACGAGCTTGTCGAGCGGGCGA
>CAVULG010000006.1:0-119841 GCA_963742245.1 uncultured Acidobacteriota bacterium
CGCGCGAACGGGCTCTTGTACTTCACGCTTGAAGGCGATTCTCTCTCACGCCGGCGAAACGCGGATGCGGAAGGTCGCCGTGAAGCGGCCGCCGGGCGCGACCGTGCGGAGCCCGCGGCCGGTCGACAGCGCGCCCGTCGGCGCGGTCATGGGCTCGAGGGCGACGAAATCCTTTCCGGGCGGGGCGTACACCTGGGCCGCGGCGAAGCCCGGATCGAACTTGACGGCAACGCGCCGGTTCGATCCCGAGATCGCCAGAACGGCGGGGGCCTCCGGGAGTGTGAAGCCGTCGTCGTAGGTGTCGTCGCCGAGCGGCCCGGCGAGCGGACCGAACGCGGCGGTCTCGCCCGTCGGGATGCCCGCGGCGTCGAGCGCGAGGCGGCGCATGGCGGGCAGCTCCAGCCGCCACTGGCTCCGCGGCAGGTCCGGCAGCCCGAAGTAGGGATGGAACCCGAAAGCGACGGGCACGGCGGATTCCCCGCCGGCCTCGAGCGTCGTCTCGAGGGTGAGTGCCTCGGGTGACAGCGCGACGCGCATGCGAAGCCGGTGCGGGAAGGGAAAGATCGCGAGGAGCTCCGGACGGTTCCAGTCGAGCCGCGCTTCGAGAGCCGCGGGGCCTTTCGGCGTCGCGTCCCATGCGAGCTTGCCCCAGGGCACGCCGTGGATCGGAAGCCCGCGCGCGTCGAGGTGCAGGAGCGGCGAGGCCGGGTCGAGCCGGACGCGCCTTCCGGCAGCCTCGTACTCGAGGCCGGGGAGCCGGTTCGCCCAGGGATGCAGAAGCGGGATCCCCGCCGTCGATCCGGCCGCAGCGGCGGCGTCGAGATCTTCGATGCGGCGGAGCAGCTCGACCCCGCGCCAGCGCAGCGACGCGCCGAGCATTCCGAAGCCCGGCAGAAACAGCGCCTCGAGGTCGCCGTCGGCGAGGCGGCAGGCGGAGGGATCCTCGAGGACGCGCGTCAGAGGGTTCCCGCCGCCGCGCGATCCGCGACGACGAGCGCCGCCTCGCGCCGGACCCGGCCCGCGGGAATCGAAGTGTCGCCGCGGTTGAGGCGCGCGAGCATCGGGACCTTTTCGCCTCCGGTCGACGAGCCAGAGGATGCGGCGCGCACGGTCGAGGACCGGGTAGGTCAGCGTCATGCGGCGATGGCCCATGTAGAGGCCGGTGACCGCGACGTCGCGGTCGTCGACCGCGAGCACCGGATCGCCCGGGACGAGCGACGCGGTGTGGCCGTCGGGCCCGAGGCCCAGATGCGCGAGGTCGAGCACCGGCGGCGCTCCCGCGATGCCCTCGAGCGTCGCCGCGTATGCGCGCGCGGCCGCGTCGAGGTCGGGATTCTCGACCGGCATCGCGTGGATCTGGTCGGACGGCAACGGAGCGTGGGACAGCAGGCTCTCGCGCAGGTGCGTGAGGTTGCGGTCGGGATCGCCCGCCGGTGCGACGCGCTCGTCGACCTGGACGACGTGCACCGCCTTCCACGGAACGTCCTCGTTCGCCAGCGCGCGCAGCATGATCCAGGGAGTCTTCCCGCCGGAGACCGCCATCACGAAGCGTCCCCGCTCCGCCACGGCGGCGCGCGCGTCCGCGGCGATTACGGCGGCCGCGCGCCTTGCGGCGGCGTCGGCGTCGGCGAGGACTTCGATCTCCACCGGCCTACGACCCGGCCGGCTTCTCGTGGTGGCCGCCGAACTCGAAGCGCATCGCGGACATGAGCTTGTTGGCGAAGTCGGCATCGTTGCGCGAGGCGAATCGCTCGTAGAGCGCCGCGGTCAGCACCTCCGCCGGCGCGCCCTCGTCGATCGCGGCGAGGATCGTCCAGCGCCCTTCGCCGGAGTCGGAAACGCGGCCGGCGAAGTTGGACAGGTCCGGCGATCTTCAGCAGCGCGATCGCCGTCAGGTCGAGCAGCCACGAGGAGATGACGCTCCCGCGCCGCCAGACCTCGGCGACGTCCGGCAGGTGGATGTCGAACTGGTAGTGCTCGGGATTGCGGAGCGGCGTCGTCTCGGCGTCGACCGCGTGCTTGCCCTTGCCGACGTTGGCGTGCTTCAGGATGTTGAGGCCCTCGGCGTACGCGGCCATGATCCCGTACTCGATGCCGTTGTGGACCATCTTGACGAAGTGGCCCGCCCCCGACGGGCCGCAGTGGAGATAGCCCTCCTCGGCCGTTCCGCTGGCCTTTTCGCGGCCGGGCGTCCGGGGGATGTCGCCGATCCCCGGCGCGAGCGTCTTGAAGATGGGGTCGAGGCGCTGAACCGCCTCGTCGTCGCCGCCGATCATCATGCAGTAGCCGCGCTCGAGGCCCCAGACGCCGCCGCTCGTGCCGACGTCGACGTAGTGAATGCCCTTCGGCCGCAGATCCTTCTGCCGCCGGATGTCGTCGATGTAGTAGGAGTTGCCGCCGTCGATGATCGTGTCGTCCTTCTGCAGCTGCGGCGCGAGCTCCGCGAGCGAAGCGTCGACGACAGCGGCCGGCACCATCAGCCAGGCGGCCCGCGGCGGTGTGAGCTTCTGCACGAACTCGTCGAGCGTCGTGGCCCCGACGGCGCCCTCGGCGGCGAGGGCCTTCACGGTGTCGAGGTTCCGGTCGTAAACGACGCACTGATGCCCGCGCTTCATGAGCCGGCGCACCATGTTGGCGCCCATCCGCCCGAGACCGATCATTCCGAGCTGCATGGCCGAGGCCTCCTATCCCCTATCTGTTTGTCTTTTGCCGGCGGTAGAGACGAATGAGCGCGTTCGTCGACGAATCGTGGGCGAGCTTCGGCTCCGCCGGGGCCTCGAGCTCCGGGATGATGCGCTGCGCGAGCACCTTCCCGAGCTCGACGCCCCACTGGTCGAACGAGTCGATCGACCAGATCGTGCCCTGCGTGAAGACGTTGTGCTCGTACAGGGCGACGAGCTTGCCGAGCATCTCGGGAGTGAGGCGCTGGCCGAGGATCACGTTCGACGGCCGGTTGCCCTCGAAGACGCGGTGCGGCACGAGCGCCGGCGGCGTCCCCTCGGCGGCGACCTGCTCGGGCGTCTTGCCGAACGCGAGCGCCTCGGCCTGCGCGAAGACGTTCGCCACGAGCATGTCGTGGTGACGGCCGAGCGGATTGAGCGGCCTCGATGAACGCGATGAAGTCGCACGGGATCAGCCGCGTGCCCTGGTGGATGAGCTGGTAGAAGGAGTGCTGGCCGTTGGTCCCCGGCTCGCCCCAGTAGACCGGGCCCGTGTCGGATATCCACGCGCGCGCCGGCGAGCGTGACGTGCTTGCCGTTGCTCTCCATCGTGAGCTGCTGCAGGTAGGCCGGGAAGCGCTTCAGGTACTGGTCGTAGGGGAGGACCGCGACCGTCTGCGCGTCGAAGAAGTCGTTGTACCAGACGGACAGCAGGCCCAGGAGCACCGGCAGGTTCTGCGCGAACGGCGCCGTGCGGAAGTGCTCGTCCATCGCGTGGAAGCCGGCGAGCATCGCGCGGAAGCTCTCGGGGCCGATGGCGAGCATCGTCGAGAGGCCGATCGCCGAGTCCATGGAGTAGCGGCCGCCGACCCAGTCCCAGAACTCGAACATGTTGGCGGTGTCGATGCCGAACTCCGAGACCTTCGCCGCGTTCGTCGAGACCGCGACGAAGTGCTTCGCGACCGCCTTCGGATCTCCGCCGAGGCCCCGGAGCGTCCAGTCGCGCGCCGAGTGCGCGTTGGTCATCGTCTCGAGGGTCGACGAAGGTCTTGGACGACACGACGAAGAGCGTCTCGGCCGGATCGAGGTCGCGGGTCGCCTCGGCGAAATCGGTGCCGTCGACGTTGGAAACGAAGCGGAAAGTCATCGAGCGGTCGCGAGTAGTCCCGCAGCGCCTCGTACGCCATCACCGGGCCGAGGTCCGAGCCGCCGATGCCGATGTTGATCGACGTTCCGGATGCTCCTGCCGGTGTGGCCCGTCCATTCGCCGCTCCGGACGCGGTCGGAGAAGGCGGACATCTTGTCGAGCACCGCGTGCACCTGGGGGACGACGTTCTCGCCGTCGACGACGATCGAGGAGCCCTTCGGCGCGCGCAGGGCCACGTGCAGGACGGCGCGGTCCTCGGTGACGTTGATCTTGTCGCCGCGGAACATCGCGTCGATGCGTCCGCGCAGGTCCGACTCCTCGGCGAGCTGGAGCGAGGAGCCGGAGGGTCTCGTCGGTGACGCGGTTCTTCGAGTAGTCGAAGTGCAAGCCGACGGCCTCGAGGGTCATCCGGTCGGCGCGCCCCGGATCGTCGGAGAAGAGCTGGCGCAGATGCAGGTCCTTGACCTTCGCGTGGTGCGCGGCGAGCGCTTTCCACGCCGGGCGCTGCGAGAGGGGAGGCGAAGTCATCGGCGGCGGTGTCCTTTCCGTGTTTCCGGTTTTCAGGCCGCGAGCGCGGCGTCCACGATCTGCTGGGCTTCGCGCAGGATCGCGTCGAGGTGCGCCCGGTCGCGGAAACTCTCCGCGTAGATCTTGTAAATGTTCTCCGTCCCCGAGGGTCGCGCCGCGAACCAGCCGCTGCCAGCCACCACCTTGAGGCCCCCGATCGGCGCATCGTTGCCCGGCGCGCGCGTCAGCTTCGCGGTGATCGGCTCGCCGGCGAGCGAAGAGGCGGCGACCGAAGCGGGGGAGAGTTTTCCGAGGCGCGTCTTCTGCTCGGGTGTCGCCGGCGCGTCGACGCGCGTGTAGGACGGCGTTCCGAATTCCGCAGCGAGCGCGCGGTAGTGCTCGCCGGGATCCTTCCCGGTCCGCGCGGTGATCTCGGCGGCCAGCAGATTCGGCACGAGACCGTCCTTGTCGGTCGTCCAGACCGTCCCGTCCCTTCGCAGGAACGTCGCGCCCGCGCTCTCTTCGCCGCCGAAGCCGACGGCACCCGAGAGGAGCCCGTCGACGAACCACTTGAAGCCCACGGGGACCTCGACGAGCGGCCGCTTCAGGCGGCCGGCGACCCGGTCGATCATCGCGCTCGAGACGAGGGTCTTGCCGACGGCGGCGGAGGCGGGCCAGCCCGGGCGGTTCGCGAAGAGATAGGCGATGGCGGCGGAGAGGAAGTGGTTCGGCTCGAGAAGCCCCGCGCCACGGGTCACGATGCCGTGCCGGTCGGCGTCGGCGTCGTTGGCGAATGCGACGTCGAACCGGTCCTTGAGCGCCACCAGGCGTGCCATCGCGTACGGCGAAGACGGGTCCATACGGATCTGGCCGTCCCAGTCGAGGGTCATGAAGCGAAACGTCGGATCGACGGCCGTGTTCACGACCTCGAGATGCAGACCGTAGCGCTCGCCGATCGCGCCCCAGTACGCGACGCTCGCGCCGCCGAGGGGGTCGACGCCGAGCTTGAGCCCGCTGCCGCGGATCGCATCCAGGTCGACGACGGAATGCAGGTCGTCCACGTACCGGTCGAGGTAGGGATGCGCGTGCACGGTGGCCGCGCGGCGCGCCCGCGCGTACGGAATGCGTTCAACGCCGCGCAGTGCGTCGGCGAGAAAGGCGTTGGCCTTCTCCTCGATCCAGCGCGTCGCGTCGGTGTCGGCGGGCCCCCCGCTCGGCGGGTTGTACTTGAAGCCGCCGTACTTGGGCGGGTTGTGCGACGGCGTGATCACGATGCCGTCGGCGAGGCCGTCCGTCCGGCCGCGGTTGTGCGTCAGGATCGCGTGGGAGACGACCGGCGTGGGCGTGTATCCGCCGGCGGCGTCGACGAAGACGTCGACCGCGTTGGCCGCGAGCACCTCGAGCGCGCTCGCCAGCGCCGGCTCGGACAGGGCGTGGGTGTCGATGCCCAGAAAGAGCGGGCCGCCGTAGCCCTTCTCGCGGCGATAGAGACAGATCGCCTGCGTGATCGCGAGGATGTGCGGCTCGTTGAAGCTTCCGTCGAAGGAAGAGCCGCGGTGGCCGGACGTTCCGAACGCGACGCGCTGCGACGGCAGCTGCGGGTCCGGCTTCTCGGTGAAGTACGCCGTGACGAGCTTCGGCACGTCCACGAGACTCGACGGATCGGGCGGCTTTCCGGCCAAAGGGCTGACGGCCATGGGTCGGACGAACCCTATCGCATTCAGTCGGCCGCGACTGTCACTCGCGCTCGTAGGGGCGGCCCTTGCGGCCGCCCTTGTTTCAGCACGCCTGCCGGCTAGAAGTACCCGAGCTCGATCGCCTTCAGCATCGCGCGGTTGCGGTCGCGCACGCCCAGCTTCTGCAGGATGTTGTGGACGTGGTTCTTGACGGTGCCCTCGACGACGCCGAGGGCCTCGCCGATCTCGCGGTTCGAGAGGCCGGCCGAGAAGAGGCGCAGCACCTCCCGCTCCCGCCCGGTGAGACGCTCCGGAAGCTCCGAGGCGTCGAAGGTCGTCGGCGTTTCCCCGAGGCTCCGCAGAGCGCGGTCGGTCATCCCCGGCTGGATGAGACGCCCGCCGGCCGCGACTTCGCGGATCGCCGCGGTCAGCCGGTCGAACGTCACGTCCTTAAGGAGAAAGCCGCGCGCGCCGGCCCGGAGCGCATCGAGGAGGAGCGCGTCGTCGTCGAAGGTCGTGAGGATCAGCGTCGGAGGCAGACTGCCCTGCGCGGAGAGCGCCTCGAGCACTTCGAGGCCGTTCTTCTTCGGCATCCGGATGTCGAGGAGGAGCACGTCGGGCGAGGCCTGCGCGACTGCGGTGATCGCCTCCTCGCCGTCGGCGGCCTCGCCGGCGACCTCGAGATCACCGGCGTAGGCGAGCAGGCTCTTGAGACCCTGCCGCACGATCGTCTGGTCCTCGACGAGGAAGACGCGAATCCGTCCCGTCACGGAACCCACACGCGGGCCTCGAAGCCCGGGGGCCCCGGAAAGACGCTCAGCCGTCCCTGGAGCGCGACGAGCCGTTCGCGCATCCCGGAAAGGCCGTTGCCCTCGGCGAGCGCCGCCGCTCCGTGTCCGTCGTCGCGGACCGACAGATCGAGACCGCCGTCGTGCGGCACGAGCTCGATCCACAGATTCTGCGCACCGGAGTGTCGGATCGCGTTCGTCACGCACTCCTGAGCGCAGCGCAGGACCGCGAGCGCACGCTCGGCGTCGATCGGAGGCAGGTGCTCGGGCACGCGCAGGTGGATCGCGGGTTGGGGGATCGCGGCGACGAGGGCCGCGAGGGACGCCGCGAGGTCCGTGACGTCGTCCCGGCGCAGCCGGCTGACCACCGCGCGCACCTCGGCGAGCGTCGTGCGCGTCAGGGCTCGCGCGGTGTCGAGCGCATCGGACCCGCCGGGCGCGGCGCCCGTGCCGCGCTCGAGGTGCGCGGCTTCCAGATTCAGCGAGAGAGCGGAAAGATGGTGGCCGAGCACGTCGTGGAGCTCGCGGGCGATGTGGAGGCGCTCGGCGGCGCGGCTGCCGTGGATCGCGAGCTCGCGCGTGGCGAGCAGCTCCCGGTTCGCGAGCGCGAGCTCCTCGCGCGCCGCGCTCGCCCGGCGCATCAGGTGCGCGGCAAGAACGGCGAACGCCTGGAGGCCCGCCAGCGCCAGCGTGTTCGCGAGCCAGATCGAGAGCGGGATCGCGTGTTTGGGATGATTGAAGGGAAACGGCACCATGACGAGTCCGAAGGCCGCCGTCTGCACGGCGATCCAGGTCACGACGCGCTTCAAGCTCAGGATCTGCGCCGCTTCCCACGCCACGAACACGAGCGGCAGGCCGCCGAGGTGCGACGGCCACCAGCGGTTGACGAAGACGACCGAGAAGCTCGCCACGGCGAGCAGGGCCAGCACGATGCCGCGCCGGTCTTCGCGCTGCCTCCAGGCGAGCGCGGACGCCGCGATGCCCGTCAGGAACCCGACGACCCAGACCCACAGGCAGTAGTCCGAGAAGAGGTCGCGCTCCTTCGCGTACTTCGCGAGCACGGCCACGCCGATGACGCCCCACGTGACGAGGCTCGTGATCCGGAGAGCCCGCGTGATGCCCACGGCCGGATTCTAGGGGAATCTCCGGGACGTGGGCCCGTACCGAAAGGCACAGACGCCGCGTGTGCCTTCCGGTACTGGGCGGAGGCGTTCGTCGGAGAGCAAGATCCCTCCTCCGGAGAGGAGGATCGATGACGCTCTCGACGTTTTCCCTGGGTACCGCGATTCTGTGGTTCACGCTGGCGCCCGCCTCGGCCCCCGATCGTGCGGCGATCGAAGAGATCGTCGGCCACTACTTCAAGGCCGGCGACACGGCGAGCTCGGCGGAGCTGCGGCTCGCGTTCCACCCGGCCGCGATGATGTTTTTCGTGAAGGACGGCGCGATGGCGGGCGTGTCCCAACCCGAGTGGTGGGCGCGCACGGACGCGAACAAGGCGCCCGTCGCCGCGCTCTCGCGCCAGATCCCCCTTGTGGAAGTCGACGCCGCGGGCGGAATCGCGGTCGCCAAGGTCCTGTCGGTCTATCCGACGCACCGGTTCGAGGACTACATGACGCTGGTCCGGCTCGACGGCCGATGGTGGATCGTCGGCAAGATCTTTCATCGCACCGTGCCGCCCGACGCACCTGCGCCGGCCGCCTCGGCCGTCGCCGCCGATCGCGATGCCATCCGGGCCACGCTCGAGACGCTGCACAGGGCGCTCGCGACCGACGACGCCGAGCTCGCGGAGAGCGTCACCGACCCGCGGGCCACGGCGTACACGGTGCTCGACGGCCGGCTCGTCGGGATCTCGGCGGCCGAAGGCCAGGCGCGTCTCGCGGCGCGAAAAACCGCGGGCGAGACGGTGAAGGCGACGCGCCGCATCACGCTGGTGGACTCGGAGGGGGACGCCGCGGTCGCGCGTCTCGAACACGACCTTCCGGCGGGCCGGTTCATCGATTACGCTTCCTTGCTGAAGGTGGGCGGCCAATGGCAGATCGTGGGTCTGGTGTTCGCGAGGCAGGACTCGAGCCGTTGAGCGCGGCGCAAGCTCCGGCGACGACGCGCCGCGACTTCCTGCGGATCTCCGCCGTTTCGGCCGGAGCGCTCGTGCTCGGCGTCCGCTTCGGACGGTCTGCCGACGCGGCCGGCGAATTCCGCCCGAACGCCTGGGTGCGGATCGACCCGTCGGGCAAGGTCACGCTCACCGTCGACAAGTCGGAAATGGGGCAGGGCGTGCGGACGTCGCTGCCCATGATCCTGGCCGAGGAGCTCGAGGTCGACGTCGACACGGTGGCTCTCTTCCAGGCGACGCCCGGCCCGGAGTTTCCGGACATGGGCACCTACGGCAGCCGGAGCACGCGGACCCTGTGGCTGCCGCTGCGCACGGCGGGAGCGGCGGCGCGCGAAATGCTCGTCGCTGCGGCGGCCGCGCAATGGGGAGTCCCCGCGTCGACCTGCCGGGCCGAGAAGGGCCGCGTCCTGCACCCGGAAACGAAGCGGAACCTCGGCTACGGGGAGCTCGCGCTGGCGGCGAGCCGACTGCCCGTCCCGGCATCCCCGGCGCTCAAGCCGCGGTCGCAGTGGCGGATCATCGGAAGGGACCGCCGCCGCATCGACGCGCCGCGCATCCTCGCGGGCGAGCCGCTCTTCGCCTCCGACGTGCAGCGTCCCGGCATGAAGGTCGCGAGCGTCGTCCGGTGCCCGGTCGTGGGCGGCAAGGCGAAATCGTGGGACGAGGCAAAGGCCAAGGCCGTGCCCGGCGTGCGGATGGTCGCACCCGTCTCGACGGGCCTCGCCGTCATCGCCGACGACACGTGGTCGATGCTCTCGGCGCGCGCGGCGCTCGAGCCCACGATCGTCTGGGACGAGGGCCCCAACGCCGCGATCGGCTCGGCTCAGGTGATGGCGGCCCTGCGCGCGGCGTTCGATGCGCCGGGGCGGAGCCTGCGCCGCGGCGCGGATGTCGCCGCCGGTCTCGGCGCGGCCGCCCGCAAAATCGAGGCCGAGTACTTCTACCCCTACCAGGTCCACGCCCCGCTCGAGACGATGAGCGCCGCGGCGGACGTCCGCGCAGGTGAGGGGCGCTGCGAGATCTGGGCCGGTTCCCAGGCGCCCAACCGGGCGCAGAGCGAAGCGGCGAAGCTTCTGGGAATCCCGGAATCCCAGGTCGTCGTGAACGTGACGCTCCTCGGCGGCGGTTTCGGCCGGCGCGGCCGCTCCGACTTCGTCCTCGACGCGGTCGAAGCATCGCGCGCCGCGGGCGCTCCGGTCCGGGTCGTCTGGACGCGCCAGGACGACACGCGAAACGGCGACTTTCACCCGGTGTCGCTCCATCGCATGTCGGGCGGCCTCGACGCCGCGGGCGAGCCCTCGGCCTGGCGGCATCGCGTCTCTGTCGGCGTTTTCTCGCCATCGGCGGCAGGCGCTGCGGTCGACGAAGAGCAGGTGCGCGGGCCGCTGCGCGGCGCCTACGACCCGGCCTACGCGATCCCGGCCCTCGAGGCGTCTCTGAACGAGACGGCCTCCCCGGTGCGGACCGGCTCCTGGCGCGGCGTGCAGCACAACCACAACGTGTTCGCCTCGGAGTGCTTCTTCGACGAGCTCGCCGTCGCGGGCGGGAAGGATCCGTTCGCGCTGCGTCTCGCGCTGTTGCGCAAGCCCGGGGAGGTTCCCGGCGGCCGCGACGGGAAGCCCGTGGAGCGCGCGCGCCTGGCCGCGGCGCTCGCCCTCTGCGGCGAGAAGGCGAAGTGGGACCGCAAGCTTCCCGCGGGCCGCGGCAAGGGCGTTGCCTGCGCGTCCTACGACGGGCGCACACCGGCCGCGGTCATCGCCGAGGTCACCGTCGGCCCTGCGGGTGACTGGCGGGTGGACCGCATCATCTGCGCCATGGACTGCGGCGTGGCCGTCAATCCGCTCGGGATCCGCGCGCAGGTCGAAGGGTCCATCGCCTGGTCGATGACCGCGCTCTCGGCCGAGATCACGCTCGACCGCGGGCGGGTCGTCCAATCCACGTACCGGGACGTCCCCATCGTCCGATTCCGCGACATGCCGAAGGTCGAGACGCACATCGTCGAAAGCGACGCGGCGCCGACCGGGTCGGGCGAGCCGCCCGTTCCGATCGCCACGGCCGCGATCGCCAACGCCCTCTCGGCGGCAACGGGCCGCCGGATCCGGCGCCTGCCGGTGCGCGCCGAAGACCTGAAAGGAGCCTGACGTGGCGCGCTACAGCCTCGACGTCAACGGGAAAAAGCGGGAGTTCGATGCGCCGCCCGACATGCCGCTGCTCTGGGTCCTGCGCGACCGGCTCGGACTCTATGGAACCAAGTATGGATGCGGGCTCGGTGTCTGCGGGTCCTGCACGGTTCACGTCGGCGGCGAAGCCGTGCGCTCCTGCCAGACGCCGGTGTCGGCCGTCGGCGCCGGCCGCGTCACCACGATCGAAGGGCTCGCGAACCAGAACCTCAAGCAGGCCTGGATCGCCGAAGACGTGGCGCAGTGCGGGTTCTGTCAGGCCGGCCAGATCATGCAGGCGGCGGCGCTGCTGGCGCGCACGCCGCGGCCCGAAGACGACGAGATCGACGCGGCGATGAACGACAACCTCTGCCGGTGCGGCACGTACCTGCGCATCCGCGCCGCGATCCGCAAGGCCTCGGAGCCGGAAGGGTTGAGTTATTGACGTCGCTTCGCGCGGCGCTTCGGGTCTGCGCCTGCGGCGCACCGGCCGGCGGCTCGCGCGGATGCGCGCTCGACCGCCGGCCTGACCTTACGCTTCGCGCTTCGCTCCCGCGGCGCGGGCCTCCTCCCTCCCTTCGGTCGGGAGACTTCCCGCACCGCGAACTGATGTTTCGGTACCGCTGAAGGCGACGCTGGGTTGCGTTATCGGGTGGTTCGCGTACTCTCAGGTTCGGAGGTGCGCGATGCGGCTGACTGCGTTGCGGCTGGTCCTGGTTTCCGCTGCGGTACTGGCTTCGAGCGCTTCTCCGGCGGCGCCCGTGCCGTTCTGGGGCGCGAAGGAGTCCTCGCCCGTCGGCACCGACCCGAAGACGCTCAAGCCCGGGCAGTTCATCTGGGACGCCGCCGCCGTGCCGAGCGGGCCCATCGTCATCGTGGTGAGCCTGCCGGAACAGATCGCGCGCGTCTATCGCAACGGCGTTCGGATCGGGCTCGCCGGCGTGAGCACCGGCAAGGCCGGCCACCGCACGCCGACCGGGATCTTCACGATCCTCAACAAGGACAAGGACCACTTCTCCAAGACCTACGACAACGCGCCGATGCCGTACTCCGAAAGACTGACGTGGGACGGCATCGCGCTGCATGCCGGAGGCATCCCCGGTTATCCCGAGTCGCACGGCTGCGTCCATCTCCCGTCGGCGTTCGCGCAGCTTCTCTTCGGAATCACGGACGTCGGCATGACGGTCGTGATTGCCAGCGACGCGAGCGCTCCCGTCGCGGTCTCGCATCCGGCGTTCCTCGCTCCGGTCACGGACAAGGGCGTTCCGGACGGGCAGCCTGCCCTCTCCGACGACGCGGTGACGCGCTGGGATCCGGACAAGTCGCCGGAGGGACCGGTGACGGTCGTCGTCAGCGGCGCGGACGCCCGGATCCTCGTCATGCGCAACGGCATCGAGATCGGGCGCTCAAAGATCGCGATCGCAGACCCGGCTACCCCCATCGGAACCGTGGCGTTTCTCCTCCAGGAGGAGAAGGGCGCCCCGGATGACCCCGACAGTCCTCCCGGCATGCGCTGGATCGGCATCACGCTGCCGGGCTCGGCGCGGGGAGGAACCGGGATGAACATGGGGGCGGCGGCGCGGGTTCGGATCCCGCCGTCGTTCGTCGCGGGCGTGCTGCTGGTTCTGGAGCCGGGCTCGACGCTCTACGTGACCGACGCGCCCGTGCTCGCGGAGACGACCGGGCCGAAGCTGAACGTCATGAACTCGGATCCGCCGCCGGCGTCCTGAGGAAGGCGGACCGCGCGAGCCAGTCGGCGTCGGGGTAGTAGGCGACGACGAGCGAGCCGTCCTTGATCGCGTCGATGAGCTCCCGCGCGACCTCGTTCCGCACCGCCGGGCATCCCCAGCTGCGGCCGAGGCGTCCCTGCGATGCCACGATCGCGTCGTTCACGTAGGCCGCGCCGTGCATCACGATCGCGCGGTCGCGCGCGCGGTCGTTGAACCCCGGCTCGAGGCCGTCGAGGCGAAGCGAGACGCCGTGCTGGCCGAGGTAGGTCTCGGCGGCGAGGAACACGCCGAGGCTCGTCATGCGGCTCCCGTCGCGGTTGGAAAAGCGCTCGGTGGCGTTCTCGCCGCTGCCGCGGCCGTGGGCCACGCGCTCCGCGTAACGCACGCGGCCGCCCGCGACGTCGATGACGAAGAGACGGGGCTCGGTCGAGGGTCGCGAATAGTCGATGACGGTCAGCACGTCGGAACGGCGAGCGGCGCCCGATCGGACGGCGTTCCTCCACGCCGCGAGGCCCGCCTCGAGAGCGGCGTGCGACGCCACCGGCACCTGGGTTTCGAGGGAGCGGGAAGCGGTTGCGGGCGCGGTGGACGCCAGCAAGGCGGCGGAGAGCAGGAGCGCGCTGAGCATGGGGAACGTCCGCACTCAGAACAAACGAACGCGCGGGGCATTCCCCCGAAAAGAGCGTCCCGAGCCCCGCGGTTATGCTTGGCGCAGAACGATGACGGGACAGCCTTCCGTGGACGCCGCATTCGCCGGGCCGCCCCGGAAGTCCCGCCGCGCCCTGCGGATCGGCTTCTTCGTCGTGGGCGTGGGCGTTCTCGCGGCGATCCTCGCCCTGACGGGCTGGGACGCGGTCGCGACCAACCTCTCGGTCATCGGCTGGTGGTTCCCGGTGCTCGTCGCGGGCTACACCCTCGCGGAGCTCGCTTTCACGTACGGTTGGCAGGTCATCATCGGCCGCCGCCGGGACGGGCCGGTCCGCTTCTCGAACACCTTCGCGGCCTACATGGCCGGTGCCTCGGTCAACTACTTCACGGCCGTGGGCGGCGAGCCCGTGCGCGCCAACCTGCTCGCGCGCAGGATGGGCTATCCCCGGGCCCTCGCCACGGCGACCGTGCATCGGCACGCCGAGATGACTTCGCAGTTCGCGTTCCTGCTGCTGGGCGGAGGCGCGAGCCTCGTGCATTTCGACCTGCCGGGGCCGCTGCGCTTCGCGGCCCTCGGGAGCCTCGTGCTCTTCGGAGCGGTCATCCTGTGGATGACGATCGCGTTGCGCCACGGGGCGTTTCTCCCGATGCTCGACCGGCTGACGAAGTTTCCGCTCTTCCACCGCCTCGAGCGATTCCGCGCCACCGCCGAGACGCTCGACGAGCGGATCGGTGAGATCTACGAGCGCCGTCAGGAGCATTTTCTGGAATCGGTCGGCTGGTGCTTCCTCGGATGGTGCGGCGGGCTCGCGGAGACCTGGGTGCTGATGCGGCTTCTTTCGCCGGGGGCGGGGTTCTTCGAGGCGCTCGCCGTCGAGACGCTCGCGATGCTCGTCAACACGTTCCTCTTCTTCATACCCGGACGGATCGGGACGGCCGAGGGCGTGCGCACGGCGTTGTGGCTGCTCGTCGGCTTCACCGCCGCGCAGGGCATGGCGTACGGCCTGGCGCGCCGCGCCCGCGAGCTCGTCTGGCTCGTGCCTGGAATCGTCGTTCTCCTGAAGCGCCACGTCCTGGACATCCGGCACATGCACATCACGCCGGAGCTTCCCGTCGGCGAGGAGGCGCGATGACCTCCCTTCGCCGTTTCACCGGCGCCATCCAGCGTGCCCTGACGGACCTCTTCGTTTCGCACGGAGCCGAAGGCGGCTACGAGCGCTTCGATCGCCTCTATCGCCGCCAGGAAGATCCGTGGGGCGCGGCCAAGCTCGAGCGGGCGCGCCTGAAGTACGAATGGCTCGCGGCGCGGCTGGCTCCCGCGGCGCCTTACACCTCGATCCTCGACGTGGGCTGCGGCGAGGGGCTCTTCACCGGCCGGCTCACCGCCCTGTCGCCCCGCGTCGTCGGCGCGGACGTCAGCCTCACCGCGGTCGGCCGCGCCCGCCGCCGCGTGCCCGAGGCGGCGTTCGTCCAGGCGACGCTCGAGGATCTGGAGGTCGCCCGGGAGTTCGGTCTCGTGACCGCCGTGGAGATGCTCTACTACGTTCCGGAGCCGGGCGCCGCCCTCGAGAAGCTCAAGACCCTCGGCCGCCGGATCCTCGTCTCGTATACGGCCCGCGACCGCGCGCACCTCGATCCGCTGGTCGACCGGCACCTGCCGGGGCACCGGAAGACGGTCGATCGGATCGCCGGCGGGGGAGGCGAGGTCGTCGCGGTCCTCTACTTCGCGGAAACTTCACCTGCGTGAAGGAGCATCCCGGGCCCATGAAGATGCTTCGCCTTTTCGCCCTCTTCCTCGCTCTCGCGGCGGCCATCCCGGGATCCGTGGCGTGCGCGAACAACCCCAAGGTCGAATCCACGGGTCCCCGGATCGAGGCGCTCGGCGTGACCCGGCTCCAGGCGGCCGACCCCAAAGCGCTCGCCGACTGGTACGGGAGCCGGTTCAAGGTGACGTTCCAGCCGGACGGCTCGGGTTACCTGAGCAAGGACGACACGCCCCTCGGTCCCATCACCATCGCCATCGACAAGGCTCCTTCGTCGGACCCGCCCAAGCCGATCCACATCTTTTTCTTCGTGCGCAACCTGGATCGCGTCCTCGGCCAGCTCTCGGACCTCGGCACCTCTCCGCTGCGCCTCGAGACCGACCAGGACGGACGGCCCAAGGCGATCGTGATGGATCCGGAGGGCAACCGCATCGAGCTCGTCCAGCGCTGAGCGCTCGCATTCCTTCTTCTGGCCCCGCCGGGACGCCGCGGCTATCATGGCGCCGCTCCCATTCTTTTCAGGAGGAAGCATGGACTCGCCCGGCGCCCGCAGGGTGCTCGACGACGCACCGCGTCTGATGTCCCTGAGTGAAGACCTGAGGGCGCTTCCGCCGCCCGAGGCCGCCGAGCGGTTGCGGGCGGAGAGCGACGACATCGCCGCCCGCGCGCTGTCGCTCCTGAACCCGGCCGAGGCCGTGGACATCCTCGGTCACCTGGAATCCGAACGCCGGGACCGCATCATCGCGGCCGCGCCGGGCGGGCGCGGCGAGCAATGGCGGATCGACTTCCAGTACCCCGAAACGAGCGTCGGGCGCCTCATGGAACGGGCGCTCGCCGTGTACCGTCCCTCGACGACGGCGGGCGAGGCCATCGAGAGCCTGCGCGAGCTCGTCCAGAAGGCCTTCATCACTTACATCTTCGTGACCGAAGCGGACGGGCGCCTCGTGGGCGTCCTCGCGTTTCGGGAGCTGCTCTTCGCGCGCGCGGACCAGCGCCTCGACGAGATCATGCTGCGGGATCCCTTCTCGCTCCAGCCCGACATGGAGCTCGTCGATGCCATGCGGACCGTCGTCACGCGGCACTATCCGGCGTATCCGGTGACGGACGCCTCCGGACGGCTCGTCGGCGAGGTGCGCGGCCAGGCGCTCTTCGAGCGTCAGGCCTACGAGATCAGCGCCCAGGCCGGCAGCATGGTCGGTGTCGAGAAGGAGGAACGCGTCGGCACGCACTGGTGGCGCAGCTTCCGGTTCCGCCATCCGTGGCTGCAGCTGAACCTGCTCACGGCGTTCGTCGCGGCTGCGGTCGTCGGGTTCTTCCAGGACACGGTCGACCGGCTCGTCGTCCTCGCGGCGTTCCTTCCCGTTCTTGCCGGGCAGTCCGGCAACTCGGGCTGCCAGGCGCTCGCCGTGACGCTGCGCGGCATGACGCTCGGCGATCTGCGCAAGATCGCCCCGCGCCGCCTCGTTCTCAAGGAGGCGCTGCTCGGGCTCCTGAACGGCGCCCTCGTGGGTCTCGTCGCCGGCGGAGGGATGTGGTTCTACGCGCGGTCCCAGAACACGGCCAATCCGTTCCTCCTGGGCGTGATCGTCTGGTTCGCGATGACCCTCTCGTGCGCGATCAGCGGGATCTCGGGTGCGCTCGTGCCGCTGACGCTGCGGCGCCTCGGCGCCGATCCGGCCACCGCGTCGAGCATCTTCCTGACGACGATGACCGACGTCGCGAGCATGGGTCTGCTGCTGGGGCTCGCGACGCTCGTCATTCGGTAGCGCGAGAGGGTCAGCGAAGAAGCGCGTCGATCTCGGCCGCGAGCCGGTCGTCCGTCATCCGGTAGGGAAGGTACGCGCGCACGACGCCCTGCCGGTCGACGAACACGAAGGTCGGCGTCGCCGACGCGCCGTAACGGAGCATCGCCGCGTCGCTGATCGGGACGGGAACGCTGCCGGCGAGGCCGTAGAGCTCGCTCCAGGATTTCTCGATCTTCGCCTTCTCTTCGCTGCGCTCTTCGGCCTCGCCGTAAAAGCGGGTCGGTGCCAGGAAGGCGACACCCTTCGGCGAATACTTCTCGACCGTCCGGCGAAAAGCGGCCGCCTGGGCCTTGCAGTCGCCGCACGCCTCCCACCAGAAATACAGAACGACGGGCTTGCCGCGCAGCGACTCCAGGCTCGGCGTGGCCGCGCCGCCGGGATCCTCCGAGGCGATGGCCGGCGCCCTCTGCCCGACGAGCTCGATCTGGTTGCGCCGTTTCTGGATGCGCGCGCGGAGGTTGTAGGGCGCCTTTTCCTGCGCCCGGGCGCTTTCGTCGAGGTAGCGGAGGGCCTCGGCGCGCTTGCCGGCGGCGAGGAGCGCCTGGGCTTCCACCTCGATTGCCGTTCCGAGAGCGTACGCAGACTCGGAGCCTTTTTCCCAGTCGGGCGGAGTGCCGAGCCGCGACACGGCCGCCGCTCGCGCGGCCTTCGCGTACCGGGCCGCGGCCGTCCAGTCGTCGAGAAGCGCCGCGCCCCGCGCGAGCCACGCGAGGCAGTACACGTATTCGGCGTCCTCGCCCTTCTCGGCGCGGTGAACCTCCATGATCGATTCCGCGCTCGGCAGATCGCCCGCGGAGATCTTCATCCGCAGGAAGCGCAGGTCGTCCATGGGCGGCCGCGCGGGAGCCGGAGTCGCAGTGGCGGCGGGAGAAGCGGATGGAGCGGAAGGAGCGGACTGCTGTGCGAGGACCGCGGTCACGACGCCGAGGAGGACCGGTACCGGGATGAGACGTTTCATCGCGGGCTCCTTTTTGCTCCTCGCACGAACGCGGAGTCTGGAGAGCCCATTCCAGACAAAATGGGGCGGGGACCGGCCCCGCCCCTATTACGTCATTGCGCCGCCGTGGGCGGCACCCTCAATCCGGACACCCGCTCCGGTTGCAGTCGCAGGTGTCGGCCGGCGGCGGGTTGCCGAGAATGTAGCCCTGTGCCTTCTGCCAGACGGTGCAGCCGATCTTGCGGCCCATCGCGCGCGCGCGGTAGTCGCCTTCGAAGAAGTGGATGCCGCCGAGGCGCCGCGAGAGCCCCGCCTCATCGGCCGCGGCCGAGAAGGTGGCCCAGGAGAGCGTCGTGTCGTTTTTCGGGGCGAAGCCGGGCTCGAGGCGTCCGGAGCCAGCCGGGAACGAAACCTCCGCGCCGAGCGACGTCGCCGCCCGTGGAACGCTTCAGGACTTCCGCGGCCGCCGCGGAGAACGTGCTGTGCCCCGAGGTGTACTCGGCGAAGGGCGGCGTGATGAAGGTCGCCGGCTGGTAAGGCAGCCAGTCCTCGCCCTTGACCCGTTTCACGCCCTGCAGCGGCACCGTGTTGGGAACCCGGCGCCCTTTGAAGAGGAAGTGGATCGCGGTGATCGGGCGCTCGGAGTCGTAGAACCGTTTCGTGTCCCAGCATGCGATGCCGGCGTCGAAGACGGCGTTGCCGAGCGTGAAGAACATCTTCACGTCTTCGTCCAAAGAGTGCGCGTCGCGGCGCGAGACGAACTCGGCGAACAGGGTCCAGTGCCCCGGCGGCAGCTCCGAGCGCGGCCCGTCGGCCCAGTACTCGGCGATCATCTTGCCGCGGTCGTTGAGCGTCGAGTCGAGGACGATGATCTCGAGGGCCTGCGCGAGGTAGCCGATCGAGGGCCAGCGCTGCGGCGGTCCGGGCCGGAACTGGCCGGCCGATTCGAGCGCGAAGGGCGCGACGTTCTGCCAGTGCGGCGCGATGAAGGGCCGCACCACGAAGCCGCCCTGGCCGTCCGAGAAGCGGAGTGGCTGCCATCGGTTGGGATCGTTGATGTGGTCGGGATCGTTGACCGGCAGGTATCCCGTGTAATCGGAATACGGGCCCGGGTTCAGATCGCCGAGCTGGTTCGAGCCATCCTGATGGCGAAATTCCAGGACCGCCGCAGCGGCGAGATTGCCGACGCCCTGGGGCGTCGCCGGGTCGGTCGAGGCGTCGTCCGGGTCGAACCCGAGGGCCGACATCTCGGCGCGGATCGTCGCGGCCTGCGGCGCGAAGAGATCGAGCATGCACCGGTACTCGCCGTAGCTGAATGCTTTTTCCTTGTTCGCGGCCGTGCGCTCGGCCGCGGGGCGCCGCAGGGTGCCTCCGAGCTGCGTACCGATCGCGACGTCGTCGTACGCCGCCCACGCATCGAAGCCGCACGTGTGCACGACGGCGATCGCGCGCGCGACCATGGGCGGGACCCAGGCCGGAGTTGCGCACGGCCTCGATGAGGACGCCGTTCCAGTGGACGGCGAGCGTGTCTTCGGCGAGGGCGGCGGCGGGAAGAACGGCCAGCGCCAGAACGCCGACCAGCGATCGAGGGCCGCGAGTGAGAAGCCTTCTCATGAGATCTCCTTGAGAAGAAGAATGAAACGAAGGTCGGATCCGAGAAGGACCGGGGCTTGCGCGACGGTGCTTGTCGGGACCGGCCGGTGGCGTCGGTTCGGCGGAACAGGAGGGCCGCGGGTGCTACGCCGGGAAGGGCGAAGAGCGATCCGCGGGGGCACCGCGCCGGACCTTAGCACCCTTCCAGCCGGAGGTCACCGACCCGACGGACAGGTTACGCTTGAGGCCGATGCACACGCGCGCCGGAGGCGCCGCGGTGTTCGCTCCGGACTGTGTGAAGGAGACGTTCCGCGAGCACACCAACAAGATCGAAGGAAACGACGGCCGGCGCGCGCTGCGCGGCCTCGAGCGGTTCTGGGATCCGGAGCCGGCCGACGACACCTTCCTGACCGAATTCGCCTTTCTGCTCCGCGACGGCGAGGACGTCCAGGCCGTCCACGACCGCCACCTCGAGGGACTGTTCGCGCGCGCGACGTGGACCGGGATCCTGGAAGGCGTCGGGTTCCGCATCGGCACGTTCGAGCGACCCCTCGACGAGCCGGGCGAAACCGACGAGGTGTTCGTCTGCCGTCGACCTTGAAGGAAAGCGGCTACTGCTTGGGCCGCTTCTTCTCGGCGGCGCGCTTCCTTGCCGCGGCGGCAATCGCAGCCTGACGTTCGGCCGGAGAGATGAACGTGACGCCGCGGGCCTCCTCCGGATCCCGAACGATCGGCGACTCGCCGCGGCGCAGGGCCGCGACGCGCGCCTTTGCCGCGGCCGAGGGAGGCTGACGGTTGGGTGAGGGGTGCTTCATGGGGCCCATTATCTACATAGACGGCCTGTTTGGTGCACCGGCACTTCCCGGTCGAACCGGGACGCGGCGGATTGACCCGACCTCGGCCGGGTAAGGCTCAGGTCTTGGAGCGTTCGTGCTCCAGGCGTTTCTCCAGCCGGACACGCGCGCGTTCGTCGCCCCCGAAGCGGCGTTTGAGCAGCGGGCTCAGGTCCTCCAGGAACTTCTGGAATCGGGGAACCCACGTCTTCTCGAACTGCCTGTCCCGGGTCTTCCGGACGAGGGATCGAAGGATAACGACGTAGATCGCCAGCAGCGGCGCGGTGAAAAAGATCAGCATCCCCGCGATGCTCTCGTAGACGGAATGGTGCGCCAGCGGGCCCGGGTCGACGAGAAACTTTCTCACCGCCGTAAAGCCGGCAACCGCGACCGCCATCCCGGCCAGCCAGAACACGAAGGCCGGCGGCATCGAGAGCGCGTGGTCCAGGTCGTTGCCGCGACCCAGCCGGTCGTTCGTGTGGTCGTAGTAGAGCACCACGTCGTCGCCGCAGACCACGATGCCGAACAGAGTCCCGACCTCCAGGTGGGAGGGTTTCTCGACGAACTCCTCCGACCGGCTGCCTCCGTCCGGCGTCTCGAAGGTGTACTTGTAGTAGACGATGGTCTGCGTCGACGTATGCATCGTGTCCGGTTCCTTGAACGTCCAGGGGCCGACTTCCCGGGTCTGTCCCGGAGTCGTGGTGGTCCAGGTCCTCTTCTCTTCCCGACGATCCTTGAAAGTGATCCTGCCGCCCGCGTACTCCACGAAGAAGCGCTTGCGAATGACCTTGATCCACTGGAGCGATTTCGGGAGCTGAAACGGCGAGGACTCGTCGGAGTTGCGAACCATGGTCTGGCGGAATCGCCGCGAGCCCAGGAACAGGTAGACGAGCGGTAGCGCGAGGATGACGAGCGCGACGGCAGTGCTCGCTGCGCGGACGCTTGCCTTGGCCGCCGCCACGCCGCCCACGTACTGGTCCTTGCGCACCGCGTTGTCCGCCTCGACGGCATAGAGCGGCACGAACTTGTTGAGCACGTCGAACTGGAACCGGTTGCTGCGCACGAGCGCGTCGATCGCGCTCAGGCGGGCCGTGTAGTCGTCGCGGGATTTCGGGTTGATCTGCACCCAGGCCGATTGATAGCGGCGAACCTTCTCCCGCACTTCGGAAGTCGGCGGCTGGCCGGCCTTTTCTTCCAGCTGCCGCGCCAGGATCTGCATCGCGGCGGCCCGCTCGAGGTCCTTGGAGAAGGCGGCGGCGACCTGGGCGGGTTCCGGAAACTCCTCCGCAACCCAGCGCCGCACGGCCGGAACGACGACGGATGCGGACAGCTCCTGTCGCCGCTTTTCGAATGCCGCGGCGACGGACCGGGAGGCGCCGCCGGCCTGCGAGTAGGACGCCTTGACCTTCTCGAGCTCCGCCCGGAGCCGGCGCATGTCGTCGAGCTCGGCCTTGCTCATTTTCCGGCCCATGTTGTTCTTGAGGACGAGTCGATCGTGCCGCAGCACCAGCCGCGTGTATTCCTGCGCGGCATTCTCGACAGCGTCGGGCGCAGCGGCGGGCATCGGCGCTGCCGTCGAGCAGAGAAGCGACAGGAAAAGGGTGCCGAGCCAGCGTCGAGTCATGGTTGCGGCCCGATCCTACCCTGACGCCCGTGCACCGGGTGGCGCGGCGCGCCGCGGTAGGATGATCGGAAGATCAGTTCCCGTTCCGAAAGGACATGAGATGAACGTGGGACGCATCGCTCTCGCGGCGCTTGGCGGTTTGGTCGCCTACCTCGCTGTCGGCTTCCTGATGTTCGCCGTCCTGCCGACGATGAAGTCCGAGTTCGCGAAGTACCCGGCCGTTTTTCGGCCCCAGGAGGCGATGACGAGCCGCATGCCGCTCGGAATGGGAGCCATCGTGGTCGAGATCGTGGTTGTCGCGGTGCTCTACGCGATGACCCACCGAGGCGCCTCGGGGCTCGCGGCGGGCGCGACCTTCGGTGCGCTGATCGGCGTCTTCGCCGTGTGCGCGTTCGTCGTGCACAACTACGTCAACCTCAACATCGGCTCGACGCTGACGATCCAGCAAGGCGCGGCCTACTTCAGCCAGTGGCTGGTCACCGGAATCGTCATGGGCCTGATCTACCGACCGCGCTAGGCATTCGCGTCCGCTGGGGACGCGAGATCTCGATCACGAGATAGGGGTTGATGGGCGACGCCGCGAGGAAGCGAAAGAGCGGCTTCGACATTCCCCTCTGAAGAATGGCCATCGGCGTCCGGAACGCGCGGCCGTACCAGTGGGAAGAGACCTGGCGAAAGCGAAGTCTTCTCTCGGGACTGAGTGCGCGGACGGTGAGGCCTCGATCGATTCGATTGCAGAGCGCGCGAACCTCGGAGACAGTCGGGAGAAATCCCTCGCTTGGAGAATGGAACCTCGCTCCGCCGGGCCGCGTTCCGTGCCAGAAATCGATCGGAAAGGCTCCGTTGGGAAAGTCGAGGAAGAGGCGCCCGCGCGGGGAAGTGACGCGGACGAGCTCGGCAACGTAGGAGCGACGGAGGTCGTCCCGGTTCGGCAGGGGGCGAACCTGATACCGGGTTCCCCCGACCTCGGAGACTCCGATGTGCTCCAGGACTCCGGAGGCGATGACGGCGTCGAAGAACCCGTCGGGAAAGGGCAACGACGCTCCGTCGGACACCACCAGACGATCGCGGCGTTCCCGCTCCCGCCACTGCCATTTACGAAGAGCCGACAGGTCGTGCCCCCAGGCGTCGACGCCCCGGATGCAGAGGAGATCGATGGATTCTCCGTTTCCGCACCCGGAGTCGAGAACGCGCAGTGCCCGGCGATCCGTCCCAATCGTGCGGGCGAGCCGGTCCAGGTGAGGAAGATAGAAATCCTCGATGCGGGCCGCCTCGGCTTCGTTGGCGAGGCCCTGTCGGTTCTCGGGCGTCAGGACCTCGGGGCCGGTGAAATTGTCGTAGTAGCGGCCTTCCGAGAAATCGACGATGCCGTCGGAGCACGGATAGTGCGCGTTGCATGCCGCGCAGAAGAGCTCTTCGGCCATCGCGTCGAGAGGGCCCTTGCATCGGTGACAGACCAGCACGGCGATCGAAGGGGAGAGCGACATCTTTGGCGCTGGCGCAGAGTAGCCCATTGGGAACGCCACGCGATCAGGCGGGCGTATGCTGGCCTGACTGTCGCTTCCCGCACCCGACTTCATTTGGAAGGAGAGGTTCAGCTATGAAACGGAAGCATCTTCCAATCGCCCTGTTGGGTTTCGCCGTGTTCGCAGCGCCTACGCTCGCACCCGCGCAAACGGCAACGAAGAAACCCAATGTCGTCATTCTCATGACCGACGACACGGGCTGGGGCGACTTTGGGGTCTATGGCGGTGGCGAGAACCTCGGCCATCCCACCCCGAACATCGATCGAGTGGCCAAGGAAGGCGCCATGTTCACGAGCTGGTATGGCCAGGCGAGCTGCACGGCAGGTCGCGCCTCGCTCATGACCGGGCGCTATCCGATCCGCTCGGCCCTTTCGGTCGTCGTGGTTCCCGGCGACCAGAACGGCTTGACGAAGCCCACGCCGACGATCGCGGAGTTTTTCCAGAAAAACGGCTACTCGACCTATTTCTCCGGTAAGTGGCATCTCGGTGACCAACCGAAGTTCTACCCGACGGAGCACGGTTTCGACGAGATGAAGGAATTCGCCGCGTACTATCCGGGCGTCTACACCTACGACGACACCTCCTGGTTCGCCCATCCGTGGTTTCCGAAATTCAACCCGGAATTCTGGAAAATGTACGAGGGCATCGTCAACCTCTACGAATGGGAAGGCGTCGCGGGCAAACCGGCGACCAAGGTCGCGCGGATCGACTACGACTACCTCCATGAGTTCGACGTCCGGCAGGCCGCGTCGGCGGTGGAATACATCAAGGCGCACGCCGGTGCGGGCAAGCCTTTCTTCATGGATGTCAATTTCATGAAGATGCACAATCCGAACATTCCGGCCAAGGCGTTCATCGGCAAGTCGCACCTGGGCAACTATTCCGATGCGCAAATGGAGCTTGACGACAACATCGGTAAGGTCATGGCTGCCATCCGGGAGTTCGCCCCCAACACCATCGTCGTCATCACCGCCGACAATGGCGCGTGGCAGGACGCGTGGCCCGATGCCGGCGTGACTCCATTTCGCGGCGAAAAGGGCACGCCCTTCGAAGGCGGTTTCCGTGTGCCCGGCATCATGTGGGCGCCTGGCAAGATTCCAGCCGATGCGCGCTACGGCGAGATGATGTCCCACATCGACCTCTGGGCCACCCTGGCCACGATGACCGGCCTCACCCCGCCGCCGCATGGCGCCTGGAAGGACGACGACGGGAAACCCATCTACTTCGACAGCATCGACAACAGCGCGTACATCATGGGAAAGGCCAGGCATTCGGCGCGAAACGGATGGATCTACACGGGTGGGGAATCGTTCTATGGCGTGCGTGCCGACATCGGCGGAGATCCGGCGAACTCCAACATCAAGATTGCCTGGAAATACCTGTACACCGCGAAGGACACCTGGCTGGGTCCGAGACAGGATCTCGGCGCCATCGGTTCGACCTACAACCTCACCATGGATCCGTACGAGAAGTACGACATGACCTTCAACGGCGGGGTGAGCACGCGCATGCCGACCACCTCGCCGGGCCGCTATTCCGGCTATGACAATGGCTGGGTGAGCGCGCTCGTGTATGCCCCGCTGATGGAGTTTGACAAGTCGATCGTGGATTTCCCGAACCTCCGACGCTTCCCCGGCGGAGCGTCGAACGATACGACTCCGAATCTGCAGGATCCGTCAAACCCGCTGCCCTTGATGGACCTCAAGAAGGCCGTGCAGGTCATCGGAACATCCGACTGACGTAATCGGTCGACCGTGAAACGCAGGGGTGGCCCCAAAGGCCACCCCTTTTCTCATGGCGTCGACGCGGTATCGAGGTGCCAGCCGGTGTGGATCCAGCCGTTGCCTTTGCGCAGGAACAACTCGGTCAGGCGTCCGCGCAGTGCCAGCGTCGTGGATTTGGGGCCGCCTGTTTCGAGCACCACCGCGTACCGGCCGTAGAGGATCACCACGTCCCCGTAGTGCTGGGCGCGCGTCTCGGGGAACTCGAGGCTCACGAGGCGGCCCCCGGCGGCCCGGAAGGCGCGGGCTTGAGCCAGGGCCTGTTCGCGCGTGACGAACGGACTATCGTCCATGTCGATGCCGATGAAATCGGGCGGCAGCATTGCGCCGAGCGCCGCTTCGTCGCCGGCGAAATAGGCACGCCAGGCGGCCTCCCGGAGCTTCAGGACCTCCGCGTCGATGGCTGCCGAAGCGGCAGGCTCCGCCGCTCGTGAAGCCGCCGGACCCGAGAGTGTCGCGATCGCGGTAACTGCCGCGATTGCGGCAACGATGAGCCCCCTGCGCTGCGTCTCCATAAAGCCTCCCTGTTGGACGAAATCTAGGTCGGATGCGGGGACAGGGCTTGCGGTTTCTTGCGCAGTCGGGCTCCTGGCCCGCCGGGATCGGCCAGAATGGGCGCATGAACCGCGTTGCGCCCCTGCTGCGATCGCCTGCGGTTCTGATCGAGCGGTTCGACCACGCGCCCGGCGTCGCGCACCGAGACCCGGAGACGGAACGAGCGCGCAGTCACGCGGTGAGCTTCGTCGACAGCGGCTCGTTCCGACTGAAGCTCGCCGGCGGGACCTGGAGCGAAGTCACGTCGCGCCACGTGTTCGTGGCCGCGCCGGGGCTCGAATTTTCCTGCCGCCACGACGAGGACCATCCGCGGGATCGTTGTCTCTCGATCCGCTTCACCGAAGAGGCCGTCGAGAGCCTCCTCGGGCAGGGCGCCTCGAGGCTCGACGCCCGCGTGCACGCCGTGAGCAACCGCGCGGCGTACCTGAAGCTGCGGCTCGAGAGCGTCGGCGGCGCGGCGGACGCGGCGCAAGCCGAAGCCCTCGCCGGAGAGCTGCATCTGGCCCTGGCGGCTGCCCCCGGCGAGCTTCCACGTCCGCTTTTCCGGGCGCACCAGCTGTCGTCCTACGCGGCCCGCGTCGGGCGCGTGCGGGCGATGATCGACGCCCACTTCGCCGAGCCGCTGTCGCTCTCGCGACTGGCCGCCGAGGCCTGCATGAGCCTCTACCACTTCGCGCGCGTGTTCCGGGAGCTCGAAGGCCGGCCCGCGCACGCCTACCTGCGCGACCGTCGACTGGCCGAAGCGGAGGCGCGTCTGCGCGCGGGCGCCTCGGTCACCGAGACCTGTTACGCGGTCGGCTTCGGGTCTTTGAGCCACTTCGTGACGACCTTCCGCCGGCACCGGGGCCTGCGGCCGTCGGAAGTGGCGGGTGCCGCAGCGGTGGAGCAGGCGAGGCGGAAGCGAACCCGTGTCGCGCGCGAACGCGCGCGCTCAAAGGAGTCGCCTTGAGAGGGCTGCGTCCGGAGGACGCGGCGTGTGACTAACAGAGCCGGCGAGGAGTGGTAGCCCCTACGGGAATCGAACCCGTATTTCGGCCTTGAGAGGGCCGCGTCCTAACCGTTAGACGAAGGGGCCGAACGGGGGCGCGAAAGTTAACACAAGGTCTCCCGGGTCGGCAAACCTCGAGGAATTGCGCGCGAAGCGCGCCCGCCGCGAAGCGGCGGCGGCCTTGAGAGGGCCGCGTGTCGCGGCGCAAACGCCGCGCGAACAGAGGAGACCGTTAGACGAAGGGGCCGAACGGGGGCGCGATAGTTGGCACAGGCGCCCGGAATGGGGCAACCGTCCGCTACGAGGGCCGGTTCGCCGCCGGCTGGGGCGCCTTGCCGGGCGAGTAGCGCACCCAGCGCAGGATCTCCGGGATCGTCGGCTTCTTTCCGTACATGAGGATGCCGACGCGGTAGATCCGACCCGCGAACCACGCCATCCCGATGGTGGTGGCGATCAGGATCGCGATCGAGAGGAGGATCTGCCAGACGGGCGGCTCGGACACCGCGGTGCGCAGGAACATCACGAGGGACGATGTGAACGGAAAGAGCGAGAAGAAGACCGCGACGCCGCCGTACGGGTTGTTCATGACGGCCGGGTACACCATGAAGCCGGCGAGGATGAGGATGACGGGGATCATTATGAACTGCGTCGCTTCCTGCTCGTTGTTGAACGGCGCCGCGATCGTCGTGTAGACGCTGGCGTAGACGAAATACCCGAGGATGAAAAAGAGCACGAAGTAACCGAGCATCGAAATGGGGACCTTGGGCATGCCCATGTCGCCGGACATCATCGTGGCGATTCCGGGCAGCGACAGGTTCATGGCGACGATGGACCAGACGAAGTACTGCGTGAGGCCCACGAGCCCGATGCCGACGATCTTGCCGAGCATGAGCTCCGTCGGGCGGACGGACGCGATGATCACCTCGACGATCCGACTGCTCTTCTCTTCGAGGACGCCGCGCATGACCTGGCCGCCGTAGACGAAGAAGGTCGTGTACATGAGGACCATGAAAATGATCGCGGCGAAGATCCCGGCGCCCTTTTCCTCGGCGGTTCCCTTGTCGCTGACCTTGAACGCCTTGAAGTCGACGCGCTTCTCGAGATCGCTCGCGAGATCCGTCGGGAGCCCCCGGGCGTGCATCTTCTGGCGCATGCGGACCCGGTTGAGCGCCCGCTCGAGCTGAGAGAGCGCGATGAAGTCCGAGACGGTCGTGGAGTAGTACTCGACCTCGTCCTGCTCGAGCCGCGAGGGTTCGAGCACGAGGTAGCCGTTGATGTTCTTTGCGAGAACCTCCTTGCGGAGGGTCTCCTTGACCGCGTCGAGCTCGCCCGCGGGGTCGCCGGCCTTCAGGACCCAGTGGGGCCCCTTGCTCGACGAGCCCTGGGCCTTCTGCTGGGACTCCACGTCGGCGAGCTCCTTCGCGAGCGGTGCAAAGAGCACTCCCGTGCGGTCGACGACGACGATCGTGCGCTCGCCGCCTGTCTTGCGCGACGAGGAGATCTGGTAGACGACGTAACCCAGCAGCAGAAACGGGATCAGAAGCGTCGCGACCCAGAACGCCTTGGTCCGGACGCGCTCGACGTACTCGCGCCGGACGATGGCGAAGACCTTCTTCCAGTTCATGCGCGCCTCATTCGATCGCCCGGGTTTCGATCCCGGCGCTGTGCACCGCTTCGATGTAGATCTCTTCGAGGTCCGGCTCCTTCTGGGAGTAGGAAAGAACCTCGTAGCGATCCAGGGCGCGCTTGAGGAACTCGCGTTGATCCGTGCCGGGCGCCAAACCGACGACGTAGCTGCCATCGACGGCCTTGGCCGTCGCGACGCCGGGCAGGCCGCCGATCTCCGCCAGGCTCGCCTTCGCTTCGATGCGAAGGAGACCCTGGGCGTTGCGCCGCTTGAGCTCCTTGATCGGCCCCTCGAGGATCTTCCGGGAGCGGGCCATGAGGCAGATCTCGTCGCAGAGCTTCTCGGCCTGCTCGAGAACGTGCGTGCAGAAGACGATCGTCTTGCCCCGCTGGCGAAACTCGAGGAAGTAGTCGCGCATGAGCGCGACGTTCAGGGGATCGAGACCCGAGAACGGCTCGTCGAGGATCAGGATGTCCGGGTCGTGGACGATCGTGGCGATGAACTGGACCTTCTGCTGCATGCCCTTGGAGAGCTCGTCGACTTTCTTGTTGAGCCAGGGCCGCAGCTCCATCTTGTCGAGCCACCCGGAGATGCGCTGCTTGGCGGTTTCACGGTCGACTTCCTTGATCGCGGCGAGAAAGAGGAGGTGGTCGAGGACCTTCATCTTCCGGTAGAGCCCGCGCTCCTCGGGGAGGTAGCCGATCCGGTTCTGCGTGGCGCGGTCCATCGGGTGCCCGAGGATCCGGATCTCTCCGGAGTCGGGCGCGGTGATGTTCATGATCATCCGGATCGTCGTGGTCTTGCCCGCGCCGTTGGGGCCGAGGAGCCCGAACATCGCGCCCTGAGGCACGGCGAGCGAGAGGTTCTCGACGGCCGTGAAGCGGCCGAAGACCTTGGAAACGCCGGAAAGCTCGATTGCGTTGGTCATGGGGTCGGTGCCCGGCGATTATTACGGATTCCCTGGGGCGAGGTTTGACGGAACCGGGGGACGCGCCGCGGCGGAGCCCCCGGTTGCTGAACGCTACTGAAAAAAGAGGCCGAGGGCCTTCGCCAGGAACACCGCCATCTGCGCGCGCGTGACGGGGTTGTCGGGACAATAGTTGCCGCCGCCGCAGCCTCCCGTGATGCCCGAGTCGGCGAGGGCCTCAATATATTGGAAGTAGGGGTGGCTCGTCGGAACATCGTTGAACGTCGCGGTGCCGGGTGGCGGAGACACCTGAAGCTGATAGCCGACGATCATGCCGGCGAGCCCTGTGAGGTCGCCGGGATTGTCCGATACGGTGGCGAGCAGGTAGTAGTGGTTGTTGAAGTTGTCCACGACGAGGTCGCCGGTGTTGGTGGACTCCAAGGTGCAGCCGTCCCCGTTCGAGGCGAGGAATCCCACGTAGTCCGACTCGTTGCCGAGATAGGTCATCTCCACGAGCGCTCCCTGCACGAACCCGGACCCCCCCGTGTTGTCGCAATAGTCCAGCTCCAAGTACTTCACGATCGAGCCCGACGGCAGCTGGATCGGCGCGGCGAAGCGGACGAAGTTTCCGGTCGCGGTGCGCAGAAGCTGCTGGGAGTAGCCGTTGCCGGTCGTGGCATAGACGGTGTTCGAATTCCATGGCACGAACGCCGCGCCGGAGACGCTGATGTAGCTCAGGCCGGTGGTGCCGTACTGGGGGGCCCGTAGCGCCGGATCCTTGCGGACCGGGTTCGGGTTGGTTCCGGCCGGCCGAATCGGCTGGGGCTCGGGAGCGGCGTGGGCGTGGGCGGCGGCGAAGGCCATGGACAGGACGGTGGCTAAGACGGTGCGGGATTGAATCGAACGCATGGGACCTCCTTTGGCTTTGTTCCCTCACTTTACGCTACCGCCCGCGGTAGGATCGACGTCGAGCGCGCGGGGCGCTCCCGGTCCGCGGAAAGGGCCAAGCCCACCCGAGTCCCAGGCAATCGAGGACGAGCGTCTTCCTCGCCCGACAGCGGACCGCGGGCTTGCATCCCGGCGCCGCGAAGCGTCCGGGGGAGGAGGTCGCCATGCCGGTCTCGCCGCTTCCCGAAAATCCGTCCCTGGAGAATCTCCGCCATCGCGCGAAAGGCCTGCTCGACGAAATCCGCGCCGGCAAACCTGAGGCGCTCGCCCGCGTGCGCGAGTTTCATCCGGAGGGGGAGACCGCCGCCGCGGACTTCGCGCTCGCCGGCGCGCAGCTGGTGCTCGCGCGGTCCTACGGCTTCCCGAGCTGGCCGAAGCTCAAGCATCACGTCGAGACGGCCGCGTCGTGGACGTTCGATCCGACCGCCGAGATCGAACCGTCGGGCGCCGCCGCCGAGGCCCTGGTCCGCCTCGCGTGTCTCGACTACGGGCGCTGGCAGCGAGCCGACTTGCCGAGGGCGATGGCCCTGCTCGAGTCGGAGCCCGGGATCTCTGCTTCGAGCCTCTTCGCCGCGGCGGCCGCCGGCGACGCGGGCGCGGCGCGCGCGATGCTCGACGCCGATCCGAAGTGCGCGCGGCGTCGGGGAGGACCGTTCGGCTGGGAGCCGCTGCTCTATGCGTGCTACTCGCGTCTCGGCGACGCGCGGGGGCCGCTCGACGCTCGAGACCGCGCGGCTCCTGCTCGAGCGCGGCGCCGACCCGAACGCGGGCTTCCTCTGGTGCGGCAACCTCCCGCCGTTCACGGCCCTGACCGGAGCGTTCGGCGAGGGCGAAGGGGGAGCGAGCTATCCACCGCATCCGCATCGCGACGCCCTCGCCCGGCTGCTGCTCGAGAAGGGCGCCGATCCCAACGACGGGCAGGTGCTCTACAACCGTCATTTCCGGCGGGCCGACGATCACCTCGAGCTGCTCCTCGAGTTCGGACTGGGCCGGGACGCGCGCGGTCCCTGGTACCAGCGGTTCGGCCAGCGCCTCACGAGCCCGGCGCAGCTGCTCGCCGAAGAGCTCTGGTCGGCGGCGCGCAGGAACTTCCCCGAGCGCGTGCGGCTTCTCGTCGAGCACGGGGCGGACCCCAACCTGCCCGGCGTGCGCGACGGACGGACGCCCTACGAAGCGGCCGTCCTTGCCGGCAACGGCGAGATCGCGGCCTATCTCCACTCCCAAGGCGCGCGGGAGATCGCCCTCGACCCGGGCGACGCGTTCGCCGCGGCCCTGGTTGCCGGGAAGCGACCGGAGGCCCTGTCTCTCCTGGAGAAGCATCCCGGACTGCCGGCTACGCTCGGGCTCCACGGCCGCATCCTGCTCGTCCAGCGCGCGGTCGAGGCGGGGCAGCTCGACGGGGTGCGGCTGATGTGCGAGCTCGGATTCGAGATCGGAGCGAGCACCCGGCACGACGGCGTCGGCATCAACCTCGCGACGACGCCCCTCCACAACGCCGCGTGGATCGGGAACCTGCCGATGGTGCGGCTCTTAGTCGAGCTCGGCGCGGATCCCGACGCGCGGGACCGCAACTACAACGCGACCCCGCGCGGCTGGGCGGAGTACAACGGGCAGACCGAGGCCGCCGCGTTCCTCGCCTCCGTCGAGAAGCGGCCCTAGAAGCCCGGCCCCGCGCTCGATAGAGTTTCGGCATGTGCCGAAACATCCGCACGCTCGCCAACTTCGCACCGCCCGCGACCACGGCGGAGATACGCGCCTCGTCCCTTCAGTTCGTGAGGAAGATCAGCGGGGCCAACAAGCCTTCGAAGGCGAACGAGGATCTGTTCGACCGCGCCGTCGACGAGGTGGCCGCCGCGGCCGATCGCTTGATCCGGGGCTGGGTCACGAGCGCGCCGCCGAAGGATCGCGACGTCGAGATCCGGAAGCACATCGAAAAGTCGCGGATCCGGTTCGGCAAGGAGCCCAGGCGCACGCCGATCGAGCCGATCCGGTAGGTCCGCAGCCCTCGCTAGACCAGGTCGTCGATCCGGGTTCGGCGCCCTTCGGTCGCGGCCGCCGCCGGCATGGATCCGGTCCCCGGGCAACGCTCGAGAGCGGCTCCGTCGGAGCGTCCCGCCGCCACGCTCGGATCTTTCGTCGGACGCATGTGCTCGGGGAATCCGTCCGGAGGCAGGGGGAGCACGTTTCCACACGCTTCGCACTGGTTCATCGGCCACGTCACGGTGTCACCTCCTACGAAGGCGGCCAATATACGCCGAACGTGTGAACCGCCAGGCGGTGAGGATGGCGGAGAGGGTGGGATTTGAACCCACGAGACCCTTTCGGGCCTACCGGTTTTCGAGACCGGCCTGATCAACCACTCCAGCACCTCTCCGCGGGGGTGGGACGGCGAATCCTAGCGGATTTGCGGATCGAAGTCAGTCCTCGGGATCTCTAGCCGGCGCTGGCCGTTTCGGCGGGCCGCTCCGCCGCGAACGACGCCCGGATCGTCTCTTTCGGCGACGGCTGGGGCCAGACGCGGATGTGGCGGCTCCAGGGATGGGTGAGGACGCGCGAGCGGAAGTAGGCCTCGTGCTCCCACTCGACTTCGGCCATCTCGAGCAGGCAGTCGACGAGGTCGCTGCGGCCGCAGTCGCGGGCGAGGCGCGCTGCCTCCTCGTACTCGCGGATGTTGCGGCTCTCGAGGCGGCCGGCGCCGTACATCGGCGCGAACCATCCCGAGACGTGGCAGAGAAAGCTCAGGACCCGCCCGATGACGGCGGCGCGGGCTTCCCGCTTCGGGCTGGGACCGGAGTCGAGGCTCGCGAGCATCGTTCCGACGTTGTCGCGGTGGTGCCATTCCTCGTCCTCGATCGTCTCGATGCGCGCGCGTTCGGCGGGATCGGAGACCGAGCGCGCGTGCCCGCGATAGGCATGCGCGGCGGCGAGCTCGCCCGAGTACGCGAGCCGGAGGAGGTCGACGAGACGGGCGCGGCGGTCATCCACGGCGTTCGCGCCACTCTATTGCAACCAACTTCGATACGCTTTCCCCGGGGGCGGCCAGCGGCCGAGGAGGAGTCCATGCCATCGATCCACAAACAGATCACCGTCGAGGTCGACACGGCGACCGCCTGGGCGTCCCTGCGTCGGGTGGCCGAGGCCCGCGAGCTCTTCGCTCCGGTGCTCACGGACTCCCGGCTCGAGGGCGGTATTCGAACGGTCCGATTCGCCAACGGAATGAACCTGCGCGAGCAGATTCTGGACGTCGACGACGAGCGGCGCCGCGTGGCCTACGCGGCCCTCGACGCCCCCGGCATGACGTATCACCACGCGTCGATGCAGATCGTCGATGCGGGCCCGGGCCGCTGCACGTTCGTGTGGATCACGGACTTCCTGCCGGCCGACGTGCGCGCGAACATCGCGCCGCTCGTCGAGGAGGGAGCGGCCGCCCTCAAGCGCAACCTCGAGAAATCCTGAGTCAGCGCCTCGCCTGGAAAAACAGTCGGAGCAGCTCCGCCGACTCCTCGGCGAGCAGACCGCCTTCGACCTCCGCCCGGTGGTTGAGGCGCGCGTCCTGCGGGATGTTGCCGAGCGTGCCGCAATAGCCGGCCTTGGGATCCGCGCACCCGTACACAATCCTCCGGATCCGCGCATTGACGGCGGCGCCGGCGCACATGGCGCACGGCTCCACGGTCGCGTAGAGGGTGCAGTCCTCGAGGCGCCAGCGGCCGACCGCGCGCGCCGCTTCCCGGAGCGCCTCGATCTCGGCGTGGTGCGTCGGGTCGGCCAGGCGTTCCCGGCGGTTTCGCCCGCGGCCGATCATGCGTCCGTCCTTGACGACGACGGCGCCGATCGGCACTTCCTGCTCGGCGAAGGCGATCCGCGCGAACGCCAGCGCTTCGCCCATGAACTGGCGGTCTTCGGCGGTCAGCGGCATGGCGTTGGAGGCTTTGCGGTCCTAATGGTGCGCCCAGAGGGAGTTGAACCCCCAACCTCCTGATCCGTAGTCAGACGCTCTATCCAATTGAGCTATGGGCGCAGGGGGCGGAAGGCTAACGAAAAGCCCCAGTCTTTTCAATGGGCTCCGGGGAATTGAACTTTCCCGGGCCTGTTCCGTAGAAGGAAATACGCTGCAAGACCGCGTAGGAGCGGCGGATTGAGGGTAGACGCCGCGGTGGAGGGCTAGCAGGATGTCCAAGCGAACCAAGGTCATTCTCGGAACGGCGCTGGCAGTGGTGGTCGTCATCGCCACGGTGGCCGCCATCCGCAGCAAGGACAAGGACGTCCCGCGCGTGACGACCGCCAAGGTCGAAAAGCTCGACCTCATCTCCAAGGTCACGGCCAACGGAAAGATCCAGGCGCGCCGCAAGGTCGACCTCTCGGCGCTCGTCATGGGTCAGATCGTGAACCTGGCGGTCAAGGAAGGGGACCACGTCAAGAAGGGCGCGCTCCTCCTCCAGATCGATCGCGCGCAGCTCGCCGCCCAGGCGCAGGGAGCGGAGGCGAGCCTGTCCGCGATGCGCCACGACCTCGAGGCCGCGAAGTCGACGGCCGCCCAGGCCAAGTTCGACTACGACCGCGCGGCCGCGAACTTCAAGGGCAGCATCCTCGCCGAGGCCGACCTCCAGAAAGCCAAGTCGAACCTGGACACGGCGCAGGCCAACCTTGCGGCCACCGAGGCGCGAATCAACTCGACCATGGCGGACCTCACCGCCAGCCGCGACTCGCTTTCCAAGACCACCGTCACGGCGCCGATCGAGGGCACCGTGACCGCCCTTCCCGTCAAGGAAGGCGAGGTCACCGTCATCGGCACCATGAACAACCCGGGCACGCAGCTCCTGACGATCTCCGACATGGGCGAGGTCGAGGCCGTGATGATGGTCGACGAGACGTCCGTGCCTCAAGTCAAGGTCGGCCAGAAGGCGACGCTCTCGATCGACGCATACCCGAACACGAAATTCGAAGGGACCGTCACCGAAGTCGGCTCATCGCCGATCCAGAAGAACGATCCGGACCTGCTCGCGCTGACGGCCAACTCCGAGGCCATCAACTTCAAGGTCAAGATCCGCGTCGACAACCCGCCCGAGACCATCCGGCCGGGCTTCTCGGTCACGGCCGACATCGTGACCGGCCGCCGCGAGGGCGCGACGGCGATCCCGATCCAGGCGCTCATCGTGCGCGACGTCAAGAAAGACGAGAAGGCGCCGCCGACCGCGGGCCGCGCCGAGACGGAAGAGGGCGTCTATTCCGTCAAGGACGGCAAGCTCGTCTTCGAGAAGGTGCAGACGGGCATCGCGGGCGAGCTCATGATCGAGGTCGAGAAGGGGCCGGCCGTGGGCTCCGAAATCGTGACGGGGCCGTTCAAGGTCCTCCGGCAGGTCAAGGACGGCGACCGCGTGATCATCGAGAAGGAAGACGAGAAGAAGGGCGGCGACAAGCCCGCGTGACGACCGCCGAGCTCTTCCGCGTCTCGTCGTCCGCACTGACGCGCAACAAGCTGCGCGCGTTCCTGACGCTGCTCGGCGTCATCATCGGCGTGGCGACGGTCGTGGGCGTCGTCTCGGTGATCTCGGGCCTCAACTCGTACGTCAAGGACAAGGTCATCGGACTGAACCCGGACATCGTGATCTTCACGAAGTACGGGATCATCACGAGCCGCGAGGAGTGGCTTCTCGCCCGGCGGCGCCGGGACATCACGCTGACCGACATGGAAGTCATCCGACGCGAGTGCGTGAAGTGCGCGGAAGTCGGCGCCCGGGGCGACCGTCGGCGGCCCGTCAAATTCGGAGACCGCAAGCTCCCGCAGGTCGAGATCCAGGGCCACACGCCCAACATGGGCGAGGCGATGCAGTTCGACATCGTCAACGGCCGTTACTTCACCGAGACCGAGTACAACCACTCCGCGCCCGTCGCGGTGATCGGATGGGACGTCCAGGACGAGCTCTTCCCGAACATGGATCCCATCGGGCGGACGATGAAGATCGACGGGTATCCCGTCAAGATCATCGGCACGCTCGCCAAACAGGGCTCGGTGATGGGTCAGAGCCAGGACAACGTCATCTACATTCCGCTGACGGTCTTCCACAAGCACGTCGCCCCGTCCGAAGACATCGGGGTTTTCATCAAGCCCAAGGGCGGCGTCGAGGCGGTCGCGGCGACGACCGACGAGGTCCGGACGATCCTGCGCGCCATGCGCAAGACCGACTTCCGGGGCGACGATCCGTTCGGCCTCGTCACGGCGGAGCTCCTCCAGTCGCTCTGGCGCAACATCTCGGCCGGCCTCTTCCTCCTGATGACGTTCATCTCGGGCATTTCGCTCGTCGTCGGCGCGATCGTGATCGCCAACATCATGTTCGTGTCGGTCGTGGAGCGCACGAAGGAGATCGGCGTGCGCCGGGCGCTCGGGGCGAGAAGGCGCGACATCCGCCGGCAGTTCCTGCTCGAGGCCGCGCTCCTGTCCGCGATCGGCGGCGTCATCGGCGTGATCTTCGGCGCGCTCATCGCCTTCGCGGTGCGGCAAGTCTTCCCGGCCGAGGTGAAGCTCTCGTTCATCCTCCTCGGCGTGGTGGTCGCGACCGTCGCCGGAGTCCTCGCGGGCTGGATCCCCTCGAACCAGGCGAGCAAGCTGCCGCCGGTCGAGGCCCTCCGGTACGAATAGGCGCGCTCCATGTCGTCTTTGATCCTCCACCTGCGCCGCGGTTTCGCCGAGAACGTCCGTTTCGCGATGCTCGCCGTGCGCGCCCACAAGCTGCGGGCCTCGCTGACGGTGCTCGGGATCGTCGTCGGCGTCGCCACGGTCATCGCGATGGTCTCGATCGTGACGGGCTTCAACAACAGCATGGTCCGGCAGTTCCAGAGCTTCGGCGCGACGCTCGTGCAGTTCCAGAAGTTCTCGATGCGCTTCGGGCCGGGGCATCGCTCGGACGACGAGCGCAACCGCAAGGACCTCACTCTCGATGACGCGCTCGCCCTGAAGGCGCAGATCCCGGAGATCCGCGCCGTCTCGCCGGAGCGCTATCTCTTCGACGGGACCCAAACCACCGTGAAGTACCGGGATCGCGAAGCCAAGGACCCGACCGTCGCGGGTGTCTACCCGGACTACTCGCTCGCGAACAACCACTTCATCGAGCAGGGACGCTTCTTCACGGACCCCGACATCGAGCACGGCTCGCAGGTTGCGGTCATCGGCCAGGACGTCCAGAAGGCGCTCTTTCCGAACGAGAGCGCGCTCAACAAGACCGTCGAGCTGAACGGCTGGAAGTACACCGTCATCGGGGTCCTCGAGGAGAAGGGCGACTTCGGCGGCGGCTCGAGCAACCACTGGTACCTGATTCCGTTCTCGACCTTCGACCACCAGTTCCCCCAGATCAAGGTCAGCCGCGGCGACACGATCCACATCGCGACGGTGCCGTACCGGCCGGACCAGGTGCCCATCGTCGTCGAGAAGGGCCGGGCCCTGCTGCGCGCCCGACGCCACGTGCCGTTCAACGCGGAGGACGACTTCTACATCCTCACGCCCGACAAGATGATCGAGAGCTTCCAGGGCATCACCAACGGCATCACGGGCGCCATGATCTTCATCGCGATGATCTCGCTTCTGATCGGGGGCGTGGGCGTGATGAACATCATGCTCGTCTCGGTCACCGAGCGCACGCGCGAGATCGGCGTGCGCAAGGCCGTGGGCGCGTTCCGCCGCGACATCGTGCTGCAGTTTCTGACCGAGGCGACGACGCTGGCGCTTCTCGGCGGTGTGATCGGCGTCATCGTCGGGATCGCCGTTCCCGCCCTCATCAAGCTGGCCTTCGCGGCGCTGCCGGCGGAGACACCGATCTGGTCGGTCCTCGTCGGCCTGCTCGTGTCGATGTCCGTCGGGATCTTCTTCGGCCTCTACCCGGCCGTGAAGGCCTCCCGTCTCGATCCGATCGAAGCCCTCCGCTACGAGTAGGCCCGGCGCCGGAGCCGATTAGAGCGACCGCTTCCAGAACTCGAGCACCTTCTCGAACAGGTGCGCCCGGGCGGCGCGGTCGTCGATCCCGTGCTTGCGCATCGGGTAGGCCATCATGTCGAAGGGCTTCCCGGCAGCGATCAGGGCGTCGATGAAGGCCAGGCTGTTCTGCGGATGCACGTTGTCGTCGTACGTGCCGTAGACGATCAGCAGCCGCCCGTGGAGGTCTTTCGCGAGCGGCACGAGGTTCGTCGCTTCGTAGCCCTCCGCGTTGTCCTCGGGCAGCTTCATGTAGGCCTCGGTGGACTTGCTGTCGTAGTAGCGCCAGTCCGTCACCGGCGCGATCGAGACGCCGGCGCGAAACTCCGCCGACTTCGTCATCAAGGCCAGCGTGAAATATCCGCCGCCGCTGCGGCCCCAGACGCCGACGCGGGCGGGGTCGGCCCAGGGTTGGGCCTTCAGCCAGCGCACGCCGTCCAGGAGGTCGCCGACCGCACCGGCGCCCCACTCGTCTTTGAGCGAGAGATTCTCGATGGTCTTGCTCGCCGCCGTGGCCATGCGGTTGTCGATCGAGGCGACGACGTAGCCGCGCTGCGCCAGGAGCTGATCGAAGAGGGCCGCCCGGTCCCACTCGTCCTTGACGAGGGGCACGCCGGTGCCGCCGTAGACGCGGAGGACGACCGGATGGCGCACGCCGGCGTCGAAGCCGCGCGCCTGGAGGATCCGGGCCTGCAACGGGTATCCGTCCGAGGCCGGGATGGTCCGGAGCTCGTAGCTCGGGAGACCGAAGCGCGCGAGGAGGTCGGTGCGCGGCCGCGCGATCACGGTGCGCAGCGCCCCGTCCGCCGCATGGAGCGAGAGGGACGGCGGGACGGCGTGGCTCGAATGCGCGTCGAGGTAGAAGCGCCGGTTCGGTGAGAACGAGATCCGGTGAACGCCGTCCTCGCGGCTCACACGCTTCATGCCCGAGCCGTCGAGGCGCACGCGATACAGGTGCCGCTCGATCGGCGACTTCTCCATCGCCGTGAAATAGACCGAGCCTCCCCGCTCGTCGACGAAGGCCGAGCCCATCGGCGCGGCATAGAAGGCGCTCGGTCCCCGCACGGACCAGGCGCCCTTCGTGACCGGACCGACGAGCGACCCGTCGGCGCGGTACCGGTAGAGATGCGTCCACCCGTCGCGCTCGGAGGAGACCAGTACCTCGCGGCCGCCGCCGAGAAACTGGATCTCCTTCTGGTTGACCCACGCGGCGTCGAGGTCCGTCAGGACCCGGCGCGTCGCGCCCGTCGCGCGGTCGACGAGGAGGAGATCGAGGCGGTCCTGGGCGCGGTTGGTGGTCTGAACCGCGACGGCGCGGCTGTCGGGCTGCCAGGTCAGACCGATGACGTATTCGTAGCCGGGAGCGGGGGCGTCCATCCAGACGGTGCGTCCGGTCCCCAGGCTCGCGACGCCGAGCCGCACCGCGGGGTTGGGCCGCCCCACGCGCGGATAGCGCTGGGTGATGACCTTCGGCAGGGCCGGTTCGAAGCTCGTGAAGGTCGCGACGTCGACGCCGGATTCGTCGCTTCGCAGAAACGCGATCGCCTGCGAGTCGTCGGACCACCAGAACGCGTCGTCGTCGTGGTGGAAGATCTCTTCCCAGTAGACGAACGAGAGGACGCCGTTCAGGATCGCGGGCCCTCCGTCGGAAGTGAGGCGCGTCTCCCGACGGGAGGCGAGGTCGAGGACCCAGAGGTCGTTGTCGCGGGCGAAGGCGACGCGGCGGCCGTCCGGGGACAGGCGCGCGTTGATCTCGCGCGCCGGGCTCACCGTGAGCCGCTCGAAGCGCGAGCGCGCGAAGTCGAGGAGGTAGAGGTCGTCGCCGAAGGCGTAGAGCCCGAACGCGCCGCTCCGGTCGAAGGAGATCGGCCAGGTCAGGGCGTCCGCACTCGGTGTGTCCGGACCGAGCGCGGCGAGGCTCGCGAGCGCGGCCGGCCGGTCGACGGCCGCCCGGCGCAATCCGGTCTCGGGATCGAGGCGCTCGAAGGTGCGCTCGGCCGGGGGCTTGCGCTCGTCGAAGAGCAGAACGGCTCCATCCGCCATCCAGAAGTGCTTCGGCAGACGGATGATCGCGTCGGCCTCGGGGCTCGTGATCCAGTCGACGGTCAGCGCCTCGGAAGGCTGCGCGAGAAGGCGCAGCGCCGCGAAAAGGAACGAGGCCGCGAAGACGCGTTTCATGGCGTGAGCGCGAGCTTCCAGAACTCCAGCATCTTGTGCGCGCGATGCCTGATCGCGGCCTTGTCGGTGAACGTGTGCTTCTGCATGGGGTACACCATGATGTCGAAGGGCTTCCCGGCGGCAATCAACGCGTCGGCGAACGCCCAGCCGTTCTGCGGGTGGACGTTGTCGTCGTAGCTTCCGAAGATCAGCAGGAGGCGTCCCGAAAGGTCCTTCGCGCGCTTGACGAACGACGTCCATTCGTAGCCTTCGGGGTTCGTCTCCGCCGTCTTCATGTAGGCCTCGCCGAACTTCGTGTCGTAGAAGTGCCAGTCGGTCACCGGCGCGCCGGAGATGCCCGCCTTGAATTCCTTCGTGCGCGTCATGGCGAGGAGGGTGTACGAGCCGCCGCCGCTCCATCCCCAGATGCCGAAACGCGCGGGGTCGGCCCAGCTCTGCGCCTTGAGCCACTTCACGGCCGCCTCGAGGTCTGCGAGCTCGCTGTCGCTCATCATCTTTCCGACCACGGCGTCCTCGAGCTTCTTGTCTGCGACCGGTGGCGCTGCGCGGATCGATCGCGGCGACGATGTAGCCCTGCTGGACGAGCAGGTGCTCGAAGAGCTCGTCGCGGCCCCAGCCGGTCGAGGACGATCGGGGATCCCGGGCCGCCGTAGACGTGCACGAGGACGGGGTATTTCCGTGCGGGATCGAAGTCCGCGCGGCTTGAGCAGGCTCGCCGAAAGGGCGAAGCCGTCGCCGGCCGGGATCGTGAGGAGCTCCCGGCGCGTCAGACCGTAGGGCGCGAGGAAGTCTTTCGGGTTCTCCCACAGCGTCGCGACGCGCGTTCCCGCTGCGTCGTAGAGAGCGAGCGAAGGAAGGGTGTTCGCGTTCGAGTAGGTGTCGACGAAGGCGCGCCGGTCCGGAGAGAAGGAGATCTTGTGCGTTCCGGTCTCCTTCGTGATCTGCACCTTGCCGGTGCCGTCGGGCCGGACGCGATAGAGGTGGGACTCGAGGGGCGACTTCTCGATCGACGTGAAATAGATGAAGCCGCCGATGTCGTCGACGAAGGTCGAGCCCTGCGGCGCGCCGTAGCTGCTGCTGCCGCGCACCGACCAGGGGCCCTGCGTCACGGCGTTCCGGCGCTTGCCGTCCGCCGCGTAGCGGAAGAGGTGCGGGTGCCCGTCGACCTCGAACGACACGATCCACGTCTTGCCGCCCTCGGCGAACTGGAGCTCCTTCTGGTAGACGAGCGCGGGGTCGGTGTCGGAGAGGACCAGCGAAGCGCGACCCGCGGCGACGTCGAAGCGCCAGATGTCGAGCTTCGTCTGCGCGCGGTTGGTCGTCTGCACGGCGAGGGCGCGGCCGTCGGGCATCCATTCGACGCCGAGGATGTACTCGTAGGGAGCCGCCGCCGGGTCCATCCAAACCGAGGTCCCTCCGCCGGCGGGGACGACGCCGAGGCGGACGGTCGGATTCGGGCGCCCCGTCCTCGGGTACCGCTGGCGGATTTCCCGCGGCACGGCGGGCGCGATGTCGGTGAACGTGGTGACGTCGACGGGGGAGTCGTCGGTCTTGAGGTACGCGATCGAGCGCGAGTCCGGCGCCCACCAGTACCCGGTGTCGCCGCGGTCGAAGACCTCTTCCCAGTAGACCCAGGAGAGCGTGCCGTTGAGGGTCGTCTCGCTGCCGTCGGAGGTGAGGCGCGTCTCGCTCTTCGAGGCCAGGTCGAGCACCCAGAGGTCGTTGTCGCGGACGAAGGCCAGCTTGCGACCGTCGGGCGAGAAACGCGGCAGGGTTTCCTTCGCACCGGTCGAGGTGAGTCGGACGAAGCGCGCCGTGGCGAAATCGAGCGCATAGAGGTCGTCGCCGAAGAGGTAGACGCCGGTCGTTCCCGCGGCGTCGAGCGCCTCGGGCCAGGGCAGCGACTTCGGCGAAGCGCCGGGAGCGCCGGGAGAGAGAGCCGCGAGGCTCGCGAGGGCCGCGGCGGCGTCGACGGCGGCGCGGCGCTGACCGGTCTTCGCGTCGACGCGCTCGATCGTCCGCGCCGCAGGTGGCTTGTGGTCGTCGAGGAGAAGGAGCGCGGAGCCCGAGGTCCACGCGAACTTCGGAAGCCGCGAGGCCGCGACGGCTTCCTCCCCGTAGATCCAGTCGACGGTCAACGGGCGCGGTGTCTGGGCCGCGAGGGTTCGGGCGCAGAGGACGCTTCCCAGGGCGATGAGCGCGAGGCGATGCCGCGTTTCGGTTCTCATGTCCGCCTTTCGAGTCGAGGGCACGGGAGTCGCGGCAAAGGATATTCCACGACTGCTCGAGGATGCGCCAGCGGGCGCGAAGGGTAGAATCCGCACATTGCCCGATGAGACTTCCTACGGGCACCCAGCTCGGACATTACGAGGTCCTCGCGCCGCTCGGCGCCGGAGGCATGGGGGAGATTTACCGCGCCCGTGACGCGGCGCTCGATCGCGAAGTCGCGATCAAGGTCCTCCCCGAAAATCTCTCTCTCGACCCGGATGCGTTCGCGCGCTTCGAGCGCGAAGCCAAGGCGGTCGCGGCGCTGTCCCATCCGAACATCCTCGCGATCCACGAGTTCGGCATCTCCCAGGGCGTCGCCTACGCCGTCACGGAGCTTCTCGAGGGCGACACGCTGCGCGAGCGGCTGGACGCCGGGCCCCTCCTCGAGGCCCAGGCCGTCGAGTACGGGCTGCAGATCGCCCGTGGCCTGTCGGCCGCGCACGAGAGAGGCGTCATCCATCGCGATCTCAAGCCCGAAAACATCTTCGTAACCAATGCCGGCCACCTGAAGATCCTGGACTTCGGGATCGCCAAGCGGGTCGACATCGAGGCCGGGGCGGCCCGGGCCGAGGCCGGCTACACCGAGCCCGGAATGGTCGTCGGCACGGCCGGCTACATGTCGCCCGAGCAGGTGCGCGCCGCCAAGGTGGACCAGCGGTCGGACATCTTCTCCTTCGGCGCGATCCTCTACGAGATGCTCTCCGGCCGCCGCGCTTTCTACCGGGCCTCGGCCGCCGACACGATGACGGCGATCCTGCGCGACGAACCGACGGACCCGGGGGAGTTCGGACGGATCGTCTCGGGGCCGCGTCGACCACGTCATGCGCCACTGCCTCGAGAAGAATCCGAGCCACCGGTTCGAGTCGGCCAAGGACATCGTCTTCGCGCTGTCGGAGGCCTCGCACGGTCCCGGGAGCGGGCCTCGTCCGCAGTCCGCCATTTCCGCGGGAGAAGCGCCCTCGGCGGTTCCGGCCCCGCGGCGCCGGCGGTCGGGCATTCCGAAAATTGCGATCGCGCTGGTGCTGCTCGCTGGGGTGGCCGCTGGTGTCCTTCTCCTGCGCCGCGGGAAGCCCCCGGTCGCCGCCGTCCGCCCCGCGCCGGCGGTCCGCCTGGCGGTCCTCCCGTTCGAGAATCTCGGCGCGCCCGAGGACGAGTACTTCGCCGACGGCATCGCCGACGAGGTGCGCGGAAAGCTGACCCTCCTTCCCGGGCTCCAGGTGATCGCGCGCGGCAGCTCGACGCCCTACCGCAAGACTTCGAAGACGCCGCAGGAGATTGCCAAGGAGCTCGGCGTGACCTACCTCCTGACGGCCCGGGTCCGGTGGGACAAGTCGGCCGCCAGAACCGCGTCCACGTCGCGCCCGAGCTCGTCGAGGTCTCGGGGTCGCAGGCGCCGGCCTCGAAGTGGCAGCAGCCCTTCGAAGCGCCGCTGACCAACGTGTTCCAGGTGCAGGCGGACATCGCGGCGCGCGTGGCCCAGGAGCTCGGCGTCGTTCTGCGGCCGTCCGAGGCGCAGAGGCTGCAGGAGCGGCCGACGAAGGACCTCGCCGCCTACGACGAGTTTCTGCGCGGGGAGCAGGTTTCCCGCGGCATGAGCGTCCAGGATCCGCCGAGCCTGCGCCAGGCGCTGACTTTCTACGAGCGCGCGGTGGCGCTCGACGCGGGATTCGCGCAGGCCTGGGCGCGGGTCGCGCGGGCCGATGCGATGCTGTACGGCAACAGCACGCCGTCGCCTGCACTTTCCGAGGCCGCGCGGCGGGCCGCGGAGCGCGCGATCGAGCTCGCTCCCGAGCACCCCGACGGCTACATCGCGATGGGCCAGTTCGAGCGCATCGTCGCCAAGGACGCGGACCGAGCCCTCGAGCAGTTTGCGCGCGCTCGCAAGATCGCTCCGGGAAGCGCCGACCTGCTCTCCGCGATCGCGGTGGCCGACGTGGCGAAGGGCCATTGGGACGCCGCACTCGCCACGCTGCAGGAGGCCCAGCGCTTCGATCCGCGCTCGGTATCCGTCCTGCGCCGGCTCGGCGACGCGTATTTCTGGCTGCGCCGCTACGCGCCGGCGCGGGAGACGTTCGATCGGGCCCTCGTCCTGGCCCCGACGCATCTGGGCTTGATCGAGACCAAGGCCATGACGTTCCTCGGGCAAGGCGACCTGACCGGCGCCCGGGCGGTTCTCGCGGCTGCGCCTCGCGAGGTCGCGCCATCGGCCCTCGTGGCGTATGTCGCGGCGTACTGGGACGTCGTCTGGCTTCTCGACGACAAGCAGCAGGACCTGCTCGTTGGTCTGGCTCCGAGCGCTTTCGACGGCGATCAGGCGACCTGGGGGCTCTGCCTCGCCCAGGCCTACGGGCTGCGCGGCGACACGGCGAAAGCCCGCGCGACGGCCGGCGAGGCGAAGAAGGCGATCGACGAGCAGTTGAAGTCCGCGCCCGAAGACGCGCAGCGTCGCGTGGGCCTCGGTCTGGCCCTCGCCTACATGGGCGATACGGCGGGCGGTATCCGCGAGGCGCAGACGGGCGTCGCGATGCTCCCGATCGCCAAGGATGGGTTCACCGGGCCGTTCCTCCAGCACCAGCTCGCCCGCATCTACGTGCTCGCGGGGGAGCCGGAGAAGGCGATCGATCAGCTCGAGCCGCTCCTGAAGATCCCGTACATCCTCTCGCCGGGCTGGCTCCGGATCGATCCCAACTTCGCGCCGCTGCGCGAAAACCCCCGGTTCCAGAAGCTCGTGGCGGGCGTCTAGGAGAAACGGCGCGCCGTCGTAGAATCCTCCCGATTTGACCCTTCCCAGCGGTACGCGTCTCGGTCCGTACGAGATCCTCGCGCCGATCGGCGCCGGAGGCATGGGCGAGGTGTATCGCGCGCGGGACGAAAGGCTCAAGCGCGACGTCGCCGTGAAGGTGCTGCCGGCTTCCTACTCGGCGGACGGGGAGCGCCTGCGACGCTTCGAGCAGGAGGCGCAGGCGGCCGGCGCCCTGAACCATCCCAACATCACGTCGGTCTACGAGCTCGGCTCGCACGACGGGTCGCCGTACATCGTGACGGAATTGCTCGAAGGCGAGACGCTCCGCGGCCGGCTCTCGGGCGGCGCGCTCTCGGTGCGCAAGGCGACGGACTACGCGATCCAGACGGCCAAGGGTCTGGCCGCGGCGCACGAGAAGGGGATCGTGCACCGGGACCTGAAGCCCGAGAACCTCTTCGTCACCAATGACGGGCGGGTCAAGATTCTCGACTTCGGCCTGGCGAAGCTGACGCAGGCCGACGGCGCCATGCGGGCCCGCAGACCAACCTGCCCACGGCGGCGGGCACCGAGCCCGGCGTCGTCATGGGAACGCTCGGCTACATGTCGCCCGAGCAGGTGAAGGGCAAGCCCGCCGACGCGCGGTCGGACATCTTTTCTTTCGGCGCGATCCTCCACGAGATGCTTTCGGGCTCGCGCGCGTTCTACCGGGACACGGCGGCCGAGACGATGTCGGCGATCCTGCGCGAGGAGCCGCCCGGACCTCTCGGCCACCAACAAGAACGTCCAGCCGGGGCTCGAGCGGGTGGTGCGGCACTGCCTGGAGAAGAGCCCCGAGGAGCGGTTCCACTCGGCGCACGACCTGGCGTTCGACCTCGGAGGCGTTGTCGGGAACGACGGGCGTCACGGCCGATTGCGGGGAGCCCGCGGAGCGAAAAGGCGCTGCGGTCGCGCGTGCTTCCGCTGGGTCGCGGGCGCCGCGCGCTCTCGCAGCGGCCCTCGCGCGCGGCTACTTCCTGGGGCGCGGCAAGGGGGATCCTCGGAGCCGGCGACGTTCAGGCAGCTCACGTTCCGGCAAGCGGCGCCATCTGGAGCGCCCGATTCGGCGTCCGACGGCAAGACGATGCTGACGACGGCCGCCTGGGACGGAAAGCCGGCGGAGATCTACGTCAGCCGGCCGGAGAGCGCCCGAGTCGCGGCCCTTCGGGAGCGCGCGGGCGCGGACGTGGCCGCCGTCTCCGCAGACCGGGGAGGTCGCCGTGCTTCTGAAGGCCGACTTCAACGGGGCGTTCACGCGAGAGCCGGGACGCTGGCGCGCGTCAATGCCGACCGGGGGCGCGCCGCGCGAGCTCCTCGAGAGGGTGCGAGTACGGCGGACTGGTCGCCCGATGGCAAGGAGCTCGCTGATCGTCCGCAACGAGAACGGCAAGTGCCTCGCTCGAATTTCCCGCCGGAAAGGTGCTCTACGAGACCGGCGGATTGGATCGGCAACCCGCGGTTCTCGCCGGAGCGGCGACCGGATCGCATTCTTCGAACATCCCGTCATCGAACGATGACGGCGGCACCGTCGCGCTCGTCGACCTGGCGGGGAAGAAGAAGACGATTTCCGCGGCTCTACGCGACCATCGAGCGGCCTCGCGTGGTCGCCGGACGGATCGGGAGCGTCTGGTACACGGCGCGCGGAAGTCGGCGCCAACCGCGCCCTCCACGCCGTCGACGGCCTCCGGCGGAGAGGCTCGCACGCTCGCGCGCGTCGCGGGCTCCCTCACGCTGCGGGATGTGGCGCCGGACGGGCGCGACGCTGGTCACGCACGAGGCTCACGTCAACCTCGGCATCGTCGCGCGCCGGGCCGGCGGCGCGCACGGAAGAGATCGATCATGACGTGGTTCGACTGGAGCCTGTCTCGGACGATCTTTCAGAGGACGGACGGTTCGTCCTGTTCACGGAGACCGGGGAAGGGGGCGGGGCGGGCTATTCCACGTACGTGCGCGCCCTCGACGGCTCGCCCGCGGTCCGGATGGGAGAAGGGACCGCTCGGGTTTGAATTCTCTGCCAGACGGGAAGAGCGTTCTGGCATTCGCTCGGATCGCGCGAGACCAACCGCGAGATCGTCATCTATCCGACGGGGCCCGGCGAGACGAGGAAGATCTCCTGCCGGCGGGCTGAAGCCGCGGGCGCGCCGGCTGGCTGGCGGATGACCGGACGCATTCCTGGCGACCGCCCGGGAAGGCGACGAGTCCTCCACGCGACTATGTGCTGGATCTTTCGACGCGGAGCGCATCGGGCCCGTCGTCGCCGGAGGGTTATCGGGGAGTGAGCGATCTCCGGCGACGGGAAGCGTTTCATCACGCGCGAGGCCTGGAGGGCGTGTTCTACGTCGGCTCGATCGAGGGCGGGGAACTGAGTCCCGATCCCGGTCTCGATCCGATCGATGTCCGTGGCGGGACTGGGACGCCGGACGGACGCCTCTACGTCCGCCAGAGGCGCGTTCCACGGACGGTGCCGGCGCTGCGATTCGTCGACACTCGACCTGGCCACCGGCAAGCAAGCAGCCCTGGAGCGGACCTTCGCCCGCGGACACGTCAGGCGTCAACGGCATGGTCTGCGGTATCGCAACGTCTCCGCAGACGGCGCCTATGCGTATAGCGTCTACCGGAGCGCTGTCGACGTTGTTTCTGGTTGGAGGCGCCCAGTGACTCTGGAGCGCGGGACGAAGCTCGGCCCTTACGAGATCGTCGCGCCGATCGGCGCCGGCGGGATGGGCGAGGTTTACCGCGCACGGGACGAACGGCTCGAGCGCGACGTCGCCATGAAGGTGCTGCCGGCGACCTACTCGCCGGATGCGGAGCGGCTGCGGCGCTTCGAGCAGGAGGCGCGGGCGGCCTCCGCCCTGAACCATCCCAACATCACGTCGGTCTACGATCTCGGGCTCGCACGACGGGTCGCCCTACATCGTGACGGAATTGCTCGAAGGCGAGACGCTGCGCGGCCGGCTCTCGGGCGGGCGCGCTGCTCGGTGCGCAAGGCGATCGGACTACGCGATCCAGATCGGCCGACGGGTCTCGCCGCGGCCCACGAGAAGGGGATCGTGCACCGGGACCTCAAGCCCGAGAACCTGTTCGTCACGAATGACGGGCGCGTCAAGATTCTCGACTTCGGCCTGGCGAAGCTGACGCAGGCCGACGGCGCGATGAGCGCCGCAGACGAACCTGCCCACGGCCGAGGGCACGCGAGCCCGGCGTCGTGCATGGGCACGCTCGGCTACATGTCGCCCGAGCAGGTGCGAGGGCAAGCCGGCGGACGCGCGCTCGGACATCTTCTCGTTCGGCGCGGTCCTCTACGAGATGCTCTCGGGCGCACGCGCGTTCAACCGGGACACGGCGGCCGAGACGATGTCGGCGATCATGCGCGAAGAGCCGCCGGACCTGTCGGCGACCAACAGGAACGTCCAGCCGGGCGCTCGAGCGGGTGGTGCGGCACTGCCTGGAGAAGAACCCCGAGGAGCGATTCCACTCGGCGCACGACCTGGCGTTCGACCTGGAGGCGCTGTCGGGAACGTCGGCCTCCGCCATCACGGCGCGTCCGGCCGCCGCTTCGCGCTTCCGTGCTCTCCCGCTCATCGCCGGAGCGCTGGCCGCGATCGCGCTGCTCGCCGCCGGCTACTTCTTTGGCAAGTCGAAGGGTGTCTCGGAGCCGCCGACGTTCAAGCAGCTGACGTTTCGCCGCGGAGCGATCTGGAGCGCCCGCTTCGGCTCCGACGGCAAGACGATCCTGACGACCGCCGCCTGGGACGGCAAGCCCGCCGAGATTTACGTCAGCCGTCCGGAATCCCCGGAGTCGCAGCCCTTCGGAATCGGCGACGCGGACGTCGCCGCGGTCTCGAGCACCGGCGAGATCGCGGTCATTCTCAAGGCCGACTGGAACACCGCGTTCACGCGCCAGGGGACGCTGGCGCGCGTCGGCGCCACCGGGGGCGCTCCGCGCGAGCTGCTGGAGAAAGTCGAGGCCGTGGACTGGAGTCCCGACGGCAAGGACTTCCTGGTCGTCCGGTCCGACCAGGGCCAGAGCCGGCTCGAGTACCCGGCCGGAAAGGTCCTCTACGAGACCCGCGGCTGGATCGGGAACCCGCGGTTCTCTCGCGGCGGCGACCGCATCGCGTTCCTCGACCATCCGGCCATCAACGACGACGGCGGAAAGGTCGCGATCGTCGACCTCGCCGGGAAGAAAACCACGATCTCCCCCGTCTTCGCGACATCCTCGGGCCTCGCGTGGTCGCCCGACGGCTCGGAGGTCTGGTACACGGCCGCGGAGGTCGGCGGCAACCGCACCCTCCACTCCTCGACGCCTTCGGGACGGACGCGCATCATCGCGCGCGTCGCCGGCACGCTCACCCTGTACGACGTGTCGGCGGACGGCCGCGTCCTGATCTCGCACGACGCGCAGCAGCAGGGGCTCGTCGCGCTCGGTCCTGGCGCGAGCCGGGAGGTCGATCTGTCCTGGCTCGACTGGAGCCTGCTGAGCGGTCTCTCGGCCGACGGCCAGACGGTCATCTTCACGGAGACGGGAGAAGGGGGAGGCCGCGGCTACTCGGTGTACTTGCGCCGCCTCGACGGGTCGCCGGCCGTTCGGCTGGGCCAGGGCAGCGCTCAGTCGCTTTCCCCGGACGGGAAGCGCGTGCTGGCGTTCACCAAGTCGGGCGAAGCGCCCGAAATGGTGATCTATCCGACCGGAGCGGGCGAGCCGACGACGATTCCCGCAGGCGGGCTCGTTCTCCGCAACGCGCGGTGGATGCCCGACGGGACGCGAATCCTGGCGGTCGCCTCCGAAGGCGACAAGCCCCTGCGCACGTGGCTCTTCGACACGCAGGGTGGCAAGCCCCGTGCGATCACGCCGGAGGGCTCTCGAGGGATCGGCCTCTCGCCGGACGGCCGGCGTTTCGTCGGGCGCACGCCGGAGAATCCGGCCGTCATCTTCTCGATCGACGGCGGCGAGCCGACTCCCATCGTCGGTCTCGACGGATCGGATCAGGTGGCGGGATGGGCGCCCGATGGCCGCCTCTACGTCCGCCAGGGCGGCCCGTCGGCGGTCCCGGTGCCGGTCGTCCTCCACGACCCGGCGACCGGGAAGCAGGAGGCCTGGCGCACCTTCGTTCCCGCCGACGCGACCGGCGTCAACAACATCGTCACGATGCGGATCGCGCCCAACGGCGCCTACGCGTACAGCTACTACCGCCAGCTCTCGACGCTGTTTCTCGTCGAAGGGGTCCGATGACGCTGGCTGCCGGAACGAAGCTCGGTCCCTACGAGGTCCTCGCGCCGATCGGGGCGGGCGGCATGGGCGAGGTCTATCGCGCGCGGGATCCGCGACTGACGCGCGACGTGGCGATCAAGGTGCTGCCGGCGACGTTCTCGCAGGACCCGGATCGTTTGAAGCGGTTCGAGGCGCGAGGCGCGCGCGGCGGGAGTCCTGAACCATCCGAACATCACGGCGGTCTACGACTTCGGGACGCACGACAACGCGCCGTACATCGTGACCGAGCTGCTGGAGGGCGAGACGCTGCGCAGCCGGCTCGGACCGGGCGCGATCTCGCCGCGCAAGGCGATCGACTACGCGGTGCAGATCGCGAAGGGGCTCGCGGCGGCGCACGAGAAGGGGATCGTCCACCGGGACCTGAAACCCGAGAACGTCTTTCTGACGAAGGATGGGCGCGTCAAGATTCTCGACTTCGGCCTCGCGAAGCTCAAGCTCGACGGCGCCGAGAGCGGCGAGACGGACGCGGGGACGGTTTCCGGCGGGACGCAGCCCGGTGTGGTGCTCGGGACGATGGGCTACATGGCGCCCGAGCAGGTGCGCGGGAAGGTCGCCGACAAGCGCAGCGACCTCTTCTCGTTCGGGACGATCCTGTACGAGATGCTGTCGGGCCAGCGGGCATTCCGCGGGGACACCGCCGCCGACACGATCACGGCGATCCTGTCGAAGGAGCCGCCGGACCTTTCCCAGACGAACAGGGACATTCCGCCGGGCCTCGACCGGATCGTGCGGCACTGCCTCGAGAAGAACCCCGAGGAACGGTTCGAGTCGGCGCGCGACGTCGCCTTCGACCTCGACGCACTCTCGAGCGTCTCCACGCCGACGGGCGTGACGTCGATCCCGGCGCCTGCGAAACGCGCGCGGTGGATCGGTCCGGCGCTCATCGCGGCGGCGATCGCGCTCGCCGCGGGCCTGGCGGCGGGCTACCGCTACGGTAAGAAGGCCGGCTTCGTTCCGCCTCCGGCTTTCCAGCAGCTCACGTTCCGGCGCGGCGAGGTCTATGCGGCGCGCTTCGCTCCGGACGGCCAGACGGTCATCTACGCGGCGGCCTGGGACGGGCGGCCGGTCGAGCTCTTCGCGACGCGGACGGACCGTCCCGAGTCGCGCGTCTTCGGCCTCGTCGGCGCGGATCTCCTCTCGATCTCGCACCAGGGCGAGATGGCCGTCTCTCTCGATCGCCACAACTTCTCGGCCTTTCTGCGCAGCGGAACGCTGGCGGAGATCGGAGTCAGCGGAGGCGTGGCGCCCCGTGCGATCGCCGACGACGTGCAGTGGGCCGACTGGGCTCCGGGCGGCAAGGAGCTCGCGATCGTGCGCGAGGTGAACCAGCAGAGCCGGCTCGAATATCCGATCGGAAAGACGCTCTTCGAGACTGCGGGCTGGATCAGTCATGCGCGCGTCTCGCCCGACGGGAAGCACGTCGCGTTCATGGAGCATCCGGTGCGCGGCGACGACGGCGGGTTCGTCGCCGTGGTGGACCGGGAAGGCAAGAAGCGGACGCTGACGGAACGCTACGCTTCCGAATGGGGCCTCGCCTGGACAGCGAGAGGCGACGAGATCTGGCTCACGGCCGCGAAGGTCGGCGCGAACCGCGCGCTGCACGGCGTTTCGCTGTCCGGCGCGGAGCGCATGCTGGCGCGCGTGACGCAGAGCCTGACCCTCCAGGATATTTCCGCGGACGGGCGGGCCCTCGTGGCGCACGACTCGATCCGCATCGGCATCATGGCGGGCGCCGAAGGCCAGGCGCGGGAACGTGAGCTCGCCTGGCTCGACTGGTCGTCGCTCTTCGATCTCTCGAGCGACGGCAAGACGATCCTTTTCTCCGAGACCGGCGAAGGATCGGGTCCGGCGTACTCGACGTTCATCCGAACGATCGACGGGGCTCCTCCCGTGCGCATCGGCGAAGGCGGCGGACAGGCGCTCTCGCCCGACGGACGGTGGGCAGCCGTGCAGGGCACGACGGAGGGGAAGCGCGGCGTCCTGCTCTACCCGACGGGTTCCGGCGAGACGATCGTTCTCAAGCTCGGCAATCTCGAGTATCAGGGGTCCGGAACGTTCACCCCGGACGGGAAGCGCTTCGTGTTCAGCGCCAACGAGCCCGGCCGCGGGTCGCGCATCTACTCCATCGACATTCCCGATGGGACGCCCAGGGCGGTGTCGCCCGAGGGCTATCGGACGTTCTCGGGCGGCGTTTCGCCCGACGGGAAGGGCGTCCTCGCCGCCGGGCCCGACCGAAAGCGCTACTTCTACCCGCTCGCGGGAGGCGAGCCGACGGCGGTCCCGGGACTTGCGGCCGACGAGGGACCGGCCGGCTGGACCGACGACGGACGATTCCTGTACGTCTCACGGCGGCGCGACCTTCCGGGCCGCGTCTTTCGCCTCGAGCTCGCCACGGGAAAGAGAGAGCTCGCGCGCGAGGTGATGCCCGCCGACGGCTCGGGCATCGTGGACATCGCACCCATCCTCATCACCCCGGACGGGAAGTCGTATGTGTACGGATTCCAACGGACACTCTCTGATCTGTACATACTCGACGGGGTCAAATGAGCCGTCGCTACGCGCCGCGCTCCGGGTCTGCGCCTGCGGCGCACCGGCCGTCGGCTCGCGCGGATGCGCGCTCGACCGCCGGCTTGACCCTGCGCTCCGCGCTTCGCTCCCGCGGCGCGAACCTCCTCCCTCCCTTCGGTCGGGAGACTATTCGCGCCGCGAACCGATCGGGCAGGGCGGCCTGACGTGACTCTCGCCGCCGGAACGAAGCTCGGCCCGTACGAGATCCTCGCGCCCATCGGCGCGGGTGGGATGGGCGAGGTCTACCGGGCGCGGGATCCGCGGCTGACGCGGGACGTCGCGATCAAGGTGCTGCCGGCGACGTTCTCGCAGGATCCGGACCGCCTCAAGCGCTTCGAGGCGGAAGCGCGGGCGGCGGGGGTGCTGAACCACCCGAACATCACGGCGGTCTACGACTTCGGGACGCATGACAACGCGCCGTACATCGTCACCGAGCTGCTCGAGGGCGAGACGCTGCGCAGCCGCCTGGGGCCCGGCGCCATTTCGCCGCGCAAGTCCATCGACTACGCGGTGCAGATCGCGAAGGGGCTCGCCGCCGCGCACGAGAAGGGGATCGTCCACCGGGACCTGAAGCCCGAGAACGTGTTCCTGACGAAGGACGGGCGGGTCAAGATCCTGGACTTCGGCCTGGCGAAGCTCAAAACCGAGGGCGGGGAGGGCGGCCAGACCGAGGTGGGCACGGTCTCCGGAGGGACGCAGCCGGGCGTCGTCCTCGGAACGATGGGCTACATGTCGCCCGAGCAGGTACGCGGGAAGGCGGCCGACAAGCGATCGGACCTCTTCTCGTTCGGGACGATCCTGTACGAGATGCTCTCGGGCCAACGCGCGTTCCGCGGCGACACGGCAGCGGACACGATTACGGCGATCCTGACGAAGGAGCCGCCGGATCTCTCGCAGACGAACCAGGACATCCATCCGGGGCTCGATCGCATCGTGCGGCACTGCCTCGAGAAGAACCCGGAGGAGCGCTTCGAGTCCGCGCGCGACCTCGCGTTCGACCTCGAGGCGCTGTCCGGCGTTTCCGTCACCTCGACGACCGGGATCAAGCCTCTCCCGGCGCTGACGCGCCGCCGCTTCCTGCCGATCGTGGCCGCCGGCCTCGGCGGCCTCGCCGTGGGCGCTGCGGGCGGCCTCTACGCGGGACGCAGGCTCTTCGAGCGGGGCAACGCGACCTTTCGGCAACTCACGTTCCGCAACGGACTCATGCAGGCCGCACGGTTCGGCCCCGACGGGCAGTCGATTTACTACGGCGCGGCCTGGGAAGGGCAGCGTCTCGAGATCTACCAGACGCGCCTCGACAGCCCCGACTCCCGGCTGTTCGGGCTTCCGGGCGCCGCGGTCCTGTCGATCTCTTCGGCGGGCGAGATGGCCGTTGGCCTGAACAGCCGCTCCACCGGAGGCTTCATCCGCACCGGGACGCTCGCGCGTATCGGGATCACGGGCGGAGGGGCGCCCCGCGAGCTCGCGAGCGACATTCAGGGCGCGGACTGGTCCGCGGACGGCCAGACCCTCGCGATCACGCGCGACCACGGCGGCAAGACCGACCTCGAGTACCCGCTCGGCAAGCCGATCTACTCGGTGCCCGGATGGCTGAGCCATCCCCGGATCGCCCCCGACGGAAAATCGATCGCCGTGCTCCATCACCCTGTCCGCGGCGACGACGGCGGGTACGTCGAGGTCGTGGATCTCGCGGGCAAGCCCACGGTCCTCACCAAGCCGTACGCGAGCATCGGCGGGCTCGCGTGGCGGCCCGACGGCCGGGAGATCTGGTTCGCCGGCGCCCGCATCGGATTCAACCGGTACCTCAACGCCGTGTCGACCGGAGGGCGCACGCGCAGTCTCGCCGAAGCCACGGGCGGCCTCACGGTCGAAGACATCTCCAAAGAGGGACGCACGCTCGTCGTGCAGGACAAGGCCCGGCAGGGGATGCTCGGGCTCGCTCCCGGCGCCACGAAGGAGATCGAGATGTCCTGGCTCGACTGGGGCCTGCCGGCCGACATCTCCAATGACGGCCGGCTCCTGCTCTTCGACGAAAGCGGCGAAGGCGGCGGGTCGGGCTATTCCGTCTACGTGCGCAAGCTCGACGGCTCTCCGGCCGTCCGCCTGGGAGAAGGCTCGGCGCAGTTCCTTTCGCCGGACGCGTCGCAGGCCGGGGCGGTTCTCCAGCGCGAGGGCCGTGGCGTGATCCGGATCTATCCGACGGGGATCGGGGAGCCGACGACGCTCGAGATCCCGGAGATCTCCGTCGACCAGTTCCAGTGGACCGACGACGGAAAGTCGCTGATCATCAGCGGGACCGAGCCCGGCCGCGGCCACCGCCTGTATCGTCCGTGACTTGGTTTCCGGAAAGCCCCGTGCGTTTTCTCCCGAGGGCTATCGGATCGCCGGAAGCCAGACCTATCCCGGCCGCGCGGTGCTCGCGTCCGGCCCGGACCGGAAGCGCTACCTCTACTCACTGGATGGCGGCGAGCCGACGGCCCTGCCGTTCGAGGCCACCGAACGCGTCGCGGGATGGAGCGCCGACGGGAAGTCCGCCTACATGCAGCCGATCTCGACGCTTCCCGCGACGATCACGGTCGTTGAGCTGGCATCGGGAAATCGGGACCCCTGGAGGAGCCTTGATGCCGACCGACGCGTCCGGGGTGACCACGATCGGCGGTGTGCGGGTCGCTCGTGGCGGCATCGCGTACGTGTATTCCTTCGTCCGCAACCTCGCCGATCTCTACGTCGTCGAAGGCTTGAAGTGATCGCCGTCCCCAAGGCCGTCATGGTCGTCGGGTCCGAGCTCGCAATCGTCTGGGACGACGGACGGGAGGACTATCTGCCGCTCGCGAAGCTCCGTCGCGACTGCCCCTGCGCGATGTGCAAGGGGGAGCCGGACCTCTTCGGGAAGATCTACCGCGGACCGGATCGCCCGCTGACGCCCCTGTCGGTCCAGGCCGCCGCGCATCGGTGGGTCGGGTCGTACGCGCTCCAGATCGACTGGGCCGACGGCCACAACGACGGGATCTACAGCTTCGAGACGCTGCGAAGAATGGGGTCGGAGGCGGGAGGGGTCTGAGAAGACGGGGTCAGACCCCCTTCGGGGGTCAGACCCTGCTAGGACTTTTTGCGGTGCCGCTTCCGGAAGGCCCGCACCTTCATCAGGTTTCCGCAGGTCCCCATCGCGCACCACTGGCGGCGATGGTTGCGGGTCGCGTCGAAGAAGTAGAGGACGCAGTCCGGGTTGCCGCAGCGGCGGACGAGGCCGAGGTTCCGGTTCGCCAGCAGGTCCGCGGCCGCTTCCGCGACGTGCCCGAGAAGCGCGATCGGATGCGTCGGCCGTGACGTGAAGCGGGTACGGAACCCGCCGCCCTGCCTCTCGAGCCGGAGATTCCCGTCGTTCTCGGCGAGGATGAAGTTGACGGCCGCGAGACCCTCCGTCGATACTCCGCGCCCCTTGACGATGCCGTCGACCATGTTGCGGAGCGTCTCGCGCAGCCCCCGCGCACGCTCGGCGATCCGTGCTCCTTCGGCGCCGTCGTTCCAGCGGCGGACCGCCTCGGCGCCGGCGCGCGGGTCGAGAGAGCCGACGCGGCAGAGCCAGCGAACGAAGTCCTCGAGCGTGGCGAGGAGCTCGACCGGTTGCCCCTTGACCAGCGGACGCGTGTTCAGGAAGTCCAGCGCGGGATGCCCGGCGAGCAGGGGAGAGTCGGCCTTCTCGTTCACCCCGCGAGTGTAACCCTTCTCAGCCTCGAACGACGGATAGGTGGTGTCTGACCTGCCTCAACGCGTCGTGCGCGAGGCGGCGAAGAGGATGACGAGCGCCCCGGCCACGGCAAGGGCGGAGCCGAGCAGGTCGCTCCGCGTCGGCTTCTGGTGCTCGACGGCCCACAGCCAGACGAGGGAAGCCGCGATGTAGATCCCACCGTAGGCGGCGTAGGCGCGTCCGGCGAATGCGACCTGGACACGCGTGAGGACGACGGCAAAACCGACGAGACTGCCGCAGCCGAGGATCGCGAACGCGGGCGACGCGCCGCGGCGGAGCCAGGACCAGAACGCGAAGCAGCCTGCAATCTCGAGCACCGCGGCCAGGAGGAAAGCGGCGAGGCTTCTCATCGCGACCTGCCGAACGTCTCGTGGATGAACGCCGCCGCGGCCGGGCCGTCGCCGCTCACGTCGAGGTGGACCGGTCCAAGACCCGACGCGACGGTGAGCTCGAAGCGGAGAAACGGGCAGCAGAGGCGCTCCAGGGCGAGGAGCTCTCCCAGGTCGGCGAGGATCGCGGGTTCCGCGGGGACCTCGAAGCGGTATCCGCCTTCGGTCGGGGCCGCTGCATACCCGGCCGCCTGGAATGCGGCAAGGAGCGCCTGCTCGCGGCGTTGCTGCTCGGCCGTGAGAGAGGAGAGGTCGCAGGCGACGGGGAGAGTCATGACCAAAGCGTAACCTCGTCAGAACTGTGGCGGAGAGGGGGGGATTCGAACCCCCGGTACGTTTTGCGCACACACGCTTTCCAAGCGTGCTCCTTAAGCCACTCGGACACCTCTCCGGGGTCGGGAATCCTACAACAGGGCCGGAGAAAGGGCCCTTTTCGCCCCGATTTCCCGAATCACCCCCGCTCGCGATAGCGTACTTTCGATGGCTGACGATCCCAACGCCTCGGATCTCGAGCTCGTTCGGCGGATCAAGCGGGGCGACGACGAGGCTTTTCGGGAAATGGTCGACAGGTACCACACGCGCGTCTATTCGCTTTCCTACGGCGTCCTGCACAACGCGGAGGATGCGGAGGAGGCGACCCAGGACACGTTCCTGACGCTCTACCGGAAGATCGGGACCTTCGACGAGTCCAAGAAGTTCTTCTCCTGGTTCTACCGCGTCGCGCTCAACTCCGCCTACAGCCGCGCGCGCCGGCGCAAGCCCGCGATCACGGTTTCTCTCGACGACTACACGCCGCGTCTCGGCAGCGACGGCTCCGAGGCCTCGCCCCAGTACCAGGCCTGGGTCAGCGGCGTGGAGGACGAGGTGATCGCGCGGGATCTCGCCGAGCGCGCCGAGGCCCACATCGCCGAGCTGCCGGATGCCTACCGGGATGCGATCTGGATGGTGGACGTCGAGGAGATGAAGCCGGCCGACGTGGCCGAGACGCTCGAGATCTCGCTGCCGGCCTTGAAGTCCCGCCTCCACCGCGCGCGTCTCTTCGTGCGCCAGAAGCTCGCCGAGGCCGCTTCCGCGGCTCCCGCGCTGAGCGAGCGGAGGGCGGCCCCGTGAGCCACGACGAGATGAACTGCCGCAAGCTCATCCTCGACTACCTCGCGGACTACGAGGATGGGTCCATGCCGGCGGCCGAGCGGCGGGACCTCGAGACGCACCTCTCGCACTGCCCGCCCTGCGTCCTCTTCCTCCACAGCTATCGCGCGACCGGACGCACGCTGCGGGCGTTGAAGCCGCGGGACATTCCGCGGAACCTCGCGGACGCGGTCGTCAAGTTCGTCAAGGCGCGCTGCAACAAGGACAAGGAGTGACCGCTCCGGCCCGCGTCGCCGCGGCGGGCGCCCTCTTCCTGGCCCTCTTCGCCGTGATCTTCACGGCCGGTTCCGCGCTCGGCGTCTGGCCGCAGCCGCCCGCGGGCGGGTTCCGCGGAACGGATCTCGCGGCGGGTTTCGCGTTCGCGCTGGCGCTGCTGGTCAGCCTGCGCGCGCCGCGCCGGCCCGTTTCGCTGGGGTAGAATTCCGGGTCCGGCGGCCGAAGATGAGTTCGGGCCCTGTGCGACGGAAGTCTCCGAACCTCGTCAGGCCCGGAAGGGAGCAGCGATCAGGAGGCGCCCCCGTGCGCCGCAGGTCAACCTGAGCTCATCTTCGGCCGCCGGAATCGCTCCCGCGTAGAATGCCCCCGATGCACCTCGCGCTCCCTCGAAAGTGGCGTCCCCGCATCTTCGACGACCTCGTCGGCCAGGAGGCCGTCGCGCGCACCCTCTCCAACGCAATCGCCGACGGACGGGTGGCGTCCGCGTACCTGCTGACCGGTCCCCGCGGCGTCGGGAAGACCTCGACCGCGCGGATGCTGGCCCGGGCGCTCAACTGCGACAAGGGTCCCACCGTCAAGCCCTGCGGCGAGTGCGCGTCGTGCCGCGAGATCCTGGAGCGCGGCGAGTCCCTCGACGTCCACGAGATGGACGGCGCGTCCAACCGCAAGATCGAGAACGCCCGGGAGCTCATCGAGACGGTGCGCTATGCCCCGCAGCGGGACCGTTTCCGGATCGCGATCATCGACGAAGTCCACATGCTGACGACCGAGGCCTTCAACGCGCTTCTGAAGACCCTCGAGGAGCCCCCGGCGCACGCGCGGTTCATTCTCGCTTCGACCGAGCTCCACAAGATCCCGGCCACGATCGTCTCGCGCTGCCAGCGCTTCGCGTTCCGCGCCCTGACGATTCCCGAGATCGCGGGGCAGCTCGCGAAAGTCGCCAAGGCCGAGAAGATCGTGGCGACGCCGGGCGCCCTGCGCCTTCTCGCCGGCGCGGCCGAGGGCAGCCTGCGGGACGCGCTTTCGCTCCTCGACCAGGCCGCCACGAACGCCGGCGGAACCGTCGACGAGGCGCGCTGCTCCGAGATCCTCGCCCTCGTCGACAGCCGTGTCCTCGAGGGCATGTATTCCGCCGTCGCCGGGGGCGACCGCGCGGCCGCGATCTCGGCGCTGACGCGCCTGATCGAGGGCGGCTCGGATCCCCGGCACGTCCTCAAGGAATTCGTGGCGTTCCTGCGGCGGGCGCTGCTCGCCGCCGCGGGGGCCCCGTCGGATCTTCCGGCCGAGGACCGCGACCGGCTCACGGCGTTGTCGAAGGCGATGCCCTACGACAACCTGCTGCGCGCGGTCTCCCTGACGCTGCAGGCCGAAGAGCAGGTGCGGCGCGTGGACGACCCGGGTCTCGTCGTCCAGATGCTCGTCCTGAAGCTCGCGGAGCTGCCGCGCCTGCGCGACATCGAAGCCGCCATTTCGGGTGCGCCGGTCGCGCGTCCCGTGCCGGCCACGCCGGCGGCGCCGGAGCCCTCGCGGCCGGCCAACGCCGGGCCGCGGATCGTGTCCCTCGTGTCCGTGGAAGCCGAGCCCGAGCCCGCGGAGGCCGCTTCCGGCTCCGCGCCGGCTCCGGAAGGCGATCCCGTCGCGCGGTTCCACGAGATCCTCGACTCGAAGCGCCGCGTCACGGCGGCGCAGGTCAGCCTCGCCGAGTCGATCGGCGTCGTGGGGGAGGAACTCGTGCTGCGCTTCGGGATCGACCGCGCCGCGGCCAAGGAGGCGCTCGAGGAGCACGCCGCCAGGAAACTGCTCGCGGAAGTCGCGCGCGAGGCCTTCGGCCGGCCTCTGAAAATCGTGCTGAAGACGGGCCCTCCCGCCGATGGCGACCTCGGCAAGGTCGCGCGCGAGGTTCCACGCGCCACGATCTCGCGCGAGCGCGCGAGCACGCGCGCCGAGTCCGATCCGATGGTGCGCTCGGCGATGGAGCTCTTCCACGGCGAGCTGACGGAGATCAAGGAAGAGGAATAGGGCTCGTCATGAACATTCAGAAAATGATGCAGCAGGCGCAGGCCATGCAGACCAAGATGCAGGCGGAGCTCGAGGCCATGCGCATCGAGGCGACCTCCGGCGGCGGCATGGTGAAGATCGAGATGTCGGGCACCAAGGAGGTCCTCGCCGTTTCGATCGAGAAGGCGGCCGTCGATCCCGCCGACGTCGAGACCCTTCAGGATCTCGTTCTCGCGGCCTGCCGCGAGGCCTCGCGCCGGGTGGATGAAGCCGTGCAGAAGAAGACGTCCTCGATGCTCGGCGGCATGATGCCGGGGATGCGCTAGCCGTTGCCGGGGACGCCCAAGAGCCTCGAGCGCCTCGCCTCCGAGTTCCAGCGCCTGCCGGGCATCGGAGCCAAGAGCGCCGCGCGCCTCGCGTACCACCTCCTCCGGTCGCCCGACGAGGACGCCGAGCGCCTCGCGCGGGCCATCTCCGAGTCCCGCGCCGCGGTCCGCCGCTGCTCGATCTGCAACACGCTGACCGAAGAAGACCCCTGCGAGATCTGCTCGGACCCGCAGCGCGACGCGGCGCTGCTCTGCGTCGTCGAAGAGCCGGGCAACCTCGCGGCCGTCGAGAAGACCCGCGAGTATCGCGGCAAGTACCACGTCCTCTGGGGCGCGCTCTCGCCGCTGAAGGGCATCGGGCCCGACGAGATCGACGTCGCGGGCCTCGTGTCGCGGGTCACCCCCGAGGTCCGCGAGGTCGTGATCGCCACCAACCCCAACGTCGAAGGCGAGGCGACCGCGCTGTACCTCGCCCGGCGGCTGAAGCCCTCGGGCGTGCGCGTCACCCGCATCGCCTTCGGGCTGCCGGTCGGCGGGGACATCGAATACGCCGACGAAGTCACGATGGCGCGCTCGCTGGAGAACCGCCGCGAGCTCTAGGGGAGGGCTTCGGGGGAATGCTGCTAGAATAAGTCACACTAGGAGAACCAGTTAATCCATGACGCTGCCTGACCTCGTCCTCTACGACGAGGAATTCCGGAAGATCAAAGACTCGCTCAACCGGCTGGCCTCGGACGCCAACGCGAACGTGGTGTTCCTGGTCGACAAGAACGGCCAGCAGATCGCAGCCGTCGGGGACCTCCAGTCGCTCGACACCACGTCGCTCGCCTCCCTGACGGCCGGCAACGTCGCCGCGACCGACGGGCTGGCGCGGCTGATCGGCGAGAAGGAGTTCTCGATCCTCTTCCACGAAGGGGAGCGCGACAACATCCACATCTCGATCGTGGCCCAGAGGGTCATCCTCGTCGTCATCTTCGACGAACGGACGTCTCTCGGTCTCGTGCGGCTGCGCGTCCGGCGGGCCATGGCGGAGCTCGACAAGATCTTCGAGGACATCGCCTCGAAGGCCGAGAAGGAAAAGCTGGCGCTGCAGGCGGATTTCGACTCGCCCTTCGCGGAAATCACGGACGAGGACATCGACCGCTTGTTTTCCGAGTAGACGGCTGGCCAAGGGCTTCGACCGCACGAAGACGAAGACGAAGACGGCGATTCCATGACTTTCATCAACTACGCGGCTCGCGAGATCAACTGCAAGATCGTCTACTACGGTCCCGGGTTGTGCGGGAAGACGACGAACCTCCAGTACATCTACGACCGCACGAATCCGTCGGCCAAGGGCAAGCTCATCTCGCTCGCGACCGAGACCGACCGGACGCTCTTCTTCGACTTCCTGCCGCTCGATCTCGGCACGGTCAAGGGCTTCAAGACGCGGTTCCACCTTTACACGGTGCCGGGCCAGGTCTTCTATGACGCGTCGCGCAAGCTGATCCTCAAGGGGGTCGACGGCGTCGTCTTCGTCGCGGATTCCCAGGAAGCGCGGCTGGAGGCCAACATCGAGTCGATCCGCAACCTCGACAAGAACCTCAAGGAACAGGGCTACGACATCGCGACGGTTCCCTACGTCCTCCAGTTCAACAAGCGGGACCTGCCCACGGCGATGCCGGCCGACGAGCTCTATCGGCGCCTCAACATCAAGCGCGAGCCGACGTTCGAGGGCGTGGCGACGACGGGCGCCGGGGTGTTCGACACGCTCAAGGCCGTGGCGCGCCAGGTGCTGATGGATCTGAAGAAAAGATAGGGTCAGGTCTCGTTTTTTCGGTTTTCAGGACGTACCGGCTGTGAGCCGCAGAGGAACCGAAAACCGAAAAAACGAGACCTGACCCTCAAGATTCCCCGGTTCGCCCCACCGTCGCCTCGAAGCAGATCCGCTCGTCGGTGCACTCCTCCGGAAGCGCGAGGTCCCCGTCGGGCCCGCTCGAGCGCATCGTCCGCAGGCACCAGTACTGGGCGATCGAGGGAGACTGACGCGGATCGCCCTCGCCGAAGGCGTCGGGCGAAAACCACGTCTTGGTGCGCAGATGTCGGCAGAGCAGCGGGTCGGCGTCCGACTCTCCCTCGCGCGGTTTGCGCGCGAAGCGCCGCATCGGCGCCAGCGGGTCGTCGCTCACGAAACCAGTCGGCGTAGGGGCGGCCCTTGCGGCCGCCCTCCCGTGGAAGGGCGGGGACAAGCCCCGCCCCTACGAATGCGATCGCGCATTCGCAGCGGGTCGTCGGTCAGGCGAAGGCCTCCCGGAGGGCCCTCTCGAGCTCCACCTTCGCCAGTCGCACTTTGTAGCCGCTCTGCGACAGGGGCTTCGCACCGGCGACCGCAGCCTCCGCGGCGCGTCGCGCGAGCTCGGCGCCGGGCGCTCCGCCGTTCAAGACCGCCTCGGCTTCCCGCGAGCGGATCGGCGTGGGCGCGACCGCGCCGAAGACGACGCGGGCGTCCCGCACGACGCCGCCGGAGAGCGTCAGCGCGACGGCGACTTCGACGAGCGGCCAGTCGAACGACTCCTTCTCCTTGAGCTTGCGATACACCGAGCGCGCGCCGGCCGCGGGCGCGGGCAGCGAGATCGATTCGACGACGTCGCCCGCGACGAGGTTGTTCTCGCGGGTGGCATCTTCGGTGGGACGGTAGAAGAACTTCTCGATCGGCAGGGTCCGCTTGCCCTTCGTCGAAACGATTTCCAGGCTGGCGCCGTAGGCCGTGAGGGCCGTTCCGGCCGCCGACGGATGGACGCAGCAGCACAGAAGGTCCGTATCGAAGATCGCGAGATAGCGGTTCTCGCCTTCCTTCGCGAAGCAGTCCTTCCCGCCCTTCTTGCGGCAGTCGAACTCCTCGAGGCGGTAGTACCAGCACCGCGGCCTCTGGCAGAGGTTCCCGCCGAGGGTCGCCATGTTCCGGATCTGCGGCGTCGCGGCGCCGGACGCCGCCTCGGCGAGCGCGGGGTAGTGCTTGCGCACTCCGGCGTCGGCGGCGATCGCGGCCAGGGTGGCGAGCGCGCCGAGCTTCGCCGGCGGGCCCACGTCGATGCGCGCGAGGCCCGGTACGGCGGAGATCGACACGACGACCTTCGGGGAGTCGTAGCCTTCCTTCATCCGGTCGAGCAGGTCGACGCCTCCGGCCTTCAGCTCCGAGTCCGGCTTGGCGGCTTCGCGGGAGGCCTCGGAAAGGGTCCGGGCCTGGACGAGCGTGAATGCCTTCATGACCGGCCTCCTGCCGCCTTGTCGGCCCTGTCGGCTTTGTCGACGGCGGCGAGCACCACCTCCGGCGTGATCGGCAGCTGCGTGATCCGCGCGCCGATCGCGTGCGAGACGGCATTGGCGATCGCGGCGGCGGTCGGGACCGTGGCGGGCTCGCCGATCCCCGTCGACTGGGTGTTGTTGACGCCCTCCCAGACGGGGACGAGCACGGTTTCGATGTCCGGGCAGTCGAGGGCTCCGGCGATCTTGTAGGACTCGACGTTGGGATTGAGCATGCGGCCGCTGCCCGGGTCCATGACCCGGTCCTCGAAGAGGGCGTACGAGAGACCCTGGATGACGCCGCCCTGGATCTGGCTCTCGGTCGTCAGGGCGTTGACGGCCAGGCCGCAGTCGTGGACGGCGACGACGCGCTCGACACGGACCCGCCCGGTCGCCGTGTCGACTTCCACCTCGGCGAACTGAGCGCCCGCCACGAAGCGCTTCCAGGCGCCCTCGTTGTTCTCGGCGCGGTCGGCGGTGGCCGACACGCCCTGGGGCGGCAGCAGCCGGCAGGCCTCGGTCCATGACACGGACTTTCCGGCGCCGGTGACCGTGCCCTTCTCGATCTTGATCGTCTCGGGCGCGACCTTCCAGCTTTTCGCGACGGCGGCGGCGAGGCCGAGCTTGGCCTGGTAGGCCGCGCGGCGGATCGTCGGCGCGCTGCAGGGCGTCGTCTTCGAGCCGCCCGAGGCGGGCCCGAACGGCAGCCGGGAATCGCCGATGCGGACGGCGACCCTCTCCAGCGGCAACGTGAGCTCCTCGGCCGCGATCATCCCGACGACCGTCCGGGAGCCCGTGCCGAGGTCCTGGACGCCGTGCTCGACCTCGGCCGAGCCGTCGCGCAGGATCGTGACGGTCGCCCGCGAGCCGGGACCGCCGGTGTTGTACCAGACGGCCGCGCCCACGCCGACGCCGCGGAAAATCGCCGGGTCCTTCGTCTTGCGCCGCGCGTCGCGCGTCTTCCAGCCGATCCTCTCCGCGCCGATGCGGAACTCCTCCTGGCGGACCTCCGACGGATCGTTCTGCATGCGCAGCTCGAGCGGGTCCATGCCGAGCTTCTTCGCGAGCTCGTCCATGGTGGCCTCGAGGGCGAACGCGCCCTGCGGGTGCCCGGGCGCGCGGAAGGCCGCGGAGGGCCCGGCGTTGGTGAAGACGTCGTACTCCTCGATCTTCAGATTCGGCCAGGCGTAGACGTTCTTGGCCGGACCCGAGGCTCCCGTGCCTCCGTTGGTGCCGCCCGTTCCATGACAGACGAGGTGAAGCGCCGTCAGCTTGCCGTCCTTCTTCGCGCCGGCCTTGATCCACTGCACCGAGGAGGGGCGATTGCCGGTGGCGAGCTGCTCTTCCTTGCGCTCCAGGAAGAGCTTGACCGGAGCGCCGGCCGCCTTCGCCAGCCGCGCGGCGGCGAGACCTTCGACCCCCGCGCCGAACTTGGCGCCGAAGCCGCCGCCCATGTATTCGGTGACGACCCGGACGCGCGAGGCCGGAATCTTCAGGGCTTCCGCGAGCTCGTCGCGAACGGAGTAGATGCCCTGGGTCGAGGCCCAGACCGTCAGGTCCTCGCCCTCCCACTGGGCGACGAGGCCGTGCGTCTCGAGCGCGGTGTGGAGCTGGACCTGCGTGACGTAGGTCGCCTCGACGATGGCCGCGGCTTCCTTGAATCCCTTCTCGACGTCTCCGTGGCCGCTCGCGCGCGGTCCGACGACGTTGCCCTTGCGCGCCAGGCCCTTGGAACGGTCCTCGACCTCGCCCGCCGACGTCTTGGTTTCGGCGCGGCCATCGAAGACGAGCGGGGCATTCGGCTTCTCCGCCGCGGCGATGCCGACCACGAAGGGCCGGGCCTCGTACGCGACCACGATTGCCCGGAGGGCATCGTCGGCCCGCTCGGGGGTATCCGCGGCCACGGCGGCGATCTCCTGGCCTGCGAAGCGGACCTTGTCGCCGGGCTCGGTCAGCACGAGCGCCGCTTTCACGCCGGGCATCGTCCGTGCCGGCACGAGGTCGACCGACTTTACGGTCGCCGCCGCGAGCGGGCACCGGAGGATGCGGGCGTACAGGAGGCCCGGCAGCCGGACGTCGATCGAGTAGCGCGCCTCGCCGGTGACCTTGGCCTTGGCGTCGAGGCGGGGCACGCGCTTGCCGAGGATCGAGAACTGCGTCGACGGATCCCAGGGCGCCGGGTCGCCCGCCGCGACGGTGATCTCCTTGGTCTGGAAGTCGCCGTTGAAGCCGACACGGGTCTTCTCGGCCATGTCAGGCCTCCTCGGGTTCGAGCTCGAGCGCTTCCGCCGTGGCGCTCGAGACGCGGGGGTCATCGAAGAGATGGCCGAGACGGCTCGAGAGCGTCGCGGCTCGTGCACATGCATAGGAATGTCCTCGTGGGCCGCCGTCCGGGTCCCGGCGACGCGCTCGACCGCGTCGACGACGTGGGGATAGGTGCCGCAGCGGCAGAGGTTGCCCGCGACCGCCGCCTTGATCTCCGGGCGGGTCGGCTTCGGGTTGGCGTCGAGCAGGACCTTGCAGGAGAGGATCATTCCGGACGTGCAGAAGCCGCACTGGAGGGCGTCGGCTTCGAGGAAGGCCTGCTGGAGGGGGGAGAGGCGTCCGTCGGTCGCCAGCGCCTCGATCGTGGTGACCTCCCGGGAGCCGACCTCGTGGGCGAGCGTCAGGCAGGAGCAGACCGGCGTCCCCGCGAGAAGGACCGTGCACGACCCGCACGCGCCGCGGCCGCAGACGACCTTGGTGCCCGTCAGACCCAGCCGGTCCCGCAGCGCGCTCACGAGCGTCACGCGGGGCTCCAGGTTGAGCTTGTGGACCTGACCGTTGACCTTCAGAGACAGTGGAGACGGACCCGGTCCGAGAATCGCCTCGTCGGCCGCGGCGTGTTTCGTTCCGGTGCCCGCCGCGATCGCCCCCACCAGCGTGCCGCGAACCAGATCCCGCCGCGTGAAGCCGCCTTTCGGCTCGTCGCCCATGGCTCCTCCCTCGCGTCAGCGATCATACGTCCGGCGGGCGGCACGCGACGGCGCGCGCGCTGCTTTTTGCGACGAGTCGGGGCGCGTGCGCGGCCGGATGCCGCGCGCGGCGGTCCGGGCTGTGCTGACCGCGCCGACGGCGCCGGCGCTCCGCAGGAAATCAAGCAGGGCCCGCCGCGCGTGGACGACGGCGGCGCGCGCGAGACCGCGCGAGCCGTCCGCGGCAGGCAGCGCCTCGATCCGCGAGGTCTCGGCCTCGATCGCCGCCGCGAGCGCCGCGGCCGTCTCCCGGCGTGCGGCGGGCGCGAGGGCGTCGAGGAAGGCGATCCGGACGAGCTCCGGGTCGTTCCGGCGCGCCGCCGCCGGCGGCTCCGCCAGCCACCGCGCGAGCTCCCGGCGGCCGGCGGCCGTCGCCCGGTAGAGGAGGCGCCGCGGCCCGCGGCCGGGCCCGAGAACCCTCTGGACGACCCAGCCGCGGCGGCGCAGTCCCGCCAGGGCGGGGTAGATCTGGGAGTACCCGGCGGCCCATGCGGGATCGATCTCGTCGCGAAGCCGGCGCGCGAGCGCGTATCCGGTCGCGGGCTCGGCGTGGAGCAGACCGAGGATCACGTGGGGAAGCGACATGCGTCAACTATATCTATGTAGATATAGTCGGGGCCGGGCCGGCGCCCGGAGCGTCCTCAGGCGGGGACTGTAAAGGGATAAAAAAAGGGGGCCCGCAGGCCCCCGAGAAACCGTGTTCGAAGCTGTAAGTCGTTGACTTACTTCTTCTTCTTAGTCGCCTTCTTCGCTTTCTTAGCAGCCTTCTTCTTCGTGGCCATTACGTCACCTCCCTCCCGACAGCTGATTGACAGCCCGCGGGCGAGGTGCTACTTTTTCCGCCCCCGTCAAAGGGCGTATCGCCTTCGGTCTGTCGCTGTCGAACGATTGATAGGACATACGCTCGTCAAATCGCCGGGTGGGCGCCAACCCATCCGGCGATTTCATTCTAGGAGAGTCCCTCGTAAGCGTTCAAGAATTTTTCCCCTGATCTCTCTTGACTTCATTGTGGCGATGCGCGAGACGCAAGTCAAGTCGCCGACGCCTCCGCCGCCTCCCGAGCGGCCGTAGAATCCGCCCGTGACGAGCTCCGAGACCATCACCGTCGCGCACAGTCCCGACTCCGACGACGCCTTCATGTTCTACGCGCTCGCCGAAGGACGCGTCGAGACCGAGGGCCTCGAGTTCCGCCACGAGCTCTCCGACATCGAGTCGCTCAACCGCCGCGCGATGGCGGGGGAGCTCGCGGTGACCGCCGTCTCCTTCCACGCGTACGCGCATCTCGCCGCCCGGTACCTCCTCCTTCCGCACGGCGCGTCCTTCGGCGACGGCTACGGTCCCGTCCTGGTCGCACGAGAGATCGCTGCGCGCGCGCCGATCTCCCGCGAGGCCATCGCGTCCGGACGGATCGTCGTCGCCTCGCCGGGTCCGTGGACGACGGCGGCGCTCGCGCTCTCGCTCTGGGCGCCGGGTGTCGCGACGCGCGCGATGCCGTTCGACCGCATCCAGGAGGCCGTCGCTTCCGGAGAAGTCGAAGCGGGCCTGCTCATCCACGAGGGGCAGCTCACCTTCGGCGAGGAAGGCCTCACCGGGATCGTGGACCTGGGCCGCTGGTGGAAAGAGGAGACGGGTCTCCCGCTTCCCCTCGGCGGCAACGTCGTGCGCCGCGACCTCGGACCCGAGCGGATCGGGCGGATCTCGCGGGCGCTCTCGCGGTCGATCGAATACGGCCTCGCGCACCGTTCCGCGGCCCTCGATCACGCCATGAAGTACGCCCGGGGCCTCCCGCGCGCGAAGGCGGACGAGTTCGTCGGGATGTACGTCAATGCCTGGACGCAGGACTACGGCGAGACGGGCCGCCGGGCGGTCCAGACCCTGCTCGATCGGGCGCACGCGGCGGGCCTGACGCCCCCGGTGCGGGCCGAGTGGGTCGAGCGGGACTGACCCTCAGGGTGCGGGCTTGAAGTCGGCCGGCCGCCTCGACACCCTCGTCCTGACGCTGCACCTGGCGGCGCTCTCGCTGGCCCTGGCGCCCCCGATCTTCTTCGGGGCCGTCATCGCCCCGACGGTCTTCCGGGTGCTGCCGACCCGCGATCTGGCCGGAGCGCTCCAGAGCCCCATCCTCTCCAAGCTGTGCCTGCTCGCGGAAGTGAGCTTCGCGGTCCTGTTCGTGACCGCCTGGTGGCTGACGCGGCGGGACGCTCCCCGTTCGGCGCGCGCCTTCCTGACGCGGCTCCCGGTCCTCGGCTTCTTCGCCGCGCTCGTGATCCGCCAGCTCCTCATCCCTCCGATCGACCGCATCCGCGAAGAGGCGCCGGGTCTCATCGACAGCCTCGCCGCCTCGGATCCCTCGAGGATCCTCCTCGACCGCTATCACCGCCTGGCGACCGGATTCTTCTCGCTGGAGATCGCGGCCGCGGCGCTGATCCTCGTCGCCACCGCGGGTCTTCTCACCGCGCGCCGCTCCGCGCCCCCGCCGCCGGAGAAGCCGAAGGTGGCTGCAAAGGTCCTCGACCTCGAGTAGCCGCGGCGTCGCGTAATCGGGCCTGCGGCGCCTCCCTGCGTCGGCACGCGGCGGCCTTTCTCGAAACAAGCGACCGGCCGCCGCTGACTGCGTCGGCCCACGCGCCGCGGTGCGCGAGGCGGACTTCTGTGTGGGCCGCCGCAGACCACCTCCTCCGGGAGGCGCCGCAGGCCAGGTTCAGTGTTTTTTCGCCAGCTCCGCCGCGCGTTTCCCGGGTCCCGCGGTTTTATCGCCCTCCCAGCGGTAGAACCCCTCGCCGGATTTCCGACCGGTGTGTCCCTCGGCGACGAGCTCGCGCAGGATCTCCGGCGGCGTGAACCGGTCGGAGGGCAGCTCGGCGGCGAGCGTCTCGGCGATCGCGAGGCGCACGTCGAGGCCGACGAGGTCGGTCGTCTTCAGGGGGCCCATCCGGTGGCCGTAGCCGAGCTCGAGGGCGCGATCGATGTCCTCGGCGCTCGCGACGCCCTCCTCGACCATCCGCATGGCCTCGAGCCCCAGGGCGACCCCGAGGCGCGAGGTCGCGAAACCCGGAGAGTCGCGCACCCGCACCGCTTCCTTGCCGAGCGACCGGACGAGCTCGAGGGCGCGGGCTTCCGTCTCCGGTGAGGTCTCCTTGCCGCGGACGATCTCGACGAGCGGCATCGCGGCGACCGGGTTGAAGAAGTGGATGCCGATGACCCGGTCCCGCCGGCCGGTCGACCGGGCGATCCGGGTGATCGAGAGAGAAGAGGTGTTCGAAGCGAAGATGGTCCGCTCCGGGCACAGATCGTCGAGCTCCGAGAAGAGCATCGTCTTCAGCTCCAGGGCCTCCGGAACCGCCTCGATCGCGAGGTCGACCTCGGTGGCGTCCTTGAGTCTCTGAACGATCTTGAGCCGGTGCCGCGCCGCCTCGGCGGCCTCGGTCGTGAGCTTGCCCTTCGCGACGGCCCGCGCCCAGGATCCCTCCACGTGCCCGCGCACGGCCCGCTGGGCGTCGGGATCCGCGTCGAACACCCGCGTGTCGTGCCCGGCGAGCGCGCACGCCCCCGCGATCCCGCGGCCCATGGTGCCCGCGCCGATCACGAGAACGGAGGACATGGCCGGATTATCTACCCGATGACGCGCTCGGCGTTGTCCCAGAGGATCTTCTGCTTCGCCGCTTCCGAGAGCGGCAGCGCGCGGAACTCCTCGAGGTTCTGCTTCATCGAGGGCACGCCGGGGCTGGGATAGTCCGTTCCCCACAGGCAGCGGTCCGCGAGCTCCTCCAGGCGCGGCAGGTACTCGAGGAGCTTCTTCGGCGGGATGCCGGAGAGATCGATGTGGACGTTGGGATGGCGGCGCACGAGGAAGACCGCCGTCTCCATGTAGAGCGGGCGGCCCGCGTGGGCGAGGAGGATCTTGAGCTTCGGGAAATCGACCGCGACGTCGTCGACCGGCATCGGGTCGGCGAAGCGGTTGCGCGCGCCCGGAAAGATCGAGGTTCCCGTGTGGATCGTGACGGGGCGTCCCCGCTCCTCGGCGGCGCGGTAGACCTCCGCGAGGCCCGGCGCGTCCGACGAGGTAGGCGTTGGCGGCGTAGAGCTGGTGGGGAGGATGGATCTTGAGGAGCCGGATGCCCGCGTCGAAGAGGCGCCGCGTGTCGCCGCCGGGGTCCGTCGTGTGGAGCGGATGGACCGACCCGACCGCGTAAAGGCGCTCCTCGTGCCCGCGCACGTAGCGCAGGATCCACTCGTTGACCGAGGGCGGAAAACCCATGACCGCGGGCGCGACGTAGTTGATGAGAGCCGCCTTCTCGACGCCCTCGCGGTCCATCAGGTCGAGGAGGGCGCGCGGATCCGCGAGGGCTTCCTGGATCTGTCCGAGGTCCTTGCGGCCCGCCGCCATCCGGGCGCGCACGTCGGGCCGCATTTCCTCCCAGGGTTGAACGTGCACGTGACAGTCGAAGACCCGCATCGGCGCGCTAGCGTATGGCACGCGGGCCGCGGCCGACTCTTTTCGATGGTAGATTCCTCCAAACGATGCGCCCCGCCAGAAAAGCGGTCCTCCTCGGCGCTTGCGCCCTGGCCGCGGGCCTGCGCGGCGGCCTCGCGGTTCCCTCGGCCTTTGCCTCGGCCTCTGCCTCCGCGAGCGCCCAGACGCCGCGCGCGACTCCGACGTCCGCCCGACGGCCTCCGACCGCCGCTCCGACGGCGATCCCCACGCCCGTACCACCCGAGCGGGAGGGGCGCCAGAACCGGGGCGCCGCACCGGCGCCGGATCGCCGCGGGGCCCGATACGAGAACCGGAGCGTCCGCTACTCGAAGGTCACGCGCGTGGAGGAAGTCGACCTCGACCGCGACGGCGTCTTCGAAGCCCTGGTCGAGGGCGTCGGCACGGTCCGCAGCCTGCCGCCGGACATCCCGGCCGTCGGCTTCGTGTCGCGCGCGCGTCTGCCGTTCGAGAACCCCATCCTCTCCGTCTTCAAGCGCGCGCCCGGCGGCGATTGGGATCTGCTGCTGGCCGCCCATCTTCCGCAACAGTGCACGCAGAGCGCCGACACGGCCCGCTGCGACGAGCTGCTGGCGTTTCGCAGCGTCGACTTCCGCTTCGACGACCGGCCGCAGGTGGCGCTCCAGATCGTCCGGGCGGGCGAGCCGCGCCTCTCCGAGACGTACATGTACCGGCTGGACAAGGGGCGTTTCGACACCACGTTCTCCGCGGTGCTCCCGCGGGCGGCGGTGGAGGTCGACTTCGGGCCCGCGGGCATCACGCGCCGCATCGCGGTCGACACGTTCATCAACAGTGCGCTGCCGCCGCGCTATCGCAGCTTCACGCTGACGACGAGCTACGTGTTCGGCGAGCGGCGCTTCCGGATCGTTTCCGAGAGCGTCGAGCCGGAGTGGGCCGACCGCGGCGTCCTCGACCTCTCGTACTGGGGGCTCGTCCATCAGCCGACGTTCTCGGAAGACCTCGTGAAGCTGAAGGAGCGGCAGGCGAAAGTTTCCGGGGGAGCCCTGGGCGCTCGACCCGGTGGAGCTCGTCAAAAGGAAGTATCCGGACGCGAAGGGCACGCGGGTCTTCGTCAAGCAGCCGGGGCTGGCCGTCGTGACGTTCGAGCGCGCGGGATGCATCGCGCACCTCGTCGTGTTCCAGCCGCTGCGGGAGTGGGACGGGGAGAAGAGTCTCTGGGATTTCGGGACGATCCGGTCGACGGAGAGTTCCGACTACGAGTGTCTGCCGGAGCCTCCGGTTTCGAAGCCGTAGAGAGAGTCCTCGTTCGCCGATCCTTGGCGATCCGAGCTGCATCCCGGCCTGCGGCGTCTCCCTCGTCGGCACGCGGCGGCCGGCCGTTGAGAGGGAGTTCCGGCCGCCGCTGACTGCGTCGGCCCATTTGCCGCGCTGCGAGAGTCGGAGTGTGGTGTGGGCCGCCGCAGATCACCTCCTCCGGGAGACGCCTCCGGCCGGGTGGCGGATTTCGCGGGGATGCGCTTAGCGGATCGTTGCGGCTGTGCGGGTCGCATCCCGGCCTGCGGCGTCTTCCTCGTCGGCACGCGGCGGCCGGCCGTTGAGAGGGAGTTCCGGCCGCCGCTGACTGCGTCGGCCCATTTGCCGCGCTGCGAGAGTCGGAGCGTGGTGTGGGCCGCCGCAGATCACCTCCTCCGGGAGACGCCTCCGGCCGGGTGGCGGATGTTGCGGGGCTGCGCTTAGCGGGTTCGTTGCGGCTGTGCGGGCTGCATCCCGGCCTGCGGCGTCTTCCTCGTCGGCACGCGGCGGCCGGCCGTTGAGAGGGAATTCCGGCCGCCGCTGACTGCGTCGGCCCATTTGCCGCGCTGCGAAAGTCGGAGCGTGGTGTGGGCCGCCGCAGATCACCTCCTCCGGGAGACGCCTCCGGCCGGGTGGCGGATGTTGCGGGGCTGCGCTTAGCGGGTTCGTTGCGGCTGTGCGGGCTGCATCCCGGCCTGCGGCGTCTCCCTCGTCGGCACGCGGCGGCCGGCCGTTGAGAGGGAATTCCGGCCGCCGCTGACTGCGTCGGCCCATTTGCCGCGCTGCGAGAGTCGGAGCGTGGTGTGGGCCGCCGCAGATCACCTCCTCCGGGAGACGCCTCCGGCCGGGTCGCGGATTTCGTGGGGATGCGCTTAGCGGATCGTTGCGGCTGTGCGAGTCGCATCCCGGCCTGCGGCGTCTCCCTCGTCGGCACGCGGCGGCCGGCCGTTGAGAGGGAGTTCCGGCCGCCGCTGACTGCGTCGGCCCATTTGCCGCGCTGCGAGAGTCGGAGCGTGGTGTGGGCCGCCGCAGATCACCTCCTCCGGGAGACGCCTCCGGCCGGGTGCTGATGTCGCGGGGCTGCGCTTAGCGGGGTGCTGCGGCTGGCGCGCGGCGCGCGGCGTAGGCGGCGGCGAGCACCAGCGCGTTGACGGCCGTGCCGACGATTACGGGATCGTGGCCGCCGACGGCGGCGGGGACGAAGCGGCCGATCGCGGCCGTGGCGCCGCCGAGGATCATGGCGGCGATGGCGCCGGATCGGGGGATGCGCGTGGGGCCCGGGAGCAGGGCCGCCAGGACGGGAAGGATGAGGCCGGCGGCGAAAATGGAGTAGCCGAGGCGGAGGGTGGCGAGGACGTCGCGGTTGAGCAGCAGGGCGGTCGCGAGGCCGAGGGCGCCGTAGACGGGCGCGAGGAAGCGCGCGGCGGAGAGGGTCATCGGCCGGCCGAGGATGGCGGGGGCGAGATCGCGGGAGGTGACGGCCGTCGCCGAGAGGAGCACGACGTCGGCCGAGGTCTGCATGGTCGCGACGAGGGCGACGAGGACGAGGGCGGCGAGCGCCGGCGGGGCGAATCCGAGAACGGCCGCGGGCAGCGCCTCGGCGGCGGGCACCGGCGGGAGGGCCTTGCGCGCCGCGAGGGCGATCGCCGCCACGGAAAGGCCGAAGAGGATCTTGGAGACCGAGGCGAGGAGGGCCGAGGTGCGCGCCGTCGACTCGTCGCGGCAGGAGAAGAGCTTCAGGTAGACGTCGCTGCCCACGAGGTGCGGCAGGCCGATCAGGACGAGCATCGCGAGGATGTCCGTGAAGTGAAACGTCGGCGAGGTCGGAAAGCTCCAGACCTCGGCGGGAAGCGCCGACAGGCCGCCGGAGCCCCGCAGAGCGCACACGAGGGCGATGCCGGGGATGCCGACGAGCATGAGGCCGTACTGGAGCAGGTCCGTCCGCACGACGGCGAACTGGCCGCCGAGCGCGGTGTAGGTCACGAAGACCGCCGTCGCGAGGACGATGGCCCCGCGCGGCTCGAGGCCGAGCGCGGCCGTGAGGACGACCTGCGTGGTCTCGGTCAGGAGCGCGAACCACACGACCTCCGAGGCGAGCACGAGGGCCGCGGCGACACGCCGGGCGGCCGTGCCGTAGTAACGGCCGACGATCTCGGGCAGCGTCACCGCGCCCTCGCGGCGGACGCGGCGCGCGAGAAAGAACCCGAGGGCCGCCAGGCCCAGGGCGCCCGCGAGGTCGAGCCACAGACCCGACACGCCGTGCGTGTAGACGAGCGCCGCGAGCGCGATCGTCGTCGAGCCGCCGGTCGTCAGCGAGGCGAGGCCCGTGAAGCCCCAGAAGACGCTGAGCGAGCGGTCGGCCAGGAAGAAGGACGCCTCGTCGCGGCCGGCGCGGCGCCTCCAGGCGAGGCCGATCGCGAGGACGGCCGCGAGGTACACGCCGAGGGCGGCGGCCGCGAGCGCGTGCACGGGTGGCGTCAGGCTTTCAGAGTCGTTTTCCGACCTCGCGCGCCGCGGCTTCCAGAACGACCGTGCCGATCGCGAGGGAGCGCTCGTCGAGGTCGAAGCGCGGAGAGTGGTGGGGCCGCGGCTCGCCCTCCCGCGCGCAGCCGACGAAGAAGAAGCAGCCGGGCACGCGGTCGAGGTATTCGCACATGTCCTCGCCGGCGAGGGTGCGCGTGTCCGTCTCGACGTTCTCCTCGCCGAGCAGGCGCGCCGCGGTCTCGATGACGATGTCGGCGATCCGGGGATCGTTGACGGTCGCGCCGTTGTTGCGCTCGTAGCGGATCCGCGCCTCCACACCGCACGCCGCTGCCGTGCCGTGGACGATGCGGGCGATCTTCTCGGGCAGCGCCCGGCCGGTCTCCGCCGTGAAGGAGCGCGCGGTGCCCTCGAGCCGGACGGCGCCGGGGATGACGTTGAACGCCGTGCCGCCGTGAATGCTGCCGATCGTGACGACGGCGGAGTCGAGCGGCGAGATCTCGCGCGAGACGACGGACTGGAGCGACTCGACGACCCGCGCGGCGGCGAGAATCGGGTCGGCGGCCTCGTGCGGCATCGCGCCGTGCCCGCCGCGGCCGACGATGTCGATGGAGAAGCTGTCGACGGCGGCCATGAGCGCGCCGCGGTTGATGCCGATCGTGCCCACGGGAAGGGCGCTCCAGAGATGGAGACCCAGGGCCGCGCCGACGCCCTCGAGCGCGCCGTCTTTCACGCAGGACTCGGCGCCGCCGCCGCCCTCCTCGGCGGGCTGGTAGAGGAAGCGCAGCCCGCGCTCGGGGGCGCTGCGCACGAGGCGCTCCGCGACGCCGAGGGCGATCGCCATGTGGCCGTCGTGTCCGCAGGCGTGCATGCGGCCGGACTCGCGCGAGGCGTACGGCTCGCCGCTGTCTTCCTCGAGCGGCAGGGCGTCCATGTCGGCGCGGAGCAGGAGGCGCGCTCCGGAGGGCCCCGCGTCGGCCCAGAGACCGGTCCGGCCGATGCCGGTCGCGGGGGCGAGTCCGAGATCCGCGAGGCGCCGGGCGACGGCGGCGGCGGTGCGCCGCTCCTCGAAGGCGATCTCGGGATGCGCGTGGAAGTCGCGGCGCGTGGCGGAGAGCCGGGCGGCCTCCTCGGCGGGAAATCCCGCCAGCAGCGCGGCGGCGCGCGGAGGAAGCGTCGGCACGCGCGGATTATAGAAGCGCCCGGGGGCGATAAGATCGGCGCGTGAACCTCATCGCGCCGGAGCTCGACCGCTACATCCTCGATCTGCTTCCGCCGCGCGACCCCGTCATCGCCGAGATGGAGGCGTACGCCGCCGAGCACGACGTGCCGATCGTCGGCCCGGCCGTCGGCACGCTGCTCGAGACCCTCGCGCGCTCGATCTCCGCGGAGCGCGTCTTCGAGATGGGCAGCGCGATCGGATATTCAACGGCCTTCTTCGCCCGGGCCGTGGGACGCGGCGGACAGGTCGTCTACACCGACGGCAGCGCCGAGAAGGCGGAGCAGGCGCGGGGCTATCTCTCCCGCATGGAGGGCGACGTGCTCGACCGCGTCCAGATCCGCGTCGGCGACGCCGCGGCCTTGCTCGACGCCACGACGGGCTACTACGACGTGATCTTCATCGACGTGGACAAGGACGGCTATCCCCGCTGCCTCCAGTCGGCGGCGCCGCGGGTGCGCCGCGGCGGATACCTCGTGGCCGACAACGTCCTGTGGTCGGGCAAGGTCGTCGATCCCGCCGTGCAGGACGCCGCGACCGAGGGCATCCGCCAGTTCAACAAGCGCCTCTTCGCCCTCCAGGAGTTCCGGACCGTGATCGTGCCCCTGCGCGACGGCGTCGCGATCGCGAGGCGGGAGTAGCCGTGCGGGAGCTCGAAGCGCGGTTCGCGCGGCTTTCCGGAGAAGCCGACCTCGACCTCTTCGAGGGCGCGCTCCTCGTGTCCCTGCTCGTCGATCCGGACGAAGACCTCGACGCCGCGCGGCAGGAGGTCGCCGCGCTCGCCGCCCGCGTCGCGACGAGCGTCGCCGGGGGAGAAGCCCCCTACGCGGCGCTCGCGGAGGTGCTCTTCGTCGAGGAAGCCTGGGGCGGCGACGAGGAGGACTACGACCAGCCCTCGAACTCCTCGGTCGCGCGGGTCGTCGCCCGCCGGCAAGGGCATGCCGATCACGCTCTCGATCCTGGCGATCGAAGTCGGCCGCCTCGCGGGCATGCGCCTGACGGGGATCGGCCTTCCCGGGCACTTCGTCGTGGGAGGCCCGGACCTGCCGGAGGGGATGTACCTCGATCCCTTCGACGGCGGAACGCTGCACGATTCCGGCGGGCTCGCCCGGCGTCTCGCGTCGATCTTCGGGCAGCCGATGGCCGTCGGCCGCGAGGCGCTCGAGCCGGACCCTCCGCGCGCGATCCTGGCGCGCGTGCTCCTCAACCTGCGGCGGTCCTACGAGCGGCGCGACCGCTGGGAGGAGGCCCTCGAGGCGCTCACGTGCGCCGAGGCGCTCCTGGGCGAGGACGCCGGCCTTCTGCGCGAGCGCGGAATGCTGCTCTTGAAGTGCGGGCGTCCCGAAGAGGCGCTGCCCGTGCTCGAGATGGCCGCGGAGGCGGCGGAGGGCAACGACGCCGAGATGCTCCTGCGGCTCGTCGAAGCCGTGCGCGCCCGCGGCGCTGAGGCCCTCGACGCGCTCGACGACACGGGCGAGGCTGCGGAGGCCGGCGAGAAGCGGATCTTCACGCTCGAGGAGGCCCGCGCGCTCATGCCGCAGGTCCGCGAACGGACGAACGAGGCGGTGGAGCAGTACGCGCGCCTCTCGGGCGACCTCGAGGACGCGCGGATGGAGATCGTCCGCGCCTGGGCCGAGGAGATGCAGGCGCTCGGCGCCGAGATCAAGGGCCTCTGGCTCGTCGACTTCGACTCGGGGGCGGGGTACTACTGCTGGAAGTATCCGGAGGTCTCGCTCAACCACTTCCACTCGTACGAGGAAGGGTTCGGGGGACGGCTGCCGCTCAACTAGGAAGGGCGGCCGCGGTCCTGAAGAGGGCGGCCGCAAGGGCCGCCCCTACGAGGGTTCGGCGTAGGGGCGGGGCTCGTCCCCGCCCTTCCTACACCGTCCCCCAGTCCACCCGCGGCGTCAGGACGCGCACGAACTCTTCGAGCCCCGCGCGATCCACCTCGTCGAAGCGATCTTTCTCCGGCGCGTCGACGTCGAGCACGCCGACGAGCTTCCCGCCTACGACGATCGGCACGACGATCTCGGAGCGCGACGCCGCATCGCAGGCGATGTGTCCGGGGAAAGCGAGGACGTCGGGGACGACGAGCGTCTCGCGGCGCGCGGCCGCCGTGCCGCACACGCCCTTGCCGAGGGCGATGCGCACGCACGCGGGCTTGCCCTGAAACGGCCCCAGCACGAGCTCGCCGCCGCGCAGCAGGTAGAAGCCGCACCAGTTGATCCCCTCGAGGGCCTGGGCGAGCAGGCCCGAGGAGTTCGCCAGGTTCGCGAGCCCGTCGGTCTCGCCTTCGAGCAGCGACGCGAGCGAAGCGGCGAGATCCCGATAGAGCGCGGGTTTCGGGAGACCGCGGTCGATCGAAGCCTCGAACACGAGGCGAATTCTATAGGATGCGCGCGCGATGTCCGTGCTCGCCGGCCGCACTCTCCTGACGTACATCGCCCTGTGCGCCGTCTGGGGCTCGACGTGGCTCGTGATCAAGATCGGCCTGAGGGACCTGCCGCCCCTCTGGTTCGGCGCGATCCGGATGACGCTCGCGTGCGCCCTGATCGCGCCCTTCGCGTTCGCCCGCGGCGCGCGGGAAGCCGCGCGCGGCCGGAGCGGACGCATCGCGTTCTCCGGCTTCCTGCAGATCGGCGTCAACTACGCCTGCGTCTTCGTCGCCGAGCAGTGGATCGAGTCGGGTCTCGCGGCCATGCTCTTCGCGACGTTCCCGCTCTTTGCGGGTCTCTTCGCGCATGCGATGCTGCCGAACGAGCCGCTCACGCGCCGCGCCCTCGGCTCGGCCGGGCTCGGCATCCTCGGCGTGGTGATCATCGAGTGGCATTCGCTCGTGCGCCTCTTTTCGGGCGAGCCCGGGATGCGCGTGGCCGGCAGCGCGCTCGCCCTGCTCGCGTCGCTGACCGCCGCCTACGCCAACGTCTTCAACAAGCGCTATCTCCAGGGGGTGCCGGCGGCATGGAACGTCTGGCTCCAGACGCTCTCGGGCTCCGGGCTGCTGCTCGTCCTGGCGCTCGGGTTCGAGCGCCACGCCGCCCTGCGCTGGACGCCGTCCTCGGTCTCCGCGCTCCTCTATCTCTCGATCTTCGGGACGGTGCTGCCTTTCGCAGGGCTCTTCTGGCTCATCCACCGCGTGCCGGTCTCGGTCATCGGGACGATCCCGATCGTCGACACGGTCATCGCCGTCATCCTCGGCAACCTGATCCTCCACGAGAGCTTCTCGCCGCGGGTCCTGGCGGGGGCCGCGCTGATCCTCGGGGCCGTGCTGCTCGCTTCGACCCGGCGATCCCGGTTGGCCGCCCCGGCGCACTGAGTCGAAAGCGGGCCTCCTTCTTGCAGTGTCTGGCCCGGGCGGCACCCGTGCGCCCGGAGGAACACCAGACATGTCGAGCCCCATGGCCCTGCGCCTGCGTCCGCCCTTCCGGCAGGCGAAGCCGCAGCCGGAAGCCGGGTCGGCGCCGGGGCTGCAGGAGGCCCCGGAGCGGATTCCCGTCCGCGCCGGCCGCTTCGCCGTGGTCGGAGACCTCCAGCCGACTTCGGCCTTCGAGGTGTGGAGGGAGTCCAACCACGCCGAGCGCCGGGAAATCGTGCGCGCGATCGCGCGCGAGAGGCCCGATTTCCTGGCGATGATGGGCGACCTCGTCTTCTGCGGCTCCTCGGCGGACGCGTGGTCGGATTTCGACCGCCTCTGCGCGCCGCTCTCCTCGGCCGGCGTGCCGATGTACCCGGTTCTCGGCAACCACGAGCACTGGATTCGCCAGCGCGCCGCGCTGCCGAACTTCTTCGCGCGCTTCCCGCACCTGCGCGGCCGGCACTGGTACGCCGCGACGTACGGTCCGGTCGGCCTCGTCTTCCTCGACTCGAACTTCCACTGGCTGCCGCCCGCGCGCTGGAACGCGCAGAAGGCCTGGTTAGCCGACGTCCTCCGGCGTTTCGACGCCGCCGCGGAGATCCGCAGCGTTCTCGTCTTCCTCCATCACCCGCCCTTCACGAACAGCCGTGTCACCTCCGACACCGCGCACGTGCAGCGCTATCTTCTCGAGCCCTTCACGTCGGCGAGAAAGACTGCCGCGATGTTCTCCGGCCACGTGCACAGCTACGAACGGTTCCTCCGCGGGGGCAAGAACCTGATCGTCACCGGCGGCGGGGGAGGACCGCGTGTCTCTCTGGCGGAGGGCGCGCGCCGGCGCCACGCCGACGACGCCTTCCCGGGCCCTCCCGTGCGCGCCTTTCACTACCTGGTGCTGGCCCTCGGCGACGAGGGGCTCGACGTCGAGGTCCGCGGTCTGGCCAAGGGCGGCGCGGTCTTCGAGCCGATGGACCGGTTCCGCCTCGACTGGCCGGACATGGCCGCGACTCCCGCGGTGCCGCGATGACCTACCTCGGCGAGGAGGGTGTGCGCGCGCGGGTCCGCAGCCTCTCGCGAGGATGGTTCCGGACGCGCGATGCGGGCCCGCGGCTTCCGCGGGCGCTTCTGGTCGTCGGGCACCGCGGCTCGCCCCGCTTCGCCGCGGAGAACACGCTGGCGTCGTTTCGCTGCGCGGTCGCCGAGGGCGCCGACGCGATCGAGGCCGACGTCTGCGCCACGGCCGACGGCGAGTTCCTTCTCTGGCACGACGCGGATCCGAACGACCCCGTCGCGCTCGTTCGCCAGGTGGGCGGGGAGGGCCTCCTGTACCAGCCCGACGTCCCTCCGCCCGGCGACGCCGGCCGGCGTCCCGTGCGCGAACAGACTTCCGAGGCGTTCCGGGCACGCCATCGGTACGTGCGCCGCCGCGACTCCGCACCGGGTGATGGCATCGTCCCCCCCGAGGAAGCCGCCGGTCGCCGCCCTCGCGGAGTTGCTCGTCTGGGCCGCCGGCGAGGAGCGCCTGACCGACGTGCTCCTCGACCTCAAGCTCGGCCCGGAGAGAGACAGGCGCGGCCCGCGAGCTCGTGGCGTTCCTGAAGGAGCTCGAAGCGACCGAGGCGCTCGACGGGCTCATCGTGCGGCTGCTCTCCCCGCAGGCCGAGATCGTCGCGGCCCTGCGGGACGCCGGCGCGGATTCCGGCGGATCGATCCGCATCAGCGCGGATTTCGAGCTGCCCGGCGCGCCCGAGCTCGCGCCCGGGATCGGCGTGCGCGACGTGAGCCTCGGCCTCGGAAGACGGCTGTGGCCGGGCTTCCGCGGCGACGTCGAGCGCTGCGTGGCGCTGCGTCAGCGCGGCATCGTCGGCGCCGTCGTCGCCTGGACGATCCAGGATGCCACGCGCCTGCAGGAGCTCGCCAACATCGGCGTCGACGGCATCCTGACCGACGACGTCCCTTCGCTGCGGCGGATCGCCGGGCCGCGGCCGCCACGGCGCTTCGTGCCGTGGGCGCCTTCCGTCGGCCGCGCTCAGGCCGGGTTGGGCAGGAAGTAGAAGGCGATCGAGGCGATCAGATACAGGGCGAGCAGCTGCACGCCCTCGAGCCAGTTCGTTTCGCCGTCGAGCGACACGTAGGCGAAGATCGCCGACGAGGCGAAGAGCGTCACGAGCTCGATCGGCTGGAAGATCAGGTCCATCGGGTGGATGAAGAGGCTCAGCAGCACCAGGAAGGGCGCGACGAACATCGCGATCTGGGTCGAGGAGTTCGCCGCGATCGAGATTGACAGGTCCATCTGGTTGCGCCGCGCGAACGTGATCGCGCCGTAGTGCTCCGCCACGTTGCCCACGATCGGGATCACGATCAGTCCCACGAAGAACTGCGACAGCCCCAGGGATCGCGAAACCGGCTCGACGGCGTGGACGAGCAGCTCGCTCGCCACGGCCGTCCCGACGACCGCCGCCGAGAGGACTCCGAGGGACTTCGCGAGGGTCCAGTGCTTTCCCGGCGGGTGGGCGTGCGCGTCGGGGGAGTCCTTCTTCGAGCGCGCCTCCCGGGAGAAGTAGGAGTAGTAGAGGTAGGCGGCGTACGTGAGGAGCAGGAGGATCGAGACGCCGATCGAGACCTCCTCGCGCACCCAGGCGTCCTTCTCGACCGTCGCGAAGACGGCCGGCAGGGCCATCGCCGACACCGCCAGGATCATCATCGCGGCATGCCGTCCGGTCGATCTTCACGTCGAAGCGCTGTGTGCCGTGCTTGACGCCGCCGGCGAGCGCCGAAAGCCCCAGGATCAAGAGCGTGTTGCCGATGATCGAGCCGGTGATCGAGGCCTTCACGAGGTCCGTCAGGCCCTGGCGGAGGGCAAAGAACGTGATGATGAGCTCGGCGGCGTTGCCGAAGGTCGCGTTGAGCAGTCCCCCGAGAGAGCTGCCCAGGCGCGTGGCCGCGTGCTCGGTCGCGAGACCGATCCAGCCCGCGAGCGGCAGGAGCGCGAGCGCCGAGAACAGGAAGATCGTCCACTCCGGCGCGTGAAGAATCCGGCAGAGGATCGCCGCCGGAAGCCCGAGGATCAGGAAGGCGAGAAAGCGCATGCGCTTCCGTCAGTTCCTCAATCCCGCACCGGAGGCTTCACGCCGCACGGCTCGACGCCGTGCAGGATGGAGTCCTCGAAGGTGTCGCCGGACGGCTGCAGGCGGATGTCGAGCGTCGTCTCGAGGATGGCGTCCTTTCCCGGGCCGGGGCTCTTCACGAAGCCGAACTGGCCGAGCGCGTCCGACTCGGCGCGCTCGCCGGGGCGGAGCAGCGGATCGTCCGCGAAGAGCAGCGTGACGTTCGAATGGGGCGGAACGTCCTTTCCGCCGGCACCCCAGAGCTGGGTGTGGATGTGCGCGGGCTCGGTCCGGTTGGGATACGGCCCGGGCCGGATCGTGAGGAACTCGAAGCGGCCCTCGGAGTCCGTGAGCATCCACCCCTTGATGCGGGGGCTCCTCGACGACGACGAAGCGCCCGCCGGCACGTACAGGCCCGTGGCGTCGGTCTGGTAGACGTAGAGGATGACTCCCGCGGCGGGCGTCACGCCGTCCGGGCGGTAGACGCGGCCGCGGACGCGCAGGGGCGTTCCGGGCTCGCCCTTCGCGACGAGGACGGCGCTCGACTTCGCCGTGGCACAGGGATTCGCGGTCTGCGCCTGGGCGCCTGCGGCCACGAGAACGGCCGCGAGGACCGCGCCGGCGCCGCCTAGCGCGCGTAGATCGGCAGCCACGGTCGCGTCAGGTAGTCCGAAGCCGTGATCAGGATCAGGAACGCGAGCCAGAGCACGCTCGCCGAGACGATGAAGAGCGTCAGCTTCGGCGAGCCGCGCAGATGCATGAAGATCCAGGCGACCATCAGGGCTTTCGTCACCGCGATCGCGAGCGCCAGCGGCGTGTTCCAGACTCCGAGGTGCTGGAACGCGGCCCACACCGTCAGCGCGGTCAACGCCATGAGGGCCGTGAAGACGGCGAGGTAGGGGCGGATCGACGAACTGTGTTCTTTCGCGCTCACAGCGTGTGCCTCCCCAGCAGGTACAGCAGCGGGAACAGAAAGATCCAGACGACGTCGACGAAGTGCCAGTACAGCCCGACCATGTCGACCGGCGTGTTGTAGCGCGGCGTGAAGTCTCCGCGCTGGGCGCGGCGGACGAGCCACAACAGGAGCCCGATCCCGATGATCATGTGGAGCGCGTGGAGCCCCGTCATGCAGAAGTAGAGCGAGAAGAAGAGCTCGGTCTGCGGCGGCAGGCCGTCGGGGGAGACGAAGTGCGGCCCGGGGACCTCGTGGTGGTCGAACTTCTGCTTGTACTCGATCACCTTGACGCCGAGAAACGTCGCGCCGAGAACGATCGTCAGCAGGAGAAAGAGGACAATGAGCTTCTTGCGCCCGAGCGACGACGCCCAGACGGCGAGCGCCATCGTCAGCGAGGAGAGGATGAGCACCGCCGTGTTGAAGGCCCCGAGCCTGATGTCGAGCAGGTTCGAGGCGCCCTCGAACGCCGTCCGGTAGGTCGCGCGGTAGATCACGTAGGCCGTGAACATTCCGCCGAAGAAGAGGACCTCGGTGACGAGAAACACCCACATGCCGAGCGTCGAGGCCTCCTTCTGGGCCGCGAGGTTGACGAAGTGGTGCTGGAGCTCCGGGGCGTCGCCCGAGCCGTGAGGCGCCGCGTGGGCTGCCTGCGCTTGCGTCAGCCCGTCACCCAAGCGTGACCTCCTCGCGTCCGGTCAGGTAGTCGTAGGGACGGCCCGTGACGATCGGTGTCTCCGGGAAGTTCTCCGTCGGCGGCGGCGAGGGCGTCTCCCACTCGAGGCCCGTCGCGCCCCAGGGATTGTCCGCGGCCGGCTGGCCGTAACGCATGGACCAGAAAAAGTAGACGAGCGGGATCAGGTACCCGATGCCGAGGATCGAGGCGCCCGCCGTCGACATGACGTTCAGGACCTGGAACTCGTCGGGGTACGCGTGGTACCGGCGCGGCATGCCGAGGTAGCCCGCGATGAACTGCGGGAAGAACGTCAGGTTGAAGCCGATGAAGATGACCCACGCGGAGACGCGCGACCAGTACTCGGGGTAGAGCTTTCCGGAGATCTTGGGCCACCAGTAGTGGAGGCCGCCGAGGAACGCCATGATCGTGCCGCCGACCATGACGTAGTGGAAGTGCGCGACGATGAAGTACGTGTCGTGCACGTGGATGTCGAGGCCGAGCGCCGCGAGCATCAGGCCCGTCAGTCCCCCGAACGTGAAGAGGCCGATGAAGCCGAGCGCGTAGAGAAGCGGCGTCTGGTACGAGACCGATCCCTTGTAGAGCGTCGCCGTCCAGTTGAAGACCTTGATCGCCGACGGCACGCCGACCATGAACGACAGGAGCGAGAAGACCAGGCCCGCGTAGACCGACTGGCCGGACACGAACATGTGGTGTCCCCAGACGAGGAACGAGAGCGTCGCGATCGCGACCGAAGAGGCCGCGATGAACTTGTAGCCGAAGATGGGCTTGCGCGCGAAGGCCGTCACGAGCTCGCTGATCACGGCCATCGCCGGCAGGATCATGATGTAGACGGCCGGGTGCGAGTAGAACCAGAAGAAGTGCTGGAAGAGCACCGGGTCGCCGCCCAAGGCCGGGTCGAAGATGCCGAGGTGGAAGAGCCGCTCGGCCACGAGCAGCAGCAGCGTGATCGCGATGACCGGCGTGCCGAGGATCTGGATGATCGCCGTGGCGTAGATGCCCCAGCAGAAGAGCGGCATGCGCATCCAGGTCATGCCGGGCGCGCGCATCGTGTGGATCGTGACGAGGAAGTTCACGCCCGTCAGGATCGACGAGAAGCCCGCGATGAAGATGCCGACACCCGGTCACGACGACCCAGCCGTTCGAGTACGACGGCCGAGTACGGCGTGTAGAACGTCCAGCCCGTGTCGACGCCGCCCATGATCGTCGCCCAGAGGGCGATCAGCGCCGCCGACGATGTAGAGGTACCAGGAGAGCAGGTTCAGGCGCGGGAACGCGACGTCCTTGGCGCCGATCATCAGCGGCATGAGGAAGTTTCCGAGCACGCCCGGGATGCCCGGGATCATGAAGAAGAAGACCATCATGACGCCGTGCGTCGTGAAGAGCTTGTTGTACGTCTCGGCCTGGAAGATCTCGCCCGCCGGGAGTCAGCAGCTCCAGGCGGATCGCCGCGGCGTAGAGGCCGCCGACCGCGAAGAAGAACGTCACGCCGATCAGGTACAGGAGCGCGATCCGCTTGTGGTCGATCGTCAGAAGCCACGACTTCGGGCCGTAGCCGGCGTTCAAGTAGTTGGGCCGGCGTGCGGAGGGAACGGGCGGTGCGGGTGCGTGGGCGCTCATGGCTGGACGGGTTTCCTTTCCGCGGCGGCTCCCGGAGTCGCAGCCGGAGAGAGCGATTTGATGTACGCCGTCAGCTGCAGCAGGCCTTCCTCGCTGATGAGGCCCTGGAAGGTCGGCATGATCGGCGGGTAGCCCTCGACGAGCCGCGCCTGCGGATTGGTGATCGATTCGCGGATGTAGGTCTCGTCGGCGACCACGATCTGGCCGTTGGCGAGGCGCACTGGGTTTCCGTAGAGGCCGTTGAGCGACGGGCCGCGCGCGCCCTTCTGCTCGCCGTGACAGGTGTTGCAGGCATGCTCGACGAAGCGCTTGGCCCCGGCCGAGGCGAGCGATTCGCCGGCCTCGCCTCCCGCGAGCCAGGCCTGGTACTCCGCCGGCGACATCGCGTAGACCCAGCCGATCATCCCGGAGTGCCGCGTCCCGCAGAACTCGGCGCAGAAGAGGTGGTACTTGCCGGGCTTCGTCGCCTCGAACCACGCGGTCGAGAACCGGCCCGGGACCACGTCCCGCTTGAAGCGGAAGGCCGGCACGAAGAAGGAGTGGATGACGTCCTCGGAGGCCATCGTGAGGCGCACCGGCTGGCCGACGGGAACGTGCAGCTCGTTCATCTCGCGCTGGCCGTCGGCGTGCTGGATCTTCCACATCCACTGCTTGCCGGTGACGTAGACCTCGAGGGCGTCCGCGGGCGGGCGCGTGATGCGGAAGAAGACCTGCGCGCCCCACCAGAACATGACGAGGACGATCGCGAACGGCACGATCGTCCACCCGATCTCGAGCGCCACGGACTCGTGGATCTCGGTTGCGACCTCGTCGACGGAGCGGCGGCGGTACTTGATGGCGAAGACGACGACGAGCGTGCCGATCAACAGCGAGAAGAACGCGGTGACGGCGATCATGAAGCCGTACAGCGCGTCGACGTGCGGCGCGAACGAGGAGGCCTGCTCGGGGAAGATCGGCGGCATCAGCGGGAGGCTCCTGCATGGACGGCGCGGGCGCGGCGGCGGGACATGACGATCACGGCGCCGGCGATCAGGGCTAGCGTCGCGAGCCCCGCCAGCCGCACGATGTTGACGATGACCGGCCCGTACTTGCCGCTCGCCGGGTCGTAGTGGAAGCAGTAGAGGAGGATCTGGTCGACGGGCGTGCCGATCTTTCCGGCCGAGGCCTCGACGAGGCCGAGGCGCAGGTCCCGCGGGGCGTACTCGATCCCGTAGAAATAGCGCGCGAGGCGTCCGGCGGGGGTCGCGACCATGATCGCGCTCGCGTGCGCGAACTGGTCGAGCTGCTCGTCGTAGCGGTAACGAAACCCCACGGCCTGCGTCAGCGCCGCCACGGACTCGGGGCTGCCGGTCAGGAAGTGCCAGCCGTTCTCCGAGGCCGGGTGCTTGTACCGGCCGAGGTAGGCGTCCTTCTTGGCCGCGGCCATCGCCGGCGTCTCGCGCGTGTCGAAGGAGACCGCGACGATGTCGAAGTCGCGCCCCGCCTCGAGCGACATGACGTTCAACGACGCGACGAGGCCGTTCAAGACCTGCGTGCAGAGCATCGGGCAGTTGTAATAGACGAGCGCGAGGATGACCGGCCGCTTGCCGAAGTAGTCGCCGAGCACGACGCTGCGCCCCGCCTCGTCCCGCAGGGGCAGCGCGAGCGGGAGCTGTTCGTCGAGGCGCTGGTCGATGCCGATCTCCTTCAGGATGTCCGGCTTCTGGTCCGCGCGCACGATCTCGTTGGGCGGCGGCGCCATGGACCCCTGCGCGAGGAGGGGGACGCTCATCGTCAGGGCGAGGGCGAAACCCGCCGTGACCGCTCTCACTGCTTGACCTCGGGCGCCGCTCCGGGAGCCGCCGGGACCGTCATCGGCGCCGGCGGAAGCGGCCCGACGCCGCGTTCGACGACGAGCTCGATCGCGCGCTCGATCGGCACGTGGACGGCGCCCGCCGAGCGATCCATCCAGCCGTAGCGCGACATCTGCGCGGACTCGGCGGAGCGGAACCGTGCCCAGCTCGCCACGGGATCGATCTGGAGGCGCGGGGCCGGGGGCGGTTCCTCCCGCGGCCTCTCGAGGCCGGCGGCCGCGATCTCGCGCCGATCCTTCGCGTCGGCGCGCTTCTGCAGGCCGCGGAAGATCAGCAGCACCGCGAGCGCGGAGAGCAGCAGCGACACGACGAGCATCAGTCCGAGGGCGACCGGGACCGAGGTCGGAATGCGGTCCGGCTCGGCCGCCACGCCGTGGGCGTTTCGTTCGGCGCCTTCCAGCGGCTTATTCGCGTCCATGCGCGACCGCCTCCTCGAATCCGGGATCGTGCGGGGGCAGGAGCGGCCGGCTGGCGAGATTGCGCGCGTAGAGCGCGAGCCACAGGCCGCCGAGGCCGATCGGCAGAGTCAGGTCGAGCCAGTGGATGTCGGAAGTTGCCGGGCGGAGAACGCCGGCAGCGACGAGCCACGCGACGTCGAGCAGGCGCATCGAAGATGAGCAGCAGCGGCAGCGCCGGCGAGCAGGCGCGGGTTCCGGTTCGCGTGCCGGGAAAGAGCAGCAGGAACGGCAGCATGAAGTGGAACAGCAGGATCGCGAGCCCGACCGCGCCCCATCCGCCGCGGAAGCGCGCGAGGTACCAGTGGATCTCCTCGGGAAGATTGCCGGACCAGATGATCAGGTACTGGGAGAAGTTGACGTAGGCCCAGATCATCACGAAGGCGAACATCATCTTGCCGAGGTCGTGCGAGATGCCGCGGCCCGAGGAACGGCGCATCGGCGCGCGCTGCGAAAGCCGAGGACGGCGAGCGACGCGAGCGCGAGCGCGCCGAGGGCCTGGCTGACCATGAAGATGACGCCGTACATCGTCGAGTACCAGTGCGGCTCGAGCGACATGACCCAGTCGACCGAGGTCCACGTCACCGTCAGCGCGTAGAGCACAGGCCGCCGCCGGCGAGATCAGCTGGAGCTTCCGGTCGATTGCACGGTGCTCGTCGGCGGCGTCCTGCTGCGCGCGACCACCGGGCGAGGAAGCGCGCGAGGAGGATCCAGCCGGCAAACGCCGCGGCGGCGCGGAGGAAGAAGAACGGCTCGTTCAGGTACAACGCCTTCTTCTGGAGGAGCTCGTCCTTCGCGACGACGTCCTCGTGCGTCCACTCGTAGACCTTGTGGATGCCGAGGGCGACCGGGAGGAAGAAGAGCGCGCAGAGCGGGAGCGTGCGCGCCGCGGCCTCGAGCTGACGGCGGATCGCGATGCCCCAGGCGCCGCCCGTGAGGTACTGGAGCATCAGGATCGGCGAGCGAGCCGACCGCGAGGCCCGTCCAGAAGACGAACGCCGCCAGGTACGAGCGGTGGAACTGCTCGTGGTGGCGAACCCGCAGAACGGCCGAGACGGCCAGCGCGAGGACGCCCACGGCGAGCGCGCGCTTGGCGACGCGCGCCGGTCGTCCCGGAAGGCCGCGCGGTCGGAATGTCCGTCGACGTTCATCAGTCTTGGTGCTCCGCGGGGGACTTCGACTTCGAGGCGGCGTCGACAGCTCTTTCTCGATCGCGAGCGCCTCCGCCAGTCGTCCGAGTCGATCCGGGCAGGGGCGCGGGCTTTCGGCGCGCGCCCGGGGCGCTCGAGGCGGGCCGCGTCCGCCTCCGGCGGGACGTCGCCGACCGTCGCGCGCTGCGAGAGCTGGAGGGCGCGCACGTACGCCGAGATCGCCCAGCGGTCCGCGGCCGGGATCTGCGCCTCGTAATCCATCATCGAGCCGAAACCGTTCGTCTGGACGTCGAAGAAGTAGCCCACCGGCGCCGCGCGCAGCCGGTCGATGTTGAAGGCCGGCGGCTGGCGGATAACCGCGCTGCACGACGATGCCGAGGCCGTTGCCCGTCAGTCCGTGGCAGGGCGTGCAGAAGATGCCGTAGCGGTCGCGTCCGCGCTCGAGCAGCTCGCGGGTGAGAGGCACGGGAGCGCCGCCACGGGCTGGCCGTTCTCCTTGCCCGTCAGGAACGGCGTATCGCCGTACGGGAGCTCGCGCGGCACGGTGCCGTCGACCTTGGGCCGCGCCGAGCGGTGGTCCGTCGAAGAACGCGGACCCGCGCAGGTCCTTGTACTTCGGCTGGTCCTGCATGTCCTGGCGGCACGGCCAGGGCGAACGCCGCGAGCGCGGCGGCTCCGAGCAGGCGAACGGCAGACTTGGCTATTCTTCGACGTCCATCACGACGAGCGGACCGAGCCGGGAGAGAAACTCCCAGGTCGCGTCGTGCTCGAACTTCGGGATCCTTCGCCTCGATGCAGAGGAAGAAGCGGTCGCGCGAGGCGAGCGCGAAGCGCGGCGCGTTGAAGACGGGGTGGTACGGCATGGGCAGGCCGTTCAGGGCCAGCATGCCGAGGACCGCGGCGAAGGCCGCGAAGAGGATCGTGGTCTCGAAGGCGGGCACGATGAAGGCCGGGACGCTGTGGAAGGGCTTGCCGCCGACGTTCAACGGATACGCGATGACGGAGGTCCAGTAGCAGAGCGCGTAGCCGAGCAGGCCGCCGACGATCCCGCCGGCGAGCACGAGCGCCGGGAGCTTGCGGTCGTGGATGTCGAGCGCCTCCGACAGCGCCTCGATCGGGTACGGCGAGTAGGCGTCGAGCTTCGTGAACCCGGCTTCGCGGGCCTGGCGCGCCGCGTCGACGAGCGCGGCGGGATTGTCGAACTCGGCCATGAGACCGTACAGGGGGCTCGCGCCCGCGCCCTGCGGCACCGGGGCCGTCACGCCTTCGCCTCGCTCGCGTGTCCGCTCTCGCCCTTGTGCTCGTCTTCGTCCACCTTCGCCTCCGGCAGGATCGCCCGCATCTCGAAGATCGAGATCATCGGGAGGATCCGGATGAAGAGGAAGAGCAGGGCGATGAAGAGGCCGATCGAACCGATGAACATGGACCAGTCGAACACCGTCCCCTTGTACTGGCCCCAGGAGGACGGCAGGAAGTCGCGCGAGAGGCTGACGACGATGATCACGTAGCGCTCGAGCCACATGCCGACGTTCACGATCATTGCCATGATGAAGAGCACCGGGATGTTGTGGCGCACGTTTCCGGAACCACATGAGCTGCGGCGCGAGCACGTTGCAGAAGATGAGGGCCCAGTACATGTGCTTGTACGGCCCGTGCATCCGGTTCCAGATCATGAAGCGCTCGTAGACGTTGCCGCTGTAGAACGCCATGAACGCCTCGACGGCGTATCCGTACGCGACGATGAGGCTCGTCGCGAGCAGGATCTTCGCCATGTTGTCGAGGTGCTTCATCGTGATGAAGTCCTGGAGGCCGTAGACCTTCCGGAGCGGAATCGCCAGCGTCAGCACCATCGCGAAGCCCGCGTAGATCGCGCCGGCGACGAAGTACGGCGGGAAGATCGTCGCGTGCCAGCCGGGGACGATGCCCGCCGCGAAGTCGAACGAAACGACCGTGTGGACGGAAATGACGAGGGGGGTCGCGAGACCGGCGAGGAGCAGCGATGCGGTCTCGTAGCGCTGCCAGTGCCGCGCCGAGCCGCGCCAGCCCATCGCGAGCGAGCCGTAGAGGATCTTCGCCCACAGTTTCTTCGCGCGGTCCCGGAGCGTCGCGAGGTCCGGGATCATGCCGACGTACCAGAAGAGCAGCGACACGGTCGCGTACGTCGAGACGGCGAAGACGTCCCAGATCAGCGGGCTGCGGAAGTTCGGCCACATCCCCATCGTGTTCGGATAGGGGATGAGCCAGTAGTCGAGCCACGGCCGGCCCGTGTGGAGGAGCGGATAGAGGCCCGCGCACGAGACGGCGAAGATCGTCATCGCCTCGGCGAACCGGTTGATCGAGTTGCGCCACGGCTGGCGCAGGAGCAGCAGGATCGCCGAGATGAGCGTGCCGGCGTGGCCGATGCCGATCCACCACACGAAGTTCAGGATGTCGAAGCCCCAGCCCACGGGCACGTTGACGCCGAAGATGCCGACGCCCCGGAAGACGAGCCAGGTGATGGTCGCGAGCAGCATCATCGTCAGCGACGAAGCCGACGGCGGCGCCGAAGAACCAGACGATCGGCGTGCGGCGCGAGAGCGCGATCGAGGCCAGCTTGTCGGTGAGCGTGGTGAAGGAGTAGCCCGGCGCGAGGATCGCGCCCGAGGGCGTCGCGCTTCTCGCCGGTCCGCGGCGGCGGAGTCGTTCCGGGCAGCTGAGGCGTGCTCATGCGCCGTGCTTCTCCGGCTCCTTCGCGGGAGCGGCAACCTCGAGCGCCGGGTTCGGGTTCGACAGCGACGCCAGGTAGCTCGTTCGCGGGCGCGTCCCGAGCTCGACGAGCAGGCCGTAGTCGCGCTTCTCGGCCTTGGCCTTCGACACGGCGCTCAGCGGATCGTCGACGTTGCCGAACGTGATCGCCCGCGCCGGGCACGCCTGCTGGCAGGCCGTCACGATCTCGCCGTCCTTGATCGGCCGGTTCTCCTTCTCCGCCGTGTAGCGCGCGCGGTTGATGCGCTGCACGCAGTACGAGCACTTCTCCATGACCCCGCGGCTGCGCACCGTGACCTCGGGGTTGTTGACCATCTTGTGGATCTCGGTCGTGAAGTCCGCGTAGAGGAAGAAGTTGAAACGCCGCACCTTGTACGGGCAGTTGTTCGAGCAGTACCGCGTGCCGACGCAGCGGTTGTAGACCATCTGGTTCAGGCCTTCGGCCGAGTGGACCGTGGCGTTGACGGGACAGACGACCTCGCACGGCGCGTTCTCGCAGTGCATGCACGTGACCGGCTGGTGGAAGGTCTCCGGCGCGTCGAGACTTCCCTTGTAGTAGCGGTCGATGCGGATCCACTGCATCGCGCGGCCGCGCTGGACCTGCTCCTTGCCGACGACCGGGATGTTGTTCTCCGACTGGCACGCGATGACGCAGGCGTTGCAGCCCACGCAGGTCGACAGGTCGATCGCCATGCCCCACGCGTAGCTGCCGCGCGGAAGCTGCGGGTACATCGTGTCGTGCGGCCCGGGGGGAGGCTCGCCCATGTGCGCGACGACGCCGGGGTTCTCGCGATACGCCGCGGCGGTGACCGCGCGGACCGGATCGCGGCCCTCCATGGAGTGCTGGTGCTGCGTCGTCGCGAGCGCGAAGCGCTTCAGGGTCTTCGCCACCTCGAGCCCCGGCCGCCCCACGGCGCCTCGGAAACGCGCAGCGCGTACGCGTCGAAGCCGAGCGCCGTCGGCGACGCGCCCGCCGCGGGCGCGGCCGTAGCCGAAATTGACCGTGACGCAGCCCTCCGCCTGGCCCGGCATGACCCAGACGGGCGCCGCGACCTTGCGGCCCTTCGAGTTGAGCTCGACGACGTCCTCGGTCGTCACGCCGAGCTTCTGGGCGGTCGCGGGAGCGATCAGCGCGGCGTTGTCCCAGGTCAGCTTCGTCAGCGGCTTCGCGAGCTCCTGCAGCCAGCCGTTGTTGGCGTACGAGCCGTCCCAGATCGTCGGGTCGGGACGGAACAGGAGTCGTCAGGCCCGCCTCGGCGACTGCGAGCGCCGGCCGCATCGGCCTCCGCGGGGAGACCGCGCGCGGTCACCGGCCGCGCGGGGAAGGCGCTGCCCTCGACGAGGCCGTCGTGGAGGCGCCTTCTGCCAGGCGGCTTCGAAGTGCGCCAGGTAACTTGCCGCGCCAGTACTCGCGGACGATGTCGTGCGAGGTCTTCTCCGGCTCCGCGGAGAACGCGGCGAGCAGCTCGTGGCACGTCTTGCCCGAGAAGAGCGGCGCGATCAGGGGCTGGAAGATCGTGACGGTGCCGTCCTCGGAGCGGGCGTCGCTCCAGCTCTCCAGCGGATGCGCCTCGGCGATGTGCCAGTGGGAGAGGCGCGAGGTCTCGTCGTTGTAGAGGCCCAGCCGGATGCGCAGCGGCACGTTGCCCAGCGTCCGGCCGAAGTCGAGATCCGCCGGCGCGGTGAAGACGGGATTGCCGCCGACGATCACGAGCGTCTCGACGCGGCCTCCGACCATCTCCCGGGTGAGCTCGGCGAGCGCGGCGGTCTGGGCCGCCGGAGCGCCGGCGGCCGGCGCGACGTACTGGACGGTTCCCGACGCGCCGATGTTGCCGAGGGCCGCGTTCATCGCATGGGCGAGCGCGTGCACGGAGGCCGGCTGGGTCTCGCCGGCGACGACGAGACTCTTGACCGCGGTGCGCCCGCAGCTCCGCCGCGACGGCCGTCGCGAACGGCTCGGGCGCCCTGCCCGTCAGGCCGTCCGCGAGCCCGGCCGGCCGAGGCCGACCTCTTCGGCGACCGCGGCGGCGAAGGCGGCGATCGCGGAGGGCGACATAGGCCGGCGGTGATCGGCGCGCGCGCCCGTCAGGGTCGGCGTCGACTCGACGACGTAGAGGCGGTTCATCGTGTCGGCCGCGGCGGCGCGAGATGAAGTCGCGGACGTGGCGCGGCATCGAGGGGCCGCTGCCGAGGAAGTCCGCCTCGAGCGAGAGGACGACGTCGGCGTTGGCGAAGGCGTAGACCGGCTCGCAGCTCCTCGCCGAACGCGAGGCTTCGTTCCCGCGAAGACGTTCTCGCGGCCCGCCGGCTCCCACGCGACCCACTTCGCCTCCGGGTACGCGGCGCGGACGGCGTCGATCTGGGCTGCGAGCGTGGGCGACGTGACGGTCGTCGTCAGGAAGCGCAGGCCCGCGCCCTTGCGCGGCTGCTCCTCTCGAGCGCCAGCTTCACCGCGGCGTAGCAGGGCGCTCCACGGCCGGATCGTGCCGCGCTCGGTCAGCGCCTGCGACCGGTCGGGGTCGTAGAGATTGAGGATGTGCGCCTGCGCGAAGACGTCCGTGCCGCCGAGGCTCGCGGGGTGGAGCTCGTTGCCCTCGATCTTGACGGGGCGGCCCTCGTAGCTCTTGGCCAGGATGCCGCGCGCGTAGCCGCCGTGCAGGTGGGCCGTCGCGTAGAACAGGGCCTCGCCCGGGACGATGTCCTCGGGCGGCGTGACGTAGGGGTAGATGCGCTCGGTCGGCTGGCGCGTGCAGCCCGTCAGGCCCGCGAGCGCGATCGACGCGCCCATGAGGGAGAGGAGCTCCCGGCGGTCCACGCCCGTGTCGATCGGGACGCGGAACTCGCGGTGGAGGTGCTCCTTGAAGTCGTCCGTGTCGAGCAGCTCCTCGAGCGAGCGCCAGTACTCGCGGCCCTGGAGCTCGCCCAGGCGCGTCCGCGCCGCGGCGATGTCGAGTGTTCTCGCGTCGCTCATCGGTGGCACGTCGTGCAGTCCGTCAGCTCGATCGCCGGACGGATGCTGGTATTGCGCCATGAGCAGCCTTCCCGAGCTCGTCCTGGCTCGTCGCCGGCACGTAGCCCATCGTGAAAATCGCGTCCTGCGGCCGCAGGTGCTGCTGCGGGCGTCGCGGTGGCAGTCGAGGCACCACGCCATCTGGAGGGTCGGGTGCTGCGCGACGAGCGGCATCTTGTCCACGCGGCCGTGGCAGGTCTCGCAGCCGACGCCCTTGGCCACGTGGATCGAGTGATTGAAGTAGACGTAGTCCGGCAGGTCGTAGACCTTCACCCACGGGATCGACTCGTTCGTCTGCCAGCTCTCCCGCACGGGCTCGAGCTCCGGCGACTGCGCCCAGATCTGGGAGTGGCAGTTCATGCAGGTCTTCGTGGGCGGGATGTTGGCGAAGGCCGCGCGCTCGACGGTCGTGTGGCAGTAGCGGCAGTCGATGCCCATGGCCCCGGCGTGGTGCTGGTGGGAGAACTGGACCGGCTGGACGCGCGCGACGCCCTGCTGCGTCGTGTACGGGGAGCGGTTGAGGGCGTCGAAGAGCCAGAGGAGGAGAGCGAGAAAGAAGACGGCCCCGAAAACGGACACACGGGAAACCGTGTTCGTGCTGCGGTGGAATATCTGGGCCATGCGAGCTGGCGCCGAGCATATTGCAAAGAAGTTGAAGGCTGGAAGGAGGAGCCAAGATAAGGCTTAGAATCCGCCAAGAGGTTCCCGATGAGACGACTCGGTGCGTTCGCCGCCGTTTCGCTCCTTGTAGGCGTCGGTGTCGGTGTCGGTGCCGCCGCGTCCCCCGCTTGCGCCCAGACCCTCCCGGATCTCTTCCAGAAAGCCAAGGCGCAGGTCCGCGGGCAGTCCTGGACGCAGGCGCTGAAGACCCTTGCGACTCTCGAAGCCGAGGCGGACAAGCCCGGCCACGAAAGCGCCCGCGAGCAGCTTGCGGCGCCGATGGCGTTCTACCGCGCGGTTTGCGACTCGAACCTCGGCAACGCCGACGCGGCCCGGCGGGACTTCGCGGTGTACCTCGCGGAGTACCCGACCGCCTCGATGGACCCGTCGATGTACTCGAAGAAGGCGATCGCGGCATTTGAGGCTGCGCGACGCGATGGCGCGACGAGCGTTGCGCCGGGCGAGGACGGCCCCTCCGTCTTCCTCGCGTTCCAGGAATTCAGGATGCGGCCCAATTCGAGCGAGCCGGTCGACGCGGACTGGGCCCACGGGCCCGTGAAATGGATCATGACGGTCGAAGAGCGGCGCCGCTGGGAGGACCTCACGCCAGGCGGGGAGTGGGCGGAGTTCGTGGACCGCTTCTGGGAGGCCCGCAATCCGAATCCCGGCAACCCGGACAACGTCGCCCGCACCACCTTCGAGCGCCGCGTCGCCTTCGCCGACACGCATTTCGTCGAGGCCGAGAGGATCCGCGGCAGCCTGACCGAGCGCGGGATGGTCTTCGTGCTCCTCGGGCCGCCGACCTACGTCGGCAGGAAGCCGATCCGGTCCGGCGAGGACGTGAACGAGGCGGCCGGCATGTCGACCGTGAGCACGCGCGGCGAGAACGTCGCGCAGCGTGCCCTGGCGGCGGCCGGCGAGCCGGCGGGCTCGACCGGGGCCTCGGCCGCGGACGCCGTTTTCGGTCCGGGCGCCCGGGTCCTGGACACGAGCCCCAGCTGGCGCGAGGTCTGGCACTACCGCCGGGAGCTTCTGCCGAAGGCGCTGCGGTACCACCAGGTCGACCTCGAGTTCATCACCCGCCGGGGGGCCGGGAGCGCCGTCCTCCAGCGCGACCCGCCCGCCCTCGCGACCCTCGACGCGGCCCGCGCCCGCGCGCGCTAGAATCCCGCCCGGGGGCGCTCATGCGTCGACTCGCCGCGTTTCTGGCCGGTTCTCTCCTTCTCGCCGCAGCCTCCGCGGGCGCGCAGGCCCAGACCCTCCCGGAGCTCTTTCAGCAGGCCAAGGCCCAGGTGAAAAGCGAGTCCTGGAAGGAGGCCCTGAAGACGCTCGACGCCCTCGAGGCCGAGGCGAACCGTCCCGGCAACGACGAGGCGAAGAAGCAGCTCGCCGCGCCGATGGCCTTCTACCGCGGCGTCTGCGAAGCCAACCTCGACATGGCCGAGAAGGCGCAGGCCGACTTCGCGACTTTCCAGACGGAGAAGCCGGGCTCGACGATCGACACGGCGATGTACTCGAAGAAGGCGGTCCTGGCTTTCGAGGCCGCCGCGCGCAGGGGAGCGGCGCCGGCCGGCTCGCTCTCGCTCTTCCAGAGGTTCGAGCAGTTCCCGTCCCCGCCCGACATGGGCGAGAAGCCCGACGAGCGGTGGGCCGACGGACCGGTGAAGTGGATCCTGACGGGCGAGGAAAAGGGGGCCTGGGGCGGGCTGGCGGGCGCAGGCGAGCGCGCCGAGTTCGTCGAGCAGTTCTGGGAGCGGCGCAACCCGAAGCCGGGATCCGACGACAACACCGCGCGCACCGGCTTCGATCGGCGGGTCGCCTTCGCGGACGCCTATTTCGTCCTCGACGAGAAGCAGCGCGGCAGCCTGACGGACACGGGGATGGTGTTCATCCTGCTCGGACCGCCGAGCTGGACCGGCCGCAAGCCGATCCTGGCGGGCGAGGACCGCTCCGTCTCGGACGGCATGTCCCTCGACGAGCAATGGTTCATGGCCTCTCGGAATTCGGTTCACATCGATGGCGCTCAGGCCCCGGAAGCGTCCGGCGCCTTTCGCGAGGTCTGGCGCTACCGGCGGGAAGCCCTGCCGAAAGGAGTCTCTGCGAACCAGGTGAACGTCGTTTTCGTCACCAAGAAGGGTTACGGGCGATCGGTCCTCATGCGCGATCCCGCGACCGTCGCCGCGCTCGATGCGGCACGCGCAGGAAGAACCAAGAATTGACCGAGTCGGCCGCGACTAGAATCACCGCCGGAGGGCGTGGCGTGCAACGACCCGGTATCAGTCTCGCCGTTCTTCTCGTTTCGGCGAGCCTCGCCGCGCAGTCCCTCCCGGAGCTCTTCCACAAGGCCAAGGCCCAGGTGAAGGGCGAGTCCTGGGCGGCAGCGTTGAAGACCCTCGACGCGCTCGAAGCCGAGGCGAACCGTCCCGGCAACGACGACGAAAGGCAGCAGCTCGCCGCGCCGCTCGCGTTCTACCGCGGCGTCTGCGACGCGAACCTCGGCAACGCGGAAAGGGCCCAGGCAGACTTCGAGACCTTCCTCGCGCTCAAGCCCTCCGCCACGATGGACCCGTCGATGTACTCGAAGAAAGCCCTCGCGGCGTTCGAAGCCGCGCGCAAGACCGCCGCGCCGGATGTTCCGGCCGAAGACCGGGAAGACCGGCACCCGATGTTCCAGGTCTTCCAGGAATTCAAGCTCCCGGCGAACTCGACCGAGCAGATCAACGCGGTCTGGGCGGACGGACCGGTGCAATGGATCATGACGCCGGAAGAGCGGCGCGGCTGGGACGAGCTCGCCGCCGGCTCCGAGTGGCAGGACTTCGTCGATCGCTTCTGGGAGGCGCGCAACCCGCGCCCGGGAAATCCCGACAACGTCTTCAAGACGACCTTCGAGCGCCGCGTCGCGTTCGCCGACGCGCACTTCGTCCAGGTCGAGGGAAGGCGCGGCAGCCTGACGGATCGCGGGATGGTCTTCGTGCTTCTGGGGCCGCCGTCCTACATCGGCCGCCGGCCCATCCGGGCGGGCGAGGACTCGACGACCGAAGGCGGCCTGTCGGCCGTCGGTTCGCGGGCCTCGATTTACGCGCAGCGCATGATGACCTCCGCCGGGGAGCCCTCCGGCTCTTCGAGCACCGCGGCCACCGACGCGGTCTTCGGCCCGGGCTGGAAGGCCGCGGACTCGAGCTCCGACTGGCGCGAGATCTGGCACTACCCGAGCGAGGTCCTGCCCAGGGGGGTCTCGTACCAGAAGCTCGACGTCGACTTCGTGACGAAGAAGGGCTACGGCAAGTACGTCATCCAGCGAGATCACAAGACCGTCGCCGCCCTCGAAGCCGCCCGGGCTCGCGCCAACTAGCCCCGTCGCCCGCGGGCCGATCAGTCATAGAATCGCGTTCGGAGGCCCGCCATGCGTCGACTTTGCGCTGTTCTCGCCGTCTCGGTCCTGCTCCTCGTCGCGGCTCCCGCGATCTCCCAGACCCAGCCCGCCCCCGCCCCCTCCGCGCTCGGCCAGCTCTTTCAGAAGGCCAAGGCGCAGGTGAAGGGCGAGTCCTGGGCGGAAGCCCTGAAGACTCTCGACGCCCTCGACACCGAGTCGGCCAAGGTCGGCAACGAGGCGGCCCGGGAGCAGCTCGCCGCGCCGCTCGCGTTCTACCGCGCCGTCTGCGAGGCCAACGTCGGGCAGGCCGAGAAGGCCACCGCCGACTTCGAGATTTACCTGCAGGCGCAGCCCAACGCCACGCTCGACCCGTCGATGTACTCGAAGAAGGCGATCGCGGCCTTCGAAGCGGCCCGTCAGAACGTGGCGCCGCCGCCGACCTCGGCCAGCGACGGCAAGCCCTCGATCTTCAACGCGTTTCAGGAATTCAAGACTCCGGTCAACTCCGGCGAGCAGGTCGGCGCGGCCTGGGGCGACGGACCGGTCCGCTGGATCATGACGGCCAACGAGAAGAAGCGCTGGGCGGAGCTCGCGGCCGGGACCGACTGGCAGGAGTTCGTCGATCAGTTCTGGGAGAGGCGCAATCCCCAGCCTGGAAACCCGGACAACATCGCGAAGACGACCTTCGACCGGCGCGTCGCGTTCGCGGACGCCTATTTCGTGCAGGCCGAGGAAACGCGCGGCAGCATGACGGACCGCGGAATGGTCTTCGTCCTTCTCGGCCCGCCGACCTACGGCGGCAAGAAGCCGCTGCGGACGGGCGACGACGTCAACGACTCCGCAGGAATGTCGACGGTCGGCTCGCACGACGCGTCCATCGCCCAGAACTCGCTGACGGCCGGCGGGAAGCCCTCGGGGGCCACGCGCGCCATCGTGTCGGACCAGTTCCACGGACCGGGGACCAAGGTCCTCGACTCCAACCCCAACTGGCGCGAGGTCTGGCACTACCGCAAGGAGCTGCTGCCCAAGGGCGTCGGCTACCAGCAGGTCGACGTCGAGTTCATCACCAAGAAGGGCTACGGCCTCAACATCATGCAGCGCGATCACACGACCCTCGCGACGCTCGAGGCCGCGCGCAAGCTCCCGGCGACGGCGACGAAGTAACGGTGCGCCGAACTTCCTTTCGCGGGTGCCGCGATCCTCGCGGTCGCGCTCGGCGGCGCCGTCTCGTGCCGCCCGGCGGAGACGCCCGCCGCGGCGCCCATCGACGTCGTCGCGACTCCGGCTACTACGACGACTCCCACCAGCGGCGCCTTCGCCGACACGCGCCCCAACCCCGGCGCCGCGCCCGCTCCCGCGCCCGCGGGCATGGTGTGGGTCCCCGGCGGCGAGTTCTCGATGGGCGCCTCCGACCCCATGCACATGCCGATGGGCGGCCACGAGCCCATGGGCGACGCGCGGCCGATCCACCGCGTCTACGTCGACGGCTTCTGGATGGACGACACCGAGGTCACCAACGCGGAGTTCGCGAAGTTCGTCGCGGCGACCGGTTACCTCACCGTCGCCGAGCGCACGCCGAAGGCCGAGGACTATCCCGGAGCGATCCAGGCGAACCTCAAGCCTGGCTCGATCGTCTTCAACCCCCCGGCCTCCGACGACGTCGTCACCGGCGATCACTACCAGTGGTGGAAGTGGGTCGACGGCGCGAACTGGAAGCACCCGCACGGCCCGGGCACCAGCATCAAGGGCAAGGACAACGCCCCCGTCGTCCACGTCGCCTTCGAGGACGCCGAGGCCTACGCGAAGTGGGCCGGCAAGCGCATTCCGACCGAGGCCGAGTACGAGTTCGCGGCGCGCGGAGGGCTCTCCGGAAAGGTCTACGCCTGGGGCGATGAGCTGCGGCCCGGCGGAAAGTGGATGGCGAACACGCTCCAGGGCTCGTTTCCGAAGACCGACACCGCCGAAGACGGCTTCCAGGGCGCGTCCTCGGTCAAGCAGTTCCCGTCCAACGGCTACGGGCTCTACGACGTGACGGGCAACGTGTGGGAGTGGACCTCCGACTGGTACACGCCCGACTACTACGGCCGGCTCGCCGAGTCCGGCACGGTCGCGAAGAACCCGAAGGGCCCGGACGCGTCGTTCGATCCCGCCGAGCCCAACGACAAGAAGAAGGTCCAGCGCGGCGGTTCGTTTCTCTGCACCGAGCAGTACTGCACGCGCTACATGGTCGGCACGCGGGGCAAAGGCGAAGTCACCAGCGGTAGCGACCACGTCGGGTTCCGCACAGTCAAAGACGCGGCGCCCTCCGGCTCCTAGCTCCTAGATCGGCGTCGGAGGCTCCGTGGTACTCGTCGTCGCGAGCGCGCGGCGCGTGAGGCGCGCGACGTAGACCGTGACGCCGGCGGTGATCAGGATGCCCGCCGCGACGACGGCGATCGCCAGCTCCCGCGGCATCGGAGCCGGGGCCGTCGCGACGTCGAGCGGATCGGCCTCGCGCGCGGCCGCGCCGAGCGCCACCCAGAGAACGGTCAGCGGAACCAGACCCACCACGCTCGAGACCACGTACGGCCAGAAGCGGATCGCCGTCAGGCCGTAGACGTAGTTCGAGATCACGAACGGCACGACCGCCGACATCCGCAACAGGAACACGATGCGCCAGCCCTTCTCGCCGATCGCGCGGTCGAGGGCGGCAAAGCGCGGATCGCGTCCGGCGGAGCGCGCCACGCGGTCCCGCGCGAGATAGCGCGCGATGAGAAACGCGGCGGCGGCGCCGACCGTCGCTCCCGAGAGCGCGACGGCCGTCCCCGTCCAGAGCCCGAAGAGAAAGCCCGCGCCGATCGTCATCAGGACGGCCGGCAGCATGAGGATCGTCACGCCGACGTGCGCCGCGGCGTAGAGCACCAGGCCGACCGCGCCGAGGCCCGCGACCGAACGCGCCGAAGTCCGCGAGCCACTGCGAAAGCGGCAGGAGGCGTCCGAGAACGAGCAGTCCCGCGACCGCGAGAAGCGGAAGAACCCAGCGCAGCGCGCGCCTTCGAGAATCCGATGAGCGCATCCTCGCCATCCTCTCAGAATTCTCCGACATTTCGCTTTCGATCAAATTACTGATTCATCGCTCAAGGAATCGGATTCGGAAAATTCTCGGAAGATTCTGTCAACCGATTCGACCGTGTCGTCCTCGTGCGCGACCTCTTCGTGGATCCCGCGCGCCGAAAGGCACATGGCAACGGTGTTGCTCCTCGTCGGACTTCGCGGGCGTCGACAACGACGACAAGCAGGCGACCCGCACGAGAGGAGCATATGGCGAGACGAAATCGGTTCGCAGGTTCGTGGCTCTGGCTTCTCGGCATGCTGGCGGTCAGCGCGCTGCCGCTTCTTGCCGACGGATCGCTGTACGGGATCGTCGCCGGACGCATCCGCGACGAGAACGGCGCGGGACTGCCCGGCGTGTCGGTGAGTCTCAACAGCAACGAGCAGGGCTTCCAGCGCCTCGCGGTCACCGAAGGCGACGGTGCGTTCACCTTCGCGGCGCTGCCGCCGGGGAGCTACACCGTCAAGGCGGAGATCGCCGGCTTCGAGTCGGTCGTCTCGACGAACAACGTCGTTTCGGCCGAACGCACCACCCAGGTCGCGATCACGCTCAAGCTCTCGCGCGCGACCGAGCAGATCGAGGTCGTCGGCGACGTGCCGCTCGTCGACAAGACCAACACGACCGACACGACGATCGTGAAGGCCGAATTGACCGACAAGCTGCCGATCGCCCGCGCGTACCAGACCGTCGTCGACTTCGCGCCGGGCCAGAACGACATCGACGGCGACGGCAACGTCAACGCCCGCGGCGCGCCGGACTCCGCCAACGTGTTTCTCTTCGACGGCGTCGACACGACGGACCCCACGGTCGGGACCTTCGGCGCCAACAACAACTTCGACACGATCCAGGAGGTCGTGGTCTCCAACGCGAACGTCTCGGCCGAGTACGGCCGCGTCCAGGGCGCCGTCGTCAACGTCATCACCAAGTCCGGAACGAACGTCCTGCACGGCACCGGCCGCGCGCTCGTGACGAACGACTCCTGGAACGCCGACAACAAGGGCATCAACCCGTCGTCGGGGCAGCCCTTCAACCGCGAGAAGATCGACGAGGCCGCGTACAACTACTCGTTCACCCTCGGCGGGCCGGTCTGGAAGGACAACATCTGGTTCTTCGGCGGCTACCAGCGCAACCCCCAGGTCGCCGCGGCGGGTCAGACGCAGACCTCGCCGATCAACCCGGTGGGAACGGGCGAGAACTACTTTCCGACGCCGACCTTCGAGGCCTGGCAGGGCAAGCTGACCGGCCAGATCAACAGCTCGAACGCCGTGGTCTTCTCGGCGCAGTCGGCTCCGTTCACCGGGATCATCAACGACTACTGGGGGGCAGCCGCGGACATCCAGGCGCTCACCTCCCAGACCCAGGACGACAACTGCGCCTGGGCGTGCATCTGGCAGGCTCGCTACTCCGGCGTCTTCGGTCCGAACCTTTCGGCCGAGCTGACCTACGCGCAGCAGCGGGGCGGCATCGTCGTCGACAACTACTCGGGCGACGGCTCGCCGTACATCAACCTCACCGACGGTCTCGTCTACAACGGCGGGGCCTTCGTCGGCAGCGTCGAGCGCCCGCGCAACCAGTTCAACGCGGCGTTCAACTACTACGCGACCCTCGGAGACCACTCGCACAACTTCAAGGCCGGCCTGGACTATCAGACGATCGAGTCGACGAACGCCTTCATGTACCCGGGCAACCAGGCGTTCGTCGTGACGGACTTCAACCCGGTCACCAACGAGCCGATCCTCTCTCCTGGCGACCAGTGGTACCAGTACACGACCCCGGAGCCGTCGGTCTCGACGGGCGCCATTTACGGCATCTACGCGCTCGACCGCTTCGACCTGACGGACCGGCTGTCCTTCAACCTCGGCGTGCGGGTCGACATCCAGAGCGCGAAGAGCGACCTCGCCAACACCGTGCTCGACGCGACGACCATCGCCCCGCGGCTCTCGGCCGCCTACGACCTCTCCGGAACGGGCAAGTCGATCGTGTCGGGCGGATGGGGCCGCTACTACGAGTTCGTGGCGCAGACCCTCGTCGACTCCCTCTACAGCGGCGTGCCCCAGGAGACCAACGCCGACGTCTTCGCCTGGACGGGCACCGAGTGGGCGTTCGACTATCCGATCCGTGCCGGCGGAAACGACCAGCCCGTGAACCCGGACTTGACGCCGTCCTACGTCGACGAGTTCAACGTGGCCTTCCAGCAGCAGCTCGGCAACACGATGGCCGTGGGCGTGCGCGGCGTCTACCGCAACTGGAACGACATCATCGACGACATCAAGCTCTTCGACGCCGAGACCGGCGTGCGCATCGCGACCCCGCGCAACTTCTCCAACGACATCATCGATCGCGAGTACAAGTCGATCGAGCTCACGTTCAACAAGCGCTTCTCGGAGCGTTTCCAGGCCCTCGCGAGCTACACGCTTTCCGAGGTCACCGGCAACGCCGACCGTTCGTGGCTCAACGTGGCGTTCACGTCCCAGCTGCTCGACTATCCCAACGACATCTGCACGGTCCCCGCGCAGCTCGACGGCGAAGGCAACGTGCTGCTTCCGGAAGTGTCGGGCCCGTGCCCGGAGATCCTCGGCCACAACTACGGCGGACCGCTGCCGTGGGACGTGACGAACTCCGTCAAGCTCTACGCCGCGTACACGCTGCCGCTCGGCAGGGTGAACCTCACGGGCGCGCCCTCGTTCACCTGGTTCTCCGGCCTGCCGTTCCAGCAGCAGCGCCTCCTGACGATCAACGGCGACACCGACGTCTACTACGACACGCCGCAGGGCTCGGCGCGCCTGAAGGACTGGTACCAGGTCAACTTCTCGCTCGAGGCCGTGTTCCCGGTGGTCGACCCGGTCGAGATCGCGGTGAAGGCCGACATCTTCAACATCACCAACCAGCAGCCTGTGATCGACCCCACGCGCGTGGTGCTCACCCCGACCGACGATTTCGGCGAGCCCACCTCGCGCCTCTCCTTCGCCGCCCCGCGCGGCTACCAGTTCGGCGCCGTGGTGCGCTTCTAGCCTCGATGCTCCGGCGTCCCGCCTCCTCCCGCCCGGGAGGAGGCCGGGACGGCCTGGTCTCTTTCAGGAGGGGCGGCCCCCGCGGCCGCCCCGTTTCGTTTCGGTCGGGGAACGATCTTCGTAGGGGAGGGGCTTGCCCCCTCCCCGTTACGCCGGGCGCCCGCAAGGGGCGCCCCTACGACCGGGATGGCCGCGTAGTGCGCGGACGCCCGTTTCGTTTTCGGGAACCGGCGGCCCGATGTTCGCATCGCGTCTTCGTAGGGGAGGGGCTTGCCCCCTCCCCGTTACGCCGGGCGCCCGCAAGGGGCGCCCCTACGACCGGGATGGCCGCGTAGTGCGCGGACGCCCGTTTCGTTTTCGGGAACCGGCGGCCCGATGTTCGCATCGCGTCTTCGTAGGGGAGGGGCTTGCCCCCTCCCCGTTACGCCGGGCGCCCGCAAGGGGCGCCCCTACGACCGGGATGGCCGCGTAGTGCGCGGACGCCCGTTTCGTTTTCGGGAACCGGCGGCCCGATGTTCGCATCGCGTCTTCGTAGGGGAGGGGCTTGCCCCCTCCCCGTTACGCCGGGCGCTCGCAAGGGGCGCCCCTACGACCGGGATGGCCGCGTAGTGCGCGGACGCCCGTTTCGTTTTCGGGAACCGGCGGCCCGATGTTCGCATCGCGTCTTCGTAGGGGAGGGGCTTGCCCCCTCCCCGTTACGCCGGGCGCCCGCAAGGGGCGCCCCTACGACGGCAGCGCTCGACGGGCGCCGCTCCCCAAAAAAACGAAAGGGCGGGGACAAGCCCCGCCCCAACGAAATCCGTGGATCCGCTCTTACGCGCTGAACGACTTCCCGCAGCCGCAGCCGCCGCCGGTGGCATTCGGATTGGTGACCGAGAAGCCGGCGCCGCGCATGTCTTCGACGAAGTCGACCGTAGCGTTCTTCAGGTAGGTGGCGCTCTGCGGATCGACGACGACCTGGATGCCGCCGGTCTCGATCAGCGCGTCGTCTTCCTTCTTCTCGTCGAACGTGAAGCCGTACTGGAAGCCCGAGCAGCCGCCGCCCTGGACGAAGATCCGGAGGGGCTTGTTCGTGGAGTCCGGCATGGAGCCCGCGAAGTACTTGACCTTCTCGATGGCCTTCTCCGTCAGCGACAGGAGGGCGCCGGTGTGTGCGGTCGTGATCGGGGTCGGAGTAGAGGTTTCGACAGTGGACATTGAGTTCTCCTCAAAACGAATTATGGTCCGACCGGGCAGATCGGTGCAACCCGTGTTCGGGACAGGTCAGGAAGCCTTGGCCAGTGAGGAGCTTGCGAGGATCGCGTCGATCGACCGCCACGTCGAATCCACCTTCGGCGGCGGTGTGATGAACGAGACCTGCTTCGCCGAAACCTCGAAGTCTTCGACTTCCGGCAGCCCGGAGCGCTCCCACGCGCGCTGCAGCGTCCGACACTCTTCGTCCGCGAGAGGACGGTCGAAGTGACCAATTGCGAGGCGCGCTCCGTCGACCTCGAAAACCGACCGGAACGCAACCTTCGCTGCGCGAGGCACATTGCTCCAAACCGTGTCGCTTCTGGGGTGGAGGACCGCGTCTTTTCTCTTCACGCCCGAAATAACAGCAATCACCGTGCCACTATTCCTCGCACAGGAACCTGTGCACACCACTACATGTGGTGTTTTTCCTTGACGAAGCCTTCCGGCCGGATTTACCCTGAAAGGCAACGCTGGCGGCTTGTCCGCGATCACATGTAACTGAAGGGTCGTGCCAGGGGTTTTAAGTGGGTGGGGCGGAGCATTCGTTGGGTTGTCCAGAATCGCGATTCGAAAAGCCGGGGGTCGATAAGGAGGAGGGGGGATGAGCACAACGGAAAGAGGCGCGAAAGAGACGACGGTGGGGGAACGGGCTGGAACGGGCGGAAACGACCAGAACGCCCAGTACCACCGGCCGATCCCTCAAGGGCCTGACCTTCCAGCGGGTCTATTCGGACCCGTCGGTATCGCCGTACGACGCGATCGAGTGGGAGCTCCGCACGGCATCGATCGTGTCGGAGAAGGGCGAGACGATCTTCGAGCAGAAGAACGTCGAGGTCCCCAAGTCCTGGTCGCAAACCGCGACCAACATCGTCGTCCAGAAGTACTTCCACGGCCGCGCCGGCACTCCCGAGCGCGAGACCTCCGTCCGTCAGCTCATCGAGCGCGTCGCCGGAACGATCACCGACTACGGCGAGAAGGGCGGCTACTTCCGCACCGCCGCCGACCGCGACGCCTTCCACGACGAGCTCGCCGCGATCCTCGTCAACCAGGTCGCCTCCTTCAACTCGCCCGTCTGGTTCAACGTCGGCATCGAGCCCCGCCCCCAGGGCTCGGCCTGCTTCATCAACTCCTGCGGCGACTCCATGTCGTCGATCCTCGGCCTCGCCAAGACCGAGGGCATGCTCTTCAAGTTCGGCTCGGGCACGGGCTCGAACCTCTCGTCGATCCGCGGCTCCCACGAGTCCCTCTCCGCGGGCGGCACCGCCTCCGGCCCGCTCTCCTTCATGAAGGGCTTCGACAGCTTCGCCGGCGCGATCAAGTCCGGCGGCAAGACCCGCCGCGCGGCAAAGATGGTGATTCTCAACATCGACCATCCCGACATCGAGGAGTTCATCCTCTCCAAGTCCAACGAAGAGAAGAAGGCCTGGGCGCTCATCGACGCCGGCTACGACGGCTCGTTCAACGGCGAGGCGTATGCGTCGATCTTCTTCCAGAACGCCAACCACTCGATCCGCGTGACGGACGAGTTCATGGACGCCGTCGAGAAGGACGGCGAGTGGCAGACGAAGGAAGTCCTCACGGGCCAGCCCTACAAGACGTACAAGGCCCGGGATCTGATGGCCAAGATCGCCGACTCCGCGTGGATCTGCGGCGATCCCGGCATGCAGTACGACACGACGATCAACCGCTGGAACCCGGTCAAGTCGACGCACCGCATCAACGCGTCGAACCCGTGCAGCGAGTACATGTTCGTCGACGACTCGGCCTGCAACCTGGCGTCTTTGAACCTGATGAAGTTCTTCAACCCCGACGATGGATCCTTCGACGTCCAGAGCTTCCGCCACGCCTGCGACGTCGTCATCTCCGCGCAGGAGATGCTCGTCCCCAACTGCTCGTACCCGACCCCGGCGATCGAGGAGAACTCCCACAAGTTCCGTCCGCTCGGGCTCGGCTACGCGAACCTCGGCGCGCTCCTGATGGCGGCGGGCCTCCCGTACGACTCCGACGAGGGACGCGCCTACGCGGCCGCGATCACCTCGCTCATGTGCGGCGAGGCGTACCTCCAGTCCTCGAAGATCGCGGGGGAGCTCGGCGAGTTCGCCGGCTACGCGCCCAACCGCGAGGCCTTCCTCGACGTCATCGGCATGCACAAGCACGCGGCCTACCAGGTGCCGTCCAAGGGCGTGCCCGCGGAGCTCTTCAAGACGCAGCTCGCCGTGTGGGACGCGGCCCTCGAGTCCGGCACGCAGCTCGGCTACAAGAACGGCCAGGTCACCGTGCTCGCGCCGACCGGCACGATCGGCTTCATGATGGATTGCGACACCACGGGTGTGGAGCCGGATCTGGCGCTCGTCAAGTACAAGAAGCTCGTCGGCGGCGGCACGATCAAGATCGTCAACCAGACCGTGCCTCTCGCGTTGAAGCGCCTCGGCTACGGCGAGGGCGAGATCAACACCATCGTCGACTACATCGACGAGAAGGGCACGATCGAGGGCGCGCCGGGATTCAAGACCGAGCACCTGCCCGTCTTCGACTGCGCGTTCCGCGCGTTGAACGGCACCCGCTCGATCCACTACTCCGGCCACGTCCGGATGATGGCCGCGACCCAGCCGTTCCTCTCGGGCGCTATCTCCAAGACGGTCAACCTCCCGCCCGACGCCACCCCCGACGAGATCGCCGGCGTCTACATGGAAGGCTGGAAGCAGGGCCTCAAGGCCATCGCCATCTACCGCGACGGCTGCAAGCGCACCCAGCCCCTCAACACCTCCGCCTCCAAGAGCGACACCAAGTCGCCCATCGCGCGCACCTCGCTCGAGTACGTCGGCAAGGCCGTCCAGCCGGTCCCCGCGCCCTTCCGCCGCAAGCTCCCCGACGAGCGCCGCTCCATCACCCACAAGTTCGACGTCGCCGGCCACGAGGGCTACGTCACCGTCGGCCTCTTCGACGACGGCAAGCCCGGCGAGATCTTCCTCAAGATGTCCAAGGAAGGCTCGACGGTTTCGGGCCTCATGGACTCCTTCGCCACCGCCATCTCCCTGACCCTGCAGTACGGCGTGCCCCTGGAAGCGCTCGTGAAGAAGTTCACCCACATGCGCTTCGAGCCCTCCGGCTTCACCAAGAACCCCGAGATCCGGATGGCCAAGTCCCTCGTCGACTACATCTTCCGGTGGATGGGCTCGAAGTTCCTGAACGCCGAGGAGAAGGAAGCCATCGGCATCATCGCCCGGGACACGCACCACGAGGCGCCCGTGCCGGTGACCGAGCAGGTCGTCGTGGCCAGGTCGATCGGAAGCGGGAACAACTTCGCGTTCGAGACGTCCACGGACGCGCCCGCGTGCCACGAGTGCGGGAGCATCATGGTGAGGTCGGCGGCTTGCTACAAGTGCATGAACTGCGGGGCGACTAGCGGGTGCTTTGATGTCATCCCGAGCGCAGCGAGGGATCTCGAACTCGATCGCGAGGGCCGAGGACAAACCAGGTGGGGGTGGGGCCGCTTTAGGCCGACTACGGGCGCCGAAAGGCGCCCGCACTCCAGGCGATGGGGCTCCAGCCACACGGCCGACGATACAAGCCGCAGTTTGACATTGATGGATACGAAGGAACTTCTCGACGCGGTGGGCCGCCTGCGGAAAACAATGGTCGATGTAGCGACCGGTGTTACCCGAATACGAAGATGTAAACCTGCCAAGAAATCCCGTTCCCAGTACGGTAGCGTTTCCTGTGAATCGAGGATTCTCGGAATCGAGAAACCCCATTTCCGCATCGGATTCGTGGGAGTGGCACTTACCGTTGAAAGCCGTGATATGCCGACCTACGCGAGCAGACGGCGCCACATTGCCGAGCTTTTTTCCTCGCTCGATCAGCAAGTCGAAAGCGGCAACAGATCGAGCGGCCAAAGACTGGCTGGCCTCGCGTCCATCAACTGTGTCGGAGGTCCGCCGGGCTCTCGAGGAGGCAAAAACGCCGAGCACTTTCAGGTCGTTGGGCTCCTCTGTCGCGAGACGCTGACTCGCTTGCTCAGGCCGTCTACGATCCGTCAGGAATCGCACTGAGGGAGACACCCAGAAGACAGACGCAGGACGCATGCTCAGTGGCTACATAGATATCGAGGTCGCCGGCGGTGCCTCGAGGAGGCACGTAGCCATGTGAGTCGGCTCTCGCCCTTGCGTAAGCTTTCAGCACGATTGTGATCTTTCGTTTTGTGGTGCAGCAATGTGCGCCGGTAGCGATTTCTGCGCTAGTTCATCTTGTCGCTCATCATTTCCGGCCGTCAAAACAGCGACTTTCCCGCCGATACTCCGCAGAAAGGCGGCCGACGTCGCTGTGCCGGCGCCCCGGAGCTTGTGGAAGTCGAGCTCGAGCCGCCGGCTCGAAGTTCACTGTGAGACTTTGGTCGGCGGACGTCGGAGGAATCCGGCGGAGTTCAGCTCTCCATCCTTCGCAGTCCGGAACACCTCTGAGCGGTCGCTTGTCGGGCTTCGCCCACGTCGGGGGGCCGAGCCGGGAAACTCGGTCGGAGGGGAGATCCCGGAGGCGATTTACGGTGTGCTCGGCGAGTCAACAGACGACGTGGCCCGGTCGGGGAGCCGCTGTATCCGGGGAAAAGAGCAATCGGTGGCTTTCATTTCGATAGAATCGCGACTTTGGCGATTCGGAGAGAACGATTCGCTGAATCGACTTTGGGCCAAGCGGAAGTCGGAGGGGAGAAGAGCTCTTTCGGCTAGCGAGGCTCTCGGGTCACTCTGGGTGCTCAGATCAAGACGAGAGACGTCAACAGGATCCTGGATAATGCGGTGACATTTCGGGAGGCCGAATGGTTCTGACGCTGAGCGAAGGGCCGCGTCCGTCGCAGACGAGTGTAGTCACTTCTCGTTTGGGCGATTCGACCAACAATTCGCGGGGGCTACTCGCAGGATGAGTATCGAAAAGACTCGCCTGGTCTCACTGGTCGAGTTTGCTCAGCAATCCGCTCGTCTTCGCGGCAAGTCGCCATCGAGCGTGACACAGCACGGGATCTTTGCTCTCTACGAGCATCAGATCCAACGGCTACCCGGAATCAAGGTCAACTCGCTCGGCGTCGATGGTGACGATGAGGTCTGGCTGTCGGTACAGCGCCTTCACGAGACGAAACCTCCAGCGGTCACAAGCCCACTCCTTCAGCCGTGGGTGCAGTTGACGCCAAATCCGGCCTTGGAGCCTGTCCTGCGCGAAATTGCAGATGGCGCGAGTCTGATTTCGGCCGGGACTCACAGCTCATCGACGGAACCGCCTGGAGGCAGGCCGACGGTCGAAACGCTGGCGATAGTTACCTTCGCCGAGTATGGAGATCCGCAGATGTTCGAGCGCACCTGCAAGCATATCTGGAGACTAAGTGGCGGCCGTGGGCCCTCGAGGAAGAGCTACGCCGAAGGACCATTCACCTCTACTCCCAGCTGTTCACGCTGAAGCAGCAATTAGAGGGGCGGAATTGTTGAGACTCAGCTGGAAGCCGTTTGGGGAGTTGGAATAGGTATTTGGAACACACGTGGCATCACCGTGGGGTATCCGATCCTAGGCCGACTGGTTGAGCTGACTCTCAATCCTGAGAACGCAGACTTGGAAGTCAGGCCTCGGGAAGTCGACGCTCGGATCGAGGTGGACTGGTACGCCTCTGTGGACAATCCGGGTGTCGCTGCACTCGAGAAGACGGCCAAGGAGTTCTTTCGACAAGCGGACACTACGTTCTCGCCTTTCGATCGAGGTACGTTTGCGCCATTACTGCGGACGGCTGCTACCAACCTTGACCCGAATGGCATGTATTGGCCGAGCATGGTTCCGGCGGAAGATCGAAGCCTCCCGAAGCCTGACGACAAACTCAAGGTTACCGATACGTGGGTGCTTTTCGCGCGTCCTCGAACGAACAACGTCTTTCTGGAAGACCTAGAGAAGCTGAAGAAACTAGCCGAGGCAGCCGACGTGTATCCGCCGGCCGTTTCGGCAATCGTGACCGAACCTGAAACCCAGAATCCCGTCGTTGAATTGCCGGCATTCCGCGGTGTATCCGGATTGCAATCGGCTAGCTCAAGCGGCTCTGGTTCGACGTCTCAGGATCTCTACTTTCCCAAACCCTTCAACGACGAACAGGTCAGAATCGTGCAGCTCCTGGAGGTGTCGGACGGCGTCGTGGTGCAGGGTCCCCCCGGAACAGGGAAGACCCACACCATTGCTAATGTGATCTGTCACTACCTAGCGCAGGGCAAGCGTGTGCTTGTCACTTCGATGAAGGATCCGGCGCTAGCAGTTCTTCAGGAGCAATTGCCAGCCGAGATACGTCCACTCGCGATCTCCTTACTAAGCAGCGAACAGAATGGGATGAAGCAGTTCGAGCACGCAATTCGGAAGATCGCGTCGGAGGTGCAAGGGCTTGACCGAGTGGCCACTGCCCGTGAGATTCGGCATCTAGAAAGCACCATCGATGAGCTGCATCGCACGTTGGCAGTGATCGATACTCGGATAGCCGAATGGGCTACGAAAAACCTCACGATGATTCGCCTCGGTACCGACGAGATTGAACCCCAAGAGGCCGCGCGGCGGGTGATCGATCACCGGGAAGAGTTCGAGTGGATACCTGATGCGCTAGGAATCGAAAGCGAGTTTGAGCCACGGTTCTCGGACGCCGACATCGCAAGGCTGCGTGACGCCCGACGTGTTCTAGGCAATGACATTGACTACCTGAACACTTCCATTCCCCAGCTGGTTGAGTTTCCGCTGTTCGAGGTGATCCTTAAAGTCCACCGGGACCTATCGCAGTTCGAAAGACTGAGAACGGAGATTGAGCAAGGCAGCGTGCCCTCTCTAGCAGATTCGAATGACGAAACTCTCAAGCAGGCCCAGGAGGCGCTAGATAAGATTTCGTCTCTCAGGACTCGCCGCGAAGAATTATCTCGGAGTGACCGATCGTGGCTGGGACCGATGATCGGTCGTCTTCGACGGGGTGGCGACGACGTGACCTTGGGGCTGCTAGAAGCTCTCGGTTCTGACCTACAGAAGGCTGTCGAAACGAGGAAGGCATTCCTGCAGCGACCGGTCGCGGCACCGGAAGCGGTGGAGCTTGAGACGGTGGTTGTCGAAGCCGTTGCGAACCTTTCGCAGGGGAAGAGCACATTCGGCTTCAAAGGATTGTTTGGGATAGCGCCGCGAAATCAAAGCTGGAGGGAATCCGGGTATTGGGTCGACCGCCGGGCGATGCGCCCACCTGGCGACACGTGGCCGACCACCTTGCGTTGCAGAATCGCATGCGCGAGCTGGTCTTGCGCTGGAATGCCCTCGCGCGAGAGGCCGATCTTGACGTCTTTCAAAGTCGGCCGGCCGATGCCATCAAGGCTGCGAACGATTTTGGCCTCTACCTGCGCCTAAAGGCTTCGGTAGACCAAGAGCGAGAGTTGGTTGCTTCGAGCTCCGACTCTTCCCTGGCTGGCGAGGCGCCGCAGAGGTCGGCGTGAGTGAGGAGCGACTATCCGAGCTCCAGAGAGCGCTTCATCACCATCTCACAGCGAAGCGCCTGGCAGATGTGTGGATAGGAAAGGATCGACTTCACAAGTTGCTTGACGGGCGGACCGGCCGAATCGTGGACGCCGCACGTTTCTTTATTAACACGGAGCTTGGAAATCCTTCGTTGTCCGACGATGACCTACAGGCACGCTGGGCTCATCTGATGGAGGAGCTCTCGCGTGTCTTGTCGTTGGCCACGCCGCTCGCCGTGGTTCGTGACATCTGCGAGCAGATCGGGCAGTCTGGAGCACCAAAATATTCCGATCAGTTGCGACGGCCGATTGATGGGAGCGTCGACAAGCTACTGCCGGTTAGTCTAAGTCGGGCTTGGCGCTTGAAGCAGCTGTCGACTTATCTGGATTCCATCGAGTCGCACAAGGAGTTGAAGACACTCGCCAAGCGACGGGTAGAGACCGAAAGCGATCTCGCCCGGGCCTATCGAGACGTTGTTGTGAAGCGAACTTGGCTCAAGCTCGCGGAGAACGCCTCACCGAGCATTCGGGCCGCACTCCAGGCGTACCTGAATGCAATTCAGAAGATTGGCAAAGGGACTGGCAAGCGCGCCGTTCGTTATCGGGCTGACGCACGCATGGCGGCTTCGCTCGCAAATCCCGCAGTGCCTTGCTGGATCATGGCGCACTACCGAGTATCGGAGTCACTTCCCGCTGAGCTTGGCTGTTTTGACCTTGTCGTAATTGATGAGGCGTCCCAATCGGACCTCGCAGCACTACCCGCTTTGTTGCGTGCGCGTAGGGTGCTGATTGTGGGGGATGACAAGCAGGTCTCCCCGGAGGGAGTAGGCCTTGAGGAAGCGAAGGTCCGGAGCCTGATGAACCGCTTTCTGGGTGATCAGGTCTCAGCCTACCGACCGCAAATGTCACCGGAGCGGTCTATCTACGATCTTTGTAAGGTGGTGTTCGCAAAGAGCTCGGTGATGTTGAAAGAGCATTTTCGCTGCGTGGCACCAATAATCGAGTTCTCCAAGCGTGAGTTCTACAATCACGAGATCCGGCCTCTGCGCCTGCCGAAGGTATCCGAACGACTCGATCCGCCGTTAGTCGACGTGCTGCTCGAGGAAGGATATCGAAAGGGCGATGTGAACCTACCGGAGGCGGAGTTCATCGTCGACGAAATAGCAGCGATTGCGGCAGACGAAGGGATGCGCCATCGTACGATCGGCGTTGTCTCACTGCTAGGTGACAAGCAGGCATTATTGATTTGGGAACGCCTCACGGAAACCCTTGGTCCGGAGGTTATCGAACGGCATCACATTGCATGTGGTGATGCTAGGACGTTCCAAGGCAAGGAGAGAGACATCATGTTCCTTTCGATGGTCGCCGCTCCCAACGAGGTGGGTGCGCCGCTATCGCGAGATACGTTCGCGCAGCGATTCAACGTCGCAGCGTCCGCGCGAAGGATCGGATGTACTTGGGCATACGGTAGAACCGGAACACCTCAGCGAAGCGGACAGGCTGAGGCGAAGTCTCATCAGTCATTTCTCTTCACCATTCGCTCAGGATGAGCGCCGAGTTGAGGGTCTCCGGTCGCTATGCGAGTCACCCTTTGAGCGTGAGATGTATGACGAGCTGACGCAGCGCGGCTACCGCGTGTTGCCGCAGGTTCGAAAGTCGGCCGGTTCCGAATTGACTTGGTCGTGGAGGGTGCGAACGACGCGCGCTTGGCGATCGAGTGCGATGGCGATAGGCACCACGGTATTGATCGATGGAGTGACGACGTTGATCGTCAGCGTGTACTGGAGAGAGCGGGCTGGGTCTTCTGGCGTTGCTTTGCCTCTACATTCGTCCGCCATCGGAAAGAGACGTTGATCGATCTGCTGAACACGATGGCCGAACGAGGGATCGAGCCGATAGGCGGTACCGGGGCGCCGCGGAGCGTTCATACTGAACGCCGGGTTGTCTCGTTTCGAGAAGACGAAGAAACGCGCGAACCTGTGACGCCAGTGGCGGCGGAAGTGCCGCTGTCTGAAGCGGCCGCCATTCCTCTGCCGGCGGCGGATGGAGTGCCGACTCAGCGACCTGCGGGGCCCTTCCAGGCTGCGGCCGTCGCTCAGAGAGTGCAGGTCGTGCCAGGGTCCCGGTCGGCCGAGACACATCTCAGCCTTGAGCTGACCCTTGGCGACTACATTAGTATTCGGGCAGAGCAGGAAATGACCCGCGGAAAACCAGTCCGGCGGATGTCGCTGAAGGGATTGCGCGCATTGTCGAAATCGAGGGGCCCATTGTCGCGAAGCGCGCGTACGACATCTACCTAAGGGGCTGTCAGATCTATCGAATGGGCAACGAACTAAAGAGCGCGATGAACAAGGCCCTGAGTCACGCAATCCGACAGGGGAACTTGGTGTTCGAAGATGAAAGCGGCAAGGGTGGCTTGGTTTATTCCGTGGTCAGGGTCAGCGGTCGAGCTCATCCGGCTGCGGCGGCGAGGCCCTAGGTGTCAGTTCTCAACAGGTTGTTCACTGAGGCGTTGAGCTGGGGTGCGTTTGTTGAGTGCGGCATGTGGCCTCCTGAGATTGTAGTGGTTGAGGTATCGGGTGAGGCGGTCGGTTCGCTGGATTGAGGTTGGGTAGGGTCGTTTGTAGGCCCACTCTCGCAGCAGGGTTTGGATGAAGCGCTCGGCCTTGCCATTGGTTTGTGGACGGTAGGGCCTGGTGCGCAGGTGACGGAGCCGGAGCCTCTGGCAGACGGCATCGAACTTGGCTTTGTAACAGGCGCCGTTGTCGGACATGACGGATTGGACAGAGACGCCGCGGTCTTTGAACCAGGCCACCGAACGCCTGAGGAAAGCTGTGGAGCAAGGGGATCTTTCGTTGGCCAGGACTTCGGCATAAGCCATGCGCGAAGCGTCGTCGATGGCCACATGAACGAACTCCCATCCGATACCGCGGACCTTGGTTGTGCGGTCGCCGTGAATGCGATGACCGACACGGCCGATACGAGCCAACTTCTTGATGTCGACGTGGATGAGCTCGCCCGCTCGTTCTCGCTGATATCGGATGACCGGCTCCTTGGGCTCAAGACTCTTGAGGCGGGAGAGGCCATGACGAGCCAGGATGCGAGCCACCGTGGCCCAGCTCAAGCCCACGCGGGCCGCTATCTGGGGACCCGTATTCCTTCGCCGACGCAGACGCAGTACTTCCTCGACCAAATCCGGATGGGTCTGACGAGGTATCCGATGGGGCCGCGAACTGCGATCGACCAGGGCCGCCTCGCCGGCCTCTGCGAATCGCCTCTTCCACTTAAAGGCCGTCCTCCTCGATACACCGGCCGCCGAGGCGGCCCCGGTCACCGACATCCCTCCGAGGATTCGCTGAACCAAGAGGATTCGACCTCGAGGAGTAATTCGGGCATTGTTGTGAAGCTCCATCTGGGTTCCTCCGGCAAGTTGGTGGCGTTAGACACCTCCAGCCTCACCGATCTGGGCCCAGATGGGCAACAGACCTCACCCGTGAACAACGTGTTGAGAAACGATAACTAGAGTCTTCGAGGAGATTCCGCCAAGTGAGGTGCAGGTCGTGGCACGACGCGTAGCCGAGAAGCGAGGGCTTCATCTTAGCAGCGAGCCTCATTTGCGGGCGGTCCTCGAGTGCTTTGATTTGCGCCGCCTCTCCCCGTCGGTGGTAGTGGGTCTGCACCGGATCCTCGGGAAGGAAATCCCCTACGTTGAGGAGTTTCTTAGGGGGTCGGGGACCTGATTTCAGGGGACGGCATCAGTCTTGATGGGCTGACCCGGCGGGAGGGACAGCGGCTTGGTTTGGGGCCTTGCGGCGGCAGACGAGTCGGTCGAGCTAGCGGCTGAGAGAGGCCGCAGTTAGGCCTGACTTGTTGACTTGGCGACATCGATGCTTGCCTCGCTCCCCGCTCGCTGGTGCGGCCACGGTCGGCGAAGACGCGCTTGTGATCCGAAGGAAGGGAAAATGGATCTCGGTTCAGTTCATTAGACGACCGGCATAGTTTCGCCGCACTTAGGGCAGATCTGAACCTTCCGGCGCTTTCGCTGCATCTCGTCATTAAAGCCGGAAGCCAGGATTCCGGCAGGAAGAGCGAACAATCCGACTGATGACAACGCGATCACGCTGGCGATGAGCTTGCCTGCGACCGTCACCGGATAGACGTCCCCGTACCCAACGGTCGTCAACGTGACGACAGCCCACCACATTGACGCAGGAATGCTCGAAAACACCTTCGGCTGGACGTCGTGCTCGCAGAAGTACATCAGCCCGGAAGCGAGCAGGAGCAAGAGCAGCGCCGCAGAAATCGCGACCCACAGTTCGGACCGTTTCGCGCGCAGGACGTTGTGAAGCGTTTGAAAGGACTCAGAGTAGCGGCCCAGCTTCAGAACCCGCAGGAAGCGAGCGAGCCGGAAAAGGCGAAGGAGTCGAAGGTCGATCGGGAGCATCGGAAGAAAGGCGGGGAGGATCGCTGCTAGGTCGACCAGCGACAGTGGCTGCAGCATGAACTTAAGGCGGCCTCGAATCGGGCCGGCGTAGCGAGGATCCACCGTGCAGGCGAAGACTCGGAGTACGTACTCGACGGCAAAGATCGAGACCGAGATCCAATCGAAGACTTCGAATTCCGTTTCCCGGCCCCGATAAACGACGTCTTCGGTCTCCAGGATCACAGCGATGACATTGAGAACGATAAGAGCCGAGATCCCGACGACGAAAGTACGACCAGCCGGCGAAACGACGTGTCCGTCGATGGTCCGCCAGATTCGGCGCTTCAGGGGCGTGAGATCCATAGCTATGCGAAGGGATCTTCAGGCAGGAGCGCATTGGCGGGAGGCGGCGGGGCCGCGGCGGTGCTTGCTCGTTGAATCGCGGCCAGGGTCTCCCGGTACTCGCGAGCCTCGGCGGCGTCGGTCATCGAGCATTCCTGGCCGCACTCGGCTAGCGCTGCCCGTACGTCGGCAAGGCTAGCCCTAAAGAACTCTTTCCGATCGTTGGACCAGTTGATTCGCTTGTCCCAGAGATAGTTGTGCAGCTTCAGTTCCAGGGCAGGTGCGTCGTCTGATCGAATTAAGGCATGAAGGTCAAAGGACACATGTAACGAACCAGGTATGAGACATAAACATAG
>CAVULG010000007.1:0-1266234 GCA_963742245.1 uncultured Acidobacteriota bacterium
GCCGCACAACGGCGGAGTGCTCAAGGACGCGGGCTCGATCTTCCGGCAGGCCGGTCTTCTGCTCAAGGCCGAGAAGGCCTATCAGGAAGCGCTCCGCTGGGACCCTTCGACGGGGGATGCGCGCAAGGCGCTCGAAGAGATCCGCGTCCAGCGGGCGGGTAAAGGTTAGTGGCTAAGATGGCGGCGATCGAAGTTTTCGGTCTGACGGACGTCGGAAAGAAGCGCAAGCACAACGAAGACGCCTCCACCTGGACGAGACAGAAGGCCTCTTCATCGTCGCCGACGGCATGGGCGGCCACGCCGCGGGAGAGGTCGCCGCCAAGATCACGGTCGAGACGATCGGGGAGTTCATCGCGGCCACCCGACAGAAGGAAGAGGCGACCTGGCCCTTCAAGTACAACCACGAGCTCGACTTCAACAGCAATCGCCTCGCGATCGCGATCGAGAAGGCCAACGAACGCGTGATGTCGGCGTCGCGGCCCAGCCGTGGCTCAAGGGCATGGGAACCACCGTCGTCGCCGGATTGCTCAACGAGAAGAGCTGGCCCTCGCGCACGTCGGCGACAGCCGGGTCTACCTCTACCGCGCCGGCGAGCTCTCGCGGCTCACCGACGACCACTCCTGGGTCCACGAGCAGGTCTCCGCGGGGATCCTCACCGAAGAAGAGGCCAAGACCCATCCGCTGAAGAACGTCGTGACCCGCGCCCTGGGCGGCGGCCCGTCGGTCGCGCCGGACCTGCGCGAGATGGAGTTCTCCCGGGGGACGCGTTCATGTTCTGCTCCGACGGCCTGACGACGATGCTCGCCGACGAAGAGATCCGAGACTGCATCGCCGAGGATGAGAAGAAGGATGCGGAAGCGCTCTGCAAGGACCTCGTCGATCTGGCCAACCAGAAGGGCGGCGTCGACAACATCACCGTCGTCCTCGTCCGGATCCCCTTCGCCAAGAAGTGCCCGGACCCCGACGCCCCCGATCCCCGCTCCGTAGACCATTTGACGCACTAATGTCCGGGCGACTACCCTCCCAAGATGCCCAACCGATCCGCTCGCTCGGCACCGTGGCCTCGTCGGCCTGCTGGACGCGGGCGGATCTGCGGCGGGCGCAGCGTCCCCTCGCTCCCGCCACGGTCGGGCGAGCGCCCCGACGAGGACTTCCTGGCGGCGGCCGTCGAGGCGTACCTCGGCCCCCGAGCGATCCTCCGCAGAGCGCGTGGTCCTCGCGGCGGCGGCCTGCTCGACTTCCGGCGGATCCCCGCCCTCGGCGCGCTCTGGATCGAGGAGGTCGCTCGGGAGCCGGCGAGACGCTTCCGGTCGCGAGCCCTGGACGAGGCCGCGTTCGGCGGCGAAACGGCAGCCGGCCTTTTCGCGGCTGGTCACGGAGCACGGCCGGCGGGACCCAAGGGCTCTGGTGCGGACGGCGGCCCGCCTCCACTCCCTCGTGGCGTCGGAGGGCGCGCCTTCGCGGCTCCGCTTTTCGACCTCGAGTCCGGCGCGCTCGACGCCGCGCCGCCGCCGCCATGACCGTCCGCCACCGGTGCTTCGTCCCCGACGGGGCGGCCGACGCGCTCCTGATTCCGGGCCGCCGGAAGGCGGGCGCGGGGGCCGCGGTCGTGCGTTACCGCGACGGCGCCTTCCCCCCGACGTCGTCTTCTACGCGGCCGGTCAACGCCGGACGATCCCCCTTTCGGGGGTCGCGGGGTCGATGTGCTCGTCGCCGGAACCGACGCGGGGCCGCCGGAGCTCAAGGCGCCCGTGGAGTGCACGCCGACCGCGGGGCTGCCGTTCGCGCGCCTCGAGGCGCGTGCCGCCGCCAACGGGACGGACCGCAGCTGTCTGGTCGACTCCGAGCCAAGGGTGCGCGGCTGGGCCGTGTTCCGCGAGGAAGTCCGGGCCGACGGAAGCATCGCCCGCACGGGGCCGGAGATCGTGCCCTCGTCCGAGAGTGCCGCCGAGTCCTTCCGCTACGCGTTCCTGGACCGCGGCCGCGCCCGGGACGTTTTACCGCTACACGGTCTGGGCGGTCACTGACGAGGGGCTGCTCGCCCGCGCTTTTTCGGCGACGCTGAAGACGCGCGAGTAGGCGGGCGACGGCCCCGCCGCGATCGCGGAAGCGAGTAGGGCCGGCGCCGCGGCCCGATGGTCCTTCGCGAGCTGCTCCATCACGATCTCGCGGTGGTCGAACGCGAAGGACACCTTGCGGAGCTGTCGAGGGTCGAACCACTCCGCCGCCGCGGCGTCGTCGCCTCCCCGCGCTCGCCCCTTGATGGCCCTCTCGGGGTGGAGCACCGTGACGTTGTGGCCGCGCGGGTCGCGGTCGGGCTTCGAGTAGACGCCGAGGAGGGCGCCGACCTCGACCGTCAGGCCCGTCTCCTCGAGCGTCTCGCGCGCACAGCACGCCTCGGTCGTTTCCTTCCACTCGCAGAAGCCGCCCGGGAGACCCCAGCGCCCTTCGAAGGGCGGCCGGGCGCGCTGCACGAGAAGGACTCGCCCCTGACGGTCGCGGATCCACGAGTCCACGGTCACGCGGGGCATCCGCTTCTTCGTGTACGGATTGCTCATCCGTACCGGCCGAAGAACTCGCGGATCTCCTCGGCGGGACGCCGCGTCACGAGCTCCGCCGGCGTCTCGTCGTACCAGTCCCGCGGCAGGCGGCTCGCGTAGGGTTCCTCGAGGAACCTCGAGCAGACGAGAGCGATCACGCCCCGGTCCGTCTCGTTGCGGATCAGGCGCCCCGCCGCCTGGACGACGCGCGTCATGCCCGGCTGCAGGTAGGCGTAGTCGAAGCCGGCCTCTTCCTTGTCGTCGAAGTACCGGCGCAGGAGCTCGCGCTCGAAGGAGACCTGGGGGAGCGCCGGCGACACGACCACGACGGCCGAGAGGAGCTCGCCCGGGTAGTCGACGCCCTCGGCGTACATTCCGCCGGAGACCGCGAAGAGCAGCGTTCCGCCGGGAGGAGGCGAAGAGAGCGACTCCAGGAGCTGCTGCCGTTCGAAGCTCGTCAGGTCGGCTCGCTGGACCAGCAGGCGCGATCGGGTCGGCGGCATGAGAAGCGCCACCTGAGTCAGGAACCGGTAAGAGGGAAAGAGGACGAGATCGTTGCCGCCGTGGGCGTCCGACATGTCGGCCAGCAGCTTCGCGATGCGGCCGTAGTTGCGCTCGCGAGCCTTGTAGGTCGTGCGCACGGAGGGCACGATCATCACCTTGCGGTTTTCGGGCGGGAAGGGGGGCGGCAGCGAGATCGTCGCCGTCCGGGCGGCTCGAGCCCCAGCACGCGCCGGATCGCCTCCGGCGGCGTCAACGTCGCGGAGAGGAGAACGGTCGAGGAGGCCTCGCCGAAGATCGGAGCGAGCGCCCGCGCGGGGTCGAGGCACACCAGGCCGAGGCGCCCGCCCGAGGATCGGCGCTCGACGACGCAGGTGAAATCAGGCCCGAAGATCGAGAGGACCGCCGCGAACCTCTGCAGGGTGAAGTGGAAGTCGAGAACCGGGTCGTCCACCAGCGCCAGGCGCGTCTCCCGCTTCCACGCGAGGTAGCGCATCAGCCGGGTCTCCCAGTCCATGCGCATCTCGAGGATCGCGTCGCGCGGAGGCTCGATCTCGGCGATCGCCTCGCCTCGGGGAGGTCGTTGGCGCAGGTCGCGACGATTCCCATCAGGTCCTCGACGGAGGCCAGGATGTCCTGGAAAAGGTCGCCGGGCTGGAGGAGCAGCCGGTTGCGCAGGTTCGCCAGGTCCTCTTCGAGGATCTCCGGAGAGAAGATCTGGCGAGCGCGGTCCGGCAGGTTGTGGGCCTCGTCCACGAGGAGGATCGCCTCCCGCAGGTCTTCGCCCGTCAGGTGCCGCAGGGCCGCCGCGGGCTCGAAGACGTAGTTGTAGTCGGCCACGATTGCGTCGGCCCGTTGCGCGAGCTCGAGCTGGACCTCGAACGGGCAGACCTCCTCGCGGCGGGCTTCCTCGAAGACGACGTCGGGATCGAGGTGGGAGTACCCGTCGCGGAGCTTCCCGAGAGATCGGACCGCTCCATCTTCTCCGGGTACCCCTTGGCGAAGCGGCAGAACTCCTCGTGGCACAGGATGCGGTCGTTGGCGCACATGCGGTCCTTGGCGCGGACCTGGAGCGTGTGGAAGGCGCGCTCGTTCATCCCGATGAGGGCGGAGACGGCCATCTTCTGCTGGAGGGTCTTGGACGTCAGGAAGACGACCTGGCGTCCGGTGGCGAGGCCCTCGGCCAGGGCCGGATGCAGCGCGGCGGCCGTCTTGCCGGACCCGGTCGGCGCTTCCGCCAGCAGATTCTCGCGGTTGCGCACCGCGATCCGGACGGCGTCCATGAGCTTCTCCTGGATCGGCCGGGGCGCCGGTGCGGAAACGGAAGGCGTTCCGCCGCGGCGGCCTTGCGCTTCTCGCGAATTTTCTCGGCCCGCCAGATCGCCAGGGAGCGGGCGAGCCGGCGCTCGACCTCCCGCTCGGCGTCCTCGTCGAAGGAGACCTCGAGCGCGACCTCCTCGCCGGTCTCGATGTCGACGTAGACGAGGGATCCGCCGACGGGTCCGTGCCCGAGCCGCCGCCAGAGGTAGCAGTACGCGAGGAGCTGCCGCCGGTCCCGCTCGAAGGCATAGCCGGAGGGCCGGACCCCGTCGACCGAGAGGTTCGTGGACTTGAGCTCCTCGATCAGCCAGCGGCCGGGCTCCCGTTCCACGCATCCGTCCAGCCGGCCGGTTAAAACGGCCGTCCAGTCTTCGACGGGGATACGGGCCTCGAGATGGACCTCGCGCGGTAGGCCGGGTGGGCGTACTGTCTTTCCCCGAGGACGCGGGAATGGATCTGCGTGCCCAGACCCAGCCGCCGCCAGCCGTCGCCCCGGTCGAACCCGACGCGGCGGAAGCCCTCGTCCTCGGCGAGCTCGCGAACGGAGATCTCGAAGACCCGGGAATCTTCGTCAAAGCGCAACCAATCGATTATAATTTGCGATGAGGAGCTCCGCGCGTTTCTCGACCCGCTTCTCGGCGCTCTTCATCCTCCTCGCGTTCGGCGTCTCCGTCTCACCGCTTCCCGCGACCTCGCGTCCCTCGGCGACCAAGGCCAAGGTCGCGCCGTCTCTGGAAGCGGCGCTCACGCAGGCAGCGCTGCGTCCGCCCGCGACGAAGAGCGGCGTGTCGGTCTACGTCGCGGACCTCGAGACCGGCGAGAGCGTGTTCGAGCGGAACCGCTCGACGCCCGAGACGATCGCGTCGGTGACGAAGCTCTTCTCCACGGCGGCCGCGCTCCACTACCTCGGGCCGGACTACAAGTTCAAGACCACGTTCTGGAGACGGGGCGATATCAAGGAAGGCAACCTGCTGGGATCGCTCCTGGTCGTCGGGGGAGGGGACCCGAACATCTCCGGGCGGTTTTACGACGACGACTCATTCGCCATCTTCGACAAGTGGGTCCAGGGGCTCCGTCAGGCCGGGATCCAGCGCGTCACCGGCGACCTGATCCTCAACGCGAGCTCCTTCGACGAGGAATACCGCCACCCCGACTGGCCGCCGGAACGCGACTGGCGCTGGTACCAGGCGCCGATCTCCGCCTTGTCCTTCAACGACAATGTCGTTGTCGTGTCGGTCGGCAAGGGCGCCCTTCCGGGCGCGCCCACCCACGTGACGATCGATCCCGACACCGACGTGGTCCAGACCCTGAGCCGCGCGCGCACGGTCGGCAAGGCCGGCAAGGTGCGGATCGCGGTGTCGCGGCCGAGCGGGTCGGACACGGTCACCGTGTCGGGAACGGTGCCGAACCGCTACTTCAAATGGGCGATGCCGCTCTCGATCGACGATCCGCCGAAGTTCTTCGGCGCCGCGCTGAAGAGCCGGCTGCGCGCCGCCGGAATCGAGCTCACGGGCAGCGTGGTCGAGCGCAACGTTCCCGCGGACAACGCGTGGATGCTCGTCGCGAAGACCGAGTCGGACATCATTCCGACGCTCGCCATCTGCAACAAGCGGAGCCAGAGCTTCTATGCGGAGCAGATCTTCAAGACCCTCGCGTACGAGAAAACGGGGCGGGGGAGCTGGCACGGTGCGCTGGCCCTCCAGAAGGAGTTCCTGGGCACCCTCGGCCTCGGTAACTCCCGAATCGAGCTCCGGGATGGCTCCGGCCTGTCGACCGGCAACCGTGCGTCTGCGGCCGACCTGGTGGCGTTCCTCAGGGCCATGAATACGCACCCTCAGGGAGCCGTCTGGCGGTCCACCCTGGCGATCTCGGGGGATCCCGAGGGGTCGCTCCGGCACCGCCTCCTCGCCAGCGGCCGGGGGGCCGTTTCCGCCAAAACGGGCACCCTGAACGGCGTTTCCACCCTCGCCGGGTACGCCCAGGCGGAGTCGGGCAAGACGTACGCCTTCGCCATCCTCCTGAACGGCCCCAGGGTCACGGAATCGCGCGGCCATGCCTACCAGGATCGCCTCCTCCGGGTCCTCCTCCAGCGCGGCTAGCCGGAGCGGCGGGCCCTCCCGGCAGGGAGGCAAAAAAACTTGATTCCCTGAAACGCGGGTTGTGATCAAATACACATAGTTTCGTTTTTCGGGCTGCGCGGCAGCCCGACTGAGTAGGTGGGAATCCTGAGATTGGAGCTGGCGTAGTGGGCGAAGCCTGCGTATTTGCAGGCGATTTTCGCTTGTCTCCCACTCGCGAGCCCTGACCTCGGGGTCAGGTTTTTTCGCCTGGGCATATGGCCCAGGCATTTGGTGAAAGGTGGTTGTCTTGACAGACCTCAAGGGCTACGTTCCTAACTAGCCAAGCCTAAACACTTAAACCAAATCACTTAACGCGACTGGTCGATTGGCCAGCTCGCTATTTGACTATTCAGCGTTACCAGGTTATCGTTGCGTCCAGTTTTCAAGGAAGGCAGCGCAGCGTATGGAAATACCAGACGACCTCAGGCCGGCGCAGTCTGCCGAAGAGGTGTTTGACGCCGACATTGAGAGCGTCTTCCACGAAACCTTGGGATTGATTCATATCGCGCTCGTTAGCCACTACCAACTGAGCGAGCAAGAGCCACTGAACTCGAGAAGGACTGTTCGTGTGGTTTCGCAGGTTCTGCTACCGGCCCGGCGCGACTCCCCGTGAGAACCGGCCCTTTCTACTTGTGGCGTGCTGCCAGTTCGCGAGGGAGTACCAGAAGTACTTGGTAGGAACCGGTGTTCGCGCCTCGGACACGAACTTGGCCGAGATTTTGGATCGCGAGCCGTCCGACGTTGCGCACGATTTCTCGCGAAGCTTGAAGCTTTACGACTTTCGGCGTTCGGATGCCTAGCATGGCTCGCGTTCTTGCCTTTCCTGCGCGTTCGACTCAACCCTTGAGTCGCGTTGAGGCGACAAACGCCGCCGCCAGATACTTGGCTAGCGTATCGGGCGACGGAGCCGAGGCGCGGAGACGTGAGCTGATCGGTGATCCCGACGTCCTCACTCTTGTCTGTGGTCTCCTCGCTAAGCACTCAAATGCCAATCCGGCCATGGTGGCAGTCGAGGGAGGCGCACTGTACCGGCTGATCGAAGGAAGCCCGGAGCCCATCGGAGCGTTTGACGAAAACGACTACTTCCTTGGGGAAACTGCGCTTCTTGCGGCCTCAGCGAGTAGGTCGCTGGGCAATCTCGACGAGGCAGAGATTTGGCTCGACCGCGCCGAAGCGGGATTTCGACATACCGTCAATCCGACGCCTCTGTTGGCCCGGATCACGTACCAGCGGCTCGCTCTGCGATACGACCGGGGGCATTACGCACATGTTGCAGAGATGATCCCGATGCTGGGGAGCACGTTCGGCCGCTTGAGCATGCCCTCTGAGCAGGCAAAGTGCACATTTCTGAATGGCCTTGCGTTGAAAGAGTCGTCGGACTCGCGGGGGGCCTTGACAGCCTTCGCCTCCCTAAACCGGGCGGACCTCTGCGCTCGGGAACCGGGCCTTGTCGGCTCGGCACTTGTTCATATGGCCGACTTGCACGCGTCGGCAGGTCGCGATGACATGGCCGAGCAGTGCTACGGTGACGCCGTACCGTTGCTTCGTCGCGGAAATCTGCCCGGATCGGTCGCTCATCTCCAGGGAACTTTCGGCGAGATCCTGCGGCGCCAGGGACGTCTTGCGGAAGCACTGGCAGCGTATGAGGCAGCGGTGACAGGCTTTGACTCGCTTGGAATGGCGACCATGGTCGCCTATCTCCGCGTCGTTACCGCGGAGGTCATGCTCGAAGCAGGGATGCATCGAGAGGCGGAGTGGCAAGTCTTGGCTGCCATGCCGACGATCGATCAGCAAGGCATGATTCCAGAAGGATTTACAGCAATCACGCTGTTGCGTGAGTCGATTCGCCAGCGGAAAACGGACCCTCAAGCCCTCGCCCAGCTGCGCAACCATCTCAAGGCGAACACCTAGCCAACGAGATTCCCCGCCTGGCGGAGCCGTCGGGCGCCCTGGCAGAGCGCGCCCGATTTCTCGTGACAATATGTAAGTAGGGGTCTTACCTGGATACCCCAACTCAGGGGGTGCTGGGATGGCTACACGAGTCGGCTCGCGAATAGTCCGGAAGCGTCCGAAAGACGAGTTCGGGCGCGTTTCCAACGCAGACCTAGAAGCTTTCTATCGCAGCGTTTATCGCCCGCTGGTTCGCCGGGCCACTTGGAAGCATGGGCTAGCGCTGGAGGACGCACGTGACATCGTTCAGGATGCTTTCGTCCTTGCCCTTACCCGTTTGAAGAGCGATGGAAATCCTCGGGCGTGGTTGATTCAGGTAGTAGACAACTTGGCGCTGAACTACCGGAGAAGGAGTCTGCGGAGGAGTCAACTAGCCCATCGTTGGGGCCTCGTGGGCAGCGCCGAGAGACCAGAAGATGCCGAAGGCGGAAATTCCTTTGACTGACGACCTCGTTCTCGGAATAAGGGCTTGGATCGAGGCCACCCGAGGCCTAGAGATCCCAGTCGGACCGACGACTGAACAGCTTCTGTATCAGGGCGGGAAGCTGCTCGACAGCCTGGGTTCGGAGTCCCTCGAGGCGCTCGTATCGGATCTCTCTGTCGATCCCTGGGCTCCGGAGAAGCTCCGCGCCATGTGTTCGATCATGGAACAGGGCTCGGAGCCAGTCGACCAGAGGGCGGTGAAGGTGGCGTACCTCTACCAACTCGCCTTGGATCTGCCATGGAAAGACCAAATGGGCGAGCGCGACGAAGTACTGTCCCAAATTTCTTTTGTTGGCTGGAGCGAAGGACGCTTGGCAGACGACCACTCTCGCATGACGCTCTGGCGTAGGCGCTGTGCCGGACACACCATGGCTCAAGAGACGGTGCAGCATTTCTTTGACATAGACGTTTCTGCGCGTTCGGCAGAACTCAATAATCGTTTTCTCGCCGATCCCGCGGTTGTCCTGACGTGGTGCGATCGGCTCGAGAATGAGCGCAACCGCCGACCGGCACAGATCGCTAAGGAAGCTGGAGCGTTTTACAGATGGCTCCAAGATAGTGGATGTGCAGTGGGTCTGGGCGAAGGACTGGTGCATTACATTGCTGCGAGCGTTGCTCTCACCGGCTTGGGAACCGAACATCACATTGGCCGCGAGTTGCGGTGGCAGTGTTGGGCACGGAGGGCTGTCGCCAGCATCGAACGGTACGGTTTCTCCCGAGTGCTCAAGGTAGCGTACAAACACGCCTTGGTCACACGCGGATATAGCAGAGGCGACTTCGACAAAGTGGCGGCGCAGGCGCCAGAAGTTGTGCAAGAGCTTAGAGATCTGGGAATGGAGAAAGAATCTCGGTGGGCCGGGCTCGCCAGTGCGCTCGCACTCAAGGCGCTTGGACGGAAAGCCGAGGCTCTGGAGGCAATCGATCGTCTTTTGGAGTTGGCGCGAAGCGCCGGCGACGATCTCACTGCTTCTCTCTGCCATGCACACAGATCTGAGCTTGTTGATGAGCAGGGTCGGCTTTCCGAAGCGCTAGAGGACTGTAGGCACGCTCTGTTCTTCGCGCAGCGTTCTGACTGCGATTGGGCTGTGGCGGCGGCACAGGCGGCGCTCGCGGAAATACTCCGCGATCACGGGCAGTTCGATTCTGCAATTGAAGGCTATCGAGCGGCCACGAACATGTACGAAACACTGGGAATGCGGGCGTATGGCTCGTCCCTCAGGGTCATCTTTGCGGAGACCCTCGTTCTGGCCGGTAAGCCCCTGGAGGCAGCCGCCGAAGTGCTCAAAGCGGTGCCGACTATCGAACGAGAGAACATGACGCCGGAGGGACGAGCGGCCGTGGGTGTGTTGTTGGAAGCGTTTCGATGCCATAAGAAGGCGGACTCAAACGCGGTGCGTCAGGTCGGACAGCTGCTTCAACTCATCAGGAAGCGCGGCCGCTCATGAGGTTCCTTCGCTGGCTCCGCTCTGTCCTCTTCAACTCACCCAAGCCGCCCGCCCCGCCCCCGCCCCCCCCAAAGCCCCACCCCAAGGACCAGATCCCCTTCATGTTCTGACCCACTCGCGCGGGATATGGTCCCGCCGTGCGCAGGATCCTCTACCTTCACGGCTTCGCGTCCTCGCCTCACGGTCAGAAGATCGGCCTCCTCCGCCGGGCCCTCGAGCCCCACGACTACCGCATCGTCGCGCCTGACCTGAATCGGCCGTCCTTCGCCTCGCTCGACTTCGACGCGATCGTGGACGGGGCGGTGCGGGCGGCCGCCGAGGAACCGCCGGCCGTCGTGGTGGGGAGCTCGCTCGGCGCGCTGGTGGCTCTCGCGGCGGCCCGCCTCGGAGTCGCCGCCCCGCTGGTCCTGATCGCCCCGGCTCTGGGTTTCGGCTCACGCTGGATCGAGAAGCTGGCGCCGGGCGATCCGGTGCCGTTCTTCCATCACGGCGAGGGGAGAGCGATCCCGATTCACCGCCGCTTCTTCGAGTCGATGGCGCGCGTCGACGTCGATCGGGAGCCTCCGCCGCAGAAGGTCGTCGTGGTGATGGGGGAGGCGGACGAGAGCGTGCCTTTCTCAGGCGTCGAGGCGGTCTGGAAGCGATGGCTCGCGAGCGGGAATCTGGCGGCGGGCTCGCGGTTCGTCCCGTTCCAGGCGGGGATCACGGGCTCGATAGGCTCCGTCGGCGCAATCGCAGAAATCATCACAACTTCCTAGCAGGAGGCATCATGCGGATCCGCCACATCGCCGCGCTCGCGGTCTCGACTGTCGTGTTCGTCACGGCCGCCGCCGAGGCTGCCGAAGTCCGATCGGTCCCGGTCGTCACACAGGTGCAGGGAGCCACGTTCTACCGGACGTCGATCACCCTCTCCAACGGCAACGGCACGATCAGTACGCCGGTCGACATGCTTTTCTCGTACCGGTCGCCGGCCGACGGCACGTTCCAGACGACGACGCTCACACTCGCGCCGGCGCTCGGCCCTCGTCGCGTTCGCTTCTTCGATGACATCATCCAGGCGTTCAAGGATGCCGGCCGTATTCGCGCGGCAGACGTCGAACCTGGGCCTCTTCGGTACGCTGCTCGTGAATTTCGACGCCCTGGACATTCGCGCGGAAGCCGGTGTCGTCGCGCGGACCTACAGCCCCGCAACGGGCGGCGGGACGCTCGGTATCGCGTACGAGGGGCGGTGCTTCTGCGAAACCGGGAGTCCGGGTCAGGGTGCTGGGGCCGGGCCGCGGCGGAGTCTTCGGCAACGACGGCAGCACGAGGGCGAACCTCGGCATCGTCAATGAAGGATTCGGGTCGACCGACGTACGGATCACCTACTACAACGGTGACACGGGCGCGCAACTGAAGCAGTTCTTCCTGAGCACGGTCGCGGGCCACGACCTCGAGGAGAACGAGGTCTTCCAGCTCAACAATATCTTCGCCGACGCAGCGATCCCGGGCACGGTCCACACGCTCGCGATCCAGGTCGAAGGAGTCGAGGACGGAGCCTTCGTGTCGGCGTACATCGTCCAGCTCGACAACACGACCAACGACGGCTCGTTCTTCTTCCTGGTCGAGGAGTGAGAAGGGGCTCGGCCGAGCAGATAGAATCGGCGCCTCATGGCGCTTTCGGGACTGGGGCTCTTCCTGCTGGAAGCCTGCGCGGGCACGGCTTTCCTGCTGCTGTTCTTTCCCGCCGAAGGTGCTCGGGAGAGGGTTCTTCTCCCTGCACGGTGCGCTGGCGGCCATCTTCGCGGCGTCTGGCGCTGGGCGGTCGCGGCCGCCGGGCCTGCCGTTCGCCATTGCCGCAGCGGCGACCGGGCTGCTGCCGGCCTACACCGCTCGCGGCGCAGGCCGGCGAGGCCTCCCGGGCGTGGCCGCTGCTGGCCGCGGGCGCGCCGGTGCGCTGCTGGGCGCTGGCCGCGTGGCCCTGGTCGCGCTCCGCGTCCCGGGGGAGACGCCTGGACGGTCGTCGGCGCCATCGCGGGCGGGCTGTTCTTCGGCGTCCGTGCTCGTGATCATGAACCTGGGGCACTGGTACCTGGTCTCGCGGTCGATGCCGTTCTCGCCTCCTGACGCGCGGCGCGGCGCTCTTCGCCGGTCTCGCGATCTTCCGGACGGTCTACCTCGCCGTCGCGATGGCGGCCAGCGCGCACTCCGAGGGAGTCCAGACGCTGATGTCGCTGGAGCGGGACGCTCTGTTCTTTCTCTTCCGGGTGCTCTGGGGCATCGCGGGGCCGCTCGCCCTCTCGTACTTCATCTGGCGGACCGCCGAGCTGAAGTCGAACCAGGCGGCCACGGGGCTGCTCTACGTCGCGCTCGTCTTCGTGCTGATCGGCGAGCTGCTGTCGTCCTATCTGACGGTGGCGACGGGATTCCCGGCCTGAGCCCGGCCCCCCGATGCGCGCCCGGCTACTACTGCCCCGATTGTCTGACGGCGCGGGAGCACGACGGCGGCGGACGCGGGCTCCGTTCACCTGCGCGAAAGTGCGGGCGGGCCTACGAGGCGCGGCATGGGGGCGGTGCCTGTCCGCCGACGGGGTGTCGAGCGATGCGCCTTCTGCGCGAACCGCGTCTTCTTTCTCCAGAAGGACTTCGACCAGCGTCTGGGCTGCCTGATCATGGGCGGTCTCGCTCGCGCGTCGCTCTCGTCGTGGGATGGACGCGTCGGCTGGATCTGGTTCACGCCCGTGCTTCTGGCACGGTCGTCATCGACTGGATCGTCGCCGGCGCGCATCCAGTCCCGTCACGATCTGCTACCGCTGCGACGCCGAGTACCGCGAGTCGCCCGTCCAATCCGCACCACAAGGGATACGACCCGCACATCGCCGAGCGCTACGCGGAGGAGAAGACCGTCCGGCGGATGCGATGAAGCGTGAAGATCTACGACATCTCGCGGCCGATCTCGGAGGAGACGCCCGTCTGGCCGGGCGACGTCGGTTTTCGTGGCGCGAGACGGCGCGGGTGGGCGCCGGGGCCCCGTGGGGCTCGACGTGCTTCACGATGAGCGCCCACTGCGGAACCCACGCCGACGCGCCGAGCCACCTGTTCGAGGACGGCAAGGCGATCGGCGGAGGCGCCGCTCGCGGCGTATCATCGGCCCGGCGAAGCGTCCTGGCGCTGCCGGGGCTCGGCGAGGTGGGTCCGGACGCCCTCCCGCCGCGGTGCCTGGGGGTGTCGCGGGTGCTCTTCCGCAGCGGCGGCCGCGCCTCGCTGTCGCCGCTCGCGGCGATCCGGCTGGCGGATGCGGGCGCGATGCTCGTCGGGACGGACGCGGCCTCGATCGACCCGGAGGACGCCGAGGACCTTCCGGCTCACCGCGCGCTTCTGTCGCGGGGCGTGGCGCTGCTCGAGGACCTCGACCTCTCGGCAGTCCCCGAGGGGGACTACGAGCTCGTGGCGCTGCCGCTGCGTTTCCGCGACCTGGACGCCTCGCCCGTCCGGGCGATCCTGATCAAGAGCTAGGCGCGAGGCCTAGGGGAAGAGCCCCCGGAGGCGCGGTGGCCTCCTCGACGCGGCCGACGGCGAGGATCAGTGCGCCCGTGCGCAGGTCCGTGTCGTGCCGGCGCGCCGTCTCGGCGACGTCCTCGTAGGCCCGGCGGATCGTGCGGTCGAGGTGGTTGCGCACGACGTCCGGATCCCAGAAGAACGAGTAGAGGTCCTGGACCCATTCGAAGTACGAGACCGTCACGCCGCCGGCGTTGGCGAGGATGTCGGGGATGACGGTCGATGCCGTTGCGAGCGCAGGATGTCGTCGGCGTCGGGGGTCGTCGGGCCGTTGGCGGCCTCGGCGACGATCTTGGCTTTCACGCGCGGCGCGTTCGCGCGCGTGATGACGCCTTCGAGGGCGGCGGGAACGAGAATGTCGACGGGCAGCTCGAGGAGGTCCTCGTTGGAGATCTTCTGGCCGCGGCGGCGGCGACCGTGCCCTTCTTCTCCTTGGTCGCGTTGACGAGGTCGATGCGCAGGCCCTTCTTGTCGTAGATGCCGCCGCTGCGAGTCGGAGACGGCGACGACCTTCACCCCGGCGTCGTCGAGGAATTTCGCGACCGCGACCGCGCCGGCGTTGCCGTAGCCCTGGACGGCGGCGGTCGCGCCCTTCAGAGTCAGGCGCATACGCTTGGCGGCCTCTTCGATCGCGACGAAGCAGCCCTCGGCCGTGGCCTCGTTGCGGCCGGCGGAGCCTCCGAGCGGAATCGGCTTGCCCGTCACGACGCCGAGCGTCGAGAAACCCTGCGTCATCGAGAAGGTGTCCATGATCCACGCCATGTGCTGGGGCGTGGTGTAGACGTCGGGCGCGGGGATGTCCCGGTCGTGGCCGAGGACGATCGCGATCTCCGACGTGTAGCGCCGGGTGAGCCGCTCATTTTCCTCGAGCGAGAGCTTCTTCGGGTCGACGGTGATCCCGCCCTTGGCGCCGCCGAAGGGGATGTTGACGACCGCGCACTTCCAGGTCATCCACATCGACGAGGGCCTTGACCTCGTCGAGCGTGACGCCGGGGTGGAAGCGGATGCCGCCCTTGGAGGGTCCGCGCGCGATCGAGTGCTGGACGCGGTAGCCCGTAAAGACCTTGATCTTCTTGTTGTCCATCTTGACCGGGATCGAGACGATGAGCTGCCGCTTCGGGTTGCGCAGGATGTCGCGCATGCCGGCATCGAGGCCGAGATGGTCGGCAGCTCGATTGAACTGCCTTTGCGCGAAGAGGAACGGGTTCAGGTTCTCGGGCGCCTCCGGCGCGGTCGGCGGAGGGGGCGCAGGTCTGGCTGCGGCCTTCCGGGGCCTGGCGGGGGAGCGTCGGGGCTTGCGTGCCATTCGTCTCTCCTTTTTAGCCTTTTAGCCGTCGCCCTTCGCGCGGTCAGCGCTCGAGGGCTTGGTGGTTGGGTCTGCCTCGGATCAGGGGCTGGGAAGGGGAAGCGTGGCGGCGGCATGCTGCGCGAGCCGCCAGAGGGCCGCCGGGAAGAGGCCGAAGCCGAAAATGCCCGCCGCGCAGAGGGCCAGTGCGAGCCGGTCCGCCGGCGCCAGCGGCCGGCGGACCGACGGGCTCCACCGGTTCGCGCATGTAGAGGATGTAGACGACCTTCAGGTAGTACCCGACGGACACGAGACTGTTGGCGACGCCGATCAGGGCCAGTGCATACAGGCCCGCTCTCGAGGGCCGCCTTGAAAAGGAAGAACTTCCCGATGAACCCCGCCGTCGCCGGGATGCCCGCGAGCGAGAAGAAGCAGAGCGCGAGGACGGCCGCGGCAAACGGCGCGCGGCGACCGTCTCCGGCGAGCAGCGCCACGGGATGGGCCTTGGTCTCGTCGCGGTAGAGAGCGGAGACGGCCGCGAAGGCGCCGGCGTTGGAGACGAGGTACGCGAAGAAGTAGACGATGACGGCGGCGAGCGCGTCGCGGCCGAAGACGACGAGCGCGATCGTCACGTAACCCATGTGCGCGATCCCGGAATACGCGAGCAGGCGCTTGATGTCGCGCTGCGCGAGGGCGACGACGTTGCCGAGCGTCATCGACAGGATGGCCAGAGCCGCGATCGCGGTCCGGAACTTGTCGGGCATGCCGTTCTCGAACATCGCGGCGAAGACCCGGTAGAGCACGAGGACGCTCGCGCGCCTTGGGGGCAACCGAGAGGTAGAGGACGGCGGGCGTCGGCATGCCCTGGTAGACGTCGGGCGCCCACGCGTGGAACGGCGCGAGCGACATCTTGAATCCGAACCCCACGAGGAGGAGAACGAGGCCGAAGGCGACGGCGGGGCTCTCCGCGAGGCCGGGACGCGAAAGGGCCTCGATCGTCGAGCTGCCGCCGGCGCCGAAGAGCAGCACCACGCCGTAAAGTGTGAACGCCGAGCCGAAGGCCCCGGTCAGGAAGTATTTCAGCCCCGCCTCGGAGGAGGCTGCGACGCGCCGGAAGAAGGCGGCGAGGACGTAGAACGCGAGCGACAGGGTCTCGAGCCCGATGAACACGATCAGCAGATCGAGGCCCCGCGTCATCAGGGAGACGCCCAGGTGCCCCCAGAGGAGGAGCGCGTAGAACTCGCCCTTCTCCTCGCCCGCCCGCTCGAGATACGGCTTGGCGACGAGAACCGCGAGGGCGGCGCAGGCGCCGAGGAAGAGACCGATGAGCAGCGTCAGCGGCGAGGTCTCGAAGCGGCCGCCGAAGGTCGTGCCCATGGGAGCGCGGGCGAGGGCCTAGAGCGAGCCGGCGATTCCGAGCGAGAGCGAGGCTCGAGAACCAGCGCCGCAACGTCGGCGCGAAGGCTTCAAGCAGCAGGATCACGCAGCCGGCGGCCGCGAGCATCGATCTCGGGCAGGATCGCCACGAGGTCGGCGCGCGTGAACGAGATGAACGTCGGGGTCACGGGCGGCGGCTCGCGATCTGCTTGGACGCCACGGTTTCCTGGAGCATCTCGACGGAGCCCCGGAGCTTCTCGAGGAAGTCGTTGGGCCGCACGCCGATCCAGACCATCAGGATCACCAGGACGGCCGCCGCGACGAACTCGGTCGGACGGATGTCCTTCAGGGCCCTGTTGTTCTCGTTGAAGGGGTTCCAGAAGACCTTCTGCACGAGCGTCAGCATGTAGATCGCCGAGAGGATCACGCCCGAGGCGGCCGCGACGGCCCACCAGCGGTGGGGCGAGGTCCAGGTCCCCAGAAGGATGAGGAACTCGCCGACGAAACCGTTCAGGCCCGGCAGGCCGATCGACGAAAGCGTTGCGATCAGGAAGAGGGCGGTCGTCACGGGCACGACCGCCGCGATTCCGCCGTACGCCGAGATCTCGCGCGTGTGCGTGCGCTCGTAGAGGACGCCGACGAGGAGGAAGAGCGCGCCCGTCGAGAGGCCATGGTTGATCATCTGGAGGATCGAGCCCTGGAGCGAGATCGTCGTGAAGGCGCCGATGCCGATGACGACGAGCCCGAGGTGCGAGACCGAGGAGTACGCCACGAGCCGCTTCATGTCGTGCTGCGGATACGCGACGAGAGCCCCGTAAATGACGCCGACGACTCCGAGGACGCCGAGCCAGGGCGCATAGCGGATCGCGGCATCGGGGAAGAGGGGGAGCGCGAAGCGCAGGTAGCCGTACACGCCGAGCTTCAGGAGGACGCCGGCGAGGATGATCGAGCCGGCCGTCGGCGCCTCCGTGTGTGCGTCGGGCAGCCAGGTGTGGAGGGGGAAGACGGGAACCTTGATCGCGAAGGCCAGCGCGAAGGCCACGAAGAGGAGCGTCTCGATCGCGCCCGGTGAAGCTCAACCGGTAGAGGTCCTCGAGCGCGAAGGACCAGACTCCCGTCGCCGTGTGATGCCGGATGGCGATGAAGAGGATGGCGAGGAACATCAGGAGGCTGCCCGCCATCGTGAAGAGGAAGAACTTCATCGCCGCGTAGATGCGGCGCGGGCCGCCCCAGATCCCGATGATGAAGTACATCGGGACGAGCATGACCTCCCAGAAGACGTAGAAGAGCGCGAGATCCAGCGCGACGAGGCTGCCGAGCATCCCGGTCTCGAGGAGCAGGAAGGCGATCGAGTAGCCGCGGACTGTCCTTCTCGACGTGGGTCAGCGAGAAGAGGAGTGCCACGGGCGTGAGGATCGTCGTCAGCATGATGAGCAGGAGCGAGATGCCGTCGATCCCGACCGAGTAGGTGATCCCGAGCGGCGGGATCCAGTCGAGCTGCTCGCGGAACTGGAAGCCCTTCTGGCGCCGACGTCGAACCGCGTCCAGAGCGGAAGCGAGATCAGGCAGTTCGCGGTCGCGACGGCGAGCGCGAAGATCTTGGCTTCGCCGCTCCATCGATCGGGGCACGAAGAGGAGCAGGGCCGCTCCGAGCAGCCGGCAGGAAGACCACGACCGAGAGCAGGTGCTCGGCAAGGAGGCCGCTCATCTCAGATGGCCCCCACGACGAAGACGAGGAGGGCCACGAGGCCGAGAAGGAAGGTCAGGGCGTAGTTGCGCACGTTGCCGGTCTGGAGGAAACGGAGGAAGTCGCCGGCGAGCTCGACCAGGAAGGCGCTGGCGTTCAGGATGCCGTCGATGATCAGGACGTCGACGACTTTCCAGAGCATCCGGGCCAGCCACTCGAACGGACGGATGAAGAGGACGTCGTAGAGCTCGTCCACCCGGCACTTGTCGGCGACGAGCGGCGTCAGAGCCGGGGAAGGCGGCGGCGAGGCGCGCCGGGCACGCGGCCGTCTTCCTTCGCCTACCACTTCCAGGCGAGGTAGATGCCCGAGGCGGCGACGGCGACCGAAACCGCGATCAGGAGCCACTCGGTGGCGTGGGGGAGGGCCTCGTGGCCGGCCTCATGGCCGGCGATCGGGAGTGAGGATCGGCGCGAGGAAGCGGCCAAGGAGGTTGAGCGTTCTCGCCGAAGACCGGCCGGCAGCCCGACCCATCCGCCCGACGATCGCGAGGAAGGCGAGGACGATCGAGCGGGCACCGTCATCGAGCGCGGCGACTCGTGGAGGTGGTGCTCCTGCTCGTGGGTGCCGCGGAAGCTGCCGTAGAAAGTCAGCGAGACGGCGCGGAACATGTAGAGGGCCGTCAGGCCGGCGGTGAAGAGACCGATGGCCCAGAAGAGCTTGCCCATGCGGCTGATGCGTCTCGAAGGCGCTCGCCAGGATCGCGTCCTTCGAGAAGAAGCCGGCGAGCGGCGGGATGCCCGAGATGGCGAGCGTCGCGATGAGGAACGTCCAGTAGGTGATCGGCAGCTTCGGCTTGAGGCCGCCCATGTGCCGCATGTCGAGGTCGCGCACATCGCGTGCATCACCGAGCCCGCCCCGAGGAAGAGGCAGGCCTTGAAGAAGGCATGCGTCATGACGTGGAACATCCCGACGGTGAAAGCGCCCACGCCGCAGGCGAGGACCATGTAGCCGAGCTGGGACATCGTCGAGTAGGCGAGGACCTTCTTGAGGTCGTTCTGGGCGATGGCGATCGTGGCCGCGAAGACGGCAGTGAAACAGCCGATGACGGCCACCACGAGCATGGCCTCGGGCGCCAGGCGGAACAGGACGTTTGACCGCGCGATCATGTAGACGCCGGCGGTGACCATCGTCGCCGCGTGGATCAGGGCGGACACGGGGGTCGGTCCCGCCATCGCATCCGGCAGCCAGACGTAGAGCGGGAACTGCGCGCTCTTGCCGACGGCGCCGACGAAGAGGCAGAGGCAGACGAGCGGTGAGGCCGGGAGCGTAGACGTTCGGGTACGCGGCAGCCCTTCCGAACACCTCCGTGAAGTTGAGCGAGCCGAACGTCGTGAAGATGCCGAACATGCCGAGAAGGAATCCGTAGTCACCGATCCGGTTGACGACGAACGCCTTCTTGCCGGCCGCGGCCGCGTACTCCTTGTCGAAGTAGTAGCCGACGAGGAGGTACGAGCAGAGGCCCACGCCCTCCCAGCCCACGAACAGAAGGACGTAACTCTCCGCGAGGACGAGGACGAACATCGCAAAGAGGAAGAGATTCAGGTAGGCAAAGAAGCGGGCGTACCCGGCGTCGGTCGCCTCGTGGTGCATGTAGCCGATCGCGTAGACGTGGATCAGGAACGCCACGAACGTGATGAAGGCCAGCATGAGCGCGGACAGGGGATCGAGCCGGAAAGCGAGGTCGAGGGACACGTCGCCCGCCACGATCCAGCTGGCGTACGTCTCGATCACGACCCCGTGATCGCCGCCGAAGTAGGGAATCAGCCGGCTGTACGCGGCGATGGTGGCCAGCCCCGAGGCGCCCACCCCCACGACGGAGACGAAGCGACTTTCCGCTCCGCGTCCCGAAGAGGGCGTTCACGGCAAAACCTGCCAGGGGCAGGATCGCCAGGATCAGCCAGAGACTCACCACTTCAGCAGGTTGACCTTGTTGACGTCGATGGTCTCGGTGTGCCGGAAGAGCGCCACGAAAATCGCGAGGCCGACGGCCGCTTCGGCGGCGGCGATGGCGATGACGAAGAAGACGATGATCTGGCCCTCGCGGGTTCCCATCGCCGCGCCATAGCCGAGGACGGCCAGGTTGGCGGCGTTCATCATCAGCTCGATCGACAGGAAGATCTGGATGGCGTTGCGGCGCAGGAGCGCTCCGGCGGCCCCGATGCAGAAGAGGGCTCCCGAGGCGAGGAGGACGTCGGAGAGCGGGATCGTTCCGATCATGCGCGCGCCTCGGGCTTGGCAAGCTTGTCCGCGCCGTCGAGCTTCTCGGCCGGCTCTCGCCGCGCGAGGACGAAGGCGCCCGACGAGCGCTGCGAGCAGGAGCACCGAAATGGCTTCGAAGTGGAGCAGGTAGTCGGAAAAGAGCGTCCGCGCGAGCGCCGCCGGGTCGCGTGAGCGCCGCCGCGGGCTCGCCCGAGGGCGCGGGGATGTTGGGGCCCGCGCCGCGCAGCGTGCCGAGCAGCAGGGCGGCGAAGAGAACGACGGCGAGTGCTGCCCAGAAACGTCTGGATCGGCCGGCCGCCCTTCTCGGCCGGCACGTGCCCGATGTTCAGAAGCATGAGGACGAAGAGGAAGAGGACGAGGATCGCCCCCGCGTAGACGATGACCTGGATCGCCGCGATGAAGGGCGACAGCAGCATCACGTAGGAAGCGGCGAGGGCAAAGAAGGCGACGACGAGCGTCAGGACGCTGCGGACCGGGTTCTTCGTGACGACCATGAGGCCGCCGAAGAGGATCGCGACGGCGACGGCCGCGTCGAAGACGAAGCGCTCGACGGTCACGGACGCGCTCTCCAGAGCTCCAACGCCGCGGCCCAGAACAGGTTCACGAGCGCGAGCGGCAGGAGCGCCTTCCAGCCGAGCCGCATGAGCTGGTCGTACCGGAATCGGGGCAGGGTCCAGCGGACCCAGATGAAGATCCAGACGAGGACCGACGTCTTCGCCGCGAACACGAGCATCGAGACGATGACGCCCCCGATCGAGGTTCGGGTGGAACCCCGGGAGCCCCCAGCCGCCCAGGTAGAGCGTCACCGTGATGGCGGAGGCCACGACGACGTTCACGTATTCGGCCATCTGGAACGCGCCGAAGCGCATCGCGCTAGTACTCGGTGTGGTAGCCCGCGACGAGCTCGGCTTCGGCCTCGGGCAGGTCGAAGGGGAGACGGTTGGTCTCGGCGAACGCCGAAACGAAGAAGATGAGGAATCCGAGGGGCTGGAGGACGATGTTCCAGCGCGGCATGAAGCCGAGCCACATGCCCTGCTGGAGGGCGACGACGTCGTTGAGCCTGAAGGAGCTCGCGACGAGGATCACGCCGGCGGCGGCGGTCGTCATGGCGAGCTCGTAGGAAATGATCTGGGCGCTCGATCGGATCCCGCCCATGAGCGAGAACTTGTTGTTCGAGGACCAGCCCGCGAGCACGATCGCATAGACCGAGAGGGACGTGATCGCGAACGCGTAGAGGATGCCGATCGAGACGTCCGCCCCGATCATCGGGATCTCGCGGCCGTCGATCGTGGAGCGTGGCCCCGTAAGGGCACGACCGCGAAGGTCGAGAGCGCGGCAAACGCGGCGATCACCGGCGCGAGAAGGAAGAGCGGGTTGTCCGCGTCGCGGGGCGTGATGCCTTCCTTGGTGAACATCTTGATCGCGTCGGCGATCGCCTGGAGGAGGCCGAAGGGGCCGACGCGGTTGGGGCCGACCCGGTCCTGGATGAGGGCGGCGCCCCGGCGCTCGACCCACGTGAGAGGAATGACGAGCGCCGGAAAGAGCATCGCCGGCACGGCCACGCGCAGGACGACGATCAGCCAGTCGACCGCCGTCATGGCGCTCCGTACCAGGCGAAGTCGCCCTTCTTCAGCAGCCGTCCGCCTTCGAGATCCTCGTCGGTGAGACCGGCGTAGGCCGGCACCTCGCGCCCGATCGCGGCGAAAAGGTCGGCGGGCGTCCAGTTGCGGTCGCCGTAGCCGACCGCCGTCGCGACCAGGAGCAGGAGCTCCCAGTGCGCCCGCGCGGGCGGCTTCGGCAGGAAGGCCCGGTCGAAGCGCTGGACGCGGCCCTGGACGTTCGTGAAGGTGCCTTCCTTCTCGGCGAGCGAGGCGGCAGGCAGGACGACGTCCGCCGCACGGGTCAGCGCGTTGGCGCGTCGCGGGCGGCAGACGGCGAGGAACCGGGCCTTGCGGAGCGTCGCGACGCTGGCGGGGTCGTCGGCGGCCGCCGAGAAGTCGGCGTCGGCGACGATGACGACCTCGGGAGAGGCCTTGCCCGGCCAGCACGGCCTCGAGGCCATAGCCCCCCTTCGCAGGCGAGCACGCCCATGTCGCGGGCGCCGCGATAGTTGGCGGCGGCGTCGTCGCCCTCGACCCATCCCGTTCTGGTCTTGATCTTGCGCGTCCGCGACTTGTCGACGACGACGTCGCGGTTGGGGCAGGCGAGGTGATCGGCGATCTTGCGCAGGAGAAAGTTCTCCTCGTTCGAGAGGTGCGCGGAGCCCGAGCGAAGAAAAGCCCCGAAGGGCCCGTGGAGTCGACGGTCTGGCGGATCTCCTGCGCGATCCGCTCGACCGCCGCCGGCACGTGAGTGTCGGTGACCTTCGCGCCGTACGCAGAGTCGCCTTCTGGACGTCGCGCGTCGTTGAGACTCTCGGAAAGGAGCCGTCCGTAGTCGCAGAGCCAGTAGTCATTGACCTCCGGGTTCAGGCGCGGCAGGAAGCGGTAGACGACGTCGTCCTTGGATTCGATCGAGACGTTGCAGCCGACGTTGCAGCCCGGGCAGACCGACTTCGTCTTCTTGAGATACCAGACGCGGCTGCGGAACCGGAAATCGCGGGCCGTCAGGGCGCCGACGGGGCACACGTCCGCCGCGCAGCCCGACCAGTCGTTGTCGAGCGCGCGACCCTCGTGGGTCCACACGAGCGTGCGGCCGCCCGCGGTCCAGGAACGTCAGCTCGCTCGTGCCCGCGATCTCCTGCGTGAACCGGATGCAGCGCGTGCACTGGATGCAACGGGTCATGTCGGCGATGACGTGCGGACCGATCATCGTGCGGTCGAAGGTCGGGTACTGCCGCTTCTGCTCGTCGTAGTTGGAGAGCTGGTTGCCGTAGCCGAAGGAGTTGTCCTGGAGGGTGCACTCGCCGGCCTGGTCGCAGATCGGGCAGTCGAGCGGGTGATTGATGAGGAGAAACTCCATCGTCGCGGCGCGGGCAGGTCTTGACCTTGTCGGTCGTCGTCTTGACGAGAGGCCGTCCTTGAGCGGCGTCGTGCACGCGGCCTGGATCTTCGGGATGCCCTCGATCTCAACCATGCACATCCGGCACTGGCCGACGACCGAGAGGCGCGGGTGGTAGCAGAAGTGGGGGATGTCGACGCCCGCGAGCTTGGCCGCGTCGATGAGGTTGAGGTCCTTCGGCACCTCGAGCGGGCTGCCGTCGAAGAGCACCGTGAAGGTGTCCTTCTGCGGGGGCGGCGGCGGCGGCGGGGCGCTCGCGGGAGGCTTGGGGTTGGCGCTCATGCGTGCACCAGGTCCGCCTTTCCGGAACGCGCCCCGAGAGGCAGCGCTTGTGCTCGACGTGGTACAGGAACTCGTCGCGGAACTTCGCGACACGCCGAAATGATCGGGGCCGCGGCGCCGTCGGCCAGCACGCAGATCGTCATGCCGTTGTCCATCTGGCCGGCCATGCGCGCGAGCAGGTCGACGTCCTCGACCCGGCCTTCGCCGTTTTCGATGCGGGTCAGGACGCGGTAGGCCCAGGTCGTGCCCTCGCGACAGGGAGTGCACTGCCCGCAGGACTCGTGGGAGAAGAACTTCAGGATGTTCTGGACGCGGCGACGATGCAGGTGTCTTCGTCCATCACGATGATCGCGGCCGAGCCGAGCATGGAGCCCTTGGCCGCGACGCCGTCGAAGTCGAGCGGGCAGTCCTCGATCTCCTCGGCCTTCATGATGGGTGCCGAGGCGCCGCCCGGGATGACGGCCTTCAGCTTCTTGCCGCCCCGGATGCCCTGGGCGTAAGCTTCGCCGTAGAGGAGGTCCTTGAAAGGCAGGCCCATGGCCGCCTCGTAGACTCCGGGGCGCTTCACGTGCCCGGAGACGCAGAAGAGCTTGGGCCCCGTGTTTTTCTCGTTGCGGCCGAGCTTGAGCGAACCAGTCGGCGCCCTTGTCGATGACGTGCTTGACGCAGCAGAGCGTCTCGACGTTGTTGACGATCGTCGGCGACGCGAAGACGCCCGAGACCGCGGGGAAGGGCGGCTTGATGCGCGGCTGGCCGCGCTTGCCCTCGAGGGATTCGATCAGGCCGGTCTCCTCGCCGCAGATGTAGGCGCCGGCGCCCCGGTGAACGGTGAGGTCGAGCGAGAATCCCGAGCCCAGGATGTTCTCGCCGAGGAACCCCTTCGCGTAGGCCTCGGCCGACGGCGCGCGTTCAGGATCCGGGCGCCGTCGTAGAACTCGCCGCGTATGTAGATGTAGGCCGTCTGGCAGCTGAATCGCATAGGAGGCGAGGATCATCCCCTCGATCAGCTGGTGCGGATCGTTCTCCATGAGGAGCCGGTCCTTGAACGTGCCCGGCTCGGACTCATCCGCATTGCACAGAAGGTAGACGGGCTTTCCCCCGGCGCCCGCATCCTTCGGGAGGAATCCCCACTTCACGCCCGCCGAAAAGCCGGCTCCACCGCGGCCGCGGACGTTGGCTCTCTTGACCTCGTCGAGGACCTGCTGGGGCGTCATGCCGCCCGAGAGGACCTTCCGGAGCCCCGCGTAGCCGCCGTCGGCGACGTACGACTCGATCGAACGGGAGTCGGGAACACCCACGCGGCGCGACAGGACCTTTTCGTACGCCACGTCAGGCCTCCCGCGCGAGCCGCTCGAGCAGCTGGTCGAGCTTCCCGGCATCCATCGGCTCGTGGTACTTGTCGTTGACCATCATCGAGGGAGCCCGGTCGCACCCGGCGATGCACTCGACTTCGACCAGCGTGAACTTGCCGTCTTTCGTGGTCTCTTCGGGGCCGATACCGAGCTTCCGGCTGCAGTGCGCGACGAGCTCCCCGGCGCCGAGAAGGTGACACGAGATCGACGTGCAGAACTGGAGGAGGTTCTTGCCGACCGGGTGCAGGTTGTACATCGTGTAGAAGGTCAGCACGCCGTCCACGTGCGAGGGCGGCAACTCCAGGATCCGCGCGACCTCCTCGGCCGACTCCTTCGAGACCCAGCCGAAGGTCTCCTGGGCGACCCAGAGGACGGGCAGCAGCGCCGCCTGCTTCGTGGGGTAACGCTTCAGGATGGCGTCGATGCGGGCCTTCGCCTCGGGCGGGAACGGGCGGGGCTGCTCCCGCGGAGGCGATCCGGTACCGGGTGTGGGTCACCAGTCGAACGCTCCCTTCTTCCAGATGTAGGCGTATCCGACGGCGAGCACCGCGAGGAAAACGAGCATTTCGAGGAAGAGGGGCCAGCCGGCCGACTTGAAGACCAGGGCCCACGGGAAGATGAACGCGATTTCCACGTCGAAAAGGATGAAGACCATGGCGATCACGAAGAACTGGATGGACACCCGCTTGTGGGAGGAGTCGATCAGGGGCACGCCGCTCTCGTAGGTCGACAGCTTGATGCGGGTCCGCAGGCGCGGGCTGACGAGGGCGTGAATGACCTGGATCGACCCGGCCACCACTGCGGCGAGGGCCAGCAGGACGAGTATCGGGACGAAACTCTGGGGCATGGGAGCGAGGCGAACTTTTTCACAAGGCCCCACCCGAGTCAACGCATGTCGAAGAGAGCAAAGGGGCTAGGGGCGCGCGCGTTAGGATCCGTCGCGGTGACCGAGATCGACGGTTTCCGGCCCGTGGCCCTCATCCCAGCCTACCAGGCCGAGTCGACGATCGCCGCCGTCGTGCGGGGCGTGCGGCCCCACGTCGATTCGGTGCTCGTGGTGGACGATGGATCGACGGACGCGACGGCCGAGCGCGCGCGGGCCGAAGGGGCGCAGGTCCTGCGCTGCGAGTCGAACGGGGGCAAGGGCGCCGCGATCCGCGCGGGTCTCTCGACGCTTCTCGCGTCCGGCGCGAGCCACATCGCCTTTCTGGATGCCGACGCGCAGCACGATCCCGCGGACCTTCCGGCCCTGCTCGCCAAGGCGCGCGCCGGCGAGCAATTCGTGATCGGCTCGCGAATGGGCGAGCTCGAGGCGATTCCGTTCTATCGCTACCGCACCAACGAGATCGGGAGCCGGGTGCTGTCGCGCATGACGGGCCACGAAATCGAGGACGCGCAGTCCGGCTACCGGGTGGTGTCCGTGGCCCTGCTCTCCCGCCTCGCCCTGAACGCCGCCGGCTACATCATCGAGACGGAGATGCTGCTGAAGGCCGCGCCGCATCTTCCGAGTTTCTGTCACGTTCCCATCCGCGCGATCTACGGCGGGCCTTCGCACTACCGGCCGTTTCGGGACACCTGGATCATTTCCTGGGGGGCGGTCTATTACAAAGTCTTCGAAATTGACTGAACGCTAGAATCCCTCCTTCGTGCCGGAACCCACGATCACTCCTCTGCGCTGCGCCGGGCGGGGCCCGCGCGTGCTGACGATCGACGCCGAAGACTGGTTCCACGTCTGCGGACAGCCCGCGTACTCGGACCCGGCGCGATGGGATGCGTTCATGCCGCGGATCGAAACGACGCTGCGGCGGCTCTTTGACCTCCTCGCTCCGGGAGGGCACCGGGCCACGGTGTTCTTTCTGGGGTGGATTGCGCGGCGCTATCCCGACCTCACGCGGGAGGCGGTCCGAAGGGGTCACGAGATCGCGGTGCACGGCGATGTGCACCGGCGCGCCGACGAGATGACGGCCGAAGAGTTCCGCGACGATCTCCTCCGGGCGCGCGAGGCGATCGAGTCGGCGTCGGGCGTCCGTGTGGAGGCCCACCGGGCCGCCGAGTGGTCGATCCGGCACCCGGCGGCCGGGGCGCTGCCCGTCCTCGCGGCCGAGGGGATCCGGTGCGACGCTTCGATGACGAACGTCCCTCCGCTCGGGCGCCGCTCCAATCCCGCCGGGCCGCATCGGCTCGAGGGCGACGGCTGGTCGCTGATCGAGGTGCCGCCGCTGACCGGCTCCGTCCTCGGCGTGCGTTTGCCGCTCGGAGGCGCCTGGCCTTCGCGGGTTCTGTCCGAGCGCCGGGTGGCAGCGGCCGAGGGGTCGGCGCGCGACCGGGGGCAGCCCGCCGTCTTCACGCTCCACCCCTGGGAGCTCGATTCCAACCATCCTCCGATGCCGCACCTCACGGCGATCGGTCGGGCCGTGCACTTCCTCGGTCTTTCCGCGCTGCCGCGGCGGCTCGAGCGGTTCCTCGCCCGGGACCGCTGCGTCGCTCTGGCCGACGCCGTGTCGGGACTTCATCCGGCGTGAGCATGCCGCGACACGCCGCGTTTCTCTTCCCGGGCCAGCTTGCCGAGTCGATCGGGATGGGGCGGGACTTCTTCGACGCAGAGCCGGGCGCGCGCGAGCTCTTCGGACTCACGTCGCAGCGTTGCGGCCGGGACCTCGAGCGGATCGCCTTCGAAGGGCCCGCGGAGGCTCTCGGCGAGAACCTCGCCGCGCAGGCGGCCGTCTACCTCGTCTCGACGCTCGCGCAGCGGGCGCTTCGGCGCCGCGGCGTCGCGCCGTCCGCCACCGCGGGGTACAGCCTCGGAAACTACGCGGCGATGGTCGGCGCCGGGGCGATCGATTACGGCGAGGCGCTCGACGTTCTGGTCGCGGTGTGGCGCGAAACCGAGCGGCTCGGCATCCGCGGCGCGATGGGCGCCGTGATCGGCGCGCGCCGCGAAGCGGTCGAGAGCGAGTGCGAGGCGCTTCGGACGCGCGGTCTCGCCGTCTGGATCGGAAACGTGAACGCCTCGACGCAGTTCGTCCTGACGGGCTCGGTCGCAGGTGTCGGCGAGGCGCTCGAGGCGCTGCGGCCGCGGGCCCTGTCGGTCCTGCCGCTTCCGATGAGCTGGCCGATCCACAGCGAGCTGATGCGCCCCGTGGCGCAGGCGATCGCGCCGCTCATCGCGGATCTCGCGACGATTCGCGACCCGGAAGTGCCGTACTACGGGCCCGAGGGGCGCGCCGTTTCCGGCGGCGAGGAGGTGCGGCGTCTCCTCGGGACCGCCTTCTGCTTCCCGACCCTCTGGAAGGACACGTTCGAGGGCATGACGGCGGCCGGCCACCGCCTCTACCTCGAGGCCGGGCCCGGAGAAATGCTGTCGAAGATGGTTCGCTGGATCGACCGTTCCACCCGCTGCGTCCCGGCGGGCACCATCGCGGCCGCGGATGCCGCCGTGGATATAGTCGCCACGGGTTGAGCGCTTGAACACATGAGAACGGCCGTCGTCACGGGGGGGTCGCGAGGGATCGGCAAGGCGATCTCGCGGGAGCTCGCCTCGGGCGGAGCGCGCATCGTGCTGACGTGCCTCTCGGACATGGCGCGTGCCGAAGAGACCGCGGCGGAGATCCGGAGCGCCGGAGGCGAGGCGCATCCCGTGCGCGTCGACGTCCGCAAGCCCGAAGAGGTCGCGGCGCTCGCGGAACGGGTGGCCACGGATTTCGGCGGCGCCGAGATCATCGTCAACAACGCCGGCGTGATCAAAGACGCGCTCTTCCCGTTCATGAAGGAAGAGGACTGGGACTATGTCCTCGACGTGGATCTCAAGGGCGCCTTTCGCGTGACGCGCGCCCTCATCCGCGGAATGCTCCACAAGGGCTGGGGGCGGATCGTCAACATCGTTTCAGTCAGCGGGATCTCGGGCCACGCGGGCCAGACGAACTACTCGGCGGCCAAAGGAGGCCTGATCGCCTTCACCAAGGCGCTCGCGCTCGAGCTCGCGCCGCGCGGCATCACGGTCAACGCCGTCGCCCCGGGGCTCGTCGACACGGAGATCATCGCGCACCTGAAGGAGTCGGCGCGGACCGAGTTCATCGGGCGCATTCCGATGGCGCGCTTCGGCAAGCCGGAGGAGATCGCGGCCGTGGTGGGGTTTCTCGCCTCCGAGAAGGCTTCTTACGTGACCGGCCAGGTATGGCGGGCCGACGGCGGCATGGCCTGAGTGCCGTCTATAATCCGAACGGAAGGAGCCTCCATGTCCCGGGAAGAACTGGCGCCGCGGGTCAAGGACCTGATCGTGCGGCGTCTGAAGCTCGAGATCGACCCGACGACGATCGACGACGCGGCCCCGCTGTTCGGCGAAGGGCTGGGGCTCGACTCGATCGACGCCTTGGAGCTCGTCCTGGGGCTCGAGCAGGAGTTCCACATCAAGGTCGAGGACGAGGAGGTGGGCGTGAAAGCCTTCGCCTCGGTCAACGCCCTCTGCGACTTCATCGACCAGAAGAAGACGGCCTGATGACCGCCGATGCGTTTCCGCATGCCTACCCGTTCCGCTTCGTGGACCGGGTGTCGCAGGCCGCGGACGCCGAGTTCAGCGGCGGGCAGGTACGCATCCGGGTGACGGCCAACGCCCGGGTTTCGATGGGGGAGGGCTGGCAGAGCCCGCTTCTCTTTCCCGAGGCGATCGCGCAGGCGGCCCTCCTGCTCGAAGGCGGCAGTGGCAGCGCCGAGGCCAAACGCCACGGCTATCTCGCGGGAATCCAGGAGCTCTCGATCGAACGCGCCCCCTTCGCGGGCGAGACGCTCGAAGTGTCGGTCCGCCTCGCGCGGCGCTGGGGCCCGCTCCATCGCTTCGACGGCGAGGTCCGTTCCGGCGCCGAGGTGCTCGCGCGCGGGAGCGTCCTCGTCCACAAGGGACAGGCTCCCGCCGGAGCCGCCTCGTGAAGATCCAGGAAGAACAGCGCGGCGCCCACGCCCTCGTCCGCGTCAGCGGCACGCTGGCGCTCGGTGAGAACACGCGCCTGCTCCAGGAGCAGTTCGAGAAGATCGCGGTGGAGAAGACCGGGGCCCTGATCCTCGACATGTCCGGCCTCGAGCATCTCGACTCGACCGCCATCGGCGTGCTCGTCGGGGGACTGAGGCGGTTCGAAGCCCAGGGCCGCCGCTTCTACCTCGTGAGCCCGCGCGAGCGGGTCGCCTCGGTGTTTCGGATCACGCACCTCGACTCCGTCTTCCGGACCTTCAGCTCGGTCGAGGATGCCGTCAAGTCGGCAGATCTCGCCACCGAGGAGGAGACGAGTGAGCACTGAGGTCGCCGCAGCCTTCGAGTGCACGCACGAGCCGCCCCACCGCTTCACGATCGCGGCGCGGTCGCGGGTCCGGGGCGGGATCCTGCTGAGCTTGCGGCGGGTCGATGAGCGTTACCCCGACCGCGATCTCTTCATCACTCTCCGCGAGATGAAGATGGGCAACGACAACGTCTTCAAGGCCTGCTTCGTGTGCGTCGATCGCGGCTTCCGCGAGACCGCGATCGTCCTGCCCAAGTCCGACGTGGAGCTGGGGCTGCCCCCGCCTTGAGCCTCGAGGACCTCAAGCGCCAGGCCGGCGAGCAGGCGGCCGCGCGGATTCGAAGCGGCATGTGCGTCGGTCTCGGGACGGGCTCGACGGCGATCTTCGCGACGCAACGGCTCGCGGCGCTGCTGGGTTCCGGGGCGCTTCGCGACGTCGTGGCGATCCCGACCTCGAAAGCCACCGCCGAGGAGGCGCGCCGGCTCGGCATTCCGATGCTCGACGAGTCGATTCCCGAGGAGATCGACCTGACGATCGATGGCGCCGACGAGGTGGATCCCGCCTTGAACCTGATCAAGGGCGGGGAGGGGCGCTCTTCCGCGAGAAGATCGTCGCGGAAGCGAGCCGCATCGTGGTCATCGTCGTCGACGAGTCGAAGCTCTCGCCGTCGCTCGGAACGCGGCACGCGCTGCCGGTCGAGATCGCGCGGTTCGGCTGGAAGTCGCAGGAACGCTTTCTCGAGGGGCTGGGAGTGCATCCCCGGCTGCGGATGTCGGCGGGAGGCGGCGCCTACGAAACCGACCAGGCCAACTGGATTCTCGATTGCACGACGGGCGCGATCGCCGATCCGGGCGCCCTCGCCGCAAAGCTCGCGGCGCGCGCGGGCATCGTCGAGCACGGACTGTTTTGCGGCATCGCCTCGGAGGTCATCGTGGCCGGCGCCGGCGGCGTGCGAGAGATCCGGCGGCCTACTTCTTGAACAGCAACAGATAGGCGACGTAACCCGCGCCGGCGGCCAGGACGGCGCCGGCGAGCACGATCGCCGCGCGTCCGAGGGCCGAGGCGCCCTTCCAGACGCGGAGGCCCCAGCGAAAGAGCTCGCGAAGCCGCAGCTCGAGCCAGTCCAGAGCGACGGCCATCCAGTGGAACTCCTGTGCCACGAGCCCGCCGCCGAAGGCGATGACCAGGAGACCCGGACCCGGAATGACGAGCAGGATCGCGCCGCCGACGATCAAAGCGAGCCCGACGATGACGGAAGCGACGCGCACCCACGCCTTCCCGCCCTTCTTGCGAGCGCGGTAACGGCGCTCGAACCGTTCCCCGGGCGGACTCTCCTCGAAGGCCTTCCACTCCCGCTTCCACTGGTCCAGCACGCGTGGAGGATGACAGATGCGGACTTCCGGTTGACCCCCGTTCCCCCTCCCGCTATCCTCCCGTTCCCGCGAAAGTGGCGGAACTGGTAGACGCGCAGGTCTCAGAAGCCTGTGGGGTAACACCTGTGGGGGTTCGAGTCCCCCCTTTCGCACCAATTGAGTAGTCCTTCCCTAGTCGAGGTCTGTGCGAAAGGGGAGGGCGAGAACCCCCAGGGGAGCGCGAGGGGGCGCAGCCCCCTCGACCGAGGAAGCGCCGGCCGAGGCCGAAGGCCTCGTCGCGCAGCGACCGGCCGGCACGAGTCCCCCCTTTCGCACAAACTTGATCCGCTCTTCCTCGTCGGCGCGAGCCGTCGCCCCCTGCGCTATTCTCCGCAGCAATTCCATGAGTCTCTCCGCCGGAACACGGCTCGGGCCCTACGAGATCCTCGCGCCCCTGGGCGCCGGAGGCATGGGCGAGGTCTATCGCGCGCGCGACTCGAAGCTCGAGCGCGAGGTCGCGATCAAGGTCCTACCGCCACACCTGACCGCGGACCCCGACGCGCTGGCGCGGTTCGAGCGCGAGGCCAAGGCCGTCGCGGCCCTGTCGCATCCGAACATCCTGGCGATCTTCGACTTCGGCACCCACGACGGCGTGTCTTACGCGGTGACGGAGCTCCTCGAGGGGGAGACGCTGCGCGGCAAGCTCGACGGCTCGACCGTCACGCAGCGCCAGGCCATCGACTGGTGCCTGCAGGTCGCGAAGGGGCTCTCCGCCGCCCACGGCAAGGGCGTGGTGCACCGGGACCTGAAGCCCGACAACGTCTTCGTGTCCCGTGAGGGCCACGTCAAGATTCTCGACTTCGGCCTCGCCAAACGCGTCGAGGCCACGGGCGACGACCAGACGAACGCGCCCACGGGATCCGGTCATACCGAACCGGGAACGGTGATGGGCACCATGGGCTACATGTCGCCGGAGCAGGTCCGCGGGCTTCCGGTCGACCATCGCACCGACCTGTTTTCTTTCGGCGCGATCCTCTACGAGCTGCTCGCCGGACGCAAAGCCTTCAAGCGCGACACCGCGAGCGACACGATCGCGGCGATCCTGAAGGAAGAGCCGCCGGAGCTCGTCCACTCCGGGCGCAACATTTCGCCGGCGCTCGATCACATTGTGCGGCACTGTCTGGAAAAGGACCGCGAAAACCGCTTCCAGACGGCCAAGGACGTCGCCTTCGCGCTCTCGGAAGCATCGGCGCCGGCGACGCTCACGACCGGCCAGCACGTCGTCCCCCTGCCCGCCCCGAAGCGCGGGAAGGTGGTGTGGATCGCCGCGGCGGCGGTGCTGCTCCTGGCGGCCGCCGGATTGTTCCTTTGGAAGCGTCCGAAGGACGGTTCGACGTCTTCCGCCGCCGCCGGCGCGCGCCGCGTGGCCGTGCTGCCGTTCGAGAACCTCGGTGCTCCCGAGGACGACTATTTCTCAGACGGGATCGCCGACGCCATCCGCGGCAAGCTCGCCGGCGTGCCCGGCCTCGAGGTCATCGCCCGCGGCAGCTCCACGCCGTACAAGAAGACGACCAGGACGCCGCAACAGATCGCGAAGGAGCTGAACGCCCGCTACCTGCTGACGGCCACCGTCCGCTGGCAGAAGTCCGGGGGCACCAACCGTGTCCAGGTCAGCCCCGAGCTCGTCGAGATCAAGGAGAGCCAGGCGCCCGCCACGAAGTGGCAGCAGCCGTTCGACGCATCGATCACGGACGTCTTCCAGGTGCAGTCCGACATTGCGGCCCGGGTGGTCGGGGCGCTCGGAGTGGCGCTCGCCGAGAAACAGGAGCAGAAGCTGGCCAACGCGCCGACGTCGAACGTCGCGGCCTACGACGCCTACCTCAAGGGCGAGGAAGCGACGACCGCCATGGCGCGCTCCGATCTGACGTCGCTGCGCAGGGGTCTCGGCTTCTACCAGCAGGCCGCGGCGCTCGATCCGAAGTTCGCGGAGGCGTGGTCGCGCGTCTCCACGTGCCAGGCGCTTCTCTTCGCCAACGGCGTGCCCGAACCGGCGCTCGCCGCCGGGGCGCGCGATGCCGCGCGGCGGTCCACGGAGCTGGCGCCGGACGGGCCGCTGGGCAACATCGCGCTCGGCACCTACTATCGGGTGGTCGAGCGCGACCAGGCCAAGGCCCTCGCCGAGTACGTGAAGGCGCAAAGGGTCGCTCCAGGCAACCCCGATCCGCTCCGCGCGATCGGCCGCGCCGAGACGCAGATGGGCCGCTGGCAGGACGCCATCGCGCATTTCGACGAGGCGGAGCGCCTCGATCCGAAAAACTCCATCAACGTCGGCAACGCGGCCTCGCCGCTGCTCTACCTGCGGCGCTGCGACGAGGCCCTCCAGGCGGTCGACCGGATTCTGGCGCTCGATCCCGCGAACCTCAACCGCATCGCGTGGAAGGTCCAGGCTCAACTCTGCAACGGCGACGCGGACGCGGCCCGCGCGCTCGTCGCCGAGACGGCGCGTCGCGCCGGGGCCACGGAGACGGCCGCCTACTTCAGCGGAGGAACGGACTGGCTGCTGGATCCCGAAACCACGGCGGTCCTCCAACGCCTGACTCCGGCGGCCTTCGACGACGACGAGCCGAGCTGGGCATACGCGCAAGCGTGGACGGCATGGCGGCTCGGCGATTCCGCCGCGGCCAAAAAGTACGCCGAGCAGTCGGTTCGAGACATGGAACCCCAGGTCGCGAGCAATCCCAAAGTCGCGGGCGCCCACGCGACCATCGCGGTCATGCTGGCGATGGCCGGACGCAAGGAGGAGGCCATCCGCGAGGGATTGCTGGCCTGGGAGCTCGACTCCTCGCCGTGGAGCGGCGCGGAGATCCTCGCGAACCTCGCCCAGGTCTACATGCTGGTCGGCGACCAGGACCAGACGATCGCAACGCTCGAGAAGCTCCTCAAGATCCCGTACTACATGACGCCGGCCTTCCTCCGCGTCGACCCGACCTACGCATCGCTGCGGAAGAACCCGAAGTTCCAGAAGCTCGTCGCCGCGTCGTGACGCTCGCCGCCGCCACGCGCGGGTATACGCTGTCGGGATGACCCAAGGGCCAGCTTCGACGTCGGCGGGCGAGTGGCCGGACCTGCCGCTCGCCTCCTGGATCGACACGTACGCGACGCTTCATCGCTGGCTCCAGATCGCCGGGAAGATCCGGCACACGCCGGGCCCGCCGCTCAACCACTGCTGGGGCGACACGCTCTACGTCACCGCGCGCGGATTGACGACGTCGCCGATCTCGCTGGGCACGCGTCTCTTCGAGATCCAGTTCGACTTCATCGATCACCGGCTTCTGATCCAGACCGCCGACGGCCGATCCGGAGCGGTGGAGCTGCGGCCCCAGTCCGTCGCCGCGTTCCATCGGAAGCTCTTCCATGAGCTCGGCCGGCTCGACCTCGACGTCCGGATCCACGGCAAGCCGAACGAGATCGCCGACCCCATCCCGTTCGACCAGGACGAGACCCACGCCTCTTACGACGCGGACTCTGCCAACCGGTTCTGGCGGGTCCTCGCGCAATCCGACCGCGTCTTCGAGCAGTTTCGCGCGCGGTTCATCGGCAAGTGCAGCCCGGTTCACTTCTTCTGGGGAGCGCCGGACCTCGCCGTGACGCGGTTCTCCGGCCGGGTCGCCCCCGAGCATCCCGGCGGCATACCCAACCTGCCCGACCACGTGACGCGCGACGCCTACTCCCACGAGGTCAGCAGCGCCGGATTCTGGCCAGGCGGGGGTCCGGTCCCGCACGCGGCGTTCTACTCCTACGCCTATCCGGAACCCGCGGGCTTTTCGGAGGCGCGGGTCGAGCCGGATGCGGCCTTCTACAGCCAGGACCTCCACGAGTTTCTTCTTCCTTACGACGCCGTCCGTCTCGCAGCCTCGCCGGACGAGACGCTCCTCCGGTTTCTCCAGACGACCTACGAAGCCGCGGCGAACCTCGGCGGTTGGGATCGGGCGCGCCTCGAACGACCCGGTTCCTGAGCCGTGGCGCAGCGCCGGGCTACGGCGTGAAGGCCCGGACGATCGCTGCGGCCCCGGCGAGGAAGACCACTCCGCCGATCGCGTAGCGAACGATGCGCCCGCGCAGCTGGCGCAGGATCTCTGCGGGATCGCCCTTCATCAGCCGGGTGTGCTTCGCCCAGTTCGGGTCCGGCACGATGCCGCCGCGGGACTCGGAGTAGCGCCCGCTGAGGTAGACGCGCTCGCCGCGGGCGACGGCGCCCTCGGTGAACCGGCATTTCTCGAGCGGCGCATCCGCGACGTTCTCCGCCCGGAACTCGCGGCGGTAGCTTCCGTCGTCGTCGCTCAACATCTGCTCGAGCGTGCCGCGGGGCTTGCTCGTTTCGAAGGAGGCGGTCTTCATGTGCTCCCGGAATCGGGCGAGCGCCTCCGACGGCAGGAATCCGTCGGAGGCGAGATCGAGCGTCGGAACGGCCAGCAACCGGAACGTGCCCGCCGGGGTGGCGATCGACGACGGGGTCAGGGCGATCCCCTCGAAGTAGACGACCTTGCTCGAGCGGCTGCCGGTCGATTTCATCTCCCAGATCTCGTAGCTCCAGGCGACGCACTCCTTCCCGGAGAGGGGAGCGCGCAGCGGCTCGCCAATCGCGTCGATCGTTCCCGCGAGGCCTGCCCGCGCTCCGTCGGCCGGACGCTTGCCCGCGAGGCAGGCGGCGAGAGCCGCGCGGTCCCGGACCGGCTTCGAGATCGAGAGCAGGAAGCCGGCGCCGATCACCGCGGCGAGCCCGCCGATCAGGGAAGGGACGATCACCCTCGGGAGGGGCTGGCCGAAACGGCCGTGGAGCACCCACGCGATGGCCCCCGCCGTCGCGAGATAGGCCGCGAGCTGGATGAGAAGTGCGCGGGCGCAGCCCTTCACGAGTGCGCGGAGTATATGCGCGCGCCGGACGGCGCAGCCGCTGCGGCTACTTCGGAGCCGGCGCCGCCTTCAGCTCTTTGATCTTGCCCTGGGCGCTGTCCCGAATGAGCTTGCGCTGTTCCTCGGTCTCTTTCTTGTCCCCGTCCACGAGCTGCAGGCTCTTCTCCGATGCCTCGAGCGCCTTCTCGCGCTGCCCGTCGGCGAGGTACGCGTCGCCCAGGCTGTCCCAGGCGTTGGAGGAGGCGGGATGGCCGTCCACATTGAATTTCATGATCGCGACCGCGAGCTTCGTGTCGCCCGACTGCAACGCCGAGTAGCCGAGACGGTTGACGAATCCGGCCTCGAGGATCGGCGACCTGGGGTCTTTCTTGCGTTCGGCGTCGAGGGCCTGGAGAGCGCGCTCGTTTCCGCCGGGCTCATCCGTCATCTTCAGGAGCCGGACGGTGGGCGAATCCGCACCGGCGAGCGACGCCTTGGACGGCGGCATGGCCTTTCCCGAAAGCGATGCCTCGTACCACGCCACGATGTCCGTCGGAAGATCCGGGTGCGGCTTGAACATGTCCGTGCCGTGGCCGCCGGTCTTGTAGTGAATGAACCGGCTCGAGGGATTCGCGGAAGACGCCTCGATCCATTCCATCATCTCCACCGCGCCGGCGTCGTCGTCGGCGGCCGCGGTCAGGACGTACACGGACGGCGACTTGCCCAGGTATTGCCGGCCCGCGCGGTCGGAGTTCCCGGACAGGAGAACGAGCGACTTGACCTCGGGATGGCGGCGGGAGAGCTGAATCGACTGGTTCACGCCGCAGCTCGCGCCGCCCGCGCCGAAGACACCCTGAACTCCCGGTTGCGCGCGCAGGTAGGCGAACGCCACGTCGATGTCGGTTGGCCAGGTCTCGTTGGTCAGCCGGACCCGTTCGGCGTTGGAGAGCTCCAGATGCCGGGCGCCGCCGCTCTGGCCGTAGCCCCGGTAGTCCATCGTCAGGACGTGGAACCCCTTCCGCGCGAGCTCTTCCGCGAGAGCGTTCCAGCTCGACCGGTCCCGGTTGCACTGGTGGAGCAGGAGGATGCCGGGCCCCGCCTTGCCGCCGGAGTAATAGGTCGCCGCGAGCTTCGTCCCGTCGGGAGCCGCGAGGCTTGCGGCCGTGCCCGTGACGGGCGCGGCGGCCGCGGGCAGAGCGGCTGCGAGGACGAAAACAAGAGCCCCGGAGAGAGCGTGGCGCATGAGGACCTCCGCCCTGGTTCTACGGGGGCCGGAAACCAAGGTTTAGGTCAGAAAGGGAGGACGTTGACGGCGCCCTGCATCATCGTGCCGTGGATCATGCAGTAGTACCCGAATGTTCCGACGGTGTTGAAGGTGTGGGTGTAGCTGTAGGGAGCCTGCCGGTTGGGGGAGCTCCAGACACCGTCGGGCGAACAGAGCCCGCCGCTGCAGTTGCCGGAGGTGGTGGAGTGGAGCCCGCTCCCGACCTCCCAGTTCCACTGAATGGTCGTTCCCACGAAGATCGTCGAGTTGCTGGAGAGGGTGACGGTATCGAAAAACGCGTTCAGTCCATTCGGTGCGACGATCACGATGCGGTTGGGATTGACCGTCGGCGTCCGCGTCACCGGTGAGCGGGTGATCGTCGGGCTCGCCGATGCGGTCGGCGTCTGGGTGATCGTGAAGGTCTGCGTCGGCGTGAACGTCGCGGTGATCGACGGGGTTCGGGAGGCGGTGAACGTCAGGCTGGGTGTGAACGTGTTGCTCGGCGTGAAGGTCACGCTCGGCGTGAACGTGATCGTGGGCGTGTGCGTGATCGTCGGCGTGCCGGGAGGCGCGTCGGCCGACCCGATGACGAAGATCGGGTCGCTGGTGGCATTGTCGATGACGGCGGCGTAGGAGAAGACCGGAGTCGTCGCCTCGACCGTGATGACGGCGTTCTCGGTCGGGAAATCGGGCACGCCGGCCGCCGCGAAGATCCCGGAGACCTGGAGGCCCGAGTGCGCGCCGACGGGCTGGGTGACCGCCACGCCCTGCGGAGCGCCGAAGCCGTCGTGGATCCGGAACGCCACGGTTCCCGGAAGGTCGAACGGATTGAAGACCCCGACGTTGGTCCGAAACCCTTCGCCGGCGCCGCCGTTGCGGATCGAGGTCAGGACGGTGCGGGCGTGGGCCGCGCTCGTTTCGAGCCCCGGGATGAACATGCCGACGGTCGGCTCCGGCGCGGTCGAATAGAGGCGGCTCGTGACGACGAACTGGCGCACGTCCGCGTCGAAATCGAACTGGATCCCGCCGGCGGTATCGGGCGCCCCGAAGGCGCCGGCGACGATGTCGTCGAAGGCGGCCGACTCGCGGGGGCCGAGGGCGATGGTCAGGGTCGGGGCCACGGCCGGGCAGGGATTGCCGATGAAGCACCGATAGACGGCGAAGACGTGGAGGTCGTTCGTGTACGAGGTGTTGAAGACGCGGACGTCCGAGTAGAAGGGCACACCGCCGACGATCGAAGCGGCTGCGGGGAGCGTGACCGTGGATCCGAAGACAGCGGATCCGAGGAGGAACCCGCCGAGCGCCGTCGCGAAAGTTCGGGTGCGTGCCACCGGGTCGGAGTTTACCGCGGCACTGCTACGGGAGCACGTTGACGAGACCCTGCATCATGACGCCGTGCTGTGTACAGAAGTAGGTGAAGGTGCCGGTGGTGTTGAAGGTGTGGGTGAACACGAAGCCGCTCGAGTGCACGCCCGAATTCCAGATTTCCCCGAATACCGGTCCCGGGATGCAGTTGGTCGCATTGCACGTTCCGGAAGTCGTGGAATGATTGCTCGCCACCCACTGCCACTCGACCGTCGTCCCGACGGTGATGTTCGTCTGACTCGTGCCGCTGACGGAATCGACGAATGCGGTACCGCCCTGTCCCACCAGCACGACGCGATTCGTCGTCTGCGTCGGGGTCCGCGTCGCGGTGCGCGTCGGCGTGTTCGTGCGGCTGGACGTCAGGGTGATCGAGGGGGTGAAGGTCGGGGTAAAGATCGTGGGCGTCACGGTCTCCGTCGACGTCCGGCTCGGCGTGAGCGTGATCGACGGCGTGAAAGTCGACGTGACCTGACCGCTCGGCGTGCGCGTCGCCGTCCGCGTCGCCGTTTCCGTGCGGCTCGCGGTAAACGTCCGGCTGGGCGTGAAGGTGAGGCTCGGCGTGAACGTGAGGCTGGGCGTGAAGGTGATGGTTCCGGTAAACGTGACCGTCGGCGTAAAGGGCGTTCGGGACACGCTCGGCGTGAAGGTGCGCGAGGGCGTGAAGGTCAGCGTCGGCGTCCCCGCCGCGCCCGTCGCCGTGCGGGTCAACGTGGGGCCGCCGGGCATGGTCGCCGTCCGGGTGGGAGTCGACCCGCCGGGGCTCGTCGGGGTGCTCGTCGGCTCGTCCGGCGCGACGTCCCGGGCGCCGATGACGAAGATCGGGTCGGTCGTGGCGTTGTCGATGACCGCGGCGTAGGAGAAGACGGGCCCGCTCGCCTGCACCGTCACGACGCCGTCCTGGGTTTCGAAGTCGGACGCTCCCGCAGCCGAAAAAAGCGCGGAGACCTGGGCTCCGGAGTGCGCCGCGACGGCGCGCGTCACGTCCGCGCCCCGCTGGACGCCGGAAGCGTCGTGAATCCGGAAGGTGACCGACACGGGGGAGTCGCCGGGGTTGAAGACGCCGGCGTTGGTGCGGAATCCGGCGTCCGCACCGCCGTTGCGGATGGAGGTCAGGACCGTCCGGGGATGGGCGGCCGAGAGGTCGAGACCCGGAATGAACATGCCGACGGTCGGCTCGGGAGAGGTCGAATAGAGGCGGCTCGTCACGACGAGCTGGCGCAGCTCGCCGTCGAACCGCAGCTCGATTCCGCCGGCGGTGTCGGGAGAGGAAAACGCTCCGGCCACCATGTCGTCGAAGGCCGCCGACTCGCGCGGACCGATCGGCAGGTGGAGCACGGGGGCCGATGCCGGACAAGGGCTCCCGATGAAGCAGCGATAGGTCGCGGTGACGAGAAGCCCGTCCGTGTAGGACGCGTTGAAGATCCGAACGTCCGAGAAGAAAGGCGCGACCCCCACCAGGGAGGCCGCAGCCGGAAGCGTGATGGTCTCGACGGCCCCGGCCGCCGCGTGCAAACCCAGCCCCCCGAGGAGCAGGTAAGCCACACGCGCCGGGGCTCGCATCACATCAACTGTACTCCGGCGGTGTCGTCGCCGCCACTCTCATGGCTCATGGCACCGGCGTGAGCGTCGGCGTCGGCGTCGCCGTACCGGTGACCGTCGGAGTCTCCGTGGCCGTGGCCGATCCCGTCGGAGTCAGGGTGCTCGTCGGCGAGGGCGTCGGAGTCTCGGTCGGCGTCCCCGTCGGCGTCTCGGTACCGGTGACCGTGACGGTCGGCGTCGAGGTCGGCGAGCCGGGCGTCTGGGTGATCGTTCCCGTGACCGTGATCGTCGGGGTGTTGCTCGGCGTGGTCGTCAGACCCGGGGTGACAGACCCCGTGGGCGTGGCCGTCGGAGGCGTTCCGGTGACCGTCGCCGTCCGGGTGTTGGTCGGCGTGCGCGAGTGGGTGCGCGTCTGTGTCCGTGTCGGAGTCGTCGTGCCGCCGCTCGGCGGCGTCGCCGTCGGGCCCGGGATGCCCACGTCGCGCGTGCCCACGACGAAAATCGGGTCGGTGGTGTTGTTGTCGATCACCGCGGCATAGGAGAGAACCGGGCCGGTCGCCTGCACGGTCACGAAGGCGTTGTCGGTCTCGACGTCCTCGGCACCGGCAGCGCGGAAAAGCGCCGAGACCTGCGTTCCCGAGTGGCCGCCGATCTGCCGGGTCACGTCCGCGCCGATCTGCCCGCCGTGCTCGTCGTAGATCCGAAACACGAGAACGACCGAGCCGTCAAAGGGGTTGTACACGCCCACGTTGGTGCGGAAGCCGCCTTCGTCGCCGCCATTGCGGACGGAGCCCAGGATGGTCCGGGCGTGCGCCGCCGAAAGCGGGAGGCCCGCGATGAACATGCCGACCGTGGGCTCGGGGGATGTGGAGTAGAGCCGGCTGGTGATGACGACCTGGCCGGGCTCACCGTCGTGGGTGAACTCGATGCCGCCGCCGGTGTCGGGAGCGTTGAAGCTGGTGGCGATCATGTCGTTGAAGGCGGCCGATTCCCGCGGCCCGATCGCAAGGTGCAGCACCGTGCCCGGGCCGGGACAGGGGCTTCCGATGAAGCAGTGGTAGGTGGTCGTCACCAGCACCGACTCGGTGTACGAGCTGTTCAGGACCCGGACGTCCGAGTAGAACGGCGCGACACCGACGAGCGAGGCGGCAGCCGGCAGGACGACTGTCTCTTCCGAAAGCACTGTCCCGGGAACGCCGAGGGCCAGGATGGCGAGGGCGAGCAACCCCGGGATTCGCGAGCCGAGAACCAACCGTAGTGAATGCATCGCGTACCCCCGTTTTCGATCCTATACACAAGGAAAAGGCGATTGGGGGCCTATCATTGAAAAAATGCACCCCTGGCACGAAGTCGCCCCGGGCCCCGACGCGCCCGCTCTCCTGCGGGCGATCATCGAGATTCCGCGCGGATCCAACGTCAAGTACGAGCTCGACAAGGACAGCGGACTGATCCGTGTGGACCGCATTCTCTTTTCCGCGGTCCACTATCCGGCCAACTACGGGTTCATCCCGCAGAGCTACTGCGGGGACCACGACCCTCTCGACATTCTCGTGCTCGGGCAGGAGAAGGTCGTGCCGTTGACGATCCTGCGCGCGCGTCCGATCGGCGTGATGAAGATGAGCGACCAGGGCGAGTCGGACGACAAGATCATCGCGGTCCACGCGGACGATCCCGAGTACGTCCACTACACCTCGATCCGCGAGTTGCCGCCGCATCGCATGGCCGAGCTGCGGCGCTTTTTCGAGGACTACAAGGCCCTCGAGCAGAAGGCCGTGATCGTCGACGAGTTCCTCGACCGGGAACCCGCCGTGGAGGTCGTCCGCGAGGCGCTCGCTCTCTATGCCCGGCACCGCGAGGAGCTCCGGGCGGGCGGAAGGCCCTGAGCCCGCGCGCTCCGGGGCCGCTACCTTGTCGTAAGATCGGCCTTCAGACGTGGTGACGCCAAGTGCCAGTACCGAACCTTCCGTGGAACTGCCCCAACCCCTACTGTGAGGAGCCGCACAACGCCTCCTCCGTAGCGGTGGACGGCGTGATCCGCTGCCACTCGTGCGGCTGGGAACGAAAGGTCGGCACTCGCGAACCCGAAAACCTCGACGACCTCGCCGGGCCTCTTCACGTCCGATCGAGCCCCCGCGCGGGACAAGGGAAGGAGCCCTAGCCCGGTTCGCCTCCGATCTCGCGACCGGCGCCGCGGATAGACTGCGCGGCGTGCTGCCGCGCGACTCCGAAATTCTGGAGCGCCTTCGCCAGAAGGGGTCGCGCGATCCTTTCATTCAAGCGACCTCGTCGAGGGCTTCCGCGTCCGCGAGGCGGAGGACGAGACCTCCAGGCCAGCTCGACGCTGCTCGAGCGGCGGGGCGAGATCGTGAAGGTGCGCGGCGAGAAATACTCGGCGATCGAGTACTCGAACTTCGTCGCGGGACGCCTGACCGTCCGGCCGGAGGGCTTCGGATTCGTGCTGGCCGACGAAGGCGAGGACCTCTTCGTCCCCCGGACGGGCAATGCACGGCGCGATGGATGGGGACACCGTTCTGGCCCGGGAGGAGCGCGCCCGGGCGACCGAGCGGGACGGCGCGGGAAGGACGCGGTGCTCGCGCCGGTCGGGGACGATCGTCAAGGTGCTCGTCCGGTCGCGGGAACGGGTGGTCGGCCGGTTCGAGACGCACGAGGGGCGCCATATCGTCGTGCCCTACGACCCGAAGATCGACGCGACATGCGGATCGTCGACGGGAAGACCGGGCGGCGCGCGGGAAGGGGAGATCGTCGAGGCGCGGCTGACGGCGTTTCCCGGACACCCGGCGGGTCGCCTGCGGCGAAGTGGAGGAGCGGCTCGGGTTTCTCGGCGAGCCCGGGTGTCGACATCGAGATCGTCCTGCGCTCGCACCGGCTCCCCCCGCGTTTCCCGGACCCGGTCGTCGTGGAGGCCGAGCGGTATCCCGCGGAGATGCGGCGCGGAAGACCTCCCCGGTACGCCGGGACTTCCGCGACCACCGGATCGTGACGATCGACGGCGAAACGGCCAAGGACTTCGACGATGCGATCGAGGCGGAGAGGACGGCGGCCGGGCTACCGGATCGGCGTCCACATCGCGGACGTCTCGCACTACGTGAACGGAGGGCACGCTGCTCGACGACGAGGCCCTGCTCGCGCGGCACCTCCGTCTACTTCCCGGGGCGGGTGCTCCCGATGCTGCCGGAGCGCCTCTCCAACGGGCTCTGCTCGCTGAATCCCGGGGGTCGACCGGCTGGTGCTCTCGGCGATCCTCGAGCTCGAGCCCGAAGGGCCGCGTCACGGGGTCGGAGTTCTGCCAAGGGCGTCATCCGCAGCGCGCACCGGATGACGTACACGGAGGTGGCGCGATCCTGCTGGAGACCCCGGCGGACGCGAGATGGACGAGCGCCGCTACGGGCCGTTCCTCGAGGACTTCCGGAGAATGGGCGAGGTCGCCGCGCTCCTGCGCGAAAGGCCGCGAGGGCCGGGGCTCGATCGACTTCGACCTTCCGGACGCCGACATCGTGCTGGACGACGCCGGCCTCGTCGTGGGCATCATCCCCGAAGCCCGCAACGTCGCGCACCGGCTGATCGAGGAGTTCATGCTCGCGGCCAACGAGGCGGTGGCAAAAAAGCTCCTCTTCGCCAGGCAGCCCGCCATCTACCGCGTCCACGACCGGCCCGACCCGGACAAGCTCGCGGACCTGCGCGACATCCTCCAGAGCTTCGGCTACGACCTCAAAGGCGATCTGGCCGAGGTGCCGCCTCGGCGTTCCAGAAGCTGCTCAAGGAGATCGAGGGCAAGCCCGAGGAGCGGCTGCTCCACGACCTGCTCCTGCGGGCGCAGCGCAAGGCGGTTTACAGCCGAGGAGTGCCGCGGCCACTACGCGCTGGCCGCGCCCTACTACTGTCACTTCACCTCGCCCATCCGCCGCTACCCGGACCTGATCGTCCACCGCCAGCTCTCGCGGCTCGCTCGAAGACGGACGCCCCGTCGCGGCGAAGGATTTCGATCGAGGTCAACGACCGGATGCGGGAGATGGCCGGCTACTGCTCCGAGCGCGAGCGCCGCGCCGAACAGGCCGAGCGCGAGAGCCTGCTGTGGAAAAAGATCGTCTTCATGAAGGACAAGCTCCGGCGCGAGTTCGACGCGTAGGTCACGGGGGTCGCGTCGTTCGGGCTCTTCGTCGCCTGAAGGAGTTCTTCGTCGAGGGGCTCGTCCCCGATCCGGCGCTCGGGAACGATTTCTTCGTCTACGAGGAGAAGCAGCACCAGCTGCGTGGGCGCTCGTCGGGGAAGGCCTTCCGGCACGGCGACGCATCCGCGGGTCAAGCTCGTGGCGATCGACGAGGTGCGGCGGCGGCTGGACTTCCGCCTGGCGGGAGAGCCCGAGGATCCCCGCGCCGGAGAACTGAAGGACCGCGGGAAGGGCCCGTAAAGGCGCCGCCCGCGGGCGAGTTCGGGCGCCGGCCGCGTGTGCGGGGGAGGAGCCGATGAGGCATCCGGCGGCGCTGGTCGCGGACCCTCTCGCCCTGTCTTTCACGGCCGCCTGCCGGGAGCGGGGCCGTCCCGACCCCAACATCCGCATGGCCGTCTCGCACGAGCGAACCGAAGAGCCTGCGGCGACTACGGGAGCGGGGCGGCAGGCCGAGGGCGCGATGCCGACGCGTCTCGAGGTGCCTCCGGAGGTCGAGAAGGCGTACTCGGGTATTCGTTTGCGATGGAAGGACTAGAGCGAGCGGCAAGGAAGGCGTGATCGAGGTGCCTCTCGGCGGCGGGACGCCGCTGCCCGACCCTCCTCGTCGTGCGGGCCGACGTCTTCCTGCCCGCGTTCTCGATGGGCGGGGGCGTTCTGACCTCCGACGGAATCGAGCCCCAGAACCCGGCGGCGCGGATCACGGTCTTCGAGCAAGGCCAGGAGATCTTCGGCGGTTGGATCTTCACCCGCTTTCCCGACGTCCATCCTTTCGCGCACCCGCGGTTCCGGCTGCAGCTCGAGGGCGGAGTGCCGCGGCCGAGCAAGTGACGGCGAAGGCGTCCAAGGGCCGCCGTTTCGCGTCGTCATCGCGGGCCGCCCGAACGTCGGAAAGTCGGCGCTCTTCAACAGGCTGTCCCGGCGGAGGCGGTCGATCGTCCACGACATGCCGGGCATGACCCGCGACGTCCTCGAGGTCGAGGCGCGGCTGCCGGACGAGCGCGTCTACCTGCTGGCCGACACGGGCGGGTACGACCCGTCGGGCAAGGAGAAGATCCCCGCGGCGGTGCGGGAAAAGGCGGTCGGCGCGATCCAGAAAGCCGGACCTCGTTCTCCTCGTCATGGACGCGTCGGCGGGGGTGCTTCCCGGCGACCGCGCTGCCGCCCGGATCATTCGCGAAGCGGGCCGCGACTGCGTCGTCGTGGCCAACAAGATCGACAAGCGCGAAGGGTCCGAGGGCGAGTCGGAGGCGTGGGCGCTGGGGTTTGACGAGGTTTACGGCATATCCGCGGAGCACAGCATCGGGGTCGACGACATCCAGACGGTCATCGCGATCGCGGATGGGTGTTGCGGCCGAGGCGGCCGACGGCGAGGGGAGGGCGCGGCCGAGGAGCCGCCCGAGCGGGAGATCGCTCTGGCGATCGTCGGCCGGCCCAACGTCGGGAAGTCCTCACTTCAACGCGCTTCTGGGCGAGGAGCGCTCCATCGTCTCGGAAATCGCCGGGACGACCCGCGACGCGATCGATGCTTACCTCGAGGCGGCGAGGCCGACCGTTCCGGCTGGTGGACACCGCCGGCATCCGCCGGCGGGGCAAGACCGAGCGGGGCGCCGAGGTCCTCTCCGTCATCCAGGCTCGCAAGCGGATCGAGGCCTGCGATGTCGCGCTGCTCGTGGTCGACGCCGAGGCCGGGCCCTCGGGCCAGGACGCGGCCATCGCGACTCTCGTGGACGCGGAAGGCAAGGGGCTGGTCCTGATCGGCAACAAGTGGGATCTCGCCGCCAAGCGCGAGGAGGGGACCGCCGACGACTTCCGCACGGCCCTCGCGTCGCAGATCCCGTTCGCCCGGCAGGCGCCGATCCTCCTCGTCTCGGCCCGCACGGGACGGGGCGTGGCGAAGGTCCTGGAAGCGGCGGGGCGCGTGTTCGACAACCGGGTCCGGCGCATCTCGACGGGTGAGCTCAACCGCGTCCTCGGGCGGGCGCTCCGCGACAAGGCGCCGCGGACGGCGAGGGGCGGAATGCTCAAGATCTTCTACGTGGCTCAGACGGGAGTCGCGCCGCCGAGCTTTGCGCTCGTCGCCAACCGCGGCGACGCGCTCCACTTCTCGGAGGAACGGCGCATCGAGAACCTGATCCGGGAGATGGGCGACTTCACGGGAACGCCGATCCGCATCCGCGTCCGTGCGCGTTCCCGGGACGGCGAAACGCGCGCTCGGTCCGGCAAGCGCTCAAAGTCCTCCCGCCGCAGACCGACTTCGAGGTAAATTAACGCCGTGGCGAAGGGGGAGGCCGAAGTCTACAGGCCCGCCGAAGCGTGCCGGATCGCCGAGGTGGCGCCTTACGTGCTGCGCTACTGGGAGACGGAGTTCTCGGCGCTCTCGGAAGGCAAGGATTCCGGCGCCACCAAGCTCTACACGGCGCGCGACGTCAAGATCATCTCCCGCATCCGCGAGCTCCTCTACGACGAGGGTTTCACCGTGGCCGGGGCCAAGAAACGGCTCGATGCGGAGATCGCCGAGGGCCGGTTCGACGACGGGCTCGCTCCCGCGCCGCCGCTGGCCGAGCAGCGCAAACCGTCGCCCAAAGGGGTTTCGCCCGCGCCGTCGAAGAAACCCGAGCAGCCTGCGCTGTTGAAGGTCGCGGCCGAGCCCCGTTCCGCCTCGGCCGGTTCGGCGCCTGCCGCGTCGACGGCGTCGACTTCCTCCTCGGCAGACCTCGATCGCCGCAACGTGATCCGGGAGCTCAGGGACATCGTCAAGATGCTCGATCGCTCGCGGAGGAGCGAGCGGCGAACTGTTTGACTACAGGTCAACTTGACAGTCGGAAGGCGCGAACACTAGCGTAGGCATCAAGAACAGAACACAACCCGTGAAGGAGTCCACGCCATGAAGCCCTCCTCGGCGCGTCTCCTCGGCGTTTCGGGTCTCTTCGTTCTTGCCTTCCTCGCCCTCTCCACCGCTCCGCTCTCCGGGCAGACCACCGGCTCGATCCGGGGCGAGGTCGAAACCGGCGGGACGCCGCTGCCCGGAGTCACGGTCGAGGCTCGAAGCCCGAACCTCCAGGGCGCGCGCCTCTCGGTCACGGACGAAAACGGGCGCTTCAATCTCACGCTCCTCCCGCCCGGTTCGTACACGATCACGGCGACGCTCGACGGCTTCGCTCCCCGGAGCCAGACGCTCCAGCTCGGCCTCAACCAGGCGGCCACGACGCGGTTCGAGCTGATCGCGTCGGCGACCGCCGAGGTGACGGTGACGGCCCAGTCGGTCGACGTCGAGACCCAGTCGAACACGATCGGAAGGAACGTCGACGACAAGGTGTTCCAGGCGCTGCCCACGGGACGCAACTACGCGTCGGTCGCCCAGCTGACGAGCGGCGTCAACACGGACAACTCCGACGTGCGTCAGACCTCGATCACGGTCTACGGCGCGACCGGCCTCGAGAATGCCTACCTCGTGGACGGCGCCAACACGACCGGCATCGAGATCGGCAGCCAGGGCAAGGTCCTGAACTTCGAGTTCATCCAGGAAGTCGAGTTGAAGGCCGGCGGTTACGAGGCGGAGTACACCGGCGCGCAGGGCGGGATCCTGAACGTCGTGACGAAGTCGGGGGGCAACGAGTTCCACGGCGACGTCTTCGGGTATTTCGACAACGACTCGCTCCAGGCCGAGAACAAGCACCTCGACGAGATCACGGCCGAGGGCATTCCCGTCGGGTTCACGCGCTCGGACTACGGCGCCGACATCGGGCGGCTACTTCCTCAAGGACGCTCTGTGGTTCTTCGGCGCCTACGACCACGTCAAGAACACGCAGCAGCGGCAGGTGACGACGGGCCCGTCCGAAGGAACGATCACCGACCTCGACACCTCCAGCAACCTCTTCTCCGGCAAGCTGACCTGGACGCTGAACCCGTCGAACACCTTCATCGCCACCGTCTTCGGCGACCCGACCGAGGACAGCGGCGCGGTGACCCCGGTGATCGGGCCGCCGTCGACTTACCTCGGCACGGTCACGGTGGGCGGAACGGATTTCGGCGGCCGGTACCAGGGCACGCTGTCGTCGAAGTTCCTTCTGACCGCCCAGTTCGCGTACCACCGGGAGGACGTCGACACGATCCCGGGCCCGGACGGCAACCAGATCCCTTTTCTCGACAACACGGGAGACGTCGTCACGGCCTCCGGCGGCTTCATCGGGGCGGAGGGCAACGGTCAATTCGCGACGAAGACGTTCACGCGCTACGACTACCTGATGGACGGCAACTACTTCTGGGGCAGCCACGACATCAAGGTCGGAGCCGGCTTCCAGCGCATCGACGCCGACGTGTTTCGCGACACCGCCGGCGGCCAGCTGGTATCGATCCTCTCTCCCTTCGAGGACGATCCGCTCCAGCGGCCGGTGTACGGCCACCAGTTCTTCGCCAGCGAAGACTCGACGATCGACAATGCGCCACGTGGCGCCCGTGATCGCCACGCCCCAGAACGACGTGTTCGCGGTTTTCGTCCAGGACCGCTGGTCGATCCTGCCGAACCTGACGGTCAACGCGGGCGTGCGCTGGGAACAGCAGCTGATCCGCGGCCTCGACAACATCACCTTCATCAACATCGACCACTTCTCGCCGCGGGTCGGCTTCAGCTGGGACTTCCTCAACAACGGGCGGTCCAAGGCTTATGCGTCGTACAGCCAGTTCGTGCCGCTGATCCCGATGGACATGAACGTCCGGTCCCTGAACGGCGAGCGCGACGGCTCGACGTTCAACTTCTCGCCGACGGACCTGAACTGCGACCCCGAGGCCGACACGGAGGACACGCCGTGCGAGATCCGGGGGACGGCGGTCGACGACATCGACCCGAACCTCGATTCGCCTTACTCGGAGGAGATCCTCGCGGGCGTCGAGTAGCAGGTCTCGGACACCTGGGTCGTCGGCCTGCGCGGCATCTACCGCGCGCTCGGCCGCGTGCTCGAGGACACCTACGTCGAGGACCTCGACAACTATGCCTTCTTCAATCCGGGCGACAGCGTCCTCGCGCCCGAATTCGCGGCGGGGAAGCGCTATTTCCGCGGGCATCGAGATCACCGCGCAGAAGCGGGTGTCCGACAACTGGATGCTCTATGCGAGCTACATGTACTCGACGCTGCGGGGCAACTTCGACGGCTCGTTCCGGGCCATCGGCGGCTTCTTCTCGCGCAACCCGAACATCACCGACGACTTCGACTATCCGGAGTTCCAGGTCAACGCGAACGGGAACCTCACGCTCGACCGCACGAACCAGGCGCAAGCTCCAGGCGGCTTACTTCTTTCCGTTCGGCCTGACGTTCTCGGCTCAGCGGCTATCTACCAGACCGGCACGCCGCTGTCTCGCATCGGCTGGTGGAACGGGTACGCGGGCCCCGAGATCTTCATCACGCCGCGCGGGAGCGAGGGCCGCTCGCCGGACACGTACGAAGTGGACCTCCAGGCCGACTACGGCCTCCGGCTGGGGCCGGTCACGGTGCACCTCCTCGCGAGCCTCTTCAACGTGCTCGACCGGCAGCAGGTACGCAGGTCGACCAGGTGTGGGCCCTCGACCAGGCCGACAACGAGCTGCCCGAGCCGACCAACGAGACCTACGGCCAGGGCAACCAGTGGCAGCAGCCGCGCACTCTGCGCCTCGGGCTCCGGGTCAGTTTCTAAATGGGGTCAGGCCTGGATTCTTCGGCCGAGTTCGAGACCTGACCCCATGAACCCCAGCGTCGAGATCCGGAGTCTGACGAAGCGCTTCGGGGGCGCGACCGCCGTCGACGCGGTCTCTCTCGACATCCAGCAAGGGCGAGTTCTTCTCGCTGCTCGGCCCCTCGGGCTGCGGGAAGACGACGCTCCTGCGGATGATCGGCGGCTTCGAGCTGCCGAGCTCGCGGGAGCCTCCGGATCGACGGGCGCGGACGTGACCGCGCACGCCGCCGTACCGGCGGCCGGTCAACATGGTGTTCCAGCACTACGCCCTCTTTCCGCACCTGACGGTCGAGGAGAACGTCGCCTTCGGCCTGCGCTACCGCGGGCTCGATCGCGCCGCGCAGGAAGACGCGCGTGGCGGAGGCCCTCGCCCTCGTCCAGCTCTCCGGCTTCGAGAAGCGCAAGCCCCACGCAGCTCTCGGGCGGCCAGCGGCAGCGGATCGCGCTGGCGCGGGCCCTCGCCCTCGAGCCCGAGGTGCTCCTGCTCGACGAGCCGCTCGGCGCCCTCGACCAGAAGCTCCGCAAGGAGGTGCAGGTCCAGCTCAAGCACCTCCAGCGCACGCTCGGCATCACCTTCATCTTCGTCACGCACGACCAGGAAGAGGCGCTCACGATGAGCGACCGCATCGCCGTGATGAATCGCGGCCGCGTCGAGCAGGTCGACGAGGCCGCGACGCGTCTTCGAGCGGCCGGCCACGGAGTTCGTGGCGCACTTCATGGGGGCCTCGAACTTCTTCGCCGCGCGCGTCCGCGAGGCGGCCGAGGGCGCCGTGACGCTCGATCTCGCCGGCGGGGGAACGGCCCGGATCCCGGTCGACGGGACGCTCTATCGGCCGTCCCAGGACGTCCGCTTCGTCGTCCGTCCCGAGAAGCTCGACCTGCGGCGCCCGCGACCTGTCGGGGCACGGCGTTCCCTCCGTCGCCGTGACCGTCGAGGAGCGTGTCTACCAGGGAGTCTAGACCGTCTGGATCGTGCGCGACGCCGCGGACGAGCGGTTCACCGTCTACGAGCAGAACGAGAAGCCGTTCGAGCAGTCCTCGCGGTTTGCGATCGGGAGCCGTCGTCTTCGTGTGCTGGAACCCGAAGCACGCCGTGGTGATCCGAAGCCGGAGGGCGGCCGCGGCGTGAGCCGGCTGCCCGAAGCGCGCCCGGGAGCCGGCCCGGACGGCCGGCGTACGCGCTCGTCGTTCCCGGCCTGGGTCATGCTCGGCGTCTTCTTCCTGCTGCCGCTCTGGCCGATGCTCTTCCTCGATCAGCTTCGCGCAGCGCGGCGACCTACGGGGGCCTGAAGCCGATCGAGGACCTCGGCGCCTACCTGACCTCGGGCAAGTTCCTCGCCAACTACGCGCGCTCCTTGCACCCGATCTACCTGCAGATCTTCTGGCGCTCGATCTGGATGGCGGTGGTCACGACCGCCCTCTGCCTCGTCATCAGCTATCCGGTCGCGTACTACATCGCGGTCGTGGCCCCGGCGCCGGCGGCGCAACCTGCTGCTCGGCCTCGTCGTCGTCCCGTTCTGGACGAGCTTCCTGATCCGGACCTACGCCTGGATGTTCATCCTGCGGACCGAGGGGCTCGTCAACAAGGCGCTGATGGCTGCGGGCCTGACGTCGCAGCCGCTCGAGCTCCTGTACAACGACTTCTCGGTGCTGCTGGGCCTGGTCTACGGCGAGCTGCCGTTCATGATCCTGCCGCTCTACGCCTCGCTCGAGAAGCTCGACCTGCTCGCTGCTCGAGGCCGCGGCGGACCTCGGCGCCCGGCCGGCGATCCACGTTCTGGCGGGTGACCGTGCCGCTGACCATGCCGGGGATCGTCGCCGGGATCATCCTGGTGTTCGTGCCCAGCCTCGGCCAGTTCGTCGTCTCCGATCTGCTCGGCGGCGCCAAGACGATGCTCGCGGGCAACCTGATCCAGAACCAGTTCGCCGTGGCGCGCAACAAGCCCTTCGGCGCCGCGATCGCCTTCGAGCTGACGGCGGCGGTGCTGCTGCTGCTCTTCGCCTACGCGCTCTACACGAAGCGCAAGGGCCAGGACGTGCTGCTGTGAGGCGGCAGGTGCCCGCTTTCTCGCGGATCGCACGCGTGGCTGGTCTACGTGTTCCTCTACGCGCCGATCGCGATCCTGGTGCTCTTCTCCTTCAACCGGACGAGCGCAGACCGCGGTCTGGGAGGGCTTCACGCTCGAGTGGTACCGGCAGCCTCGTTCCACAACGAGCTCATCCTGGCGTCGCGTGCGCAACAGCCTGTCGTCGCGGGCTCGCCACGACGGCCGATCGCCACCGTCGCTCGGGACGCTCGTGGCGCTCGGCGCTCGGACGCTACGAGTTCCGCGGCAAGGGGGCCACGCAGAGCCTGCTCTACCTGCCGATCATCATCCCCGAGATCGTCATCGGCGCCGCGCTCGTGACCTTCTTCGGCGTCGTCGGGCTGCGCCTGTCGTTGACGACCGTCGTGATCGCCCACGTCGTCTTCAGCGTCTCCTACGTCGCGATCGTGGTCCGGGCGCGCCTCTCGGGCTTCGACCGGTCGCTCGAGGAGGCGGCGCTGGACCTGGGCGCCCGGCCGCTGCAGACGTTCTGGCGGGTGACGCTGCCCGCTGATCCTGCCGGGGATCGTGGCGGGCGCGCTCCTGGTCTTCACGGTCTCGATCGACGACTACGTGATCACGTCGTTCGTCGCCGGCGTCGGCGCCACGACGCTGCCGCTCCAGATCTACTCGATGCTGAAGGTGGGCGTCACGCCCGAGGTCAACGCGGTCTCGACACTGCTGCTCGCGGTGACGGTCGTGCTGATCGTGATCGCCCAGCGCCTCCAGCAGCCGCCGCCGGAGACGGGCGGAGACGTGAGCGCGGGGGCGCTCGGCCGCGCGCGGCTCGCCTCGTGCTCGTGCTGTGCTCGCGGTCATCGCGGCGGCTGCCTGCGCGCGCCGGGAGGAGCCGCCGTACCCGGGGCCCGGCGAGAAGAAGCTCAACGTCTACATCTGGTCCGAGTACCTCCCGAAGGAGGTGATCGACGAGTTCCAGCGGCGGACCGGGATCGAGGTCCGCTACGACCTCTACGACTCGAACGAGCCCGTCCTGGAGAAGCTCCAGTCCGGCGTGGCCGACTACGACCTCGTCGTGCCCTCGGACTACATGGTGCGGATCCTCGTTCACCTGAAGCTCCTGCGGCCGCTGGACAAGTCGCGGCTCGAAGAACCTCGGAAACCTCGACCCCCGGTTTCTCGACAAGGAGTTCGACCCGGGCAACGCCTACTCGCTGCCGTACCTCTGGGGGACGACCGGCTACGGCTACAACCGGCCGAGGGCGGGCGCGCGGAGCACGACAGCTGGGCGCCGCTGTTCGATCCGGCCAACAGGGGCCAGATCCTGATGCTCGACGACATGCGGGAGTGCTTCGCGGTGGCCCTCAAGTTCCTGGGGCACTCCCTGAACAGCACGGACCCGGCGGTGCTGAAGCAGGCGGCCGACCTCCTGAAGAAGCAGAAGCCGCTGGTCAAGACCTACAACAGCGGCGACTACGAGAACATCCTGGCCGTCCGGAGACGTCGACCTACGCCCACGGCTACAACGGCCAGCTCGCCAAGCTCGTCGCCCGGGAGCCGAAGAGGTTCGCCTACGTGCTGCCGAAGGAAGGCGCGACGATCTGGATGGACAGCGTCTGCATCCCCGCGCCGGGCGCGGAACGTCGAGCTGCGATCTACGCCTTCCTCGACTACATGCTGGAGCCCGAGGTCAACGCGCGGATCGTCAACGGCATCAGCTACGCCAGCGCGAACGTCCCGGCGCGGCGCTTCATCCGGCCCGAGATCCTGGACGACCCCGCGATCTATCCTTCGCGAGGACGCCCTCGCCCGGTGCGAATTCGTCGAGGACATCGGAGAGGCGACCGACGATGCTCGACGAGTACTGGACCGAGATCAAGGCGCAGTGATATGGGACTTCGGCCTGCGAAAGGAGCCGCATCTCATGAAGAGCTACAAGAACTTCGTCAACGGCAGGATGGTCAAGCCTCGGTCGAGGGCCGCGAGGAGGCGATCATCAGCCCGGTGAACGAGCAGCCCTCGGCAACGGTGCCCGAAGTGCAGCGAACAAGGACGTGGACCGCGCGGTCGACGCGGCCGCCGCCGCCTTCGAGAAGTGGCAGGACACGACGCCCGGCGGAGCGGAGCCTGATGCTCCTGAAGCTCGCCGACGGATCGAGAAGAACGCCGAGGAGCTCGGCGGGCTGGAGGCCGAGAACGTCGGAAAGCCGATCGGCCTGGCGCAAGCTCGGAGATCCCGTTCATGGTCGACAACCTGCGCTTCTTCGCCGGCGCCTGCCGGTGCCTCGAGGGCAAGGCCGCGGGCGAGTACCTGGCGGGCTACACGAGCATGATCCGCCGCGAGCCGGTCGGGCGTCGTGGGCTCGATCGCTCCCTGGAACTACCCGCTCATGATGGCGATCTGGAAGATCGGGCCGGCCCTGGCGGCCGGGAACACCGTCGTGCTGAAGCCTTCCGAGCAGACGCCGCTGACGACGCTGCGCCTGGCCGAGCTCGCCGCCGACATCTTCCCCGAGGGCGTGTTCAACGTGATCACCGGTCACGGCGAGCCGGTCGGCGCCGCCTCGTCACGCCACCCGCAAGGTCGGGCATGGTCTCGCTGACGGGCGACGTCGCGACGGGCAAGGAGGTCGCCCGGGCCGCCGCCGCGACCCTCAAGAAGCGTCCACCTCGAGCTCGGCGGCAAGGCGCCGGTCCTGATCTTCGACGACGCGGACATGGAGCTGGTCATCCCGGGCATCAAGATGGCGGGCTTCGCCAACAGCGGCCAGGACTGCACGGCGGCACTGCCGCCTCTACGCGAGCGGCCGCGATCTACGACAGGCTGCCTCGCGAGCTCGTGCCGGCGGTCGAGTCGCTCCTGGTCGGGGACATCAAGGACGAGAACACCAACATGGGCCCGGTCATCTCGGCCGAGCACCGCAAGCGGGTCGCCGGCTTCGTCGACCGCGCGAAGGCCACGGGCCACGTCGAGGTCCTGACGGGCGGAGGCCGCGCCAGGGCAAGGGGTTCTGGTTCGCAGCCGACGATCGTGGCCGACGCGAAGCAGAACGACGAGATCGTCAAGAAGGAAGTCTTCGGTCCGGTCATCACGGTGACCCGCGTTCGAGGGACGACGAAGAGGCGATCGCGTGGGCCAACGACGTGGACTACGGACTCTCGGCCTCGGTCTGGACGACGAACGTGAACCGGGCCCTGAACGCCGCGCGCAAGCTGCGGTTCGGCACCGTCTGGATCAACGACCACCTGCCGCTCGTCTCCGAGATGCCGCACGGCGGCTACAAGCAGTCCGGCTACGGCAAGGACATGTCGATGTACGCGATCGAGGACTACACGCAGGTCAAGCACGTCATGGCGCGGATCAGCCAGACGGTGGGGGCGAGCTTCCTGCCGAGCTGAGGACCCGGTTGATCCGCGGGACTCGTGACCCGCTTGCTCCTCAGGACGGGGCGATCCAGACCGTCTTGACGTTGACGAACTCGCGGATCCCGTGCTCGGAGAGCTCGCGGCCGTAGCCGGACTTCTTGACGCCGCCGAAGGGCAGGCGCGGGTCGCTCTTGACCATGCCGTTGATGAAGACCGAGCCCGCCTCGAGCTCGCGACGAGCCGGTCGCGCTCGGCGTCGTCGCGGGTCCAGGCCGAGGGGCCGAGGCCGAAGCGTGTCCGGTTGGCGAGGGCGATCGCTTCGTCGAGGCTCGCGACGCGGAAGAGGCTGGCGACGGGGCCGAAGATCTCCTCGAGGTCGGCGGGGCTGCCGGGCGGGACGTCGGCGAGGACGGTCGGGGCGTAGAAGTTGCCGGGACCTTCGGCGGGCTTGCCGCCGAGGAGGACGCGCGCGCCGGCGGCGACCGTCTTCTTCACGAGTCCGTCGACCTCGCTCGGCGATGGACGGAGGTGGCGAGGGGGCCGATCTCGACGGCGGGATCGATCGGGTCGCCGACCTTCAGGGCCGCCATCTTCTCGACGAAGCGCTTCTCGAACTCTTCGGCGATCGTCTCGTGGACGATGAAGCGCTTGGCCGCGATGCAGGACTGGCCGTTGTTGATCGTCCGGGCCTTGACCGCCGTCGCGGCGGCGGCCTCGAGGTCGGCGCTCGGCATCACGATGAAGGGGTCGCTGCCGCCGAGCTCGAGAACCGCCTTCTTGATCTGCGCCTCCGGCCGCGCCGCCGACGCGAGACGCCGGCGCCCTCGCTCCCGGTCAGGGTGACGGCGGCGATGCGCGGGTCTTCGATCAGCCCGGCGACCCGGTCGGAGCCGACGAGCAGGGCCTGGAAAGCGCCCTCCGGGAAACCCGGCCTCCGCGGAAGATCTCCTCGATCGCCAGCGCGCAGTGCGGCACGTTCGAGGCGTGCTTGAGGAGCGCCGACGTTGCCGGCCATGAGCGCGGGCGCGGCGAAGCGGAAGACCTGCCAGAACGGAAAGTTCCAGGGCATGACGGCGAGCACGCGGCCCGAGCGGCTCGTAGCGGACGAAGCTGCGCGGCGGCGTCCGTCGGCGACCGGCTCGTCGGCCAGGAAGCGCTCGGCGTTCTCGGCGTAGTAGCGGCAGACCCAGGCGCACTTTTCGGCCTCGGCCACGCGCGGCGGCGATCGGCTTGCCCATCTCGCAGCGTCATGAGCCGGGCCCACTCCTGCTTGCGGGACTCGAGGAGCCCGGCCGCCGCCGCATCCGGCCGGCGCGGTCGGCCAAGCGGTGCGGCGCGCCAGAGCGGAGAACGTCTGCGCGGCCGCGAGCGCGACGCGGCGCTCGACCTCGGCCTCGGAGATGGGGCGCGAAGGTCGGCGAGAGTCTCGCCGGTCGCGGGGTTGATGGAGGCGATGGGCACGGGCGGATCCTTTCGTTGGTCGGCTCAGCTCCAGCGGACGCGCATCTCGCGGCGCTCGAGCATTTCGAAGAAGAGGTCGCGGTGAAACGGCGGTCTCGGGGCAGAGGACTCCGGGCGCGCGGATCGCGCGGCTGGCCAGGAGCTGCCCGCAATCGACAGCGGGCACGCCGGTGTCGAGGGAGCCCGCGGGCACCTTCCAGACCGGATGCGGGAGCACCGATCATGTCGGCGCGGCGCGCTCGACCCGCGCGCCGCCTTGCGGCCGGTCAGCTCGACCCGGAGGGCGTCGCAGTCCCGGGGATCTCCCGGCGGGGCCGCCTGGCGGGCGGCGAGAGCCAGCAGGACCTGCGCGCGGCGAGGCGCCGCCGGCGACGTTTTCGCGCGACGCAAATCCGAGCTCGACCAGGAACGCGACCTTCCCGGTGAACGCGGGCTCGAAGGCGACCTTGAAGCTCGCCTCGCGCAAGCCCCGGGAAGGATCGCGGGAACATCGCGACCTCCGAGTGCAGCGTGTAGAGGGCCTCCGCCCTGCCGACCGGGGGACGGGAACTCGATCGTCTCCCGGCCGCTCATCGGCTCGACGGCCATCGGCTCGTACCTTCGCGGAAGACGATCGGCTCGAGCGAAAACTCGTCGAGCACGGTGTCCAGCGCGTACGGAATCGGAAGCGGCCCGGAGGCGGAGCGGTCGATGCACCCGACGCGCACGTGAATCGCCTCGACGGTGTCGAGGCCCCGGGCGAGCGCGCCCGCCATGACGTTGGTGATCCCGGGGGTCGAGCCCATTCCGAGGAGCGCCGTGAACTCCCGCCCGCACGAAGTCCTCGTGCAGGCCGAACTGCTGCATCGAGCCGTGGTAGAGCCCGCCCAGGTCCGTGTACGGGCACCCGCGCGGCCAGAGCCGCGCGCATGACGGAACGTTCAGGTAGTAGGTCACGCAGTTGAGCGACCGCGTCGTGGCCCTCGAGAAGTTGCGCCGTCGCCGCTTCGTCGCGGGCGTCGAGACGGGCCGGCGTCACGCGGGGATCCGTCGGTGCCGGCGGGTTCAGGTCCGCGGCCGTGATCGCGACGTCCGGCACGAACTCCAGCAGGTCGCGCAGGACGACCTGCGCCATCGCCCCCGCCGCGCCGAGGACGGCGATCCATCATTCCTCGTCCTCCTGGATGTCGGGCGTGCTGTCGTCGACTTCCCGCAGCGTGTCCTCGAGGGCGACGAGGATCCGCGGCGATGAGCTCGTCCGGGATGTTGAGCGCGGGCTCGATGCGGACGACCTTCGAGTTCGTCAGCGTGCCGGCCACGAGGACGCCGCGGCGGAAGAGGCCCGCGACGACCTTGTAGCCGATCTCGGTGTTGGCGAACTCGAGCCCGAGCAGGAGCCCCTTGCCTCCCGACTCGCCGGATGATCCGGTCGTAGCGCAGCTTGAGGCGGATCAGCTGGGCCAGCAGGTCCTTGCCCTTGCGCGCCGCCTGGCCCGGGAGGTCCTCCTCGAGCGTGACGTTGATGGCCGCGATGCCCGCGGCGCAGGCGAGCGGGTTGCCGCCGAACGTCGAGGAGTGGATGAAGGGGTTTGTCTCCAGGACGCTCCAGATCTTCGGCGTCGAGACGAAGGCCGAGAGCGGCATCACGCCGCCGCCGAGGGCCTTGCCCAGGCAGAGGATGTCGGGGACGACGCCCCAGTGGTCGACGCCGAACATCTTGCCGGTGCGCCCGAGCCCGGTCTGGACCTCGTCGGCGATCAGGAGCGTGCCGTACTCGTCGCAGGCCTTGCGGATCCGCGGCCAGAAGTCGTCGGGCGGAACGATCGCGCCCGGCTTCGCCCTGCATCGGCTCCATGATGACGCCGGCGATGCCCTTGCCGGTCTGGTCGGCCTTGTAGAGCTCGTCCTCGACGGCCTCCGCGTCGCCGAACTCCACGAAGTGGATGCCCGGGAGCAGCGGCAGGAACGGCTCGCGGTACTCCCACTTGCCCAGGAGCGACAGCGAGCCGCAGCTCTTGCCGTGAAACCCGCGCAGGGAGCTGATGAAGTTGGTCTTGCCGGTGTACAGGCGCGGGCGAGCTTGATCGCGCCCTCGACGGCGTCGGTCCCGTTGTTGATGAAGAAGGAGTACTGGAGGTCGCCCGGCGAGATCTCGCCGAGCAGCTCCGCCAGCGCGCCCCGCAGCGGGATCGAGCAGCTCCTGGCTCGAGAGCGGCATGCGGGCGAGCTGGTCGGCGACCGCCCGGACGACCTTGGGGTGGCGGATGCCCGCGCTGTAGATGCCGTAGCCGCCGAGGCAGTCGATGTACGTGCGGCCCGCCAGGTCCTGGAACGTCGAGCCCTCGCCCGCCCACTCCAGCGCCGGGTCGTCCCGCATCTCGACCACGGACTTGCGGTACTCGAGGTAGCCGCGGTTGTAATAGGAGTAGAAGTTGTCGACCGTGTCGGCGGCGATCTTCGCCTGCTGCTCGGCGTCAGCTCCTTCGCGGAGATGATGTCGAGCCAGCGCTGCGATTCCTGGATCAGTTCCTGCGTGTTCATGTGCGTCCCCATTCGTGGTTGACGAAGCCTCTCCTCGGCCGCTGGGGATCGGCGGCTAAGAGTCTCCGACGCAGAAGAGATGTCTACGGCTTCGCCCTCCCGTAGGGGCGGCCCTTGCGGCCGCCCGAGGGCGGGGACAAGCCCCGCCCCTACGAGTGCAGATGATGACGCTATGCGGTCGCAAGCGCATGGTCGAGAACATCCAGGCCTTCCTCGAGCTCCGCGTCGGTGATCACGAGCGGCATCAGCGTGCGGATGACGTTGCCGTAGGTTCCGGCGCCGACGAGGAGCAGGCCGTTCTCGTAGGCTGCACGGATGACGCGGTCGGTCCGGTCCTTGTCGGGTTCCCTGGGTCGTCGGTCCTTCACGAGCTCCAGGGCCCGCATCGCGCCGAGCCCGCGGGCGTCGCCGACGAACGGGAAGCGTTCGAGGAAGCCTGGAATCGGCCTCCCGACGATGCGCCGATGCGACGGCGCGCTCCGGAAGCCGGTTCTGCCGGATGAACTCGATCGCCGCCAGCGCCGCCGCGCAGGCGACCGGGTTCCCGGTGTAGGTGCCGCCGAGGCCGCCGACCTGGGCGCTGTCCATGATCTGCGGCGCGGCCGGTGACGGCGCTGATAGGGGGAGCCCCGCGCCGAGCGACTTGGCCATCGTGAGGAGGTCCGGCTCGATGCCGTAGTGCTCGCAGGCGAACATGCGGCCGGTGCGGCCGAAGCCCGGTCTGGACCTCGTCGACGACGAGCAGGATGCCGTTGCTCGCGGCAGAAGCGCGCCGAGCGTCGTCGACGTAGTCGGGCGGCGCGACGACGAAGCCGCCCTCGCCGAGCGACGAGCTCGAGGACGACGCACGCGACCTCGCTCGGCCGCGACCTGGGTCCGGAAGAACTCCTCGAGGCTGCGCCGGCGGCGGCCGCCGGCTCCGGCGTAGTGGCCGCGGTACTCGTAGGGGAAGGGCAGCCGATAGACCTCGGGCGCAAACGGCCCGAAGCCGTGCTTGTAGGGCCGGACCTTGCTGAGTCATGCTGAGCGTCAGGAGCGTGCGGCCGTGGAAGGCGTGCTCGAACACGACGACGGCTCCGCGCCCGGTCGCGTGGCGGGCGATCTTCACGGCGTTCTCGAGGGCCTCGGCCCCGCTGTTGGCGAGCATCGTCTTCTTCGCGAAAGTCGCCGGGCGTGATGGCGTTGAGCGTTCTCGGCCAGGGCCACGTAACCCTCGTAGGGCGCGACCGAGAAGCACGAGTGAGTGAACTTCTCGAGCGGCCGCGGCCGCCGCCCGGACCACCTCGGGGTTGGCGTGGCCGGCGTTGAGCGTGCCGATGCCGCCGGCGAAGTCGATGAAGCACGTTTCCGTCGACGTCGGTCACGAGGGCGCCCCGGGCGCTCTCGGCATAGACGGGAGTCGAGTGGCCGATTCCGAGGGGCACCGCGGCGTCGCGGCGGGCCGCGAGCGCCAGCGAGCGCGGCCCGGGAACGGCGGTCTTCAGGCGGATCGAGCGAGCCATGAGGAAGTGAGCTGGCGTGACGTGCGAAGGAGGCGGCAGCGTATCACGGGGCTCTCCGGCGGCGATCCGGGAGCGTCGCGCGCCGGAAGTCATGTCAGAGCGACGTGGTTGCGATAGGATGCCGGCAACCGAAGCCCATGTCGCAGACGGAGATCGGTAGCCCCCCGCGGCCGCCCCGCCGGCACGCCGGACGCCGTGCTCGAGCGGGTTCTCGGCCGGACTGGGATCTGGTCCTCTTCACCGTCTGCGCCATTCTGACGATCGACACCCTGGCCTCTCGGCCGCCATGGGCGCGTCCTGGTTCTCCTGGTGGGTCATCACGATGACGGTCTTCTTCATCCCGTACGGCCTGATCACGGCCGAGCTGGGCTCGGCGTGGCCCGGCGAGGGAGGCATCTACATCTGGGTGCGCGAGGCGTTCGGGCCGCGCTGGGGATCGATGGCGGCGTGGCTGTACTGGATCAACAACGCGACTGGGCCCGTCGGTCTACCTGATCTTCGCCGGCACGTTCGGCCAGATGTTCCTCGAAGACGCACTCGCCTGGCAGGAGGCCGGGATCGCAATCGCTCCTGACGTGGCTGACGGTGCCGTGGGCATCGTCCGGCTCGAAGTCTCGAAGTGGGTGCCCAACATCGGCGCGGTGGTGAAGGCCCTGATCTTCCTTGCGCTCGGCGTGCTTGGCCTGTCGGCGCTCTTCCGCGGCAGGCCCCCGCCAACGACTTCTCGGCATCCGCCTTCGTGCCGAAGTGGAACGATCGCCTCGCGTACCTGCCGGCGCTCCTCTACTCGACCTTCGGGTTCGAGCTGATGAGCTCGGCCGGCGGCGAGATGCGCGACCCGAAGCGCGACGTCCCGAACGTGATCCTCTGGTCGGGAGCGCTCATCGCGATCCTCTACTCCTTCGCGATCGGCGGCATCCTCTTCGCGGTTCCGATCGGGAAGCTCTCGATCGTGACCGGGAACCTGGGACGCGCTCGCCGTTCTCGGGAAGGAGTGGGGCCGTGCGGGCGACGCGGCGGTGTTCCTTCTCGGTCTCGGGTTCCTCTACGCGTGCGTCGCCAACGTCGTGACGTGGAGCCTCGGAGCAAACCGGGTTGCGGCGGTCGCCGCCGAGGAAGGCATGCTTCCCGCGGCGCTTGGCCGCCTGCACCCGCGTTTCCAGACGCCGTATCTCGCGTTCGTCGCGATGGGCGCCGTGTCGACGGCTCTGCTCGTCGGCGGCGCGCTGCTTTCCAGAACCAGTCCAACATCTTCTGGATGACCTTTCGCGTGACAGCGCTTTGCCTGCTCCTCTGCTACCTCCTCGTCTTCCCGGCGTTTCTCGTCCTGCGCAAGCGCCGGCCCGACCAGCCTCGTCCCTACCGGCTTCCCGGGGGCCGCGTCGCGGCGACCGCGGCGGCATGGATCTGCACGCTCTACATCTTCGGAGCGTGCGTGCTGTTTTTCGCCCGTCTCCGACGAGCCAGGAACCGCTCAAGGAGGCGGTCATCCTCGGCGTCCTGACCTCGCACGATCGCCGTCGGCTGGTCCTGCTGACCCCGGACCGCCGCGGGCGCGGTATGATTCCGGCCTCCTCCCGAGCGATCGGCGCACGCACACCAACGACAGGAGACGACTCCGATGGCCCAGAACCTGACGGGCGCGCGCGAGGAATCCGCGTACGTCCTCGACCTGATCGGCAAGAAAACGCTTCGCCGCCCGAGCAGAAGAAGGTGATCGAAGACTCCGTGCGCTACTGGACGGACTACGTCAACCCCGGCTTCCTCGAGTACCGCAAATCCGTCTCGACGGACTACACGGCCGTCGAGTGGCAGGACGAGGGCGCGGTCTTTCAAGCGACATCAAGGGCAAGGAGTTCATCGACATCCTCGGAGGCTTCGGCATCTACGTGACGGGCCACCGGCACCCGAAAGTTCTCAAGGCCGTCCAGGAGCAGCTCAACCGGCAGGCGATTCACTCCCAGGAGCTCATCGATCCGCTGCGGACCTACCTGGCCCATCTCGTCGCGATGATCACGCCCGGCGACCTCCAGTACTCCTTCTTCACCAACTCGGGCACCGAATCGGTCGAGGCTTGTCTCAAGATGTCGATCCTGACGACCGGCCGGCATCACTTCGTCGGCACGATCGGCGCGTTCCACGGCAAGTCTCTGGGCTCGCTGGGCGGCACGTCGAAGGCGATGTTCCGCGAGCCGTTTCTGCCGCTCAAGCCTGGACCCACGTGCCGTTCGGTGACGTCGACGCGCTGAGCATGATCGTGGCGAGCGGCGACTTCTCGGGCGACCGCGTGGCCGCCGTCGTGATCGAGCCGATCCAGGGCGAAGGCGGGATCAACGTGGCGCCGCCGGGCTATCTCGCCGCGGCCCGCGAGATCTGCGACAAGTACGGCGCGATGCTGGTCTTCGACGAGGTCCAGAGCGGCATGGGCCGCAGCGGCAAGATGTTCTGCTGCGAGCACGACGGCGTCGTGCCGGATCTCATGGCGCTCGGGAAGGGCTTCGGCGGCGGCGTGATGCCGATCGGCGCCTGCGTCGGAACCGCCGAAGACGTGGGAGAAGTACATCGACAATCCGTTCCTCCACACGACGACGTTCGGGGGCAACCCGGTCTGTTGCGCCGCCGCGATTGCCACGATCAACGTGCTGCTGGAGGAGGACCTGCCGAAGCAGGCGGGCGAGAAGGGCGAGTACCTTCTGCCGCGCTGAACGACGCTGGCGGAGAAGTACCCGAAGGTCATGGCCGGCGCGCGGGGACGCGGGACTGATGCTCGGCATGGAGTTCCCCGAGCCACGAGCTCGGTTACGCCGTCGCCAAGACGCTCTTCGGGCGCGGGATCCTGATCTCCGGCACTTACATCAACGCGCAGGTGCTGCGCGTCGAACCGCCGCTGACGATCACCTATCCCGGAGCTCGACAAGTTCCTGGCGGCGCTCGAGGCCTCGCTCAGGACGAGGTCCCGGGCGTCGTAGGAGCAGGGCTCGTTCCCGAGGCGTGCCATGAACGCTCGCGGCGAGCCTCCCGATCGAGCAGGCCTGCTTCTGGATGGCGCGCCGGCCGACGCGGGCGTGTCGAGCCGCTCGCGCGGCGCGCCGAGGACGGACGTCGCGATCATCGGCGGCGGGATACACGGGTCTCTGGACGGCGCTCTTCCTCAGGGAGCTCGAGCCCGCGTCTCGGCGTGACCGTGCTCGAGCAGGGCCTGGTGGGCTACGGCGGAAGCGGGCGCAACGCCGGCATCGTCGGAGAGACGATCGATCACTCGCACGAGCTCGCGATCGCGCACTTCGGCCTCGACGAGGCGAAGCGGCTGGCCCGGATCGGCCGGGAAAACCTCGACGCCATGGAGGACGTTTCTCCGCGAGCGGGGCATCGACGCGCGCTTCGAGCGTCCCGGGCAGCTCGTCGTGGCGCTCCGAGCCGGGCACCGCGAGGCGCTCGAGAAGGGGCTCGAGGCGGCCGAGCGCGTCGGATCGCCCGGATGGCGGCTGCTGTCGCGCGCCGAGGAAACGCAGGCGGAGCTGGCGAGCCCGCTCTACCAGGGCGCGATGCTGGCGCCGCGCAACGGGCTCGTCGACCCGTCGCCTGGTCGGAAGGGCTTCGCGCGGCCGCGGCCGTCGGCGGGCGTGCGCATCTCACGAGAGCACGCCGGTGTCCAGGGCTTCGCTTTCCGGCGGGACCGCGTCGTCGTCGCACGGAGGAGGGGAGCGTCTCGCGCGCGGAAGCGCGGTCGTCGCGGCCAATGCCTGGACTCGCACCACCTTCTCCCCGGCTGCCGCGCGATTCCTGCCGCTCTACGACTACATCCTCGTCAGCGATCCGCTGACGCCCGCGCAGCGCGACGGTCGATCGGCTGGGCGTCCGGGACGGGGCGTCGTCGACGCGCGGACGTTCTTCAACTATTACCGGCTCGACCGCCGACGGCCGGATGCTCTGGGGAACGAGCGAGGCCGCTTACTACCCGGGCAACCGCGTCGACGCCTGCGTGCGACCACTCGCCGCGCCACTACGCCGATCCTCGGGCGAGCTTCCGGCGGCACGTTCCCGCAGCTCGCGGCGCTTCGGTTCCCGTATCGCCTGGGGCGGCCCGATCGCGTCGACGACGCGGCTGACGCCCGTTCTTCGGGACGGGCCGCCGGGCGCGCTCTCTACGGACTCGGCTACACGGGGCACGGCATCGGCTCGACGCGCATCGCGGGCCGGATCCTCGCCCACCGTGCGCTCGAGCGCGAGAGCGCCCTGTTCGACCTGGCGATGGTGCAGGAAAAAGCCGCTTCCCTATCCGCCCGAGCCGTTCCGGCGCGCGGCCGTGGCCCTCGTCACGCGCGCGCTGCGCCGCGTGGATGCGGGGCGGCCTGCGGTCTGATCCTGAAGACGCTCGACCGGCTCGGGATCAGCTTCTCGAGCTGAGCTTCCCTCAGCGCACCGGCACGACGACGATCTCGATCGCGTCGGGGCCGCCGCCCGTCAGGACCACGACACGCTCGTCGGTCACGAACTGGAGCTGCCCCCGGTCGACGATCCGGGCGGAGACGGCGTAGATGCGGCCGGACTGGATCTTCGTTGGGTCGTATTCGAGCGAGAACGCGACGGGCACCTGGCCCGGTGTCGAGATGACCTGGCGTGCGATGGGAGGCGACGCCGCGTCCGGCGCGGAGACGTCCCGCAGCTCGACGTGGACCTCCGCCTGGGGCGTCAGCGCGACCCGCTGGCGATACGTCACCGAGCCCATCAGAAGGCCGTCGGAGGCGGGAGGGGGCGCACGGGGAGCGGGCGTCGGCAGCGGGACTTCCACGGCGTCGGCATCAACGGAACGGCCGTCGGAGGCGGCGGCGGGGGAGCGGGCGGCGGCGGCTTCCGTCCCGCGCAGGCCGTCACCGTCAGGACGGCCAGGGAGGCGAGAAGGACCGCCGTCGTTCGGCGCATGACGCGATCTCGCCCGCGTTCCCGTTCCGTGTCAGGCGATCGTGCCCGGCGCGCCGCGCCGCGCGAGCAGGTCGCGGATCTCTTTGAGGTAGAGCTCGGACTGGGTCGGGGCGCAGGCGGCGGGAGGCGCCGCGGCCATCTTCTTGGCGAAGCGGTTGAAGGGCAGGATGATCAGGAAGTAGAGGCCGGCCGCCTTGATGAGAAACGCGATGACCGCGTTGATGAAGTTGCCGATCGCGACCGGGCCGATCTTCAGAGCCGAGAAGTCCGGCGTCCCGCCGGCAGGCCGATGATCGGCATGATGAGGTCCTTGACGAGCGAGTCGACGATCGCGCGAAGGCGACGCCGATGATGACGCCGACCGCGAGCTCGAGCACGTTGCCGCGAGCGATGAAATCCCGAAAGCCTTTGAGCATCGAGTCCTCCTCCCTATGCCGAAGCGTCTATTCCGTCTGCTCGTCCACGTCGACCTGCCCGGTCATCTTCCGGCGCCAGATCGAGAAGACCGAGCCGGTCGAAAGCACGGCCGCGAGTCCGATCAGGATCAGATACGTCAGTCCCTTCGAAGTCGTGGGCTCCAGGTGCGCCCACGAGACGATGAGCCAGATGAGCGTGCCGAAGAAGGCGGCGGCGAGCAGCGTCCCGAGGAGCTCCGAGCGAATGCACGGTCGCGCGCAGCAGAAACACCCAGCCGGCGAGGAGGCAGACGCCGACGAAGGCCTTCAATGGCGTGATCTGCCAGCCGCCCGCCGCCATCCAGTGAAAGTAGGAGCGGCCCTCCGGGTTGTACGTCGCGAAGAGCAGCACGGCGGCGCCGACGAGACGGAGCAGAAACTTCACGCGCTGCGGTCCTCCTAAGGCCTCGGTTTGGGTTGCGACGGCGCGCGGGACGGGACGGCGGCGGCTCGACGAGGCGGCGAGGAGACGAGGACGGCGGCCGCGACGACTGCGGCGGCGGGCTCATCCGGGTGTCGCCCGCTCTGCGCCCCTGCTGGTCGCGGGAGAGCTGGTTGAGCGTGCCCTGATCGACCGTCGGCCGCGAGGGCTGCTGGGGCGCGGGACGGGTCGAAGGTTGGGACGGCTGCGACGGCCTCGCCGGTTGCGCTTCCGGACGGGAGGGTTGCGCCGGCCGCGTCTCGGGACGCGACGGCTGTGCCGGTCGCGTGTCCGGGCGCGAGGGCTCGACGGGCTTCCACGTTCCCTTGTCGTTGGTCTCCCAGCTCCGGGCTTCCCGGGTCGGCGGGCCGGTAGACGTTGCCGTCGGGTCCGGCGTAGACGTTGTCCGGGGCCGCGTCGAGGGCCGCTGCGGGACCGGCCGCGTCCCCGGCTGTGCCGGCTGCGTTCCCGGCCGTGCAGGCTGCGTCGACGGCTGCCCGGGCGCCGGCCGCGTGCCGGGACGCGGAGCGGGGACGGGTTGCCCCGCGATCGGCCGGCCGAGTCGGCTGCGGCACCGGCCGGGTCACGGGCCGCACACCCGGCCGCGCGATGCCCGGACGGTTGTAGACATTGACGTTGGTGATGTTGATGCTCGTCGGCCGGTAAGGCATCGGGCGCGGATATCCCGGCCGGTAGTACGGCGGATAGGGTCCGGGTCTCGGCGCGGGACGCGGGCGCCAGCCGTAGTAGGGCCCCCACCACGGGCGATAGATCGGGTAGTAACCGCCCCAGCCGAATCCGACGTCCCATCCCGTCCAGCGGCTCCAGCTGATGCCGACACCGAATCCCCACGTCCAGCGGCGCGCCATACCAGTAGCTCCCGATCCACGGGCGGTAGTAACAGCCGGTGCCGTAGACGACCGTGCCCCACGGCGAATAGCACGTGCCGATGATACCCGGCGTGTAGCCGAACCAGACCGTCGTCGGCGAGTAGCGATAGACGCGCACATAGGTCACGTAGTGGATCGGCGAGGCCGTCGGGATCGTGTAGATCGCGGTGGGCACCACGGTCGCGACGGCCCACGGACCCATGGGCGTCGCCCCTGTGAACCAGACGCCGCCCTGCACGCTGTAGTACGATGTCGGCGAGACGCGCACGACCGGCATGGGCGAGTTGACGGCGTACTGGAGCGGCGTGTCGGGAACGGCGTCGAACCTCGGCTCGCCGTCGTACTGCGGCCGTGTAAGTTCGCCTCTTCGCGGTTGACTTCCGCGGTCTGCGGAATGCTGTTGGCGATGACGGCTTCCTGCGATGCGGCGGTGCCAGGAACCGTCGCGAGGACGTTGGACTTGGGACTGGTGTCCGCGATCTTCGCGAAGTCCTTCGGCAGCTTCGCGCCGTCGACGAACGTCCACGGGCCCTTCTCGAGCGACTTGGTGCGGAACCAGCGGCCCGTCAGCCCGACGTAATAGCTCTGGTCGTCGAGGTCGAGGAAGATGTCGCCGGTCGTGTTGTCGACGTAGAGCAGGTCCGTGCCCGAGAGCGGCTTCATCTGGGGCTTGCCCTTCGTGACGAGAAGCTCGGCCGGCGCCGTGCTCACGATGATCTCGGGCGAGCGGCCCTCGGAAAGCACGGACTCGATCTCCTCGCCCGGCTCTTCGAGCAGGTCCACGGCCGTCTGGTTCTCGTCCTTGGCGATCGCGTCGCGCACCGCCTGGACGGGTGCCGGCGCCGATGAAGCCCGGCGATAGGGGCCGGTGGCGGAGGTTGCCGAGAGCCAGGCGCCGGCGAGCGAGAGGTAGTACGTCCCGTTCGATTCGAGGATGAGGCTCTTGCTGTTGATCACGCGCTGGAGTCCCTGCGCGCCCTCGACGGGCCGCAGGGCGGGATCGCCGTCGATGAGGATGAGCAGCGCGGGCGAGGTCCGGAAGTACATCTGCGGCGGCTCGTTCTTCAGGGGCACCGACTCGGCCTTCTTGTCGGCCTGCGTGATCGCGAGGTTGGCCTCGATTCGCTCGAGCGAGATCGTGCGCGTCGGCTCGGTGTTGGCGCGCATGATCGCCAGATACTGCTCGGCCTTCTCCGGAGCCGTCGGGAAGTTGACCTTGGTGATCTCGATGTCGGTGAGCTCGACGAGCTCAGTTTCCTTGTCGATCTGGGTGTTGGCGGTGATCCAGATGACGCCGTAGCTCGTCTGGGTCCTGTCGGTCTTCTCGCCGTCCCCCTCGACGATCGTGTCGACCTTGACCGCGGCGCGCGCCTCGAGCGAGGCGTCGGAGAATCGGTCGATCTGGGGCTGGTAGACCGTGAAGGTGACGCCGTCCCGCTCGACGACGCGCGGCCACTGGGGATCTTCGCCCGAGGCCATCGCCTCTTCGTCCACCGGGGCGCCCTGCTGGGCGCGCAGCGCCGGAGGCGGCACGAAGCCGAGAATCGCCGCGAGAAGCAGGAACGCCGAGATCTTCCGGCCGTCGGCCATGCGCCCTCCGTGCGGCGATGTTTATCACGTGCGATGTGACCCGGGGGCACGGCGTCGAATGACCTACAATCCGCGCCCGACGGGAGGTGGCCGCATGCGCCGCTGGACTCTCACCGCGTGTCTCGTCCTCGTTCCGGCTTCGTTCCTCGGACTCGCCGCGGCCGACCCGCCGGCGAAAGCCGTCAAGCCCCTCCAGCGCATCGCGTTCGGCTCGTGTCTCGGCCAGGATCTCCCGCAGCCGATCTGGGGGCCCGGTTCTCGCGGCCAAGCCGGACCTCTTCGTCTTTCTCGGCGACAACGTCTACTCGGACACCGACGACATGGGTCGGCTGCGCGCGGCGTACGCGAAGCTCGCGTCGCAGCCCGGATTCCAGAAGCTGAAGAAGTCGACGCCGATCATGGCCGTGTGGGACGACCACGACTACGGCACGAACGATTCCGGGGGGGAGTTCCCGGCCAAGGCGGCCTCGCAGCAGGTCTTCCTGGACTTCTTCGGAGTCTCGAAGGACTCGCCCCGCCGGCAGCGCGAGGGCGTCTACGACGCGCAGATCTTCGGGCCTCCGGGGCGGCGCGTACAGATCATCCTGCTCGACACGCGCTACAACCGGAGCCCGCTTCCGTTCGAGGACGACCCGAAGGACGAGACCGAGGGCGGCCGCTACGTCGCGAACACCGATCCGGCGTCGACGCTGCTCGGTGCGGCGCAGTGGGCCTGGCTCGAGGAGCAGCTGCGCGAGCCCGCGCAGGTGCGGATCATCGGGTCGAGCATCCAGGTCGTCAACGAGGGCTCGGGCGGCGAGAAGTGGTCGAACTTCCCGCACGAGAAGAAGAAGCTCTTCGAGATGCTCTGGGCCAACCGGAACACCGGCGTGATCTTCATCTCCGGCGATCGCCACTACGCCGAGCTCGACATGATGGACGGGGAGATCGGATACCCGGTTTACGACCTCACCTCGAGCTCGCTGAACTGGGCCGAGGCGCGCTGGAGGCGCATCGCTCCGAGCAAGCACCGCATCGGCCTCGTCGACCGCGGCGACAACTTCGGGCTGATCGAGATCGACTGGGAGCGCACCGATCCCCTGATCCGCCTCAAGATCGTGGACGTCGACGGCGACACCGTCCTCCACAAGAAGATCGACCTCTCGACACTGCGCGAGGGCAACCTCGAGTGGTGGCTCGGGGAGAAGTGACGCCCGTCACTGCCCGAACGGCCCGCACCCCCTAGACTGGTTCCCAACCAGCGAGGGAAATCATGAAATCCGGACAGCGGCGTGGCCGCCTGGCGGCGGCGTTCGTCTTCGCCTCCGCCTTCAGTGCCTGGATCGTCCCCGAGCTCGCCGCGGCATCCGTCGAGACGCGATCGGGAAGGATCGAGGTCCTCACCGCCGACGACTTTGCGGCCGGGCGTTCCGAGAAGATCGTCGTGCTCGTGCCCGAGCGCGGCGCGTGGATCGAGCTCACTCTGAAGGAGGCCGACGCGGGAGTCGCGGCCGGGTCGCGCGTCACCGTTAGGGGTGAACCGGAGGCCGGCCGATTCCGCGTCGACGCGCTCGAGGTCGTGGAGGCGGCGGTGGTGCCCGAGGCTCCGGGAATCAGCGGCAACACGACCGTGATCACGATCCTCATCAAGTTCAACGACACGGAGACCGAGCCCTACACGGTGGCTCAGATCGAGAACCGCATGTTCGGCGCAGACGGCGTCGCGGACTACTACGCCGAGGCCTCCTACGGCAGCCACACGCTTTCGGGCATCGTCACGAACTGGCTGACGGCGACGATCCCGACGCCGACCACCTGCGACTACTCCTCCGTCTCCCAGCAGGCCGATGCCCGTGCCTCGGACGCCGGGTACAACCCGTACACGTACCAGAAGCGCGTCTACGTCTTCCCGCACATCCCCTGCGGATGGGCAGGCCTGGGCGGAGGGTCGCAGGCGTGGATCAACCAGGCGGCGTCCAACCTCGTCGTCGGCCACGAGCTCGGCCACTGCTTCGGACTCGGCCATTCGAGCTCGCTCGATTGCGGCACCGTCGTCCTGGGAAGCGGCTGCAGCATCAGCGAGTACGGCGACCGCTTCTCGATCATGGGCAACTCCAACGCGCGCCACATGCCCGTGAACATGAAGAGCCAGCTCGCGTACCTGCCCGCCGGCACACTCGCGAGCCACGGGGGCGGATCCACGACGTACACCATCGCGCCGATCGAGGTCGCGGGGCAGGCGCTCTACGGTGTCCGCATCGCGCTGCCCGACGTGCAGCGCACCTACTGGCTCGAGTACCGCCAGCCGATCGGCTTCGACGCGAGCATGTCGGGCAACTCCGTCAACGGAACGATCATGCATCTCTCGCCGGGCTACCCGGGCTACAGCTGCGGCTCGTGCCTTCTCGACATGACGCCGTTGACGGATGGCTTCGCGGACGCGGCCCTCGAAGTGGGGCAGGTGTACCTCGACGGAGAAGCCGGACTGCGCATCGCGCCGCTCTCCGCGGATGCCTCCGGTCTCGTCATCCAGGTCGAGGTCGGTCCGTCGCCGCCCTTCGGCGTCGATCGCCACGCGAACCCATCGAACTCGAACCCCAACGGCGTTCTCGAAAACGGCGAAGTGGCGACGATCGAGCCCTCCTACGCGAACGCCGGCGTCATGCCCGCCTCGATGACCGGCACGGGCACGTCGTTCAGCGGCCCGGGAGCCGGCACCTACTCGATCACCGACACCTCGGCCGACTACGGCACCGTCGACCCCGGCGCCTCCCTGTCGTGCTTCGACGCCACCGGCGACTGCCACACGGTGATGGTGTTCTCGGCGACCCGGCCGTCCCTGCACTGGGACGCGCTCTTCGAGGAGACGCTCGCCGACACCTCGGTGCGGACGTGGCCGATCCACGTCGGCCGAAGCTTCACGGACGTGCCCTCGACGCGATCGGACTACAAGTACGTCGAAACGGTCCTGCACACGGGCATCACCTCGGGCTGCGGCGGCGCGACGTTCTGTCCGGACACGAGCGTGACGCGGGCGCAGATGGCCGTCTTCCTGTTGCGCGCGGAGCACGGCGCCGACTACGTGCCGCCTCCCGCGACCGGGCAAGTCTTCGGCGACGTGACGGCCAACAGTTTCGGCGCGGCTTTCATCGAGCAGCTTGCGGCGGAAGGGATCACGGCCGGGTGCGGCAGCGGAGCGAACTACTGCCCCAATGCGCCCGTGACCCGGGCCCAGATGGCGGTCTTTCTCCTGAAGACGTCCCACGGCGCCTCGTGGACGCCTCCGGCGGCAAGCGGGGACTTCCTGGATGTGCCCGTCGGCAATCCGTTCGCGCCGTGGGTCGAGGCGCTCAAGGACGAGGGCGTGACGGCCGGCTGCGGCGGGGCCTACTACTGCCCGGGCAGCGCGACGAAGCGCGGCCAGATGGCGGTCTTCATCACGAAGGGATTCGAGCTCTCGCTCTACGGTAACTAGCCGTCGCGAGCGCTGCGGCCGTCGCGAGCGCTGCGCTGCGGGGTCTGCGCCCTGCGGGCGCACCGCCGGGCGGCTCGCCCGGTTGCGGGCTCGACCGCCCGGCTGACCCCTTCGCTCCGCGCTCGCTCCCGCGGCGCGAGGCTCCTCCGCTGCCCTCGCGGAGACTCCTCGCGCCGCGAGCTCGGTGAGCCGATGACGCGGAAGGTGGAGCAGGGAAGCTGAGGTCGCAGCACACGGACCGGATATTGTGATGTTCGGCCTGGCGTCCCGAAGAGCCGGCTCGAGGAGGTGTCCATGGCGCTCCACGTCGAGGGCGTGTGTCCTCTGCTCGAGGTCTTCGACATGCCGCGTTCGCTGCGCTTCTACCGCGACACTCTGGGCTTCGAGGTGACGCAGGACTCGGGCGGCGGCGACGAGAGCGGCTGGGTCCTTCTCCGGCTCGGCGAGGCTTCGCTCATGCTCAACACCGCCTACGACGACGGGGAGCGTCCTGCGGTGCCGGATCGCGCACGCGAGGCGGCCCACCGCGACACGGCCCTCTACTTCGGATGCCCGGACGTCGACGGCGCCTACGCGCACCTGCGGGCGCGCGGAGTCGTCGCGGAGCCTCCGGCCGTGGCGCCGTACGGGATGAAGCAGCTCTACTTCCTCGATCCCGACGGCTACAGCCTCTGCTTCCAGTGGCCGGCGCGCTGATTCACGCCGGCCGACTGTAAAATCCCGGGAACATCGTGGAAGCCGAAGCCGCAGCCGAACGCCACCCCCACGCCTCCCGCCGGACCACCTCGTGGGGTTCGGAGGAGAGCCGCGATTTTCTCCAGGAGCGGCTGCGACGGTTCTCGGGTCTGGTGCTCGTCATTTCGGCGGGCTTCTTCGTCGCCGGGTGGGTGATCGCACTTCTCTGGGCACCGGGCGAGCTCGTCCGGGGATTGCCGGTCGCGACGGCGCAGCTCCTCCACCTCGGATGGATCTCGGTGCTCCTCGTGATGTGGCTGGCGACCCGCGGCGCGCCCGTGCCGGGGCCCGTCCTGCTGTGGATCGATGCGGGAGGTGTGGTTCTCGTCTCCGCCCTCGAGATCCTCATGTGCTTCACGCTGCCCATCCAGCTCCGACCGGACCTTCTCGCGGCGCTCGCCCTGGTCGGCGTCCTCCTCTATCGAGCCGCCATCGTTCCGAGCGCGCCTCGGCGGACTGCCTGGATCGGAGCCGCAGTCGCGGCGCTGCTTCCGGTCTTCACGTACGCGGGTTACACGCGCGCGAAAAGCCCCCTGATCTACCCGCCCGTGAGCTATGCCGCCTACGCGGGTCTCTTCGGCCTCCTCGCGGTGATTCTCTCGACGAAGGTCTCGAGCGTCATCTACGGACTGCGCCAGACGGTCCGGGAGGCGCGGCGCCTGGGCCCCTACACGCTCGTCGAAAAGATCGGGGAAGGGGGGATGGGCGCCGTCTACCGCGCGAAGCACGCGCTGCTGCGCCGCCCCACGGCCATCAAGATCCTGCCGCCCGAGCGCGCCGGCCAGATGGACCTCGCCCGATTCGAGCGCGAAGTCCAGATGACGTCGCTTCTGACCTCGCCGCACACCGTTTCGGTCTACGACTACGGCCGCACGCCCGATGGCCTCTTCTACTACGCGATGGAGTACCTCGACGGGATCGATCTCGACGAGCTGGTACGGCGCGACGGGCCCATGCCGCCCGCCCGGGTCGTCCACGTTCTCGGCCAGGTGTGCGAGGCGCTCGCCGAGGCGCACCGCGCCGGCCTCATTCATCGCGACGTGAAGCCCGCCAACATCCTGCTGTCCGAGCGGGGCGGGCGCAGCCGACGTTGCCAAGGTCGTCGACTTCGGCCTCGTGAAGAGCGTCGGCGGGATCGACGCGCGGGTCACGCTCGAGAACACCGCCCCGGGCACGCCCCACTACATGGCGCCCGAAGCGCTGCAGAATCCCGACACGATCGACGCGCGCAGCGACATCTACGCGCTCGGCGCCACGGCCTACTTTCTCCTCACGGGCAACACGGTCTTCGACGGCTCGCTCGCCGACGTGCTCGCCAAGCTCCTGCGGGACGCGCCGGCGGCTCCGTCCGCGCGCCTCGGGCGCCCTCTGCCTTCCGCGCTCGAAGCCCTCGTGCTGGCCGCGCTCGCCAAGAGGCCCGACGATCGGCCGGAGAGCGTCGACGCCTTTCACACGGCGCTGACGGGAGTTCCGGACATGCCGGCCTGGAGGCCCGCCGACGCGGAGGGCTGGTGGAAGGAGCGCGGGCGGCGGATTCAGAAGGCGCGCTCGGGCGACGCGGAGAGCTCGCCGCCGCGCACGCTCGACGTGGAACGACCGGTCCCTGAGCGCTGAGCGCGGAACTCGCTCAGGCGTCGTCGAGCCGGGCCCGCCCCACCACGCTCGCGACGGTCGCGACGAGCTCCGCGGGGTCGACCGGCTTGGCCACGTGCACGAGGAAGCCGGCGCGCAGGGCCCGCGTCCGATCGGTCGAGCTCGCAAACGCCGTCAGCGCGACGGCCGGGACCCTGGAGCCCGTGGCCCGCACCCGCCGCAGGAACTCGAAACCGTCGACGCCCGGCATCCCGATGTCGCTGATGAGGATGTTCGGCTTCTCGGCGTCGAGGAGCGGGAGCGCTTCTTCGGCGGAGGCGGTCGAGAAAACCCGAGCCTCGCAGTCCTCCAGGACGCGCTGGATGAGATCCCGGGCGTCGGGCTGGTCGTCGACGACGAGGACCTTGATCCCGGAAAGGTCGAGCCGAGGGAACGTCGCCGCGTCCGAGGCCGCCGAGAGCGGGTGGACACGCGGACCCGCGTCGTCCGAGCGGTGAACCACCGTGAGCGGCAGCAGGACCGTAATGGTCGTCCCGCGTTCCTCGCCCGGACTGTTCGCGCGGACGGTGCCCCCGTGCAGCTCGACCAGGCTCTTGACGATCGAGAGGCCGAGGCCGAGACCGCCGAATTTGCGGGTCGTCGAGGCGTCCCCCTGCCGGAAGCGTTCGAAGAGATGGGGGAGAAACTCGGACTTGATCCCGATGCCCGTGTCCGCGACGTTGATCTCGATGTGGGAGCCGATGCGTTCGAGAAGAACCTGGACCTTTCCGCCGCGGGGCGTGAACTTGATGGCGTTCGAGACGAGGTTCCACACGACCTGTTGCAGCCGTCCCGGATCTCCGGAGATCGGTCCGGCCGCCGGGTCGAGAACCCTGGCGACTTTCAGGCCCTTCGCTTCGGCCGCCGGCATGAGCGCATCGATCGCGGCATCGATGAAGACCGAGGGCTGGAGGGGTTGGACGTCGAGGCGGACTTTGCCGGAGGTGATGCGGCTGACGTCGAGGAGGTCTTCGATGAGCTGTGCCTGCGCGCGCGCGTTGCGCTCGATCGTGTCGAGACCCTTCACGAGGTCGGCCTGGTCCTTGGGACCCCGGCGCAGGACGTGCGCCCAGCCGACGATTGCGTTGAGCGGGGTCCGGAGCTCGTGGGAGAGGGTCGCCAGGAACTGGTCCTTCATGTCGCTCATGCGCTCGGCGGCGCCGCGTGCGAGGCGTTCGCTCTCGAGCAGCGCGGAGCGCTCCTCGGCGGCCTTCTGCGCCGCCTCGTAGAGCCGGGCGTTGTCGATGGCGATGCCCGCCTGGACCGCGATGCCGCGAACGAGGCGCTCCGACGCCTCCGTGAAGACGGCGGGCTCGGGGTGCCCGAAGAAGAGCCCCCCGATGACCTCGCCGGTGCGGGACTTGACCGGGACGGCGAGGTAGCTGCACACGGGCAGATGGCCTTTGGGCATTCCGTGATGCGGGGCCATCGTGCCGTAGCGCGGGTCTTTGGTGATGTCGTCCGAGCGGACGACTCCGAGACCCCGGAAGGTCGTCTCGAAGACGGGCGTGTTGCGGGGAAGGCCGAAGCGCTCGAACGCCTCGCGCGGGCCGCCGGAGAGCGTGTAGAGAAGGAACGACTCGCCGGTCCGGTCGATGACGTTGTAGAAGAAGGCGCCGAACTGGGCACCGGAGAGCTCCGTGGCCCGGTCGGTGATGAGCTGGACGACCGACTGCAGGTCGAGCTCCGCGGCAATCGCCGTCCAGGTGTCGTTGAGGACCTCCAGAGTGCGCGTCTGCTCGCGCAGCTCCTGCTCGGCCTGCCGGCGCTGCGTGACGTCGCGCACGACGCCGACCATCCCGCGGACCGCGCCGTCCTCCCCGTAGATTCCGAAACCGTTTGCGGCGATCCAGCGGACGCCGGAGGGCAGGAGCAGGCGGTACTCGATGGAATAGTGCCCGCGTGAGGCCAGGGAATCCTCGACCGCCTTGCGGGCGCGCTCGCGGTCGTCCTCATGGAGAAGGTCGCGCATGTTCGCCCAGGAGACGGGTTGGGCGCGCGGGAGATTGAAAATGTCGGACGCGCGATCGCTCAGCGTGACCAGGTCATTCGAAGCGTCCCAGGTCCAGTCGCCGAGACGCCCCGCGGACAGCGCGAGCTCGAGGCGCCGCGTGCTCTCCTCGAGCGCTTCCCGGGCCGACCGGAGCTCTCCGGCCGCGCGCTCGCGCGCGGTGAACACCGCCTGCGACGTCTGGAACGCGCTCGAACGGATCCGCGCAACCTCCGCGTCGTCGTCCGAAATTGCCATCTATCGATTCTCGAGCAGGTTTGATGCCATGGAAGTACCGACGATCCGCGACCGTATCTTCGAAAACGCCGTTTCTCGGGTCGTGGAGGTGTCGTCGGAGAACGGGGCGAAACCGCAGTCATCCGTCGTGCCCAGGCGTTCCACGGGGATGTAGCGCGCCGCCGTGAGGACGCGCTCCCGGACCTCTTCGGGTGTCTCGACGCGGGGATCGATCGGACTGACCACCCCGACGAAAACCCGCTGATCGGGCTTGCGGTGACGGCGGATGATTTCGAGGACGCGCTCGGGGTTGGGCTCGCCGGCGAGAGCGACGTAGAAGTTCCCGGCGCGCAGCTCGAAAAGACGCGGCAGAAGCGCCGCATAGTCGACTTCGGCACTGTGCGTGGAATCGCGATCGCCTCCCGGACAGGTGTGGATGCCAATGCGCTCGCGTTCCGCGCCGGTGAATCGCGAGAGCCCAAGGTTGTTGAGGTCGATGAAGCTGTTGAGGAGCTCGCCCGAAGGGTCGATCTTGACCGCGAGCCGGCCCTCGGTGAAGTCGATCTGCACCGCGTGCGCTCCCGCGGCGAGACAGCGCCGGATCTCCGTGACGTGCTCGCGGAGCAGGTCGTCGATGAAGGCGTCGCGGGCGTACCCCGGGATCGGCGTGTCCGGGTACATGAGGCTCAGGGCGGAGGGGGAGATGACCGCCTGTTTGACGGGTCGCGTGGCGTAGCGGCGGGCGGCCTCGAGGTATGCGTCCGCATAGCGGCGGTATTGAAAGGGGCCGGACGTGATCCGCGGCATGCGCCGCACGTGGCCGGCCGCGAACGGGATCTTGAAACCGTCCGGCGCCGTGTTGGGCAAACCGTGAACGGAGTAGGTCCAGAAGTTGTGGTACTTGCGCTGTTCGCCGTCGGTCACGACGGGAGAGCCCGTTTCCTCGAAGCGGCGGATCGTGTCCCGGATCGCCTCGTCGTACAGCTCCTCGAGGTCGGGGTCATTGCCGTCCCGGACCGAAAGAGCCGCGAGCAGCTCCGGCGTTCTCGGGATGCTCCCGATCGGTTCGGTCGGGATGTTCATGGGGGCGGAAAGCTACATCAGACCGGGGCGCCTATGAGGGTTTTTTACGCGGTCTCCGCCTCGCCCCCGCGGTAGTCGGTCAGGACCCAGACCACGCCGATCACGATCGCCATCGCCCAATAGAACCGGCGAGCCGGGGATCCGGGTGAGTAGCCGCCCAGGCGCGGCAAGACGGCCAGGAAAACCGCGACGGCGAGCTCGACCAGGCCGTGGGCGAGGAAGGGGATCTGCGGCGACTTGCCCATCGGGTACCGGGTGATGAGGGTCAGGATGAGATGCGCAAGGGCGAGGCCCCAGCTGATGAGGGCGGGCGTCCCACCGAGAGGCACGAGGAAGGGCGCGAGGGCGAAGACGACGATGACGGCGATGTCGACGTAACCGTGAAGCCGCGGACCGAGGACTCTCATGGCGTCACCCCGCGGGGATCCTATCCCGTGTCCGGCGCTCGGCCGACCGTGTCGCAATCTCGGTCGTCGCGGAGAAGACGAGGACCCAGATGAGGCCCGTCAGGACTCCCGCGATCGTGTCCGTCGCCCAGTGCGCACCGAGATACACCCGGGTCGCCGCGACTGCCAGAACGGCCGCACCCGCCCCGGCGGCGGCGAGGGCTCGGGCCACGCGATTGCGCGTCAGATGAAAGACGATCGCGGCGAGACCCCCGAAGAACACGGTCGCCATCGTCGTGTGCCCGCTCGGGTAGCTGTAACTCGATTCGGTGGCCAGGACGACCCAGAGGTCCGGACGCGCCCGGGCGACGGCGATCTTGACGAGCGAGGAGAGCGCGAATCCGCCCACGACGCTGCCGGCGAAGAGGAGGGCCGAGACGCGGTGGCGAGAGAACCAGAGGGTCAGCGCGACGGCCGGTGTCGCGATGCCGAGAAAGCGGAAGTCGCCCAGCTGTGTCAGGACCGCCATCGCGTCGGAGAGCCGTGCCGACCGGTTCGCGGCCAGCGCGCCGCCCACGGCGAGGTCGAGCGCGGCGAGGCGTCCGCCACCCTCGCGAATTTCGTGGGCGACCCAGGCGATTGCGACGGCCAGGCCCGCGCACACGGCAAGGCTCACCGTGAAGGAAAGGCCTACGGCTTCTTCGCGGGACAGGCGGCGGCGGAGGAAGGCGCGCAGGACGGGAGAAGCATATCCGCCGGCGCGGAATCACCGGCGACGGTCCCGGCGCTCTACGTCCGCGTTCTCAAGCGGGGCGCGGGTTTCCGTCGGCGCGCCGTCTTCGCGATCGCCGGATCGAGCATCGTTCCGCGGCACTTCGCGCTGCCGCAGCGGCAGGCGTAGCGCCTGGCCCGCGCCGCGGAATGGCCGGACTCGATCTGGAGGGAGTAGTCGTAGGACAGCTCCGCGCCGGGCGCGATCGAGCGGACGGCATGGATGAAGATGCGGTCGCCGTCCTGAAGCGCCTCGCAGTTCGGATCGCACGAATGGTTGATGAAACGCGCGGCATTGCCCCCGACGGACGCGTCGATGCAGATGTTCTCGTCGATCTGGAAGAGGAGCGTGTGGGGATCCTCGGCGGCCCGGCCGGGATAGCGCGCTTCGACGGCCGCCGCGTCCAGACGCTCGCCGACGTACTCGAGGACCCGCGCTCCCCGCCGGATACGTCGCGCCGCGAAGACGCCACGGCCGTGGACGCGCGAGCGGCGGACGCTAATGAGCGGGGCGGCGGCGCTCAGGGAATTTGGTCGGGATGCCGGGATTCGAGCCCGGCCTGGCCAGCGCAATCCATCGCACGTCACCATACACCCGCAGGAAAATAAAGCGTTTCATCTCGGATCGCAGGGGATCAAACGCCGGTCTCCTCGGCTCCAATGGGAACCGGTTGGCACCGCTATTCACCCGGTAGCGCCGGGAGAAGAATTCGACGATAGGTGAAGTTGTGAGCCGCATGACCTGCGAGGAGGGAGAGCTGGTACTGGAGGAGATCAGGCCGCCTTCGACAAGGCGGTCTCCTACAGGGGCCAGAGCGCTCTGGCCAAAGTGATCTCGATCCACCTTCCGGACACGCCCGCGTAGGGTCAACGGTCCCGGTGTTTCATCGGAGTGGCTTTGGACGCCTCCGCTTTTGTCCCGTTGCCCTGAACTGGCGAGCGTCCAAGTATTCGAAGGTGACCGCGGGCTCAGATTCTGTGTCCCAATTCTTCCTTGGATGATGCACCTAGTTGAAGGGGAGGACGTATGTCTGCTCGGTCGGCAATAGGCGGCATCTCTGGAATGGGGAGACAGGGCGGAAGTGCCCTATTCTGGAAGTCTCGGCAGGCGCCCGGCAATCAAGTCTCGACCGGTATTTGATGGCGCAGACCGATCAATGGGTTCAGCTGATCAGCAAGTTGCGCGACTAGAGGGGAGGGTACCGATGGCTACCGTCACGTTGTTGGAATCGAAGATCAGGGCACGCCGCGTGAATCCGATCCTGGCTGTGGCAGCCCTTCTGATGTGGTCTTTGTGCGTAGAGGCCAGTCTTGGGGATGCATTGGCTCGCGTGCGGATTCTGAAGTGGCCGTCGCGCTCCGCCGACGACGCGGCGCAACCCTATCTGCGGGTAGACGAGAAAGTAGTCGATGGCACCGGTTATGGCCTCCTCGCGGACTATCCCGCGTTTGAACTTTACGAGGGCGCTCGGGAACAGCTCGAGGCCTTCCTGGAACGTCTCGCCATTAGCGGCTACCAAGCCGAGGATGTACGGGACCTCGACACAGTAGAGGTTGCAGGGCACCGCATCGACGCTGACTCTGGCATTGCCGATCCACCATTTACCGAATTGCATGGCGTCGAGAGCAAGGAGGGGGACGCCGGGTTCATGAACTTGGTTGTGCTCCGAGGGTACCCCACGGCCCAATGGCTCGGTGCAATCGCGGAGGTTGGCGGCGTTGTCGTAGATGAACTACCTCCTGCAGGACTTGTTGTTTACTCAACTGCGGATGCCGCCGATAGGATCCGGCGGTCGACCTTCGTCCGCGCGGTGCACAGGCTTACTCCTGCGATGAAGGTCGCGTTGGTACTGGAATCGGACGCCGTGAAGGCGGGGCTGTTCATCCCTTTGTCCATCGATGCCTTCGAAGCTTCAGACCGAGATCGACTCTTGCCGTTTCTTGAATCCGTTGCATTCGAAGGCGCAGTTCATGAGATCTCTCGCGATCGCAACCGTGTTACGTACAGCGCAAGCCTGACAGCTGTTGATGTGCGGACCCTTGCGGCATTCGACTCGGTTCGAGTGGTGGCTCCTCTCGGGGAGCCGGGAGAATCGAGCGAACGGCAAGGAATGCTTGTCGCATTTCCTCACTTCGGCGCCGGCTCCGTCATCTTTCTGCCGACAAACGTTGAGTTCGGGGGCTACACCAACTACCTAGGCTCCGCGCAGTACGGCAAGAACATCACGGATTTCGGGAACACCAAGGCTGCGTTGATCGATACGGGATTTGACAACGGTAATGCGAGTCGCCACGCGGACTTTAGGTGCCCTGCTGGCAAGCCGAACTGCGTCGAAGGGAAGTCGTTCGTTACCACGCGCATCGGCACGACCGATCTGAACGTAACGAGTGAGGCCAACATTGATGTAAACAACCATGGAACAGTCACTGCCTCGATCGTGTCCGGGTATCCACCGGCGACGCCGCCTTCCCCTGATGTGCCTCGCGATGATGCGGGAGACTATCGCTACGGCCTTGGGCTTGCTCCAAGCATGAGTACCGCGGTTGTTAAATTTCTCGGTACCGTGCCGGCAAGCACGACAGTTCTCTCTCGTCTGGAAGACTCAATGTCGATGCTCGAAGGATTCGGTCCGAACGTGGTCAACCATAGCTGGAACATCTTGACTGAGTGCAAGTACGACGGCATCGCGAAGTTTTTGGACGAGAACGCTCGCACGGACCGGATACTCCACGTGTCATCGGCCGGCAACACCATAGATGCTGGTTGCGGGACGGTAAGGTCGCCTGCTACCGCCAAGAACGGAATCGCCGTGGGCGCAACCGAAAACTACACGCTGTCCTGGATCAATCACCATGACAATCCGGGCAATCTGTACGGGAGGACCTGCGACGGCAACTACTTTCCCGCTGTGCAGGACGCTAGGAACATCGCCTGGTTTTCAGCGCAGCGAGCATCCGGCTGCCTCATGAAGCCCGACGTGGTGGCACCCGGCCTCAGAGTGACTGGCCCGCAGGCCCGTACGACCTGGACGAGTACCAACGGAATCTTCTGTTCAACGAACCTCGCGACCTACTCAATCGCGCCAATCCCTCCCAACCCGCCGACTGATCCCGGTGAGCCTGGCTACACGTTGTCATACGGGATGTCCGCCGGGACCAGTTTTTCGGCCCCGGTCGTGACCGGAGTTGTAGGTATCTTGCGAAAATGGTTGAAAAACGTGACGTCGAACCCGAATGTTTCCGATCCTTCGCCAGCCCTCACGAAGGCCATGATCATCGGCGGTGCGATCGACCTGGTCGGCGGAGTAAAGCGGCAGGTGACCCAGGATGGATACAATGGAACCGGAAACACTCCGATCGGCTTCGTCATGGATCCCAACCAAGGCTTTGGCTTTGTGAGCTTTGCTCGGCTTGTTGATGCGTGGAGTAATCACTTCTATCTCGACCAAAGCGTTGTCTTAGACTCTTCTACTGTCTACTGGCAGGGGACAAAAACAATCGTCGATCCGTCGAAGAAGACTCGCGTGACGCTTGCGTGGACCGACCGGGCTACCTCGCTTCTCGCGGGAGGGGGTTCAAATCCCACCTACAAGGCAGTGAACGACATGTTTCTGAAGGTGTGTACGCTGAACTTCAGCATCTGCTGGTGGGGCAACACCTGGGCCGGCAACGGAAACTCGCAGGCATTTCCGTCCGGTGGCGGGTCGCCGGCACAGGACTCGCTGAACAACGTTGAGCAAATTATCATCCCGCAGAACACTTTCACGGCGGGCCAGCAAGTAAAGGTAGAGGTCGTCAAGTGGTACTTCTTCGGTGATGGCCTGAACCCAACTGGAACGATCCCGCGTCAGGACTTCGCTTTGTTTGGCACAAACATTCATTAGGAGGTCGGGAATGCTGGGAAGAAGCACCACACGGGTGTTATTGGCAAGCGTCGCGGCGGGAATCACAGCTCACGTGCTTGTAGCGCTGGACCCGTCCGGATTTGTCGTTGTCCTCGGCGCGGGCAATGCTGGCGTCTGGCAGACGGAGATCCTGATCGCCAACGCCAGCGATGCCCCGTCCAGTGCCATAGTCTCGCGAACTCCGCTGGAACTTTGCCCTCCGCCGTTCGCCTGCAACTTGTACGCCGAGCTCTCGCCGCAGGGTTCAGCGGCGACCGGCGCACCGAACGATGGGGTCAGTTCAGTTTACGTAGGAAGCCTGGACAATCTGTCGACACCGGTCGTGGCGGCGCGGGCTTACTCCGAGTCGGGACAGTCCGTAGATCTGCCGGTGCTTAACGTCGAGACTGTGATCGAGGCGAACGCCGATGTCATCGTGTTCGCGGGCGCCCAGCGTCATTCGGGTACACGATCGAATCTGGTGCTCGCTAACATCGAAGATCCCCGTCTTGGCAATGGCTTTCCTGTTGAACTGGCCGTCGCTGTCCTGGATGAGAATGGCGGGACTGTCGGGAGCACTACGGTGACGCTCGATCGGTGGCAGTTCTACTTCGTAAGTGACTTGGTGGGCCACCTCGGAGTTGACGACCTACAGTTAGGCCAAATCCGAGTGACTCGGCTCGGCGGGGTGGGGTTCTTCGCGGGTGTCATGACAACGGTGCGACCTGATGGCAGCGTATCGTCGACGGTCGGAGCGGTGCCCAGGTAGTCGGCAAAGTCGCAAGAGCTGCGACCGGGAGACCGGCGTCGACGACGCCGCAGCGTTCTTCGCAGGCGTCGATGAATTCCTGGTGGATCTTTATTCCGATTCGCAAGGATTCAGCGTGCCCGACCGACGGGTCGAAAATCTGTTCCAACCAACACGTGTGAACAGTGAGTCACGTCTGGCGGGGAAGAACAGGCACCGCAACGGGCACCGCTAAGAGATTTCGCTCAGGGATTTTGGTCGGGATGCCGGGATTCGAACCCGGGACCCCCTGAACCCCATTCAGGTACGCTACCAGACTGCGCCACATCCCGACCGGAGACCGCATTTGAGCAGGGTCCGGGGTGCCTGTCAAACCTCGCCCGGCGCGCTAGAATCGATTCGATGCGCATCCACCTCGTTTCCGAGTCGCACTTCTCCGCGGCGCACCGGCTCCACCGGGACGACTGGGACGAGGCGAAGAATCGCCAGGTCTTCGACAAGTGCAACAACGCCAACGGGCACGGGCACACCTACGGCCTCGAAGTCACCGTCGAGGGCGAGATCGACCGGGAGACGGGCTACGTGATGGACTTCGGGCAGCTGAAGCGGACGGTCGAGGACGCGGTGCTCCGCAAGGTGGACCGCAAGCACCTCAACCACGACGTGGACTTCCTTGCGGGCGTGAACCCCACGGCCGAGAACATCGCCGTCGGGATCTGGAGAGAGCTCGCGCCCCGGGTGACTCCGGCGAAGCTCGTGCGCGTCCGGCTGGATGAAACCGAGCGCAACAGCGTGGTCTATGAAGGAGGCGGCGCATGAGCGGTAGACGTCTGGTGCGGTCCCGGGACAAGATGATCGCGGGGGTTTGCGGCGGGCTCGCCGAGTATTTCGGGCTCGACCCGACGGTCGTGCGGGTCGCCTACGTTCTGGTCTCGATCATCTCGGCGGCGTTCCCGGGGCTGCTCGCGTACATCATCCTGATGTTCGTGATGCCGTCGCCGGACGCGCCGGCCCCGCCGGCGGCATGAGCCGTCCGCGGATTCTCGTCACCAACGACGACGGCATCTTCTCGGAGGGGATCGAGCGGCTCGCGGCGTCGCTTTCGGAGGTCGGCGACGTCTTCACGGTGGCTCCGGACCAGGAACGCAGCGCCGCCGGCCACTCCCTCACCCTGCATCATCCGCTGCGCGCCAAGCTCATCGGGCCGCAGCGCTGGTCCGTGGACGGCACGCCGACGGACTGCGTGAACTGGGGCGTGTTGCACCTCCTCAAGGACGCCCGGCCGAATCTGCTCTTCTCCGGCATCAACCTCGGCCTGAACCTCGGCGACGACGTCACCTATTCGGGAACCGTGTCGGCAGCCTTCGAGGGGACGCTCATCGGCATCCCGTCCGTGGCGATCTCGCAGGAGATCGAGACCGGATTCACGTTCGACGCGGCCGCGGGATTTGCGGCCCGGCTCGCGCGGCTGCTTCTCGAGCAGCCCATCCGCCCCGGGACGCTCATCAACGTCAACGTGCCGGCCGAGACGCCGCGGGGCGTGCGTGTCGGACGCCAGGGACGCCGGCGCTACGGTGAAGCGGTGATCGAGAAAACGGATCCGCGGGGGCGTCCTTACTACTGGATCGGTGCGACGCCGCCCGAAGGGGATCTCGAGCAGGGCACCGACCTTTCGGCGGTCGAGGAGAACTACATTTCCGTGACACCGCTCCATCTCGACCTGACGCACTTCGAGTCGCTGCCGCTTCTCGAGGACATCGCCTCGCGTCTCCAGGTCGACGCCGGCGAAGTTCCGAAGCCGCGCTGAGGAGACCCTCGGCTAAGATGGATTCATGAGGAGCCGGCGCCCCTTCTGGTTCGAAGCCGCGGCGTTCGTGGCCGTCGCCTTCGTCGCCGCGGGGATCTCCAACGCGCTGGCCGGTGGCGAGCGCAAGCTCAAGTGGTACCAGCCCGCCGCGGGCGCGCCCGCGGTGCGGCCCACGCCCTCTCAGCCCGCGGTCGCGAGCCCCCTGACACCGGCGGTCGGCGCGCCGGCGGGCGGCAAAGTCTTCGCGCCGCATCCGGACAAGGCCTGGGTCGAAGCCTCCGGCGACGACGTTGCCGAGCTCTACTCCCGCAAGACCGTCCCGTTTCTCGACGCCCGGCGCACGAGCGTGTACCGGGACGGCCACATCGCCGGCTCGCGGGCCTTCTCGGTCTGGGAGGCCGACGTGGATGAGAAGGTCAAGGCGTTCTTCGCCGAGGGGACGGACCAGAGCGCGCCCATCGTCGTCTACTGCAGCGGCGGCAATTGCGAGGACTCGCACATGCTCGCCGACAAGCTCTACCAGGTCGGGTTCGACAACGTTCTCGTCTACAAGGACGGTTATCCGGACTGGCTCCAGCGGGGTCTTCCCGTCTCGAAGGGGAATGAGCCGTGAGGGGCCGTCTCGCCTCGGAGTGGCTGACCGTCCGCGTCCAGTTCGTCCTTGCGGCGTTCTTCGTGGTCGCGGGGCTCGCCAAGATCGCCGATCCGCCCGGCTTCGCGCACGAGATCCACAACTACGGGCTCGTGCCGGCCGCCCTGGTCAACATGATGGCCCTCGTGCTGCCGTGGCTCGAGGTCGTGACGGGCGTGGCGCTCTTCCTCGGCATCGCGCGGCGCTCCGCGGCGCGCATCCTCGGGGCGCTGCTGATCGTCTTCATCGTCGCGCTGTCCATCAACCTCGCCCGGGGCAAGGCGGTCGACTGCGGCTGCTTCGGAACGGCCGCCGGCAAGCCGCCGAAGACCGACGCTCAGCGTCTCGACGACATGAAGATGGTGATCCTGCGGGACGTGGGGCTGCTGCTGCTCGCGGCGCAGATCCTCTACGCGACGCGGCGGGAAGAGGGCCGGGTGTAGAAGGGCGGGGGCAAGCCCCGCCCCTACGAGCCGCCCTCGGCTAGTAGCCCAACACCTTCCGCGCCGCCTCGAGGACCTTCTCGTTCGAGGGCAGGATGGCCCGCTCCAGGATCCGGGAGAAGCCGACGGGCGTGAACTCGGATCCCACGCGGCCGACGGGGGCGTCGAGCGACTCGAAGGCCTTCTCCTGGATGTGCGCCGCAATCTCGCCGCCGAATCCGCCGTGCACCTTGTCTTCGTGGGCGACGAGCACGCGGTTCGTCTTGCGCACCGAGGCGAGCACCGCCTCCCAGTCGAGCGGCACGAGCGAGCGCAGGTCGAGGACTTCGACCGAGGCGCCCTCCTTCTCGAGAACTTTCGCGGCTTCGAGCGAGAAGTGGACCGGCGTCCCGTACGTCACAATTGTCAGATCGGTTCCTTCGCGCCGCACGCGCGCCTTGCCGAACGGCACGGCGAACTCGGCCGGCACCTTCGCCTTGGCCATCGGGTTGTTGTAGAGGAATTTCGGCTCCAGGTACATCGTGATGCCGCGCGAGCGGATGGCCGTGCGGAGGAGTCCCGCGGCATCGTCGGCGAAGGCCGGCACGACGACCCGCAGGCCCGGCAGCGTGGTCAGCCAGCCCTCGATGTTCTGCGAGTGGTAGAGCCCGCCGCCGATGTAGCCGCCGGAGGGGAGCCGCACGGTGACGTTGGGAACGAACTGCCCTTTCGTGCGCCAGTACTCGTGCGACATCTCGACCATCTGCTCGGCGGCCGGCCAGAAGTAGTCGGCGAACTCCGCGCCCTCGACGACGATCCGGATGCGCTCGTCGAGGCGGGAGAAGCCGTCGGCCGTTCCCATGATGAAGTCTTCGGCGATCGGCGCATTGGCGACGCGCGTCGGGCCGAACTCCGGCTGCATGCCCTTGGTCACGTTGAAGATTCCGCCCTTGTCCCGGTACGCCACGTCCTGACCCCAGATGAAGGTGTCCGGGTTGTGCCGGAACTCCTGCTTGAGGGTCTCGTTCAGGGCGTGCACGAGCGTCATCTCTTCGCCCGAGCCGTCCGGAACTCCTTCCGGCCACGCGGCGGGGACCCAGGGCTCGGGGGAGACGAACTCGTGGATCGTGGCCGGATCCGGATCGGGCGACGCCTTTGCGCGGTCCGCCGCCTCCTGATACGCGCTTTCGTTCTGCGCCTCGATCGACCGAAGCTCCTCGTCGGAGAGCAGGCCCGTTTCGATCAGGAGCTTCCGGAAGCGCGGCAGGGGATCGGCCGTCCGGGCCTCGGCGAGCTCCTCGGGTGTGCGATAGAGGTCGTGGCGGTCGGAGTTGGAGTGCGAGTGGATCCGCAGACACGTGGCGTGGACCATCGCGGCGCCCGCCCCCGAGCGCACGAACGCCGTGGCCTCGCGCATCGCCCGGAACGAGTCGAACACGTCGAGACCGTCGCAGTGGATGATCTTGAGGTTCTTGAATCCCGAGAAATTGTCCGACGCGTAGAGGTTGGCGGTCTGATCGCTCTTGGGAACGGAGATCCCGTAGGCGTTGTCCTGGACGACGAAGATGACAGGCAGCTTCTCGCGCGTGGAGCCGTTGACGGCCTCGTAGAAGTAGCCCTCGGAGGTCGAGGATTCGCCGATCGAGCAGAAGACGAGGGCGTCCTTGCGGTAGGTCTTGACCGCGCGAGCGAGGCCCGCGGCGTGCTGGGCATGGTTGGAAACGCAGGACGACACGTTCTGGATGCCGATGGACATCTTGGCGAAGTGATTCGACATGTGGCGGCCTCCCGACGCGACGTCGCCGGCCTTGGACATGCCGTTCAAGAGGATCTCTTCCGCCGTCAGGCCCGCGGCGACGCAGGTCGCCAGGTCGCGGTAGTAAGGGAAGAGGTAGTCGCGCCCGGGGCGAAACGTCATCCCGAGGGCGAGCTGGATCGCGTCGTGCCCCGCGCAGGGCGCGTGGTAGCTCCAGCCGAGGCCCTGCTTGAGGTAGTTGGGCGCCTTGTCGTCGAGCACGCGCGAGAGATGCATGAGCGCGTACCACTTGCGGACTTCTTCGCGCGAAACACCGGCAATGCGGGTCTCGCGGCCGACTTCGGCCGTTTCCTGAGAGGTCGTCGATGTCAAACCCATCCTCCGACGGTTGCAGATGCGAAAAACGAAACGAGCTCCATTCTAACTTCGGACGGATGGAGGAAACACGCGGGAGCGGGCTCGGATTCCGCGTCCGCCTGCTATCATGGCCTTCAATGCCGCAGCGCGCCCTTCGCGACCCGGCCATCGGCCGGGAAGAAGCCCAGCGCCGCGAGATGGTTTCCCGATTCGTCCAGACACGCGGCGTGGACGACCCGCGGGTGCTCGCGGCCATGGCGGAGATCCCCCGGCACCGGTTCGTCCCCGAGCCCCTGCGCACCCAGGCCTACGGCGACCACTCGTTGCCGATCGGGTTCGGCCAGACGATCTCCCAGCCCTACGTCGTCGGAGTCATGACCCAGCGGCTGGGCGTCTCGCCCGAGCACAAGGTCCTGGAGATCGGATCGGGCTCCGGGTACCAGACGGCCGTCCTCGCGCGCCTCGCCCGGAGCGTCTATTCGCTCGAACGGATCGACGAGCTCGCCCGGAGCGCCTCGGCGCTTCTCCTCGCGCTCGGGTTCCACAACGTCTCGATCAAAGCCTTCGATGGAACGTACGGGTATCCGGCGGCCGCTCCGTACGACCGGATCATCGTGACCGCCGGCACGGAGACGGTGCCCGAGCCTCTGCTCGCGCAGCTCGCGGTGGGGGGACGACTCGTCGTCCCGATCGGCAAGCCCCCGCGCCAGCGTCTGCGCGTCATCCGCCGGCGCAAGACCGACTACGCGCAGGAGGACGGCGAGGACGTGACCTTCGTTCCGCTGCTCGGCCGTTTCGCGGGAACGCCGGCGTGAATGCGGCGGGCATCAGCGCGCGGCGAGCCGTCGTCCAGGGCCGCGTCCAGGGAGTGGGCTTCCGCTATTTCGCCGAGCGGGCGGCGCGGGAGACAGGCGTGAAGGGTTACGTGCGCAACCTCCCGGACGGGTCCGTCGAGTCGGTCGCCGAGGGCGACGAGGCATCGGTCGCGCGGTACCTCGACAAACTCCGCCAGGGGCCGCGCCTTTCGCGCGTCGATGCGGTCGACGTCGGCGAGGTGCCGCCGCAGGATTTCGCGTCGTTCGAGATCACGGGATGACGGATTTCCGGTCCTACATCCAGGACGTTCCGGACTTTCCCTCGCCGGGCATCCTGTTTCGCGACGTCACGCCGCTGCTCGCTTCGCCGGCGGCCTTCGGCGACGCGGCGAAGGCGATGGGGGAGCCGTATCGCGGGCAGCCTCCGGACAAGATCCTCGGCATCGAGGCGCGCGGTTTCCTCTTCGGAGCGGCGCTCGCCCGGGAGCTCCACGTCGGCATCGTGCCGGCTCGCAAGCCCGGGAAGCTGCCGCGCAAAGCGGAGCGGGTTACCTACGGGCTCGAGTACGGAAAGGACTGCCTCGAGGTCCATGCGGACGCGTTCAAGCCCGGGGAGCGGGTCCTCGTCGTGGATGACGTGCTCGCGACCGGGGGCACCGCGAAAGCGGCGGCGGAGCTCGCCGAGAAGCTCGGCGCGAAGGTGATCGGCGTCTGCGTTTTCATCGAGCTCGCGGCCCTGGGAGGCCGCGCGAAGCTCGAGGGGAGACCTCTCCACTCGGTCCTGGTGCTATAATTTCGGGCCTTCCCCCACCATGGCTGCAGAGAGAATCCTGATCGTCGACGACGACGAAGACGTCCTCCTCATCGTCCAGACGATCCTCGACAACGCCGGCTACACGGCGAGCCTCGCCCGCAACGGCCGCGAGGGGGTCGAGAAGGCCATCGAGAGCGCCCCCGACCTGATCCTGCTCGACGTGATGATGCCCGAGCTCTCGGGCTGGGAAGTCTGCACGACGCTCAAGAGCGCCCCCGAGACGCGCCACATCCCGATCGCGATGCTCACGGTCAAGAGCGAGATCCGCGACCTGATCACCGGGATGCAGGTCGGCGCCGACGACTACATCACCAAGCCCTTCACCCGGAAGAAGCTCCTCTCGACCGTGCGGCGCCTTCTCGACGAGAAAAAGCCCGCGCCGCCGCCCTTCCTCGGCTCGGAGAACGAAGAGGTGCGGTTCCAGAATCTGCTCTTCGACGCCGTCACCGAGCTGCCCACGGTCCCGGTGATCATCGATGCGCTTCGCGACCGGCTGCTCGACAACCGCGAGATGGGCGTTCTCTACATCGACGTCGAGCAGTACAGCCACATCGAGGAAGCCTACGGCTGGGAGGTCTTCGACGGCCTCTTGAAGCACACCGCCAAGACGCTGCGGCGGATGGTGGGCACCGTCTTCGCGACGGAGGACTTCGTCGCGGTCAACCGGGCGGGGGGCTCAGACTTCTACGTCTTCGCCACCCTCGAGCCCGGTGAGGACTCCAGCGTCCGTCTCCAGCGCAAGGCCCGGCAGGTCGAAGAGTCCCTGCGCGGCTCCCTCGACGAGAACTTCGGCGCGCGCATTCACAAACGGATCGGCGTCTTCGTCGGCCACGCGCTCCTGCGCCCCAATCCGCAGATGCGCATCGAGCGGCTCGTGTACCGGGGACTCCGCCAGGCGATCGCGGTCGCGACGACGAAGGAGGAGGAGCGGCAGGCGTTGTTGCGGGAGAGCTTCCGGGACATCCTGCGGCGCGGCCGGATCCGGACCGTGTACCAGCCGATCTTCCAGCTCGACCGACTGGAGGTCTTCGGCCACGAGGCGCTGACGCGCGGGCCCGCGGACACGGCATTCGAGAGCCCGGAGCTCCTGTTCCAGTTCGCCGGGGAGAACGAGGCCGTCTGGGAGCTCGAGCAACTCTGCCTCGCGTCGTCGGCGTCCAGCTACACGTCCGAGAACGGCGGCAAGCTCTTCATCAACGTGGAGGCCGAGACCGTGACCGCGCTGTCGCGGAGCGGCCCCGAGGCCGTGCCGGCGCTCTTCTCGAACAAGCACCCGATCGTTCTCGAGGTCACCGAGCGTTCGGCGATCCGCGACCTTCCGGTGTTTCGCACGGCCCTCGCGCGGCTGCGCGAGCTCGGGTTTCGCATCGCGATCGATGACGCGGGCTCCGGCTACGCCTCGCTCCAGGCGATCGCGGAGCTGCGGCCCGACTACATCAAGGTCGCCAACACCCTCATCACAGGCCTGCGAACCGACTCGATCAAGCGCGACGTCGTGGAGATGCTCGTCAACCTCTCGCGCCGGATCGAGGCCGTCTGCGTCGCCGAGGGCATCGAGACTCCCGAAGACCTGGAGGAGTGCCGGCAGCTCGGCATTCCGTACGGCCAGGGCTTCTACCTCGGCGTGCCCGCCGAAAAGCCCGCCGCCGAGCCTGCCCGCGAGTTCACGGGCCGGATCCGGACGATGCGGTAGGAGCGGCCGCGAACGGATCGGCGTGGCGCGGGTCCGAGAGGAACCGCGCGTCCGTCAGGCTCTCCAGGAACTCGACGATGTCGCAGACTTCGCCGGCGGTCGGCGAAAACGGAGGCGCGAGGTCGTTCGGACCCGCAGCCGCGTCCCCGCCCCGGGCATAGTGCCCGACGACGGCTTCGAGCGTGGCGAAGCGGCCGTCGTGCATGTAGGGAGCGGTCACCGCGATGTTGCGCAGCGTCGGCGCCCGGAAACGGCTGACGTCGGCGTCCCGGCCCGTCGCGACGGCGAGGCCCCGGTCGGCGCGCGGAGCGAGGCCATTGTGCGGAAACGCCGGCCCGATCTCGGCGCTGCCTTCCCACACCGCCGGCCCCGAAAAGGTCGGGCTCGCGTGGCAGCGGCCGCACCGGAGCCGCTCCGAAAAGAAGAGGTCCATGCCGCGGACGGCCGATGCCGTCAGCGCGTCGCGGTCGTCGCGCCAGACGTAGCGGTCGTACGGCGAGTCGAACGAGACGAGCGTGCGCTCGAAGGAGGCGATGGCCTTCCGGACGTTCTCCAGCTCGACCGCGGGGCTCTCCGGGAAGGCGCGTTCGAAGAGCGCCGGATACAGCGGATCCTGCTCGAACCGGCTCAGGACCTCCGCCTCGCGGCCGACGACCCCCATCTCGACGGGATGCGCGTTCGTGAGCGGAACGAGCGCCTGGTCCTCGAGGGAGCGCTGCCGCGGATCCGCCCAGGTCAGCGACGCCGCGTAGGCCGCGTTGACCAGGCTCATCGCCGAGCGGGTGTGCAGTTGGCCGGTCGATCCGACGGCGACCGGCTTCCCGTCGGTGAAGGCGAGCTCCGGCCGGTGGCAGGAGCCGCACGCCTGCGTGCCGTTGCCGGACAGCCGCACGTCGTAGAAGAGCCGCCGGCCGAGCTCGACCTTTTCGACGGACATCGGATTCTCCGCCGGGACGCGGGGCGGCGGGAGCCCGTGAGGCAGGCTCCACGACCACGCGAGGATCCCGATCCCGGCGAAGAGCCGTTCGACCCGCGGACGGGGAGTCTTACCAGCCGTCCGCACTGGGCCCGGAACCCGACAAGGCCGAGGTTTGCAACGCCAGCTTCTTGCGGTCCTCTGCCCACTGGACGAACTCGTCGAAGCCCGCGGGCGCGCTCTGTCCTTCCTGGTTCTTCGCGATCCACTTCTCGATGGCCGCACCGAGCGTGTCGGCACGCGGGCGATCCATGGTGAAGAGCTGCATGTAGGCGGCGCGGACGTCATCGAGGCGGTTCAAGCCCAGGTACGCCTCGCCGCGGTATTCGATGGCCGGCGTGAAGCCCGGCTGGATCTCGAGCGCCTTGTCGTAGGCCGCGAGCGAAGCGTCGTAGTTGCCGACCATCCGGTAGGCGTGCCCGAGCCCGCCCCAGGCCTGGTAAAGCGGCGGATATTTCTCGGTCGCCTTCTTGTACTTGGCGATCGCGTCCTCGCGCTTGTCGCGGGACTTCGCCTCGAGCTTGGCCTTCTTCTTCGGGTCTGCCGCCGCGGCGGCCTCCACGTCGAGCTTGTCGGCCTTTTCTTTGTAGCCGACGGCGTCGTTGTACAGCCGCTCGGCTTCCTGCTGCGGAGTCAGCCGCTGCTGCTGCTGCAGATTCATGCCGGGCTGCGGGATCGACCCCGAGCCTTCGGCCAGGAGCACCGAGCCTCCGAGGGACGCGACGAGCGCGAACGAAAGGATGAGGGGAGTACCGGTTTCGGTACTGCAAGCCATGGTTCACCTCCGCGCTCGACGCTAGCAGAGCGGGGCCGCGGCGAATGTCAGGGACTGGTCAGCGACGGATCGGCCTCAGGGCTCCAGTCGGTATCCAGATTTCCGGACCGTGACGATGTGGCGGGGAGACGAGGGGTCGTCCTCGAGCTTGCGCCGCAGCTCCGCGACGTGCGTGTCGACGGTGCGCGTCACCGCCGCGTCGGAGTAGCTCCAGACGCGGCGCAGGAGCTCCATGCGCGTCACGACGGTTCCCCGGCGACGCGCGAGTGCGACGAGGAGGTCGAACTCCTTCGGCGTCAGCTCGACGGACCTGCCGGCGCGGGTCACGGTTCTCGGTCCGGACCTCAGCTCGACCTCGCCGAATCGCACGACCTCGACGTCGAGTCCGTTGGGCGGTGGGAGCCGACGGCGCAGGAGCGCGTCGACCCGCGCGAGGAGCTCCAGCAGGCCGAACGGCTTGGTCACGTAGTCGTCCGCGCCGAGCCGGAGGCCGCGGACCTTGTCGGATTCCTCGCCGCGGGCCGTGAGGATCAGCACCGGCACGTTCGAGCCGCTCTCCCGAAGCCCGCGCAGCACCTGGATCCCGTCGAGCCCGGGGAGCATGAGGTCGAGGATCACGAGATCGGGTGGCGCGGTCTGGATGCGTTCGAGGCCCCGGGCGCCGTCGGCGACGACGCTGACGGTGTGGCCCTCGATCTCGAGATTGTTGCGCAGGCCGAGCGCGAGGTCGGCGTTGTCTTCGACGACGAGAATGCTGGCCATCGGTTCCCGGCGGGCGCGCCTAGCCCTGTGTTTCCTGAGGCAGCTCGAGAACGAAACGGCTTCCGCCGGAGGGTCCGTCCTCCACCCACACGCGGCCTCCCTGGAGCTGCGCGAGCTCGGCGACCACGGCAAGGCCGATCCCCGTTCCCGCCACGGCCGACTCCCGGTCGCGTTTGAGGCGGTAGTACCGGCCCCAGATGCGCTCGCGCTCGCCCTCGGGGATGCCGGGGCCTTCGTCCTCCACCGAAATCCGGACGCGGCCCCCGCCGTTGCCCGCGGCGACGCGGATCAACTGGCCGTCGGGGCCGTACTTGGCCGCGTTGTCGAGGAGATTGAGGAGGATCTGCTGAAGGGCCTCCGCGTCGACGCGCGCCACCGTGGGCACCGCGACGTGGGTCTCGAGGCGCGCGCGGTTGCCGAGGAGCGGCTCGAAGTCCCGCACGAGCTGCTGGACGAGCGGCCCGACGTCCTGCGGCGAGAGCTCGACCCGATCCGCGCCCCGCTCGCCGCGAGAAAAACGCAGGACGTTCTCGACGAGGTTGGCCAGGCGCCGGGATTCGCGGTCGATGATCCGCAGGGCCCCCCGGCGCTCTTCCTCCGAACGCACCCGGTCGAGGAGGAGCGTCTCGGCAAACATGCGGATCTGCGTGAGCGGCGTCCGGAGCTCGTGCGAGACGCGCGACACGAAGTCCGAGCGCAGGCGGGCGAGCGCCCGCTCGCGGCGCAGCTGCAGCGCGGCCGCCAGGATGAGGCCGGCAGTCAGCGCGAGCAGGGCGGCGAGGAAGGGCAGCCGCGATCGGGGCAGCCCTCCGATGACGAGAGCGTCGGCGGCCTGCGGATCGATGGCCGCGTACGCGGCGTCCCCGTCGAGGATGCCGTGGTAGTCGGACGCGAAGGGCCGCACGACGCCGAGATACGGCGACCGGGGGATGCCCGCGCGGAAGAGCTCGCGTCCGGCCGGATCGAGAACACGGAAGTGCAGGGCGCCGTTCGGGACGGCGTCGCGGAAGAGAGAGGTGGGAAGCAGCGGGCCCTCGTCGAACGCGGTCTGGAAACGTCGCGCGATTCCGGTCGGATCCGCCTCGAAGCCCGTGACGACGCGGTTTTCCGCGGGTCCGGCGACGCCGTAGACGAGGGTGTGCGGCTGGCCGGCGACGATGCCGTGCGCGGTCTGGTAGCGCATCTCGCTCGGGGGAGCCTGGGCCGCTTCGGAAAGAGTCTTCTCGATCCAGGCTTGCAGCTCGGGCTCGAGCGCCTCGCCCCCAGTTTCGAGGAGGCGCGATCCACCCTCGTAGCGCAGCGTCCGCCGAACGAGGTCGCTCGCCGTCCGCACGGGCGCGTCCGGGCTGGCGCGAAGCGCCTCCGGCGTCCGGAGCGGGCCGGAGGATGACTGCAGGACTGTGACGAGCGGGTAGTAGCCGTAGAAGCCGAGCCCCCCGACGGCGCGGCGCGCGAACTCGTCTGCGGCAAGCATCGCGTAGTCGCGCAGAGCCTTCTCCGCCGCCGCGCGGTGAGACCGCGCGCTCGCCTGCGCCTGCCAGGTCAATGCGCCGGCGACGAGGATCGCCGCGATGAGGAGCGCGGCGGTCAGCCCCGGACGAGGCGAGTCGGGCGCCCCTCGGGGGCTTCGCATGGCCAAGCATGGCGAAAGAAGGGCGGTCGGAGCAAGGGCGCCCGGCGCTTCCTGACAGGTCCCTGACACTGGCCTCCGCTCCAGCGCCCGAGGAGTTTCATGCGATCATCCGCCCTCGCGGGGCCGTAGCTCAGTTGGATAGAGCAAGAGTTTCCTAAACTCTAGGTCGCCGGTTCGACTCCGGCCGGTCCCACCAGCTCCCGCTGCCTAAGAAGGCGGACCCACTGGAACAGAATGGAGACCCAGCGCCTTCGCGAGGAACACGGCCATCTGGCCTCGCGTCAGCGGAGCATCCGGGCAGTAGTTGCCGCTTCCGCATCCGACCGTGATCCCGGACTTGGCGAGCGCCTCGATGAACTGGAAGAATGGGTGGCCCAGCGGGACGTCGTTGAACGTTGCGACAGACGGAGCTACGGAAACGTTTCGCCGCCACCAGACCTCGACATATCCGAACCACTGAACGGTCGGAGCGCTGCCCTGCTGAACGTGAAGTATCAGCGCCTGTGGAACGGTGGGGCTGAGCCCTGCGCCGACGAATTCGCCGTAGTCGGTGTCCCAGCCATGGACCGTGCTTCCGAACGTCCCGATCGTGTGGACGTCTCCAAACTTGTTACGGGAGTAAAGGGCGACCCCGAAGATGTTCGGAACGTTCGTCTCCGTGTTGAGTCCGATGTAGTCGATGAAAGCCCCGAGCGGCAGATCGATCGGAGCGTAGAAGTCCGTCACTGTGTTGATCGAGCCCCTTCGTCCCATTGTCTGTGCGAAGGTCGTGTAGGTATCGTTCTCTCTCGGCAGAAAAGCGATCGCCGGGACGACCGTCACCGTGTAGTCCTCCACCCCATAGGCTTTTGGCCGGCTGGGCGTGGTCTCGAGCCGCGGGAAGGACTTCGCGGTCTCCTCCGCGGGCGCCGGCGTAGTGAGCAGGAGTACCGCGGTGAAGCAAGACAGGCCGATACCAGGCAGGGATCTCGCGGACGGCATGGAGTGACCTCCTGGCTGCGAATACTACCGTTCGACAACAGGAAGGCCGGTGCGGGTTTCTAACGCGGCGGGAATCGTGTTCCTCGCCGCGGCCGAGCATAGGAAGGACGCCTACCGCTGAAGGGCGGGAGGCGTCCCTCAGAGTCCATGCGTCCGACTTCTACCGGACGTCGACCGTCACCTTCTCGATCTTGCCGGTGAATTTGTTGCCGTGCTGCTTGTACGCGGAGCTGACGTTGGTGCCCTCATCGATTCCCACGTCGGCCGCGTCGTCGGCTGAGAAGATGTTGGGGTTGGTCCGCTCGACGCGTCCCGAGCCGACCTTCTTGCCGTTGATCGAGAGCGTGGCCGTTCCACCCTTGCCTCGACCATCGCCGTCGTACGCGAAATCGAGGAGGACGGTGGCCTTACCGGGCGCGAGCCGCTCGGTGCCGTTGATCGTGTATTCCTGGAGTCCCACGAAGTTGTAGGTGAAGGCCGGCTTGCCGTCCTTGACGTAGAGGCTCCAGCCGCCGAAGCGGCCTCCCTGCGCGAGAATGACGCCGTTGGTCGCGCCGCCCGCCGGGATGTCGACGTCGGCCGTCACGGTGAACGACTGATTCTTGATGTTGATGAAGGCGTTCTCCATCATCCCGGTCATGCCTTCGTAGACGGTCAACGACTTGCGGCCGGCCATGAGATCCGGACGGCCTGCCATCGCCGGGTCGAAGCGCTCGAGCGACCGGTCGTCGATCGGCAGGACGTGGTACTTCTCGGCTTCCGTCATGAAGAGCGCCTGGAGCTCCTTGAGCTTCTCCGGGTTGCTCGCCGCGAGGTCGTTGGTCTCGCTGAAATCTTCCTCGACGTTGTAGAGCTCCCAGACGTCCTCGGAGAGCTTGTGGCGAGGCTCCGCTTCCCAGGGCGCCCTGTGGACGGTCGCGGCCACCCAGCCGTCGTGGTAGATGGCCCGGTTGCCGAAGATCTCGAAGTACTGCGTCTTGTGCCGTCCCGCGGCCTTGGGATCTTCGAACGTGTACATCATGCTCACGCCTTCCATCGGCGTCTGCTTGACCCCGTTGACCGTGATCGGTTCCGGAATGCCGGTCGCCTCGAGCACGGTCGGCGCCATGTCCGTGACGTGCTGGAACTGGCTGCGGATCTCGCCCTTGGCCTTGATGCCCTTAGGCCAGTGGACCACGAGCGGGTTGCGCGTGCCGCCGAAGTTGGAGGCCACCTGCTTGGTCCACATGAAAGGCGTGTTGCCGGCGACTGCCCAGCCCGCCGCCATGTGCGGGAAGGTCTCCGGCCCGCCCCACTTGTCCATGCTCTTGAGCATGTCGGGCACTGTCTCGGCGACCCCGTTGAAATAGGTCATCTCGTTGAACATGCCGACCATGCCGCCCTCGGCGCTCGCGCCGTTGTCGCCGACGAGATACATGATCAGCGTGTTGTCGAGGTCGCCGAGGTCCTCGACCGCCTTGACCACCCGGCCGATCTCGTAGTCCGTGTGCGCGGCGAAGGCCGCGAAGACTTCCATCTGCCGGGCGAAGAGCTTTTGCTCGTCGGGCGTGAGCTTGTCCCAGTCCTTGATCGCTTCGGGCTTGGGCGCGAGCCTGGCGTTCTCGGGGACGATGCCGAGTTTCTTCTGCCGGGCGAAGACCTCTTCGCGGTACGCGTCCCAGCCGCCGTCGAACCTGCCCTTGAACTTGGCGATCCACTCCTTGGGCACGTGGTGCGGCGCGTGGGTCGCGCCGGTGGCGAAGTAGACGTAGAAAGGCTTCTGCGGAGTCAGCGATTGTTCGCTCCGGATCCACTCGATCGCCTTGGTCGTCATGTCGGTCGTGAAGTGGTAGTTCGGATCGTTGGGCGGCTCGACCTTGATCGTGCCGTCGAAGATCAGCGGAGCCCACTGATTGGTCTCGCCCCCGATGAAGCCGTAGAACTTGTCGAAACCGGAACGCGTGGGCCAACGATCGAAGGGACCCGACACGCTGACCTCCCACGGCGCGGTCTCGTGGTACTTGCCGAACGCCGCCGTGGCATAGCCGTTCTGACGGAGGATCTCGGCGAGCGGCGTGACGCTCTGAGGCCGCACTCCCGTGTTGCCCGGAAACGCGGTGGCCACTTCCATGATGGCGCCGGCGTTGTTCGTGTGGTGGTTGCGTCCCGTCAGGATCGCCACGCGCGTGGGCGAGCAGAGCGCGGTGGTGTGGAAGCGGTTGTAGCGGAGCCCGTCGTTGGCGAGCCGATCGAGGGTCGGCATCGGGATGCCGCCGCCGAACGCGCCGGGGTGCCCGAAACCGATGTCGTCGATCAGGAAGATGATGACGTTGGGCGCACCCTCGGGCGGCTTGACCTCAAAGCGCGCGGGGGCGGTGGCGTTGCGCGCGTCGAGCTCCTTGGAGCGCGGGTAGTCCGGCTCGGCGAGCGGAAGGACCGTCCGGTCGATACCGCCGCTCGGAGCCGCCGCGGTTGGCTTGGTGGTCTGCTCCGCGGCCTTGCGGCAAGCGGGCAGGGCTGCGAGGGCGAACACAACGCTGACGGCGGTGAGAATGGTTCGGGTTCGCATTTTCTCCCTTTCGCGGTCGAATCCTACGCTGAGTCCAGTGTGCTGCCGGGCGAAACCCGAACGCCACTCGTAAAATTGCCGGGCTCAACCCTTGACGCACACCACCTGCTTCAGGCGCGCCACGACCTCGACGAGGTCCGAAGAGTTCGCGATGACCTCGCCGATCGGCTTGTAGGCGCCGGGAATCTCGTCGATCACGCCGGCGTCCTTGCGGCACTCGACTCCCTCGGTCTGCCGGGCGAGATCCTCGCGGGTAAACCGCCGCCGCGCTTCGCCGCGGGACATCTTCCGGCCGGCGCCGTGGGGCGCGCTCTCGAAGGATTCGGGGTTTCCGAGGCCGCGGACGATGAACGAGCCGGTGCCCATCGATCCGGGAATGATCCCGAGCTCGCCGCGCCCGGCGCGGATCGCGCCCTTGCGGGTCACCGTGACGTCCTCGCCGTAGTGCCGTTCCCAGGCGACGTAGTTGTGGTGGCAGTTGACGGCGGGCTCGGTCTCGAAGGCACCGATCTCGTGGCGCAGGTCCTTGAGAACCTGGTCGACCATGATTTCCCGGTTGGTCCGCGCGAAGTCCTGGCACCACTTCAGGTCCCGGACGTAGTCGTCGAACTCGCGCGTGCCCGTCGCGAAATAGGCGAGGTCCGGGTCCGGCAGCTCGACGGCGAGCTTTTTCATGATGCCCTTCGCCTTGCCGATGTGGCGCTCCGCCGTGATCTTGCCGATGTTGCGCGAGCCCGAGTGGAGGAGCACCCAGACCCGCCCGTCGTCCCCGTCGAGGCAGATCTCGATGAAGTGGTTGCCGCCGCCGAGCGTCCCGCACTGGTGTGCGGCTTTCTTCCGTTCGGAATCCGACGCGACACCGGGAAGGTCCGCTTCGACGGCGGCGGCGAGCAGCGCGGCGCCTCGCGGATGGGGCTCCTTGCGCTGGTTGAAGCCGACCGGGATGCCCCGCTCGATCGAGGCACGCAGGCGCGGGAGTTTCCCGTCGAGGGCCGATGCCGGAAGCGAGGTCTTGACGGCTGCCATGCCGCACCCGATGTCCACACCGACCGTCGCGGGGCAGACGGCGCCCTTCGTGGCGACGACGCTGCCGACGGTCGCCCCGAGGCCCCAGTGCGTGTCCGGCATCGCGGCGACGTGCTTGAAGACGAAGGGCAGGGCGCCGGTTCGTATGAGCTGCGCGGCGGCGGACGCTTCGACGTCGTCCGTCCAGACCTTGATCGGAACGCGGGAGTTGAGGGTTTTGCGTACGGGCATGGGTTCCTGATTTGGGACGAACCATTCTATCGGCGCGGGCCCGCGGGCAACTTCAGCGAGAAGCGCATCATCCGGTCGATCCAGCGATCCGGCAGGAGCCGTCGCATCGGAATGAGCGTGCGCGCGAGCCAGGTGACCACGTAGCGGGATCGCGGGCGTCTCGCCTCGATCGCATCGACGACGACGCGGGCGACGCGCTCCGGCGGCAAGTGCCCGCGCCGGAAGTCGCCGTCCATGGCCTTCTCGGCGTTCGCGTAGAAAGCCCGGTAGGGCCCGGGGCGCGCGATGAGGGGTCCCACGACCGAGCGCGCCTTCTCGGCGAACCGGGTGTCGATCGGACCGGGCTCCACCGTGACGACACGGATTCCGAAGGGGGCAGTCTCCACGCGGAGCGCGTCGGCAACCGCCTCGACCGCGTGCTTGGATGCGCAATAGGGCGACGCGAACGGGACACTGACTCGGCCGCCGAGGGAGGACATGAGGATGATCGTCCCGGAGCCTGCCTCGCGCATTCCGGGAAGCACGGCGCGGGTCACGTCGAGCAGTCCGAAGAAGTTGACGTCGAAGACGGCGCGCCATTCCTCGGGCGTGACCTCCTCGACGGCGCCGTACTGCGCGTAGCCCGCGCTGTTGACGAGCGCGTCGATCCGGCCGTGCCGGGCGCGGGTTTCCGCCACGGCTGCCCGGACCGAGGCCGGGTCCGTCACGTCGAGATGGAGGGTCGACAGGTTCTCCCGGCGCTCGAGGTCGGCCAGATCGTTCCGGTTGCGAGCGGTCGCGACGACGCGGTGGCCACGCCCGGCCGCCTCCAGGGCCGTGGCCCGGCCGATTCCCGACGAACAGCCGGTCACGAGGATCACGGAAGGGGCGGCCACGGGCCGATGTTACCCTTGGTCGAATGGCCGCAAACGCCTTGGGGGGCGAGGGTTGGCCGCGCGCGGAGGGGTTCGGCGCGTGTAATCCGGGACTCCCCGAAGTCGTCTATCTCCTGTGCCTGCTCTCGCCATGATTCCGCACGAAACCGCCGCCCCCGTGGACGAAGGCCGGCTCATCCGCGAGATCCGCGCTGGGAAGGTCGACCTCTTCGAGTATTTCGTCCGGCAGTACCAGAAGAAGATCACGCGGATCGCCTACCGATTCCTCCGCGACGTCGGCGAAGCGGACTGTGCCGCCCAGGAAACGTTTCTGCGGGCCTACCAGAGCCTGGACGGGTTCCGCGAAGGGTCGACCTTCGAGACGTGGCTGACGCGGATCTGCATCAACTGGTGCAAGGACCGGCTCAAGCGCCGCCGCCTCGTCCTTTACTTCCATCAAGGTCCGCGGCGGCCGGACGAAGGCGAGAACGGGGAAGGACCCGCGGAGGTCGCGGTCCATCACGATCCCTCGCCGGAGCGCCGGGCCGCGGGGCGGGAGATTCGCGAGAGACTGCACGTCGCGATGGACGCGTTGTCGCCGAGGCAGAAGTCGATCTTCGTCATGAAACACTTCGAGGAGATGTCGATCCCCGACATTGCCGAAGTCACCGGCCTCGACGCCGGGACGATCAAATCGCACCTTTTCCGGGCCGCGCAGAAGATGCGGGAACGGCTTTCGGACTTTCGATGAGGATTCCTACGGAGATGGACGAGGACAAGCACCTGACCGACGCCGAGCTCTTTTCGCTGGCGGCTCCGCCGTCGGGAGAGCCCGAGCCTCTGCCGCGGCACCTGTCGCGGTGCGAGGCATGCAGCCGGGCCCTCCGCGAGTGGCAGGGGGCGATGGCCGACCTGGCGCGCGAGGGCGCCGCCGAGATCGACCGCCGATCGCCGGATGACTGGCGCGACGCGCAGGAGGCCACGATGGCGGCGATCCGCCGGGCGGGTCCGCGCCGGAAGATGCCCGTCCTGCGCTGGGCGGTCGGGATTGCCGCAGCCCTGCTCCTCGTCGCGCTGGCGATGCCGTGGCGGCGTTCGGCGAATCCGGGCACCCCGGATCCGCAGGTGGCGACGGATCGGGCCGAGACGACTCTCGCATCCTCCGCCGACCGCGACGACGACGCCCTGCTGCGGGACCTCGAGTACCTCGCCCAGGGCGGCGACGACCACGCGGACCTCGCCCCCGAGGAGAGCCTGTGAGCCGGAGAATCGGGGCCGTCCTGCTTCTGATCGCGGGCCTCGCGGCGCCGGCGCTTCACGCGCAGAGCATCGCCGAGGGCAAGTGGTGGAAACGCCCCCGCATCGCGCGGGAGCTCGACCTCTCGGCCGACCAGGCCACGCAGCTCGAGAAGATCTTCGCGACTTCCAAGCCCAAGCTCATCGACCTGCGCGCGGACTTCGAGAAGAAGCAGTTCGACTACGACCAGGCGATGCAGAGCGAGAACCCCGACCGCAAGGCCCTCGAGGCGAAGATCGAAGCCCGCGAGCTGGCCCGTGCCGCGATGCAGAAGGAGCTCGTCCTGATGGAGCTCGACATGAAGCAGGTGCTCAACCCGGCGCAGCGCGAGAAGCTGGTCCAGATGCGCGAGCGCGCCCGCGAGGCCCTCCAGCAGCGGCGACGACGCATGCGCGACGCGCCTCCCGACGACTTCGCCGACGAGAGCGACGCCCCGCCTGCCAAGCGCAACGGACGGATGGCCACGCCGAAGCCCTGACCCTAGCCTCCGCTTACACACGTCGAGTGCTGATGTGGCGACAGGCCTCGAGCCCGCCTCCCTCACGTCGGCGGAGCGCGTCGCAGGGTCTGCGCCTCCGGCGCACCGGCTCCCGGCTCGCGCGGATGCGCGCTCGACCGGGAGCCTGACCCTTCGCCGCACTCCGCCTCCCGCGGCGCGAGGCTCCTCCGCTGCCCTCGCGGAGACTCCTCGCGCCGCGACCTGATGCCGCACGTCGGCGGGGCGATCCACTGAGGGCCCCGGAAGCCTGCGGCGTCTCCCGGAGTCGGTGATCTGCGGCGGCCCACACCGAGGCGGGACTGCAGCCATGATGAAACTGGGCCGACGCGGTCAGCGGCGGCCGGATCTTCCTCTAAGCGGCCGGCCGCCGCGTGCCGACGCAGGGAGATGCCGCAGGCGATCCAGGTTTCGAGTTGAAGGGCTAGTATCGCCCCGATCCCTATGGATTCCGAAGTTCGCAAATCCATCCTCTCGTACGTGCGCCCTCTCGCCGTGGCCCTCGACGGCGTCACCAACTACGGCGACGTCGAGCGGATGGTCTCGGCGGCGAATCGGATCGCCGGAGGCCGCGAGGATCTCGATATGGACCTTCTCTTTCTGCTCGCGGTCTTTTCCGGGCAGGAGAAGTGGGTGTCCCGGATGGGCCACGGGAGCCGAACAGAGATCTTCCTGTCCTCCCTGGGAGTGCCGCCGAAGGCCGTGCGGCGCCTCTTCACCGCGCTCGGCCGTTTCGAGACGGCTCCGGCGACGGCGGAGGAGGAGATCGTCCACGACGCTCTGTGGCTCGAGTCGATGGGCGCGTATGGGATCGCGCGCGGGCTGGCCGATGCGTATCGCGAGCGTCTCGACATCCTCGAGATGGCGCAGATGATCGAGGAGGCCGGCAGCCAGACGCTTCGCACCGAGGCCGGCGAACGCCTCGCGGCTCCGCGTCGGGCGCTCATGCGGGAGTTCGCGGCCCGGCTGCGCGGCGAGCACGCGGAGTTCGGCACCCGATCCTGACTCCTGACGACCGGGCGGGCGCCTCAGACCAGCGAGCGGCCGCCGTCGACGCGGAGGGTCTGGCCCGTGACGAACGCGGGCCCCGTGCAGAGGAAGACGACGGCCGCCGCGACGTCCTCCGGGTCGCCGTTGCGTTTGGCCGGCACCTGACGCGCCCACCGTTCGGCCTGGTCGAGGGGCGTGCCCTCCGGAACGAGGACGGTGCCCGGCGCCACCCCGTTGACGGAGACCTCGGGAGCGAGCTCGACGGCGAGGGCGCGCACGAGGCCCTCGACGGCGGCCTTGGACGCCGAGTGAGCGACGTAGTTGCGGGCGGGGAAGACGGCGAGGAAGTCCGACACCAGAACGACGCGACCGCGCCGTGCCTTGAGCTCCGGGGCGGCCTCCCGCGTCAGGAGCATTCCCGCGCGGGCGTTCAGGTTCATCGACGCGTCCCAGAGGGCGGCGTCGGTCTCGGCGAGCGGGAGCACGGTGGAAGCTGGCGGCGGAGTGAACCAGAAAGTCGAGGCCGCCGAGATCGTGGATCGCGTCCCGCACGAGACGGGCGCAGGCGTCGGGTGCGGAGAGGTCGGCGGCGAGCGTGACCGCCGTGCGCCCCAGAGCGCGGATCGCCGCGGCGGTCTCCTCTGCGGCGTCCGCCGAGCGGTTGTAGTGAACCGCCACGTCGACGCCGGACTGCGCCAGGCCGAGCGCGATCGCGCGTCCGACGCGGATGCCCGCGCCGGTCACGAGCCCGCGGCGCGGCGCCTCGCTCAGGGTTGCGCCTTCACGGCCGCGCGCGCGTACCGGGCGGGATCCGCCATCAGGCGGCCGTTCTCGAGAAACGCGTTCCACTCCGCCACGAGCGCCCAGAGGTGCGCAGCCACGGCGCCGATCGAGGCAGCCAGGTGCACCCAGGCGGGGAGGGCGTGCGTGTGGGCCGCGCCGCCGAGCACGAAGACAGCGATGGCCGCAAGGATTGCGATCGTCGCGGGCGGCGAGGTCTTCCGTTTGAAGCCGCGCAGGGCGTTCTGGACGGTCCGGCGCTCGGCTTCCGGGAGGGACGCGATCTCGTCCTTGACGAGACGGCCCGTGCCGATGAAGAAGAAGATCACCATCGACTGGGAGAAGAGCGAGAGCAGGACCGTCGGGATCGCGTAGACCACGTGACGCGTGACCAGGAATCGCGCCTCGGGGTGCGCGGCGGCGATGTGCGCGGTCAGCGCGAAGCCCTGGACCGACGTCAGAAGGAAGCCGGCGAGGGCGAGGAGCGTGCCTGCCAGAAGCGCGATCGCCATGCGCGCCTGAGCCTATAACGCGCTCGACGCCGCGCGGTGATCCTCGAATCCTTGACCCGCCCCGGTGGCCGCGACACAATCCGGGCCGGAGGCGCACCATGGCGACTGAGCCACGCACCCTGTGCGACATCTTCTCCATCGCGGCGTCGAGCGGAAAGCCCAATCTCCTGATCTCCAAGATCCAGGGTGTCTGGAAGCCCATCTCGGCGGCCGGACTTCGGTTTCACGGTGCGGGCCCTCTCCCTCGGTTTGAACGGTCTCGGCGTGCAGCCCGGAGACCGGGTCGCCATCCTCGCGGAGAATCGCCCGGAGTGGGCGATGGCGGACTACGCGATCCTCTGCGCCGGCGCCTGGTCGGTCCCGATCTATCCGACGCTTCCCGCCGGACAGATCGCTCCGCTCTTGAACGACTGCGGCGCCAAGGCCATCTTCGTTTCCACACTCGAACAGCTGGGCAAGATCCTGACGATCCGCGACCAGGTCCCGACGCTCGATCACGTCATCGTCTGCGAGGGCAACCCTCCCGCCGAGCCGGGGTACACGACCTTCCACGCGGTCGTCGACCGGGGACGTCCCACGCTCGAGATGAGCCCGGACGTCTTCGGGCAGCGCGCGGCCCGGGTCAAGCCGGAGGACGTCGCGACGATCATCTACACCTCGGGCACGACGGGCGAGCCCAAGGGCGCGATGCTCACGCATTCGAATCTCGTCTCGAACGTCGTGACGGGTTGCGAGGTCATCCCGTTCACGGCCGACTCGATCGCACTCTCGTTCCTGCCGCTCTCGCACGTCTTCGAGCGGATGCTCGACTATGCCTATCTCTACAAGACGGCCTCGATCGCGTATGCGGAATCGATCGACAAGCTCGCGGCGAACTTCCAGGAGGTCAACCCGTACTGTTTCGGGGCCGTGCCGCGCGTGTACGAGAAGGTTCACGCCCGGATCATGGCCAAGGCGGACGCGGGCAGCCCCCTGAAGAAGAAGATCTTCGCCTGGGCGCTCGGGATCGGGCGCGAGCGGGTTCCGTACATCACGGAGGGCCGGCCGCTGCCCGGCGGTCTCGCGCGCAAGGCGAAGATCGCGGACGCGCTCGTCTTCAAGAAGATCCGGGCCGCGCTCGGCTCCAAGTTTCAGTTCGCCGTCTCCGGAGGCGCGCCGCTCTCGAAGGACCTCGCCGAGTTCTTCGTGGGCGCGGGGGTGGCGATCTACGAGGGATACGGCCTCACGGAGACTTCGCCGGTCATCACGGTCAACGGCCCGGGACGCTGGAGGCTCGGAACGGTCGGCAAACAGCTCCGCAACGTCGAAGTGAAGGTCGCCGACGACGGCGAAATCCTGACCCGCGGGCCGCACATCATGAAGGGCTACTTCAACAAACCGGCGGCAACCGCCGAGGCGATCGACTCGGAGAAGTGGTTCCACACCGGGGACATCGGCAACCTGAAAGACGGGTTCCTCGCGATTACCGACCGCAAGAAGGACCTGATCGTCCTCGCCGGAGGCAAGAAGGCCGCGCCGCAGCCGATCGAGACGGAGCTGAAGAAGTCGCCCTACGTGGCCCTGCCCATCGTGATCGGCGACCGGCAGCGTTTCCTCGCGGCGCTGATCGTGCCGAACTTCGACCGGCTCAAGGAGTGGGCGGCCGCCGGAAACCACGACGTGCGCTGGGAGGCGATCGACGCGCATGCCGGGATTCGCGCCCTCTTCCAGCACGAGATCGACACCTACAACGCGGACAAGCCGCATCACGAGCAGATCCGGGCCTTCGCCATCCTGCCCTCGGATCTGACGATCGAGGACGGGTCCATCACGCCGACGCTCAAGGTGAAGCGGCGAATCCTCGAGAACCGCTACCACGCGTTGATCGAGGGGATGTACGCGGCGGCCGGCAAGTCCCATGTCGCGTGATGCCGTCATCGTCGACGGGTTGCGCACGCCCTACTCCCGCGCCGGAACGGAGCTGAAGGACGTCTCGGCCGACGAGCTCGGGCGCATCGTCGCCGTCGAGCTGCTGGCTCGGACCGGCTTCGACCCCGAGGGTCTCGACGAGGTGATCTTCGGCAACATCGCGCAACCGCCCGACGCCGTCAACGTAGCGCGGGTGGCGGCCCTGAAGGCCGGGATTCCTCGAAGCGTTCCCGCCTTCACAGTCAATCGCCTCTGCGGATCGGGCCTCCAGTCGATCGTCGATGCCTCATATCGCATTGCGGCCGGCGATGCGGACGCGATCCTGGCGGGAGGCGTCGAGTCGATGTCGAACATCCCGCTGCTCTACTCGCACGAGAGCCAGGAGGTGTTCACCGAGGTCTTCACCGCGCGGGACCTCGGCAGCCGCCTGGCCGCCGCCTCGAAGTTCCGCCCCCGTCACTTCAAGCCCGAGATCGGGCTCCAGATGGGCCTGACGGACGCCGTGTGCGGCCTGAACATGGGAGAAACCGCGGAGGTGCTGGCCAAGGAGCACGGCATCTCGCGCGAGGAGCAGGACGCCTTCGCCCTGCGGTCGCACCAGCGGGTGACCCTCGCGCGCAAGAAGCTCGCCGAGGAAATCGTGCCCGTCCCGATCCCGCCGCGCTTCGAAGGCATGGCGATGCAGGACAACGGCGTGCGCGAGAACCAGACCATGGAGGCGCTCGCGAAGCTCAAGCCGTATTTCGACCGGAAGTTCGGCACCGTCACGGCGGGCAACTCGTCCCAGATCACCGACGGCGGCGCCGCGACCCTCGTCATGAGCGCCTCGGCCGCCCGGGCGCGCGGGTACGAGCCCCTCGGGAAGATCCGCGGGTTCGCCTTCTGCGCGCTCGAGCCCGAGCGGATGGGCCTGGGCCCGGCGGTCGCGACGCCCCTCGCGCTCAAGCGCGCCGGCATCGCGTGGAAGGACATCGGCCTGGTCGAGATCAACGAGGCGTTTGCGGCGCAGGTCCTCGCGTGTGCCCGCGTGTTCCCCTCGGCGGCGTGGCATGCGAAGTACGCGACCTCCGGCCCGATCGGCGAGATGGACTGGGAGAAGACCAACGTCAACGGGGGAGCGATCGCGCTCGGCCACCCGGTCGGCTCGTCGGCGAACCGGCTCGTCACGACGCTTCTGAAGGAGATGAAGCGGCGCGGCACCCAGTTCGGTCTGGCGACGATGTGCATCGGCGGGGGACAGGGCGGGGCAATCGTCGTGGAGCTGATGTGAGTGTGGCGATATCGGGCGGCCGCGGTCCGACCAGCAGAGGGAGACCCACGGCAGTAGGAGGCGCCGTCCGCAGGACGGCGACAACTCAGGGCCGCCCCTACGGGAAGCTGTCATCTCAAGGATCCGTAGGGGCGAGGCTTTTCCCCGCCCCATTGCGCCGTGAGGCAGCTCTGTGACTGCCTTCGACCTCAAGGTCGAGGAGGACGGCCTCGCGATCCTGACGTTCGATCTCCCCGGCGAAAAGGTCAACAAGCTCTCCCGCGAGGTCCTGACCGAGCTCGCCGACGTCCTCGTGAGGCTGACGCGCGAAGCGCGGATCCGCGGGCTCCTCGTCCGGAGCGGGAAGCCCGACGTGTTCATTGCCGGAGCGGACGTGAAGGAGTTCACGCGCGTGCGGCCCGAGGAGGTCCGTCCGGGCGTCGAGCGGGTGCAGTCTCTCTTCGAGCAGCTCGCCAACCTCCCGTACCCGACCGTCGCCGCGATTCACGGCGCGTGCCTCGGCGGGGGGACCGAGCTCGCGCTGGCGTGCGACTACCGGGTCATGTCGGACGCGAAGAAGTCGCAGATCGGGCTGCCGGAGGTGCGCCTGGGCATCTTCCCGGCCTGGGGCGGCTGCACGCGCCTTCCGCGCGTGGTCGGCCTCGCGGCGGCGCTGGACCTCATCCTGACCGGAAAGTCTCTCGATGCGCGGCGGGCGAAGAAGATCGGCCTCGTCGACGAGGCGGTGCCTGCCGCCATCTTCGACGACTGGTCGCGGCGTTTCGCGCGGAGCAAGCTCGGCGGCGGCAAGCCGTCGTCGCGGCGCGGAGCCCGCGACTTCGGCGCTCGGGCTCTGGAGGCGACGCCGATCGGGCGCAGGGTCGTGTTCTCGAAGGCCCGCGAATCGGTGATCAAGCAGACCGGCGGACAGTATCCGGCGCCGCTCGAAGCCCTCGAGGTCGTCGAGGAAGGGTGGGGAAAGCCGGTGGCGGTGGGCCTGGCGTCGGAAGCGCGCCACATCGGCCTCGTGTTCGGCGGCGAGGTCCAGAAGAACCTGCTGGCGATCTTCTTCCTGACCGAGGAGGTCAAACGGGAGACCGGTGTCGCGGATCCGTCGGTGAAGCCGCGGTCCGTCACGAGCGTCGGCGTCCTCGGCGCCGGGACGATGGGCGGCGGAATCGCCCAGCTCGCCGCCGACAAGGACATCCCCGCGCGGATGAAGGACATCGAGCCCAAGGCCCTGGCACACGGCTACGCCGCGGCTGCCGCGGTATGGCGGGAGGCCCTCAAGAAGCGCCGCCTCCAGCCGCGCGAGATGGCGCGCAAGATGGACCGTCTCTCGGGCACACTCGACTACAGCGGCTTCGGGCGCTGCGAAGTGACGATCGAAGCGGTCGTCGAGAAGCTCGCCGTCAAGCGCGCGGTGCTCCAGGACTGGGAGGCGGCGGTGCCGGACACCGCAATCTTCGCGTCAAACACCTCGACCCTGCCGATCACCGAGATCGCGGTCGGCGCGAACCACGCAGGACGGGTCGTCGGAATGCACTTCTTCAACCCGGTGCACCGGATGCCGCTCGTCGAGGTGATCCGGGGCGAGCGGACGAGCGACGAGACCGTCGCGACGATCTTCGCGCTCGCGAAGACGCTCGGCAAGACGCCGGTCGTCGTGAAGGACGCCCCGGGGTTTCTCGTCAATCGCATCCTTGCGCCGTACCTCTCAGAGGCCGTGCGCCTGGTTCTCGACGGCTGCCGGATCGAGGACGTCGACGCGGCGATGACGCGCTTCGGCATGCCCGTCGGGCCGCTCGCCCTGCTGGACGACGTGGGCCTCGACGTCGCGGCGAAGGCGGGGGAGGTGCTCCAGGCCGCCTTCCCCGATCGCCTGCGCATGGGAGGCGAAGAGGCGCTGGCGGCCGCCGGGCGGCTCGGGCGCAAGAACGGGAAGGGGTTCTACGAGTATGACCGCCCGGGCGGCAGTCGCGGCAAGCCGGCGCCGGAGGCCTACGCGGCGCTCCGCGTGCAGCCAAGGGACCGCTCGCCGCTTCCGGCCGAGGTCATCGAGTCGCGTCTCGTACTCCCCATGATCAACGAGGCCGCCTACTGCCTCGAGGACGGGATCGTGGAGGATCCGGGCAAGCTCGACCTCGCGATGATCTTCGGAACGGGGTTCCCGCCGTTTCGGGGCGGGCTCCTCCGTTACGCGGACGCTCTCGGGGCGGACCGGGTCTTCACCCGGCTCGACGACCTGTCGGAGCGCCTGGGGCCGCGATTCGTCCCGGCGGGCACCATTCAGGCGCACGCCAATGCGCGCACCGGCTTCTATGCGGATACGCACACGAGCGCGTCCACCCCGGAGGAGGTCCTCTCATGACCGATCGACTCTCCGGCACAGTCGCGACGGCGGCCGACCCGCGGGTGACGCCGGTCCTCAAGTCGCTCTTCGCAGGCCAGATTCCGGAGGAGACGGTCTTTCCGTTTCCCGAGATCGACCCGGTGCAGAAGGAGACGGTGGCGGCCTTTCTCGACTCCCTCCGCGGCTTCGCGCGGGACCACGTCGACACGGCGCGCATCGAGCGGGAGCGTCGCATCGCGCCGGAGGTCGTCAAGGGCCTCGCGGAGCTCGGCGCTTTCGGGATGACGATTCCGGAGGAGCACGGCGGCTACGGGTTCTCCTCCTCGCAGTACTGCCGGGTGACCGAGGAGATCGGGACGATCGACGCGTCGCTCGGCATCCTGATAGGCGGGCACCAGTCGATCGGCATGAAGGGTCTGCTCCTCCACGGGACCGACGCCCAGAAGCGCCGGTGGCTTCCGAAGCTGGCCTCGGGGGAGATGATCGCTGCCTTCGCGCTGACGGAGGCCGAGGCCGGCTCCGACGCGGCCTCGATCCGGACCACCGCCGACTACGACGCCGCCACCGACACCTTCGTCCTGAACGGCAGCAAGCACTGGATCTCCAACGGCGGGTTCGCCGAGTTCTTCACGGTCTTTGCCAAGGACGTCCAGCTTCCCGAGAAGGACGAGCACCGCCGGATCACGGCATTCGCAGTGACCAAGGACCTCGGGGGCGTCGTTCCGGGCAAGGAGGAGCACAAGCTCGGCCTGAAGGGCTCCTCGACCGTCCCGATCGAGCTCGAGAACGTGCGCGTGCCGGCTTCGCACGTTCTCGGAGAACGCGGCCAGGGTTTCAAGATCGCCGTCGAGATTCTCAACACCGGCCGCACCTCTCTCGGCGCGGGGTGCATCGGCGGCTGCAAGGCGATGCTCCGCGAAGCGGCCCGCCACGCCACGCAGCGCAAGCAGTTCGGCACGCGGATCGCCGACTTCGAGATGATCCGCGCCAAGTTTGCCCGAATGGTCGTGTCGACGTACGCCCTGGAGTCGATGGTGTACCTGACGGCCGGGCTCATCGACCGCGGCCTCGAGGACTACGCTCTGGAGGGCGCCTGCTGCAAGGTCTTCGGCACGGAGACCGTCTGGTCCAACATCAACGACGCCCTCCAGATCGCCGGCGGCAACGGCTTCATGGAGGAATACCCCTACGAGAAGGCGTTGCGCGACTCCCGGATCAACATGATCTTCGAGGGGACCAACGAGATCCTGCGCGTCCTCGTCGCCCTCTCCGGCATGCGCGACGTCGGCGAGGACCTCCAGGAGATCGGGCGGGCCCTCAAGGCGCCCCTGTCCTCCCTCGGCATCCTGTCGGACTACGCGGCGCGCAAGATCCGCGGCGTCGTGGTGCCGGGCCGGCTCACCCGGATCGCGCCCGAGCTCGCGCCGGAAGGCGACGTCGTCGCGAAGTACGCCCGGGCAACCGGAGTCGCCGTGGAGACGCTGCTCAAGAAGTACGGCAAGGGCGTGATCCAGAAGCAGTACCACCAGGATCGGCTGTCCAACGTCGCCATCGACCTCTACGCGTCTCTCGCGGTCCTTTCGCGGGCGACGGCGGCGATCGCCCGCAACGGCGCGGAGAGGGCCGCCGAGGAGGTCCGCCTCGCGAGGTCCTTCGTGCGCGGCGCCAAGTACCGGATGGTCGGGCACCTGAAGGAGATGGACAAGAACCGCGACGCCGAACAGACGGCCGTGTCGGAGACGGCCTACGGGTCGCTCGGCTACGCGTTCTCGCTCTGGGACTGAGTCAGCTCCAGGGCTCCGGCGGGAAGTGATCCGGCACGCCGAAGCCCCGGCCGGGGAAGAGCCCGTTCGCCAGACCCGCGCGCAGGTATTGGATGGACGCGAGCACGGCGTCTTCGAGGGATTTGCCGAGCGCGAGGTTCGCCGCAATGGCCGCCGAGAGCGTGCAGCCGGTGCCATGGGTCGCCCGGGTCCGGACGCGCGGGGCCACGAACTCGGTAAAGAACCGGCCGTCGAAGAGAAGGTCGCGGACTTCGCGGCCGCGGCCGTGCCCTCCCTTGACGAGAACTGCCGCGGCGCCCAGATCCGCGATCGCGCCGGCCGCATCGCGGCGGTCTGCCGCCGTCCGGATCGGGAAGCCCGCCAATGCCGCCGCCTCCGGGAGGTTCGGCGTCACGAGCCCGCAGAGCGGGAGGAGCTCCCGTTTCAGAGTGGACACCGCCGCGCGCGCCAGCAGTCGGGCGCCGGACTTGGAGACCATGACGGGATCCAGGACCACGTTGGCGGCGCGATGCCGCCGGAGGCCGCGGGCCACGGCGCGGATGCGCGGCGCGTCGAAGAGCATTCCGATCTTGACCGCGCGGGGCCGCAGATCCGGAAAGACCGCGTCGATCTGGCGCGTGAGGAAGCGCTCGGAGAACGTCTCGACCGCCGTGACCGCGCGGGTGTTCTGCGCCGTGCCCGCGGCGAGGATGGTCGCGCCGTAGACTCGGTGCGCCGCGAAGGTCAGAAGGTCGGCCTGGATGCCGGCGCCGCCGCCGGAATCGGACGTGGCGATCGACACGGCGACCGGAAGATGCTTCCCCATAGAATGATCCTATGTCCGCCGACGACGGGAGCGGGGCCGCGCCCCTGACGATCACCCCGGAGGCCGCCGCCCGGCTGCGCTCCGAAGCGGACTTTTCGGCGGCCGTCCTGGTCGTCCGTCACCTCCTCGGCTGCGGCGGCACGGGTTTTCGTATCTCCGTCGAGGAGAACGCGCCGGACGAGGGGCACCGGTTCGAGGCCGCGGGGATCCCGGTCGTGATGGACGAGTACGCCTTCCGCCGTCTGCAGGGCGCAATCCTGGAGGTCGATCCGGATCCCGCGGGCGAGGGCTATCGGCTCGACCACCCCGACGCGGTCATGACGACCTTCTGCTGAGGCGCCGCGGGCTCACTCAGCTCACTCGAAATACTCGACCGTGACCACCAGCCGGCGCGACCGGTCGCCGGGATGGAAGGCGAGCTGCTTGAGGACCTCCTCGGCGGAATAGCGGGAGTCCTTCGATTTCTCGAGCGGCGCCGACTTGTCCTCGCCGTCGTGCTTGCGCTCCCGCAGGCGTTCCTCGACGAAGCGCACCTTCCCGCCGCTCTCGACGACGAGGAGAAACTCGCGGCCCTTGAGCTCCGCGAGGCTCGCCTCGGTCGGAGTTCGGACGACCTCGGGAGCGCTGCCCTGGCCGTCGACGGCGCGGACGGAGAGACGGAGCTCGGGCACGGCTTCGAGGAAGCCCTCGGCCGCGGCTTCTCCGCCGGCGGGCGCCGCGGCGCTCTGGCGGCGCGAGAACTGGGTCGCCGCGGGCTTCTCCGGGCGCACGGAGGAGGCAGGGGGAGCCGCCGGGGAGGACGGGGCGTCCGCACGCGCTCCGGCCGCGACGCCGCCGACGAGCTTCGTCGCGTCGAGCTCGCTCGCGTTTGCGTGGGCGTTGTCGCGGGCCTGGGCCGGGGGCTCGGCGGGCGCCGATGCGTAGGAATCCAGGTCGACGGCCCCCCTGGCGGCGCTGGATTCCTCCTTGTTCGCCTTCGGCCGGGCCGCGGCCGGCGGCGCGGAAGACTTCTCGCGGGCCGGCGCGTCTTCGGCGTCGGCGTCGGCGTCGAGCACGTAGGCGGCGATGGGCGCCTCGGGAGCGGGCGGCTGGGGCGGCCCGAACCGGTATTCGCGGCGCGAGAAGACGGGAGCCATGATGATGACGACGAGCAGGGCCGCGGCGAGCGCGCCGGCCCACCGCACGTCGATGCCGAACATGACGCCGAAGGGCCGCCGGGACGGCGAGGTCGCGCGGATCTTGCGCAGGATGCGCGCGGAGATGTCGGAGGCGGCGGGAGCGACGTCCGCCTCCCGGAAGGCCTCCAGCGCGCGGTCGAAGTCCTCCACCGCGGCCGCGCACTCCGGGCATTCGCGGCGGTGGGCTTCGAACGCGGCGAGGTCGGCGGCCGACAGGTCGCCGTCGTGTCGCCTCGACAGGAATTCGGTCGAGGCGGCGGGATGGGTCGGGGTTTCGATCATGGGGTCCTTCCGGCGAGAAGCGGTGTCAGGATTTCCTTCAACTGGCCGCGGCCCCGCGCGATCCGGGACTTGACCGTCCCGACGGGAAGGGCGAGAGACACGGCGATCTCTTCATAGCTCCATTCTTCGAGGTCGCGCAGCACGACCGGCATCCGAAACTCGGGAGCGAGCTTGTTCAGGGCCTCCGCCACGAGCCGCCGCGATTCGCCCGCGCGGGCATCGCCTTCGGGGCCCGGGGTGGACGCCGGCGGATCGAGCTCGGGCCGGGCATCGGTCGAGCCGGCGAAGATCCGCCGGAAACGGCTCCGCGAGCGATAGCGGTTCTTGACCGCGTTGTCGGCAATCGACGCCAGCCAGGCCCGGGGCGGCGCCTCGCCGCGGAAGCGGGGCAGCCCCCGATACGCCTTGAGGAACACGTCCTGGGTCATGTCGTCCGCGTCTTCCTCGCCGACCGCGCGCGCCATCCAGCGGTGCACGGTCGCCGCATGCCGCCGGACGAAGGCGCCGAAGGCATCCTCGTCGCCCTGACGGGCCGAGTGGAGGAGCTCTTCATCGGTCCGTTCGGGCTGCGTCAAAGGCGACTGGCGCCGCGCGGGCGGCGCCTCGATTCTAAGGCGAATCCGCCCGGGCGCGTCAGCGCCCGTACGGATCGGGTGCGTAGTCGTGCGTGAAGCCATTGGCGCGGTCGCGGGCGAAGAGCTCTTCGGCGCGCGGCAGGACGCCGAGGCGCACGAGCTCGGTCCGAAATTCGTAGCGCAGCGCGATCCGCGCCGAGGGCGTCTTCTCCTGCTCGAAGGCGACCCACTCGACGGCGAAGTCGGTCTTGTCGCCGATGCCGGTGGCGGCGTAGGAATCCGACTCGCGGGCCTTCGACTTGGGCGCGCCTTCGCCGAGCGCCGGGGACTGAGGCGCGGGCGCGCTGCGGCGCTCTCCGGTATCGGCTCCGTCGATCAGGTACCGCTGGCGCTCATCGCGGGCGACCGGCCGGCGCTTCTCGCGATAGAACACGGCCTCGATCGTGCCGACGTTGGAGGTGTCGCCGAGCCACTTCGCGTAGGAGCTCGCGGTCTCGGTGAAGAAGAACCGGCGGGCGGTCTTGCCGGAAACCTGCCAGCCCGGGACATCGAGCGTCTCGCCCGGCCCCAGGATCCACTTGGCGGCTTCGTGCGCGCTGGTGCGCTTGGCGTCGATGACGTTGCGTCCGTCGACCGAGAGCGCCACGGCGATCCGCTCGGAGGTCGGGTTGCTCAGCCGGAGCGCGAACTCCCGGCCCTTGAGCGCCTCGACGTAGACGCGGTCCCGGGCGGCGTACTCGACGACGGGTGCGCCGTCGACGAGGACGGTGAGCGAGTAGCCGGTCCGGTCCGCGGCGGCAAGGAGCCCCGGGATGCTGAGGACGGCGGTTCCGAGGATCGCGGGCAGGCCTTTTCGGTTCATGGTCATCCCTCCGTGGAAGAGGGACACCGGATCGGGGCGGCGGTTCCCGCCTCCCGCGGGCCCGGCTATGCGGGCAGGCCGGTCTTCAGCAGGGCCTCCATGCGGCCGCAGAAGACGTCGATCTCGCCGGGGGTGGTGTAGACGTTGGGCGTGATGCGCAGGCCCCGGAACTCGTCGTGGATGATCGGCGTCGTCATGATCCTCTGCTTGTCCCAGAGGTGCGCCTGGAGCTTCTCGACGTCGAAACCTTCGATCGCGATGAAGCCGATGCCGCAGGCGTCGGTGTCGTTCAGGGGCGTCAGGATCCGGACGCGCGGGTCCGCCGCGGCCAGGCGCAGGGCCCACCGGTCGCGCAGCCAACGCAGCCGCGCCGCCTTGCGTTCTCCGCCGATGCCCTGGTGGAAGGCGAGGGCCACGGCGATCGCATTGTGGTTGGCGGCCGGATGCGTTCCGATCTCTTCGTACTTGCGGATGTCGGCGTCCATCTTCTGCGGCGCCGCCATGAGCGGCCAGATCTTCGGGATCTTCTCCCGGCGGACGTAGAGGAAACCCGTCCCGATGGGGGCGAAGAGCCACTTGTGAAGGCTGGTCGCGTAGTAGTCGCACTCGAGCTCGTCGCGCTTGAACGGGAACTGGGCGAAGGCGTGCGCGCCGTCGACGAAGACCTCGATGCCGCGCGCGCGGCCGAGCCGGACGATCTCGCGGACCGGGAGGATCTGTCCGGTCAGGTTCGTGATGTGCGTGACCTCGATGACGCGCGTCCGCGGCGTGATCGCGGCGCGGAACCGCTCGACGACCTCGGCGCCCGACTTCGGCGGGACGGAGAACGTGATCGGACGCAGGACCACGCCGTCGCGGCGGGCGCGCTGCTCCCAGGAGGTGATCATGCGCGGGTAGTTCTGGGTCGTGTAGACGATCTCGTCGCCGGCCTTCAGATCGATGCCGAAGATGAGGGTCTCGAGCGACTCCGAGGCGTTGCGGGTGATGGCGAGCTCTTCGGGATCGCAACCGAACTCCGCGGCGAGGTCCCGGCGCACGGACTCGATGCGGGGCTCGAGCACGACCCACATGTGCTGCACCGGGATCTCGTTGGAGAAGCGCAGGTCGCGGATCATCGCCTCGAGGACGTGCGCCGGCGCCGGGCTGCAGCCTCCGTTGTTGAGGTTGACGATCGTGCGGTCGACGTCGAAGGCGAGCGCAATCTCGGACCAGTAGTCCTCGTCGGTCGCGGCCGCGCGCGCGGTCTTGCCCGAAACGGCCTGGCCGGCGGCGGCCACACGGGCCAGCGCGTCGCCGCGGAAGGCCGCAGCGGCGGCCCCGACGCCGAGACTCCGGACGAGCGTTCTGCGGTCGATCGGCACGAGAAGTGGGGAGATCCTATCGCGATCGCGGGTGCTCGATGTCCCCGGTGATCAGGCGTGCGCCGCGCTGCGAGCTGAAATAGGACCAGGCCCACTCGAACATGACGACGAAGCGGTTGCGGAAGCCGATCAGATAGAAGATGTGGAGGAAGCACCAGGCGAGCCAGGCGGGAAGCCCCGCGAGCTGGACGCCGAACACCTCCGCGACGGCCGCGGACCGGCCGACGACGGCCATCGTGCCCTTGTCCAGATAGCGAAACGCCGGGAGGGATCGGCCGGCCAGGCGTGCCGCGATCGCCCGCGCGACGTAGCGGCCCTCCTGCATCGCCACGGGACTGACGCCCGGAAGGGGCGCGCCTCCCTGGTGGCCGTAGAGCGCGAGGTCTCCGATGACGAAGACCTCGGGGCGGCCGGGGATGGTCAGGTCCGGCTCCACGACGACGCGGCCGTTCCGGTCGAGCGGGACGCCGAGGAAAGAGCCGAGGGGCGACGCGGCGACGCCCGCCGCCCAGATGACCGTCGCGGCGGGAATCCGCTCGCCGGCCACGACGCCTTCGGCGTCCACGGCCGTGACGGGCGTCCCGGTCCGTACCTCGACGCCGAGCCGCTCGAGCTCCCGGCGGGCGCTCTCGGAGGAGGCCGGCGTGTAAGTCGGGAGGATCCGTTTCCCGGCCTCGAGCAGGACGACGCGGGCCGCGCGCGGGTCGATGTGCCGGAAGTCGTCGACGAGCACGCGGCGGGAGATCTCGGCGATCGCGCCGGCGAGCTCGACGCCCGTCGGGCCGCCGCCGACGATCGCGAAGGTCAGGAAGGCCTCGCGCCGCTTCGGATCCCCCGCGCGGTCTGCCTCTTCGAAGGCGAGCAGGATCCGGCGCCGGATCTCGAGGGCATCCTCGAGGCTCTTGAGACCGGGCGCGCGCGGCTCCCACTCCTCGTGGCCGAAGTAGGCGTGGCGCGCGCCGGCGGCGATGACGAGCGTGTCGTAGGGCAGGGTGCTCGCCGTCGCGCAGCGTGACCGTTCGCGCAGCGGCGTCGACCGATACCACTTCGCCGAGCACCACGTCGGCGTTGCGCTGACTACGGAGGATCGAGCGGATCGGGTAGGCGATGTCGGCCGGCGAGAGCGCCGCCGTCGCGACCTGGTAGAGGAGCGGCTGGAACAGGGAGTGGTTGCGCCGGTCGACCACCGTCACCTGCACGGCGGCATGCCGCAGGCCGCGCGCGGCCTCGAGCCCGCCGAAACCGGCGCCAACGACGACGACCCGGTGAGGGGAAAGGGGAGGGGCCGTGCTCGACATGACCCGGGATCATCTCAGCGAAAGGTCCCGAACCAGAAACTGGCCTTCGGGACGGGTATCCAAGCCCCGGGTTTGTGATGAAATGACGGCAGATTCTTTTTTGCTCGGCGCGCCCGAGCGTGGCGAAAAGGAGATGAGGTTCATGGCTACCACCAACGTCCCCGTCCGTGTTCCCGAGCGTTCACCCGCGACTCCGGAGACCCCGTCCCGTCCGGGCTCATGGCAGCAGGAAAAGCGGCCTTCCCGCTTCGTCATCAAGCTCGGCGGCGTCATCCCGATCTAGCGCCCCGCGCTAAGTCGCTGTCCCGCAAGGGGGCCCGGAGACGTCCTCCGGGCCGATGGAATCTGCTAATCTCGTGCGTAGAGCGTGCGGGTGGAAAAACAGCCTTCTCGGCCTTCTGACGAAGTCCAATCCGTATTCGAGCGGGCTCTGGATGTCATCCACTCCGCCCTCATTTCGCACTATCGCCTCTCGGACGAGGAGGCCCGGGGCGCCGAAGAGGATCTGCTCATGTGGTTCCAGCGCCTCGCGCGTCGGGGAGGCTCCGGGCAGATGTCGATCAAGCTGTTGCGGCTCTCGCTTCTCTCGGCGGCATGCCAATACGGCCGGTCGTTCCAGCTCTGGAAGCTCGGGGGAGAGGAGTCGACGGACTCGGACCTGAACGAGCTGCTCGCGCGCGAGCCCGACGAGGTCGCGATGGAGCTCGACCGCCGGTTCTCGAAGGAGCGCGTGTGACGGGGCGGGTCATTCGATTTCCGCGACTGCCGCTCTCTTCCGAGGGCGGGCACACGGCCGGCGAGCTTGTGCTCGCAACACCCATCGAGGAGCGCTACGCGAACGCCGAGAGCCTCGGGCTCGAGGATCCGGAAACGCTGCTGTCTCTCTGCATCCTGCTGCGCCCGCGCCTGGAGTCGGCACCCGGCCTCGTGCGCGACGAGGCCGAGTTCCTCTATCGCTACATCGAGAGCCCGCGGCGCGAGGTGGGTCTCTTCGACGAGCGGGAGTACTTTCTGGGGGAGACGGCGTTGATGGCCGGAGCGGCCTGTCGGCAGCTCTCGCGCCGGGACGAAGCCCGCATCTGGTTCGATCGCGCGGAAGCGGGCTTTCGCCACACCATCAATTCGATCGGCGATCTCTCGCGACTGGCGTATCAGCGGCTCGCCGAGCGGCTCGAGGAGCGGCAATTCGAGGTCGTCCTCGAGATGCTCCCCGCACTGCTTGCGAGCTTCGGGCAGCTCGAGATGCACGACGAGGCGCTCAAGTGCCGGTTCCTCGAGGGCCTGGCGCTCATGGAGTCCGACGAGCTGTCTTCCGCCGTCCGGGTCTTCGGCGAGATCGTCGTCGAGGCCGAGAGGCTCGGCAACCCGCGGCTGCTCGCGTCGGCGTACGCGAACCTGACCCACATCTACGGGATGATGGGCAATGCCGATGCGGCGCTGGCGGCGTCGGCCAAGGCGATCCCGGTTCTGCGGCGGCTCGACGACCGGGTCGCGCTCGCCAAAGTCCAGTGGGGCATCGCGACCCTTCTGCGGGAGACGGGACAGCTGACCGCATCCATCGACGCCTTTCGCACGGCGCAGGCGGAGTTCGAGGCGATCGGGATGCGCGCCGACGTCGCGGCGCTCAACCTGGTCGTTGCCGACCTGCTGCTCGAGACGGGGCGCGAGCGGGAAGCCCAGCGCGAGATCGCCGCGGCACTGCCCGTGATCTCGGAGCTCAAGATGGCGCCCGAGGGCATGGCCGCGCTCCAGCTGCTGCGCGAGTCCGCCCGCCGCCAGGAAATCAACCGCCAGGCATTGCGCGAGCTCCACGGATACTTCGAGGAGCTCCACAGCTAGCTTCGCTGGAGGCGCTCATCCTTCCTTGGAGTGGCGCATGATCGGCTTGCGACGCGGGCCGGTCTTCCGCTTCGGGGCGCTCTTCTTCGCTCCGGTCGCCTTCCTCGCCTTCTTCCGCGGCTTCGACGTCTTCTTCATCGGCGCATCGTACTCCCGCGGTTAGCATCCGGGAGTGCCGCGCGTCCTCCTCCTCGTTCCAACGACGAGCTATCGCACGGGCGACTTCCTGAAGGCGGCCGGGCGGCTCGGGCTCGCCGTGACGGTCGGTTCGGAGGAGCCCTCCACGATGGAAATCCTCAATCCGGCGGGCCTGCTCACTCTCGACTTTCGCGATCACGAAGGCTGCGCCAAACGGGCGAGCGCGTTTGCGCGTGCACATCCCCTCGGGGCGGTCGTCGGCGTCGACGAGCTCACCGTCGCCGCGGCGGCGGCGATCGCGGCGGCGCTCGGGCTGCCGCACAATCCGCAGGATGCGGTCGAGGCCGCAGGCCACAAGGCGCGGATGCGGGAGCGCTTCGCGGCGGCCGCAATCCCGTCGCCTCGCCACCGCCTCTTTCGGATCGAGGAGGACCCGGCGGCGGCGGCGCTCCTGGTCCCGTATCCGTGTGTGCTCAAGCCCACCCGGCTGTCCGCGAGCCGGGGCGTCATCCGCGCGGATGAACCGGCGGCCTTCGAAGAGGCCTGGCGGAGGATCGCCGCAATTCTCGCCGAGCCCGACGCGGCGCGGCGTTCCGGAGAGGGCGCTCGGGAGATCCTCGTCGAGGACTTCGTACCGGGCGCGGAGGTCGCGCTCGAAGGGCTCCTGATCGGCGGAAGGCTGCGTGTCCTCGCGCTCTTCGACAAGCCGGACCCCCTCGAGGGTCCGTTCTTCGAGGAGACGATCTACGTGACTCCCTCGCGGCTGGCGCCGCACGCGCAGCGTTCGATTGCGGAGGCGGCCGCCGCGGCGGCCGCGGCTCTGGGTCTGACGGAGGGACCCGTGCACGCGGAGCTGCGCTGGAACGAGAAGGGGCCGTGGGTCATCGAAATCGCCGCGCGCTCGATCGGCGGGCTCTGCGCCCGCACGCTGCGCTTCGGGACCGGAATCTCGCTCGAGGAGCTGATCCTGCGGCATGCGCTGGGCCTCGCGCTTCCGGAGGAAACGGGGGAGCGCCGGTGCGCCGGCGTGATGATGATTCCGATTCCGAAAGCGGGACGGCTCGACGCGGTTCTAGGCGTCGAAGCGGCGCGCGCGGTCCCTGGGATCGAAGACGTCGTGATCTCCGCGCATCCGGGGCAGATGCTCGTCCCGCTGCCGGAAGGGTCGCGCTACCTGGGATTCATTTTCGCGCGCGCGGAGAGCCCGGAGGAGACGGAGGCTGCGCTGCGGGCGGCGCATGCGCGGTTGGAGTTTCGGGTTGAGACCTTGGAGTGAGGGGAGCATGACCACCCCGTCATCCTGAGCGAAGCGAAGGGCCCCGTGCTTTCCGAGTTGGACGGCGTCCGAGCCGCGATGTCACGGGATCGTTACCGCCGACCTGCGGTCGGCGTTGCCTACTGCCGCGGGTCTTCCGATGGTGGCCGGCTCGGGCCTTCGGCCCTCAGGATGACCGCGCAGGCCGTCGCGGGTCGCGACGGCGCGCGGTCACTTCCCCGGTGTGTAGAACGGATTCCGGCCCGCGGCGTGGTCGGTCGTGTCGAGAATCTCGCCGACCGCAGGCGCGAGCTCGCGGATCGCCTTCTCGATGCCTTGTTTGAGTGTCACGTCGGCAGCCCCGCAGCCCTGGCAGCCTCCGCCCAGCCGCAGGTAGACGTTGTTCTTCTTCACGTCGATGAGCTCGACCCAGCCTCCGTGCTGCCCGACGGCGGGGTTGATCTCGCGCTCGAGGAGGTCGTTGATCGCCCACTTCAGGTCGCCTTCCGCGGGAAGGGCGTCGAAAAAGGCGGGCACGACGATCGGAACCCCGCTCCGCACGTGCTTGCGGATGACGTGGCCGATCCCGAGGGCCGGCCAGTCGACCGCGTGCGCCGCGGAGACCGTGACCAGGTTGTCGGCGAGGAGAACCGCGGAAACGCCGGGAATCGCGAGGAGCTCCGCGGCCAGTGGCGAAGCGCTCGCTCCGGATTCCGAGGCGAAATGCGCCGACTCTCCCGGCAGGATCGGCCGGTCCACCGTGAAGGCGCACCGGTCCCCGGCGCTGGAAGGCTCCCCGGTGATCTTGATCTCGTCGGCTGCCACGACGCGTCGAGTATAGCGTCCGATTGACGGCCCCGTCCGCCTCGGACATAATGCTCCGTTTTTCAGAGAAGGCCGCACCCATGACGCAGAGGATCAGCCGCCGGGACATGAAGCGCAACGATCTCGCCGAAACCGTCGGCAAGACGGTCGACTACGTTGCCGAGCACAGGAAGGGCGTCAAGGAAGCCGTCGCGATCGTCGCGGGACTCGCGATCATCGTCGCCGGTTTCTTCGCGTACCGCGCGTGGAGCGAGCGCTCGGCCGGCCGCGATCTTTCGCGCGCCCTGGGCATCCTCTCCACCCCCCTCGCCTCCGAGCAACCCCAGCCCGGAGCGGGCAAGACGTACGCGAGCGCGGCGGAGCGGCGGGCCGAAGCGGATCAGTTCCTCAAGAGAGCCGCGGGCCACGGCTCGACGCGTTCGGGCCGCGCCGCCCAGGTCATCATCGCCGCCAGCGGAACGGAGAAGGCCGCGGACTCCGTCGAGGTCTTCGAGCGCGCCGCGCGCAAGGGCCGTTCCGAGTCGGCGGCGGCCGCCGAGATCGACGCGGCGAAGATGCTCGCCGCCCAGGGAAAGTCCGCCGAGGCGATCGACCGGCTGAAGCGCGCCATCGATTCTTCCTCGACCGCCGCCCCGAAGGACGCTCTCCTCTTCGTCCTCGCCCAGATCTACGAAGCCAACGGCTCGGCCGCCGACGCGCGGGCGACCTACCAGCGCCTCATCACGGACTACCCGACCTCGCCCTACCGCGGCGACGCCCGGCAGAAGGTCCCGCAGTCGTAGCCCTCGGCCTCCTGCACGGAGCGCTCGTCGCCTCCGCCATCCTCGCGGTGATCTGTGTCGTCTGCGTCGAGATCAACGTCCGGACGGTTCCCCGTCTCGCCCCGATCGATGGGCGCGTCGCGCCCTCGAAACCCCCGCGCGTCTCGGTCGTCATCCCGGCCCGGGACGAGGAGGCGGAGGTCGAGGCCGCGGTCCGCTCGCACCTCGCGCAGGACTACCCGGATTTCGAGGTCGTCGTGGTCGACGACCGATCCGGCGACGCGACTCCGGTGATTCTGGCGCGCCTCGCCGCCGGGGACCCGCGGCTCAAGGTCGTTTCCGGCGTCGAGCCGCCGGACGGCTGGCTCGGCAAGCCACACGCGCTCGACCAGGGCGCGCGTGCGGCATCCGGCGAGCTGCTGCTCTTTGCGGATGCCGACGTGCGATACGACCCGTCCGCCATGGCGGAGGCGGTCGCGATGCTCGAGGAGCAGCGCATCGATCTGCTCGCCTTCTTCCCGCGCCTGGAAATGGTGGGGTTCTGGGAGAACGCGCTCATGTCCTACCTCGCGGTCTCTTACTTCTTCGGCCCGGCCTTCTGGGTGAACTCCGACTCCCAGCGGCGGTACGCCGCCGGCGGAGGCGCCGGAATGCTCATGCGGCGCGAGGCGTACCGCGCCTCCGGAGGGCACGCGGCGCTGCGAAGCTCCGTCATCGACGACATGGGCCTGGCGATCCGCGTGCGGCGCGCCGGGTTCCGATGCCGGATGGTCATGGCCGACGAGCGTGTGCGGCTGCGGATGTACCGCGGCTTCCGCGCGATCTTCGACGGTTTCACCAAGAACCTCGCCTTCGTGTTCGAGGGAGCGATGGGCGCGTTCCTGGCGCTTTCGACCCTGTTCACGTTCCTCGCCTGGATCCTGCCGGCGGCCGTCCTCGTCGCCGCGGTCCTCGGAGCGCGGCTCCCGGCGCGGGACGTCGTCTTTGCCGCCATCGCCTTCGGCCTGACGGTGGCCGCGCGCGCCCGGATGGCCGTCTTCGTCCGCTATCCCCTCTGGACTTCCGTCACGCAGCCGGTGACGGCGGCCGTCTGGGCGGCCATGACGGTCCGGTCGTTCGCGAGGCGTTTCATCCGGCGGCAGGTTGTCTGGCGCGGCCGCGCCTACGACGCCGCGCGGATCCGTTTCTAGCTCGACCGACTCGAGGCCGCGACCCGATACAATTCGCCCGTGCTTTATCGATTCGATCGTGTGCGCAAGAGCTACGGCCCGAAGATCGTCCTTCGGGAGGTGAGCTGGCAGCACAACCCCGGCCAGAAGGTCGGTCTCGTCGGACGCAACGGCGCCGGCAAGACGACGCTGCTCCGCATCGCGCTCGGCCGCGAGGAGCCGGACGCGGGCGAGCTCGTGCGCTCCAACGCCCTGAGGATTTCGACCGTCGACCAGGCGCTGGCCCCGGACGCCGCGGATCTCGCCGAGAAGCTCCACGACTTCGTGGCCGGGGCCTTCGCGCACCTCCACGCCGTCGAGGCGGAGCTGCGCGACATGGAGCACCGGATGGCCGAGGGCGACACCTCGACCGCGCTCCATGACCGCTACGACGCCCTCACGCACCGGTTCGAGAACGAGGGCGGCTACGACATGGTGGCCGAGGTCGACAAGGCCCTGACGGGCCTCGGATTCGACAAGGCCGACTTCGACCGCCCGCTCGCCGAGCTCTCCGGCGGCCAGAAGAACCGGGCGATGCTGGCGCGGGCGATCCTCTCCTCGCCCGACGTGCTGCTGCTCGACGAGCCGACCAACCACCTCGACTTTCAGGCCGTCGAGTTTCTCGAGGAGTACCTCGCGCGCTCCAAGCGCGCCTACCTCGTCGTCACGCACGACCGGCGGTTCCTCGATCGGGTCGCCGAAGAGATCATCGACCTCGAGAACGGCCGGCTCACGTCCTACACCGGGGGGTACACCTCGTACCGGACACAAAAGGCCGAACGCATCCTCACGGCGACGCGGGCCTTCGAGAAGCAGCAGGATTTCATCGACAAGGAGAAGGAATACATCCGCCGCAACATCGCCGGCGTCAATTCGCGGCAGGCCAAGGGCCGGCGGACGAAGCTCGAGCGGGTCGAGCGTCTCGAAAAGCCGACGGGCGACGTGACGTCGGTGGCGTTCCGCTTCGACGCGGCGCGCGTCGGCGGCCGCAGCTTCCTGCGGGCCAAGGACCTCGACGCCGGCTACACGCCGGGCTCGCCGATCGTCCGGGGTGTCTCTTTCGAGCTTCTGCGCGGCGAGCGCATGGCGATTCTCGGCGAGAACGGGACGGGCAAGACGACGCTGCTCAAAACCCTCGCCGGAAGGCTTTCGGCGCTTGCGGGCACCACCGGCGTGGGCCACGACGTTTCCATCGGCTACTACGACCAGGAGCTCAAGGACCTCGACCCGTCGGGCCGCGCCATCGACGCGGTCTGGGACCCGTATCCGGACGAGACGGAAGAGGCCATGCGCTCGTACCTCGCGCGCTTCGCCTTCCGGGGCGACGACGTGTTCTCGCCCATCTCGGGCCTTTCGGGCGGCGAAAAGGGAAGGCTGACGCTCGCGGTCGTCATGCGTCAGAAGCACAACCTCCTGCTGCTCGACGAGCCGACCAACCACCTCGACCTCGATTCGCGGGAGGCCCTCGAGGAATCGCTCGAGGACTTTCCGGGCTCGATCGTCTTCGTCTCGCACGACCGCGCCTTCATCGACCGGTTGGCGACCCGTGTGGTCGACCTGCGGGAAGGGCGCGCGCGCCTTTATCCGGGCAACTACACGGAAACCGCGGACGCTCGGGCGGAGCGGCGCAAGCGGCCGGAGCCCGCGCTTCCCGTCAAGGGCGCGGCGGCCGTTCCCGTGAGCGTCCCGAGAGTCGAGCCTCCGGCGGAGCCGCCCGCGACCCGTGCCGCGACGCCGGCCCAGGGCAAACGCGCGGAGTCGGGGGAGGACAAGGAGGCCGGCCGGCGACGGCGGCGCATCCGCGTCCTCGAGGAGAAGATCGCGTCGCTCGAAACCGAGATCGAGGCGATCGAGACGCGGCTCTGGGAGGAGGCGCTGACGCTCGGCCCGGTGGCTTCCCGCGAGCTCGCCACACGCAAGTCCAGCCTTCGCGGCGAGCTCGACGGGCTCGTCGAAGAATGGGCGAGCCTGTCGGAGGAGTCCGAGAAGGCGGCGCCCTGACCGCCTCGTCCGCACCGTCCGCGGCGATCGTCGCGATCGGGTCCGAAATGCTCGGGCCTCTGCGGCAGGACACGAACTCACTCTGGCTGTCGGCGCGTCTCGAAGAGATCGGCATCCCGGTGGTCCGCAAGTCCATCGTGGGCGACGATCCGGCCCGGATCGCCGAGGAGCTCGACAACGCGGCGAAGGCGGCGCGGCTCGTCCTGACGACGGGCGGGCTCGGCCCGACCGCCGACGACGTGACGGTCGCCGCCGTGGCGGCCTGGCTGCCGGCGGACCTGCGGCGCAACGAGGAGTTCCTCGCAAAGATGCGCGCCCGGTTCGAGCGCCGGGGCATCCCGATGCCGGAGTGCAACGCCAAGCAGGCCGACTTCATCGTCGGAGCGCGCGTGCTCGAGAATCCCAACGGGACGGCTCCGGGCTTCTGGGCCCGGCGCGATGCGACCGAGTTGATCGTCTTCCCCGGTGTGCCGTCCGAGATGAAGGAGATCTTCGAGAACCGCGTCCTGCCCGAGCTCGCCGGCCGGACCGGCGGCGTCGTGGGGCGCCGCCGCGTTCTCCGCATCGCGGGGATGGGAGAGTCCGCCGTCGAGGAGCTCGTGGCCCCGGTCTACCGGAAGTGGCAGGACGATCCCGTGACGATCCTCGCGGCCCCGGGAGAGGTGCAGCTCCACCTCGCGGTGCGCGGCGAGCCCGAGATCGCGGCGGCGCGCCTGTCCGCGATGGAGCAGGATTTCCGCGCCGTCCTCGGCGACCGCATCTTCGGCCAGGACGGCGAGGATCTGGCCGCGGCCGTGGGCAAGCGGCTGCGGGAAGCCAAGGCCACGGTGGCGTTCGCCGAGTCCTGCACGGGCGGTCTCCGTCTCCACGCTCATGACGGAGGTGCCGGGCTCGAGCGAGTACTTCGTCGGCTCGGTCGTCTCGTACGCCAACTCGGCCAAAGAATCGCTCCTGGACGTCCGCGCGGAGACCCTGCGGGCACACGGGGCCGTTTCCGCCGAAGCGGCGGTCGAAATGGCGCGCGGCACGCGCTCCCGATTCGCCGCGGATCTTGCGGTCGCGATCACCGGGATCGCGGGCCCCGACGGAGGATCGGCGGAGAAGCCGGTCGGGACGGTGTTCTTCGCCCTGACGGGAGGCGCGCCGGGCGCGACGAGCGATGTGACGAAGAAGCGCCTCTTCGTGGGCGACCGCACGGTGGTCCGAAGAGCCGCGGCGATCCACGCCCTCGAGCTCCTGCGGCGGCGCCTTCTCGGCGAGGAGCCGGCGTGAGAGCGTTTCTCGGCGGTCCCGGCGGACGCCGCGTGGACGGAGCGCTGCGCGGATCTCGCGGGCAGGCTGCGCGCCGCGTCGCCGGCGGCCCGGTGGACGCGCCCGGAGTCGTGGCACCTGACCCTGCGGTTCTTCGGCGACATCGCGCCGGCCGCTGCCGGGTCGTTTGCCGGCGATGTCGAACCTCTCGTGCGCAAGTCCGACGGAGGCGCCCTCGAGGCGGGCGGTGGCGTCGTGTTCCCGGGTTCGCGGCGGCCGCGGGTGCTCGGGATCGGGTTTCGCCCGGGAGCCGCGCTCTCGAGCCTCGAGACGCTCGCGCGCGGCGCGGAGGAGGCCGCCCGCCGGACCGGCGCGGCGCCGGAGACCCGGCAATTTCGCGCCCACGTGACCCTGGCGCGGCTGGAGGCTTCCTGGCCCGACGCCGCGGTCGAGCGGTTTCTCGAAACCGCCGGGGCCTTCGTGTTTCCGCCGTGGCCGCTGCGCGCCTGCGTCCTCTTCGAGTCGCGGCTCGGCTCCGCCGGCGCGGTGCACACGCCTCTTCGCACGTTCGAGTTTGCCCCGGTGCCGCAGGAGGTGTCCGCATGAACGCCCAGGCGGCGGCGCTCGTCGGCGTCGCGTACCTGCTCGGATCCGTCTCGTTCGCCGTGCTTCTCGTCCGGACGGCCACCGGCAAGGACATCCGGACGGAGGGCTCCGGGAACGCGGGAGCCACCAACGTGCTACGGGCCCACGGCAAGGGCCTCGGGCTCGCGGTCGCCGCCCTCGACATCGCCAAGGGCGCCGGAGCGGTGCTCCTCATGGGCCTCGTGACCGCCGATCCGCGATACGCCGCGGCCGCCGGACTCGCTGCCATCCTCGGCCACGTGTTCCCGCTCTTCTACGGGTTCCGGGGCGGCAAGGGGGTCGCGACGGCGGTCGGGGCGTTTCTCGTCCTGACGCCGTGGGCGACGCTCGTGTGCGTCGGGATCTTCGTCCTGGTGGTGGCCACGACGCGGTACGTGTCCCTCGCGTCCGTCGTGGCGATGGTGATGCTGCCGCCGATCGCGGGCCTCCTGTTCCGCGCGCCGCGGCCCATCGTGATCGCGGCCGCCATCGCCGCGGTCGTCATCCTCCTCAAGCACGCCGAGAATCTCCGGCGCCTGGCGGCCGGAGAGGAGCGAAAGCTGGGGAAGAAATGAAGGTCTCCGTCCTCGGCGCGGGCTCCTGGGGAACGGCCCTGTCGATCGAGCTCGCCCGCTCGGGGCACCCGGTCCTCCTCTGGGGGCGCGACCCCGAGGTCGCCGCTCGGATCCAGGCCGACGGCCGGCATCCCCGGAGGCTGACCGGCTTCGACCTCCCACCGGCCGTGCGCGCATCGGCGGATCTGGAGGAAGCCTTCGCCTTCGGCGAGACGATCCTCGTCGCCGTGCCGTGCGCGTCGCTGCGGCCCCTGCTCGACCTCGCGCAACAATCTGCACCTGCACCTGCACCCGCAGGCCGGCGCCTGCGCCTCGTCTCGACGGCCAAGGGCATCGAGCCCGAGACCCTCAAGCGGATGACCGAAATCATGGGGGAGTGCTATCCCGATGCGGCCATCGCCGCGCTCTCGGGCCCGACGTTTGCGGAGGGTGTCGCGCGCGGCGATCCCACGGCGGCCGTTCTCGCCTCGCGCGACGCCGGCTTCGCCGAGGAGCTCCAGTCGGCCCTCTCGAGCCCGGGTTTCCGCCTGTATCGCTCGGACGACGTCGTCGGCGTCGAGCTCGCCGGGGCGCTCAAGAACGTCGTCGCGATCGCGGCGGGCATCGTCGCCGGGCTCGGCTTCGGGCCGAACACCCTGGCCGCCCTGGTGACGCGCGGGCTCGCCGAGATCGGCCGGATCGTGCTCGCGGGCGGCGGGCAGGACCGGACGGTCCACGGGCTCGCCGGCATCGGAGACCTGATGCTCACCTGCACGGGACAGCAGTCGCGCAACCGCTTCGTGGGCGAGCAGGTCGGGCGCGGCCAGAAGCTCTCCGACGTCCTGCTCGAGATGCCCGAGGTCGCCGAAGGGGCGCGCACGTGTCTCGCCGTGCCCCGGCTCGCGGCGGCCGCCGGAGTGGACTCGCCGATCGCGGACGCGGTCCTCCAGGTCCTCTACGAGGGTGTGGCGGCGCGGGAGGCGGTCGAGAAGCTCATGACCCGGGCGCTGCGCTCCGAGTAACGAGTCGGAGACGCCGGCTCAGGACGCTTTCGGGAGCCCCTTGCGCGGCTCGATCACGCGGATCGGCAGCACGATGGCCTGGAGCCCGGCGAACTGGAGACGTCGCTGGATGGCGAACGCCGTCTCGTTGTGCAGGAAGCGGTAGTAGAAGCGGTCCGACTCGAAGACGAGCTGCCCGAGAAAGAAGATCGACCGCGGATAGTCCTTCCGCACGGACTCGCAGAGATTGACGACCTCTTCGACCGCCTCCGTGCCGATGTCGTAGCGGTACTCGGCGCGAAAACCGAGCTGCCGGGCGAACGCCACGTACTTGATCAGGTCGGTCTCGGTCTGCTGCTTGAGCGCGTCGATCTCGGCGACGCCCTTGAAGTTCTCGGAATCGATGACGCCGATCGAAAGGAACAGATAGTTCTTGAACTGGTGCGGAAAGAGGTTCTGCACGGACAGCACGGTGTGGATCCCCATGCCCGTGAAGCCGTTGACGAGCATCACCGCGACGGGCTCGTCGGGAGGGATCTGCGGGTTGGCCTCGGTGTGCGGGCGAACGGGAATATCGAGGAGCGTCTCGTCGATGCGGCGCATCGCGTTGCGGACCCGGGCGTAGTGACGCTTGATGAGGAACGCGAGGGTCACGAAGGTGGCCGTGACGATGACCGTCAGCCACCCGCCCTCCTCGAACTTCTCGTAGACCGTCACGACGAGGATCACGAGGCAGAGCGTCAGGCCGAGGAGGTGGAGCGCCAGGTTGCGCTTCCAGTCCGGCGTGCCCTTGTGGAGCGTCCAGTGGCGGACCATGCCGAGGAGGGTCAGGCTGAAGGTCAGGAAGACGTTGATCGAGTACATGACGACGAGCTTCGCGACCGAGCCGTGGGTGTACCAGAGCGTCACGAGCGCGGCGATGCCCATGAGATAGACGCCGTTGTTGGCGACGAGGCGGTCGGAGAGCTGGGCGAAGCGGCGCGGGACCCAGGAGTCCACGGCCATGTTGGCGAGCACGCGCGGCCCCGCGAGAAAGCCGGTCTGCGCGGCGACGAAGAGGAGGGCTCCGGCCGAGATCAACGTGAGGGCGACGAGCACCGGCCCGATCGCGAGTCCGCCGAGGGTCCAGTGCCCGAACACGGACTCGGCGAAGACGGCGTTCATCGTCCGGTCCGTCGCCGGACGGGCGCCGACGAGGAGGTACCCGATGATGATGCCTCCGGCGGTGAAGGCCAGCGAGACGGCCATGTACAGCATGGTGCGTTTGGCGTTGGCCACGCGGGGCTCGCGGAGCACCTGCACGCTGTTGGAGACGGCCTCGATCCCGGTGTAAGTGCCGCCGCCCAGCGAGTAGGCCCGCATCATGATCAGGGCGAGCGCGAACCATCCCAGCTCCGAGGACGTCGAGCCCGCATCCTGGGCGGCCGCCACGAAGATGTCGTCGAGCTGGGAGAGCCGGGTGATCAGCGTCGTAAAGATGAGAAGCACGTGCATCGCGATGAAGAGCAGGAAGATGGGCACGAGCACCCGGATGCTCTCCTTGATGCCCCGGAGGTTGAGGATGATGAGGATGATCCCGATGACGAACTCCGCGCGGAACTTGAACGGCGACCACGACACGGGCAGCAGACTGAAGAGCTGGTCCACACCGGAGGCGATCGAGATCGAGATCGTCAGAACGTAGTCGACCACCAGCGCGCAGCCCGAGACGACTCCCAGCTTGGAGCCGAGGAGCTTGGTGGCGACGAGGTAGCCGCCGCCGCCGGCGGGGAAGAGCTCGATCACCTTGCTGTACGCGAGCGAGATGATGAACACGGTGATCGCGGTCAGGATCGCCAGCCAGACGGCGAGGTAGGCGTGGGAGCCGAGGGCCTTGAACGCTTCCTCGGGGCCGTAGGCCGACGAGGAAAGGCCGTCGGCGCCGAGCCCGACCCAGGCGAGGAACGCGGCGAGGGAGACCGTGTGGAAAATCCGCGGATCCATCGGATCGCGGGCTTTCCCGACGAGAATGTCTTTGATTGTGGTGGGCAAGTGTCGCCCCCCTCGGGGGGCGGACGGGATTATGTTTTTCGGCGGGGGCGCAGTCAAACGTGCCTTCGGACGATCCCGCCCCGCGTGTTATTTTCCCTGTTCCACCGGCCCCATCGTCTAGTGGTTAGGACACGGCCGCTGACGCGGCCGAAGACGGCTGGCTTCTTTGAGCGGGGGCCTTGCGGCCCCCGAACCCCCGGGGCCGCGGCACGGGTTCGAGTCGACAGTGCCGCGTGCTATTTTCCTTGCTTCATCGGCCCCATCGTCTAGTGGTTAGGACACGGCTCTTTCAAGGCCGCGGCACGGGTTCGAACCCCGTTGGGGCCGCCAACCTTCATCGTCGCGCGGTTTCACTTCCGTCGCCGTGTCCGGACACGGCTGGCTTCCTTTGAGCGGGGGCCTTGCGGCCCCGAGCCCCCGTAGGCCGCGGCACGGGTTCGAACCCCGTTGGGGCCGCCAACCTTCGTCGTCGCGCGGTTTCACTTCCGTCGCCGTGTCCGGACACGGCTGGCTTCCTTTGAGCGGGGGCCTTGCGGCCCCCGAGCCCCCGTAGGCCGCGGCACGGGTTCGAACCCCGTTGGGGCCGCCAACCTTCGTCGTCGCGCGGATCTACGCGACGACCGCTTCGACGATACTGACGGGACTCTCGGTCGGCACGACGCGGCGCAGCGCAAAACCCGCCTTCGCGAGTAGCTCGGCGTATTCCTTCTCGGTCCGCTCCTCGCCGCCCGGGATCGCGAGCATGACCATGTCGGCGAGCTTGCCGAAGTGGGGGGTGTTGCCGGGGGGCAGCACGAACTCGACGATGAGCAGCACGCTGCCGGGCTTCATGGCGCGGCGACAGTGGCCGAGGATCGTCAGGCACTGCTCCTCGCTCCAGTCGTGGATGATGTGGGACAGGATGTACGCGTCGCCGCCGGGAGGCACGTGCTCGAAGAAGTTCCCTTCGGCGATCGTGATCCGATCCGTCAATCCGCGGGCGTCGATGAGCTTCGGGGCATCGCGAACCACGTGGGGCCGGTCGAAGAGCAGGCCTCTGGGCGAGGGGTGCCGGGCGAGGATGTGGGCGAGCATGTTGCCCGTGGCCCCGCCGACGTCGACGATCGTCCCGAAGCGCGAGAAGTCGTAGGCGGCTGCGACCGCCGGTGGCTCGCCTCCGTGGATGCCGACCATCGCGTCGCTGAAACGCGAGGCCTCCTCCGGGTGGCGTTCGAGGTAGTCGAACAACGGCATTCCCCAGGCCTTCTCCATCGCCGTTTTGCCGGTTTCGATCGAGTGCGGGAACTGCTCCCAGGCCCGCCACGACCAGTCGCCGGCGAACGCGAGCACGCTCGAGTGGGCGGCGCCCGGAGCGTCCTTGCGGAGGGCGTCCCCCAGGGGCGTGAGCCGGAACCGGCCCGCGTCGTCCTCGGTCAGCAGTCCCATGCCCGCCAGCGTCCGCATCAGCCGGTGGAGCGAGCGTTCGTGAGCGCCGGTCGGGCCAGCGAGCTCGGCCGCGCTCTTCGGGCCGCCGGCGAGGAGGTCGGCGAGCTCGAGCTTGGCGGCAACGTAGACGATCCGCGACACCCAGTACGCGGTGCTCATCTGGACGAGCTGGACGTGTGGAGGCGGAAGCGGTTCCGGAGCGTTGCGGTCGTCGGACATTCGGTCGGCCTTTCGTCCCGTCGAGCCAAAGTTCGCGGGCGAGCGGGAACATAACTCGGGGGAGGTCGGTCCGAAAAGGATGGCGTACGAAAAAAAGAGGCGCGGCCCGTGCCGCGCCCAACGCTCCGAAGAGCGAAAGTCTCTACGCCGTGTTCGACCCCGGCGACGGCGGCGAAATGTATCGGTCGCGCGTCCGCCGCTCCACTCGGGAAATTACGAGTTGGAGCCGTTCGGTGCGATACTGCCTCCATGAGCATTCGAGCTGTCGCCGTCGCGCTCGCCGCCTCGCTCGCCGCTTCGGCCTGCACGAACCTCAAGGAAGCGGACAAGGCCCGCGAAGAAGCGTCGACGAAGGGCAAGTACGCCGTGCAGATCACGGAGAACGCCGAGCGCGTCGAAGGGACCTGCAAGTTCATCAAGAACATCGAGCCGCAGTACGACCCGGTGATGATTCCCGCGCCGTCGCAGCTCTCCGACTACTACAAGACGCAGGCGGTTCTCGCCGGCGCCGACACGGTGCTCGTGCGCGTCAACGCCCGTTTCGGAGAGGCCTACATCTGCGGACCTGGCCCTCTGAATCCCGACGGCACGCGGCGCGAGGGGCCGCTGCCGCCCTCGGCCCCGCCCGCTCCCCCCGGCTAGGGGGCTCGCCGCGGCGAGGGAGAGGCGGTCCTCAGCGCGCCCCGGCCGGCGCCTTGTAGGGGACCCCCAGCTTCGCGAACAGGAACGCGTACACGTCGGCCGCCTGGGACGTCTTCTCGTCGAGCGAGCTCCCGATGCCGTGCCCGGAGGAGGCGCTCGTGCGCAGGAGCACCGAGCCCTTCGGCGCTCCTGCCGCCTGCATGCGCGCGGTCATTTTCCGCGACTGCATCGGGTCGACGCGCGGGTCGTTGGCGCCGGTCATGAAGAGGACCGGCGGATACACGGCCTTGTCGGCGACGTGGTGGTAGGGAGAGTACGCGTACAGCGCGCGGAACTGGTCCGGCTTCTTTACGGTGCCGAACTCGGTGATGTTGTACTGGCCGTTGGGGGAGAGCTCGACGCGCAGCATGTCGTAGATCCCGACGTGAGCGACGACGGCGCCGAAGAGGTCCGGATTCTGGGTGAACGCCGCGCCCATGAGGAGTCCGCCGTTCGACCCGCCCTCGATCGCGAGGCGGGCCGGCGTCGTGTAACCCGCCGCGACGAGACGCTTCGCGCACGCCGCGAAGTCGTCGAAGACGTTCTGCTTCCGGGTGAGGTTTCCGGCGAGGTGCCAGGCGTCTCCGAACTCGCCGCCGCCTCGCAGGAGCGCCACGGCGAAGACGCCGCCCTGCTCGAGCCAGACCCGCCGCATCGCCGCGAACTTGGGGCGCTGGCTGATGCCGTATCCGCCGTACCCGTAGAGGAGGGTCGGGTTCGTACCGTCGAGCCTGGTCCCCTTGCGCCGGAGGATGTCGATCGGCACGCGGGTTCCATCCTTCGAGACCGCCCAGTCGCGCACGACCTCGATTCCCGCGAAGTCGACCGGCGAGGTGCGCGCGAGCGGAGTCTTCGAGAGACGCCCGTCCGGTCCGGCGCGGAACCACGCCGCGGGCTCGAGCCAGCCCTGGCTCTCGAAGAGAACGGCATCCCCGGCCACGGCCGTCAGGTCGGTCACCGACGTGAGCGGCGGGATCGGCACCGCGGCGACCGCGGCGCCGCTGCGGTCGAAGACGGACATCCGGGACGGGCCTCCGTCGATGAAGGCGACGTACACCCGTGTCTCCGTGAGGGCGAAGTCGTCGATCGCCGCTTCGCCCTCCGGCAGGATCACGGCGGCCTCCGCCAGGGCGGTCCCTCCCGGCGGCAGACGGAGGATGCGGCCGCGGGGCGCGGCCTTGTAGGAGAGGAGGTAGAGAGAACCGTCGGAGGCGAAGCTCCCCCGAACGACCCGGTCGGCGTCGGCGGCCACGCGGGTCCAGGCGCCGTCGGGTTTGCGCAGATACAGCGACGCCTCGCCGCCGTCGCCGTTCTTGACGGTCGCCAGGACGAACCGGCCGTCGGGAGAGGAGGCGAGCTGCGTCTCGGCGATGCGCGGGAAGTCCCTGCCGAGGGCGTAGACGTCGCGGTCGATCGGCGTACCGAGCGCGTGGAAGAAGACCTGCTGGTAGAACTCGAGATCCGCGGCGGGCCGCTCCCCGGCACGCGGGTAGCGGGTGTAGAAGAAGCCCGAGGCATCGCCGGTCCAGGCGACGTCGCCGCCCGCGGTGCCTGCCTGGACGCGCGGGATCGCGTCGGGGAGCATCCGGCCGGTCAGGGTCTCGTAGACGCGGAGAGTCCCCGACTCGCTTCCGCCCTGCGACAGGGAGACGGCCACGAGGCGTCCATCCCAGGACGGCACGAACCAGTCGATCGCCACGCCGCCCTTCGCGTCGATGACGTTGGGGTCGACGACGACACGCTCGGACGCGGGCTCCTCGGCGGACGCGAGGGTCACGAGGAAGGGCTGCTGCTTCGGCGGCTGGCTCTTCAGGGCGAAGAGGAGGCCTCGCCGTTCGGTGAGCTTCGAATACTCCGGCGACGGGAACTCGGCGATCGTCTTCACCCGCTCCCGGATCGCCCCCATCGCGGGGAGAGCGTCGAGCTGGGATCGGGCGAAAGCGTTCTGCGTCTCGCTCCAGGTCCGGACGGCCGGATCGTCCCAGCTCTCGAGCCAGCGGTAGTCGTCGGCGACCTCGACGTCGAAGTAGCGGTCGGTAACGGCGCGGCGCGGCGCGGGAGGCGGGCCGTCCGGGTCCGGAGCGGCGCCGGCCGTCAGGGCCACGACGAACGGAGTCAGCGAAGCCAGAATCACCCAAAGATCGCGGCGCATGCTCGCCCGGATTCTATGCGACGCGGGCTTTGCTACTCTCTGCCGATGGCGGCGCGCGACATCCATTCGTTCTCCGAGCCGGGCCGGATCCGCGTGCGTCACGTGGACCTCGATCTCGACGTGCGCTTCGAACGCCGGATCCTCGAGGGATCGGCGACCCTCTCGTTCGAGCGCCTCGATCCCGGGGTGGATGCGCTCGTGCTCGACACGCGCGGGCTGGATGTCGCGAGCGCCGAGACGGCGCATCCCGGAAGCGGTTCCGCCTGGCAGACCGCGGCCTTTTCGCTCTCGCCCCCCGATCCCATCCTCGGGGCCGCCCTCCGCGTGGCCCTCCCGCCCGGCGCGGAGCGCGTGCGCGTGCGCTACGCGACGAAGCCGACGGCCTCGGGTCTCCAGTGGCTCTCGCCGCCGCAGACCGCGGGGAAAACCCATCCCTTCCTCTTCTCGCAGTCCCAGGCGATCCACGCTCGGAGCTGGATTCCGATCCAGGATTCGCCCGGAGTCCGCCTGACGTACTCCGCGACGATCCGCACCCCGCCGGGGCTCGTCGCGGTGATGAGCGCCGCCGGAAATTCGACCGGAGAGCGCGGCGGGACTTACCGGTTCTCGATGCCGCAGCCCATTCCGGCGTACCTCCTCGCGATCGCCGCCGGCGATCTCGCGTTCGCTCCGCTGGGCCCGCGCTCGGGTGTCTATGCGGAGCCCTCGCTGCTCGCCCGCGCCGCGCACGAGTTCGCGGATACCGAGAAGATGATGGAGTCCGCCGAGCGCCTGTACGGTCCCTACCGCTGGGAGCGCTACGACGTCCTCGTCCTGCCGCCGAGCTTTCCCTTCGGCGGGATGGAGAATCCCCGGCTGACCTTCGCCACACCCACCGTGCTCGCGGGGGACCGCAGCCTCGTGTCCCTGATCGCGCACGAGCTCGCCCATTCCTGGTCCGGCAACCTCGTGACCAACGCCACGTGGAGCGATTTCTGGCTCAACGAGGGCTTCACGACGTACATCGAGCGCCGGATCGACGAGGACGTCTTCGGAGAGGACTTCGCCGCGATGGAAGCGGTGCTCGGGCGCGAGGACCTCGAGGACGAGATCGAGCGCCTCGACGATCGCGACGAGATCCTGCAGATCGACCTTTCGGGCCGCGATCCCGACGACGGAGCCACGCGGCTCCCGTACGAGAAGGGCTGTCTCTTTCTGCGATCGCTCGAAGAGCTTTACGGACGGGAGCGGTTCGACCAGTTCCTGCGGGGCTACTTCGATCACTTCGCCTTCCAGAGCATCACGACCCGGGACTTCCTCGCGTACCTGGCCGAGAACCTGCTCGATCGGGACGGCAAGCGCGCGGCGGGCATTCCTCTCCAGATGTGGATCGAGCAGCCGGGCCTGCCGGACTCGGCGCCACGCCCGCGGTCCGCGGCGCTGGAGGAGGTGGCCGCGGTCGCGGAGGCTTGGAACGCCGGCGGGATCCCGTCGCGCGAGCTTCCCTGGGAGCGGTGGCGCACGCAGCAGCGCCTCCAGTTTTTGCGCCGCCTGCCGTCGCCCCTTCCGCTGCCGCGGATGGAGGAGCTCGACGGATCCCTGCACCTGACCTCCACCGGAAACAACGAGATCGCCTTCCAGTGGCTGCACATGGCGATTCGCGCCGGGTACGGGCCGGCGGATGCGCGGCTCGAGGACTTTCTCGTCTCGATCGGCCGCCGCAAGTACATCAAGCCCCTCTACGAGGAGCTCGTGAAGACACCGCCGGGGCGCGCGCGGGCCCTCGCGATCTACCGGAAGGCCCGGCCGGGGTACCATCCCATCGCGGTGGATACGATGGACCGCATCCTGGACTGGAAGGGATGAGCGCGCCGCAGCATCTCGCGAGCGCCTGTCCGCTCGACTGTCCGGACGCGTGCAGCCTCGACGTGACGGTCGAGGCGGGGCGCGTCGTCGCAATCGGCGGGTCGGAAGCCAACCCCGTCACCCGCGGCTACATCTGCGCCAAGGTCCGCGAGTACCCGAAACACATGTACGGGGAGGCGCGGCTCCTTCACCCGGGAATCCGCGACGGGCGAAAGGGCGAAGGCGTGTTTCGCCGGGCATCCTGGGACGAGGCGCTCTCCCTCGTCGCCGCGCGGCTCCTCGCGGTGCGGGACGCGCGCGGTGGGGAAGGGATCCTGCCGTTCTCCTACGGCGGCTCCAACGGCTACCTTTCCCAGGACACGACCGACGCCCGTCTCTTTCGGCGGCTCGGGTCGTCCCGCCTGGCGCGGACCGTCTGCGCGGCGCCCTCCTCCGCCGCCAACGGGGGTCTCTACGGAAAGATGACCGGAATCGCCTACCAGGACTATGCGGAGGCGCGTCTCATCGTTCTGTGGGGGATGAACCCCTCCGTCTCCGGCATCCACCTCGTGCCCTACATCCAGGAGGCCCAGAAGAGGGGTGCCCGCCTCGTCGTCGTGGATCCGCGGCGGATCCGGCTGGCGGAGCGCGCCGACCTGCACCTGGCTCTGCGCCCCGGCACGGACCTGCCGCTCGCTCTCGCCATTCACCGCTGGATCTTCGCCAACGGCTTCGCCGACCGCGCTTTCCTCGCGGAGCATGCGACGGGCGCCGAGCAACTCGAACGGCGCGCCGCGCCGTGGACGCTCGAGCGGGCCGCGGCCGAGACGGGTGTCGCGGTGGAGGACATCGAGCGCCTCGCGCGTCTCTACGCCGAGTCGAGCCCCGCGGCGCTGCGATGCGGATGGGGACCGGAGCGCAACCGCAACGGGGGCTCGGCGACCGCGGCGATCCTCGCGCTCCCGGCCGTTGCGGGGAAGTTCGGCGTCCGCGGCGGGGGCTACACCCTGTCGAGCTCGTCAGCCTGGCGCGAGCTCGACATGAGCCGAGCGGCGGCCGCCGAAGAGCCGCCGACGCGCCTCGTCAACATGAACCGCCTCGGTGACACCCTCGCCCTGCGCGGTTCCGACTCGGTCGACCTCCTCTTCGTGTACGACTGCAACCCGCTCATGACGATGCCGGCCCAGGAGAAGGTGCGCGCGGGTCTGGCGCGCGAGGATCTCTTCACCGTCGTCTTCGATCCGGTCATGACCGACACGGCCCGCTTTGCCGACGTCGTGCTGCCCGCCGCCGTCTTCCTCGAGCGGCGCGAGATCTCGCGCGGCTACGGCGCGCTCGTCCTGCACGATGCGGGGCCCGTCGTGGCGCCGGCCGGCGAGGCCCGTCCCAACCACGCGGTCTTCGCGGAGCTCTGCCGGCGCACGGGCCTCGCACGCCCCGGCGACCCGGAAACCGACGAAGAGCTGGCGGGCGTCCTCTTTGCCTCGACGCCGCGCGGCGAATCGCTGCGGGCGACCCTCGCGGCCGGAGGGCCCGCGCTGCCGCTCGAGGGCAACCGCCCGATCCAGTTCGTCGACTCCTTTCCGCACACCTCCGACGGGAAGGTGCATCTCGTGCCCGCGGACCTCGACGCCGAGGCCGCCGGCGGCCTGTACGCCTACCGCCCCGATCCCGCGACGCAGCGCTTCCCGCTGGCCCTGATCTCCCCGTCGACCGACCGCACGATCAGCTCGACGCTCGGCGAGCTCCATCGGGACGCGGTGCCGGTCGAGATCCATCCCGAGGATGCCGGCAAGCGCGGCATCGCCGACGGCGCGCCGGTGCGCGTCTTCAACGCGCTCGGCGAGGTTCGCTGCCTCGCCCGCGTGTCGCCGGCCATGCGGCCGGGGGTGGTCTTCCTTCCCAAGGGCATCTGGGCGCACAACACCGCGAGCGGTACGACGTCGAACGCTCTCTCTCCGGACACGCTCACGGACGTCGCGGGAGGCGCCTGTTTCAACGACGCGCGGGTGGAAGTGGAAACCGCCGGGTCGACGTAGGCGCAGGAATGACCACGAGCGCGCACGGTCACGGCCACGGGGCTCCGGCGGAGCGGACGACGTCCGGAGCGGTCACGGCGCCGGTCCTGGCCTCCGAGCGTGCGTTCCGGCGACGGCGCATGCGCGCGGCGCTGATCGTCACGCTGTCGGTTCTCGTTCTCGAGGTCGTCGGCGGGCTGATGACGGGAAGCCTCGCGCTGCTCGCGGACGCGGCGCACATGTTCACCGACGTCGCCGCGCTGACCCTCGCCTGGGCCGGCATGGCCCTGGGCGACCGGGCGCCGACGCGCCGCCACACCTTCGGACTCGCGCGGGCGGAGGTGCTGGCCGCGTTCGTGAACGCGCAGCTTCTCCTGGTGGCGGGCGGCTTCATTCTCTGGGAGGCCTGGCGCCGCTTCCGTTCCCCCGAGCCGGTCGAGACGGGTCTCATGCTCGTGATCGCCGCGATCGGCCTCGCCGCCAACCTGGTCGCCGTGGCCCTCCTGCGCTCGGGGCGCCGCGAGAGTCTGAACATGCGGGCGGCGTATCTCGAGGTCGTGACCGACGCTCTGGGCTCGGTGGCGGTTCTCGTGAGTGCCTTCGTGATGGCGCGGACCGGGTGGTGGGGCGCCGACGCCGTCGTGTCGGCCGGAATCGCGCTCCTCGTTCTTCCGCGCGCGGTCGCGATCCTGCGCGAGGCGGCGCACATCCTGATGGAGGGCGCTCCCGCGGACATCGACATGGCGAGCCTGCGGGAGGAGATCCTCGCCGTGCCGGGCGTGGAGGCCGTCCACGACCTTCATTTCTGGACGCTGACCTCGGGGCAGCACTCCGCGAGCGTTCACATCCGCGCCGTGGCCGCGAGCGGCGTCGACGACGTGCTCCAGCGGGTGCGCCGCGTCCTGCAGGAGGGCGCGGGCGTGGACCACGCGACCGTCCAGGTGGAGCGCGACGCCGACGCCGAGTGCGGTTCGGCCGCCCGCCATGCCTGAGACCGACGCGACCGTCGAGATCCTCGGCGCCGGACCCGCCGGCCTGTCGGCGGCGCTGACGGCGGCCCGCGCGGGGCGGGACGTTTCGGTCGTCGAACGCCGGGCCGAGTGCGGCAGCCGCTTCCACGGCGACCTCCAGGGCCTCGAGAACTGGACGACGTCGGGCGATGTCCTCGAGGAGCTCCACGCGATGGGCATCGAGCCCACGTTCGACTACTTTCCGATCCGGGGCGGCGTGTTTTTCGGTCCCGACGGACGGGAGCGCCGGCTGCGTTCGGACCGGCCCGCGTTCTATCTGGTGCGGCGCGGAACGGGGCCGGGCACGCTCGACCAGGCGCTCAAGCAGCAGGCCCTCGCCGCGGGCGTTCGGATCCGGTTCGGCGCGGACTCGGAAATCCCGCCCGGGGGCGGGATCCACACGCCCGGGCCCGGCCGCTGCGACGTGCTCGCGTCGGGCTACGTGTTCGAGACGGACATGGCCGACGGTGTCTTTGCGGTGCTCTCGGACCGGCTCGCGCCCAAGGGTTACGCGTATCTCCTGGTCTGCCGCGGCTGGGGGACGGTCGCGGCGTGCATCTTCGACGACTACGCCAATGCGCGGGTCTACGGCGAGCGCGCGCGGGCGTTCTTCGAGACCCACGCGGGCCTGCGGATGCGCAACCCGCGCGCCTTCGGAGGGACCGGCAACCTTCGCGGCGAGCCGATCGCGCGGCGGGGTGCGGTGCTCTTTGCGGGAGAGGCCGCGGGCCTCCAGGACGCCCTCTGGGGATTCGGAATGCGCTTCGCGCTCGTCTCCGGTCACATGGCGGCGCGGGCGCTGCTCGACCGCAGGCCCCGGGACTACGAGAAGTCGCTCCGGGACCGTTTCTCGGGAGTCCTCCGCACCTCCGTCGTCAACCGCTACTTCTACGAGCGGCTGGGCGACGCCGGGTACGCGTGGCTTCTGCGCCGGATCGGGCGGGCGACCGACGCGCGGGAGTGGCTGCGCCGCTTCTACGCGCCGTCGCTCTGGAAGAGCCTGTGCTTCCCCCTCGCGCGCACCGCGGTGGAGGCCGGGCGGCGCCGGGCGGAAGCTGCCGTCCGCGCGGCCGATGCCGCCGTCTGAGTCGCCCGGCAGGGACGAGGAGACGTTGCGCGGCGCCGAAGCCGCGATCTCGACGACGCTGCTGCGGCCGGGACCGGAGCGAAAGCTTCCTCCGGAGCTCCAGCCGGCGCGCATCGGAGGCCTGGCCGCGGGCCTTTCCGGTGGCGTGCGCGACCCGGCGTTCGCGGCGCTGCTGGAGCGCATCGACGACGAAGCGTTTCGCCCCGCCGGAGCGATCGAGGTGTTTTTCGACGGGCCGGCCGCTTTCTCCGCAATGCTCGCCGCGGTCCGGCAGGCTCGCAACGAGGTTCTGCTGGAGTCTTACATCTTCAAGGACGATCCGACGGGCCGCGCCTTCCAGAAGGCGCTGATCGAAGCCGCGGGGCGGGGCGTCCACGTTCGGGTTCTGGCGGACGGATTCGGCTCCCTCGAGACGCGGAAGAGCTTCTGGAAGGAGCTCGAAACCGGCGGTGTCCGTGCGCGGCTCTACCACCCGATCGGATTCCCGTGGCGCCTGCTCAAGTTCCGCGATCACCGCAAGATCCTCGTGGCCGACCGGCGGGTCGCGTTCACGGGCGGCATGAACATCGGCGACGAGTACGGCTCCTCGCTGCTTCCTCGGGCGAGCCTCTGGCGCGACACGCACGCACGCGTGGAGGGCCCCGCGGCGGCGGGCATGGCGATCGTGTTCGAAGAGGCCTGGCGCGAGGCCGGGGGGCCGGGCCTGCCTCCGACGCCCGCGCCGCCTGCGGCACCGGCGCCACGCGAAGGGGCGCGCGTCCTGATCCTCGATTCGCGCCCGGGCCGCGGATCGGAGGAAGTGGCGTCCACGTTCGCGGCCGTCTCCGCCGCGGTGCGGGAACGCCTCTGGATCACCATGGCGTACTTCGCTCCCCGGCGGCGGGCCCTCCCGATCCTCGGCGGCGCGGCCGGCCGCGGCGTCGACGTGCGGCTGCTGCTTCCGGGAAAGAGCGACGTCGGGCTCGTCCGTCACGCCGGGCACGGCTTCTACTCGAACCTCCTCGCCCGGGGAGTGCGGATCTTCGAGTACCAGGACGCCGTTCTCCACGCCAAGACGCTCGTCGCCGACGGCCAGCTATCGGTCGTCGGCTCCAGCAACCTCGATTTCCGGTCCTTCGAGCTCAACGCCGAGTGCAACTTCCTGATTCTCGACGACGAAACTGGCGCGCGCATGGACGCGGCGTTTCTCGCGGACCTCGAGCATGCGACCGAGATCGTCGGGAGCGCGTGGCACCGCCGCGGCGCGTTGCATCGGGTGGCCGACCACCTCGCGCGAAGGTTCGCGCCCCTGCTCTAGGCACCCCGGACGCCCGCGGCGGCAGCGGCCGCTACTTGCGGGTCGCGACGAGAACGGGAATCGGCGAGCGCGCGAGCGCGCGCTCCACGTTCGAGCCGAGAAAAACCGAGGCCACCGCGTTGGCGCCGTGGCTGCCGAGAACGAGCAGGTCGTACCCGCGCCGCGCCTCGCGCGCGAGGGCCACGTCGGGCGCGCCGGTCAGGATCAGGGTCTCGTCTCCGTCGCGCTCGCGGGCCCACTGGCCGAGGCGACGCTCGTAGTGCGCGGCGAGGTCGCGGAGGAGGACGCGCCCGCCGCTGCGGATGAGATCGCCGCGCTCTTCGTGAATGGCGGCGCGCACGTGGGAGGTCGGGCGGACGTGCGCGATCGTCAGCGTGGCTCCGGTCTGCGCCGCAAGGAGTCGGGCCGCGGCGAGCGCGCGCCGCGAGCCCTGAGAGAAGTCGATTCCGACCAGATAGCGCGGCGGAGTCGGCACGGCGCGAAGATATCATCGGGGCCGACGCGGGAGGCGCCATGAAGTTCCTGTCGGGCGTCGTCGTCGGTCTCGCAGCGCTGGCCGTCGCAGGGGCCCTCGTGCTCGCCGCGGGAATCATGTCCGTGTCCGCGACGGTCCCTCCGAGCGACCTCGAGCGCAAGCTCGCGACGTTCGCCGTGAATCGCTCCGTCGCTCGCCGCGCGCCGAAGGTCGCCAATCCCGTGGCGGCGACGCCCGAGACGCTCGCGGCGGGCCTCACGCACTACCGATCGATGTGCGTCACGTGCCACGGGGCTTCGGGTGTGGATCCTTCGGCGATCGGGGAAGGGCTCAATCCGCCGGCGCCCGATCTGACCATGCCGAGCGTGCAGGGGCGCACCGACGGCGAGCTCTTCTGGCTGATCCAGAACGGGGTCCGGATGACCGGCATGCCGGCCTTCGGGCCGAGCCACGACGAGAAGGATCTCTGGACGCTCGTGACGTTCCTGCGCCATCTTCCGGAGCTGACGGCGGAGGAGGAGAAGGCGCTCGAAGGACCCTAGATCGGAACCGCGAGGGCGTTCTTCACGACGTCCCCGACCGAGATTCCCCCGCGGTAGTTCCCGATGAACCGAAGCCCCGGGTGCGCGGCTTCGGTGCGTGCGAGAACGGCCACCCGGTCGGCATGGCCGTGCGTGTACTGGGGAATCGCCCGCTCGTAGCGGGTCGTCACGGCGAAGTCCGGTTGGCCGCGCACCAGCCCTTCCGATTCGAGGTCGCGAACCGCGGCCTCGACGAGCGCGGTGTCGGACAGGTCGGACGCGCCGGGGTCCCGCGTGCCGCCGACGAACACGGTGCAGAGCGCGTGTTCCGCCGGCGCGCGTCCCTCGAAGAGGCTCGAGCTCCAGACGGCGCCGAGTATTCGCCGCGACGCATCGGGGACCACGAGGTGACCGAATCCCCGCAACGGGCGCGGCAACGCGGCTTCCGGCCACGCCAGATGAAGGACCGCGAGGAAGGGATGCGGGATGGCGTCGAGGGCGTCCGCCGCATCGGGAGCGAGGGGGCGCACCAGGCGTCCACTGGCGGCGGCCGGCAGGGCGAGGATCACCTCATCCGCCTCGAGGGTTTCGGAAGCCGACGTGACGCGCCAGCGATTCCCGGCTCGCGCGACCTCCTCGATGCGGGCCTTCGCGCGGAACGCCGCTCCGAGCGCCGCGGCCATCGCTCGCGGAAGCGTCGCGAGGCCGTCGCGAAAGGAAAGCAGGCCGCGGACGCGGGCTTGCGCGTTCCGCCGCGAGCGGCTCTCTCGAAACGCGCCGAGAAGCACGCTGCCGGCTTCCCGTTCCCAGCGCACCGGCGCCGGAAACGCATCGGCCGCGCAGAGCCGGTCCGCGTCCCCGGCAAAGATGCCCGACACGAAGGGGGCCGCGATCCGGTCGGCGACCTCCGGGCCGAGGCGTCGCGCGAAGAAGTCGCGCACGGTCTCGTTTGGCGGCGCGGAGCGCCTTCGGAGTGGCTCGGATGCGAGGTGCAGTTTTCCGCGCGCCGAGAGCAGGGGCGTCGCGAGCAGCGCGAGCGGCGACATCGGCAGGGCGTGAAGCCGGCCCCGGAAATCCACGTAACGCGGCAGTCGCGGATCGGAGAAGCGCGCCCGGCTCGCGAGGCCGAGACTCTCGACGAGCTCGAGCAGCTCGGGCGTGGGGCGCACGGTGTTGGGACCGAGCTCCAGCAAAAACCCGTCCCGCTCGAGGGTCCGCACGACGCCCCCCGGCGCGTCCGATTCCTCGAGGAGGAGCGTCTCGACACCCTGGCGCGACCGGGACAGCGCCGCTGTCAGTCCCGCCATGCCGCCGCCGACCACGACGGTTCGCGGCATCAGGGCTCCCAGAAGCCCGGGGCCGAGGCGGCGATGTCGGCCAGGGCGCGCAGGAACGCCGGCCGGTCGTTGAGGCCCGGCGTTCTGCGAAACGCCGTGATCCCCGACGCGCGCGCGGCGTCTCGCGAACAGCTGATCGATCTCGTAGAGCGTCTCGACGTGGTCCGTCACGAACGCGATGGGCACGACGAGGACCTGTCGCTGTCCCTTTGCGCCGAGCTCCCGGACGACGTCGAGCGTCGGCGGGCCCAGCCACTCGACGGGCCCGAGCTTGGACTGGTACGCGAGCGACCAGGGACCCGTCCAGGCGAGCCGGGCGACGATCGCTGCGCAGCTCGCTTCGATCTCCGAAGCGTACGGATCGCCCTCGCGGGTCACGAGCGCCTTTGGAATCGAGTGCGCGGAGAAGAGCAGGTGCACGGCCTCGGGTCGCGGATCGGGGAACCGTGCGAGCTCCTCGCGGATCGACTCGGCGTGGGCGTCGACGAAGCCGGGATGCGTCGGCCAGGAGCGCATCGCGAAGAAGCCGGCGCGCGGCGAAAAGGCGGCGACGGCGGCACGGCTGCGCTCGAGCGCCCCCTTCGTCGTCGTCAGCGAGTACTGCGGGTACAGCGGAAGGGCCAGGTAACGGTCCACCCCCGAAGCGGCGAGCTCGCGGACGACGTCTTCGACCATGGGATCGGAGCAGTTCATCGCGGCGCGGACGACGACCTCGCGACCCTCGGCGCCGAGCACGCGTTCGACGCCCGCGGCCTGCTGCTCCGTCAGGCGCCGGATCGGCGACCCGCCTCCGATCGAGGCATAGAGGGCTTTCGACGAGCGGCTCCGGCCCAGGGCGATCGCTCCGGCGATGGTCTTCCGGAGCAACGCCGGGCGCACCCGGATCACGTCGGGATCCGAGAACAGGCGGTACAGGAAGCGGGGCACCTCTTCGAGCGTGGATGGACCCCCGAGCTGGAGGAAGAGAATCGCCCGACGCGTCACAGCGTGCGCGAGAAGACCGGCTGGCCACGCGTCTGCCCGAGATAGGCATCGAAGGGCATCGCGAGGTTGCGCAGGAACACGCGCCCGAGAGCGGTGGCGCGGATCTCATCCCCGGACAGCGTCACGAGCCCGTCCGCCGCGCTCGGTGCGAGCGCTTCGAGAGCGTCGGCGAACTCGGTGTCGAAGCGGATGCCGAAGCGCTGCTCGATCTCGCTCTTCACGACGACGCCGTGGCAGAGGAGACGCTGGATGACCGCGGCGCGCAGGGCGTCGTCGTCGGTGAGCCGGGCTCCCCGGAAGGTCGCGGCGCCGGAACCCGCGACGGCCTCTCGATAGCCGGCGAGCTCCCGCTGGTTCTGCACGTAGTAACGCCCGATCGAACCGATGGCGCTCATGCCGAGGCCGATCAGATCGGTACCGGCCTTGGTCGTGTAGCCCTGAAAGTTGCGGTGCAGCGTGCGGTCGCGCCGCGCGCGCGACAGCTCGTCGTCCGGCCGCGCGAAGTGGTCCATCCCGATGTACTCGTAGCCGGCGGAGGTGAAGCGGTCGAGCGCCGTGCGAAAGATCTCGAACTTCGTGACCTCGTCGGGAAGGTGCGGTTCGAGGACGCTCTGGTGCTTCTTCATCCAGGGAACGTTGGCGTAGGAATAGACCGCGAGGCGGTCGGGGCCGATCTCGAGGACGCGATCGATGGTTGCGGCGAAGCTTTCGGGAGTCTGGTGGGGGAGCCCGTAAATGAGGTCGATGTTGACGCTCGGGAAGCCGAGATCCCGCGCCGCCCGGACGAGGTCGCGGGTCGCTTCGAACGGCTGGATGCGGTTGATCGCCTTCTGGACGCTCGGATCGAAGTCCTGCACGCCCATGCTGAGGCGGTTGAACCCGAGGCGCGCGCAGGCCGCCAGGTGCTCGGGCGTCGTGACCCGGGGATCCACTTCGATCCCGAGCTCGGCGTCCGGCGCGAAATCGAAGCGCTCCCGGATCGTGCGCCCGAGCCGCTCGAGAAGCTCGGGCGGAAAGTACGTCGGCGTGCCGCCGCCCCAGTGGAGCTGGACGACTCGTCGGCGACGCGCTGTGGCGCCCTCCGGCTCCGCCGAGCGCGCGACGAAGTCGAGCTCGTGCTCGACGGTGTCCAAGTAGGCCGATTCGGCGGAGTGGCGGGTGCCCGTGATCACGACGGTGCAGCCGCAGAAGTAACAGAGCTTTTCGCAGAAGGGCAGGTGGAAGTAGAGAGAGAGGGGCGCCGGTGTATCGGCTCCGGCGCTTTCAGCGAGGATCGCCGCGTAGTCGGAAGCGCCGAGTGTTTCCTTCCACATCGGAGCCGTCGGGTACGACGTGTAGCGGGGCCCCGGCACGTTGTAGCGCCGCAACAGCTCCAGGGGAACGTCGAAGCGGCTCATGCCGGAGCGGGGACCGCGGCGGGAGCGGTCTTGCGCGCCGCTTCGAAGAAGGCCTCCACGCACTCGAGCCGCGATGCGGGAAGGATCCCGTGGCCCAGGTTGACGACGTGCGCGGCGCCGCCGGTCTCCTCGATCATCGCGCGCGTCCGCCGGGCGACCACCTCGGGTTCGCCCAGGAGAAGACCCGGATCGAGGTTGCCCTGGAGAGGCTTCCCCGGGGCGCGTCGGCGGGCTTCGGCGAGCGGAGTCCGCCAGTCGACCGACAGGACGTCGGCGCCGCACCCGGCGAGGTCTTCCACGAGGTGGCCGCAGCCGTTGACGTAGATGATCACGGGCGCACCCGCCCGGCGGATTCCGGCGATGGCGCGCGAGACGGCGGGGAGAGCCCAGGCGCGGTAGTCCTCGCGGGCGAGCTCGCCGGCCCAGGTGTCGAAGACCTGGACCGCGTCGGCGCCCGAGGCGATCTGGAACGACAGAACCTCGGCCACGACGTCCGCGAGCAGGTCCAGCAGACGCCGGAGGGTCGCGGGATCGCGCCCCATCATGGTCTTGATCGCCGCGAAGCTCTTCGAACCGCCCCCCTCGACGAGATAGGACGCGAGGGTCCACGGCGCGCCGCAGAAGCCCAGGATCGCCGCGCGGCCGGCGACTTCCCGCTTCAACCGCCCCAGGATCTCTCCGGTGAACGCGATCTCGGCTCCCGGGTCGAACCGCGCCAGGCGCGCAACGGCCGCCGCGTCCCGGACCGGTTCCGGCAGCTCGGGCCCCGCGTCGCCGAACTCCACGCGGGCTCCCATGGCGGCCACCGGAACGAGAATGTCGGAGAAGAAGATGACGCCGTCGGGCGCAAAGCGACGGAACGGCTGGAGGGAAACCTCGGTGGCGAGGTCCACGGACCGGCAGAGATCCATGAACGAGACGCCCTTGCGCACCTCCCGATACTCGGGCAAATAGCGGCCGGCCTGCCGCATCATCCAGACGGGCGGCCGATCGACCGGCAGGCCCCGGCAGGCGCTGAGGAACCGCTCGCGCGATGAAACGGGTAGGGCCTCCATCCGGCTCGAATATAGCGCGGGCGACCTATACTCGCGGCCATTCTCCCCGGGAGGACACAATGCGAAAGATTCGAACCGCGGGGCTCCTCGCAGGACTGGCGGCGGCGTTTTCGGCCGGCCGAGTGGCCGCTCAGCCGGCGATCACGGGCCCGGTCGACCCGCTGACGTTCTCGCAGCTGAAAGACTTCAAGGCCCTCCGGTCGTCGTCGAACTCGCGGTATCCCGACTGGAACGATGACAGCGCGCATCTCTTCCCGGGCGAGACGCTGACGATCGCGGACCTCGAGGGCCCGGGCATCGTGACCCACATCTGGACGACCTCGTCGGGCTCGCAATACGGCTGGCCGCGCCTGATGCGGATCCGCGCCTACTACGACGGCAGCGACGTCGCGTCGGTCGATGCGCCGCTCGGGGACTTCTTCGCCGTCGGCCACGGCCTCGAGCGCTCGGTGAAGTCGCTCATGATCCGCGACGGCTCGGACGGGCGGGCGCGCAACAGCTACTGGCCGATGCCGTTCCGCAAGCGCTGCCGCATCACCGTGACGAACGAGGGCGCGCGCTTCACCGGCCTCTACTACCACGTCGACTGGCAGAAGATGCCCTCGCTGCCGGCGGATACGGCGTACTTCCACGCGCGGTACCGGCAGCTCCTTCCGGCGCCGGCCGACGGCAAGCCCTTCGTTTTTCTCGAGACGAAGGGCCGGGGTTTCTATGCGGGCACCGTGCAGAACATCATCCAGGCCGAGCCGGGCTGGTACGGCGAGGGCGACGACATGTTCTACGTCGACGGCGAGAAGGTCGCCTCGATCCAGGGGACCGGCTCCGAGGATTACTTCAACGACGCCTGGGGACTTCACGTGTCCGACGGCGACTACACCGGGGTCACGGTGGCCGACGGCACGGGCCTGGGCTCACGAATGACCGCCTACCGCTGGCACCTGACCGACCCCGTGCCGTTCACGAGCTCGATCCGCGTCGAGATCGAGCACAAGGGCTGGACTTACAAGCCGGACGGCACCGTGCGCACGGCGTTCGGCGTGCGTCAGGACCTGATGTCGAGCGTCGCCTACTGGTATCAGGAGGGCATCGCGACGGACCAGCCGCCGGTCCCCTACGGAACGGCGCGGCTGCCGCAGGGCAACGCGCTCCAGATCGAGCTCGAGGAAGCGCTCGAGTCGGCGAAGCTCGAGGGCGGCAAGGCGTCGCTCGTCGAGGATCTCTTCTGGGGCAAGGACGTCATCCTCTTCGACGCCGCGGGACCGGGGTCGCGGATCGAGATCCCGTTCGAGGTGCCCGCGGGCGGCGACTACGAGCTGATCGCGCAGGTGGCACAGGCTTCCGACTACGGGACGTACGAGATCTGGCTCGACGGCAAGCCGCCGGCGCCGCCGGGGCTCGAGCACGAGCCGGGCGCGGACATCCGGACCGACGCGCAGTACGACGGGTATGCGTGGGAGACGTACGTCGGCAAAACCGTGCAGCTCGGCTGGCCCCGCCTCGCGGCGGGGCGCCACACGCTGACGTTCGTGTGCAGGGGAAAGCGCTCCGAGTCCAACGGGTTCAAGGCGGGCATCGACAACGTGATCCTCGCGCGCGTCGGCGTCGAGGCCTGGGCGAAGGCGGGCGAGGCAACCCCGCCGGCGTTCCGTCCCGGAGGCGTGCCGGAGCTCGTGGCGCAGCTGAACGCGTCCGATCCCGCCGTCCGCACGCTGGCGGCCTGCGCGCTGCGGGACAAGGCAGCCGCGGCGCTGCCCGCGCTCGACGCCTTGATCGCGCGGCTGAAGGACCCGGAGCTCTACGTGCGCGCCGCTTCGGCGGAGGCGATCGGGGCGATCGGGCCGAAGGCCGCGGCGGCGGTCCCGGCGCTCATCGCGGCCTGCAAGGTGCCGGGCGAGAGCGGGCAGGCGCTGCGGGCGTACGCGTATGCCCTCGGCGATATCGGGCCGGCTTCGAAGGAAGCGTTGCCGACGCTGGAGGCGATGAAGAGGGATCGGTCGGTGGAGTGGGTCGTCGTGAAGACGATCGAGGAGATCCAGGGGACGCGCCCGGGGCGGACGAAGCCCTAGAGAAAGACCGCGCTGCCGGAGAGCCTGCGGCATCTGCCTGCGGGGCACGCGCCGGCCGGCCGCTGATTCGGGGTACCGGCCGGCGCTGACCCGACCACCAAAGGCAGACCCTCGGCAGTAGGGAACGCCGCGCGCAGCGCGGCGGTACTGCGGCGGCCCAGTTGCGGCGCCGCGGATGCTGTTGTTGGGTGTGGGCCGCCGCGTATCACCCCTCCAGGAGACGCCGCAGGCTTGGGGGGCCCTTGGTCAACCGCGAGGCTATCGAGCGATCGGGCTACGCCAGCAGCTGGCGGAGGACGTAGGGGAGGATGCCGCCGTGGCGGTAGTAGTCGACCTCGATCGGGGTGTCGATCCGGACGCGCAGCGAGGTTTCCGATTCGGTTCCGTCGGCGCGCCGGATTTTGAGGGCGATCTCCTGGCGCGGGCGCAGCGTGCCGCCGAGGCCTGCGAGGTCGAAGGTCTCGGTGCCGTCGAGGCCGAGGGACGAGGCGCCGGACGCCTTCCGGGAACTGCAACGGCAGGATGCCCATCCCGACGAGGTTGGAGCGGTGGATGCGCTCGTAGCTCTGCGCGACGACCGCGCGGACGCCCAGGAGGCGGGTACCCTTGGCGGCCCAGTCGCGCGAGCTGCCCGTGCCGTACTCCTGACCCGCGAAGAGAACGAGGGGCACGCCTTCGGCCTGGTAGCGCATGGCGGCGTCGTAGATCGGCATGTGCTCGCCGGAGGGCTGGTGAACGGTCACCCCGCCCTCGACGCCCGGAACCATGAGGTTCTTGATGCGCACGTTGGCGAAAGTGCCGCGGGTCATGACGCGGTCGTTGCCGCGGCGCGAGCCGTAGCTGTTGAAGTCTCCCGGCGGAACGCCCACGGACTGGAGGTAGAGGCCGGCGGGTGAAGACTTCTGGATCGCTCCGGCGGGGCTGATGTGGTCGGTCGTGACCGAATCGCCGAAGATCGCGAGGGCGCGCGCCCGGCGGACGTCGGTGACCGGGTCCGGCTGGAGGCCGAAGGCCTCGAAGAACGGCGGCTCCTGGATGTACGTCGACACCGGATCCCACACGTAGACGGTGCCCGCGGCGCCCGGGATGTCCATCCACAACGGATTGGCGCCGGCGAGGTCCGCGTAGAGGCGCCGGTAGGTCGCCGCATCGACCGACGCGAGGAGGGCGCCCTGGACCTCGTCCATCGACGGCCAGATGTCCTTCAGGTAAACCGCCCGGCCCTGCGTGTCCTTGCCGAGCGGCTCGACGGTAAGGTCCACGTCCGCGCGGCCCGCGATGGCGAACGCCACGACGAGCGGCGGGCTCATCAGGTAGTTGGCGCGGATCGACTGGTGCACGCGGGCCTCGAAGTTCCGGTTTCCCGAAAGCACGCTCGCCGTGACGAGATCGTTCTTCGTGACGGCCTCCTCGATGCCGGCGTCGAGCGGGCCCGAGTTGCCGATGCACGTCGTGCAGCCGTAGCCGACGTTGTAGAAGCCGAGGCGGTCGAGGTAGGGCTGGAGACCGGTCTTGCGGAGGTATTCGGTCACGACCCGGGATCCCGGCGCGAGCGACGCCTTGACGCGCGGGGAGACGTGGAGGCCCTTTTCGACGGCCTTCTTTGCGAGCAGCCCCGCCGCGAGCATGACGCTCGGGTTGGACGTGTTCGTGCAGGACGTGATCGCCGCGATCAGGACGTCGCCGTGGCCGACCTCGATGCGGCCCGCTTCGGTCGGGACGGTGGAACGGTCGGCCGTCGGACGATTGTTGGCCATCTCGGACTCGGTCCACACGTTCGTGTCGCGCGCGAGCGCGCCGCTGACGCTCGGAGGCGCCTGGCTTCCGCCGCCCGCGACCGCCGATCGGCCGAGGGTCGCCGGAAAACGCTCCGCGAGGGCGGACAGCGGCTTGCCGTAGCCGTTCTCGCCGACGGGCTTGGCGAAGAGCTCGCGGAATCGGTCCTTCATGGCGCGCAATTCGATCCGGTCCTGGGGTCGTTTGGGGCCGGCCACGCTCGCCCGCACGCCCGAAAGGTCGAGCTCGAGGGTCTCGGTGTAGTCGCATTCGCCGGCGCGGGGAATTCCGAAGAGCCCCTGCGCCTGGAAGTACGCGCGGAACGCATCGACCTGGGCGGACGTGCGGCCCGTGGCGAGCAGGTACCGGCAGGACTCTTCGTCCACCGGGAAGTAACCCATCGTCGCGCCGTACTCCGGCGCCATGTTGGCCACGGTCGCGCGGTCGGTCACCGGGAGCGACGCCGCGCCGTCGCCGAAGAACTCGACGAACTTGCCGACGACCTTGGCCTTGCGCAGGAGCTCCGTGACGGTCAGGACGAGATCGGTCGCCGTGACGCCTTCGGAGAGGCGTCCGTGGAGATTCACCCCGACGACGTCCGGTGTGAGGAAGTAGACCGGCTGGCCGAGCATGCCGGCCTCGGCCTCGATGCCGCCGACGCCCCAGCCCACGACGCCGAGCCCGTTGATCATCGTCGTGTGCGAGTCCGTGCCGACGAGGGAGTCGGGGTAGTAGACACCGTCGCGCTCGAGGACGCCCTGCGCCAGATACTCGAGATTGACCTGGTGCACGATTCCGATCCCGGGCGGCACGACCTCGAATCCCTGGAAGGCCTGCATGCCCCACTTGAGGAACTCGTAACGGGCGCGGTTGCGCCGGAACTCGATCTCCATGTTGAGGCGCAGCGCGTCCGGCGAGGACCACTCGTCGACCTGCACGGAGTGATCGACGACGAGCGCCACGGGAACCAGGGGCTCGATGACCTTCGGGTCCCGCTCCAGGCGCTCGACGGCCGACCGCATCGCGGCCAGATCGACGAGCAGGGGGACGCCCGTGAAGTCCTGAAGGACGATCCGGGCGACCACGAACGGGATCTCGGCGGTCCGCTCGCCCCGCGGCTCCCAGGCGGCGAGGGCCTTCACGTCGTCCACCTTGACGCGCTTGCCGTCGCAGTTGCGGACGAGGGACTCGAGCACGACGCGCAGGCTCGCCGGCAACCGTCCGATCCGGCCGAAACCCTCCCGTTCGAGCTGCGGCAGCGAGTACAGGGTTCCGGTCCGTCCGGGCGAAGGGGAGAAGGGCTGACGCGCTTGCGCGAGCTGGCTCATGCCCCGCCATCGTATTACGCGAGACCATCTCGCTGATAAAATCGGCGCCCCTCATGAGCGCGCATCTCCTCGGCTGGCTCGCGGTCGCCTCCTACGCGGCGGCCGAGATTTCGGCGATCCTCTGGCTGCGGCGCCCGCAGAGTCTGCCTGGCCGTGCGGCGCCGGTCCTCGTGCTCGCCGGCCTCGTGCTCCACTTCGCCGACCTCATGCATCGCGGCCGCGAGCTGTCCTCGGTGCCGTACCGCACGCTCGGAGGATCGGTGTCCTTCTTCGGGTGGATGCTCGGAATCGCGTACATTGCGCTGGCCCTGCGCCATGGGGAACGAACGACGGGGCCCTTTCTCATTCCGGTCGTCATCCTTGCGACCGTGACGGGGCTCGTGCTTCCGGATTCCGCTTCCGCGCCGGCTCCCGGAACGCACGGCTCGCTCTTCGCTTTCCACGTGACGCTGGCGATCCTCGCCTATGCCGCGTTCGCGCTTTCCTTCGTCCTGTCGATCCTCTACCTCGTCCAGAGCCGCCAGATCCGGCGCGGACGCACGGGCCTCCTCTTCTCACGCCTCCCGCCGCTCGAGGTCCTCGGACGGATGAACCGCACGAGCGTGACCATCGGCATCGTCGTCCTCGCCCTCTCGCTCGTCCTCGGGCTCGTGCGCGCGGAGCAGGTCTGGACGACGCTCGCCGACCCGAAAATCGAGTGGGCCCTGCTGACGCTGGCCGTCTACGGCCTGCTCCTCTGGATGGAGCGGCGGGGCTGGGAAGGCCCCCGGGTCGCGATGCTCTCGATTCTCGGATTCTGCGTGGTGCTCTTTTCCTATACGGTCGTCAACATGTACCTGAGCCAGTCCCACCGGTTCCGATGAGCGTGGCCGACGCCCGACTGCTTCTCCTCGGCTGGAACTTCCGGGGCGCCGACGTCGCGGTCCGGGAGGGGATCGCTTTTTCCGCCGACGAAGTGCGCGAGGCGCTCGGCCGCATCCGTGAGACGGGCCTGGCGAGCGAGAGCGTCATCGTCGCGACCTGCCACCGGAGCGAGATCTACGCGCTCTCCGACGGAGAGCGGCCCCACGAGGATCTCGCGGGCCTGATCTCGCGCTGGCGCGGGCTCGACGCGGACGAGGTCATCCGGGCGAGCTTCTACCGCGAGGGGCCGGATGCGGCCCGGCATCTCTTCCGCGTGGCGGCGGGGCTCGAATCGATGGCCCTCGGTGAGAGCGAGGTGCTCGGGCAGGTCCGCACGGCCTTCGGTCTGGCGCGGGACGCGGGGGCCACCCGCGCCGTGTCGCACCGGATGTTCGAGAACGCCGTCGCGGCCGGAAAGCGCGTGCGCTCCGAGACCGACATCGCCCGTCATCCGCTCTCGGTGGCCTCGATCGGGTACGAGCTCGCCGCGAAGGTGTTTGGCCGGATGTCGGAAAAGACGGTCCTCGTGCTCGGGGCGGGCGAGACGGGCAGCCTCTTTGCGCGCCAGGCGGTCGACGCGGGCGTCCAGGACGTGCGGGTCGCCAACCGCACTCCGGAGCGCGCCTGCGAGCTCGCCGCGCAGATCGGGGGGCGCGCGGTCCCATGGTCCGAGGTCCGCGAGGCATTGCCCCTGGCCGACATCGTGGTCGGCACGACGGCGAGCCCGACGCCCGTCGTCACCCGGGCCGACGCCGAGGCCGCGATGCGCAACCGCCGCGGCCGGCCGATGATGTTCCTCGATCTCGCAATGCCGCGGGACGTCGCCCCCGACGTGGCCGAGGTCTACAACGTCTACGCATACGGGCTCGACGACCTCGAGGAGGTTGCTTCCGAGAACCGGCGCCGGCGGGCCCGGGAAGTGCCGCGCGCCGAGGCCATCCTCGAAGAGGAGCTCGAGCGCTTCCTCGGGTGGCTGGGGAACCTCGCCGTCGTGCCCACGCTGACCGGCCTCCAGCAGCGCCTCGCGGACCTGCGCGACCGGGAGCTCGAGCGCATCCCGGAGGGGGAGCGCGCGCGGTTTCGGGAGTTTGCCGACGCGATCTCCGGCAAGCTCCTGCACGATCCGCTGCGCCGGCTGAAGGCGGAGACCGACGCCTCGCGCAAGCTCGACCGCGTGGAAGCGATCCGCCACCTCTTCAAGCTCGACGAATGAGGCTCCGACTCGGTGCGCGCGGCAGCGCTCTGTCCCTGGCGCAGGCGCGCCTCGTCGCGGCGGCGCTGGTCGCCGCTGGCGCGGCCGAGTCCGTCGACGTCGAGATCGTCGAGGTGCGGACGACCGGCGACCGTCTTTCGGCGGCGGGCGCCCCCATCGGCTGGAAGGGCGACTTCACCAAGGAGCTCGACGACGCGCTCCTCTCGGGAGCCATCGATCTCGCGGTGCACAGTCTCAAGGACGTGCCCTCCGGACTCCCCGCCGGCATCGTGCTCGCGGCCGTGCCCTCCCGGGAGGATCCGCGCGACGTCTTCGTGGGCAGGGAGGCCGGCTCGCTGGCGGGGCTGCCCGCCGGCGCCCGCATCGGAACCTCGAGCCCGCGGCGCGGGGCGCAACTGCTCGCGGCACGACCCGACCTGCTGGTCGTCGACGCCCGGGGCAACGTCGACACCCGTTTGCGGCGCCTCGCCGAAGGGAAATGGGACGCCATCGTGCTCGCCCGCGCGGGCCTTGCGCGACTCGGCCGGCTCGACGCCGTCTCGGAGGTGTTTCCGGTGGAGGTCCTGCTGCCCGCCGTCGGCCAGGGGGCCCTCGCCATCGTGACCCGCGCGGACGACGCGCGCGTGCGCCGGGTCGTGTCCGCGATCGACGATCCGCTGTCGCACGCGGAGGTCCGGGCCGAGCGGAGTCTTCTCGCCCGCCTCGAGGCCGGCTGCCGGGCGCCGGTGGCCGCGCTCGGGCGCTCGCGGGACGGCCGACTCACCCTCGATGCGGGTGTCTTTTCGGGCGACGGGTCGCGGAGCCTGCGCGAAACGGCGGTCGGGAACGACGGGGAGGCCCAGGAGGAAGCTCTGGGCGTCGCGCTCGCCGAGCGGCTCCTCGCGCGCGGTGCGGCGGAGCTTCTCGCGGTGGCGGCGCGATGACCCGCCGGCGGGTCCTCGTCGTGCGCTCGGGCGCCCGGCCGTTCGGGCCGGTTGCGGGCGCGGAAGTTCTCGAGCACGTCAGCCACTCCATCGAGCCGCTCGCCGGCGACCCGGCGCAGTGGAACGGCGGCTGGGACACGATCGTCTTCACGAGCCAGACGGCCGTCGAGCGCGTCGCCCGCGATGCCGTCCATGCCGACGCGCTTCGCAACGCGATCGAGTCGGCGCGCCTGCTCGCCGTGGGTCGCGCGACCGCAGAGTCGCTGCGGCGCCACGGGCTCCAGCCAGGCAACGTCGCCGGGGGCTCCGCCCGATCGATGCTCGAGAAGCTCGCGAGCTCCCATGAGGGCCGCCGCGTGCTGTGGCCCTGCGGCGAGGATGCGTCCGTCGAGCTCGATGCGATGCTGCGCGAGCGCGGAGCCACCGTGCAGCGCATGGTGCTTTATCGCAAGCGCGCCGCGGCGCCCAACCCCGGACTTTCTCCCGAGATCCTGGAGCAGAAGCCGGCGGCTTTCTGCGCGACGTCGCCCGCGGCCGCGGACTGGCTCTTCACGGGGCTCTCGGAAGAGGCCGCCGAGCGCCTGCGTCAGACGCCCGCCGTCGCGCTCGGGCCCTCGACCCTCGAAAAGCTCGCGTCCTTCGGCGTCGAGCGCGTCGTGGTGGCGGGCCAGGCCCTCTTCACGAGCGCGGCGGATGCGCTCGCGAGGCTTGCCCGTGCGCCAGACGGGACATAGGCTGGGCAACGTCCATCCCATGAGCCGATTCCCCACGACCCGCCTCCGCCGGCTGCGCCGCACGCCAGGGATGCGCGCGCTGGTTCGCGAGACGCGCCTGACGCCCGATCGGCTGGTCGCGCCCCTTTTCGTGCGGAAGGGCCGGGGACGCCGCGACCCGATCGCGTCGCTTCCGGGCGTCGACCACCTTTCGCCGGACGAAGCCCTCGCGCAGGCGCAGGAGCTCGCGGGACTCGGCATTCCGGCGGTCATCCTGTTCGGCCTGCCCGAGCGCAAGGACGACATCGGCAGCGAGGCCTGGGACGATGCCGGGGCCGTCCAGGAAACGGTGCGCCTTCTGAAGAAGGACGCGCCCGGCCTCGTCGTGATGACCGATGTCTGCCTCGACGAGTACACCTCCCATGGCCACTGCGGCGTCGTGAAGGACGGGGAAGTCGACAACGACGCGACCCTGCCGCTTCTCGCGAAGGCCGCGCTGTCGCACGCGAATGCGGGCGCCGACGTCGTGGCGCCCTCGGACATGATGGACGGGCGCGTCCGCGCGATCCGCGAAGCGCTCGACGGTGCGGGACGGCTCGAGACGGCGATCCTGGCCTACTCGGCCAAGGCCGCGTCCGCGTTCTACGGGCCGTTTCGCGAGGCGGCGGACTCGGCGCCGAAGTTCGGCGACCGGCGCGGCTACCAGATGGACGGAGCCAATCGCCGGGAAGCGATGCGCGAGATCGCGCTCGACCTCGAAGAGGGCGCCGACGCGGTCATGGTGAAGCCGGCCCTGGCGTACCTCGACGTCATCCGCGAGGCGAGAGATCGTTTCGACGCGCCGATCGCCGCTTACAACGTCTCGGGCGAGTACGCGATGGTCAAGGCGGCGGCCGCAAACGGCTGGATCGACGAGCGGCGCATCGTCCTCGAGATCCTGACGAGCATCGTGCGCGCGGGCGCCGAGTTCGTGCTCACCTACCACGCCGCCGACGCGTCGCGCTGGCTCGCCGACGGCGGCCTGGACCGCTGAAAAGCTGAAAAGGCAGACAAGGGACCGTTGAAGAGGAGACGCAAGCCGCCATCGTCGGCGCGGTCGGCCGCCCTGTTCGCCCGTGCCCGGCGCGTGATGCCGGGAGGCGTGAGCTCGCCGGTCCGCTCTTTCGCCTCCGTGGGCGGCGAGCCGTTCTTCGTCGACTCGGCGCGGGGTGCGCGGGTGCGCGATGCGGACCGACGGCCGTACATCGACTACGTGATGTCGTACGGGCCCCATCTCTTCGGGCACGCCCCGGGTTTCCTCGCGCGCGCGCTCGACCGGGCCTCGCGCCGCGGGACTTCCTACGGGGCGCCGACGGAGCTCGAGGTGCGTCTGGCCGAGCGCGTCGCGAAGCTCGTTCCGTCGGTCGAGATGATCCGGTTCGTCAACTCCGGCACGGAAGCCACGATGAGCGCCGTGCGTCTGGCCCGCGCTTCGACGGGGCGCAAGCGCATCGTGAAGACCGACGGGGGATACCACGGGCACGCCGACTCGTTTCTGGTGGCCGCGGGCTCGGGCGTCGCCACCCTCGGGATCGCCGGCAGCCCCGGCGTGCCGGAAGAGCTCGCCGCGCTGACGACCGTCGTCCCGTACAACGATGCCGAAGCGCTCGAGCGGGTGCTCGACGCCCACCGGGGAGAGGTCGCCGCCTTCGTCGTCGAGCCGGTCGCCGCGAACATGGGGCTCGTCCTGCCGAGACCCGGTTACCTCGAAGCCGTTCGGGACCTGACCCGGAGGCACGGCGTCCTGCTGGTCTTCGACGAGGTCATCTCGGGGTTCCGGGTCGCGGCCGGCGGGGCGCAGGCGCTGAGCGGAGTGACGCCGGACCTGACGACGCTCGGAAAGATTCTCGGCGGCGGGCTTCCCGTCGGGGCATACGGCGGGGCGCGCGACCTGATGGAGCGGATGGCGCCGTCGGGCCCCGTCTACCAGGCCGGCACGCTCTCGGGCAATCCGCTCGCGATGTCGGCGGGGCTCGCGATGCTCCGCGAGATCGAGCGCCGCCCGCCCTATGCCGCGCTCGAGGCGAGCGGTGCGCTGCTGGAAGGCCTCCTGCGCGCCGAGATCGAGCGGCGCGGCCTCCAGGGCCGGCTCTGCCTGACGCGCCTCGGCTCGCTCCTCACACTCTTCTTCGCCGCGGCGCCGATTGAGGACTTCACCGCCGCCCGGCGATCGGACACGAAGCGCTACGCCGCCTTCTTCCACGCGATGCGGGAGCGCGGCGTCTTCCTGCCGCCGGCGCAGTACGAGGCCTGGTTCCTCTCGACCGCCCACGACGCGGACATGCTGCGCAAGACCGCGCGTGTCGCGGGTGCGGCGCTCGACGCGGCGTTTGCGGCCTGACGCGGGCGCCTACTCGATGCCGGGAATGCGGGGGAGCGTCACGCTCCTGAACCCTTCCTCGCGGATACGGCGGATCTCCTGGGTCTCGGACTCGACCCAGGGCAGGGGAAGCTCGAGGCGCTTCACGGCCCGGCGCGCGATCTCGAGCGACGTCTCGAACTCCTCGGCGATGACCTCGTCCGCCCCGGCCGCGACGAGACCCGGAATGTCCGAGACGTAGCGCGTCCGGACGAGCAGGAAGACTTTCGGCGCGAGGGTCCGGCAGTGAAGGATCGTCTGGCGCGTCGCGCGCGGATCCGAAACGAGGATGATCACGGCGCGCGCCTTCTCGATGCCGTTGCGCCGGAGGACGACGTCGTTGGTCGAGTCGCCATACTCGATCGGGATCTGCTTGCGGACGGCCTTCTTGACACGCACGGGATCCAGATCGATGACGCGATAAGGAGCCTTCGCGCGCTGGAGGACGCGCGCGACCGTTTCTCCCGTGTGCCCGAATCCGATCACGAGCACGAGGCCTTCGGGGGTCGGGGCCGCGCCCTTCCGACGCGGCGCGTCGCCCCGGGCGATTCGGAACGCCACGGCGTGGCTCGCCTCCGAGAGAAACGGGGTCGCGACCATCGTGATGATCGCCGCCGCGAGGAACGTCTGATAGAGGACCGACCCGATCAGGCCCGCGGCCTGACCCTGACGCAGGAGCACGAAGGAGAATTCGCCGATCTGCGCCAGCGACAGGCCGACGACGGTCGCGACGCGGAAGCCGTACCCCATGGCGAGGACCGCGGCGCCTCCCGCGATCGTCTTCCAGATGAGGATGAGTCCGAGCAGGACCGCCACGAGCACCGGCTCCTGGAGGATGACCCGCGGATTGAAGAGCATCCCGATCGACACGAAGAAGACGGCGTTGAAGGCGTCGCGAAACGCCGTGACGTCCGCCAGAGCCTGGTGCCCGTACTCGGACTCGGAGAGCACGAGCCCCGCGAGGAAGGCGCCGAGAGCCGCCGAAAGCCCGGCCCACGAGGTCGCGAGCGCCGAGCCGAGGACGAGGAACAGGACGGCGACGACGAAGATCTCCTTCTGACGCGTGCCGGCCAGGGCGCCGATGAAGCGGGGGATCAGCACGCGGGCGACGAGAAGGAGCACGCCCGCCGTCGCAACCGTCTTGCCCGTCTGGAGGAGGACCGGAAGGAGCCCCTCCGAGCCGCCGCGCGCGAGTCCCGCGATCGAAAGGAGCATCGGGACGACGGCGAGGTCCTGGAAGATGAGGATCCCGATGAGCGAGCGTCCGTGGGGCGAGTCGAGCTCGCGCCGGTCGAGCAGGAGCTTCAGGACGATCGCCGTCGAGGAGAGCGCCACGAGATAGCCGAAGAAGAGGCCGCGCGAAAGGGGATAGCCGCCTGCTGCCGCGACGGCGAGGACGAGGGCGATCGTGACGACCACCTGGATCGTGCCCGCGACCCACACGAGCTTGCCGAGCCGCCGCAGGTTCCCGAGCGACAGCTCGAGGCCGACCGTGAAGAGCAGCAGCACGACGCCGAGATCCGCGAGCACCTCGACGACGTGCACGTCGGACAGAAGTCCGAGGCCGAAGGGCCCGAGCAGCGCGCCCGCGAGGAGGAACCCGATCAGCGGCGGCTGGCCGACGCGGTGCAGAAGAAACGCCGCCCCGAGCGCGACGAGGAAGATCAGGGCGAGGGGCCCGAGAAACTCCGGGGCCTGCATGCGCCGTCATTATGCCCGCCCCGCGTTCTCTGGTAGCCTGCCGAAACTCGAATGACCTCTGCAACTTCGGCTTCCCCAGCGCTGACGAGCAAGACCTGGTTCGGCCACCCGCGAGGCCTCGCGACGCTCTTTTTCACCGAGATGTGGGAGCGGTTCAGCTACTACGGGATGCGGGCGCTGCTCATCCTCTTTCTCGTCGCCGCGGTGCAGAGCGGCGGGTTCGGAATGACCGACTCGAAGGCCGCCGCGATCTACGGGCTCTACACCGCGAGCGCCTACCTCATGGCCCTGCCCGGAGGCTGGATCGCCGACCGCATCCTTGGCCAGCGCCGCGCGGTCTTCCTCGGGGGCTGCATCATCGCGGCCGGCCATTTCAGCATGGCGATCCCGACCGTGCCGAGCTTCTACCTCGGCCTCGTTCTCATCGTCTGCGGAACGGGGCTCCTCAAACCCAACGTCAGCGCGATGGTCGGCGACCTGTATCCCGAGGGCGGTGCCCGCCGCGACGCCGGCTTCTCGTTCTTCTACATGGGCATCAACACGGGCGCGTTCATCGGACCGCTCATCTGCGGCTTCCTCGGCGAGAAGATCAACTGGCACTGGGGGTTCGGGGCGGCCGGCGTCGGCATGGTCTGCGGCCTGATCCAGTACCGCCTCGGAACGAAGTACCTCAACGGCGCCGGCGAGCTGCGGCCCGAGGCCGCCGACCCGGCCGCGCGCGCGAAAGCGATCCGAAACGTCCTCATCGGCATCGGCCTCGTGGCCGTGATCCTGGCTTCGGTGTTTGGCCTGACGCACATGAGTGTCGAGTCCGCGGCGAAGGGGACGGGCGTCGTCATCGTCGCGATCGTCGTCCTGTACTTCGCGGTGATGCTCCTCTCGGGCGGATTGACGGTCGTCGAGAAGAAGCGCACCGTCGTCATCTTCATCTTCTTCCTGGCGTCCTCGCTCTTCTGGGCGGGCTACGAGCAGGCCGGATCTTCCTTCAACCTCTTCGCCTCGCGTCTGACGGACCGGATGATCGGGTCCTGGGAGATGCCCGCGGCGTGGCTCCAGTCGGTTCCGCCGTGGTGCGTGATCATCCTCTCGCCCGTCTTCAGCTGGGTCTGGCTGAAGCTGCAGGACCGCGGACCCTCGATGCCGGCGAAGCTCGCCTACGGCCTGGTGCTGCTCTCGATCGGCATGTTCGTCATGGTCGTCGCCGCCCAGAAGACGCACGGGGGCGCCGACAAGGTCGGGGCCTGGTGGCTCGTGACGACCTATTTCATCCACACCGTCGGCGAGCTGTGCCTCTCGCCCGTCGGCCTGTCGAGCGTGACGAAGCTCGCGCCGCGGCGACTCGTCGGCCAGATGATGGGCACCTTCTTCATGGGCAACGCCCTCGGCAACCTCATCGCCGGGTTGACGGCCGGCGCGTTCTCGACGATGCCGCTGCCGGTCCTCTTCGGCACCCTCGCCAAGGTCACGGGCGCGGGCGGCCTGATACTGCTGATCTTCTCCAAGCCCATCCGCCGCCTGATCGGCGTCCTCCCGACCGAGCCGCCGTCGCGGGTCGTGGGGGAGTCGGAGGTCCCGGCGTAGGCGCACAGGCGAACCGCGAACCGATGGACGCCGCGGAGATCTCGGACGCCCGCTCCTACTACCGGAAGATCCTTCGGTTCTACGCGCTCGAGGCGGTGTCGCGCGCGCATCTGGACTTCTGGCGCCGCATCGCGCGCCGGCTTGCGCCGAAGCGGATCCTCGAGATCGGGTCCGGGCTGGGGCGCATCACGACGGCGCTCTCCCAGATCGCGCCGGCCGTCGGGATCGACGTCTCTATGGAAATGCTCGCGAGGGCCCCCCGCTCGCAGCGCCCCCATCTCGTCCTCGCCGATGCCCGGCGCGTGACTTTTCGCGCGGCGTTCGATCTCGTCGTCGCTCCGGGCGACCCGCTGTCCCACCTGACGACGCTGGCGGACCGCCGGCGCGTCCTGCGCGCGGTCTCCCGCCAGCTCGTTCCCGGCGGCACCTTCGTGCTCGAAGGGCTGTACCGGCGCCGCCACGCCGTGACCCAGCCGCATCGAAGGATTCGGCATGCCGGAGGGGTCCTCACGATCGAGGAGGGCTGGTTCCCCGCCGGCATCGGCGACCTCTGGCACGCGCGCTACCACTATGTCGACCGGAAGCGCGACGGCTCGGAGGAGACGCTGTCGGCGGCCTTCCTGGCGCGCGCCTGGAATCGCCGGACGATCCAGGCCGAATTCGCCGCCGCCGGGCTCCGAATCGACTCGGTCCACGGGGATTTCGAGGGGCGCCCGTTCACGCCCGCCGCGAAGCGCCTCATGGTCTTTGCGCGGAAGCCGCGGTGAACGGCGAGGAGAGTGGGGCAGTCGCCGCTCGCGTCGAGAACCTCGACACGGACCTCTTTGCCGCGATTCCGTCGCAGACGTCGCCGAGAGATCGCCGGTCGCTCCTCGCGGTCCAGCGCGCGACCGCCCGGCGCTTCGGAACCTACGCGTACCTCGAGATCGGATCCCATCTCGGCGGCTCGATCCAGACCCATCTGCTCGACGCCCGCTGCACCGCGATCACCTCGATCGATTCCCGGCCGGCGTCCCAACCCGACGAGCGCGCACCCGGATGCGTCGTCGACTACGCCGACAACTCGACGCAGCGGATGCTGGATCTGCTCGGGCGGCTCGCTCCCGGCCAGATCCTCAAGGTGCGGTGCTTCGACGCGGAGGCCGCCGCAGTCGACCCGGTGCGGATCGCTCCCCGGCCGCACCTCGCCTTCATCGACGGCGAGCACACGCGCCGGGCCGTCCTCTCCGACTTCGCCTTCTGCCAGGAGGTCATCGCTCCGGGAGGCACGATCCTGTTCGACGACTTTCCGATCGTCTATCCCGCGGTCCTCGAGATCGTCCGTTCCCTCCGGCGGGCAGGGCTGTCGCTCGTGACGGCGCGTCTGGAGGGGAAGGCGTTCGGAGTCTTCTTCGACCAGGAGCTCGTCCGGAGCGATGCGTTTCTTCGGCGGTGCCGGGATCGAAGCCGCTTCACGCTCGCGCGCTATCGGATCAAGCTTCGGACAAAGAGCTTCCTGCCCGGCGCTCGGGGCCGGGCTGCTCGCGACGCGCTTCGAGGGTAGGTGCTACTCGGCGCGTTCCTCGAAAATCCCTTCGGTGCGGCCGCCAGCCGCGCCGAGGACCTCGGCCTTTTCCTGATCGTCGTTCCAGCCGCCGTGCGCGCGCGGCGGCAGCCTGGAGCCGCTCGACCCAGCGCGCGAAGTAGCGCGCGTCATCGTGGATTTCGGACGGGCCGGCCGCGACGGAAACGTAGATCGGGCTCGTCGTGGCGAAGGGGTAAAGGTCGAGCACGGGCTCGACAGCCTTGGAGGACCAGGCGCGCAGCGTGTACCAGCCACTCCCCGAAATGGTCAGGGGCACCGTGGCATCGACCCGCGTCCCTCCCGAAGTCACCGGGATGGTGGCGACGACCTTGCCGTTGGCGACGATCTCGACTTTCTCGACCGGCGCGATCGTCCGCATCCGGACGCGCGCGGTGAGCCTGTGCTTTCCGGCGGGCAGGGTGATCTCGTCGCCGACCTCGCGGCCGTCGAGCGTGAACTCGAGGGTGGGCCCGTTCGACACGAAGGTCCGGCCGGCCTGCACACCGTCGAGCCAGGAGCGGTAGTCGAGCCTCTGCCCCGAGCGCACGAAGACCCGGTTCATCCCGACGGGACCCCGCAGGGAGGCGTAGTTGGCCATCGCGTCGGTGCCCGCCCCCGCGGGCAGGCGGAAACCGCAGTTCAGGAGGCGGTACCAGACCTCGGCGGTCGTTTTGTGGTCGCTGAAGCCGACGACTTCCAGGTAGTCGGCCTTACCGAGAGCCACGTCCACAGGGAGCGACATCGTCAGGGCGTCCGGGGCGGACGGATCGGGAGGCGGCGGATCGAACGGGTGCACGTAGCCCGGAGATCCCGCCCTGAGCGTGCGCGAGGTCGATGATCGTGGCGTTGTCGGGGAAGAGACTCGCCGCCGCCGTGTTCGCATAGCCCGCGTAGTTCGGAAGCATCACGAACCGCGAGAGCCCGAGGTGCCCCGTGTGCCCCCAGTAGCTCGTGTGGTACTCCTCGTCGTGCTTGATCAGGATCCCGCCGCCTGAGACCGGATCGAGCCCGCTGCGGAACTCGGCGATGTCCGGGATGCGCTGCTCCTTGTTGACGATCAGGTTTTCGACGACGTGCAGGTCCTCGGCTTCGGCCTGGACACGGAGCCGTGCCGGATCGACCCGGTAGTGGCCTCCGTAGTTCATGTGGACGTGGAGGTCGCCGCTCCACCAGCCGGCCGCGGGAAGGTCGATCAAGCGCTCGAGCGAGAGGTCCAGGTTCACGGCGGTCCCCGCGATCAGATTCGTGACCACGACCGTCTCCGGCACGTACTCGAGCCCCCGCGTCGCGAGGACCGTGTAGCGACCGGCGGGCAATGTCAGCGCCGCGCCGCCGCGCGTGTGGAAGTAGGTCATCTCGAAGGGCCGCACCTTGCGGTCGAACCCGTCGTCCGCATGCCGCCAGGCATCGTCCGGCGCCCAGCCCCGGCCGTCTTCGCCGGTGATCGAAAGGCGCACCGGGATTCCCGTGCCGGTCGACTGGTCGGTGACGGTGATCCGGAGCGTTCCCGTCGGGCGTTTGTAACGGCGCGCCGTCGGCGTGATCCGCTCGACCGCGCCTCCCGGGATCGTCACGACCCGGAGGCCGACGTTGCCCTCCTCGTTCGTCGTGAAAGCGATGCGCCGCGCGTCGGGCGACCAGCGGGGCCGCGTGTGGTCGCACTCGCAGTAGGTCAGCTCGAACGGATCGCCGCCGGTCGCCGTCGTCAACCAGAGCTGGTTGCGCTGCTTTCCGAGGTACGAGCTGTAGACGACGCGCTTGCCGTCCGGCGCCCAGTCGGGTCGCGCCTTCCAGTTGGTCTCTTCCTTGCGCACGAGACGCATCGGTGCGCCGAGCTTCGCCTCCATCCGCCAGAGATCGCCCGAGCCCCAGACGTCTCCGCGATTGGAAACAAGGATGATCTCGCGTCCGTCCGGCGACCACGTCGGAGACAGGTACTGGTCGAACTTGCGAGTAGTAGTAGCGGGGAAGCGGGCTCTCGACGTCCTCCGTGATGCGCGCCCCTTCGCCGGAGGGCCGGCCGTCCGTCACCGGCAGCACGAAAACGTGGAACCGCCCCTTGAAGGCGGTCGAGACGTAAGCGACACGCGTCCCGTCGGGCGACCAGCGCGCGTCCAGGTTTACCGCCCCGTTCGCCACGAGCGGACGCGTCGTTCCATCGGCGACATCGAGGACCCAGAGCTCCAGCGCGTCGTTGCGATACGAGGTGTACAGGATCCGTTTCCCGTCGGGCGACCAGTCCGGCTCCGAGTCGTACCCGGGCCCGTCGGTCAGCTGCTCCGCCTCGGTCGAGCCGGGCTTCTGCCTCCAGAGCGTGCCCTGCATCGCGTACACGAGCTCCGTGCCGTCGGGCGACCACGCCGCCATGCTCGGACCGCTCGTCACCTGCGGGAGGTACATCTCGCGGAAGTAGTAGGGGTGCGGCTCGGCGATCTGCTTCAGGACCGCCTCGCGGTCGGCCAGGGCGTGCGACGCGATCGCGGCCAACGCGCCGGCGAGCAGCGCGAGACGAGGCGTGGTTTTCATGCGGCGCACTCTGGCATGCCGGGGAGCGCGGTGTCTACGCCCGCGGGGCGCTACAATCGTTGGAGACACCGTGCGCAGAATCTCGAGCGGACTCTCGATCCTCGTCTTCCTGGCCGGCGTCTCCTGCCGCTCCGAGCCCCCGGCTCCTCCGGTCGAGGCGCCTATGGTGCCGACCGAGGTCCTGACGGCGGCGCCGCCGTCTCCTGTCGCGGAACCCACAGTCACCCCGACGCCCGCGGACACCATTCAGACGAGCTTCATCGAGGTCCGGATCATCACGCCCACGCCCGTGGACATCGCTTCGATCCCCAACTTCGACCGTCCGGCCGATCCCACCCCGCGCTCGGCGTCGGAGGAACGATCCCGCTGTCTCTCGTACACGGTCCAGCCCGAACCGTCGGGGCAGTCGCGGAGATTGCGCGTCCGCGTACGCAACGCCTGCACCTTCTGGGTTCCGCCCGAGCAATCCTGGTTCGAGATCGTCGCCACGCCCTCGAACGGTCAGGGAACCACAGGGAAGGCGACGGGCAGCTTCCAGGGACCCATCGCGCCGCATTCCTCGAACGTCGAGACTTTCATCGAGGTCGACTGTCCGAGCGAGGTGCAGGGCGGCTGCCGATACACGGTCACGCCTCAGTAACCGCGGCGGTCCCTGTCAGACGAGTTGCTGACTTCGGCCGTATGAACTGAGTACGTAGATGTTCGTCTCGCTTCTTCTCATCGCGTCGCTGGCAGCCTGCGCCGTACTCGTGGGCCTGGTTGCCGCGTTCCTGGGCCGGCCCCTTCCTCGCACGACGCTTGTCGGGTTTCTGGCGCTTGCGGTCCTCCCGTTCCCGCGCGCGTTCGTGACCGATTCGACGATCTTGCCGCTCGACCACGCGGTCGGATTTCGCCCCTGGTACGTCGCCGGCAGCCCTGCGCCGTACAACCCGTATCTGAACGATGTCGCGACGCAGATCCTGCCCTGGGCCAAGGCGACGCGGTTGGCCTGGAAGGAGGGGGCGCCGCCGCTGCGATTCCGTTGGAGCGGCTGCGGGCTGCCGTTGGCCGCGAACGGGGTGTCGGCGGCGTTCTCACCGTTCACCTTCCTCTCCCTGTTCTTCCCGCTGGCGAAGAGCTTCACGCTCGTCGGTTCGCTCAAGCTCCTCCTCGCCGCAGCCGGGATGTGGCTTTGGACCCGGGAGCTCGGTGCGAGCTCGCGCTCGGCCATGTTCGCGGCCGCCGCCTTCACGTTGTCGCTGTCGTTTGCCCCTCCATGGCTGATGTTTCCGCAGACGGCCGTGAGGTGCCTCTGGCCGTGGATGCTGTTTCTCCTGGAGCGCGCGCGCGACGAGCAGGGCCGCCTGCGGACGATCGCGGCGCTGACGGGGGTGTGGGTCGCGATCGAGCTGTCCGGCCATCCGGAGGATGCGGTGCTCGGATTCGTATTCGCGGCGTTGTGGATGGGTGCGCGCTGGATTGGTCGAGACCTCCGTCCCATCCGGCCGGTGCTGCGAAGTCTGGTCATCTCCGCCGCACTCGCTCTCGGCCTCACGGCATTTCTGCTGATTCCCTCCGCGTTCGCGATCGCAGCATCCCAGCGCATTTCCACGATGACGGAGCCTTACTGGCACGCCATCCTTTCCCTCGCGCCGCACGGACCCTCCTGGCTCGAATTCCCAGCATCGTTTTTCCCGCACAGCATGGGAAACGGCATCGCATCGCCTCGCTTGCCGATCCCCGGCCCGGGGTTCGTCGACAACGCGCTCGGCTACTTCGGGATCGTGAGCTATGTCCCGATCCTCCTCATCCTGCGGCCCGGGTCACCTCGGCGTCGCGTCGAATGGGTGCTTCTCGGCCTCGCAGCCGTCGGCTTCGGTGTCGCCGTCGGTCAGTGGCCGGTTGCCGAGATTGTCGCGCGCGTGCCGCTGCTTCGGTTTGTCTTGCCTCACCGGTTCCATTCCTGGCAGGTGCTGGCCGGCGCAGCCCTGGCCGCTCTCGAGCTCGATCGCCTCGCGCGAGACCTCAAGGGCTCCTGGAGGGCCTCTGCCTGGGCCACGGCCGCACCCCTTCTCCTCGGCGCCGCTGCACTCGGTGTCTACATGCGTTTCCGCGTCTTCCATGCGAAGGCGGGCGGTGGAGCGTTTCAGACCCGCGAGTTGGTCGTTGTCCTCGCCGTCCTCATGATTGCCGCCGCGCTGGCTCTTGTCGCGCGGCGCCGGCCCGTGCTCTACATCGGCGGCCTCACGCTGCTCGTGAGCGCTGAGCTCCTCTATCAGTGGAAGGGTTTGTTTCGACTCGGCTCACCGGCCGACCTCTTTCCGGAGACTCCGTCGATCGCCTACTTGCGGAGGCAACCCGATGTGTTCCGGGTTCTGGGGGAGGGACCCGTGATGTTCCCCAACACCAACGTTTTTGCGGGGCTGGAGGACATTCGGACCCACGATGCCACGGAGCGGCGCGACTACCTCGGGTTTCTGGACGCGACCGTCGGGTATCCGCCCGGCGAGTACTTCAAGGCAGTTCGAAACCTCAACGCTCCCGCTCTCGACTTCCTCAACGTTCGGTATCTCCTGACGGATCCAGGACGAGAGAGCCCCGGGGGGAGGTGGACGGCGGTTTATTCGGGCACGGATGCCGCGATCTTTGAAAATCCCGGCGTCCTACCCCGAGTGTTCGCCCCTCCGCACGTTCGTTTCGTCAAGGCGGCGCTCGACGAGCCACGGGCGCTCTTCGACGCACGGTCGGCGTTCGGAGCAGCGTTCGAGGAACTCACTCGACTCGAGAATTGGCGTGAGACGGCGTTCGTTCTTTCGGATAACGACTCCGAGGCCGCAAACCCCGGGACGGACATTCAGGAATACTCCGAGACGACCAACGGTGCCTCATTTCTTGCTCGCGTGGTCCCGGGCACCGGAGAGGCGGTCGTCGTAGCCAGCCTCGTTCAGGACGGCGGCTGGTCCGCACGCGACGAGTCGGGAGTCCGTCTGCACACATCTCGGGCAAACGGTCCGTTCCTCGCAATCGTGCTTCCCGAGGGGCAACGGCGAGTGATTCTCCGGTATCGACCTCCCGGCTTTCACCTTGGTCTGGGAATCACGGCGGCAACGGTGCTCTTGCTGGGCGCTCTCGGGGTCCGGCGAAAGCGGCTTGGTTCTGCTTGAGCGGGCGGGTGGGCAATTGGTGGGCCGTCTGGGACTCGAACCCAGGACCACCGGCTTAAAAGGCCGATGCTCTAACCAACTGAGCTAACGGCCCAAGCAGTCGGTAGCCCTGACGATAGCTCACTTCGCGAAGCCCTCGCCCTCGCCCGCCGGATCGCCGATTCCGAGGCCGCGCCGGATACGGCGCGAGAGATCGACCAGCCGGCCGTCGAAACGGCGCCTGTCGAAACGTCGCAGGTGACCCTTCCATCCCACGTGGGCGTGCCAGGCCGCTTCGCGCCGCGCGTCCACGAGCTTCTCGCGGACGAGGGCGACGAGGTCCGTCCGGCCGCGCGCCTCGAGCGCCGGCAGCATCTCGGCCCAGTAGCCCACATCGTGCGGACCGATCGTCACGCGCCGGATCGCGGCGAGCGAGAAGGCGCCGGCCGGGAAATGCCGCGCCTCCTCGAGCCGGCCCAGCGCCACGAGGGCCGTCATGGTGCGCACGCACTTCTCGCACTCGCCGCAGTTGAGCCGCGGCGGTGCCCGGAAAGGCGAGGCAGACCACGAGGTCCGCCGCGCCCGGCGGCTCGGCCGCGATCGCGGCCAGGCGTCCGAATCGGGTCACGGGGTTGGCCGAGTGGTGGATCTCGACGGCCTCGCTGCCGAAGAGCGGATCGAGCTGCGCCTGCAGCCGGCTCCGGATCTCGCGAGCCGCCTCGCGGCTCGAGGCCTTGAGGATTCGCGTGAACCGCCGCGAAAAGAGGTGCACGGAGGAGGCGAGCGCCGCCGACAGGCCCTCCTCGGCGACGAACTCGACCTCGGGCGCCAGCTGCCAGATGTTGGTGCGAACGGCCGCAAACGTCAGGCCCCGCTCCTGCGCGGCCGCCGCGAGCACCGGGACGACGCGGGCGTTCCAGGAAGAGGTCGCGTCGGTCGTCGGACAAAGGTGGCCGAACGTCGAAAGCGCGTCCGCGATCGGACCCCGGTCGCCGAGGAGCGACTCCTGCCGATGGGTCAGCAGCACGTGCCGCGAGTCGACGCCGCCGGTGAAGAAGATCGCCGTCCGCTCGCCCGGACGCCGCTCGGGCTCACGGAATCCCTCGGACGGCTCGATCGCCACGTCCCGGCGCGGAGGTCCGAACCAGTCCCGCACGACCCCGATCGCGCGGCCGATCCCTTCGGCCAGGCGCGGGCTGGCGGGGCCCTCGATCGCGATGCGACGTTCGCCCTCCCGCATCGCCGGGAGCGCGCAGGCGGCAAGGAACGCTTCCGGCGAAGCCTCCATGTCGTCGGCGCCGTCAGCGTCCGCTTCGAAGCGGAGCACCACCGGCTCGCGGGCGGAGTCTTCCCAAACGACGCGCGCCGAGGCGCTGACGACCGAGGATTCGCGTTCGAGCGTCAGGTTCTGGATTCTCACAGCGGCCCCGGGGTGGCGGGCAGTCTTCCGACGGCCGCGCGTGCGCGGTCCTTGCGCGACAAGATCGTGGCCGCGCTCATGTCTGCCGTCACGTTCGCCAGAGTGGCGAAGATGTCGGGTATCGCGTTCACGGCGTTGACGATCAGGACGGCTTCGATGGGGATTCCCGCCGCGAGAAAGGCCGGGAGGCTGCGGACGCTTCCCGCGCCCGGGATCCCGGCCCCGCTGAAGCTCAGGATGACTTGCGTCATCAGGAACCGCGCGATCTCGGGTGCGCCAAGACGGATGTCGAGCACGTGCGCGACGAACAGGAGACGAACGAGGCTGGAGATCCCGTAGTCGAGCTTGAAGGTCGCGACGCACAGCGGCAGGACGAAGCCGGTCGCCGAATCGGGCAGGCCGAGATGTTTTCGGCCTCCATCCACCAGCGCCGGCAGCGACGCGAGGGAGGACCGCGTGCTCACCGCGACGACCTGCGCCGGAGCGACGGCGCGGGCAAACCGAGCCACGGAAACCCGCCCCAGAATCGCCGTGACCGGATAGAGCAGCAGCGTTGCCAAAAGCAGGAGTCCCGACAGGAGCACGATGAAGAACACGATCACGCCGGTCGCCCGCGAGCCCAGACGGCTCGCGAAGACGGCGCACAGGGCAAACACTCCCAGCGGCAGCGCCTTGAGAACCCAGCCGACGATCACCATCATCGCGCCCGCGAAGCCTTCGAAGAGATTGCCCAGGAGCTCGTGATTCCGTGACAAACGTCGCACCGCGAGCCCGAAGAGGACCGTGAACAGGAGGATCGGAAGGATCTCCCCCTTCGCGGCCGACGAGAAAACGTTGACCGGAACCAGGCCGACGAGCCAGTCCCCCAGCGTCGCATGCGGCCGGTCTGAGCGAACGTCGGGCGGCGGTTCGGACATCTGCGCGCGAAAGGACGCCGCCGCGCCGGGGTCGACGTCGTGGGAGGCCAGCGCCGGCGCCGCGACGGCGAGCGTCAGGCACGCCGCCGCCACGAGCATGGCCATGAACAGGGCGAAGGCCTTCGCGCCGAGGGCCCCGATCGAGCTGTCTCGTCTCGCGCCGACGATGGCCACCAGCGTCAGCGCGATCACGAGGGGAAGCACGGTCATGCGGAGGGCCGCGACCCAGAGCTGTCCGATCACGCCGACGGCATCGACGAGGCGCTGGAGCCCGGGATCGCCGGAGTCGTGGACGAAAATTCCGACGGCGAATCCGGTGACGAGCGCCGCGAGCGTTACGACGGTGCGCCGGACCTCGCTCCGGCTCGCGGCCACCGGCTTCATGCGCGCGCGGGCGGGACGACCGACGAATCGCGCTCGAGCATCCGGTTCTGGATCTTCGCTGGGACGCGCGAGGGTTACTTCGCCGGGGGCAGGTCCGCGAGAAACGGCATGTCGGCGCGCCAGATCGTTTCTTCGCGGCGCGGTCCGGTCGAGACGAAGACCGCGGGCGCTCCGACGGCGTCCTCGAGCGCGCGCACGTAGCGCTGCGCGGCGGCGGGGAGCTCCTCGTAGCGCGTGACGCCGGTCGTGGTCGCCTTCCAGCCCGGGAGCTTCTCGTACTCCGGCTCCAGGCGCGCGATGTCTTCGGCGAGGGCGGGAAGGTCCGACACGGGCTTGCCGTCGAGACGGTAGCCGAGACAGATAGGGATCTCCTCGACTTCATCGAGGCAGTCGAGCTTGGTGATCGCGACGGCCGCGGCGCCCGAGAGCTCGACCGCCGTTCGGGCGACGACGGCGTCGAACCAGCCGGTGCGGCGGGGGCGGCCGGTGGAGGTCCCGAACTCGTTGCCGCGCGTGCGCAGATATTCGCCGGTCTCGTCGTGGAGCTCCGTGGGAAAGGGGCCGGAGCCAACACGCGTCGTGTAGGCCTTGAGGACGAGCAGGCTCGCGTCGAGAGCGCGCGGGGCGATGCCGAGCCCGCACGCGACGGAACCCGCGGTGCAGTGCGAGGACGTGACGTAGGGATACGTCCCGGAAGACAGGTCGAGCATGGCGCCGTGGGCGCCCTCGGCCAGAAGCGTCGCCCCGCCCTTAAGCTCCCGGCGGAGGTACCGGCCCGTGTCCGTGACGTGGGGCCGCACACGCTCGGCCAGCGGGGCGAGCAGCGCGAGGACGGCGTCGACCGACGGAACGTCCTTCTCGCCCATGGCCTTCAGCAGGATCCCCATCTCTCCGGCCAGAGCCGCGACGCGGGCCGCCAGTGTGGCCGGCCGGTAGAGCTCCGCGACGCGGATTCCGCGGCGCGCGGCGAGCGACTCGTAGGCCGGGCCGATGCCGCGCAGGGTCGTGCCAAGTTTGGCGTCGCCCGCGGCCCGTTCGCGCGCGGCGTCGAGGAGACGGTGGTAGGGGAGGATGACCGAAGCGCGATCGGAGAGCATGAGGTTTTCGCCGATCTCGACACCGGCTTCGCGGAGCAGGTCGATCTCGGAAAGGAGCGCCTCGAGGTCGACGACGACACCCGGCCCGATCACCGACGCGCGGCCCCGCACGACGCCGGCGGGCAGCAGATGCAGCGCGAAGTGGCGGCTGCCGAACTTGACGGTGTGCCCCGCGTTGTGGCCGCCGTGGTAGCGCGCGACGATGTCGAAGCGATTGGAGAGCAGGTCGACGAGCTTGCCCTTGCCCTCGTCTCCCCATTGCCCTCCCAGGACGGCCAGCACCTTCAAGGCGTCTCTCCTAGTTGGTCTTTCGGAAAAGCAGGGCAGGCTAACAGAGATCGGGCGCGCTGTCAGCTTAGAATCGGCCCCCGATGACGATCATACGGCTCTCGGGCGACGCGCTCGATCTCGAAGACCTCGTCGCGGTCGGACAGCGTCGGGCGCGCGTGACGCTCGCGCCCCGGGCGCGCAGGCAGATCCGGGATGCGCGCCGCGTCGTCGACCGCGCCGTGCGCTCCGGCGAGTCGGTCTACGGCGTGACGACGGGCTTCGGAAAGTTCTCCGACGTCGCGATTCCCCGAGCCGACCTCGAGGCGCTCCAGCGAAACCTCGTGCGCAGCCACGCCGCGGGTGTGGGCGCGCCGCTGCCGGACGAGGCGGTCCGCGCGATGATGCTGCTCCGCGCCAACGCGCTCGCGCGAGGCAATTCCGGCATCCGGCTCGCGACCGTCGAGGCGCTTCTCGCGATGCTCGCAGCGGACGTGCTGCCGCTCGTCCCCGCGCAGGGCTCCGTCGGCGCGTCGGGAGATCTCGCCCCCCTGGCCCACCTCGCGCTCGGTCTCATGGGCGAGGGAACGGTGCGCGTGCGCGGTACGGAACGGCGCGCGGCCGCGGCGCTGCGCTCGGCCAGACTGAAACCCGTGTCGCTTGCGGCCAAGGAAGGCCTGGCTCTGATCAACGGAGTGCAGATGTCGGTCGCCGTGGGCGGCCTCGCGCTGTCCCGGGCGCTCGCGCTCTCGCGCGCGGCCGACGTCGTCGGCGCGGCATCGCTCGATGCTTCGCGCGGATCGGACGCGGCCTTCGACAAGCGCGTCGTCGGCGCCCGTCCGCATCCGGGGGCCATCCGGAGCGCCGCGAACCTCCGGGAGCTCCTCGCCGGCAGTGCGATCCGGGAATCCCACCGCGGCTGCGGGCGCGTCCAGGACAACTACGCCCTGCGCTGCATGCCGCAGGTGCACGGCGCGGCCCGCGACGCGTTCGACCACGCGCGCGCAGTGCTCGAACGGGAGATGAACAGCTCGACGGACAATCCCCTCGTCTTCGCGGCACGGGGGGACATCGTCTCGGGCGGCAACTTCCACGGCGCTCCGGTGGGCCTCGTCCTCGACTACGCGGCGATCGCCGCGACGGATCTGGCCTCCATCTCCGAGCGCCGGATCGAAAAGCTGATGAACCCGTCGCTGTCGGACCTGCCGGCATTTCTGGTCGAAGCCGGCGGGCTGCACTCGGGGCTGATGATGGCGCAGGTGACCGCGGCCGCGCTCGTTTCGGAGTGCAAGGTGCTCGCACATCCGGCATCGGTCGACTCGATCCCGACGTCGGCGGCCAAGGAAGATCACGTCTCGATGTCGCCGATCGCCGCCCGCAAGCTCGGGGCGATCGTCGACAACCTGGAGACGGTCCTCGCGATCGAGCTGCTGTCGGCCTTTCAGGCAATGGAGTTCCTGAAGCCTCTCCGCTCCTCGGAGCCGATCGAGCGCGTTCGCCAGGCGTTCCGGAGGACGGTGAAGCCCTGGAAGGAAGACCGGGAGCTCCATCGCGACATCGAATCGGCGCGCCGGTTCCTGACGAGCGAGGCACTTCTGGTCGAGACCGCCCGGCTCGGCTGAAGCCGGACCGCCCCCTCCCGGCCCGTATAATCCGCGGCATGAGCACGAGCGTCATGGCCGGCTCCCGCACGATTCGCGCGGCGCGCGGGAAGGACCTGCGTTGCCAGGGCTGGGCCCAGGAGGCCGCGCTCCGGATGCTCGAGAACAACCTCGATCCCGAGGTCGCCGAGAAACCCGAGGACCTCATCGTCTACGGAGGCACCGGGCGCGCGGCACGGAACTGGGAGTGCTTCGAGACGATCGTCGCGACCCTGAAGCGCCTGCGCGGCAACGAAACGATGCTCGTGCAGTCCGGCAAAGCGGTCGGCGTCTTCGAAACGCACGAGGATGCGCCGCGCGTGCTGATCTCCAATTCCATGCTCGTGCCGGCGTGGGCTTCCGGCGACGAGTTCCGTCGCCTCGAGGGGCTCGGGCTGACGATGTACGGACAGATGACAGCCGGCTCCTGGATCTACATCGGGAGCCAGGGCATCGTGCAGGGCACCTTCGAGACGTTCGCCGCGGCGGCGAAGGACTTCGGCGGCGACCTCGCGGGACGCCTCGTCGTGACCGCGGGTCTGGGCGGCATGGGCGGTGCGCAGCCCCTCGCCGCGACGATGAACGGCGCCGTGGCGCTCGTCGCGGAGGTCGATCCCGAACGGATCGAAAAGCGGCTGAAGACACGCTACCTCGACGAGCGCGAGACGGACCTCGACCGCGCGATCGACCGGGCGCTCGAGGCCAAAGACGCGCGACGGGGTGTCTCGATCGGTGTCGAGGCCAACGCGGTCGACCTCCTCGACCGGCTGCTCGCGCGCGGCGTGATTCCGGATCTCGTGACCGACCAGACCTCGGCGCACGACGAGCTCGAGGGTTACGTGCCGCGCGGGGGCACCCTCGCGGAGCTGACGGCTCTGCGCCGTGCGGATCCGAAGGCGTACATCGCGCGCTCCTACGCCACGATGGCCGACCATGTCCGCGCCCTGCTGGAGCTCAAGCGCCGCGGCGCGATCGTTTTCGACTACGGCAACAACCTGCGCGGCCAGGCGCAGAAAGCCGGTGTCGCCGATGCGTTCGAGATCGGCGGCTTCGTGCCGCTCTACATCCGCCCGCTCTTCTGCGAGGGCAAGGGACCCTTTCGGTGGGCGGCGCTGTCGGGCGATCCCGAGGACATCCGCGCCACCGACCGCGCGCTTCTCGAGCTCTTCCCGCAGGACCGCGGTCTCGCGCGCTGGCTGCGCCTCGCCGCGGAACGGATCGCCTACCAGGGCCTTCCCGCGCGGATCTGCTGGCTCGGCTACGGCGAGCGGCACCGGGCGGGACTTCTGTTCAACGACCTCGTGCGGACCGGGAAGGTGCGCGGCCCCATCGTCATCGGCCGGGACCATCTCGACGCGGGTTCGGTGGCCTCGCCCAACCGCGAGACGGAGGGAATGCGCGACGGCTCCGACGCGATTGCCGACTGGCCGATCCTGAACGCGTTGATCAACACGGCCGCCGGCGCCACCTGGGTCTCCGTCCACCATGGCGGCGGTGTCGGGATCGGCTACTCGATCCACGCCGGGATGGTGGTGCTCGCGGACGGGACCGACGCGGCGGCGCGGAGGCTCGCGCGGGTACTCAAGAGCGATCCGGGCACGGGCGTGATGCGTCACGCCGATGCGGGCTATCCGGAAGCCGAGGCGGCCGCGCGCGCGCGGGGAGTCGACCTGCCGTTCCTCCGCTGACTCGAAAATCCTCGTGAAACGCCGGGCGCTCGCCGCCGTTCTTCTCGCCGCGGCGCCGGTGCTCGCGTGGCTCGACGGCTGGTTCGTGCTTCGGGCTCCGCCTGCGGCCACCGGATCCGTGCCCCCGGAGCTGGCCCGGGCGCTCAGCGAAGCGGCGGGAGATCTCGCGGCGCGCGTGCGCTCACTCGCGGAGAACCCGGTCGTCGCCCGCTCGCTCGAGGGCGGAGGCATCGCCGTCCAGCGCGAGCGCCTCTTCGCGAGCGCCCGCGAGACGGTCGCGGGTGCGCCGGCGGGCACCTGGATCGCGCTCGCCGACCTGCAGGGCAATGCGCTGGCATGGTGGGGCGACGCGCCCGCGCGCATTCCGTCCGTGCGTCCCGAGGGAACGCTCGAAGTCCGCTGGTCCGCGACGCGGATGGAGCTGCTCCACTGGGGTGTCGCGGGCAAGCCGCCGTTTCACGGCGTCGTTTGCGCGGGTCGTTCGCTGCCCGTCGAAGCGCCCGACTTCGCGAGCGCGCTCGGGCTGCCGCGCATCGCTTCCCACTGGGAGCCGATGGCTCCGGACGGCAAGGCGCCGGTGCTCCTCGCGGCCGATGGACCGGGCAAGCGCGTCATCGTCGCCGGACGCGAGACGCGCGCCGGCCGCGGGGTCGACCCGCGCGCCTCGTGGGGACGGCGGGTCGTCCTCGCCTTGCTCACCGTCATCGCGCTCGCGCTCGTGACGGCCGGGACCGGGGCGCCTCCGGTTGGTGCCGGCCTCGCGGTCGCGTTCCTCGGCGCCCAGGCCCATCTCGGCGGTTCGGGCAGGGTGCTGGGCGCGGCGCTGCCATGGATCCTCGCCGCCGGGCTCTTTCTCCTGCCGCTCGGTCTCTCGATGCTGCGGCGTCGCGGCCCGCGCCGCGGACTGCGCCTCTTCGCCGGATACGCGCTCTTCGCGTGCGCGATCGCGGCAGCGCGCGGGGTGGTGCTGCCGGATCTCGGCGGCCCGTTCCCGATCTGGAGCGCTCCGTTTCTCGACCTCGTCGCCCTCGCGGCCCTGATCGGAGCGGCGCTCGCCATCGGCGCATCCGCCGCGGCGTCGTCGGCCGCTCCGGGCTGGGCGACGGCGGCGGTCGCGGTGACCTCCGCCGGGCTCCTCGCGGCCCTCCTCTTCGTGTCGGCGGCGGGCGTCTTTCTACCGGCCGTGGCCGCGGTCGGCCTCCTGGCGTTCGAGCTGTGGCGCCGGGCCGTGGCTCCGGTTTCCGAGAGCGGCGCGCTCGGGCCCTTCCGTCTCGCCGCGGGCACGACGCTGCTCCTCGTGCTCGTGGCGGCGCCCATTCACGAGCACCGGCGCGTCGTCGAGGCCTATCGCGTCGCCGAAGCCATCCGCCTGCCGCATCCGGAGCTCGTCTCGGCCGGCACGGTCGTCGCGGTTCGCCGCGCGGTCGACGGCGTCACGCAGTTCGACCTCGCGCGGGAGCTGCCCGCGCCGGTCGCCGACGTCGACCTCTCCGATCTCGCGTACCGGCTCTGGCGCGACGGCGAGGAGCGCGCGCGCTCGGATTCGCTGATCGCCTACGAGGTGTTCGATCGCGAGGGCCGGATCCGCAGCCGTTTCTCGCTCATCCCGGAAGCCGAGGGCGCCGCGCCCGAGGGCGAGACCGGCGTGCGGATCGAGCGGCACCGGGTCGCGATCGTCCAGCAATCGGCCGTGCTCTCGGACGCGGGCGCGCTCTGGGGGCGCGCGGTCGTCTCGGTCGCCGACTGGCCGCGCTGGGACCCGCTGCCTCCGCGTCTCGAGGTGTACCGGCGGCTCGTGGATCCCTCGGCGCCCGTGCAGACGCGGCGACCCGTCCTCGTCTTCTATGGCCCGGACGGCGCCCTCCGCGAGGAGGGGCCGGAGCTTCATGCGCCGGCGTTCGATCGGATCCGCAAGACCGGCCGGCCGCAGCGTCTGCGCGCGCGGTACCGGGGCGAAGTCCTCTGGGGAGAGCTCCGGCCCATGGCCGACGGATTCGAGCTCGTGGCCATTCCAGGGCCGGATTTCCTCGCCCGCCTTCTGACCGCGGTGCTCCTCCTTCCGGCGGCCGGGGCGCTCTACCTGCTCGGCGGAGCGATCGCGCTTCTGCGCGCCGCCAACGCCCGGCGAAGCGTGCGCGACCTTCTCCCGCCCGGGGCCCGCACCTATCGCGGCCGGCTCGTCGTCCTGTTCGTCCTCTCGGTGATGATCCCGCTGATCGCCGTCACTTTTTTCCTGCGCGCATCGATCACGACGCGTTCGCGCCAGGACACGATCGGCCACGCCCGGACGGGGCTCGAGACGGCGCGCCGGGTGCTGGACGACTATCTGCCCTCCGTTCCCGCTGCGCGGGGCCGGCTGGGCCTCGTCGACGACGCGCTTCTGTCCTGGCTCGCCAACGCGGTGGGATTCGACCTTTCGGTGTACTCGCCCGAGGCCCTGCTCGCGGCCACGTCGCGGCGGGACCTGTATGCGGCGGGACTGCTGCCCGAGCGCGTTCCGGGCTCGAGCTTCGTCACGGTCGGGCTCGGCGAGGCGCGGGAGCGCAGCGACGCGCGGGCCATCGCGGGACAGTCCTTCGAGGAGCTGACCTCGGCGCTCTCGGCGGTTCCGGGAGTGCCGGGCGTGCGCAGCCCCGTCCTCCTCTCCCTCCTCCTCCTGCCGCAGCAGCGCGCGGCGGAGGCGGAGGCGGCCGAGCTGACGGCCGGCGTGACGGCATTCGCCCTGCTCGTCTTCCTCGTCTCGGCGGCCGTCGCCGGCCGGCTCGCGGTCCGGGTGGCGCGGCCGGTCGCAGATCTCGTCGAGGGCACGCGCGCCGTTGCCCGCGGCGACTTCGACCCGCGCCTCGCGGAGCCTCCGGACGAGGAGTTCCGGGAGCTCGTGCGCGCGTTCCTCTCGATGTCGCGCAGCCTCCACGACCAGACGACCGCGCTCTCTCGGGAGAAGGAGCAGCTCGCGACGCTGCTCGCGCAGCTGACCGCCGGCGTGGCCGCGTACACGGAGGACGGCCGCGTCCTGCTCGCCAACCCGGCCGCCGTGCGGCTCTCCGGCGGGCTTCTCGACGGCGAAAGCCTCGACGCGGTGTTCCCGGGCGAGGCAATGCGGCCGTTGCGCCAGGCGCTCGCGCGTCCGGGCGACGGCCACGTGTCCGAGGAGCTTGAGCCGCGGCCGGGGGAGCGGTGGCGCGTCGTCACGGTCCCCCTGCCGCTCGCGGGGCCCGGGACGCGGATGGCCGTCATCGAGGACGTCTCGGACGTCGTGCGCTCGAACCGGCTCGCCGCGTGGGCCGAGATGGCGCGCATCATCGCGCACGAGATCAAGAATCCGTTGACTCCGATCCGACTCTCGGTCGAACATCTCCGGGAGGTCTGGAGACGCAAGTCGCCGGACTTCGAGACGGTCCTGGAGGAATGCGTGTCGAACGTGCTGCGCCAGACGGAGGAGCTTCGGCGCTCGGCCTCCGAGTTCGCCGACTACGCGCGGCTCCCGCGCCCCGAGATCCGGCCGACCGACGTCGCGGCGCTCCTTCGCGACGCCGCGTCCGCGTACTCCGCGGCCCCCGGCGTGCGGTGGGTCGTCGACGCTTCCCCGGGGCTCGCGGCCATGGGGGATCCACGATTGCTGGCGCGGGTCCTCTCGAATCTCGTGGGCAACTCGGTCGATGCGCTTCGAAACGGGGGAGTGATCCACCTGACGGCCTCGCGGCGCGACGGCCGCATCGAAGCCGCGGTCGAGGACGACGGCCCGGGTGTGCCGCCGGAGATCCTGCCGCGGCTCTTCGATCCATACTTTTCGGCCAAGAGCGGCGGGACCGGCCTCGGTCTCGCCATCGCCAAGAAAATCGTCGAGGAGCACGGCGGCACGATCGGGGCGGCCAACCGCCGCGAGGGCGGGTTTCGGGTCCGTTTCGACCTGCCTTCGGCTCCGGCGAGCGCGACGTGATGCGCGCCGCGCGGTTGAGCTTCGCGGTCGCCGTCGCTCTGTCGTCGTCGCTTGCGTTTTCGAGCAGCGCCTGCCGCCGCGCTCCGAAAGCCGCCGCCACCCCCGCCCGGGGCGCTCCGCCCAGGGGCGACGCCGTCTGGTTTCGCGATCCGATGTCTCTGGGCGACGTCGGCGTCGAGGCCGCGCTCGCGCGCCTGTCGGCCGCGGCCGTGTTCGTCGCTGCCGGCACGGTCGACACGCCGGGCGGCCGCGCGGCGTTCGCGCCCGATCCTCCGCCTCCCCCGCGGCAGGGCACGCCGCAGTCGGCGGCTCCCGTCGTCCTCGTGGTGCGCGCGGGCCCGGCGCTCGCCGGCGCCCTCGCCACCGAGAAGGGCATCGACCCCGACGACCTCGCCGGCATCCTCGGCGGCTCTCTGACGGCTTCCCTCGCGGAGGGCGGCCCCTACGGACGCGTGGGCGGCGTGCATCTCGACTTCCCGTTTACCGCAGCCTCCGCGAAGGCCGCGGCCGCGTTCCTCGACGCCTTCCGGCCTCGCCTCTCCGGCGCCTTCCTCTCGATTGCGGCGGCGGTACCGGCCGGAGGAGACGGGAACGAGGAGATGCGCGAGGCCTGGATGGGTCTCGCCCACCACGCGGACGCCCTCGTCGCACCGGCGTTCGGGTTCGGGGCGGGGGCGGACCTGGCGGTGGTAGACGGTCTCGGCCGGCCCTGGTGGGCCGCATTCTCGGCGGCCGCCCACGGCACGCTCGCTCCCGCCGACGGCGGGCCGGCCCGCGAAGTCGGGGAGGCCTGGCTCGATCCGCTTTCCGGAAATCCGCGCGTGGAGTTCGAGAACGACCTCTCGGTACCGGACGCGAGCTTCGCGGCCTTTCACCTGACCGCGCACGCTCCGATCCGCCAGGAGGGCCTCTCTCTCTCCAACGGCGATCGGGTCACCTACCGCGTTCCGGCCCTGACCGAGATGCTCTTCCAGCTCGGTTCGGCTCTCGCCGGAAAGAGACAGGCGCTCGGCCGCATCCTGATCCTCGACGGTCCGGTCGACTCCGGCCGGCTCTTCCGCCTCGCCGCGTTCGAGGACGTGATCCTCGGCCGCTCCCTCGCTCCCACGCTCGACGCGAAGGTGATCCCGGCGGGGCGCGGCGCGATTGGCGTGGAGCTGACGAACCGCTCGGCGCACGCCTCGATCCCGTCACGGATGTCCAACTGGGTGGAGGTCGACGTCGCTCCTGCGCACCCGGCCGACGTCACGCTCGGAGGATTCGACCGCTACGCCACCTACGACAAGAACGGCCAGCCGGTCACGCCCGGGCGGGCGACCCGCGTTCGCCTGTTCGAGACGCTCCTGAGCCCGGAGGAGTCGGTCGTGGCCGCGCGGATCGTGCTGCGCGGAGGCGTCCCCGCCCGTTGCTGCCGCCTTCGGACGCACATCATCGCGGCCTCCGGGAGCGAGGAAGAGACCGACTGGGTCGAGCCCCCGGTTCCGCCGACACCGACCAAGGCGCCCGCGGCCTCGAGGAAAGCCCCGGCGCGGCTCAGGACGACGAAGCCGTAGCGTCGGGGCGGCGCACGAGGCTGACGACCTTGCCGACGGGTCCCGAGACGACGAAGACGAGCGCGAGGCAGGCGAGCGCGAGCGCCGGCTGGAACGCCACGATGGCGAAGAGCAGCGCGATCGCGGGGAGGATCCATGCCGGCCGGCGGCGCCGCAGGTCGAGATCCTTGAACGACCGGTAGCGGATCGTCGAAATCATCAGATAGGACAGCAGGATCGTCAGGCCGAGGAGGCCCCCCATCCACATGCGCGACACGAGGCGCTCGGGCGTGGCGAGGACGACGGTCGCGACGGACCCGGCGGCGGCGGGGATCGGAAGCCCGATGAAGTACTTCTTGTCGACGACGTGCGCCTGGATGTTGAAGCGGGCGAGCCGCATCGAACCGCAGACGACGAAGAGAAACGACGCCATCCAGCCGAGGCGCTGAAAGTCGGCGAGGCCCCAGGAATAGGCCAGAACGGCCGGGGCGACGCCGAAGGAAACGAGGTCGGCCAGCGAGTCGTACTGTTCGCCGAACGCGGAGCTCGAGTTGGTCATCCGCGCGATCCGGCCGTCGAGCGCGTCGAGGACCCCCGCCGCGATGATCAGGTAGGCCGAGATGTCGAAGGTCCCGCGGATCGACGACCAGATGGAGAGGTAGCCGCAGAAGAGATTCCCGACCGTGAAGAGCGTCGGGAGCACGAACAGGCCCCGCGAGAGCCTCTCCTTCGAGATTCCGGCCATCTCAGGCGGTCCGGGTCCAGCGGGCGATCGCCGATTTCCCGGCCTTGAGCTTGTCGCCCTTCGCCACGAGCACTTCGGCATCGTCGGGGAGGAAGAGGTCGACGCGGGACCCGAACTTGATCAGGCCGATGCGCTGGCCGCGGCGGACCTCGTCCCCGACCCGGGGGTAGAAAACGATCCGCCGGGCGAGCGCGCCGGCAATCTGCTTGAACATGAGGTTGCCCCGGGGAGCCGTCAGCGTGATCCGGTTCTGCTCGTTTTCAATCGAGGCCTTCTCGGCGAACGCGGCCTCCTTCCGGCCACGCACGTAGGCGTAGTCCGAGAGGCGGCCGTCGACGGGCGCCCGGTTGACGTGACAGTTGAAGACGGACATGAAGATCGAGAGACGCCGCTTCGCGCCCGCCGGCGCCTCGGGAGCCTCCGCGATCGAGAGGACCGTGCCGTCGGCGGGAGACACGATGGTCTCCACGCCGCCTTCGGGGGAGCGTTCGGGGTCGCGGAAAAACTGGAGGAGGAACAGGGTCGCCGCAAAGAAGAATGCGGCGGCGGGCCAGAGGCCTGCGAGCGCCAAGATCGCCCCCGCGGCCAGCGCCGGGACGATGAAGACCCAGCCCTCCCGGGCGAGCGGGATCCTCAGTGGGTGACTCCCTCACGGTGATGCCGGGCGATCGCTTCCATACGGTCTTTCAGTGCGAGCTTTTCTTTCTTGAGCCGCTTCTCTTCAATCTCTTCGTCTTCGGAGAGGCGGGTCTTGGCCGCCAGCAGTTCGAGGCGCTCCTCGTGATGTCGGTGCTCCTCGTGCAGGCGGCGGAACTCCGGGTCGGAAACCAGTTCCTCTCTGTTCCCGTTTTCCATCGGGTCAAACCTCCTTGTTTTGTCGTTCGGGGATTGGGGGCCGGGAATCGCTGCGGGGACAACCACGGCCCAAGTCTAGTCCGGCGGCAAGGGGCTTTCAACCCGCGTCGGAGCCCCGGGCAGGGGCAATACCAGAACGAGCGCATCCTCGCCGTCCTGGTAGTAGGCCCGCCGCCGGTAGGCCTCGGTGAAGCCGTACGAGCGGTAGAAGCGCCGTGCGGCCGCGTTGGACACGCGGACCTCCAGCGTGATGGCGGTCGAGCCCATCGTGCGCGCGCGCGCGAGCGCGTCCTCGAGAAGCCACCTCCCGTAGCCCTGCTGCCGGAGCCGCGCGTCGGTGGCGATCTTGTTGATGTGGAACTCCTCGTAGAGCGCGACGGCGAACAGATACCCCCCGATCCGGGGCTCGCCGCCGTCTTCGCGCACCAGGACGCGGATGTAGCGGTGCGGTTCGACGAGCTCGCTTGCGAAGAACTCGCGTTTCCACGGAACGGGGAACGACTCCGACTCGATCCGCGCGACCTCGTCGAGGTCGAACGGGCCGCCGGCCCGGAGCCGGTACGGCGCGGCCCGCGGCTCACGCAGCGCCATGCTTCTCCTCCGCGGCGCTCGCGCGTGCATAGATCGCCGAGACCGCGGCCAGATCGGGCGGGCCCTCCCGGGGGGCGCGCGCCACCGCCCGGGCGAGGGCCGCCGCGAGGCTCGTTACGGGAGCGCCGGCGGCACTCACGACGGAGTCGCCGTCCGGGCCGAGGAGGCCCGCGGGCAGGGACACCATCGCCGCCCCGGCCGCAAACGTCGCGGCCCCGGCCGCCGGGATCCGGGTGAAGGGTGCGAGCGCGTGCGCGCGTTCGCCGGAGACGTCGAAGATCTGGGCGGCGAGCTCGCCGCGTCCGGCGTCGAGGAACGCGGCGACCCGCTGCGGGCCGGAGGCGCCGGCGCGCGCGGCCTCCGCGAGGACTTCGAGCGTCGAGACGGTCTCCACGGGAATCCGCAGCGCCCGGCCGAAGGCCCACGCGGTCGCAAGACCGACGCGGACTCCGGTGAAGGAGCCGGGGCCCGCGCAGACGGCGATCCGCGTGCAATCCGCGAGAACGAGACCCGCCGCGCCGAGCGCTCGCGCGATCGCGGGCAGAAGCTCCTCCGATGCGCGTCCGTCGGGGGAGAGCGCTTCCTCGTGGAGCCGCGCATGCGCGAGAACCGCCACCGACGGATTCGGGCCGGCCGTATCCAGGGCGAGGATACTCATGGTCGTCGTCTTCGTCGTCGCGCCCGCAGGGGCAGGTGCGCCTAAGGACTATGCTAGCACCGGCGTGAGCACCGTCGTTTCCCGCGTCACCCCGATGCTCCGGCAGTACTTCGAGATGAAGAGCCGGGTTCCCGACGCCATTCTTTTCTATCGGATGGGCGACTTCTACGAGATGTTCTTCGACGACGCGAAGGACGCCGCGCCCCTGCTGGGGATCGCCCTGACCGCCCGCCACAAGGACTCCGACATCGAGGCGCCGATGTGCGGCGTCCCGCACCAGGCGGTCGACCACCACGTGGCGCGTCTGGTGGCGGCGGGACGCAAGGTTGCCATCTGCGACCAGGTCGAGGATCCCCGCACCGCCAAGGGGCTGGTCCGCCGGGACATCACCCGGGTCGTCACACCCGGAACCGTGCTCGACCCCGAGTCGCTCATTCCCAGCGCCCCGTCGTACCTCGCCGCCCTGCTGCCGGCCGCATCCGCCTGGAGCGCCGCCTTTCTGGACATCTCGACCGGCCGCTTCGTGGCGGGCGACGTCCCCGCGGGGCGCGTCCGGGACGCCCTCGCGCTCTTTCGGCCCCGGGAAATCCTTCTCCCGGAGGGCGCCGAGCCTCCCGAATTCCCCGCCGTCCTCTCGCGCCGGGACGCGGCGTGGTGGGGCGCCGCGGGCGACGCCGCCGGCGCCGCGCGGGCCTATGCGTCCGAGCTGCGGCCGGGAGGCATCTCGCACGTCGGCGACCCCGAGGCGCTCTCCTTCGACCGGCGGATGGGTCTCGATGCGTCGGCGGTCGCAACACTGGAGCTCTTCGAATCCTCCGACGGCTCGGCCGCGCGCAGTCTTTTCGCGCTGCTCGACCGGACGCGCACGCCCCTCGGCGCCCGGGCGCTGCGCGACGCCTTCGCGCATCCGTCGCTCGATCCCGTGGACCTCGAATCGCGGTGGGATGCCGTCGAGGACCTGGTCCGCCGGCCCGACGCGGCGGAAGCGCTGCAGGCCGCGCTCGACGCCGTCGGCGATCTCGAGCGGCGCTTCGCGCGCGTCGCGGTCGGCTCGGCGGGTCCGCGCGAGGTCGCCGCCCTCGGCGAAGGGCTTCGCGCGGCTCCCCGGGTCGCGGCGGCCGCCGAGGTGCTCTCGGCGGGGAGGTTCCGTTCCCTGGTCGAGTCCCTGCCCGACACCGCCGACTGCGTGGCCCGGATCGCCGCGACGATCGCTCCGGAGCCTCCCGTGCTCGCGACGGCCGGAGGAGCGATCTGCGACGGCGCGGACGCCGAGCTCGACGGCCTGCGCGCGCTCCGGCGCGACGCCCAGGGGGCGCTGCTCGCCGTGGAGGCGGAGGAGCGGCGGCGCTCCGGCATCTCCTCGCTGAAGGTCCGCTTCAACCGGGTCTTCGGCTACTCGCTGGAGGTCTCGAACTCCCACCGCGACCGCGTTCCCGCCGACTGGATCCGCCGCCAGTCGCTCGCGAACGCGGAACGGTACGTGACGACGGGGCTCAAGGAGCTCGAGGAGAAGATTCTCGGCGCCGAGGACCGGATCGCGGCGATCGAAGCGCGCCTCTACGGGGCGCTCCTGACCGAGCTCGCGCTGGCGGGCGACCGGGTACGGCGGACCGCCGCGGCGATGGGGGAGCTCGACCTCTTCGCGTCGCTCGCCGAGGTCGCGCGTTCCGGCCGCTGGGTGCGGCCGAAACTGTCCGCGACGCCCCGGCTCTGCATCGTCGAGGGCCGACACCCGATCGTGGAGCGCCTCCGGCGCGAGGAAGTGTTCGTTCCCAACGACACGGACCTCGACCCCCGCCGGCGGATCCAGATCGTGACCGGACCCAACATGGGCGGCAAGTCGACGTATCTGCGGCAGGTCGCGACGATCGTCCTCCTCGCGCAGGCGGGCTCGTTCGTCCCGGCCGCCTCGGCGGAGCTTTCGGTCTTCGACCGGATCTTCACGCGCGTCGGCGCCGCCGACCATCTTTCGCGCGGCGAGTCGACCTTCATGGTCGAGATGCTCGAGTCGGCCGCGATCCTCCGCGAGGCGACGCCGCGCAGCCTCGTCATCCTCGACGAGGTCGGCCGCGGAACCTCGACGTTCGACGGCCTCTCGATCGCCTGGGCGCTGCTCGAGTATCTCCACGACGCGCCCGGCAAGGACGCCCTCGTGCTGTTCGCGACGCACTACCACGAGCTGACGGAGATCGCCCTCGTCAAGCCGGGCGTCGTCAACGCCACGATGGCCGTCAAGGAGATCGGCGGGCGCGTCGTGTTCCTCCGAAAGGTCGTGCCCGGCGAGGCCGACCGCAGCTACGGCATCCACGTCGCCGAGCTCGCGGGGCTGCCCGAGGCCGTCACGGCCCGCGCGCGCGAGGTCCTGGCCAATCTCGAAAAGCAGGAGCTCGACGTGCAGGGCGCGCCGGTGCTCGCGCGCAAGCAGGGCGAGAGCGCGGGCAGCGGCCAGTTCCTCCTCTTTTCGGCGGAGGAAGAGCTGGCGCTCGAGAAGGTCCGCGCCGCCGACATCGATCAGATGACTCCCGTCGCGGCCCTCTCGCTGCTCGCCGCGCTGCAGGCGCGCCTCAAGCGTTCGTGAGCGGCGGCCTCGGCGGCCTCGGCGGCCTCTTCAGCGTCGGGTTCGAAGGAACGTCCCTCTCGCCCCGGGAGCGCGCGATCCTGGCCGCCGAGCCTCCGTTCGGCGCGATTCTCTTCGCCCGCAACATCGAATCGGCAGACCAGGTCCTGGCCCTCGTCGCGGACCTCCGCGGCCTGGGCGTGAAGCTGCTGTTCCTCGATCAGGAGGGCGGCCCGGTCGACCGCCTGCGCTCCCTCCTCGGACCTTCGCCGTCGTTTCGCCGCGCCGCGCGCGGCGACGGCGCGCGCCGGGCGGGCGAGCTCGCGGGCGAGGCGCTCGCGCGCCTGGGTTTCGACGTCGACCTCGCCCCCGTGGTGGACCGCGGGCTCGAGGGCGCGGGGGCTCTCGTGCTCGGCGAGCGGGCGGCGTCGTCGGACGGCGGGGAGATCATCGCCGCGGCCGGGGACTTTCTCGCCGGCCTCCACGCCCGAGGGATCGCCGGGTGTCTGAAGCACTTCCCGGGGCTCGGCCGCGCGCGGCTCGATACCCACGAGGCCCTGCCGGTCCTCGACGGCGATTCCCATGCGCTCGCCCTGGACCTCGCGCCGTTCGATGCGCTCATGGGACAGGCCCGCGCGGTCATGGTCTCCCACGCCGCGGCGGAGACGGGCATTCCGGCCTCGCTCTCCCGCGACTGGGCCACGGTGCAGCTGCGCGACGTACTCGGGTTCGACGGCGCGGCGCTCTCCGACGATCTCGAAATGGGCGCGCTCGCGGCCTTCGGGGGCCTGCCGGAGCGGTGCGTCGCCGCGGCGCTCGCGGGCTGCGACCTGCTCTTCGTCTGCCGGCGGCTCGAGGAGTACCCGGCCTGCGTGGAAGCGGTTCGGCAGAGCGTTCCCGCTCCGCGCCGCAGCGAAGCCGCGTCCCGGCTCGAAGGCTACGCGGAGCACGTCGACCGCCTGCGCGCCGCGCGCCGCGGCGGTCGCGATTCGCTGGCCGAAATCGCCGCGACGATCCGGCAGCTCGACGCCTCTTTGCCGGCCTAGGGTCTTTGCCGACCTAGGCGGGCGGGAGGCCGTCGAGCACGATCATGTTGGTCCGCGAGCTGGCCTGCCGGAGCTTCCGGGCCTCCGCGTATTCGAGCGATGCGTACCAGGCCTTCGCCTTCTCGAGACTCTCGAACTCGAGAATGACGGCGCGGCGCGGGGTCCAGCTGCCCTCGAGCACTTCGGTGCGGCCGCCGCGGGCGAGGTACCGGCCCCCGTGCGCGGCGATCGCCGGGGGCGCGAGCCCCTTGTAGCGCTCGTAGACCGCCGGATCGAGAACGTCGACGTCGGCGATGATGTAGGCGGCCATGGCGCTACACGTTAGAACGGAACGTCGTCGTCGTAGCTGCCGGCCCCGCTCGTGGCGGTCGCGGGCTCAGGCGCTTCGGCGACTTCGCGCGCGGACGATCCGGACCCCGAGCGGGCTCCATCCTCGCGGCGCCCGAGCATCACGACGTTGGAAGCCTTGATCTCGGTCTTGTAGCGCTTCTGCCCGTTCTGGTCCTCCCAGCTGCGGGTCTGCAGGCTGCCCTCGACGTAGATCTGCTTTCCCTTCTGCAGGTACTCGCCGCAGATCTGCGCGAGCTTCTCCCACGCAACGACGTCGTGCCACTCCGTGCGCTCCTGTTTGGCGCCGGAGGCGTCCTTCCAGGTCGTCGAGGTGGCGACCGAGAAACGCGCGAGGGTCGTCCCCTGCGGGGTCGTGCGGATCTCCGGGTCCTTTCCGAGGTTGCCGATCAGGATCACTTTGTTGACGCTGGCCATGTGTTCGCCCTCCTTTCAGGTGCTGGAAACATATTCCACTTCGCGCGGGACAGATGATGTCCGAGAGGCTGCGCCGCGACAATCGCTACAATCCGTTCTCGGCGCATGACTTCCAGCGAAATCGAGGCGACGCGTGGCCGGCTGGTCCGGTCGGCCTCGCTCATCACGCCGCTGACGCTCGTCTCGCGGGTGACCGGTTACCTGCGCGACAAGGTCATCGCCGCGACCCTCGGCGCGGGCATGCGGACGGACGCTTTCTTCGTCGCGTTCCGGATCCCCAACATGCTGCGCGAGATCATCGGCGAGGGCGCGATGTCCTCGGCCGTCATCCCGGTCTACACCGAGGTGACGGCCCGCCGGAGCGCCGAGGAGGCCCGCGCCTTCGTGGGGCGGGTCGTCGCCACCTTCGCGATGATCCTCGCCGGACTGACGGTCGCCGGCATCCTCGCCTCGCCGTGGCTCGTGGATCTGCTCGCGGGCCAGTTCCGGGAGACTCCCGGAAAGTTCGAGCTGACGGTGCTGCTCAACCGCTGGATGTTTCCGTACATCCTGCTCGTCTCGCTCGCCGCTCTCTGCCAGGCGCTCCTGAACGCGCACCGGCGCTTCGCGGCATCGGCGGCGGCGCCGATCCTCCTGAACGTCGCGCTCATTCTCGCCGCGCTCTTCGTCGCGCCGCGGCTGGCGGAGCCCACGTACGCGCTCGCGGGGGGAGTTCTGGCAGGCGGCCTGCTTCAGATCGCCGTGCAGGTTCCGCAGCTGCGGCGTCTCGCCGCGGTCGGTCGGCCCGAGCTCGGCTGGCACGACCCGGAGGTCCGTTCGGTCCTGCGCCTCATGGCGCCGCGGCTCGGGGCCTACGGAATCGCGGCCGTGAACACGGTGGTTTCGACACGCTTTGCCGCGGGCCTCGGCGACGCGAGCGTCTCGCATCTCTACTACGCGAACCGGCTCAAGGAGCTCGTCCTCGGCGGCTTCGCGGTTTCGATCGCCACGGCGATCCTTCCGCTCCTCGCGAAGGAGGCGCTCGCGGCGGACCGCGACGCGTTCAAGGACCACCTCGCCTTCGCCCTGCGCCTCATCGCCTTCGTCACGATCCCGGCGAGCGTCGGGCTGATCCTGCTCCAGGTCCCGATCGTGCGCGTCCTCTTCCAGGGAGGACGCTTCGGCGCCTCGGACACGAGCGCGACGGCGGGGGTCCTGGCCACTCTCTCCGTCGGGCTTTTCTTCTTCGCGGCCATCCGCGTCATCGTTCCCGCCTTCTATGCCCTCAAGAACACGGTCCTCCCGGTGACCGCCGCTCTGGCGGACGCGACGGTCTTCCTCGCGCTCGGCTGGGTCTTTTCGCACCGGTACGGCCTTCCCGGTCTCGGCCTCGCGGCCTCCGTCTCGGCGGCCGTGAACGTGACGGTCCTCGTCGCGGCGCTCCGGCGGCGGGAGGGCCGGCTCGGGGGACGCCGCATCGCGGCATCGTTGCTGCGCGCACTGCTCGCCGCCGCGGCGATGGCTGCCTTCCTCCTGCTCGCGCTGCGTTTCGTGCCGGCCGATGGCCTCGAGGGCTGGAGGGGGGCCGGCGTGCTCGCCGCGCTCATCCTCTCGGCCGGTCTCGTGTACTGGCTCGCCGCGCGGCTCGTCGGAGCACCCGAGCCCCACGAGCTCGCGCGGGTCGCCCGGCGCCGGCGCGCATGAAGCTCGTCATCCAGCGCGTCTCGCGCGCGTCGGTGATCGTCGAAAGGAAAGTCGTCGGCGAGATCGGACGGGGCTTCCTGGTTCTCTTCGGAGCGGAAACGGGCGACTCGGCCGCTCTCGCAGGAGATGCCGCGCGCAAGGTCGCGGGACTGCGCGTCTTCGACGACGCGGCCGGCAAGATGAACCTCGGGCTCGCGGAGGTCGGGGGAGCCGTCCTCGCCGTCTCCCAGTTCACGCTCGGCGCCGATCTCTCCCGCGGCCGCCGCCCGGGTTTCGAGCGCGCGCTGCGCGGCCCGGACGCCGAGCCGATCTACGAGGCCTTCGTGACCGCGCTGCGGGGAGAGGGCCTGACGGTCGCGACGGGCGTCTTCGGGGCCTCGATGCAGGTGGAGCTCGTCAACGACGGCCCCGCGACGTTCCTTCTGGAGCTGCCCCGCCCGAGCCGCGACTGATTCAGGGATTCCGGATCGGGGCGAGCGAAAAGCAGAGCAGGAAGACGCCGATGCACGCGAGCGCCACGAGCGTGCGGCCGAAGTCGAGGGGCTCGTCGTCGTCCGGCATCGGGGGATGGGCAAAGCCCATCACGAGGACGGCGAACGTCGCGAAGACGAGCCACACCGGCGGACCGACGAAAGAGCCCGCGATCGCGAGCGCCGCCGCCCCGCCGGCCGCCAGAGGCTGGCGCCGGCCGAGCAGGGCGCGCATGATGTGGGAACCGTCGAGCTGACCGATCGGAAAGAGGTTCATCGCCGTCACGAGTAGCCCGAACCACGCGGCCATGAACATGGGGTGCTCGTGCACGGACGCGCTCGTGTAGGCCGGGATCCCCATCCAGGTCTGCGCCCAGCGCGCGACGATCGGGTAGTCGAAGAGGATCGTGCCCGGGGTGAGAGCCGCGGTGGTCGGGCGCGGATGCGCCACGCCGTAGAGCAGAAACGGGATCGTGGCGACGAAGCCCGCGAGCGGCCCCGCGGCGCCGACGTCGAGCAGGACGCGCTTGTTCGGGATGGGCTCCTTGATGCGAATGAGGGCGCCGAAGGTTCCAAACGACAGAAACCCGGGAATGAGAATGGGCGACGGCAGAAAGATCGGGAGGGTGGCGGCGAGACCGTAGCGCCGGCACATCAGGTAGTGCCCCGCCTCGTGCACTCCCAGAATGACCATGACGGGGATCGAGAAGGCGAACCCGTCGGAGAAGCGCCCCTGGCCCAGCCACCCCTGGTTCGGCGTGAACGCAGCGCCCCCGGCGAGCGTCGTCGTGACGAAGGTCAGAAGAAAGAGGGCGAGATGAAAGAGCGGATGACCCATGGCACGACGCCAGCGCGTCGGCGGCGCGGGCTCGGCGAAGAGAGGCGTTCCGGGAGGAGGGGAGTCCGTCAGGCGGTCAGCTCGCGGGCGCGCTCTTGCGCAGCTCCAGGAGGAGCCGCGCGAGGTTACTGCCGAGCGTGCTCGCCGCGGCTTCGAGCGCCCGATGGTCCGCGTCGGACATCGGAGCGCCGGCGCGGTCGGCATAGAGGAACGCGACGAGCCGGTCCTTGATGCGCACCGGAAGGACGGCGCAGGAAGCGATTCCCTTGTCGCCGATGAGCGCGGCGAGCTCCGGCGGAAGGAGAATGCGCGAGAGCCCGCCACGGTGGGAGCTGCCGGAAAGCTTCACGAACGCGAAGATGGACGGCTCGCCCCAGGCGACGCGCACGTGCGAGACGCGGGACCGTGTGAGGCGGCTGCCGCGGCCCGTCCACCCCTGGATGGCGTCCTGGCCGGAAACGAGGAGGAGGACGCGCGGAAACCGGGAGGCGAGAGCGTCGAGCGCGCTCTCGGCGATCTCGTCGCGGCCCGTCGCGCCTTCGGCCGAGACGAACGCGTGCGGCACGAGCCCGCCGTCGAACGTCGGCGCCGGGGCCTCCGGCGCGGGCGGCGCATCGGGCGCGATGATTTCGTGTTCGACCGATGTGGCCGCGGACGAGGGAACGGGCACCGCGTCCGTCCACATCCCCGCCGCGCGTTCGTCGGGTGACTCCGCGCGCGGCGGCGTGAAGTCCGGCAGCAGACCCGCGACGTCTTCGCTGTCGCGCAGCTCGCTCTCGGCCTGGAGGAACGGAGCGGCGAAGCTCGCCGGAGCGGCGGGCGAAACGGGGACGCTCGCCGGTGCGGCGGTCGCCGCGGCGGTCCGACCTTCGAACGAAATCGGTATCTCGCGTCCCTTCCGCGGAGCTTCGGCGGCGGGAAGCGCGACCGCGGTCAACTGCGTCGCGCGCGTGCGGTAGAGACGACGCTCTTCCTTGCGCTCGAGCTTCTGGAGAACGCTCCGGAACTCGATCGGCACGGGCCGTCCGTGAAAGAGGTGGAACGCATGGAGAAGGCGCACTTCCGTGATCACTGCCGGGATGACCGGCCGTCCCGTCAGGGCAGACACTTCGTCCACGGCCGCCAGGTTCGAGGGGTTCTTGAAAGCGACGCGCACCCCGCGGCCCTCGAGAGCGTACGGAAACGCGGCGAGACGGACGGCCGCGCGCTCGGGGAGGATGCGCACGATGTGGGGTGTGGCCCTGAGAATCTGCTGCCAGGTGACGTAGTCGCAGCGGTGGATCACCGAGAGGGCCTTCAGCAGACTCTCCTCGCCGAGCAGGTCCCGGTCGAGGAGAATCGTTCCGAGGCGGAACGGCTCGCCGGTGTGCCGCTGGTAACCGAGCGCGCTCTGGACGGCGCCTTCCGAGAGGAGCCCCTCGGCGATCAGGAGCTCTCCGATGCGCGGCATGATTTGTATTCTATGTCTTCGGGATCAAGGGAGATCGCGGAGGTCCTTGCCGGGCTTGAAGCGGATGGTGTTGCCGGGGGGAATCGACACCTCGACACCGGTCTTCGGGTTGCGACCGATCCCGCGCTTGCGGCGCTTGACCTGGAAAACGCCGAAGCCGCGCAGCTCGATCCGGTCGCCGGCTCCCAGCGCCGAACGCATCGCCTCGATGACCGTCTCGACCGCGGTCGCGGCCTTCGCGCGCGGGATCTGGGCGAGATCCACCACGCGATCGACGATGTCGGCTTTGATCATGCTCGAATTATATAACCTGCTTTTTCTTCAATCGGATGGAGGCCGCCAGGGCGGCCGCCGCGGCCGCGGCGAGCTCCCGCGCGTAGACCAGGTCGGCCGGCGTGGCCCCCTCGCCCGGGGTGCACTCCGCGTAGAAAAATGCCACCACTTTGTCCTTCATCAGGACGGGTTGGACGACGCATTCCGCCGGCCAGCCCCCCACCGCGGCGGTGAGGTCCTTGTGACGCGGCAGGGGGGGCAGCGGCCCCAGATAGAAGGAGCGACTCATCCGCACGTTCAGGAAGATCGAGGGCTCCGACCAGGGGATCTCGAGCGTGCGGAGGGCTTGGGCGTCGACGCGCTCCCCGGCCCCCGAGAGACCCGCCACACCCTCCGGCCGGACCGCGAAGACGGCGCTCTTGCGGAACCGCCGCGCCAGGCAGGTCAGCGCCGCCGCGAAAATCTCGTCGCGGCCGCCGGCGGCGAGAATCGACGCGAAGTCGGCCGTCGCCGGCATTCCGGACACCGGCCTCGGCGCATCGGACAGCACCGGAGGCGCTGCGGGAACGGCTCCCGTCTGCCGCCACGCCGCCGGGGACGCCGCCGCAGCGGGGCGCTCGCGCGGCTCCGGAGGCATGCGCGGAGGAAGATCCGGCCACGACTTCGGCGGAGGAACTTCTTCCCACGCGATCGACTCGAGCTCTTCGCTGGCTGCCTCGGGCGGCGGCGGGAGTCCGCCCCATCCCACGTTGGGCTCGTCGGGCACGCGCCATGCGTCGATCAGGCTCGACGCGCCTTCGCCCTCGCCGCCGTTCGGCGCGAGACCGGGGGGCAGGTCCTTCGGGTTCGTCGAGAAATCCGGGGGCGGCGGCAGCGGCTTCTTGATCACCGAAGGCGCCGTCGGCCGCGACAGCTTCTCGGCCAGGATCGCGAAGCGCGGCGTGCGGCGCTCGCCGTAGTACTTCTCGAGGGCCTGATAGAGGCGGACCTCCGGGGCGACCGCCGGCACGATCTTCTTCCCGGTGACGAAGAAGAGCTCGTCGAGGATCCGGAGGTTGGCCGGGTCGCGCAGCGCGACGCGGATGAATCCCTCGCCGAGCTCCACGGGAACGGCCGAATGGCGGATGGCGAACTTTGCGGGAAGACCCGCGATGACCGTCGGCGGAATCGAGGCGAGGACTCGCCACGGGATGTATTCGCAGCCGTGCTGCTCCGCGAGCGCGCTCCCGATGTCGTCCTCGGTGGCCGAGCCGCGCTCGATCAGAAGAGTGCCGAGCCGGCCTCCGGCGAAGCCCTGCACGGCGAGCGCGCGATTGATGCTCTCCTCGCCGACCGCGCCGCTGCGCAGAAGAATGGTTCCGAGCCGGGGCATTTCCCTCCGATTATCGCGCAGCGCACGCTCGAGCGACCTCCAGCGCGGACACACGGGCTGCGACCCCGCGGGGAGCCGAGCATACCGCCCGGCCCGGGCGAATGGCCGTGCTACATTCCGGGAGTGAAGCGGAGCGGTGTTTTCGTCCTCGCCGCATTGCTCGCCGCGGGCGCGGCCCCGGCGGCGGACTCCAGCCTCGCGGCCAGCCGGAAGGCGTTCCTCGCAGCGCGCACCGCGGTCTCGGAAGGCCGTTACCAGGAAGCCCTCGCTCTCTACCGCAAGGTGCTCCAGCAGGTCCCCGGAGACGCCGTCGTGCGGTTCGAGTACGCCCAGCTCCTCCGGGACCTCAACGTCGTCGGCGAGGCGGAGAAGGAAGCGCGCGAAGCCGTCCGGCTGGATCCGACCCTCGCCGAAGCGCAGCGTCTTCTGGGAGCGCTCGACCTCGCCGCCGCCGAGAAGGACCCCGCACGCCTCGACTCCGCGATCGAGCACCTGACGGCGGCGCGCCGGCTCAATCCCACGGATGCCGGAACCGCGGTGAGCCTTGCCCGCGCGCTGCTCGCGGCCGAACGGGCGGCCGAGGCCGCCGCGGTCCTCGACGAGCTGCCCGAGCTTGCGAACCAGCCGATGATCCAGCGGCTCACCGCGGACGCGAAGGCCAAGGCGGGTCGCACGCGCGAGGCCGAGAAGATCTACCGGTCGCTCTACGAGGCCGACCCCGGCGACCGCGAGATCGCCGCTTCGCTGATCGACCTCTACGAGGACCAGGACCAGCTCGACCGTTCGCTGCAGATTCTGCGCGACCTCGAGCGCCGCGATCCCGGCAATGCCGCCGTGAAGGAACGGATCATTCTCGACCTGGCGCGCGCCGGGCGTTTCGCCGAAGCCGAAGAAGCCGCGCGGGAGCTCGCGCGCAAGCAGCCCGAGAATCGCGCTTCGCGGCGCCTCCTCGCCACCGTCCTCTTCGAGCGCGGCGCCAGCCCGGAAGGGGAAGAGATCCTGAAGGCCATGATCGAGGCCGACCCCGACGATCCGATGTCGCGCCGGGCGCTCGCCGCGGAGATGACGCGCGAGCGCCGTTTCGCCGAGGGGCGCGCGATCTACGAAGCCATCATCCAGCGCGCCGGCGACGATCCGCGCAAGGCCGACATGAAGACTTCCGCCCAGGTCGAGATCGGCTTCATCGCGTATCTCCAGCGCGACTGGGCCGAGGCCCGGCGGATCCTGGGCCCGCTGTCTCTCTCGGACGGAACGGTGCACCCGCGCGCCTCGCGCATCCTCCTCGCCGCGGACCGGGACGGCGAGGACTTCAAGGACGGCCTCGAGCGGGCGCGCGCCTTCGCGGCGGCCGACCCGACCGACCCCGAGTGGGTCGCCGCGGTCGCCGAGTTCGAGTACCGCTCGGGCGCCGAGAAGGAAGCGGTGGCACGCCTCGAGAAGCTGGCTGCCTCGGGCGATCTCGACGAGATGATGGCCGCCGCGGACGTCGACGCGCGGCTGCGCCGGTTCGAGTCGGCCGCGAAGATCGCCCGGGCCGCGGCCGCGAAGTATCCCGAGAGCTCCGAAGTCCTGTTCCGGCTCGGCTCGAGCCTCGAGCGCGCGGGTTCGACCGCCGAGGCCGAGACCGTCTTCCTGAAGCTCCTCGAGGAACGCCCCAACGATGCCGCAACCCAGAATTACCTCGGCTACATGTGGGCCGACCGCGGCGTCGAGCTCGAGCGCGCGCGCGAGATGCTCGAACGCGCCGTGGCCCGGGAGCCCCGCAACCCGGCGTATCTCGATTCGCTCGGCTGGGTGTACTTCCGGCTCGGCAAGCTCGACACGGCCGAACGGAATCTCCGCGAGGCCGCGCGGCGTGAGCCGACGGATCCGACGATCGTGGAGCACCTCGGCGACCTGGAGATGAAGCAGGGAGACGTCGAAGACGCCGTCCGGAACTGGGAGAAGGCGCTCGAGCTGAAGTCCGAGGAAGCCGATCGCGTCAAGGAAAAGCTCCGGCGCGCGCGACCGCCCGTCTCGAAGCGGTGAGCCGGAAGAGGCTCCTTCCCCTTCGCGCCCTCGCCCCGATCGTCCTCCTCACGGTCTCGGCTTGCTCCACCGGGCGCGCCGCACGGGTGTTCGCGCCTGCGAGCGCGAGCGATGCGCAGGAAGTGCGCGAAGCTCTCGAGGCCGCCGCGCAGCGGGCCGCGATGCTCCCGTCCTCGCGCCTCCTTTATGACGCGAAGATGAGCGGGGGAGCGGGGCCCGCCGTTCCGGGCACGCTCGCGGTGACGTACGACGGGCGCAACGTGGAGCGCGCCTTCCTGACGGGACCGTTCGGATCGAAGGTGGCGCAGTTCGATGGAGGCGCCGTCACCGGCGAGGATCGCAGAGCGCTTCTCGTCGACGAAGACGTCGCGCCCGGCGAGGTGCTCCGCGGCATTCTCGCGGGAGCCTGGCCCGGCGAGCCGTCGATCGACGGCTGCGACGGCGCCGAGTGCCGGGTGTCGTGGGATTCGGCGATGCGGGTCTCGGCGATCGTGGACCGGACGACCCGGAAACTCTCGGAGCTCGTCCTCACCGGCCGCGGAGGAACGGTCGTCGTGACGTACGCGGGAGAGGCCGATCCGTGGCCCTCCCGGGTTTCGGCGCGCGAGGAGGCCTCGGGCCGCGGGCTCAAACTCTCGCTCGTTGGTGTGGAGCCCGCGGAGCCGTCGCCGGCCGAGGAACGCAACCCGTGAAGCTCGTCGCGGAAGCGCCGGCGAAGATCAACCGGGAACTGCGCGTCGGTCGCATCCGCCCGGACGGGTTCCACGAGATCCGCTCCCGGATGGTCTCGATCAGTCTCGCCGATTCGCTCGCCGTCGAGGATGGAGACGGCCTCGACCTCGTCTGCGACGATCCGCGTGTCCCGACGGGCGCCGAAAACATCGTCACCCGCGCGGCGGAGCGGCTCGCGCTCTCCGCGGGAACCCCGCGCGGCGCGCGGATCACGCTGACCAAGCGCGTCCCCATGGGCGGCGGTCTCGGGGGCGGCAGCGCGGACGCGGCGATTGCGCTTCGCCTGCTGTCGCGGCTCTGGCGGATCGACGCGGGCGAGGACGACCTCGCGGCCGTTGCGGCCGGACTCGGAAGCGACGTGCCGTTCTTCCTGACGGGAGGCGAGGCCGACGTGTCGGGCCGCGGGGAGATCGTGCGGCCCGTCGGCGACGGCGCCTCGGCGGAGCTGCTCCTGCTCGTGCCGCCATTCTCGATCTCGACGGCAGGCGCGTACCGGTTGCACGCGGGCCGTTTCGCGCTGCCCGACCATCTCGAAGTCGAGAACACGGCGCGGCGCGGGTACCTGGGACCCAACGACTTGGCATCCGCCGTGCTACAGCAAGAGCCCAGGATGGAGGAATACCTCGCTTCCGCTGCGAGCCTCGAGGCGGATCACGCCATCAGCGGCTCGGGCTCGACGATCGTGATCGTCCTGAGCGACTCCGGTGCGCGCGCCGAGGAACACTTGCGCGCGCGTCATCCCGATCTGATCCTGCATCGCTGCCGCACGCTGACGCGATCCGAGTACCAGCAGGCTTCCACCCCACGTTCCACATCCACGGGAGGTCTTCCATGAACATCACGCAGGTCAAAGTCTTTCCGGTCTCCGAAGAGAAACTGAAGGCCTACGTCTCGATCGTTTTCGACGACTGCTTCCTCGTTTCCGATCTCAAGGTCATCCAGGGCCCCAACGGTCTCTTCATCTCGATGCCCTCGAAGCGCAAGAAGAACGGAGAGTTCAAGGACATCGCGCACCCGCTCAACCGCGAGACGCGGGAGCGCATGGAAAGGCGCATCCTCGAGGAATACGACAGGGCGAAGACCTCGGCTCCGGCCGCCGTCCCCTCGAGCGCGGCCGCGGTCGCCCCGACCCCCATGCCGCCGGAGGAAACGGCCTCCGAGAGCTCTCCCTGACCGGCGGCGGCGCCCGCTGCCCGAACCGGGAAGGGCGGCGACGGGCGTAGAATCGAGAGGCGTTGGGGCGTCGCCAAATTGGTAAGGCACCGGCCTTTGGAGCCGGCATTTCTAGGTTCGAGTCCTAGCGCCCCAGCCAATCCGTTCGTCTGACCTTCGGGCCCTCAGCCGCGTGCGGCCGCGCCCTCGCGCGGTTTCGCGCCCCAGATCAGCAGCCAGAAGATGATCGGCACTTCCGCGACCTCGAGCGGGAACGCGACCTTTGAGACGACGGGCTCCCAGCTCGGCAGAACGAGGGTGGAGAACGCGGCCAGGAGGTAGCCGAATCCGGCGATGAGCAGCAGGTACCCGAATATGCGGGGGATGAAGCCCGACCGGATGACGAGAAGCCCGAAGGGGAAGAGCCACAGCCCCCAGAAGACCGACGCCACGGTGATGCCCTGACCGTGGAGGTGCAGGAAGAAGTACGCGAGGGCGTCCCGCTGGGGGCCGTCGAAGACCGAGAGGTAATCCCCGGGGCCCCCGAGGGCCAGCGCGAGTGCGGCGACGTCGTTGAGGATGTTGACGAAGACGATCGGAACGGAAACCAGCGCTCCCAGAATCACGACCTGCTTCGCCAGCATGTCGTCGACCTCCCGGAACAGGCGGTAGAGGGCCAGCACCAGAAAGATGACGAGCACCTGGTGCACGAGCTCGCTCGCGATTCCGGCGCGCAGCAGCGACGGGCTCGCACGGATGGCTTCGGCGGTTGCGGCGGCGTTGCCCGGGACGATGAGCTTTCCCGGGACGTACATCAGTCCGAAGGGCGCGCTCGCGGCGAGGAGGAAGTAGAGGACTCCGGCGACGCGCGCCCGGTGGCGGATCGACGTCTTCTCGGCGGGTCCGCGCTCGTTGCCCATCGGAATCGGCGGAAGTGTATCGCCCGCGAAGTGCCGTAGCCAGAGCGGCCACGGACGGGTAGAATCCTCCCGCTTGGCTTCACACGCCTTCAACTACGGCGACCTCAAGATCTTCTCGGGCCGCGCGCATCCGGCGCTCGCCCAGGAGATCTGCGCGTACCTCGGGATTTCGCTCGGCAACCTGACGCTCTACAACTTCTCCGACGGCGAGGACTACTGCCAGATCGACGAGAACGTGCGTGGGGCCGACGTCTTCGTCGTCCAGCCCACCTCGACCCCCGTCAACGACCACGTCATGGAGCTCCTCATCCTCCTCGACGCGTTCCGGCGTTCCTCGGCCTCGCGGATCACGGCCGTTCTTCCGTACTTCGGCTACGCGCGGCAGGACAAGAAGGACAAGCCCCGCGTCCCGATCGCCGCCAAGCTGATGGCGGACCTGCTGACCGCGGCGGGTGCGGACCGGATCCTCACGATGGACCTCCACGCCGCCCAGATCCAGGGGTTCTTCAACATCCCCGTGGACCACCTCTTCGCGGCCCCCATCATCCTCGACGCGATCCGGAAGCTCGACCTCGACGACCTCGTCATCGTCTCGCCGGACGTCGGCGGAATGACCCGCGCCCGGGCCATCGCCAAGCGCCTCGACGCATCCCTGGCCGTGATCGACAAGCGCCGCACCGGCAAGAACGAGACGGAGATCCTGAACGTCGTCGGCGACGTCGAGGGCAAGGACGTCCTGATCCTGGACGACATCATCGACACGGCCGGCACGCTGTCGCAGGCCGAGGCGGCCCTCCGGAAGGGGGGCGCCAAGGGGACCTATGCGGCGGCGGTGCACGGCGTGTTTTCCGGGCCGGCCCTCGACCGGATCGAGGCGTCCGGATTGAAGAACCTCCTGGTGACCAACACCATCCCGGTCGAGGCGGCGATCGCGCGCTGCCCCCGGATTCGGGCCCTTTCGGTCGCCCCCCTCCTGGGGGAGGCCATCCAGCGGATTCACGACGGGGCTTCCGTTTCGTCGCTTTTTGTGTAGAATCCGCCTCTTTGCGCGACGGCAGCCCTTCCGCGCGAGGTGAGTAGCCATGAAGACCATCGAGCTCGGCGTCGAGAAACGTTCGACGACCGGAAAAAACGAGGCCCGCCGCGACCGCGTGGGAGGCCGGATCCCGGCCGTCGTCTACGGCGCCGGCAAGCCGAACGTTCCCATCTCCGTGAACAGGAAGGCGCTCGCCGACCTCTTCCGTGAGGGCGCGGGAGAGAACGCGATCTTCCTTCTGAAGCTCGCGGGTTCCGATCAGAGCCGCCACGCCATGATCAAGGAGCTGCAGCGGGACCCCGTGTCGCGCAAGCCCCTCCACATCGACTTCGTCCGCGTCCTGATGGACGTGAAGATCACGGTCAGCGTGCCGATCGAAATCGTCGGCATCGCCCGCGGCGTCAAGGCCGACGCCGGCGTCCTCGACGTCGTCACCCGCGAGATCGAGATCGAGTGCCTCCCGTCCAACATCCCGGCGCACATCCAGGTCGACGTCACGAACCTCGGGATCGGCGACGCGATCCGCATCTCCGAGCTTCCGGCGCTCGAGGGGGTCCAGATCGTCGACAACCCGGAAAAGGTCGTGGTCCACGTGGCGCATCCGACCCGCGAGGAGGAGCCGGCGGCCGCGACGGCCGAGGCCGGCGCGGAGGCTGCCGAGCCCGAGGTTCTCAAGAAGGGCAAGGCCGCGACCGAGGACGAAGAGGCCGAGGACGGCAAGGACGCCAAGAAGGAGAAGGGCCAGGAGAAGTAGCCTCTGCGCGCGATCGTCGGCCTCGGGAACCCGGGGGACGACTACGAGGACACCCGGCACAACGCGGGCTTCCTGGTCGTCGAGCGATTCGCGGCGGAGGAAGGAATCCGGATCCGGTCGCGCGAGTGTTCCTCGCGGGTCGGCCGGGGGAGAGTCGGGCCGGAGGTGGTCCTCCTGGCGCTCCCGCAGACGTACATGAACGCCTCGGGGGAGGCCGTTCGCGCTCTTTGCAAGAAACACGACGTCGACCCGAAGGACCTGTGCGTGGTCGTCGACGAGATCGCGCTTGCGCTCGGAACACTCCGGATGCGGGCGCGCGGCTCGGCCGGCGGGCACAACGGCCTGAAGTCGATCATCGCCCATCTCGGCACCACCGAGTTCCCGCGCCTGCGCGTGGGAGTCCGGGGCGAGAAGTACTCGCGCGAGCACGACCTCGCGGACTACGTGCTCGCCCGGTTCGCGAAGGCCGAGAGGGCGGATTTCGAAGACAGCGTCGGGCGGGCCGCGGAGGCTCTCCGGACGTGGGCGACTCAAGGAATCGACGCCGCGATGCGGCGAGCGAATCATTCACCTTCCTCTCCGGACCGCCTCGATCCGGATTGACATCCATGAGGAGGAAAGCATGAGGCTGTACGACATCGTCGTCCTGGTCACGCCGGACCTGGCAGACGACGACGCGATGAAAGTCGCGGGCGAATACAAGAAGATCCTGACCGACGGGGGCGCGACCGTGGTCAAGGAAGAGCCCTGGGGCAAGCGCCGCCTGGCGTTCCCGATCGGGCGCCGGCGGGAAGCGCACTACGTCTACTGGCAGGTTCAGTCCGAGCCCGCCGCGGTGGCCGAGGCCGAGCGCCGGATGGGACTCTCCGACCAGGTGGTTCGGCACATCGCCGTGCGCGTGGACGAGGAGCTCAAGCGCGCCGCGAAGATGACCGAGCGCCTCCGCAAGAAGGCGATCAAGCGGCCGCCCCGTCCGCCGGCCCCGCCGGCAGAAGCCGGAGCCGCTCCGTCCATGCCGACATCCGCGCCTTCGTCCTCCGAGAGGAGCGAGTCATGAAGCCGGGATCGGGTTCGGGTGGAGGCGGAGGCCGTTCGGGTGGGGGCAGTCGCGACGCCAAAGGCCGCGACGCCAAGGGCCCCCGCAAGAAGTTCTTCGTCCGCCGGCGCAAGGTCTGCAAGTTCTGCGCGGAGAAGCTCGAGTACATCGACTGGAAGGACATCAAGCTGCTCCAGGGCTTCATCCCGGAGCGGGGCAAGATCCTTCCCCGGCGCATCTCGGGCACCTGCGCGCTCCATCAGCGCAAGCTCCAGACGGCCATCAAGCGCGCCCGCGCGATCGCGCTGCTGCCGTACGCGACGGACTAGCTCCTCGGCCGCTCGGGGCGCTCGGCGGGACCCACCCGCCGTGCGCCGCCGCGCGTCTCGGCCCACACCATGAGCTCACCGCGCGTCGAGGCCACGCCGGGTCCCCCGGCCGCGGATGAGCGCTTCGAGCTTCCGCTCGCGGCGCTCGCGTCGGCGGCGGCGTTCTCGGCGTTCTTCCTGGTGCCCTTCGGGGGCGGCCTCGGCTTGCCGCTCGCGGCGGTGCCGCTCGTGCGCCTCGCCCATCGCCGCGGCGTGCTCTCGGGACTCCTGGGCTGCGCCATCGGCGCGGCTCTGATCGTGGGCCTGGGCTGGGCGACGGGCGGAGCGCTGACCGGTCTCGCCATGGCGCTGCTCGCGGCGGTCGTGACGGTCCTGCCCACGGCGACCGTGGGATTTCTGCGCGCCGGCATCGACTCCTCGCGCGCGTATCTCGGGTTGTGCCTGGCCGGCTGCGCCTTCCTCGCCGCGTGCGCCATTGCCTCCAGCCGAGGCCCCGGACCGACGCTCGCGTCGGAGGTCGCCAGCGGGTTCGACGGGATCATCCCGGTCCTCGTCGACGCGTACTCGTCGAAGACGACCGATGCCGAGGAGGTCGTGCAGTGGCGCGCGTTCCTCGAGGCCAGCCGCGACTTCGCGCGCCGTTACCTCTGGGGGATCTTCGGCGCGTTCTACGTCTTCGGCGCGGCGGTCGCCTTCTACGGCGGGGCCGCGGCGGCGCGCCCCGTGCCCACGGCCGCGGCTTCCCGGTTCGAGACGTTGAAGGTGCCGCCGCAGGCGGCCGCCCTCTTCGTCGCTGCGGGGGCCGCCTTCGGGCTGCTTCCAGGGCTCGGCCGGACCATCGCCGGCAACGTGTTGATGCCCCTTCTGGCCTTGTTTTTCCTGTCCGGCCTCTCTATCATCTGCCACTTCTTCCGGAGGTGGCTCCGGATCCGGGTTCTCCGGGCAGGCCTGTACGTCCTCGTGGCGGTCTATTTCCCGCTCAACGCGTGCGCGGCGCTCCTGGGGCTTTTTGACTGGTACGTGGATTTCCGCCGGCGGGGCGGGGAAGGAACCGAACGAGCATGAAAGTGATCCTGGCCGACGACGTCCGCGGGCTCGGGCACCGCGGCGAGACCGTGAGCGTGAAGCCCGGTTACGCGCGCAACTACCTGTTCCCGCAAGGCACGGCCTACGAGGCGACCGCCGCCAACATCCGCCGCCTCGGTGAAGAGAAGAAGAAATACGACGAGAAGACGCTCCGCGAGAAGGACGTCGCCGAAGTCGTGGCCCGAAAGGTCGACGGTCTCAGCGTCCACATCGTCAAGAAGGCCGGCGAGGAAGGGCATCTCTACGGCTCGGTCACCGCATCCGAGATCGCCGACGCCCTCGCGGCGAAGGGCATCGAAGTGGACCGGCGCCGGGTCGAGCTCGCCGAACCGATCCGCCGGCTCGGGACCCACACGGTCCACGTGCGCCTCCATCGCGACGTCGTCTCGGTTCTGACGGTCGAGGTCCAGGCGGTCAACGGCGCCGGCCTCCTAGCCGTCGCGCTCCTCGCTGCGGAACCGGGGTCGGCTAACGAGGGACTGGGTCGGGGGAACGACTCGACGATGTCCGGCAGCTCGCCCTTCTTGGGGACGTAGAAGGGCTGCTGGAGCGACCACGGGAGCTTCGCGACTTCCTGCGCGCGCGGGTTCCATTCCTCGGTCGGCTGCGTCCCGCTGACGAACGCCTCGAGCACGGGCAGGGGCGTGTCGGCCGTGGCCTTCAGGCCCGTGTCGTAGTCCACGGGCGCGAGCACGATGTTCGCAGGGACCTCGAAGTCCTCCTGCGGATCGATGCGGCCTCCCTCTTTCAGTTTCTCGAGGATGCGAATCCAGATCGGGAGCGCGACCTTCGCCCCGTCGGCGCCCTTGCCGATCGTCTGCGTCTTCTGGTCGTTGCCCACCCAGACGCCGATCGTGTAGCGCGGGGTCATGCCGACGAACCACGCGTCGGTGAAGTCGTTGGTGGTTCCGGTCTTGCCCGCGATGTTCAGCTTCAGCTTCGCGGCCGAAGCGGCGGTGCCGCGCTGCGTGACGCCCCGCATCATCTGGAGGAGCTGGTAGGCATTCTGCGGCGACTCGACCTCGCGCGCGTCGGGATGCGTCTGCTCGAGCAGGTCGCCATTGGCGTCGGTGATGCGCTCGATGAGGTACGGCGTGAAGGCCAGCCCCTGGTTCGCAAAGACGGCGTAGGCGGCCGTCAGCTCGAGGAGGCTGACCTCGAAGGCGCCGAGCGGCATCGATGGATATGGCCTGAGGTTCTGGTGAACGCCCATGCGGTGTGCCGTTTCGATGACGTTGTTGAGACCGACCATCTGTCCGATCCGTACGGCCGGGATGTTGTAAGAGTGCTCGAGGGCCCGCCGGAAGGTCACGATCCCGTGGAACTTGCCGTCGTAGTTGCCCGGACGGTAGGGGGGCTGGCGGGGATCGATCACGATGGAGAGCGGGCCGTCGAATACCGTGTCGGCGGCCGTGTATCCCTGTTCGATCGCGGTGAGGTACACGAAGGGCTTGAACGCGGACCCCGCCTGACGAAGAGCCTGTGTCGCGCGGTTGAACTTGGATTGCGTCCAGTCGTAGCCGCCGACCATCGCGCGGATCGCGCCGCTCGAGTTCTCGAGGATCACGACGGCGCCCTGCTCGCGGGGGTCCTGGTCGAGCGCGAGACCGAGCTTGCCGTCCTTGCCCTGGGTCGCCGTGACGGTCACGAGATCGCCGACCTTGAGGAGCTTGTCCGCCGCGGCGGCCTTGGTCCAGGATAAGCCGGCGAGGGAGAGCGGGAGCGTCTCCTTCCCGATCCGCACGGCCGCGCCCGAAGCGGCGACGCTCATGACGACCCCGCGCAGGGTCTGCCCGTCCTGCACCTGGATTCCCTCCCAGGAGGGGTCGACGTACGACTCGAGCGACTTGTATCCCTCGGCCGTCAGATTGCGGGGCCGGCGGAAGCCGTGCCGCCGCGAGAGCTGACGCAGCCCCCAGCCGAGGGCCTCCTCCGACCAGGCCTGCATCTCCGGATCGAGGGTCGACTCGACGCGCAGCCCCCGCCCGTAGAGGTCCTTCTCGCCGTACGTCTTCTCGAGGTACTGGCGCACCTCCTCGCAGAAGTACGGGCCCACGATCGACTCGGCGAGCGACGGCGCCGTCGGCAGAGGCTCACGCTCGGCGCTGCGCCGCTCGGCCTCGGTGATCAGCCCGGCGGCCTGCATGCGGCGCAGTGCGGTCGCCCGGCGGGAGCGGGCGAGCTCGGGATTGCGGAAGGGAGACTGATCCTCGGGGCGCTGGACGATGCCGGCCAGCAGCGCGGCCTCGGCGAGCGTGACGTCGCCCACGCTCTTGCCGAAGTAATAGCGGCAGGCGGCCTCGACGCCGTAGTTGCCGTGGCCGAGATAGATCTCATTGGCATACATCGTGAGGATCTGGTCCTTCGAGTACCGCCGCTCGATCTCGAAGGCCACGAGGGCCTCGTTGACCTTGCGGGAGATGGTCTTCTGGGGGGAGAGGAAGATCGCGCGGGCGAGCTGCTGCGTCAGCGTCGAGCCGCCCTGCGCGTAGCCGCCCGCCTGGAGGTTGGTGAAGAGGGCCGAAACCGTCCGGCGCACGTCGACGCCGCCGTGATGGAAGAAGTTCTTGTCCTCCGTCGCGACGATCGCGTTCCGGACGACCGGTGGGATCTGGCCGCGCGAAACCAGGATCCGGCGCTCGATCGCGTAGCGCGCGATCGTGGAGGCGTCGCGGGCGGTGATCTGCGTGATGATGTCGGGACGGTAGGTCGCGAGCTCGGAGACGCGCGGCACCCGAACGAATCCCGTGGCCACGGAACCCGCGACGGTGCCGAGAAACGCCACCAGCAGGAGCGGCAGGATCAGCAAAACGGTGCGCCGGGCGGTCTTCACCCGCCGATTGTGAGGCAAGCGAAGCCCGTATGCTATAAGCGTCGGCTCCCCATGCCGCGCCCCACCCACCCCGGACCCGCGCCGTCCCTGGCTTCTCGCAGCAAGCCCGCGTCGTATCTCGAAGCGCAGTCGCGCGCGGGCGGGCAGTTCCGGCTCCGGACCGACTTCACGCCGCAGGGCGACCAGGCGCAGGCCATCGCGAAGCTCGTCGCGGGACTCGCGCAGCCGGACGCCCAGCAGGTGCTCCTCGGCGTCACCGGCTCGGGAAAGACGTTCACCGTCGCGAAGGTCGTCGAGGCGATCAACCGGCCGACCCTGGTGCTCTCGCACAACAAGACCCTCGCCGCGCAGCTCTACCAGGAGTTTCGCAGCTTCTTCCCGGAGAACGCGGTCGAGTACTTCGTCTCCTACTACGACTACTACCAGCCCGAGGCCTACGTCCCGCAGACCGACACCTACATCGAGAAGGAAACCTCGCGCAACGAAGAGATCGACAAGCTCCGCCTCTCGGCCTCCAAGGCGCTCTTCGAGCGGCGCGACGTGCTCGTCGTCGCGTCCGTGTCGTGCATCTACGGCCTCGGCGCGCCCGACTCTTACTACGACATGCTCGCGTACCTCGAGGTCGGCGACGCGCGGGGGATGCCCGCGCTGCTGTCGCAGCTGGTCGAGATGCAGTACGAGCGGACGAACCTCGACCTCTCCCGCGGGACGTTTCGCGTGCGGGGCGACGTTCTCGAGGTCGCTCCCGCGTACGAGGACACGGCGGTGCGCGTCGAGTTCTTCGGCGACGAGATCGAGAAAATCACCCGGACCGACCCGCTCCGCGGGACTCCGCTCCAGCGCGTGGATCGCCTCGCCCTCTATCCCCGGACGTTCTACGCGACGCCCCGGGAGACGCTCGAGCGCGCCATCGGCACGATCCGGATCGAGCTCGACGAGCGCCTCGCCGAGCTGACGAAGGCCGGCCGGCTGCTCGAGGCCCAGCGCCTCCATCAGCGCACGATGTTCGACCTGGAGATGATGAAGGAGCTCGGCTACTGCAGCGGGATCGAGAACTACTCTCGTCACCTCTCGGGAAGGGCCGCGGGGGAGCCGCCGCCCACCCTCCTCGACTACTTTCCCGAGGACTTCCTGCTCGTGGTCGACGAGTCCCACGTCAGCCTCCCGCAGGTCCGCGGGATGTTCCACGGCGACCGATCGCGCAAGCAGGTCCTCGTGGACTACGGGTTCCGACTGCCGTCGGCCCTCGACAACCGGCCCTTGACCAACGAAGAGTTCCGCACCCGCATCCACCAGGTCATCGCCGTCAGTGCGACGCCGGGCGCCGAAGAGCTCGAGCGCGCGGGCGGGGAGATCGTCGAGCAGGTGATCCGGCCGACCGGCCTGCTCGACCCGACGATCGAGATCCGTCCCGTGAAGGGCCAGGTCGACGATCTGCTCGCCGTCGTGCGGGAGGCCGCCGTTCGCAACGAACGGGTCCTCGTCACGACGCTGACCAAGCGCATGGCCGAGGAGCTGACCAACTACTTCTCGGAGGTGGGGGTCCGCTGCCGCTACCTCCACTCCGACATCGAGACCCTCGATCGACTCGCGATCCTCGCGGACTTCCGCCGCGGCGTCTTCGACTGCCTGATCGGGATCAACCTGCTCCGCGAAGGCCTCGACCTTCCGGAGGTCGCCGTCGTCGCCATCCTCGATGCCGACAAGGAGGGCTTCCTCCGGAGCGCGACCTCCCTCATCCAGACGTCAGGACGCGCGGCGCGCAACCTCGCCGGCCGTGTCCTGTTCTACGCGGACGCCGTGACCGACTCGATGCGGCGGGCCATCGACGAAACGACGCGCCGCCGGACGATCCAGGAGCGACACAATGCGGAGCACGGGATCGTGCCGGCGTCGATCATCAAACAGCACCACTCCCCGCTCGTCCGCATGGCCAACCTCGACTACTACGAGATCCCGATCGAACGCTCGAAGACGGAGCTGCCCAACGCGGAATCGATCCGGAACCGGATCGCAGACCTCGAGAAGCAGATGAAGACGGCGGCCAAAGAGCTGGACTTCGAAAAGGCCGCGGCCTTGCGCGACGAGATCCGCGGGCTGCGGGAACTGGAGATCTTCCGAGGCTGACCTGCGAGTTACCGCCGGCCTTCGGCCGGCGTTGCCTACTGCCGGGGGCTTGCCTTCGGTGGCCGGCTCAGGGCCTGAGGCGGCGGCTCAGGGCGCGGGTGTCGGCCGCGGGGTCGGCCTGGGCGTCGATTTCGCCGAGGGCGACCCGGGAGCGGGATAACGGCGCACGTACATGCGCGCGGCGGCCTCGACGGGGTCCTCGGACACGGGAGGCCGGTCGATCTTGGGCTGAAGCCCGTAGTCGATCCCGGTCGAGACCGAGATTCCCGTGTTGCCCTGGCCGTACTGCGCTCCCGGAGTCCAGCCGGCCACGTCCGACGGTCGCAGGCCGTAGGGGATGTTGCAGGGGATCGCCGAGTTGCAGCGCGTCACGGGCACGAGCTGGGCGTCCATGCTCGCACTCGCCGCGGACAGGGAGACCAGAAGCGCGGCGAGCGACGCGCGCCGTTTCATATCCAGTGGCAGGCGCGCGCGAAGCCGACGAGGATCAGAAGCAGAGCGGCCGTAGCCGCCGCCCAGACGGCCGTGCGGGACTTGGCCGCGAGCGGACGCTGACGCGTGTAGAAACCGGTCTGCCAGCGCTCGAGCTCCCGGCCGCATTTCGGACAAACCGGCGTGCCCGGCTCCACCGGGGTGTAGCAGTATGGGCACTCGTACATCGGCACGACGCCATCATACCGAACCGGCGAGCCCGCCCGGATCGGACGCCAACCGCGCTAAACTGCCGTCGTGGTCGACGCGCGCCCGCCGGAGAATCTGCCCGATTCCCCGGGCGTCTACCTGTTCCGCGGGGAGAAGGGCAAGCTCCTCTACGTGGGCAAGGCGCGTTCCCTCAAGAAGCGCATCGCGACCTATTTCGGGCCCGGCGGAGATCTCAAGACCGACGCGCTTCTGCGGTCGTACCGGGAGATCGAGACGATCGTGACCCGGACCGAGCTCGAGGCGCTCCTGCTCGAGAACACCCTCATCAAGAAGCACCATCCCCGCTACAACATCTGTCTTCGGGACGACAAGACCTATCCCTACATCAAGATCACGACCGGTGAGCCCTGGCCCCGCGCGCTCGTCACCCGGCGCGTCGAGGAGGACGGGCACTCGTACTTCGGTCCCTTCTGGGGAGGTCTCGCCCGCCGGATCATGCGCATGATCACGCGCCACTTCCAGATCCGCACCTGCACGATCGAAATCGACGGGAACCTGCCCCGCCCCTGCCTCTACTACGACCTCCATGCCTGCCTGGGGCCCTGCGTCGCCGGGCTGACAACCCGCGAGGCCTACGCGGAGGCCGTCGCGGACGTGGTCCTCTTTCTCCAGGGCCGCAGCGCCGAGCTCGAAAGGAGCCTCCAGACGAAGATGCTCGCGGCGTCGGAAGGGGAGGGCTTCGAGATGGCGGCGGCGTATCGCGATGCGCTCGCCACGGTGCGCGACGTCGCCGAGCGCCAGGTCGTCCAGTCGCTGAAGGGCGAGAATGTCGACGTGATCGGCTTCTTCGAGTCCGGCCAGGACGTGGCCGTCGTCGTCCTCGTCGTGCGGGGCGGGGTTCTCCAGGATCGCCGCGACTTCTTCTTCGAGAAGGCGCAGGAGATCGCTCCGGCAGCGTTCCTCGAAGCGTTCCTGCCGCAGTTCTACGACGCCAATCCGTTCCTGCCGAACGAGGTCCACCTGCCCGTGCCCATCGCCGACCCGGGCCTGCTCGAGGACTTCCTCGCGGCGCGGCGCGGAGCCCGGGTCGCCGTTCGCGTGCCGCAGCGGGGCGCGAGCGCGGACCGCCTGCGCATGGCCGAGACCAACGCCCGCGAGCGCCACCGCATCCGCTTCCGCCGGACGGGCGGCGACGAGGCCGTGGCCGCCGAGCGCCTCGGCCGGGCGATCGGTCTCATCGCGCCGCCACACCGCATCGAGGCGTTCGACATCTCGCACACGCAGGGAACCGACAGCGTCGCGTCCATGGTCGTCTTCGAGGACGGCAAGCCGCGCAAGAGCGAGTACCGCCTCTTCAACATCGCCTCGCAGTCGCTTCTCGAGCCCGACGACTTCCGGAGCATGGCCGAGGCGGTGGAACGCCGCTACCGCCGCGTGAAGATTTCCGAGGGCCCGTGGCCGGACCTCGTCCTCGTCGACGGCGGGCGCGGTCAGCTCCAGGCGGCGCTGACGGCCCTCGACCGCGTCGGAGTCGAGCTTCCGGCAGCGGGCCTCGCCAAGCGGGAGGAGGAAATCTGGCTGCCCGGTCGTCCCGAACCGGTGCGCCTCTCGCGCAAGGATCCCGCGCTGCAGCTCATCCAGCGTGCGCGGGACGAGGCCCACCGCTTCGCGATCAGCCGCCACCGCCGGCGCCGTGGCAAACGCATGCGGCAGACGAACCTGACCGAGATCCCGGGAATCGGTCCGGCGCGCGCGCGTCTGCTCCTCCGGCGCTTCGGCTCCGTCCAGGCCCTCAAGAGCGCGGATCCGCACGAGATCGAGGCCGCGGTCGGTCCCGTGACGGCGCGCGCCGTGGTGCAGTATCTGAGGCAGTCCGCATGAGGGCGACGTTCGGTCCGGAAGGCGACATCCGCGGCACCGACGTTCTCGGCGCCCTCGTCGCGCTCTGGCGCGAGGGCGCGAGCGGCACGATCCAGTTCTCCCGGTCGGGGGCGACCGCGGGATTTGAGCTCGCCGCCGGGGAGGTCGTCGGGGCGTCCTCCTCCGACGCGCGATTCGATACGGCGGCGATCCTGGTGCGCGCCGGCAAGCTCGACGCCGCGACGCTCGAACGCCTCACCGCCGGGGCGGGCGCCGATCGCGCGCAGGTCGCGCTTCAGGCCGGGGTGCTCACGAAACGCGAGTGGCGATGGGGAGAGAAGATCCGCGCGGTCGAGGTGCTGTCGGACCTCCTGACCTGGATCGAAGGGGAGTACACGCTCTTCCGCTCGACGCCCCGCGAGGCGGGCGAGTTCCGCCTCACGATTCCGCGCCTCGTCCTCGAGCTCTTTCTGCGCTCGCGGGACCGCGGTCTCGTTCTCCATCATCTCGGCGGCGTGGACGTGCCGCTGGTGAAGGACTCCCGATTCGAGTCCGAATTCGCGACGTTCGGCTTGACCGACGATGCGGAGTCCGTGGTGCGGCTCATCGACGGCGAGTCGACCGCCGCCGAGATCTCGGCCGAGGCGCCCGCCGAGCCCTTCGCGGTCGAAAAGCTTCTCGCGGCGCTGACCACGCTGGGCCTCGTGCACCCGACCTATGCGGTGCAGGACAGCGCGTCGGCGCCACCGCCCGCGCCCCGGGAAGACGCGCCGCCCGCAATCGAGCCCGAGCCCGACGACGACGAAGAAGACGAAGACGAAGGGGACGACGCGGAGGCTCCAGTCGCGCCTGCCGGGAAGGACGAGGGAGCCGGGGAATTCGAGGAAGCGGAGGACGACGAAGACGCCCTCGAGCCCGAAGTGGACATCGGCGAGATCGAAGTGCCCGCCTCCGAATCGCTCGGGGACGCGGACGGGGACGAGACGATCGACGCGCGGTACGCACCGTCGACCTCGCCCGCCCTCGACCTCGACGGCCCGCGCGCCGACAGCGACAACCGCGACGAGCTCGACGAGCTGGTCGACGGGCCGCTCGGGTCGTCGCCGATCGACCGGGTTGCCGGCGAGGCCGAGGCGGACGCCGTCGGCGAGGACGACGACGAGGCGGCGCGCCTCGCCTCCGATTTCGCACCCCAGCGCCCGGGTCCGGGTGACCTCGAGCCCGAGGACGCACCCGACCTGCGAGAACCGTCGGGCTTCGATCGTCCCTTCGATCTGACGACCGGCGTGGGCTCGATCGAGCGGCCGCGCCATCGTTCGAGCGCACCCCTCCTGTGGCTGCTCGTGGGGCTCGCCGCGATCGTGGGTGCGGTCCTCCTCTGGCGCAGCCGCGGTCCTGGAGCGTCGCCGTCCGGCGAGCCGGTCGCCGCTGCCGACCCGACAACGACGCCCGTATTGACCGACGAGATCGTTGCTCCGATCGAGACCGCGATTCCCTCGACCGTCCCGGTACCGCAGGCGACCGCGGTCCCCACACGCGCCGGGGCGGCTGCGTCGCCGACCGCGCCGGCTCCCACGCGCCGGGCAACGAGCCGGCCGACCGCCGCGCCCACCGCACGACCGGCAGCCACGGCCGTCCCGACGCGGCAGGCGGCTCCCGTCGCCCCTCCGTCGGCGGCTGCCGGGGCTCCTGCCGAGGGAGCTCCTCGCTCGCGCCGCCAGTGGCTCGCCCGCGCCGAGCGGGATCAGAAGCGAACGTCCGGGGATCGCGAGGCGCGGTACGCCGTCCAGCTCGAGCTCGCGTGCGAGGTCCCCTCGATCAGCGAGGCCTTCGCGCACGATCGCCCGGCGGGAAGCATGTGGCTCACGACGACCTCGTTCCGCGGGCGGACGTGCTTCCGCGTCATGTGGGGCCGCTATCCCTCGCGCGACGCGGCCGAGGCGGGGCTCGCGGCCGCGCCGGCCTTCTTTTCGACGCCGCGCAACCGTCCGATGGTCGTGGGACTGCGCTGACGACGCCCTACGGCGCGGGCTTTCTGCTACCCTAATGCGCAACCGGCCGATCCGATGACCACACAGGCGGCACCAGTCGCGTTTCGCGGTTCCCTGACCGAGACACCCCTCCCGCAGGTGCTCCGGCGCATCTTTCTGGAGGGACTGAAGGGAACCTTGTCGCTCGTCCGCGGGGACGAGACGCGACACCTCTTCTTCGAGAAGGGGGAGCTGCGCACGGCCACTTCCTCCCGCGAAGGCCAGCGGATCGGGGCCTTCCTGAAGCGGCGGGGCTGCATCACGGACACCGACCTGAACTGGGCCCTCGACACGGTCGCCCGACAGGGGCGGGCGCGGCTCGGAAAGATCCTCGTCGAGCGCGGGCTCGTCTCGAGGACGGTTCTCGACGCCGAGATGCGCCGGCTGGTCGAGGAGATCGTTTTCTCGACTTTCGCATGGGATTCGGGGGAGTACAAGTTTCAGGCGTCCGCCGGCGTCCTGGACCCGGACGTGGCGCTCTCTCTGTCCACCGCGGCCATCATCGTGGAGGGCATCCGAAGGCTTCCCGAGAGCGAGGCCCTTCGGGAACGCCTCGGCGAGGGCCATCGGGTCCCGATGCTGGCCACCGATCCGATGTCGCGCTATCAGTACCTGCCGCTGACGCCGCAGGAGGCCTACCTGCTGTCGCGGGTCGACGGCATCCTCGACGTCGATTCCCTTCTGAAGATTGCGGGCGCGTCACGCACCGCGACGGCCAAGATTCTCTACGGGCTCGTCTCCTGCGGCATCGTCGAATGGAAGCGGGACGGCGCGGAGCGGCCGGCAAGCGGACGGGGAGGCTTCCACGGTCTGAACGTCGAGGTGTCGGCGCAGCCGAGCGACCGGTCGCCCGGTCACGCGGAGCTCGTCAAGAACACATACCGGCGCATCGACTGGCTGACCCACTACGAGCTGCTGGGGATCCCGCGCGAAGCCCCGTCCGAGAAGGTCGCGGAGGCGTATTTCGAGCGGAGCCGGCTCTTCCATCCCGATCTGCGCCACCGCGACGACCTCGCGAAGTTCGAAAAGGAGCTCAACGCCGTTTTCGAGCGCATGCGTGTCGCCTACGAGGCGCTCTCCGACCCGGAGAAGCGGGCGCTCTACGACCAGAGCCTCGATGCCACGCCGCCCTCGCTTCTCATGTCCGAGACGCCGGCCACCGACCCGGAGGCGCGCCGGAAGCTCGCTGCCCATAATTTCCGGCGAGCGAAGGAGCTGATCGAGGAGAAGGACTATCACCCCGCCGTCGAGATGCTGCGCGAGGCGATCCGATTCGTTCCGGACAACGCCGAGTTCCGTTACGTCCTCTCGCAGGTCGAGCTGAAGAACCCGAACTGGACCGACCAGGGGCTGGCCAATCTCAAGGAGGCCGCGCGCCTCGACTCGCGGCGCGTCGGCCTCTCGGTGGAAGCGGCGCGCGCCCTGCTCGACCACAAGCGGCCCCACGAGGCCGAGCCCTTCGCAAGGCGCGCGACGTCGCTCGATCCGTCTCCGGCGAACGAGGAGCTGCTCCAGCGGGTTCTCGAGGCCGCGGCCCTGGCGCCGGTTCCCTCCGAAGCACCCGGCGCGGGTCGGTCCGAAAAAGGCGATGCCGAGAAAGGGGAGGCGGAGGCGGCCGAGACTCCGGCGCAGCCGTCGGGTCTGCTCTCGCGTCTCTTCCGCCACCGCGGTTGACCGCGATCCTCACGGGCCTCGGGCTCTCGGCGGCCGCGGGGCTCAACGCCTGGGTGGTCCTTCTCCTGTTCAACGGTCTCGCGCGGCTCCTCCCGCTGGAGTTCCCGGGACCCGCGGCGGCCTTCCTGTCGAGCCAGCCGGTCCTGACCGTGAGCATCGTGCTCTTCCTCGCCGAGTTCGTGGCCGACAAGATCCCGTTCGTCGACCACTTCTGGAACCTGGCCCAGACGCTGCTCCGCCCGGTGGCCGGAGCCCTCCTGATGCTCTCCGCCGTCCCGGAAACCTCCACGGCCTCCCGCATCGGCCTCGCGGCCGCGGGAGCGATCGCGACCCTCGCGACCCACTTCGCCAAGTCCACGACGCGCCTGACGTCCACCGCCGCGACGCGGGGCCTCGCGCAGTTTGCGCTCTCGCTCGCGGAGGACGTTTTCGCCGTCGCCCTCGGGGCGCTCGTGTTCTTCGTCCCCTGGTTCGCCGCGATCTTCCTCGGCGCGCTCGTGGTGCTTCTGATCGCCGACCGGCGTCGCGTGCTCCGGGGCCTCGCCGTCCTCTTCTTCCGGCTCAAGCACCCGCGCCGCGCCCGGGCGGCGTGATGCCGTACCTTCTCGACGGCAACAACCTCATCGGCCGAGCGCGGAACACCGCGCGGCCCTCGGACAGCGACCGGGAGGCGCTCGTCGCCGAGCTCGCCGCGCGTCTCCGTACGACCCGGGCGCGCGCCATCCTCTTCTTCGACGGGCCGGCCGGCGGCCGCGGTGCAAGCCTCGGGGCCCTCTCCATCCGCAGCGCGAGCGGCGGGTCGGCCGACGACGCCATCGTGGCGGAAGTGGAGCGCGCGCGTTCGCCGGGTGAAGCGATCGTCGTCACCTCCGACCGGGGCCTTCAGCGCCGCGTGCGGGATGCGGGCGGGAAGGTCTGCACCCCGGAAGCGTTCTTCGCGAGGTTCGGGACCGGCAGAGGCGGCGCGGCCGCGGGGCGGCGCGAGCCCGGGGGTCCGGTCGACGTCGAGGAATGGACCCGGTACTTCGAGGACCCGCTCAACCGGACGCGCGGCGATCGGGAGTAGAATCGCGCTGGCCCCGAGCGGGCCATGCGATCGCTCCGGACTTCGTTTCGAAGGGCCGGAGAGGAAAGTCCGAACTCCACACGGGCAGCATGCCGGGTAACGCCCGGTCGCGGCGACGCGAAGGAAAGTGCCACAGAAAACAAACCGCCTTCCGAAAGGACGGCAAGGGTGAAACGGTGCGGTAAGAGCGCACCGCTCCGCCGGCAACGGCGGAGGCACGGTAAACCCCATGCGGAGCAAGGCCAAATAGGGAGACAGCGGGCGCCCGTCCCGCCTCACTGCACGTGAGCTGTTTCCGGGTCGGCTGCTCGAGCCCGAGGGTGACCTCGGGCCCAGAGGAATGATCGCGGCCTCGCCCTCCGGGCGGGGTACGGAATTCGGCTTATCGGCCCGCTCGGGGCTCTTATGAGCCCGCTCGTCCTGCCCCCGCGCTTGCTGCCCGGCGCCACGATCGGCATCGCCGCGATCTCCGGCCCCGTCGACCCGGATCGCCTCGGCGTCGGGGTCGCGGCGCTCGAGGGCCGCGGCTACGGCGTCCGCTTTGCCGGCAACCTGCGCGCCCGGCGGGGATTCCTGGCAGGCTCCGACGAGGAGCGGGCCCGGGGCTACCGCGAGCTCCTCGACGACTCCGAGGTGGACGCGATCTTCTTCGCCCGCGGGGGCTACGGAGCCTCGCGGATCCTCGACCGTCTCTCGCCGGAGGCCATTTCCGCCCGGCCCCTCATTCATCTCGGAGGCTCCGACCTGACGGCGTTCTTCGCACTGATGGTCGGGCGCTGCCGGATCGCCGCGTTCTACGGCCCGATGCCCGCCGTTTCGTTCGGCGAGGAGGGCCTCGACTGGCAGTCCGTCCTCGAAGGCGCCGTTCCCGAGGCGCACTCCATCCCCGCTCGCGACGCCCTCGCTCCGGGCGCCGGCGAGGGGCCGCTCGTCGGCGGCTGCCTGTCGCTGCTGGCCTCGCTCGCGGGCACCCCCGAGGCCGTGGACGCCCGGGACGCCGTGCTGTTCTGGGAGGACGTGGGGGAGGAAGCCTACCGTCTCGACCGAATGTTGACCCAGCTGGAACGGTCGGGTACCCTCGATCGACTGCAAGCCATGGTCATTGGTTCGATTTCGCCCGGCCCGCGCGGCGGCGGCGAGCTCCCTGAGGCCGTCGACGCCTGGCTCGCCGACCGCTTTGCGGGCGCGCCGTATCCCGTCGTGCGGGGATTTCCCGCCGGCCACCTCAAGAGGCCGCGGACGCTGCCGCTCGGCGTGCCCGTCCGGGTCGACACCGAGCGCGGCGTTCTCGAGTTCCTCGGACCCGGAGCCCTGTGAGGAGCCGAGCCGCGAGCCGCATGAGGAGCGCATGCCGTCGGTGAAGGCCGTCTTCAAATCGGGGCCCGGCGGCCCGGGCAAGAGCCCCTACGAGAAGTTCCTCGTCAGCCACTCGCTCGGCGAAATCATCTTCTCGGAGGGCGACATCGGGACGGAGATGTACATCATCCAGACGGGCACGGTCGAGCTCCTCAAGGCGATCGGCGGCGAGACCCGCGTCCTTTCCACCCTCGAGAAGGGCGACTTCTTCGGCGAGATGAGCGTCCTCGAGGACGTGCCCCGGACGGCCTCGGCGCGCGCCAAGACGGACGTCGAGCTCGTCCGGATCAACGGCACCACGTTCGACGCGATGCTCAAGGCCAACACCGAGATCGCCGTCCGGATGATGCGCAAGCTCTCCCGGCGTCTGCGCGAGGTCACGGCGATGCTCGAGGAGTCCCTCGGGCGGCAAGTGGCGGAGGAAGAGAAGCCCGTCCAGCGCAAGCCCGCGCCCGAGCGCAACGCCTGCCGGTTGATCGGGGAAGACCCGCCGTCCGAGTTTTTTCTCAACCGCGAGGGAGACACGCTCGTGGGAAGGAGCGACCCCGTCACGGGAATCACGCCCGACGTCGACCTGACGCCCCTGGACCCGCAACGCTCGACCTCGCGGCGCCACGCGAAGCTGTACCAGATGAGCGACACCTTCTACGTCATGGAAGAGATCGGCGTCATGAACGGCACCCACGTGAACGGCAACCGGCTCGCGACGGGCGTGCCCGTGGCCGTCTCCAACGGCGACGTCCTCAAGTTCGGCCTGGTCTCGCTGACCTTCCTGACGCCCGAGACGTAGCTGGCCCCGACGCGCCGCGCGGCGGCCCAGGCGGCCCGGCTCTCTCCCGGCCAGCCGATCGCGGACCTGCCGGGCATCGGGCCCGCGCGCGCGGCAAAGCTCGCCGCCGCGGGACTCCGGAGCGTGGCGGACTTTCTGCTCGCCCTGCCGTTTCGCTGGGAAGACCGGCGCCACTTTGCGTCGGTCGCGAGTCTCGAGTGGGAACGGCCGGCCACCGTTCTCGTGACCTTTCGGGGAGTCAAGGCGACGCGGATGCGCCGCGGCCTCTTCCGCGTCGAGGCCGTCGCCGACGATGGCACGGGCGCGGTCCGGGTCGTGTGGCACAACCGCTACTCCTCCTTCGCAAAGGCGCTCGAAGGCCGCCGGGCCGCCCTCTACGGCACCCCCGCAGCGGGCACGCGCGGCGAGATGCGCATCGAGAACCCCGAGACCGAGATTCTCGAAGAAACGGAAGGGAAAGAAGGCGAAGCCGGGACGGACGCGGACCCCGTGCACTCCGGCCGCATCGTCGGGATCTACCATCGGGTCGCGGACATCCCGACGCGCCCGTGGCGCACGCTGGCGCGCCGCGCTCTCGACCTGATCGATCCCGACTTCCGTTCCATCGGCGCGCCGTCGCGCCGCCTGGTCCAGGCCCTGGAGGAAGCGCACTTCCCCTCGCACGTCGACTCGGCCAAGCCGGCCCTCGGAGAGCTCGCGCGCGAGGAGCTCCTCGCCCTCGCGGCGCGCATCGAGGACCGCCGGGCGCGCCTGCGGGAGCGCGCGGGGCGCACCCTTCCGGCCGAGGAGGCGATCCGGCAGCTCGCCCGCTACGTCCTGCCCTTTCCTCTGACGCGCGCCCAGAAACGGGCGGTGCGCGAAATCGCCGAGGACCTCGGCTCGGGCCGCGCGATGGCGCGGCTGCTCCAGGGCGACGTCGGGTCCGGAAAGACGGTGGTCGCGGGGCTCGCCATGCTCATCGCCGTCAAGAACGGAGTGCAGGCGGCGCTCATGGCGCCGACGGAAATCCTGGCGGAGCAGCATGCCGAGAGCCTCGCCGCCTGGCTGACGGGAGCCGGAGTGCGGCTGGGACTCCTGACGGGACGCGTGCGGGGAGCCGCGCGCAAACGCCTTCTCGAGGGACTGGCGGCAGGCGCGATCGACGCCCTCGTCGGCACGCACGCGCTCGTCGAAACGCCCGTCCGGTTCCGCGACCTCGGGCTCGTGGTCGTCGACGAACAGCACCGCTTCGGTGTCGCGCATCGCTCGCGTCTGTTCCGCAAGGGGGATCCCTCGCCCCACGTCCTCATCATGACGGCGACGCCGATCCCGCGCTCGCTCGCCTGGGCCGTCTACGGCGAGCTGGACGTTTCGATCCTGGACGAGAAGCCGCCGGGCCGGGGCGAGGTCGTGACGCGCGTGCGCGAGGAATCCGCGCGGTCCCGCGTCTACGCGTTTGCCGGCGAGCGCGCGGCCGCGGGCGAGCGCGTCTACGTCGTCGTGCCGGCGATCGAGGAGGGCGCGCGCGAGGTGGCGGCGACCCGGGAGACGGCGCAGCGGATCGAAGAGGCGCTGCCGGGCGTGCGCGTGGGCATCCTCCATGGCCGACTGCCGCCCGCCGAGCGCCATTCCGTGCTCGGCGACTTCGCGGCCGGTCGTGTGCCGGTCCTGGTGTCGACGACCGTCGTCGAGGTCGGCGTCGACGTTCCGGAGGCGACCTTCATGATCGTCGAGAACGCCGAGTCCTTCGGCCTCGCCCAGCTTCACCAGCTCCGCGGCCGGGTGGGCCGCAGTCATCGCCGCTCCTGGTGCGCCCTGGTGGTCGGAAAGGGGGCCACGCCCGAGGCCCGGAAGCGGCTCGAGGTCCTGGAGCGGACTGCCGACGGGTTCGTGATCGCGGAGAAGGACCTCGAGGCCCGCGGCCCCGGCGACCTGCTCGGCACGCGGCAGAGCGGCCTGCCGCCGCTGCGCGTCGCGGACCCCATACGCGACCTGCCCCGGCTGCCGCATGCGCGCGGCGAGGTCCTGGCCCTGCGCGCCGAAGGCCGGATCGTCGCGAGCGACCTGTTCGGATACCCCTGAGCGCGGACCGAGGGAGAACGGCCCGGCCGCAGCCGGCGTGGTACATAACGAAGCGCAATCACAGGGCGCGCGACGCGAAGACGCAGGGGAGGATTCCGTGAAGGTTCTCGTCACCGGAGCAACGGGGTTCGTCGGCACGTACGTCGTCAACCGGCTGCTCCAGCGCGGCCACGCCGTCGCGGTCCTCGCCCGGGATCCCGACAAGACGCGCAACCGCTACAACCGGCCGGTCGAGGCCGTGCGCGGCGACGTCCTCGACACGGCGTCGCTCACGGCCGCTTTCTCTGTCGCGGGGCGCGACGCCGTCGTCCACCTCGTCGGCATCATCAACGAGAAGGGCGAGCAGACGTTCGACCGGATGCATCGCCAGGCCGCCGAGAACGTCATCGCCGCCGCGAAGGCGGCGGGCGTGCGGCGCTTCCTCCACATGAGCGCGATGGGCGCCTCCGAGGACTCGCCCTCCGAGTACGGACGCACGAAGGCGGCCGGGGAAAAGGCCGTCCGCGCATCGGGTCTCGACTGGACGATCTTTCGGCCCTCGATCAACTTCGGACCGGGGGACGGCTTCGTGTCGCTGCTCGCGCCGATCGTGCGGCTCAACCCGGGATTCATCCCCGTGATCGGTCCCGGCACGACGCGCTTCCAGCCGATCTCGGTGCGCGACGTCGCCCGGGTCTTTGCCGAGGCGCTCGAGAAGCCGGCGACGATCGGGCAGACCTACGAAGTCGGAGGCCCGGACGTCCTGACGCTCAACGACATCTACCGGGAAATCGCGGCCGCGATCGGCAAACCCCGCAAGCGGCTGGTGCACTTTCCCCTCTGGTACGGCCGCCTCCTCGCGGTCCTCTTCGAAGGCCTCGCGCGGCGCGGAGTCCTCGCCGATCCGCCCCTGACGCGGGACCAGCTTGCCAGCCTCTCGCGCGACAACGTCGCCGACGTGTCGGCGACGCTGGCGGCCTTCGGGGGCGAGTGGGCGCGCTTTGCGCCGGGGATTCGCGAGTACCTCACCGCGGGGACGCACGACCCGCGGTCCGGCTTCGGCGGAGAGGTCGAGCTCGAGCGGCGGGCGGTGCTGCGGATCCGCTAGACGGAGACCCGCGCGAGGCCGAGGGGACGCCGCCTCAGGGCGTTGCCGGGGCCTTGCGCAGGCGGATCGTCCCCGAGGTGGTCCGCACGACGATCTTCTCGCCGCCGCCGTTCAGGATCGCCACCGCCCGTTGCGACCCCGGCTTCTTGTCGATCGTCTGATACCCGAACTCCGATCGGATCGCCCTCGTCGTCGTCGGCGCCCGTGACGATCAGCTCGACGTCGGCTCTGCAGTCCGGCGGAAGCATCAGGGTGACGTCGCCGCCCGAATTGCGGATCGTGATCCCGCCCTTGACGTCCTTCGAGGTCACGCCGATCCGGATGTCGCCCCCGGCCGTCACGGCGCGCACGCTTCCGCCCACCCGCGGCGCGATGACGTCGCCGCCGGCCGTGTTCGCATCGAGGTTGCCGCCGACGCTCTGGACGCGGATGTCGCCTCCCGCGGTGTCGGCGACGAAGGCCCCCGACACGGTGTCGGCCCTGATGTCGCCCGCCGCGGTCGAGGCCTTGAGGTCTCCGGTGACCGGACCGACCACGATGTCGCCGCCGTAGGACTTCAGCTCCGCGCCGGCGCCCACGCCCGCGATGCGGATCTCGCCCGAATGCGTGACGATCTTGACGCCGCCGCTGACGCGGCCCAGCCGGTAGTTGCCGCCGCTCGTGGTCGAGAGGAAGTCCCCGCCGATGTCGCCGCGCACCACCTCGCCCTCGAAGTCCTCCGGCGGAACGGGGGCAGCGGGATGGACAGGCGGGACGGGCGGAACGCCCGGAACGGGAGGCGCGGGCGGACGCGGGGGCTTGGGCGGAGCGGGCGGCTTGGGCGCCTTGACCCTCGGCACGTTGACCTCGACCTGCACGTTGGGAACCTTGACGCGGACCTCGGGCACGGTCACGACGAACTCGCGCCGCTCGGAGACCAGGGTCTTCGCATCGGCCTCGCGCGTGCCCGCCGCGAGGACGAGGATCGCCCCGTTCAGGGTCTCGACCTGGACCGGCGTCCCGCCGCGCCCGATCGAACCGGTGTAGTCCCGCCGGGGATCCAGAATCCGAATCTGGCGGGCCTCGCGGCGGATCGCGCGTCCCTCCCGTTCGGCTTCCTCGATCTCCGCCTCGATCTCGTGCATCGAATCGGCGAGCTCGGCATCGAGCTCGTCGAGGTCGATGACCTGCGTCGCGCCGTCTTCGTCCGTCACGATGATCTGCCGCTCCGTGTCCTTGTCCTTGTCGGGCCCCCCTTCGGCCGCGGCGTGCCCTTGCGCACGAAGGGCGCCTGCGCCGCGAACGGAAAGGTCGACGCAATCGTTCCGTTCATGGTCTCGGCCATCAGGTCGAACTGCGCATCCTTGGGCAGCGTGAGCGTGATCGACCCGTTGACCGACTGCAGCTCGATCGGATCCGACAGCCCCAGGGCAACCGCCCCGATGCTTCCGTTGACCGTCTCGGCCTGGAGCGTGCCCCGGACGCCGCGGGCGTCGATTGCGCCGTTGACGCTCTCGAGCGCGAGGCTTCCGTCGAGGTCCCGCACGCGCACGTCTCCGTTGACCGTCTGGAGCTGCGTCGTCACACCCGGCGGAATCGTGATGGCGTAGTTCGCGACGACCCGGCAGCGCTCGCAGTCCGCGCCGCGCCGGCGCCCGGAATTGTTGTGCCCGTGCATGCCGGGCCAGCGTGTCTCGAGCGCCCAGCCGTCTTCGTCGTGGCTCTGCGAGATCGACGTGTTGCGGAGCAGGTCGTCGGCCTCCTTCTGGGTCGGCGCCGTGACGGTGATCGTGACGACCGCGGAGAACGCGTTGCCGCGCGTCGCGACGACGTCGCCGGAGACGTTCTCGACCGAGAGCGACTGGCCGGAGGAGAGCGTGCCCGTGATGCGCTCCGTGCGTGCGGCGGAGCCCTGCTCGGCCTGCGCCCCCGCCGTCGACAGGAGCATCAGGAGAAGACCCAGGGCAAGGAGGATCCAGACCGCGACGCGGTCGGCGCGCTCGGTCGGCGGCTGGTAGGCGTCGCGTTCGCCGCCGGAATATCCGCCGAACCCGTCGCGATCGAATTTCATCGTGCTCATCGTTCCAGAGAGACGCGTGGTGGCCATCGGAGTTTCGCTCGGTCCCTTTCTCAGAAGGAGATCTGCTTGAGTGCCGAGGCCGCCTTCGAGCGCACGAAGCCGTTTTCCTGCGGGTCGACCGCTTTTTCGCGGAGCGACTCGATCGTGCGCGCGTCCGGCGACTGCTTGGCGGCCGCCGCGAGGGCGTCCACCGCCGCGAGGCGCACGGCCGGGTTCTTGTCGGAGGTCAGGGCGACCAGAAAGACGGCGCGGATCTCCGGCGTGATCGCGAAGGACGCGAGCGCGTCGGCGGCCTTCTTCCGCACGCCCGGATTCGGGTCGTTGCGCAGGGTCGCCGAAAGCGCCGCGACGATCTCCGGCGACGCGGTCGGAGTGCCCGGCGCGCCGGAGCCGTAGTGCTCCGAGACGAGGGCGATCGCCTGCGACTTCTCCCCGGCGGTCTCGGCGTTGCGCGAGACGAGGTAGGCGAGCAGCGAAGCGACTTCCGGCTCCTCGGGACGGCCCATGACGGTCTGGCGGCTCGTGACGTCGAACTCGATTCCCACGCGGCCCTCCGCGTCGGCCGGACGGTACGCGACGTTGGAGAGCCGCGGACCCGCGGAGAGATCGAAGCCCGCCGTCGCGCCTCCGGGCGGGCCGAGCGGCTCGACGGCCTTCGTGGTCGTGGCGCCGCCCGCCGCCGCGAGCGGGGATGCGCCCTTGCTCGGCACCGCGCGCGCCAGCACGAAGCCGAGACTCGCGGCCGCCAGGATCGCCGCGGCCTGGGCGAGGGGAGCGAGGCGGCGCCGCGGGCGAAACTCCCGGACGCGGTTGCGCAGGGTTTCTTCCTCCATCAGCGCGAGCGTGTGCCGGCGAAACTCCGGCGTGACCTCGGCCTCGGCGTCCGTTCCCAGGACGGTCCAGACATCCTCGAGGCGCGCCATCTCGCGCCGGCAGGCGTCGCAGCCGGCCAGATGCGCGGCGAGGGCGCGCCGCGCGGGCTCGTCGGCTTCGCCGGCGAGGCGGTCGAGAGCGATCGTCGTTACGTCGCGGCAGTCCATGATTCCCCCTCCGAAAAATGGGCCTTGAGCGTCTCGACGGCCCGGAAGATGCGGGTCTTGACGGCCCCGACGGAAATGCCCAGCGTGGTGGCGATCTCCGCGTACGGCATGCCGTGATAGCGGGCGAGAATGAGCGCCTCGCGCTGTTCCTCGGAGAGCTCCGAGAGCGCCTGGCGGACGGCCTCGCGCCTCTGGCGGGAAGCAATCACCGCCTCGATGCCCTCGCCGCGCGCCCGCGGCTCGGCCACCGCCTCGAGCGGCACGACGTTGGCGCGCCGGTCGCGGCGGCGCCGGTCCCGGCAGGCGTTGGCGGCGATGGCGAAGAGCCACGAGGCCACGCCCGCCCGACCATCGTATTGATGCGCTCTCGAGATCACCTTGACGAAAACCTCCTGGGTCACTTCTTCCGCCGACGCCCGGTCCGACAGCATGCGGTCCGTGAACCGCAGGAGCGCCGGTGCGTATCGCTCGAAAAGCTCCGCCGCGCCGCCGGTATCGCCGCGGCGAATCCTCTCGAGCAGGTCGAGATCGTCGCTGCCTCTGGTCTCCATCACCGGCCAACAGGGGAGACGCCGCCCCCCGGGGAAGGTTTCGGCTTCGTGGCGTTCAACGCGGGCCTAACTTACGTCTTCCTGCCGGCCGGAAACAGCCTCCAATCGGGAGGCCGGGGGGCGCCGCAACCCTCCGCCCCTCTGTGGTATCCGGGGTCCCCGGACCTCCCGGGCGCAGAAAAGTCGCCTTGCTATAGTCGCTGGCGCTTGGAACACAAGGTCGTCGATTTCGCGATCCAGCTCGCGGTCATCCTCTTCGCCATCTCGTTTCACGAGTCGGCGCATGCCTGGACCGCCCTGAAACACGGCGACACCACGGCCCGGGACCTCGGCCGGATCAGCCTGAATCCCCTCCGGCACATCGACCTCTTCGGAAGCATCCTGCTGCCGATCCTCCTGTATTTCACGTCGGGGCTGATCTTCGGCTATGCCAAGCCGACGCCGGTGGACCTGCGCAACACCAAGAATCCCCGCCGGGCCGACATGGCCGTCTCCGCCGCCGGACCCCTGTCCAACTTCATTCTCTGCGTGCCCGGAATCCTCGTCCTCGTGCTGCTGCGAAGGCTTCAGGCCGTCATCGCGCCCGAGATCCTCGAGCCTCTCTGGGCGGTCGCCGCGGCGTTCGTCATGGTCAATTTCAGCCTCGGCATATTCAACCTGATTCCGATTCCGCCCCTCGACGGAAGCCACGTCGTGGCCTCGATCGTCGGAGAGCCGGCGCAGCGCTTCTTCCAGACGATCGCGCCGTTCGGGTTCATGCTCCTGATCCTGCTTTCTTACATGGGCGCCCTGCGCGTCGTCATGGGACCCATCTTCCAGGCCTTCGGGATGTTTCTCCAGCGGGTCGTCGGGTGAGCGGGGAAACCGTCCTCTCGGGCCTGCGGCCGACCGGCCGTGTCCACCTCGGCAACTACTTCGGCGCGGTCAAGAACTGGGTGGACCTGCAGAACTCGGGCAACTACCGCTGTTTTTTCTTCGTCGCGGATCTCCACGCGCTCACGACGGACTACGCCGACACGCAATCGCTCGCGGCGAACACGCGGGAGGCGGTCCTCGACTGGCTGGCGGTGGGCCTCGATCCCGCGCGCTCCACGATCTTCCTCCAGTCGCGCGTTCCGCAGCACGCGGAGCTCGCGATCTACTTCTCGATGATCACGCCGCTCGGATGGCTCGAGCGCGTTCCCACCTACAAGGACCAGATCGAGCAGCTGCGCTCGAAGGACCTCGCGACGCATGGATTCCTCGGCTACCCGGTCCTCCAGACCGCGGACATCGCGATCTACCGGGCGAACCTCGTTCCAGTCGGCGAGGACCAGGCGAGCCATCTCGAGATCTGCCGCGAGATCGTCCGCCGCTTCAACGGCCTTTACGGCGAAGTCTTCCCGGAGCCGAAGGCGCTCTTCACGCCCACGCCGAAGGTCAACGGCATCGACGGCCGCAAGATGTCCAAGTCGTACGGCAACACGATCGGCATCACCGAGGCCGCGGACCTGGTACGCGACAAGGTCATGGCCATGGTGACCGACCCCGCGCGGGCGCGCCGCCAGGATCCCGGCAACCCCGACCACTGCAACCTCTTCCCCTTCCACGAGCTGTATTCGCCGCCGGCGGAGGTCGCGGTCGTCGACCGTGAGTGCCGCACCGCCGCCCGCGGCTGCGTCGACTGCAAGAAGCACCTCATCGGCAACTTGAACGCCGCCCTCGAGCCCTTCCGGAGCAAGCGCGCCGAGCTCGTGGCGTCCGACGGCGGAAGCGGCGTCGTGCGCGACGTGCTCCACGCGGGAGACGCCGAGGCGCGCCGCGTCGCCGAGGCCACGATGGAGAGGGTCCGGTCCGCGGTGCGGCTTTCGCCGGAGCCCTGATGGCCGACGAACCCACCCCGCGCGAGAACGCGCTTCCGCCCGTCGCCATACCGGCCTTCCGCGGTCCGCTCGACCTTCTCCTCCACCTCATCCGGATCAACGAAGTCGAGATCACCGACATCCCGATCGCCGAGATCACGGAGCAGTACACGGCCTTTCTCGACGCGATGCGGGAGCTCGACCTCGACGTCGCTTCCGAGTACATCGCGATGGCGGCCGAGCTCATCTACATCAAGTCGAAGATGCTCCTCCCGCGGGCGCCGGGGGAGCCCGAGGTGGATCCGCGGGCCGATCTCGCGCAGCGCCTGCTCGAATACGAGAAGTTCAAACGCTCCGCCGAGACTCTCCACGCGATCGACACTCTTCGTGGCGGCCTCTGGCCGCGGCCCGCGACGGAGATCCCGCGTGCCGGAGGCGAGGACGCCGGCGCCGAGACGCTCGAGGTCTCGCTCTTCGATCTGATCGAGACTTTCCGGACGGTCACCGAAAACTACCGGCTGGCGCATCCGCCGGCGCTCGCAATCCACCAGCTCCGTTTCTCCGTCCGCGACAAGATGCTCGAGCTCCTGGCGCGCCTCGACGCCGAGCGGACGATGCCGCTGCTCGAGTTCCTCGGCCAGATGCGCTACCGCGCGGAGGCCGTGACCGCATTTCTGGCCTGCCTCGAGCTGATCCGGCTCGGGGTCGTCCGGGCGTTCCAGGTCCGCGCCTTCGCCGAGATCCACGTGAGCCGCACGGAGGTCGTGTTCTCGGCGGAGCAGATCAGGGATACTTACGGCGATTGACGTCATGATCGAAACCGATACCGACGCCGACAAGGCCAAGGAAGAGGGCAAGGAAACCGCGGAGGAGCCCCGGCCGCGGGAGACTTCGATCGAGCGGATCCTTCCTGCCGTCGAGGCCGTCCTCTTCTCGTCGCCGCGTCCGGTCAAGGAGAAGGACCTCGCCGATCTCCTCGAGGCCGCGCCGAAAGCCGTCACGGCAGCGCTCGAGCGCCTCGCGTCCCGGACCGAGGGGGAGGACCGCGGCGTGCGCGTCGAAAAGGTCGCCGGGGGCTGGCGCTTCGTCACGCGGCCGGAGTTCGATTCGCTGCTCCGCAAGTTCCACGAGGTCACCGAGCGCAGCCGTCTCTCCCTCGCCGCCCTCGAGACGCTCGCGATCATCGCGTATCGCCAGCCGATCACGCTGCCGGAGATCCAGGACATCCGCGGGGTCAACTCCTCGGGAGTCCTCAAGACGCTCCTCGAAAAGAAGCTCATCACCACGGCCGGCAAGAAGCCGGTCGTGGGCACGCCCTTCCTGTATCGAACGACGCAGGACTTCCTCGTCCGATTCGGGCTCAACGAGCTCGGCGAGCTGCCGCGCCCCGAGGACCTCGACGCGGACCTCGCGGCAACCGTCGAGGCCCGCGAGATCGCCGCGCCGACGGCGGCCGCGCCTCTGATCCACATCGAGCCCGGGATGGACGACGATCCGGAGGAGACGAGCGACGACGACGCCGCGCGCTCGCCGTCCACGCCCCCGGAGCCTCCTCCCGCGGAGGAATGACGCTGGCCGAGATCCGCATCCAGAAGATCATCGCGTCCGCCGGCCTCGCCTCGCGGCGGCAGGCCGAGGAGTGGATTCGCGAGGGACGCGTCCGCGTGAACGGGCGCGTCGCGGCGCTCGGGGATCGCGCCGATCCCGAGAAGGACTCGATCAAGCTCGACGAGAAGCGGGTCCGGTCGGCGGCCGGTCCGAAGACCTACATCCTCCTGAACAAGCCGAAGGGCTATGTGACGACGGTGTCCGATCCCGACGGGCGCGACACGGTGCTCCATCTCCTGCCGGGAAAGTTGCGCCGGGGCGTCAAGCCGGTGGGGCGCCTCGACGTGCAGACCGAGGGCCTGCTCCTTCTGACCGACGACGGCGACCTCGCGCGCCTCATCACGAGCCCCTCCACGGGCTGCCCGAAGGAGTACGTCGTCAAGGTGTCGGGCGAGCCGACCGAGGCGAAGCTCGCGAAGCTGCGCCGCGGCGGCATGCCGCTGGACGGGCGGCCCATGAAGCCGTGCGGCATCGAGCGCGCGTCCGGCACGCCGCGCAAGGGCGACGTCGAGGGCAATACCTGGCTGCGCGTGACCCTGACCGAGGGCCGGACGCGCCAGATCCGGCGCATGTTCGAGATGCTCGGCCATCCCGTATCCAAGTTGAAGCGCGTCGCGATCGGGCCGATCCGCGATCCGGCCCTCACTCCTGGCGCGTACCGCCGTCTCGCGCGACTCCGAGGTCGCGGCTCTCCAGCGGCTCGCGAAACCCTCTTGACCGCGCCCCTGGATCGTGGCCATCGACGGGCCTTCCGGCGCCGGTAAGTCGACCGTCGCCCGGGCGCTCGCGGCGCGGCTCGAGGTCCCGTACATCGACACGGGAGCGATGTATCGGGCCGTCGGCCTCGCGGCCGAGCGCGCGGGGGTCACGCTGCCGATCGAGGATCCGACTCGAGTCGCCGCGATCGCGGAAGCCGCCCGGATCGGCCTTGCCTCGTCGACGGCCGGCAGCCGCGTGGAGCTCGACGGGGAGGACGTTTCGGCCGAAATCCGCCGTCCCGAGATTTCCCTCTATGCGTCGGCCGTCTCTGCGATCCCGGAGGTCCGCCGCGTGCTCGTTGCCCAGCAGCAGCGGCTGGGACGCGAGCGGGGGGGTGTCATGGAGGGCCGGGACATCGGAACCAAGGTCTTCCCGGAGACGCCCTTCAAGTTCTTTCTGACCGCCGATCCCGCCGAACGGGCCGGCCGCAGGACCCGGGAACTCGCCGAACGGGGGACTCCCCGGCCCTACGCGGAGGTGCTCGAGGAGATGGAGAAGCGCGACCGGGACGACTCCTCCCGGGCCGATTCGCCCCTCACACTCGATGGCCGGTACACCCTGATCGACTCGACCGGGCGCGCTATTTCGGCTATCGTGGAGGAAATCGAAAGTCGGGTGCGCCAGGCCATTTGACTGGGTTACCCCGAACCCATAGGATATTGCTTTGCAATCAGCGACTTAAGAGAGGGGATCCCTTTTTCCGATGCCCGGAGAAAAGCCTAAAGCAGGAGGTCGGGAAGCCGAGCCGATGGAAACAGAACAGGAACTGACGGCCCAGGAGTACGAGCATCTTCTGGCCCAATACGAGAACTCCTTCAAGAACTTGCAGGAGGGCCAGATCATCCGAGGCCGTGTTCTCACGATCACGCCGTCCGAGGTGATCGTCGACATCGGTTACAAATCGGAGGGCATCATCCCGCTCTCCGAGTTCACCGATTTTTCCGGCCAGGTGACGATCAAGCAGGGCGACCCGGTGGACGTCCTGCTCGAACGGACCGAGGATCAGAACGGCTACGTCGTCCTGTCCAAGGACAAGGCCGAGAAGATGAAGGTCTGGGACGAGGTCGAGAAGTCGTACCGCTCCGGCACGACGGTCCGCGGCCGCGTCATCGACCGGATCAAGGGCGGCCTCGCCGTCGACATCGGAGTCAAGGCGTTTCTGCCGGGCTCCCTCGTCGACGTCAAGCCGGTCAAGAACCTCGAGGCATTGCGGGGCAAGGACCTCGACTTCAAGGTCATCTCCGTCGACAAGAAGCGCGGCAACATCGTGCTCTCGCGCAAAGCCGTCGTCGAGGTCGAGCAGGAGGCCCGCAAGAAGGAAACCCTGCAGCTGCTCGAAGAGGGCCGCGTCCTGCGCGGTACCGTCAAGAATCTCACCGACTACGGCGCCTTCGTCGATCTCGGAGGCCTCGATGGTCTCCTCCACGTCACCGACATGTCCTGGGGACGCGTGAATCACCCGTCCGACCTCGTCAAGGTCGGCGACGACATCGAGGTCGTCGTCCTCAAGTTCGACCGCGAGACCGAGCGCGTGTCGCTCGGCACCAAGCAGCTGACCGAGGATCCCTGGGCGCACGTGCCCGAGCGATACCCGGCCGGCTCGCGGGTCACCGGCCGCATCACCAACGTCACGGATTACGGCGCGTTCGTCGAGCTCGAGGACGGCGTCGAGGGTCTCGTCCACGTGTCCGAGATGTCGTGGTCGAAGAAGATCAAGAATCCCTCCAAGGTCGTTTCGCCCGGCGATACGGTCGAAGCCGTCGTCTCGGACGTCAACCCCGAAGCGCGGCGCATCTCCCTCTCGCTCAAGGACACGCTCCCGGATCCGTGGGAGAGCGTGGCGGCCAAGTACACCGTCGGCGCCCGTGTCGCGGGCAAGGTGCGCAACCTCACCGACTTCGGCGCATTCGTCGAGATCGAGGAGGGCATCGACGGCCTCGTCCACGTGTCCGACATGTCGTGGACGCGTCGGGTCAAGCACCCCTCGGAGGTCCTCAAGAAGGGCGACGACGTCGAGGCGCTCATCACGTCGATCGACCAGGACAACCGCCGCATTTCGCTTTCGATCAAGGAATTCCAGCCCAACGACTGGCAGACCTTCAAGGACAAGCACCAGGCCGGCGACCTCGTCGAGGGCGTGGTGACGCGCATCGCCGACTTCGGCATCTTCGTCCAGATCGAGGGTCTCGTCGAAGGCCTCATGCACGTCTCGGAGACGCCGCTCGAGCGCGGGCAGAAGCCCCAGGACCACTACAAGGAAGGCGATTCCATGCGGGCGCGGATCCTCCGCATCGAAGACCCGGAGATGAAGGTCGGCCTTTCCGGCGTGGGCCTCGACGGGGAGGCCCCTCCGGCGGCCAGCGAGGCGTCGGCTGCGGAATCCGCCGAGCCTGTCGAGCCCTCCGCCGAGGCCGTCGCTCCCGCCGAAGCGGCACCCGCGGAAAGCCCGGCCGAACCGGCGCCGGAAGCCGCTCCCAAGAAGAAGCGCACACGCAAGAAGGCGGACGAGGCCGCCAAGGAATAGCAGATTTGCCGCCCGGGGTGGGGACGCGGCGAGCGGCGAGGAGCAGATGACGAAGGCGGAACTCATCGAACGCGTGGCGGTCGCGACCGACGTCACGAAGAAGCAGGCCGAAGCGATCGTCGACACCGTCTTCGAGGCGATCGTCCGATCCCTCAAGGAAGGCCAGAAGATCGAGCTCCGCGGGTTCGGCTCCTTCCGCCTCCGCGAGCGGGGCGCCCGCATGGGCCGCAACCCCAAGACGGGGGTCAAGGTCTCGGTTCCCGCGAAAAAGATCCCGTACTTCAAGCCCGGCAAGGAGCTGAAGGAACTGATCAACCGGTAATGCCGGAAGTTCTCTTCGCCCCCTGGCGTTACGAATACCTCGTGTCGGACAAGGACAAGACCTGCATATTCTGCGTGGCGGCTTCCTCGGGCGACGACGAAGCGTCGCTCGTCGTCTTCCGCGGCCAGCGCGTCTTCGTGATGCTCAACCGCTACCCGTACACCAACGGCCACGTGATGGTCGCGCCCTACGCCCATGACGCGTGGCTGTCGTCCTCGGACGACGCGACGCGCGCGGAGCTCATCGCGACCGTCGCCCGCGCCGAGAAGATCCTCGTGACGCACTATCGGACGGACGGTTTGAACGTCGGCATCAACTTCGGCTCGGCGGCGGGCGCGGGCGTCGCCTCGCACTACCACGTGCACGTCGTGCCGCGCTGGGCCGGCGACACGAACTTCATGACGGTCACCTCCGGGGTGCGCGTCGTGCCCGAGGAGCTCGCGGTGACCCGGCGGCGCCTCGCGCCTCTCTTCGCGGAGACGGCCGGGTGAGCGCGACGTCGACGCCGAGCTCTGCGTCGCGCGCCGAAGCGGCCGTGCGCCCGCGACCGCCCTGGCTCGCCATGGCGCTCGCGTGGCTCGTGCCGGGTCTCGGACACTTCTACCTCGGGCGCCGGCGAACGGCGATGGCCTTCGCGGCAATCGTCGCCCTCACGTTTCTCGCCGGAATTTCTTTTCAGGGCCGCCTCTACACGATCGAGGCCGGCCAGCCCCTGACGATCCTCGCGACCTTCGCCGTGTACGGCTCGGGGCTCTGGAACCTCGGGGCGCGCCTGCTCTCCTCGAATCCCGGGGGCGCGATCCTCGCGACGACGTACGAGTACGGCTGCGCCTATCTCCTGACGGCCGGGCTCATGAACCTGCTGCTCGTCCTGGACGTCTGGGACCTCGCCACGGGCAGGAAGCGATGACCGCCATGATCGCGCTCATCCCGGTCGACCACTTTCTGATCATGACGCTCTACGCTCTCCTCGTCGCGGCGTTTTTCGCGCTCCTCTGGCGGCAGGAGCGCCGCGAGCGCTGGAAGCTCTTCGGCACCCTCGTCGGCTCGCTCGTGCTCGGCGGGCTGGCGGTGGCGTGGCTGATGTATCCCTTCCCGAAATAGCCGGCCCCGGGGGCGACAATGGTCCCGGGCGAAAATGAGAACGTCATGAGGCCGTGCCCGTGAATCTCCTCATCTCCGCCGGCGAAGCCTCGGGCGACCTCCATGCCGGCAGGCTCCTGGCGGCCCTGCGGCGGATCCGGCCGGACGCGTCGGCCTTCGGCATGGGAGGGGATCGCCTCGTCGAGGCGGGGCTCGATCGCGTCGTGGCGGCGGAAGACGTCTCGGTCGTCGGCATCTCGGAAGTCGTGGAGAAACTGCCCGCCCTGCACCGGGCCCTGCGGCGCCTCGACGCCGAGGCGCGCCGGAGGCGGCCGGATGCCGCGGTCCTCGTCGACTTTCCGGACTTTCACAGCCGCCTCTCGCGCCGGCTGGTGCAGGACCGGGTCCCGGTCATCTACTACGTGCCGCCGCAGGTCTGGGCCTGGCGTCCGTGGCGAGCCCGGACGATCGCGAAACGAGCCCGCCGGATCATCACTCTCTTCCCGTTCGAGACCGCGATCTACCAGCGTCTGGGCGCCGACGCCGTCTGCGCCGGCCATCCTCTCGTCGAGGATGTGCGGGAAGGCCTCGCGGCCCCCTCGCCCCTGCCTCCGAAGACGAAGCCGCGGCTCGTGCTCCTGCCGGGCAGCCGCGACGCGGAGCTTGCCCGGCACTGGGAAACGATGGCCACGGCGGCCGAGCGGCTCGCGGCCGCCCACGGCCTCGAGGTCGTCGCCGTCCGAGCGCCCTGGCTTTCCGAGAGCCTCTATGCGCGGGCCGCGGAGCGCGGCATCCGCGTCGTCACGAGCGGCCTGCACCCGGTCCTTGCCTCGGCCGACCTGGCCTTCGTGGCTTCCGGAACGGCGACGCTCGAGGCCGCCCTCTGCGGCGCGCCCATGATCGTCGTCTACCGCACCTCGGAGCTGAGCCACGCGATCGCGAAGGCCCTCGTGCGCCTCGACTGGATCTCCCTCGTCAACATCGTCGCGCGCCGTGAGGTGGTGCCCGAGCTCGTCCAGGAAAGGCTCACCCCGGAGAACCTCGTCACCGCGGCGGAGGCGCTCCTGCGATCGCCGTCCCGGATCGCGGAGCAGAAGGCCGGACTCGCGGAGGTCGCGGAGGCGCTCGGGCCGCCCGGGGCGAGCGCGCGCGCGGCCGAGCTCGTCCTCGACGTTCTCCGCCGATCGTCCGGACTGACGACCGATGCCTACCGGGTGGCGCAGTGAGGCCGCTCCCGCGCCTGCTCGCGTATTTCGGCCGCTACCGGATCCGCGCGGCGCTCGCCCTCGGCGCCATGGCCGTCGTGGCCGCGGCGACGGTCGCGCTCCTCTTCCTGCTGAAGAAGGTGATCGACGACGTGCTCGGGGCGGGCGCGTCGAGCGTTCTGCCCGGTCTCGGCGGCGCGGGCGAGGCGCGGACCGCTCCGCTCCTCGCGTTCCTGGAGCGCATCTACGGCTTCGGCGTCGCGGCGGCGCAGGCGGCAGGCCTCGGTCCCCGCTACGCGATTCCGCTGCTGCTTCTGGCGGCCCTCCTCATCAAGAACGTGTTCGCGTACTTCTCGGAATTCGCCCTGAACGCGATCGGCCTCTCGATGGTGCGCGACCTCCGGAGCGACGCCTATCGATCGATCCTCGACCAGTCGACGCGGTTCTCTTCGGAGCGGGCGAGCGGCGACCTCCTGACCCGTCTTCTCTCGGACGCCGAGCAGATCCAGACCGCCTTCGGCTCGCGCATGGCGGACTTCGTCCAGGGAATCCTGACGATGCTCCTCGTGCTCGTCTACGTGTTCTCGCTCAACTTCTCGCTGGCCCTCGCGGTTCTCGTGGTCGCACCCCTCGTCGTGATCCCGATCGTCGCCAACTTCCGCAAGCTCCGGAAGACCTGGCTTTCGGCGCGCGAGCGGATCGGCGAGATGGGAGCGATCCTCGGCGAGACCCTCCGCGGACACCGGCTGATCAAGACCTACGCGATGGAGCGCTTCGAGTCCGAACGCTTCGACCAGGCCAACCGGCGGTACTTCGGCTCGAGCCGCCAGTCGATGCGTCTCCAGGCCCTGAACTCGCCCCTGATGGAGATCCTGGCGGGAGTCGGCCTCTCGCTGATCTTCATCTACGCGGCGGGGCAGATCCGGGCGGAGCGGATGACCGTCGGCGGCCTGATTTCGTTCCTCGCCGCGATCCTCATGATGTACAAGCCGCTCAAGGACGTGACCCGGACGAACATCGTCCTGCAGATGGCTCTCGCCTCCGCCGAGCGCATCTTCGAGGTCGTCGACGCCGAGAACGAGATCCGCGAGAAACCGGCCGCCCGGGCCCTGCCCGGCTTTGCGGACGCGATCGTCTACGAGAAGGTCTCCTTCGCGTACGGACGCGAGCCCGTGCTCTCCGGCGTCGATCTGACGATCCGCCGCGGAGAGACCGTGGCGCTCGTCGGCCCCTCGGGGGCGGGAAAGACGACGCTCGTCAACCTGCTGCCGCGGCTCTACGACCCCGGCTCGGGCCGGATCACGTTCGACGGCGTCGATCTGCGGGATGCGACCCTCGAATCACTGCGGCGGCAGGTCGGTCTCGTGACCCAGGAGACGATTCTCTTCGACACGAGCGTGCGCGAGAACATCGCATACGGTGCCACGGCGCCCCCCGAAGAGCGCGTGCGGGCCGCGGCGCGGGCCGCCTGCGCCGACGAGTTCGTCGAGCGGCTGCCCCGGGGCTACGACACGCTGGTGGGCGAGGGGGGCGCGCGCTCTCCGGGGGCCAGCGACAGCGGCTGGCGATCGCGCGCGCCATCTACAAGGACGCCCCGATCCTGATCCTCGACGAAGCGACCTCCCAGCTCGATACCGAGTCCGAGGCCCTCATCGCGCGCGCCCTCGCCAACCTGATGCAGGGGCGCACGACGCTCGTCATCGCGCACCGGCTCTCGACGGTTCGCCGCGCCGATCGCATCCTGGTCCTCGATCAGGGCCGGATCGTGGAGGAGGGCGCGCATGCCGAGCTCTTGACTCGGCCCGGTCTCTATCGCAGGCTCCACGACATGCAGTACTTCACGGGCGCGTCCGCGCCGGCCTCCCGGTGACGCTTCGGAGCATGACCGGCTTCGGCCGGGCTCGCGGGTCGGTGGGAGGGCAGTGGGCGGGGGAGATCGTCGCCCGGAGCGTCAACGGGCGGTTTCTCGACCTGACCGTGAAGACCAAGGAGTCGGAGATCGCGCTCGAGCCCTCCGTGCGGAAGGTGTTCGGCCGCGACCTCCACCGCGGGAAGGTCGACGTCGCCGTCCGCCTCAAGCGCACGACGCCGGCCGCCACCGAGATCCGCGTCGACGAGGGCCTCGTCGAGGCCTTGATCTCGCGCTTCGCGATCCTTGCCGGCAAATATCCGATCGAGGGCCGCCTCACCGCCCGGGACCTCCTCGCGATTCCCCAGGTCGTGAGCATGGACGGGGCCGACGAGGCCTTCAGCCCCGAGGAGGTCGCCGCGATCGAGGGGCTGGCCGGCGAGGCCTCCCGCGCGCTCGTGACGATGCGGGAGTCCGAAGGGGCGGCGATCGCCGCGGACCTGTCGCCCCGCATCGAGTTTCTCCAGGGCAAGGCCATGCTGCTGGAGGGGCGGCGCGCGGAGATCGCCCGCAACCTCGCCGCGCAGATCCGCGAACGCGTGCGGACGCTGTTCGCCGACGTCTCCCTCGAGCCGGGCCGGATCGAACAGGAAGCCGCACTCGCGGCCGACCGCGCCGACGTCGCCGAAGAGCTCCAGAGGCTTCGCGGCCACCTCGATCAGTTCGCCGGGCTCCTCGCCAAACCGCCCGAGGCCGTCGGGAAGCGCCTGGACTTTCTGGCGCAGGAGATCCTGCGCGAGCTCAACACCCTCGGTTCGAAGAGCCGCGATCTGGCCTCGACGCGCGAGGTCCTCGAGATGAAAGCCGAGACCGAGAAGATCCGCGAGCAGGTGCAGAACGTCGAATGAGGGAGGGCGACGACGGCATGACCGCCCCGCGCGGATTCCTCTTCATCGTGTCCTCGCCGTCGGGCGGGGGCAAGACCACGCTCATCCGCCGCCTCCTGGCGAAGCCTCCCGGCGAGCCCCTGCGTTTCTCGGTCTCGCACACGACGCGCCCGATCCGGAGCGGCGAGACCGACGGGCGCGAGTACCACTTCGTCACGGCCGCCGAGTTCGAGACGATGGCGCGCCACGGCGAGTTCCTCGAGCACAACCAGGTGCACGACAACTTCTACGGCACGGCCAAGTCCGAAGTCCTGCCGCGGCTGGCCGCGGGCGAGGACGTGATCCTCGACATCGACGTGCAGGGCGCCCGCGACGTGCGCGCGGCGCTTCCCGAAGCCGTGTCGATCTTCATCGTCCCGAGCTCGGCCGATGAGCTCGAGCGGCGCCTGCGCAAGCGGGGCCTGGACGGGGAGGACGCGATCCGGAAACGCCTCATCAATGCCGCCAAAGAGGTCGCGCAAGCCGAGATTTTTCAGTACGTTATCGTGAATGATGACCTCGAAAGGGCGGGTCTTGAGCTAGAATCGGTGATCCGTGCGGCTCGGCTGACGCCCGCGCGGCAGGTGCGCGCCCTCGAGCGCCTGCGCAAAGACTTCCGATAAAAGCGTTAAAAGGGGTTTGCGAGAAATGATCCAGAACATGCCCGAAGGGGTCGACAGCAAGTTCCGCCTCGTCCTCCTGATCGCCCGGCGCGCGGAGCAGCTCATGCGCGGGGCGAGGCCCAAACTCGAGACGGACCGACCGATGAAGCCCACCCGTCTCGCGGCGGCGGAGTTCGATGCCGACCAGATCCGCTGGGGCCTGGGCGCCGAGGGCGGCGTCCTCGATACTTCCACGGAGGACGTCAGCGACGAGGAGAGCCTCGAGGAAGACCTCGTCGAGGAAGAGGCTTCCCGCTAAGCCTCGCCTCCGTTCCACCTCGTCCCACGACATGACGAGCCGCCCGCGCATCCTCCTCGGCGTCAGCGGGGGAATCGCCGCCTACAAGGCCGTCGAGATTCTCCGCGGCCTGACCGCCCGCGGGGCCGACGTGCACGTCGCGATGACGCGCGGGGCGCGCGAGTTCGTCACGCCTCTGACCTTCGCGGTCCTCTCGGGCCACGAGGTGCACACGGAGGTCTGGGCATCCGGAGCCCAAACCGGCGCGGCCCCGGCCATCGATCACGTCGAGATCGCGGACGGGTGCGACCTCCTCCTGGTGGCGCCCGCCACGGCGCAAACCCTCGGCAAATTCGCTCAGGGCCTCGCCGACGATTTCCTGTCGACGGCTTTCCTCGCCCATCGGGGTCCGGTCCTCGTCGCGCCGGCCATGGAGTCCGCGATGTGGAAGAACGCCGCGGTGCGCGGGAACATGACGACCCTCGCCGCGCGCGGCGTCCGCTCGGTCGGGCCCGCGAGCGGCCCGCTCGCCTCGGGACGGTCCGGCATCGGCCGCATGGCCGAGCCGGAGGAGATCGTGACCGAGGCCTGGCGGATCGCCACCGGGGCCCACCGGGATCTGACCGGGCTCCGGCTCCTCGTCACTGCCGGCCCGACCCGGGAGCCGATCGATCCCGTGCGGTTCGTTTCGAACCGCTCGAGCGGGAGGATGGGTTACGCGCTGGCCGAGGCCGCGCGCGACCGGGGCGCTGCCGTCACGCTCGTGTCGGGACCGACGGGTCTCGAGCGCCCCGAGGGGCTACGTCGGCTCGAGTTCGAGACTGCGGCGGACCTGGCGGAAATTCTGCTCCGCGAGTTTCCCGAGACCGACGGCCTCGCCATGGCCGCCGCCGTTGCCGACTTCGTCCCCGAGAAAAGCGGCGAGCGCCTCCACCGCGGGGATGGACCCCGAACCCTCGCCCTCGCGCCGGGCCAGGATCTGCTCGCGAGCCTGCGCCCGCTCCGCCGGGCACAGACCGTGGTGGCCTTCGCCGCGGAGACCGAGGACCTCGAAGCGCGCGGACGCCGAAAGATGGAGGCCAAGGGCGCGGACCTCGTGGTCGTCAACGACGTCGGCCGGTCCGACATCGGCTTCGATTCCCCGGACAACGAGGTCCTGATCGTCTCCCGCGGCGGCGCTGCGGTCCGCGTCGGCAAGGCGGGCAAACGCGCCATCGCGGAACGCATCTGGGATGCGTTCCTGGCGGCGCGCCGGAGTCAGTCCGCGAGTCTCTCCGCGAGCACGGTCCACTTGTCCGACGCCCAGCCGAAGTAGCGCCGCGAAGGGAAGATCCCGACGAGGGCGAGCCCCGCCTCGGAAAGCTCGCGCTCGAGCCCGTCCCGCGAGAACCGATCCTGGACCTTCGGCAGCAGTCCGAGCGCCTGCCGCAAACGCCACGCCGCCCAGCGGACGTTGTAACGGTGACGCGCGTCGAGAATGACCCAGCGCCGCGCGACCCGGCGCATCTCGGCGAGCACGCGGCCGCGCCCCTCCCGGTCGAGGTGGAAGAGGAACCGAATGGCGAACACGGCGTCGACCGAGCCGGAGGCGAGCGGGATCGCGTCCGCGCTGCACTGGAAAAGCGGGAAGTCATCGGGAAGTTTTCGGCGCGCGACGGCGAGCATCTCGAGAGACACATCGGCGCCCGACGCGGCGATCGAACGCTCGAGAAGGAGCGGCGCGAGCCTTCCGGTGCCGCAGGGCACGTCGAGGGCCGCGCGGATGGGGCCACCGCGCGCCTGTGCCGCGTCGATCGCCCGCGCAATTGCCGAGAGGTCGCGGCGGTTGCGGCGCCGGCCGCGCGGCGTCTCGTATCTCCACGAGTCGTAGCCCGCGGCGACCGCGGCGTCCCGGTACCGCGCCTTCGCGCGCTCGAATGTCGACGCCGCCACGCCGCGATTCTATAGACTCCCGCCGTGAATCCTGCGTATAGGAACCCGGCCTCGAGCAGCAGACTCGCGCCGTGAACGCATCGCGCCGGAGCCCGGACCCGCGCGGCGAGCTTGAGTTCTTCCGCGATCTCGGCGTCACCGACGTGTTCCTGGAGAAGGCCTCGGCAGCCGTCGCCGCCGCGACGGGCGCGCCCGCGCTTTCTCCGGGCACGATGCCGGACCTGCCCGCGCTCGCACAGTTCCTGGCGGGCTGTCCCCGCTGCAAGCTGTCGAAGACGCGCACCCACATCGTCTTCGGCCAGGGCAGTCCGAAGGCCCGGCTCATGTTCGTCGGCGAGGCGCCGGGCCGCGATGAGGACGAGCAGGGCCTCGCATTCGTGGGAAGGGCCGGCCAGCTCCTGACCAAGATCATCGAGGCGATCGGGATGAAGCGCGAAGACGTCTTCATCGCGAACGTCCTGAAGTGTCTCCGGTACAACGCGCGGGTGCAGCTGGAGAACGGATCCTGGGAGCGCATTGGACGGCTCGTTCGGTCTCGCTACGCCGGGAGGGTGATGTCGGTCGACGAAAGGGGAGCGCTGGTTCCGCGCCCGGTGATCGGCTGGCACGCCAGCCCCCTCGGAGGCCGGCGCGTTTTTCGCCTCAGCTATCGGAGTGCGAAGAGCGCGGGCCGGAGTACCGTCGGTATCGAGCTGACGGGAGACCATCTCGTCCTGACCGACGCCGGATACTTCCCGGTCCAGGATCTCGCGGCCGGCGCGAGGATTGCGACGGGCCAGGGGCTGAGTGCGCTGGCGGCCGACGTGGTTCGGGGAACCCTTCTGGGGGACGGGCATCTCAGTGCGCGGTCATCCCATCTCGCCTTTTCACACTCGGCGCGACAATCCGAATACGCGCTCTTCAAGACTTCGCTGCTCGAGGAGCTGCGGCCGGTGGGCACCGCGATGCGCGTGTCCGCGGTTGCCGGTGGAGCGAAGGTTTATCCCGTAGTCCAGACCCGGACTCTGGCGCACCGCGCCCTGCGTGCGATTCGGGAGGAGTTCTACTCACCGCGCAAGCGCGTGCCGCCTTCGCTGCCGGACCGGCTCAACGTCCGAATGCTCGCAATCTGGTTCATGGACGATGGCTGCACGCGCATCCGGCCACCGCGGCAGCCCCTCTCCGAGATCGCGACCTGCGCTTTCGAGCCGCAGGACCTCGGGCTGTTGCTCCTCGCCCTCGCTCGCCTCGGTCTTCCCGCGAAGACTCTGGATGGCCGTTTGTTCTTCGATGCACCGACATCCCGTCGTCTTTCGGAGCGCATCGCGCCCTACGTCCCGCCGATCATGCGCTACAAGCTTCACCCCCAGGTGGCGGCGGAACGCCCCTTCGACCCGTCGCTCCTTCGACCGGGGATCCCGGAGGTTTGTTACGACGAGGCGATCATCGAGGACGTCACCTCGGTGGCCCGATCCGATACGACGTTCTTCTGCATCGACGTTGCCGAGACTCACAATTTCGTGACGGCCGGCGGAGTCGTTCACAACTGCCGCCCTCCGAACAACCGCAACCCCGAACCCGACGAGGTCGCCTCCTGCATGCCGTTTCTCCAGGAGCAGATCCGGTTGATCGCCCCCCAGGTGATCGTGACGCTGGGAACGTTCGCCGCCCAGGCGGTCCTCGGCACCGACGAGCCGATCGGGCGGATGCGCGGGCGCTGGCGGACGGCGCAGGGCGTCCGCATCATGCCGACGTTTCACCCGGCCTTCCTCCTGCGCTCTCCGGAGCGCAAGAAGGATGTCTGGGAAGACATGAAGCTCGTCCGCGACTTCCTCGCCGGACACTGAATCTCCACGGAGGTCTCATGCCCGTTTTCCCCGCCCTGGCCGCACTGTGGCTCGCCGCGATCGCGCCGGCGGAGCTCGCGAAGGTCGGCGCCCCCGGCCTCGCCGCGATCTCGCCCGCCGCGCTCTCGGCCAACATCCGTTTCCTCTCCGACGACCTGCTCGAGGGCCGCGGGTCCGGTACGCCGGGCCACGCCCTCGCCGCGCGCTTTTTCGCCGCGCAGCTGCAGGCGGTGGGCGCCGAGCCGGCGGGGGAGAAAGGAACCTGGTTCCAGAACGTTCCGCTCCTCGCGTTGAAGCTCGATCCCGCGCGGTGCGCGTTCACGATCGACGATCCGGCTCCGGCCTGGACGCTGTCCGCGACGACCGAGGTCCTGATCGCGCCGGCTCCCGACCGTCCGGTCGCCGCCGTCTCGGGCGAGCTCGTCTTCTCCGGCTACGGGGTCCAGGCACCCGCCTACGGCTACGACGACGTCGCCAAGGACCTGTCGGGCAAGATCGCGGTGGTCCTGTCCCGCGCGCCACGGACCGAACGGGACGATTACTTTCCGACCGCGGCGAGCGCGGTCTACAGCGACACGAACCGGAAGGCGCAGCTGCTCGCCTCGCGCGGCGCCGTCGCCGTCGTGTTCGTGGCGACGCCGGAATCGCTCGTCTCCTATCCCTGGACCAAGCGGGTCCGCGACAACGAGGCGTTCGAGAAGATGTTCTGGCTCGAGGGGGAGAAGGCGGGCGCGGCGAGCCCGGTGCCGGTCGTCCAGATCGCGCCCGACGCGTTCGCGAAGCTCCTCGCGCGCGCGAAGCGCAAGGAGACGCTCGCGGCGCTCGTCGAACTCGGCCAGAAGAACAAGCTCAAGCCCTTCGGGCTCGGGCTCCGGGCCACCGTCCGGACCGGTGCCGCGGTGCGGCGCCTCACATCGGAGAACGTCGTCGGCGTCCTCCGCGGCTCCGATCGGGAGCGCGCGAGCGAGTACGTCGTCTATTCCGCGCACCTCGACCACGTGGGACGCGGCCCGGCCGTGAAGGGCGACGACATCTACAACGGCGCCGTCGACGATGCCGCCGGCGTCGCGGGGATCATCGAGGTGGCACGGGCATTCGCGGCGCTGCCGAAGCGGCCGCCGCGCTCGATCCTCTTCCTCGGCGTGACGGCCGAGGAGATGGGCCTGCTCGGCTCGGACTATTTCGCGCACCACCCGACGGTGCCGATCGCGTCGATCGTCGCCGACGTCAACAGCGACGCCCTGACGGGCTGGTGGACGCCGCACGACGTCGTCGCGCTGGGGGCCGAGCACAGCAGCCTGGGATCGGACGTCGAGGCGGCCGCCGCGGCGCTCGGTCTCAAGGTCAGCCCGGACGCCAACCCCGAGCAGACGTACTTCATCCGATCCGATCAGTACAGCTTCGTGAAGAAGGGGATCCCCTCGGTGTTCCCGTCCGCGGGCCTGCAGGACGCGAAGGGCGACACGAGCGCGAACCGGGCGATCATGGAGGCCTGGATCCGCGATCACTACCACCAGCCTTCCGACGAGTGGACCGCGGACCGCAACTACACGGGCATGGCCCTGGAGCTGCGCTTTTACTTCCTGATCGGCCTTTCGGTCGCTCTCGACCCGGCGCGGCCCGCCTGGAAGGCCGGCGACATCTTCGGACGGATGTTCACGGTCTCGAAGTAGAAGGCGAAACGAGAAGGGCGGCCGATCGGCCGCCCTCGGTTTCCGTCACGCGGCGGATGCGGCTAGGGCGCCACGACCTTGTCGAGCGTCACGAACATGGGGAAGTGGCTGGCCGCGCCCATGAAAAAGAGCATCGGGATCGATAGCCATGCGTTGGTGCGCGAGGCGAGAAACGCCCGCCGCGCCCACTTGGGCATCTCGGCGGGAGCCGGAGCGCCGCTCTCGGCCGTCGCCTTCGTCGCCGCGATGATCCGCTTCTGCAGGGGCCAGATGATCATCCAGACGTTCAGGAACATGATCGTTCCGAGCCCGCCGCCGACCATGATCGAGAGCGTGCGGCTGGAGGAGCCGGCCTGCTGGGCCATCAGAGCCGTTGCGTAGCCGAAGAAGACCACGATCACCGCGATGACGAGAGCGAGCACGCGTCCGTCCTTCAGCGGCCCGCCGGCCACCGCGGTCCGGTACAGGGCCGAAAGGACCACGAAGGCGAGCGACCAGCCCACGAGGAAATAGGCCAGCGGCTTGTGCCCGGTGGGCTCCACATTCACGAGCAGAACGTAGTAGATGAAGCCCGAGAACCAGGTGACCATCGCGCCCCAGCGGAACCAGAAGAGCGCCTTGGGAAGGAGAATCGGGTTGATCTTGCCCTTGATCGAGGCGTCGATCTCCTTCTGAAACTGGACGTTGACGAGGTTGAAGAAGTAGAGCATCCCGATCCAGGCGATCCCCGCCAGGATGTGGATCCAACGCAGCAGGAACTGGAAATTGGTCGCAAAATCCTGCGGCCAGCTGATCATCGGCAAACCTCCTCTTCCGGTGGAAATGGAAATGCGAAACGGCGCACATCTTGTCACAGGGGGAGGGGCTAGAATCGCCCGGCGAGCCCTCCAGGGCTGCGTTCCGATGAAGACGACCAAGAACCCGCCGCCATCCACCGCGATCTCTCCGCGATGCCTGCGACCGCGCGCCCGGCCAGCGGCCGCGCTCGCGACCGTTCTGCTCGGGATGGTTGCCCTCGGCGCCGGATCCTGCAAGCGGACGGCCGCTCCGGAACCCGCGCCCCCGGCGGCTGCGGTCTCGGAGCGCGCCACACCGGCCCCGGCGACGGGCGATGCGATCGGCTACGGGCTGCGCCCGCCCGAGAGCGCCGCGGTCGCGGCGTTCCTGCGTTCCCACGGGGACCTCCGCGCGGCGACGGACGACGATCGACGCCCGAGCCTCGACGGCGACGACGTGGCGTCGCTTTACGGCGTCTATCACCCGTACTTCGTGCGCGGCGACGTCAACGACGATGCGGTGCTCGATTTCGTTCTCGCCTTCGTGCGCGGCGACAAGAGCGAGGAGGGCGACGAGACGCCGTGGTTCTCGATCGTCGTGTTTTCGGGCGACGCCCGGGGCGGTTTCGCGACCGGCGTCTTCCTCGAGCGCGACATCTCGCTCGCCGACGGCGACCTCTCCCTCGATCGCGATTCGATCGTCGTGACGCCGGACATCGCGGACGAAGCCACGCGCCGCTACCGCTGGGACCCGGAGCGGGGCCGGCACGTCTTCGTGCACGATGCGCCCGAGGACACCCCGTCGCCCCCGGCGGCGCAGATTTGACCGAGTCGACGCGCCGCATCTCGGTCGCCCTGCCCCTGCCTCTGCGCCGAAACTTCACCTATCTCGTTCCTGCGAGTGAACGAATGCCGGCAGCCGGCTGCCGCGTGCGGGTTCCGTTCGGTGAACGCGTTCTGACCGGCGTCGTTCTCGACGAGCCGCCGCCCCCCGCCGGCGTGGCCGGGGCCGCCCCCGCGGCCGAGAGAGCGATCCTCGAGATCCTCGACGCGGAGCCCGTCTGTCCGCCGGAGCTGCTCGCGACGGCGCGGCGCGTGGCCGAACGCTTCTTCTCCTCGACCGGGGAGGTGCTCAAGAGCGCGCTCCCGGCGCGGCTGCCGGCCGCGGGCGCCGTGCGTTACCGGATCACCGACCAGGGCGCGCTGGGCGCCGCGCCCGAGGCCGCGCTGGAGCGCGCCATCCTCGAGCGGCTCGCTTCGGGCGAGTCCATCCGCGTCGCGGACCTGCCCGGCGAGGGATCCGGCCGACGCGAGGCCGTTCGCCGACTGGAAGAGGCCGGCCGCGTGCGCGCCGTCTCGGCGTCCCGCAAGCCGCGCGGCCGCGCCGAGACGGCGTGGATCGCGGCAGGGCTCGCCGGCGAGGCGCGCGAGAAAGCCCTCGGACGGAGTCGCCGCGCGCGCGAGGTGCTCGAGCTGCTCGAGTCCCTCGGACGGGCGGCCACCGTCGCGGAGATCCGCGTAGCGACCGGCGCCGGACCGGCGCTTCTGAAGTCCCTGGCCGCGCGGGGCCTCGTGCGCTCGTTCGAGCAGGAGCGCCGGGACGAACACGAGCACGAGCGGTTCTCCGGCCGGGGCGCCGGATCCTCGCTTCCCGTCCACGCGCCGACTCCCGCGCAGGCCGTAGCCCTCGCCGCGATCACGGATTCGATCGCCGGCCGCCGCTATTTTCCGGCGCTGCTGCAGGGGGTCACCGGCAGCGGGAAGACCGAGGTGTACCTGCGGGCCATCCGGGCGGCGCTGGAAATCGGGCGCGGAGCGATCTGGCTCGTTCCCGAGATCGCCCTGACGCCCGTCTTCGCCCGCGAGCTCCAGCGGCAGTTCCCCGACCGCGCCGCCGTGCTGCATTCCGCGCTTTCCGAACGCGAGCGCGGCGAAGCCTGGGACCGGGTTCGGTCCGGCGAGGCCCTCGCCGTGATCGGGCCCCGCTCGGCGGCCTTCGCGCCGGTTGCGGATCCGGGGCTCTTCATCGTCGACGAGGAGCACGACGCCTCGTACAAGCAGCGCGAATCGCCGCGCTACGACGCCCGAGAGGTCGTGGCGCTGCGGGCGAAGGAGAACGCGGCCGCCCTCGTCTTCGGATCGGCGACGCCGTCGGCCGAGGCGTTTCACGCCGCCGCGCGCGGCCGTGTCGCGCGTCTCGTTCTCCCGGAGCGCATCGCCTCGCGGCCGCTGCCCGAGGTGCGCATCGTCGACCTGCGCCGCGAAACGGCGCGGCCCGACGAGAAGGGCGTCACGCTCTTCTCCCGCGCCCTCCTCGAGCGTCTTCGCGAGACGTTCGCCGCGGGCGAGCAGGCGATCCTGCTCCAGCCGCGCCGCGGCTTCGCGCCCTTTCTTCTGTGCCGCGAGTGCGGCCACGACTTCCGCTGCACGCGCTGCAGCGTGTCGCGGACGGTCCACGACCGCGGCAGCCGCCTCGTGTGTCACTACTGCGGGGAGCGCGTGCCCCGGCCGGCGCGGTGCCCCGAGTGCGGCGGAGGACTGCTCGAGGCCGTCGGCGCGGGCACCGAGCGGGTCGCGGAACGTTTCGCCGAGATGTTTCCGGGCGTGCCGTCCGTCGTCCTCGACCGGGATTCCGCGCGCCGCCGGGGCGCCGCGGCGGTCATCGAGGACTTCCGGTCGGGCCGGGCCGCCTGCCTCATCGGAACGCAGATGGTCGCCAAGGGCCACGACTTTCCCAACGTGACCGCGGTCGGTGTCCTCTCCGCCGACACGCTCCTGCACTTTCCCGACTTCCGCTCGGCCGAGAAGACGTTTCAGCTCCTGGCCCAGGTCGCGGGCCGTGCAGGCCGCGGCGACGCTCCCGGAACCGTCCACGTGCAGACGTTCCACCCCGCGCATCCCGCGATCACCCTCGCGGCCCGGCATGACGCGGAAGGATTCGCGCGCGAGGAGCTCGTGTTTCGCCAGACGTTTCTGTACCCGCCCTTCTGCGAGCTCGCCGCGGTCCTCGTCGCTTCGGCCAACCGCGAGCGCGCGGAGGGCGTGGCGGCCGAGGTCGGGGCGGCGCTGAGGGCAAATGGAGGCGGAGGCGGCGGAGGCGGAGGCGGAACCAGCCTGCGGCTCTCCGGACCGGCTCCGGCGCCCCTCGAGCGGCTTCAGGGACGCTGGCGCTTCCAGCTCCTGCTGCGCGCCGCGGACCGGCGCAGCGTCCTCGCGGCCCTGGAGGCGGCCATTCCGGACCGTCCGCCCTCCGGCGTGCAGATCGCCGTGGACGTGGACCCGCAGGACTTGATGTAGCGCGTTCGGGGACGCCAAGCCGCTACAATCGGGACGGTGAACGGCGAAAACGGGCATTTCGAGGAGCCGATCCTGCGCCTGAGGCGGCGCATCGAGGAGCTTTCGGCCCTTCCGGACGACGCCGGGCACCGCCGGGAGATCGAGAAGCTCCGCGAGAAGCTCGAGAGGGTTTCCCGCGAGATCTACGCGAGCCTGACGCCCTGGCAGAAAACCCTCGTCGCGCGACACCCGCTGCGCCCGTACGCCCTTGATTACGTCTCGGCGCTCCTGACCGACTTCGTCGAGCTTCACGGCGACCGGAAAGCCTCGGACGACGCGGCCGTCGTGGCCGGGTTCGGAGACTTCCGCGGCCGGCCCGTGGCCGTCGTCGGGCACCAGAAGGGTCGCGACACCAAGGAGAAGATCCGCCGCAACTTCGGCATGCCCCGGCCCGACGGCTTCCGCAAGAGCCTCCGCGTGATGGAGCTCGCCGAGAAGTTCGGCCGGCCGATCCTTTCCTTCATCGACACGGCCGGCGCCTATCCCGGGATCGACGCGGAGGAGCGGGGGCAGGCCGAGGCGATCGCCTCGAACCTGCGAGCCATGGCGCGTTTTCACGTGCCGATCATCGTGACGGTGACGGGCGAGGGCGGATCCGGCGGCGCGCTCGCGCTCGGCATCGGCGACCGCGTGCTCATGCTCGAGCACTCGATCTACTCGGTCATCTCCCCGGAGGGCTGCGCGGCGATCCTCTGGAAGGACGCATCGCGCAAGAAAGAGGCGGCCGAAGCCCTCAAGCTGACCGCCTCGGACCTCGCCGAGCTCTCGGTCGTCGATGAGATCGTCCCCGAGCCGCCGGGCGGCGCCCACGCCGACCCCGCCGGCGCTTCCGCCGCCGTCGGCGAGGCGATCGACCGGTACCTCCGCGAGGTCAGCGACCTCACCGCCGAGGAACGGCGCGAGCGACGGTACCGGCGTCTGCGCGCCCTCGGGCGCTTCGAGACCGTCGCGGCGACGTGAGCGGCGCCCGGGAGGCGCCCGCACCGGGACACGGTGTGTCCGTGCCTGCCGTGATGATGGGTTCCATGACGCCAACCGTTCTCGTCGGGGGCGGGCACCGGGGCGCCTGGCGGGTCGCACCCGACGCGGACGCCGCTGCGGCGCGCCTCGCGCGCGAAGCCGGCGTCTCCGATCTCCTGGCGCGCCTCCTTCTCCTTCGCGGCGTTGGGAGCGCCGAGGCGGCCCGCGCCTTCCTCGCGCCGCGCGAGGGCCCGTTCCACGCGCCGGAGCGCATGCTCGGGGTCGAAGCGGCGGCAGATCTGCTGGCGTCGTGCGCGCGCAACGGCCGCCGCGTCGTCGTGTTCGGCGACTACGACGTCGACGGCGTGACGGCCGTCGCGCAGCTGCGCGCCGCCCTGACGCGCGCCGGCGGCGAATCGGCCGCCTTCATCCCGCACCGGCTGCGCGACGGCTACGGCCTGAAGCCCGAAACCGTCCGCAAGGTCGTCGCGGAGCTCTCGCCCTCGGCGATCGTGACCGTCGACTGCGGCATCACGGCCGTCGAGGGAGTCGCCTGCGCGCGCGCCGCCGGTGTCGAGGTGATCGTGACCGACCATCACCTCGTGCCGTCGGAGCTGCCGGCCGGGGCAATCGTCGTCAACCCCCGTCAGCCCGGATGCGCCTACCCGGAGAAGGAGCTCGCGGCCACCGGGATCGCCTGGAAGATCGCGCAGGCGGTCGCGCGCAGGGCGGGCGTCGCGTTGTCCCCGGAGTCGCTCCTGCGCGCCGCCTGCCTCGGGACGATCGCGGACCTCGTGCCCCTGACCGGCGAGAACCGCTCGATCGCGGCGTCGGGCCTCGCGGCGCTCGCGACGGCCCGCGCGCCGGGGCTTCGGGCGCTTCTCGCGGAAGCCGGCCTCGCTCCGGGCGAAGCGCCGACCTCGGAGGACGTCGCCTTCCGCATCGGTCCGCGCCTGAACGCCGCCGGAAGGATCGATACCGCGATGCTCGCCCTTTCGCTCTTCGAGGAGCGCGACGCGGCACGCGCCGCCTCCATCGCCCGGCAGCTGTCGGCCGCCAATGCGGAGCGCCAGGCGCTGGAGCGCCGCGTCGTCGCCGAGGCGCGGGCGCGGATCGAGGCCGATCCCTTGAACCGGGAAGCCGCGATCCTCGTCGAGGCCGACGCGGGCTGGCACCGGGGAGTCCTCGGAATCGCGGCTTCGCGCCTGGCGCGGGAATACCACCGGCCGGTTCTCCTCTTCGGTCTGGAGGGGGACCGCGCGAGCGGCTCGGGCCGAAGCATCCCGGGCGTCTCGCTCCATGCCGTGCTGTCCGAGCTCTCGGAGCGCTTCATCGACTTTGGCGGACACAGCCAGGCCGTCGGCGGAAGCCTGCCGGCGGGCCGGTTCGAGGACTTCCGCCACGAAACCCGGGAACTCTTCCGGCGGCGCGTGGCGCCGGAGCTCCTCGTCCGCGTCGAAGAAGCGGACCTCGAGCTGCCGCTCGAGGCGGTCGATGCGGGCCTCTGCGCGGAGCTCGCGCGGCTCGAGCCGCACGGAGCGGGCAATCCGTCACCGGTGTTTCTCGCCCGCGAGGTCCGCGCTGCCGGGAGTCTCGAGCCCGTCGGAGCGTCGGGCATGCGCGGCCGCCTCGCGGCGGGCGCGCGCACGATTGGCTGCATCGCCTGGCGGGCGCCGGAAATTCTGCCGCGGCTGGCCGCGGACCGCGTCCCGATGGACGTTCTCTACCGCGTTGAGAACCGGCGTGGCTACGCACCCCGCGTCGAGATCCTCGCCGCCCGGGACAGTCGGGGGACGGCGGCGTGAAATCGCGACGGCGCCTCGAGCTCGCGGTGCTCGCCGCGGCCGCCGTCTTCGTCGCGGCGCTGGCGATCTCGTTCCGTCCCGGCCGCAAGCCGGCCGAAGGGGGCGAGCGCGACGTTCCGCCGGCGCCGGACGCCTCCGGCCAGGCGACGACCCTTCTGGAGGGATTCGACTTCACCGAGTCCCTCCACGGCAAGCCGATGATGCGGATCCGCGCGGACCGCACCGTCGGCTACGGACCGGCCGCCGGGCTCGCTCCCAATCTCTACGCCGGCGAGAAGGTGGAGCTGACCGTCTATCCCGATGACGGGCCTCCCCTGACCGTGCACTCGGAGCGGGCGGAGTACGACGAGCGCACGCGGCAGTCGCGTCTCTCGGGCAACGTCCGGTGGCTCGACAAGGACGGGGCGCTCGTCGAGACCGAGGAGGTCCTCTTCCGGCCGCGCGCCCGCGAGCTCTCGGCCCCCCGGCGAATCCGTTTCACGCAAGGCGCCACGGAGCTCTCCGCGCCCTCCGCGCGTTACGACCTCGCCGAGCGCGTCGTGCGGTTCGCGGGACCCGTTGAAGGAACCGGTACGGGCACCGGGGGCGGCGACGCGGGTGGATTCTCGCGAATCCGGGCGCGGCAGGGCGTCTACCGGCGCGACTCCGGCACGATCGAGCTCGAGACCTTTCAGGGCGAGTCGGCGGGCGGGGATCGCCTCGCCGCCGATACGCTGATCCTCCAGATGGCGGACCAGGGCGGCCGTCCCTCGTGGGCGCGCGCCACCGGAAGCGTTCAGGGAGTGATCGCGCCGGACCCGAACGCGCCGGCGTCGGGTCCGCGGCATTACGCCGGCGACGTCGGCACCATCCGCTTCGACGCGGCCGGGAAGTCGAAATCGGTCGAGCTCGAGGGCGCGCCCGCCATCCTCACGGAAACCGGCGGACGCCTCACGGCCCGGCGCATCGACGTCGCTTTCGAGAACGGCCGCGCCGTGACGGCCGCGGCCGAGGGCGAAGTCCGCGTGGATTCCACCGGCAGGCAGGCGGCCGCGGCACGGGCCCGCCTGGGCTTCGCGCCGGACGGCGCGGTGGAGAACACGGTGCTCGACGGCGCCGTGCGCATCCAGGCGGACGGGCGGTCCGGCGAAGCCGAACGCGCCGTCGAAGTCACGGCCCAGAACCGATGGCGCCTGACGGGAGCGGCGGGACGCTCGGCACGCGTCGAGAGCGGGGGCTCGAAGCTGTCGGCCGACACCATCGAGATCGACCGGGGGCGCGAGCTCGTCACGGGGGAGGGACACGCGCGCGCGATTTTCGCTCCCGATGCGGAGAAGAAGACACGACTGACGGGATTCGTCGGCGATCCGAAACGGCCGACGTTCGGAAAGGCCAACCGGATCGTGCTCGAGGACGGCAAGCGTCAGGCGACGCTCGCGGGCGCTGCGTCGATCTGGCAGGAGGACTCTTCGCTCTTCGCCGACGACATCACCCTCTCCGACGCCGACCGCACCGTGCGGGCCTCGGGCGGCGTGCGGGCGGTCATGGCGCCGGCGCCTTCCTCTGCGGCGTCGGCGCCTTCGAAAGCCCAGACCCCCGGCCGCCCCGCCTCGATCATCACGGCCCGGCGACTGGTCTACCGCGACGAGGACCGCACCGCCCGGTTCGAGGGAGGGGTTTCGATCACGCGGGGCGGCTGGCGCGGATCGGGCGCCGACTCGACCGCGTGGCTCGATGCCGAGGGCCAGGTCGAAAGCGTCGAAATCTCCGGCGAAGTGAAAATGTCCGACCGTGAAACCGGCCGCTCCGGGACCGCGCAGAAGGTGCTCGACTCGCCCCGGGCCGGAAAGACGGTCCTGTGGGGCGATCCCGCGCGGGTCGTCGATGCCGGCGGGAACCAGGTCGCCGGGGCCATCTTGACGATCGTCGACCGCGGGCGTAGCGTCGAGATCACGGCTCCGGAAGGCGGCAAAACCGAAACGATTCACCGGACACAAAAAGATTGAGTCGAGACGTTCCGAAATCCGGAGTGCGGCCGGTCCTCTCGGCCGAAGGCCTCGCCAAGACCTATGGAGGGAGGGCCGTCGTCCGCGACGTCTCACTCGAGGTGGCCTCGGGTGAGATCGTGGGACTGCTCGGGCCAAACGGCGCTGGAAAGACCACCACGTTCTCGATCGTCGTCGGCCTCGTCGCGCCCGACTCCGGCGTCGTTCGCCTCGGGGAGCGCGATCTCACGGACCTTCCGATGTTCCGCCGCGCGCGCGCGGGGATCTCGTACCTGCCGCAGGAGCCGTCGGTCTTCCGGAAGATGACGGTCGAGGAGAACCTGCTCGCGATCCTCGAAACCCTCGAGCTCTCGCCGGGCGAGCGGGCGGCGCGCGGCGACGCGCTCCTTTCGGAATTCGGCCTGGACAAGCTGCGGCGCCATCGCGCCTACACGCTCTCGGGCGGAGAGCGCCGCCGCGTCGAAATCGCCCGGAGTCTCGTCCTCTCGCCCTACTTCCTGCTGCTGGACGAGCCGTTTGCGGGGATCGACCCGATCGCCGTGCTCGATATCCAGCAGATCGTGCGGCGCCTGGCCTCTTCGGGCATCGGCGTCCTGATCACGGACCACAACGTCCGGGAGACTTTGTCGATCGTCGACCGGGCTTATATAATCCACGGGGGAGAGATTCTTCGGTCCGGCACGCCTCTTGCACTCTCGAGCGACGCCGCAGTCCGTAAGATCTATCTCGGAGAGAGTTTCCGGCTCCACTAGCCGGTGTCGCTATGGCCCTGGAACAGAAACTCAACCTGAGGTTGTCGCAGCGACTGGTGATGACACCGTCGCTGCAGCAGGCCATCAAGCTTCTGCAGATGTCCCGGCTGGAGCTCCAGGAAGTTCTGACCCAGGAAGTCGTCGAGAACCCCGTCCTCGAGGAGCAGGAAGACGCGAACGAGCCGGAGTCCGCGGCTGACTCCGCCCGACAGACCGAGGACTCGCCGCCGCCGCCGGATGCGCCCGTTCCCGCCGAGAAAGAGCGCGACTCGTTCGAGGAAATCGACTTCCATTCGTACTTCGAGGACTACCTGGACTCGGCCTACAACCCCCGCCAGTACCAGGAGGAGCCCGAGGAGTATTCGCTCGAGAACGTTCTCACGCGGCCCGAGGGTCTCCCCGAGCACCTCACCTGGCAGCTCTCGATGGCCGAAGCGCCTGCGGCGGTCCGCGAGATCGCCGCCTTCCTCGTCGGCAACGTGGACGAGGACGGTTATCTCCGGGTGACCCGCGAGGAAATCCTCAAGGAGTACGACAACGCCGGAGACGTCGACGCGGCGATCGCGCTTCTGCGATCCCTCGATCCGTCCGGCGTGGGCGCCTTCGACCTCCCGGACTGCCTGCTGCTCCAGCTGAAGACCCTCGGGATCGAGAACCCGCTCATCGAGGCGATCATCCGCGAGCACTGGGCGGCGTTCATGAACCGCCAGTTCGCGCCGCTCGCGAAGACTCTGTCCGTCGGCATGTCCGAGATCCAGGCCGCCTTCGAGATCATCAAGAACCTGGAGCCCAAGCCGGGACGCAAATACTCGAGCGACCGGACGATCTACGTCGAGCCCGACGTTTTCGTGCGCAAGATCAGCGACGAGTACGTCATCCAGCTCTCCGAGGACGGGCTCCCGAAGCTCCGCATCTCGGCGGCCTACCGCAAGCTCCTTCGCAGCGGCAACGGAGCGATCGGGTCCGAGGCCGCGAACTACCTCAAGGACAAGATGCGCTCGGCCATCTGGCTGATCAAGAGCCTCGACCAGCGCCAGCGCACGATCTACAAGGTCGCCGACTCGATCGTGAAGCACCAGCGGGCGTTCCTCGATCACGGCATCGAGCACCTGCGGCCCCTCGTGCTCCGCGACGTGGCCAACGACATCGGGATGCACGAGTCCACGGTCTCCCGCGTCGTGTCGAACAAGTACATCCACACGCCGCGCGGCCTCTTCCCGATGAAGTATTTCTTCCACAGCGGCATCGATTCGTCGACCGGGGACGACGTCTCGTCGCTGTCGATCAAGAACAAGATCGCCCGCATCGTGCAGGACGAGGACGGAAGGCACCCCTACTCCGACGCGCGGATCATGCAGAAGCTCCGCGCCGAGGGCATCCAGATCGCGCGGCGGACCGTCGCGAAGTATCGCGAGGAGCTCCGCATCCCCTCGTCCTCCCAGAGGAAGCAGAACTTTTAGGAGGGTCCGATGGCCGTCGAATGCACCGGTCGCAACGTCGAGGTCACGTCGTCCCTGAAGGAGCTCGCGGAGGAGCGCACGCAGCGCCTCGAACGCCACCTCGGCGGTCCGGCCGACGTCCGCGTGGTCCTCTCGCACGAGAAACACCGCTTCGGCGCGGAGATCATCGCGATCCACCGACGACAGCCGCTGGAAGGCCCAGGAGGAGACCGCGGACCCGCGGGCGGCGGTGGCCGCCGCGTTCGAGAAGATCGATGCGCAGGCGATGCGGGACAGCGAGAAGCGCCGGGACAAGAAGCACCGCGGCTGGGCGCGCTTCCTCCCAAGGGCTGGCGCAACCAGCCGCTCGCGATGGCCGCCGCCCCGGCCGCGGCGCGCAGCGCCGGCGGCAACGGGTCGGAGCACGGGACCCGTCGGGGCTCGGGGCCGGTGCAGGTGCACGTCGTCCGGAGTGTTCCGCCGGCCGTCAAGCCGATGGCCGTGGACGAAGCGGCCCTCGCCATGGAATCCTCGGGCGAAGAGGTGCTGGTGTTTCGCGACGCTTCGAACAACCGCGTCTCGGTGATCTACCGCCGCCGCGATGGAGACTTCGGTCTGATCGTCCCCGAATGCTGATCGGCGCGATCGACGGCGAGGTCCTGCCGCGGCCCGAGGGCGCCGTGGACCCGCGCCTCGTGTTTCTCCGGACTTCCCGGATCCAGCCGCGAAGCCGTCCTCGGCGGAGTTTTCCGCCCGCCTGGCGGCGCAGGGCGCCGTGCGCGACGGGGCAGAGCTCTCCGAACGGCTCCTCCGAGCGCGAGCGGGACGGCTGCACCGGTGTCGGCCGCGGGATCGCGATCCCGCACTGCCGTCTCGACAAGCTCGACGGCGAGGTCGTCGCCTTCGCCACGGCGGAACGCCCCATCGATTTCGGCGCGGCGGACGGCGTGCCCGTCGGATCTCCTGTTCCTCGTGGCCTCTCCCGCGCAGGCCGCGGCGGCGCACCTCCAGGCCGTCGCCCGGGTCTCGCGACTCCTGCGCGTCCCGGGACTGCCCGAGGCGCTGCGCGGCGCCGCGTCGGCCGAAGAGCTCGCGGCGGTTCTCAAGGAGCGCCGAGACCGGCGCGCGGATGGGACGTCGTGATTCCGCCTTCCAAACCGGTCGCGCTGACCGCCGAGATCCTGCTCTCTCCCGAGCTCGAAGACCTCGAGATGCGCGTCGTGGCGGGGGAGTCCGGCTTCGGCCGGGCGATCGCCTGGGGACGCATCCAGCGGCCCGGGCTGGCGCTGGCCGGCTTCCTGCCCGTACATCAAGCCCGGCCGGATCCAGATCCTCGGCGAGAGCGAGCTCAACTACCTCGACACGATGCCGGTCGGGACGTCGGCGCGAGCGGATCGAGTCGATCTGCGCGCTGCCGGTGGCGGCCTTCGTGATCACGAAGGGCCAGACGCCCGCCGGACGACATCGTCCGCGAGTGCCGCCTGCGCAAGATCCCGCTGCTCGTTTCGGACCAGACGACCTCGGTCGTCATCCAGTCGATCACCCGCGTCCTCGAGGACTCGCTGGCCCCGTCAACGACGCTCCACGGCGTCCTCGTCGACGTCTACGGCATGGGCGTCCTGCTTCTGGGCGAGTCGGGCATCGGCAAGAGCGAGTGCGCGCTCGACCTCGTGCACCGGGGGCACCGCCTCGTCGCCGACGACGCCGTCGAGATCCGCCGCTACCCGAGCGGCGCGCTCGTCGGGCCGCGCGGCGGAGATGATCCGCTACCACATGGAGCTGCGCGGCATCGGGATCATCAACATCAAGCACCTCTTCGGCGTCTCGGCGGTGCGCGCGTCGAAGTCCGATCGAGCTCGTCATCGAGCTGCAGCGCTGGGACCCGACCAAGAAGTACGACCGGCTGGGTCTCGACGGACGAGTCCTACACGATCCTCGAGCGCGAGCTGCCGCTGCTGCGCCTTCCCGTGGCTTCGGGCCGCAACCTCGCGCTCCTGATCGAGATCGCCGCGCGCAACGAGCTCCTGAAGTCGCAGGGCTACGACGCCGCCAAGGAGTTCGCGCGGCGGGTCGACGAGGAGATCGCCAAGAACGCGCTCGCCGAGGGCGGGGGGCGAACTGAGCGACGAGGGCGCGCCGTCGCCTTCGGCAGCCCCCGCCGGAGTCCCCGGGAGCGTCCCCGAGAGCCTCGTCGTCGTGACGGGGCTCTTCGGGTTCCGGCAAGAGCTGGGTCAACAAGTGCCTCGAGGACATGGGCTACTTCTGCGTCGACAATCTGCCTCTCGATCTCCTCGAGCCCCTGATCGATCAGGTCACCGACAAGAAGCGCGTCGGCATCATCCTCGACGTCCGCAACCCCGACTTCGCCCAGCGCTTCCCGGAGATCCTCGCCCGTCTGCGAACGCCGCGTGCCCGGGGCCCGCGGCTTCTCTTCCTCGACGCCTCCGAGGAGTCGCTCATCCGGCGCTTCTCCGAGACGCGGCGCCCGCATCCGCTCGCCGGCAAGCTCCTCGCTGCTCGAGGCGCTCCGGCGCGAGCGGGCGATGCTCGAGGACGTGCGCGCCGTGGCCGACGTCGTGGTCGACACCTCGTCGATGACCGTCCACGAGCTGCGCTCGCTTCATGCAGAAGACGTTCGTCGGAGACCCCGAGAGCGCGGGGATGGTGATCTCGGCGACCTCCTTCGGCTACAAGTTCGGAACGCCGCACGACGTCGACCTGCTTTTCGACGTGCGTTTTCTCGCGAACCCGCACTTCGTTCCGGAGCTGAAGGGCAAGACCGGGCATGGACCCGGCCGTGGCGGCGTACATCGAGAAGGACACGGAGACGCCGGCCCTTCCTCGACCGCCTCTTCGACTTCCTCGATTACCTGCTCCCGCGGTTCGCGAGCGAGCACAAGAGCTACCTCTCGATCGGCATCGGCTGCACCGGCGGCAAGCACCGGTCGGTCTACATCGCCGAGCAGCTTGCGGCGAGACTCCAGGACAAGGGTTACCCCGTCCGGGTCTCCCACCGGGACGCCACCCGCGAATGAGATAATGGCGGCCCTCCCATGATCGGAATCGTCCTCGTGACTCACGGCAGGCTTGCCGAAGAACTGCGTGCGGCCGCGCTGACCATCCAGCCGGGGCTCGAGTCCATCGTGGCCGTGGCCCTCGAATGGAGCGAGACGGGGGAGGCGGCCCGGGAGAAGATCCGTCGGGGCCTCTCCGCAGCGCGACACGGGGGAGGGCGCGGTCGTTCTCACCGACATGTTCGGAGGCACCCCGACCAACCTCGCGCTGCCCTTCCTGTCCAAGGACCGCGTCGAGATCGTCACGGGCGTCAACCTGCCGATGGTCCTCAAGTGCGCGGCCCTCCAGAAAAGCGGCCGTCCCGTGACCGAGGTCGCCCACGTGGCCAAGGATCGAGGCCAGCGCTCGATCTACGTGGCCTCCGACCTGCTGGCCGAGGAGGCGGCGCCGCCGCCGCCGGCCGCGGGTGTCGTCGTGGGCCAGAAAGAGGAATCGTGATCGAGACGGGAGCTCGCCATCCGCAACCGTCTCGGTCTCCACGCGCGGGCCGCCGCGAAATTCGTCCAGACGGCCAGCCGCTTCCAGTCGGACGTCAAGATCCGGAAGAACGGTGAGGAGGTCGACGGCAAGAGCATCCTCGGCATCCTGCTGCTCGCCGCCTCCCAGGGAACCCAGCATCACGCTCGCGGTCTCCGGGACGGACGAGCGGGACGCATTCGCGGCCGTCGAGGATCTGATCGCACGCAGCTTCGACGAGGAAGAGTAATCGGGCCGGGCGTCCGCTCCGGCGCGCCATACCGCAATCGCCATGCTGCAGGGCCTCTCCGTTTCGCCGGGCGTCGCCGTCGGGCGGGCCGTCATCATCCGCTTCGGCGGGCTGCCCGGCCTTCCGCCGCGCCGTCGCCGCCGAAGAGCTCGAACGCGAGGAGCGGCGCCTGCGGCAGGCCGCGGCGAAGGCGGCCGAAGACTTCGAACGCCACTCGCGCGAGGCCAAGGGCGACGACATCGGGCCCGAAGCTCGCGGCGATCCTCGAGGCCCACGGCCTGATCGCGCTCGACGAGACGTTCCTCGGCGGCGATCGTCGAGCGGATGCGCAAGCGAGCGGGTCAACGCCGAGTGGGCCCTGGCCGAGGTCGCGCGCGAGCTCTCGGCCGAGCTCGCCGTGGCCGACTCCGCGGCCATGCGCGAGCGGGAGGCCGACATGACCGACGTCGCACGGGAGATCGGCGGCCCACCTGACCGGCGGCGACCGGCCCGTGCCCACGGATCTGCCGCGCGGCTCGATTCTCGTGGCCGACGAGCTCTCGCCGGTCGACGCCGCGCGCCTCGACCCCCGGCGCGTCCGCGGCGCTCGCGCTCGAGCGCGGCGGGCCGACCTCCCACGCCTCGATCATCGCCCGCTCCTTCGGGCTGCCCGCCGTCGTCGGCATCCCCGGTCTCTGCGAGCAGGTTTCGCCCGAACGGCCCATCGTCGTCGACGGCGACCGCGGTGTCGTCGAGCACGAACCCCTCCAAGGAACAGCATCCGAAGGAGCATCGGTCGGATTCGCGAAGCCCGCGAGAAGAGCGCGCCGCCTCCGGGGCCGGACGGCCCGGGCGGCCGTCGACACGCGACGGGCTGCGGATCGCGGTGCGCGCCAACCTCGAGCTTCCCGAGGAGATCCCGGCGCTCGAACGCTTCCGCGCCGAAGGCATCGGACTGTTCCGCTCCGAGTTCCTCTACCTGCGCGCCCTGCCGCAGTCGCCCCGGCGTCGAAGAGCAGCGACGGGCCTACGAGACGCTGCTGGAGGCCGCGGCGCCGCACCCGGTCGTCGTGCGGACCTACGACCTCGGCGGAGAGAAGGGGATCGGGCCGGCCCCCGGAGAGAACCCGGCCCTCGGCCTGCGCGGCCTCCGCTACTGCCTGGCGCATCCCGGAGCTCTTCGACGAGCAGCTCACGGCGCTGTGCCTGGCGTCGCGGAAGGGAAAGCTGCGGATCCTCCTGCCCATGGTGACGTCGCTCTCCGAGCTCGAAGCCGCGCGCGCCCGGCTCGCTGCGAGCGCGCCGCGCAGACGCCGGGCCTCGCGACGGTCGCCCGAGCTCGGCGTGATGATCGAGGTGCCCTCGGCGGCTCTGCTCGCCGACCGGCTGGCGGTCGAGGCGGACTTCTTCTCGATCGGCACCAACGACCTGCCCAGTACGGCCTCGCCGTCGACCGCGCGAACCCCGACGTGGCTTCGCTCTATCGCCCGCTCCACCCGGCGATCCTGCGGATGATCCGGCTCGTCGTCGAGGCGGGGGCCGGCGCCGGCGAGCCCGTGGCCGTCTGCGGCGAGCTCGCGGCCGACCCCATCGGCGCGGCCGTGCTGGTGGGACTCGGCGTCACGGATCTGTCCGTCACGCCGGTGGCGATCCCGGCACGTCAAGGAAAGCCTGTCCGGTCGATCGACTCCGCCCGGGCCCGCGGGCCTCGCCGAGCGCGCCCTCGACGCGGCCGAGGCGTCCGAGGTCGAAGAGCTCTTTGGAGGCCACGCGTGAGAGTCGTGCCGAAGCCCTGGGGACGCGAGGTCGATTTTCGCCGAGAACGAGCGGTACGCCGGAAAGCTCCTCTACCTCGTCGGCCGGCCACAGCCTCTCGCTGCAGTACCATGAACGAAAGGACGAGACGCTCTACGTCCTGGAAGGCGAGGTCATTCTGCTGGTGGAGGTACCGAGGGCCGTCATGGCGGAGCGACGCTGACTCCCGGGGCAGGCTTACCGGATCACGCCCGGAACGCGCCACCGCATGCGCGCGGAGCGGCCCTGCGTGCTCGTCGAGGTTTCCTCGCCGGAGCTCGACGACGTCGTTCGCCTCGAAGACGCCTACGGGCGCGCGGGGACGACGGAGCCATGAACGCGATGCCGGATCCGGGGATGCGGCGTCCGGCACTGCTGGCCGTGCGCCGGCTCCTGTGCTGCCGAGCGGACTCGGCGCCCGCCGCTCCCACTCCGACGCCCACGCCCCGGCCGCGGCTCTCGGGCGGATTCGGCCGTGCGCGCGCCACGCCCGCGGCTCCGGCGATCACCGAGCGGCGGCCAGAGTCTCGCCGGACGTGGTGCGCGCGGCGCAGGAGCCGCGGCGCGAACCGAGAAGAGCGGCGTGACGATCGACAACCAGCTCGCTCGTGAAGAATCCCGACAAGGGGAGGGTCTCGACCGTGCCGGTCCCGCCCCGCGACGGTGGTGGTCGCCCCGCCGGCGCCGTGGCCAGGCCGGCGACGGACGCAGCGGGTTCCGCCGAGCAAGGCACCGGCGGACGCCGGCGCCGCCGGGGAAACCGGCGGCGAGGCCGAGTGGAAGGAGACCGCGCACAAGGCCCGCGAGAAGCCGTCGACGACGGCGAAGACCCGGGTCGGCGAGCTCGCCGCGGCCGTAGAAGAAGCTCGAGACCGATTTCTACGCCTGGGACGACGGCCAGTACCGGGACCGCGTCATCAAGCCCGCCTGGGACCGCACCCGCTCGGAGCTCGAAGACGCCCGGCGCGCGCTCGCCGAGGCCGAGAAGGAGCTGGCGGACCTGCCCGAGCGCGCGCGGCGGGCGGGAGCGCTGCCCGGATGGATCCGCGAGTGACGACGACGCTGCTGCCGGCCTGCGCCGGCGCGCGAGCGTATCCGCATCGAAACCTGGGGCTGCCAGATGAACGTCCTCGACGGCGAGCGCATGGCCGGCCAGCTCGAGGCGCGGGGATACGCGCGCGCGCGGCGGCGGCGGACCGGCCCGGGTCGTCATCCTGAACACCTGCTCCGTCCGCGAGAAGGCCGAGGACAAGGTCTATCAGCGAGCTCGGCGTCCTCGCCCGGCGCAAGCAGCGGACCCGGATCTCGTCGTCGGCGTGACCGGGCTGCGTCGCCCAGGTCTCGGGGTCCGGAGATCCTGGAGCGGGCGCCCTGGGTCGACTTCGTCGCCGGCACGGGCCAGGTCGAGCGGATCGGCGAGCTCGTCGACCGCGGCCCGCGCGCGAGCGGAGGCAGGCGATGCTCCTCGAGCTTCCGGAAGAGGATCCGGTCTACCAGTTCCGCCAGATCACCCGCGGTCCGCATTCCAGGCGTACGTCACCGTCATCGAGGGCTGCGACCAGTACTGCACCTTCTGCATCGTGCCCTTCACGCGCGGGCCGGGAGCGGAGCCGGGCCGCCGCCGAGATCCTCGAGGAGGTCCGGCACCTGACCTCGCCGCGGGTTACTCGGAGGTCACGCTCCTCGGCCAGACGGTCAACGCCTACCGCGAGCCGTCCGAGGGGTTCGGCCTGGGCGGGCTGCTGCGCCGGGTCGGGGCGCTCGCCGCAGAAGGACTCGGGCTGCGTCGCCTGCGGTTCATCACGTCGCATCCCGCGCCTCGTGGACGACGAGCTCGTCGCGGCGCCTCGGCGCGAGGTCCCGGCCGTCGCTCCCTATCTGCACCTGCCGGCGCAGTCGGGCTCGGACCGCGTGCTCTCCCGGATGAAGCGGCGATACACGGGCGACGAGTACCGCGGGATCGTCGCGCGCCTCCGCGCCCGCATGCCCGGATCTGGCCGTCTCGTCCGACTTCATCGTCGGGTTCCCCGGGGAGACCGAGGACGACTTCGCAGGCGACGCTGCGTCTGTCCGACGACGTCCGGTTCACGAGCCTCTTCGGCTTCCGTTACTCGCCCCGGCCGGGAACCGCCTCGGCCCGGTGGGGGCAGCGAGATCGAAGGTGCCGGAGGAAGTCGCGGCGCGCCGGCTCTCCGCGCTGCTGGACCTCCAGACGGAGATCCAGCGGGAGATCAATGCGGCGCTCGTCGGACGGGACTTCCCGATCCTCGTCGAGGGAGCAACAAGCCACGGCCAGACGACCGGCCGCACGCCCTGCAACCGGATCCTCCACCTCGAGGAGGGCGCCCGGGCCGCCGCCGGCGCAGCTACGTCTCGGCCCGCATCACCCGGGGGCTTCCCAATTCGCTGGCCGGAAGGCTGGCGGCTGGGAGGCGCCATGATCAAGATGGAGATCAAGGGCCTCCTGATGGACCCGGTTTCGAACATGCCGGTCGTGATCCTGCGGGACACCGAGAAGGGTCACTTCCTTCCGATCTGGGTCGGCATCTTCGAGGCCAACGCGATCGCCCTCGAGATGGAGAAGGTCATCGACGCCGCGGCCGATGACCCACGACCTCCTGAAGAACCTCCTCGGCGGAGCTCGACGCGCGCGTCGACCGCGTCGTGATCAACGACCTGCGTGAGAACACGTTCTTCGCGCGGATCCATCTGACGCGCGGCGACGCGACGCTCTCCGTCGACAGCCGGCCCGAGCGACGCGATCGCACTGGCGCTGCGCTCGCACGCCGAGATCTTCGTCGAGGAGGAAGTCCTCGAGAAGAGCCGGAGCCTGCGCGCGGACTCCGATCAGGATCCGGACCGCCTCAAGAAAGTGGCTCGAGGAAGCGAGCCCGGACGAGCTCGGCAAGTACCGGATGTAGTCGCCGCGCGCCCCGAGAATCCGCGCTCGCACTCCGGTCGAGTCGCGCGTTGTACACTCCGGATTCGTGATCATCTCGATTACGAATCAGAAGGGCGGAGTCGGGAAGACCACGACAGCGATCAACCTGGCGGCCGCCATGGCGCAGAAGGGCATGAAGACCCTTCTCATCGACCTCGATCCCCAGGGCAACAGCACGATGTCGTACATCGATCGGCGCTCGGTCGAGAAGTCCATGTTCGACGTCATGACCGACCCCGAGGTCAAGCTCAAGGACATCCTCCGGCCGTCGGGGATGAAGAACCTCGAACATCGCCCCGGCCCGGATTTCCCTCGCCAAGCTCGAGTCCAAGCTCCTCGGGGAGATCGACGGCCACTTCCGGCTCCGGGACAAGATCGACGCCGGTCCGCCGCTCCTACGACGCCATCCTGATCGATACCCCGCCGACCCTCGGCATGATCACGGTCAACGCGATGGTCGCCTCGAGCCACATCCTGATCCCGATTCAGTCCTCCTATTTCGCCCTCGAGGGCACCGACGACCTGCTCGAGACGATCGACAAGATCAAGGCCCGGCCCAACCCGAGCCTGCAGATCCTGGGGGTGGTCATCACCCTCCACGACAAGCGCACGGTCCTCGGGAAGGACGTCTTCAAGCAGATCGCCGGGGTCTTCGGGAAGAAGATTTTCAAGACGACGATCTCCAAGAGCGTGCGCCTCGAGGAGAGCCCCGCCCATCAGGAGTCGATCTTCACGTTCGCGCCGCGGTCGTCCGGCGCGGCCGAGTACTACTCCCTTTCCGAGGAGGTGCTTTCCCGTGTCTAAGCGCCGCGGCCTGCCCGACGAATCCCACATGAAGCACGACGCCCACTTCGTCGACTCGCTCTCGGAGCGCTTCGGCCCGTCGGTCGGGCAGGCTGATCCCGATCGAGGAGATCGAGACGAACCCCGACCAGCCCCGCCGGAGCGTCGGCGATCTCGAGGAGCTCAAGAAGTCGATCGAAAGTCAAAGGGCGTGCTGGAGCCGATCCTGGTGCGGCCGCTCGACGGACGGACGGTTCCGGATCATCGCGGGGGAGAGGCGGTTCCGCGCCGCCCTCGAGGCCGGGCTCGCCGAGGTTCCCTGCATCGAGCTCGACGTTCCCGACAACGAGGTCCTCGAGATCGCGCTGATCGAGAACCTCCACCGCCGCGACCTCCACCGTTCGAGGAGGCGGCGGGCTACTCGTCGCTCTCGCGAGAAGCACGGCTACACGCAGGCGCAGATCGCGGCAACCGTCGGCAAGTCGCGCGTCTCGATCACCGAGGCGATGTCGCTCATGGACATCCCGGAGGATCTGCGCGAGAAATGTCGGCGCGCCGACATCGACGCGCGCTCGGTGCTCCTGGAGATCGCGCGCCTCGGAGATCGCCGGAAGATGGAGGACCGCGATCGCGCAGGTCCTCGCGGCGGCTCGACGCGCGAAGACCTCCGCGACCAGAAGAAGGGCAAGGACGCCGACGGCGAGAAGCGCCGCCAGTTCCAGTTCGTCTTCGCTCCCAAGGACGGACCGTTCCGCCTCAACATCGCCTTCCACAAGACGCGCGTCGCGAAGGCCGAGCTCATCGACGCGCTTCGGGGCGTCATCCAGCAGCTCGAGTCGGGCGAGCTCGAGCTCTCCAAGAAGTAGATCGCCGGCGATGCGCTCATCGGGACCATGATCCGGCCCTGACCTGGCGCCATGCACAACGTCCGATAAGATATATTATGTAAAATAGGATAGCGGGCAGGCTCCAGGCGCCCTCCCGCGCAGCCTGTCACTCCCTTTACTTCGGCCCCCTCCCTCTGCACTATCGACCCCGATGCCTCTGCGGATCTCGCTGATCTCCCGCGCCGTACTGCGAGAGATCTGGCCGCCCTTTCTCCTCGGGTTCGCCGCTTACACGTTCATCCTGCTGATCCGGACGATCCTGCTCCTGGCGGACTTCGCCGTGCGGCGCAGCGCGCCCTTCGTGGAGGTCGCCCGCCTGGTGGCCCTCTCGCTTCCGTGGATCATCGTCCTGACGGTTCCCATGGCGTTCCTCCTCGGCGTCCTCGTCGGTCTCGGCCGGATCGAACACCGACTCGGAGCTCACGGCTCTCCGGTCCTGCGGCATCGGTCCGGCCGCCCTGTACCGGCCGGTCCTCGGCGCCGCGGCCGCGGCGTCGGCGCTCGTGCTCGTCCTCTACAACGTCGTCCTGCCCTCCGCGAACCACGCGCTCCAGACCTCCATGGCCCGGGTCGCCGCGACGTCGATCGTCAACGTCGTCGCGCCGCGCACGTTCCGGGAGCCGCGCCCCGGAATCACCTTCTATTTCGATCGGGCGGCCGAGGACGGGAGGTCCTTCGAGGGCGTGTTCCTGCGGCTGGCCGGCGACAACGACGAAAGCCTCGCCCAACCGCATCATCACGGCGCGGCAGGGAGCGCTCACGCTCGAGGGCGACCTGCTCTGGCTCGACCTGCGGCAGTCCGCCGTTCACGAGATCGATCCGCAGGATCCCGAGCGCGACCGCGTCAGCCGCAACGAGACGCAGCGCCTCCTGCTCGCCGGCGACCCCGGACTGCCGGCCGGAGCGAGCGTGCGCGTGACCCGGGGCCTGCGCTCCCAGACCCTTCCCGAGCTCTGGCAGTCGGCGCGGCGCCTGCCCCCGGGTGATCCGAGCCGGCGGCTCGCGTGGGTCGAGATCCACAAGAAGTTCGCGATCCCCTTCGCGTGCATCGCGTTCGCCCTCATCGGCGTCCCCCTCGCGCAGACGCTGCGGCGAGGCGGCCGCGGCGGCAGCTTCGCGCTCTCGCTCGCCGTGCTGCTCGGTTACTACGTGCTTCTCTCGAGCGGCGAAACCTGGGCGCAGAGCGGCCGCATGCCGCCGGCCCTCGCGATGTGGCTCCCGAACCTCATGCTGGTCCTCCTGGGCGTCGGCGCCGTCCTGTGGAAGCCCTCGGGGCGTGCTCCCCATGCGCCGCGGCCGCCGATCGAGGCCGAGGTCCGGCGGCTGCGGCGGTTGCTGCCCGCCCCGATGCCGTCCGGCCACCCGGCGTCCGGACTCCGACCACGGCGTGGAGCCGCCACTCCCCCCTCCATTTCCTGTCGCTTCTCGACCGCTACGTGCTGGCGCGCTTCCTCTCGGCCCTGACCCTCGTCTTCGCTTCGGCCATGCTGCTCGCCGTCGTCGTCGACTACGCCGACAAGCTCGACGAGGTCGCCCGGCACCGGCCTCCCCTCTCGGCGATCCTGGGCTTCTACCGGTACTTCGGAATCGCGATCGCGGTCCAGGTCGCGCCGTTCGCCGTCCTGCTCGCCACGCTGATCGGGCTCGGAGTCCTGTCCAAGAACGCCGAGGACACCGCCTTCAAGGCGTCCGGGGTGTCGCTCTGGCGCCTCGCCGTTCCGGTCGTCGCATTTGTGGGCCTCGGCGCCGTGGCCCTTTTCGCCGTCGGCGAGTACGTCCTGCCGGTCGCCGAGCAGCGCCAGATGCGCTTCCGCAACGTCATCTATGGACGCGCGCCGGACTACGGCATCCGGACCTCGGCGGAGCGCAACTGGTACCTCGCCCGGGACGGGTCCATCTGGTTCCGGGAAGAGAGCCTCCCGGGCCGCCTCCTCGGAGTCTCCGTCTTTCGCTTCGATACCGATTTCCAGCTCGCCGGACGCACCGACGCGCGCGAGGCGGCGTGGAAGGACGGCCGGTGGACTCTGACGGACGGCTGGAGCCGCACCTTCACCGCGACGGCCGACAGCGAGGACCTGCCCTACCGCCGGTTCGTCTCCGAGACGGTCGAGGGCGATCCGCCCGAATCCGTCGTCGCGAGCCGCCGGCGCCCCGAGGAGATGCGCTTCCGGGAGCTCGAGCGCCTCAACCGCCAGCTCCGCGCGGGCGGCTACCCGACCTCGGGTCTCGAGACCGCGCTCCAGGCCAAGGTCGCCCAGCCCGCGCTCCTGCCGATCATGGCGGTTCTCGCCGTGCCCTTCGCGTTTCGCGTCGGCCGGCGGGGAGCGCTCGCGGGCATCGGCGTGGGACTCATCCTCGGGATCCTCACGCTCGTGGCTTCGGCGTTTCTGACGAAGCTCGGCGAGGTCGGAGCCCTGCCCCCGGCGATGGCGGCCTGGGCGCCCAACATCCTGTTCGGTCTCGCCGCGGCGTACCTCCTCATCCGCATTCGGACATGAGATTCGGCGCGCCGGGAGCGGTCTCGTGCGCGCTGCTCGCGCTCGCCGTTTCCGCGCCCGTCCGGGCGCTCGAGCCTGCGTCGTGCGGCCCACCCGACCCAGACCTCGCCGCGCCGGCCGCGGAGTCGCCCTCCCCCGGCATCCCGGAAGTCGTCGGGCGCGCGCTCGCGGACGAGGCGAAGCGTTATCTCGACGACGGCGCCGCACTCGTCACGAGCCCGCTACACTGGCAGGCGCGGGACTGGACCCGCTTCGCGACGTTCGCGGCTGCGCTCGGCGTGCTCCTCGCGACCGATGAGCAGACCTACGTGGCGATCCAGGAGCGCCGCTCGGCGACGACGGACGCGATCTCCGACGCCACGACCGGATTCGGCCAGCCCTACGCGTGGGCGATCGCGGGCGGCCTCCTCGCCGGCGGCCTGATCACGAAGAATCCTGAGTTGCGCGACACGGGGCGGGACGCCATCGAGGCGGCGGCTTTCGCCGGCCTGCTGACGGCCATCCTGAAGCCCGCCTTCGGGCGCGAACGGCCGGAGCAGTCGGGCGGCGAGACGATCTTCCACGGATTCACAACCCGTTACGAGTCGCTTCCTTCGGGCCACGCCACGATCGCCTGGGCGGTGGCCTCGGTCGTCGCCATGCGGACGGACGGGTGGATCGTTCCGACGGTCGCCTACACGCTCGCGACACTCGTGGCGTTCGATCGCGTCAACGACGAGAAGCACTTCATCGCCGACGTCTTCGCGGGCGCGGCGATCGGCGTCGCCGTCGGCCGCTTCGTGGTCGGGCGCCACCAGACACAGGAGGCCCGGGTGGGAGTCGAGGTCGCCCTCACTCCGATCCCGGGTGGAATCGGGGCGAGGCTGTCTTTCTAGCCTCTCTAGGTGCCCTCTTCCCACGAGCCCATGTACTTGACCTGCTCGGGGGTGGCGGTGTCGATCGTGACGCCCATCGAGGCGAGCTTGAGGCGCGCGATCTCGCGGTCGATGTCTTCGGGTACCGCGTAGACCCGCTTCTCGAGGGAGGCGTGGTTCTTGACCATGAACTCCGCCGCCAGCGCCTGGTTGGCGAAGGACATGTCCATGACCGACGCCGGGTGCCCCTCCGCCGCGGCGAGATTGATGAGGCGGCCGTCGGCGAGGAGGTGAATCCGGCGCCCATCGGCGAGACGGAACTCCTCGACGAACTCCCGGATCGGCCGGCGCTCCCGCGCCAGCTTCTCGAGCGCCGGGATGTCGATCTCGACGTTGAAGTGGCCCGAGTTGCAGATGACCGCTCCATCCTTCATGGCGCGGAAGTGCTCCTCGCGAAGCACGCCCTTGTTGCCCGTGACCGTGACGAAGATGTCGGTGATCGGCGCGGCCTCGGCCATCGTCATCACACGGAAGCCGTCGAGCGCGGCCTCGATCGCCTTGGTCGGATCGAGCTCCGTCACGATCACCTGCGCCCCGAGCCCCCGGGCCCGCATCGCGACGCCCCGGCCGCACCAGCCGTAGCCGGCGACGACGACGTTCAAGCCCGCGACGAGCAGATTCGTGGCCCGGATGATCCCGTCGAGCGTGGACTGGCCCGTGCCGTAACGGTTGTCGAAGAAGTGCTTGGTCTTCGCCTCGTTGACCGCGACGACCGGGAACTTGAGCACGCCGGCCTTCTCCATCGCGCGCAGGCGAATGACGCCGGTCGTCGTCTCTTCCGTGCCCCCGATGATGCCCTCGAAGAGCGTCCGGCGGTCGTCGGCCGAAAGCCCCCGCGCCCACTCGCGGATGACGGGATCGACGTCGCCGTCGCGGCCGAGCGCCAGGAAGAGGAGCGAGGACACCAGGTCCGCGCCGTCGTCCATCGTCACGTTGGGCCGGTGTGCCAGCGCGGACCGGATGTGGTCGTAGTAAGTGCCGTGGTCCTCGCCCTTGATGGCGTACGTCGCGATCCCGTAGTCGGCGACGAGGGAGGCGGCCACCTCGTCCTGCGTCGAGAGAGGGTTCGAGCCGCACAAGGCGAGGTCGGCCCCGCCGGCCTTGAGCGTCCGGGCCAGGTTGGCCGTCTCGCTCGTGACGTGGAGGCAAGCCGAGATGCGGATCCCCTTCAGCGGCTTCTCTTTCTCGAAGCGCTCGCGGATCTGCGCGCAGGACCGGCATGCTCGCGTCGGCCCATTCGATGCGCGCCTTGCCGCGCGCGGCGAGGCCGAGATCCTTGACGTGACTGGAAACTGCGTTTGCGACGACCGTGCTCATTCTTATCCTCCCACCGGCGCGGCGACTTCGACGCCCGCGGCCCGCGCGAGCGCCTCGGCCCGATCCGTCTGCTCCCAGGTGAACTCCGGAAGCCGGCGGCCGAAGTGGCCGAACGCCGCGGTCGCCCTGTAGATCGGGCGCCGGAGGTTCAACGACTCGATGATGCCCTTGGGCGTCAGGCGGAAGTGCTCGCGGATGAGGGCGACGATGCGGTCCTCGCGGATCTTGCCCGGTGCCGAACGTCTCGACGTGCACCGAGACCGGGTCGGCGACGCCGATCGCGTAGGCCAGCTGGATCAGCGCGCGCTCGGCGAGCCCCGCCGCGACGATGTTCTTGGCGACGTAGCGCGCCATGTAGGCCGCCGAGCGGTCGACCTTCGTCGGATCCTTGCCCGAGAACGCGCCGCCGCCGTGCGGGGCGCTGCCGCCGTACGTGTCGACGATGATCTTGCGGCCGGTCAGGCCGGTGTCGCCCTGCGGGCCGCCGATGACGAACCGGCCCGTCGGGTTGACGTGGAACTTCGTCGTCCGCCGTCAGGAGGGCGGCCGGGATGACGGGGCGGACGACCTCTTCGATGATCGCTTCCTTGAGCGCCGGGTGCTTGATCGCCTCGGCGTGCTGGGTCGAGACGACGACCGTCTCGACGCGGATGGCCCGCGTGCCCTCGTACTCGACGGTGACCTGGGACTTGCCGTCGGGGCGCAGGAAGTCGAGCTCGCCCTTGCGGCGCGCCTCGGAGAGCCGCTGCACGAGCCGGTGGGCGAGGGTCAGCGGCAGAGGCATGAGCTCCTCGGTCTCCCGCACCGCGTAGCCGAACATCATGCCCTGGTCGCCGGCGCCTCCGGTGTCGACGCCCTGCGCGATGTCGGCCGACTGCGGGATCGATCGAGGAGATGACCGCGCAGGTCTCGTAGTCGAAACCGAACTTGGCGCGCGTGTATCCGATGTCCTTGATCGTCTGTCGGACGATCGACGGGCAGGTCGACGTAGGTCTTGGTCGAGATCTCTCCGGCGATGAACGCGATCCCGGTCGTGACGAGCGTCTCGCAGGCCACGCGCCCGATCGGGTCGTCGCGGAGAACGGCGTCGAGGACGGCGTCGGAGATCTGGTCGGCGATCTTGTCGGGGTGTCCTTCGGTCACCGACTCCGAGGTAAAGAAATGTCTCCCGGTCTGGAGCATGGCAGATCGACTCCTCGTCAGCGTGTGGCGGATTTCCGTCAAAAGCGAACCGCGAAGCCTAGCATTTCCGACGCCCCGTCAAAGCATCCCGAAGAAATGGAAGACGTTACGTCCGTAGGCACGGACCGCACGGCGGACCAGGCCCCGGCGGCACGCGCGGCGCCTCGCAGCGTCCTGCTGCAGCACCAGCACTCCTCCCGGCGCCAGCAGCGCCGGCCAGCGCTGTCGAGCTCGTCCGATTCCGCGTCGCGGCGTACGGCGGATCGGCGAAGACGAGGTCGAAGCGCTCCCCCGAGGCGTCGATGCGCGCGAGCGCGGCATGGCCGTGTCGGCCCGGTCGCGACGCAGGATCACCTCCTCGGCTCCGAGAAACGGCGAGCGCGTCGAGGATGCGCGTCAGCGCGCCCCCGTCCGCGCTCGACGAGCACGGCCGCGGCGGCGCCGCGCGAGACCGCCTCGAGCCCGACGGCGCCCGACCCGGCGTAGAGGTCGAGAACCCGCGACCCCGGCGAGACGCTCCGGCCGAGCAGATCGAAGAGGGCGGCGCGCGCCCGGCCCGACGTCGGACGCGCGCCGGCGGGCACTGGAAGCGCCCGGCCCTTCCATCGCCCCGCCAGGATCCGTACGCGCCGGGCGCCGCCCGCGCCCTTCACGGCCGGGGATCGGGCGGCTAGAACTGGAACCGCAGCTCTTCGATCTTGACGAACTGCGAGTACGGCTCGTTCATGCCGGCGATCTCGACGAAGCCGGTCTCCTTCTCCAGACGGCGGACCTGGAAGACCGAGCCGTCGAAGCGCTTGAGAAGGGTCCCCGGTCCGGCAGATCGCCGGAGCGAAGCGCGTGACCGGGCGCGAGCGGCGACAGAAAAATCCCCCGAGCCCTTCCAGGGCCGAGCGCAGGGACGAGGATCTCGGCGGTGTCGCTCGACAAATCGTCGAAGCGCACGCGTCTTGCGGCTCGCCGTTGGGGCGGGCGAGCGTGACGGCGAAGCACGAGGCGAGCTCCCGGTCAGGCCCGTCCGCAGGTCGGGCGGCAGATCGTCCAGAACGTCCTGGCCGCGCGAAGAAGTCGCAGTAGAACTGCGAGCTCCGCGGGCCGAGAGCGATCCCGCTTGACCTCGTCCTTGCCTCCGCGGCTCGTCTTCCAGATGAGCACGCCTTGCGGAAGAGCGTCAGCCGGTCGTAGCCCTCGTTGGACTGACGCACCCACTCGGCGCAGAAGGTCGGGCCGACGACCGGCTGCGCGTCGGTGCCGGCGCGCTTGAAGGAGGCGGCGGCGGAGGCGACGCACCGAGCGCCGGGAGCAGCGAGCACGCCGATCAAGGCTTCCTTCGCGAGCGCCGCAGGGCAAGGCGAGCTCCTCGGCCGGGTGGGAGCCGATGCGCCCGTTCCTCGCGCGCGGCGAGGGTGGCGGCGAGCGCGCGGCCGATCGCGGGCCCCGCGGGCGATTCCCCGCGCGATCAGGTCCGCCCCGGTGATCGCGAGCCGCAGCTGCGGGCGCTCCGCAGGCGGTGCGCAGGGCAGCCGCGTCGCGCTCGGCGAGAGCAACGCGGCCGCGGCGACGACCTCGTCGCGGGAGCGACCCGCCAGGCCGCGCGCGCTGCGCGGAGCGCGGCAGCGCACGAACCCTGCCGGAGATGACCCGTCGCGTCTGCGGCCAGCGATCGAGCGCGGCGCGATCCCGCCGGCGAACGCGAGCCGGTCCGCCAGCCGAAGCCCTCCGGGGCGCGTGACTCCCGACATCCAGACGAGAAAGTAGCAGAGCCACCCGGGAGGGACCCGGCCGGCGGCGCCCTGTCGCGCCGCGGCACGCGCCGCGCCGCGGCCCCGGAGAAGCCCGCCGCCAGCTCCCGCGAGATCGCGCGATCCACTCCGGATGCGTGCAGGACGGCCACTGCCCGTACGCGCCTTCCTCCGCGAGCGAAGAGTGCGAGCTCGCGCCGCAGGCGATCGCCCGAGACGCGCGTCGAACGCGCCGGCGCGCGACGGCCGCGGCGATCTCGCGCGCGCGCCTCCGGGGCGAGCCGAAATCCGAGCCGGCCGCGTAGCGCGCGGCGCGCAGGCGCCCGCGTCGGGTCGTCGGTCGGGCGAAGCGGGATGGAGGAATCGGATGCGTCTCGCCGCCAGGTCGTCGCGGCCGCCGAACGGATCGACGAGCCGCCCGCCCGAAGACGCGCCCGGTCAGGACGATGCCATCGCGTTGACGGGGAAGTCGCGACGGCGCGAGGTCTTCCACGATCGGTACGCCGGCCTCAACGTCCGGCAGCGCGCCCGGCCGCGCATAGGTCTCCCGCCGTGTCGCCGCGACGTCGAGCCGTCTCGCCTTCGGGCAGCGCGAGAGTCGCCGTCCCGAATCGCGCGTGGCGGCTCGACACGGCCGTCGCCAGACGCTCCGCGAGCGGTTCGCGAAACCGGATCGCGTCGCCCCGAGGGCGAGGTCGACGTCCCGGACCGGATCTTCCGAGGAGCAGGTCCCGGACGGCGCCGCCGACGAGGTAAGAGCTCTTCGCCGCGCTCGCCGCGCCAGGGCGCGGCCGCGGTCAGGGCTGCGCGCACGGCGCGCGGCAGCGATGCGAGCGGAGGGAGCGCCGGGCCTAGAAGACGTACTCGACCGACCCCTCCCCCGCCAGGGCCTGGATCTCGCTCGTCAGGCGCGGCGACGGAGCGATGCGCATCGAATCGGCGGCCTTGAGCGTCGCCTCGAACTCGCCCGGCCGCACGAGGCGAATCGAGACGGGGGTCGTTCCGGGATGGCGCCGCAGCCGTTCCTGGAGCCGGGCCAGAACGCTTTCGTCCGCGTACGCGAGATTCACGCGGATCGCGAGCTCCCGGGCGCGGCGCTCGCGGATGCCCTCGAGGGGCGTGATCTCCTGGATCGTGAGCTCGATCGCGCCGCCCGATTCGCGCACCGTGGCCTGCGCCAGGACCGGAAGGTCGTCGCGCACCCAGCTCTGCACCTTCTCGTAGAGGCTCGCGAAGACGGCGACCGGGACGGTGCCGCTCGTGTCTTCGAGCGTCGCCTTGAGCATCGTCTTGCCCTCGTTGACGCCCTTCTTGATCTTCTGCTTCTTGAGGTTCCCGAGAACGCCCGCCACGCGCGACGGACTGCTCGACGCGCCTCGCGAGGTCGGCGATGCGGCCGTCGGCGAAGCGGCTCGATCTCCTCGGAGAACCGGGTCAGCGGATGGCCGGTGACGTAGAAGCCGAGCGTGTCCTTCTCGCCCTTGAGCCGCTGGTCCAGGGGCCATTCCGGCAGATCCGGGAAGTCGTCGCCGCGCGGGCCCCTCCGCCGCTTCGACACCCCCGCCGAAGAGGTTCGACTGGCCGACGCTCGGTCTCGTCGCGGGCCCGCGCCGCCCGGGCGATGGCCCGCTCCGCAGCGCCGGCGAGGGTCGCGCGGTTTCTTCCCGAGCGAGTCGAAGGCGCCCGCCGCGATCAGCGCGTCGAGCGTGCGCTTGTTCACGAGGTGGGAGTCGAGCCGTTCGATGAAGTCGGTGAAGGACGAGAAAGGACGCTTCTGCCGCTCTTCGAGCGATCGACCGCGCCGCCGCCTCGCCGACGCCCTTGATCGCGGCGAGGCCGAATCGGATCGACGTGCCGACGGCGGCGAAGCTCTCCCACGATTCGTTGATGTCGGGCGGCAGCACCGGTATGCCCGACTCCTGGCAGTCTCCGAGAACCTTGACGATCCCGTCGGTCGAGCCGATCTCCGCCGAGAGGTTCGCCGCGAAAAAGTCGACGGGAAAGTGCGCCTTGAGGTACGCCGTCTTGTAGGCGACCAGCGCGTACGCGACGGCATGGGACTTGTTGAACCCGTACCGCGCGAACGGCTCGATGAGCGACCAGAGCTCCTGGGCCTTCTTCTTCGGCGTGCCGTGCTCGACCGACTTGCGGATGAACTTCTCGGCCTCGGCCTGCATGATCTCGCGCTTCTTCTTGCCGATCGCCTTTCGAAGAAGGTCGGCCTCGGCGAGGGTGTAGCCCGCCACGAACTGCGCGATGCGCATGACCTGCTCCTGGTAGACCAGGATGCCGAGCGTCTCGGAGAGGGTGCTCTCGAGCTCGGGCAGCGGGTACGTCACCTTGCTCGTGCCGGTCCTCCGCCGGACGTAGTCCTCGACGGTTCCCGCGTCGAGCGCGCCCGGCCGGTAGAGGGCGTTGAGCGCCGCGAGATCCGGGAAGACGCGCGGCTTGGCGCGGCGGAGCAGATCCCGCATCCCGCCCGAGTCGAACTGGAAGACACAGGCGGTCTTCCCGGAGCGGAAGAGCTCGAACGTCGGCTCGTCGTCGAGCGGGAGGTGATCGAGGTCGACCGTAACCCCGAGCCGCTCCTTCACGGCCGCCGCGGTCGCCTCGAGCATGTCGAGGGTGATGAGGCCGAGGAAGTCGATCTTGAGAAGGCCCATCTTCTCGACGGCGTTCATGTCGAACTGCGTCGTGATTTCGTCCTTGTTCGTCCGGTAGAGCGGGCAGGAACTCGGTGATCGGCTTCGGCGCGATGACGACGCCCGCGGCGTGGATGCCGGCGTGGCGGGACAGGCCTTCGAGCCGTTCGGCGATCCGGACGACCTTGGCGATCGACTCGTCCGCAGCCATCGCCTCTTTCAGTCCGGGCGAGTCGCGAAACGCCCGCTCGAAGTTCACGTCCGGCCCGTCGGGCACGAGCTTGGCGATCCGGTCCCCGAGGGCCACCGGGAGGGACAGGACGCGGGCGACGTCCCGCACGGCGAGCTTGGGCTTGAGCTGCGAGAACGTCACGATCTGCGCGACGTTCTCGCGGCCGTACTTCTTCGTGACGTACTCGATGACCTCGCCGCGCCGCGCCTGGCAGAAGTCGATGTCGATGTCGGGCATCGAGATCCGCTCCGGGTTCAGGAAGCGCTCGAAGAGCAGGTCGTACCGGAGCGGGATCGATCTCCGTGATGCGCAGCGCCCAGGAGACGATCGACCCCGCCGCGCTTCCCCGCCCCGGCCCCACCGCGATGCGGTTCTCGCGGGCGTACCGGATGAAGTCGGAAACGATCAGGAAGTAGGACGGGAACCCCATCTTCTCGATGACGCCGATCTCGTATTCGAGCCGGTCGCGGTACTTCTCGGCCGGCAGGCGTTCCGTCTCGGGCATCTGCGCGACGTCCTCGGCGAGGCGCCGCGCGAGCCCCTCGCGCGCGAGGTCGCGGAAGTAGTCCGCGGGAGGCCGCCCGTCGGGCGCGGTGAAGGTCGGCAGGTGGAGCTGCCCGGTGTCGAACGAGACGGCACAGCGCTCGGCGATGGCCACGGTGTTCGTCACGGCCTCGGCGCTCCACGAGCGGAAGCGGGCCTTCATCTCGTCGGGGTCCTTGACGTAGAACTCGTCGTTGTAGAACCGCATCCGGCGCTCGTCCTCGAGGGTCTTTCCCATCCCGATGCAGAGGAGCACCTCGTGCGGGAAGGCGTCGTCGCGCCGGAGGTAGTGGCTGTCGTTGGTCGCCACGGCGGGCGCCCCCGTCTCCGTCGAGAGGCGCAGAAGGTCGGGCACGATCGCGGTCTGCTGCGGCAGGCCGTGGTCCATGATCTCGACGTAGAAATTGCCCTTCCCGAATATCTCCTCGTACTCGTAGAACGCCTTCTTCGCGGCTCCGTAGTTGCCCCGGGACAGCGATCCGGCGACCTCGCCCTTCAGACAGCCGGAGAGGCCGATGAGACCTTCGGCGTGCTCCCGCAGGAGCGCCTTGTCCATTCGGGGGCGGTGGTAGAAGCCCGAGATATAGGCCTCGGACACGAGGCGCACGAGGTTGCGGTACCCCTTCTGCGTCGAAGCGAGAATGGTCAGGTGGTAGGCGTAGCCCTCGCCGGACTCGCTCGCGGCCTTCTCCTCGCGGTCGCGGCGGTCGCCCGGAGCGATGTAGGCCTCGACCCCGATGATGGGACGAATGCCGTTCTGCAGCGCCTCGTGGAAAAAGTGGAAAGCCCCGAACATGTTGCCGTGGTCGGTGACGGCGACGGCCGGCATCCCGAGCTCCGCGACGCGCCGGCACAGCTCGGGCAGCTTGTTCGCGCCGTCGAGGAGGGAGTATTGGCTGTGAAGATGGAGATGAACGAAGTCGCCGGGCATCGAGCTTCGATCGTACACCGATCCGCGCCGCGATACTCTTGCGTGCGAATCCGAAGCATTCGATGACTTCGATGACCGCTCCGCTCGCCGCCGCCCTCGCGAATGCCGTCGCTTTCTGCACGCTCGTGGGAGCCGCTCCGGCTCCTCCCGGAGCCGTGGGCGCCGACGCGGTGTGGAAACCGCCTGCGGACTTTCGAGGGCGCGTCGTGAAGTCCTGTGCCGACCCCGGAGACGCCTTTCTCGAGTGCTTCGTCGCGCAGATGCGGGCCTCGGGCGCCCCCGAGGCGGCCGCGGCGTTCACCCGACGCCTCGGCGATCCGGCGTACGCCGTTGCGTTTCGCGATACCGGCCGCGTCGACGTCGTCTACGTCGAATCCCCCTTCCGGGCCAACGAAAACGCCCTCGTCGAGCTCGTCAACGGCGACCCGCCGCTCATCGACGTCGACGACCTCGCCCGCCTCGACCGGAAGAGCTTCTCCGGCTTCCCCGCCTGGACGGGCCTCGAGCGCGCGTATCCGAATCTGGCCCTCTTTCCGCGCGACCGCCGCCCGGGCAGCGCTCCGCGCTCCGTGAAGCTCCGGAACGGCGGCCAGCGCTTCGTCGTGGTCTACGACATCCATGACGGCTGCCACGCCTGCCAGGTCGTGGGCTATCGCCCGCGTCGGCTGGGATTTCGACGCGCAGGGACGGTTCCTGGGGACCGAGACCATCCAGGTCCGGCCGCAATACCAGTAGAACGCCGACGGCAGATCCGGCGACCGTGTCCTTCCGCCGCGCCCTCGGGACCTTCGACGCGACGATGCTCGTGGTCGGCGGGATCATCGGCGCCGGAATCTTCATCAACCCCTACCTCGTCGCGCAGCGGCTCCCTTCGGCCGGCCCGGTCCTCGGGGCCTGGATTCTCGGCGGCGCGATCGCCCTCGCGGGGGCGCTCGCCTTCGCCGAGCTCGCGTCGCTCTACCCGCAGGCCGGCGGGGAGTACGCCTACCTGCGCGAGGCCTACCACCCGCTGGTCGCGTTCCTCTTCGGCTGGGCGTCGTTCCTGATGATCCAGGGCGGCGGGACGGCCGCCGTGGCCATCACCTTCGCCCAGTACACCCTGCGCCTGGTCGGAGCGCCCGGCCTGAGCCCGACGCCGCTCGCCGTTGCGGCGCTCGCCGTGATCGCGCTCGTCAACGTAGCGGGTGTGAAGCCCGGCAGCCGCCTCTTGAACGTCCTCGTGGTTCTCAAGATCGCGGCCCTCGCGATCCTGATCGTCGGCGGGCTGCTCCTCGCCCCGCGACTTTCGCCGCTGCCCCCTCCCGCTCCCCTCGGCATCCGCCCGCGACCTGACGATCCTGGCGTTTGCAACCGCGCTCGTCCCGATCCTCTTCTCCTACGGCGGCTGGCAGAACGCGAACACCGTCGCCGAGGAGATCCGCTCCCCGGAGCGCACGCTGCCCCGCGCCCTCGTTGCGGGCACGCTCCTGGTGGTGGTCATCTACGTGTCGGTCAACGTCGTCTATCTGCTGACGCTCACCCGCGACGGCCTCGCCGCGACCGCCACGCCCGCGGCCGACGCCGTCGGTCGGATCTTCGGACCCGGCGCCGAACGCTGGCTCGCCGCCGCGATCGCGATCTCGACCTTCGGCTTCCTCGACGTGTCGCTGCTCGGGCCGACGCGGATCTCCTACGCGATGGCGCAGGACGGCGTTTTCTTTCGCGGGATCGGGAAGCTCCATCCGCGGTTCGGAACGCCCCATCGGGCAATCCTGCTCCAGGCCGCGTGGTCGATCGTCCTCGTTCTCACCGGAACTTTTGGCGACCTCGTCGACTCCGTCGTCTTTGCGGACTGGATGTTCTTCGGACTCACCGTCTTCGCCGTCATCCTTCTGCGCAAGCGCTGGCCCCTCGCGCAGCGCCCCGCCGGCCTCTTCCGCTCGCCGGGCGTTCCGATCGTGCCGATCCTCTTCGCGGCCGCCTCCGCCTTCGTGGTGGTCGGAGCGGCCCGGTCCAATCCCCTGCGGTCGGCGATCGGCGTCGCGATTCTCGCGGGGGGCGTCCCCATCTACTACGCGTGCCGGCGACGCTCCGCCACGCCCGGGTCGAGCGCGTGACGGCCCCGCGCGCTCCGTACATGGAGTGGGCCAAGTCCCGCCCCAGGCCGGCGATCGACCTCGCCGGATCCAACCTGTCGGCCTGCGCCCTCGACGACCTCCCGGGCGCGCGGGAGGCCGTGGACCTCGCCGGCGAGAGCCCCGACGGATATCCGCCCCTCGTCGAGGCGATCGCCCGGCATCACGGCGTCGACGCGGATCGCGTCGCGACGGGAGTCGGCTGTTCGGGCGTCACGTTCCTCACGCTCGCGGCCGTCCTCTCGCAGGGCGACGAGGTCCTCATGGAGACGCCCCATTACGATCCGCTCCCGGCAGCGGCCGCGCTTCTCGGCGCGCGCGTCTCCATGTTCGCGCGGCGCTTCGAGGATGCCTGGGACCTCGATCCCGGCGCGGTCGCCGCGGCCCTGACCCCGCGCACGCGTCTCGTGATCCTCTCCAATCCCCACAACCCCTCCGGCGCGCTCATTTCCCCGGAGCGTCTCGAGGAGCTCGGCCGGCTTGCGGAAGCGCGCGACTTTCTCGTCCTCGTCGACGAGGTCTATCGCGAGACGGTGCTCGAGAACCGGCCGCCTCCGGCGGCGCAGCTGTCGGACCGGTTCATCTCGACGGCGGGCCTCGGCAAGTCCCATGGTCTCGCGTCGTTGCGCTGCGGCTGGGCGATCGCCAGCCCTCCGCTCGCCGGCGCCATCCGGAGGGCCCGGAACATCGTCGACGTCTGGAGCCCGATGCCCTCGGACCGCCTGGCGGCCCTGGCCTTTGCGCACATGCCGCGCCTCGCCGCCCGGATGCGCGCGATCGTCGAGACCAATGGGGCCGCGGTCGAGGCCTTTCTCTCCGCGAGGCCGGAGCTCCAGTGCGTGCCGAGCCGCTCGACGCTCGCCTTTCCCCGTTTCTCGCCCGGAACGCTCGAGGACGACGACGACGCCGCCGACGCCGGTTCCTTCGTCGAGAGGCTCCTCCGCGAGACGGGCGCCGCGGTGACGCCGGGCCGCTTCTTCGGAGCCCCCGCGCACTTTCGGATCGCCTTCGGCGGCGATCCCGGCCTCGTGCGGGCCGGCCTGGCTGCGATCGGCCGTTGCCTCGACGGACGCGAGGGTCTCGACGGCCCTTGACAGCGGCGGGCCGGCGAGCTTACGGTTTCCCGCTCAACACCCCCGTCGCTCCCAAAGGAGGTCACATGGCGGACGCACCGAAGGACTCTGGCGGAGGCAAGTGGGACTTCACCCAGTGGCACGAGGTGAAGAAAGGGGAAACCCTCTCGAAGATCGCTCAGCAGTACTACGGGGACGCGAGCCTCTACCCCAAGATCTTCGAAGCCAACCAGGACGTCCTCAAGAACCCCGATCTCATCCGCGTCGGCCAGAAACTCCGGATTCCCTAGCTCCCGTGGCCGGCGCCATGTCGCGCGCACTCGGCCGGCTGGGTCTTCGATTCCCGGCGCTCTTTGCCATCCTGCTCACGGTGACCCTCGCGGACCTCGTCGTCCCGGACCTGATTCCCTTCGTCGACGAGATCGTCCTGGCGACCCTGACCGCGATCTTCGGACTCTGGCGGGAACGGCGGCCCCGCCCGACGGAAGGCTCCCCCGCCCCACCCGTCATCGACATAGCGAGAGAAAGATAGACAGATAGAAATGGAAATAGCGAGAAAGAGAGAAAGAGGAGGAGAGATGTTGAAACAGTCCTGGAAGTACCTCGCGGTCGCGGCCTGCGTTCTGGCCGTCGCCTGCAACAGCGGCAAGAAGCCCGCGGAAGCCGCCCTGAAGATGGCGGAGGAATCCGTCAACAGCGCCCGGGCCGAGGCCGAGAACCTGGTGCCCGACGACTTCCGCTCGCTGTCGGACGATCTCGCGGCCGCCAAGGACGCCTACAACAAGGGCGACTACAAGGGGGCTCTCGCCGCAGCGACGTCGGTCCAGTCGAAAGCCAACGATGTGACGGCCAAGGCCATGGCGAAGAAGGCCGAGATGCAGGCGACGTGGACCTCCCTGTCCGAGGGCATGCCGAAGATGGTCGAAGCGCTCAAGAGCCGCATCGACATCCTTTCGCAGTCGAAGAAGCTCCCCAAGGGGCTCGATGCCGCGCAGTTTCAGGCCGCCAAAGACGGGCTCGCGGCGGCGACCACGACCTGGGCCGAAGCCCAGGCCGCGCAGGCGGCCGGCAACTGGAACCAGGCGATCGCCAAGGCCAACGAGGTCAAGGACAAGGCGACCGCGGCGATGACCGCGCTCGGCATGTCCGCGGCGGGCGCGCCTCCGGCCAGCTGAACCGCTTCGAGACAGGAATCGCGGGGCCCGCTCCGGCGGGCCCTTTTCATTTCCGAAAGGCTACTCCCACTCGATCGTCGCGGGCGGCTTGGACGTGATGTCGTAGACGACGCGATTGACGCCGCGGACCTCGCCGACGACGCGGCTGGCGATCGCGTCGAGCACCTCGTGCGGCATCCGGAACCAGTCGGCGGTCATGAAGTCCGTCGTCTGCACGGCTCGCACGGCCAGGACCGACTCGTGCGTCCGGCCGTCGCCCATCACGCCCACGGACTTGACCGGCAGGAGGACCGCGAACGCCTGGGAGATCGCGTCGTACAGGCCCGCCCGGCGGATTTCCTCGAGGACGATCGCGTCGGCCTTCTGGAGGATCGCGACCTTCTCGCGCGTGACCTCGCCGGGAATGCGCACGGCGAGACCCGGTCCGGGAAACGGGTGGCGCGCCAGGAACTCCCGCGGCAGGCCGAGCTCGGCGCCGAGCAGACGGACTTCGTCCTTGAAGAGCTCGCGCACCGGCTCGATGAGCTCGAATCCGAGGCGCTCCGGAAGCCCGCCGACGTTGTGGTGCGTTTTGATGACGGCCGAGGGGCCCTTGATCGACATCGACTCGATGACGTCGGGATAGAGCGTTCCCTGCGCGAGGTAGCGCGCATCGGGGATGCCCTTCGCTTCCGCCTCGAACACGTCGATGAACGTGCGCCCGATGATCTTGCGCTTCTGCTCCGGGTCCGTCACGCCCGCCAGGCGCGAGAGAAACAGGTCGCCCGCGTCCACGGCGTGCACCGCGATGCCGAGGTGCCCGAACGCCTCGACGACCTGCCGCCGTTCGTTCGCGCGCATGAGGCCGTGATCCACCAGGATGGGATGCACGCGGCGCGCCGAGGGCCTCGCGCAGCAGGATCGCGGTGACCGAGGAATCCACGCCTCCCGAGAGGGCGCAGATCACGGCGCCGGTCGGAGCCTGCCGGCGGATCGCATCCACCTTCTCTTGCCGGAACCCCGCCATCGTCCAGTCGGGCTGCACCTTGCAGATGCGGAACAGGAAGTTCTCGAGGATCTCGGTCCCGTGGGCCGTATGACGGACCTCCGGATGGAACTGGATCGCCCACACGCGGCGCCCCGGGTTCTCGAAGCCCGCGAGGGGCGTCGTCGGGGTCGAGGCAATCACGCGGAATCCCTGCGGAGGCGCAACCACCGAGTCCCCGTGGTTCATCCAGACGGTCTGCTCCGGAGCCAGGCCGTGGAAGAGCTCCGAGTCGACGGCCAGCGTCGCGACGGCGCGGCCGTACTCGCGCCCCTCGTTGGCGACCTCGCCGCCTGCCGCCTGCGCGAGCCACTGCATGCCGTAGCAGAGACCGAGCACCGGAACGCCGAAGGCCGTCGGATCTCCCGACGGACGGGGGGCGCCCTCCTCGTACACGCTCTGCGGCCCGCCGGAGAGGATGATCCCCGCCGGGTTGTACCGGCGGATCTCCTCGGCCGGCGCGCCGGGCGGGAGCACGACCGAGAAGACGCGCGCGTCGCGCACGCGGCGCGCGATCAGCTGCGTGTACTGGCCACCGAAATCGAGGATGACGATCGCGCGTGTAGGACCGGTCACGCCACACCCGCCTTCGCGAGCAGGGCGACCGGACCCGCGAGGACCGCGGCCGGAAGCAGCGCGAGCGCGGCGGCGGCGAACGGCGCGGCGGCCGCGAGGAGCGGCGCGACGAGCGCGCCCGGCGCCTGCCGGAGGGCCGCCCGCTCGGCGACCCACATCACGACGACGGTCGCGAGCAGGAAGACGACCGGGTAGGTCAAGGAGAACGCCCTCCCGAAGCTGCGCTCGCGGCGCTTCGGGCGCTTCCCGAACAGCGCCCGCTCCCCCGCCGCGATCGCGAGGATGAAACAGAGCATCATCACGTAGGCCGGAAGAAAGAACACGAGCGCCTGGCCGAGGAAACGGGCTTCGGGCGAGGTCGACGCGGCGCCGTCTCCCAGCCACTCCTGGAAGAACGGATACGTCCCGAAGCCGGGATCCTTGCGGCCGTGGGTCAGGAGGAAGAGCAGGACGTCGAGAAGGAACGCGGAGGGCAGGAGCAGGGCCGCCTGGCGCAGAAACTTCACGTCCCGTCCGATTGTAGCCGAACGCGAAACCGGTTGCTCGGTCCGCGCGCCGCGGGAGTCGTAGAATGCCCGCCCAGTGCCCCTCGCGAAATCGACACGGATCTGGCTGGTCGTGTTCGTGCTGTCGGCGGTTGCGACCTTCGTGCTGGAGAAGGTGTCCGGCAGCGCCGGAGACGCCGGCTGCGCCGCCACCCTTCTCGCGCTGGTCGCGGTCGCCGCTTTCCTCGTCCTGCTCGGCCGCGGCGTGGCCGCGCTCTTTCGCGTCGTGGTCCGGCGAACCACGCTGCGGCTGGCGTTCTCCTACTTCCTGATCGGCGTCGTCCCCATCCCGCTCGTCGCCGCGCTCCTCTTTCTCACGTCCTACATCGTGGCGCACCAGTACATGGCCAATCGCCTCCGCCGCGAAATCACGGCGGTCGGCGAGTCCGCAATCCTGCGGGGCACGGACCTGCCGTCCGTCACGGCGCGCGGCTCGCGCGTGGAACGCTCCGACGTCGCGTGGCTCAAGACGGGCCGGGAGGCTCCCTGGATCGAGGCGCTGGCGAGGCCCGGGTTCCTCGTCGCCGACGAGCGGCTCTGGCTCGTGGCGCCTTCCGGAACGCCGGGAACCGTCCGTCTCCTGGACCTCTCGGACCCGGAGGCCCCCTGGCTCCAGGCCCTCGCGGACCGCACGGGCTACGAGATCGGCGCCGAGGCGAGCGAGGCCTCCGAGCACGACCGGGGCATCACGGTCCGCACCGACGTCCCGGAGAAACCGGAGCCGAAGATCCTCGAGCCGCCGTCGCACCGACCGGCCGGTGCGCCGCCGCCGGGGACGGGCCTGCTGCGTGGCGAGTGGATCCATGCGTTCTATCTCGAGTCGGTGCTCGACGCGGCCGCCGAGCCGGTCTACGACGTGGCGGTTCTGATGGCCAAGGCCTCGCCCCGCCTGCTCGTCGACCAGCTCTTCGCCCAGGGCGTCAAGGACGTCGGCAAGATCTTCTGGATCGCCTTCGTCACCGTCGGCGGCATCCTCCTCGTCGTCTACCTCGCCGCGCTCGTCGTCGCTTTCGTGCTCGTCGGCTCGATCGCCCGCAACGTGAACCGTCTGACCCGCGCGACCGCCGCCATCGGACGTGGCGACTTCTCCGTCCGCATCCACTCGAAATCCCGGGACCAGATCGGCGACCTCGCCCGGTCGTTCGACGGAATGGCCGACTCCATCCAGGAATCGCTCGCGGCGACGGCCGAGAAGGAGCGGATCCAGAGCGAGCTCGCGATCGCGCGCACGATCCAGCACAAGCTCCTGCCGCCCCCGGAGGCCGCGCTTCCCGGTTTGACGGTTCACGCGTACTTCGAGCCCGTGGCCGAAATCGGCGGCGACTACTACGACTACCTGCCGATGCCCGACGGCCGGACGGCGGTCGCCCTGGGGGACGTCTCCGGCCACGGCCTGCCGACGGGGTTGCTCGTCGCGATGGCCAAGGCCGCGCTCTCCACACTCCTCGAGGCCGGCCATCAGGGCGCGGAGCTGCTCAGCCGGCTCAACGAAATCATCCATCGCTCCACCGACCCGCGCCACTACATGACCCTCGTCCTGCTCGCCTTCGATCCCGCCACGCGGCGCGGGCTCCTCTCCAATGCCGGTCAGCTCGCGCCCTATCGGATCGCGAGCGGGAAGGTCGAGGCCCTTTCCTTGCCGGGGCTTCCCCTCGGGCTCTTTCCCGATCGGACCTTTCCGGCGCAGGAGTTCGCGTTCGCGCCCGGCGACCTCGTCGTCTTCCTCACCGACGGATTCGTCGAGGCGGTCGACGCAAACGACGAGGCGTTCGGCTTCGAGCGCCTCGAGGCCCTGCTTTCGGCCCATTCCGCCGGCGGCGCGCCCGCCGTCCGGGACGCCCTCCTGGCCGCGGTGCGCGCCCACACCGGCGGTCGCGGGGCCGACGACGATCGGACGATCCTGATCCTGACGATCACGTAAGGTGCGGTAGAGTCCGCGCCAGCTTTTCGCTTCCTTTTCACATGCTGGAGGCACTGATGCGGAAGATGCTCGCGCTGCGCGATCGCCGGACTCCTGCCCGCCCTCGCCGACACCCAGGCCCAGACGTCGCCCTTCGTGGACGAGAAGACCGAGCGGGCGCTCCTGAACGAGCTCTCGGGAGACCGCGCCTTCGAGACGCTGCGCATCACGACGCAGTGGCACAAGCCCTCGGGATCCGAGGGGTTCTACGCCGTCGCCCGCGAGGTCGAAGCGCGCGCCAAGGCGGCCGGCCTCCAGGCCGTCCGCTGGATCGAGCAGGCGGCCGTCCACCCGAACTGGACCGGGAAGCGTTCGGAGGCCTGGCTCATCAGCGGCAGCGGCGCCGATGCGGTCGAGACGAAGATCGCCTCCATGGCCGACGTCGCGGTCTCCCTGGCGGACAACTCCCGGCCGGCCCGCGTGACCGCGGAGCTCGTCGACGTGGGCGCCGGCGAGACACCCGCCGACTACGCCGGCAAGGACGTCAAGGGCAAGATCGTGCTCGCGTTCGGCACGCCGGCCCTCGTCATGGAACAGGCCGTCTGGAAACGGCAGGCGGCCGGGATCCTCTCCTGGAACTCCTCGCGTCTCAACCACCTCGCCGACTCCGCGGACCAGATCGGCTGGATCTCCGTTCCCGACAAGGACGGCCCCAAGGGCGAGAAGACCACGTTTGCCATCGTCATCTCCGCCCGCGAGGGCAAGTCCCTCACCGAACGCCTGCGCGGAGAGGGATCGCGACGCTGGGGCGCATCGAAGGCGCAGGCTGGCCAGCCGCTGCGTCTTCGCGTCGAGATCGATTCCGTGGTGCTGCCCGAGCGCAAGACCGCGATGCTCGAGGCGAGGATTCCCGGAACCGACCCCAGTCTGCCGGAGATCGTTCTGACGGCGCACCTCCAGGAAGAGCAGTTTTCCGCCAATGACGATCAGTCGGGCGTCGCCAACGTCCTCGAGATCGGCCGTGCCCTGACGAAGCTCATCGCCGACGGGAAGCTCCCCCGGCCGCGCCGCGGCATCCGCTTCTGGTGGGCGGACGAGATCTACTCCGAGTACCGTTACTTCGCCGACAACCCCGGCGAGGAAAAGAAGGTCCTCGCCAATCTCAACCAGGACATGGTGGGCGCGAAACAGTCGATCGGGCATCGGACGCAGTTCATGGCCCGCACACCCTGGTCGCAGTCCTCGTTTCTCTCCGACGTCCAGCAGAGCGTGCTCGACGCCGTCGTGGCCGGGAACAACGCCTACCTCGCGGCCTGGCAGGCCCAGTCGCCCGCTCCGGGCCAGGCATTCACGAAGCCCATCTTCTCGCGCCTCGGCAGCCGCGAGCCCTTCCGGGCACAGGCCGTGCCGTACTTCGACTCCACCGATCACCTCGTATTCAACGATCCGTGGGTGCGCGTGCCCGGAACGTCGCTGACCAACTGGCCGGACGAGTACATCCACTCCTCCGTCGACGACCTCTGGCAGGTCGACCCGACGCAGCTCAAACGCAACGCTTTCGTCGTTGCGGCGACGACCTGGTGGCTCGCCAACGCCGACGCCGACGACGTACCCTTCCTCGCGTCGTACGTTGCGGCCCGGGGCGCCGAGCGGCTCGCTCGCGATCTCGCGACCGCGCAGGCCTGGATCCGGGACGGCCCGGGCAGCGACGACGACCGGCGCCGCGCCGCCGCGGACCTGCTCGCCGTCGGACAGCTCGTCGAAGCCGCCGCCGTCGACTCCGCGCGCGCCATCGGTCCGTCGCCGGACGCCACGGTGGCCGGCAGCGTCGCCGCGGTCCGATCGGCCGCCGCCGCGCTCGCGGGCCGCCTTCCCGCCCGCCCGCCCGCGGAGGACCCAGCTCTCACGCGCCTGGCGGCGAAGACGCCGCGTTTCGCCGTCACGACGCTCGACGCGTGGATGGCTCTCGAAGAGAAGGTCAAGGACAAGCGCTCCGCGGACAAGAGTGTCGCGCGGGACGCGAAGGAGCGCGAGGCGGTCCAGGGCGCGAAGAAACCGACGAAGACCGGAGCGAAGCCGCCCGGGCAAGCCGAGCCCGAGCCCGTGACGCTGTCGCCGCTCATGGGAACTGCCGCGATGGCATGGGTCGACGGCAAGACGAACGCCGCCGAAATCGCCCGCCGAGTCTGTGCCGAGGCCCTGTCGGCCGGCTGGTGGTACTACGGCGAGACGACGCCGGCGCTGGTCGAGCAGTTCCTCGAGACGCAGGTGAAGGACGGGCTCATCGCCTGGTGACGCGCGTCATCGCCAGTGCCCGGGGATCCAGTACCAGCCGCTCTTCGTGCTCTTCCAGTGTCCCGGAATCCACGCCGCGTGCGCACGCGGCGGCCGGGCCCACCGTCCCGGCACCCAGACGTACGCGGTTCCGCTCCACCGGTGGTATCCGCCCACCCAGACGAAGCCCGCGCCCGGCGCCGCGACACGCACCTCGGCCACCGCCTGCGGCGGGCCGACCTTCACGTAGACGCGGGCCGCCATCGCAGGGCCGGCCGTCAGCGCGACGGCGAGAACGGTGATCGCGAAGATTCGTTTCTGCATCGGCTCACCTCCATCCGCCTTCATCAGACGAGGACCACCGCCCCCGGGTTGACTCCGCCACTCGACGCCGCCGGGTCTGCCGTGAAACCATCCGGCTCGCATGGCCGTCAAACGCCGCAAGAAAGCGGAGTCGAAATCCCGGGGCCTCGAGGCGAGCGAGGCGGACCAGGGCAACCCGCCGGCGGCGGCCGCGGCGCTCGCCGAGGCGGTGCGGGCGGACGGGGGCGCGGCGCTTTCGCTCTACCGAGACCCCCTCGGGGGCCACTGGCAGCTCCTCGCTGCCCTGCCGATCGATCGCGTCGAGCCGACTTCCTTCCAGCGCGACCTCTCCGAGAGTCACGTCAAGCGGCTGACGGGCGTCATCGATGCCCTCGGCCGATTTCTCGACCCGATCATCGCCATCCGTGGAGAGGACGGAACGTACCGGACGCCCAACGGCCACCACCGGCTGGCGTCGTTGCGCAAGCTCGGGGCGCGCTCGGTGACGGCGCTCGTTCTTCCCGAGCCCGAGATCGCCTACAAGATCCTGGCCCTGAACACCGAGAAGGCCCACAACCTGCGCGAGAAGTCGCTCGAGGTCATCCGCATGGCGCGGGACCTCGCGGGGCACGACGGGACCGCCGAGAAGGACTATGCCCTCGAGTTCGAGGAGGCCGCCTTCCTGACCCTCGGCATCTGCTACGAGTCCAACGGCCGCTTCGCCGGCGGGGCGTACCACCCGATCCTCAAGCGCGTCGACGCGTTTCTCGGCACGCCCCTCGCGAAGTCCCTCGAGACCCGCGCCGGGCGCGCCGCGCAGGTTCTCGAGCTCGAGGAAGCCGTCTCGGCGGCCATGAAGGCGCTCAAAGAGAAGGGCTTCGAGAGCCCGTATCTCCGGGCCTTCGTCGTGGCGCGCATCAACCCCCTCCGGTTCCAGCGCGGCGCCAAGGCGGAGTTCGACGAGACGCTGGCAAAGATGCTCGCGTCCGCAAGGAAGTTCAAGGCGGACAACGTCAAGCCCGCGGATCTCGCGCGGACCGGCGGCGCCGCTTCGGAGGATTAGACATGCGAAGCCCCGCGATCGTCCTGCTTACCCTCGCCGCCTGCGCGGGGCGCGTCGCCGCCGCGGAGAACCCGGCGGCCTCGAAGGCGCCCGACCTCGCGACGGCAAGGGTCGTGGACCTCACGCATGCGTTCGGACCCGACACGATCTACTGGCCCACCTCGCCCTCGGCGTTCGAGCTCAAGACGCTCGCCGACGGCAAAACGCCCGGAGGCTGGTTCTACCGCTCCAACTCCCTGTGCACGCCGGAGCACGGCGGCACCCACCTCGACGCGCCGAGTCACTTCGCGAAGGACGGCCTGACGTCCGAGAAGATCCCCGTCCGTCAGCTCATCGCGCCGGCCGCCGTGATCGACGTGCGCGCTGCGGCAGCGAAGGACCCGGACTATCGCCTGACCGTCGCCGACGTGAAGGCGTGGGAAAAGGCCCATGGTCCCGTCCCCGCCGGAACGATCGTCCTGCTCCGCACGGGATGGAGCGAGCGCTGGCCGAACCGCAAGGCGTACCTCGGCGACGACACGCCCGGCGACGCCTCGAAGCTTCACTTCCCGTCCTACGGCGTCGAGGCCGCGCGCTACCTCGTGACCGAGCGCAAGGTCGGGCGCGCTCGGGGTCGACACGGCCTCGATCGACTACGGCGCGTCGCAGGATTTCGTGGTTCACGTCGTCGCCGAAAGCGCGAACGTTCCGGGACTCGAGAACGTCGCGCGCCTCGACGCGATCTGCCCGAGTGGGGCGCATGGGTCATCGCCCTTCCCATGAAGATCGCCGGAGGCTCCGGGAGGCCCGCTCCGCGCCGTCGCGCTGCTTCCGTAACGTCGTTTTTCATGACGCCCGCGCCGCCGCACCCCTTCGGGCTCCACCGGTCGCTCGATCCGCCCGGCGTTCTGCCCCAGGTCGCGCGCCGGCTCGACGCGACTCCCCGCGCGCTCGAGAACGAGATCGCCGTGGCCGTGCGCGCGCTTTCGATCGACTCGGCGTCGTTCCGCCAGCTTCGGGAGACCGAGGCGTCGACGCGCGAGCCCGTGCGTGACCAGATCGCGCGCATCGTCCGCGAGCGGGGCAAGATGCAGAACCCCGTCACGGGCTCCGGCGGGATGCTCCTCGGCGAGGTGGCCGCGGTCGGGCCGCGGCATCCGGCCGCCGCGACGCTGGCGCCCGGGACACCGATCGCCTCGCTGGTGTCGCTGACGCTGACTCCGCTCCATCTCGAATCGATCGGCGCAGTCCACATCGCGACCGAGCGCGTCGAAGTGTCGGGAACGGCCATCCTCTTCGCCCGCACGCTGTTCGCTCCGCTGCCCGCCGATTTTCCCGAAGAGGTCGCGCTCGCCGCCTTCGACGTGGCCGGCGCGCCCGCGGGCGTTCTCGCGGCCGCGGCCCGGGCAGACCGTGCTCGTGATCGGCACGGGAAAGGCGGGCCTTCTCTGCCTCGCCGCCGCCCGCGAGGCCGTGGGCCCGCAGGGCCGCGTCCTGGCGGTCGAGCCGTCGGCGCCGCCGCGGCCGGACGGGCGCGCGGGCTCGGCCTCGCCGACGAGGTCTTCTCCGTCGACGCGCGGGACCCGGTCGCCATGCTCGCGGCGATCGAAGACGCGACGGCGGCGCGCTCGCCGACCTCGTCGTCAACGTCGCCAACGCGTCGGGCACGGAGGCGGCGAGCGTGCTCTGCGCGAAGCGACGACGGTACGGTGATCTTCTTCGGGATGGCGACGTCGTTTTCGCCGCGGCCGCCCTCGGGGCCGAAGGACTGGCGAGGCCGACGACGCCTCCTGATCGGCAACGGCTTCGTCCCGGGGCACGATCGGACGGCGCTCGAGCTTCTGCGGCGCCATCCGGGCCTCTCCCGCGCTTCGCCGCGTTCGCGACTTCCCCAGGCACCGGGCCGGCGACGATTGACCACGGCCGCCGCGGCCGCGCTCGCCGAGGCGATCCTCGTCGGGCGCCCGCCGAATCGCCTTCCTCGGCCTCGCCAAAAATGTCGGGCAAGACGACGGCGCTCATCGGAGTCCTCGCGCAGCTGCACCTTGCGGGCGTCGCGGCCGGGAGCCACGTCGGCCGGGCGCGACGGCGAGGAGTTCGACGCGATCACCGGCGAGCCGAAGCCCCGGTTCCGCGTCTACCCCGGCCAGTTCATCGCATCGGCGGAGTCGACGTTCGGTCCGCGGCCTCTCCCGTCACGGAGAGTCGCGACGCTCCCGTTCTCACGCGGTTCGGGCCGTCCAGCTGCGGCGCGCGGAGGGAGAGGGCGAGATGGAGGTCATCGGGCCGTCCACGGCCTCGCAGATGGCGCGGACCGCCGCGGCCCTCGAGGCGCGGGCGCGAGACGTCGTGCTGCTCGACGGCGCCGTCGGCCGGCGGGCCTTCGCCTGCCGGCCGGGTCGCCGATGCCGTGGTGCTCTCGGTCGGGATGTCTGCCGGCGATTCTCTGCTCGCGGTCGTCCTCGGCCGCACCCGGGCCGCCCTGCTCGTCCGCCTGAAGGCGCCGGCCCCGGGCGCCTGTCTGCGCGAAGTTCGCCGGGGCGGTGACCGGCATCTTCCTCGCCGACGCGCCGCCCGAGCGCGGAGAGACACTGGTCGCGGAGGACTTCACCGCGTTCTTTCTGTCACCCGAAGCGCCGCCGCCTCCTCGACGAAGCAGGGTGTGGCGCTCGCCGTGCGCCGACCCGCGCGCCTGCTCGCCGTGACCTCCAATCCCGACGCCCCCGGCCGTCCTCCCGCTCCGGCCGCGGACCGGTTCCTCGAGCCGTGATCCACCGCGAGATCCCGGGCGTCCCGATCTTCGATCTCGTCGCTGACCTGCAGTCAGGCGCGGCCGCCCATTCGTAGGATCACGCCCCCGCCGATATACTTTCGGCCCCGATGGCCTCCAAGCTGGGCCTTTCCGCCGACGCGATCGAGCGGTGCCGGCCGCTCGCCCGGCGGGTCGCCGACGGAGTCCGCGGCGAGACCGATCAGTACACGACGGTCTCGACGGAGCGAACGGTCCTGCGCCTGCTCGGGGTCGACGGCGTGGACGCGGAAGAGGTTCCGCTGCCCAACCGCGTGGTCGAGGCGCTGCACGCCTGCGGCAAGCTTTCCCGCGGCGCCGCCGTCTGGATGGGAAGCTGCCTCGCTCGGCGGCGCGCGCGACGTCGCCGAGCGCGGCGCATGAAGCTCTCGGGACCCGCGGGAGCCGCGTCCCAGGCCGAGCATCCGGGCTGGCGCGAGGCCCTCGCACCCCACGTCGAGGTCGGACGCTCGCCCGGATTCGCGGCAACCGGGCGGAGCGCGAGCGGCGCCATGGCGTCCCATCCGCCCGACGCGCTGCCGCTGCTCTACGCGATCGTGGCCACGGGCAACATCCACGAGGACATCGTCCAGGCCCAGGCGGCCGCGCGCGCCGGGGCGCAGTGCATCGCGGTCATCCGCTCGACGGCGCAGTCGCTCCTCGACCACGTGCCCTACGGCGCGACGACCGCGGGCTTCGGCGGCACCTACGCGACGCAGGAGAACTTCCGGCTCATGCGCGCGGCCCTCGACGCGATCGAGCCCGAGCTCGGCCGCTACGTGCGGCTGGTCAACTACTGCTCGGGCCTCTGCATGCCCGAGATCGCGGCCATGGGCGCCCTCGAGCGGCTCGACATGATGCTCAACGACGCGCTCTACGGCATCATCTTCCGCGACATCAACCCGCTCCGCACGCTCATCGACCAGAACTTCTCGCGCCGGATCAACGCGGTCGCCGGCGTCGTCATCAACACCGGCGAGGACAACTACCTGACCACCGCCGACGCCGTCGAGCAGGCGCCCGCGGTGCTCGCCTCGCAGTTCATCAACGAGCGGCTGGCGCATGGACGCCGGTCTCGAGGACTGGCAGATCGGCCTGGGCCACGCCTTCGAGATCGACCCCGACGCTCGAGGACGGGTTCCTCTTCGAGATCGCGCAGGCGCAGGCGGCGCGCGAGATCTTCCCGGACGCGCCGCTCAAGTACATGCCGCCGACCAAGCACATGACGGGCAACGTCTTTCGCGGCTACCAGCAGAACACGCTCTTCGCGCTGACCTCGGTCGCGACCGGGCAGTCGATCCATCTCCTCGGGATGCTGACCGAGGCCCTCCACACGCCGTTCCTCCACGACCGCTGGCTCGCCATCGACCAGATGAAGACGATCCGGACGAACGCGCGGCACCTGTCCGAGGAGCTGCGCTTCGCGCCGGAAGGACGCATCGTGCGGCGGGCGCGCGAAGTGCTCGACGGAGCCGAGGCGATTCTCGGCGCGGTCGCTTCCCGGGGTCTCTTCGGGGCGCTCGCCGACGGAACGTTTGCGGACACGCGGAGGCGCACGGACGGCGGCCGCGGCTACGACGGCGTCGTGGCGCGCGATCCGGCCTACGCGAACCCGTTCCTCGAGGCCTGGTCCCACGAACCCGCCGGGGTGGGCGCTTGAGCGGTCCCGCGCCCGTGAGGCCCTACGGCGACAAGAAGAACGACGGCGCCGTCCAGCTCTCGTTCACGCTTCCGATTCCCCGAATCGGCCGTGGCCATCGAGGCCGCGAAGCGCTACGTGGCCAAGATGGGCATCCGGGAGCCGTACGTCACGCTCGCCGAAGCCATCGCCCCCGACTTCACCTACTTCGTCGTCTACGGCCGCTCGACCCACGACGTCGACGTCGCCGGGATCACCGCGGAGGAGGCTCCCACCGCGGATCTCTCCCGCGACGACATCGACGCCGAGATCGAGCGCCGCTTCGGGCGCAAGCTGATCGTTCTCGGCTGCGCGCTCGAATCCGACGCGCACACCGTCGGTCTCGACGCGATCTTCAACATGAAGGGCTTCGCCGGCGACTACGGCCTCGAGCGCTACCACGGCTTCGACGCGCGCAACCTCGGCGCCCAGATCCCCGTCGCGGACCTCGCGCGCCGGATCCGCGAGACCACCGCCGACGCGGTGCTGGTCTCGGCTACGGTGACGCAGAACGACATCCACGTCCGGCACATGACCGACCTCGTCGACATGCTCGAGGCCGAGAGGCTGCGCGACCGCGTCGTCCTCGTCGCGGGCGGCGCGCGCGTCGACCACGCGCTCGCCAAGGAGCTCGGCTACGATGCCGGATTCGGGCCCGGCACGACGGCATCGCGCGTCGCCGCGTTTCTGCTCGAAGAGGTCTCGCGCCGCCACGGATTGCTCGGGAGCGAACGGTGAGCGACGAGCCGACGAAAGATCGGGTCCTGCTTCGCCTGCGCGTGGGCGCCGAGCAGGCGCACTACGGCGGCGGGCTCGTCGACGGAGCGTTCGTCCTCAAGCTCTTCGGCGACGCCGCGACGGAGCTTCTCATCCGGCATGACGGCGACGAGGGTCTCTTCCGGGCGTATTCCTCCGTCGAATTTCTCGCCCCGGTGCACGGCGGCGACTACCTCGAGGTCGAGGGTGAGATCACCGAGGTCGGCCGCACCTCGCGAACGATGCGCTTCGAGGCGCGCAAGGTCATCGCTCCCGGTGACGGGGGCGGAGGCGGAGGCGGGTCCTCCGCCCGCGTGCTCGACCCGCCCCTCGTCGTCGCCCGCGCCACGGGAACCTGCGTCGTGCCGCTCGAGAAGCAGAAGGGGCGCGCGTGAGCGACGCCCTGCTCATCACGGTCGCCGGTGTCGGCGCCGAGGTCATGCGCAGCCAGCAGCCGCACCTTCCCCTTCTGCCCGACGAGGTCGGCGAGGAGTACGCGCGGGCCTACGCCGCCGGAGCGACGATCGGCCACGTCCACGGCCGCCGGCCCGACGGCTCGCCCACGCAGGACCTCGAGACGTTTCGGGCGTACTCGGCCGCGATCCGGAAACGCTGCCCGATCCTCCAGCAGTTCTCGACGGGAGGCGCGGTCGGCATGTCCGTCGAGGAGCGCATCCCGGCCCTGGCGTTGAAGCCCGACATGGCGACCCTGACGCTCGGCACCTGCAACTTCGGCGACGACATTTTCGAGAACTCGCTGCCGACGATCCGGACGATCCTCGCCCGTCTCAAGCAGTTCGGCGTCACACCGGAGCTCGAGATCTTCGACGTCGGGATGCTCGCGACGGCCGACGTTCTCTTCGCCAAGGGTCTCCTGACCCCTCCGGCCCACTTCGACTTCGTTCTCGGCGTGCCCGGCGCGGCCGCGGCCACGGCCGAGAACCTGACCCACTTCGCCCGGTCGATCCCGGCCGGCTGCACCTGGACGGTCGCCGGCATCGGCCGGCGCCAGACCGCGATGGCCACGATGGCGATCGCGATGGGAGGACACGTGCGCGTCGGGTTCGAGGACAACATCTACTACCGGAAGGGCGAGCTCGCCGACTCCAACGCCCGATTCGTGGAGCGCGTGGTCCGCATCGCGCGTGAAGTCGGCCGCGAGCCCGCGACGATCGACGAGGCGCGCCGGATTCTGCGCATTCCGCTGACGACCGCCGCTTGAGCGCCGCCAGCGACTCGAACGCTCCCAAGGCGAACGGGCAGGAGCTCGCCCGCGGTCTCGGCCTCTGGGACACGAGCCTCATGGTCCTCGGGCTCGTCATCGGTGGCGGGATCTTCCTCACGCCGGCGTCGATCGCCCGGGCCATCCCGGACGAGACCTGGATCCTGGGCCTCTGGATCCTCGGCGGGCTGCTCGCCGTCGCCGGCGGTCTCGTCTACGCCGAGATGGGGGCCATGATGCCCAAGGCCGGCGGCATGTACGTCTTCTTCCGCGAGGCATTCGGAGAGCTGCCCGCGTTTCTCTACGCGTGGGTGGCCTTCTGGGTCATCCTCATCGGCTCGGACGCCGCGGTGGCGGTCGGCTTCGCCCAGTACTTCTCGGTCTTTTTTCCGTCGCTTTCGAGCACCAACGTTCTCTTCACGCTCGGGCCGTTCGCGATCAACGCGGCCCAGCTCGTCGCCGTGGCCCTCGTCGTCGTCCTCTCCGCCTCGCACTACGTCGGCGTCCGCGAGGGGGCGCGCATCCAGGGGATCTTCACCTCGATGATCATCCTCGCCCTCCTCTGGATCGCCGTCGGCGGCGCCTTCGCCTCGGCATCGATCCCCGACGCGCCGCCGGCTGCCCTCTCCCCCGCCGCCGCGATTTCCTTCGCGGGCATCGGCACGGCCCTCGTCGCCATCTTCTGGACGTACTACGGCTGGAACGAGATCGTGGCAGTCGCCGGCGAAGTCGCCAATCCCCGGCGCAATCTGCCCCTCGCCCTCATCGCCGGGACGGGACTCGTCACCCTGCTCTACGTCGCCGTCAACGCCGTCTTTCTCAAGGCCATCCCCGCCGCCGAAATGGGCGGGGTCGGCGAGCCGGCCGCCGTCGCGGCCACGCGCCTGTTCGGCGAGAACGCCGCTTTCCTGATTGCCCTCGCGATCACGGCGGCCGCCGCCGGCTGCACCTCGGCAGGCATCGCTCCCGGACCGCGCATCGTCTACGCCCTCGCCAAGGATGGTCTGTTCCCGGCCCCGTTCGGGCGCGTCCACCCCCGCTTCCAGACGCCCTCGTTCGCGATCGTCGTCCAGGCGGTGTGGATGTCGATGCTGTGCCTGTCCGGCCGCTACGACCAGCTCTACACTTACGCGACGTTCTTCGTGATCCTGGCCTACGCCGCCACGGGAATTTCCCTCTTCGTGCTGCGCCGAAAGCAGCCGGACCTCGCGCGGCCCTACCGCTGCTGGGGCTACCCCGTCGTGCCGCTGCTCTTCGTCGTCTGCACGATCGCTCTCGCCGCCAACACCCTGCGCGAGCAGCCGAAGGAGACGCTTGCAGGAATCGGCATCCTCCTGCTCGGCCTCCCCGTGTATCTCGTGATGCGCCGGCGGGCGCGGGCGGCCGCCTGACGCGGCGCGGCGGGATCGACCGCGCGCTCGCGCTGCTCCTGGCCGCCCTCGCGGTTTCCGCGGCGCCTCCGGAATCGCCCGACGGGCCGGTGAAGGGTCTGACCGGGTTCACGCCCGCGAACGCAAAGCGACAGCTTGCGATCGAGCAGCGCCTGATGACGCTGCCGACGCCCGAGGAGTGCGGCGAGAACCTCCGCGAGCTCACCCGCACCCCGCACATCGCCGGCACCGAGGGCAACGCCCGCGTGGCGGATTTCCTCGCGGCGGAGTACCGGAAGGCGGGCTTCGAGGTCGAGACGCCGACGTACGACGTGCTCCTGTCCTATCCCCGGAGCGCGAAACTCGAGATCGTGGGCGAACCGGCGGTCGCGCTCGCCCGCAGCGAGCTGCCCATCCCCTCGGATCCCGACACGAACATTAGCGTGAGCGCCACCGGCAACGGTCCCGAGGTTCTCCTCCCCTGGAACGCCTACGCGCCGTCGGCGGAGGTCGTCGGCGAGCCGGTGTACGTCAACTACGGGCGGCCCGAGGATTACGACCGCCTCGCGAAAATGGGAATCGACGTGCGCGGACGCATCGCGCTCGCCCGCTACTCACACGGTTACCGCGGCGGCAAATCCCTCGAAGCCGAGAAGCGTGGCGCGCTCGCCGTCATTCTCTACTCCGACCCCCACGACGATGGCTGGTACCGCGGGACCGTCTACCCGGAGGGCCCGTGGGGGCCGCTCTCGCATTTCCAGAGGGGTGCCAACGCCTACGACTTCCTCGTTCCCGGCGATCCGCTGACCCCGGGCTGGGCGTCCACTCCCGACGCGCGCCGCATACCGATGGCGGAAGCCGAGAGCCTCCCGAAGATGCCGATGATGCCGATCTCGTCGCGCGACGCGGCCGAGATCCTCGCCCGGCTGCGGGGGCCCGCGGTTCCCGACGACTCCTGGCAGGGCCTCGCCGTCGCCGACACGTACCGGGTCGGACCCGGCCCGGTGCGCCTTCGCATGAAGATCGAGAACACCCGGGAGCGGCGCACGATCAAGAACGTGATCGCCACCCTTCGCGGCTCCGACGAGCCGGACCGGATCGTCCTTCTCTCGAACCATTACGACGCCTGGGTTTACGGTGCCGTCGACCCGTCCTCGGGGACCGCTTCGATGCTCGCCCTCGCGCGCGCCCTCGGCAGGCTCGCCGCCGAGGGCCACCGGCCGCGGCGCACCATCGTGATCGGCGAATGGGACGCCGAGGAGTACACCCTGACCGGCTCGACCGAATGGGGCGAGCAGTATGCGAAGCCCCTGCGGGAGAACGCCGTCGTCTGCATCAACGTCGACGCCTCCGCGCTCGGGAAGGAGTTCGCGGCCGCGGCCTCGCCGCTGCTCGGCGCGGCGATCCGCGAGGCGGCGCGCGACCTCCCGGATCCCGCGGCGCCGGCCGGGGGGCGCAGTCTCGCGGATGCGTGGCGCGAAACCGCGGCAGCCGCCTCGGAGCGGGCCGCCGAGGACTCAGCGATCCCGGCCGCCGGCCCGGCCGAGGCGCTTCCCGTCGCCATCCTCGGCAGCGGCTCGGACTACACCGTCTTCTTCAACCACCTCGGCATCGCGTCCGTCGACCTCGTTTTCGACGGGCCGTATGGCGTCTACCACTCCGTCTACGACACGTACCGGTGGATGGCGACGCAGGGAGACCCGGGGTTCGTCTACCACGCGGCGATGGCGAAGTACGCCGGCATCCTCGCCCTCCGGTTCGCCAACGCCGACGCCTTCCCCTTCGACGCGGCGGCGTACGGCCGGGAGATCGCGCGTTACGCCGAGGGGCTGCGCGCGCTGCCGCTTCCCGTCGCTGCGGACCTGTCGGCTCCCCTCTCCGACCTCGCCGCCCGCGCGCTGCGCTGGAGCGAGGCCTGCGCGGCGGCGCAGAAGACGATCGCGGGCCGCCTCGCGCGCGGCGACCGCGGTTACCGCGACGGCCGCGACGCCAACGCGTGGCTGCTCTCCCTCGAGCGCGCCATGACGGATCCTCCGGGCATTCCCGGCCGGCCGTGGTTCCGGCACCTCGTCTACGCGCCCCTCCCGTCCTATGACGCGGAAACGCTTCCCGCCATCCGCGAAGCGGTTCTCGGCGGGAGGCGCGAATCGGCGGGTCTCCAGATCAAGCGCCTCTCCGAGAAGCTCGATCGCGCAATCGCCGCGGCGAAGACCGCCGCGGGACCCGCTCCGGCGAAGCCGGCCCGCTAGGACATCGCTAGTTGCGCGCGGAGACGGGAGCGGCCGCCGCGGTGGCGGAATCGGAGCCGCGCGTCTCGCCGCTCGATGCGGGCCGGGGCGGGCACCAGCGGAGGATGCGCTCGACGTAGGCCATCGTCTCGCGGTACGGCGGCACACCGCCGTAGGTCTGAACCGCGCCCTCCCCCGCGTTGTACGCGGCGAGCACGAGCTCCGGACGGTGCCCGAACCGGTCGACGAGCTCGCGGAGATACTTGACCCCGCCTCGCACGTTGGACGCGGGATCGAAAGGCTTCTGGACGGAAAGCCGCCGGGCCGTGGCGGGCATCAGCTGCATCAGACCCCGCGCGCCCTTGCGCGACACCGCGCGCGGCTGGTAGTTCGACTCCGCGCGGATGAGGGCCGAAACCAGCGAGGCGTCGATGTCGTAGGCCTTGGCCGCCGCCTCGATCATCGCGTCGTACTCGGTGCCGAAGAGGGGACGCCGGTCGGCGCGGTAGGACAGGTCGAAGTCACCGGGGGCCAGCGGATACAGCTCCGGCTCGACCCGGATCGACTCGATGACGACCTCGTCGTCCACGATCCGTTCGACGCGGGAAAGCGCGACCCGGTAGCTGCCGCCGCCGGGGAGCTCGATCTCGAGCTCTTCGGCATGCAGCCGGTAGGCGGAGGCCTTTACCGTGCGCCCGTCCTCGAAGACGACGAGCTCGGCGCGGGCCGGCGGGGCGAGCAGGGCAAGGGCCAGAGCGGCGGCCAGACCCGCGAGGAGTGTCCGGAGCATGCCCACCGGGAAACGCGGCGCCCCCCGGTCCCATTCCGCCTGGTTCATGCCTCCATTTTCGCATGGCCGCAGGCCCCCGGGGGCCCCTCCGGGGTCACGAGGGCCGGGAGGGTCGCGCAGGCCGGGGCGGGCGGGGTGGACGCGTGCGCGTGCGCGCCCTCGGATGGAACTCGTCATAGACCCGCCGCAGGCGCCCGCGGGAGACGCTCGTGTAGATCTGGGTCGTCGCGATGTCGGCATGGCCGAGCATCATCTGCAGGGCTCGCAGGTCCGCCCCGTGCTCGAGGAGATGGGTCGCGAAGGCGTGGCGCAGGACGTGCGGCGTCAGGCGCGACCGGATCCCCGCCTTTCTCCCGTAGGCCTCGATGAGCTGCCAGAAGCGCTGGCGGGTCATGGCCCCTCCGCGGGTCGACAGGAAGAGGTGCGGCGAGCGCTTCCGGTCCAGAGGCGGGCGCGCCACCTCGAGGTATCGGGAGAGCCAGCGGGCGGCCGACTTGCCGAACGGAACGAGCCGCTCCTTGCCGCCCTTGCCGCGAATGCGGAGGATCCCGTCCTCCAGGTCCGCCGCCTCGCGCGGGAGCCCGACGATTTCGGACACCCGCAGACCCGAGGCGTAGAGCAGCTCGAGCATCGCCTTGTCGCGCAGACCGAGGGGCTGCCTCGGATCGGGCGCCGCCAGCAGCGCCTCGACCTCGTCCTCGGCAAGGCTCTTCGGCAACGAGAGACCGACGCGCGGGTTCGGCAGATCCGCGGTCGGATCCTCCGCGAACCCGAGATGCGCCGCCGCGAAGGCGAAAAAGCCGCGCAGCGCCGAAAGCGCGCGCGAGGCCGACCGGGCCGAGATGCCCCGGGCAGCGAGCCCGCGCAGGTGCCGCGACAGCTCCTCGCGAGATGCCTTCGCCGCCTCGATGCGGCGGCCCGCGAGGAAGACACCGAATGCCTCGAGATCGCCCCGGTAGGCCGCCACGCTGGCGGCCGAGAGACCCCGCTCGACGGAAAGATGATCGAGATACGTCGGGAGGTCGCGGTCGAGGAAACGAGACGAGGCCTTGTCGGGCTTGTCGGACTTGTCCGCCCGCTCGGGCTTGCGCGGTGCGATGCGGCGCCTACGCCTTGCCCGCGGTCTCCGGGGTCAGCCGATGCACGACCTCGAGGATCTCGTGGTCCTCGAGCACGTGGTCGCTTTCCTTGCCTGCGCGGAAGATCGCATCCACGAGCTCGGGCCGCGGCTCGAGGCCATGGGTCTCGAGCCAGCACTGGACGTTGGACAGACCGCTCATCGGACCGACCTCGATCACCTGGTGACGCCCGATCATCGAGGCCGGCACACCCGAGTAGACCCGGTCCGAGAGCCACTCGTCGCCCTTCTTGCGCGCCTTGATGATCGCCGCAGCGTGCACGCCGGTTCCCGTACGGAAGGCGTCGCGGCCGACGATGGGATAGTTGTCGGGGATCCGAACGCCCGTGGCTTCCGACACGGCGGCGCAATAGGCGTTCATGGCCGTGAGGTCGCGGTCGATCCACCCGAGCAGCTGGAGGTTCACGAGCAGCTGGTCCATGGGCGTGTTGCCGACGCGCTCACCGATGCCGAGCGCGCAGGCGTGGACGCGGTGCGCTCCGGCCTCGAGCGCCCAGAGCGCGTTGGTCACGCCGAGGCCGCGGTCCTGGTGGCCATGCCAGTCCACCTTGACCTCGGGGTTGACCTCGTCGACCACGCTCGAAACGAAGGCCACGAGGTTGCGCACACCGTTGGGGGTCGCGTGCCCGACCGTGTCGCAGACGCAGACGCGGCCCGCCCCGGCGCGGATCGCCGTCGCGTACATCGCCCGAACGTGCTCGGGATGGGCGCGCGTGGTGTCCTCGGTGACGTACATGACGGGCAGCCCCTCGCGGACGGCCAGGGATACGGCGTCCTCGGAGAGCCGGAGCATCCGGTCGAAGTCCCAGTCCTCGGCGTACTGGCGAATCGGCGAGGAGCCGATGAAGCAGGACACCTCGATCGGGATGCCGACCTTCTGCGAGATCTCGATGATGGGGACGATGTCCGCGGCCACGGTCCGCGCCGCGCAATTGGGCCGGATCTTCATCTTCTCGCGGACGATCTCCTCGGCGAGCCGCGTCACCGTCGCGACGACGTGGGGACCGGCGCCCGGAAGACCGATGTCGGCCGAGTCGATACCCAGCGCCTCCATGAGGTGGAGGATCCGGATCTTCTGGTCCATCGAGGGACTCTTGACCGAGGGCGACTGCAGGCCGTCGCGGAGGGTTTCGTCGTCGAGCTCGACCCGGCCGCGCTTGGGGAAGACGGCCCCGCCGGCGCGGTTCCAGTCGTAGATCAGGTCGGAATCCGGAGGGTGCAACGGCTTCTCCCTGCGAAAGTTTAGCACCGCGGCGGGGCCGCTCCGGGCAGCCGCGCCGTCAGGGCTGCGGCGCTCCGATGGCGAAATCGGCCCCGATGTAGAACGTGAACTCCGGCGATCCGAGGGGGTCCGAGAGGCTCCCGCCGAAAATCCCGCGGCGCAGCACGTCGAGCGTCTGGGTGGGCATGACGCCCCCCGAATCGGTCAGCGTCACCGTCTCGTCGCCCCAGCCCATCCGCACGCCGACGCGGGCCCGGATCGCGGGCGTGAAGGCGTAGCGAAACACCAGGTCCCAGTAGAGCTCCTCGTCGTCGGAAGCAGGATCGTAGCCCTGGTCGAATGCCACCGTCTCGGTGCCGAGCACGGCGAGCGCCACGAAAGGAAGCTGTTCGCGGTCGTAGATGGCCGTCAGCATCAGATCCGTCCGCGGCCAGGAGTAGCCCGCGAGCAGCCGGTAAGCCTGGAGGCGCGCGGTCTCCTCCGAGTCGCGATCCAGAAAGTGCGGAAAGCTCTCCCGATGCACGTCGATCGTCCCGCTCATGTACTGGCCGCCGAGCGCGAACGTCCACGGGCCGGGCTTCCACCGGACTTCGGCCTCGCCTCCGAAAATCGGTCCGGAGCCGTCCTGGAACGACTGCGCCGTGGCGTTGAAGCCCGAGGGCTTCGTCCAGCGAAAGGCGGCCTGCGCCTCGAGGCCCTCCCACCGGTGCCGCCAGCCCGCCGCGATGTCCACCCGCTCGGCGGAGAGCTCGCGGGACTCGAAGAACTCCTGGTTGGTGCCCCCGATGTTGATCAGGTCGGTCGACTTGGCCGTCCGCCGCTCGCCCGCGATCTCCACGGAATCCCGCGCCGTGACCGGAAGGCGCAGGAGGAGCGCGAAGTTCTCGTAGCGGCCCGTGCCGCTCGCCGAGACGAGGGGCAGACCGAGCTCCGGCTGGGCGCGGCGCTCCTGCTCGTCGTGCGAGACGCCGAAGGCGATGCGCGCCCGCCACTCGAACTCGGGAGTGCCCGCCCCGAGCCCGTCTTTTGCGAAGCGCGCATACCCGATTCCGGCGAGCAGGAACTTCGGGGTCACGTCGGAGGTGTCGACCGTCGTTCCGATCTCGTAGCGCCGCGCGAGCGTCGCGTACGAGAAACCGAGGTCCGCCCCGAGGCCGGGCCGCGGCGACAGGTCGACGTTGAAGAGCATCCCCGCGCAGAACACGCACGCGCTGACGAGCTCGATTCCCACGGCAGGCCTCCTCGCTTCGCTTCTCTAGTTGCCCGAAAACCGGGCCGGGCGTTTCTCGAGAAAGGCCGTCATGCCTTCCTTCATGTCCGTGGTGGCCGCGCAGAGACCGAACAGCGTGGCCTCGTAGCTCAGGCCTTCGGCGAGCGGCATCCCGAGGCCGCGATGCACGGCCTCGAGCACGTACCGGCAGGCGATCGGCCCGTTGGCCAGAATCGCTTTTGCCATCTCGCGAGCGGCCGCGACGGCCTGCCCCGGGGGGCACGACCTTGTTCACGAGCCCGATCCGCCACGCCTCCTGGGCGTCGATCTGCTCGGCCGTGAGGCAGAGCTGCATCGCACGACCCTCGCCGACGATCCGCGCGAGGCGCTGCGAGCCGCCGTAACCCGGAAGGATCCCCAGCTTGACCTCGGGCTGCCCGAAACGGGCGTTTTCGGAGGCGATGCGGATCGTGCAGGCGAGCGCGAGCTCGCAGCCGCCGCCCAGGGCATAGCCGTTGATCGCGGCGATGACGGGCTTGCCGAGCGTCTCGAAGCGGGCCACGATCGCCTGGCCGCGGAGCGCGTGCTCCCGGCCCTCGACCGGCGAGAGCTTCGAGAGTTCGCCGATGTCCGCGCCCGCGATGAAGGCCTTCTCCCCCGACCCCGTGATGATGACGACACCGACGGCGGCGGCGTCCCGCGCTGCCTCGAGCTCGCGCTCGAGCGCGGCCATGACGCCGGCGTTCAAGGCGTTGAGCTTCTCGGGCCGGTTGACCGTCAGGGTGCGGATCCGGTCCGCGGTTTCGACGAGAACGAGCTCGCTCACGGTTGACATCAGCCCTCCCTACCCTCCGTATTCGTAGAAGCCCCGCCCGGACTTCCTTCCGTATCGCCCCGCGAGGACCATGCGCTTCAACAGCGGCGGCGGGGCAAAGCGCTTCTCCCGGTATTCGGCATACATGATCTCCGCGATCGCGTACGTCGTATCGAGGCCCACGAAGTCGAGGAGCTTGAGCGGGCCCATCGGATGCCCGCAGCCGAGCTCCATCCCCTTGTCGATGTCTTCGCGCGTTCCCACACCTTCCTCGAGCGCGCGCACGGCGTCCAGGAGGTAGGGCACGAGGAGGCGGTTGACGATGAAGCCCGAGTTGTCCTGCGTCCGGATGGGCTCCTTGCCGAGCGAGCGCGCGAAGTCGAAGACGGCCGCGGCCGTCGCCTCGGAGGTCGCGATCGTGCGCACGACCTCGACGAGCTTCATCACCGGAACGGGATTGAAGAAGTGGAGCCCGGCAAAACGGTCGGGCCGCTTCGTCGCCGCCGACATCTCCGTGATGGTCAGCGAGGACGTGTTCGAGCAGAAGATCGTCTCGGGCTTGCAGGAGGCGTCGAGCGTGCGGTACGTCTCCTTCTTGACGTCGAGGTTCTCGACGATCGCCTCGATGAGGATGTCGCAGTCGGCCAGATCCTCGAGCCGCGTCGTCGCGTCGATGCGCTTCCATGCGGCGTCGCGATCGGCCGCCGGCAGCTTCCCCTTCTCGACGGCCTTCGCGAGCGAGGCTTCGATGCGGCCGAGACCCTTCTGGACCAGCTCGTCCGAGACCTCGCGCACGCGCGTGTCGTAGCCCGCCTTCGCGCACACTTCCGCGATGCCCGAGCCCATGAGGCCCGCGCCGAGAACACCCACCTTACGAATCGCCATGCGCCTCCCCGTCCTCAACGCCATTCCGCATTTCGACTCCGGCGCGCTCCGGCTCCGGGTGCTCCAGAATCTCGATGTCTCCGCAGAATTCCGGCAGCGTGATCGCCCGATCGAATGCCGGCCCGCGCAGGGCGATCAGGGGCGTGTCCGGAGCGAGGATGATCCAGCCGCTCGCGGTCCAGTTGCGCACGGCCTCACGGCAGAGGCCTCCCTCGTTCAAGGTCGCGAGGACGGCGTTCAGGTCGCCTGTTCCACGCGAACGGAGCTCGCGCAGAAACCCGTCCACCGCTGCGGCGCGCACGGGGAACTCCAGGATGCGCTCCGTCCACGTCATGCTCATGCGACCGCGAAGAGGTACGGCATCGGCTGCACGCTCGGGTCGTTGGTGACATTGTCGACCGTTGCGCCGTAGACGATGAGGCCGCCGCCGGTGAAGGTGATGCGCAGGGAATAGCCGTTGTCGATCGCGAAGCCGCCGAGAAAGGCCGCGACCGTAGTCTGCGCGAAGAAACTCGCCGGGTAGTCGCGCGTGATCGTGTGCGCAACGTTTCCGGCCGCATCGAGCACGGTCACGGACACCGACACGGGGGCGTCGAGCGTGCGCAGGCCGACGTTGTAGCGAAACCGGCCGACGTCCGCCGGGCAGAGCAGGAATCCCGTCACGGAGGTGCCGGCGCCTCCCGCGACGTCCTCGGGAGCCACGACCGATTCCGTGAAGCCGCTCGTGCCCTCGGGTCCGGCGTCGTTGTAGATGCGGGCCACGATGACGGGGGCTTCGCCGCCCGCGGCAAAGACATCGAGACTGCCGAGGCCCGACTTCCCCAGCGCCGCCACGACGTCGTCCCACGAGAAGCTCTGGCCCGGCGCGAGCGACCATCCGAGCGTGGGATCGCCGGGCGACCCGGAGACGCCGGCCGGGTGATAGACGAAATGGCCGGAGATGGAGGCGGCTCCGGGGTTGACCAGCTGAACGGACGTCTTGAAGAAGGACCCCGCGAGACCACCGGTCGACCCCGCCACCGCCAGGTATCCGACGAGGGTCTCGGCAGGTGCCCCGAGCGGAGCGAACGTCACGTCGTCCACCCAGGCCGTCATCGATCCGCCGGCGTCGTCCTTGTCCATGCCGACGTCGATCTTCGCCGCGAGGGTGCCCGCGGGCATCGTGAAGTCCTGAGTGTCGATGAACCAGACTCCGTTCCGGGATCTCTCGGTGACCAGACCGACCCCCGCGAGCGAGGCCTGACAGTCGGAGCTCGCCGCGTACGTCACGACGATCTGTGCGGCACCGCGGACCGTCTCACCCGTCTGGAACCGGACCGTCTGCGAGAGCCGGTACGTCTTGCCCGCGACCACCGGCACACACTGCGAGAGCAGCGGAACGAACTCCGACGCGTCCGGCAGCGTCGTCGTCAAGAACGCGGACCCGGAACCCGCGATGCCCCCCGCGTCCTCGGCCGAAAAGACCGCCGAGCCGCTCACGCCCGTCCGCACCCGCCATCCGCCGAAATCGCCGGAGAAGCCGGAATTGCCCAAGAGGTTCTGGGCTGTTGCCGCAGAGACCGACAGGAAGAACGCGGCGGCAAGACCCGCGATGCGCGGGCGCATGGCGGCCATCCCTGCCCCTCGCATGCCGAGACGCGGGATCAGGCGGCCGTCTCCAGGACGACGGCGATTCCCTGGCCGCCGCCGATGCAGGCGCCCGCGAGTCCGTATCGCACGCCGCGGCGCCGCATCTCGCGCGCCAGCGTGAGCGTGCAGCGTGTGCCCGTCGCCGCGAGCGGATGTCCCAGTGCGATCGCTCCGCCGTTCACGTTGAGGATCTCGCGATCGAGCCCGAGCTCGCGCACGACGCCCAGGATCTGGCCGGCGAACGCCTCGTTGATCTCCCACAAGCCGATGTCCTTCGCGGTCAGGCCCGCCTTCGCGATGGCCGCCCGCGCCGCCGGCGCGGGTCCGAGGCCCATCAGCTCCGGCTCGACACCCACGACCGCCGACGCCACCAGCCGGGCCTAGCGGTTTCTAAATTTCCGCGCGCGGCCTTCGCCGACGCGACGACCACGGCCGCCGCGCCGTCGACGATCCCCGACGCGTTGCCGGCCGTCACCGATCCGTCCTTGCCGAAGGAGGGAGGCAACGCCGCGAGCCCCTCGAGCGTCGAGTCCGGGCGCAGGTGGTCGTCTTTTTCGACCCGGATCGTCTTGCGGCCGGCCTTCACCTCGACGGCGACGACCTCTTCCGAAAGCCGGCATGCCTCCCAGGCGGCCGCGGCCCGCTGCTGCGAGGACAGCGCGTACGCGTCCTGCTCGGCGCGCGTGATCCCGTACTTCGCCGCGACGCGGTCCGACGTCTGCGCCATGTACAGCCCGCAGTAGGAGTCCAGCAGCGCCACCATCAGCGAATCCTCGAGCTGGCCCTGGCCGAGACGCAGGCCCTTGCGGGCGCCGCGAATCACGTGAGGCGCCTGGGACATGTTTTCGATGCCGCCGGCCAGGACGAGATCGGCCTCTCCGAGGAGGATGCGGTGAGCCCCCTGGATGATCGACTCGAAGCCCGAGCCGCAGAGGCGGTTGACCGTCAGCGCGGGAACTTCTTTCGGAACGTCGGCTTTGAGGGCCACGTGGCGCGCTCCGTAGATCGCGTCGCCCGAGGTCTGGAGAGCGTTTCCGAAGATCGCGTGATCGATCTGGCCCGGCTCCACGCCGCTGCGGCGCATGGCCTCGCGGGCCGCGTGCACGCCGAGATCGATCGCCGAGACGTCCGCGAACACGCCGTTGTATTCGGCCATCGGCGTGCGTGCCCCGTCCAGCAGAAAAACGTCCCCGAAATCCGCCATGGAGCCGGTGAGTCTACCTCAGGCAAACGTCTCGGCGGCGACCCGGTGGAAGCGCTGACGGACTTCGTTGAAGGGGAATCTCGCGGACCTCGGGATGAATCCGGTTCGTGAGCAGAATCGCGATCCGGTCTGCCGCGGGATCCACCCAGAGCGAGGTTCCCGTAAAGCCCGTATGCCCGAAGCTCTCCAACGACATCTCCGGAATCGCCGATCCGGCGCCGCGTCGGCCCTGCCACGCGAGGCCGCGCGCTTCCGACAGCCCGTCCGTGCGGTCGCGCGTGAAGCCGCGCCGCGCCGGATCGAGCCAGGGCCGCGCGAGCGCCCACACGTCCCGCGCCGTGGCGAAGAGGCCGGCGTGACCGGAGACGCCGCCCCGGCGAAACGCGTTGCCGTCGTGGACCTCGCCGCGGACGACACCCGACCGGAAGTGCGCATAGCGCAGGCCCCGCGACTCGACCATGATCCGCTCGAATCGGTCGTCCCGCTCCGTGGACGCCGCCGCGGCCGGATCGACGGGCCCGAAGCGCGCGCCCGAGCCCGAAGGACGCGCTACGAGATCGTCAAACGCCGCCTCGAGGGGCGAAGCGAGAACCGACTCGAGGATCGCGGTGACGACCAGAATGTTGACGTCGCTGTAGAGGACCTTCTCCCCGGGAGCCGCCTCGGGCTCGATCCGGCCGAGGGTTCGTCGGTACGCGTCGCGTCCCTCGCCGAACACGTAGAACGGATGCCAGGCCGGAAGACCGGAGGTGTGGGTCAGCAGGTGCTCGAGCGTGATCCCGTCGAAGCGCGATTGCTTGCACTCCGGAAGGAACCGGCCCGGCAACGCGTCGAGCGGCAGCGAGCCGCCGCAGGCCGCCACGAGACCCCCGGCACAGAGCGGCTTCGTCAGGCTCGCGAGGTCGAAGAGCGTGCCGGAAGACACCGCGCTCGTCTCCGGTTCGACGGAGGCGGAGCCGGCCACCGCCGCTTCGAGGACCGCATCCGCGGTGCCGACGAGTGCGGCAGCGCCGGGAAACGAGCCTGCCTCGATCTCCGCCTCGAGAAACGCGGCCAGGGGCGAGGCCGTCACGGTCCGACCGATTCGATCTCGGTGCGGCGGCGCGCGATGCGCGCGGCGTTGGCGGCCGCGCCCGGAGCAACGGCTTCGCTCGCCCGCAGGGTCGCGCGCTCCCGCTCGAGCGCGGCGATCTGGCCGTCGAGCTTCGCGGCGTCCCGGGGCGCGGAGTCGGCGACGCGCCGGCGCACGTCGCGCAGGGCCGCGATGGACTTGCCGTAGCTCTCGAGGGCGGCCGAAGTCACCTTCTGCGCATCGAGCGCGAGGAGGCCTTCGACGATGCGTCCGCGCACCCAGGCGAACTCCCCCGGCAGAGCGCCGAGGACCCGGCCTGCCTCCACGTTCGACCCCGCCGGGCCCGCTTCGCGCCGCACGCGCAGATAGAGGTCGATCTGGGCCTCGGTCAGGTGACCGTCGGCCGGCGGCTCGAACCGCCCTTCGACGCGGCTGCGCAGCGCTCGGACCGCATCGAGCGACGCGGCCTGCTCGCGCCGCCCGCAGGCGGCGACCGCCAGCAACAGGATGCGACAGGAGCGACAGGAGCGACAGGGACGCCGAGAGGGAAAAACGCGCATGGCGCAGCACGCGTCCAGTTTACCGTTTGCCGGCCCGAAGCCCCTCAGAGCGAGTGGTTTCCGCCCGGCCGGCCTTCGTTTACACTAGCGGGGTTCCGCGGCTGACGATGCTCGAAAAAATCGGTAAATACGAGGTCTCCGAACAGATCGGCGTGGGCGGCTTCGGGGCCGTCTACCGGGGCCGGGATCCGTTCATCAAGCGGACCGTCGCGATCAAGACCTGCCAGGTCAACGACGAGGAGATCAAGCACCGCTTCTTCCGCGAGGCCGAGCTCGCCGGAAATCTCCATCACCGCCACATCACGACGATCTACGACTTCGGCGTCGAGAACGGGATCCCGTACATCGTCCAGGAGTTTCTGACGGGCGAGGACCTCGACAAGAAGATCAAGCGCGGCGACCCCATCCCCGTTTCGCGAAAGGTCGAGATCGTGATGGCGATCGCCGACGGGCTCGGCTACGCGCACAACTCCTCGATCGTGCACCGCGACGTCAAGCCCGCCAACGTGCGGGTCCTCGAGGACGGCACCGTCAAGGTCATGGACTTCGGCATCGCCAAGTCGCTGGAGTCCGAGTCGAACCTCACGCAGACCGGGATCACGCTCGGCACGTCGGCCTACCTCGCCCCCGAGCAGATCCGCGGCGAAGCCATCGACCGGCGCACGGACATCTTCGCGCTCGGCGTCCTGTCCTACGAGCTGCTCACGTACCGCAAGCCGTTCCGCGGCGAGCACCTCTCGACCGTGCTCTACAAGATCCTGAACGAGACGCCCGAGCCCATTGGATCGCTCGTTCAGGATGTGCCCCCCGCTCTGATCGCGGCCGTCGGCCGCGCGATGGCCAAGACGCCGGACGAGCGCTACCCGACGATGGAAGCCTTCCGGAAGGACCTCCAGGGCGTTCACCGCGAGCTCGTCGGCGCCTCCGGGATGTACCCGCCGATGATCGGCGACACGGTGCGTACGCTGCGTCCCGACGAAGACATGGAGACGACCCTCGCGACCCCCTCGAGCGGCGTGGCCGGGATCCGCGCGAACATCACGCCGCCGTCGGGAGCGCTCGCGCGCGTTCCCGCGCCGTCGGACGCGACGCCGACTTCCCAGTCCATCTCCGGGGCGCGGCCGCCCCTCGAGCTCGTCAACTTCCGCGATCCCACCGCCGATCCCGCCGGCGAGGACACGGTCCGGCGCTCCACGGGAGCGCCCCGGGCATCCGCTTCGGAGCCGGACGCCGCGATCGGAAAGACGCGGATGGCCATCTTCGGAGGCGTCGCGGCGGTCGTCCTGATCGCCGTCGGTGCGTACGTCGTCATGAGCCGCAAGCCCCGGGCCGCGCCGGCGCCCCTGCCCACCCCGGTTCCCGCCGCCGCGGCTCCCACCCCGGCCCTCGAATTTCCGGAGCCCCGGCTCGGCGCCGGCGAAGCCCCGCACGCCCCCGCGCCGCCGGCCGCCGCCGTACCCGCCCCGGCCTCCGCTTCCGCCTCCGTTGCCCCGACACCCGCGCCCGCAGCCGCCGAGTCGAAGACGGCGCCGGCGGAGCCCCCGGCAGCAGCCGCGAAGAAGTTCAAAGTTCAGTTCTCGTCGGTCCCCGTGGCGACCCTTTCGGTCGACGGCCAGAAGGTCGGCCCTTCGGTCCCGGCGCGCACGCTCTCGCTCTCGGAGGGCGATCACACGGTGCGGCTGGAGGCTCCCGGCTTCCCTCCCTACGAGAAGAAGTTCCGGGTGGGGGCCAAGGCCGAGAACCGCGTGCACTACCAGTTCCCCGTCTCGATGCTCGTGATCCAGGCGCCCGGCTGGGCCGGCGCGCGGGTCCTCGTGGATGGAAAGTACAAGGGCTCGCTGCCGGATGCGGCGCGCCTTCGACTGCCGCCGGGGACCTACAGCGTGACCCTCTCCCGCGAGGGCTCCAACCCGGTCACCGAGAAAATCGACGTTCCCGAGGGGGCTCCCAAGACCTGGAACGCGCCGCCGCCTTCACCGGCGGCCGCCGGAGGACCTTAGACGATGAAACGTCCGCTCATCGGCGCCCTGACTCTGGCCGCCCTTCTCGGATTCGCGGCGCCGCCGCGCGCGCTCGCCCAGGACGAGGCGAAGCTCGAGGCCGAGGCCAAGCGGGCGTTCGACTCCGGCCGCTTCAAGGAGGCCGGCGACAAGTACGCGAAGGCCGCGGAGACGCCCGGCCTCGCCGCCGAGCGGCAGTCCGACCTTCACCTCCAGAGCGCCTGGGCGTACTACATCGCCGGCAACTCGAAGGGGGCGCGCGAGGAGCTGAAGGCCGCGATCACCCTCCGCCCCGACCTTCAGGTCATTGCGGACTTCTACAGCCCCGAGTTCGCGAACCTCGCCCTCACCGTTCGGGCCGAAGTCGCGGGAGCCAACGTGCCGCCCATCGACGTCGAAGAGCTCAAGCGCTCGGCCCGCGCCAAGCTCGCCGACGGCAAGGCCGAGGACGCGTTGAACGACCTCAAACGCACCGGCACTTCCCGCGATCCCGAGATCTACCGGATTCAGGCCGAGGCGAACGACAAGCTCGGCCGCGCGACGGAGGCCGAGACGGCCCGGCAGAAGGCCGCCGAGCTCGACAAGGGCCTCGTCAGCTCCGCCCCGATCGGCGCACCCGTCGATCCCGGCGCGCCCGTCGCCCCGGCCGCCCCCGCCGCTTCCGTGGCGCCGCTGCTCGAGAGCGCCGAGAAGGCGCTCCTCTCCGGGGACTATCGCGCCGCCGCGTCCTTCGCGCGCCAGGCCTCCGAAGCGGACCCCAAGAATGCGGAAGCGCACCGCCTCCTCGGCGACGCCGCGCTCCTCGGAGGTCAGGGCGCCGAAGCCGAGCGGGAATTCACGGCCGCGATCGTCCTCGAGCCCGGCAACGCGAAGGCGGTCTTCGGCCTCGCGGCAATCGCGGAGCAGCAGAAGAAGTGGAACACCGCGGCGAGTCTCTACCGCCGGGCCCTCGATCTCGACCCGCGCAACGTCGCGGCCGCCCGCGGTGTCGGCCGTTCGCTCGCCGAGCTCGGCGACAAGAGCGGGGCGCGGATGGCCTTCGGACGCGCCATCGAGAACGACCCCGCCGATGCCGCCGCGCGCAACGACTTCGGCGTCTTCCTGTTTCGGTCCGACGAGCTCGACCGGTCGCTCGAGGAGCTGATCGAAGCGGTGCGTCTCGACGGAGCCCGCCCCGTGTACCACGAGAATCTCGGACGCGCGTACCGCAAGAAGGGCAGTTGGAAGGAGGCCGAGCGGGAGCTCGCCGACGCCGCGCGCCTGGCTCCCAACGATGCCGCGGTGTGGACGGCACTCGGTCAGGTGCGGGCCTCCGAGCAGCGGCTCGACGAGGCCACGACCGCCTTCGCGACGGCGCTCTCCCTCGACCCGCTCTCCGAGGAGGCCGCGACGTCCCTGGGTTCCGTGCTCGCCGCCTCCGGCAAACTCTCGGACGCCGAGACCGCGCTCGTCAAGGCGATCGAGAACAACACGAAGTCGCCGGCGCTGTGGAACAACCTCGGCGTCATTCGCGTCCGGCGGGGCAACTACGCCGGAGGGATCGAGGCGTTCCAGAAGGCCCTCGCGGTGGACGGCTCCTTCGACGCCGCGCGAATCAACCTGACCCGGTCGACGGAGCTCGCCGCACTCGAGAAGGCGGCCTCCTGAGGTGGGGCCGGCGACCCTCCTGCTGGCCCTGCTTTCCTTGACCTCTCCGGTGGACTCGCCCCAGCCGTCGCCCTCGCATTCACCTTCCCCTTCACCCTCCACCAGCGCCGCCCTCCGCGCCGAGATCGAAGCCTGGCGGGCGGGCCGTGTCCAGCGCCTCACCGCCGAAGACGGGTGGCTCTCGGTCGTCGGCCTCTTCTGGCTCGACGAGGGCGACAACGGCGTCGGGAGCGCGAAACAGAACCGTGTCGTGCTGCCCGGAACCGTCGCCGGCCGGCTGGCGACGATCCGGCTCGAGAAAGGGGCCGGGCGCCCCACCCTCGCTCCTGCCCCCGGCGCCGCACTCACCGCCGATGGAGCTCCCGTTTCCGGCGAGATCGTCCTGGCGGCCGACGCCGACGGGAACGCCACGAAGCTGCGCTCGGGGACGGTCCTCTTCTACCTCATCGAGCGCGGCGGGCGACTCGGCGTCCGCGTCAAGGATTCCGCGAGCGAGGCGCGCCGCGATTTCCACGGCATCGACTCGTTTCCGATCTCCTCGGCTTGGCGGATCGAGGCGCGCTTCGAGCCCTACGATCCGCCCAGACCCATCGCGGTGCCCAACGTCCTCGGCAAGGACACCGCGGAGACCTCGCCGGGCGCGCTCGTGTTCGAGCGCGACGGCCGGACCCTGCGCCTCGACACGGTGCTCGAAGACGGCGAAACCGACTACTTCGTGATCTTCGGGGACAAGACCAACGGCACCGAGACCTACGGCGCCGGAAGGTTTCTCTACGTGAAGCCGCCCGTCGGCGGGAAGACGGTCCTCGACTTCAACAAGGCCTACAACCCGCCGTGCGTCTTCACCGACTACGCGACCTGTCCCCTTCCGCCGCCGCAGAACCGGCTCCCGATCCGGATCGACGCGGGCGAGAAGGAGTACGCGCACTAAAGCGCGCCGCGTCGCCGCGCGGCTCACCTCAAGGCGTCGAGCAGCTCCTTCAGCATCCTTGCGGTCGCGCCCCAGATCACCTGCTCTTCGTGATGGTAGAAGAGGACCGGCTCGTCGCGGCCGGGGAGCTCCCGTTCCTCGAGGGCTCCGGGGGCGAACAGCGCCGCGATCGGCACCTCGACGAGGCCGGCGATCTCGGTCTCTTGAAGGCGGAAGGCGTACGGGTACGGAATCGCGCCCACGAAGGGCTCGACGTAGTAGTCGGTGACCGTCACGATGGGAGACAGGGCCCCGAGGTAGCGCACGTCCTCGGCCGCGACGCCGATCTCCTCCTCGGTTTCGCGCAGCGCCGTCTGGTAGAGGCTCGCGTCGTCGTCTTCCTCGCCCCCGCCCGGGAAGGCGATCTGGCCCCGATGTTTCTCGACGCTCTCCGTGCGCCGCGTCAGCAGGACCCAGAGCCCGCCCGCGCGCACGAAGAGAGGCGCGAGGACTCCCGCGCGGCGCTGGCCCCCGTCGGGCGCCGGCCCCTCGGCCGCGTCGCGCGCGGCGAGCTCGAGCCGGCCGCGGACCTCGTCCATCCACGAGCCGCGTGCGTCGGTCCCGTCGTCAGGAGGAGGAGTCACGGGTGCGGCTGCCGTCGGCCGCGGACTTCAGAAACGCCTCGATGAAGGGCGTCAGCCCGCCGTCGAGGACCCGGTCGGTATCGCCGGACTCGTGGCCCGTGCGATGGTCCTTGACCATCCGGTACGGGTGCAGCACGTACGAGCGGATCTGGCTTCCCCACTCGATCGCCTTCTTCTCGCCGACCCGCTTGTCCTCTTCGGCGCGCCGCTCGTCGAGCGCTCGCTGGTAGAGGCGCGCCTTGAGAACCCGCATCGCCATCTCGCGGTTGCGCCCCTGGCTGCGCTCGTTCTGGCAGGTGACGACGATTCCGGACGGAAGGTGCGTGATCCGCACGGCCGAGTCCGTGACGTTGACGTGCTGTCCGCCGGCGCCGCTCGACCGGTAGGTGTCGACCCGGATGTCCTTGTCGGCGACCTCGATCTCGATGGTCTCGTCGACCTCGGGCGCGACGAAGACGGAGGCGAACGACGTGTGCCGGCGCTGCGCGGCGTCGAACGGCGAGATGCGGACGAGCCGGTGCACGCCCATCTCGCCCTTGAGGTATCCGTAGGCGTGGTCGCCGACGACGTGGAGCGTGGCGCTCTTGAGCCCCGCTTCCTCGCCGTCCTGGCGCTCGATCAGCTCGGCTTTCCAGCCCCGCGCCTCCGTGAACCGCATGTACATGCGCAGGAGCATCTCCGCCCAGTCCTGCGATTCCGTGCCGCCGGCACCCGCGTGGATCGAGAACCAGGCGTTGTTCGAGTCCTCGGGCGCCCCCATCTTCACGGCGAGCTCGAACTCGTCGGCGAACGCGGTGGCCGCCGCGAGGGACTCCCGTGCTTCCTGCTCCGCCGATTCTCCCTCGCGAAGCAGCTCGCCGAACGCCTCGAGCTCGCCGCGGAGCTCGTCGAGACGGGTCGCGGTCTCGAGCTTTTTTTCCAGGCCGCGCGTCTGCCGCTGAATCCCCTGGGCCTCCTCCGGCTTCGACCAGAAATCCGGAGCCGAAGCCTTTTCCCGAAGCCCTACGAGCGCGCTCCGCGCAGCGTCCTCATCAAAGATAGCCCCGAAGCGCCGTCAGGCGCCCCGAGGCCGAGGCCAGTGAGGAAATGAGGTCGTCGCGTTCGGTCATGCGGTCGATGGTTTGGAAGGGCGCCGCGCCCGGATCAGCCGGGCGAGGCCGAAGAGTAGCACGCCGAGTCCGGCGAGGGTCGTGACGCGCGGGATCCAAAAGCCCCAGCGCGTCCACGCCGTGGCCGCCGTCTCCAGACGCACGTTGCCCGTCACGGTCGTCCTCTCGTTCGGCCGCGACTCGGCGAGGATGATCCCCCGCGCGTCGACGATGCCGGAGATCCCGGTGATGGCCGACCGGATCAGGTACCGGCCGTTCTCGACCGCCCGCAGCGTCGCCCCGGCAAAGTGCTGCTCCTGGGCCCCCGCGCGGCCGTACCAGGAATCGTTCGTCACCGTGGCGAGGACGTTCGCGCCGTCGGCCGTCTCGCGCCGGGCGATCGAGGGATACACGATCTCGTAGCAGATGCCGACGCCGAGAACGAGCGCTCCCGAACGCAGCAGCGTGGGCTCGGGCGCGGGAGTGAACTCCCCGATCGCCGCGGAGATCCTCCGCACGAAGAAAAAGAGCTTCGGCAGCGGGACGTACTCGCCGAACGGGACGAGGTGGACCTTGCGGTAAGGCGGCCCCGCCAGGCCCTGACGCGAGAGCAGGCGGGCGACGTTGTAGTAGCGGCCGTCGTCTTCTTCGAGAAGGTCGTTGAAGAGCAGCAGCGATCCGCCGTGGGCGATGGACGCGAGGTCCTGGCGCAGCCGGTCGCTCCCCTGCCAGTACACCGGAAGGGCGGACTCGGGAAACACGATCAGGCCCGGGTGCTCGGCGGCGGCCGCCTGCGCCTGCGCGAGAAGCGACCCGTACGCCGCAACCCGGCCCTCCGTCGTCGAGCGCATCTCCTCGGTCAGGTTGGGCTGCAGCAACGCGACGCCGAGCTCGCCGCGCGCCGGCAGCGGTCTCCCGAGCCGCCATGCCCCGAAAACGCCGATCGCCAGGACTCCAAGCGCCGCGGCAAGGACCGGACGCAGTCGCCGCGTCGCGATGCTGCGCGCGAGCGCCGCGGACACGGCCGCCACGGCGAGCCCCAGTCCATAAACTCCCCAGACCGACGCCGTCTGCAGCCAGACCGGCTCGCGGAAGAGGGAGTGGCCCGTGAGGTTCCAGGGAAAGCCCCCGTAGATGAAGGACCGCGCGTGCTCCGCCGCTGCCCACAGCACGGGAAAGGCGGCCAGCCGCAGCGCGGACCCCGGTGGGGCGGACGCAACCGTGCCCCATGCGACGACCGCCGGCCACTGGGCCAGGATCATCGCGAGGATCACGAGGCACACCACGCCCATGACGCCCTGCTGGCCCCCGTACTGCGACACGACGTGCGTGATCCAGCGGACCGAAAGGCACCAGTAGACCAGGCCGAAGACCGCGCCCGACACGAGCGCCCGGCCGCGGCTCTTCTCGGCGGACAGGGTCACGAGCCAGGGAACCAGGGCGAGCGGCAGCAGGACGGCGAACCCGAACGGCGGAAACGCGAGCGCGAAGAGCAGCCCCGACAGCGCCGCGGCGGCGAGCGTCACGTCCGGGAAACGAGCGAAGCGGCGAGGGCGGCGCCACCGCTGGCGGACGCCGAGGCCGCGAGTGCCTCCTCCGCGCGATACGACGACCGGACGAACGGGCCCGCGAAGACGTGACGAAACCCGAGCGCTTCGCCTTCCGCGCGCAGGCTGTCGAAGACCTCCGGAGGCACGTATTCGACGACCGGAAGGTTCTCCGCGGAAGGACGCAAATACTGCCCGATCGTCACGATGTCGACGCGCGCAGCGCGCAGATCCCGCAGGAGCGCCGACACCTCATCGAGGCGCTCGCCGAGCCCGAGCATGAACCCGGACTTCGTGGTCAGCGCCGGGTCCAGGTCCTTCGCCGCAGCGAGAAGACCGAGCGATCGGTCGAGGCGCGCTCCGCGGCGCACCTCCGTGTAGAGCCGCGGAACCGTCTCGACGTTGTGGTTGAAGACGTCCGGCCGGGCCGCGACCACGGTCTCGACCGACTCCCGCCGCCCCCGGAAGTCGGGAGTCAGGACCTCGACGCCCGGCGCGGGCTCGAGGGACCGCACCGCGCGGATCGTCGCCGCGAAATGCTCCGCCCCGCCGTCGGGGAGATCGTCGCGGTCCACGGAGGTGAGGACGACGAAGGCGAGGCCCATCGTCGCGGCGGCCGCCTTGACGCGCTGCGGCTCGAGCGGATCGACCGGCAGGGGCTTCCCGTTGGCGATGTCGCAGAACCCGCAGGCCCGCGTGCACACGTCGCCGAGGAGCAGGAACGTCGCCGTTCCGCGAGCGAAACACTCGCCGCGGTTGGGGCAGCGCGCCTCCTCGCAGACGGTGCGCAGACCGTTGGCGCGCATGACCGATTTCACACCATGGAGGTCGGCGAGGCGGAGCTTGCGATCCCGGATCCACTCCGGGGCGCGCTGCGCGACCGCGACCGGCAGTCCGGCGCTCACTTGCCGTCCGGGACGACCCAGGGCGATTTCACGCTCTCCTGCTTCGCGAGCTTCAAGGCGGCGCGCGTGGCGTCGTCCTCGTTCGCGTAGGGTCCCACCCGTACGCGGTAGACCTTCCCGCGTCCCCGGGGCCCGGCGGCCGTCAGAACCTGGGAGCGGAACCCGTGGCGCGTGAGCCGCGTCGAGAGGGAGCTCGCTTCGTCCCGGGACGAGAGCGACGCCACCTGGACCCAGTACTTCTCGGAGGTCTCGCCCTTCACGGACTTCGGCGCCGGCTTCGCCTCGGCGCTGCGGGGCGCCGTCGGTCCTCCGCCTCCGGAAGCCGAGGCGATGGGCGACGCCTCGTCGGCCGAGCCGTCTTCGAAGGGCTGCAGCGTCGCCGGCGGCGTCGGGTCCGCCGGAAGCGGTGTGGGTCCCGACGGCGCGAGCTCCGTCCGCGAACCGAGCGATCCCGAAGGCACCGCCGCCGTGGGAACCGCGGTTTCGATCGGCGGAAGCGGCTCGTCGGAAGCGCCGCCTTCCCCCGGCGCCGGGGCCGGGCTGCGCCCTTCCGCGGCGGCGATGCGCTCGGGCGCGGCGTCTGACTCCGCGCTGCCGTCGCGGCCCGAAAGGCCCGACATCAGGCCCAGGAAATACGCCAGGCCCAGGGCGAGCAGGATCGACAGAAACGCGCCGACGGCCTGCCGGGCCGTCAGCGAGATCTGATAGTGCGTGCGGGGCTCGGACACGGCCGGAGTCTAGCGCGCCAGCGCGCGCCTGGGAAGGTTCCCTCTCCGCCCCCGCGCCTACTTCATGAACATCTTGATGAGGTCGATCGGCAGCGGAAAGATGATCGTCGAGTTCTTCTCGTTGGCGATTTCGGTCAGCGTCTGGAGATACCGAAGCTGGAGCGTCGCGGGCTGGCGGTCGATGATCTCGGCCGCTTCCGAGAGCGCCGTGGCCGCCTGGAGCTCGCCCTGCGCGTGGATGATTTTCGCGCGCTTCTCGCGCTCGGCCTCGGCCTGCTTGGCCATCGCGCGCTGCATCTCGGGCGGCAGGTCGACCTGCTTGACCTCGACGAGCGCGACCTTGATGCCCCAGGGCTGGGTGTGCTCGTCGATGACCTTCTGGAGATCCAGGTTCAGCTTCTCGCGTTCGGAGAGGAGCTCGTCGAGGAGCGCCTGGCCGAGGACGCTGCGCAGCGTCGTCTGCGCGAGCTGCGAGGTGGCATAGAGGTAGTTCTCGACCTGGACGACGGCCTTCTCGGGCTCGACCACGCGGAAGTACACGACCGCGTTCACCTTCACCGAGACGTTGTCCTTGGTGATGATGTCCTGGGCCGGCACGTCGTGGACGACCGTCCGGAGCGACATCCTCACCATCCGCTCGAATGGCCAGAAGATGAGGACCAGGCCGGGGCCCTTCGGGCGCTTGCCGAGCCGGCCGAGCCAGAAGGTCACCGCCCGTTCGTACTCGTTCAGGACGTTGATCCACTTGAAAAGGAAGAGCAGGCCGATGAAGCCGGCCACGAGGAAACCGGGCAGCGACACGAGGCTCGTCATGCGTTCCTCCGTTCGACGTAGAGACGCGAACCCTCGACGCGCGCGATCCGCACGTCCTCTCCGGGAGCCAGGTCCGCCGGCCCCGCGGCCTCCCAGTACTCCCCCGCCACGTGCACACGACCTGAGCGCGCCGCTCCGAAACCGTCGACGACCCGCGCGCGCTCCCCGACCATCGCTTCCAAACCGGCCCGCGGCGGCGCCAGCCGGAGCTGGAGGGTCTTCCAGGTCAGCAGGCCCACGATCGCGAGCGTCAGCAGCAGACCCGGGACGATGATCCCGAGGTCGACGCGGTAGCCCGCGGCATCCCCCTTGCCCGAGAAGAGGAGCAGCGACCCGGCCACGAGGGCCACCGCGCCCCCGAGGGACAGCAGCCCGTGGCTCACGACCTTGATCTCGGCGACGAACAGCAGGATCGCGAAGAGGATCAGGGCGAGACCCGCGAGATTCACGGGCAGCACGGAGAACGCGTACAGCGCCAGAAGGAGCGCGATGCCTCCCACGACGCCCGGGAGGATCGCGCCCGGTGTCGAGAGCTCGAAGTAGAGGCCGACGAGACCGAGCAGGAAGAGCACGTAGGCGACGTTGGGATGGGAAACGACGCCGAGGATCTTCTCCATGTCGCTCATGGGGCGCGGGTCGAGCCGATAGCCGGTCAGCGCCAGCTTCGTTTCGGAGCCGCCGACGCGGCGGACGGTGCGGCCGTCGAGCTGCGCGAGCAGGTCCGGCACGTCGCGGGCGACGACCTCGATCAAGCCGAACTCTTTCGCCTCGGTCTCGGTGTAGGAAGCGCTCTTCTCGACCGCGGCCTCGGCCTTCGCGACGTCGCGGCCCCGCTCCCGGGCGAGCGTGCGCACGAACGCGCGCGCATCCTGCTCGGCCTTCTCGCCCATCGTCTTCGGGAGATCCTGACCCTCGCCGCCCACGGGATGCGCGGCGCCGGTGTTCGTCCCCGGGGCCATGGCCGCGACGTCTCCGGAGATCAGGAGAAAGAAGCCGGCCGACGCCGCCTGCGCTCCGGCCGGAGCGACGTACGTCGCGACCGGCACCCGCGAGGCGAGGATCGCGGAAGTCATCTCCCGGGTCGATGCGAGCAGGCCGCCGGGTGTCGACAGCGTGACGACCACGAGCGCCGCCCCGTCTGCCTCGGCGGCCGCGAGGAGCTTCTTGAGGTATCCCGCGGAGGCGGGATGGACGGGTGTGTCGATGCGGCCCTCGACGACGAGGGGCGCCGGTGGATTCGCCGCCGAAGAAGCCGGCGCCGCGGGCACGGCGGTCGCCAGTGCCGCGGCCGCGAGCCACGCGCGGGCTTTCATGGAGTCATCGAGTCTAACTCAGACCTCGTTGCCGGTGCCGCATCGCACTATCGCGTTGCGCCCGCCTCGGTTATAAAGGCGCGTGCGCATCCGACCCGTCGAGGCGATTCACTTCGCCGCCATCTTCGTTCTTGCGATACTGACGGTCATTTTCCGGCGCAACCTCGAGGATCCGAGCGGCATGCTGCTCGCCTATGCCGCGCTGGCCGCCGCCCTCGTGCCCATCGTCTTTCTCGCCCGGCGCGAGGACCGCCTTCCGGCGCCGGTCACGCTCTTCCTCGACTTCTACCCCGCGATCTTTCTCCCGATCATCTTCAACACGCTCTCGCCGCTCATCACGGCGACCCGCGGCGGGGCCCGCGACGACCTGCTCATCGCGGCCGACCGCGCCCTCTTCGGCGTCGACGTGACCGTCTGGCTCGAACGCTTCGCGCGGCCCGGCGTCAACGACCTCTTCTACATCTTCTACGCGACGTACTACTTCATCGCGCTCACCCTCGGCATCGTCCTCTGGTTCCGGGACCGCAACGCCGCGCGGCGGTTCGTGTTCACCCTCATGGTCGTCTACTACGTCTCCTATGCGGGTTACTTCACGATCCCGGCCTACGGCCCGCGGTTCGTCCAGGCGGACCTCTACACGAAATCCCTGACCGAAACGCCGGTGGCCCGGGCCATCAACGACACGATCAACCAGCTCGAGAAGACCAAGCTCGACGTCTTCCCCTCCGGGCACACGATGATCACCGTCGCCGTCCTGATCGTGGCCTGGAAGCGGGCCCGCGACGTCTTCTGGTGGCTTCTGCCGATCGCGAGCGGCCTGATCGCGTCGACGGTCTTTTGCCGGTTCCACTACGTCGTGGACCTGATCGCCGGCGCGGCGCTCGCCTTCGTGTGCGTGCCGATCGGGGATCGGATCTACGAGTGGTGGATGGCGCGGGCGCGGGCGCGCGCGGGGTCGCCGCCGTCGCCCTCCCGCTCCGGCGCGGCCAGGTCTTTCTCGTAGATCCGGTAGGTCTTGTAGAGCGTCCCGCCCCACAGCCGCACCGCGCCGATCACGACCTCGTTGTCCTCGAGCAACCACGAGACCTCGGCCCCCGTGTAGCCCTCGCCGAGCAGGAAGCGCAGGGAGTCGGCCATCATGATCGACTGGACCCCCGAGTTGCGCCACGGCTTCTTGACGCCGAGGGTGATGACGCGGACCGTCCGGATCTTCCGGCGCGCGAGCAGGAACCGGAGCCACCCGAACGGCAGCAGGCGTCCGCGCGTAGGCGCGATCGCGACGTTGTAGTCGGGCATCATCAGCATGAAGGCGACCGGCTCGAGCGTGCCGTCGGCCCTGGGCGCCTCGGCGATCCAGAGCAGCTCCGGCACCAGAAGCGGCTTCAGGCGCTTCGCCATGAAGTCCATTTCCTCGCCCGTCATCGGGACGAAGCCCCAGTTCTTCTCCCAGGCTTCGTTGTAGACCTCCCGGATCTTCGCGAGATCGTTCTCGAGCCCCCGACGCGTGACGTTGCGCACGCGGATCCGGTCCGAGCGCTTCCGGAAGCGGTCCGCGACCCGGCCGAGCCGCTCGAGCGGCTTCTCTCCCAGGGGAAACCAGTAGGCGAGCAGGTCCTTCGCCTTCCGCAGTCCCTGCGCCTCGAGGAGCGTCGCATAGTGGCGCGGGTTGTAGGTCATCATCATGACCGGCGGAGAATCGAAGCCGTCGACGAGAAGCCCGGCTTCGTCGTTCAGCGTCGGATTGGTCGGGCCGCGCAGCACCGTGGCCCCGCGTTCCCTCCCCCAGGCGGCCGCCGCGTCCACGAGCGCGCCGGCGACCCCGGCATCGTCGACGGACTCGAAGAAGCCAAAGAAGGCGGCTTTCTCGCCGTGGTAGGAATCATGATTGCGGTCGAGGATCGCCGCGATCCGCCCGATATCCTCGCCCCCGCGGCCCCCGCGGCCCCCGCGGCCTCCGCGGCGGGCCACAAAGAGCTGCATCTCGCCGTGCCGGAAGAACGGGTTCGCGTCTTCGAAGACCGTGGCGAGGTCCGAGCGCAGAGGCGCGACCCAGTTCGGGTCCCGTGCGTAGATCCGGTCCGCGATGTCGAAGAACCGATGGAGCTCGGGGCGCGACCGGCCGAGCCGTTCCACGACGACGGGCGCGGCCGCGTTCAAGTCGTCAGGCGCGGACGAGGCCGACCTCGCGGCCGACCTTCTCGAATGCGTCGAGCGCGCGTGCGAGCTGCGCGCGGGTGTGGGTGGCCATCAGGGAGGTGCGGATCAGGGCGCGGCCCGGAGGTGTGGCGGGCGAAAGCACGCAGTTGACGAACACGCCCTCCTCCTGGAGCCGGTGGACCATGCGGAGGGCCGCGAGGTCCTCGCCGACGACGACCGGGACGACGGGGGTCTTCGAGTCGCCCGTGTTGAACCCCAGCGACTGGAGCCCCTCGGAGAAGAACCGGGTGTTCTCCCAGAGCTTCTCGCGGCGCTCGGGCTCCTTGTCCATGATCTCGAGGGTCGCCAGGGCCGCGGCCGCGGAAGCCGGAGGCGGCGCGGCGGAGAAGATGAGGGTGCGGGCGCGGTGCTTGATGTAGTCGATGACCGTGGCGTTGCCCGCGATGAAGCCGCCGACCGAGGCCATCGACTTGGAGAAGGTTCCCATGATCAGGTCGACGTCGTGCTCGAGGTCGAAGTGCTCGGCGGTGCCGCGGCCACTGCGTCCGAGAACCCCGATCCCGTGGGCATCGTCGACCATCACGCCGGCCCCGTACTCCCGGGCCACGCCCACGATCTCGGGCAGGGGCGCGATGTCGCCCTCCATCGAGAAGACGCCGTCGATGACGACGAGACGGCCCTTGGCCTCGCTGTCATTGCGCATCTGGCGCCGCAGGTCGGCCGGGTCGCTGTGCTTGAACTTTTTGACGTCGCCGAACGACAGGCGCGCGCCGTCGATGATGCAGGCGTGGTCCTGCTTGTCGAGGTACACGGTGTCGCCCTTGCCCACGAGGCAGGCGATCGCGCCGAGGTTGACCTGGAACCCCGTCGAGAAGGTGACGGCGGATTCCTGCCGCATGAACTCCGCCAGGCGCTCTTCGAGGCGGACGTGGAGATCGAGGGTCCCGTTGAGGAACCGGCTGCCGGCGCATCCCGATCCGTACTTTCGGATCGCCTCGATCGCAGCTTCCTTGACGCGGGCATCGTTCGTCAGCCCGAGGTAGTTGTTGGACCCCATCATGATCAGACGCCGTCCGTCGTGGACGACCTCGGGATCCTGCGCCGACTCGATGACGCGGAAGAACGAATAGAAACCGGTCTGTCGGACGCGGGTCGCGTCCTCGTACCGGTAACATTTCTCGAAGAACGGGGCCGTCCCCGCCGCCTCCGGCCTCACCGCCCGGGCGACTTTGCTCATCGTTCCCCCCTGACTGGAAAACAGAAATCGGCGGGCGGATCTTAGCAAATTTTACAAAGGCGCGCTGGACCGTCCGGAAAGCCACCCCGCCCCCCGGTACCACTCCCAGGCAGCCCGGATCCCCTGCTCCAGGGGAACGGCCTCGGGCAGGGCCAGCTCCCCGTCCAGCCGGCTCCCATCGCACAGCCAGTCCCCCGCCAGGACCTCGCGCGCCTTGTCGGCGTTGAAGGGCCGCGACCGGCGGGTCAGCGTCTCCACCGCCGTCTCCGCGGAACCCAGGAGGCGGACCAGCGTATTGGGCACGCGGATGAGCCTTCCCGCACGGCCCGACCCTGCCGCGACCGCCTCGGCGAGCTGTCGCAGCGTGACCGCTCCGGGATCGCTCAGGAAGCGGATCCGTCCGGGCCGTCCTCCCGCTCGAACCGATGACGCGATCGCGACCGCCGCGCGCTCGGCTCCCACCAGCTGGATGCGGGCTCCCGCCGCGGGCACCGGGATCCAGCCGGACGCGGCCATGCGGAAGTACTGGAAGAGGCCCGTGTCCCCGGGCCCGTATACGACGACCGGGCGAAGCACGGTCCAGGGCCCGCGCCACATCCTTTCGACCGCCTGCTCCCCCTCGCGCTTGGAGAGGCCGTACTGCGACACGGGCTCGGCGGGATCGTCGTCGCCGCGCGGCCGTCCCGCCAGCGCCGGCCCGGCGGCCGCCTGGCTCGAGACGAGCAGAAAGTGCGCGTCGGGCGCCGCATGGAGACCGGCCTCGAGAAGAAGCTCGGTGCCGCGGACGTTGACTTCGCGATACTCCCCGAGCGTGCGCGCCTTGGTCAATCCCGCGACGTGCACGATCGCCTCCGCCCCGCTCAGCGCGCGGCGCAGCGCCTCGGCATCACCGAGGCTTCCGGGCACAACCTCGACCGGCAGCTCCGCCAGCAGCGGCCCCTTCGCGCGCGCGGGATCGCGCGCGAGCAGGCGCACGGTCCAGCCCGCGGCGACGAGGGCGCGTGCGACGTGCCCGCCGACGAAGCCCGTCCCGCCCGTGAGAAACGCGATCGGCATGCGCCTGAATTGTATTGACTCGCGCAGACGCGCACGACAGCATTCGCGCGACTCATGAGGCCCATTCGAAGGACCGGAAGAGCCGCCCTCATGGCGGCCGCGGCCGCCGGGGCGCTGTTGTCCGGGCCGGCACGCGCCGCCGCCCCCGTCTCGCCGACGGTGGCCGAGTACACGATCGAGGTCTCCCTCGATCCCGCGACGAAGATCCTCCAGGGCCGCGAACGCGTCACGTGGCGCAATCCCTCGACCGACGCGGTCACCGAGCTCCGGTTCCACACATACCTGAACGGCTTCAAGAACGGCCGCACGACCTTCATGCGCGAATCCGGCCGCCAGCTCCGCGGCGACGAGGCCGGGAACAAGCCCGGCGACTGGGGCTGGATCGACGTTTCCTCGCTCCGGATCTCCGGAGGTCCGGAGCTGCGTCCGGGCGCGCGTTACATCCAGCCCGACGGCAACGACCCCGGCGACGAGACCGTCCTGGCCGTGCCCCTCCCCTTCCCGGTTCCGCCCCGCGGGCAGATCACCCTCGAGATCGCGTTCGAGGCCAAGCTGCCGAAGATCTTCGCGCGGACGGGCTTCGTGCGCGACTACTTCCTCGTGGGTCAGTGGTACCCCAAGCTCGGGGTTTACGAGCCGGCGGGGATGCGCGGACGCAAGACCGGCGGCTGGAACTGTCACGCGTTCCACGGCAACTCCGAGTTCTACGCGGACTTCGCGAACTACGACGTCGCGATCACGGTCCCCTCCCGGTTCGTCGTGGGGGCCACGGGCAAGCGGGTCGCGGAGACGAAGGCCGGAGATCGCACGACCTACCGCTACGTCCAGGAGCAGGTGCACGACTTCGCCTGGACGGCCGATCCGCGCTTTCTCGTGACCGACTTCACCTTCCAGGCGCCGGGAGACGTCCCCGCGGGCTGGGCCGCGCTCGCGGCGCGCGAAACCGGCGTCGCCGACCCCGAGCAGGGCATGCGGCCGGTCTCCGTGCGGCTCCTCCTCCAGCCGGGCCACGAGAGGGCCCGGGAGCGGTACCTCCGCTCGATCAAGGAGGCGCTCTCCTTCTACGGTCTCTGGTTCGGCGCCTACCCCTACGAAACCCTGACCGTCGTCGACCCGCCGGAGGACGGCATGGGCTCGTCCGGGATGGAGTACCCGACGCTGGTGACGGGCGGATTCGCCGACGCGGAACTGACGCGCTGGCCCCTCGCGAAGGTTCGCCTGGTCGAGGTCGTCGTCATCCACGAGATCGGCCACCAGTGGTGGTACGGCATGGTCGGATCCAACGAATTCGAGGAGTCCTGGCTCGACGAGGGCTTGAACGACGACTCGGAAGCACGGGCCATGGAGCTCGCTTACGGAGGCCGCGACCTGATCCAGCTGCCGGGGGGCATCGGCCTCGACTCGATCTCCTACCGGCGCTTCCTCTACACGAAGCTTCCCAACCTCGATCCGATCCTCCGCTGCGCCTGGTGCTACGCGTCCGGCAATTCCTACGGCACCAACTCCTACATGAAGGTCGGCCTCTTCATGGCGCAGCTCCGGAACGACCTCGGCGCCGAAACGTTCGCGCGCGCGCAGCGCGCGTTTTTCGACGAGTGGTCCTTCCGCCACCCGACGACGTCCGACTTCTTCACGACCTTCGAGCGCGTGTCCGGCCGCGATCTCTCGACCTATCGCCGCAACCTCATCGAGGGAACGGGCAAGCTCGACTGGCAGGTCGTCACCGCGGTCAGCCGCCGCACGCTGCAGGAGGAAGGCGTCTTCGACCGGCCAGAGGGACGCGTCACCCTGGAGGAGGGCCGGGTCAAGCTCCCCGCCAAGGAACCCGCCGGCGCGAAGGAGAAGGAGCCCAGGATCTACGCCTCCAAAGTCCTCTTCGGGAACACGGGCGACTGGCTCCACGGCGCGACCGCGAAGATCGCCTTCGAGGACGGGACGATCCTCGAGCGCACCCTTCCCGCCGAGGCCAAGTGGGTGCGCTACGAGATCCGGTACTCCTCGCGGCTGGCCTGGGCCGTCGTCGACCCCGACCGCAAGAACGTCTGGGACTGGAACCACGTCAACGACTCCAAGGTCCTCCGCTCCGGCAAGGGCGCCGCGCGGGTGCTCTCGAAGCAGGCCCCCGTCAAGTACCGCGGTCTCGCGGGCTGGCTGCTCGGCGTCTGGACCCAGTTCGCGTGGGCGCTCGCATGAGGACCCTCGCCGCCGGCTTCCGCGCCCTCGGCCACGGAAAGCTGATCCTTCTGCTCGCCCTGACGACGGTCGTCCTCGGTCTCGGCGCGGCGATGCCGCTCGGGTACGCCCTCGATCACTACGTCGGCGGGACCCTCGCGGGCGACCACTTCCTCCGCAACCATCCGACCTTCGCGCCGAGCGACTTCGTCGACTTCGGGCGCGAGAACGCATCGGTCCTCTCCGGAACCACGGAGGGCTCCCGCTACTGGGTCCTGGTCGCCGTCCTCCTCCAGATGTTCTTCGCCGGCGGGATCGTCGTGGTTCTCGGCCGCGGGCGCTTCACGTTCGGCCAGTTCTTCGAGCCGGCGAGGCGCAACTTCTGGCACAACGTGAAGTGTTTCTTTCTCTTCGCGATCCTGCTCGTCGCGGTGTTCGGGGTCGTGCTCGGTGGCGCGGCGGCCCTCGACGAGACCCTCTTCGAGAACACCCCTCCCGACGCGGCCATCGGCGCGGTGTGGGACTGGGGCGTGCGCATCGCGGCGGTGCTCCTGTGGGGAGCCCTCTCGCTCCTCTACGACTTCGCCCGCGCCGCCCGCCGCTACGCGCCCGACATCGGCGCCTGGCGGGCCTACGGCTTTGCCCGGCGCGCGCTCACGGGCTCGTGGCGCCGTGCCGTCGTCCTCTATCTGTTCTGGCTGGTGCTCGGCGCCGCGGCCTGGTTTTCCGCGCTCTCGGCCGCGTGGAGCATGCCGGCCGCATCGCCCCTCGCCATCGCGTTCCTCTTTCTCCTGCTGTTTCTCTCGATCCTCGTCCGCTCCGCGGTTCGCGTCGGGACCTGGGGGTCGTACCTGGAGTTCCTCGATCACCGCGCGGCGGGCGCCCTGGCCGGCATGCCGGCGCGGCGGGTCCCCGTTTCTCCGGCGGCTCCGGCGTTCTCCCGGGCGGAGGGTGCCCTGTCCGCGAGCGGCTAGCGGGCCGCCCAGGCGGCAATCCGGCGGACCCCTTCGCGGAGGCGGTCGGACTTCGAGGCGAAGGAGAACCGGACGCAGCGATCCTCGCCGAACGCGTCCCCCGGCACGGCGGCCACGTGCGCCTCGGCGAGAAGCTTGTCGCAGAACCCGACCGACCCGGTCACGCCCTTGCGGGCGAAGAGAGCGGAGACATCGGCGAACGCGTAGAAGGCGCCTTCGGGCATCGGGCAGCGGATGCCGGGGATCGCGGCCAGCCCTTCGACGATGAGGGTCCGGCGGCTCTCGTAGTGGCCGAGCATTTCGGCGACGGATCCGGCCGAGCCTTCGATGTCCGTGAGCGCCTCGAGCGCCGCAGCCTGGGAGATGGACGACGCATTCGAGGTCGTGTGGCTCTGGTAGGACGTCATCGCCGTGATGAGCTCGGGGGGACCGACGGCCCAGCCCAGGCGCCAGCCGGTCATCGCGAAAGTCTTCGACGCCGCGCCCGTGATCACGATCCGTTCGTAGCGGCTCCGCAGCGCGGCGGCCGAGGCGTGCGTCCGGCCGTCGTACAGGAAGCGGTCGTAGGTCTCGTCGTAGATCAACCAGGCCTTGCGCTCGGCGCACCAGTCGACGATCCGTCCGAGCTCCGCGGCGTCGGTCACCGCGCCGGTTGGATTGTTGGGCGAGTTGACGATCACGCCCCGCACGGCCGCGGAGGCGGCCTCGGAGAGCCGGCGCGCGGTCGGCTGCCAGCCTTTCTCGAGCCCGGTCTCGACGAATACCGGACGCGCGCCCGTCAGCCGGACCATCTCGGGGAACGAAACCCAGTACGGCGAAAAAAGGGCCACGTCGTCGCCCTCGTCGAAGAGGGCCATGCAGACGTTGAAAACGGCCTGTTTGGCTCCCGCGGTGACGATGATGTTCTCGCGCGCGACGGCCGCCCCCTGCTCGCGGGCGTACTTGGCAGCGATCGCGTCCCGCAGGGCCGCCTCCCCAGCGACGTCGGTGTATTTCGTCCGGCCACCCTCGATGGCTTCCACGCCCGCGCGTCCCACGTGGTCGGGCGTCGCGAAGTCGGGCTCTCCGATCGACAGGTCGACCACGTCGACGCCCGAGGCGGCCAGCGCCTTGGCCTTTTTTCCGGCCGCGGTGGTCGAGGAGGGAGCGAGAGCCGCGATGCGCCGCGAGAGGCGGAGATCCATCAGGCCGTGCCCCTCCAGGCCTTGCGGAAGGCGCCGAACGCGAGGAGTTTTTTCTTCCCGACGGCCACGAGCAGCAGCTCGAGCGCGATCCAGGCGGCGTAGACCCAGATCATTTCGTGCCGCAGGTCCGGAAACGCGAACTGGACCACCCAGAGGATGAAGAGGCCCGCCGCCTCGTACCATTCCAGGCTCATCGAGGCGAGGAAGACCCAGCCGAGAAACGCCTGCAGGATGGTCAGAAGGATCTCGAGCCTCTGGAACTCGTCGAAGGGCAGCGGCGAGGTGTCGCCGTGGCTCCAGCAGTAGACGACCGCGAGGAGGCCCGAAAGCACGCCCCACTGGTTGATGTTGGAGGAGACCATGTTCATGAGCGCGACCGGCGCGCGGGTGATCCGTTTCGCCCAGACGAACGCCGACGTCTTCTCCGGGAATTCGGAGATGAACGGCGCCACCCATTGGATGAACGTGAACTGGCTGATGCCGAGGGTCACCGCGACGGCGAGCATCGAGTTGAGAAACGGCTCGGCCACCACGAAGATGATCACGCCGCCGAAGACGAAGAGGCCGATGACCGCCGCCCAGCGCTTCCAGCCCTGGAACGAGAGGGCCCAGCGCGAGACGGCCGGGACCTCCTCGTCCTCCTCGATCATCTCTTCGCGCGGGGGGAGGCGCAGGAGGACGGCGAGGTAGATGACGTAGGTCGCCGTCAGGAAGGCCGCGTCGATGAGCGAGAGATTGCCCTTGGCCCAGACGAGAACGAAGTAGGCCAGGGGCGGGAGCAGGCCCAGCACTTCGACCGCGTGGTCGTCGTGGAGCTGGATCGAGCCGAGGGGCTTGCCGCGGCGCTTGCGCGATGACCAGGCGGCGACGGCGTAAATCATCGGCCAGCCGAAGCCGGTCAGAAGACGCAGACTGCCGGTGAAATTGGCGATGGCCAGATGGACCATGTCCGGGTCCTTGCCGGCCTTCCAGGCGATGATGGCCTCGACGGCGAACTCGGGCATCGTCTGGATGAGGGCGAGAATCGCCAGGGCCAGCCCCTGCGAGATCAGGAACTCGGCGGCCTCGGCGCCCCAGGCCACGACGAAGGCCGCGCCGATCATGGACGGGAACGTCCAGAGCGCGGTCCAGGGAGAGGCGGGGGGCGCGTTCTCCGACACGATCGCGAGGAGGCGCTCGCCGCGAATCCACTTCATGGCGCGCGGTTATAGCATGCCGTCGTGCCGGCGATCGAATCGTCTTCCAACCCGCTGGTCCGCGAAATCGCGCGGCGCCTCGAAGAGCACACGCACCTGCTCCTCGAAGGCGAGAAGGCCATTCTCGACGCGGTTTCGGCCGGGATCCCGCTCGAGCACCTCCTCCACGACGAGAGCGTGCGGCCGGGCCGGCTGGCCGCGCTCACTTCCGCGCACCCGCGCCTGGTCTCCCGGGCCGTCCTCGAGCGGCTCGCCGACTCCCGGACGCCCCAGCATCTGCTCGCCGTCGCGCGCCGGCGCGACGTCCCGGTGGCCGAGATCCTGGCGCGCGAGGGGCCGATCGTCTTCGCCTTCGGCGTCCAGGATCCGGGCAACCTCGGCGCGATCGTCCGCGTCGTCGAGGCCGCGGGAGGGGCGGGAGTCATCGGCGCGCCCGGGACCGCCGACTTCTTCCATCCGCGGGCGGTGCGCGGCAGCGCCGGCAGCGTTCTGCGCCTGCCCGTTTCCGGACGCGTGTCCTTCGAGCCTTTCGCCGCCGACGCGAAAGCGGCGGGCCGCCCGCTCTGCGGCGCGACCTCCGCCGGCGGCGAGAACGCTTTCGAGGCGCCGCTGGATCCCCGGGCGGTCCTCGTGATCGGCGCGGAAGGCACGGGCCTTCCCGCGGGGGCATATCGCTACCTCGACCGGCGACTCACGATCCCGATGCGGGCCCCCGTGGATTCTTTGAACGCGGCGGTCGCCACGGCCCTTCTGCTCTTTTCGCCGGCGCTGCGCCGCCCTTAGGCAGTCTCTCGCCGGGCTTGCCGCCGTCCGGCCGCGGCCGGCGCGGCGCGACGCTTCTCTTCTGCCGGTTGCCGATTCCCTTCATTCCGCGAATGCTTCCGCGCGGAACGCCCAGAGACGCGCGCCGGGGTCCCTCCAGGCCTCCGGGGCGAGTCCCGCCTTGCGCGCGACCTCGCCGAGGAATCGCTCGGCGTCGAAGCCCCACTCCGTCGCGACCTGCGGCAGCAGGAGGCCGCGGCGTCCGCCCTTCTCGAGGATGAGCCCGTCGCGGCCGACCTCGATCTCGTCGGGCCCGGTGATCGGCTCGGGGGGCGAGAGGACCGAGATCTCGATCCGGCAGGCCGCAAGCTCTTCTTCCGCGAGCGGCGGGAAGCGCGGATCCTCGAGTGCCGCCCGCAGCGCGTACTCCGACACGGCCGGCGCGAGGTTCCCGTGCGGCGCGAGCGTCCCGATGCAGCCGCGCAGCTCCCCCGCCTTCTTGAGCGTCACGAAGAGGCCCCGCGACTCCCCGAACGCTTCGGCGCGATCGGAGGCGAGCCGGGGGGGCGGTTCCCCCCGGAAATGCGCCGCGAGTGTCGCGCGGGCGAGGCCGAGAAGATCTCGCCGGCTGTCCTCCGAGAGCGGACGCGGGGCCTCCCTCACGGCCGGCTCCCGTCTCCCACCGTGCCGGCTGCCGCACCGTGCGCGTCCCGATGAGGCAACGCGTCGAGAAATCCGGCGATCGTCTCGCCGAGCACCTCGAGCCGTCCCTCGAAGAAGTGATCGGCGCCGGGAATCACGACCATCCGGTGCGACCCGGCGAGGAAACGGGCGAGCGCCTCCGGAGGCCCGTACGTGTCGTTCTCCCCGACGACGAAAAGCGACGGAACGGAGAGGGGCGGCTGGGGGACTTCCCGGCCCGAGTCGGTCGCCAGCGGAAGGCCGAGAGCGATGAACGTCGCCAGGCGCGGATCCTGCGCGGCGGCCTTGAGCCCCACCGCCGAGCCGAACGAGAAGCCGCCCGCCGCGAGCGGGACGCCGGCCGTTCGTTCCGCCTCGTCGAGCGCCGCCCGGAAGTCGTCCTGCTCGCCGCGTCCTTCGTCGTAGCGGCCTGCCGAGAGGCCCACCCCGCGGAAGTTGAAGCGGAGCGTGTCGAAGCCGGAGCGCGACAGCGCCTGCGCCGCGCGGTACACGACCTTGTTGTGCAGGGTTCCGCCGTGCAGGGGATGCGGATGCGCAAAGACGGCCGCGCCCCGGTGCGGGACATCGGGCGCGGCCTCTTTCCAGAGGCCCTCGAGCGGCCCGGCAGGCCCTGGGAACGTCACGGATCGAAGCCGTCCGGTCACGCGCGCCCTCCGGTTGGCGAAATGCCCGTCTCATCGTATCCTTCCCGCCGTCCCCGACGGTGTCCACGGACCGCAGACCCGACACCACGCGCAACGCCCCTCACAGGAGAACGCGATGAAGAAGATCGTCCACATCGTCGGTACCGGCACGATCGGCGAGCCGCTGATCGGCCTCTTCACCGACTTCGGCCGGCACCTCGGCATCGACGAGGTGACCTTCCACAAGCGCACGCCGATGACGACCGAGCGGGCGAAGGTCAACCACCTCATGGAGCGCGGCGCGAAGATCGCGGTGGATTCCGACAAGATCGCCGACTTCGAGGCGATCGGTCACAAGGTCGCCTACGAGGCCGGCGCCGCGCTCGAGCGCGCGACGGTCGTCATCGACTGCACGCCGGCCGGCAACGAGAACAAGAAGGTCTACGAGAAGATCAAGGGCCCGAAGGGATTTCTCGCCCAGGGCAGCGAGTTCGGCTTCGGCAAGATGTTCGCGATGGGCATCAACGACGAGGCGCTCGTGGCCGGCGAGGACCGGTTCCTCCAGATCGTTTCCTGCAACACGCACAACATCTCGGCCCTCATCCAGACCCTCGGGACCAACGACGCGGGCAAGCAGATTCTGACGCGGGGCCGCTTCGTGTGCATGCGCCGGGCCAACGACGTCTCGCAGGACTCCGGCTTCGCCCCTGCGCCGTCGGTCGGAAAGCACGACGATCCGGAGTTCGGCACGCATCATGCGCGCGACGCGTCGGCCCTGCTCTCGACGATCGGGTGGCAGCCTCCGATCTTCTCGTCCGCCATGAAAATGAACACGCAGTACATGCACGCGCTCTGGTTCGACATGGACGTCTCCGAGGCGACCTCGAAGGAAAAGGTGCTCGCGAAGCTCAAGGCCAACCGCCGGATCGCCGTCACCGAGCGCCGCTCCGCCAACCAGATCTTTTCCTTCGGCCGGGACCACGGGTACTACGGCCGCATCCTTTCGCAGGCCGTCATCGCGTCGCCGACGCTCGCGGTCCGCGGCGGAAACGAGATCCTGGGCTTCTGCTTCACGCCCCAGGATGGCAACTCCCTGGCATCCTCGATCTACGCCGCGCTCTGGCTCATGGACCCCGAGCCGAAAATGCTGCAGGAGCGCATGGCGGTGCTCGACCGGTTCTTCTTCCGGGAGATCTGAAGCGCGCCCGCAACGACGGGTCGGGGTACCATGCAGTCATGGCATGGGTCACGTGTCCGCATTGCGGCTTCACGCAGATCCCCGCCGGTCAGTGCCTGAAATGTAAGAAGACCCTGGAGCGGCCCCGCTCCGGCGCGGACACGGCGGGCGCTTCCGGGGCCGGCACGGCAGCCCCGCTCGGCGCAGGCCTCGGGCTCAAATCGATCCCCCGCCAGTACCTCCTCATATTCGCCGCCCTGGCGCTCGCCGTCATCACGGGGGTCCTCCTCTGGGGTGCGCGTTCGGAAGGAAGCGCGGCAATCCCACCGCCGGCTGCCGAGACCACGAAGGAGCCATGGGCGCTCGACCTCACGGGGCGTTGGCAAGGCAAGGTCGCGACCACGATCTCCGGCACGCCGTCCCGGCCGGCCCTGCGCGAGATGTTCGTCGAGACCGACCGCTCCGGCAACATCGTCGCCGCCGGCGTCGTCCTGACCGACCCCGGGCGCGGCGGCGCCGGGGCCGGCTACCTGACCGTTCCCGACGGAGGTCGCCGCGTCCGCGAGCTCGCGGCTGCCGTCGCGGCCTCGCCGGGCGGAGCGCCCCTTTCGATCGACTTCATTCCTTACGCCCCCTGGGTGCCGCAGCGCGACCGCACATGGCGAGCGGTCGAGGGCCAGCGGCGAAATCCCGCGGAGACCACGTACCTGCTGCTCGAATCCACCGAGGCCAACTACCTGGTCCAGGCGGGCGTCAACGCCACGGGCTTTCTTTCGTACCTCTACCTCTCCCCCGAATACGCGTCCGGGCGGGGAACCGACGCACTGTCCAAGGCCATCCACCCCGGCCCCGAGAGCTCGCTGCGCGGCTTCCGGAATCTCGTCTGGGACCTCTCGGGAGCCGCGGACTTCGTGAGCCTTCAGGTCGCCGCCACGGTCTCCGGACCCGCGGGTTCGCCGGACCGGGTTGTGCTGCGCCGCCACTGACGTCCGACGTCTCGCGCCGGGCGCCGTGTGGCCGCCCGCGGCGATAGGATCTCTCGCCATGACGAACGGACGCTCGGGTCTTCTCGTTCCCTCTGTCGCGATCCTCGCAGGTCTCGCCGCCGCCGGCTGGTTCGTCGGCCGGGGCGCCGAGCGGTTCCGCTCCGACATGCGAACGGTGACGGTCAAGGGCCTCGTCGAGAAAGAGGTCGCGGCCGACCAGGCCATCTGGACGCTGCCGCTCCGACGCGCGAGCGCGGATCTCAAGGATGCCGAAGGGCGGATCGCGGCCGACCGCGCCGCGGCCCTCGCGTTTCTTCAGAAGCAGGGCTTCACGGAATCCGAGATCGCCCGACAGCCCATCCGCACGATCGACAAGCTCGCGCGCGAGTACGGGCAGAACCAGGGCTCGGATCCGACGCGCTACATCCTGACGACGGCCCTCGTCGTCACCACGAGCAACGTCGAGCGCGTCCGCAACGCGATCGGCCTCACCGACGATCTCCTGAAGTCCGGCGTGGTGCTCGACGCGGGCGAAGGAGGCGCGGCGAATCCGCGCTACGTCGTCACGACCTTCAACGACCTCCGCCCGCAGCTCGTGGCCGAGGCCACGAAGAACGCCCGCGCGATGGCCCAGCAGTTCGCCAACGACTCGGGCGCGAAGGTCGGCGCGATCCGCTCCGCCAACCAGGGCATGATCCAGATCTTCGGGTCCGACGGCAACGACGAGTCGGGCGGCTTCGCGCAGACGAGCACGCCGGTCAAGAGGATCCGGGTCGTCAGTACTTTCGAGTTCGCCCTGGAGTAGGTTCGCGGGCGCCGAAGGGTCGCTGGTTCCTGGCGCCTGCGGCATCTCCCTGCGTCGGCACGCGGCGGCCCGCCGCAGAGAGCCCTACCGGCCGCCGCTGACTGCGTCGGCCCAGTCCTTCATTCCCTAAGCAGGATTTGGGTGTGGGCCGCCGCAGATCACCGACTCCGGGAGACGCCGCAGGCGCCAGAAGTCGCAGTCCGGCTCAGGCCGAGACGACGTAGCCTCCACTCTTGGCGTCCTTCTTCATCGAGAGAATGCCGTTGCGTTCGGCGTCCTCGAGGAGCTCCGAGAAGGACTTGTAGCCGTAGTACGACTCGTTGAAGTACGGCTGCTTGCGCTGCATGGTCTGCTTGACCATGGAGCCCCAGATCACGTCGTAGTTCTCGCGGCGGAGGGCCTGCATCGAGTCGAGGACCAGGCGGAAGACCTCCTGCTTCTTCTTCGGGAGGTTGTCGATCGAGGGCAGGGCCTTCGTCTCCCGGACGAGATCCTCGTAGAAGATGAACTCGTCGCAGTTGGAGATCAGCAGGTTGGAGGTCGAGTTCTTGACGCCGACGCCGATCACGCCCTTGTCGTTCTCCTTGAGCTTGGAGACGAGGGGCGAGAAGTCCGAGTCCCCCGAGCAGATCACGAAGGTCGTGATGTGGCCCTTCGATGCCACGAGGTCCATCGCGTCGACGACCATCCGGATGTCGGCCGAGTTCTTGCCCGTGTAGTTGCGCTGCGGAATGTCGATCAATTCGATCGCCGCCTCGTGGAACTCGCGCTTGTACTCGCCGTAGCGGGTCCAGTCGGCGTAGGCCTTCTTGAACACGATGCGCCCCTTCTCGATCAGGCGCTGCAGGACGAGGTGGATGTCGAACTTCTTGTACTGGGCATCGCGCACGCCGAGGGCGATGTTCTCGAAGTCGATGAAGAGCGAGAGCCGCTGGTCGACCGACGCGCGGGCCGGCGGGCCCGAACCGACGCTCATGGGCGCGGCCGGCGCGCTCGCCGCCACGGAGGCGAGGGCCGCCGCCGCCATCGGCTCCTCGGCGGGCGCGGGGAAGCTCTTGTGGCGACGGCTGCCGCCGCGCCGTCGTCGGGAGGGTTTCCGGTCCGTCTCGGCGGCGGCCTCGGCCGCGGGGAACGGAACTGTGTCGTCCATCATTTCGATCCTTGTTTCCTTTCCGGCGCGTATTCGAACGCGGAGGTCGTGAGGAGAAACGACGCGAGCGCGCGGGCGACTTCCCGCCCGGAGCCGTCGACGATCTCCACCTCCCCCACGTTCACGCGCTGTCCCTTCTTGATGATGCGCGCCCGGGCGAACACGTCTCCGCGTGCCCGGCGCAAAAAGTGAATGGTCATGTCCGCGGTCGCAAAGCCCATCTTCCCGTCGAAGTTCGTGGAGAGGGCGAAGGCCACCGCCGTGTCCGCCAGCATCGCGAGCACCCCTCCGTGCACCGTCCCGGAACCGTTGGTCACCTGCTCCCGGACGGGGAGTTTCAACACGCACCGATCCGGTCCGAGCTCCTCGAGGCTCGGGGAAAGCCAACCCAGTGCGGGCGAGTCGGCCAGGCGTTTCCGCAGGCGCTGCAGAAGGTCGGGGGCGAGCCCCGTTTCCTCCTGCGTGGCCGGTTGCAGGCTCACGAAGCCCCTATTCTAGCGTGTTTCTTCCAGCGTGTTTCCGGGGAGCGCCCCCTCAGTCCGCCGGCTCCTCGGGGGCTTCCTTCTCGTAGTACGGAAGCTCTTCGGCCCGCCGGGTGGAATTGTCGAGGTGGCGCGGCACCTCGACGATCGTGCGCGTGACGTTCGGGTCGCAGATCTCGTTGTCGCACTCGTAGGTGTAGACGTTTTTCTCGGGTCCCTTTCGGAACTTCACGATCGTCTGGTAGCCGTCGCAGTTGCCGCACTTGATCGACATCATGAAGATGTCGATGACGTGCAGCTCGGGCGGGTCTTCGTTGGTCGTCATCCATCCGATGATACTGTGCCCGGCCATCGGAGGTGAACGATGCGCCGGAACCTGACCGCCGCCCTGGCCGCCGCCGTCCTGCTCGCGGCCCCCGCGCTCCATTCCGAAGAGAACGCGTTCGAGAAGACGATCCCTTTTCCGCGCCAGCGCGAGGGCGAGGTCGGCATCACGTTCAAGAAGTGCACCATCCTCACGCTCACGCCGCGCAACTACCCGGAAGACGAGGACATCGAGAAGGCCCGTGCGAACGACCCGAAGGACACCTCCTGGCTCTGGTGGCAGTTCGACGTCGACAACCGCGGGCCCGAGAACCTCAAGATCAAGCTCTTCATCGACGTCCTCGACAAGGACGGCAAGGTCATCAAGTCGAGCGACCGCAGCGTCACGATCGAAGGGTTCGAGAGCGAGGAGTACCGCATCTCGATGCGGATCCGGACGCTCGATGCCGCCGAAGCTCCGAAGGTCCGCGTCCGTGCCCAGTTCCTCCACGACAAGAAGTCCTGACGACGCCGCGGCGCGCGAGGGCCTGGCGCATCGCGTGATCGCGGGCGTCCTCGCGGTGGAGGGCGGAGCGCGCGCCGAGTTCCTCCAGGGACAGGTCACCCAGGACGTGCGGGGCCTCGCCGCGGGCGAGAGCCGCCCCGTCGCCGGGCTGACGTCCAAGGGCAAGCTCCTTTACTTCGGCCGCCTCGTCGGAGAATCCGAACGCCTTCTGCTGCTCATTCCGGAGGAGGCGATCCCCGCAGTCGCCGCGCACCTCGCCCGGTACGCCGTGTTCCAGAAGGTCTCGATCCGCGACGCCTCGGCCGACTACCTGCGCGTCGCGCTCTACGGCCCCGCAGCCGCGGCCTGGGCCTCCCCTTCGGGCGTGCGCCTTTCGCCGGAGGGCGAGATCGCGGGAGAAATCCTCGCCCCCGCCGCCGCGTCGGGTGCGATCCGGGAGAGTCTCGCGAAGGCGGGATCGCTCCCGCTCACCGACTCCACGGCCGAGGCCCTCCGCGTCGAGGCCGGCCGGCCAAAGCTCTTCCAGGATGCGACGGACGCGAACCTCCCCGACGAGATCGGCCTCCAGGCCGCGATCTCCTCGACGAAGGGCTGCTACGTCGGACAGGAGGTCGTCGCGCGCCTGCGCACGTACGGCCGCGTGAACCGCCGGCTCGCAGGCCTGCGCTTTGCCGGGGCGCTCCTGCCTCCGGGCACGGTCTTCCCCGACCCGGAGAAGGAAGCCCTCGAGCGCGCGCGCGTCACCAGCGCCGTCGACTCTTCGCGCTTTGGACCGATCGGGCTCGGCCTCGTGTTCCGCGAGGTGCCCGACGGAGCCCCGCTCGTCCTCCCGGGCTCTTCGACGGTCGCGGCCACCGTCTGCGGGCTGCCGTTCGCGTGAGCCCGCGCGGGGGAACCCGTCCCTGGCAGATCCATCTCGCCCTGACGGGGGCGCAGGCGGGCTTCGCGCTCTTTCCGATCTTCGGAAAGCTCGCACTCGGCGCGATCCCGCCGCTGGCGTTCTCCGCCTTCCGCGTCGTCGGGGCCGTCGTCATTCTCGACAGCCTGCGGCTGGCGCGCGGCCGGGAAGAGATCCGGCCGGAGGACCGCCGGAAGCTCTTTCTCTACGGCCTGCTCGGCGTCTCGTTCAACCAGATCCTCTTCATCCTCGGGCTCTCCCTGACGACGGCGATCAACACGACGATCCTGACGGCCACGATTCCGGTCTTCACCCTGGCCGCCGCGGTGCTCCTGCGCCACGAGGCGATCAGCGCCCGGGCGGCCATCGGCATCGCGCTCGCCGCGGCCGGCGCGATGGCGCTGCTGAACGCGCAGCGGTTCGACTGGGGCAGCGACTCGTTTCGGGGTGTCGTGCTCCTGCTGCTCAACTGCACGTCCTATTCGCTGTACCTCGTGCTCTCCCGGCCGATCCTCGCCCACTACCGCGTCGCGACGTTCACGGCCACCGTGTTCCGCTACGGGGCGATTCTCATCGTGCTCGCCGCCCTGCCCGAGCTTCGGCGGCTCGACGTCCGCGCCGTGCCCGCGATCGCCTGGGTCTGTGTGGCGACCGTGATCGTCGTCTGCACCGCGATCCCCTACCTGCTCAACTCGTGGGCCCTCGCGCGCACGCGCGCGTCCCACGTCGCCTTCTACGTCTTTCTGCAGCCGGTGATCACGACGGTTCTCGCGATCGCCGTCCTCGGCGAAGCGCTGACCGCCAAGACGGTGGTCGCCGCGGCCCTCATCCTCGCCGGGCTGGCCGCCACGGTCTTCGGCGGCCGGCTTCCGGCGCGCCCGGTTCCCTAGAAACCGGCCGCGCGCGCTACTTCTCTTCCGCCAGGATCCGATAGAGGACGCCCGCCACCGCGGCCCCCGCGATCGGCGCCAGCCAGAAGAGCCAGAGCTGCTCGATCGCCCAGCCGCCGACGAAGAGCGCCGGCCCGGTGGAGCGAGCCGGGTTCACGGACGTGTTCGTCACCGGGATGCTCACGAGGTGGATCAGCGTGAGTGCGAGGCCGATCGGAATGCCCGCGAATCCCGCCGGCGCCCGCTTGTCCGTCGATCCGAGGATCACGAGCAGGAAGAAGAACGTCATCACGATCTCGCAAACGAGCGCCGCCGACAGCGCGTAGCCGCCGGGAGAGTGGGCGCCGTAGCCGTTGGCCGCGAACCCCGCCGAGAGCTTGTAGTCGGGGTGGCCCGTCGCGATGACGTAGAGGATGCCCGCGCCGGCGAGGCCCCCGAGGACCTGGGCGACCACGTACGGGAGGAGCTCGCGCGCCGGGAAGCGCCTCGCGACCACGAGCCCGACCGTCACCGCGGGATTGATGTGACAGCCGGAGATCGGGCCGATCGCATAGGCCATCGTGAGGAGCGTGAGCCCGAAGGCGAGAGAAACACCGAGCAGCCCGATGCCGACGTTCTGGAACACCGCGGCGAGCACCGCGCTGCCGCATCCGCCGAGGACGAGCCAGAGGTGCCGAGGAACTCCGCGGTGACCCGCTTGCCGAGAGGCCTGGATGCTCCTTTCGCCGAGGATTGCGCCGCTTCTTATCGCGTTTGGCGGAGGCGGACAAGTCCCGCCCGCCCCGGCGCGCCTCAGGCTCCCTGGCGGAAGCGCTCCAGGACATCGACGATCTCCGCGGGCGCCCGCCGCGCCTCGCCCCGGGGATCGGTGAAGACGTGCCGCGTCGCGCCCTCCGCGAGCAGCTGTCCGTCCTCGGCACGCACGTCGTATCCGAAGGCGCAGCCCCGCGCCGAGAGCTCGGCCATGCGCGACTCGACGCGGATCGGATCGTCGTACTGCGAGCGCCGCCGGAACGTCGCCTCGACGCGGGTCACCGGGATGTAGAGGCCCAGCCGCTCCATTTCGGCGTACGGGATGCCCGCGGCCCGGCACCACTCCGTCCGGCCGATCTCGAACCACACGAGGTAGTGCGCGTGGTAGACGATCCGCATCTGGTCGGTCTCGGAGTAGCGGACCCGAAGCCGCGTCTCGACGAGTCGGCCGGCGCGCTCGGGACCCGCCGGCTTCAAAACCGCTCCGCCAGCCGCTGGCGGACGAGGTTCGGCACGAGACCGGTCACGTCGCCGCCCAGGCGCGCGAGCTCCTTGACGAGCCGGCTGGAGACGTAGGAGTACTCCTCCTTGGCCATCAGGAACACCGTCTCGATCTCGGGGGCGAGGCGGCGGTTCATGAGCGCCATCTGGAGCTCGTACTCGTAATCCGAGACGGCCCGCAGCCCGCGCACGATGATCGTCGCGCCGTTGCGGCCGGCGAAGTCCACGAGCAGGCCCGAGAAAGAGGCGACGGCGATCGAGGCGTCGCCGCCCACGATCTCCCGGATCATGCCGATCCGCTCGTCCGACGAAAAGAGCGGCTTCTTCTGGTCCTGCTCGAGGATCGCGACGATCACGCGGTCCGCGAGGCGGCGGGCGCGGGCGAGGATGTCGAGATGCCCGTTGGTGACGGGATCGAAGGAGCCCGGGTAGACGGCGATGCGGTCCGTCATGGGTGCTAGCTCCCTTCCGTCCGGCGCGCGGTCGTCGCGGCGCGAAGCCCTTCGGCCAGCAGATTATAGGCGGACACCGTGAGGAAGAGCGCCATCCCCGGGAAGAGCGCGATCCACCAGGCTTCCTCGATGTAGGGAGGCGCCGACGAGAGGATGCCTCCCCACGAGATGGCGGGCGCGGGCAGGCCGACCCCGAGAAACGAGAGGGCGGCCTCGGCGAGGATCGCCCAGCCGATTCCGAAGGCCGCCGAGACGATCAGCGGCGGCAGGGCGTTCGGGAGAAGGTGGCGAGCGAGAATGCGCGGCGTCGAGGCGCCGGCGGCCCGCGCCGCGCGCGCCCAGTCGAGGTCCTTCATTTTCAGAATCTCCGCCCGCGCGTAGCGGGCGTCGCCCGGCCAGGCCGTCAGCCCGATCGCGAGAATCAGCGTGGCGGGCGAGGCCGGCAGAAAAGCCGCCAGCGCCAGAAGAAGAAACAAAACCGGGAAGCACAGGAACACCTCGATCAGACGCGAGAGCGCGAGATCGACGACCCCTCCCGACCAGCCCGCCGCCGCGCCGACCGCAAACCCGATCCCGAGGGAGACGACGGCGGCCACGAGGCCGATGCCGAGCGAGATCGGCGTAGCGCAGATCACGCGGGCGAGCAGGTCCCGGCCCAGATCGTCGGTCCCGAAGGGGTGCGCGGTCGAGGGCGGCGCGAGCCGCTCACCGAGCCGGATGGCCCCGGCGCGCTCCGCAAAGAGGGGCGAGCCGAGAGCCACGATCCAGAGAAGCGCCACCACGACGAGCGCCACCCGGGCGCTTCCCGGCAGGGCGGCGAGGCGCCGACTCGCGCCGGCGGCGCTCACGGCGCGGTCCCGTCGCGCACGCGCGGGTCGGCGGCGGCGCTCGCGATGTCCGAGGCGAGGGTCGCCGCGAGCGTCGCTACGGCGGAGAGGAGCGAAAGGCCGAGGATCACCGGATAGTCCCGCGAGAGGATCGAGTCGAAGAAGAGCCGCCCGAGGCCCGGCCAGGCGAAGATCTGCTCGACGATCACGCTTCCCGAGAGCATCGCCGGGAGGAGCAGGCCGAAGAGCGTGATGAGCGGGAGCAGGGCGTTGGGGAAGGCGTGCGTCCACAGCGCCCGCCGCCGCGAGGCGCCCCGCGCCCGCGCGGCCAGGACGAAGTCGGCGTCGCGAAGCTCCGCGACCCCCGAGCGCATCAGCCGCGCCACGAACGCGAGCGCGCCGTAAGCGAGACAGGTGGCGGGCAGAGCGACGTGGGCGAGCCGATCCCCGAGGCCCGCCAGCCCGGCCGGCGCAGCGTCGGAGGCGACTCCGTAGAGCGGCAGCCATCTCAGGCGAACGGCAAAAAGCGACTGCAGCAGCAGCGCCGCCCAGAACGTCGGCATGGAATAGAGAGCGAAGAGCGCGGCAGTCGAGATCCGATCGAACGGTCCCTCGGGCCGCCCCCCCGCGACCACTCCGAGCGGAATGGCGATCGCGAGGGCGAGGGCGAGGGCGATGCCGTTCAGAAACAGGGTGTGCGGCAGCGCCTCCCGGATGCGCACCGCGACCGGGCGGCGATCGACGAAAGACTCGCCGAGATCGAATCGGGCGGCTCGCGAGATCCACGCCCCGAATCGCTCGGGCAGCGGCCGGTCGAGGCCGTACAGGCGTTTGAGCTCCGCCGCGGCGCGGGCGGTGGGACGCCGCAGCGCCTCTCCCTTTCCCGCGGTCGGGCTGCCCGGGGCCAGGTGCACGAGGAGGAAGACGATGACGACGATGCCGAAGAGGGTGGGAACGGCGAGCAGCAGGCGCCGCAGCACGTACCGCGTCATGCGGGGGGCTTCGTGGCCGCGCGGGCGGGCGCCCGCCACCAGCCGAGCGGGCCGGGCCAGATACCGGAGAGACCGAGGGGCGAGGTCCGCACGCCGCCGATCGGACCTGCGAAACCGAACTTCTGCGTCGAGTTGACGAGGAAGATCACCGGTGCATCGTCGCGGAAGAGGCGATGCAGACGATGGAAGATCGCGTCCCGGCGCGACGCGTCGAGCTCGGCGCGCGCCTCCCCCATCAGCCGCTCGGCCTCTTCGCTCCGGTAGCAGCCCGCGTTCAGTCCGTTCGGCGGGCACTGCGTGGAGGACCAGTACGGATAGGGGTCCGGGTTCGGGTCGACCGCGGACCAGGCGAGCGCGGCGGCTTCGAAGCTTCCCTCGTCCACGCGCTCGACGAAGGCGGCCCACTCGAGCGTCCGCACCCGCGCGGTCACCCCCACGCGCGCGAGCTCCGCGGCGAGCATCTCGCCGACCTGCCGGCCCGTCTCGAAGCCCGCCGGCACGAGGAGCTCGAAGGCGAACGGCCGCCCCTCGCGATCGAGCGTGCCGTCTCCGTTGGTGTCCCGCCAGCCGGCTTCGGCAAGGAGGGCACGCGCCGTCGCCGGGTCGAACGGGCAGCGGAGCGATCGACCGATCGTAGGCCGGCGAGTCGGGGGCCCACGGCCCGGAGATCACCCGCGCCGAGCCGCGATACAGGGTCCGCGCCGCGGCCTCCCGGTCGGTCAGCATCGTCAGCGCCCTGCGCACGCGCGCATCGGAGAAGAGCGGGGATTTGTTGTTGAGGGCCACGTAGCTCCAGTCGAGCGTGTAGAACTCGACGAGGCGGCAGCATCCGCGAAGGACGCGATCGGCCTGGGCCTTCGCCTTGAGCGTCGCGTCGATCTGGTCCTCGTCGAGCTCCCCGGAGGTCAGGAGACGGTACGCGGTCGTGTTGTCGGGAACGATGCGCAGGTGGATCGCGTCGAAGTGGCCGCGCGCGCCCCAGTCCTTCGGATTGCGCTCGAGCTCGACGACTCTGGCCCGACTTCCAGGCGACGACGCGGTACGGACCGTTCGCGAGGGGCGCCCGATTGTCCGGCGCGCGGGCGAAGTCCTTACCGGCAAACCGGTGCGCCGGCAGGATCGGGAGGACGAACGCCATCGCGCGAAACGCGTACGGTGCGCGAAAGCGCGCCCGGAACCGCCGCGCGTCGAGGGCCTCGACGGACTCCAGATCGTCGAAGAGCGTCTTGAAGACCGGCGCCGGCACCTTCGGGTCGACGACGCGGCGGATCGTGAAGACGGCGTCCTCGGCCGTGACCGGCCGCCCGTCCTCCCAGACCGGTTCGCTCCGCAGCGTCACGACGTACTCCCGCCCGTCGGCCGAGATCTCCATCCCGGACGCGAGACCGGGAGTCAGAACGAGCTTCTCGTCGAAATCGAAAAGATTGCGCTGCACGTACTGGAGCACCTGCGCCTCCGGGAGGCTCGACTGCAGGACGGCGTTGAGCGTCGTCGGCTCGCCGAGAAGGCGGCGGCGCAGTACGCCCCCGTCGACCGGGGCGGCTTCGGGCGGGCTCGTCGGGGCCGTCGGAGCGTTGACCGTCGCGCCCGTCGCGCCCGCGGACACCGCCGGCGTCGGTCCTGGAGCCGCAACACCGCCCCCGGCCTGCTGTGGCCGCTCGCGGCACCCCAGGCCGGCCGCGAAGGCGCAAGCGCACAGGATGGCCGCGCGTTTCATTGGGTCACGATTATGCACGCTTGGGAAACAGCGGATACCGACCCGAGACCCGGCCCGAGGGGCCGGCGGCGCTTAGGGCGCCGCGAAGGACTCCGTCGCGACGTTCTTGGCGGCGTCGGTGACGCGGACCAGGAGGTAGCCGCCGCGGGCATCGCGCGGAATCCGGATCACGTAGGTCTCGGACGGCGAATCCGACAGCCCGTCCTTCGCTTCGACGCGCGTCCACTTGCGGGCGTCGATCGAGAACTCGGCCTCTGCCAGCGGCGAGCCGGCGTCCACGACCGTCACCTCGAGCACGTCTTCGCCGCGCGAGCCCTCGCGGATGGCCGGCGGGGAATTGTCGATGCGCACCGGAGAGGATTCGCGCGCGGTCGTCTTGGCGTCGCCGGGATTGGACTCCGCGTCGGCTGCCGTGATGCGGAAAACGTAGTCGCCGTCGGGAAGCGACGTCGAGTCGAAGGAGTAGGAGGATTCGCGCACATCCTTGCGCAGCACCAGCCACTTGGAGCCGTCGGCGGGCCGGAACTCGACGTCGTACGACAGAGTGTCGGCGTCCGGATCGGTCGCCTTCCACTGGACGGTCCGGTATCCCTTGCGGAAGAGCTTGCGGGGCGATCCCTCGGACTTGGACTCCTCGAGGCCCGTGAAAATGCCCTTCTCGTCGGGAGCCGAGGACTCGAAGACGTTGGATCCGCCCGAACCGGAGCGCGCGAGGATCTCCGTGGGCTCGAGGGCGAGCACGGTCTCGACGACCGGCGCCGCGTTGCGGTTGCGATACGCGGCCTCGGTGCGGCGGATGCGCGGCGTGCGCGTGCCGTCGGACTCGATCCGCGCCCGCCACTGGAGAAAACGTCCATCGGGCGTCTGGATCGGCACGCTCCGCGCGCCCTCTTCCCAGGGCGACCAGTCGCTCCAGGTGGCGTCCGGCGTGGCCGAATCGCCGGACCGGAATGCGAACTCGACCTTGGCCCCCGAGGGGGAATCCCCGTCCCAGCGGAACGCGCCGAAGCGGCTCGTACGGCCGGTGTCCTTGACGGGCGAGACGTACTCTCCGACGAACGTGCCCGGGCGTCGCCGGTACAGGGCCGTCGAGGCGTTCAGTCCCACGTCCGTGCCGGCCACGAAGGTGACCTGCTTCTCGTCGAAGGTTCGAAGGAGCGCCGCTCCGTCCGGCAGGAGGGCGTACAGCTTGCCGCGGGGTCCCGTCGCGGCGACGACCCCCGCGCTGCCTTCGTCCCGCGCGAGATCGAAAACGACTTCCTCCGAAGCGGTCCAGACCGTGCGTACGGGCTCCCCTTCTTCGAAAAGGAGGACTTCGGAGGAGTACCCGCCGCGCGACGAGCCCCGCGCCGGGGCCAGACGCGGCGAGGAGACGGAGACGCTCACCTCGGGCTTGCTGCGGTCTTCCTCATCGGTGGGGGACGTCGTGCGCGCCGTCTTCTGCGTCGCCGCGCCGACTGGAACCGAGATCGGCTCACCGGACGAGGACGACATGTCGGCCGCTCCGGCGGCCACCCAGACGCGTCCCGCGGCGTCCGCCGTGATGGCGGTGATCTCGGGCTTGGACGAATCGTAGAGGGTTGCCACCCGTCCCGACTTCTCGATCCGCAGGACCAGTCCGGAGCCCGAGGTTCCGGCCCACACCCGGCCTTGCGCATCCACGAAGAGCGCGCGCACATGCGCATCCGTCGTCGCGTGCGCCGGCGCCCCTTCGCCCGTCTTCTTGACGCGGTGGATTTCGCCCGGCAGGCCGGTGGCGACGTAGAGATCCGGTCCCGCGAAGGCGAGCGCCCAGACGTACTGGGCTTTCGTGTCGTAGAAGAGGGTCGCCTTGCCGCCGGCGATGCGGTAGACCTTGCCGCCCGGCGAGCCGCCCGCGTAGACCGCGCCGTCCGGACCGACGGCGACGGCGGTGACCTCCTGCTCGGGAAGCGTCGCGAGCGTGTCGACGGTCCCGGTGGAGGACACGCGCAGGACCTTGCCGGAATCTCCGGTCCCCACGTAGAGCTCCCCGGACTTGCCCGGAGCCGCGACGAAAAGGACTGCCTCGGCCACGCCCTCGACCTTCGCGAGCGAGCGGCCGGCGACGAGCGCGCCGTCGGCCGCCACGGAAATGCCGCGGGCCTCGCCCATGGAGAAATCCGCGGCCGAGTCGCTGACCCAGATCTTCACCGTCGCCGCGGACAGGGGCGAGGCGAGGCACGTCCCGAGACCGAGCGCGAGGGCGATGAGGCGCGCGCCGGCGGCTCGCCGGGCCTCGCCTGAGAGCCCTCGCCGGGCTCGGCTCACCAGAGCCTCGGCAGTACTTCGATGTTGAGGCGCGCCGAACCGGTCAGCGGAACGGGCTGCTCGATCGACTCGGCCTGGAGCCGCAGGTAGCCGAGGTCGGGCGTCCCGTCCCCGGGACCTCGGTCGCGCAACAGCGCCGCGCGCGTGGGCGGCAGCGCGGCCAGCGGCTCACCGTTGACGACCGCGCCGGGCGCGGAGCGGTAGGCGAGGAGATTCAGGGTGTTGGGCGGCCGCATCCGCGACAGGAAGTCGAGGACCTGGTCGAGGGAGTGCGGGTCCGGCGGATAGAGAGACAGGTCGTAGGCCGTGGCCGCGTTGCCGTCGCCCACGAAGACGGTCAGGGGCCCGGGCGGCGCGTCTTCGGGCACGCGCGCGGTCATGACCACGCGTCGCGGCCCGCCGCGGAAGTCCTCGAGATCGATCCAGATGGGAACGGACTCGCCGGGACGGACCCGTTCCTTCTGCGCTTCGACGTGCACGATGCGCGCGCTCTGGAGGCGGTCCGAGTGGACGATCTCGATCTCGACGCCCTTGATCGAAAGGTCGTGGAATTCGTTGGCCATCAGGTAGTTCGTCAGGAGCGCGAGCGAGCCGACGGCCTCCTCGCGCGCCGCCATACCGGAAAATACCGAATCCCAGCGCACGGACCGATCGTCGGTATCGATCGCCGACTTCCAGACGATCGTCCGCTCGCCCGCGCGCTTCTCGAGGGTCGTGAGAACGCTGTCCGTCGCGAGGGCGAGCAGGATCGGCGTCAGCATCGCGTTGTGGACCACCTCGAAGCGGAAGGTCTGGGTCGGGACGTCCTCCGAGGTCATCTTGATCGTGACGGGGACCATCGTGGGCGGCTTGCCGAAGCTTCCGAGAATGCCCGTCGAACGGTCCTGCGAGACGACGCCCAGGGGCGTGCCGGTCGTCGAGAACTTGAAGGAGCGATAGAGGGAGGGAAGGACCGCGAGCACCTCGGCCTGGGCCATCGGCATGTCGACGGGCCCCATCGAGAGAAACGGATGGCCGAAGGCGAGAATCGAGTTGCCGTCGACCCACGTGACCGTGCCGGTGGCCGACATGACCATGTCGCCCGAGAGCAGCACCGCGGCGACCGCGGAACCCGGTTCGAGCCGCTCGCCGGCCGGCGGCGACGTCGTCGAGACCGACGACTTCGAGGACGTCGAGGCCGACGGCTTCGAGGACGCCGCGGCGGAACCGCCCGAGGGCGCCGCGAACCATCCCGCGCTCGTTGCCACGCGGTCGAACAGGCTGCCGGGACCGGCCGCGCCCGAGAACGAGACGGGCAGGGGCAGGGCCGCGAGGCCGGCCGACCCGGGTTCGGCGCGCAGCGGCGCCAGGAGGTCATCGAGGGCCGCCGCGAAGTCGCGCTTCCCGAAGGAGCCCATGAACGCGGACGCGCGCGTGGCCGCTCCGCCGATGGGAACCGGCGCGCTCGCGGGCGCCTTGCGGATGTCGAGCATGTTCTGGATCGGCGTGATCCCGCAGATCGGCTCGCGCGAGAACGGCCAGCCGTACGCGAGGGCGCCGACGAGCTTTCCGTCGACGTAGACCGGGCTGCCGCTCATGCCGGCGATGATGCCGGTCTTCTGAATCGCCTCGGAGTGGATCCGCGCGAGGACCAGGTCCTGCTTGGGCGCGTAGCTCTTCAGGACCCCGATGATCTCGACGTCGAACCTCTGGACGCCCTGACCCTCGCCGAGGTCGGAGAGCGTGAACCCCCGCATCCCCGGAGCGAGGTCCTTGACGGGGAAGATCTCGGTCGCGGACGCCGTCGAGGGAGCCGCAGCCGCCGCGGCAAGCAGACCGGCCGCGATGACGACGATCCACCCGCTCGCGAAACGCCTCACGTGGAGCAGAACGCCCCGGGATCTTCGCTCCATTCCCTTTGACCCTCTCTGCACCCTATGTTACGGTCGAAACCGATGCTCGGGACGCTAATCCAGCCTGTCACCACCGAAAACCTCCCCGGACAACCCTCGATTTTCGCATTCTTCTCCGAGGCCGGCATCGCCGACCAGGTCGTCCTGGCGATCCTCCTGCTGTTCTCCTTTGTGAGCTGGATCATCATCTTCGCCAAGTTCATCCGGCTCCGGCGCGTGGCGCGCCAGTCCGAGAAGTTTGTGGCGTTTTTCCGCAAGTCGAAGCGGTTCTCGGAGGTCAATACCTTCGCCGGCGAGCTTTCGGACACCCCCCTGACGACTCTCTTCAAGGCTGGCTACTCGGAGCTCGACGCGCAGGTCAAGGCCAACCGGACGGACGACGCCCCGACGACGGGCGGCGGCGCGACCCAGGGCGGCGGCAAGCTGCTCATCAAGAACATCTCGGGCATCGAGCGCGCGCTCGAGCGGGCGATCGGGGTGGAGATGTCCCGCCTGACGAAATCCATGACCTTTCTCGCGACGACCGCTTCCGCGTGCCCCTTCATCGGCCTCTTCGGGACCGTGTGGGGCATCATGCAGTCCTTCCGCGCAATCGGGATGACCGGCTCGACCTCGATCGCCGCCGTTGCGCCCGGTATCTCCGGAGCGCTCGTGAACACCGCGGCGGGCCTCGCGGCCGCCATCCCGGCGATGATCTTCTACAACTACTTCATGGGGAAGGTGCGCGAGCAGCGCGCCGGAATGGAAGACTTCTCGCTCGAGTTCATCAACCTGGCGGAGAGGAACTTCACCTAGGCGCCCGGTGTCCTGACGAACATGGCTTTTCAGCGTCAATCCGGCGACCCCTTCGACCATCTGGCGGACATCAACGTCACGCCGCTCGTCGACGTGATGCTCGTGCTCCTGATCATTTTCATGGTGACGGCGCCGATGCTCCACCAGGGCATCTCGGTCGCGCTGCCCAAGACGGCCACGACCAACATTCAGTCGTCGGTCGAAGACCCGATCGTCCTCTCCATTTCGCGCGACGGCATGTACTACATCAACGAAACGCCCGTCGCCCGAGGCCTCCTCCGCGAACGGCTCCGTGCCATCCTGCGCGGCCGCCAGGAGAAGGCCGTGCTGCTCAAGGCCGACCGCGGCCTCTCGTACGGGACGGTGATCGAGACGCTCGACCTCCTCAACCGGATGGGCATCGAGAGCCTCGGTCTCGTCACCGACACCTCGGGGGCGACGCGGAAGTGAGCCGGGCCCGGCGCTGACATGGACTCCGTCGGAAACATCCTCGCGGCGCGCGAGGCGGACCGGACGCCGTGGGGCCCGGCCACGCTTCTGGCCCTCCTCCTCCATGCCGCCGTCGTCGGCGGACTCGTGATTTCCGCCTTCAGCAAGCCGACTCGAATCAACCGGGAACGCGCGGTCGCCATCCGGCTCGTACGAGCCGGTCCGATTCGCGCGCCGCAAGTCCAGGCGGCTCCGGTCCCGCCGGCCCCGGCGGTTGCCGAACGGCCCAAGATCGAGAAGCCGCCGCCCGAAGAGGAAGTCCCGAAGCCGTCGAAGGAAGCGCTCCTGCTTCCGGCCAAGGACAAAGACAAGGACAAGAAGCCCACGCCGCCGCCGATCAGCCGGCCCGGAAACCCGGTCAACACGCCGGCGGTCAACCTCCCGAGCGCGGGCGAGGAATCCCCGGGGCCGGCCACGAACGCTCCGGCCTCGGGAGCCGGCGGCACGGCGGGCATCGGCGGATTCAAGATCGACCAGGCGGATTTCAAGTACCCGATTTACATCGACCGGATGGTGGCCATCATGAGCATGAACTGGTTCAAACCGGCGCAGATCGTGCAAACGAATCCCGTCGTGCACTTCCAGATCCAGCGCGACGGGACGATCACCGACGTGCAGCTGGTCTCCCCGAGCGGCCTCCCCTTCGTCGACCGCGCGGCGATGCGGGCCGTCTACGCCTCTTCGCCGCTTCCGCCGCTTCCGGCCGACTATGCGGGCCCGCACCTGGGAATTCAGGTGGTGTTCGAGTGACCAGATGCCGATGCCGATGACGCGGCTGGCTCTGGCGATCGCCTTCGGTTTGTCCGTGGCCGGTACGGCGTCTGGCCCAGGCGCCCACGCCTCTGCCCTTGCCCCCGCCCGCCGACGACATCCAGATCACGATCCGCGGCGGCGCGGAGCGGCGGCTTGCGATCGCCGTTCCGGCGCTCTATGCGCCCGGGACGGCCGCTCTCCAGGCCAAGGTCACCGAGCCTTTCACGGCGACCCTGCGCTCCGACCTCGAGTACGCCGGGGCCTTCGCGGTCGCCGAACCCGCCCTCTACCCCGCTGCTCCCGCTCTTCGCGATCCCTCGACGCAGGAGGCAGCCGACCGCTGGCTCGGAACCGGGGCCGAAGCGCTCGTCGACACCCGGGGCGAGGTCTCGGGCGACCAGGTTTCGATCGAAGCCCGCGTCTGGGACCTGAAGTCCAGGAAGCTCATCATGGGGCGCCGGTACAAAGGCGGCGCCTCGTACGTCGAGCGGATCGCCCACACCCTCGCCAACGACATCGTCCGGTACTTCACCGGCAAGCCGGGGGTCTTCCTGTCGACGATCCTGTTCGTCACCGAGGGAGGCCCGAGCGTCAAAGAGATTTCGGCGATGGACTTCGACGGCCGCGGCGTGCGGCAACTGACCTCGCACAAGGCGATTGCCATCAGCCCGAGCGGCAGCAACGGCAAGGTGGTGTACACCTCGTACGTCCGGCTCTTCCCCCAGCTCTGGACGATGGACCTCGACGGGGGGAACAAGCGCGAGGTGCAGACCGCCGTCGACCTGAACGCGTCCCCCTCGCTCTCGCCGGACGCGGCGCTGATCGCCTTCGCCGGCTCCTCCCGGGGCAATAGCGACATCTATACGGTGCCGGTGGCCGGCGGGACCGCGCGCCGCCTGACGACCAGCCGGGCGCTCGAGGCCGCCCCCGCCTGGTCGCCGACCGCACGCCAGATCCTCTACACCTCGGACCTCACCGGGACTCCTCAGATCTACGTCATGGACGCCGAGGGCAGCGGGTCCCGCCGCGTCACCTTCGCCGGGAACTGGAACGACGAGGCGGCATGGTCGCCCGACGGCGCGCGCATCGCCTTCGCGTGCCGCAACGAGGGGGACTTCAACATCTGCGTCATGGACATGGAGACCGGGCAGACCGTGCAGCTGACGTCCGAAGGGGCCAACGGCCATCCGACCTGGTCGCCCGACGGCGAGAAGATCGTGTACGCCTCGCGCCGCGACGGCTCGACGCAGATCTACACGATGGATTCCAACGGTCAGAACAAGCGGCAGCTCACGCGCGGAGGGAACCACTCCCAACCCGCGTGGATCCCGTGATCGGTGCGTGCGCTTTCGGCTTGGGGTTTCGGCAAAGTCTTTGCTACACTCGATTTCCGGGCGGTGACGGCGTTTCCGCGCTCCGCTCCAGCGACTAAGGAGTACCGAATGGCCAAGAAGGTTCCCACCCTGACCACCCTCGTTCTCCTCGCCGCGGTGGCGATTGCGTTCTCGACCGGATGCAAGAAGAAGGCTCCCACGACCACGGCGGACGCCCGGCCGCCCGTCAGCTCGTCGCCCTCGACGGACACGCAGGTCGCTCCCCCGCCCTCCTCGACGCGGAGCGGCGACGTGACCGCGAGCCCGCTGAGCCAGGACGTCGCGGCGCTCAACAAGGCCGGGCTACCTGACGGATGCCTACTTCGACTACGACCAGTCGGATCTGCGCGAGGATGCGCGGACGGCCCTGGCCGCCGACGCCGAGTGGCTCAAGAAGTACCCCTCGGTCCAGGTCCTCATCGAAGGCTACTGCGACGAGCGGGGCACCGGCGGGTACAACCTCGCGCTCGGCGACAAGCGCGCCAACGCCGCGAAGGAATATCTCGTGTCGCTCGGCATCGACGCATCGCGGCTGAAGACCGTCTCGTACGGTGAAGAGCGTCCGTTCTGCAGCCAGTCGCACGAGGACTGCTGGCAGCAGAACCGCCGGGCCCACCTCGTCATCACGGCTAAGTAATTTGACGGTTTCCCGGCGCCCCGCCCTCCTCGGCCTCTCCGGCATCATCGCGGCGTCCCTCACGGGCGCCGCGTGCGTTTCCTCGAGCGACATCGAGGGACTCCATCGCCAGATGGGCGACATCCAGAAGCAGATCCAGACCCTCGAGAAGAAGTCGTCGAGCAAGGAAGAGGTCGAGAAGCTCAACCAGAACGTCGCCACGCAGACGACGCAGCTGCTCAAGTCCAACGCCGACATGGCGATCAAGCTCGGGGAGCTGACGACCAAGATGGAGCAGCTCGAGGCCAAGCTCGAGGACACGAACCGCCGCCTGTCGCAGCTCTCGCAGCAGATCGCCGAGACGCAGGGCGACCTCATGCGCCTGCGCGACTCCTCCCCGGGAACGGCGCCGGGAGCGCCCCCGCCGGGCGCAACGGTGCCGGGACGGCCGCCCACGGCCTCCGGCGGCCCCTCGCCCGCCGAGCTCTACGACACCTCGTACGCCGACTACACCAAGGGCCGGTACGCGCTGGCGATGCAGGGCTTCCAGGACTACCTCGCGAGCTACCCCGCTACCGACCTCTCGGACAACGCCCAGTACTGGATCGGCGAGTCGCACTTCGCCCAGAAGAAGTACGCCGAATCGATCACCGACTTCACGGAGCTCCTGAAGCGCTGGCCCGCGAGCGACAAGGCGGCCGCCGCCCTCCTGAAGAAGGGCTACGCGCTCCTCGAGACGGGCCAGAAGGCCGAAGGGGTGGTCCAGCTTCAGTACGTCATCCACGAGTATCCAACCTCCGAGGAGTCCCGGCTGGCGCGCACGCGCCTCAAGTCGATCGGGGTCGAGGCCAAATAGCGCCCGACGTTCGCCCGGACGGGCCCGGTTGAAGGTTCGACCGGAAAACGATATGGTTCGCCCCCTTCGACCCTGAACGGACGGCCTTCGGGGTTCAACCGCAGATCAGTACAGGAGCGAAACGACAGCCGCCATGGCCAACATCAAATCCGCCGAAAAACGCATCCGAACTTCCGCCGCCAAGCGCGCCCGCAACAAGGCGCGGGTCTCGCGCCTCCGGAGCACCGTCAAGAAGTACGGGCAGACCGAGGCCGGCAAGCGAGCCGAAGCACTGCCCCGCACCCACGCCGAGATCGACCGCGCCCTCGCCAAGGGCATCATCCACCGCAACGCCGCCGCGCGCTATAAGAGCCGGTTGGCGAAGAAGGCCAAAAAAGCCTAGCGTCGCGGCGAAGGGGCCTCGAGCCCGCCTCCCTGCGTCGGCACGCGGCGGCCGGCCGCTGGAGTTCCTACCGGCCGCCGCTGAAGGTTCGTCGCACGTTCCTCGCGGCTACCAGCCCCGCCGTTCCATGCTCCTCACCCATCACCTCCTCCGGGAGGCGGGCTCGAGGCAGCATTTTCGGCGCGGTCTTCTGGTGGAGGAAAGAAGCTGCGCGCTGCAAGAGCCGCCTGGGCCAAGATAGACCTAGCCGGGCTGGGGACCGAGCCGGTCTCGTCCTCTTCTCTTCCCTCCCCTCCGGCTGGCGGTCGCGACATGCGCCCTGCGTGGGCCTGCGGCGTCTCCCGGAGGCGGTGATCGCGGCGGCCGCGAGCGACTCTCAGAGGCGGCCCGCCGCGTGCCGCCGCAGGGAGATGCCGCAGGCCCTGCCGCGAGGCAGCAAACTCCCGTTCTCTTAGAACCCTTCCAGCATGCTCGTCACGAGACTCTGCGCAAACCGGTCCGCCACACGGTCGATCGCGTCGTTTTCCCGGTCGACATAGGTGGCGGCCGTCGCGTTGTACTCGTAGTTGCCCCGGAAGGTGAAGGCGGGGTTTTCCCAGATGGGATCGCCTGCGGGGATGGATTTCAGCGACACGCGCGCCGTGATCTGCACCTGATAGTCCGTCGCCCGTCCCTGCGAGTCGAAGGCCACCGGGTACAGATTGAACGACTGCACGGCCCCCGAAAGGACCGCATCGGCTCCGGCCGCCGTCGCCTGGACCTGGAACCGGCCGCGCGACACGAGCTCGCGCGCGATCTCGGCCGAGAGCCGCTGCTCGAGCCCGACGCGCTGCGTCCGGTTCTCGAGCGTCGTGAACTCGACGACACGGATGCTCTCGGGAAGGTTCGATCCCTGTCCGACGAGCGCGTACCCACACCCGGCGGCGAGGGCGAGGACCGTGGCGAGGGTGAACCCGACCAGTCGCCTCACCGCACCACCAGGTTGAGCAGGCGGTCCGGAACGAACACCGTTCGCGTGATTTCCTTGCCCTCGAACCACGCGCGGATGCGCTCGTCGTCGCGCGCCCGCGCCATGGCTTCGGCCTCGGACGCGCCGCGCGCGACCTCGAGCTTTCCCCGCACCTTGCCGTTGACCTGCACGACGAGCGTCACCGCGACGGTCGTGGCGAGCTCCGGGTCCGCGGCCGGCCAGCGGCTGTCGAGGAGAAACCCCTTGCTCCCGAAGCGCTCCCACCACTCCTCGGTCAGGTGCGGCGCCATCGGGTGGAGCAGCTGCACGAGCGTGCGGGCGGCTTCCCGGAGCGTTTCCGGAGCCTCGGCGCCCTCCTCGAGGGCCTCCGCGATGGAGCGCTGGTACTCCATGAGCGCCGCGACCGCGGTATGGAAGTGGAAGTGCTCGGCATCCCGGGTCACACGGTCGATGGCCTGGTGCATTCTCCGCGCAAGGGGCGTGTCGCGCACCGCGGCCGGGCGATCCGGAGAGCCCGAAACCGCGAGGACCCGCTCACAGACGTCGTGCACGCGGTTGAGGAAACGATGGGCCCCCGCCACGCCCTCCTCCGACCACTCGGATTCCTTCTCGGGCGGGCCGATGAAGAGGGTCGCGAGACGCACCGTGTCGGCGCCGTAGCGGGCGATCAACTCGTCGGGCGAGACGGTGTTGCCGCGCGACTTCGACATCTTCTCGATCCGTCCGGTCGCGGGGTTGAGCTTGGTGATCATTCCCTGGTTGAAGAGCCGCTCGAACGGCTCCTCGAGGTGCACGAGCCCCATGTCCTTCATGACGCGGCACACGAAGCGGGCGTAGAGCAGGTGCAGAATCGCGTGCTCGATCCCGCCGATGTACTGGTCGACGGGCAGCCAGGCGTCGACCCGCGCGGTGTCGACCATCCTGGTCGCGTCCGAGGGATCGAGAAACCGCATGAAGTACCAGGAGGAATCGACGAAGGTGTCCATCGTGTCCGTCTCGCGCCGCGCGGGCCCGCCGCACTTCGGGCACGCGACCCGGACGAAGGCTTCCGACTTTTCGAGGGGATTCCCCTCGGTCCCGCGAAACGCGACGTCCTCGGGCAGGAGGACGGGGAGGTCCGCGTCGGGCACCGGAACCACGCCGCAGCCCGGGCAGTGAATGGCGGGAATCGGCGTTCCCCAGTACCGCTGCCGCGAGATGAGCCAGTCGCGCAGCCGGTAGCCGACCTTGCCTTTGCCGAACCCCTTCTCCTCGAGCCACGCGATGGCCACCCGGATCGCCTCGGGCCCGTCGGGCGTGCCGTCCCAGCTGCCCGAGCCGGTCAGGACTCCGCCGTGCGGCTGCGCTTCGGTCATCGCGGCGGCATCGATCGGGGCCGGCTGCGTCGGCGGGGCGGTACACGGGGCGAACCGCGAGGCCGTACTGGCGCGCGAACTCGAAATCCCGCGCGTCGTGCGCCGGCACGCCCATGATGGCGCCCGTCCCGTAGTCGGGGAGAACGAAGTTGGCGAGCCAGACGGGGATCGGCTCCCCCGTCGCAGGGTTCAAGGCGAGGGCGCCCGTGTCGAGCCCCTCCTTCGCCGCGCCCTCGGCCTCACGCTCGAGGCGCGACTCGCGGCGCACGCGTTCGACGAACGCCTCGATCTCGGCGCGGCGGGGAGCGTGGGCGGCCAGACGCTCGACGGCCGGATGCTCCGGCGCGAGCGCCAGGAAGGTCGCCCCGTGGAGCGTGTCCGGCCGGGTCGTGAAGACCTTGAGGGGCTCGGCGAGCCCGTCGATGCGGAAGACGACCTCGGCCCCCTCCGACTTCCCGATCCAGTTGCGCTGCATCGTCTTGACGCGATCGGACCAGTGCGGAAGGCGGTCGAGCCCTTCGAGCAGCCTCTCGGCGTAATCGGTGACCTTGAAGAACCACTGCGTGAGATCCCGGATCTCCACGAGATCGTCCGAGCGCTCGCAACGCCCTTCGACGACCTGCTCGTTGGCGAGGACGGTGCGGCAGCCCGGGCACCAGTTGACCGGCGCGGTCTTGCGATGCGCGAGCCCGCGCTCCCACATCCGGAGGAACAGCCACTGGTTCCACCGGTAGTAGGCCGGGTCGCACGAGGCGAGCTCCTTGGACCAGTCGTAGAGACAGCCGAGCGCGAAGAGCTGCTCCTTCATCCGCGCGATGTTGGACAGCGTGTACTCGCGGGGATGCACGCCGCTCTGGATCGCCGCGTTCTCCGCGGGCAATCCGAACGCGTCCCAGCCCATCGGGTTCAGCACTCGGCGTCCGGCCATCCGCTGGCGCCGGTAGAGGGCGTCGCCGAGGATGTAGTTGCGGCCGTGGCCCACGTGCAGGCGGCTGCCCGAGGGGTACGGGTACATGTTGAGCATGTAGAACTTCCCGTCCGACGAGGCCGTGTCGACGTAAGCGACGCGGGCGTCCGCCCAGCGGCGCTGCCACTTCGCCTCGATCTCGCCCGCGGCGTACCGGTCACTCATGTCGGGCGCGAATATAACCGAAGGGGTTGATGGCGCATGCGCCGCGCCGTGCCTGTCAGGGAGTGGGTGACGAAGCGACTTCCCCTCTCTTGTCGGCCGGCCCGCGAAGCGGGCCGCTTCCTGTCTGAGTCGGACGCACGCGCAGCGTCGCTTCGGGAAGGCGACGCACCGGAAAGTCGAGCGAGCCCGAGGTCTCGACCGCGATGACCGTCAGATCCTTGCGGGCGCTCGAACGCGCGGCGCCCGAAAGGAACGTAGCGGGCGTCGACGGCGTTGATCGAAGCCGAGGGGTCCGAGAAGACGAAGCCGAGGTCCGGGTAGTAGATCTCGATCCAGCGGTGGTAGACGCCTCCGATGCGGGAGTCGTAGCCCTCGCTGCCCGGCTTCGTGCGGAGGATGCCCTGGACCGTCCGCGCGCCGATGCCGACGCGCCGGAGCAGGTCGACCGCGAGCTCCGCGTAGCCCACGCAGTGCGCCCGCCGCGAGGCGAACACGGCCGCGGGATCCTGGCCGCGCGCGCGGTCGGCGTCGTATCGAATGGCCGACGCCACGCCGGAGAGGATCTTCTCCACGGCCTCGGCCTGCGTCCCGGCCCCCGCGGCGAGCCCGGCGGCGAAGGCGTCCCGCTCGGGCGAGGCCGGCAGGGCCGCTTCCCGCGGTCCTACGACCGGGAACGGGGCGCGGCTGCCGAGCGGCCGGCCGCTCACGCGGACGGAAAGCTCGAGCGTCCCGTCGCCGCGCGGAGAGACGGCGAGCGAGTACCCGTCGTTGTCGTACTGGTCGAAGAGGCGCGCGTCCGGCCCCGACGCCCGGTAGACGGCGCCCTCATCGGCTCGCAGCAGGGCCGCGGCGAGCACGGCCGCCCCGGCGCACGCGGCGATCCGTATGCGCATCCGGACGCCGCTGCGGACGCGGATCGCCCTCACGCTCCCGGCACCTCTCCGCGCCGCGCCTTCAGCACTCCGTCGAGGATGCCGTTGATGAACTGCGAGGACTTCGGAGTCGAGAACCGTTTTGCGATCTCCAGGGCCTCGTCGATGACGACGGGCCGCGGTGTCTCGGGCTCGTGGAGGAGCTCGAAGAGCGCCAGGCGCAGGATGTTGCGATCGACGACCGGCATGCGCGTCAGGCGCCAGTGGTCGGCCTGGCGCGAGATGAGGGCATCCAGATCCTCCCGGTGGAGGAGCGTTCCGGAGACGAGCCGGCGGGTGAAGTCCGCCAGGCCCTCCGAGGCTTTCTTCAGGTCGTCGGACCGGCGAAACATCTCCTGCGGCTCGGTCCCCGAGACGTCGTGCTCGTAGAGCATCTGAAGCGCGAGCTCCCGCGCCTTGCGTCGGGCTCCCATCAGCGCCGCCCGCTTCGGATCTGTCGGCGCAGGTTCGCCATCTCGATCGCCGCTTCCGCCGCCTCGACGCCCTTGTCGGACCGGCGCCGCGCCTGCTCCATGGTGTCGCACGTGAGCACGCCGAACCCGATCGGCACGCCGGTCTCGACCGTCAGGGTCGCGAGCGCGGCGGCGACGGCGTGTCCGAGCACTTCGTGATGGGTCGTCTCTCCACGGACGATGGCCGCGAGGGCGACGAGCGCATCGACCTTGGACGATGCGGCGAGCTCGCGCGCCCCGGCCGGCAGCTCGAACGCTCCGGGGACGCGCGCCACGACCACGTCGGAGGCACGGGCGCCGCGGCGCTTCAGGGTCTCCAGGGCGGCCGCCAGCAGGGCGTCCGTGATCGTGGGGTTCCAGCGGGAGCAGACGACGCCCAGCCGCAGGCCCGAAGCATCGAGGCTGCCCTCGAACTGCCTCGGAGAGAAAGGGGCCGCCACGCGGCGCCGGACGCGCATGCTCAAAGGACTGTCCTCTATCCTCGTTGAAGAGAAGAATTGTAACCCGAACGCCCGGGGGCGCTCCTAGGAGGGAAAGACCCGTGCGAGCTCGGGAGTGTCGCCGAAATTGCGGCGGTACCGCTCGACGAACTCCGCCGGCGCGTAGCGGGGCGGCTGGGGGCCGAGCGCCTCGATGCCGAAGACGGCGCTGATGGCGCCGATCCGTCCGGCGACCGGCCACGGCGCCCCGATCCGGAGGCCGCGGAGGAGCCCCGCCCGGTACATGTCCCCCACGCCCGTCGGGTCCACCGCCTCATTCTCGACCCGAGCCGCGGGAATCGCGTGCGTTTCGCTTCCCGCGTGGATCGTGGACCCGTCGGGACCGTGCGTCACGATCAGGACCGGCACCTCGCGGCGCAGGTCCTCCAGCGTCGTCTCGAGCTTGTGGGCCAGGATGCCGGACTCGTAGTCGTTGACGATCAGGATCGCGGCGCCGCGCAGGCCCGCGCGCATCTCCTCGCCGGACAGGCGTGTGACCTGCTGGCTCGGATCGTAGAGGAACGGGATCGCGTTCTTCCGGCAGGCCTCGGCGTGCGCCGCCATGGCCGGCGGGTCGTTCGGGGAGATGACGACGAAGGCGACGGTTGCCGGATCGATCGTGCCGAGGGGCAGATTCCGCGCGCGCGCCATCGCACCCGTGTAGAAGGAGGCGAGCTGGTTCTGGTCCTGGTCGGTCGACACGAAGAAGGAGGCGGTGAAGAGATCCGGCTCCAGGCGAAGTCCCGAAACGTCGACGCCCTCGGCCGCGAGCCGGTCGCGGTACTCCGCCGCGTCCGCTCCCGCGGTCGCCAGCAGCGCGGGAGTCTCGCCGAGCAGCGCCAGCCCGTACGCGATGTTGGGCCCGCAGCCCCCCGGCACCCGGCGCATCTCGTCCACGAGGAACGACACCGACAGACGCGCCATGCGGTCCGGGATCAGGTGCTCGGTGAACCGCCCGGGAAAAGTCATCAGGTAGTCGAAAGCCACGGAACCGGTGACCACGATGCGCCCGTCGGATCTCAGAGGTACCTCCCGGCGATCGCCTTCAGACGCTCCAACGCGGCCGGCGCAACCCCCGCCCGGTCGCTGATGATGGCGAAACGCATCGACTCCCGGCAGCCGCAGCCGCGCCCGGGCTCCACGCGGCGCACGGCCTCGGCCAGCGACCGCCGCGCCGCCGAAGCGTTCTCGGCGAGGACGGCGAGTATGGCTTCCACGCTGACGTCTTCCGTCCACTCGCGCCAGCAGTCGTAGTCCGTGACGAGCGCAAGACTCGCGTAGCAGAGCTCGGCCTCCCGTGCCAGCCGGGCTTCGGTCAGGTTCGTCATGCCGATGACGTCGGCGCCCCAGGAGCGATAGAGGTTCGACTCGGCCCGCGTCGAGAACTGGGGACCCTCCATGCAGACGTAGGTGCCGCCGCGGCGCACGTTGAGGCCGCCCTCCCGGGCGCCCTGCTCGAGAGCCACGGCCAGCTCCGGGCAGACGGGATCGGCGAGCGAAGCATGGGCCACGATTCCGCCCTCGAAGAACGTATCGGCGCGGTGTCGCGTCCGGTCGATGAACTGGTCCGGGATGACCGCGTGCCGGGGCGCGAGCTCTTCGCGCAGGCTTCCGCAGGCGGAGGCCGAGAGAATCGCGTCGCAGCCGAGCATCTTGAATCCGCAGATGTTCGCCCGGTAGTTGATCTCCGTGGGCGAAAACCGGTGGCCCCGGCCGTGTCGGGACAGGAACGCGACGGGCACACCCCCGAGCGTGCCGGTGAAGTACGCATCGGACGGCCGGCCGAAGGGCGTCTCGAACCTCTCTTCCCGGAGGTCCTCGATGGCGGACAGGTCGTACACCCCGCTGCCCCCGACGAGGCCGACGCGCGGCCGGGCGGCGACCGACATCAGGGACGGCCGCCGCCGGCGGTCGCCGTCCGATGCGCGTCGATCGCGGCGAGCACCCGGTGCGCCAGGACGAGGGCATCGCGGCCGACCTCTCCCGAAACGAGGGGATCGCGCCGCTCCCGCACCGCACCGGCGAAGTCCGCGAGCTCCCGGGCGAGGGGATCCCCCGTCGCGACCGGGACCTCCACGGCGACGAACTCCGGGTGACCCGCGCTCGCCGTCCCGGCCAGCCGGAGCGCCCGGACCGTGCGCGCGTCCATGTCCACGGAGCAGTAGAGCGAGGGCCCGAAGACCCGCAGCTTGCGCATCCGCTCGGTCGAGACGCGGGAGGCCGTCAGCGTCGCGACGCAGCCGCCCTCGAACTCGAGCCGCGCGTTGGCGATGTCGATCCGGGACGTCACGACGGGCATCCCGACCGCACGGACGTCCCGGACGGGCCGGCGCACGAGATCGGCCACGATCTGCAGGTCGTGGATCATGAGATCCAGCACGACGTCGACGTCGAGGCTTCGGGCCGTGAAGGGCGCCAGGCGATGCCCCTCGATGAAGAGCGGGCGCTTCGGTCCGCGCGAGCAGCGCCTCCACGGCCGGGTTGTAGCGCTCGACGTGGCCGACGGCCAGGACCCGCGAACGCGCCCGCGCGAGCGCGACCAGCGCCGACGCCTCCTCGACGGCCCGCGTCAGCGGCTTCTCGACGAGGACGTCGAGGCCTCGCTCGAGAAAGAAGCGGCCGAGCTCGCCGTGCGAGCTCGTCGGGGTCGCGACGACGACGGCCTCAGCGGTCTCGGCCACCTCGTCGGGCCCGGACAGGACCCGCAGGCCGCGCTCCCGCGCCACTTCCTCCGCTCGGCCCTCGTGGTGATCGTGGATTCCGACCAGCGAGATGCCGGGAAGCTCCGATGCGACCCGCGCGTGGTGTCGTCCGAGGTGGCCCACGCCCACGACGGCGAGGCGGACCGGCGCGACCCCCGCACTCACTTGATGAAGCCCCGCTCGCTCGTCTTGATGAAACGCACGAGCTCCTCGACGTCGGGCTGTCCCGGCAGCTCCGCCGCGATGCGCTCGAGCGCCTGGCTCGTGTTCAGCTTCGATTTGACCAGGAACCGGTACGCCTTCTGGAGGCCCTCGATCCGCTCGTCGGAAAACCCGTTGCGCTTCAGGCCGATCGTGTTCAGGCCGTACGTCTTGGCGTCCAGGCCGTCGGTCCGGCAGAACGGAAGGACGTCCTGGCGACAGCCGGTGTAGGCCCCGAGGAAGGCGTAGGCGCCGACGCGGCAGAACTGATGGATCGCGTTGAAGGCCCCGATGATCGCGTGGTTGCCGACCTCGACGTGGCCGGCCAGCACCGCGGAATTCGCCATCGTCACTTTCGACCCGATCCGGTTGTCGTGAGCCACGTGGGCGTAGTTCATGAAGTAGTTGTCGTCGCCGATCACCGTCTCCCCGTGGCCCGTGCCGCGGTGCGCCGTCGAAAACTCACGGAAGACGTTGCGCGCCCCCACCGTCAATTTCGTCTTCTCGCCGCGGTACTTCACGTCCTGCGGCTCGAATCCGAGGGCGGCGTGCGGGAAGATCCGGTTGTCCTCGCCGAAGACCGCCGGGCCCTGGATCGAAGCGTGCGCCCCGACGCGCGTGCGGGCGCCGAGCACGACGCCTTCGCCGATCACGGCGTATGGGCCGATCTCGACCCCTTCCCCGAGCGAGGCGTCGTCGGACACGACCGCGGTCGGGTGGATCGCGGTGGTCATGGCCGGTCCACCAGGACCGAGAGCAGCTCCGCCTCGCTGCAGAGGTTGCCGTCGACCGTCGCGCGTGTGCGGCACTTGCAGACGCGGGACTTGAGCGACACGATCTCCGCCTCGATGCGGAGCTGATCGCCGGGGACGACGGGCCGGCGGAACTTGCAGCGGTCGACCCCCGAAAGATAGAGCAGCTTGCGCTCCTTGTCGGGAACGACGCCGAGAAGAGCGATTCCCGCGACCTGGGCCATGGCCTCGAGGACCAGGACGCCGGGCATCACGGGATTGCCCGGAAAATGGCCCTGGAAGAACTCCTCGTTGAAGGTCACGTTCTTGATCCCGACGACGCGTTTGCCCGGCTCGACCTCGAGGATCCGGTCCACGAGCAGGAACGGATACCGGTGCGGAAGGATCTTCAGGATCTCTCCGATGCGAATCTCCACGCGTCCTCCTTCGTACCTATCCGAGCTTCTTCTCGAGCTCGGCGAGCCGCTCGAGGGCCTTCTCGAGCCGTCCGAGCAGGGCGGCGCGCCGCAGGAACTCGCGGTGCGGGAGCGCCGGCATGCCGGAGAGTACCGCGCCCGCGTCCACCCGTCCCTGCCGCGCGATTCCCGCCTGCCCGGTCAGCGTCGCACCGTCGCCGATGACCACATGGTCCGAGATTCCCACCTGGCCCGCGAGCGTGACTCCCCGGCCGATCCGCGACGACCCTCCCACGCCCGCCTGGCCGCAGAGGAGCGAGTGCTCGCCGATGACGACGTTGTGCCCGATCTGGACCAGGTTGTCGATCTTGGTGCCCTTCTCGACGACCGTCTCCCCCAGCGTCGCCCGGTCGATCGCGGAGTTGGCGCCGATCTCGACGTCGTCTTCGACCCGGACGGTGCCGATCTGGGGCACTTTGCGATGCGCCGCGCCGTCCCAGACGTAGCCGAAGCCGTCGGACCCGACGACGGCGCCCGCCTGGAGGATGCAGCGCGCCCCGACCCGGCATCCGGCGAGGACCGCGGCATTGGGGTGGAGAACGCAGTCCTCGCCGATCGACGCGCCTTCCCCGACGTACGCCCCGGCCGACACGATCGTCCGCGCGCCGACGCGCGCCCCGGCCGCGACGGTCGCGCCGGCGGCGATGGACGCGCCCGGGCCGAGCTTCGCGGTCTTGTGCACGAACGCCCCGCGAGACACGCCGGCCCTGGGGCGCGACGGGGGATGGAAGACGCCGAGCCAGAGCGCCAGGGCGAGCTGCGGGCGATCGACGACGACACAGGGCCGGCCGCCGGCGGATTTCTCGTCGGCGCAGAGAAACGCGCCCGCGCGGCTCGCCTTCGCCTGAACGGCCTTCTTTTCGTCGGCGATCCACGACAGATCCGAAGAAGAGGCGGCCTCGAGTGTCGCGACGCCGGTCAGCCGCGCGGATCCGCGTGCGCGGCCTCCGACGGCCACAGCGACGTCCCCGAGACTGAAGGAGGCTGCCCGAAAAGCCGGACGCCGCGGCCTGCCCTTCACCCGAGTCGGGTTGCTGGAGCGGGCCACGGCGCCTCGGAGTCCGCGTCTCGGCTTTCGGTCCTTACGGCTTCTTCGTGGGGGCCGGTGCCGGGGCCGCCGGCTTCGGGGCCGCGGCCGGGGCCTTGGCGGCGTTGCTGTCCGCGGGCTTGGCCGAGGGCACGGCCACGGTCGTGTTGAAGACCTTCAACACGTCGTCCGTCAGGTCGATCTGCTCGTCGGCGTAGACGAGGCCGGACTGAAACTTGTTGAAGATGAGCGTGAAGCCCTTGTCCTTGCCGACCTGGTTGATCACCGGGAACACGCGGCGCTCGAGGTCGGCGAGCTCTTTCTTCTGAGCCGTCTCGAGCTCGCGGGTCGCGTCGTCCTGGAACCGCTTGAAGGCGATCGCCTTCTCCTGGTACGACTTCTGGAGCTGCTCCCGCTTGTCGTCCGCGAGCGCGCTGCCCTGGTCCGCCAGCTTCTGCTCGAGGTCCCGCAGCTCCTTCTGGAGCTTGTCGCCCTCGTCCTTCTTCACGTCGTTCAAGCGCTTGACGCGATTGAACGCCTCCTTGCCGAGCGCCGACTCCTGGACCAGCCGCTCGACGTTGATCACGCCGATCTTCAGCCCCGCCGTCCCCGGCGCGGCTGCGGTTCCCTGAGCCTGGACGGCCGCCGCTACGAGCACGGCCGCCACGGTGAAAACAATGCGTTTCATTCCCTCTCCTTAGTTTCGTCTTCCCGAGCGAAAGCGCGGAAGTGTAGCAAAAAGGACGGAATGGAGAACAGGGGTGCGTCAGGGGCCATTCCGGGGGGCGTCTTTGGAGGAAATGAGGGGTCACCGCTCCGAGGCCGCCTCAAGCCCGCCTCCCTGCGTCGGCACGCGGCGGTGGCTCGGAACTCAGGGCTGCGGGCCTTTAGAACGTTCTCCCGATGGAGAAGGTGAAGCCGGAGGGCTTCTCGGCCAGATAGCCGATCGGGAAGCCGAACTGGTCGACGGGGTTGATGGGGTTGAGGTTGAAGGCGTAGATGAAGCGGAGAGGGGCCTGGAAGATCGGCAGGAAGATCCGGAGCTCCGCGCCCGCGGCGGCCCGGACGTTGCCGACGCCGATCGACTGGGTGTCGAAGTAGTTCTGGCCGACGTCTAAGAAGGCGAGGAGCTTGGCGGGGCCGATCGAGATGAACTGATATTCGATGTTGAAGACGAAGAACTTGTTGCCCCCGAGAATGCGCCCCAGCGGGTCGGTGAAGACCTCGTAGGTGGTCGGGTTCACGGGAACGACGGCGCCCTGCTGGAAGCCGCGCAGGCTCTGCTCGCCGCCGAGCTGGAAGCGCTCGAAGATGGGGATCTCGATGTCGTTGAGCGCGGCCACGTAGCCGACCTCGAGATTCAGGGCCAGGATGGCGCCGCGCGGCAGCCGGGTCGGGATGTAGACCGTCGATCCGCCGATGGCCTTGATGAACGAGCTCGTCCCGCCGAGGAAGCTCGGCGCGAGCTGAACGTTGGCGGACAGGCGGAAGCCTCGCGTCGGGTCGAACGGGTCGTTGCGGCTGTCGTAGCGGTAGCCGGGCGTGAGCGAGGACGTCGTGCCCGTCGTCTCGGTGAACTTCTGCGGCGGCGGAGGCTGGCCGGGCGGGGTCGGAGCGCTGCGGACCGGGAAGTTCGCCGTGATGTCCTCGTAGGCGTACAGGAGCGACACCGAATCGAAGAGCGACAGGCCCTTCGCATAGAAGAGCGAACCGCCCATGCGCTGCTCTTCCTGCGACAGGTAGTCGACGTTGCGCCGGAAGAGCGACACGCCCACGGACTGGTTGCGGTCCATGAACCACGGCACGGTGTACGAGAGGTCGAAGAAGTTCGAGACCTTGCCGAGCTGGGCGGAGGCCCCGATGACTTCGCCGCGGCCGAGGAAGTTGCGCGTCTGGAAGGAGAACTGGCCGAAGAAGCCGTCGAAGCCGGAGTACCCCGCCCCGAACTGAATCTCGTTGCGCGAGGTCTCCTGACCCTTGATGACGATATCGACCGTCTTGGCCTCGGGATTGACCCCGAACTGGGGGTCCTCCGTCATCTTGAAGTAGCCGAGCTGCTGGATCTTGGTGACGCTCTTCTTGACCGCCTCCATGTCCATCACGTCGCCTTCGTCGAGTGCGAACTCGCGGCGGATGACCTTGTCGCGCGTCATCGTGTTGCCCTGGACCTCGAGCCGGCCGAGGTAGAACTTCTCGCCCTCGAAGATCTGGATCTCGATGTCCACCCGATGGTCCGCGACGTCCTTGAACACCGGATTGGGGTACGAATAGATGTACCCGCGCGACTTGTACAGGTTCTCGATGATGGAAAGGCCCTCGACGATCCGATCGCGGTTCAGGACCTCGCCCGGTTTGAGGTCGTAGAACCCCTTCAGCAGCTGCTTGCTCGCGAAGACCGTGGGCTCCCCCGACGCGGTCGGCTGACCGTTCTGCTCGACGGCCACGATCTTGAGCTCGTTGGCGTAGTAGAGGTCCCCTTCGACAACGGGAATCGTGATCCTCACCTTGCGCTTGATCTTCGTGGGCTCGGCCTTGGGGTCGACCACGTAGACGTCGAGAATCGGGTCCTTGATCACGATGTCCTTGTAGCCCTTGGCCTGGTAGACCCCCTTGAGGCTCTCGACGTCCGCCTCGTAGTTGGCCTGGCTGTAGACGGTGTTGTCCGACAGGATCCGCCAGAAAACCGCGACCTTCGTCTTGGTCATCGCGTTGCGGAGCGTCTGGGAGGAGACGTGCTCGTTGCCCGTGAATTCGATCGACGAGATCTTGACCTTGTCGCCCTCGTCGATGAGGAAGATGACCTTCTTCTCGGTCTTGGAGAGATCCTCGATCTTGTAGTCGACCGTGGCGCTCCGGAAGCCCTGCTGGAGGTAGGCCTCGGCGATGACCGCGCGGGCCCGGGCCACGTCGCGCAGGGACAGCGGGGCGCCGGCCTTGACCTCGGCCTTTGCCTCTTTGAGGACGTCGCGGATCTGGGAGCTCGAGAGCTTCTTGTTGCCGGTGAACTCGACTTCCTTGATGATCGGCCGCTCTTCGATGGTGACGACGAGGGTGACGCCGGACGGTTCGCGCTCGGCCTCGATCTTGACGTTCTCGAGGAGACCCACGTCCCAGAGGGAGTGGAAGTTCTGCTGGATCTTCGCGGGGTCGTAGGGGTCGCCGACCTTGATGCCGAGGTAGTGGGCGATCGTGTCGGGAGAGACCGTCTGGTAGCCGACGACGCGGATTCCGAGAATCTTCTCGCCGCCACCCGGAGGGGGCGCGGGGGCGGGCGGCGCATCCGGCGCCAGGAGCACGTCGCCCAGGGTCGGCGCCGCCGGTGTCGGGACCGGCAGGGGCGCCGGGGTTTCCGCCGCGGGAGCCCCCGACGGCGGCGGAGAGGGAACGGGATCCTGGGCGAATATCGGGGACGACTGCGCCCCAAAGCTCAGAACCGCCGCGGCAAGCACCGCGGCCGTGGAGACGCCCCGCCGCAAGCCCTCAGCGCCCCTGGGTGATCGGCTCGATCTCACGAGCCGTCACGCGCAGCCCCTCGGGCCCGACGCGAACCTCGATCGCCTCGAGCCGCTCGTCGCGGGCCGCGATCAGGAGCTCCGATACGGGGTCCTCGACGTGCTTTTGAATGGCGCGGCGCAACGGCCGCGCGCCCATGTTGGGATCGTCGCCGCTCTGGGCCAGCAGCCACTCGATCGCCGCGTCGTCGGCGTCGATCACGGCGCCCTTTTGCGCCAGCGTGGTGTTGACGTCGTCGATGAGGAGTCGGCAGATCTTCGCGAGCTCCGGCCGTCCGAGCGGGTGGAAGACGATGATGTCGTCGATGCGGTTGATGAACTCCGGCGAGAAGTCCCGGCGCAGCTCCTTGAGGACGAGGTCCTCGATCTCTTTGTTGGACTGGATCTCACGGTTGCCGCCGAAACCCATCCGCGACCGGTTGACGAGGTGCTTGGTCCCGATGTTCGACGTCATGATGATGAGCGTGTTCTTGAAGTCCACGAGGTTACCGTACGCGTCCGTCAGGATGCCGTCCTCGAGAATCTGGAGCAGCAGGTTCGCGATGTCCGGGTGCGCCTTCTCGATCTCGTCGAAGAGGATCACGCTGTAGGGGTTGCGGCGGATCCGCTCGGTGAGCTGCCCGCCCTCCTCGTGGCCGACGTAGCCCGGAGGCGACCCGATGAGCTTGGAGACGGCGTGCTTCTCCATGTACTCGGACATGTCGAAGCGGACGAGTGATTTTGGGTTCTCGAACATGAACTCCGCCAGACGCCGCGCGACCTCCGTCTTGCCGACCCCGGAGGGGCCGAGGAAAATGAAGGAGCCCATCGGGCGGTTCGGGTTGTTGACGCCGAGTCGCGAACGGCGGATCGCCTTGGAAACGCCGATGATCGCGGCATCCTGTCCGACGATCCTCTTGCGCAGCGCGTCTTCCATGTGAAGGAGCTTCTCGGCCTCTTCCATCTCGAGCGATGCGACGGGGATTCCGGTCCAGGAGGAAATGATCTCTTCGATGTCCCGCCGCGTGACTTCCTGCGTGGCGTCGCTCTTCTCGGCCGACTGCGCCTTGGCGCGCTCGATCTCTTCCTTGAGCTCGATCTCGCGCTCCCGGAGGAACACGGCCTTCTCGAAGTCCTTGTCCGAGATTGCCTTCTTCATTTCCTTGACGATCTGACGGATCTCGAGCTCGAGCTTCCTCAGGTTCTGCGTGTCGGCGACGCGCCTCAGACTTCACCTTGGCGCCGGCCTCGTCGAGGATGTCGATCGCCTTGTCGGGAAAGAAGCGGTCGGTGATGTAGCGGTTGGACTGATACACCGCGGTCTTGATCGCGTCCGCCGAGTACCGGACCTTGTGGAACTGCTCGTACCGGTCCTTCACGCCCTCGAGGATCTCGAACGTCTCGGACTCGTTGGGCGCGGTGACGTGGATGGCCTGGAAGCGCCGCAGAAGGCTGCGATCCTTCTCGATGTACTTGCGGTACTCCTTCAGCGTCGTCGCCCCGATGCAGGAGACCTCGCCGCGCGAGAGGGCGGGCTTGAGGATGTTCGCCGCGTCGAGCGACCCCTCCGCCGAGCCGGCGCCGATCAGGGAGTGGATCTCGTCGATGAAGATGATCAGGTCCGGATTCTCACGGAGCTCCCGGATGATGCCCTTCAGGCGCTCCTCGAACTGGCCGCGGTACTTGGTGCCCGCCACGATGAGCGACAGGTCGAGCGCGAGGATCTTTTTCGACGACAGGAACATCGGGACCGCGCCCTCGACGATCCGGGTCGCGAGGCCCTCGACGATCGCCGTCTTGCCGACGCCCGGCTCGCCGAGGAGGATCGGGTTGTTCTTCGTGCGGCGCGACAGGATCTGGATGATCCGCTCGAGCTCCTTGTCGCGGCCGATCAGGGGGTCGAACGTGCCGGTCCCGGCGAGTTGCGTCAGGTCGCGGCTGTACTCCGCCAGGAAAGGAAGCTCCTTCTTCTGCTTGGAGACTTCCCGCTCCTTGATGAGCGAGATCGTCTCTTCCCGCACGCCGTAGAGGTTGAAGCCGCGCGCGGCGAGCAGCCGGCCGGCCACGCAGCCGTCGACGCGGAGCAGCCCGATCAGGAGATGCTCGGTGCCGACGTAGGGGTGCATCATCGACTCGGCCTCGTGGGAGGCGTACGCGAGGATCTTCTTGGATTCCTCGGAGAGCGGGAGCTCGGCCGTCGAGGAGATGCGCTCCACGAAGATCCGATCGCCCTCGATCTCCCGGCGGACGTCCTCCGGCTTCACGTTGAAGCGGGCGAAGATCTCCTTGATGATGTCCTCGCCCTCGCGGAGGATCCCGAGCAGGAGGTGCTCCGACTCGATGACCTTCGAGCCGAGCTTGGAGGCCTCGTACCGTGGCGAAGAAGAGCGCTCGGCGCGCTTTCTCGTTGTACTTCTCAAACATGAGAGGAACCCGGGTGCAGAGCGTCCGGGTGAGGGGCGTGCGGGTGGGAGGCGGGGGCCGCCACGGGCGAGATCTGGTCGAAAGCCATTGAGCGAAGTCTCCGGGCTACTTTCTACCTTTATCCTCGCTCTGGCAAACGATCCGACGCTGTAATTCCTTCCCGCGACATCATGAAAAGTCTATCACAGCGATTCGCCAGTTCCGGGTTGTGCGTCACGAGAATCGTCGTCATTCCGCGCTCGGCGTGGAGCTCGCGGAGGAGCCCGAAGACGGCCTGCGCCGCCGCGGCATCGAGGTTGCCCGTCGGCTCGTCGGCGAGCAGGAGCCGGGGCTTGCGCGCCAGCGCGCGCGCGATCGCGACGCGCTGCTGCTCGCCGCCCGAGAGCGCCCGCGCGCCGTGGCCGCGCCGGTCGGCGAGTCCGACGCGCGCGAGCAGCGCCGCGGCCTGACTCCGCGCCTCGCGCTCCGGGACACCCGCGATCCGATGCGGGAAGGCGACGTTCTCCTCCGCGGTGAACTCCGGAAGCAGGTGATGGAACTGGAACACGAAACCGACGCGCTCGTTGCGGAACCGGGCGCGCTCGCGCGGGCGACAGCTCGTCGAGAGACTGCGCCGAAGACTTCGACGCGCCCGCCGTCCGGACGGTCGATGCCTCCGATCAGGTGGAGCAGCGTGGACTTGCCCGACGCCGGACGGACCCATGACCGCGGCGAAGGTCCCGGCCGGCAGCTCGAAGGAGAGGTTGGCGAAGACGGTGACCGGCGCCCCTTCGCCCGTGTAGGTCTTCGAGAGTCCGGTGGCCAGAACCGCGGGTGTCGTCATCGTTTCACCGCGAAAGGCGGATGGCCTCTCCGGGAGCCAGGCGCGCCGCCGCGCGCGCCGGCAGACGGCGGCGAGGAGCGCCGTCGCGAGCGCGAAAGCCGCGCACGCCGCGACTTCGCCCGGGTGCACCGCGAAGGGAACGTGCGTGAGCATGTAGACGTCCGCCGGAAGCGGCACGAGCCGGAACGGTCGCGCCGCAACCGAGACCGCGACGCCGACGAGGACGCCCGCGGCCGTCCCGGCGACGCCCGATCACAGCCCCGAGCGTCAGGTAGAACCGGCAGCAGCGATCCCGGCGCCGCGCCCATCGACGTGAGGACTCCGAGGTCGCGCTTCTTCTCGACGACCGTCAGGGCGATGTTGGCCGACGATGTTGAGCGCCGCCACGACGATCACGAGCGCGACGGTGACGAAGATGGCCGGCCTTCTCCAGCCGAAGGGCGAAGGCGAGCGGCGCGTTGCGCTGCCTCCAGGTGGCGACCCGGTACGGACCCGGCGGCAGGGCCGCGCGTGAGCGTCTTCGCCGCCGCGTCCGCACCCTCGGCGTCGGCGAGGCGCGCCTCGTAGGCGAACGCGCCGGACGCGACGCCGGTCAGGACCCGCGCGGTGTCCTCGGAGACCTCTACCTCCGCCGCGACGTCGAGGGGACTCGATCGCCGCACCGCCTCCACGCGGACGACGACGGAGACCGGTATCGGGCCGAGCGGCGAGAGCCGCGTCCTCGAGGAGGTGAGCCGCACGAGATCGCCCTCGGCGGCGCGCAGCCGCGCGGCGAGCGAAATCGCAAGACGTGCACCCGGTGCTTCGGCCTCTCCCGTATCGGATCCGTCGTGCCCGACGCGCTCGCGGGGACCGCCCCGTTGCGGATCCGCACCGGCTGCGCCGACGAGCCGTTGATGCTCGAGGCCCACCCGCGCCCCTCGATCGCCGGCGTCACCGACTCGAACACCCGGCAGGGCCGCGAGGGCCCGGCGCACGGCCTCCGGGTCGCCGAGGAGACGGCCGCGCGCGGGCGAGACCGTCAGGTGCGCGGTGCGCTCGGCCATCTGCCGGCGGATCCGATCCTGGAAGCCCGAAAGCAGCGCGAGCGAAACGATGAGCGCCGCCACCCCGACCGCGAGGCCCACGATCGAGATCGTGGCGATCGAGCGCCACGTGCGCCCGCTCTCGGGACGCGGCGAGGTAGCGGAGTGCGACCGCCGTTTCGAAGCGCATCGGCGCCGTGCGTCTCCCGGCCGCTCCGCGGCCGCATGAGCGGGAAGAGGATGACGTCGCGGATCGAATGCTGGTTCGCGAGGAGCATCGCGAGCCGGTCGATGCCGACGCCCTCGCCCGCCGTCGGCGGCATGCCGTGCTCGAGCGCCTCGACGTAGTCTTCGTCGTAGGGCGCGGCCTCGAGATCGCCGTGCGCGCGGTCCTCCATCTGCTTGCGGAAACGCGCGGCCTGCTCGGCGGGGTCGTTGAGCTCCGAGAAGCCGTTGGCGATCTCCATGCCGCCGGCGTAGAGCTCGAAGCGGTCCGCCCAGTCCGGATCCTCGGTCTTCGGCCGGGCCAGCGGCGATATCTCCGTCGGGAACTCGTGGAGGAAGGTCGGCTGGACGAGCTTCGCCTCGCCGACGGCCTCGAAGACCTCGGCGAGGAGCTTGCCCTTCTTCCCGCGGAACCGCTCGGGCTTCTCGACCCCGAACCGCGCGGCCGCGGCCAGGAGACGATCCGGGTCCGACAGGTCCTCGGACGTCACGCTGCCGCGCGGATCGCCGCGCGTGAACTCGACGACGGCCTCGCGCATCGTCAGCCGGCGAAAGGGCGGAGTCCAGTCGATCGCGGTTCTCGCCCCACGGCGTTTGCGCGCTTCCGGCCACCTCCCGTGCGAGCCCCGAGAGCATCTCCTCGGAGAGCTTCATGAGGTCCTCGCCGCGCGCGTAGGCCTGGTAGAACTCGAGCATCGTGAACTCGGGATTGTGGCTGCGTCGAGAGGCCCTCGTTGCGGAAGTTGCGGTTGATCTCATAGACGCGTTCCATGCCCGCCCACGACGAGGCGCTTGAGGTACAGCTCCGGCGCGATGCGCAGGTAGAGGTCGAGGTCGAGCGCGTTGTGATGCGTGACGAATGGCCGGGCCGCCGCGCCGCCCGCGATCGGCTGCATCATCGGGGTTTCCACCTCGAGATAACCCCGCGCGTCGAGGAAGGCGCGCAGGGATCGGACGATCGCCGCGCGCCGCTCGAACACCTCGCGCGCCTCGGGATTGACGGCGAGGTCGAGGTATCGCTGCCGGTAGCGGCGCTCGACGTCCTTCAAGCCGTGCCACTTCTCGGGGAGCGGCCGGAAGCACTTCGCGAGAAACGCCAGCGACCGCGCCTTCACCGACAGCTCGCCCGAGCGCGTGCGGAAGATCTCCCCTTCCACCCCGATCCAGTCGCCGAGGTCGAGCGTCCGGTAGAGCTCGAAGGCCGTGTCGCCGACCACGTCCCGCTTCAGATACACCTGCACGCGCGCGCGGCCGTCGGAAAGGTCGAGGAATCCGGCCTTGCCCGCCGTGCGCAGCGCCAGGACGCGTCCCGCCGTCGACGCCGAGGGCTTCTGCGTCTCGAGCTCCTCGGACGACCGCGGACCGTAGCCCGCGACGATTTCCGAGACCGTCGCATCGCGCGCGTACTCGAGCGGCGCCGTCGGGATGCCGAGCTCCGCGATCCGGCGGAGGTTCTCGCGCCGGTTCTGGACGAGATCGCTGTCGGAGGGCGCGGCCTCGCCCGCGGCGGGCGTTTCGTCGGTGCCGGACATCGGCCCGGAGTATACGGCGGCGTTCTCGGAACCGAAGCGCGCGGGCCGCCGCCTCAGCCGCGAGTGTCCCGGCGTTCGCTGCGCGGGGAGTCCTGCATCAGCCAGAGATCGGCGGTCGCCCGCAGCAGCCGGAAGCGCGTGCGCGACCAGGACCGGATCTCCTCCGAGGAGCTCACCGCCTCGGCCTCATCGATCACGCTCGTCAAGGCGGCATCGAGCGCGTGCACGCGGCCGAGCGTCGCGCGCGCGGCGCGCAGGGTTTCGGCCGGCGGTGCGGCCGGCGCGCCCGCGCGCAGCATCTCGGTTTCTTCCTCCGCCTTCAGGCGCAGGGCCACCGCCCGCAGGAGCGTGCGGTCGCGGTCGCTCGCCGGGGTCCCCGAGGCCGCGACGGCGCGGCGCGCCGCCTTCAGCTCCCAGGGCTCGAGGCGCAGGTTCTCGAGACCCGCGAGGTCCGTCCGGAGCGGGCCCGACCCGTCGTCGTAGTGCTCCACGGCGCCGAGCACGCGGTCGAAGTACGGCTTCCAGAAGTCGTCATCGCCGGCGTCGGACTCGACTTCCTCGACGAGGTCGAGCGCCTCGTCGATGTCTCCCGCGGCCAGGCCCGAAAGCTCGAAGCGGCCGAGCACTTCGCCGATGGCCTCCTTGAGCTCGACGACCTGGAGGGCCTTCAGGTTCGAGTCGCGCGTCTGGCGCTCGAAGCGCTGGCGGGACTCGTGGAACTTCCGGAACTCGTCGGCCGTCGGGACTTCCAGCCCGCCGCGCGTGAGCTCCTTCTCGAGGTCGCCGATCCGCTCGGTCGCCTCGTCGAGCCGCCGCTCCTCGCGCTCGTACAGCCGATGGAAGACGGAGCGCGTGCTGAGGTTGCAGGTCGCGACCGCGCTGAGGACGTCGGGATGCGCCAGACCCGCGGCCACCTTGCGCTTCAGGCTGCGGACGTTGTTCAGGAGGCGGGCCGTCACGAGGTCCTCGAACTCCTGAGCGCGCGCCATGTCGTTGGCCAGCTCGTCGAACGCCCGGGCGATCGTCGGCGCGGTCGACGGATCGATGCGGGGCCAGACCGAAGTCGCCGTCGCGGACTCGAGGTACTTCCGGGCGTCGGCCCGCGCGCGGCCCGACCCGGGCTCGCTTCCGGGGCCCGCGGCGACGACGGTCGCCAGAAAGTCCACCTTGTCGACGACGTCGGCGTCGACGTCGGGCTGAGAGAAGTAGAACCGCAGGAGGTGGAATGCGATCTTCTCGTCCTGCGGCTGGACCTTCTCGAAGAACCGGCGGACGTAGGAAGGCGAGATGTGGCGGTCGGCCTCGCGGAGCTTGCGCGTGAATGCGTCCAGCCGTTCCGAGAGCTCGCGGATCCGGGGCGCCACCTTCTCGGGCGAGGTGGTGTCGATCGCCCCGGCGACCGCGCGCACGTCGTCGTAGAGGCGGGTGAAGTCCAGCGCGTAGGTCGGCTCGGACGCAAAGAAGGTCTTCTGCACGCCGCGGAGGAATTGGTGAAACGTCCACAGCGCCTTGAACCTTTCGGTCAGGCGAATGTAGTCTTCGTGGAGAAGCTGGATCCGCTCAACGGACATCGTATTTTCCCGTGGTTCCATTCATTTTAGCCTAGCGCGGAAAGGGCCGAGGACTGTGACGATGAAGACCATTGCGACCGAGGCGGCACCGAAGGCAATCGGCCCGTATGCGCAGGCGATCGCGGAAGGCGGGTTCCTGTATTGCTCGGGCCAGGTTCCGCTCGACCCGGCCACGGGCGAGCTCGTCTCGGGAGGCTTCGAGGCGGGCGTGGAACGCTCGCTCGACAACCTCCAGGCCGTCCTCGCGGCAGCCGGGCTCACCTTCGACGATGTCGTCAAAACGACCGTCTACCTGGTCCGGATGTCCGATTTCCCGGCGATGAACGCCGTATACGCCCGGCGCTTTGGTAACCATCGTCCCGCAAGATCGACGGTCGCTGTCGCGGAGCTCCCGAAGGGGGCCTCCGTGGAGATCGACCTCGTCGCGCGACTCCGGGGCTGAGGGACCGGGACCCGGTGGGTTGAAGTCTCAGGCCCAGAGCGCCAGGCCGACGGCGGCCGCCGCCCAACCCAGCGAGAGAACCCGGGTCGCGCGCCGGTGGAGCCCGTCGAAGCGGGCTTTCCAGGGATCGTCCGGTGCCGCGGAGTCGAACGAACCGACCTTCATCCGGAAGTACTCGATGCGGGGCCGCAGGACCATCGCGAGGTAGACGTTCGTCGCGATGGCCACGAAGATCGCGACGGCGCCGGCGGCCGCCCGGCCATGGAGGACGAGACCCTGCTCGAGCTCGGCGAAGATGCCGATGACGAGCGCGAGTGAGAGAACCTGCTTGACGATCTCGAAGCGGCGGAGGATCTCGCCGAACACAGTGCCGGCGGCGTCGCGCGACGCGATCCGCCCGAAGACGACGGGTGCGGCGAGCACCACGACGAGCGTTCCCCCGACCCACAGGGCGAGGGCGAAGCGGACGACGAGACTCGCGACGGCAGCGATGGACAAAGCGGCGGCAGCATAGCTGAGCGGGCGGCGTGGACCGCCGCCGGCGCTTCGGCTCGTCGCGCTGCTATCCTCGGTGCGTGTCGCGCCGCTTCGGCCTGTGCCTTGCCGCGGTCACCGCGGCCGGCGCCGCTCTCCGGATCTTCCGTCTCGACCACTTCTCGTACTGGCTCGACGAGATACTCCAGTCCTACTGGATCAACGGCTCCTGGTCCTTCCTCTGGAAGGCGATCCGGTTCGACGCATTCCACCCGCCGCTCGACTACGTGCTCGGACGTTTGTTCGAGACCCTCCACCCGAGCGACCCCGCCCGCAAGATCCTGCCGGTGCTCTGGGGACTCGCGACGATCCCGCTCTTCGGCCGGCTCCTGGCGCGAAGAGCCGGCGAGGCGGCCGGACTGACCGGAGCGGCCCTGCTCGCGTTCGCCCCGTACCACGTACGCTATTCCCAGGAGCTGCGGCCCTACGCCCTCGCGCTGATGCTCCTGGTCGCGGCGCTCCTTCTCCTCGATCGCTTTCTGGAGCGCCCCTCGGCGGTCCGGCTCGCCGCGCTCTTCGCCGCCTGCCTCGCGGTGGCCTACACGCTCTACCTGGCGGCCGTCGTGCTGGCGCTGGCGGCCTCGGCCCTCGTGCTCGAGGATGCGTTTTCCGGCGACTCCCGCCGGCGACGTGCGGCGCGGCGATTTGCCGCCTGGAGTCCCGTCTTCGTCGCGGCGCTCGCGGCCGCCTACCTGCCCTGGTGGCCCGTGCTCCGCGAGGCGATGCGCCGCCCTGCCATGGCCGCGCCGGCCCCCGAAACCCTCGCGCGCGCCGGGCGGGTCCTCGGGTTCTACGCGTTTGCGCCCAACGAAGGCTTCCCCCTCGGCGCGGCGGGAGGCCTCTTCCTCGGTCTGGCCGGGTGCGGCCTCGTCCTCGCGCTCGCCGTCCGCGGCACCCGGTTTCTCGCCGTCTGGGCCGTCGCCGGCTTCGCGGTCATCGAGGTCCTCGGACGCCTTCATCCCCACTTCGACGTGTCGCGCCGGTTTCTTCCGGCGGGTCTCGCGCTGACGGCCCTCGCCGCGCTCGCGCTCGCGGCCCTGCTGCGGCATCCGGCCGCGCGTCTGCCGGCTGCCGGCCTGCTGACCGCCGTGCTCGTCCTCGATGCGCGCGGTCTCGCCGCGTACTTCCACGACGGCCGGGCCGACTGGCGCCCTCTCGGCGAGTTCCTGCGGCGCGAGGCGGATCCCGCCGAGCGCATCTTCACCGAGAACCCGTACACGCAGCTCTGCGTCGCGTACTACACCGTCGGTCCGCGCTGGCTGTCCGAGGCGCTCGACGGCGGAACGCCCGCGCGTTCGGTCGTGAGCGTCGACGGAGATCCGTTCCGGCTCTCGCAGGCCTGGAGGCCCGGCACACGCGCCTGGCTCGTCACGGCGCGCGATCCCTCCCCGCCGCTCGAGGAATGGGCGCGGGCTTTTCCCGGGCGGCCGTTTCCGTCGGCCGAGGGCGCGCAGCTGCATCGGCTGGATTCCGCGCGCGCGGCCCCGCGCTAAGATCGAGGGCGTGGAGCAGGAGCTGTCGGAGGCGCTGGACGATCTGATCCTCGGGCGCGGCGTCGCCCGCGGTCGTCACAGCCTGCGGTGGAAGGACCGCCTCGTCGGCGCGGAGTTCGAGGAGCGCCTCGCCGCGAACGGATTCGCGCGGACGACGGTCAAGGACCTGCCTCTCGAAGCCGGCGAGCGCGTGCCCGCGTTCTACCTCCACGGCGACACGGCGGACTTCGGCTACATCCGCTGGGAGATCTTCACACCCCGGAGCCGCCGCAAGCTCTTCGCCTCCGAGCACCGGCGCGGCGACAACCAGGAGTGGGCGGTCCAGCTCAATCTTGCCTCGCCCGAAACGGTCTGGGCGGATCCGCGCCGCAAGGAGCGGCACGACGTCGAAACCGTCGTCGCCGTGCATCCGTGACCGCGAGCCCGCGCGTCGAGACGTTTCCGGTCGGACCCCTGCAATGCAACTGCACGATCCTGGCCGACCCGGTCTCCCGCGAGGCGGTCGTCATCGACCCCGGGGACGAGCCCGAACGGATCCTGCGGGCCCTCGAGGCGGAGAAGCTCCACGTGGTGGCGCTCCTCCACACGCACGCGCACCTCGACCACATCACGGGCTCGCGGGCGGTCAAAGAGGCGACCGGCGCCCCGATCCGCCTCCACGCCGACGACCGACCCCTCTACGACGCGCTCCCGGAGCAGGCCGCCCTCTTCGGCTTCCGCGCGGACGCCCCTCTGCCGCCGGATGCGGCGATCGCCGACGGCGAGATCGTCCGCTTCGGCCCGTACCGGCTCCGCGCCATCCACACGCCCGGCCACACGCCCGGCTCGACGTGTTTCTCGCTCGAGGGCGACGTGCCGCGTCTCTTCTCCGGCGACACGCTCTTCCGGCGCTCGATCGGACGGACGGATCTCTGGGGCGGGGACACCGACGCGATCCTCGGGTCGATCCGCGGCCGGCTCTTCACGCTCGCCGGCGACACGCCGGTCGTCTGCGGGCACGGGCCCGATACGACGATCGACGAAGAGAAGAGGCTGAATCCGTTCGCCGGCCTTTGAAGGCCGGACACCCGTTCGCCGGCCTTTGAAGGCCGGACATCCTTTCGCCGGCCGTTGACGGCCGGTATAATCGCCGCCGATGAGACTCTCGCTGCCGGAGAAGAGCCAGCTCGTCGCCTCCTTCTGGAAAGACTCCCCGTCGGTCTGCCCCGCGCACGAAGTTCCCATGCGCACCTTCTTCGTCGACCGCGTCTACAAGCCGCAGGTCGTGATGGTCTGCCCGCGCGGCAAGGAGATGCACCGCTTCGCGCAGAAGCCCAAGCAGATCGAGTTCTCGCGGCCGCACCTGAAGACGATGGCCCTCGACGCGCAGGAGCGGGAGCTCCCGACCTGCCCGCAGGACTTCGAGCCCCTCGTCGTCTACCGCACGCCGGCGATCTTCCTGCCGCAGGGCTGGGACTACAGCTTCATCTGCCCCAACTGCCTCTCCTACGGTGCCTGGGTCGAGACCGGGCGCGAGGAAGACGAAGTCCAGGCGGCCCCGAAGGTCAAGAAAGAGGCTCCGGCCTTCCACGACGAGACGATCCCGCTTCCCAAGCGCATGGAGATGGCCAAGGACGGGAACCTCGCCCTCAAGCTCTACGCGGCGATGGCCCAGACCGACTGCACGGCCTGCGGATACGACTGCGAGGGTTACGCCGTGGCGCTCGCCAACGGCAAGGAGAAGGACCCCAACCTCTGCGTGCCTGGAAAAGAGGAGACGGCCAAGGTCGTCCACGATCTCCTCAAGGGCACGGGCCTGCCCGCGGCTTCGGCCTGAGCCTCAGGTCGCCGCGGCGACCGCTCCCGAGTCCGTGGCCCGCCTCTGCGCGCCCCGGATCGGGATCGCGAAGGTGAAGCGGCTCCCCTGGCCGACGACGCTCGAGGCCCAGATCGACCCGCCGTGGAGCTCGACGAGCGAGCGCGCCAGAGCGAGACCGATGCCCATGCCCGCGTGTCCCCGCGTCGCCGACCCGTCGACCTGGCGGAACCGCTCGAAAACGTGGGGCAGCTCGCTCTCGGGAATCCCGATGCCGTCGTCCTCGACGCTGACCAGATAGCGCTCGGGCTCGCGCTCGACGCGCACGACGATGCGGCCCTGGGGCGGCGTGAACTGGATCGCGTTGGCGAGCAGGTTCCAGAGCACCTGCTGGAGCCGCAGCGCGTCCGCGCGCACGGGCGCCATCGGCTCGGGCAGGGGTGCGGGCATGAGCACGACGCCGCGGGCCTCCGCCATCATGCGGACCGTGTCGATCGACCGCTGCACGACCTCGGACAGGAATACGGGCCTCAGGTCCAGCGTCAGCGCCCCGCGGTCCAGCCGCGCGAGGTCCAGGAGATCGTCGATGAGGGCGAGGAGCACCCGCGCCGACTGCCGGATCTGCCGGATTCCGCGCTTCATCGTCGGCTCGTCGACTTCTCCCTCCTCGAAGAGGTCCGTCCAGCCCACGATCGCGGTCAGCGGCGTGCGGAGCTCGTGGTTCACGTTCTGGAGGAAGTGATCCTTCAGACGGCTCGCGCGGCGCAGCTCGTCCACCGTGCCGGTGAGCGTCGTGTAGAGGCGCGCGTTGCGCAACAGGAGCGAGGCGAGGTCGGCGAAGGAGGTGACCGCGTCGACCTCCTCGGTCGCGAACCCGCCGCTGCGATTGACGGCGACCGCCACGCCGAGCGTCTCGTCCTCCGTCTTGAGCGGCGCGAAGACGCCGTTGGTCGCCCCGACCATGCCCGCGAGCTCGCGGTTCGCATAGGCGTCGCGGGCGAGGTCGTTGGAGCAGTAGGGCTCCCCCGTCCGGAAAACCATCCCGGCGATCGAGCGGGCGTCGACGGAGACCTTGAGGCGCGAGGCGATGTCCTCGGTGAGGTTGAAGGCCGGCAGCGCCGCTTCGAGGCGGTTGGTGTTCCGGTCGAAGAGGTAGAACCACACCCTCTCCGCGTTGGTGAACGCCGCGATCGCCTGGGCCGAGCGTGCGAGGACTTCCTTGACGTCGGTCATCCGATACGCGGAACGCGAGAACTGGTGGAGCCGACGGAGCGTTTCGACGCGCCGCGACACGCGATCCCCCATGGTCCCGACCGCCGCCGCGAGCCGGCCGAGCTCGTCCGACTTCTCGCCTCCCCGGACCTGAGTGGGACGCCCCTTGCCGATGTCCTCGGCGGCCTGGACGAGCTCTGAAACGGGGGCCGAGACCCGCTGGGACACGATGCCGATGACCGCGAAGACGGCGGGCAGGAGCAGGACGAAGAGGAGCAGGACGTCGCGCCGTACCGCCGACAGCGTCGACGGCGGAAAGGCGCCGGCCGCCTCTCCCCGGATCGTCTCGAGGGCTTCGCGGGAAAGCCCCTCGTAGAGGATCCAGCCGGTTGCCCCGACCCGCGCCGAGGCCACGCGGATGCGCTTTCCGTCGACGAGATACTCCTCGCTCGAACGGGGACCGGTGGCGCGGGCAGCCAGCTGCTTGAGCTCCGGAGACGGGGCCTGCGAAAGCGGCACGCCCCGCACCCCGGTCCAGCCGAGGATCGCCCCCGCTCGCGGGGTCATGAACATCACGTGGCCGTCCGCGTCGGTGGCGAACCAGAAGTCCCCGGGAGGCTGCCAGGTCTCCATGGCTTCGGCCACGTAGCGCCGGGCGTCGATCTCCACGGCGACCGCCGCAATGAGACGGCCGGCCGGATCGCGCACGGGCACGAAGACGCCCGGAAAGCGGGCATCCTCGGACCCGGTGGTCGGGCCGTGCGAGTCCGACCACACCGCCTCGTCGCCCCCGGCGGGCCGCGCCGCCGGAAATTTCGCGACCCGGTTGAAGACGAACTTCTCGAGCTCCCCTCCCGACTCGCGGTTGGCGCGGTGGAGGTCGATCCACGGCGACATGCGCATCACGCCCGTGGCCGTCCAGATGCTGACCGTCCGCACCGTCGCGCGCCGAAGCCGTAGATCCTCGAGCAGCGGGGCGAGCGCGCGCGTGCGGACCAGATCGCGCTCGCCGGCGGCCGGGTCCGGGCTTCGCGTGGAAACGAACGCGACCGACTCCTCCTCCGGCACGGCCGTCCAGACATGGCCGTGGGCGTCGGGTTGCAGTTGCGCCTGCGCCTGCGCTTGCGCCTGAGACAGCCCCGCGGCTTCCGGCGCCGCGAGGGGCATCCGGCCGGTCAGCGCCAGTGCCGCCGCCGCTGCGACCGACCAGGCCCCCTCCTCCGCGACGTGCGCGCGCCGCTCGATCCACGCCGCTCGGAACATCGCGTCCTGCTCGACGCGAATCGAAGCCTCGGTGACGCGCACCGCGGCGACCTGCGCATGCGCGGCGTCCTGCATCCCGGACAGCCTCCGTTGAAGCAGGACGATGAAGACGACCGCGGGCAGCAGGAACGCGAGGAACGTGGCCAGAAGGAGCCGCGCCGCGAGGCTCGCCCGCGGATCGAAGCGCCGCCAGAGGCGCTCGAAGGGAAGCGACGTCACCGAGGAATTGTAGCGCCGGTGCGGCGTGCCCGCGCAACGGCGGGACTACTCGTACCGGAGCGCCTCGATCGGGTCGAGCCGCGAGGCCTTGCGCGCCGGATAGAACCCGAAGAACACGCCGATCGCGGCCGAGAAGCCGAAGGCGAGCGCGATCGCTCCGGGAGAGAGCAGGATCGGCCAGCCCGCCTTCCAGGCGAGCACGCGCGAGGCCGCGATGCCGAGGGTGATTCCGATCGCGCCGCCGGCGATCGAGAGCGTCAGCGCCTCGATCAGGAACTGCGTCAGCACGTCGCGGCCCTTCGCCCCGATCGCCATCCGGATCCCGATCTCCCGGGTTCTCTCCGTCACCGAGACGAGCATGATGTTCATGATGCCGATCCCGCCCACGAGGAGCGAGATCGAGGCCGCCGACGCGAGCAGCAGTCCGAGTGTCTTGGAGGTCTGGTCGGCGGTCTGGGCGATCTCCTGCTGCGAGCGGATCATGAAGTCCGAATCCTGTCCCGGTCCGATCCGGTGACGCTGCCGCAGGAGCGCCTCGATTTCCTTCTGGGCGTCCTCGACGGCCGCGCGCGAAACCGCCGAGGCCATGAACATGTCGATCTTCTGGGTCTTCTTGAGCAGGCGCATGACGGTCGTGTAGGGCGCCACGACGACGTCGTCCTGGTCCTGGCCCATCGAGTTGCCGCCCTTGGCTTCCAGCACGCCGATGACCCGGAACGGAAAGTTCTTGATCCGGACGGTCTGTCCGACCGGGTCCTGGCCCTCGAAGAGCGCGTTGGCGACCGTGGTGCCGATGAGACAGACCTTGGCCGCGGCGCGCACGTCGGAGTCCGAGAAGAAGGCGCCCTTTTCCACGTTCCACGACTTGACGAAGGGCCACTCGACGCCCACGCCCTGCACCTGGGTTCCCCAGTTGAGGCCGCCCGCGACGACCTGCGCCGCGGAACGCGAGACCGGCGTCACGTAGGCGACCGAGGGCGACTCGGCGCGGACGGCGGCGACGTCGTCCTCGGTGATCGTGGACTGGCCGGTGAAGATCCGCGCCCCCGACTGCGTCGCCACACCCGGGAAGACCATCAGGAAGTTGGACCCGAGCGAGGAGATCTGGGCCTGGATGGCGGCCTGCGAGCCCTGGCCGACGCCGATCATGGCGATCACGCAGGCCACGCCGATGATGATGCCGAGGGCGGTCAGGATCGAGCGCATCTTGTTGCGCGTGATCGCCTTCAGCCCGACCTTCAGGATCGTCAGGAACTTGAGCATGGGCGCCTCCTCACGCTTCCCGGGGTGCGGCGGCCAGCCGCCGTGCCGGGACCGGACGGTCCTCGACGAGCAGCCCGTCGCGAAAGACGACGACGCGGCGCGCGTGATCGGCGATGTCGGGCTCGTGCGTGATGAGCACGACGGTCTTGCCCTCGTCGTTCAGCTTCTGAAAGACGGCCATGATCTCCTCCGACGTCTTCGAATCGAGGTTCCCGGTCGGCTCGTCCGCCAGGATGAGCTTGGGATCGTTGATCAGGGCCCGGGCGATGGCGACCCGTTGCTGCTGCCCTCCGGAGAGCTGGCTCGGCTGATGATCCTCGCGGCCCGCGAGGCCCACGATGGCGAGGCATCGCCGCGCCTTCGCTTCCCGTTCGCGCGCGCCGAGCCCGTCGGACGAGTAGATGAGCGGGAGCTCGACGTTGTCGAGCGCGGAAGTTCTCGGAAGAAGGTTGAAGGACTGGAAGACGAATCCGATCTTGCCGTTGCGGACCTCGGCGCGCGCGTCCCGATCGAGGGTCGAGACGTCGACGCCATCCAGGAAGTAGCGCCCCGAGGTCGGCCGGTCCAGGCACCCGACGATGTTCATGAAGGTGCTCTTGCCGGAGCCCGAGGGGCCCATGACGGCCACGAACTCTCCCGGCGCGATCGCGAGACTCACGCCGTCGAGCGCCCGCACCGCGACCTCGCCCATCTGGTAGACCCGCACGAGGTCCTCGATCCGAATGACGTCGGCCACCGCGATCGACCTCAGAATCTCCGGCCGCCGCCCGGACCTCCCGACGGGGCCATCGGGTTGCGGCTCGTCGCCGTGTCCGCCTTCGCGGTGACGAGGCCGACGATCACGAGCTCTCCGTCCTTCAGCTCCCCGGACGCGACCTGGGTGAAGCGGCCGTCGGTGATGCCCGTCCGGATCTCGACCGGCTTCGGGCCCGACGTCTCCGGCGCTTCGATCGTGTAGACCGTCTGGCCGGTCTTCTTGCCTTTGCCGCCTCCCGCCGTCCGGTCGAACTGACGCGCCGCACCCGCCGGGCCCGAGCCGGCACCGCGGGCCGCGCGCTCTTCCGCCGATGGGCCGGCTCCGGCCGATGCCGGCGCCGCTTCGGAATCCTCCGGCCGGAAACGAAGCGCGGCATTGGGAAGGCGGAGCACGTCGCGCACCGTCGCGACGTCGATCGACACGTTCGCGGTCATGCTCGGCCGCAGCGCCAGCTCGGGGTTGTCGACCTCGATGATGACCGGGTAGGTGACGACGTTCTGGTTGACGGTCGCGTTCAGGCGGATCTGCGCGATCTTTCCGCGGAAGGTCTGATCGGGGTACGCGTCGACGGTGAACCGCACGGGCTGGCCGACCTTGCAAAGACCGATGTCGGACTCCGACACGTCGGCGGAGACCTGCATCTTCGTCAGATCCTGCGCGATCGTGAAGATGGTCGGCGCCTGAAAAGAGGCGGCCACCGGCTGGCCGACGTCGTACTGGCGGTCCACCACCACGCCGTCGATCGGCGCGGTGATCCGGCTGTTGCGAAGGTCCGTCTCGGCCTGGGCGAGCGAGGCTTTCGCCTGGTTGACCTCGGCCACGGCGGAGTCGTAGTTGGCCTGCGCCTGATCCAGGTCCGCCCGCGACGCGAGCTTCTCGTCCCAGAGCGCGTTCTGTCGCCGCAGGGAGATCTCGGCGTTGCGAACATCGACCATCGACTTCTCGAGCGCGGCCCGGACCTGCGCCACGCGGTCCTGGAAGGGCGCCGGGTCGAGCTCGGCGAGGAGATCGCCCTTCTTCACTTCCTTGTTGAAGTCGGCGTGCAGGGCGGCGACGTTGCCCGAGACGACGCTTCCCACCTTCACGGTGATCACGGCCGAGAGGGTTCCCGTCGCGGCGACCGTCTGCGTGATGTCCCCGCGTTCGACCTTGGCCGTGCGGTACTTCGGCTCGGCCTTCCGGCGGCTGCCCAGGAGCAGGAAGGCCCCGGCGGCCAGGGCCAGGAGACCGGCGATCCACAGGACCTTTTTCTTCATGCCGCTCCATTCAACCGGCCGCTGTCGGGGCTTGTTCCCCGAGAGGCTTCGACGAACGCGCGCATCCCGAGGCTCCCGAGACTACATCGGGCCCCTGAAAAGCGTCGAGGGCCCCGAAGGGCCCTCCTGGAACGCGGCAACGCCCGGGCGAAAAGGATCAGAGGTTGCGGTCGATCAGCTTGACGAACTCGCTCTTCGGCAGGGCGCCGAGTGCGCGATCTGCGACCTCGCCGTTCTTGAAGAGGATGAAGGTCGGAATGGAGGTGATCTGGTAGCGCATCGCAACCTCGGTCGACTCGTCGACGTTGATCTTGGCGACCTTGATCTTGCCCGCGTACTGGGTGGCGAGGTCCTCGACGATCGGCGCGACCGACCGGCAGGGCCCGCACCAGGGCGCCCAGAAATCGACCAGGACCGGCACTTCACTCTTGAGAATGTCTCCCTCGAAGCTCGCATCGGAGACCTGGGAGACGTTGGGGTTCGACATCAGACAAATCCTCCACGCAGAAGTACGCCGGGCGCGAGTGAAACGATTCAGCCGGCCGCGGGATGGTACCAGAAGCGGGCGAGCCGAAGGTCGCCCTAGTGAACGTGCGCGTGCACGCGGCCGCGCACGTGCGTGAGGCCCTCGCGCAGAAACCACGGAACCATCAGGAGCGAGAGCGCCGGATCGACCCAGCCCGGCGCGGCGAGGAGCCCGGCGATCATCGCGAGCATCGTCAGCCCGGAGCCGATCGAGCAGGCGATCGACTCCTTGGCTTCCGCCGCGAGGCCCTTGCTTCCGAGCCTCCGGCTCGTCTTCCACTTGAAGTACCCGACGACCGGCATCCCGAACGTCGCGAACATCGTGAGGAAGAGGCCGAGGACGCTCGATTCCGCGTGGGCGCCCCGCAGGATTTCGAACACCCCTCGAAAGGCGGTGTAGGCGGCGAGCAGAAGAAACGAGATCCCGATCCAGCGCGCGAGCATCTGATCGCGCCGGGCGTGGTCCTCCTCCTCGTCGGCGAGGTGACGCAGGTGGCGCACCGCCAGAAAAGCCGCTCCGCCTTCGATGACGCTCTCGAGGCCGAAGGCGAGCAGCGCGAGACTGCCGGTCCGGAGGGCCTCGAAGAGGGCGAGGCCTCCCTCGCCGAAAACGTGGAGGAAGGTCAGGCCGAGAAGCCAGTGCATCCGGCGCCGCAGCGCCGCGCCCTCCTCACCCGACGGGGCCGGGACGTGGGCCAGAACGCCCCGTTCGCTCTTCACGCCGGCATTCTATGCGGGGGCATCCTCAGCCGAAGCGCCCGGCGCGGCGGCCTCCCCGGAGCGCTCGAAGTGAGCGCGCGTGGCGGCAATGTCCCTCTGGATCTGCGCCTTCAGGTCCATGACCGATGGGAACTTGCGCTCCTCGCGGAGGCGGTCCAGGAAGAAGAGGCGCACCCGGTCGCCGTAGACGTCCGACGAGAAGTCGAGGACGTACGTCTCGATCGTCGTCGTGTACTCCTCGTAGAGCGTGGGCCGCCTTCCGATGTTCGTCACGCTCGGGAAGCGGCGCCCGAAGGAGCGGATGTCGATCTCCGTGACGTAGACGCCGTCCTGCGGCGGCAGCTCGTTCTCGGGCTCCAGGTTGATCGTCGGAACGCCGATCTGGTGGCCGACGCGGTCGCCGCGCGAAACGAGGCCGTCGAGCTCGTAGGGCCGCCCGAGCATGGCATTGGCGTCGGCGATCGCGCCGCGCTCGAGCGCGCGGCGGATGCGCGTCGACGACACGGGCTCCCCGTCCCAGAGCACCTCGTCGACGGAGGAGGCCGCGAACCCGCACTCGGCGCCCATGCGGGCGAGCAGCCCCAGGTCGCCGCGCTTGCCGCGTCCGAACGCGAAGTGCCCGCCGATGTAGAGCTCCGATGCGCCCAGACGCGCCGCCAGCAGCGTCCGCACGAAGTCCTCGGGCTCGGTCAGCGAAAAATCGCGCGTGAACGGAATCACGAGGAGCGTCTCGATGCCGATCGCCTCGATGGCCTCTTCCTTCTGGCGAAGCGTCTGGATCCTCCGGGGCGCGCGGTCCGGCCGAAGCACCGCCATCGGGTGCGGCTCGAACGTGATGGCGAAGGACGGCCGGTCGATCGCCCGCGCGCGGCAGACGACCGTCTCGAGGATGCGGCGGTGCCCGAGGTGGACGCCGTCGAAGTTGCCGATCGTTCCCACTCCCCCCCGCGGGAGGTCCGTCTGGCGGAGCGGGTCGCGAAGGACCTGCATTACGGCATCACGATGATGGCGAGGGGCGGCCGGGATCGTCGACGACGGCTCCGGTCACGTCGTAGTCGAAGGTCTTTTCGATCCGTACGGAGACGACGGCGCCGGGAGCCAGGTCGCGCCCCGCTGTGTCGGTAATCAGGAGGCGGCCGTCGATCTCGGGGGCCTGCGACCGCAGACGCCCCTCGAGCAGGTACTCCGATTCCTCCGAAGGCCCCTCGACGATCGCGTCGAGGACGCGGCCGCGCAGCGCACGGAGCTTCCCGCGGGCGATGGGCTGCTGGATCGAGAGGAGGAAATCCTTGCGCCGCTCCTTCTCCTCCGCCGGCACCGGGTCGCCGAGCGGCTCCGACCCCGAGCCGGGCTCGGGCGAGTACGTGAACGCCCCGAGATTGTCGAAGCGCGCCTCGCGGACGAACTCGCAGAGCTCGGCGAACTCGGCCTCGCCTTCGCCGGGAAAACCGAGGATGAACGTCGTGCGGATCGCGATTTCGGGAGCCTTCGCCCGCATCTTCGCGATCATCGCCAGGTACGAGCGAGAATCTCCGCCGCGCCGCATCGACGCGAGAATCGGCCGGGCCACGTGCTGCAGCGGAATGTCGACGTAGGGCAGGAAGCGCGGCTCGCGCGCCATGAGGTCCAGGACCGAGTCGTCGAGCGTCTTCGGGTACGCGTACAGGAAGCGAAGCCACGGAAAGCCCGTGCCGGCGGCCAGCGCCTCGACCAGGCGCGCGAGGCCGGTGCGGCCGAGACCGATGTCCTCGCCGTACCGCGTCGTGTCCTGCGAGATCAGCACGAGCTCGGCGACCCCCTGCGCCTCGAGCGACCGCGCCTCGGCCACGAGCGACTCGATCGTCCGGCTGCGCTGCATGCCGCGCATCTGGGGGATCGTGCAAAACGTGCAGGGATTGTCGCAGCCCTCGCCGACCTTGAGGTACGCGTAGCCGCGCCGGCGTGAGAGGACCCGCGGTGCGCGCTCGTCGTAGAGCCGCGTGGCGAGGGGCTTGTCGGTGAAACGCGGAAGCGTCGGCAGGCCCAGGGCCGCGGCGGGCGCGTTCTCGAGCTCGTCGAGCCCGAGAAAGGCGTCGACCTCGGGAATCTCGGCGGCGAGCTCGCGGCCGTACTTCTGGACCATGCATCCGGCGACGACGACGCGGTCGATCTCGCCGCGCTTCTTGCGCTCGACCTGCTCGAGGATTGTCTCGACGGATTCCTCCTTGGCCCGGTCGATGAAGCCGCAGGTGTTCACGACGACGACGCGCGCCTCCGCGTCCGCGACGATCCCGTGGCCCGCCCGCTGGAGGTGCCCGAGCATGACCTCGGAATCGACGAGGTTTTTCGGACAGCCGAGCGAGACGATGCCGACGGTCGGCAGGGATTTCGTGCGTGTGTTCATAGGGACCGCCGGACGCGGGTCTGCGGCGGGCTTAGGCTTAAGGATAGATCCGCTTGAGCGTCCGCGGGTACGGAATCGCCTCCCGGAGGTGGTGGATGCCACAGACCCAGGCGACGAGCCGCTCGAGGCCCATGCCGAATCCGGAGTGCGGAAACGTGCCGTAGCGGCGGACGTCGAGGTACCACTCGTAGGCCTCGCGGGGCAGCTTGTGCTCCTCCAGCCGCTTCTCGAGCAGCGCGAGATCGTGGATGCGCTGCGAGCCCCCGATGATCTCGCCGTAGCCCTCGGGGGCGAGCATGTCGAGGCCCAGAACGACCTCCGGGTCGTTCGGATCCGGCTGCATGTAGAACGACTTGATGGCCGTCGGGAAGCGCGACACGATGAGCGGCTTCTCGAGATCGCCGCAGAGGGCCGTCTCCTCGTCCGCTCCGAGGTCGTCGCCGAACTTCACGGGAAAGCCCTTCTGCTGGAGCGCCGCGATCCCCTCCCGGTACGTCGTCCTCGGAAACGGCTTCTTGATCGTTTCGAGCTTGCCCGTATCGCGCTCGAGGCGCTTCAAGTCCTCGCGGCAGCGGTTGAGCGCGCGTTCGACGAGGTACACGACGAAGTCCTCGGCGAGCTCGCAGAGCCCTTCGAACTCGAGGAACGCGACCTCGGGCTCGACCATCCAGAACTCGGTCAGGTGCCGGCGCGTCTTGGATTTTTCCGCGCGGAACGTGGGCCCGAAGCAATAGACCTTCCCGAACGCGGCCGCGGCGGGCTCGAGGTACAGCTGGCCGGACTGCGAAAGGTAGGCCTTGTCGCCGAAGTAGTCGGTCTCGAAGAGCGTGGAGGTTCCCTCGACGGAGGACCCGGTCAGGATCGGCGAGTCGATCCGCACGTACTCGCGCTCGTAGAAGAAGTCGGCGATCCCCTGCTCCATCTCGGAGCGCACGCGGAGCACGGCATGCTGCTGGGACGAGCGCATCCAGAGGTGTCGCAGATTCATCAGGAAGTCGACCCCGTGCTCCTTGGGCGAGATCGGATACTCCGGCGACGCGCCGAGGATCGCGACGCGGGCCGCCGTCATCTCGTAGCCGCCCGGCGCGCGCTTCTCCTCCCGGACCGTGCCCTCGACCTCCAGGGAGCATTCCTGCGTCGCCTTCTCGGCCGCCTCCCAGATCTCGGGAGCGACCTCGGCGCGCGGGACGACGACCTGGACGTAGCCGGTGCCGTCGCGCACGATCAGAAACTGGATCTTGCCCGACGAGCGCTTGTTGTAGAGCCAGCCCCGGACGCGGGCGGTCGACCCGGCCCGGGCGCCGAGCTTCGCGATCGCCGTCGAGGGCGTGTCCGTCGTCGGGTCCGTCTGCATGAGGGCGCGGATTATACGGGCAGGGCCGGCCCCGTAGAATCCCCGCCATGCCGGCCTCGCCGTTGACCCGCATCGCCCGCGCGGTTTTGCCGGCGGGCGTACGCCGGTGGCTGCGGCGCGCCGCCCGCGAGGCTCCCCTGCGCCTGCGCGATCTTCCGAAGGACGCCCTCTCCGTTCTGGCGCCCCGCGCGTTCGGAGGCCCCCTGCCGCCGGCGGGGCTGCGCGCTCGGGTTGGCCTTCCCGCACGCGACGAATTCACCCTCGTCGGGCGCGAAGGCGCCCGGCAGATCCTGGAGGCCGTCGCGCGCGAAACCGGGGCGCCTCCCGATGCCTGGCTCGACTTCGGCTGCGGCTGCGGCCGCCTCGCGAGACCGCTCCTCGAGTCGGGTGTACCGCGCTCGTACGACGGCGTCGACGTCGACGCCCGCCAGGTGGGCTGGGCGGCACGGCACCTGCCCGGCCGCTTCCGCGTCATGCGGCCGGAACCGCCGCTCGACTTCCCGGCCGGATCGTTCGACGTCGTGCTCGCGGTCTCGATCTTCACGCACCTCTCGGAAGCCGGGCAGTTCGCGTGGCTCGCGGAGGTGCGACGCCTGCTCAAGCCGGGCGGCCTGCTCGTCGCGACGACGCACTCCGAATCGATTGCGAGCACGTGCGCATCGGCGGGGGCCGCGGCTCTGCGCGATCTCGACACCCGAGGCTTTCTCTACATCGACTCCCCGCGGTTCAACGACCGCGCGAGCTTCCACAGCCGCGCGTACCTCGCCCGGGCGTGGGAGCCCTGGCTCGAGCTGCGCCGTTTCATCCCCCGGGGATTCGTGGGCTACCAGGACCTGGCGGTCTGGAGGGCGAGGCAACGCGAACGAGAAGCACGGCCGCCCCGGCGGCCAGAAGCGACAGCACCAGTCCCGCGGTGAAGCCCCGCGGCGGACCGTCGTCGAGCTCCGCCGGCGGCGCGGGCGCGACAGGCGACGTCAGCGCGTAGACACCGACGGCAGGGGGAGGTCCGCCGGCCACACGCGGCGCCGCCGCCTGGTCGTGCCGCGAAAGGAAGTACCGCACTCCCAGGCGTGCGAGGCACGCGGCGTTTGCTTCGGTCAGGACATCGGGAAAGACGAGGAACCGCGGCTCGTACCCGCATGCGGCGAGACGCGCGATCGCAAGGCGCGACTCGAGCAGGGAGTGCGCGCGGATGTCGCGGATGCCGGCGATCGTCGGGAGGTCGGGATGATACGAGTCGAAGGCCGCTGCGATGACAGCGTTCTCCGCCGCGGGCCGGGGGCGCAGATACGCGACCGCCTCCGGCTCCGGCGGAATCCGCGAGAGCGGAACCGACGGCAGATAGCCGTACCCGAAGGCCGCGAGCTCGGCGATGGCCGCACCGGCGAGCGGCCACACGGCGCGCCGGCGAAGAAGCAGCGCCGCCCCGGCGAGCATCCAGCAAAGCCCCGGAAGCGCCAACCGCCGCCAGGCGGTCGTTCCGGCGCGATCCGCGTATCCCTGCAGCCGCGCCTCGTACGTTTCGGGCGAGGCCTTGAGGTGCCCGCTCTCGCGCAGCCGCGCCACGCCACTTCGGGCCGCACGCTCGAGCGCCGCTTCCCCCGGCGGCGTCAGCGGCGCGGTGCCGGCGGCCGCGAGGACCGTCCCGGCGGCGAGCAGGGCGATCGCGGCCAGTCGCGCGCGCGGGCCGCGGGAGGGCGACAGGGCGCTCCACGCTTCGAGCGCCGGGCCCGCCGCGAGCGCGGCGAAGAGGACGAAGAGCAGCACCGCGTACTCCGGAGCGAAGAGCCGCAGGCCCGGGGCGTTCTTCCAGAGCCAACCGAGCGGCGGCACTCTCCACGCGATCAGCAGCGCGACGCCCGCGATCCAGAGCCCGCGGCGCATCGAGTCCGGAAGGCCCTTGCGGGCGTAGAGAAGCGCCAGGAGGACGACCAGCCCGACGAATCCGCCGCTGCGAAGGTTGAAGTTCTCGGATCCACGCAACGCCCCGCTCAGGTCGATCTCGCTTCCGAGCGGACTTCCCAGGAATCCCGGGAGCACCTGGCCCGCGACCGCGTACACACGCAGCCCCGTGCCGCCCTGCAACGCCGCGCGTTCGGAAACGAACCGGCTGTCGCTCAAGAGCAGCGCGAAGGGGACGAGCTGCGCCGCAAGGAGCAGGAACCCGATCGCGGCCGCCGCCGCCACGCGGACGAGGGCCGGGGCCGGCCGGCCCCCCGCGGCCTTCAGCGCCCTCGCCTCCAGTGCCAGGAACGCGCCGAGACCGGCCACCCCGATCGCGAGCGTCTCCGGGTGGCCGCCTGCCGTCGCGACCGCGGCCGCCGCGACGGTGGCGGCCGCCGGACCGGGGCCCGGGCGCCGCAGGAGTCGGTGCGCGGCCAGTCCCAGCCACGGAAGAACACAGAAAACGTTGGTGTGCGGATGGAGGCCCCACACGATGCCGAAACCCGAGAGCAGATAGACCGCGCCGGAGACGGAGGCGGCGACGCGGCCCGCATTCAGCGCGCGCGCGAACGCGAACGTGCCGAGTCCCGCGGCGAGGAGCTTGAGAAAGACGCACAACGCCCAGCCCCGAATGCCGAACGCCAGTCGGGGCCACGTGAAGGGAGAGAGCAGCGCCGCCTGCGGATTGGCCCAGAGCGGCTCTCCCTCACCCGCCCGCGGGTTCGTCCAGGGGAACCGGCCCTCGTCGAGACGTGCCCGCGCGGCGAGGTCCCAGGGATGAAACTGGTGGACCGGGTCCGACAGCAGCGGATTCGAGACCACGACGCGCTCGGTCGGGTTGGACTTCCACGGACCTTCGTCGGCGAGAAGATCGATCGGCAGAAGCACCCGGCCGCCGAAGAATCCCCCGCCCGCAATGATCGCGGCGAGTCCGGCAAAGAAGGCGACCGCGACGGCGGGCGCGCGCCGGCTCGTCGCGTTCACTCGATCACGAACTTCCGCCGGAATTCGGTCCGGCCGCCGTCCCTCGCAATCACGTCGAGGCGCAGCTCGTGCGGCCCGGGTGGCAGCGGCGGCACGTTGAATCCGAAGCCTCCCCGCGTCGCGTCGGGATAGTCGGGATGCACCTTCTCCAGGCCCGGCCACTTTCCGCCGAGCCCCGCGACGCCGGCCGGGCCGAGCTCCGTGGAGACGCGGATCTCCGCGATCCCGGAGTCGTCCAGTGCCCAGCCGAAGGCCCAGAAGCCGGGAGCGATCGCCTGGCCTTCCGCGGGGAGATGAATGCCACCCATCGGAGGGACGAGTTGCGCGATCTCGGTTCTCCTCTGCCGCACGGTCGTTCCAAAGAGCGCGCGCGTCTCCGCTTCGGCTTCGGCTTCGGCCTCGGCCTCGTCCTCTCCCACGACTGCGGCCTTCCAGGGTGTGCCCGCGCCGACGAACACGAAATCGAGGCCGTCCCCGTGCGGGAAACTCCGGACAACTTCGAGGCCTCCCGAGTCGAGCGCTTTCTCGAGGGCCTCGGCGTAGGCCATCACCTCGATTCCCCGCGCCTCGTGCGCGTGGTACACGAGCAGCGAGGTGCCGAGCCGCCCCATCATTCCCCAGACCGTGTCGGGTATCGGGCGGCGCTTCAATGCCTCCTGGAGCTCGCTGTAGTTCGCCGGAAAAAAGCCCGAGTAGCCGTTGATCAGCGGTTTTTCGTGCGCGGTCTGCCGGAAGACATAGTCGAAGTCGTACAGGATTCCCAGAGGCCATTCGGCCACGGCTCCGGGAAATTCAGCGGTGCGCATCCAGCGGTAGACGGGCGGCGCTTGCGCGGACGTCGCGATCATCGGCAGGGGGAACGCCCTGTACTCCAACACGAGCACCGCCAGCGCTCCTCCGGCGGCCAGGCGCCGGATCGCCGTCCGACGGCGCGCGGTCAGCAGCGCCAGCCCCCAGGCGGCGAGCACCGCGACCGCGAGATGGAAAAGAACGATGGCGCGCGCGGGCGCCCGGATGGCGAGGAACACGCCGCCGAACGACTGCACGAGGAACCGGTAGAAGGGCGTGTGGACGCCCATGGCCGCAACAACGCCGGCTAGCGGCGACGAAGCCGAGCAGGGTCGCGCGCGGCTCGAGTCCGAGGCGGCGCAAGAAGCCGCCGGGATCCCCGGCCCGCCCCGGAAGCCGGATCGCGAGGCGCGCGAAGAGGAGAGCGGCGAGCACGACGACGATCCGATCCGGATCCCGCAGGCGCAAGGGCCCGATCGTCAGGCCGGGGTTGGCGAGCGACAGGACCCACACGGGAACTCCGAGGACGAGTGCCGCCTCGAGGGCGCGCGTGCAGACGGTCCAGCCCCTCGACACGCCGCCGGGCAGCGGGACGGCGTCGGGCATTTGCGCCTTGCGACGGCGCCAGAGGATGGCGAGGGCCGCGATCGCGAGCGTGGCCGCGAGGGCGCCCGGAAAGAAGTGGCCCTCCGGCGCACTCCAGCGCTCGAGCACGGGCCCCCAGAGGCGGTTGCGTCCGCCGACCGACAGGAAGTCCGTCCAGCGTCCCGAGAAGACCTCCACCTCGTCGATGAATCGCTGGAAACCGTAGAGACGGCGCGCGGTCCGGTACCCGAGCGCGAACGGGACGAAGGGCACGATCGCGAGCGCTGTCGCAAGGGCAACCGCGAAGGTGCGGCGGCCCCGCTCGGGCAGAACCCGCAGCCACGCCCACACGAGCGTGACGCCGACGAGAAACCCCGAGAAGATCGCGAAGTGGACGTTGGCGAGCGCGTTCCACCCGAAGGCGGCGGCGTAGAGAACGAGATCGCGGCGCCTTCCCCGCTCGACGTACCGGACGAGGAAGAGAAGGATCAGGCAGAGGAACGCTCCCCACTGGTGCTGCATGTGCGGAATCTGCTCGATGCGCCACGGGAGGAACGCGTAGACCGCGCCGGCGACGGCGGAGGCGAGCGGGTCCCCGGTGATCTCCCGCGCGAGCGCCCAGGCCGCCAGGGCCGACAGGAACATCCCGAGCAGGAGAAGCAGGTTGTAGTTGAGGAGCGCCGACCCGCCGAGGGCGAGGATCGGAAAGCCAAAAACGGCGACGCCGTAGAGGTTCTCGGAGAAGGCGAGCACGTAGCGGGCGGGATGGAAGAAGTCGAGCTGAAAAATCTGCCGCGGATCCCGCAGGGTCTGCGCGAAGTCCCACTGCAGGATCCGGGCGTTCAGCTTCGCGTCGCCGAAGTCCGACAGAGCATCGGTCAGATGCAGGGCCTGGGGCCACGTCATCAGGACCGTCAGGGCGAGGAAGAAGACGGCCGCGAGAAGGGTCTGCCGCCCCCGGGCGGATTCCGGCGGGCCCGGGCTCAACGCAACCGCGAGCGTACGTTGCCCGCGATCGTCATGGCCTGCTGGAGACGCTGCATGCGCCGCTGCCGCTTCTGCGTGGCGTCGACGTCGCCCGTCGGAGGCACGCTCGACCGGATCTCGCGCAGGAGCTTCTCCGCCTCGAAGCCGAACGTCTGGAGATCCGGCTTGCCGAACTTCCGGAAGGTCAGCTCGCTCGCGATGATGTACCCGTCCGCGATGTCGCGGACCATCGTGTAGGCGGACCCTCCGAGAAAGGCGCTCATGGGCTCGAAAAGTGTAACCCCTGCGGGCACCGGGCAGGGACCGGGGTTGCCCGCTTTGAGGCCGCGGGCCGTCGGGATACGATGCCGCCCTTCTCGGGAGGGCTGACTTTGGCGCATGCCGACTATCTCGATTTCGACTCGCTCCTGACCGAGGACCAGCGCCTCGTCCGGGACACCGTCGGCTCCTGGGTCGACGACAAGGTCCTGCCGATCATCGAGGAGGCCGCCTGGGAGGGCCGGTTCCCCCGGGAGCTCGTTCCGGAGATGGCGCAGATGCACCTCTTCGGCTCGACGATCAGCGAGTACGGGCTGCCGGGCCTCGACAACATCTCGTACGGCCTGATCATGCAGGAGCTCGAGCGCGGGGACTCGGGTCTGCGCTCCTTCGTTTCCGTCCAGTCGGGCCTCGTCATGTACCCGATCTACGCCTTCGGCTCGAAGGAGCAGAAAGACAAGTGGATCCCGAAGCTCGCCAGCGCGGAAGCCCTCGGCTGCTTCGGCCTGACCGAGCCCGACTTCGGCTCCAACCCCGGCGGCATGCGGACCACGGCAAAGAAGGACGGCGACTCCTTCGTCCTGAACGGCGCGAAGGCCTGGATCACCAGCGGCTCCATCGCCGACGTCGCCGTCGTCTGGGCCAAGCTCGACGGCGTCGTGCGTGGATTCCTCGTCGAGAAGGGCACGAAGGGGTTCTCGACCTTCGAGCACAAGGGGAAAATGTCGCTGCGCGCCTCGGTGACGTCGCAGCTCGCCTTCGAGGACTGCCGCATCCCCGCCGAGAACATCCTGCCCGGTGTCGAAGGCCTCAAGGGCCCCCTCTCCTGCCTCACGCAGGCGCGCTTCGGAATCGCCTGGGGGGCCCTCGGGAGCGCCATGGCGACCTACGGCTCCGCGCTCGACTACGCCAAGACCCGCAAGCAGTGGAAGGATCGCCCCATCGCGGCGCACCAGCTCGTCCAGGAGCGCCTCGCGTGGATGATCACGGAGATCACCAAGGGCCAGCTTCTGGCGTGGCGCCTCGGCCGCATGAAGGACGACAAGACCATGAAGCCGCACCACGTCTCCATGGCCAAACGCAACAACGTCTGGGTCGCGCGCGAATGCGCCAAGCTCGCGCGCGAAACGCTCGGCGCCAACGGCGTCGTCAACGAGTACCCGGTCTTCCGCCACCTCGCGAACATCGAGAGCGTGTACACCTACGAGGGCACGCACGACATCCACACGCTGATCATCGGCGAGGCCGTCACGGGCGTGGCGTCGTACAACCCTCCGATGGACTGAGGCCGCGCCGCGCGAACCGCGGAAACCACTGACTCTCAGTCTCTTGCGCTAGAATAAGCCGCTCGAGACACACCGTTGGGAATCACCGGCAATCTCAAGACCATGCAGCTCGGAGAGCTGTTCCAGTGGCTCTCCCTGGGCAACAAGACGGGCACCCTGCTCATCAACGGGCATGGGGTGGAGAAGCGCATCTATTTCCAGGACGGCCGGATCGCTTCCACCTCTTCCTCCGACCAGCGCGAGTACCTCGGCCACTTCCTCGTCTCGAACGGCTTCATCACCGAAGACGAGCTGAAGATGGCCATGGAGGTCCAGGAGGAGTCGCAGATCCTCCTCGGAAAGATCCTGGTCATGATCAACGCGATCGCCGAGGCCGACCTCCTCCGGCTCATGCGCAAGAAGGCCGAGGAGTCCATCTACGACGTCTTCCTGTGGACCGAAGGAAACTTCGAATTCGTCGACGGCCAGATGCCGGACCAGAAGATGGTGCTCCTCTCCCTCGACGTCACGGGAATCGTCATGGAAGGGATGCGCCGCTACGACGAGTGGCAGCTGATCCGCCAGCGGGTACCGGACTCGACGGTCGTGCCCGACATCGTGCGGACGCTCGACATCAACACGCTCGGCGACCGGGAGAAGCTGATCATCCCGTACCTCGACGGACAGCGCTCGATCGAGGAGATCGCGCTCCAGACGCACAACGCCGAGTTCGTCGTCTCCAAGCTCATCGCCGAAGGGCTGCGCACGGGCACCATGCGCCTGGCCGAGGCCCGCCGCAGCTCCGCGGAGTCGATGCCGATGCCCGCCGGCACCACGGAGATCGATCTCTTTCTCCAGCGCGGCAGGGCGCAGATCAAGGACGACCCCCAGGCGGCGTACCGGCTCTTCAAGGCTGCGGCCGAGCTCGATCCGGGCGACGGCCGCACCACCGAGGCCCTCCGTGAAGCGGAGCGGGCCATCAAGGCCGCCCTCGACCGCGACGGCGTCTCGGGGACCCGGGTGCCGGAGCTGGCGATCGCCCTGGGCTCGCTGACGAAACGCTCCTTCACCCCCCACGAGGGTTTCGTGCTCTCCCGGATCAACGGCCAGTGGGACGTAAAATCCATCATGAAAATCTCGCCCATGAAGGAGCTCGAAGTCCTGATGATTTTCCAGAAGCTCTTCAAGGACGGCGTCATCCGGTGGAAGGCGGCGGCGGCGGGCAAGCCGTAGTCATGACCGACGCACGCACCGCCCCGCCCGCGAGCTTCCGCAGCCTCCAGGTCGGCGTCTGCGCCGCCGCCGGCATCTCCCTCGCCGTGCTCGCTCCGGCGATCCCCTGGAACCGGTGGCCGGAGCTCCTGTTTTTCACGGCGCTCGCCGTGCTCGCGTTTCGGCTGCGCGTCCGGTACGCCGAGAACTACGTCGGCCTCGAGGCGGCAGCGCTGGTGCCCGCGATTCTCGTGCTCGATTCGCCCGGGGCCGCGATGCTCGTCTGCGTGGCCGGAGACGCCGTCGCGAAGCTCTTCGCGCGGCCGCGCCGGCTGACGCTGTCGAACGCCTTCGACGTCGCGCAGCTCTGCCTCGCCTACGGAACGGCCGCGCTTTTTTCGCGCGCGCTCCATCCGGCGGGAAGCTCCTGGGCCACCGTCGCCGCCCTCGCGACGGGCGTCCTGCTCGTGTTCTTTTTCGTCAACACCGCGCTCGTCTTCGCCTACCTCGAGCTCGGCGGGATCGCGTCCCGGGAGCGCCTGCTCGAGATCGCCCTCTTCCAGCTCGCCGCGCTCCTCCTGCTCGCCCCGATCGTCATCCTCGAGGTTCTCGTCTACCCGCCCTACGGGATCGCGGGCATGCTGCTCGCATTCTTCCCGGTCGTCCTCGCATCCTTCGTCGTGCGCAACCTCTCGTCCATGGAGAGGCGCGTCGCCGAAGTCTCCCGCCAGAACCGCGAGCTCGACGTCATGCGGGACATTTCGACCACGTTCGGCGGCAGCGCGCGCGTCGACCGCTACGAGCGCGTCTTCTCCGCGGTCGCCCGCCTCCTGCCCGTCGAGGCGATCGCGGTCGTCGAGTGGCCCGGCACCGACGGCGAGGACTTCGCGGTCCACGTCTCCGAGAAGTCCTCCGTCTCGCGGCGCGAGCTCGCTGCCTGGGCGCGCCGGGGACGCCTCGACGAACGGCGCGTCGAGCGCCACAGCGCGCCGGAAGAGCTCGCCGTCGGCGAAGCCCGCGAGATCCGTCTGACGCCCGCCGGCGTCTACCAGGCCCGGGTGCGGCTGGCGACGTTCGAGCTCCACTCGGGCCTCCTGCTCGTCGAGGGCTCGAGCCCGGCCCTCCATGCGCCCGAAGCCATCGGATCGCTCCGGACGATCGCCGAGCACATCGCGCTCGTCCTCCAGGATCGGGCGGTCCGCGCTCAAATCGAGGAGCTCTCGCAGCGCAATCGCGAGCGCGCCGAGACGCTCAACCAGATTCTCGAGATCTCCAACGACCTGAAGAAGAACCGCACGCTCGACGATCTCTTCCCCTCGATCGCCTCCGCCGTCGCGAAGGGGCTGGGGTTCCAGCAGGTCCTCCTGTCGCTCTACGACCGCGAGCGCAACGTGTTCTCCCCGCGCGCCCACCACGGCCTCGAAGAAACCTGGCCCGGCATCCACCAGCGGGACGTGCCCGCGGAAGAGATCACGAAGCACTGGACCGAGCGCAACCGCGTGTCCAAGTCGTTTCACGTGCGAGACCGCTCCGCGCGCGATCCGGGGGCCGGCGTCTCCGGGGTCCGCCGCGTCGTCACCGCGGGCGACGGGGGCTGGCAGACGGAGGAGCTGCTCTGGATCCCTCTGTACGCCGGCGATCGTCTCCTCGGCTGCCTTTCGGTCGACGATCCGAAAAACGGCGCCTCGCCGACGGTCGAGACGATCCGCTCGCTCGAGATTTTCGCCAACCAGGCCGTCGCGGCGATCGAGAACGCCCGCTCGTACAACGAGGCTCGCGAGCAGTCGATCCGGGACTCGCTGACCGGGGCGTACAACCACCGCCACTTCCAGGAGGTCCTGCAGCGCGAGCTCGGACGCGCGGAACGTCTCGGACGTCCCCTGACCGTCGTCATGCTCGACATCGACGACTTCAAGTCCATCAACGATCGCTTCGGCCACCCGGTCGGCGACGCGATCCTTCAGGGCATCGTCTCGGAGATCCGGAACGAGGTGCGCGGCGACATGGACCTGCTCGCCCGCTACGGCGGGGACGAGTTCGCGCTCGTCCTGCCGGAGACGCCGGCGTCCGAGGCCCTGCTCGTGGCCGAGCGTGTCCGCCGCCGGGTCGACGAACGCCTCTTCCGCATGCCCGACGCGCGCGAGGTCCTCCGTTCCACCGTCTCGATCGGCCTCGCCACGTTTCCGGGCGACGCCACCGAAAAGCGCGAGCTCGTCGAGAAGGCCGACGCGGCCCTTTACCGGGCCAAGCACGGGGGGAAGAACGCCGTGGTGGCGACCTCCGAGCCGGGCCACGGGCAGTTGCCCTTACTGCCTCACTGAGGAGGGCGGGGACGAGCCCCGCCCCAACGAAGACCATCGCCGGCGGCACCGCGAGCTATCGCGAGGCGGCCGCGGACTTCGGGTCGTAGAAGCGGAGGGGCCAGTGTTTGGCTTCGCCCGCGTAGTCGATGCCGATGCGGGGCGAGACGGCGAGGCGGCGGCGCGCTCGCCGTGTCGGCACGAGGATCCGGACGGGGCCGTCGAGCAGGTCCCGGCCGCTGTCCCCGGTGGTGATGCCGAGGGCGGCGCAGAGCTTGCCGGGGCCCGCGAGCAGGCGCACGGGCGTCCCCTCCGGCCCTTCGGCCGCCCGCAGCAGCACGGCCTCGGCAACGCCCTCGCGCCGCGTCACGACGTTGGCGCAGTGGTGCATGCCGTACACGAGGAACACGTAGAGGTGACCCCCCTCGGAGTACATCGGCTCGACGCGCGGGGTGCGTCGCCCGCCCCAGGAGTGCGCCGCGCGGTCCCCGGGCCCGAGGTAGGCCTCCGTCTCGACGATGCGGGCGCCGTACCACCGTCCGCGCCGGCGGCGGGCGATCCACGCGCCGACGAGGTCGCGCGCCACGCGCGTCGTCGCACGCAGGTAGAAGGTCCGCGGCGGCTCCTCGAGCGCGAGCGCCGATGGATCGATCCAGAGGCGAAGATCGGGGCGGGCGTCCGCTATCATTCCGGCATCCTGAAATCTGAAAGGACGCCGCATTCTATGAACATCCTCGTCACGGGAGGCGCAGGCTTCATCGGCTCCCACATGGCCAAGCGCCACCTCGCCGACGGCCACCGCGTGGTCATCGTCGACGATCTCTCGTCGGGCCGGCGCGAGCGGCTTCCCGCAAAGGCGCGCTTCGTCCAGGCGGACCTTTCGACGGTGGATCTCGAGTCCCTCCTGAAGGAAGAAAAGATCGGGTTCGTCTCGCACCACGCCGCCCAGATCGACCTGCGCCACAGCGTGGCGGACCCGATCGGCGACGCGCGGGCCAACGTCATCGGCGGCCTCATGCTCTTCGAGGCCATGCGCCGCGCCGGCGTGTCCCACGTCCTCTTCTCCTCGACGGGCGGAGCGATCTACGGCGAGCCGGAAGGCGGGCGTCCGGCGCCGGAGTCCCACCCGACCAACCCGGTCTCGCCCTACGGCTGCGCCAAGCTCTCGATCGAGAAGTACATGCACTATTACCGCGTGGTGCACGGCTTCCGGACGCAGGTGTTCCGTTACGCGAACGTCTATGGCCCCTGGCAGGACGGGACCGGCGAGGCGGGAGTCGTCGCGATCTTCTCCGAAGCGATGCTCGGGGCCCGGCCGCTCAAGATCAACGGCGACGGGGAGCAGACGCGCGACTACGTCTTCGTCGGGGATCTCGTCGAGGCCGCCGCGGCGGCGGCCCGGAGCGAGAAGAGCGGCGTCTGGAACCTGGGGACGGGGATCGAGACCTCCGTCAACGAGCTCTTCGCGCTTCTCGCCAAGGAGTACGGCTACGAGGCGACCCCGCCCCACGTTGCGGCGCCGGCCGGCGAGCAGAAACGCAGCGTGCTCGACGGCTCACTCGTCCGCTCCGACTTCCGCCTGCCGCCGTGGACCCGTCTCGCCGACGGGCTGGAGCAGACCGCCGCGTTCTTCCGGAGCCGCCACACGTCCTGACGCGTGGCGGCGGCTCGACCTCTAGATCCCCTTCGGCGGCGGCACCGGGTAGGCGCCCGACGCCGGCCGGCGATCCTCGGGCACGGGCGCCGGGCCGAAGTGGCGCTTCATGACCACGACCGTCCGATCGTCCTCGGGATCTCCGCCTCCCGCCCACTCCGCCACGCGCTTGATGAGCTCGCGCGCGATCTCGTCGCAGGGCCGCTCGCGCAGCTCGAGGAACGCGCGCGTCAACCGGCCCGGACCGAACTCCTCGCCATTCTCGCCGTGCGCCTCGATCATGCCGTCCGTGTAGAACACGACGGCGTCTCCCGGCTCGATGCGCCGGTAGCCGCGACTGTACGTCGCGTTGGCCGTCGGCCCGAGCACGAGACCCGTCTGGATGAGCGGGGTGACGCTCATGCCGTGAAAGTGGAGCGGGTGCGGATGCCCGGCGTTGACGTACATCAGGCTGCCGTCGTCCTCGATCTCGCCGTAGAAGAGCGAGACGAAGCGTGTGGTGAGGCGCGACTCGTGGATGATCCGGTTGAGCCGCTCGACGGTGCGCACGATCTTGAAATCGCGCTCGACCGCCATGCGCAGGCCCGTGTAGACGTCGCGGACCTGGAGGGCGGCCGGCAGACCGTGTCCCGACGCGTCGGCGATGGCAATGCCGAGGATCCGATCCGAAACGGTGATGAAGTCGAAGTAGTCGCCGCCGACGAGCTCCGCCGGCGTCGTGAACCCGGCGATCTCGAGCGAGCCGCGGCGAACCGCCCGCTTCGGCAGGATGGACATCTGGATGCGGCGGGCCTCCTGGAGGGCCGACACGTAGCGGTCCTGGCGCAGCTTCTGGTCGACGGCGAGACGCAGGATCCCGAGGGAGGACAGCAGGTCATCCTCCGGGGCGGCCGGATCGACGCTGAACGAGAGGATGTACTCGTCGTCGCCGACGGCGATCGCCGCAAACCGTTCGGCGCCCAGGCGCCGCTCGAGCTCGGCATCCACGCCGGGGGCGGAGAGATCCATCACCGTCACACCCTCGTCGACGACCGCCTGGATGGGCGCGTAGTCCTCCGGAATGAAGAGGCCCGGGGCGATCGCGGGAACGTTTCCGAACGTCCGGACCAGCTCGTAACCGCCGTCGCGGTGGACGTAGAGGCGGCCGCCCCGGACGCCGAGAATTTCGGAGAACTGCTCGATGACGGCCGAAGCCGTCTGCATGATCGTCGACGAGGCATCGGCCGTGCGCTCGATCGCCTCGATCGCCTTCTCGACTTTGCGGAAGAGGAACTTCCCGGTTTCCGGCATGGGGGGCGGATTCTAACGCTTAACGCGTCGCCGCCCGGCGTTCCGCCTGCCACGGAAGGCGGCCGTGCCCGTCGAAGCCTTCGTTGAGCGTCGCGAGCACCCCATCGAGCTCCCGGCGTGCCGCTTCCGGCGCAGGGCCCGGGCCGGTCACACGCAGGCGCTCTGCCCACCGGTTCCAGGACTCGAGGACCTTCGCGTGGCGGCCGCTCGACGTGTGCGCCTGCTCGCCGCGGGCCAGGAGGCGCCTCTCGAGCTCGCGGGCCACCTCACCCGATGCGCGCGCCTGCCCCTCACGCTCGACGGTTTCCAGGAGCTTCTCGGCCTCGCGCGAGAGGCCGCCGAGTTGCCAGGGTTCCCGCGAGAGCGCGGCGGACAGCACCGCGGGCCAGAGCCGGCGGTGAATCCACGTCGCCTTGCCCGACACGAGCTTGGCCAGAAGAACGTCGCGGTGCGCGAAGAGCGCCTCGCCCGTCACGAAGATCGTGTGCCCCAGCGGATGGCCCCACCACGATCCGCGCACGGGGCCGCCCGCCACGAGCGCGACGAGACTCGGCAGCTTGGGATCGGTTTCGAGCAGAAGCCCGTGGCGCTCGAGCTCGCGAAAGACCGCCGCGGCCTGTCGTTCGACGTTGGGGGTGGCCACGGACGGCAAGCCTAGCAGCATAGAATCCGCCGGCGTGACCGGACTCCCCTGCCTGCGCCGTGCTCTCGCCGCCCTCGCGGCGGGCCTGCTCGTGGCCGGCGTCCTCGCCGTCTCTGCCTGCGGGGGCGGTGACCGGCCGGGCCGGGTCATCGTCCTCGGCGTCGACGGAGCCGACCCCGCGACGCTCGATCTCCTGATGTCCGAGGGCAAGCTCCCGAACTTCTCGAAGCTTCGGCGGGAAGGCGCCTACGCTCCCCTTACTTCCCAGAAGCCCCTGCTCTCCCCCGTCATCTGGACGACGATCGCCACGGGCAAGACACCCGACCGGCACCGGATCGGCCACTTCGTTGCAGTCAACCCCTCGACGGGCGAGCAGCTGCCCGTCACGAGCCAGATGCGCCGGGTCCAGGCGATCTGGAACATCCTGTCGGCGCACGAGCGCTCGATCGACGTCGTCGGCTGGTGGGCGACCTGGCCCGCCGAGCGCGTGCGCGGCACGATCGTCTCGGATCACTTCGCCTACCACTTCCTCATGGAGGAAGGCGCGGCCGGGGCAGCCGGGGGCACGGGCAAGGTTTCGCCGCCCGAGGCCGAGAAGCGCATCGCCGGATCGTTGAAGAAACCGCAGGAGGTCACGTTCGAGGAGCTCGCCCCTTTCGTGTCGGTCACCGCGGAGGACGCCGCGCGGCCCTTCGATTTCGCCGACGACCTGTCGCACTTCAAATGGGCGCTCGCGACCGCCGAGACCTACACCTCGATCGGACTGCAGCTCTGGAAGGACGACCGGCCCGACAATCTCCTCCTCTACATCGAGGGCCTGGATTCGGCGTCGCACCTTTTCGGCCACCTGTTCCGCGCGCCCTCGCTGTCCGGCGAGCTCGCCGTCCAGCAGAAGAAGTACGGCCGCACCGTCGAGGCGATGTACGCCTACGCGGACACCCTCCTGGGCCGCGTGATGGAGGCCATGGACCGCAAGACGACGCTGCTCGTTCTGTCCGACCACGGCTTCGAGCTCGGAAGGCTCCAGGACGATCCGTCCAAGACGCGCGACATGCGGCGGGTCAGCGAGCTCTTCCACCGCACCGAGGGCATTCTCTACATGTACGGGAACCGCGTGAAACCGCGCGCGCGATTGAATCGCCCGACGATCCTCGACATCGCGCCGACGGTGCTGGCCCTGAACGGTCTGGGCCGCGCCTCGGACATGCCGGGCCGTGTTCTCGCCGAGGCGCTCGACCTGACGATTCCCGCGCCGGTGCCGACCTACGAGACGGGAGCGCCGTCTCCGGGAAGTTCGCAGTCGGCGGACGGAACCGCGGCGAACGACTCGCAGGTCGATCCGGAGATCGTCAAGAAGCTCCAGAGCCTGGGCTACATCGGCGCGACCTCGTCGACCGGCGATCGCAACCTCGCCGGAGTCGCCTTCGAGGCGGGACGCTTCGAGGAGGCCGCCCGCGAGTACGAGAAGCTCGTCGCCGCGAAACCCGACGACGGGTCGCTGCGGGCGAGCTACGCCGGGGCCCTCGGAGCGCTCGGGAAGTACGACGCCGCCTACATCGAGCTGACCAGGGCGATCGAGCTCGAGCCCCTGAACGTCGAGGCGTACCACAACCGCGCCGTCATCCACGAGCGGCGGGGAGAAACCGCCGCCGCGGTCGCCGACTACCAGAAGGCCGTCAAGTACAACCCGCAGTACGAGCCTTCGCGGCGGGCCCTCGCGCGGTTGAACGCGCCCCTTCCGCAGCAGCCCCGCTCGGACGCCGAGAAGCGCGCCGCGGCGCTGGCCGAGGAAGCGGCCGGCGATGCGCGCCGGGGCGACTACACGGAGGCCGGCCGCAAGCTCGACGAAGCGACCCGGATTGCGCCGAAGCTCGCGCTCCTCTACCAGTACCGGGCCAACGTGGCGTACCTGAAGGGCGACCGGGCCGGTGCCATCGCGGCGCTCGAGCTGGGGCTCAAGGTCGATCCCGGCAACGCGCTCTTCTCCGAGAATCTCAAGCGGCTGCGAATCCCCTCGACTTCGACCCCGACCCCCTGACGGAGAGCGGTGCCGCCGTCATGAGGCCGGAAGCCCGGCGCACGATCGGGGTCGCCGCGCTCCCCTTCGCGGTCTACGCCGCGGGGGCCTGCCGCACCGCGTACGTCGGCGACAGCGGCGACCTCCTGACCGCCATCGCGGTGATGGGCATCCCGCACCCGTCGGGCTACCCGCTCTACGTCCTGCTCGCGAAGGCGTGGTCGATCGTGTTCTTCTTTCTGCCGCTGCCGTGGAGCGTGAGCCTCTTCTCCGCCGCCTGCGCCGCGGCCGCCTGCGCGGTGCTGTACCGCGCGGCGCGGGAGAGCGGCGCATCGGCCCTCGCCGCGGCCGGCGCGTCGTGGATCCTGGCGTTCGCGCCGAGCTTCTGGGCGGAGGCGAACATTCAGCGGGTCTATGCCCTCAACGCGCTCTTCCTCGCGGCGGCGCTCCTGATGGTGCTGCGCTGGCGGAGTACGCGCCGGGGGCGCGACCTCGTCCTGGCGGCGTTCGTCTGCGGCCTCGGCGCCTCCAACCACCTCGAGATGGGCGTCGCGGGCCTGGCGCTCGGCCTCTTCGTCGTGGCGACGGAGCCGGCGATCCTGAAGCGCTGGCGCCTCGTCGGCGCCTGCGTCCTCGCGGCGGCGGCGGGGCTTCTGCCTTACCTCTACCTGCCGCTTCGGGCCCGGGCGCACCCGCTGCTCGACTGGGGCCATCCCGTCACGCCCGGGAGCTTCCTCTCCGTCGTGTCGCGCTCGGACTTCTGGGGACGGGCGTGGATTCGTGGCCCGGCGGATCTCGCTCCCATCTTCGCCGACTACGGCCGAAGCCTCCTGGCCGAAACCGCCTGGGTCGGCGCGGGCCTCGCCCTCGTCGCGATCGCCGCCGCGCGCCGAAGGGGCTGGCCGGTCCTTCTTCCCTTGCTCGTGATGCTCGGCAACGCCGTCACGATGGCCCTCCACGGGTCACGGAGCGATCTCTTCATCTGGCACCGCTACTACATCCCTTCCTACGCGGCGCTCGCCCTGCTCGCCGCGTGGGGCTGGCAGACGCTCGCCGAAAAGACGCGGCCTCGGCTGGCAGCCCTCGCCCTCCTGGCGCCGCTCGTTCTCCTCGTCACCGGCTGGCGCGCGAACGACCGCAGCCGGTATCGGATCGGCGAGGACTACTCGCGGACGCTTCTGGCGACACTGCCGCCGGGATCGCACCTGATCGCCTCGGACGACAACGTCCTCTTCATCCTGATGTACCTCAACCTGGGCGAAGGCCTGCGGCCCGACGTCGACCTGATCCTCGAGGGCATCGGCGGAGCGAGCCTGCCGCCGCTGTCGTTCAACCCGGACGTCGACCCGGTGTTCACCACGCACTACCCGAACTGGAAGATCCGCGAGCTCGAGAACGTACCGGTCGGGATGGCCTTCCGCGCCTGGCGCACGGGAAAGCCGCTGCCGCAACCCGCGTCCGTCAAGGACCGCCTCGACGGCGAGCTCGACCCGCGCGTCCCCAAGGACTACCTCACGCAGAACCTCATCGGCAACTTCCACCAGATGCAGGCGATGACGTGGGAGACGCGCGACTGGCCCCGGGCGGTGCGCGAGCTGGAGATTGCCGCGGCCTCCGCTCCGGCCAACGACGTCCTGTTCTACAACGTGGGCCTGATCTACCGGCGTAACGGCCTGCTCGAGCAGGCGCTTGCGTCCTTTCGCCGGTCCGACGCCATCAATCCGCGCGAGATCGCGAGCCCGACGAAGCCGCGCGCCGCCGAGCGGGTCGCCGAGGTCGAGATGGAGATCGCCGCGCGGGAACGGCTCGTCGCCGCGCTGTCCCGCGATCCCGCGTTGTCCGGTCTGTCGGCCGGCTCGGCCGAGTGGAACAGGTCGATGGCGGAGCGGCTGACGGCCCGCGGGCAGCCCGTCTGGGCACGGGGTTTCGCGCTTCGCTGACGCTCCTGTCCTCGGGTACAGGTATAAGATCCGCGCCAGCGAGAAGCGGAGGGGACCATGCGGCGAACCGTTTCCGGTTTCGCGACCGTTCTCCTGGCCTCGATCTGCGCCGGCGCCGGCGCCCAGACACCGACCTCGGGCCCGAGCCCCACGCCGACTCCCGTGGCGCGCCAGTACGTTTCGGACCCCGCCGTCGTCAACACCGAGACGACGAACAATCAGCGGCGTCCCGCCGTCGCCGTGGGCAACGACGGCGAGTACCTGATCGTCTGGAACAGCGACACCGGCCAGTCCGGCTTCTACGACATCAAGGGCCAGCTCTATTCGGCCGACGGAGTCGAGATCGGAAGCGAGTTCCAGATCGATCAGGCCGGTGCGAACCACTCCAACTACACGCCCGACGTCGCAGCGGACGGGCAAGGCAACTACGTCGTGGTCTGGGCCGACTTCGACGGCAACCCGTCGACCAATGCCGAGGTCTGGATGCGCCAGTACGACGAGGACGCGAATCCGCTCGGACCCGCCACGCAGGTCAACACCTTCACGACCGGCCGCCAGCGCCTACCGCAGGTCGCCGCGGCCCCGAGCGGCAAGTTCGTCGTGACCTGGGGCAGCGAAGGGCAGGACGGGAACGGCCTCGGCGTCTTCGCCGTCGAGTTCTCCGCGACGGCGGTTCCCGCCGGCGGCGAGTTCGCGGTGAACACGGTCACGACGGGCGACCAGGACCGGCCGGTCGTCGACATGGACGAGGGCGGCTTCACGATCGCGTTCAACGACGGAACCGGCGCCGTCTCCGCGCGCGAGTTCGGCACTTCGGGCCCTGTCGGCCCCCAGTTCCCCGTGCTCGGCACCGGTCACCAGCTGCCGGACGTCGCGAGACTGGACGGCACGGCCAACACGCTCTTCGTCGCGGAGAACATCAACACGGGCTCGATCGACGCGGTGCGGAGCGAGGACGGGACCGTCCAGTCGCCCTTCGTCATCGTGCCTTCGACCGGCCGCGCACTCATCGGCAGCCGGTTGGCGACTTTCACCAAGGCGGAGCCGCCCGCGGCCGTCCACAACCCCGAAGGAACCCCGCTTCCGAGCGGCGCCTGGATCACCTGGGAGGAGTACGACGCCACCGTCGCCGAGTACGTCACGCTCTGCCAGGAGCTCGACATCGATCCCGGTCTGGCGGAAGTCGGTCCTCCCCTTCCCCTCTTTCCGGCGAATGCCACGCGGGGCGTGACGCGAATCGCTTCCGGCGAAGGCGGCCAGCTCGTCGGGACCCGAGCGGCAGCCGCTCGCGACGGCTCCGGGGACGCGATCGAAATGGCGCGCGCCGGCATGCCCGAGCCCCTCGAGCTCGAAAAGGTCGGGAGCGCCGACCCCGTCGTGGAACCGGACGAAGACGCCAACATCGCCGCCCTCATTTTCAACCCCGCCGTTTTCGTAACCCTCATCGCCAGCGGCAGCCTCAGCAGCTCGGAGCTGACGGGTCCCGCCGGAAGCGGTTTGACGATCATCGACGGAAACGCGGACTACGGAACGGTCGACCCGCTCGAGACGGCCAGCTGCCAGGACACCGGCGACTGCTATCGAATCTCCGTGCAGGGTCCGAGACCCGGCCCGCACTGGGACGAGTTTGCGACCGAGACCCTTTCGACCGGCGTCCACAAAACCTGGCGCATCCACATCGGCAGCAGCTTCGCCGACGTGCCGAACACCAACCCGTTCTACGCGTTCATCGAGAACCTGCTTCACAACGGCATCACGGGCGGCGGCGCGTGCGGCGGCTACTGCCCGACCGACGGCGTCAAGCGTCAGCAGATGGCGGTCTTCCTTCTGAAGGCTCGATTCGGAGCGGCCTTCACGCCTCCCCCGGCGACGGGCACCGTGTTCAGCGACGTTCCCCTGTCCAACCCGTTCGCGTCATGGATCGAGGCGCTCTACCTGCTCGGCGTCACGGGCGGTTGCTCGGGCGGCCCGCCTCCGGCGCCGATCCAGTTCTGTCCGGACGGCATCGTGAACCGGCAGCAGATGGCGGTCTTCCTGCTCAAGACGCTCGAAGGCGCGGCCTACGTCCCGCCGGCCGCGACCGACATCTTCGACGACGTCGACGACACGAACCCGTTCCGGACCTGGATCGAAGAGCTCTACAACCGCGGCGTGACGGGCGGCTGCGCGACGATGCCTCTGCGGTACTGCCCCGGCAATCCGACCAACCGCCAGCAGATGGCGGCGTTCCTCGTGAACACGTTTGGATTGCAGCTGTACGGCCCTTAGGCCGGGGCGGCGTTGCGCCCTCGAACGTCTAGCGAGGACCGATCGCGGGAGCCGCATCCGCGGCCGGCCAGCTCATGGTGCTCGTCGCGCCGGGGACGGCATGCTTGCGGTGATGCTCGTTGGGCTGGTCGTCCCGGACCTTGCCGTCCTTCAGGCGCACGATGCGGCGCGCGTGAGCGGCGATGTCCTCCTCGTGCGTGACGAGGACGATCGTGTTGCCGCGGGAGTTCAGCTCGTCGAAGAGCGCCATGATCTCGGCGCCGGTCTGCGAGTCGAGGTTGCCCGTCGGCTCGTCGGCCAGGAGAATCGACGGATCGTTGATGAGCGCGCGCGCGATGGCGACACGCTGCCGCTGGCCGCCGGACAATTCGTTCGGCGTGTGGTTCATGCGATCGGAGAGGCCCACGGCGTGGAGCGACTTGATCGCGCGCTCGCGACGGTCCTTGCGGGAGAGCCCGCCATAGACGAGCGGGAGCTCGACCTGCTGGAGCGCGGAGGTTCGCGGCAGCAGGTTGAACGTCTGGAAGACGAATCCGATCTCCTGGTTCCGGATTGCCGCGAGCTCGTCGTCGGTCATCCGGGCGACTTCCTTGCCGTTGAGAACGTACGAGCCCGAAGTCGGCGTGTCCAGGCAGCCGACGAGGTTCATCAGCGTCGACTTGCCCGAGCCCGAGGGCCCCATGATCGCGACGTACTCGCCCCGCTCGACCCCCAACGACACACCGGAGAGGGCGTGGACCTTCTCCTCGCCCATGGCGTAGGTCTTGGTGATGTCGCGGATGTCGATCAGCATCGGGCGAGGGTCCTCTCTGGCCATGTATACGTAATTCCGGGCGGCCTGTTTCGGCGCCTGGCCCTAGCTCATCAGGCCGGTCGCCCCGGCCTTCCCCAGGACGTAGAGCGCCCACAGGGTGACGACCAGGGCGGCCATCCGTCCCCGGGACGCCTTCGCGGCCACCGCCAGGCCCAGGACGAGGAGCACCATCGTCCAGAACGAAAAGAGGTCGACCGAGGCGAGCAGCCCGTGGGTCACCTTGTCCGTCCCCTGCGCGAAGTAGCCGAGGTTCGTCGGGAGCAGGTCTCCGACCTTCTGCGGGTCGACCGTCGTCCGGTTCCAGAGAACCGCCCCGAGGCCGATCGAGTAGAGCACTCCCGGCAGGTAGGCATGCGCCGTGATTCCGAGCGATTGTTTGAAGCGGACCTCCCAGCCGAACGCGTGGCACGCCGCCCAGAAGACCGCCGCGATGATGAGCGTGAACACCACGGGGGCGAGGACCGCAAACAGGTCCCAGACCCAGGAGAGCTTGCGCGCCGTCTCGATCGAGCTCTCGAGCTGCGCCTCCGAGATTTTCTGTCCGGATGCCGCGATCTGCGCCGAGACGACGGCGCGCCAGTCCGTCTTCGAGAGGATCAGCTCGGAAAGCGGAAGCGAGACGGCGGCGCCGATCGCGACCGGCAGGATCCAGGTCGGCCTCGCGGCGATTGCCGCGAAGGTACGGACCGGCGAGACGAAAACGCCGATGATCCGCGCGAACGCGGAATCGGACTCGGGCGGCGGACTCGCGGAGGCGGCCGCGGTCGGGACGTCGCTCATGGCGACGCCCATTCTTTCACCAAAGGCGGGCGTTGCCCGCGAAGCCTACTTGCCGCCAGCTCCCGTCCCGATGCCGAGCACCTTCATGGCCATGGCCGCGCGCGTCTCCGACACCTCGGGCGGCGCCATCGCGGGCAGGCCGTCGATCTTCACGTTCTTCCAGTCCAGGATGTCGGCGATCGCCGCGTGGTACGCGGCCACCGCTTTCCGATACAGGGCGAGCGCGTTGAGGTAGCGCGACTGCGCGTCGGAGAGCTGGGCCTGGATCTGCGAGACCTCGAACGAAGTCGTCATTCCGTTGTCGTACTTCTTGCGGGCGGCGTCGAGATTGCGTTCCGCCAGCTCCTGCGCCTTGGCCGCCGCGTCGATCTGGAGGGTTCCCGTCACGATCGCGCGGTGGGCGTTGCGGACGTTCAGGACGATGTCCTGTTCGAGCACCGTCAGGGCGGCCTTGGAGGTCTCCCAGTTGTACTGCGCGACGCCCCGGGCGCCCCGGGCCGCGCGGTTCAGGATCGGATACGAGAACACGACGCCGACGCGCCAGTCCTTGAAGTTGTCCGTGAAGAGCTGATTCGCCGCATCCCACCAGTTGCTGCGGGCGGCGACGACGGGCGGATTGACCGAGTTGTCGAAGAAGGTCCCCGCGAGCCCGTTCTTGCCGTAGCCGGCGACGAGGTCGAGCTGCGGCAGCGTCTGGTTCTGCCAGAAGTCGTACCGGAGGAGATTGGAAGCCACGGCGTAGTTCTGGGCCACGATCTCCGGCCGCCGCGCCAGCGCGACGCGAACCCCCTCGGCCAGATCGAAGGGCTGGCGGTTGACCGAAAGCTCATCCAGGGGAACGATCCGGTTCGTCGTGGGGGTTTCGGCCTGGTAGTTGAGGTCGCGACGCAGCTGATCCTCGGCCAGCCCGACGGTGGCCTCGGCGTTGATGATGTCCTGCTCGGCCGTCGCAATGCCGACTTCCGTCTGGACGATGTCGATCGGCGCGAGGGAACCGACGTCGATCTTGATCTTCGTGATGCGGTTGAGCTCGCGGGCGATGTCGCGGGCCTCGAGCTTCACCTTGAGGTTGGCGCGCGCGTAAACGAGATCCCAGTACGACTGCTCCACCGAATTGATGACCGTCTGGACGCTGCGAATGAACTGCTGGTAGGACGCGTCGCGCGTGTTGCGCGCCGTCATGATGTTGATCTCGGTCGCCAGGCGTCCGAAGTTGCGGAGCAGCGGCTGGGAGATGGCGAACGTGAGGTTGGCGGGAATCGCCGGATTCACGTCGACGAAAGTGCTGTTGGTCGTGTTGTAGGAGCCGGTCAGGCCGAAGTCGACGCGGCCGCCCCAGGGAGTCAGCTGCGACACACCGATGTCCGCGTTCCACGAGTCGTTCTGCAGCACTTCCGCGCCGCCGAGGGCCGACGACTGCGGCGTGTCCGTGTGCGCCCGGGTGACGTTGGAAAAGAGAAGCGGGTCGTAGATGCCCTTGTTCTGGAAGAGGAAGAACTCCGTCGCCTCGGCCGAGTTGATGGTGACGTTGAGGTCCTGGTTGTTCGCGAGGGCGACCCGGATCGCCTGATCGAGCGTCAGGTGCACGCCGTCGGCGTCGGGCGGGGGCGCCGTGGTGCCGCCGCGCTGTCCGGGTTGCGCGCTGACGACGGCGGGCGTTTGCCCGAGGAGGCTCCCGGGCGCGGCCGCGAGAATGCAGGCCGCCGCTGCCAAACGGGCGCACCGGAACAGGAACGTGCTCTTCATGCCAAGACTCCTTTGTCACCCCACAACTACGCAGGGGGCCGGCGAATGTTTCGCTTAAGTTCTCATATCACGGCAGTTCGCCCGGGAAAAAGCACGCGACGCGCCGCGATCCCCCCGCCTCCGCGAGGGGCGGCCGCTCCTCGCGGCACCGCGCCCGCGCGATCGGACACCGCGGATGGAACGGACAGCCCGGCGGCGGATCGGCGGCGGACGGCGGATCGCCGGCGAGCGGGACGCGCGGCCGGCGCAGGGACGACGCGGGATCCGCGTCGGGGGCCGCGGCCAGCAACGCCGCCGTGTACGGGTGGAGCGGCCGCGCCACGAGCTCGCCCGTCGGCGCCTCTTCGACGATCCGGCCCAGGTACAGGACCGCGATCCGGTCGGCAAGGCGGGCGACGACCGCCAGCGTCGTGCGAAATGAAGAGGTACGAGAGACCGGACCGCTCGCGCAGGTCGAGCAGAAGGTTGACGATCTGCGCGGCGATCGACACGTCGAGGGCCGAAACCGGCTCGTCGCAGACGAGCAGGCGCGGACGCGTCGCGAGGGCGCGCGCGATCGCGACGCGCTGCCTCTGGCCGCCGGAGAGCTCGGCGGGAAACCGGTCCGCGATCGCCTCCGGCAATCCGACCTCGGCGAGCAGTGCGGCGACCCGCGCCGCCCGGTCCCTCCGCGCAGCGAGGCGCTGGACCACGAGCGGCTCGGCGATCTGGTCGCCCGCGCGCATCCGCGGGTTGAGCGAGGACTGCGGGTCCTGAAAGACGATCTGCAGCTCCCGGCGCCGGCGTCGCAGCTCCCGGCCCTCGAGCGCGAGCCAGTCGGTTCCTCCGAACACGATCCGTCCCGCGTCCGGCTCGAGCAGCCGCGCGACGATCCGGCCGGCGGTCGTCTTGCCGCTGCCCGACTCCCCGACGAGCCCGAGCGTCTCGCCGGATTCGATCCGGAAGTCCACGCCGCGCAGCGCCGGCAGCGATCCCGAAGCGCGCCCCAGGGCGCCGCGCCGGATCACGAACCGCTTTTCGAGACCCTCGACGGAGAGCAGCGGCTCACTCATGGCTGGCGGTTCCGCAGAGGAGCGCCGGCGGCCGGGGCTTCGTAGAGAAAACATCGGGCCTGGCCGCCCGCTGTCGCGTAAAGGTCCGGTTCGCGCACCGTGCAGGGCTCGAAGCAGTCCGGGCAGCGGGGCGCGAAAGCGCAGGCCCCGGCGGAACGGTCGGAGAGGTCCGGAAGCGCGCCGGGAATCGCGTCGAACCGGCCGCCCGCGATCCGCTCCGTTTCCGCCGCCGCCAGGCGCGGGGCGGACCGGAGCAGACCCCGCGTGTAGGGATGCCGCGGCGATTCGAAGAGCGCGGCCGTCGACGCTTCCTCGACGATGCGGCCGGCATAGACCACGAGAACGCGTTCGCAGTGGCGGGCGACGATTCCGAGATCGTGCGTGATCAGCAGGACGGAAAGATTCCGCTCGCGGCGCAGGCGGTCGAGCAGGTCCAGGATCCCGCTCGATACGGTCGCGTCGAGCGACGCCGTGGGCTCGTCGGCGAGCAGGACGCGGGGCCCGGCCGCGAGCACCGAGGCGAGGTGCGCGCGCTGCCGCAGGCCCCCGGAGAGGCGGTGCGGGAATTCGTCGAGCCCGCCGTGGGGGTCCGGAAACGCGACCTCGGCGAGCGCCTCCGCAGCCGCCGCGCGGATACCGCGCCGCGACGGCGCATGGAGGCGGATCGACTCCTCGATCTGCGCGCCGATCGTCCGAACGGGATCGAGCGCTGCGGCCGGCTCCTGGAACACCAGACCGATCTCGCGGCCGCGGATCTTCCCCCACTCCGCTTCGCCGAGGCCGGACAGGGGCTTGCCCGCGTAGACCACACGGCCCGTGACGCGCGCGCCGGGCGGCGACAGCCCGAGGATCGCACGCGCGAGCTGCGTCTTGCCGCTGCCGCTCTCCCCGACGACGGCGAGGGATTCGCCTGCGGACAGCGTGAAGCTCATGCCATCGACGGCCGCCCGCATCGCCCCCCGGACCGGGAGCTCGACGCGGAGATCTTCGACCGAAAGCAGGGGCCCCGCGGGAGCTCCGGCGACCGTCACGAGTTCTTCCGCACCGCCTCGAGATCGCGCACGCGCTGGGCCACGTCGCGATAGTTCGCGTTCAGGCCGAAGACCTCCTGGAAGGTCTGGTAGGCCAGATCCGTCTCCCCCGTGTCCTGGTACACCGTCGCCAGGTCGTACAGCATGCCCGCCGTTTCGGGCTCCCCGATGCCGGGCGCCTCGAGTCCCTTGCGGAACCACTTGATGGCGATCTGGGGCATGCCCTTCTCGAGAAAGCAGTACCCGAGCATGCTGCAGCATTCGACGGTCCGGCCCGGATCCTTGCTCGCGAGCTGGAACTCGCCGATGGCTTCGTCGACGAGGCCCATCTCCTTGTACGCGATGCCGAGGTTGTAGTGCGTCTCGTAGTCCTCGGCCGAGAGCTGCTGCTCCACGCCCTTCTTGAACTCGCGGAAGATGTCCTCGAGCGAAACCTCTCCCTGGGGCGCCGCGGAGATCTCGGCCGGTTCCGCCGCCAGGATCTCGTCGGAGAGCTCCTTCTCGAGCTCCTCGGCGAGATTGAAGAACTTCTGTTCGTCCGCGAAGAGGTTCTCCTCATCGACGACCGAAACGTCGGTTCCCGGCGAGGCCGGCGTATCGCCGGCCCGCTGCATCTCGTCCTCGAGCAGATCGCCGAGCTCTCCGTAGGACACGAACTCGGCGTCGCGTCGGCGCCACGGGCTCGGGTGTCGTGAGCCGCTGAAACGCGGGCGACGGTCCGGGAGCTTCCGCATCGCCGAACTCGATCCCGGCGTCCACTTCGTCCGGCAACGGCCGCGGGCGTCCCGAAATGGGGCCGCGCCGGCGCGCCGACGTCGAACTCCTCGAACTCGATCTCGCCGGACAGGCCCGGCGCCGGCGCCGGAGGCAGGGCGGCCTCGAGGTCCGCCTCCCCCGTCCCCGAGAGTCCGGCCAGCGCGAGGATCCGGCCGGCGTCGCCCGGGGCTCCGGCCGCGCGATAGGCCGCGGCGAGGGATTCGGCTTCGCGTCCGAGGCCGGGGTTCCTCGATTCGGCGAGCAGCTCCACCAGGCGCTCGCGCGCCTTGAGAAGCTCGGGCTTGCGGCGGACGAGCGAGAAGAGCCGCTCGATCGCCTTGTCCACGAGGCCGTATTTCGCGAAGACTTCGGCCTCGACGATCAGCGTCTCGATCTGCTGTTCGTCGACCGGGGCTTCCGCCGCCCAGGTGGGCGACGACGCCGCGGCAGCAGCCTTCGGCGCCGCGCAGGGGCCTCGGGCTGCGCGGGTTCCTCCTCGGCCGTCTCCGGCTCGACTTCGATCGAAGGCACCTGCGGCTGCGGAGCGTGAACCGACGCGGAATCCTCCAGATCGATGATGAACTCCTGGTACTCCGGCGCCGCGTCGGCCGGCGGCGAAGTCGGCGTCGGCGCGGGTGCCGCGGGGGGCGGCGGGGCCGGGCCGATGCTCCTCAGCCCCTTCCGCCGCCTGCGCATTGGACGGGTTCGCCTCGAGCGCCCTCTTGTAGTGGGCGAGCGCGCCGGCCGGATCCTGGCGTTTGTGGGCGGCGTCGCCGAGTGCCACGTGGGCCTTCGCGAGGGCGGGCTGGTTGCCCTCGGCTTCGTGGATTCGCGCGAGCAACTCGAGCGCTCCGCTCATTCCCGGATCCGCGGTCACGACCGGCTCGAGCAGCTCGACCGCCCGCGAGAACTGGCGGCGCCCGATGGCCGCATCGACCGCGGGCGTGATCACCGTGAGCGCGCGGTCGAACGACTGCTCCTGCACCCGCAGCTTGCAGAGGAAGACACGCGGCGCCTCCGCGTCGACATCGAGCTGAAGGGCCTGCTCGGCCGTGCGGACGGCCTCGGCGCGCTGGCCCATTTCGAGCTGTGCTTCGGCAAAGAGCGCGAGACTGTCCGCCGTCCGCGGCGCCGCCTTGAGGACCGCCATCGCGGCGTCGGTGTTGTTCTGCGCGAGCAGCGAGCGCACCAGGCTCTTCTGCGACTCCACGTCGTCGGGCGAGAGCTCGAGGGCCTTCTGGAAAACCTGTGCGGCCTCGTCGTGCGCGCCGCGCTTCAGCAGCATGTTTCCGATCAGGCCGTACTGCATGACGGCCTGGTCCTTCTGGTTGGAGCCGCGGTAGAGGTCCGCGAGGCGCACCTGGATGCGCATGTCGGACGGGTCGATCGCCGCCATCTTCTTGTAGACCCCGATGGCGTCGGCGAGGCGGTTGTTCTTCTGGTAGTGATCCGCCAGGACCTGGTACTGGCTCCGGGCGTCCTGGACCAGGCCCTGCTTGTGGTACAGGTCCGCGAGCTTGTCGTAGACCTCCAGCTGGGCCGGGTCGATCTTGTTGATCTTCTTGAAGATCGCGATCGCCTTCAGGAAAAAGCCGTCCTTCGAGTAGAAGTCGGCGATGCGGGTGAAGTACGGAATCGAGTCGCCCGGCCGGTTCATCCGGACGTACAGATCCCCGACTTTGTTCAGGGTCGAGATGTCCTTGGGGTTCTCCTCGAGCACCCGAAGGTACTCCTTGAGCGCCTGATCGAGCTTGCCGCGGGCGAGGAGCTTCTCGGCGGACTGGAGGACCTGTTCGCGGTTGACCGCCATTGAGGAGATTCTAACCGCGACGAGCCGCCGCACGCGGGTCCGGGCCGAAGCCGTCCGGTACCACGCCGCGGTAGGTCAACCGATGCTCCGGCGAGGGCCCGCACAGACGCAGCGCCTCCCAGTGCTCGGGAGTGCCGTAGCCCTTGTGATGCTCGAAACCGTATGCCGGGTGCCGCCGGGAAAGCGCCTCGAGCAGCCCGTCCCGCTGCACCTTGGCGATGATGGAGGCCGCGGCGATGGAGACCGAGAGCGCGTCGCCGTGGACGATCGGGATCTGCGGGATTCGCACGCCCGGCACCACGACCGCGTCGACGAGAAGAACCTCGGGCGCGGGGTCAGAGCGCGAGCACGGCGCGGCGCATGGCCTCGAGGCTGGCGCGCAGAATGTCGCCGGCGTCGATGTCCCGGGCCTCGACGACGCCGACACCGACGCCGCCCGGCACGGCCCGGCGGCGGATCACGGGGGCCAGGCGCGCCCGCGATTCGGGGTCGAGCTTCTTCGAGTCGTCGACCCCCGGAAGGAGGCAGCCCGGGCGGCAGGATCACCGCCGCGGCGACGACGGGCCCCGCGAGCGAACCGCGTCCCGCTTCGTCGACGCCCGCGATCCTCGAGAAGCCGCGCCCCGCAGAGCTCCGTCTCGAGCCGGGCCAGTTCACGCAGGCGCCCCAGCTCCGCGAAGAGGGCGGCCAGCGGATCGGGCGTCACGTCCGGAGAAGTGCTCTACTGGTCGACTTGCTTTTCGTCGATGCGAGCGGCCTTGCCCTTGCGCTCGCGGAGGTAGTAGAGCTTCGCGCGGCGCACGGCACCGCGGCGCTCGACCTCGATGCGGTCGATGATGGGCGAATGGAGCGGGAAAATGCGCTCCACGCCGATCCCTCCCGAGATCTTGCGGACCGTGAAGGTCTCGCGCACGCCGCCGGCGCGGCGTGCGATGACGACGCCGGCGAAGAGCTGGATGCGCTCCTTCTCGCCTTCGCGCACTTTGACGTAAACCCGGATGCTGTCGCCCGGGGCGAAATCCGGAATGCCGCTCTTCAGAGACGGCTTCTCGACTTCGAGCAGAAGATCAGTCATGACAAGGCGCTCCCAATCCCAAATCAACTCGGAATGCAGCGGAAACGGCGAATTCTAAACGAATTGGCCTCAATCGAGCAACCCGGCGGGTCTAGTCCGACTCCCCCGGGCCTCCCGCCTCCCCCGGCGCCGGGGGCCGCCGCAGCAGCAGATCGGGCCTGCGCAGGCGGGTCCGCTCCAGGGCCCGGGTGCGGCGAAAAGCCACGATCCGCTTGTGGTCCCCGGACACGAGCACCTCGGGGACGGCGAGCCCGCGAAACTCCCGGGGCCGCGTGTAATGGGGATAGTCCAGGCGCTCGCGCAGAAACGACTCGTTTTCGAGCGATTCCGGAGTACCGACCACCCCGGGCAGGAGCCGCGACACGGCCTCCGTCAGAGCCAGGGCCGCGGCCTCGCCGCCGGGAAGCACGAAATCGCCCAGCGAGACTTCCTCGTCGTAGAGCCCGAGGTCCCGGACGCGCTCGTCGATCCCCTCGTAGCGTCCGCAAACGATGAGGAGACGCTCCCGCCTCGCCAGCGCCGCGGCGCGATCCTGATCGAGGGGCGCGCCTTCCGGCGCCATGAGGACCGTCCACGCCCGCGGCAGGTCCGGGGGCTCGCGCCGCGCCTCGATGGCCGCGGCCACGACCGGAGCCATCATGACCATGCCGGCGCCTCCGCCGTAAGGCTCGTCATCCACTTTGCGGTGGCGGCCCTCCGCGAAGTCACGCAGGTCGGTGGCCCGCACGTCGAGGAGGCCGCCCGCGAGCGCCTTGCCGAGGAGGCTCTCGCGCAGAGGCGACTCGAAGTATCCCGGGAAGATCGTGAGGATCTCGATGTGCATGGAGCGAGCGATCGCTGCGCTATATTCTCATGCGGTCGAAGGTCGAAGGCCCCGGGCCGAAGACCAGCGCCGCCTCCTCGGCCGGACGCATTCGACCTTCGGCCCTTTCACTGATCCGCGAGCTCCAGCAGTCCCTCCGGCGGATCGAGAACGATGCGCCGCCCACCGCGATCGACCTCGACGACGAGGGGGTGCACGAACGGCACCAGCGCCACGACTCCCGGCCGCGTCTCGACGCGCAGGAGCGCTCCGGCGGGCGTCCGATCGAAGCCGACCGCCGTCCCGAGCCGCGCTCCTCGCGGATCCTCGCAGACCCAGCCCTCGATCTCGTGATCGTAGAAGAACCCGTCCGGCGCCGGGAAAGCGTCCGCGCGGGCCACGCAGAGATCTCCGCCCGAGAGCGCCCTCGCCGCAGCCAGATCGGCGACGCCTTCGAACGTGACCAGGAGTCGACCCGCATGGGGCCGCACCGTGGCGATCACGAGACGGCGCGATTCCGCGCCGCGCCGCCAGAGCAGCGCAGCGCCGGGAACGAATCGCTCGGGAAAATCGGTCTGGAGGGACACGGACACCTCGCCCGCGGTTCCGTGGGGACGCTCCGTGCGTCCGACGACGAGAAATTCCGGCGCTTCAGGAGTCATGCCGGGCGCGCGGGGAGGGGGCGGGAAACCCGAGCGCGAATCAGTCCCGGACCCGGATCAGGACCTTCTTGCCGCGCGCCGTGGCGGCCGCCGAGACGAACGCGCGCAGCGCCCGCACCGTGCGGCCCTCGCGGCCGATGAGGCGTCCCCGGTCGAGCTCGGGCACCTCGATGTCGTAGACGCTCGTGTTGCCTTCGAAGGTCTCGGAGACGCGGGTCTCCTCCGGCTGATCCGAGAGACGGCGGACGATGGTTTCCACCAGGCGCTTCATCGGATCAGACCGCGGGGGCCGGCGCCGCTTCGGGGCGCTCGAGCAGCGACTGGACCGTCGGCGAGAGATTCGCGCCCTTGGCGACCCAGGCGCGGGCACGCTCGCGGTCGAACGACAGGACCGGCGGGTTCACGACCGGGTCGTACGACCCGAGCTCTTCGAGAACCTCGGCACGCGCCGTGCGGCGGGAATCGGAGACGACGATGCGGTAATAGGGACGGTTGCGGGCGCCCATGCGGCGCAGTCGGATCTTGAGCATTTCAGTCCTTTTTCGGGGCCAGTTTCCAAACGTCAAAAGCGGGGCATTCTAGCACCCGCTCCCCGGACCCGCTAGCGGCCCCCCGGAAACGCCAGTTTCGAGAGGTCCAGGCCGCGGACACCCTTGCGGGCGGTCCGCATGAGTTTGCGCATCTGCTGATATTGCTTGAGAAGGCGGTTGATCTCGGCGACCGAAGTCCCCGAGCCGCCGGCGATCCGCTTCTTGCGGCTGCCGTTCAGGACCTGCGGGTAGCGGCGCTCCTCCACGGTCATCGAGTCGATGATGGCGGTGGTGCGTGTCAGCGCCTTCTCGTCGACGCTCTCGGGCTGTTTCAGCGCCTTCAGCGCCCCGCCCTTCGGCAGGAGGTCGAGGATGCCTTCGAGGGGACCCATCTTCTTCATCGACTGGAGCTGGTCCTTGAGGTCCTCGAGCGTGAACTCGCCCGAGCTCGCTTTGGCCGCCAGCTTCTGCGCCGCATCCGCGTCGACGGACGCCTCGACTTTCTCGATCAGCGTCAGCACGTCGCCGAGCCCGAGGATCCGCGACGCCATCCGGTCCGGGTGGAAGGGCTCGAAGTCCTCCGGCTTTTCACCGACGCCGACGAACTTGATCGGCTTGCCCGTCGTCGAGACGACCGTCAGCGCCGCGCCCCCGCGGGCATCGCCGTCGGTCTTCGTCAGGATGATGCCGGTCAGCGGAACAGCCGCCGCGAACCCCGCGGCCGAGCGCACGGCGTCCTGGCCCGTCATTGCGTCGGCGACGAACAGGATCTCCTTCGCGTCGACCGCCTCGGCGACCGCGGAGACCTGACGCATGAGCTCCTCGTCGACGTGGAGGCGTCCGGCGGTGTCCACGATGACCGTGTCGCGGCCCGTCTGCCGCGCCTCGCGGACCCCCGCGCGCGCGACTTCGACCGGGTCGGTCAGGGAGCCCGGCTCGAAGACGGGCACGCCGATCTGCCTGCCGAGAGTCACGAGCTGCGCGACGGCGGCCGGTCTCGCGAGGTCCGCCGCGACGATGAGCGGGTATCGGCCGCGGGTCTTCAAGTGCCGCGCGAGCTTCGCCGCGGAGGTCGTCTTGCCCGAGCCCTGCAGGCCCACGAGGGCGATGACCGCGGGTTGCCCGTCGAGCACGATGCTCGAGGCTTCTCCCCCGAGGAGGGCCTGCAGCTCGTCGCGCACGATGCGCGTGACCTCCTGCGCGGGCGAGAGCTGCTGCGTGACCTTCGCGCCCACCGCGCGTTCCTTGACCCGCTCGGTGAACTGCTTGACGACCGGGAGGGCCACGTCCGCCTCGAGCAGCGAGAGGCGGATCTCGCGCAGGGCCTGCTCGAGGTGGAAGTCCGTGAGGTGGCCCTCGCCGCGGAGCTCCTTGAAAACGCCCTGCATCCGGTCGGAAAGGCCCTCGAACACCTTGTAACCCTCGTTTCTGCGAGTCGCCCCGCATAAGCTGTGGCGCGCACTCGCCGGTCCGCGCAACGCCGGGAGAGAGGCGAGGATAGCAGCGCGGCAATTCCCGATTGGCATTTGACAGCCGAGCGTTCTCGGGTATGATTCCGCGTCGTTTTTCCCCCTGGGTTTTTTTGCGCTCCGAAGGAGCGCTTGCGCAACAAGAGAAGGAGATGAGGGATATGAAGAAGTTTCTGACCCTGGGTTTTGCGGCGGTTGCGGCGATGGCGCTTTCGACCGGCTGCCAGAAGAAAGAGGCGGCTGCTCCCGAGACCGCGCCCGCTGCGGAAGCCCCGGCGGTCGTCGAGGAAACTGGCACGGCCGCCACGACCTCGACCGAGACCACGACGACGACCACGATGACCGAGACGGCCCCGGCCACCACTCCCGCCGCCCAGTAAGGCGATCCGGGAAGTTCGGCAGGGACCGAGCAGTCGAGAGGCCCCCGCGGGGGCCTCTTTCTTTTTCCGGCTCCGGCTACACTCGATGGAGTGTTGCCGGTCTGGGCGGAAGCGCTTCTCCTCTTCGCAGCGGTCGGCGCTGGAATCCGCCTGTGGCATCTGCGCGGGAACGAGCGGATGCTGCGCGCGCGGCTCCAGGCCCGCGAGCGCGGCTCGCACCTGATCGGACAGTCTCCCGAGCCGCGCCAGATCGTCGCCAACGCCTACACGGCGGCGTGCGAGATCCTTCCCATCTCGGCCTTCCGGCTCTATCGCCTCGACGCGTCGCAGAAGATCTACGAGGTCTGGGAGCTTGCGCCGCAGGGCCCCGAGCCCCGGCGGCCCGAGAAACAGCCGGCGCACGAGGATCTCGGCGGCTACTTCGATCCCAGGGAGATGCTGCGGTTCGCCGCGACGGAGACCGATCGCTCGTTCGCCCCGAGCCAGCTCCTGAGCGCGGAGCCCACCCGGCAGCTGCAGCTGCCCCTCTACTTCGGCGACGTCCTCGTCGCGCACCTCCAGCTGGCCTCGACCGAGGCCTTCGACGAGGCCCAAAAGACCGAGATCCGGGCTCTCCTGGCGCCTCTGACGAGCTCGCTGCACGCCTCCCGCAACTGGGAGATCGCGGTGACCGACCAGCTGTCGAGCCTGTCGTCGCGCCGGTACTTCGAGAGCCGCTTCGCCGAAGAATGGGCGCGGCACCGCCGCTACGGGGCGCCGCTCACGGTCGCCCTCTTCGATCTCGATCACTTCAAGAAGATCAACGACACGTACGGGCACAGCGCGGGCGACAGCGTGATCCGGCGCTTCGGCGAGATTCTCTCGACGGCGGTGCGCTCGACCGACCTGCCCTGCCGCTTCGGCGGAGAGGAGTTCGCGGTGCTCTTCCCGGAGACCTCCGCCCGGTCGGCGCTGGCGGTGGCCGACCGCGTGCGCAGGGCGGTCGAGCGCGAGCACTTCCAGGAGAACGGCCGTCCGTTCCGCGTCACCGTTTCGGTCGGAGTGGCCGATACGGAAGAGCTGTCCGGCGAAGGCGTCGCACTCCTCGTGCGCGCCGACCAGGCGTTGTATTACGCCAAGGACACGGGCCGCAACCGCGCCCGGCTCTTCACGCCCAAGGTGCTCGCCCGGCGCCGCGCCTGAGCGCCGACCTAGCCCACGAGGCGCCGGAGCCGGCGGACCTCCCGCCGCAGGCGCTGGAGGAATGCGGGCAGGCGCACCGCGAAGGATGGAGTGAGCAGGCTCGCGAGGGCGTCGGACTCCGCGCGCGCCCACCGCGCATCGTCGGGTCGCACGCCGAGCTCGCCGAGGATCCGACCGCGCTCCTGGGCGAGACGGCGGAGCGGATCCTTTTCGATCCCGCTCATGAGCGCGCGAGCCCCGCCGCGCCGAGCAGCTTGTCGACGGGATCGTCCCAGGTCAGCCGCGCGGCGCGCCGCCGCCCCGCCTCGCCCATCTGCGACAGCGCGTCCTGACGCGCCCACGCGAGGCGCAGCGCCACGCCGAGCGCCTCGGGCCGGGGCGCGACGACGAGGCCGGTCTCTCCGTCGCGAACGAACTCGAGCGGCCCGCCCGCGTCCTCGGTCGTCAGCACCGGCTTGCCCGACAGGAACGCCTCGAGGGGCACGTACCCCAGGTCCTCTCCGGATGCCGTCACCGCCACCAGCCGCGCCTCGGCGTAGAGGGTGAGCAGCGTTTCGTCGTCGACGGAGTCGAGGAACCGGACGCGCCCCTCCAGCCCGAGCTCGGCCGCGCGGCGCCGCAGGCGCTCCTCCTCCGGTCCCCGCCCGACGAAGACCGCCCGGGCTTCCGGAGCGTGCGGAAGAGCCTCGAGCAGCAAGCCCGGCCGTTTCCAGGCATCGAGTCTCCCGACCCAGAGCACGGCATCGCCGGAGGGCCCGCTCCGGTATCGGCCCGCCAGCGGCGGCGGATGGTAGAGCGGCTCGGAGCGAATTCCGTTGAAGCGCAGCAGGCGTGCGGCGACCGTCTGGGAGTTGGCGAAGACGCGCCGCGCCTCGGAGAGCCCCACGCGGTCGATCTCCGCGATCACCTCGCGCAGTCTCCGGTCTTCGGGGGACGCGGTGAGATCGGAGAACGCCGTTCCGTACTGGTCGTAGGCCTGGCGGTACTGGTGGATGAGCCAGACGATCTTGTTCGGATGGCGGGCCGCGTAGCTCGGAAACCGCGTCGCGATGACGGCATCGACGGGACGGCCGCCGACCTCGGTCAGATCGAGGGCGCGCCAGGCCGCCGCGCTCCGCACCAGGTCGAAGCGCTCCTTCTCGATGAGCGGCAGCGTCACCAGGTCCGCCTCGACGCCCCGCGCCGAGAGCTCCTCGGTCAGCCGCGCCACGTGACGCTCCGCGCCCCCGCGCGAGAAGGGCGTCTGGACCCCCAGAACGAGGACCCGCGGCGAATCGGCCTTCGACCTCGGGGGGTTCGGCTTCAAGGGAAGCTAGCCGGCCATCGGCACACGGCCGATGACCGCGTAGTCCTGGGGGGCGAAGAGCAGCGCGTTCAAACGTTTGTCGTTCTCGGACCGTTCCTCGAGCCGTTCGGCCGGCGAGAGCGGCGAGCGATACTCGATGCGGACATCGGTGAATCCCGCGGCCTCGGCCAGGAAACGCAGCGCCTGCGCCGGGACCGGGCGCACGTGGGTCGGGTCGAGGTAGAACGCCCGGAGCGCGGAGAGCGAGTCGGCATTGATCGTCTCCGCGACGAGGACGCCTCCGGGCGCGAGCACCCGCCGCGCTTCCTGGAGGAATCGGAAGATCGCCTCCGGTGGCCAGTGCTCGACCACCTGAAAGGCGGCGACCGCTCCCAGTTTGCCGGCCGGGCGCGCGGCGAGCAGAGGAAAGACGTCGCCGCTCTCGACCTCGAGACCCTTCCGGCGGCAGGTCTCCACCGACACGGGATTGGACTCGATGCCCGACGCGGAGATTCCCGAGCCTTTCAGAAGCTCGAGGAACTCCCCGCGGCCGCAACCGACGTCGAGCACGGGGCCGGGCACGCCGCGCATCATTTCGAGGTAGAAGCTCTGGCCGCGCGCGATCTCCTCGCGACTGCCCCGGAAGCGCTCCTCGAAGAGCGCGTAGATCCCGGGCGGAAAAGACGCGGGCGCCAGCGGTGCGGCGGCAGGCGGAGCGTCCGATCGCGCCGGAGCGCGCGTTTCGGCGAGCGTGAGGCGCGACTCCTGGACGCCCGAGCGCCGCGCCAGCTCGTCGAGTCCCCGCGAGGTCTCCGCGCGGAGACGGTCGAGGCCGTCCGCGAGGCCGGACGATGCCGCGAGCGAGAGCGCGTTGAAGGACGACTGGTTGCGCCACAGAAACCGCAGCGCGCGGATCGCGAGCCGCTTGACGGCCGCGAGCGGGGCCCCGTCCGGGACCGCCGGCGTCAGCGCCTCCTCGGCGCGCGACAGCGCCGAACGGGCTTCGGCGCTCGCCGGGTCTCCGCGCGGGGACGAGGCCGAGGCCGCCGGGGCCGTTTCGGCGATCGCGGCGCGCACCTCTTCCGCGAGAACGCGTTTCAGGTCCTGAGGCGAGTCCATCGGGATCAGCCCGGAGGATAAGACAAATCGCGGCTAGAATCCTCGCCCGCATGCGCCATCGAGTCCTGACCCTCCGCGGGGCTCGCCGCCGTCGCGGCACTCTCCGGATTCGCGGCGCGCGCGCTCGCGCGGCCGGACCCCGCTCCGACCCCGGCCCCACCGCGCACCCTTCTGAAGCCGGGCGAGGAGAAGTTCCTCGCGAACCTGCGCCAGCTGACGTTCGGCGGGCAGAACGCCGAGGCCTACTGGTCGGCCGACGGCAAACAGCTCATCTTCCAGTCCGACGAAGGGGCGCTTGCCTGCGACCAGATCTTCACCATGGCCGCCGACGGCTCGAGCCGGCGCCGCGTCTCCAACGGCGAGGGCAAGACGACCTGCGCCTACTTCTTTCCGGACGGCGAGCGGGTGGCGTACGCCTCGACGTCTCGGTCGGGACCCTCCTGCCCGCCGCGTCCCGATCGTTCGCGCGGCTACGTCTGGGCGCTCGACGACTACGACATCTACTCGGCCCGGCCGGACGGCAGCGACATGCGCGCGCTTTTCGCATCTCCGGGATACGACGCCGAAGCCACGATCTCCCCCGACGGAAAGACGGTCGTCTTCACCTCCGCCCGCGACGGCGACCTCGAGATCTACACGATGCGGGCCGACGGGTCGGACGTTCGACGCCTCACGAGCACACCGGGTTACGACGGCGGCCCGTTCTTCTCCGACGACGGGAAAAAGGTCGTCTACCGTGCGGACCACCCGAAGACACCCGAGGAGCTCGCCGCCTTCCGCGAGAACCTCGCCCGAAAGACCTACGCGCCGAGAGGTCTGGAGATCCGCGTGATGAACGCGGACGGCTCGGGCGACCACCCCGTCACATCCAACGGCGCCGCCAACTTCGCTCCCTTCTTCCTGCCCGGGGGCCGGGAGATCATTTTTTCGTCCAACCTCTCCGACCCGGCGGGCCGGGAGTTCGAGCTCTACCTGATCCGCGAGGACGGCACCGGCCTCATCCGGGTCACGCACAGCGCCGACTTCGACGGCTTCCCGATGCTCACCCGCGACGGCCGGACGATCGTCTTCGCCTCGAACCGCAACGGCTCGAAGCCGCGCGAGACGAACGTCTTCGTCGCCGACTGGGTGCGCCGCTAACGCCGACTCAGGCAGGAGGCGGCGGCGTCGGGGAGGGCAGCGCGGCCTCCGCCGCCCGGGTTTCCTCGGCGAACTCCAGAAGCGCGAGCACGAGAGCGAGGATCACGGGGCCGATGAAGAGGCCGACGATCCCGAACGCCGCGATGCCGCCGAGGACCCCGAAGAAGGCCGTCAGCGTGCTGATCTCCGCGCGGCCCGCCATCAGGGCCGGCCGCAGGAAGTTGTCGGCGCTGCCCGCGACGAGCACGCCCCAGGCCACCATGAAGATGGCCTTCCACAGCACGCCCTGGGCGAGCAGATAGATCGTCGCCGGAATGACCACGATCGACGTGCCGACGAACGGCACGAACGACGCGATGAACGCGAGACACGCGAAGACGACCGGCGACGGCGTCCCGGTGATCCAGAAGGCGATCCCGATCAGGGCGCCCTGGACGACGGCCGTCACGAGCGTGCCGAAGACCACGGCCTTTGTCACGTCGCCGAGATAGCGGAAGAGCCGATCTTTCTTCTTCGGCTCCATCGGGATCAGCCGGATGGCGCGCATCACGAGGGTGTCGCCGTCCCGGAGAAAGAAGAACAGGACGAAGAGCATCAGGCTCAGCGCGCCGAGGACACCCGCGGCCCCGGCGAGAAACGCGCCGCTGTGCGAAAGCAGGAACTGGATGGACGCCTGGAGCGCTTTCACCGCCCACGTCTGGATCTGCGCCGCCGTCACCGGAAGGAGCTCGTCGATCCACGCGATGCCCTTGCCGACCACTGGGATCGAAAGCAGGTCCTCCGGCGCGCGGATCTGGTACTCCACCGCCAGCTCGCGCAGCCTCTGGACGAGCTCGACGGCCTGGCCCCCGAAGGTCACCGCGATGGCCGCCGCGGGCAGGACGAGACCGAGAACCACCGCGACCGTGAGCAGTCCCGCGACGAGACCCGGGCGCCCTCCCACCCGCCGCCGGAGCCGGTTGACGGCCGGGAAAACCAGGAACGCCAGGAGAAAGGCCCACGCGATCGGAGCCGCGAACGGCCGGAAGATGCGAAGGACGAGGTACGTCAGGACCGCCGCGACGGCCAGGCCGACGACTCTCGTCGTGAAGCGATCCTGAGCAAGCATGGCCGGTCGGTTCCTGACCGCGGATGCTAGCATCGGAGCGCTTGCCCGCTCCCCCGGCTCCCCCCGACCGGCTCCTCGCTGCGCGCGTGCTCCGGGAAGAGGCTCTCCTGGCCGGGTTCGTCCGATACGGCGTCGCGGAGGCCGGAGAGCCGCCCGGACACGCGCGATTCACGGAATGGCTGGATGCCGGGCGCCACGCCGGGATGCGCTATCTCGAAGAGACGCGGGGCGCGCGGGCCGACGCGCGGGAGGTCCTGCCGGGCGCGCGCTCGGTCGTGTGTCTCGCCATGCCCTACGCCGCAGCGGAATGGGTCGCGCGGGACGGCGCGCGGTTCGCGCGTTACGCGCGCGGCGCGGACTACCACGGGACCCTTCGCGAGCGCACCCTGGCCGTTGCCGCGGCAGCGCGTCGGCGGCTCGGCGACGGCTGGTCGTACCGCGTCTGCGTGGATTCGACACCGCTCGCCGAGCGCGCCTTCGCCGCGGCCGCGGGACTGGGCTGGATCGGCAAGAACGGCTGCCTGATCGACGCCGAGCACGGCAGCTACCTTCTTCTCGCCGAGATCGTCACCGATCTCGATCTGCCTCGGGACTCCCCCGCCGCGGAACGCTGCGGCTCCTGCACGCGGTGTCTCGACGCCTGCCCGACGTCGGCCTTCGTCGAGCCAGGCGTTCTCGACGCCGCCCGGTGCATCGCGTACTGGACGATCGAGCACCGCGGCCCGATCCCGGACGCGTGGAAGGCCGCCGTCGGCGATCACGTCTTCGGCTGCGACGTCTGCCAGGAAGCCTGCCCCTGGAACGCACCGCTCGACGAACTCGCGGGCGCGGGGCTTCCCGCATCGCCTCTCCCGCTACCCCCGACCCGCGCCGAGATCCTGTCCATGGGCCGCGGCGCCTGGCAGCGCCGATTCGGCAAGTCCGCGATCAACCGCGCCGCGCGGCGGGGCCTGCAGCGCAATGCCGCGGCTTCGGCCGGCGCATCCGGCGACGCGGGGGCGCACGCGGCCCTCGAGCGGGCGTCGGGCGTCGAGGAAGCGGGGCTCTCCGACGCGGCACGCTGGGCTCTGCGGCGGCTTCCCGTGCGCCCCTTGTAAGATCGCTCCTCGATTCGATAGGGACACCCCGAAAGGACGCCTGCCGATGGAACCTCAGATCCTTCTCTATGTCGCCGCCTTCGTGCTTTCCCTCGCGGCCTCGGCCTTCTTCGGAGGGTCCGAGACGGCCCTCTTCTCCCTGGGCCGCATCGACCTCCAGGCGATGCGCGAGAGGGGCGACCGCCGGGGAGCCATCATCCGGAACCTCCGCTCCAACACCTCGCGGCTGCTGGCGGTCCTCCTGATCGCCCAGAACCTGTTCATGAGCATCGCCTCGGCCTCGGCGACGAGCCTGGCGTCGAGCTGGTTCGGGCCGGGAGGAATCATCGCGGCCGTTCTCTTCTCGACGATCACGCTCTTCGTCTTCGCCGAGATGATGCCCAAGGCCATCGCCGCGGCCTCTCCGGTGGCCGTCGCGCGCACCGTCGCAATCCCGCTGTCCTGGATGACGGCGCTGCTCTCGCCGGTCGCCGAGCTCTGCGTCAAGGCCACGCGCGGGGCCCTGCGGCTCGCGGGAATCCCGGAGCAGCGTCCGGGCCTGACCGAGGACGAGCTCAAGAGCATCTTCAACCTCGGGGCCGACGAGGGCGTCATTCACCGCGACGAGCGTCAGCTCCTCCACAAGGTCGTCGAGTTCGGGGACAAGACCGTGCGGGACATCATGGTCCCGCGCACCAAGATCGTGGCGCTTCCGGAGACGTCGAGCTTCGAGAACGTGAAGATTCTCCTTCGCGAGCACAAACTTTCCCGGCTGCCGGTCTACCGCGGCTCGCTCGACAATGTCGTCGGCATCCTCCACGCCAAGGACCTCTTCGACCTGAGCGACGAGGAGGAGAAACACTTCGACCTCGCATCCCATCTCGACCCGCCGTTTCTGGTGCCCGAGTTCAAGCGCGCCGAGGAGCTCTTCCGCGAGATGCGGCGCCGGCACACCCACATGGCGATCGTGGTCGACGAGCACGGAGGCACCGCGGGCCTCGCGACGATCGAGAACGCGATCGAGGAGCTCCTGGGTCAGATCCAGGACGAGTACGACGAGGAGAAGCCGGGTTTCGAGCCCGCCGGGGACCGGTCGTTCGTCCTCGAGGGCGGCCTGCGGCTCGACGACCTCGAGGAGCAGTTCGGCCTCACGCTGCCGCGCGACGAGGCCGAGACGATCGCCGGCCACCTGATGCTGCGCTTCGGGCGGATCCCGCGCAAGGGTGAGCGCTGGAAGGGCCGCTTCGCGGAGTTCGTCATCGAAGACGCCACACCCACGTCCATCCGGAAAATCCGCATGATCCTGCCGCCGCCGCCGGAAAAACGGGAGGCGCACTGATGGAGCGCCGCACGCTCACCCTCATTCGCGGGGACGGCATCGGGCCCGAGGTCGCCGACGCCGTCGTCTCGATCCTCGAGGCCGTCGGCGCGCCGATCGACTGGGAAGAGGTCCGCGTCGGGCGCGGCGCCGAGGCCTCCGAGGGCGATCCGCTCCCCGACCGGGCCCTCGAGATCATCCGGCGCAACCAGGTCGCCCTCAAGGGACCCGTCGGCACCCCGATCGGAAAGGGTTTCCAGTCGGTCAACGTGCGCCTGCGCCAGGCCCTCGAGCTCTACGCGAACCTCCGGCCCGTCAAGAACGTCCCGTCGATCGCCAGCCGGTTCTCGGACGTCGACCTCGTGATCGTCCGCGAGAACACCGAGTCGCTCTACAGCGGTCTCGAGCACGTCGTCGTGCCCGGAGTCGTCGAATCGTTGAAGATCATCACCGAGAAGGCGTCGACGCGGATCGCGCGGTTCGCCTTCGAGTACGCGCGGACCCACGGCCGCAAGCGCGTGACCGTCGTGCACAAGGCGAACATCATGAAGCTCTCCGACGGCCTGTTCCTCGACTGCACGCGCCGGGTCGCCGCGGACTTCCCGGACATCGCCAGCGACGACCGCATCGTGGACGCCCTCTGCATGGATCTCGTCATGCGGCCCGAAAAATACGACGTCCTCCTGCTCGAGAACCTCTACGGCGACATCGTCTCGGACCTCGCCGCCGGGCTCGTCGGCGGGCTCGGGCTCGTCCCCGGGGCCAACCTCGGCTTGAAAGGCGCGATCTTCGAGGCGGTGCACGGAACGGCCCCCGACATCGCGGGCCAGGACAAGGCCAACCCCACGGCGCTGCTCATGTCGGCGATCCTGATGCTGCGCCACCTCGAGTGGGTCGAGCTCGCGAATCGGGTCGAGACGGCGCTGCTGGCGACGCTTCGGGCCGGAATCAAGACGCCGGACGTCGGTGGAACCGCCGGGACGCAGGCCTTCGCAGCAGCCGTCGCGGAACGCGCGCGCGCGTAGGGGCCGCCCTTGCGGCCGCCCTGTGCGGCCTCCGTGCTAGTAGAGCTCGACTTTCGGAATCATCAGCGCCCGGACCGCGCAGTTGCCCTGCACCTTCGCCTGGCAGCCGAGCCGGCGCCCGTCCCCCATCGTGTAAGCGAGCTCCTGCGGATTGACCGGAGAGAGGTTCTCCCCGCCGACGACGACTTCCACGCGGCACGTCGAGCAGGTCCCGTTGCCGCCGCAGACGTGGCTGATCTTGACTCCCAGGTCGAGGGCCGCCTGCAGGACCGTGGTGCCCTCCGCGACCACACCCGCTTTCCCCTCGTTGACGAAGACGATCGTGGGCATGAGAATCGCGACTCTGTTGAATCAGGGTAGCACAGCGAATCGACCCGGACGCTGGCCGGGCGCACCGGACGAAGAGCTCTGGTTCGGCCGGGCCTTCGACGCCGGGGCGTTCTTCGCGCGGCGCGCGCCGCTCGAGGTCGAGATCGGCAGCGGCAAGGCGCGGTTCCTGATCGCCTCCGCGCGCACCAGTCCCGCCCACGATTTCCTCGGGGTCGAACGCGCCCTCGCCTACTACCGGATCTGCCGGGAGCGCATCGCGCGCTCCGGCCTCGCCAACGCGCGGGCGGTCCGGGGCGACGGGCGGATGTTCGTCGAGACCGCGCTCGCGCCGGCCTCGGTGCGCGCGTTCCACGTCTACTTCCCGGACCCGTGGCCGAAGAAGCGCCAGAGGAAACGGCGCCTCCTCGACGGAGTTTTTCTCGAGCTCCTCGCCGCGCGCCTGGAGCCGGGCGGGACGCTGCGGATCGCGACCGACCATCCCGAATACGGCGCGCAGCTCGGCCCCCTCCTCGAAACCGTGGCGGGGCTCGAGCGGCTCGCCTGGGAAGCGCTGCCGGCGCCTCCGCCGACGCACTACGAGCTCAAGTACGCGAGCGAGGGGCGGCCCATCTGGCGCTTCGCCGCGCGCCGGCCCTAGAGACGAGAGACCCGGCGGGTCAGAGCTCGCGCACGGTTCCGCGCGTATCCGCGTTCTCCGCGGCTTCCGCGGGAGGCGGGTCGACGAGCACGATCTGACGGAAGAAGCGCAGGAAGTACTCGGTGCCCGAGACGATGGCGACCGCGACGACGAGCCAGAGGGCGATGCGTCCGGCCGTGGCGAACTGCGCGTGCCGCAGGGCCAGGATCAGGAGCGACACGGCGGCGATCTGCGTGACCATCTTGGCCTTGCCCCAGCCCGAGGCCGGAATGAGGATCCCGCGCTGCGACGCGATCGACCGGAGGCCCGAGACCGCAAACTCGCGGCCGATGATCACGACGACCATCCAGGCGGGCGCGAGCCCCAGCTCGACGAGCGAGATGAAAGCCGCCGAGATGAGCAGCTTGTCGGCGATCGGATCGAGCAGCGTTCCGAGGGTCGTGATCTCGCCGCGCCGGCGCGCGAGCCAGCCGTCGAGAAAGTCCGTCGTGACGGCCGTCAGGAAGATGAGCAGCCCCACCGTCTCGCGCCCGTCGAACTTCGTCAGGAGCACGACCACCAGGAACGGCACGAGGAATATCCGCGTCAGCGTCAGGGCGTTGGGCAGGTTGATGGTCACGCCCGGCAAATATATCGGGATGCCCTTCCCCCATAATAGGAGCGTGAACGTCCCCTGCCCGACCCATCCCGGCCGGCGGGCCCACAAAAGCTGCCACTTCTGCCGCAAAGCGATCTGCCGGCTCTGCGAAGTTGCGATGCGGGGGCATCTTTACTGCTCGACCCGCTGCGCTCGCGACGCCGGCCGGCATGCCGTCTGGCGCCACGTCCAGGGCACGCTCGTCCGGAAGGTGCCCGGACGGCTGGCCGTCGCCGCGGTGGCGGTCGCCGCGTTCACGCCCGTCATCCTCGCCCTGCGGACGGTCCGCGAGCTCGACACGCTCTCCGGGCCCTCCTCCCTGGCGGCGCCCCGGCGCCCGCCGTCGGCACGCCTCGAGAGGATCGTCGAGGGGCCCGGCGGCTTCACCCTCGAGGGCTCGGCCTCGGAGGGCTCGGCGGTGTTCCTGTTCGCCGGGGGCCGCTTCGTTTCGAGCGTGCCGGCCTCCGGCGGCCGATTCCGCTTCGAAGGGGTCCGGGCGGTTGGACCTTACCGGGTCGGGGCGATGTCGCTGTCCTCCGAGGCCCTCTATGCGCCTCCCCAGCCGGCGTCCGTGCTCGAAGCCGCCCCCATTTCGAGCGACACCGCCGCCGTGCCGAAGCCGAAGGCCCCCGTCCCTGCCCCGCCGGTGGCTCCGGCGCCGATCGCCGCCCGGCCCGCCGTTGCGCCCCCACCCGCGGGACCGGGTGCGCCGGACATCACGCACGGTCCGGCCGACCGCCGGGAGGTGCTCGTCTCCTTCGACGCCGGCTCGTCGGCCCGCGGCGCGGCCGAGATCCTGGACGCGCTCGCGCGGAGGGGAATCCGGACGACGATCTTCGTCACCGGGGACTTCCTGCGAAGGTATCCGGCGATCGTCCGCCGCATCGCTGCGGAAGGGCACGAGGTCGGCAATCACACCGATACCCATCCTCACCTGACCACGTACGCCGCGCGACGGCCGTCAGGTCACGCGGCCGGAAGTCGATCGCGCCTTCGTCGCCGGCGAGCTCGCTCGCACGGCGCGCCTCTTTCGCGAAACGACGGGGCAGTCCATGGCGCCGTTCTGGCGGGCGCCCTTCGGCGAGCACAACGCGCAGATCCGGCGGTGGGCCGCGGAACAGGGCTACTGGCACGTGGGATGGACGGGAGGGCGCACGGGCCTCGACGGACTGGACTGGATCACCGATCCCCGGGCGAAGGGCTACCAGCCGGCGAAGCGGTTGCTCGCGCGGCTCGTTCAGCATGCCGAGAACGGCGGCATCGTGCTCCTGCACCTCGGCAGCGACCGCGAGGAGCCCGTCGGCGCGTCCATCGACGTCCTGCTCGACGGTCTCGCCGCGCGCGGCTTCCAGCTCGCCCGGGCCTCCGAGTTCCTCGAGCGGCAGGGATACGACGAGGCTCGCCTGGCCGCCTTCCGTGCTCGCGCCGGCGCGTCGACACCTTGAAGCCTTGAAGATCGCCTTCGGAACGGATGGCTGGCGCGGCGTCATCGCCGACGACTGCACGTTCGCGCAGATCCGGCGGATCGCCGCGGCCACCGCGCGCTGGTACACGGCCGGCGACGGACCGGGCGACCGGGGCACGATCGTCGTCGGGCACGACACGCGGTTTCTCTCGCCCGAGCTCGCGCGCGTCGCGGCGGAGACGTTCGCCGCCGCCGGCATCGACGTCGTCCTCGGCGCCGGTCCCGTTCCCCACCCCCGCCGTCTCGTACCACGTGCGGCGGCTGGGCCTGCGCGGAGGCGTCGCCATCACCGCGAGCCACAATCCGGGCAGGTACAACGGCTTCAAGGTCAAGGCGCACTTCGGAGGCAGCGCGCCGCCGGAGACGTATGCGGCGATCGCCGCGGAGGCCGACCTCCCGCTTCCGTCCCCGGCCCGGGCCGGGCGCATCGAGACCGCGGACCTGCGCGAAAAGTACGTCGCCCGCCTGGCCGAGCTCGTGGACCTGCCGGCCATCCGGTCGGCGCGCCTGAACGTCCTCGCCGACGCGATCCATGGCGCCGCGGGATCGATCGTTCCGGAGGTGCTTTCGGGCGGCGCGATGCGGATCCATCCCTTCCGGACCGGCCGCGACCCCCTCTTCGGAGGCGTGCATCCCGAACCGATCGCGGCCAACCTCGCCGCGGCCTCCGCGATCGTCGTCGAGAACCGGCTCGACCTCGCCGTCGCACAGGACGGCGACGCGGACCGGCTCGGGGTGCTCGACGCGAACGGCCGCTTCGTTTCGCCGCATCAGATTCTCGCCCTGCTGCTTCTCCACGTTTTCCGGCGCCGCGGTGTCACGGGAGGGATCGCCAAGACCTTTTCGACGTCCTTCCTGATCGACCGCATCGCGGCGAAGCTCGGCGCCCCGCTCATCGAGACCGGGATCGGCTTCAAGTACGTCGCCGCGCTGATGAATCGGGGCGAGGCCGCGGCGGGCGGCGAGGAGAGCGGCGGCTACGCCTTCGCCTTTCACCTGCCCGAGCGCGACGGCGTCCTCTCCGCGCTTCTACTTCTGGAGAGCCTGGCGATGTCCGGACGCGATCTCGCGGGCGCCCTGGACGACCTCGCCGCCGAGTTCGGGCGATTCGACTACGACCGCCGGGACGTCGGCGTGACGCTCGAGGCGGCACAACGCTTTGAGCGTGAAGTCCGCGACCACGCGCCGAAGACGGTGGCCGGCGAGGCCGTCGAAACGGTCGTGGCCAGGGACGGCGTCAAGTACGTCTTCGGCCAGCGGGGCTGGCTGCTCCACCGACTCTCCGGAACCGAGCCTCTCGTGCGGCTGTACTGCGAGCACGTCGACGGGGCGGCCGTCGGGCGAATTCTCGACGAGACGGAAACGCGCCTGAGAGCGTCGGCGCGCGGCTAGACCGCGGAGCGTCCCGGCCGGGTCAGGTGCGGCGCGCGTCGATCGGACGGTCCATGTCCGAGACGCGGCGGCGGGGGCGGGGCGGCTCGGTGAGCACGGTCCCCTCGCCCTCGAAACGGATCTTCGGCGGGCTTGCGACGTCCGGCTGCATGACTTCCTCGAGGAACTCGTCGTCGAGGACGGAGGCCACGAGATCCCCGGTCCAGCCGACGAGATCCCGCGACGAGATCGAGAGCGGGTAGTCCGCCGAGACCTCGTGGGCGAGCACGGGACCCCCGACCGAGAAGATCGCGCTGCCCCGCCCCTGGACGCGCAGGACGTCCAGCCGTCGATTGCGCCGGAAGTCGTGAATCGCGTCGATCCGGAACGACAGGCCGTGATCGAGAGCGAGCAGGCGCGAGCCCTCGACGAAGAGCGTCTGCCCGTTGAGGTCACGGCGGTAAGCGCGCCGGCCGGGATCGATGACGAGCAGCGTTCCCAGGCCGCTCGCGCGGAGGATCCGTTCGAGCGAGGTGCCCCGGAATTCCGGCAGGGGCGTGAAGCGGACCTTGCCGCTGTACCAGGCCACGCAGCCCTTGCGGACGAACACGGTCCCGCGCGAGGCCACCTCGAGGCCGCCCTCCGGCCGGATCTTGAACAGAGGACGCGCCTCCGGGGCCCCGATCGCGATCGGCTTGGGGCGGTCTGGCGCCTCGGGAAACGCGGGCTGAAAGTTGACGGCGGCGCTGCCCGACGTCTCCGCCGTCGCGCGTTCCTGCGTGACGCGCGCCGCCGCGGCGGCGGGGGGTTCGGCGGGAGTCGCCTTCGGAGCCGGTGCCGTATCCGCGGTCGTCCCGGCCGCAGCCGCCGCAGATCGGGTCACGGCCTCGCGGCTGTTCTTGCGCAACGCTTCTTCGATTTCCGTCACGCGCCGCCGCGCGCCGGCCACCCGCAGGTGCTCGAGCGCGAGGCCGAGCTTCCCGCGCGTCTGGTAGAGCAGGCCGAGGTAGAGGTGGCTGCGGAGATGCCCCGGAGAGAGCTCGATCGCCTTTCGCAGCTCGAGTTCCGATTCGGCCATGAATCCCGCCTTGAAGAGGATCAAGCCGAGGTTGGCGCGCAGGACCTCGGAGGTCGGATTGTCCGACAGCAGAGTGCGCGCGGCGTTGGCGGCTTCGTTGTAGTGACCGCGCTTGAACTCGAGCAGGGAGAGCAGATTGAGGACGTCCTCGTCGCGAGGCCGGAGGATCCGCGCCTGGTCGAGCTCCTCCCAGGCATCTTCGAGCTTGCCCTCCCGCACACCACGGCGCGCGCGGTTCAGGTGCAGGAGAAACAGTCCCTGATCGACGGGTGGCAGGTCGCCGGCCGCGCTCTCCACGTGAGTCTCGAGCACGCCTACCCCGAACGGGCGGGGCGGCCCTTGGTCGTCAGGATCACCCGATTCGTGCGCTCGTCGCGCATCCACTGCACCTTGCGTCCCTCCGAGGCCGGGATGCCGCGATAGGTCTCCGACGGGTGCTTGCCGAAGCCGCCGCCGAGCGTCGACTTCCCGTAGTAGGCCGCGAGCGTCTTGCGCACGTAGAGCTGCGTCTCGTTGTAGGGCGGCACGCCGCCGTAGCGATCCACCGCGGTCTCTCCGGCGTTGTACGCGGCGAGAGACTTCGTCAGGTCGCCTCCGTAGTAGTCGAGCAGGCGCGAGAGGTGGCGGGTGCCCGCCGCGATGTTGCGCCGCGGATCGTGGATCTCCGACACGTCGACGCCGTGCTCGGCGGCGGTTGCGGGCATCAGCTGCATCAGGCCGCGGGCGCCCTTGCGCGAGATCGCTGCCGGGTTGAAGCCGGACTCCACGAGCATGACGGACTTGACGAGCTTCGGGTCGACCTGGAACTCGCGCGCGGCGGCATCGATGAGATCGTCGTAGGCCGACGCGCGCCGCATCCGCGACGCGAGCCAGTCTTCGCTGGCCGCGAGCTTGGCCGGGCCGTCGTTGTAGATGACCCGCCGGCCGGCCTCCACCTTCAGGCGCACCTCCGCCTGAGCGGAAGGCACGAGAACGATGGCCGCAGCCATCCCCGCGAAGAGGAGCGCTCGTTTCTTCATGGACTGGGAGAACCGATTATAGCCGAGAGGTTTCCGCCGACAAAAGCCGGAGCGCTGTGACCGCGGTCACGCTCCCGGGGGCGGCTCCGCGACGAGGTCCCGGACGGCCTCCGCCGCGGCCTTCAGGCCCGCCGGCAGCAGGTCCGCGTTCTTCCCGCCGGCCTGCGCGATGTCGGGCTTTCCGCCGCCGCTGCCGGCCAGGGCCTTGCCCACGCGCGCGGCGATCTGCGAGGCCGGAAGGCGCTTCGTCAGGTCGGCCGTGACGGCGATGATCACCGACGTCTTGCCGTCTCCGACGGTGCCGACGGCCACCACCCCGCTCTTGACCCTGGATCGCAGCGTGTCCGAGAGATTGCGCAGCTCGGGTATCGACAGGCCTTCGACGATCCGGGAGACGACCGGCACGCCGCCGACCTCGATGCGCTGCGCATCCGATCCGGAGTCGCCGGAGGCGAGCTTGAGCTTCAGCGAAGCGACCTCGCGTTCGAGCGCCTTGACCCGCTCCTCGCGCTCCTGCCACCGGGCGCCGAGCCCTTCGCGCGGGCTCTGGGCCGCGCCCGCAAGCTCGTTGAGGACACGTTCGTCTTCGGAAAGCAGCTCGACGGCCCCGAGCGCGGTGACGGCCTCGAGGCGCCGGACTCCCTGCGCGAGGCCGCGATCCGAAACGATCTTGAACGCGCCGATCTCGCCCGTCCGCGTCACGTGGCAGCCGCCGCAGAGCTCGGTCGAGAAGCCCGGGACTTCGACGACGCGCACACGCTCGCCGTACTTCTCGCCGAAGAACATGTCGGCGCCCTTCTTGCGCGCATCGTCCATCGCGACCACTTCCTTGGAAACCGGGTGGTCGCGCAGGATCTCTTCGTTGACGAGCCGCTCGATCTCGGCGATCTGGGCGGCGGTCGTCGGGGTCGCCGCGGCATAGTCGAACCGGAGCCGGTCCGGAGCGACGAGCGAGCCCATCTGCCGGGCGGAGGACCCGAGAACCTTGCGCAGCGCGGCATGCAGCAGGTGCGTGCCGGTGTGATTGGCCTGGGTCCGCCGGCGCGTCCACTCCGAAACCTCCATGTCGACGGCCGCGCCGAGCTCCAGGCGCCCGCTCGTCACCCGCACGCGGTGCGCGATCAGGCCCGGGACCGGCTTCTGCGTGTCGAGAACCTCGGCGCCGCCGCCGTGCCACGACAGCGTTCCCTTGTCGGCAACCTGGCCGCCGCCTTCGGGATAGAAAACCGTCCGGTCGAAGACGACGTCGCCGGTTTCGCCCGCGGACAGCAGCGAGGCTTCCCGGCCGTCCTGGACGATCGCCAGAACGCGCGCCCCGGAGAGGCGCACGAAGTCGAGCTCGGGGTACCCGCGAAAGATCGAGTGGGGGTCCGGCAGCTCGAGGCGCTCGAAGACCGATGCGTCCGCCGCCTCGAACCTGCCGGACGCGCGCGAGGTCACCTTCTGCCGCTCCATGGCTTCTTCGAATCCCGCGCGGTCGACCGCCACGCCCTCGTCCGAGGCGATCTCCTCGATGACTTCGAGCGGAATGCCGTAAGTGTCGTAAAAGCGGAAGACCGTCTCGCCGGACAGGGCCGTCGCCCCTTCGCGGCGCAGCCGCTCGATCGCCTCGCCCACGCGGTCGGCGCCGTCGGAAAGGGTCTTGCCGAACCGGGCTTCCTCGGGCTCCAGAACCCCGGCGACCGTCTGCGCGACCGTGCCCACGCGGCCCGGTTCGAAGTACACGCCGGCGAAACCTTCGACGACGGCCGGCACGAGGCGGTGCAGGAACGGCCCGTCGAGCCCGAGCCGGCGTCCGTAGCGCATCGCGCGCCGCAGGATCCTCCGGAGCACGTAGCCGCGGCCTTCGTTCGACGGCAGGGCGCCGTCCGCGATGAGCATCGTCGCGGCGCGGACGTGATCGGCGATGACCCGGAAGGGCGCGTCTTCGGGCGCCATCCCGCCGCGGTAGGTCTGGCCCGACATCGCGCCGACCTGCGCCAGGATCGGCGCGAAGAGATCGGTGTCGAAGTTGTTGTTCTTCCCCTGGAGGATCGCGCTGATCCGTTCGAGCCCGGCGCCCGTATCGACCGACGGCCGCGGCAGCGGCGTCATTTTCCCGGCGGCGTCGCGCTCGAACTGCATGAACACGAGGTTCCAGATCTCGAGCGTGTCGTCTCCCGGACCGTTGACGAGGTCGGGCGTGTTGAGCGAGAGGTCCCCGCCGCGGAAGTAGTGGAGCTCGGAGCAGGGGCCGCAGGGCCCCGTCTCCCCCATCGCCCAGAAGTTGTCCTTCTCGCCGAAGCGCAGCACGCGCGCGGCCGGCAGGTGGCGCTCCCACAGCTTCGCGGCTTCGTCGTCGTCGGTGTAGACGGTCGCCCACAGCCGCTCCGGCTCGAGGCCGTAGCCCTGCTCGCGGTCCGTCGAGAGCTCCCAGGCGAAGCGGATTGCCTCGTCCTTGAAGTAGTCGCCGAAGGAGAAGTTGCCGAGCATCTCGAAGAACGTGTGGTGGCGACCCGTGTATCCGACGTTGTCGAGGTCGTTGTGCTTGCCGCCGGCCCGGACGCACTTCTGCGCCGTCGTTGCCCGGGAGTACTCGCGCTTCTCGCGGCCCGTGAAGACGTCCTTGAACTGGTTCATCCCCGCGTTGGTGAAAAGGAGCGTCGGATCCTCGGCCGGGATGAGCGAGGAGGAGGGCACGCGGCGGTGCCCCTGCCTCTCGAAGAAGGCGAGAAACGCCTCGCGGACCTCAGTCGACTTCATAAGAGCCCCGGATGATGTCAGAAATCTTTCCCGGCGGAAATCCGCGTCGCGTCAGGGCGTCGAAGACGCGCCGCCGGCGCAGGGCGGGCGCGAGTCCGGACCGCGCGCGCCAGAGCCGGTCGAACGCCGAGCGCAGGGCCGCATCCTCGCGGGACTCCGCGTCTTCCGCGGAGAGCGCCGCGGCGATCGTGTCCTTCTCGAACCCGCGCGCCTTGAGCTCTCGTTCGATGCGCTGGCGTCCGTGCCGCACGCCGCGGGTCCGCACGGCCGAGCGCGCCGCGGCGGCGTCGTCGAGAAGACCCGCTTCCTCGAGCTTTCCGACGGCCTCGGCGATCGCGGCGCCCGCGAAGCCCCGGTCCTTGAGCGCCCGCTCGAGCTCGCGGCGTCCGCGAGGCCGGATGGTGAGGAGGCGCAGCGCGCGCTCGCGCGCGTCGGTTGCCGACGCGGGGGACGCAGCGGGCTTCGCCCTCCGGAAGGCCGTCTAGGTTCTTCCCGTCGGCGCCTGGTTGGAGAAGTCGAAGGGCGACTCCTCCTGGAGCGGGTTGAAGTCGGAAGGCGCCTCGAGGGACGAATCCATCTCCTCGCGCGCCATGTCGGACGTGGACTGGATGCCCTGGATCTTGAGCTTGAACTCGTTCGGGTTGGTCGCGCGCTTGAGGGCTTCCTCGAGCGTGATGAGACCCGACTTGTAGAGGCTGTAGAGCGACTGGTCGAAGGTCTGCATCCCGTACTGCGAGGTGCCCTGCTGGATCGCGTCCTTGATGTACTTGGTCTTCTCCTTGTTCTCGATGCACTCGCGGACGTAGTTGGTCCGGATGAGGATCTCGGCCGCCGGCACGCGGCCGAGCCCGTCGGCGCGCGGCATGAGGCGCAGCGAAACCGCGGCCTTCAGCACCGCGCCGAGCTGGAGGCGGATCTGCTTCTGCTGGTGCGGCGGAAAGACCGCGATGATGCGGTTGATCGTCTCCGTCGCGTCGAGGGTGTGGAGCGTCGAGAACACGAGATGGCCCGTCTCGGCCGCCGTCAGGGCCGTTTCGATCGTTTCGTAGTCGCGCATTTCGCCGACGAGGATGACGTCGGGGTCCTGGCGCAGGGCGCTGCGCAGCGCGAGCGAGAACCCCTTGGTGTCGACGTCGACCTCGCGCTGGTTGACGATCGACTTCTTGTCGCGATGGAGAAACTCGATCGGGTCCTCGACGGTCATCACGTGCTCGTTGCGGGTGGTGTTGATGTGGTCGATCATCGCGGCGAGGGTCGTCGACTTGCCCGAGCCGGTCGTGCCCGTGCACAGGACGAGGCCGCGCTGCTCCTGGCAGATTTTCTCCATGACGGGCGGCAGCAGCAGCTCCTTGATCGAGAGGATCTTGGCCGGAATGACGCGAAGGACCAGGCCGACCGTCCCGCGCTGCTGGAAGATGTTGCAGCGGAAGCGGCCGAGGTTGGGGACGTTGTAGGCGATGTCGATCTCGAAGTTGTTCTTGAACTTTTCCTTCTGCCGGGCCGACATGATCGAGAAGGCCATCGCGATCGTGTCTTCCTGCATGAGGCGGCGCATGTCCGCCAGCGGAATGAGCGTTCCGTCCACACGGATGATGGGAAAGGCGCCCACTTTCAGGTGCAGGTCGGACGCCTTCCGCTCGACCGCAATCTTCAGCAGATCGTTGATATGCATGACTTTGTTTTCCTCGGTAGGAATGTAGGGTACGCCCCTCGACTGGCTTTTGGAAGGCCTATCGAACGGGGCCGCCGCCGGCCCTGCGCGAAAGGCCAGCTCGTAACTGGCTGAGCCAAAAAGAGGTAAAAGCCCTAGCGGACGGCGGCCGCCTCGACCGCCAGCGGCGTGAGCCATCCGTAGCGGTCCGGGGCCTCGCCCCGGATCAACGCGAAGAAGTCCTTCTGGATCCGCTCGGTGACGGGCCCGCGCCGTCCGGTGCCGACCACGATCCGGTCCACCGAACGGATGGGGGTGATCTCCGCGGCGGTGCCGGTGAAGAACACTTCGTCGGCGAGATAGAGCATCTCGCGCGCGATCTGCTGCTCGACGACCGTGAACCCGGCGTCCCGCGCAATCGTCATGACCGAGTCCCGGGTGATGCCGGGAAGGATCGTTCCGGCGAGCGGAGGCGTCAGGAGGCGGCCTCCGTAAACGACGAAGATGTTCTCGCCGCTGCCCTCGGAGACGCGGCCGGCGTTGTCGAGAGCGATGCCCTCGGTGAAGCCGTTGGTCACGGCTTCCATCTTGATCAGGGCGGAGTTGAGGTAGTTGCCCGTGGCCTTGGCCATGGCCGGGAACGTGTTCGGGGCCATGCGGTTCCACGAGGACACGCAGACGTCGACGCCGCCTTCGAGGGCTTCCTCGCCGAGGTACCGCCCCCACTTCCAGACGGCGATCATGACGTCGACCGGGCTGTTGAAGGGATTCACGCCGAGCGCGCCGAGGCCCCGGTAGATCACCGGACGGATGTAGCACGCGTCGAAGCCGTTGGCGCGAATCGTCTCGGCGATGGCCTCACGGAACTCGGGGAGGGTGTGGGGCACCTCCATGCGATAGACCTTGCAGGAATCGAACAGCCGCTTGATGTGCTCGTCGATGCGGAAGAGGGCCGAGCCATGGCGTGTCTTGTAGAGGCGCGCGCCCTCGAACATCGCGGATCCGTAGTGGAAGACGTGGGAGAAGGCGTGAATCTTCGCGTCGGCGAAGTCCACGAGCCGGCCGTTCATCCAGACTTTCTTGACGTCCTCATAGGACATGGGGCCTCCGCTTCTGCGATGTGACCGCGAGTATTGATCGGAGCCGGAGGGGTGTCAATGCGAACCGCGCGCGAGCGCCGCCCGTGCGAGGGCCTCCCGCGCGAGCGTGAGTCCCGAGACCGCGGCGGTTTCGGCGCGGAGCTTCCCCGCCGCCAGCGCGATCGCGCGCCATCCCGCGGCGAGCGCGTCGGCGTGCTCCGCGTCGCTCCACCCTCCCTCGGGGCCGACGAGAAGCGCGACCTCGCCGCCAACGAGCGACGCGGGGAACGGCTCGCCGCGCGGGTCGAGCAGAAACCGATGCCGCGCGCTCTCCACGGCGAGCGCATCGGCGTATGCGATCGGACCGGCGACGCCGGGCCAGCGCGCCCGCTCCGACTGTTTGGCCGCTTCCGCGACGACGCGGGCCAGGCGCGCCACGATGGGCGCGCCGGCGCGCGGCGACTGCGTGCGCTCGGAGACGACGAGCGTCAAAGAAGCCGCTCCGAGCTCGGTCGCCTTCTCCGCGATCCAGGCGAGCCGCTCGGCGCGCACCGCCGCGACGTAGAGACGGATCGCCGGAAGCGGGTCCGGAGGGCCTGCGGCGACCGCGTCGACCCGGACGCGCACGCCGCTCCGGGACGCGCGCTCCACGCGGCCGACCGCCTCGTTGCCGGTGCCGTCGACGAGCACGACGGGATCTCCATCGGCGAGCCGCCGGGCGCGGGCGTGTGCCGCGTCCTCGCCCGTCAGCTCGAGGATCTCGCCCGCGCGGGGCAGCCGCTCGACTACGAAGCGCGCGCCAGACAGAGGCACACCCATTCCTTTTCGGTGCGGCGTCCGGCGAGCTTCCAGCGGCCGGTCCGCATTTTCCCGAGGATCCGGGCCTCGCGTTCCCGCGTGACCCCCGAAAGGAGAACCCGGCCCGCCTTGCCGGCGCGGGCGAGGAGCCGCGAGGCTTCGGGCAGGATCTCGTCCGCGAGCATGTTCGCGACCACGAGGTCGAAAGCGCCCGAGACCGCCGCGAGCGGCCCGGCGTACAGACCCACGCGGGCGCCGAACGGGTGCCGGAGCACGTTCTCGCGCGCGACGAAGACCGCGTCGGAGTCCGTGTCGAGCCCGATCGCGAGCCGGGCGCCGAGCGCCGCGGCCGCGAGCGCCAGAATTCCCGAGCCCGTTCCGACATCGAGCACCGCGCGTCCGGCGAGCTCTTCCTCTTCGAGCGCGACGAGGGCGAGGCGCGTCGAGGCGTGTCCTCCGGTGCCGAAGGCGCGCGAGGCCGGCAGGCGCAGAGCGACGCGTCCCGCCGGCGGGCCGGCGTCGTTGAGCTCGCCGGGATCGACCCAGAGCCGCTCGCCCACGGCGAACGCGCGGGAGGCGGCGCGGAACGCCTCGAGCGGATCACCCTCGGGAATGTCGGTCGTCAGCGAGTGACGGACGCGTTTGTCGCGCAGATGCTCGGAAGCCCGACGCGCGGCCGCCGCCTCCCGGAAGAACGCCACGAGGTCGCGTCCCTCCTGCTCGAATCCGAGCGGTCCATAGAGCGCGAGGATGCCGAGGACGGCGTCGTCACCCGACTTTCGGGGTACGTGGAGGCGGCTGAATCGCGAGCGGGCCAACGCCCTACGAGAATATCTTCTTCGCCTTCCCGAGCACGCCCTTGACGCCGACCGGCGCCCCGGTCGCTTCCGCGTAACGCCGCAGGAGATCCTTTTCCTCTTTCGAGGTCTTCGTCGGCACGCGAACGCCGACGCGGACGACGAGATCGCCGCGGCCGCTGCGGCCGATCCGGCCCATGCCCTTTCCGCGCAGCCGCAGCTCCGACCCCGCGGCGGTCCCTGCGGCGATGGAGACGGCCTCGGGCTCCTCGAGCGTGGGAACTTCCACCTCGCCGCCGAGAACGAGGGTCGGGAACGGCAGGTCGAGCGTGAGGATCACGTCGTCGCCGTCGCGGTCGAAGAGCTCGTGCTCGGCGACCGTGAGGATCACGTAGAGGTCGCCCGCCGGCCCGCCGTTGGGGCCCGCGTCGCCTTCCCCCGTGAGCCGGAGCCGCGAGCCCGTCTCGACACCCGCGGGAATCTTGATCGTCAGCTCCTTCTTGCCGCGCCGCCGCCCTTCGCCGCGGCAGCTCTTGCAGGGCTGATCGACGATCCGCCCTTCGCCGCGACACTTCGCGCACGGGCGCGTGACGGTCAGAAATCCCTGGGAGAGACGCTGGCGCCCGGTTCCCCGGCAATCGGGGCAGGTCCGCGGCTGGGTTCCGGAGGCCGCCCCGGAGCCCTCGCAATCCTCGCAGCCTTCGAGCCGCGAAATCGCGATCGGCGCCTCGACACCGCGTGCGGCGTCGAGAAACGAAATCTCCATCCGGTAGACCAGGTCGCTGCCTCCCACCGGGCCGGCCGCGCCGCCGAACCCGCCTCCCGCGGCGAAGCCGAAGATGCCGCTGAAGAGGTCGGAGAAATCGCCGAAGACCGACGGGTCGAAGCCCTGGGAGCCGCCGCCGAAGCCGCCGGCGCCCGGCGACACTCCCGCGTGGCCGAACTGGTCGTAGCGCGCGCGCTTGTCGGGATCGGAGAGCACCGCATACGCCTCCGAGGCCTGGGTGAACTTCTCCGAGGCGTCCGGGTTGTTGGGGTTGCGGTCGGGGTGGTAGGTCAGCGCGAGCTTACGGTACGCGGACTTGAGCCCCGCCGCATCGACGTCGCGCGAGACCGCCAGAATTTCGTAGTAGTCGCGTTTGGGCATGTGGAGTTCCGTTTTCGGGCCGCTGCGTCGAATCTCGAAGGCGTCCGCCGTCAGGCGTCGTCGGGCTAGGTGGCCGCGGCTCCCCCGGCGCCCGCCCGCGCGAGCATGACGCGGGTCAGGACCTTCGAGACGCCCTGCATGTCGAAGATGGCTTCGTTGAACGCTTCGCGCGACTCGCCGGAAGCGATCTCGCGCGAGCGCTTCAGGGTCTCCTCGATGCGCTGCCGCTCGTCGTCGGCGAGCGCGCCGCCGAATTCGCCGAGGACCCGCTCGTTGGAGGCGATCATGCCCTCGAGCCGATTCTTGATCGCCGCAATCTCGCGGCGCTCGTGGTCCGCCTCGGCGAAGGACGACGCTTCCTTGATGATCTTGTCGATCTCGTTCTGCGACAGCCCGCCCGCCGGGTTGATCTGCATGCCCTGCGCCTTGCCGGTGGCGAGGTCGCGCGCCGAGACGTTGACGATGCCGTTGGAGTCGATGGCGAAGGTCACCTCGATCTGAGGTACGCCGCGCGGCGCCGCGGGGATTCCGACGAGCTCGAACCGTCCGAGGGACTTGTTGTCCTTGGCGATCTCGCGCTCGCCCTGGAGGACGTGAATCTCGACGACCGACTGGTTGTCGGCGACCGTCGTGAAGACCTTGGTGTTCTTGGTCGGGATCGTCGAGTTGCGCTCGATGAGCTTTTCGAAGACGCCGCCGTGCATCTCGATGCCCAGCGAGAGCGGCGTGACGTCCAGGAGCACGACGTCCTTGATCTCGCCCTTGAGCACGCCGCCCTGAATCGCGGCGCCGATCGCGACGACCTCGTCCGGGTTGATGTCGCGGTTGGGCTCGCGGCCGAACAGCTCGGCGACCATGCGCTGGACCTTCGGCGTGCGCGTCTGGCCGCCCACGAGGATGACCTGGTCCACGTCCGAGGGCTTCAGGCTCGCCGCCGCGAGGGCGTCGAGGCACGGAGCGGCCGTCCGGTCGATGAGGTCCGCGACGAGCGTCTCGAAGCGCTCCCGTGTCAGCGTGCGGTTGATGTGCTTGGGGCCCGAAGCGTCGGCCGAGATGAACGGCAGCGTGATCGTGGTCTCGGTCGCCGTGGACAGCTCGCACTTGGCCTTCTCCGCCGCTTCCTTGAGTCTCTGGAGGGCCATGCGGTCCTGCCGCAGATCGATGCCGGTCGCCTTCCGGAAGTCGTCGAGCAGCCAGTCCATGATCTTCTTGTCGAAGTCCTCGCCGCCGAGGTACGTGTCGCCGGCCGTCGCCTTGACCTCGTAGATCCCGTCGCCGAGCTGCAGGATCGAGATGTCGAACGTGCCGCCGCCGAGGTCGTAGACCGCGACGACCTCGCTGCCCTTGCGGTCGAGACCGTAGGCGAGCGACGCCGCCGTGGGCTCGTTGATGATCCGGAGCACCTCGAGGCCGGCGATCCGTCCGGCGTCGCGGGTCGCCTGGCGCTGCGCGTCGTCGAAGTACGCGGGGACCGTGATGATGGCCTCGCTGATCTCCTCGCCGAGCGCCTCCTCGGAAAACTCCTTGATCTCCGAGAGGATGAAGGCCGAGATTTCCTCCGGGCTGTACTCGCGTCCCCGCGCCCGGATCTTGACGTCGCCATTGACCGCCCGGACGATCTCGTAGGGCAACACCTCGCGGGCGTGCTGCGTCTCCTCGGCGTCGTACTTGCGGCCGACGAGGCGCTTCACGGCGAAGACCGTGTTCATGGGGTTGGTGATCGACTGGCGCTTGGCGATCTGGCCGACCAGGCGCTCGCCGTCCTCGGTGAAGCCCACGATCGAGGGCGTCGTGCGGCTGCCCTCCCGGTTGTTGAGGACCTGCGGAGTCGCGCCCTCGACGACCGACACGCAGCAGTTGGTCGTCCCGAGGTCGATACCGAGAATCTTGCCCACTCTGCCTCCTGCCTAACCCTCGGACCGGCCGGGCGGCGGCGCGCTCGCGCCTTCGTCCGGTTCGGGCGTCGTGCGCACCGCGACCTTCACGAACGACGGCCGGATGAGCCGTTCGTTCAGGAAGTAGCCCCGCTGCATCTCTTCGACGATCGTGTTCGCCGCCACGCGGTCGGTCTTCTCGGTCGCGACCGCCTCGTGGAGGTTCGGGTCGAAGACGCCCGACGTGTCGATCGGAATCAGGCCGTTGCGCTTCCAGAGCTCTCCGAGCTGCTTGGCGATGATGGCGATGCCCTGCCCGAAGTCGCTCGTCAGGTCCTCGGCACGGGCGTGCGCGAACGCACGCTCGAAGTTGTCGAGGATCGGGAGGAAGTCGTGGGCGAAGCCCGCGAGGGCGATCTTGAAGTACTCCTGCCGCTCGCGCTCGCTCCTCTTCTTGTGGTTCTCGAACTCCGCGAGCTTGCGGATGTGCCGGTCCTTGAGCTCCTCGATCTCCTTCTGGATCGCGCGGAGCCGGTCCTCGGCCTTGGCGAGCGCGTTGACCTCGTCCTCTCCGAGGGCCGACTCGAGAGAGTCGCCCGAGTCCCGGAGCTCGATCAGGTCGTCGTCGGATCTTCGCTTGTCCCGATCGCTCATTCCGAGCGGCCCTCCTTCAGTCTCTCCTCCCGGCGGTCGAGGCGGTCCGACACGGCGCGGCCGAGCAGGTCCACGACCGGGATGACCCGGGTGTACTCCCTCCGCGCAGGACCGATGACTCCCAGCATTCCCGTCAGTGTCTCTCCCGTTCCGTACGAGGTCAAGACGGCCGAGAGGCTGGGATCGACCGCATGGTCGTCCTCGGAGCCCAGAACGACGCTCGTGCCCCGCGAATCGAGGTACCGGGAGACGAGGTCGAGAACCCGGACTTTTTCGTCGAAGGCCTGAAAGATCCGCCGGATCGAGTACACGTCGGAGAACTCGGGCTTCTCGAGAAGGCGCGCCGTTCCGTCGTAGAAGAGGCTGTCCTCGCCGTCCTTCTTCTCGAGCGCCTGCCGGGCGAGCTCCGCGGAACGCCCCAGGCGGTCGGCCTCGGCGCGCTCCCGCGCCATCGCCTCCGCCAGCCGCCGCCGCACCTCGTGAAGCGTCAGGCCCCCGTACTCGCGAGTCAGGCGCTCGGAGAGCGCATCGAGCTCCGCGGGCGTGTAATTCACGTCGGTCTCGAGCACGCGCGAAATGACGACGTCCGGCTCGTGGACCTGGACGCAGAGAACCTTCCCCGGCGCGACGGTCAGAAAGCGCAGGCTCTTCACGATCGTGTGCAGGGCGTCGGGCGCGACGACGAAACCGACCTCGCCAGAAAGCTGCGAGAGCAGCCGCGAAGCCGCCGTGAACAGGCGGCCCATGTCGCCGCCGGCCGAGTCGAGGTCGGATCCGATCTGCTCGCGCACCTCGTCCCCGATGCGGCGCTGCCGCATAAGCTCGTCGATGTAGACCCGATAGGCGCGGTCGGTGGGAACCCGGCCGGCCGACGTGTGCGGCTGCGCGAGAAACCCCAGGTCCGTCAGGTCCGCCATGATGTTGCGGATCGAGGCGGGCGAGAGGCCGAACCGGTTCGACTTGAAAAGCGTGCGCGAGGAGACCGGATCCCCCGTGTCCACGTGGACGCGGATGATCTCCTTGAGGATTGCGCGGCTTCGGGTGTCCAGGGTGGCCATGTTTAGCACTCTTGGAGAGAGAGTGCTAAGGATACCAAAAATCGCCGATAGACTCGCGGGGTGAACGCCCGCACGACCGAGTTGCTCGACGCGCGGGTCGTCCTGGCCGGACCCGGGCGCGCGGGGCGCGCCTTCGCGCGGTCGTGGAAGGCCGCCGGCGGAACGATCGCCCAGGTCATCGTGAGGCCCCTGCCCGACGGCGGCGCGCTGCCTCCCGAGCTCTCGGATGCGGAGGCCGTTCCGTTCGGGAGGCGCGGACTGCCCGACTGCGACGTTCTCGTGGTCGCCCTCCCGGACGATGCCATCGCTCCCGCCGCGGTCGAGCTCGCGCAGAGCATCGTCTGCCGGTTCGCGCTCCACCTGTCCGGGGCGCTTCCGGCACACGTCCTCGAGCCGTTCGCGCAACGCGGCGCCGCGGTCGCTTCGCTCCACCCCGTTCGTCCCTTCACCGGCGCGGCCGACGAAGACTGGCGCGGCGCGTTCGTCGCGATCGAAGGCGACGCCCCGGCGGTCGAAGCCGCCGCGGCGATGGCCCGACTCGTCGCGGCGCGGCCGCACGTGCTGACTCTGGAGGCCAAGCCGCTGTACCACGCCGCGGCTTCGATCGCCGCCGGCGGGGCCGCCGCGGTCGTCTCGGTCGCGGTGCGGGCCTGGATCGCGGCCGGCATCCCCGAGGAAACCGCGCGAGAAGTCCTCGCCGGGCTTGCCGAACGCGCGGTGGCCGCGGCCGGCCGTCAGCCGTTTCCGGAGGCGTTCACGGGGGCCGTCGCGCGGCGGGATGCGGGCACCGTGCGCGCGCACGCGCTGGCGCTCGCGGCGCACGCCGACGCGCTCGCGCTCTATCGCGCCCTCGCCGCGGAAATCCTTCTTCAGACGCCCGGCCGGGGACGTGAAGAGGAGATTCGCCGGATCCTCGGCCCCTCCTGACCCCGAGGGCGGGTGCCCGTAACCCCTCAGGGTGCTACAATTTCCGCTGCTCGCACCCGCGGCTCGCCTCGCCGGAGGCGCTTCGCGCGCTCGAGCCACAAACTCATGGTGTTTTTCAACTACGCCACGATGCAGATGGCGGCCAAGGTCGTCTATTACGGCCCGGGTCTGTGCGGGAAGACCACCAACCTCCACCACATCTACGGCCGGACGGCGCCGGGATCCCGCGGGGAAATGGTGTCCCTCGAGACCGAGACCGACCGGACCCTCTTCTTCGACCTCCTGCCGCTCGACGTCGGGGTCATCGGCGGCTTCAAGACCCGCGTCCAGCTCTACACGGTTCCCGGTCAGGTCTTCTACAACACGACTCGCAAGCTGGTCCTGAAAGGCGTCGACGGAATCGTGTTCGTCGCCGATTCGCAGCGCGCGATGAAGGACGCCAACGTCGAGTCGCTCGCGAACCTGAAGGCCAACCTCGCCGAGATCGGTGTGCGTCTCGAAGAGATCCCGCTCGTTCTCCAGTACAACAAGCGCGATCTCGCCAACATCCTGCCGCTCGAAGAGCTCGAGGAAAGCCTCAACCCCGACAAGCTCTTCGAGAGCTACGAGGCCTGCGCGGTTCTCGGGCAGGGCGTCTTCGAGACGCTCAAGGCCGTCTCCCGGCTCACGCTGCGCTCGCTGAAGAAGCGGATGCTCGGCGAAGAGAAACCGGCGCCCGCGAAACCGACACCCCCCAAGACGCAGCCTGTGCCCAAGCCCGCGCCGGCCGCGCCGGCACCTCAAGTCCAGCCGCAGGCCGCGAAGCCCAAAGCGGTTCCGCCGCCTCCACCGCCCCCGCCCGCCCCGCCCGAAGAAAGCGTCGTGCCGCTCGAGGTCGAGCCGGGGACCTTCTCCGTTGCTTCGGAACCGCGGATGACGCAGGCCTACGAGCTCAACCAGCCGCCAAGCGGCGCGTTCGACGGAACCGACTCGGAAACGGTGCAGGAGTTCGAGCAGGCTCTCGACTCACTCGACGCTCCCCTTCCCGATCCGGCGGCGACGGGTGTGGCGGCCACGGCCGCCCGAGGCCCGGCCGGCGGCGAGCCCGAGATTGCCGACGTGTCTTTCGCCGAGGCCGCGCAGCCGGAGGCGGAGAAGGCCGTCACCGAAGAGGTGCGCCACGTCAAGGTACGGTCGAACATCGACATCCTCGCGGAGCTCGAGAGGCTGCGCAAGACGTCGACTTCGGGAGCGGTCGACGACGACAAGCCGCGCCGCCCTGCGTCGGGAATCTCCGTCGACGACCTCCTCGCGTCGAGCCTGAACCATCGCAAGGAAGTCAGCAAGGTGTTCGAGATCCAGGTGCCGCGCAAGCAGCTCGCCCAGGGGCATCAGGTCAACGTGGGACTGCGCTTCGAAGACCGGCAGGGCAAGGAAGTCGGCGAGGCCCAGAATTTCTCGATCGAGATCCAGTCCAAGAGCGACATCGAGCGGCTGCTTCTGTCGCTGAAATTCCACATTCTCGGGAAATAACCTCCGGCGCGCCTCGGCCCGACTGTCCTCCCACCGCCACACTGGCCGGAAAAGCCTTTGCAATCGCGCGCAGCCCGGGTTTACCCTTTTTTCGTGCGAGCTACTCGGGAGCTGGCCCGGTCGGGCTTTGCCATCTTCGGCGTCTTCCTAGCCGGCGCCATCGGCGCGCTCGCCGGCTGCGCCTCGACCGCTGCTTCGAATGCGACGAGCGCCTCGGCGCCGCCGCCGGGCCCGAGCCCCGACGAGCGCGCGATCCAGGCGGCGACGTCGGAGTTTTCCATCGGCCGCGACGCGGCGCTCGCGGGCGACTTCGCCTGCGCGCGCTACCAGTTCGGCCTGGCCATCGACGCGGTGCGCCCCGACCAGGGGCCGTCCCCGACGCCCGCCGTCGCCGCGTTTTCCGTGGGCCTCTACGAAGACATCCAGCGGTACGAGGCCCTCGCGGGCGCGACCGAGGAGGCCGGGACCTCTCACGGCGAAGTCACGCCGGAGCTCGCCGCGGACATCGAGGCGCCCGCGCCCAGCGCCGAGCAGATCGCCGAAGCGCGCGAGGCCGTCGCCTCCGACCGGCAGGCCGCCCGTCCCGACGTTCCCATCGTCGTCAACGACAGCGTCCTCCGGGTCGTCGCTGCCTTCCAGAGCGACGCCCTCCACGGAAAGATCGCAGCGGGACTTTCGCGCTCGGGCCGCTACGTCCCGATGATCCACGAGATCTTCGCGGAGGAAGGCCTTCCGCAGGATCTCGCGATGATCGCGTTCATCGAGTCCTCGTTTCTTCCGCACGCGCGCTCGCCCAAGTCCGCGCACGGCATCTGGCAGTTCATGCCGCGCACGGGACGCCAGTACGGCTTGAAGTCCAACGGCGTCGTCGACGAGCGCAGCGACCCCGAAAAGGCCACGCGGGCCGCGGCGAAGTACCTCGCGTACCTCCACGAGCTCTTCGACGACTGGTATCTCGCGATGGCGGCCTACAACGCCGGCGAGGGCAAGATCATGCGCGCGATGAACCGGACCGGAGCGCGTGACTTCTGGCAGCTCGCACGGACGGGCGCGATCCGCAAGCAGACGCAGAACTACGTCCCCGCGTTCCTGGCGGCCGTCCTCATCTCGAAAAACCCCACCCACTACGGTTTCGACGTCATCCTCGAGCCGCCGCTCGAGTTCGATACGGTGACCCTCGACCGGCCCGTGTCGATCGAGGACCTGGCGCGCGCCGCGAACCTTCCCCTTTCGGACTTCGAGATGCTCAACCCGGAGCTTCGCTCGGCGGTCACGCCCCACCAGCCCGAGGGCTACGATCTCAAGGTCCCGAACGGGACGCAGGAGACGATCGTGGTCGCCCTGGCCGAGGTCCCGACGACCCGGCCGCCCGCCTTCAAGACGCACGTCGCGAAGAAGGGCGACACGCTCAAGAAGATCGCCTCCAAGTACGGCGTCACGGTCACCTCGCTGGCCTCGGCCAACTCGCTGACGACGCGCTCGCGCGTCGCCCGCGGGCAGGAGATCGTCGTGCCCGAGAAGGCGCCGGTCCGGGCCCGCACGGGCAAGGCCAAGGCGGGAGTCGCCCAGACGTCGTCGAGCGCGCCGAAGAAGGACAGGAAGGCCCCCGCGCAAAAGAGCTACAAGGTCAAGAGCGGCGACACGCTCTACCAGATCGCCCTGCGCCACGGAACGACCGTGGCCGAGATCCTGGCAATCAACGGCCTCGGCGGCTCGGGACTCATCAAGCCGGGCGACCGGCTCAAGATCCCCCCCAGGTAGACATTCCGTCTCCGGCCGCCGGGCGAACTGCGCCCACGACCTGTTACGATTCCATCGTCCTCTCGACCGGCTCGCGGAGCGCGTCGCGCTCAGGCCTCCTCGCCACCGAGGAGGTTTCATGCTCGCTCGAATCCACTCGGCCGCCACGCACGGGCTCGAGGCTCGCGTCCTCGACGTCGAAGTCGATGCGTCCGGCGGCTTCCCCCGATTCACGATCGTCGGTCTGCCCGATGCCGCCGTGCGCGAGGCGCGCGACCGCGTCCGCTCGGCCCTGAAGAACGCGGGCTTCGCGTTCCCCGCAGGAGCGGTCACCGTCAACCTCGCGCCCGCAGACTTCCGCAAGTCCGGGGCGGCGCTGGATCTCCCCGTCGCCGTGGGGCTCGCGGGACTCGGAGGAACGCATCCGCCGCCCGGTCCAGCGCGGCGGGTGATCGTCGGCGAGCTCGGTCTCGGCGGAGAGGTCCGGCCCGTCCGCGGCGCCCTGTGCCTGGCCCTCGCCGCTCGCGACGCCGGCTTTCCGGAGATCGTGCTTCCGGCCGCGAGCGCCCGGGAAGCCGCAGCGATCGAAGGAATCCGCGTGATCCCGGTCGCGCACCTGTCCGACGCGGCCGCCCACGTGTTCGGCGCGCGCCCCATTCCTCCCCTGCCGCCCCCCGACTCCGCGCCCGCGGCGGCGCCGTCGGGTCCGGATTTTTCCGACCTCAAGGGACAGCGCGTCGCGCGGCGCGCGGCGGAGATCGCCGCGGCGGGCGGTCACCATCTCCTGCTCTCCGGTCCCCCCGGCGCCGGGAAGACGATGCTCGCGCGCCGGCTGCCGGGGATTCTTCCGCCCCTCTCGCGCTCCGAGTCGATCGAGGTCACCCGCATTCACTCCGTTGCCGGTCTCCTGCCGCCCGGCTCGGGCCTGCTCGAGCTGCCGCCTTTCCGCGCGCCGCACCACGGGATCTCCACCGCGGGGCTCGTCGGCGGAGGAGCGCGGCCGGCGCCGGGCGAGATCTCGCTCGCGCACCGCGGCGCGCTCTTTCTCGACGAGATCCCGGAGTTTCGCCGCGACGCGCTCGAGGCGATCCGGCAGCCGCTCGAGGAGCGGCGCATCGCGGTGGTCCGCACGGCCGGCGCCGCCGTCTTTCCCTGCGACGTCCTCCTCGTCGCCGCCATGAACCCCTGCCCGTGCGGCTTCGCGGGCGATCCGCGCCGCGCCTGCGTCTGCGAACCGCGGGCCCGCACCCGCTATGGCCGAAAGCTCTCGGGACCGCTTCTCGACCGCATCGATCTGCACATCGCCATGCGTGCCGTCCCCTGGTCGGACCTCCGGGAGGACGCCGCCGGAAGGCGGAGCGAAGAGTCCTCCGACGCCATCCGCGCCCGCGTGGCCGCGGCCCGCGAGCGCGCCTCGGCACGGCGCCGGAAGGCCGGGCGCGCGCCGGCGCGCAACGCGGACATTTCTGCACAGGAACTTGTGCAGGAATGCGCACTCGATGCGGCCGGACGGCGTCTTCTCGAGACGGCCGTCACACGGCTCGCGCTGACGGCGCGCGCCATCCATCGTGCGCTCCGCGTGGCGCGCACGATTGCCGACCTCGAAGGGTCGGAGCGTGTCGTTCCGGCGCACCTGTCCGAAGCGCTGTCTTACCGCCCGTCCTTCGCGCCGGACGGCGCCTGCCCGGTCGAGCAGGGTTGACACTCCCGGAGGCGATCCATAGGATCGGTCCACCGAATCCGGGGCGTCGACTCCGGTCAAGACTTCGAACCGAATCCGCAGGCGTAGGCGCCGGAGGCTTGCGCGGGGCGGCCGGGAGGAGAAAAGCCGGTGAAGTACAACACGATCATCTTCGTGCCGCACGCGCGGGCGCGGTTTCGCAAGCTCACCATCTCCAGCCGTTTCCTCGGATTCTCCGCGGCCGCGGCCGCGCTCCTGCTCGTCGCCGCCGTCGCGTTCGCGTGGGCCTTCCTCGCTTCGTCGCGCCGCGACCGCCAGTACCGCTTCGCGATGGCGGAAAACGCGCGCCTGCGCTCGACCACGGCCGCGCTCAACCAGAAGCTCGACGGGATCTCCAGGCAGATGTCCGAGTTCGAAGCGCGCACGCGCCGGCTCTCGATCGTCGCCGGTCTCTCCGACACGGTCCGGCTCGGCGTCGGCGGACCCGGCATTTCCCCCGATGCGGCCCCGGGGCCCTGGAAGGAAGCCTGGAAGGACCAGACGTCGCTTCTCGACACGCGCCTCTCGCTGCTCGAAAGACAGTTCTCCCGGCGCTCGGCGCTCATCGCCGCAACACCCACGGTCTGGCCGGTCCGCGGCGCCGTGACGTCCGGCTACGGACTGCGCACCGATCCGTTCAGCGGCGGCGCGGCCGCCCACGAGGGCATCGACATCTCGACCTCGCGCGGCGAGCCCGTTCTGGCGACCGCCGACGGAGTGGTGCTCCTCTCGGGCTGGGCCGGCGAGTTCGGCCGGGCGATCGAGATCGTGCACAGCGATCGCTACGTCACTCTCTACGGCCACCTCCAGGAGACGCTCGTGTCCGAGGGCCAGCAGATCCGCCGCGGCGATCGCGTCGGCCTGGTGGGATCGACCGGCCGCTCGACGGCGCCGCACCTCCACTACGAAGTCCGCGTCGACGGCCGCCCGGTCAACCCGCTGGAGTACATCCTCGAATCGCGGTAGTGCTCGTTCTCTCCCGCCCCTCCCTCTCGTCCCCCCGAGACCCGTCCTCGACTCTCCGGCCCATCCGAAATAAACTCCGTCCCTTCAGGTGTTAACCGCCAAACCATGATCGACCGTTTCCTCGCCAAGGTTTTCGGCACGCAGCACGAGCGCGACATCAAGAAGCTCCTGCCGCGCGTGGCGAGGATCAACGCGCTCGAGCCCGGGATGCAGAAGCTCTCGGACGAGGCTCTCCGCGGCAAGACCGAGGAGTTCCGGGCCCGCATCGCCAAGGCGCTCGAGGGCGTCCCCGAGGAGGAGCTCAAGTCCGCGCGCGCGGAGGCCCTCGACGGGATCCTCGAGGAGGCCTTCGCGGTCGCCCGGGAGGCCTCGGTCCGGGCCCTCGGGATGCGCCCCTTCGACGTCCAGCTGATCGGCGGCATGGTCCTCCACCAGGGCAAGATCGCCGAGATGAAGACGGGCGAGGGCAAGACCCTCGTCGCGAACGATGCCCGTTTACCTCAACGCCCTCACCGGGCGGGGCGTCCACGTCGTGACCGTCAACGACTACCTCGCCCGCCGCGACGCCGAGTGGATGGGAAGGATCTACACCTTCCTGGGCCTGACGGTCGGGTGCATCCAGAACAGTCTCCTGGACGACGAGCGGCAGAAGGCCTACGCCTGCGACGTCACCTACGGAACCAACAACGAGTTCGGCTTCGACTACCTGCGCGACAACATGAAGTTCGAGATCGAGTCGATGGTCCAGCGCAGCCACGTCTTCGCGATCGTCGACGAAGTCGATTCGATCCTGATCGACGAGGCCCGCACCCCGCTCATCATCTCGGGGCCCTCCGAGGAGAACACCGACGTCTATTACCGCTGCAACCGGGTCATCCCGCACCTGTCCAAGGGCAAGGAAGAGAAGGACAAGCACGGGAACAAGACGACGACCGGCGACTACCTCGTCGACGAGAAGGCCCGCACGGCCGTTCTGACCGAAGAGGGCGTGGCGAAGGCCGAGAAGCTGCTCGGCATCGACAACATGTACGAGCTGACCAACATCGACCTCCTCCACGGCGTCGAGCAGGCCCTGCGGGCCCACGCGCTCTACCGCCGCGACGTCGAGTACATGATCAAGGACGGCCAGGTCCTGATCGTCGACGAGTTCACCGGCCGCGTCCTGCCCGGGCGCCGGTGGTCCGACGGGCTTCACCAGGCCGTCGAGGCCAAGGAGAACGTCAAGATCGAGCGGGAGAACCAGACCCTCGCGACGATCACCCTCCAGAACTATTTCCGCCTCTACGAGAAGCTCGCCGGCATGACGGGCACGGCCGACACGGAAGCCGTCGGAGTTCCACCAGATCTACAAGCTCGACGTGGTCGTCATCCCGACGAACAGCCCATGATCCGCGCAGGACAACCAGGACGTCGTCTACGCCTCGGAGCGCGAGAAGTACGAAGCGGTCGCCGACGAGATCGTGGCACTCCGCGGACAAGGGCCAGCCCGTCCTCGTCGGCACGGTCTCGATCGAGAAGTCCGAGACGGCTCTCCGCGCTCCTGAAGGAGCGCAAGGTCCCGCACGTCGTCCTGAACGCGAAGTTCCACGAGAAGGAAGCCGAGATCGTCGTCCAGGCCGGCCGCTCGGGCTCGGTGACCATCGCGACGAACATGGCCGGCCGCGGAACCGACATCGTGCTCGGCGGCAACCCCGACGCCGTCGCCGTGCACGAGCTCAACGGACGTCGAAGACCCGCGAGCCGAGCGCGAACGGCGTCTCGCCAGGCTCCGCGAGAGTTGCGCCGAGGACAAGAAGACGGTCCTCGCCGCGGGCGGGCTGCACATCATCGGCACCGAGCGGCACGAGTCCCGCCGCGTCGACAACCAGCTCCGGGGCCGCTCGGGCCGCCAGGGCGACCCGGGCTCCTCCCGGTTCTACCTTTCCCTCGAGGACGACCTGATGCGGATCTTCGGCTCCGACCGCCTCCAGAACATCATGCGGCGGCTGGGCATGGAAGAGGGCGTGCCGATCGAGCACGGCATGGTCTCCCGCTCGATCGAGCGCGCCCAGAAGCAGGTCGAAGGCCGCAACTTCGAGACGCGCAAGCACCTGCTGGAGTACGACGACGTCATGAACCGCCAGCGCGAGGAGATCTACGGCATGCGCCGCGGCATCCTCAAGGGCGAGCTCGCGCGCGAGCACGTGCTCGGCCTCGCCGAGACGATCCTCGACTACATCCTCGGCCGGCACCTCGACGAGGACAAGGACCCGGCGGAATGGGATCTCGCCGCCGCCGATCGTCGATCTCCAGGAGTACTTCGGGCCCGAAGGCCGGGATCGTTCGTCTACGACGAGAAGACCCGCGAGCAGATTCGCGAGGAGATCTGGACCGCGCTTGACCGGCGTCTACGACCGCAAGGAAGTCGATCCTCGGCGGCGACATGATGCGGACGCACGAGAAGTTCGTGATGCTCCAGGTCGTCGACCAGCAGTGGAAGGATCACCTGCTCGCGATCGACCACCTCAAGGAAGGCATCGGCCTGCGCGGCTACGGCCAGCGGGATCCGCTGATCGAGTACAAGAAGGAGTCCTTCGAGCTCTTCACGCTGATGAAGGAGCGGATCGAGGACCAGATCGTCCAGTACCTCTTCAAGCTCCAGCCGGTGCCTCAGCAGGAAGCGCCGGACGCCGGCGAGGCTCCGGCCGACGGGCGCCGCGGCGCGGACCCCGGTCGCGCATGCCGCGCCCGCCGGGCGCCGTCGAACGTCAACTACTCCTACGGCGCGGCCGCCTCCGGCGGACAGGACCCGAAGGTCGAGACGCACCAGAGACAGGCGCCCAAGGTCGGCCGCAACGATCCCTGCCCCTGCGGCTCGGGCAAGAAATACAAGAAGTGTCACGGGGCAACGGAAGGAGGCTCGCCGGGCGGAAAGGGCGGGAACCGTCCGGATGAGCCAGCAGGAGCATGATGGCGAAGCTCAAGGACCAAGGCGCGGGCGAGGGCCAGGAGGGGCTCCGCGGGCGGACCTGGACCGAAGACTCGATTCCGCTGGCCCTGACGTTCGACGACGTCCTGCTTCTCCCGGCCTACTCCGAAGTCCATCCGCGCGAGGTGGACCTGTCGACGCAGTTGACGTCGCAGATCGGCCTCAACATTCCGCTGATCTCCGCGGCCATGGACACCGTCACCGAGTCGCGCCTCGCCATCGCGATGGCGCAGGCAGGGCGGCCTCGGAGTCATTCACAAGAACCTCTCGATCGAGGGCCAGGCCGCCGAAGTCGACAAGGTCAAGCGCTCCGAATCGGGCATGATCGTCGACCCCGTCACCTGCCGGCCCGAACAGGTGATCGCGGACGCGCTCGAGGTCATGTCCCGCTACAAGATCTCGGGCGTTCCCGTCGTCGACGACCGCGGAAAGCTCGTCGGCATCCTGACCAACCGCGACCTGCGTTTCGAGACCCGGCCCGACAAGCCGATCTCCTCGCGCATGACGAAGAAAAACCTCATCACGACTCCCGTCGGCACGACCCTCGAGCAGGCCAAGGAGCTCCTCCACAAGTATCGGATCGAGAAGCTCCTCGTCGTCGATCGCGGCGGGAACCTCAAGGGCCTGATCACCGTCAAGGACATCCAGAAAGCGATCAAGTACCCCAACGCCGCCAAGGACGGCCTCGGGCGTCTGCGCGTCGGGGCGGCCATCGGCGTGACCAAGGACATCCTCGACCGTTCGCGCGAGCTCGTGCGGGCCAAGGTCGACGTCCTCATCCTGGACTCTTCGCACGGGCACAGCCAGGGAGTGCTCGACGCGCTGCGGCTGGTCCGCCAGCGCTTTCCGTCGACCCCGATCGTCGCCGGCAACGTCGCGACCGAGCAGGGCGCGCGCGACCTGATCTCCCGCGGGGCCGACGCCGTCAAGGTCGGCATCGGGCCGGGCTCGATCTGCACGACGCGCGTCGTGACCGGCGCCGGGGTTCCGCAAATCCACGCGATCCGCGAGTGCGCGAAAGCCACGCGGGGCACGAAGGTGCCCCTCATCGCCGACGGCGGCATCAAGTTCTCCGGCGATATCACCAAGGCCATCGCCGCCGGCGCGCATCTCGTCATGATCGGATCGCTTCTGGCCGGCACCGAGGAGTCGCCGGGCGAGACGATCCTCTACCAGGGACGCACGTTCAAGGCGTATCGCGGCATGGGGTCGCTCGGAGCGATGAAGGCCGGCTCCTCCGACCGCTACTTTCAGGAGTCCATGGACAGCGATGTCCCGCAGGCGGCCGCCGCCGGCCCCAACGGCGGATCGCTCTCCAAGCTCGTGCCCGAGGGCATCGAGGGCATGGTTCCCTACAAGGGCTCGGTGGAGGGCCTCGTCCTGCAGCTGACCGGGGGCGTGCGCTCGGGCATGGGGCTGGCGGGCTGCAAGACCATCGACGATCTGCGCACGAAGTCCGGGCTCATCCGGATCACGGCGGCGGGCCTCAAGGAATCCCACGCCCACGACGTGATCATCACCAAGGAAGCGCCCAACTACAGGCGCGACGAGTCATAAGAGGCAGGCGGCCCCTCAGGGCTTCTTCTTCCGCTTCTCCTTCGCCTCGGCTTCCCTCGCCCACTTCTCCTGGCGGAGCTTGAGGACGGCTTCGAGGCGCTGCGACAGGTCCGCTTCTTCGCCGGACGTCCGCGGGCGGTAGTAGCGCCGGCCGCGCAGGCTGTCCGGCAGGCATTCGATGCCGCCGACGCCCTCGGGCTCGGCAGGCGCGTATTTGTATCCGCGGCCGTAGCCGACCTGGCGCATCAACTTCGTGACGGCGTTGCGGATCACCGCCGGCACGGGCTCGGCCGGCTTCTCCGCGACGTCCCGCTTGGCCTCGCCCTCGGCTTCGTAGAGCGCGTTCGACTTGGGCGCCATGGCGCAGTAGACGGCGGCCTCGACGAGCGCGAGCGATCCTTCCGGCATGCCGAGAAAGTCGAAGGCCTCCTTCGCGTCCAGCGCGATGCGCAGCGCCCGGGGGTCGGCGAGCCCGACGTCCTCGGAAGCGAAGCGGACGATCCGCCGCGCGATGTAGAGCGGATCCTCGCCGGCCTCGAGCATGCGGACGAGCCAGTAGAGGGTGGCATCCGGGTCGGATTCCCGCATCGACTTGTGGAGGGCCGAGATGAGGTTGTAGTGCTCCTCGCCGGCCTTGTCGTAGAGGAGGACCTTGCGCTGCAGCAGGTCGCGCAGCCGCGCCGACTCGATGACCTTCACGCGCGCCGCCTCGGCGTCCTCGGCCGCGGCCTCCAGCAGGTTCAGGGCGCGGCGGGCGTCCCCGCCTGAGGCCTGGGCGATGAAAGCCAGGCCGTCGTCGTCGAGCCGGAAGTCGCGGGCGCCGAGGCCCCGCGGGATGTCGCGCAGGGCCCGCGCCACGATCCGCGCAACGGCCTCGGGAGCGAGGGGCTCGAGCACCACGACCTTGCAGCGCGAGAGGAGCGCCCCGTTGAGCTCGAAGGACGGGTTCTCGGTCGTCGCGCCCACGAGCACGACGTCGCCGGCCTCGACGTACGGCAGGAACACGTCCTGCTGGGAGCGGTTGAAGCGGTGTATCTCGTCCAGGAAGAGGGTCGTGCGCTTCCCGTTGAGGGCGCGCAGACGCCGCGCCTCTTCGAGGACTTCGCGCATCTCCTTCACGCCGGTCGCGACCGCCGAATAGGACAAGAAGAGGGACGCCGTCTGCGAGGCGATCAGGCGGGCGAGCGTCGTCTTTCCCACGCCGGGAGGACCCCAGAGGATGAGCGAGGGCACGCGGTCCTCGCCGATGGCACGCCTGAGGAACCCGTTCGCGCCGACGACTTCCTCCGGCCCCTCGACCTCGTCGAGGGAGCGCGGGCGCATCCGGTCGGCGAGCGGTGTGGCGGGTGGAAATTCCACGCCGGCGGCCGGGGCCCCGCCCGAGGGTCTCGCCGGGCCGGAATCGAAGAGGTCGCCGCTCATCCCGCCGCCTCGAGCTGCCGGCGGCACTCCTCGGAGCAGACGGCCACCGTCGAGGCGCCGCTGCGGGCCGGAAGAGCGAGCCGGCGGTCGAGCCACGTTCCGCAGACGGGATCGCGGATCATGTCCTCCTCGCGGGCAACGCGCGTCCGGGGTCCCGGCGCCGCCGGACGGCCGCCCCGAAAGGCATGGAAGAAGATCCGCAGGCCGCGCAGGACCGTCAGGAGCATGAAGAGCGCGAAGACGAGAAGGATGACTTTGGCCATGGGGCGGAACCCGCTCAGGCGCCCGCGCGCAAGCTCGAGATCTGCGCCTGCACGCGGTCGAGCATCGGGATTTCGGGATGCCGCTTCTGCAGCTCGTCGAAGAGGCGCTGCGCCTCGGCCGGGTCGCGCCGATCGAAGGCTTCGACGAGCACCCAGTTGAGAAGGGCCTGCCACTGGTCGGGGTTCGCCTCGCGCGCCTTCTGGAAGTACGCGACGGCCAGATCGAAGTCTCCCGCGTTGCGATGCGCGGCGCCCAGATCCGACAGGAGGTTGGGGTCGCTTCCCGCCTTGCGCCGCGCCTTCTCGTAGGCCGCGATCGCGCCCTCCCACTCCTCCCGGTCGTAGTAGTGGTTGCCGAGCCGGACCAGAAGCTCCGGGTTTTCGGGATCGCGCTCGACGGCGCTCGTCAACTGCTCCAACCGGCCGCCATCGGGCGGGACGTCGGCCGACTCCGTGGCCGCGCGAACCGCCCGTGTCGGCCGGCCGCCGCCCCCGGCGAAGTAGCCCGCCGCGAAACCGACGAGTGCTCCGACGAGAAGCGCCAGGATGGCCCGCGGCGCGGCGGAGCCGGACGAATTGGCCACGCGGACATTCTCTCAGATCGGAGAAACAAAACGGGGCGGCCGAAGCCGCCCCGTCGATGGATCTGGAAACAGGGAAACGAGGGTCAGTGCGAGGCCGCCCGGGCCGGCGCCGCCGCCGCACGGGAAAGCGCCGCGGTGCGGCTCGAGGCGGAACGGGCGAGCGCCTTGTCGACCTGGCGCTCGACTTCCTTCTCGTCGAGGTTGTTGATGACCGCGATCTCCGAAACGATGAGGTACTTGGCCCGCTCGTACATCTTCTTCTCGCGGAAAGACAACGTCTTGCGCGAAGAGATGTAGTTGAGGGTCTTCAGGACGTCCGCGATCGCACCCAGCTCCCCCGACTTCATCTTGTCGAGGTTCTGCTTGTAACGGCCCTTCCAGTCGCCCGTCGCGGAAAAGCGGCCGTCACCGAGGGTCTTCATCAGCCCCGTGATGTCCTTGCGCTGGGTCAGCCGGCGCAGACCGATCAGGCTGGTGTTACCCACAGGAACCATGACCCGGGAGTTGTTGGACAGGAGACGGAGATGATAGAAGCTCCGCGGCGCAACCGGCTCCGTCGCGAAACCCTCGCCGATTTTTTCGACGACCGACACCCCGTGATTCGGGTAGACGATCTTCTCTCCCACCTTAAATCCCACTCACGCCTCCTCGGTAAAGTTAAAAGACCTGATACGGGAGCCGCGGATTATAGGCAAAAGAAGCTTGAAATTCAAGGTTTGCGCCCCATTTGCGCGCCCCGAACTTATGCTTTTGCAGCAACTTACCTGACCTTTGTGCGCCTGGTCACATGGCCAGCCGGAGGACAGGTTCCGCCCCGAAGCTCAACAGTCTCAACAGATCCGCACCCCGCAGCGGCCGCTCAGGAGGCCCGTCGGACCCGGTTTCTCGCAAGCGCCGGGCGCAGCTCCGAAATGAGCGCATCGACCTTCGAAAGGCCCTGTCGGACCTTCCCGAGGTCGTAGCCGTAGCCCACCCGTATGTATTTGCCGACGCCGAAGTGGCCCCCCGGGGTGATCAGGACCGACTTCTCTGTCCGCAGCCGGTCGAAGAAAGCCACCGATCCGATCGGCAGGCGGTACTTAATTAGGGCGATCGCCCCGGCCGCGGGCGCGATCCATTCGAGCGTGCCCTCGTGGTCGGGGCGCCGGACCCATGCCTCGATCTCCGGCAGCTGCCGCCGCAGGATCGAACGGGTCCGGGCGAGGATCGCATCCCTCCGGCGCGGCTCCATCGCGGCCCGCGCGAGCCGGTCGGACAGCATCGAGGGAGTCAGCGTCGTGTAGTCCTGGTAGGACCAGAGTCGGGCGGCCTGGGCCGGCGGAGCGACGATCCAACCGATCCGCAGGCCCGGCAGCCCGAAGGCCTTGGACAGGCCGGCGGTGACGATCACCCGCTCGTACCGGCCCCAGAAGGTCGGAGACGGCGGCGCATCGTCGGGCCCCACCTCGGCCCCGCGGTAGACCTCGTCCGAGACGATCCACGCCCCGACGCGGCGCGCCGCGGCGACGATCTCGTCCATTTCCTCGGCCGACAGGACCGCACCGGTGGGGTTGTTGGGATTGGTCACCATGATGACGCGCGTCCGCTTCCCAACCGCGCGGCGGAGACTGTCGACGTCGAGGGTCCAGCGCTTCCCGAGCCCGCGCCGCTTCTCGACGAGGCGGTACGCCTTCGCCTGTCCGGCATAGGCGCGCGCCAGCCCCCAGGCTTGCAGATACGAGGGCAGCATGACGGCCGCGCCGTCGGATTTCTCGAGCAGGCCCCAGAGGGTCGTGTAGTTGGCCTCGGACGTTCCGGTGGTCACGAGCACGTTCTCTGCCGACGCTCCGGGGTAAAAAAGCGCGATCCGTTCCCGCAGGAGGCGGGAACCGTTCGATTCCGGGTACTTCAACGCCGTGGCGAGAAACTCCGCCCGGCCGTCATCGCCCTCGAGCAGCTCCTCGACCGTCAGCGGCGACACCCCGCTCTCCGAGAGGTTCCACTTGACCTCGTTCTCGAAGAGACACTGGGTCCGCTCCATCTGGAACGTGTCGATGCGCATGAGCGACCTCGCGAGCTTCCAGGATCGTATCAGCCGACGGTGACGAGGACCTTCCCGGTCGTCTGTCGCGAAGCGAGCGCCCGGTGCGCGTCCGGGAGCCGCTCGAAGGGAAACCGCGGCCCGAGAATCGGGCGGATGCGGCCGCCCTTCCAGAGCTCGAATGTCTCCGCGGCGGCGCGTCGAAGCACTCCCCTTTGATCCGGGAGCAGCGACAGGTTGAAACCGATCAGCGTCCTGCAGGTCTGCAGGTACGCGTACGGCGAGTGCAGGCCCATGGCCGCGAGCTCCCGCGCCGCCGTCAGCTTGGCCACGCCCGAGGCGCCCGACGCCGCCGCGAAACCGTACAGGACGTAGCGGCCGCCCGACTCCAGGCGCCGCCACAGCGACCGGAAGACCCTCCCCCCGATCGCGTCAACGACGACGTCGGCGCGGCCGCCGAAGCGGCCGTCGAGGATCGACACCGCGTCCCGATACGCGCCTGTTTCCGCCGCCCCGAGCTCGCGGCAGAGCGCCGCCTTCGACTCGGTGCCGACGAGCGCGAGCGTCCGGGCGCCCCGCTCGCGCAGGAGCTGCAGGAGCGCCGTCCCGACACCGCCCGCGGCGGCCGTCACCACGACCCGGTCCTCGGCCGTCACCGCGGCACGGGTCAGCGCGTACCAGGCGGTCAGGAAAACGACCGGCATGGCGGCCGCTTCGACGAGATCGATTCCGTCCGGCAAGGGGAACACGCGCGCGGCGGGGGCGACGACCTTTTCGGCGTGCCCGCCGAAGATCGGCACGGCCACGACGGGCTGCCCCGGCGCGAAGCCGGAAACACCCGCCCCGAAACGCTCGACCCAGCCCGAGATCTCCATCCCCGGCACGAAGGGAACCGGTGGCGTGCGCGGATAGTCGCCGGAGCGCACGAACAGATCGGCGAAGTTCAGCCCGATCGCCGCCGTGCGGATCAGGACTTCGCCGGCGCCGGGGACGGGATCGGAGCGCTCCCGCAGAAGGAGCCGCTCCGGCCCGCCGTAGCGTTCGACGACCCAGGCGCGCGACGTCGGCATGGCCGGCGATTATCCGCCGGGGCGCCCGAGAAGGGTCAGCGAACGAATCTCAGGCCTTGGTCTTCTTCTCGGACTCGATGGTCGCGGCCTCGGTCTTGGCCTGGGCGAGCCGGGCAACGTCGATGCCGAACTGGTCCTTGAGCATCGCGAGCATGGCCGTCATCCCGCCGCCCACGGTGCCCAGAACCTTGCCGATGCCGCCGGAGCCGGAGCCATTTCCCATGTCGATGATGTTGATCTTGTCGATGCTCGAGAGCTGCGAAGCGAACGCCTGCGCGAGCTCGGGCATCTTGTCGACGATCATGTTGAGGACGGCGGCCTCGTTGAACTGTTTCCAGGCCTCGGCCTTGCGCTGCAGGCCTTCGGCTTCGGCGAGGAGCTTCTTCTTGATGACTTCCGCCTCCGCTTCGCCGACGGCCAGGACCTTGGCGGCCTCCGCCATGCCGACCCTCTGGATTCTGGCGGCCTCGCCGGCCCCCTCGAACTCCAACTCCTTCTGGGTCGCTTCGGCCTTGATGATCGTCGCCTGCTTCGCCCCTTCCGCCCGGAGAATGACCGCCTGCCGTTCAGCCTCCGCCGGCCGCACGACGGTCCCCAGCAGCTCCTGTTCTTTACGGGCCGCCTCCTGCTGCTGGACCGCGACCTCCTGCTGCTTGCGGATCTGCTCGATCCGAACTTCCTGCTCGGTGACCTGCTGCTTGGCGACGGCGGTGGCGAGCGGCCCGGCCTGCTGCGATTCGGCCTGCTTGGACTGCACCATCGCGTCGAACTCGGCCTGCTTGGTCTCCTTGTCGCGCATCGACGAGGCGATCGCGACGTCCGCCTCGTAGCGCTTGGTCTTGCCTTCGCGATCGGCGTTAGCCGACTGAATCATCGCGTCGCGCGTCGCCTGCGCCTCGCCGATGATGGCGTCGCGCTTGACCTCCGCCGTACGCTTTTTGCCGAGGGCGTCGAGGTATCCCTGCTCGTCGCTGATCTGCTGGATCGTGAGGATGTCGATGTTGACGCCCATCTTCTTCAGGTCGAGGGCCGCCTCGTCCGTCATCTTCTGGGCGAAGGCCTGGCGGTCGGCGTTGATCTCCTCGACCGTGAGCGTCCCGAGGATCGCCCGGAGGTGCCCCTCGAGCGTCTGAAAGATGACGCCCTTGATCTGCTCGGTCGACATTCCGAGGAAACGCTCGGCCGCCGCACGCATCGAAACGTCGTCCCCCGCGATCTTCACGTTCGCGACCGCCTCGACCGTGACCGGGACGCCCTCTTTCGTGTAGGCGCGCTGGATCTTGAGCGGGATGGAGATGATGTTCAGGGACAGGTAGGCGACCTGCTCGAGGACGGGCACACGGAGCGTCGCGCCGCCGCGCACGATCCGGAAGCCGACCTTCGAGCGCGTCCCCTTGTCGTCGACGATCGTGTGCTTGCGGCCGTAGATGATCGCGACCATCGAGGGCGGCACCTTGATGTAGTTGCGGGCGAACAGGGCCATGGCGACGACGAGTCCCACGACGCCGAGCACGATCGCCACCACGACCGTGGCGGCGGGAAGACCCGACAAGAGTTCGTTCATGGAAATACTCCTCCCCCGGACGGCCTCTTCCTCAACCTGCCGGCTCGACGACCACCGACTCGCCGGCGAGACCGGTGATCCGAACGGCCGTTCCCGCGGCGAGGCTCCGCGCGACCGTCGAGCGCGCGATGTGGGACGAGCGCTCGCCGCTGACCGTCAGCGTGATCTGACCGACCCCTCCCGGCGGGATGTGCACCGTGACCTCGGCCGTCTGGCCGACGAGGCTCGTCATGCGGACCTCGCTCGAGGCCTGCTGCGAATAAAGGAGCCGGGCGAACTGGTAGACGATCGTCGCCATCACGATCCCGGCGGCGACGCCGATTCCGGAAGCGGCCGGATGGCTCAGGCCGAGGTAGCGCGCGACGATGCCGCCCACGCCGAACGCCGTCAGGAACGCGCCGATGATCCGGGTGCTGAAGATGCTCGGACCGTGGTCGAACTCGCCATGCCCGACCTCTCCCGCGTGCCCGTCGTGGTCGCCCCCGAACAGCTCGCCGACGAAGAGCATCGACACCAGGAACAGGAGCCCGAACGCACCGATCGCCACATACAGGAGCATGGAGTCAGCCTCTCAGCCTGTCCTCTGTGACCGGGGGCTTCGCGAGATCGTTCCGTTGATGAACGAGACGCTATATCCCGTATCTGGCCTTGTCAACGCGCGGTATTCTTCCGTCCCGCGCCGGAGTGGCGGAATGGCAGACGCAGGGGACTCAAAATCCCCCGCTCGCAAGGGCATGCCGGTTCGAGTCCGGCCTCCGGCACCAAAGTCGCCCACGCTCGCGGGCAACCCTTCACCCCTCAGTGCTCGAGCCCGTATTCCTTGATCTTGTTGTAGATCGTCTTGAGCGAGAGCTTCAGGAGCTCGGCGGTCTTCTTCTTGTTCCCGCGCGCGAACTCGAGGGTCTTCGAGATCAGGCGGCGCTCGACGTCGGCGAGCGAATCGCCCACCGCGATGCGAACGACGGGCGGCTTGCGGCGGCGCGCGCGCGTGCGCGGGAGCGGCCGGGCGAGCACGGAGCGCAACACGGTCGGGCCGATCTCGGTCTCGCAGAGGCGGGCGGCGCGATGCAGGGTCTCGCGCAGCTCCCGGGCGTTGCCCGGCCAGTCGTGGGCCTGGAGCGCGTCGAGGGCTTCGGCGTCGAAGAGGAGGGCCGGATCGATCTCCTCGAGGAACCGGCGCGCGAGGAGGGCGACGTCGCCCTCGCGCTCACGCAGAGGCGGCAGATGCGCGGCCTCGTCGGCGAGCGCCGCGCGCAGCGCCTTCGAGAGGCGTCCGGCTTCGAGCGCTTCCCGCGGATCTTCGTCGATGCCGAGAACGAAGCGCGTGCCCGTGGTCACCGGGGTCTGGATCCGCGCCAGGAGCGCTTCCTGGAAAGCCGCGGACGTGGTTTCGACGTTGGGAAGAAAGAGCGTCCCCGAACCCGTCTGGCTTACGGCGAGCTCGAGGAGCTCGCCCTCCGAGATGTAGGCGAAGCGCCCCCGGCCCCGCCGCGACAGGCGGTGGAGGGCGAGGGCGGCCGCGTCCTTCTCGGTGCCGTTCTCACCCGAGAGGAGTACGGACGCGTTCGAGGCGGCCGCGCGCTCGATCGACGCGATGGCCGCGGCCCAGCGGGGCGAGCGGCCCGGCAGGGACTCCTTGAGCTCGGCGCGGGCGAGGCGAACCCGCCCCTCTTCCGCTTCGGCCTCGCGCCGGCGGTGCTCGACGGCGGCGCCGTGGAGCTGTGCGACCCGCGCGTCGGAGACGGGGCGCCACAGGAAATCGTGGGCTCCGGATGCGACGCCGCGGTCGAGCTCCGCGCCGTCGACGAGCGCGTAGACGACCCGGCCCGAGCCGTCGGACGCGAGCCGTCTCAGAAGCTCGGGAGCTCCTTCGCCATCGAGCGCGGCGACCACGAGCTCCGGATCGAGCTCGGCGACGGCCCTCTCGGCCTCGGCGGCCTCCGAAAAGACGCGCACGGAGGACCCGGCTGCGGCGAAGCCGCGCCGAAGGGCGTCGCGGGACGAGGCGTCGGGATCGAGGACGAGAATTCGCATGCCGGACTGCGGATTCTACACCCGGACGACGCCGGCGGCACGCCCGCGACCGCGCATCGCCCGCCGGCGGGCTCAGCCGCCGTTGCGGGAGCGGATCCCGAGCGTCGGCCAGAGGGCGTCGACCTTCCGGCGCACGTCTTCGCTCATCGCGATGGCGTCGGGCCAGCGCCGCTCGAAGCCCTCTTCCTTCCACTTGCGGGTCGCGTCGACGCCGAGCTTGCTCCCGTAGCACGGGAGGCGCGAGGCGAAGTCGAGCTCGTCGACCGGGCCGCGGACGATCTCGACGTCGCGCTCCGGGTCGATCGCGGTCAGCGCCCGCCAGAGAACCTCGCCTCCCGCGCGCACGTCGACGTCCTTGTCGACGACGACGATCGTCTTTGTGAACATCATCTGGCCGGTGCCCCAGATGGCGTGCATCGTCTTGCGCGCGTGGCCCGGGTACCTCTTGTCGATCGCGACGATCATCAGGTTGTGGAAGATGCCCTCGACGGGCAGGTGCATGTCCACGATCTCCGGGATCGTCTTCTTGACGAGCGGCAGGAAGAGGCGCTCGACCGCCTCGCCCATGAACCCGTCTTCCATCGGAGGGCGGCCGACGATCGTCGTGAGGTACGTCGGGCGCTCGCGCCGCGTCAGGGCCGTGACGTGAAAGACCGGAAAGTCGTCGTCCAAGGAGTAGAAACCTGTGTGATCGCCGAAAGGGCCCTCGCGGCGCAACTCCGCCGGATCGACGTAACCCTCGAGCACGATCTCGGCCTGCGCCGGGACGAGGAGGTCGACCGTCTTGGCCGCCGTCACCGGCACGGCCTCACCGCGCAGGAACCCCGCGAAGAGAAACTCCGAGACGCCGGGCGGCAGCGGCGCGATCGCCGAAAAGACCGTGGCGGGGTCGCAGCCGATTGCGACCGCGATCTCCATGCGCCGGCCCTCGCGCGCGTAGCCCCGGGCCTGGCCGGCGCCGTCTTTGTGCTTCTGCCAGTGCATCCCGGTGGTCTTCCGGTCGTAGACCTGCATGCGGTACATGCCGACGTTCGTCTTGCCCGAAACGGGATCCTTCGTGATCACGAGGGGCATCGTGATGAACGGCCCCGCGTCCTGCGGCCAACACGTGAGCACGGGGAGGGCCGAGAGGTCGACCGCGTCACCGGTCTGGACGACTTCCTGACACGGACCGCCCCGGACGGTCTTCGGAAATACCGACGCGAGCTCCGTCACTTTCGGGATCGCGCGCAGCTTGTCGAGGAACCCCTCGGGAGGTTTCGGGTCGAGGAAAAATTCGAGACGCGCGTCCCACTCCTCCCAGGAAGACAGCTCGAGCGCGCGGAGCATCCGCCGGCGCGCGCCGAACACGTTGATCGCGACCGGAATCGGCGAGCCCTCGACGTTCTCGAAAAGGAGCGCCGGCCCATCCGCTTTCACGGCGCGGTCGGCGATCTCCGAGATTTCGAGTCGCGGAGAAACCCGCTCGCGGACGCGCACCAGGTCGCCGTCGCGCTCGAGCGTCTCCAGAAAGGCCCCGAGATCGCGATACGCCAAGCTAGCGCCGCCCCTTCCCGAGCGTCACGATCGGCGCTTCCGCCTCGATGCGGCCGACCTCGAGCCCGCGCGCGTTGTGGACGCGCGGCTCGGCATAGGCCGCCAGCGCCCGGCGCGTTGCCTCGGGCAGACGGTGGAGGCGCGCGAGGACGTCGAGCGTGACGGCGTCGCGCGGCCGGGCCGAGCCGTCCTCGATCTTGAAGGCGATGCCGAGAGCGCGCGGCTTGCCGGCGAGACCCACCGTGTAGACGCCCTCGGCCCCCTCTTTGCCGATCCACTTCCCGCCCCCGATCCGCAGGAAGTCGGTCGTGAAGCGACCGGTGCCGGCCACCATGAAGGGTTCCTTCCACATCGCGCGCACCAGGCGCGCGCGCGCCGCCGCCGCGGGCCTGGACTCGCCGGGAACCCCGGAGCGCGAGGCGTAGAGTCTCGCGTACGCGCAGGCGAGGCCCGAGAGTGGAAGCCGGAAGACCGGAAGGCTGCAGCCGTCGACGGCCACGGTGATCTCGGATTCCCCGACGTCGGCGTAACGGGCGAGCAGGCTCCGAATGCGGCGCTGAAGCGGGTGCGACGCTTCGGAGTAGCCGGCCGAGGGCAGCCCGAGCAGGCGGCAGGCGAGGAGCATTCCGGCGTGCTTTCCGGAGCAGTTGTTGTGAAGAGCCGTCGGCGAAGCGCCCTTGCGCGCGAGCGCGCGCGCCGCCGGCTCGTGCATGGGAGCGTGCGCCCCGCATTCCAGATCCGATTCGCGAAAGCCTCCCTTGCGCAGAAGACGCCCGGCGACCTGCACGTGACGCGGCTCACCGCCGTGCGACGCGCACATGAGGGCGATCTCCTCCTCCGTCAGCCGGAACGCCTTCTCGCCGCCGGCCTCGAGCAGCGGGATCGCCTGGAACGGCTTCGCCGCCGAGCGTGCGTAAACCGGCGCGTGGGCGTCGCCGCAGGAGGCCACCAGAACGCCGCGCTCGTCGACGACCGCGACGGAGCCGCGATGCGCCGACTCCACGCGCGGGCCGCGGTAAACCCGTGCGAGAACCGGCGACGCCTTCGGCATGCGGGTCATTATGCTGCTATCCTGATGGCGTCCCCATGCCGCGGAATAATCGCAAGAACCCGGCCGTTCGTTGAGGCGAATGCGCGCGACCCTGGCCGCCCTCGCCCTGTCCGCCGGGATCGTCCCGTCGGTCTTCGCACAGTCCGCCCAGGCGCCGCCGGCGTCCGCGCCTCCGGTTTTTCCGGACCTCGAGTTCGTCGGATCCGAGGGCGGAAGCGTGCGGTTGTCGGAGCTCAAGGGCAACGTCGTCCTCCTGAATGTCTGGGCGACCTGGTGCGGCCCCTGTAAGAAGGAGCTCCCCATCGTCCAGCGGATGTACGACATGTACAGCGACCGGAACTTCGTGGTGCTCGCCGTCAACGTCGACGCCGATCGCAAGCGCGTCGAGCCGTTCCTCAAGCAGTTCAACATCTCGCTGCCGGTCTATTACGCCGCGCCGGAAGACGCCGGTCCCCTGACGGCGATGGGCATCCCCTCGACGTTCATCCTCGGGCCCGACCGGACGCTCATCGACCGCTTCGTCGGCTATCACCCCGACGTCGAGGCCCGCTGGAAGCAGATCGTCGAAAAGAACCTCAAAGCGCGCAAGTAACCCGGTACCCGGGCGCTCGCGTCCAACCCACCGCAGGAGGCCTTCCATGAAACTCCGCATCCTCTCGATCGCAGCGCTTTTCGTTCTCCTCGCGTCGACGGCCCACGCACAGCTGCGCTCCGGAACGGTCGAATTCAATCCCTACGCCGGGTATCTGTTCGGCGGGAACTTCGGAGACGCGAACTTCGACTTCTCGCCCTACCGGGTGGGCGTCGACGACGACGCCGTGTATGGCGGCCGACTCGGATTCAACGCCTCGAGCCTTCTCGAGTTCGAGCTCGAATACGCCTACTTCAAGACGCAGTTCCAGCTCGATCCGGACGACATCTTCGTGCCGGGCCAGGCGCTCGGCGACCTGAAGATCCAGTACTTCATGGGATACGCGACGTTCAACTTCGGCAGCAGCCGGCTCGTCCCCTACTTCACCATCGGAGCCGGAGCGGCGAACCTGAATCCGGAGATCCCGAACTTCGCGACGGAATCGGACACGCGATTCACCGCCGGCATCGGCGGCGGGATCAAGTACTTCTTCACGCCGAACTTCGCGCTGCGGTTCGACGGTCGCATCTATTCGACCTACCTCGGCGACACCGAGGTCCTTTGCGGGCCCTACTACGTCTGCACCCAGACCAACTGGTTGACGAATGGGGGCGCAAACGGAGGGTTCATCGTCGCGTTCTAGGCGCGGCCTCTTCGGCGCCCGGTCCGGCGGCGCCTCCCTGCGGCGGCACGCGGCGGCCGGCCGCTCAATGAAGAAACCGGCCGCCGCTGACCCGACCATCGAAGGCAGACCCACGGCAGTAGGGAACGCCGCGCGAAGCGTGGCGGTAATGCGGCGGCCCATTCGCGATGAGGTAAGAGCTGCCCCCGGGTGTGGGCCGCCGCATATCACCGCCTCCGGGAGGCGCCGCCGGACCGGGATCTGGGCGCGCACTCCGGAGCCCCGCTTCACGGGGTCAAATTCGGGGGACGGCTAGACGATCGTGATCCGGCGGGTTCCGTCCGCCTGCGTCTCGATGAAGATCTCGCGGGTCGGTGGCAGGAGATCGAGAATCGCGCCCCTGGGCCATTCGACGCAGACCGGCGCACCGGCGAGGGCGTCCGGAAGACCCAGCACGTCGAGCTCGCGCGGACCCTCGCCGAGGCGATAGAGGTCGAGGTGGCGCAGGACGATCCGGCCGTCCCGGCCCGCGTACTCGTTGAGAATGGCAAAGGTCGGCGACGCCACCTCGCGGTCCGCGGCGCCGAGGCCCCGTGCGACACCGCGCGCCAGTGCGGTCTTTCCCGCGCCGAGGTCGCCCCGCAGGTACACCACGTCGTTTCCGGAAAGCCCGCCGGCGAGCTCGGAGCCGATGCCCTCGGTCTCCGCCTCGGAGCGTGTCACGGCGACCCGCTCAGGCATCTCGGAAGGAATCCGGCGGCCGGAGACCGCGGCGAACCCCGGGCAGCGCGTCGGCGACTTCGTGGGCGAGAAGACCCGCGTCCCCGAGGCGCGGCTCGAGCGCTTCGGCCGCGCCGCCGTGAATCCACGCGCCCGCGATCGCCGCGTCGCGCGGCGCCAGGCGCCCGGCGAGCAGCGCGCCGATCGTGCCCGCGAGCACGTCTCCAGTGCCGCCCGTCGCCAGCAGCGGCGTCCCGGTCGGGTTCGCGACGGTCTCACCGCGCGCATCCGATACGAGGGTGTGCGCTCCCTTCAAAACCGCGATGCCGCGCGCCGCGCGGGCGAGGGCACGTACCGCGCCGAGTCGGTCGGCCTGGACGGCCCTCGCCGTCGTGCCGAGAAGGCGCCCGGCCTCGCCGGGATGGGGCGTCAGGATGGTCCGAATCCGAGCCCCTCCTGGTCGGGCGAGCGCCGAGGGCCGGCCGGCGAACGCATTCAACGCGTCCGCGTCGAGCACGAGAGGGATCCGCACCCGCGCGAGAACCTCCTCGAGAAACGCGACGGTCCCCGCCGCCGTGCCGAGGCCCGGCCCGAGCACCGCCGCGTCGAAGCCCGCGAGCAGCCGGATCGCAATCCGGGCGGCCGAGGCGGCAATCGCTCCCCCCTCCTCCGGCAGGGCCTGCGTCATGGCTTCCGGAAGCGCGACGGGCATCAGGCCCGCCAGCGACTCCGCGCAGAAGATCGTGACGAGCCCGGCCCCCGCCCGCAGCGCGCCGCGCGCGGCCAGGATGGCGGCGCCCGCCTTGCCGCTCGAACCGGCGATCACCGCCAGCCGGCCGAAGTCGCCCTTGTTCGACTCGAGGGGCCGGGCCGCGAGCAGCGCCGAGACGTCCGTTCTCTCCGCGAGCCCGAAGCGCTCGCCACGCGCGTCGAGGATCCGGCGGGAGATGCCGATGTCGGCCACGACGAGCCGGCCGCAATGGCCGCTCGCGGGCGGGAGCAGGTGGCAGGGCTTGGGCGCGCCGAGAGCGACAGTGAGAGCGGCGCGCACCGCCGGGCCGGCGACACCGCCGCCGTCGGTCTCCAGGCCTGAGGGCACGTCGGCCGCGACGATCGGGCGACCCGACCGATTGACGGCGCCGACCGCGCGGCCCGCGTCTCCCGCGAGCGGCCGCGTCAGTCCGGTTCCGAAGAGCGCGTCGAGGACGCCGTCGCAGTCGGCGAGCGCACGCAGGAAGGCGCGTCCGGCGCCGGCCGTCAGCCGGGCCACCGAAACGCCGGAACCCCGGAGGCGCGCCAGGTTCGCCGCGGGGTCGCCTCGATAGCTCTCCGGATCGCCGAGCGTGAACACCGACGCCGCGACGCTCGCCTGGGCGAGGAGGCGGGCGGCAACGAGGCCGTCTCCCCCGTTGTTTCCAGGTCCACAGACGACCACGAGGCGCCGCCAGTCCGGGTAGCGGCGCCGGAGCTCGGCAACGAGCGCAGCCCCTGCGTTTTCCATCAGGAGCTCCGAGGGCACTCCCGAACGAATGGCGGCCGCGTCGGCCGCCCGCATCCGCGCGGCGCGCAGGACGGGAATCACGGCGCTTGTCCTTGCCCCGGCGTCACGCCCCGATTATCCCGCCGCGGGGCGCCGGGACGGTCCGATCTCTATCGACCGCCCGGCCGGCCGGCCGGATCCTGTTTGACCTCCCCGGGCAGGACCGAGACGAAAACGTTCTGCTGGAGAAACGAGACGAGGTTCGAAACCGAGTCGCGCACCCCGATCGACAGCTTCTGGCCGCCGGGAACGACGAGCAGCGTCGCGTCGTAATAGAAGTCCTTGCGCTGGGCGACCGCGAACTCTTTGGCCGGGATGCGCACCTCCTGCCGCTGGACCTGCAGGTCCGACTGGTTCCCCGACGCGTCCCGCACCACGAAGTAGACGAGGAACTGACCCTCGTACTGGTCGCCCGCGGGCACGAGGCCGAGCCGGGCGATCGGAACGGAGATGCGCACCGGAAGCGAGTAGTTCTCCCGGTCGTAGGGCTTGGCCGTGCCGACAGAAAGGGTCGCGTTGAGCGGATTGTCCGTGCGCGGGTAGGACAGGCTCGAGAGGACGGCCTCCGCCGTGCGCGTTTCGACGGACTTCTCGACGTAGCTCGTGCGGGCCCGGACGCGCAGTCCCTTGCCCTTGGCGACGACCTCGATCGAATGCGGCCGGTCGGAGGCTCCGCGGGCGCTGCGGAAGCCGAGGGAGTAATAGTTGGAGTAATCGTTCGCGATCGACTCGAGGTTGGTTTTCCAGTCGTTCGTGTTGATCGCCGCGGTGCCGCCCGTTTCCTCGGCCATCATGCGGATCGGGCCCTGCATGTTCTGGCGCGCCGTGAACTCGCTGACGTGCACGTCCTTGGTCGTCCGCGAATCCGCCGAGACGATGTCGGAGGTCGTGAGCCCCGACGCGTCGAGCGTGTAGATCGTGACCCCATTGGCGTTGGCGGCCTGAACGATCTTGATGTACTTCGTGCTGATGTCGAAGTCGAACTGCTCCATCGTCGCCGACGTGTCCTGAAACTTGGTGGCGATCGCCTCGAAGAGCTCCATGCCGACGCTCGCGGGGAGGCCTTCCGACATGTAGAGCAGGCTCTTGCGGCCCGTGAGCCCCGCGAGGCTGTCGAGGGTCTCCTTGATGGCGTCGATCGTGAATTCCATGTCGTTGCGGACCGACTGCGCGTACATGCGCGTCGCGCCGATCGCCTCGCTCGCCGTCTTCGCGTCGGCGATCCGGCCGAGCGTGTCCTTGTATTCGCCGATCGTCGTCGTTCCGCCGCCGGTCTCGAGCTCGATCTGGTCGATCGCGCCGACGATGTCGTTGACGTCGGACGTGAACGCCCGCCGCACCTTCAGCGACCGGTTGAACGTGACCACCATGCCCTCGGAGTTGGGGCCGATCACCTGCGGAACCCATTCTTTGAGGCGGCGGAACATGCGGTTCCGGTTCATGGGCTGGATGTTCAGGTTGTCGATGTAGAAGACGTACTTCGCCTTGACCTCGCGGGGGACCTCTTCGGCCTGCTTCTTGTCGGCGAGATCGATCGACGTGCCGTCCTCGAGGAGGAGCTTGCCTCCCGTGACGGCGAAGAAGTTCGTGATCTTCTGCGCGATGCCGTCCTGCTTGATCTCGAAGTCGGCCGCCGTGAGCCCCGGGACGCGATTGCCCTTGGAGTCCGTGACCACAACCTCGACGCTCGTCACCGACACGTCGACGGACTCGGTCACCGGCGGAAACGCCTTTTCGGGAGCCGGCTTCTCCTGGGCGGGCGGGGGGGCGGCGGGAGGAGCCGCCTGCTGACCCGCGGTCGGCGCGCCGAGACCGAGCGATGCGAAGACCACGATCACGGCGAGACGTTTCAGCACGCGTTTCAACACGAATCCTCCTGCAATCGCAAAGCGCTCACGAGGCCGACATTATTCCCCGGCCTGGGGAACCCCTTGGGCCCGCCCCGCGCATTCCGCCGCGCGCCGTCAGCGACCGGGACGCCGGCACCAAGCACGCGGCGAGTGCTCCGCGCGCGACCGCCAAAAACTCTGTTGCTTTGTCTCCGGGAATTCAACAGAATTCGGCCCTCCGGGGCGGGCCCGATCGTGCCCGGGTGGGAAAACGAAAGGCAAGGAGCGAAGCCAAGAATGCCACGCGCAAGGCAAGGTGCGGCCTCAGCCGCCATTGTTCTCCTCGCAGTCCTCGCCTTCCCCGGCTGCAACAAGATCAAGTCGAAGCAGGAGATCAAGAAGGGCAACGAGTTCCTGAAGGCCGCGCAGTACCAGAGCGCGCTCTCGGCCTACCAGGAAGCCCTTCGACTCGATCCGGGCGAGACCAAGCTGCACAAGCACATCGGGATCGCGTACATGGGCATGTACTCGCCCGGCTCGAAGCACCCCAAGGACCTCGAGTTCTCGCAGAAGGCGATCGAGAACCTCAAGCAGTACGTCGCGGCCTACCCCGACGATTCCAAGGTCCGCGAGTACCTGATCTCGATGTATCTGAACAGCGAGCGATTCGACGACGCCATCGATTTCTACCAGGCCGAGTTCCTGAAGCGGAACCCGAAGGACACGAAGGCGATGCAGTCGCTCGCCATGCTGTACTTCAAGAAGGGCGACTTCGAGAACGGCGTCAAGTGGCTAAAGCGCGGCTCACCGTCGTGGGTACGGATGCAAGCGTGCCGAGGTGTACTACCTGATCGGCGTGCAGGCCTGGGACCGCAGCTACAACTTCCCCGACGTCGACCCTGTCGTCCGCACGAAGATCGTCGAGGAGGGCATGGCGTCGCTCAACAAGGCCGTCGAGATGAAGCCGGACTACTTCGAGGCCATCTCGTACATCAACCTCCTCTACCGCGAGAAGGCCAAGATGGAGGTCGACCCCGTCAAGAAGCAGGAGTACACGGACTCGCGAACAAGTACCTCCAGCAGGCGCTGGATCATGCGGAAGGCGGCGCAGGAAAAGGCGAAGGCCGAAGCCGCCCAGGCGACTCCGGAACCGGGAAAGTGAGACCGGTGTCCCAATCGGGCGGGGGGATCGTCCATGTTTGAAAACTCGCTGATCGAGTCGACCATCGGCGGGCGGATCCAAGAAGGCGCTGTCGTTCCCGGTCTCGGTCCTCATTCACGGCCTGGTCATCGGAATCGCCCTGGGAGCGTCGATCTGGTTCGTCGGCGACGTGCCCGAGCCGCCCATCCCGGTGACCTTCTACGCGGCCGCGCCTCCCCCGCCGCCTCCTCCTCCGGCCGCCCCCAAGGCAGCGCCCAAGGCCCCGAAGCTCAGAAGCCCGTCCAGGTCAAGCCGGTCGAGATGTCCCAGCCGATGGTCGTGCCCGACGTCGTGCCGGCACCCCTGTCCGAGCCCGAGCCGGCTGCGGACGCGGGAGTGGAGGGCGGCGTCGAAGGCGGCGTCGAGGGCGGCGTGCCCGGCGGCGTCATGGGCGGCGTGGTCGGCGGAACGGGAGCCGGCGGCGGCGGCGAGCCCCTGCGGGTCGGCGGCGACGTCAAGGCGCCGGTGCTGCCGACCCGGATCGAGCCGCAGTACCCGGAAGCCGCCCGCAAGGCCCGCATGGAAGGCGTCGTCATCCTGGAGGCCATCATCACGGCCGAGGGCGGGGTCGAGGACGTGCGGGTGCTGAAGTCGGTCAACCCTCTCCTGGACGCCTCGGCCGTGCGGGCCGTGCAGGCGTGGAAATACAAGCCGGCGACATTGAACGGCCGAGCGGTGCGCGTGTACCTCACGGTGACCGTGACGTTCCGGTTGAACTAGGATTGCGGCGAGTGATTTCGACGAACGAAATTGAGAAGGAGCGTGGCATGAGTTTTGACCCGATTCACCTGTGGAACCGATGACGCCCATCGCCAAGGGCGTGGTGGTCCTCTTGATCGTCATGTCGATCTACTCGCTGACCGTGGCGTTCGAGCGGTTCCTCTACTACCGCAAGGCGCGCAATCAGTCGGTGGCGTACGCCAAGATGGTGACCGGCTTTCTGAAGCAGGACAAGCTGCAGGAAGCGATCGACGCCTCGAAGAAATACAAGAACAGTCACGTGGCGCGCGTCCTGTCGGCAGGCCTCTACGAGTTCTCGCACGACATCAAGACCGGCGGGGCGAACATCAAGGGCCACGACATGATCGAGGCCGCCGAACGCGCCATCGAGCGCGAGGTCCTCGTGACCACCGCCGACATGAAGAAGGGCCTCTCGGGCCTCGCCACGATCGGCACGACCGCGCCGTTCATCGGTCTTTTCGGCACCGTCATCGGCATCATCAACGCGTTCCGCGGCATGGCCATGAGCGGATCGGGCGGCATCGCGGCCGTCTCCGCCGGTATCGCGGAAGCCCTCGTCACGACGGCCCTCGGCCTCTTCGTCGCCATCCCGGCGGTGTGGATGTTCAACATCTTCATGAACAACATCGAGCGGTTCCAGGTCGAGATGTCGAACTCCGCCAACGAGCTCATCGACTACTTCATCAAGCGCCGCGGCGCGGGCGCTTCGCTCTCGGCCTAGGAAGGCATAGGAGACCGCTCATGGGTATGGGAGGCGGCGGAGGCCGCGACAAGCTTCAGAGCGACATCAACGTCACGCCCCTCGTGGACGTCTGCCTCGTCCTTCTGATCATCTTCATGGTGGTCACGCCCATGCTCCAGAAGGGCGTCAGCGTCCAGATCCCGCAGGCCGAGAACCCGGACAAGAAGCCGGAGTCGAGCAAGCAGAAGATGATCTCGGTCTCGTACACGAACCCCCCGGCCTACTACATGGACAACCCCAAGCAGATGTCCAAGGCCGAGTTCCAGAACGCGCTCGACGAGCTCTATCAGCGCAATCCCTCCGCAGAGCTCGTCATCAAGGCCGACCAGCGCCTCAAGTACGGCGACGTCAAGGAAGTCTTCCAGATGACCAAGGACGCCGGCTTCCAGGACGTCGGCCTCATCGCCGAGAAGAAGCAGAAGGGTCTCGGCGGGTGAGCCGCGCGGCTCAAGGAGAGCAATCGTCATGGCGATGGGAGTCCAAGGCGGCGGGAACGAGTACAAGAGCGACATCAACATCACGCCGCTCGTCGACGTGGTGCTGGTGCTGCTGATCATCTTCATGGTCATCACGCCGCTCCTGCAGATGGGCTACGACGTCAAGGTGCCGCCGAAGAGCCAGCTTCCGCCGGACGCGGCTCCGCCGCCGGACCTGATCATCGTGTCGCTGACGACGGCCAACAAGATCTACCTCAACAAGGAGGAGGTCAATCCGCAGACCCTCTCGCTGCGGCTGACCGAGATCCTCAAGAACCGGGCCAACAAGACGATCTTCTTCTCCGGGACGGACGACACGAGTACGGCGAGGTCATCAAGGTCATGGACCTCTGCCGCAACGCCGGGGCCAGGAACATCGGCATCGTGATGGAGGCCGTGCCCGTCGGGCAGTAGGTGGCGCGGCGGCCACCGGTCCGGGTCTCCCGGTCCGCTCCCTCTCCCCCTTCTGATATCCTCCCCCGCCGGTTGGCCGGATCACCGGCGACCGCGACCAGGCAAAAACAGGAGTTGGACGAATGTCTTTTGAGCTTGCCCTGCCCCTGACCCTCGTCTTCTCCATCGGGTCGCTCTTCGTCGCCTTGTACCTCATGCGGTGGGTCCTCAAGCGGGACACCGGGACGGCGGCGATGCAGGCCATCTCGAACGCCATCAAGGAGGGCGCCGAGGCGTTCCTCCGGCGCCAGAACACGGACGATCGGGCTCCTGGCGGCTGCTGCTGGCGGGCATCATGTTCGTCCTCTACGCGTTCGTCCGCTCCCACCACGACTTCGACCCTGTTCCCACGTCCCTCGGGCTGGCTTTCTGGACGACCCTGTCGTTCGTCCTCGGCGCCGTCTGCTCGGTCGTCGCGGGCTACGTCGGCATGTGGATCGTCGATCCGGACGAACATCCGGACCGCTTCGGCCGCCCGCACGTCGCTGAACGACGCGCTCCAGACGGCGCTGCGCGGCGGCGCGGTCTCGGGCCTCTTCGTCGTCGCCATGTCCCTTCTCGGCGTCGGCGGCCTGCTACTGGCTCGTCCGCAGGTTCACGGAGGTTCCTCCGGCTCAGATCCCCCTCCTGATCGTCGGCTACGGCTTCGGCGCCTCGTTCGTGGCGCTCTTCGCGCAGCTCGGCGGCGGCATCTACACCAAGGCGGCCGACGTCGGCGCCGACCTCGTCGGCAAGGTCGAGGCCGGCATTCCCGAGGACGACCCGCGCAATCCCGCCGTCATCGCCGACCTCGTCGGCGACAACGTCGGCGACTGCGCCGGCCGCGGCGCCGACCTCTTCGAGTCCACCGCCGCCGAGAACATCGGCGCGATGATCCTCGGCGCCACGCTCGCGGCCTCGCTCGACAAGCAGAGCATGGCCTTCTCGGCCGGCGTCGTCGGCGTCATGCTCTTCCCGCTCGTCGCCCGGGCCTTCGGCCTGCTCGCCTCGATCGTCGGCGTCTTCGTCGTGAAGACGCGCGAGGACGCCGATCCGATGGCGGCCCTGAACCGCGGCTACTACGTCACCTCGGTCCTGGCGATCGTCGGGTTCTTCGTCGCGACCAAGTGGCTCCTCGCCAACCCGAGCGCACCCGGACGCCTGGTGGAAGTACTTCATCTGCGGCATCATCGGCATCGTCACGTCGATCGTCGTTCGTGTTCATCACGCAGTACTACACCGAGTACAGGTACCGTCCGGTGCGCGAGATCGCCGAGGCCTCGCAGACCGGTCCGGCGACCAACATCATCGCCGGCATCGCCGTCGGCCTCGAGTGCACGCTCGCCCCGGTCATCGCGATCTCCGCGGCCATCCTTTCGTCCTACAAGATCGGAGTCGTCTGCGCTGCCCGGCGGCGGCCTCTTCGGCACCGCGGTCGCCACGATGGGCATGCTCGGGACGGCCGCGCTACATCCTCGCGATGGACACGTTCGGCCCGATCACCGACAACGCCGGCGGCATCGTCGAGATGTCGCAGCAGCCCGAGGAGATCCGCAAGAAGACCGATCGCCTCGACGCCGTCGGCAACACGACCAAGGCGCTGACCAAGGGCTACGCGATCGGCTCGGCGGCGCTGGCGGCCTTCCTGCTCTTCTCGGCGTACCTCGACGAGCTCAAGAACTACGGCGCCGAGCTGACCTCGGTCAACCTCGCCAAGCCCGAGGTCTTCGTCGGCGGCCTCCTCGGCGCGATGCTCGTGTTCTTCTTCTCGGGCCTCGCGATCAAGGCCGTCGGCAAGGCGGCGTACGTCGTCATCAAGGACGTGCGGGCCCAGTTCAAGGAGCGCCCGGGCATCATGAAGGGCACCGAGAAGCCGGACTACGGCCGCGCGGTCGACATCGTGACGCGCGGCGCGCTGCGCCAGATGGTCGCGCCGGGCCTCGTGGCGGTCGGCACGCCGATCGTCGTCGGCCTCATCTTCAAGCAGTTCGGCAGTCGGCGGCCGAGGCCGGTGGCGGCCCTCCTGATGGTCGGGACGATCACCGGCATCCTCATGGCCCGCTTCCTGAACAACGGCGGCGGCGCCTGGGACAACGCCAAGAAGTACATCGAGACCGGGGCGTACGGCGGCAAGGGCTCGCCGACGCACAAGGCCGCGGTCGTCGGCGACACGGTCGGCGATCCCTTCAAGGACACCGCCGGCCCGTCGCTGCACGTGCTGATCAAGCTGCTCGCCACGATCACGCTCGTGCTCGCGCCGCTGTTCATCTGAACGTCGCCTTCGCTTGCGAGCGGGTCTGCGCCCTGCGGGCGCACCGGCTTGCGGCTCGCGCGGATGCGCGCTCGACCGCAAGCCTGACCCGCTCGCCGCGCTCCGGCTCCCGCGGCGCGGACCTCCTCCCTCGCTTCGCTCGGGAGACTTTCCGCGCCGCGAACGTAACGGCGGGCGCGGCTTCAGACGAACCGCGAAAGGATTTCGTTCGAGACGAGGAATCCGCGCTCGGTGAAACGAACGCGGCCGTCCGCCCGCGCCAGGATCCCCCCGTCGAGCCAGGCCACGTAGTCTTCGGAGAGGCGCGGGTCGGCCGTCGACGCCGATACCGATCCTTCTGGCGACATCGGCTTCCGGGACACCGCCCGCGAGCCGCAGCCCCAGGAACACTTCCTCGCGCGCCGCCTCTTCGGCGTCCACCGGCCGGTCGAGGGCGAGCGGCCGCTCCCCGGCCGCGATCCGGGCGAGGTAGGCCTCGAGACCCGCGACGTTGGCCCGCCGTCGGCCGGCCCAGAGCTCGTGCGCCGACACCCCGAGCCCGAGGGTGGGCGTCCGGGTCCAATACTTGCGATTGTGCCGGGCCTCCCGGCCCGGCCGCGCCCAGTTCGAGATCTCGTAGTGCGCGAGGCCCGCTCTTGCGAGCGTTTCGCCCATCGCCAGCCACATGTCGGCCTGGACGTCGTCGGAGGGATAGCGTCGGGGATTCAGCCGGCGATCCTCCTCGAGCGCCTTCGACTTTTCCGCTTCGAGCAGGTAGACGGACACGTGGCCCACCCCGGCGTCGACCAGCCGCGCGACGCTCGCGGAGAAGGTTTCCGGAGTCTGCTCCGGCAGTCCGAGGATGAGATCCCCGGAAACGGAGAACCCTTCCGCACCCAGAATTGCGAGAGCCCCCGCGGCGCGGGCCGCGTCGTGGCGGCGTCCGACGGCGGAGAGCTCCGCGTCGGCGAAGGACTGGATGCCCACCGAGACCCGGTCGATCCCGGCGTCCCTCCACGCGCGCGCCGCTTCGGGCGTCACGTCCTCCGGGTTGGCCTCGAGGGTGCGTTCGGCGTCTCCGGCGACCTCGAAACACCGGGCCAGCTGGCCGACGAGGCGCCGCACGGCTTCGGGCGGCAGCAGGGACGGCGTTCCGCCCCCCAGGTAGATCGAGTCGAACCGCGCGCCCTCCGATTCGGACGCCAGGAGCGCCGCCTCCCGCTCGACCGCCTCGAGGTACCGGTCGCGGCTCGAGCCGTCCGTCGTGACCACGAAGGCGCAGTAGCCGCATCGGGATGCGCAGTACGGCAGGTGGACGTAGATCCCCGGGGGCTCGGGCTCGGTCTCCGTCAAGGGGCGCTCACGAGCCCGGAGCCTCCGGGTGCCGCCGCAGTGCGGACGCGGCGGCTTCGAGCACGGGGCGATCGAATGCGAAGGGGAAGATCCTCGCGAAGTTGCCCTCCCGTTCGACCGCCGACAGGTCGCGCCCGGTCTCGTCGATCCAGCGCACGGCGGCGTGGAGGAGCGCGGCGCGATGCTCACCCGGCGCGGAGAGCTCCGCTTCCTCCTCGAGACGGGCCGCGGCGGCGGCGTTGCCGCGAGACTCGCCGCTGCCGCGGGGACGCGGAGGCAGCAGCTCCAGCCCGTGGCGTCGGGCGGCGGAACGGGCCGCTTCGACTCTTCCGGCCAGCCGCGCCGGCCACTCGCCGTGGTGGACGACCTCGAAGAACCGGTCGGCCGCCTCGGGATCCACCTGCGCGCGGGCCTCGACGATCGCGCGGCGATCTTCGCCCTCGGAAGCGGGAACGAGCGGGGTGAGCGAAGACGCGCCGCCCGCCGCCGCCGCTGCGGCGAGCGCGTCGAGCATGTCGTCCCCGTCGGTCCACCCCGGGATCAGCGGAAAGAGCGCTCCGGCTGCGCCCGCCGCGTGCCGCGCGTGCGCGAGGCCCGGAAACGCCGCCTCCGCCCGTCCCGGCCGCCACGAGCAGAGCGCCACGACCGCGGAGCCGTTCCGGGCGAACTCGAGGATTCCGTCCGAATCCGCATGCGCAGGCGTGCTCGGATCGAGCAGATAGACGGGTCGTCCCGCGTCGACCGCCGCCCGCGCGGCGGCGAGACCGGACCCCCACAGCGGCTCGACACGGAAAGACGGCCCGATCAGGACGGGACCGGCCGGCACGCGGGACAGAGACTCCCGCCACGGCTCTGCCCGAGCCGGACCGGGCCGCAGAACGGGATCCGGCCGCGGGAAAACGAACCGCCGGTCCACGGGGTCGAAGCGCACCGCATCGGTTTCGGCGCCGAAGGGCAGAATGCGCGCGGCGATCCTCCGGCCCGCGATCACCCCCTCGCCGCCGCGCACCGCGCCGCCGGCGGCCGCCTCGCAGAGAATCACTTCTTCTCCCGAGCGCGGATGCGGGCGGCCGAGCCGCGCCGGCCGTAGCGCGCGAAGATGTCGGCTTCGAAGTTGACCCGGTCGCCCGGCCGCGCCGCGGAGAGCGTCGTGCGCCGCCAGGTCTCGGGGATGACCGCCACGGAGAAACCGCGTCCCGCCTTGCCCGCCACCGTGAGGCTCACGCCATCGAGCGCCACCGAGCCCTTTCGCGCGACGAACCGGCCCATGCCGCGCGGCACGGTGAACCGGAACGTCCAGGAGTTGCCGGCGCGCACGACCGCAACCACGCGCGCGACGCCATCGACGTGACCCATGACGAAGTGACCGGACAGCCGATCGCCCCAGCGGAGCGCCCGCTCGAGATTGACCCGCGCACCCGGCCCGGCGGCGCCCAGGGTCGAGCGGCGCAGCGTTTCGGAGGACACGTCCGCGACGAGCCGGCGCCCGTTTCGGATCGCCGTCAGGCAGACGCCGGAGACGCAGACGCTCTCCCCTGCGCGATAACTCGCGGCGGGCGAGGGCCGGATAACGATGCGCGCGCCTCCCCGGCGCTTCTCGACGGCCTCGACGAGTCCGAGGCGCGTCACGATCCCCGTGAACATCCGGGCGAGTTTATCGTCCCGTGAAACGGCCCGTGAGGCAGAGGTCGGTGCCGAACGTCTCGATGGTGACTCCCTCGAGACGGGGAGTGCGCGCGAGCCGGAACCCCAATCCCGCGACGGCGCCCGGCGCGCTCGCGCCTCCCAGAATCCGGGGTGCGAGGAAAACCGCCGCCCGATCGACGAGACCGGCCGCGAAAAAGCTCCAGAGCGTCGCCGCGCCGCCCTCGACCATGAGGCCCGTCACGCCGCGCGCTCCGAGCTCCTTCAGAAGGCGCGGCAGGTCCACCTCGCCCGCGACCCGGCCCGGAAGGCTCCAGACCTCGACGCCGCGGCGGACCAGCCGGCGGACCTTCGGGTGCGTGACCGCGACCGCCGTGACGATGAGCGGCCGCCCGCCTCCGCCGAACACGCGTGCGCGTTCCGAGACACGCAGGCGGCCGTCGAGCACGATCCGCCACTGCTCGACCGCGCGGTTGCGCCCGAGACGCCGGTTGAGGCGCGGGTCGTCGGCGGCGATCGTCCCCGCGCCCACGAGGACGGCGTCGTACTCCTCCCGCAGGAGCATGGCCCGCCGCCGGGCCGCCTCGCCCGTGATCCAGCGGCTCTCTCCCGACGCCGCCGCAATCCTTCCGTCGAGCGACTGCGCCCACTTCGCGAGAACGAAAGGCCGTCCGCCGACGATCCATTTTAGGAATCGCTCGTTCTGGACGGCCGCACGCCGCTTCCACGCGGCCGGAGCGGCAACGACCGTCGTCCCGGCGCGCCGCAGCGCCGCGAGGCCGCGGCCGGAGACGCGAGGATTGGGATCGGTCGAGGCGACGATCACCCGGCGGACCCCCGAGGCGGCCACCACGGGCGCGCAGGGCGGCGTGCGCCCCGTGTGCACACAGGGCTCGAGGGTCAGATACAGGTCCGCGCCCCGCGCCGCGCGACCCGCCCGGGCGAGGGCCAGGATTTCGGCGTGCTTCTCACCCGCGCGCCGGTGGAAGCCTTCGCCGACGATCCGGCCGCCGGCCACCACGACCGCGCCGACCATGGGGTTGGGCGAGCTCGAGTAGCGGCCGCGCTCGGCGAGCGCGAAGGCGCGGTCGAGGTAGCCCAGGTCAATGGGTGGCATCGTCCTCGAGCAGGGCGCGCGCGTAGTCCGCCGGGTCGAAAGGGACGAGGTCGTCCACGGCCTCGCCCACGCCGACGTAGAGGACGGGCAGTTTCAGCTCCCGGTAGATCGCGAGGACGATGCCGCCCTTTGCGCTTCCGTCGAGCTTGGTCAGCACGACGCCCGTCGCCCCGGCGGCCTCGACGAAGCGGCGGGCCTGCGCGAGCCCGTTGACGCCGGTCGTCGCGTCGAGAACGAGCAGGGTCTCGTGGGGTGCCCCGGGAACCTCGCGCCCGGCGATCCGGCGCATCTTCGAGAGCTCGTCCATGAGGTTCTTCTTGGTATGGAGGCGCCCGGCGGTATCGACCAGGAGCGCGGCGACGTTGCGTGCCTTCGCCGCCGAAAGGGCGTCGTAGAGAACCGCCGACGGATCCGCGCCCTCGCGGTGGCGGACCACGGCGAGGCCCAGCCGGTCGGCCCAGGTCTGGAGCTGCTCGATCGCGCCGGCCCGGAAGGTGTCGGCCGCCGCGAGGAGCACGCTCCGGCCGGCGGCCTTTTCGCGCGCGGCGAGCTTGGCCGTGGTGGTGGTCTTGCCGGAGCCGTTGACGCCGACGAGAAACGTGACCGCGAGGGGCGCCTCCGCCCGTCCCTGGGGCCGCGGCGCCGTCGCGAGGAGCCTCTCGATCTCGTCACCGAGGAGCGTGCGGACGTATTGCAGGTCTTTGCGCTCCGAGCCGCTCGCACGCTCGCGCACCGCTTCCGTGAGGGCGGCGGCCGTGTCCGCGCCGACGTCGGCCGCGAGCAACGCCTCCTCGAGGGCTTCGAGGACCGATTCGTCGATCCCGAGGCCCTTCTTGACCGCGGTACCGACCTTTTCCAGGATCTCGGTGTGCGTCATGAAGAGGCCCCGGCGGACCTTGGCGAAAAAGCCGCCGCGGGAGGGCTGGTCGTCCTTGTCGTCGCTCATGGGACGGGGACTCAGGAAGGCTTTTTGGAGCTCTCGAGCAGCAGCCGGGCCTTCGCGCCCGTGTCTCCGGTGGGATCGAGGTCGACGGCCCGCTGCAGGTAGCGGCGACCGAGGTCCTGCTTCTTGAGCGTCAGGAGGCAGAGCCCGAGACGCAGATTGGACTCGGCGCTCGCCGGATTGAGCTTGAGGGCGGCCAGATAATCCTCGGCGGCGCCCTCGAGGTCTCCGGACCCTTCGCGGGCCGACGCGCGGCCGAAGTAGGCCGCGAAAGACTGCGGGTCGCGGGCGAGGGCGTTCGAGAACGCTTTCTCGGCGCCCGGAAGGTCGCCCTGACGCTGGAGCAGGCGGCCGGTATTGATCGTCGCGGAAACGCGGTCGTCGGGGTTGACGGACTGCTCCGCGGCGGTGAAGTCCGCCGCCGCCTCCTTGTACCTTCCGAGCTCCATCAGGGCCACGCCGCGATTGTTCCGGTAGGAGGCGTTGTGCGGGGCGAGATCCACGGCCTTGTCGAAGTACGGGATCGACTCCTCGAATCGCGACTGCATGAGCAGGGACAGCCCCAGGCCGTCCTGGATCTCGGGATTCTTGGGGTCCTCCTTGAGCACCTCGCGAAACGCCTTCTCGGCCTCGGCGGCGCGGCCCTCCCGCAGAAGCACCTGCGCCATGCGCTCGGTCAGGAGCACCTCGGCGGACGTCTTGGGCTTCTTCGGCTGGCAGCCGGACGCGGACAGCACGAGTGCGGCCAGGGCGCCCAGGGCCGCGGCCGGGACGCGCGAGCGGCGGCGGCGCACGAACATCAATGGGCGGCCTGCGCGCGCGGGACGGAGGAACCCGGAGCCGCCTCGGTCGGAATCAGGCCCCCCTTGGCGTAGGACCGCGCGAGCGCTTCGACGACCGCGCCGTCGAAACGCTTCTGCGACATGTCGCGCAGCCGCTCGAGCACGTAGGAGACCTCCATCGCCTTCTGGTAGGGCCGCGTCGTCGTCATCGCGTCGAACGCGTCGGCGACGGCCACGATCCGGGCCTGAAGCGGGATCTCTTCCCCCTTCAGTCCGTCAGGATAGCCTCCGCCCTCCCACTTCTCGTGGTGGTACTTCATTCCGGGGATGATATCGGCCATCTGCGGGATTGTCTCCATGATCGCGGCGCCCTTGACGGGATGCGCCTTCATCAGCTCGAACTCTTCGTCGGTCAGCGCCGTGGGCTTGCGGATGATGCGGTCGTCGATGCCGATCTTGCCGACGTCGTGGAGCAGCGCCGAGAGGCGCGTCTTGCGCACCTGCTCGCCGGGAAGCCCCATTTCCTTCGCGATCGCCGAAGCATAGCGGGCGACCCGCTCGGAGTGCCCGCGCGTGTACGGGTCCTTGGCGTCGATCGCCGCGGCGAGGGCGCGGATGGAGGCGACGAAGAGCTCCTGGTTCTCGCGCGCGGCCTTCTGGACCTTCTCGAAGGCGTCGTGGATCGAGACGCTCATGGTGTTGAAGTTCTCGGAGAGATCCGCGATCTCGGCCGTGCCCGCGACCTCGACCATGGTCCCGTACTCGCCCTGAGCGACCGCGCGCGTCGACTCGGCGAGCTGCGTGATGGGGCGCGAGAGCCGCCGGGCGAAGAGGAGGCCGAGGAGCAGAGCGCCGGCGAGGCAGACGGCGCTCCACGCCAGCGTGTCCCGAACCATGCGGGCGACCGAGGCGAACGCGAGGTCCTGGTCGCGCTCCACGAGAACGCCCCACGGCGGCTCGCCGACGGGCGCGATCGAGGCCAGGACGCGGCCTGTCGGCGTCGGCTCCGAGCGGGTCAACCGGGCCGGGAAGCGGACGAAGTCCGCCACCAGGGTCGAGGGGTGCAGCGAGGCGTTGCCGCCGGTCGCCGGAGGAAACAGGATCCGGCCCCTCCGGTCGACGAGCGTCGCCCGGACCTCGCGGCGCGCTTCGTCCTGGAACTCCTTGACGATCGGCTGCCACGAGGCGAGCGCCTCGACCACGCCGATGCGCGTGCCCTTCGCGTCGGAAACCGGGGTCGCGAGAACGGCCACGATCCCCACCTCCGGGACCCCGAGGGGCTCGCCGGCATAGGCGACGCCGTCGCGCGCGGATTCGAACGCCTTGCGGAACTCGAAGTCCACGTCGGCGGAGCGCAGCTCCGGTCCCACGAAGCTCCCCTGCCCGGAGAGATTGACCGCGCGCAGGGCCACCAGGGCGCTCTGGCCCTGCAGCACGCTGCTCAGGATCTCGGCGCCCTCGTCGCTGCCGAAGGGGTCCTTCCCGGTCAGCTGGACGGCCAGCCGCATCGCGTCGGCGGCCTTCGTCAGCTGCTGGCCCGCGGCCGCGTAGTAACTCGAGATGTGGTCCGCAATCGCCGCCGAAGAGCGGGTCAGGTATTTCTCTTCCAGGGTCTCGAGCGTGCGGCGGTTGCGGTTGATGAGAACCGCCTCGGCCACCACGAGGGGCACGAGGGAGGCGAGGATCAGCGCGCCGGAGAGGAGGACGAAGAGCCGGATCCGACGCCGTCCGGAACTCCCGCTCACGATAGGGACATTATAGCGGCTGCGTCGAGCCACTCCTCGGCGGGGACGGACTCCTCGACCCGCGCGCGGCCGACGGCTTCCAGAACGATGCCCGCGATTCCCGCCGCGGTCGCCTTCTTGTCCAGCGCGAGCAGCGGGCGCAGGCGCCCGCGGTCGCGCTCCGGCTGCGGAAACGGACCGAGCCGGAAGAGCGTGTCGCGCACCGAAGCCGCGTCCGCTTCCGGCAGGCCCGCCCGGCGTCGCGAGACCTCGAGTGCCGCCGCGATCCCCCACGCGACGGCTTCGCCGTGGCGCAGCGCGCCGAATCCGCCCGCGGTCTCGAGGGCGTGCCCGAGCGTGTGTCCGAAGTTGAGGATGCGGCGGCGCCCGGCATCTTTCGGGTCTGCGTCGACGATGGCGGCCTTGACGCTCGCCGCGCCGGCGAGCAGCTCGACGAGCGCCTCCGGATCCCGGGCGAGGATCGCCGGAAGGCGGCGCTGGGCGCGCGCCGCAAGATCCGCATCCGCGATCCACGCGGCCTTGAAGGCCTCGACGAGCCCCGCGCGGAAATCCCGCTCGGGCAGCGTCGCGAGGGCCGCAGGATCCGCCAGGACCGTGCGCGGTGGATGGAAAGCGCCGAGCAGGTTCTTGCCGCGCGGGTGATTGACGGCCGTCTTGCCGCCGATCGCGGCATCCGCCATCCCCGCGGTGGTCGTGGGCACGGCGTTCCAGGCCACGCCGCGCAGCAGCAGCGCCGCCGCGAGGCCGCCGACGTCGGTGGCCGCGCCTCCGCCGACGACGACGAAGGCGTCGTCGCGGCGCACGCCGGCTGCCAGCGCCGCCTCGGCGATCGCGTCGACGGTCTGGAGCGTCTTGGCGGCTTCGCCGTCCTCGATCTCGTGGTCGAGCAGGAGCGCTCCGGGCAGGGCCGCGCGGATCGCGTCGGTCGTGGCGCGCGCCGACGCCGGAGCCACGAGCAGGTAGCGGCCGGAGGGCGACTGGAGATAGCGCGCGGCATCGGCGAGCACACCTTCCCCGACCCAGATGGTGCCGCCTCCGCAGGCGATGCGCCGCGGAGGGGCCGGGCGACTCACTCGGGATCCGGACGGCGCGGCGGCTCGAGTCCCAGCTCGGCGAGCTGACCGGGCAGGACGTCCGCCGGCGCCCGCGTCATCAGATCGAGGCCGGAGGTCGTCTTCGGGAAGGCGATCACGTCGCGCAGCGACGTGGCCCCCGCGGCGATCGCGCAGATCCGGTCGAGACCGAGCGCGATGCCGCCGTGGGGCGGCGCGCCGTACTGGAGGGCTTCGAGGAGGAAGCCGAAGCGCTCCCGACCCTCGGCTTCCGAGATCCCGAGAACCCGGAAGACGCGCTCCTGCAGATCCGCGCGGTGGATTCGTATCGACCCCGAGCCGAGCTCCCAGCCGTTGACGACGACGTCGTAAGCCCGAGCGCGCACGCTTCCGGGATCGGACTCCAGACGCGGGAGGTCCTCCTCGCGCGGCCCGGTGAAGGGATGGTTCATCGGGAACCAGGTTCCCGTGGCCTCGTCCTTGCCGAGCAGCGGGAACTCCGTCACCCAGCAGAAGGCGTACTTCGATTCGTCGATGAGCTTCTGCTCGCGCGCCGTCTCGGCGCGCAGGACCGCCAGGGCGGCGAACGCGGCCGGCTCGGAATCGGCCACGATGAGCAGGAGATCGCCATCCTCGACGCGGCCGGCGGCGAGGATGGCCGCCAGATGCGCTTCCGAGAGGCTCTTCCTGGCCGGGGAGGAAATCTCCCCCGCCGTCTTCTTCATCCAGAGCAGTCCCGCCGCTCCGTGCTCGCGGGCCTTCTCGGTCAGCTCGTCGAGGCGCTTGCGCGAGAAGGAAGCGCCTCCGGGGATCCGCAGGCCGCGGACCGTGCCTTTTCCGCCGAGGGCCTTCTCGAAGGGAACGAAGCCCGATCCGGCCGCGGCGGCGGAGAGGTCGCAGAGCTCGAGGTCGTAGCGCAGGTCCGGCCGGTCGGTCCCGTACCGCTCCATCGCGTCCCGGAACGTGAGGCGCGGGAAGGGACGCGCGGCGGTGATTCCCGCCGCCGCGAAGGCCTCGACGAGAAAGGCCTCGACGGTGTCGTAGATGTCCTCCTCGGTCGGGAAAGACATCTCGAGGTCGATCTGCGTGAACTCGAACTGGCGATCCGCGCGCAGGTCTTCGTCGCGGAAACAGCGCGCGAGCTGAAAGTAGCGCTCGAATCCCGACATCATCAGGATCTGCTTGAAGAGCTGGGGCGACTGCGGCAATGCGTAGAACTTGCCCTGGTGGACGCGCGAGGGGACGAGAAAGTCGCGCGCGCCCTCGGGTGTCGAGCGCGTCAGCATCGGCGTTTCGATCTCGAGAAATCCCCGCGCATGCAGGACCTTGCGCACCCGGAAGGCGATCTCGTCGCGGAGGACGAAGTTCTTCTGCATCGCGGGCCGCCGCAGGTCGAGGTACCGGTACTGGAGGCGAAGCTCCTCGGTCGCGTTCGTGCGGTCCTCGACGACGAAGGGCGGCGTCTGCGAGCGCGAGAGGAACTCGAGGCTCTTTGCGACGATCTCGATCTCGCCCGTGGCGAGGTCCTTGTTGCGCTGCCCTTCGCCCCGGAGCACGACCTCGCCGTGGATCGCGACGACATCCTCGCTCCGGGCTTCCGCGGACGCGGCGACGGCCGCTTCGGGACAACGGACCTTGTCGAAAACGACCTGCGCCTGCCCGCTGCGGTCCCGGATCGAGAGAAAAATCAGCTCTCCGAGGTCGCGACGCCGCGCCACCCAGCCCTGCAGGAAGACCGCGCGGCCGGCGTCCGCGGCGCGCAGCGTCCCCGCGGGCTGGCGCTCGATCTTCGCCGTCGGCGTCGGCGTCGACGTCGACGTCATCGATCCCTCCCGGCGCCGAGCCGCTCGGCGAGCTCGCGGCGAGGAAAGGTCTGCTGCTCACCCGAGGCGAGGTCCTTGATCGTCACGCGGTCGTCCTCCCGCTCCCGGGACCCCAGGAGCACGGCGTGCATGCCGCCCGTTCGAAACGCGTACCGTTCGGGATCCGCGAGGGCCTGGCCGGCGCGCGCGAGACCCTTGCCGAGGCCTCGCCCGAGCAGGTCCGTCTCGACGACCGCCTCGGGGAACGCCGCCCGGATCTCCTCGGACAGTGCGATGGCGTAGGCGACCTCGCCTTTCGAATCCGGAATCACCCAGAAGACCGCCCGGGGCCGCCTCGCATCCGCCGTCATCGCCGCGACGAGGCGGTCCTCTCCGATCGCGAACCCGACGGCCGGGGTCGGCGGGCCGCCGAGCTCGGCGACGAGGCCGTCGTAGCGGCCGCCGCCGAGCAGCGCGTTCTGCGCGCCGAGCCGCTCCGAGGCGACCTCGAAGACCGTGCGCGTGTAGTAGTCGAGGCCGCGCACGATTGCGGCGCTCTCGGAAAAGCGCACGCCGGCGGCCGCGAGGAGCGCCTTCAGCTCCGCATGGTGCCGGGCCGAGTCCTCGTCGAGAAACGCGAGCGTCGACGGCGCTCCGGAGAGAACGCGCGCGACCTCGGGATCCTTGGAGTCGAAGAGGCGCAGCGGATTGTCCTCGAGGCGCCGCCGGTCTTCGGGACCGAACGCATCGGCGTGGGGACGCGCGTGCTCCTGGAGCGCCCGGGAGAACCGCACGCGCGCTTCGCCGCTCGGGATGCAGTTGAGTGTCGCCGTCAGGTCCTCGAACCCGAGCGCCCGCAGGAACGCGAAGAGCAGCGTCAGCACTTCCGCGTCGTCCGGCCGCGGACGCCACGCCGAGCAGCTCCACACCGATCTGGCGGAACTCGCGGTACCGGCCGGCCTGGGGCTGCTCATAGCGGAACTGCGGCCCGGCGTACCAGAGGCGGATCGGCCGGGGCAGATCCTGAAGCCCCCGTTCGACGAGCGCCCGGACCACGCCGGCGGTGTTCTCGGGCCGGAGCGTCAGGGACCGGTCCTTCCGGTCGGCGAACGTGTACATCTCCTTGTGGACGATGTCGGTCGTGTCGCCCACGGATCGGGCGAAGAGCTCGGTCGACTCGAAGATCGGAGTGCGGATCTCCGCGTAGCCGTAGCTGCCGAAGACCCGCCGGGCCGCCGCTTCGACGGCAGCGTACTTCTCGCTCTCGGGCGGGAAGAGATCGTGCGTGCCCTTGGGCGCGCGGAGCTTGCCCGTCATCTCTTAACCCTTCACGCCCTTCACGTCTCGTCGCTCGAGCGCGCCCATGCCCCGTCGATCTTGAAATACTCCGCCTTGTACCCGAGATAGTTGAGGTGGTACTTCCGGAGGTCCTCGACCTCTGCCGGCGAGAGCTCCCGAACGCGCCGCGCCGGCGCTCCGAGCCACAGGGTGCGGGGAGGAACGATCGTGCGCGGCGTGACGAGTGCGCCGGCGCCGATGAAGGACGATTCCCCGACGTCCGCGCCGTCCATCACCGTGGCCCGGATGCCGATCAGCGCGCCCCGTCGGACCGTCGCGCCGTGGACGATCGCGCCATGGCCGAGCGTCACCTCTTCCTCGAGGATCGTCGGATGCGTGCCGACGGTGACGTGGATCGCGCAGTTGTCCTGGATGTTCGAGCGGGCGCCGATGCGGATGAAGTTGCAGTCGCCGCGGACGACCGAGTTGTACCAGACCGACACGTCGTCGCCGAGGACGACGTCGCCGATCACGGCGGCCGTTTCGGCGAGGTAGACGCGCTGTCCGACGGTCGGCGCTTTTCCCGCGTAGGCCTTCAGGATCCCCATGAAGGCGGGCAATTTAGCACGGTTTCATCGGCCTTCCCGCGACGGCGGGACCGCGTACGGGAACGCTCCCGCGCGCAGCACCCGCGGCGGCTCCGCGGTGGCGTCGACGAGCGTGGAAGGGAGTCCGCCGGGAGTCGTTCCGCCGTCGACGAGCACGTCGATCGCTGCGCCGAAGATGCGCGCGACCGCGTCCGGGTCCGCACACGCCGGCTCTCCGGAACGATTCGCGCTCGTGCCCGTCAGCGGACCGACGCGCGCGAGCAGCCGCCGCAGCAACGCATGGTCCGGCATGCGGATCCCGAGGGTCGCGAAGCCGAGCGAAGCCGGGATCGGCGCGACGAGCGCTACGACCGCCGTCAGCGGCGCCGGCCAGAGCGCGAAGAACGCATCGAGCGTCGGTTCCGAAGCCGCGACGCCGAGACCGGCGAGCTGGCCGCGCTCGGCGAAGAGCACGAGCAGGGGCTTGCCCTCCTCCCGGCCCTTGGCCGCGAGCACGCGATCGACCCCTGCGCGACTGCGCGGGGCCGCGGCGAGGGCGTAGAACGTCTCCGTCGGAACCGCCGCCAGTCCCCCCGACGCCAGGACGGCGGCGAGGCTCGCGATCCGCTCCTCCGAAGCGAGGAGATCGTCGAGCGACACGCGCTGCAGCTCAGCCTCCGATGTAGCGGTCGTAGAGCGAGCGGGCGCGCGCCGTGTCTGCGGTTCCCCGCACCACGCAGCGCCCGTCCGGAAAGACGGTCAGGCTCACGCCCTCGAGATCCGCGTTGAGCAGCTGCGGGGAGCGGCGGACGCGGCCGAGCGGCGCGAGGCGGCGTTCGAGCGCCTCGAAGTCCGGACGCTGCCGCTCGGGCGGCGTCACCTGCACCGACTGCCGCCCGCACAGCTTGACGAGCCCGGAGGCGCCCTCGCCTTCGAGCGCGGGGAACCGTCCCTGCGCGCACACGGGACACGAAGGGGACGGCCGCGCCGATTCGAAGAGGCGCCGGGCGCCGAACCCGTCTTCCCAGACCGAGAGGGTGAGAATTCCCGGGGACGGCGTCTGCCCGACGGCGGCCCGGACGACTTCGGTCATCGCGAGGGCGGCGACGAGCGGCGGCAGCGTGGGCACGACCCCGACGGTGTCGCAGGTCGGCCCGGAGCCCGCCGGCGGGAGCGCCTCGAGGTAGCAGCGCAGGCACGGCGTGCGGCCGCGCTCGAGGAACGCCACGCGTCCCTCCGCGCCGACGCAGGCGGCGTACACCGACGGGATCCCGAGGGCCTGCGCCGCGTCGGAGACGAGCAGGCGGGCTTCGAAGTTGTCCGTCGCGTCGAAGACGAGGTCGTGGCCCGCGAGAAGCTCCCGGGCGTTCTCCCCCGTCAGGTCGGCGACGACCGCGCGCACCGGCACCGACGGGTCGATCTCGGCCAGCCGCGCGGCCGCGGCCTGCGCCTTCGGTGCGACGCGCTCGGCATCCTCGGCATCGAAGAGAAACTGGCGGGACAGGTTCGAGGGCTCCACGACGTCCCGGTCGATGAGCGTCAGCCGCGCGAAGCCCGCGCGCAACGCCGATTCAGCGGCCGCGGCCCCGACGGCGCCCACGCCCGCGAACGCGATCGCGAATCGGCCGATCCGCTCCTGCCCTTCCGGCCCGATCCCGGGGAACAGAATCGATCGCGAGTGCCGGCCGCCCGGATCCGGGCTCACCGCGCGGCCTCGAGCAGCGTGCGGGCGTGCTTCAGGGCGGTTTCGGGCACCTTCTCCCCCGCGAGCATCCGGGCGATCTCTTCGACACGCTCCCGCGGGGTCAGGAGCCGGACCGCCGCCACCGTGCGGCCGCCGACCTGCCGCTTTTCGGCGAGGAAGTGCGTCTGGGCGAGCGCCGCGATCTGCGGCACGTGCGTCACGCAGAGCACCTGCTCGGAATCCGCGAGGGCGCGCAGCTTCTTGCCGACGACTTCGGCGACCCGGCCTCCGATGCCGGCGTCGACCTCGTCGAAGACGAGCGTGCGGCCCCGGGTCTTCCCTCCCGCGGCGACGGACCGGATTGCGAGCTGCAGCCTCGAGAGCTCGCCGCCCGAGGCGATCTTCTCGAGAGGCTTCTCCGTCTCGCCGGGGTTGGGAGCGAAGAGAAACGTCGCCGACTCGAGCCCTCCCCGGCGGGGGGCGTCGCCCGGCAGGTCTTCGACGGCGAGCCGCAGGCGTGCCTTCTCCATGGCGAGGCCGCGCAGCTCCTTCTCGACCGCCGAGGAGAAACGGGTCGAAGCCGCGCGCCGCTTCGCCGAAAGCGCCTGCGCCGCGGTGCCGAAGGCCCGGGCGCAGTCGGCGGCGTCTTTCGTCCTCCGCTCGAGCGCCTCCTCGACGTTGGACAGCTCCGCGCGCTCCTCCTTCATGTCGGAAAGGCGGGCCAGGACCTCGCTCACGCTCGTCCCATACTTGCGCTTCAACCGCGCGATCTGCTCGAGCCGCGACTCGATCGCGGTCAAGCGGCCCGGGTCGGACTCGATTGCGGCCGCGGCGTCCCGGGCGGCCGCGGCGAGGTCCGCGATCCGGCGCTTCAGATCCTCGGCTTCGTCGCGCTGCGCGGCCAGCCGCGGATCGATCGCCGCGAGCTCCGCGAAAGCCCGGGCGGCGGCACCGAGACGGTCGGCCGCCGAGCCTTCCTCCTCGGAGAGCGCTCCGAGCGCCGCCTCGCCGGCTCCCCGGATCCGGTCGGCGTGCAGGAGCCGATCGCGCTCCACGGGCAGCGCGGTCTCCTCGGCCTCCAGGGGCGCGACGGCTTCGATGTCGTGAATCTGGAATTCGAGGGTTTCGAGCCGTTCCGCCCGCTGGCGGCGGGACTCCTCGAGCGCCGCGAGCCGCGCGCGTGCTTCGGTCCAGCGGTCCGACGCCGCCGCGACGGCCGCACGCTCGGCGTCGGTTCGGGCGAAGGCGTCGAGGAGCTCGAGCGGGGCGCCCGCGTCGGCGAGCTCCTGTTCCGAGCTCTGGCCGTGGATGGCGAGGAGCCGTTCGCCGAGCTTGGCGAGGGTGCGCACGGACGCCGCCTCGTCTTCGACGAAGGCGCGCCCGCGTCCGTCCGGAGTGAGCTCGCGGCGCATCAGGATGCGGTCCGACGCCCCCGGCGGCAAGCCGGCCTCGGCGACGAGAGCCTGGACGGCTGTGTCGGCATCGAACTCGGCGGCGACGGAGAGCCGGGGGGCGCCCTCGCGGATGAAGTCGATCGACCCCCGCCCTCCGGACACGAGTGTGAGGGCGTCGACCAGAATGGACTTGCCCGCTCCGGTCTCCCCCGTGATGACGGTCAGGCCCGGCGAGAGCTCCAGCTCGAGGTCTTCGACGATCGCCAGATTCTTGACCGAGAGGCGGCGCAGCACGCCGGAAAGTCTACCCCTACGGTTTGACGCTCTTCTGCGCGATGAGCTTGGCGGGAATCCCGCCCACGATCGCGCCGGGCTCGACCGGCTTGGACGCCACGCCCATCGATCCGACGATCGCGTCCTTGCCGACCTTCACGCCGGAGAGGATGACCGAGTGGTACGTGACCCGCGACCGGTCGCCGATCTCCGTGCGCGCGAGCGAGACGTCCTGGATGTCCTCGACGGCGTGCGAATGCGAGTAGATGTTGGCGTAGTCGGAGATCGAGGCGTCAGTCCCGAGAACCACCTCGCCGCGGTCGTCGATCAGGACGTTGCGATGGATGGTCACGCCGTCGCCGACGGTCATGTTGTAGCCGAAGGAGAACTCGACCTCGTGGAAGATGCGGACCCTCTGGCCGCACTTCTTGAAGACGCGCTGGGCGAGCATGTACCGCATCTGCGTTCCGAGACGCACGTTGCGCCCGACCGGAGAGTGATCGAACATCTGCCAGAACCAGAGGAGCGGCTTGACGGGAGCCCACTTCGCGAGGTCGAGCTCCTTGTAGTACTCGGCCTCGAGGGTGGCGTTTCGCGGATCGAACGACGCGACGAGCACTCGTGTGGCGAGGGGCTCGTTCGGATCGGCGAGGAAGGCGTCGTGATCGATCCGCCGGCCGAGGTAGAGCTGCGCGAGCGCGTCCCGGACGACGACGTTGCGGTCCTGCGAGGGGTCGTCGAGCTTCTCGGCCAGCCGCGCGACGAAGCGCGGGAAGAGGTCCTCACCGACGGGGCCGATCTTGAAGTCGCGCAAGGGCATCGAGGCCGGGAACGTAGCAGCCGTCGCCAGGGAGCGTCAAGAGAGAATTGGGCTAGACGGCGAAGCGGCGTTTCAGAAAGTCGATCGTGAGCGCCACGCCGAAGCCGCTCGCGCCGGGCGGCCAGCCGCTCTGCTCTTTTTCGAAGTGCGCGACGCCCGCCACGTCGAGGTGCGCCCAGGGAACCCCTTCCGGAACGAATTCCTTCAGGAAGATGCCGGCGTTGATGGTTCCGGCCGCGCGGCCGCCGGTGTTCTTCATATCGGCCCACTCGGAGCGCAGGTTGTCCCGGTATTCGGGCCACATCGGCAGCCGCCAGATGCGCTCTCCCGTCGCCTCTCCGGAAGCCTCGAGAAGGCCCGCGAGCGCGACGTCGTCGGTCATGAGGCCGGCGCACTCGTGGCCGAGGGCGATGAGCACCGCGCCGGTCAGTGTGGCGTAGTCGATCAGAACGTCCGGTGAGTACTTGCCGGCATACGACAGCGCGTCGCCGAGAATGAGCCGGCCCTCGGCGTCGGTGTTGTCGACCTCGACCGTCTTCCCGTTGCGCATGCGGAGGATGTCCCCCGGACGCTGGGCCGAGCCCCCCGGCATGTTCTCGGTCACGGGCGCGAGCGCGACGATCCGCACCGGAAGCCGCGCCGCTTTCGCGGCAGCAAGACAGGCGAAGACGGTGGCCGCGCCCATCATGTCGTACTTCATCTCGCCCATCGACGGGGCGGGCTTGAGCGAAATGCCGCCGGTGTCGAACGTGATCCCCTTGCCCACGAGCACCGCCGTTCCGCGCGCGCCGGCCGGCGCATGCTCGCCGATCAGGAAGACGGGGGGCCGGACGCTTCCCGCATTGACGCCGAGGAGACCGCCCATCTTCTCGCGTTCGATCTCCTTCTTCTCGAGCGTCCGAAAGGAAATCCGGTGGCGCTCGCACAGGGCCCGGGCCTCCCGGGCGAGGTCGGCGGGCCCGAGGTCGTTGGCCGGCGTGTTGCCCACGTCGCGAGCCCAGAGAACGGCCGCCGCAACCGCTTCTGCCTCCCGCGCGGCGGCGGCGAAGTCGCGCGCTCGCAGCCCCGGGGGGGGCACCACGACCGCGACTCCCGCCGAGCGGCCCTTCCCGCGGGACGTCTTGTAGCGATCGAAGGCGTAGTCGGCCAGGGCAATCTGCGGCAGGAGCGCGCGGAAGGTCTCCGCGGAGACGCCGGCCCCGAAACAGAGGATGAGGGGCCGTCCCTCCCGGGAAACCGCGTCCCGGACGGCCCTCCGGAGCGTTGCGCGCCAGCGCGCCGCCGATGCGGGAGCCTTCCCCAGACCATGGAGCACGAAGCTCCCGCTCGAGGCGCTCTCCTTTTCGCGGCCCCGGAATCCCGTCGCCCGCGCCGCCGCCCGCACCCCGACCGAAACCGCGCTCGGCGCGCCGGCCGCCGGATCCCGGGTCTCATGGAGAAAAACGAGGCGCGCGGCCGAGGCAAGACGAGGCGGGCTGTCCGTGAGGCGGATACGCATCGAGCCTCCTGCCAGGACCTAAACATAGCATCGCGCATCGCGAATCTCCTCAACCCTTGGCGCTCCCGCCGCGCCCTTCCCTTGTGCTAACGTCACCGGCCCATGACGACGATTACCGAAACGCATCTGTCGACGGCGCGCCTTTCGCGGCGCGGAAAAGTGCGGGAGCTTTACGATCTGGGCCAGTCTCTCCTCCTCGTCGCAAGCGACCGGATCTCGGCCTTCGACGTGGTTCTGGCGCCGGGGATCCCCGACAAGGGCAGGATGCTGACGCAGCTGTCGAACTTCTGGTTCCGGAAGTTTTCGGACGTCGAGAACCATCTCCTCGAAACCGACGTGACCCGGTTTCCGGAAGACCTGCGTCCGGACCAGCCGCTTCTGGCGGGCCGCTCGGTCATCGTGAAGAAGTGCGAGGTCGTCCCGTTCGAGTGCGTCGCGCGCGGCTACCTGGCGGGCTCCGGTTGGTCCGAGTACAAGAAGAGCGGCCGCGTGTGCGGCATTCCGCTGCCCGACGGGCTCAAGGAAGCCGACAAGCTGCCCGCGCCGATCTTCACGCCGGCGACGAAAGCCGAGACCGGGCACGACGAGAACATCTCGTTCGAAACGATGGCTTCCCGCCTCCCCGCAGGCGAGGCCGAGCATCTGCGCGACCTGACCCTCGCCCTCTACGGGCGGGCGAGCGCCCACGCGGCATCGCGGGGCCTCATCCTTGCCGACACCAAGCTCGAGTTCGGGCGCCTCGACGGCCGGATCGTCTGGATCGACGAGGCATTCACCCCCGATTCCTCGCGCTACTGGGATGCGGCGCTGTATCAGCCCGGCCGCGGCCAGGCCTCTTTCGACAAGCAGTTCGTGCGCGACTGGCTGGAGTCGACGGGTTGGGACAAGCGGCCGCCGGCGCCGAAGCTTCCCGAAGGAATCGTGCGCACGACGCGCGAGAAGTACCTCGACGCCTACCGCAAGCTCACCGACGCGGCGCCCGAACACCTCGAAGGCTAGGCCGATCGGCCGCGCGGGCCGCCCCTACGCCCGAGGCTTGCCGAAGAGCTCCGCGAGAAAATCCGTCACACGGTCGACGGGACGGCAGTCGAGGTCCGCAAACGGCGCCGCGTCGCCGGCGTTGCCCGAGGGCAGGTAGACCGTCCGGAAACCGAGGGCGGCGCACTCCTTCAGGCGCGAAGCCGCCGCCGGCACGCGCCGCACCTCTCCCAGCAGTCCGATCTCGCCGAAGAAGACGCTGCGCTCCGGCAGTGCCTTGCCCCGGGCGGACGACGCGAGGGCGGCGACGACCGCGAGGTCCGCCGCCGGCTCGCTGACCTCGAGGCCGCCCGTGCAGGAGACGAACGCCTCGCGGGCCGAGAGCGTGAGTCCCGACCCCTCGAGCACCGCGAGGAGAAGCGCCAGGCGGCCCGCATCGAGGCCGATCGCCACCCGCCGCGGCGATCCCGCGGCCGTCACGCCGACGAGCGCCTGGATCTCGACGAGGACCGAGCGCGTGCCCTCGCGGGCGGCCGTCACGGCGCTTCCGGGAATCCCGGCCCGGCGCTCCGCGAGCAGGACCGCCGAGGCGTCGGGCAGCTCCGCGAGACCCTCTCCCGTCATCTCGTAGAGGGCGATCTCGTCGACCGGCCCGAACCGGTTCTTCGTGGCGCGCAGGAGCCGGCGGCCGCCGCCGCGATCCCCCTCGATCGAGACCACGGCGTCGACGAGGTGCTCGAGGGACTTCGGCCCGGCGAGGCTGCCGTCCTTCGTGACGTGCCCGACGAGGAGCACCGGAACCCCCCGCGCCTTGGCGTAGCGCGTGAGCTCCCCCGCGCTCGCCCGGACCTGCGAGACGGTTCCCGGGGCCGAGGCCAGGGTCGGGTCCGAAACGGCCTGGACGGAATCGACGATCACCACGGCGGGCGACCGCGCCTCGGCCTCCGCGATGATGCGCGTGACGTCGGTCTCCGCGAGGACGAGCAGCCGGCCATCGCGGATCCCGAGACGCTCGGCGCGCAGGCGCACCTGCGCGGCCGACTCCTCGGCGCTCGCGTAGAGAACGTCGCCCGAACCGAGCTCCGCCAGACCTCGCCCCGCCTGGAAGAGGAGCGTCGACTTGCCGATCCCCGGCTCCCCTCCCAGCAGCACGACCGAGCCGGGCACCAGGCCTCCGCCGAGGACCCGGTCGAATCCGGGCAGACCCGTCGAGCGTCGCGGCCCATCGAGCGTGTCGACGTCGGAGATCGGCACGGCGCGCGGGGCGCCCTGGGCCGGCACGGAGCGCGCGGGCTTTTCGCGCGCCTCTTCGATGTAGGAATTCCAGTCACCGCACTCCGGGCAGCGGCCCAGCCACTTCGGCGCGGTGGCGCCGCAGGATTGGCAGGCGAAGAGCGAGACGGTGCGCGCCAAGACGTCTCTACCGCGGGATCGATCCGGCGATGTACTTCATGTCCTCGTCGCCCCACCGGATCCCGGCCCCGAAGAAGAAAGAATCCCGATTGGCCTTGGTGTTGAGCAGGTCGTCCCAGCCGCCAAGAACGAAGATCGAAGGCGAGAAGTAGTAGCGCCCGTAGATCTTCGCGTGGGCATTCAGGTTGTCTTCGCCCCCGAGGTCCCACGCCTCCGCGGTCAGCTGCAGCCGGTCCTTGAGCGTGAGGTAGTCGAGGCCCACGCCTCCGGAGTTCTCGATCATGCCGGCGCGGCCGATGAAGTTGCCGAGCCGATAGCCGACCTCGGCCGAAAAGGCGACGGAGTCCTTGTACTCGACCTCGTCCGCCCGCACGACCTCGGTGTGGCCGTCCGGATACGTAATCGTCGTGATCGTCGTGGTGTCGTGGCGAACTCCGTAGGGCTGGCTCGCCACCTCGAAGCGGTAGAACCGGTTCGTGCCGACGGGCTGGAGGTCGAGCGAGAAGTAGCCCTTCCCCTTCTCGGCGTTCGTCAGGTACTCGGCCCGCAGCCCGAGCTCGAGGTTGAGCTTCTTGACGCGGTTCATGGCGCCGCTCAGGTTGTCGACGCCTTCCTTGACGGAGTTCAACGCCGCGTTCAGATTCTTGACCGTCTCCTCGTCGTTGACGAGCTTCCCGACGGTTCCCTGGCCATCCGCGATCTTGGTCGTGATCGCATTCATGTTGTCGACGGTCGTCTGGAGCTTCGTCGTCAGCTCCTTGGCGTTGGAGATGCTGTCGGTGACGTTGCCCGAGTTCGAGGCGACGAGCTTGTCGATCCGGTCGACGAGCTGGGCCATCTGGGTCGAGAACTCCTTGAAGTTTGCCGTGGTCGCGTCGATGTTGGCCCGGTTGGACTCCAGGATCTTGCGCAGCTCCTGGGACAGCACGAGGACGTTGTCCACGATGCCCGTCAGGCGCTCCTCGCCGAGCGCTCCGCCCAGGGACTCCTTGAGGTTCGAGGTGATGTCGCGGATGTCGACCTCGATGTCCCGCGCCAGGCGCGTGATCTGGTCGAAGGAGACGGGCGCCTCGCCCTTCAGCGTCGCGCCCTCGGGCAGCGCGGACGCCGCGATCGGCCCGGGAATGAGCTCCACGTACTTGTCGCCGAGCATCCCGAGGCTCTGGATGGACGCCGAGGCGCCCTCGCGCAGGGCCACGTCCCGGGTCAGCTCGATGTCGACCATCGCCTTGCCGCCGACGAGCCGGATCCGGGCGACCTTGCCCACGAGGACTCCCGCCATCCGGACGTCGGACTTCTCTTTCAGGCCGGCGACGTCGTCGAACTGGACGGATACGATCTTTCCGCCGCCGCCGCCGAGCTTCAAGTCCTCGATCTTCCAGACGACCAGGCCTGCGAGGATGAGGACGATCAAAAAGAACGCTCCGACTTTCGCTGCCTGGCTCATCGCGCCTCCGAAATGGTATTTCGCTTCGCGCTCTCGGACTCGACGGTCAAGGGGCCCTCGGCCCGCCCCTCGACGAACTGACGCACCGCCGGATCGGTCGACTTGAGGAACTCCTCCGGCGGCGCCTCGAACAGGATCTTGCCGCCGAAAAGCAGGGCCAGCCGGTCGCCGATCTTGCGGGCGCTCGGCATGTGGTGCGTGATCGTCACGATCGTCGGATCCATCTGCCGGCGGATGCCGAGGATGACCTCCGCGATGATGTCCGTCATGATCGGGTCGAGCCCCGTGTTGGGCTCGTCGAAGAGCAGGATCTCGGGCTGGTGGGCGATCGCCCGGGCGAAACCAACCCGGCGCCGCATTCCGCCCGAGAGCTCCGAGGGCCGCTTGGCGCCGATGTCGGGCAGCTGGACGAGCTCGAGGCACTCCTCGACCCGCGCGCGGACCTCCGACGGCGAACGTCCCGAGCGCCGAAGCGGAAAGGCGATGTTGTCGTAGACGTTCATCGAGTCGAAGAGCGCGCCCTCCTGGAACGCCATGCCGAACTTCTTGCGCAGGGTGTTGCGCTCGACGCCGTCCAGGCTCCAGAAGTTCTGCCCGTCGACGAAGACCTCGCCGGCGTCCGGCTTCAGGAGCGCGATCAGGTGCTTGAGGAGCACGCTTTTCCCGGTGCCCGACGGTCCGACGATGACGAGCGACTCACCCGCGGCCACGGAGAGGTCGACGCCGTCGAGCACCGCCTTGCCGGCGAACGTCTTGCGCAGGCCCTGGGCCCGCAGCTTGGCGAACGCCGCCGGGGTGCGGACGCGGGCGCCCGGGCTCGAGAGCGTCTCCGGGCTCAAAAGAGCAGCCTCGTGAGAAAGAAGTCCGCGAGAAGGATGGCGAGGCTTCCGACGACGACGGCTTGCGTCGTTGCCCTCCCCACGCCCTCGGCGCCGCCCTCCGTGTGGTAGCCGCGCACGCACGCGACGACCGAAAGGATCAGGCCGAAGACGGCGGCCTTGATGAGCCCGACGGTGAAATCCTCCATGTCCAGAAACTGAAAGGAGCTGTCGTAGTAGGTCACGGGGTTGGCCCCGAGCAACTCCACGGCCACGAAGTAGCCGCCGAACATTCCCACGACGTCGCCCATGACGACGAGCAGCGGCAGCATCAGGATCGACGCGAAGACGCGCGGCACGACGAGGTAGTGCACGGGCTCGGTGGCGAGCGCCTCGAGAGCGTCGATCTGCTCGGTGACACGCATGCTCCCGATCTCGGCCGCCATGGCGCTCCCGACGCGGCCCGACACCATCAGAGCCGAGAGGACGGGAGCGAGCTCGCGTGTCAGCGAGAGCGCCACGACGGCGCCCACGAGACTCTGGGCATTGAACCGGGCAAAGCCCGAGAAGGTCTGGAGCGCCAGGACCATGCCGGTGAAGAGCGTCGTCAGGAAGACGAGCGGGATGGAATCGATCCCCACGCGAACCATCTGCCGGAACCACTCGGTCACATCGTACGGGGGACGCGGCGCCCAGACGAGGATTCGCCCGAGCATCGAAAAGAAGCGGCCGAGCTGCTCGAGGAAGCGGATGACTGCGCGGCCGACGGGCTCGAGAACTCCTTCGATCACCCGACGGCCTCCGCGTGCACGCGCGTCACACGCGAGCCGATTCCGCAGAGGATTTCGTAGGGGATCGTCTCCGCCGCCCGCGCCAGCTCCCAGGCGGTCACCGCATCGGCGCCGGCAGCGGTACGGTCCGCCCCGAGGCAAACCGCGCGGTCGCCCCGTCGCGCGCCGGTGCCGGTCGCGTCGACGAGCGTGACATCCATGCTGACGGCTCCCACCACGGGCGCTCGTTTCCCCCCGAGAAGCACCGAGACCCTGCCGGAAAGGCTTCGGCGAAAGCCGTCATGATAGCCGATGGGAAGCACGGCGACCGTCGTGTCGCGCTGCGCCACGAAGCGGCCTCCGTAGCCGAGCGCGGTGCCCGCGGGAACGCGCTTGAGCGAGACGATGCGCGCCTCGACGCGCATCGCCGGCACGAGCGGCTCATACTGGAACGCCTCGCGCGGCGAGATCCCGTAGAGCGCCAGACCCGGACGCACCGCGTCGAGCCACGCCTCCGGCGCTTCGAGAATCGCCGCGGAGTTGGCGGCGTGGACGAGCCCCGGTCCGATGCCCCTCGCGCGCAGCCGGTCGGCCGCCGCGCGCAGGCCCTCGGCCTGCCGCCGCGTTTCGGGAGACGCCGGATCATCCGCGCGCGAGAGGTTCGCGAACGTGCCGGCCAGCCGCAAGCCCGGAGCGGCCCGCAGGACGGCGATCGCCCGGTCGAGCTCTTCCGGCCGGAAGCCCGCGCGCCCCATGCCCGTGTCGATTTCGAGGTGCACCGGCATGGGCGGTCCGGCGCTTCGCGCGGCCTGCCCGATCCCTTCGGCCTGCTCCGCGTCGTAGAGCGCGGGAGTCAGCCCGTAGGCGTCGAGCAGCGGCACGTCCGCGGGCTCGGCCTGCGAGAGCACGAGGATCTCGCCCGCCACGCCGGCCCGCCGCAGCGCCGCCCCCTCGTCGGGGCTCGCCACGGCGAACCGATCCGCGCCCTCCCGCGCCAGACGCGAAGCCACCGGGGCCGCACCGTGCCCGTACGCATCGGCCTTGACGACGGCGTAGACGGGGCGCGGCGCCACCCGCGCCGCCAGGAAACGGTAGTTCGATGCGATCGCGTCGAGGTCGATGATCGCCCGGACGGGCGGCACGGCGTCTCGCGTCTCGCGTCCCGGGTTCACGGCGGACACCCTACCCGAAAATCGGAGCTCTCCGCGCGGGCCGGCTAGAAAGGCTGGCCCTGCGGCTCGGCCTCGGCCGCGCCCGCGTAGTTGGCGAAGGTCATATGGTCGCCGAGAAAAACGAGCGGGAAGTCGCCCGTCGGGCCGTTGCGCTGTTTGGCGATGATGACGTCGGCGATCCCCTTGCGCTCCGTTTCGCGGTCGTAGAGCTCCTCGCGGTAAAGGAAGACGACGACGTCGGCGTCCTGCTCGATCGATCCCGAGTCGCGCAGATCGGCGAGCTGGGGCTTGCGGAGCTCGCCCTTGCGCTGCTCCGGCTGGCGCGAGAGCTGCGAGAGGGCGATGATCGGCACCCGAAGCTCCTTGGCCAGAAGCTTCAGTCCCCGCGAGATCATCGAGACTTCCTGCGTCCGGTTGTCGAAGCGGCCGTGACCCGCCATCAGCTGCATGTAGTCGACGAGGAGCAGGTCGAGCCCCTTCTCGCGCTTCAGGCGCTGGGCCTTGGCGCGCATCTCGGGGACGTTCAGCATGGCGCTGTCGTCGACGAAAAAGCGCGTCGCGTGGATCTTGGACTGCGCGAGCACGAGGCGCTGCATCGCTTCCTTGGAGGCGTACCCGTCGCGCACCTTCTTGGCGTCCACGTCGGCTTCCGAGCAGAGCACGCGAAAGCCGATCTGCTCCTTGGACATCTCGAGCGAGAAGAAGCCGACGGAGCGCCCCTCGCGGATCGCGACGTGCTGGGCGAGGTTCAACGCGAACGAGGTCTTGCCGACCGAGGGCCGCGCCGCGACGATGATCAGGTCGGTGTTCTGGAGGCCCGAGGTCATCCGGTCGAGCTCCTTGAAGCCCGTGGCGAGCCCCGACAGCATCCCCTGGCGGCCCCGCGCGTCCTCGATGATCTCCAGGTTGTGCTTGACGACCTGGCCCAGGGCCTCGAACCCGCCCTGGACGGCGCCCTCGGCGATGTCGAAGATCTCGCCCGTCGCCGACGACAGGAGGGCCTCGGCGTCCCGCTCGCCCGAGATCCCGTCCCGGACGATCTTCTGTCCCGCGCGGATCAGCCGGCGCAGCGTCGACTTTTCCTTGACGATGCGGGCGTACTGCTCGACGTTGCCGACGTCCGGGACCCCGTCGAGGAGGGCCGTGAGGTAGGCCGCGCCGCCCGCCTTCTCGATCGAGCTCGAGCGGTCGAGCTCCTCCTTCAGGGTCAGGATGTCGATCTCGGCGGAGCGCTGCGAAAGCTCCAGCATCGCGGCGTAGATGCGGCGATGGGTGTCGGGGAAGAAATCGTCCTGCGCCAGCACGGGCACGACGAAGGCGAGGGCCGCCGGATCGAGCAGGATCGCGCCGAGGACGGAGCGCTCGGCCTCGAGGTTCTGCGGCAGCGTTTTTTCGGCGGTGAGTTGGTCGAGCATCGGGGAAGTGGAGGCGAGTCTCCCCCCGCGCACGCCCAAAGTCATCAGCAGAGATTTCGACAGGCCTCCGACGTTTTCCACAGCATCAGGAGACTCCCGTCGGCCGGACAGATGATGTCCGAGCTCCGCCTCGGCGACGTTACGGGATGCGTGCGCGCAACGCGTCGAGCATCGCGGCGTCGCCGAAGACGCCGCCCGGGACCTTGCGTCCCTCCGGCGTGCCGTGAAAGTCGCTGCCCGCCGTCGCGAGAAGGTTGAGATCCTTCGCGAGCGCGCCGAAGCGCGCCTCCTCGGCCGGGCCGTGATCGGGATGAAAGACCTCGATCGCATCGAGCCCGTCGGCGGCGAGGGCCCGGACGAGCGCGTCGGTGTCCCGGTACCAGACGGCGTGGGCGAGCGAAGAGACGCCGCCCGCGGACCGGATCGCCTGCACGACGTCGGCGGCCTTCCATTTCTCGTAGGAGACGAACCACGGGTGCTCGCGCCCGAGGAACTTGTCGAACGCCTCGTCGTTGGTCGCCGCGTGGCCCGCCCGAATGAGGGCCCGCGCCAGATGGGGCCGTCCCCAGACGCCGTCGCCCACGTCGGCCCGGATGGCTTCGAGATCGAGCGCGTACCCGTGCTCGACGAGCTTCTGCGCCATGCGCTCCCCGCGCGTTCGCCGCTCCTCCTGACGGGCCGCGAGCTGCGCGTGGAAGGCCGCGTTCGCCTCGTCCACGAAGAGCGCCAGGATGTGGATGTCGTCCTGCCCGCCCCACTCGGCCGAGATCTCGGCGCCGGAGATGAGCTCAATGCCGCGCCGCTCGGCTTCCGCGCGCGCCTCAGGCAGTCCCTGCAGCGTGTCGTGGTCGGTCAGCGCGAAGGCCGTGATGCCGGCGTCGGCCATCCGCCCGACGAGGGTGGCGGGAGCGTCGAGCCCGTCGGAGACGGTCGAGTGGCTGTGCAGGTCGAGCTTCATCGCCGGGCGATGCTACAGGAAGTCATATAAGATTCCGGCCCCGCGGCCCGATGGCCGCGAGATCGAACCAAGGAGAAACACACATGGCGCTGCAGCCCGGAGAAATGGCCCCCGATTTCACGCTGCCCTCGACGGTCGGCGACAAGGTGACGCTGTCGGACTACCGCGGGAAAAAGAGCGTGATCCTGCTCTTCTACCCGCTCGATTTCTCGCCCGTCTGCTCGGTCGAGACGAAGCAGTGCGCCGACATGCTGCCCGAGAAGGGCGGCGACGGCGTCGAGATCCTCGGCATCTCCATCGACTCCCTCTGGTCCCACAAGGCCTTCGCGGCCCAGCAGGGCATCGCCTACCCGCTTCTGGCCGACTTCCATCCCAAGGGGGCGGTCGCCGAGAAGTACGGGGTCTACCTGCCGGAGAAGGGACTCGCCGCCCGGACGGCTTTCATCATCGGCAAGGACGGAAAGATCAAGCAGGTCGTGGGCAGCGAGATTCCCGTCGCCCGGGACATCGCCAAGTTGATCGAGACGGCCCGGGCGGCCTGAGCCGGACATCGAGCGCCCATGAGCGAGCTCGGCGTTCCGACGCTGGCTGACACTGGCCGGATCCGCGAGATCGCCTCGCATTTCCAGAAGATCATCGAGCTGCTGGGGCTCGACCTCACCGACCCCAACCTCGCGGACACCCCGGAGCGCGTCGCGAAGATGTACCTCGAGCTCTTCGAGGGTCTCGCGGAGGGCGCGGAGCCCAAGGTCACCTTCTTCCCGAACGACGAGCACTACACCTCGATGGTCATGGAGAAGGACATCCCCTTCTACTCGCTCTGCTCGCACCACTTCGTCCCGTTCTACGGCCACGCCCACATCGCGTACATCCCCAACGCGTCGATCGTCGGCCTCTCGAAGATGGCCCGCATCGTCGAGTTCTACGCGCGGCGGCCGCAGCTCCAGGAGCGTCTGACCGAGCAGATCGCGGGCTTCATGGCCCAGCAGCTCGACCCGCAGGGGGTCATGGTCGTGGTCGAGGCGCGCCACCTCTGCGTCGAGATGCGGGGCGTCAAGAAACCGGGGGCCCTGACCGTGACCTCCGCGATCCGCGGGATCTTCAACACGCAGTCCGTGCGGGAGGAGTTCCTGGACCTGCTGAACCGCCGCGGGTCCTGAACCAGGAGGGGGCAAGCCCCTCCCCTACGACCTCTTGTAGACCTTCCCGTCCTTCATCACGAAGACCACCCGGCCGAGCGCCTTCACGTCGGCGAGCGGATCCCCGTCGACCGCGATCACGTCCGCGTACGCCCCCGGCGCCACGACGCCGAGCTGACCCGCCATTCCGAGCATTTCGGCGCTCTTCGAGGTCGCCGACTGGATCGCGGCCATGGGCGTCATGCCGGTCTCGACCATCAGGACGAACTCGCGGGCGAGCGACTCGCTCCACGGAAAGCTCCCGGCGTCGGTGCCGAACGCGATCTTGACGCCGGCCTTCACGGCCTTCGACACCGAAGGCCCGTGAACCTCGGCGCGCTTGCGGTCCTTGGCTCCCGCCGGCGTTCCCTCCGGCGCCCACTCGTAGAAGTACGGCATCATCGTCGGGCAGAGCCAGGTGCCCTGCCGGACCATCTGCGCGATCGAGGCATCGTCGAGGTCGAGCCCGTGCTCGATCGAATCGCACTTTCCGTCGAGCGCGCGCTTGAGGCCGATCCCGTTGTACGCGTGGCAGGCGACCTTCTTGCCCCAGCCGTGCGCCTCCTCGACGATCGCCTGGAGCTCCTCGAGCGTGAGTGTCGGCTGCGAGATCAGGTTGCCCTTCGCATCCACCCAGGAGCGGTGATTCATGTAGACCTTGATCCAGTCGGCTCCGTTGGCGAGCTGCTCGCGCGTCGCCTTGCGGGCCTCGACGGGCCCGTCGACGAGCTGGGCTCCCCGCGGGACGTCGTTCTCCGGCGCATAGCCGTCCAGGCCGTAGCCGCCCGTCGAAGAGATCGCCCGCGTCGACGCGAAGATCCGCGGCCCCGCGACGTACCCGCGGTCGATCGCCTGCTTCACTCCCACGTCGCCGTAGCCGCCGCCCTCAGTTTCGACGTCCCGGATCGTCGTGAATCCCTGTTCGAGAAGCCGTCCGGCCAGGGCGGTGGCGCGTGCCGACCGGTAGGCGAGGCTGTCCTTCAGAAGCTGCGTGTCGTAGTCCCCGTCGCGGTAGTCGAGAAAAATGTGCGTGTGGGCGTCGATCATGCCCGGGAGCACCGTCGACGCCGACAGATCCACGACGGTCGCTCCCGCCGGAACCGCGCTCGCCGACCACGGGCCCACGCTCACGACGCGATTGCCCTTCACGAGGATCGCCTGGTCGCGCCGCGGCGCGCCGGTTCCGTCGATCAGCACGCCGGCGCGGATGACGGTGTCGCCGGGCGGCGCCGGCGCGGGGGCCGGCGGAGCGGCGCAAAGCAGGGATGCGGTGAAAACGCCGGCGAGCCCGATGAACCCATTACCTAATTTCATTCGGCAAAACTCCAATCTGTCCTGTTTTCATTAGGCAGTTTCCGTGAGGGCGGCCACCGCCTTCAAGCCCTCGAGCGTTCGGACGCCATGCCAGCAGTAGTCGTCGCCGGGGACGAAGCAGCAGCGCCCTTCCCGTCCGAAGAGCTGGCCGGCGAGCGCGCCGTGCTTCTCCTCGGAGAACGGATAGGGCTCGCTCGGAAAGAAGTGCAGGGCCGGTCGGCGGGCCAGCGCTTCGCCGGGGGTCGTCGTGGGATAGCGCGTCGCCTCCTGGCCGTAGACGTTGACGCCGCCTGCCAGTCCGATGAGATCCGCCACGTAGGTGTCGTCCGAGATCGTCATCCACGGATCCTTCCAGATCCAGTAGGCATATCGAAACGGCGGGCTGCTCGGACGCTCGGCGAACGCGTCGATCTCCGAATCGATCCGCGCGGCGAGCACGTCCGCCTCGGCGGCCGTGCCGAGCTTCGCGCCCCACTGCCGTATCGCCGGCGCGACCTCGCGCACCGTCCTGGGAAGCGTCACGTCGACCTCGACGCCGGCCGCGCGCAAGGCATCGACGTCCTCCTTGCGGTTCTCTTCGGCGTTGGCGAGGACGAGGTCGGGCTTGAGGTCCAGGATCCTCGCGATATCCGGGCTCTTGGTGCCGCCCACGCGCGGCATTCCCCAGAGCATTCCAGAGGGGCGCGTGCAGTAACGCGTCACGCCGACCAGGGCCTTCAGACCGCCGATCGCGACGATCGTCTCCGTGATCGACGGGCAGAGAGAAACCACCCGCATCGCCGGCACGCCCGCAAGTCTATTCCCGGACGCCCCGTCCCACGCAGCGTTCGCTACACTGAGGGACAGTTTGGACGTCGTCGCCCGAGACCTGGCCCTTCTCCTGAAGTCGCGCCACCCCTTGATCGTCTGCGAGACGGTCGAGGAGCAGCGATTCGAGGCGCTGCTGCGCCTGGTTTCGAGCGACCTGGCGATCCCGTACTGGACCTGGAGCGCCGCGAGCGGCCTTTCCCCGGCGCACCCGGCCGAGGCCGAAAAGTCGGTGGATCTCGCCACGGCGCTGCGCCTGATTCGCAAGACGACTGGCGACGGCACCTTCCTCCTCAAGGACGCCTCGGCGCACCTGGAGGCGCCGGCGACGCTTCGGCTGCTGCGCGAGACGGCCCAGGAGTTCGCCGGCTCCCCGCGCACCCTCGTCATCGTCGGCCCGTCGATTCCTTCGCGGCCCGAGCTCGACGATCTCCAGATCCGCTTCGAGTTCGCCCTGCCCGGGCCGGGCGAGCTTTCCGACCTCCTCCAGCGGGTTTCGCGGCGCACCACCCGGGACAACCCGGGCATCAAGATCGCCCTCTCCCGGGAGGACTCCGACGGCATCGTGTCGGACCTGACGGGCCTGACCATGTTCGAGGCGGAGCGCGCCCTTTCGCGGGCGATCGTGGAGGACAACGCGCTGACGGCCGCCGACCGTCCGCGCATCCGCGAGACGAAAAAGACGCTCGTCGAGGGAGGCGGGCTCCTCGAGTTCGTGCCGGCGCCCGAGGGTCTGGATCAGGTCGGGGGCCTCGAGAAGCTCAAGAAGTGGGTCGCGACGCGCCGGATCGGCTTTCAGCCGCAGACCGGCGCCGGCGACGAGCTCAAGCCGCCCCTCGACCCGCCCAAGGGACTGCTTCTCCTCGGAGTCCAGGGCTGCGGCAAGAGCCTCGCGGCGAAATCGATCGCCGTCGACCTGGGCGCTTCCCCTCCTCGCGCTCGACGCCGGCAAGCTGCTGGCTCCCTACATCGGCGAGTCCGAGCGGAACCTGCGCGACGCGCTGCGGCGCGTGGAGCGCATGGCCCCGTGCGTTCTCTGGATCGACGAGATCGAGAAGGCCTTCGCCTCCGCGCGCAGCTCCGAGTCCGACGGGGGCGTCTCCAAGCGTCTCGTGGCGACGCTCCTGACCTGGATGCAGGAGCGCGCCTCGCGCGTCTTCCTCGTGGCGACGGCCAACTCGGTCGAGGAGCTTCCCCCGGAAATGATGCGCAAGGGCCGGGTCGACGAAGTCTTCTTCATCGACCTGCCGAGCCGGAAAGCGCGCGCCGAGATCTTCCGTCTCCATCTCTCCCGCCGCCACGAAGACCCCGCTCGCTTCGACCTCGAAAGCCTCGCGGAAGCCTCCGACGGCTTCTCCGGCGCCGAGATCGAGCAGACGGTCGTCTCCGGTCTCTACGAAGCCCGCGCCGGCCACTTCCCCCTCGACACCGCGGCCGTCCTGACGGCGCTGCGCTCGACCCGTCCCCTCTCCGTCGTCCGCTCCGAGCGCATCGAGTCTCTCCGCGCCTGGGCCAAGGGCCGCTGCGTCCCCGCCGACTAAGCCCTCTTTCCCTCATTCCCTCTTTCCTTTACAGAACGTCGCGACTGTGGGGCCCCGGTTGGCCTGCGGCGCCTCCCGGAGGCGGTGCTCTGCGGCGGCCCGCACCCGGCTTCGACTCCGCCTCACGGCAGAGGGCCGCCGCAGCGCAGCGGCGGCCGGCAGCAACTCTCGAGGACGGCCGCCGCGTGCCGCCGCAGGGAGGCGCCGCAGGCCTCGCAGCGCCGCGCCGTCTACTTCGTAACGCTGTAAACCATCTCCAGCGCCGCTCGGATCCGCCGCGGCTCCTCCCAGATACCGATGCAACCAGTCGAAGACCACGTTGTGCCAGATCGCCGAGTTCCCCGGCTTGAGCACCCAGTGCCCCTCGTCCGGAAACATCAGCAGCTTCGACGGCACGTTCTGGACCTGCAGAGCGGTGAACATCTGGAGGCCCTGCCCGAACGGCACCCGGTAGTCCTTCTCGTTGGTGATCACGAGCGTCGGCGTCTTGAAGTTGCCGGCGTGCGGCATCGGATTCCACTTCGCGTACTGGTCGGAGTTCCAGGGCCAGCCCTTGAACTCCCAATGGGGAAACCACAGCTCCTCCGTCTCGAGCGCCTTGGTGGCGAGATCGAAGGTGCCGTCGTGCGAGACGAGCGCCGCGAACCGGTCCGTGTGCCCGGCGATCCAATTGACCATGTAGCCGCCGTAGGAGGCGCCGGCTGCGCCGATCTTCCCCTTGTCGACGTACGGGAGCGACGCGAGGTCGTCGGCCTGACGCATCAGGTCGTCGTAGACCTGCCCGGCCCAGTCCCCGCTGATGGCATCGAGAAAGTCCTGCCCGAACCCCGTCGATCCGCGCGGATTCGCCGCGTAAACGACGTATCCGTAGGCCGCCCAGATCTGCGGGTTCCAGCGATAGGACCACGCGTCGAGCCAGGCGCCCTGGGGCCCGCCGTGAATGAAGAACACCGCCGGGTACTTCTTCGACGGATCGAAGGACGGCGGCTTGACGACCCAGGCCTGGAGCTTCTTCCCGTCTGAGGAGCCCGTGAAGCGCTCGGACACCTCGCCGAGCGTCAGGCTCGCGAAAGAGCGCCTCGTTGACGCGCGTGAGCGCGGCGGGCCGGCTGCCGTCGAGGCCGACCGACCAGATCTCGGGAGCGCGCGTGAGCGAGCTCGTGGAGTAGACGATGCGGGAGCCGCCGATCTCGAGCGCCGCGATGCCGCCACCCGACCAGAGGGGCACGGGCGCGCCTCCGAGAACGGGCACGCGGTAGAGCATCTGGCGTCCGCGCACTTCGGCGACATAGACGAGGGACTTCGAATCCGGAGCCCAGCGAAAGTCCTCGACCCAGAAATCGAACGTGTCCGTCAGGCCGCGGATCTGCCCGGTCGCCCGCTCGTAGAGCATGAGCCGGAACCGGTCGGCCTCGAAACCCGGCCGCTTCTGCGCCCGGTAGGCGATCCACTTTCCGTCCGGCGAGTACCGGGGCGAGCCGTCGAAAGCCGGCGACGAGGCCGTCACGTTGCGGGCCGCCGGAGCCTTCGCGCCCGCCATCCCCGTCGCCATCGACACGAGGAAGAGATCGGCGTTGGTCGAGAGCGCCTCCGCCTCGTCGGGGTTGGAGGCGTAGACGAGCTCGGCCGAGTCCGGAGAAACGTCCCAGTCCGTGCCGCCGCCCACCGCGAAGGGCGGCACGTCGCGGTCGCCGGGCGTCAGATCGACCGCGGGAAGGCCACCGGCATCGGGGCTCGCCGGAACCCTCCAGAGGTGCGAGCGCGTGCCGTCCTTCCACGTGTCCCAGCGCCGGTAGAGGAGTCGCTCGGCGATGCGGGCCTTCGTCTTCGAGGCCGCCCGGGTCTTGAGCGTCTTCTCCAGGCACGCCGCATCGGTGCAATCGGGGAAGACGTCCGAGGCGATGACGAACCACTTCCCGTCGGGCGACCACGTGAAGCCGCCGACCTCGGTCGGAAAGGCCGTCGCCTGGACGGGGTCTCCCCCGGCGGGCTCATGCTGATCGTCCAGATCTGCGAACCGCCGTCGCGGTTGGACAGGAACGCGAGGCGCCTTCCGTCCGGAGAGAAGCGCGGATCCGTGTCCCGTTTCTCGCCCGACGTCAGGCGCCGCGGCTCTCCGCCGTCGATGCCGACGAGCCAGATCGCCGCGCGGGAGGCGTTGGCCTGGACGTCGGGAACGGAGACCGCGAAGGCGACGCTCCGGCCGTCCGGGCGAAACCGCGAAACCGCCGACGCGCTGGATCCTGGCCGACTCTTCGAAGCGCAGCGCCTGCGGCGGCGCCGCCGACGCAACCGCCGCAACGAGCGCAATCGGAACCGCCAGACGAAGAGTCTTCAATGGAGCCTTCATGGAGCTTTCCATGCTCGATTTCCCCCGGCGGCGGATTCTATCCGCCCGCGCGCCAGAGCCTTACGCCGAGCGAGCGTTTGGTATCATCCGAGCCCCCGCGGGTTTCGAGCCCGCGCGCCGGAAGGAGAAGCATGTCGACCGCCGTCCTCGAAGAAAAGCGCGCGGAGGAGAAGCTCCGGCCGCCCGTCATCAACGACTTCTCGATTCACGTCGCCACCGCCAACGGCTCCGGCAGCCAGTCCTCGAACAGCATCCTGATGCGGTCGATCTTCCAGATGGGCATCCCCGTCTCGGGCAAGAACCTCTTTCCTTCCAACATCCAGGGCCTTCCCACCTGGTTCACCATCCGGGCCTCCAAGGAGGGCTTCATCGCCCGCCGCCGGGACGTCGGCATCCTCATCTGCATGAACCCCGAAACCGCGCACGAGGACGTCCGGACCGTCGCCCCGGGAGCGGCCGTCATCTACGAGGAGACGCTCAAGCTCGACACGCTGCGCTCGGACGTCCACTTCTACCCCGTGCCCTTTCAGAAGCTCGTCCTCGAGCTCGTCCAGGACGGCAAGCTGCGGCGCCTCGCGGTCAACATGATCTACGTCGGTGTGGCGGCGTGGCTCCTCGGCGTGGACATGGCCGAGATCGAGAAAGCCGTCGCCAAACAGTTCAAGAGCAAGGCCGCAGCGGTCGAGATCAACATGAAGGCGATCCGCGGCGGCCTCGAGTGGGCCCAGAAGAACCTGACCAAGCGCGACCCCTTCCGCCTCGAACGGATGAACGCCACGGCCGGCAAGATCATCATCGAGGGCAATGCCGCCTCCGCGATCGGCTGCATGATGGCCGGCGTCCAGTTCCTCGCGTGGTACCCGATCACCCCCTCCTCCTCCCTCGCGGAATCGCTCATCGACTACGCCGGCCGCTACCGCATCGATCCCGAGACGGACAAGCCCACACTGGCCGTCGTTCAGGCCGAGGACGAGCTCGCCGCGCTCGGCATGGTGCTCGGCGCGGGCTGGGCGGGCGCGCGGGCCATGACCACGACCTCGGGGCCCGGCATCTCGCTGATGTCGGAGTTCACGGGCCTCGGGTACTACGCCGAGGTGCCCGCGGTCATCGTCGACGTGCAGCGCGTCGGGCCGTCGACGGGGCTTCCCACACGGACCATGCAGGGCGACATCACATCGACCTACTACCTCGGACACGGCGACGCGCGGCACATCCTGCTGCTGCCGGGCTCGGTCCAGGAGTGCTACGAGATGTCCATGGACGCCTTCGACCTGGCGGAGCGATTCCAGACGCCCGTGTTCCTCATGACCGACCTCGACCTCGGAATGAACAACTGGATGGCCGATCCCTTCCCCTTCTCGGAAAGGAAACTGGACCGCGGCAAGGTCCTGCGCACGAAGGCCGAGTACGAGTCGCACGTGGCGAAGTTCAAGGAGTTCGCGCGCTACCGCGACGTCGACGGCGACGGCATCCCTTATCGGACCCTCCCGGGCTTTCTCGACTTGCCGGGCTCGGCCTACTTCACGCGCGGCTCCGGCCACAACGAGCGCGCCAACTACACCGAGCGCCCCGACGACTACAAGAACAACATGGACCGGCTGTCGCGGAAGTTCGAAACCGCGAAGGCCTACGTCCCCAAGCCGTCCGTCGCGGATGGGACCGGAAGCCGCGTCGGCGTCATCGCCTACGGCTCGTCGGACTTCGCCGTCGAGGAAGCGCGCGCGCTGCTCGCGCGCAAGGGCGTCAAGACCGACTACCTGCGCCTCCGGGCCCTCCCCTTCACCCCGGAAACGTCGGCCTTCGTCGCCGGGCACGACCGGGTCTACGTCGTCGATCAGAATCGCGACGGGCAGATGTACGACCTGCTCCGCCTCGAGGTCGGCGCCGATGCGCCGAAGCTCCGCTCGATCCGCCACTACGACGGCTTCCCCCTCGACGCCGAAACGGTGATCGAGGGCATCGAAGCCGGGGAGAAGCACTGATGTCCTCGACACCGACGACGCCCGGGGCCACGGAGCCCAAGGCGCCCCCGACCAACCGCGTCGGCCTGACCGTCAAGGAATACGGGGGCCTGAAGTCCACGCTCTGCGTCGGCTGCGGCCACGACGTCATCACGCGCCAGATCACGCAGGCGATCTACGAGATGTCGATCCCGCCGCACCGCATCGCCAAGATGTCGGGCATCGGCTGCTCCTCCAAGACGACCGCCTACTTCGCCGACCGCGGCCACGGCTTCAACGCCGTCCACGGCCGCATGCCGTCGGTCGCAACGGGCGCGATGATGGTCAACCCGTCGCTGCTCTCGATCGGCGTCTCCGGCGACGGCGACACCGCCTCGATCGGCGCCGGCCAGTTCGTGCACCTCCTGCGGCGCAACGTGCCCATGGTCTACATCGTCGAGAACAACGGCGTGTACGGCCTGACGAAGGGCCAGTTCTCGGCGACCGCCGACGCGGGCTCCAAGCTGAAGACGGGAGCCGTCAACGACCTGCCGGCGATCGACCTCTGCGCGATGGCGATCGAGCTCGGCTGCGGCTACGTGGCGCGGTCCTTCTCGGGCGACATGAAACAGCTCGTCGGCCTGCTGAAGGGCGCGCTCGCCCACCGGGGCACGGCGCTGCTCGACATCGTCTCGCCGTGCGTGACGTTCAACAACCACGACAGCTCCACCAAGTCCTACAAGTGGGCCAAGGATCACGAGATCCCGATCCACGAGATCGGCTTCGTGCCTTACTACGAGGACATCGCGGTCGACTACGATCCGGGCACGACGCAGGACATCGAGCTCCACGACGGCTCGCACATCCGCCTCAAGAAGCTCCGGGCCGACTACGACGCGACCGACAAGGGCATGGCCCTCATGCTCTGCCAGGAGTCGCAGCAGAAGCAGGAGTTCCTGACCGGCCTGATCTACGTCGACCCCGCCAAGAAGGACTTCATCGAGCTTTCGGGACTCGGCGACGAGCCCATCGTGACCATCGCCGACGAACGCCTGCGGCCGGGGCGGCAGGCCCTCACCGAGATCATGGAAGCCTTGAAGTAGGGGCGGGGCTCGTCCCCGCCCGTATTCGGGAATACTCGGCGCTCACGTCGGTTGAGGCCGCCATGCGAAACCGAACTCTCGTCGCCGCGCTCCTGCTCGCGCCGGCCCTGTCCCTCTCGGGAGACACCCCCAAAGGCAAGCCCGCCTCCGAGCCGAAGAACGCCTGCACGACGTGCAAGGAAACGCGGCCGACGCTCGACCCGAAGCTCTTCGCGAAGGGCTACGACGCCGACGTGGCTCCGGGCTACGAGATCGCTCGCAAGATCCCGGCGACGCTCGACAAGCTCCACTGTTATTGCGAGTGCGCCGAGAGCCCGATGTTTCAGCACAAGACGCTTCTCACCTGCTTCGTCGACAAGCACGCCGCCGGGTGCGGCATCTGCCTGTCGGAGGCGCGCCTCGCCTGGCAGCTCAAGGAGAAGGGCGTTTCGGACGAAGAGATCGTCGTCACCGTCGAGTCGGTGCACAAGACCGACGGGCATCCGCCGACCCACAAGCACTGAGGGCACGACACCTCAGTCGATCGCGACGACCTCCGGGATCCGGCCGGCCCAGGCGTTGGCTGCGATGAGGTTGTAGGCACCCACCGATTCGATGACGAGAAGGTCGCCGTCCCGCGGCCGGCCGATGGTCTCCCCCGCCGAGAAGACGTCGAGATCCACCGGCAGGGGCCCGGCGATCTCCGTCCGGCCCGACGCGCGACGGCGCGGCACGGGAACGAAGACGTGGCGGCCCCGCGGAACGAAGAACGCGTGCGACAGGCGCGAAGCATCGAGATGAATCCGTCCGGGCGCGGCCCGAACGACCCGCGTCACGAGATGGAAGGCGTCCGAGGCCACCGCCCTTCCCGGCTCGAAGAAGAGCCGCGCTCCGGGAATCGCGCGGCGGGCGGCTGCGCCGACCTCTCGAACGAATGCCGCCGCCGAGCGGGCCGGGCCGCGCGCCCGCCCCGCGGCGTCGCGGCGGGACTCGCCCTGCGCCGCGAAGCCGCCGCCGACGTCGAGAACGCCGACGGTCCAGCCGAGATCCTGGAGCGCCGGCACCAGACGTCCCGCCTCGCGCACGGCGGCGCCGTACGGCGACGGCGCAGGCAGACCCGTGCCCAGGTGGAACGCCAGTCCCGCGGCGGCCGGGCGCCGCGCGCGCGCGATGCGACGCGCCAGCCGAATCAGTTCGCCGGCCGCCATTCCGAACCGATGCTGTGACGGCTCCGCGGATTCCGGCCGGAGACGCAGCAGGTATTGTGGCGCCGCCCGAAGGGCGCGCGCGCGGTCGAGGATCGCGAACGTGTCGGCCTCCGAATCCGCGACGAGCCAGGCCCCGGCGGCCAGCGCCGTGTCGATCGCTTCCTCCGTCTTGGAGGGGCCCTGAAACAGCACCCGCGCCCCACGGCCGGTCCGTGCGAGGGCGTCCGCGAGATCTTCCGTCGCGGTCGCCTCGGCTCCCCAACCGGCGCGCGCGGCCAGGTCGAGGAGTCCGGGATACCGGTTGCACTTGTAGGGATAGAAGACGACCTCGGAATCGCCGGCCGCGCGGCTCCACGCGTCGAGGCTCCGGGACGCCCGGCGCGCGTCGAAAAGGTAGAACGGCGTGCGACGTCCGCGGGCCGCGCGCACGGCCGCGCGGATCAGACGCTGCCGGGATCCGTCAGCCATCGCGTCGCCGCCACTCGATCGATCTTGCCGCCCGGCGTCCGGGGCAGCTCCGGCACGCCGAGAATCCGGCGGGGCCGCGCGAACGCCGGAAGACGCCGCTCGGCATGGGCGCGGATCTCGGAGACCGGCAGCGCCGCGCCTTCGCGCGCCACCACGAGCGCCCCGAACGAGCGGTCGAGCGGCACGGCCGCCACGCCCGCGACCGCCGGGTGCTCGGCGAGCGCGGCCTCGACCTCCTCGGCGCAGAGAACGCGATCCCCGAACGTCAGCGCGAACGCGAGCCTCCCGCGCACGAAGAGCTCTCCCGAAGCGTCGAGCACGCCGACGTCGCCCGTTCGCAGGCGCCCCGCGGCATCGAAGGGCGACGGATCGTCCGGAAGCAGGTATCCGGAGAACACCGCGGCGCCCGCCAGCCGCACCTCGCCGGCGGTTCCGGGAGAACAGGCGGAGCCGTCCTCGCTCACGATCGACACGTTCATGCCCGGCGCCGGCAGGCCCGCGGAACCGTCACGGCGCGCGCGCCCGATGGGCTGGCGCGCCGCGAGGCCGGCGGTTTCGGTCATTCCGTAGCCGCAGCGCACCGGCACGCCGCGGCGGGCTTCGATCGCATCCGCCGCTCTCGCGTCCACCGCACCGCCTCCGCAGAGCAGGGCGCGCACACGCGGCCGCGAGGCATGCCGCGCCGCGAGCCGCGCGACCGCGCTCGGAACGAGGACGAGCGTGCCTCCCTGCCGCGCCGCCTCCTCGAGGGGGTCGCGGCGCGGGTGAAAAAAGATCGCCTCCGCCCCCACCGCCAGCGCGTTGAGTGCTCCGCGCACGAAGCCGAGGATCTGGCCGGGCGAAAGACCGATCGCCACGGAGTCCGACGGCGTGACCTCGTCCCAGGTCTCGAATGCGAGCGCCGCCGCGGCGAGGTTCTCCTGCGACAGGGGCACGGCACGGCCCGGCCCCACGCTTCCCGAGGAGTAGAAGACGGTCGTGCCCGCGGGCGGCGGGAAGCGCGCGATCGCATTGGCACGCAACGCCTGGAGCCCGCGGGGCGCCGCGGCGGAGCGAACGACGGCCGCCCGCCCGGAAAGCCCGGCCCCGAAGAACGTGACGACGAAGTCGAGCGGGTTCTCGGGCTCGAGAAGGACCGGACCCGAGACGTCCGAACGCGCCAGCGATTCTGCACGGGCGTCGATGGCGGCCTCGAGATCGGCATAGCTCAGGGCGCCGGCGTCCGCCGACAGCGCCCGCGCACGGGGCGCGCGGCGCGCATTCGCGCGCACCCGGTCGAGGAGGATCATCGGGTCATTGCCTCAGCGCTTCATGGCTGTCGCGCCGCGAGGTGCGTGTAGACGACGCCGTCGAGGTCGAGCGGCGCCTCCGCCGCGACCCGGGCCAGAATCTCGGCGAACGCCGCAGAGCCTTCGCGTTCCCCAACCGGAAGGCTCCGGGACACCGTCAGCGTCCAGCGGCCACCGGCGAACGTCGCGAAGGCCGCGCGGCAGGGCACCCCGGCGACGCGCGCCAGCCGGAACGGCCGGGGGTCGATCCAGGCCGGTCCCCCGAGAAGGTGCGCCGGCATCCCTCCGCTCCCGTCCTCCGGAAGATCCGCGGCCGCGATCAGGCTCCCGCGCCGGAGCGCCGACCGCAGACGATGCGCCGCCGAAGCGGGAAAGGCGTGAGGGAACGCGAGCGCGTACCGGCGGTCGAAGACACGGTCCTGTTCGATGGCCCGCGTGCGGTCGAGATTGTGGGGTCCGAGCAGCGTCGCGGCGGGGACGCCTCGAGCCCGCAGGGAGTATCGGAGACTCTGAAGCGACCCGATGTGGGCGGTGGCGTAGACGCACGGCGCGCTGCTCAGCGCTTCGCCCTCGAGATCGAGCCGGAGGTTCCAGCGGCCCGTCGAGAGCGCGCGCGATGCGACCCGCGCCAGGCGGGCACGGCGCGCCGCCGCGCGCGGGCCGGGCGAGGCCGGCAAGTCCGTGTAGACGGACGCCAGCTCCCGCCAGCCCTGCGCCGAGAGCCCCGTCAGGGCGAAGACGCGATCCCCGCGTCCCTGCCGCTTCAGGCGGGGCAGCCACGGAGCCAGGGCCCGCAGAACCGCGTCGCTCATCGCGATCGGGCCGACGCGAACACCATCGACCAGGGCAGCCGGCACCCCGCGGCCGCGCTTTCGAGCCCGAGCCCGTCGAGCGCCTCCTCGATCGCCGCGTCCGACGTCGACGGCTTGAGGCCGAAGAGCTCCCGGCAGAAGTCGCGGGCTTCGGACCGCCCCGCGAACCGCCAGTGCAGGTCGGCCACCTCGCCGCGCGCGTCGCGCCCTCCCGCGGCCTCCAGGAGCGCCACCAGCTCCCCCGGCGAATAGAAGCGGCCCGCGTGCCCGGCGTCGGTGTGCGCGTCGACGAACGCGTTCAGGAAGCGCGCCGCGGGCGATCCGCCCGCCACGTCCCCGACGGCCGCGCGGCCGGGTCCGGTGACGCGCAGCATCTCGGAGAGGACGCGGCGCGGATCCTCCGCATGGTGGAGCGCGGCGAGGCACGCGGACGCGGCGAACGTCCCGTCGGCAAAGGGCAGGCGCTCGTCCTCGACGGCCGCGCGCAGCGCGTAGCCGCGCGCCCCGGACAGAAACGTGAGCGACTGGTCGCAGCCCACCGGCGCGGCCGCGATGCCGTGGCCCGCGGCGCGCGAAGCGAGAAATCCGCCTCCCGCGCCCAGATCCAGCCACAGCCCTTCCGTCGGCACGCCCGTGTGGGCAAAGACACGCTCGGCTTCCTCCGCGCGTGCCTCCGGGTGAAGCCGGTTGGCCTCGTTGTACCGCACCCCGCGGGCGTCGAAGAGCTCTCGGTACTCGGACATCGCGTCAGCCGCGGGGGCGGCTCTGTGTCGCCCGCGCCTACGCCGGAAACGCGCGGTTGGCCTGGCTCGGCGCGTTCAGAGGCCCTGGCCCGGCGTCTCGGTCGGGCAGCGCCACGCCCGCGGCGCGGAGCCGGTCGCGCTCACCGCTGCCGGGCAGCACCGGCAGGCGCGACGCGTCGGAGGGAGGCGTCGTCCCGTCGCCCGGATAGTAGGGCCGGTATCCGTAGCCGTGCCTGGCGATCTCCTCGGGCTGCTCGCGCAGGCGGTCGATCGAGAAGACCGCGTCTTCCCGCGTGAAGAAGGCCATCTCGTAGTTGCGCGTCATCCAGATCGCGTCCTTGGGACAGGCGTCCACGCAGAACCCGCAGAAGACGCAGCGCATCATGTCGATGTCGAAGACGACCGGGTACTTCTCGTACGCGAGCTTGGGATGCTCGCCCGCGACGATCGTGATGCACTCGGCCGGACACGCCTGCTGGCACATGAAGCAGGCCACGCACTTCAGGGTCCCGTCCTCGCGCGCCTTCAGGATGTGCTTGCCCCGGAAGCGCCCGGAGTAGTTGCGCCTGAACTCCGGGTACTGGATCGTCGGCAGCCCCTTCATGTTGACGACGTTCCGCACGAAGTGGCGGATCGTCACGGCCATGCCCTTCAGGATCTCGGGGATGTAGAGCCGCTGAAGCAGCGTCAGCTTGTCGGGGAACTTCCGGCTGACGTCGATCACGCCGCTCATCGGTCGAGCTCCCCGGCGATGACGTTGAGGGTGCCGAGGGTGGCCACGGCGTCCGAGATCGTTCCGCCGACGACCATCTCTTCGAAGGCGGCCATGTTCGGGAAGCACGGCGGCCGGACTTTGAGGCGATAGGGCCCGCCGCGGCCGTCCGAGACCGCGTAGAAGCCGAGCTCCCCGTTGCCGCCCTCCACCCACTCGTAGCGCTCGCCCGCGGGGACGCGGATGCCCTCCATGACGAGCTTGAAGTGGTAGATGAGGGATTCCATGTCGTGGTAGACGGCGTCCTTGGGCGGAAGCACCACGCGCCAGTCGTCCGAGTTGACGGCGCCTCCCGCGGGAAACACGTCGAGCGCCTGCCGGATGATCTTGAGCGACTGGCGCATCTCCTCCATCCGGACGAGGTACCGCGAGAAGTTGTCCCCGTCCTGCGCGATGGGCACGTCCCAGTCGAACCGGTCGTAGAAGTCGTAGGGCCGCGCCCGGCGCACGTCGTACGCCACGCCCGAGGCCCGCAGCATCGGACCGGTCATCGCCCAGCCGATCGCCTGCTCGCGGCTGACGATGCCGGTGCCCGAGAGCCGGTTGCGGATGATGCGGTTGTTGTTGACGAGCTTCTCGACGTCGTCGAGTAACTCGGGGATCGTCTCGAGCAGCCGCCGGGAGCGCGGCACGAAGTCGTCGGGCACGTCGATCGCAAGGCCGCCCACGCGCACGTAGGACACCGTGAGGCGGGCGCCGCAGCAGGCCTCGAGCAAGTCGTAGATCTCCTCGCGGTTCTGGTAGAGGTAGACGAAGTTCGTCAGGGCGCCGATGTCGACGAGGTTGGCGCCGATGCAGACGCAGTGATCCATGATCCGGGAGAATTCGGAGAGGATCGTGCGGACGAGCTGTCCGCGTTCCGGGACCTCGATGCCGAGCATCTTCTCGACGGTCCGCACGTACCCGACACCGTTGTTCATCGCCGAGATGTAGTTGAGCCGGTCGGTGTACGGGATCACCTGGTTCCAGTGGTGCTTCTCGGCCATCTTCTCGAAGCACCGGTGGAGGTACCCGATGATCGTCTCCGCGCGGACGATCTTCTCGCCGTCGAGGCGGGCGATGAGGTGGATGATCCCGTGCGTGGCGGGGTGCGACGGGCCGATCGAGATCGTCTGGGTCTCGAAATTGCCGGCGCGCTCGTCGGTCTCTTTCGCCCACTCCGGATACCGCAGATCTTCCTCGGCGTAGAACCAGCGCTGGCCCGGCGCGTAGTCCTTGCGGAGGGGATGGCCCACGAACGCGTCGTGGCACAGCAGCCGGTGGAGGTTGGGATGCCCCGGAAAGTCGAAGCCGTAGAGGTCGAAGGCTTCCCGCTCGAACCAGTTGGCCGCCGGCCAGACGGGCACCACGCTCGGCAGCGACGGCTTTTCCGGGTCCGGCAGGACGACGCGCACGCGGACGTGCTCGTTGCGCGAGAGGGAGTGGAGGTGGACGACCGCCTCGAAACGGCTGCGAGGGCCCTGACGCCGCAGGTTGTCGACGCCGCAGAGGTCGAGGAAGAGGTCGTACTGGCAACCCGGATCGTCGCGGAGGAATCGCGCGAGCGCGAGCCAGTCCGCGGGGCCGACCTCGATCGTCGGCAGGTCGAGATCGACCACGCGCGCACGGGCGCCGACGGCCGACGCCTCGACGCGTTCGCGCAGCCGTTCGGCGACCGGTGAGAGCGCCGGGGCGCCGGTCTCCGTCGCGACCGTCACGCCGGACCCTCCGTGCTGGCCGCCGCGAACCGCGCGGAGCGCTTGTCGCGCGACTTCTCGCCCGAAGCGATCTTCTTCTGAAGCTCCAGGATCGCGTGGATGAGCTCCTCCGGTGTGGGCGGGCATCCCGGCACGTACACGTCCACGGGGATGATCTCGTCGATTCCCTGGGTCACGTGGTACGCGCGATAGAACCCGCCCGAAGACGCGCAGACACCCATGGAGATGACCCACTTGGGCTCCGGCATCTGGTCGTAGATCCGCCTCAGGACCGGAGCCATCTTGTCCGTCACCGTTCCCGCGACCACGAGGAGGTCGGCCTGGCGGGGCGAGAACCGCACGACTTCCGACCCGAAGCGCGAGATGTCGTAGTGGGCCGCCGCCACGGACATGAACTCGATGCCGCAGCAGGCCGTGGCGAACGGAAAGGGCCAGAGCGAGTTCTTGCGGGCCCAGCCGACCATTTCCTCGAGCTTGGTGACGAGGAACTCGCCCTCCCCGGTCGCGCCCGCCCGCGGGTGGGAGGGCAGCGTGCTCGGCTTCGAGAAGAAGGCCATCGAAGGCGAATTCTAGTGCAAGCGGGGCCGGGGTCCGCCTAGCCGAACTTGACCGTGTAGGCCAGGCTCTTCATGTCGGGCATCCGGTCGAGGTAGATGATCCCGTTCAGGTGGTCGATCTCGTGCTGGAGGACCCGGGCGTGATAGCCGGACGCCTCGAAGGACACTTTCTTGCCCGAACGGTCGACCGCCGCGACGCGGACCGTTTCGAACCGGGGCACGACGCCGCCCCAGAGAAACGGCACCGAGAGACACCCCTCGGAGTCTTCCTCCGTCGCGTCGCCCACGCCCTCGTAGGTCGCGTTGAAGAGCGCGGTCAGGGGAACGTCGGGCTCCTTGCGCTTGCGGGTCTCGGGGTGGACTTCGTAGAGAAACGCGCGCAGCGGGGTGAAGACCTGGGGAGCGGCAATGCCCGTCCCGTCGTACTCGCGCATCGTGTCCTCGAGGTCGGAGAGGAACGCCTCGTAGTCTCCCCGCGCGACGACCTTCGGATCGACATCCCGCGAGACCTGACGCAGCGTTTTGACGCCGAGCTTTGCGACTTTGAGGATCATCAGAAAGATGGTGCCCAGGGACGGAATTGAACCGCCGACACAGGGATTTTCAGTCCCTTGCTCTACCAACTGAGCTACCTGGGCGCACCGGAAAGGCCTCGAACAGGTGGCGGAGTTTAGCGGAAAGGCCCGCAGGGAGCAACGCTGCGGCGCGTCACTCCCGCTCGATCTGGCGCGGCGCGCGCTCCCCCGGCGGGGCCGCCTGCGGCGATTCCCGGTCCGTCGTGCGCGCGGCGCCGACGGCGAAGAGCACGCCGTTGTTCTGGGTGTAGATGATGCCGTCCGGCCCGATCGAGAGCGGCGTGTACGCTGCGCCGAGGGCGGTGTCGAGGAACATCTCGCCGACGACGTGGCCCTCCCGGTCGAACGCATAGAGCACGCCGTCTTCGCCGTTCAGGAACGCCGTGCCCGACGCGTCGAGCGCGGGCTGGTTGACGCACCACTCGAAGCCCTCCGGATGATCGTCGACGCACACGATCGGACCCGAGGGCTGACGCACGCAGCTCTCCGTGTTCGTCGCCAGGAAGCGCCACTCCGGCTCGAGATTCGCATCGAGGGAGGTCACGTCGTAGGACGCCACACCGTCGGGATCGGAGTAGTGGTTGTCCTTGATCAGGATCGAATACGTGCCGTCGTGCTCGTAGGCGGCCGGCGTGATGTCCCAGCCGAAGTCGTACGTCGCGAGGACGTCGCCCTGGCCGCTCAGCTTGAAGAGGTGTCCGCGCGAAAAGTTGTAGGAGGTGGACGTGCCGATCAAAAGCGCCCCGTCGGGCAGCACGACCGGCGAGGAGGTCCCGGAGTCTCGAACGCGGCCGGCGGGACGGTTGTTGGTGGCGGGATCGACGCCGACCGTCGCGCCCTGCCGGCAGCCGCGATTGGAGTCGTCGAAACGCAGCAGCACGCCGCAGCCGTCGTTCAGGATGCCTCGAAACGAAGCCGTCCAGCGGGGCGAGAGATCCGGGTTCACCGCGACGAGGTACGCGTACCGGTCGCTGAAATGCGCGCGGCTGACCGTGTAGATGGTCCCGTCGGGGGCAATCGCCGGCACGACATTGATGCCTGGACGCTGTGAGCCGCACGGGATCGTCGGGGCGACGGCCGTCGGCGACGGCGGCCAGGGCCGCTGGTCGGGCGTGAAGGTCGACTCGCAGGGATCGTCGGCGTCCGGCGCGCCGGGCACGAGATCCGAGAACGGCACGCGCGTCGCGGCGCCCTCGTGCTCGACGCGCACGAGCCACGAGCCCTCGACGTCCGCCTCGGGGTTCTCCGGAAGGTCGATGACGTTGTAGAGCACGTCGCCGCCGGGCTCCACCGCGAGTCCGCCCGCGACGAAGCGGGTCGGATCCAGGTTCGCGAAGGGGTTGACGCGGCCCTCGGAGATCCCCGTTTCCGTCGCGACACGGAAGACCGTGCCGCCGAGGCCGGGAATGTAGATATCGTGGCCCGAGATCGCCGGAAGGAACACGGACTCCCACGCGGTCAGCGTCAGCGGCTCCGGTTTCCAGTCGCTGTCGAACGTCCAGACGGGCACGAGGCGGCCGTCGAGCCATTCGAGCTTCTTGACGCTCCACGTGATCGAGTCGAAGTTCCCGAATCCAGTGAACGCGCCGGACTTGAACGCCATGTAGACGGCGCCGTCGGCGTCGACGAGCGGCACGGAGTAATGCGCGAGGAGGAACGCGGTCTCTTCCTTCATCTCTTCGACGAAGGGGTCGTAGACGATCGAATCCAGGATCGACTGAAGCGGCTGCGCGGTCACCGGCGTGACGCCGCTGTGCTGCGCCGTCCGGCCCCACTGAGGCCAGTCCGAGGCGGCGGCCGGCCGGACCGCGGCCAGGGCCGCGAGGGCGAAAAGGGCCGCGATGGACGGTTGCGGCTTGCGGACTTCGTGGAGCGGTTTGGGATTGGATCGCATCCGCGAGATCATAGGCCCTCCGCCCCCGTTTCAGGGAATTCGGGAGTGGAACGGGAGGTTTGCCCGCCAGATGCACCCAAGAACTTTCCGAATCGGATCGATCGCGCTCTCTCTCTGTCTCGCGGTGACCGCGCTCGCCGCGCAGGAGCAGTCCACGACGCCGCCGCCCAGCTCGAACAAGCGGGTCCTGAGCCCCGGCAACGCCAGGTGGGCGGAGTCGCTCGACCAGGCGCGGGCGCGCGCCACGGCGGACAAGCAGCTCGTCTTCATCGAGTTTGCCAGCCCCGACTGCGGCGACTGCCGGCGCATGCAGAGCCTCCTCTACCCCGCCTTCGACTTCGAGGCCCTGCTCATCGGGATGGTGCCGGTTCAAGTCCGCTACGACTCGGACGAATCCAAGCCGCTCCAGCAGCGCTACGGTGTGAGCCAGTCTCCGTCGGTGCTGATCACGACTCCCGAAGGCCGGCTCGTGTTCCTGATGGAGGGGTTCAAGAACGGGCCCGATTTCTATTCGCACGTGCGCCCCGACCTCGACGCCTACCGGAAGTTCGTCAAGAAGATGGAGGCGACGGATCGCGGCACCGCTTCGGCCGCCGACGCCCTCGCGATCGGCCGGGAGCTCTACGCGCGCTCCGACGTCCGGACGGCGCTTCCCTGGCTCCAGCGCGCTTCGATCGCGCCGGACCCGGGGCCCGGCGTCCGCGAGACGGCCCTCGAGGGCGTGGCCGCCGCGCAGCTCGAGCTCAACGATCCGGTGGCGTCGCGCAAGTCGATCGACAAGCTGATCGCGATCGTCAAGAACCAGAACATGAAGGAGCGCGCCGAGCTCTTCCGCGCCCAGCTCCCCCTGGCGCAGGGGAACCCGGAGGAGGCCCTCGCGCTCTACCGGCAGTTCCTCAAGGACCACCCGAAGTCCCAGTACGTCGAACAGGTGCAGGGGCTCATCGCGAAGCTCGAGTCGACGAGCCCCGCTCCGTGAAGCGCGCGGCCGCGGCTCTGCTCGGACTCGCCTTCGCCGCCGCGCTGTCCGCCGCGGCGCCGGACCCGGCGACGCTCCTGAAGGTCGACGCGGCCCTCGCGGCCGCGCCCTCGGCTCCCGGAACGGGCACCCTCACGATCCGCGCAACGCTCGCTTCGGCCTGGCACGTCAACAGTCACACGCCGACCGAGGAATACCTGATTCCGACGGCCGTGACGTTCGCGGAGACGGCCGGCGTCCGATTCTCGGAGCCGAAGTACCCCGAAGGCAAGATGGAGAAGTTCTCCTTCTCCGAAACCGCGCTCTCCGTGTACGCGCACGAGTTCGTCATCGAGGTGCCCGTCGCGTGGACCGGCGCCGCGGCTCCGACGATCTCGGGATCGGTCGACTACCAGGCGTGCAACGACACGCAGTGCCTGGCGCCCGCGAGCGTCCGGTTCACGACGGGCGGAAAGGGCGCCGCCGCCGCACCGGCATCCGGGCCGGCAGCCGCTGCAGGCCCTCTCGCCGGCGGCGCGGTTCCGCTCTCCGAGGCGCGGCGGGTGCAGCCCCAGGCGGCGGGCGAGCTCGAGACGCTGCTGCAGGAACGCGGACTCTTCCTCGTGCTCCTCTCGGTCTTCGCCGCGGGGCTCGCGCTGAATCTGACGCCGTGCGTCTATCCCGTCATTCCCCTGACGGTCGGCTTCTTCTCGCGCGAGTCCGGCGGCTCGACGGGCCGCGCGTTCGGCCTCTCGGCCCTCTACGTCCTCGGCATGGCAACGACCTACTCGGCCCTCGGCGTCGCGGCCGCGCTCTCGGGCAAGCTCTTCGGCGCCCTCCTCCAGAACCCGTTCGTGCTGACGGCGATCGCCGGGGTTCTCGTCCTCATGGCCCTGTCGATGTTCGGCTACTGGGAGATCCGGATGCCGACCTTCCTCATGAACCGCGCGGGCGCGCGGGGCGGCGTCGCCGGCGCCTACGGCATGGGCCTCTTCGTCGGCGTCGTGGCCGCTCCGTGCGTCGGCGGATTCATCGTCGGCCTGCTCGCGTTCGTGGCCGCGCGCCAGGACCCCGGGCTCGGCCTCCTTCTCTTCTTCGTCCTGTCGCTCGGGCTCGGTCTGCCGTATCTCTTCCTGGGCGCCTTCTCGAAGAGCCTGTCGCGCCTTCCCCGCGCGGGCGCGTGGATGGAGTCGGTCAAGAAGGTGTTCGGCTGGCTCCTGCTCGCGATGGCGGCCTACTTTCTTCGAAGCGTTATCCCGCGGCCGGCGGGACTGTGGCTCCTGCCGGTGGTCCTCGGCGTTGGCGTCCTCGCGATCCTCGTGAAGGGCTACGGCCTGAAGTGGCCCCTGCGTATCGGGGTGGCCGCGCTCTTCCTCGCCGTGGCGATTTTCTTCGTGCCGCACACGCTCGCGGGATGGCAGCCCTACCCGGCGTCTGGCGGCACCGCGACATCCACCGGCAGGCCCGCCGTCATCGACTTCTCGGCGGATTGGTGCCTGCCCTGCATCGAGCTCGAGAAGCGCACGTTCTCCGACGCGCGCGTGCGGGACGCCTTGTCGGGCCACGACCTCTTCAAGGCCGACATGACCAAGGTGGCGTCGCCGGAAACGCTCGCCCTCGCCGAGCGCCACGCCATCCTCGGTGTTCCGACGGTGATCTTCCTCGACGCGTCGGGCCAGGAGCAAACGGATCTGCGCCTCGTCGGTTTCGAGGACGCCGACGCGTTCCTGAAGAGGATCGAAAAGGCGCGCTGATCAGGCCGGGAGACGGCCGAGCTTCTTGAGGGCTTCCTTCGCGGCTTTCCGCTGCGCCTCCCGCTTGGAGGGCCCCTGCCCCCGCGCGAACGACTCGCCGTCCCACAGGAGCTCGACCACGAAGGCCTTCTCGTGGTCCGGGCCCGACTCCTCGACGACGCGATAGTCCGGGAGAGGCAGGCCCAGCCCCTGGGCGGTCTCCTGGAGCGTCGTCTTGTAGTCGTGGAACGACAGGTCGCCGATGTCGATCCCCGCGACCTCCGGCTCGAACACGCGGCGCACGAACGCTTCCGTCGGCGTCACGCCTCCATCGAGATAGATCGCCGCGACGACCGCTTCGAATGCGTCCGCCAGCAGCGAGGGCTTCTCGGCGCCTCCCGACCGCGCCTCCCCCGCTCCCATGCGCAAGTACCGGCCGATCTCGAGGCCGCGCGCCTTGGCGCCGAGCATGTTGGCCGAGACCAGGTGCGCCTTGATCTTCGAGAGCGCGCCTTCCTGGAGGTTCGGGAAGGAGTGGTAGATCAGCTCGCCGACCACGGACCCCAGGACGGCGTCGCCGAGAAACTCGAGCCGCTCGTTGTTGGGCGAGCGCAGCTCGCGGTTCTCGTTCGAGAAGGACTTGTGGGTGAGAGCGCGCTCGAGCAAGTCGAGGCTGCGAAAGGTGTAGCCGATCCTCTGTTGAAAGGCGGAGACCGCTTCCGCCGCTAGGCCGTTCATGCCGAGATCAGTGGTGCCGGAGGCCGGAGTCGAACCGGCACGGGCCCTGCGGCCCTCGGGATTTTAAGTCCCGTGCGTCTACCAATTCCGCCACTCCGGCGAACTCGGCGGGTTCGCATAAGGCTCCGGAATAATGGAGGCGACGGGCGGATTCGAACCGCCGAATAAAGGTTTTGCAGACCTCTCCCTTAACCACTTGGGTACGTCGCCTCGTCGGGCGCGAATTCTACCGCAGGCCCGCGACGGCGAGCGCCTACCGCGCGGCCCGGGCGTAGTCGCGGATCAGGCCCGTCACGACGCCCTGGATGGTGACGTCGCGCGCGTCGACGGTCAGAGGCCGCATGCCCGAGTTGGCCGGCTGGAGCCGCACACGCGCCCCTTCGGCGTAATACCGCTTGAGCGTCGCCTCGCCGCGCACCAGGGCCACGACCGTCTGCCCGCTCTCCGCCTTCGCGCGCTTGGCGACGACGACGTAATCGCCGTCGAGGATGCCGTCCTCGACCATCGATTCGCCGCGCACGCGCAGGACGAAGTGGTCGCCCTTGCCGAGCAGAGTCGCGGGAACTTCGATGGTCTCTTCGTTCGGGAACGGCTCGATCGGGCGGCCCGCGGCGACCAGGCCGAGCAGGGGAATCCCCCGGGCTCCGCTCGCGCTCGGATCCTCTCGCGGTGCAATGCCCCGGCTCCGGTTCCACTCCCGCGAGAGAGCGCCCTTCTCCTCGAGACGCTTCAGGTGCTTCTGGACGGTGCCGAACGAGGAGAGGTGGAAGGTCTCCCGGATCTCGCGCTGCGTCGGCGAGATGCCGTGGGCCGCACGGTAGCTTCGGATGAAATCGAGGATTTCCTTCTGCCGCTTGGTAAGGTTCATCAGTTCCCTAATCTTTTTAGCTAAACACGCGCTTTATGCATAAAAAATAAGGCCGAGGGAACCACCGCGGCTGCCCGCAGGCCTGAGCGGGCCAGCCCATCGGCCTCGAATTTCAGGATAGGCGCAAAAGAGGCGTAAGTCAACACGCAATGCGGCGACGCCCGACAACAATGGTAAGGATGTTCCCAGAGTTCGTGGCGCCCGAACCGACAAGGAGCTCGCGATGCGCAAACGCATCCTGACCGTGGCGGCGATGGTCATGCTCGCGGTACTTCCTGGCTGCAGCGATTCCAACGACATGACGTCCCCCGGCCTCGTCGCGGCGGCCGTCGACCTCTCCGGCGATTGGAGCGGGGAGTATGCCGCCAACAGCCCGTCCCTGTGCTCGAATCTGACGGCGACGGCCAAGCTCACACAGCAGGGGTCGCGCGTGACCGGCCTCTTCCACGCGCCCGGCTGCGCCGTCAACGGCGCGTTCAGCGGCACGGTCACGGAAAACGTGTTGAGCGGCAGCATCGCCATGGCGGGCTGCACGGGCGGCGCCGTCACCGGCCGCATCGAGCATGGCTCCCTCGTGCTGACCGTGTCCGACTTCACCAAACCGCTCATCACCGGCGACGTCGAAGTGATGCCGGGCGGAGAGGCGAGCCTGCGACGGTAGGGCGACGGCCCGGTTCTCCGTTCTGAGGCCTCAGCCTCCGGCCTTCCGTGCGACAGCCGGGCGGCTCACGGCGTCTCGGTCGGGACGAATCCTCCGTCGGTCGTGATGATCACGCGGTCGAGCTTCGTGTCCGTTTCACGCCCTCGGAACCGCAGCGTGTGCGAGCCCGCGGAGAGTGAAAACGTCCGGGGGTTGAGCGTCAGCGGCCCCCCGCCAGCCCGGCCGTTCAGCCGTTTCCACTGCCAGTTCGGAGTCCAGGTGCCCTCGGCGGTGTCGAAGACGTCTTCGGCGCCTGAATCCATGGCGACGAAGAAGGAGTCGGTGATGTCGTTGGGCGACTTGACCCGGGCCCACACGTAGTAGGTCCCCGAGGACGGCGCCGTGAAGGTCCAGATCGCGGTTCCCGAGTTCGTGGTCATCGTTCGGATGTACTTGCCCGCAAAGGCCGAGCTGTCGGTCACGCTGACCATGGGCGCCGCCAGCGTCCCGTTCTCTCCTTCGAGGCGCAGGAGGAACGCTCCCCCGCCGGATGTCGGCGTGCGCGTGGGCGTGCGCGTCGCGGTACGAGTCGGAGTACGCGTCGCGGTCCGCGTCGCGGTCCGCCGTCCGGTGGCGGTGGCCGGCCGCGTGGCGGTCGGGCGGGCGACAGATGGGCGTCCGCGTGGGCGTCCGAGACGGGGTCCGCGTGGCCGTCGAAGCCGGGGCGGTTGCCGTCCGCGTGGGCGTCGCCGTCGGGGTGCCCCCGCCCGACGCGGGCAGGACGACGAAGGCGTTGAACTCGGGTCCGGGAGGCGGCGGCGCGAGCCAGCCGATCGGAGCGGCGACCGACAGACCCGTTAGCGGAATCGTCACGCTGCCGCCGCCGTAGACACCGCTGGCGACGGGAGCGCCGAAGAAGTCGTTGGCGTTGCGGATCTCGAAGCCCGTCCCCGCGGGAAGAAACGAGGAGAGGTCGACCCCGACCGAGGCCGCGAGGGCCCAGTTGAAGACGGTGATGTGGGCGCGTCCCGACTCGTACTGGTTCGGACGGACGAAGACCTTGGTGCCCGTCGGCCGCGAGCTGAAATAGCTGTTGCTCGGATAGGCGCCCTGCGAGAAGCCCGCGATCGTTCCGTAAAACGTATTGCCCGTCATCGAAACCGGCAGACAGTTGACGAAGGTCGTGTTGTTGGCGACGTAGTTGTTGGTCACCGTCGCGTTGGTGCAGCCGGCGCCGTAGCCCAGGTCGAACGCGGTTTCCGGGCTCAGGGCGTGCTGGTAGTAGAGGTAGTTGTTCAGGACCGTCGGGTTCAGCGCGCGCCGGTCGCCGCCGAGCAGGAGGTTGCGCGCGTTGCCGGTCGTGGCGAGGTTTCCGTTGTTGTAGAGGGTGTTGCCCTGCACGTGCAGGTTGTCGAGATACGCGGTCGTTCCGCCGTAGGCGTGAAAGCCGTGGCTGAACTGCTGGAACATGATGTTGTCGACGATCTTCTTCGTCCCCGTCTGGTTCTGCACGTAGAGCGCGTGTCCGTGGCCGCGATCCGGCGCCTGCCAGCCGTTGTAGTAGAGGAGACACCCGTAGACCTCGGCATCCAGGGCTTCGGGCGTCAGGCCGGAGCCCCGCGTGTCGTGGACCACGAGATTGATGAGCTTGGTGCCGACTCCCATGCCCGCGGCCTGGACGAAACCGAATCCGGGACCGCGCCCGATGTCGGACGGCCAGGGCGAAATCTGCGAAGACTGGCGGTTGGGGTCCGAGCTCATGATCTCGAAGCCCCAGAACCAGGTGTACTTGCCCTGGATGGTCAGGATCTGTACGCCGCCGGAGTTGCCTCCGTCGAGGGTCGCCCGCTCCCCCGGATACTGCCGGACGACGATCGGCTGGGACGAGGTCCCCGTCAGCAGGCTCGTGTACGTGCCCGTGTAGGTGCCACCCCGCAGCCAGATCGTGTCGCCCGCATGCACAGCCGACGGGTGATTCAGGGCCGTCTGGAGCTTCCAGGGGTTGCCGTAGCTCCCGTTGCCGCTGGAGCTGGCACCGGGTGACACGTAGAACTCGGCCGCGGACAAAGAGGCGGAAAACAGCGTCATGAAGGCGAGGGTCACACAGAGAGCGAGAGCTCGCGGGCGGGGTTGGACCATGAGGAGGGACTCCGTTCCGGTATTGAATTGGTAATAAGTTGCCGATCGGAGGCTACCCGCTGGGGGGGCGCCGAGGGAACTGGTCGCGGGGTCTCGTCGTGACACCTGAACCTGGGGTCAGGACGGTGGACATCGTCCCGGACCCCTTGCAGCAGCGACAACGGAGATACTCAGAGCGTCAGACCGGAGGAGAGGAGCACTCATGACGACTCGCAAGACCGGGACCGTCGCCTATTGGATCGTCACCGGCCTCTTCTGCCTGCAGACAGCCTTCAACGCCTACGCGCAGCTGCGTTTGCCGCAGGTGGCGGAGATGTTCAGCCACCTCGGCTTCCCTTCCTACTTTCGCGTCGAGCTCTCCTGGGCAAAGCTCCTCGGCGTGCTGTTGCTGCTCGCGCCGGTGCCGCCGCGGCTCAAGGAATGGGCCTACGCCGGCTTCGCGATCAACCTCGCCTCGGCGCTCATCGCCCACTTCTCGGTGGGCGATGGCCCGGAGGTGTGGGGCTGGGCGGCGGCCACCGCCGTGCTCTGGGGGCTCTCGTACGTCTTGTGGCGCCGCCTGGAGGCCATGCCGGCGAGCGCCTGACCGCGCGGCCGGGCAGTCGAGGCTCCCGCATGGCGTCTAGCGGCGCCCCGTCTCTCCCTGTCAAGCACGATGAAATCGCCCGAACACGATGAGGAACGAGGCCAGCACACTGTGGAAAAAGATGGGGATCGTCTGCCCGAACCAGCGGGCTTCCGGGACCAGAATCATTCTCAGCGGGTACCGAGCGATCATCACGGCTAGATAGACGTACGCGAACACGAGCAGGCCGCGCGCAAAGAAAGGCCGCGGTGACATCCACACACCGCGCCCCCGCGTGAAATCGACACAGATCCAGGCGAGCACGAGAATGATCAGGACCTGCACCGGGAGGAGAACGGCGCGAAAGGCGGCAAGGCTTCCGCGGAAACCCGAGCCGATTTGACGACGTCATAGTCGAAGGTCGCCATGAGGTCTCTCCTTCGTGATCCAAGGCGCTCCGCTCAGGGTGAGTAACGCGTGAAAACGAGGTCGCGAGCCTTGATGGGCTCGTGGCAGGGAAAGCAGGTCTTGTGTTTCGCCTCGTCGGCCGGGTTTCCGTTGACGTCGAACTGGGCGAATCCCCAGCCGCCCGTCGAGGCATACTTGCGCGAGTCCTTGACCATCAATTGGAGATACCAGTCCGTCGGGTTCCCGGCCACGAAAGACTGGTCGCGGCCGAATACCCTGTTGTTCTCTTCTGACGGTGTGTAGCGCCAGGCGATCCGGGCGACCACGGCGCCGTCCGGGAACGGAAGCTTCCCTTCCCGGTAGGCCTGGATCGCCACGTCGTTGCCCAGGATGGCCCGCAGATCGTTGAGCTCGCCCGCCTCGTGCGCCACCGAGACCAATTTCCAGTCTCGATACCCGGGCGGAATCGTGATCCCGAAGATCGGGGCCGCCTTTGGATCGGCGGGTTCGGCTTTCGAAACCGCAACAGCGAGAGCACCTGCCATTGCGATCAGCGCAGCGGACCAGAAACCGGCCCATGCTCGCGAACGAAAATGCGTCGTCATCGCAATGACTTGAACCCCGCGCGCAGATCGACGACGAGAAGCTCCGGCTGCTCCCACGCCGCGAAGTGACCGCCCTTGGCGAGCTTGTTGTAGTAGATGAGCTTGGGATAGGCCTTCTCCGCCCAGGTTCGCGGCGCCTGATAGAGCTCGTCCGGGAAGGCGCTCACGGCCACCGGGATCGCGATCCCTTTCGGCGCAAAGAACGCGAGCTTGCTTTCCCAGTACAGCCGGGCCGACGAGACCGCGGTGTTCGTGAACCAGTAGAGCGAAACGTTGTCGAGGACGTCGTCTCGGGTGAGGCCCTCGTTCTGACCGTCGAACACGCGCACGATGAGCGCGAGGCTGGTCGCGTCGTGGTCGGCCATCCAGGCCGCCAGGCCGACGGGAGAGTCCGCGAGGGCGTACAGGGTCTGCGGGCGGTTCGCCATCTCCCCGGCGTAGCCGAGGCCGTGTTTGTAGAAATAGGCGAGCTGCTCGTACGCGCGCCGTTCGTCCGCGGAGAGGCCGGACGGCGCGGGCGCACCGGCGAAGGCCGCCTTGTCGATGTCCGGAGGCACGGTCGCCGGCATGTTCGTGTGGATCCCGATCAGTCCCGGAGGCTTGAGCAGGGCCATCTGCTCGGTGACGGCGTTGCCCCAGTCGCCGCCCTGCGCGACGAACCGCGTGTAACCGAGGCGTTCCATGAGCACGACCCACGCGCGCGCGATGCGAACGGGATCCCAACCGGTCGCCGTGGGCTTCCCCGAGAACCCGTACCCCGGCAGCGACGGAATCACGACGTCGAAAGCATCCGAGGCGGTTCCGCCGTAGGCCGTCGGATTCGTGAGCGGCCCGATGATCTTCAGCTGCTCGAGGATCGAGCCGGGCCAGCCGTGCGTGATGATGATCGGCAGCGCGTTCTTTTCTTTCGACCGCACGTGGATGAACTGGACGTCCACCCCGTCGATCGACGTCACGAACATCGGAAGCGCGTTCAGCTTCGCCTCGCACTCGCGCCAGTCGTAGTCGCTCCCCCAGTAACGCGCGAGTTTCTGCATCGTCGCGAGGGGCACGCCCTGCGACTGATCGCGCACGATCTCCTTGTCCGGCCAACGGGTCGCGTTGATTCGGCGGCGGAGGTCGGCGAGATCCGCCTCAGGAACCTGATAGCGGAAAGGGCGGATCTCGGAGGACGCCGCGGCCGCACTCGGGTGCGCCGCCTGCGCCGCGAGCTGGAAGGAGAGGAAAAGCAGGCTCAGAGACCCTGTAACGACGCGCCGGTGTTGTCCCGTCATCGTTGATCCTTTCTGAATCGCTCGTTTGCGCGCGACGCGCGGTCGCGAGGCGGAGGGAGCTTTTGAAGGAACCGGAGGGGTTGCCGTCGACAGACTGCGGGCGCGGTACCCGGCAACGCCACAAAGCGACCAGGAAATGGGGCCACGCAGGTCAGCCCTCCGAGGCTGTCGAGACTACCTCATGGAAGTCCCGGCACCAATCCGCGAATCACGGGCACTCGGGGATACAGTCGGGGTCGGGAGGTCTCCCCGCCCTCCGCACCACTGCAGCAATATTCGCCAAGGAGCTTCCATGAACCTCTCGGCCCGTATCGTCCGATACCGCATCGCTGTTGCTCTCGCTTGCCTCGGGACCTCCGCCGCCAGCGCGGCCGGAGCCGTCGGCATCGACTCGCGCACGGCGGTCGTCGAGGGACAATCGATTCATTACCTGAAGGCCGGCCAGGGTCCGGCGGTCTTTCTGCTCCATGGATACGCGGAGACGTCGCGAATGTGGCGTCCGATCATTCCCCTGCTCGCCGAGCGCTTCACTGTCGTCGCGCCGGATCTCCCCGGCATCGGTGACTCGGGGATCCCGTCGGGCCCGGTCGACATGGCGACCGCCGCGACCTACATCCACGGGCTCGCCCGATCGCTCGGCATATCGAGCACAAGGATGGTCGGCCACGACATCGGATTGATGGTGGCCTTCGCCTACACCGCGCAGTACCCGACCGAAGTCACGAAGCTGGTTCTGATGGACGCCTTTCTCCCCGGGGTCGCCGGCTGGGAGCCCATCTACGACAACCCCGGGTTCTGGCACTTCCGCTTCCATGGCCCGACGCCGGAGGCCCTGGTCCAGGGACGAGAGCGGACGTACTTCGAGCACTACTGGAACGATTTTGCGGCGAACAAGGACCGGTCGATTCCCGAGCCCGATCGTGCCGCGTACACGGCGGCCTACTCGCGACCGGGACGCATGCAGGCCGGCTGGGCCTACTTCGCATCCTTTCCGAAGACGGCCGAAGACTTCGCGCGACTGGCTCAAAAAAAACTGACCATCCCCGTTCTATCGATCGGCGGAGAAAAATCGCTCGGAAAGCAGCTCGGCGAACAGGTTCGGCTCGTCGGCACAGACGTCAAGGTCGTGGTCCTGAAGGATGCCGGGCACTGGATTCTCGAGGAACAGCCGAAGGAAACGACCGACGCACTCCTCCAGTTTCTCTGACATCGGACCGCCGAGGCGCCGAACGAGCCTTTCGTCGGCCTCATATCGGCTTCAGCCGGAGAACTTAGCCTCGGCGCCCTGGAGATTCCGATGCCCTACGCCGAGATCGACCGCAACCTGCCAAAGAACTGGGCGGTCCGCTGCACGCGCTGCGGCGAGCGCTTCACCATCCAGCTGCCCGCCGACACGAAGCCGTGGCATGCCGGGTCGGTCGAATGCTCGAAGGGCCACATGGTGGTGAATCGCTTCGACGGCGTCACCGTTCTGGACGGCTTCGCGGTCGAGAGGGTCCGGTGAGACACGATGCACCCTGTGGCCTGGCGCAGTCGCTGACCGCCTAGTTGGTCGGTGAGAGCTTCCGCATCACCTCGTCGAGGTTGAAGCTGGCCGGCTTCTGCCGCATCGGGAATTCCTTGAAGCTCTGGAGCCATTGCGCGACGACGGCGGAGGCACCGTACTGCAGCGGCACGTGCTCGAAGAACCAGGTGTCCTTGTAGACCGACTCGTCCGAGCGCTCGAACGGGTCGCCCACGATGTCGAAGATCTTGGGCACGCGAAGCTTGGTGAACTCCTCCCTCCAGACGTCGAGGCCCGAGTGTCTCTGCTCGAGGAAGATCACCTTCCAACGGCCGAGCCGGATGGCCATCATGTCGCCGTCGTCGCTCCAATAGAGGAACTCCTTGCGCGGGTCGTCCTTGACCTCCCCCTTGAAGAAGGGCAGCAGGTTGTAGCCGTCGAGGTGGACCTTGAACGACTTGCCCCCGAGCGTGCAGCCTTTCATGCAGCGTGCGACGACGTCGGTGTCCCCCGCGGCCGCCGCGAACGTGGGAAGAAAGTCCTCGTGGGCGAATATGTCGTTGCTCACGGTGCCTGGCTTGATGACCTCGGGCCATCGAATCAAGGTCGGGACCCGGAAACCGCCCTCCCAGTTGGTGGCCTTTTCGCCCCGGAACGGCGTGATCCCCCCGTCGGGCCACGTCATCACCTCCGCGCCGTTGTCGGTGGTGTAGACGACGATCGTGTTGTTGGCGATGCCAAGGTCGTCCAGCTTCTTCAGCAGCTGTCCGACGTGCCCGTCGTGCTCGACCATGCCGTCGGCCTGGAGTCCCAGGCCGGTCTTGCCATTCGCCTGGGGGCTCAGGTGCGTGAAGACGTGCATCCGCGTCGAGTTGAAGTACAAGAAGAAGGGCTTCCCGGCCTTGACCTGACGATCCATGAAGCCGAGCGCGGCGGTCGTGAATTCCTGGTCCACGGTTTCCATGCGCTTCCGGGTCAGCGGTCCCGTGTCCTCGATCTTTCCGCCCGCATAGGATCGGAGCACGCCGCGCGGGCCGAACTTCTTCCGGAACTCCGGGTTCTTCGGGTAGTCGGGGTACTCCGGCTCCTCTTCGGCGTTCAGGTGATAGAGGTTCCCGAAGAACTCATCGAAACCGTGCGCGGTGGGGAGCATCTCGTCGCGGTCGCCCAGGTGGTTCTTACCGAACTGTCCCGTGGCGTACCCGAGAGCCTTGAGAACCTCGGCCACGGTCAGGTCTTCTTTCTGGAGACCTTGCTCGGCTCCGGGCAGGCCGACCTTCGTCAGCCCGGTGCGGATCGGCGACTGCCCCGTGACGAAGGCGGCGCGGCCGGCCGTGCAGCTCTGCTGGCCGTACCAGCTCTGGAAGAAGGCGCCCTCTCTGCCGATGCGGTCGATGTTCGGCGTCTCGAAGCCGAGCATGCCGCGGTTGTAGATGCTGGGATTCCACCAGCCGATGTCGTCGCCCATGATCACCAGGATGTTGGGCTTCTTCGCCCCCGGCGCTTGCGCGAGCGCTGGCGCCGCGAGAGAAACGGCGATCGCGAGGACGAGGGATGAGAGAGCGGCCGTCGGTTTCGAAACCATGGGCGACTCCTTCCGCCGCATGTCCTTGAGGCATCGCACGGAGCGCGAACACGCTACGGTGCTGCGGCCCTGGCATTCTCTCCCACCAAACGTCGCGAGACAAAACGGGTCGAGCCGCGTTTCGGACAACGCCGATGTTTGGAGCGCCGAGAGAATTGGTCGGGGCGAGAGGATTTGAACCTCCGACCACTCGGTCCCGAACCGAGTGCGCTACCAGGCTGCGCTACGCCCCGAGGAGTTGGGCTTTATACGCGATTCCGGGCCTTTTCGCAAAGGCCCGCCATGTCCTACTGCAGCTGGACCGCGAGCTTGCCCGACGAGTAGTCGAGACGCAGCGTCCGGTTCTCGCCGCCGTTGACCACGGCCGTCGTGGAGGCGAACGCCGCCGCGGGCAGATCGGGACCCGAGAGCCAGGCCTTGATCGTCGACGCGCCGGACGGGACGGTGAAGCTTCCGAGCACGCTGCGGCTCTCGTTCTTCTTGAACGAGAAGGGCCGGCGCAGAAGGATCTGATCGTTCACGGCCACCATGATGTGGCCCTCCTGAATCGGCGAGTCGAAGACGAGCCGGACGCTCGCGTTGCCGGGCACGGGAGCCGCGGCGGGACCCTGCGCCGGAGCCGGCACGGCAGCGGCCCGCGTCGCCGTCCCGGGAGTCGGCACGCCCGGCTTCTTGGCGGTCTGGGCAGCGGTTTTCGCCGTCTTCTTGCGGGCCGCGGCCTCCGCGGCGACCTTTTCCGCGATCTTCGCGTCGGCCTCGGTGCGCAGCGCCTGAGCGTCGGTATTCGCGGCGTCGGCCGCGAGGGCCTCGTCGGCCTTCGCCTTCGCGTCCTCGAAGCGCCCTTCGGCCATCGCGGTGCGCGACGCCTCGACGAGCCCGCCGACCTCTGCGACCCGGGCCGACTGTTCCTGGTTGCTCTTGACGGCGTTCTCCGCCATCTGGGCGTACTTGCGCGCCTCGAGATTGTTGGGGCTGCGCGAAAGGACCTGGCGGAATTTCGCGAGACTCTCCTCGTACTTGCCCTCGCCGAAGAGCTTCTGCCCTTCTTCGAGCGCCTGCCGGCTGTCGCGCACGCCCTGTTCGAGCGCCGCATCCGGCTCGACCGACGGCTGGCCGGCCGACCGCGCGCGGAGCGCGAAGAAACCGATGAGGATCACCGCGAGCGCGCCGACTCCGACGACGACGCGCCAGAACCACTTCGGGTTGACCTCGGCCTTGGCGATCTTCTTCCAGTCCTGAGAGGCGGCCGCCGCGGCCGCGGCCGACGCGGGGATCACCGGCGTCGAGCCGGGAAGCGGCGGAAGCTGCTCGTCGGCCGCGTTGGCAAACGAGCCGGACTCGGGAATCGCGTCCATCGCCGCCGCGAGATCGGGCGCGGCGGCCGTCAGGTCGTGATCCCCGCTCTCGTCGGGGAAGGCCGGCGACGCGTCGAACCGATCCGGCGGCGGGACCGTGGGAGGCACGGGCGCTCCGAACGATGCCGGCGGCGGCAGGACGGTCGTGGGCCGCTCCCCGGACGCGGAGGACGGCGCTCCCTGGGCCGCGAGCTCCTTGAGGTTCGCGAGCTTGAGCGTCGGGAGATTTTCCGCGGCTGAGACCATCGTGCCCAGGTCCTGGAGCGCCTTCTGCTCCTCCATGTGGGCCTTGAGCTGGTAGAGCGCGAGCGCGAGGTCCTTGCCGCGCTGGTACCGGTTCCAGGGATCCTTGGCCATCGCGCGGGCGACGATCGGGTTGAACTCGGGCGGAATGTCCGCCGACAGCTCCGCCGGAGGCGTGAAGTCCTCGTGGACGATCTTGTAGGAGATCGCCGTGAGGTTGTCCCCCTGGAACGGCTTGCGATTGGTGAGCAGCTCGTACAGAACGACGCCGAGCGAAAAGATGTCGCTCCGGCCGTCGACCGGCGCGCCGGAGACCTGCTCGGGCGACATGTAGTTGGGCGTTCCGAGGAACTGACCGGTCGTCGTCAGGTTGGAGGAGGCGACCTTGGCGATCCCGAAGTCGGTGATCTTGATCTTGCCGTCGGTCGTCATGATGATGTTCGCAGGCTTGATGTCGCGGTGGATGATGCCCTTGCGGTGGGCGTAGTCGAGGGCCTCGCCGATCTGCGCGATCAGGTCCGCGATCTCGTCCCACGTGAACTTCTGCTTGTCGACGAGCAGGGACTTGAGGTTGCGGCCTTCGATGTACTCCATGGCGATGAAGGACGCCCGGCTCTCGGTGTCCTCGCCGATGTCGTGGATCGTGACGATGTTGGGGTGCGACAGGATCCCGGCGGTCTGGGCCTCGCGCACGAACCGCTCGCGGAACTCGCGGGACTCGGAGTCGTCCTCGCCGGACTGCCCCGTCTTGATGGTCTTGATGGCCACGAGGCGGCCGATGACGGGGTCCTTGGCGAGGTACACGATGCCCATCGCGCCCTTGCCGAGCTCGTTCAAGACCTCGTAGCGGCCGAGCCGGCCCACGCGCGCTCCCGCTACCTTATCCGCCATAGGCTCGGAACGAGTCCCTTCCCGCCCGGCGGACGAACCGCGGTTGTGCAGTGGACGCCGGACCGCCGAAATTCTAGCAGGTTGGGCGGGGGTCGGGGGTCCCGGAATGCCTTCCGCGACCCCCGCGAGCATATTCTCCCCACCATGGGCCCTGTCCGCGAAGCGCGCATCCTCCGTGTCGAGGGCGACGGGGTCGTGGCGCGGGAAGACCGCGTCTCCGTCGAGGAACCGCTCGAAATCCGCGTCGGCGCCGAGACGCTCGCCGTCACGATGCGCACGCCGGGGGACGATTTCGATCTGGCCGCCGGGTGGCTCGTGGCGGAGGGAATCGTCCGGAAACCCGACGAGATCGTCCGCATGGAGTACTGCCGCGACGTCCGGTCCCCGGAGGAAGAGGGCAACGTGGTCATCGTCCGGGCGACGGTGCCCGCCGGCGACACGCTCGATCGCGCACGGCGCCTCCTGCTCACGAGCTCCTCCTGCGGCCTCTGCGGCAAGGGCTCGATCGAGGCGATCCACGGACGGTTTCCGCCCGTCGAATCGGACGCCCGGGTGACGGCCGACGTGCTCCGGTCGCTGCCCGAGACGCTTCGCCGCTCGCAGACGTCCTTCGGTGAAACGGGCGGCCTCCATGCCGCGGGGGTCTTCGACCTTTCGGGAACGCTCCTTCTGGCACGCGAAGACATCGGCCGCCACAACGCCGTCGACAAGGTCGTGGGCCGCCTCTTTCGAGACGGCCGCCTGCCGCTCTCGAGCACGGTACTGCTCGTGTCCGGGCGCGCGTCCTTCGAGATCGTGCAGAAGGCGGTGGCCGCGGGAATCCCGGTCGTCGCGGCGGTCTCGGCCCCATCTTCGCTGGCGATCGATCTCGCCCGCGACGCGCGGGTCGCCCTCGTCGGGTTCCTGCGCGGAGGCGGCTTCAATCTGTATTCGGAGGAGGCCCGCCTGGCGATGCCTGCCTCCTCGAGCGCGAGCGCGCCCGTTCGATGACCGCCGGAAGGACCCAGCCGATCAGGATCCCCGCGAAAACGAGCAGGCCCACTGCCACAGCGAACGCGATGCCGATGGCAACGCAGGAGAGGGCGGTCATCGCACGACCATTGTCGCCGGAAAGGCCGTGAAGCCCCAGCGCGACGGGACGGGGGGGCCCGAGGAGCGGCTGGTCAGCGGCAAGGCCGTCTCCGCGGCCCTCCTGCTGGCGGCGGTGCTTTTCGTGGCGGCCGCGGTCTTTCTATGGGTCGTTTTCAGCCGGGGGTGCGGCGGGCCTTCCATATAATCCGGCCCCATGAAGCCACTTTCCGCTGCCAACCTGCGCAACGTGGCCGTCGTCGGCCACAACACCGTCGGCAAGACCACCCTCGTGTCCGCCCTGCTGTTCGCGGCCGGCGCCGTGACGCGGCCGGGCAAGATCGAGGACGGAACCTGCACGACGGATTTCGACGGCGAGGAGCTGGACCGGAAGATCTCGATCAACCTCGGCGCCGCCCACGCAACGCACCGGGACACGCGGATCAATTTCCTGGACGCTCCCGGCTACGGAATTTTCGCGCCCGAGGCGCGCTCCGCCGTCTACGCCGCCGACTCCGCGCTCATCGTTCTGGACGCCGTCTCGGGCGTCGAGGTCCAGACTGAGCGCGTCTGGAAGTTCGCCGCGGAGTTCGGCCGCCCCGTGATGTTCGTCATCAACCGGATGGACCGCGATCGGGCCTCGTTCGACCGCGTCGTCGAGGCCCTCCGCAAGAAGTTCGGCCGCGGCGTGCTGCCGCTGCAGATCCCGGTCGGCGAGGAAAAGGCGTTCAAGGGCACGGTCGATCTCGTCCGGATGGAGGCGCATCTCAACGAGGGCGGCAAGCGCGCCGACGGGCCGATCCCCGACGACCTTGCCGAGCGGGCGAAAGCCGAGCACGAGGCCCTGGTCGAGGCTGTCGCCGAAGGCGAGGACGACCTCATGGAAAAGTTCTTCGCGCAGGGCACGCTCGAGCCCCAGGACATCCTGCCGGGCTTGAAGCGCGAGATCGTCGAGCGCAAGATCTTCCCCGTTCTCTGCACCTCCTCCGCCGGGGGAATCGGCACGCTGCGCGTCCTCGACGCCTGCGTCGCGCTGCTCCCCTCGCCCGAAGGCCGAAAGGTCGAAGGCACCGGCAAGGACGGCAAGCCCGTCATGGTCTTCTGCAACGAGACGGACCACGCGGTCGCACAGGTCATCAAGACGGTTTCGGACCCCTTCGCGGGGCGGATCTCGTACCTGCGCGTCTTCGCCGGCCACTTCCAGTCCGACGGCAATTACTGGAACTCGACCAAGGGCGTCCACGAGCGGTTCTCCGGACTCTTCCTCCCCCAGGGCAAGGAGCACGTCAACGTGCACGAGGCCCTGGCCGGCGACATCGTCGCCGTGGCGAAGCTGAAGGAGACGCTGACGGGCGACACCCTGACCACCAAGGACAACCTCGTCGTCCTCCCGAAGCTCGCCGTACCCGAGGCCTCGATCGCCTACGCCATCGAGCCCAAGGCCAAGGGCGACGAGGACAAGATCTCGACGGCGCTCCACAAGCTCATCGAGGAGGATCCGTCGCTCAACTTCCAGCGCGACGAAGAGACCAAGGAGTTCCACCTCGCCGGAGCCTCCCAGCTCCACGTCGAGATCGCCGTCGCGCGTCTCAAGAAGCGCTACGCGGTCGAGGTCATCCTTCATCCGCCCAAGGTTCCCTACCGCGAAACGATCACCCGCAAGGCCGAGGCCCACGGACGGCACAAGAAGCAGACCGGCGGCCATGGCCAGTTCGCCGACTGCCGCATCCGCGTCGAGCCTCTGCCCCGCGGGAAGGACTTCGAGTTCGTCGACGACATCTACGGCGGCGCGATCCCCCGCAACTACATCCCCGCCGTCGAGAAGGGCATCCAGGAGGTGCGCCGCAAGGGATTCCTCGCGGGATACCCCATGGTCGACTTTCGCGTCACCCTCTACGACGGCCAGTACCACGACGTGGACTCCTCGGAGCTCGCGTTCAAGCTCGCCGGCGCGCTCGCATACAGGGAAGCCATGGCCGCCGCCAAGCCGACGCTGCTCGAGCCCGTCATGAACGTCGAGATCACGGCCCCCAACGAATACGTCGGAGACCTGATGGGCGACCTCTCGTCGCGCCGCGGCAAGGTCGAGGGGATGGACGCGACCGAGGACGACACGGTCATCAAGGCCCAGGTCCCGATGTCGGAGCTGCTGACCTACGGCGCGCAGCTGCGGTCGATCACGCAGGGCCGCGGCTCGTTCCATCTCGAGTTCTCCCACTACTCCGAGGTGCCGCACGCCCTCCAGGAGAAGGTCATCGCGCAGTCCAAGTCCGGCAAGGCGGAGGCGAAAGAGGCCTAGGCGGTCTCGACCGCCGGAGCCGCGAACCGCAGCAGCCGGTAGCCGTAGACGCCGGAGGCGTAGAGGGCGCGGTAGCCCCGGCCGCTCTCGACCAGACCGTCGAGCTGCGCCGCGTCGACGGCGAGCGCTTCCCGGATCTCCGCGGCGTGGCGCGGGATCCGCTCGAGGAAATAGTCGATCGTGGGCGCGGCCAGGCGCGAGACGTCGCGATCTTCCTCGAGACGGAACCCCGAGCGCCGCGCCGCATCCAGGAAGGCGTCCAGTCGGTGCAGGGCGCCGGTGGCGGCGCCGGCGTCCAGGACCGGCCCGAGCGCGAACTCGTCGAGAACGACGACGCGCGCTCCGGGGGCGGCCAGCGCCCGGACCTTCCGGAAGAGCGCCTCGCTCTCGATGTACTGCGAGGACTCCTGGAAGAAAATGCCGTCGAACCGCGCCGCCGTCTCGAAGTGCTCGAGCGGCGCCGTGTGGACGCGGATCCGGCCCGCATGCCGCTCCAGAGCCGCGGCCGCCTGAACGGGATCCGGCGTGATGCCCTCGGCGGCGTAGCCCATCTCCGTCAGCCGGTCGAGCGTCGTTCCGAGGCCGATCCCCACTTCGAGCAGCCGCGCCGGCGGCGGCGGAAGCCTCGAGAGCAGGAGCGTCGTCGAGCGCTCCTGCGCCACAGCGATCGAGTCCCCGGGGCTCTCGAAGAGCCCGTAGTGCATGGAGTCGACCTTCCCCTCCTCGCGCTCGAGGACGAAGAGAAGGACGTTCAGCGGAAACGGAAAGTCGCGATACGCGGTCATGGGGCGGGCGGCCGCAGGGCCGCCCCTACGAAACCGCGGCGTAGGGGCGGGGCTTGTCCCCGCCCTCCGCGCTCACAGCGTGCGCCAGCGCCTCAGATCCTTCTCGAGGAACCGGTCCGCGGACTCGGGCCCGAAGGTGCCGGCGGCGTAGTTGGGGAAATCAGCGGGCGGCGTCTTCTCCCACGCCTCGAGAACGGGCGTGAGCACCTCCCAGGCGTGCTCGGCTTCGTCGCCGCGGATGAAGAGGGTCTGGTCGCCGTGCGTGACGTCGAGGAGGAGGCGCTCGTAGCCGCCGGCGATCGGCGCGCCGAGCTTGGAGTACGGAAAGTCCATGTAGACCGACTGGATCTGGAGCACCGAACCGGGAACCTTGACGCCGAACTTCAGGGACACGCCCTCGTCCGGCTGAATGTGGAGGCGCAGAACGTTCGGCAGCATCTCGCCCGACGCCTTGTGGAAGAAGCGGTGCGGCACGCCCTTGAACTCGATGGCCACCTCGGTGACCCGTTTGCCGAGCCGCTTGCCCGAGCGCAGGTAGAACGGCACGCCCGCCCAGCGCCAGTTGTCGATCGCGATCTTGATGGCCGCATAGGTCGGTGTCGCCGATTGCGCGGCGATGTTCGGCTCGTCGCGGTAGCCCGGGACGCGCTTGCCGTTGACGACTCCCGGGCCGTACTGGCCCCGGACGGCCCAGTCGTCGATTTCGCGCTCCGGGATCGGCCGGATCGACTCCAGCACCTTGACCTTCTCGGCGCGAATCGCGTCGGCCTCGTAGGCCGCGGGCGGCTCCATCGCGGTCAGCGTCAGGAGCTGCATGATGTGGTTCTGGAACATGTCGCGCACCACACCCGCGCTCTCGTAGAAGCCGGCCCGGTGGCCCACGCCCACGGACTCGGCCACCGAGATCTGGACGTGGTCGATGTAGCGGTGGTTCCAGAGGGGCTCGAAGATGCCGTTGGCGAAGCGAAGCACGAAGATGTTCTGGACGGTTTCTTTCCCGAGATAGTGGTCGATCCGGTACACCTGTTTCTCGGGAAAGATCGTCAGGAGAAGCGCGTTGAGCTTGCGGCAGGATTCCAGGTCGTGGCCGAACGGCTTCTCGACGACGGCGCGGGCCCAGCCCCCCTCCACCTTCGACAATCCCGACTCGGCCAGCCCCCGCACGATCGGCGCGTCCGTGTCCGGCGGCGTCGCAAAGTAGAAGATGCGATTCCGTGGCCCGCCGCGGCGGCCCTCGATCTCTTCGAGCGTCGCCTTCAGGTTCGCGTACATCTCCGCGCTCTCGAAATCTCCCGCGATGTACCGGACGGTCTCCGGCAAGTCTCCCGGCCGACCCGAGGTCGGCGGCGTGAACTCCCGCGCCCCGTCCTCGAGGTGCCGGCGGAAGTCCTCGTCGGCGTACTCCGTCCGGCCGATGCCGACGATCGCGAACTCCTGCGACAGCGCCCCGTCGCGATTCAGGTGTGCGATCGCGGGCGCGAGCAGGCGCCGCGTCAGATCGCCCGACGCTCCGAAAATGACGAGCGTGCAGGGAGGACGGATTTCCTCCTCGCTCCGGCGCACCGAGACGAGAACCGAGTCCGTGGAGGACGACGAGCTCAGGCGACCCTCATCGCCTTCTCCTTCTCCGTGATCGCCTCGAGGAGGCTGTCGTAGGAGTCGGAGAACTTCTTCACGCCTTCGTCCTCGAGCTCCTGGACGACGGTGGCGAAGTCGATCTCCAGGTCCGCGAGGGCCGCGAAGGCGGCGTGCGCCCCCGGCAGGTCGTCGTGGATGCGGACCTTCGGGTCCCCGTGATCCCGGTACGCCTCGAAGGTCTCCGGGGGCACGGTGTCGACGGAGTCCGGCGCGATGAGCGCCTCGACGTAGTACACGTCCGGGAGCGTCTTGTCCTTGGTGGAGGTGGAGGCCCAGAGCGGGCGCTGGACGGCTCCTCCCTTCGCCTTCAGCGCGGCGAAGCGGGCGCCCTTCGCGCCGAAGACCTCCTCGAACGCCTCGTAAGCCACCCGCGCGTTGGCGACACCGAGCTTCGCGCGCACGGCCTGCGCCTTCGGATTCCCGGCCTTCGTCAGGGCGTCGAGCTTTCCGTCCACGTTGGTGTCGACGCGGGAGACGAAGAAGCTCGCGACGGAGCGGATCTTGTCGATGGGCTCGTTCCGCTTGACCCGCTCCTCGAGGGCCGAGAGGTACGCGTCCATGACCTCGCGGTAGCGGGGCACGCCGAAGAGGAGCGTGACGTTGATGTTGATCCCCTCGGACAGACACTGCCGGATCGCGGGGACACCCGCGGCCGTTCCGGGGATCTTGACCATCACATTGGGCTTGTCGCAGGCCTTCCAGAGACGCCGCGCTTCGGCGATCGTGCCCTGCGTGTCGCGGGCCAGGTGCGGCCCGACCTCGATCGAGACGAACCCGTCGCTTCCTTTGGCGGCGTCGAAGACCGGCCGGAACTGGTCCGCCGCCGCGCGCACGTCGGTCACGGCGAGCTGCTCGTAGATCTCGGCCGGGGACTTTCCCCGCGCGCCGCGGATGTCGCCGTCGTAGAGGTCGCTCTTGGCGATCGCGTTCTGGAAGATCGTCGGGTTCGACGTCATGCCCTTCAGGCCGTCCTCGGCAATGAGGGTCTTGAGCCTGGGTCCGGTGTAGAGGTCCCGCCGGATGTAGTCGTACCAGACGCTCTGGCCGAGCTCTCCCAGCCGCTTCAGAGGATTCGCGCTCATGATTCGACTCCTTCCTTGCGGAGCAGGCCGCGGGCAAAGTCCACGACGTGCTCGACGGTGAACCCGTACTCGCGCATCACGACGTCGCCAGGCGCCGAGGCGCCGTAGCGATCGACGCCGATCGAGCCGCCTTTGTCGCCGACCCACTTCTGCCATCCGAGCGTCACGCCGGCCTCGATCGAGAGCCGCGCCCTGACCGACGGCGGCAGGACCGCGTCGCGGTACTCGCGCGGCTGTTTCTCGAAGAACTCCCAGCAGGGCATCGAGACGACGCGGGTCGGCACGCCCTCGGCCTCGAGCTTCGCGCGGCCGGCGACCGCGAGGTGGAGCTCGGAGCCCGTGCCGATCAGGATCACCCGGGGCTTGTCGCCCGAGGCTTCCGCGAGAATGTACGCCCCGCGGGAGACGTCCCCCTTGGCGCCCGAGCGATCGAGCACGGGGACGTTCTGCCGGCAGAGCACCATGCCCACCGCGCCCTCGCGGTGCTCCATCGCGGCCCGCCAGGCCTCCGCGGTCTCGTTGGCGTCGCCCGGACGGATGACCGAGAAGTGCGGCATCAGGCGCAGCGACATCATGTGCTCGACGGCCTGGTGCGTCGGGCCGTCTTCGCCCAGCCCGATCGAGTCGTGCGTCCACACGAAGATCGTCGAGAGGTGATTGAGCGCCGCCAGGCGCACGGACGGACGCATGTAGTCGGAGAAGCAGAAGAAGGTCGCGACGAACGGCCGCACGCCCCCGTGGTACGCCATCCCGTTGGCGATCGCGGCCATGGCGTGCTCGCGCACGCCGTAGTGGATGTTGTTCCCTTCTCCGGTCTGGCCGTCGAACTCCGCGGCGCCCTCGATCTTCGTCTTCGTGGATTCCGAAAGGTCCGCGTCGCCGCCGAGGAGCCACGGCACGTGCTTGGCGAGCGCGTTGATCGCCTTGCCCGAGGCGACGCGCGTGGCGAGGGACTCGCCGATCTTCCACTTCGGCAGATCCGCGTCCCAGCCCGCCGGCAGGGCGCCCTTGCGCTCGGACCGCCACTGTTCGGCCAGGTCCGGGTACGCCTTCGCGTACGCTTCGAATCGCCGCTCCCAGTCCGCCTCGGCCTTCACGCCCTTCTCGACGGCCTCGCGCAGGTGCTTCAGGGCCTCCTCGGGGACGTGGAACGGATCCGTCCATTCCCAGCCGAGGGCCTTCTTCGTCAGGGCGACTTCCTCGGGACCCAGCGGACTGCCATGCGCCGCGTTGGTGCCGGCCTTGTGCGGCGAGCCGTACCCGATCGTGGTCCGCACGGCGATGATCGTGGGCCGCTCCTGCTGCGAGACGGCCGTCTCGATGGCGCGATCGATCGCGTCGAGGTCCGTGTTGCCGTTCTCGATCCGCAGCACCTGCCAGCCGTACGCGGCGTACCGCGCGAGAACGTCCTCGGTGAAGCTCTGATGCGCCGGACCGTCGAGCGTGACGTGATTGTCGTCGTAGAGATAGACGAGCTTGCCGAGCTTGAGGTGGCCGGCGAGCGAGCCGGCCTCCGAGGAGATGCCCTCCATGAGGTCGCCGTCGCCGACCAGGCAGAAGGTGCGATGGTCGACCACGGTGTGGCCCGGGCGGTTGAAGCGGTGCGCGAGCCACCGCTCGGCCATCGCCATCCCCACGGCGTTGGCCGTCCCCTGCCCGAGCGGCCCGGTCGTCGCCTCGACTCCCGGCGTGAGGTGAAATTCGGGGTGGCCCGGCGTGCGGCTCTGCCACTGGCGAAACGCCTTGAGGTCGTCGAGCGTCAGGTCGTAACCCGTGAGGTACAAAAGACTGTAGAGGAGGGCGCAACCGTGTCCCGCGGACAGGACGAACCGGTCCCGGTCGGGCCAGTGCGGATCGCGCGGGTTGTGCCTGAGGAAGCGCTGCCAGAGGACGTAGGCCATCGGCGCGGCGCCGAGCGGCAGCCCGGGGTGCCCGGAGTTGGCCTTCTGGACGGCGTCGATGGAGAGCGTGCGGACGGTGTCGATCGAGAGCTCTTCGAGGGCCTTCTGCGCGGTCGTCAATCGGGCCTCCAAGCTTCGATCTTATTACGCGCAACGCCCGAGGGTGTGAGGACGGCGGGTGCGTTTTCCGTGAAGGTGACCTCCGCCTCTCTTTGATAGAGAATCGCCGGGAGAGGTTTCGCGCCCGCCGTGAAGACCGAGGAACCCGACCGATCCGTCGAAGCCCCGCGCGGGGTCCGCAAGCTGCTGGAGTGGTCCGGCGCGCCGCTCGCCGAGCGGGCGTCGACGCTCGAGTGGCTCGAGACGGACGGCCTCGGGGGATTCGCCTGCGGCACCGCGGGCGGCGCGCGCACCCGGCGCTACCACGGCTGGTACGCGCCGGCGATTCCCCCTCCGCGGCGCCGGTGGATGCTCGTCTCCGGCTGCGAGGAGTTCGTCACGGCGCGCGGCACGACGACCGGGATCTCGACCCAGGTTTACCGCGACGCGACCTCACCGGAAGGAAGCGCGAGCCTGCGGCGGTTCGGACTCGAGCCCTTTCCGACCTGGCTCCACGAGACGGCGGAGTTCGCCGTCGAGCGCTCCCTCTGCCTCGTCCGCGACCGCCCCCTCACGGCGGTGCGCTGGGTCAACCGCGGCAGCTCCGAGATCGTGCTCCGGGTCCGGCCCCTCCTCGCCTTCCGCGGCGCCCACCGCCTCCAGAAGGAGACGGCCGACTGGGACGCGACGACCGAGATCCGCGGAGAGACTTCCTGGGTCAAGCCGTTGCCCTACCTGCCGCGCCTCTATCTGCGCGGGGTCTTCGCCGGCACCCGCGTCGACCCGACGTGGTACCGCCGGTTCCGGTACGCGGAGGAGGCGGCGCGCGGCTACGACTGCGAGGAGGACCTCTGGAGCCCGCTCGAGTGGGAGTGGACGCTGCGGCCCGACGCGCACGCCTTCGCCCTGTTCTCGCTCGACGAAGTCGGCGGGGATCCCGACCATTTCCTCGACACGGAGCGCCGCCGCCGCAAGGAGTTCGCCCCGACGGGCGACCCGCTCTTCGACGAGCTGGCGGCGCGCAGCGAGGCCTTCGTCGCGGAGGGAGACCACCGCAAGTCCGCCGTGCTCGCGGGCTTTCCCTGGCACTCGGACTGGGGCCGCCAGACCCTCGTCGCCGCGCCGGGGCTCGCGCTCGCACACGGCCGCGTCGGGCCCCTCGCGAAGGTGCTCAACGCCCTCGCCGCGCAACGGCGCGACGGCCTGATCCCGGGCCACTTCTCGCTCGAGGATGGCCAGCCCGAGTACGACTCGATCGACTCGTCGCTCTGGTTCATTCTCGCGGTCGAGTGGTTCGGCCGCGCGCGCCGCAACCCGGGCAGGCCTTCGCCCTTTCTCGGCGCCGTCCGGGCCATCATCGACGCCTACCGGCGGGGAACGCGTTTCTCGATCGGCGCCGGCCCGGACGGGCTTCTGGGCGGCGACGCTCCCGGGCGGGCGCTCACCTGGATGGACGCGGTGCTCGACGGGCAGCCCGTCACGCCGCGCGCGGGCCGGCCCGTCGAGGTCAATGCCCTCTGGCACGCGGCGCTCAAGAGCGCGGCGCGTACCGAGCGTCTCGCGGGAGAAACGGGACGGGCGCGCGAGCTCGAGTCCGAAGCCTGGCACGTGGCGCGCCGCTTCAACGAGACGTTCTGGTGCGCGGAGAAGGGCTACCTGTACGACGTCGTCGGAGACTTCGGGCCGGACCCCAGCCTGCGCCCCAACCAGATCTTCGCCGTGTCCCTGACCGAGGATCTCCTTCCACCGCACCGCGCGCGCTCCGTCTACTGGGCCGTGCGCCGGAATCTGCTGACTCCCTTCGGCCTGCGCACGCTCGATCCCGAGGATCCGCGGTATCGCGGGCGCTGCGAGGGCAGCGAGCGCAACCGCCTCTCGGCCGCGCACCAGGGCACGGTCCACCCCTGGCTCATGGGCGCTTTTGCCGACGCCCACTTTCGTATGTTCGGCAACGACGAGGAGTCGCGCCGGACGATGCGCGCCTTGCTCGCGCCGCTGCGCGCCCACGTGCGGGAGGCGGGTGTCGGATTCATCTCGGAGATGTTCGACGGCGACGCGCCGCACGCGCCGCGCGGCGGCTTCGCCCAGGCCTGGAGCGGCGCCGAGGTCGCGCGTGTGATCTACACGCACATGCAAGGCGGGGAGTAGGCGTCGCGGGTCGTCCGACCAGGGACATGAAGGTCCTCATGCTCGGCTGGGAGTTCCCGCCCTTCGTTTCCGGGGGGCTGGGCGTGGCCTGCGAAGGCCTCGTCCGCGGCCTCCTCGATCTGTCGACGGAGATCGTTCTCGTTCTCCCCCGCGGCGCGCCCTCGGACACTCCGGCCCTCCGGATCCTCTCCGCCGGAATCCGCCCCGCGCCCCCGGTCGGGCCCCGGCGTCCGCACCGCGTCCGGCTCCGGCGCCTGAAGGTCCGCCGCATCCGCACGCTGCTCAGGCCCTACCTCACCGAGGAGGCTTACGAGGAAGAGATCGAGACGCTCACGGGCGGCGGCGGCGCGCCGCCGGAAGCGGCTTCGCTGTACGGCCCGGACCTCCATCGCGAAGTCCTCCGCTTCGCCGACGAGGCCGCCCGCATCGCGGCACGCGAGGACTTCGACCTCATCCACGGCCACGACTGGATGACCTTCATGGCCGGGATGCGGGCCAAGCGCGCCACGGGCAAGCCCCTCGTCCTCCACGTCCACGCCACGGAGTTCGACCGCGCCGGGGGCGCGGAGAACGAGTTCGTCAAGGCGATCGAGCGCGCCGGCACCGCGGCCGCGGACCGCGTCGTCGCCGTCTCGGGCTACACCGCGGACGTCCTCGCCTCCCGATACGGCGTCCCGCGGGAACGCCTCCGGGTCGTCCACAACGCCATCGACGCGCGGGCGCCCTCGGCGCGCTGGACCGTCGCCGAGGGAGATCCGCTGGTCCTCTTCGCGGGCCGGATCACGTGGCAGAAGGGGCCCGACTACTTCGTCGACGCCGCCGCGCGTGTGGCTTCCGAGATGCCCGCGGTCAAGTTCGCCGTCGCGGGCTCCGGCGACCGGATGCGGGCGATGATGGAGCGCGTCGCGGCGCGCGGCCTCGAGGACCGCTTCCTCTTCACCGGGTTCCTTCCGCCCGCCGACCTCGACACCCTGTACGCGCGGGCCGACGTCTACGTCATGCCCTCGGTCTCCGAGCCGTTCGGGCTGACGGCGCTCGAAGCCCTGCAGCACGGAACGCCCGTGATCGTGTCCCGCACGGCCGGGGTGTCGGAGGTCGTGCGCAACGTCCTGCGCGTCCGGTTCGGCGACGTCGAAGACCTCGCCTCGAAGATTCTGTCGGTGCTCCTCTTCCCGCCACTCCGCAACGCGCTCTCCACGCGCGGACGCGCGGACGTCGCGCGCCTCTCGTGGCGCGAGTCCGCGTGGCGGTGCCTCACCGTGTATCGGGAATTGGTGGGAGAATGAGGCCGCCGTCATGATCCCGGTCTGCCTCTACTTCCAGGTCCACCAGCCGTGGCGCCTGCGCCGTTACAACTATTTCGACGTCGGCCGCGAGCACCGGTACTTCGACGCCGCCGGCAATCGAGAGCTCCTCGAGAAGGTCTGCGATCGCTCGTACCGGCCGGCGACCGCGATGCTCGAGAGGCTCCTCGCGCGGCACCCGGGCTTCGCGGTTTCCTTCTCGCTCTCGGGCTGCCTCCTCGAACAGCTCACGCTCTGGGCCCCGGACGTGCGCGAGACGTTCGCGCGCCTGGCGGACACCGGACGCGTCGAGTTCCTCGCCGAAACCTCGCACCATTCCCTGGCGTGGCTCACATCGAAAGAGGAGTTCGCCGACCAGGTCGAGCTCCACGGCCGCGCCATCGCCGAGGCCTTCGGCCAGACGCCCCGCGTGTTCCGCAACACCGAGCTGATCTACTCCGACGCCCTGGCGGCGTTTCTGGAGGAGAAAGGCTTCCGGGGAGTCCTCGCCGACGGGGTCGCGCCCCTGACCGGGCCGCGCTCGCCGCGCCACGTCTACCGTGCCGCGACGCCCGCGGGCCTGCCCCTGCTGCTGCGCGATTACCGGCTCTCGGACGACGTCGCATTCCGGTTTTCCAACCGCTCGTGGAGCGAATGGCCGCTGACGGCCGAGAAGTACGATCGCTGGGTTTCGAAGACCGACGGCGAGGTCCTCTCGCTCTTCATGGACTTCGAGACCTTCGGCGAGCACCAGTGGAAGGAGACGGGCATCTTCGAGTTCTTCGAAGAGTGGGTCGGGCGGCACCTGGGCGATGCGCATCCGGAGCAGAGCGAACCCCGATTCCTGACGCCGTCGCAGGCGATCGCACAGCTGCCCCACCGCGACCGCCTGTCCTCCCCCCGCGCGATCTCGTGGGCCGACGAGGCGCGCGACCTTTCGGCCTGGCAGGGCAACGACCTGCAGCGGGACGCCCTGCAGCGCCTCTTCGCGCTCGAGGGCCGCGTGCGTGCCGCGGGTTCGGCGGAGCTGCTCGCGGACTTTCGGCGTCTCTCGACCTCGGATCACTACTACTACATGGCCACCAAGTCCGCGGCGGATGATGAAGTCCACGCGTACTTCTCGCCCTACGAGTCGCCGTACGAGGCGTACATCGCACTGATGCACGTGCTCTCCGACCTCGAGCGCCGTCTGCCGGATGCCGTCCGGGCACCGGCTCCAAAACGCGCGAAGCGTGCGTCGCCGCAGGGCGTTGCGCAGCGACGCGAGCCCGGACCCGCGCCACGCGCCTGACACAGAGAGCTTGAGCAGAGCGCCGGTCTTTCTCCTGATCTGCGACGGCTGGGGGCACGCCCCGCCCTCGCCCGGCAACGCCATCGACCTGGCGCGCACCCCCATCTTCGACCGGTGGCTCGCGGGCTATCCGTGGACGCTCCTCGAAGCCTCCGGCGAGGCGGTCGGGCTTCCGGCCGGCGTGATGGGAAATTCCGAAGTCGGACACCTGACGCTCGGGGCGGGACGGATGGTGGCCCAGGATCTCCTGCGGATCGACCTCGCGGTGCGCGACGGCTCGTTCCTGCTCAACCCGGCCCTCCGCGAGGCCTGCGCCGCGGCCCGGCGGCGCGGCGCGACGCTCCACCTGATGGGCCTCGTGTCCGACGGCGGCGTCCACTCCCACGAGCGGCACCTCGAAGCGCTCCTGGAGCTCGCGGCGAAGGAAGGCGTGCCCCGCGTCCGCGTCCATGTCTTCACCGACGGCCGGGACACGCCGCCGAAGTCGGCGCTCGCGTACATCGAGCGACTCGAAGCGGCCCTCGAACGCACCGGCACGGGTCGCATCGCCTCGGTTTCGGGCCGTTACTACGCGATGGACCGGGACCGCCGCTGGGACCGCGTGGCCCGCGCGTACCAGGCGATCGTCTTCTCGTCGGGTCTGCGCGCGGACGAGCGCCGCCTCCGCCGTCGAGGCCGCCTACGCGCGGGGCGAGTCGGACGAATTCGTGCAGCCGACGGTCGTCACCGAGAAGGACAACCCCGTGGGACCGGTGCGCGACGGAGACGCCGTGGTGTTCTTCAACTTCCGCGCCGATCGGGCGCGGCAGCTCACGCGCGCTCTGACGGAAGAGGCCTTCAGCGACTTTCCGCGGCCCAAGCCCCCGCGCCTCCACTTCGTCTGCTTGACGGAGTACAAGAAGGAGTTCGCGCTGCCCGCGGCCTTCCCGCCGCAGAACCTGTCGGGGATCCTCGCGAACGCGTGGGCGGATGCCGGCATCGAGAACCTGCGCCTGGCGGAGACGGAGAAGTACGCGCACGTGACTTACTTCTTCAACGGAGGCGTCGAGAATGCCTACCCCGGCGAGGAACGGACGCTCGTGCCTTCGTGGAAGGGCGCGACCTACGACCTCCACCCGCAGATGAGCGCGGCCGAGATCACGGAGGAAGCCGTGCGGGCGCTGGCCGCCCGGCGGTTCGGCGCCTACGTGGTCAACTTCGCCAACGCCGACATGGTCGGCCACACCGGCAAGCTTCCGGAGACGATCGTCGCGATCGAGACGCTCGACCGCTGCTTCGGGATCCTCGAGGCGGCCTGCCGGGATGCCGGCGCCACGCTCGTGATGACGGCGGACCACGGCAACGCCGAGCAGATGATCGATCCGGTGACGGGAGAGCCCCACACCGCGCACACGCTCAATCCCGTTCCCCTCGTCGTCTGCGGCGAGGTCGGCGCCCTCGCGTCGGGAGGAACCCTCGCCGACGTCGCGCCGACGATTCTCGGGATGCAGGGCCTGGCGGCGCCCCCGCTCGATGAAGGGGCGGAACCTGCGCTCCTAGAAGTCGGGCGCAGCGGCCTACGAGGTTTTCCGCTCGCGCGCCGACGGGAAGAGACGTTTGACCTCGGCGCGCAGCGCCGCCGGCGCTCGTCCGGTCGCCGAGGATCTCGTACGTGCGGCTCGCCGCGAAGTAGGCCTCCGGGGTCCGCAGCTGGCGGACGAGATCGGTCAGGGCCCGGCGCGCCTCGGCTTCGCGCCCCTGGCTCGCATAGAGCATCGCGAGGGCCGCGCGCGGCGCGGCGTTGCCGGGAAAGAGCGCGCATCTCCTCCAGAAACGCCGCCTCCGCGTCGCGCTCGCGGCCCAGCCGCGCCAGGCAGTCGCCGCGAAGGAACTGGAGGTTCTGGAGCGTCACCGCCTCCTCGCCGGCCGTGGGGACGCGCGGCGAGGTCGAGCTCGGCGAGCGCCCCGGGGTAGTCGCGGCGGTCGTGGAGCACTCGCCCGAGGATCAGGCGCGGCACGCGCTTGGCCGGATAACGCGCGAGCGCCGCACGCGCCTCCTTCTCGGCGGCCGCCAGGTCTCCCTCGGCGATCGCGATGCGTGCCAGGTTTTCGTGCGGGCTCGCGGTACCGCTGTCGCCGAGGAGCTCCGCGTGCACGCGCGCCTGCGCGAAGTCGCCGGTCTCCATGAAGTAGTCGGCGAGTGCCATCAGGATCTGGGGGTTGCCCGGGCGAGAGCCGGGCGGCCGTCTGGAGCGCCGCGAGCGCCTCCCCGTCGCGGCCGAGCTTCATGAGCGCCTCGGAGTACATCTGCCAGACGTCGATCATGCCCGGCTCGGTCTTGAGGAGCTGGCCGAGGACCTTCGCGGCTTCCTCGTACCGCCCGGCCTGGAGCGCGCGCGAAGCCGGCCTTGAGCTCCTGTACCGCGCCAATGCGGTCGCGCGGGCGGCGGCAGGTCCTTCTTCTCAGGTCGGTCGACGACGCACTGATGTAGCCCGAGCGCCGCGAGCTTCCTGACCTGCTCGGGGTCCGAGGCCCCGGGGGCCTGGAGGGGTCGCGGCGAACCGCGCCAGCTCCGCCCGCATCGAGCGAAACGCCGGCGGCAGACCCGCGGCGAGGTCGTTCTTCTCTGCGGGGTCGGCGGCGAGGTCGTAGAGCTCGGGACGCGGGCGACTCGATGTACTGGTGACGCGCGTCCACGAGCGAAGCGAGGTCGCTCCATCCCAGGTGCAGCCTCGGATAAAGCGTCTCGCCGTAGATGCGCCGAGCCTCGCTGGCCGTCCGGGCACGCCGTCAGCGAACGTCCCGCGAGCCCCGCCGGTACCGGAAGTCCGGCGACGCCGAGGACCGTCGGAAAGACGTCCGTCAGGCGCCACGGGCGCAGGAACCGACTCTCCGGCGCGCCGGCCGCCGGGCAGCTTGATCATCAGCGGAACGTGGATGGCCTCGCGGTAGAGAAGAACGCCGTGCTCGTCTTCGCCGTGGTCGTTGAGGCCTTCGCCGTGATCCGAGAGGAACACGACGAGGGCGCGGTCGTAGACGTCCTGGTCCTTGAGGTACTTCAGAAAGGCCCGACGATCGCGTCGGCGCGCGCGATCTCGCCGTCGTAGGCGAGCTTGTAGCGGCTCGCAAAGGGCTCCGGCGGTTCGTACGGCGTGTGCGGCTCGAAGAGGTGGAGAAAAGCGAGGAAGGGAGAGTCCGCGCGGGGCCCGATCCAGTCGGTCAGCAGGCGTGCGGTCTCGTCGCCCTTGCGCTGGACGCGCGAGAGCACCTGGGATGCCTTCGAGGGCTCGACGTTGTCTTCGTAGAAGTCGAACCCGCGCGCGATTCCGGTCGCGTGCGAGAGCACGATCGCCGAAACCGCCCCGCCGGTCGCGTAGCCCGCCGCCTTGAGCGTGGCGGCGAGCGTCGCGGGCCCGTCGGGCAGCGCGTATCCGAGGTTGTCGCGCACCCCGGTCTGCGGCGGCAGCAAGCCCGTGAAGATCGAGGCGTGGGACGGCAGCGTGAGCGGAACGTGCGAGTACGCGTTCTCGAAGAGAATCGCGTCCCGTGCGCAGGGCGTCGAGATGCGGGAGTCTCGACGCCGCGGTAGCCGTAGGCGGGCAGGTGGTCGGCGCGCAGCGTGTCGACCGTGATGAGCACGACCGGTGCTCCGCGCGCGACGGCGTCCGCGCTCTGGCGGCAAGCCGGCCAGCCCGACGGCACGGCAGAGCGCGACCGCGAGGGCCGCCGCGACCCCTTCTCCCGTCTTTCGACTCTGCTAGCATCCGCCCCATGCCGACTCCGCGTGAAATCTATCTCCGGCGCCTCGACACCGTGCGCGAGCGCCTCCGGTCGATTCCAGCCGACGGACTCTACGCCACGCCCTCGTCCAATCTCTACTATCTGACGGGCATCGACTTCCACCGGAGCGAACGTCTGACGGCCCTGTTTCTCTTCCCGGACGCCGATCCCGTCGTCATCTGCCCCGCCTTCGAAGCCGCGCGGCTCAAGGGCATGTCGGCGGTCTCGAAAGTGGTCACGTGGGAGGAGACGGAAGACCCCTGGAAGAAGGCCGCCGCGCTCTTCCCGGCCTCCGCGGGAACGCTCGCCGTCGAGCCCTCGACCGCTTTCGACGACGTGGAGCGGCTCCTGAACGCCCGCTCCGGATGGAGCGCGGTCTCGGCGTTCGGGCTCTTCGGAGCCCTGCGGATGATCAAGACGCCCCACGAGATCGACATGATGCGCAAGGCCATCGCGGTCGCGCTGCCCCGCTTCCGGAAGGCGTTCGCGTCGTTGAAGCCCGGCGCGACCGAGGCCGAAATCTCGGGAGCCTTCGGCGGCGAGAACGTCGTCCAGTTCGGCCCGTCGTCGGCCTTTCCGCACGGCGCGTCCGGACCGACGGCGCTCGCGCCCGACCAGGCGGTCCTGATCGACGCCTGGGACAAGCCCGACGGCTACTACTACGACATCACGCGCTCGACCTGGTTCGGCACGCCGACCGACGAGTACCGCACCGTCTGGTCGGTGGTCCTCGAGGCGCAGGGCGCCGCGATCGACCGGGCCGCGCCGGGGGTCGCCTGCGCGGAGGTCGACGCCGCCGCGCGCCGCGTCATCGAGAAGGCCGGCTACGGGGTCTACTTCACGCACCGTCTCGGCCACGGCCTCGGCATCGACGTGCACGAGCCTCCGTACATGGTCGGCCACGACCGGACGATTCTGGAGCCCGGCATGACGTTCACCTCGGAGCCCGGCATCTATCTGCCGGGACGCTTCGGCGTCCGGATCGAGGACGACATCGTCTGCACCGAGCGCGGCGCGGAGTCGCTCTCGCCCCGCGTCGAGCGGCTCGAACCGCTGTCGGCGTAGACGGAGAGACGGAGAGGAAGAGGGAGACGGAATGCGCCCGCGTTCACGGCGCATGGCTTCGTCCCCGGATTCGCCGGTTTCGTCCCCGGACCGATCCCCGGCCGAAGGGAAGCAGATAGTGTCTCCATGGAGACGCTATGACATTCCGATTTGGAACGTTCATTCTCGACACCGACTGCCGGGCGCTGACGCGCGACGGACGCAACGTCGCGATCTCGCCGAAAGCCTTCAAGCTGCTCCAGGTCCTGCTCGAGGGGCGGCCGCGGGCGATTCCGAAGGCGGAGCTGCACCAGAAGCTCTGGCCCGACACCATCGTCTCGGAGGTCAACCTCCCGACGCTCATCGCGGAAATCCGGCAGGCGACGGGCGACGACGCGCGGGCTCCCGAGTTCATCCGGACGGTCTATGGCTATGGCTACGCCTTCTCGGGCAATGCCGTGACGCTGCGCAAGGAGGGCGACCGCTCCGCCCACGGGGACCAGGTCTTCCGGTTGCTCTGGGGACAGCGCGAGGTGGCGCTCGGGGACGGGGAGAACATCCTGGGTCGGGGCAACGACTCCCTCGTCTGGATCGATTCGAAGAGCGTCTCGCGCCGGCACGCGCGCGTCCACATCGACATGGGCCTGGCGACGCTCGAGGACCTGGGCTCGAAGAACGGCACGTTCGTCAACGGCATCCGCCTGGCACAGCCGATTGCCCTGCGCGACGGGGACGAGCTGCGCATCGGCACGGTGCCGATGACCATGAAAATCGCGGCCAAGCCGCACACGAGCGAAACCGCCACCGGCTACTGAGGTTCGCGGCGGGCGTTCTCCTCCTGCTCGCGGTGGCGCTGCCCGGCGCGCACGCGCAGGCGTCCGAATCGGCCGCAGACGCCACCAGCCCCACCCTCCCCGACGCCGAAGAGGCGGCGGAGTTCGCCCGCCGGGCCGCTTCCGCCGCCCTTCACGGACCGCAGAAGATCTTCTCCGAATCGATCGATGCGCACAGCATCCTCCGCCGTCTGCTCTCGGCGCCCGTCTGGGGAGAGCTGACCGAGCGGCAGAAAGCGCTGCTCGCGGCCACGGTGCGGGACCACTTCGCGCGCACGCTCGCTCCCCCGCGCGGCACTCCGGCCGAAGTCGCCTGGGCGGCGCTGCCGCCGGAGCCGTCGAGCGGGCCGCTGGTCGTGGATCTGGGGCTGCGGTACGGAACCCGCATTTTGAAGACGCGCTGGATCGTCCGAAAGGGCCCCCGGGGCTGGGCGGTCGAAGACGTCGTCCTCGCGGACCCCGGCATTTCGCTCGCCGAGGAGGTCGGCCGCCTCCTCGGGCCCGAGCCGGCGCGCCGCCGGGAAGGGGCGCGCGAGATCCGCGCGCGCGCCTGGCCGCGACTCGCGGGTCTCGCCGCGATCGCCGCGCTCGTGCTCGTCGTTCGCCCCCGTCTCCCGACAGAGCGTCGGAGCTTCCTCTGGCTGGCGTGTGTTCCCGCGGCGCTCTTCGCCGTCGACGGCATCCTGGCGGTCCGCCGATCGCTCTCGGAGCCCTACGCGCTCTCCGACCCACCGCCCCAGCCCTGGCGCCGCTTCGAAGAGGCCGCGCTCGATGCCCAGCGCGTGGGCGACTGGCCCTCCGCGCGCGAGAGCTGGGGACGCGCGCTGGAGTCGGGAGCGCCCCGGGCCCAGGTCGCCTACCAGATGGGGCTCGCGGCCCGGTCGGGAGGCGAGCCGGCGCTCGCCCGCGCCGACTTCGACCGCGCCCTCGCGGAACCGCCGCCGGCGCCGGGCGCCGCGAAGGAGCTCGCCGCGCTTTCTCTCGCCGAGGGCCGCAATCCCGAGGCCCGGGACCTTCTCGAGCGTTACCTGCGCGAGGCCGGGCCGGATCCCGAATCCCTGGCCACGCTCGCCGTCGTCGATGCCAACCTGGGCGACAGCGCGGCGGCCGTCGCCGCCATCCGCGAGGCGCGCGCGCTTCTTCCGGAGGGATGGCGGCGCGCGGAGCTCGAGGCCCAGATCTTCGCCCGCGCTGGCGATGCGCCGGCGGCCGTCGCCGCGCTTCGCACGCTCGGCGCCGAAGGGCGGATCGATCGCCAGGCGCTCCGGGCCGACCCGGCCTACGTCGCGATCGCCGCGGATCCGGTCTGGGTGGCGTTCCTCGGAGAAGAAGAAGGCAACTAGAGCGCCGCCCAGTCTCTCCAGCTCTCGAGGATCTCCGCCTCCCCCATCCCCGCTTCCGCACGAAGGGCCTCCTCCATCGCCGACCCCTCTTTCAGGCGCGCGACGATGCAGGTGAGCGCTCCCTCGCCCCGGAGGCGAACCAGGTGCTCGACGAGCGACAACGCCTGGGCGTAGGCGGCGCGCGCCGTGCGGCGGTCGAGGGTGCCCCTCAGGCTCGCCTCGAGCTCCGCCACGGAGCCCTGCGGTGCTCCTCCGAGCGCGGCCGCGAGGTCTCGGTGCGGCATGCGGCGGCCCTCGCTCCACTGGGCGAATCCCTCGTGGAGCCAGGCCGGCGCGCGGTCCCCCGAGGCGTGGCGCAGCATCGCGTGCCCGAGCTCGTGCGCGAGAATGCGAGAGGACGCGAGGTCGTCCTCACCGCCGGGCGCGACGGCGACGCGGATCTTCCCGTCGTAGACCCCGGACCCCCAATCCGGCACCGAGACCAGCGAAAAGTAGGAGCGCCCGGCGTAGATCACGACGATCTGCGGTTGCTCCAGCGAGTTCGCGAGGCTCTCCGCAAGCGCTCCGTAGGAGACTTCGAGCTCCACCCCCGCCCGGCTCAGCACCGCCTGCGGCACGGCAGGGTCGGCGAAGAGCACAAAGTGATCGGTCGCGAGAGATCTTTGACCCCGGCTCACCGCCAGCTCGTCCCTCACCTTCGCGAGGCGCGCGAGCATCGCGGGATCCTGGCCGGAGAGCCTCGCGGCTTCGCTCCACGCCGCCGCGGCGTCTTCGAGCCGGTGCGCTTCGTAACAGGCGTCGCCCAGGCTGCGATAGAGGTCCGGTGGCGCCTCGCGCGCACGGGCTCCCGCGCGCGAGAGGTAGAAGCGGGCGGCGGCGAAGTCCTCCGCGCGCACGAAGGCGAGCGTCAGCTGCCCGAGCACGAGACCGTTCTGCTCGTCCAGAACGTGGGCCTCGCCCAGAAGCTCGATCGCGGGCCCGATCGCGCCCTCGGCGAGCAAAGTCGCACCCATGTCGCCCATCTCGCCGGCGAGCGCCCGAGATTCTCGAGAACCCGGCGCCGTCTGCGCGGACCGCGCGAGCAGCGCGGCGATCTCGGCCTCACGGTCGCCGGCGTGCGTGGCTGCGGCGAGCAGGGCCGCCGCGGCGACCGCTGCGGTCCATCGCCAGGCCGGACCCGCTTCGAACACCCGTTCCCTCAAGGAATGACGAACGACGCCGAGCTCTGCCGCGCCAGCCCGGCCGCCGTGGCCTCGACCAGGATGCGAAGTCCGTACCGGCCCGGAGGCAAGTCAGGCGCCGTGAACGACAGCAGGAAGACGCGCCTGCCGTCCGCATCCGGCGCCACCTTGCCCAGGAGAGTCAGGGTCCCGGCCGAAAGGTAACGGCCGTCCGCGCCGAGCACCTGTCCCGCGATCTTGTACGTGTCCACCTCGGCTCCGAGGTGGTACGACACCACGCACAGGCGCGCCGAGCCTCCCGGCACGATGCGCGGAGCGGCCGCCGGCACGTACCGTTCTCCGGCGAGGCCCCCGAACGGCGCCGGCCTCCCGCCGGGGTTGCCCGCGTCGGCGTCGTCCCGGCCCCGGAGGGTCGCCCAGTCCGGGGACACGGAGTCGAGGAAGATCGGCGGGAGCAGGTAGGGCGCGTCCGGGGTGAAAGCCGGAACGCGCACCGAGGTGACGGCGAGGCCGGCCCGTCCGGTGTTTGCGTTGCGGACCAGAGTGCGGAGGCGGAAGTCTCCCGGCGGCAGCCGCAGTTGCCCGAAGTATCGGAGACCGCCCGCTTCAAGCGTGTCGCGGCCGCGCACCACATCGAGAGCGATCGACTGCGCGAAATAGTCGCCCAGGCGGTCGGTACCGTCGAACGCGTAGGCGAATATCTCGATCGCCGTGTGGTCTCCCTTCTCGTCCGCCAGGAAGGGGCCGCCCGGCACCTCTACGAGAACCGAGATGAGCGCGGGATCGCCCGCCGCGGACGCCGGAAACGGCGCTGCCAGAACCCGCGCCGGCACGTCGCCGGCCGGTATTTCGTTGACGATGATGTCGGCGGCGGAGAGGGCCCGCTCGAGAGCCGTGCGCTGGCGGAAGTCGCGTCTCTCGAAGTAGCCCACGCGCGCGACGGCACGCGCGCCGGGGGCCGAGACCTTCACCTTAAGGGCGTGGTATTTGCCCTCACCCTCGGTGCGGTCCGGCCGGAAGGCCAGGACGTACACGAGGCTGGTGCGGCGGGTCAGCGCGGCCAGCTGCGGGCCGAAGTCGTTCGCGTTGCGGAGGGATTCGCCTCCCGTGTGCTCGGCCAGCTCGAAGAGCGCATTTTGCGTGAAGCGCGGGTAAGGCGAGCCGGAGTCGGCGACGCCTTCGGCATCGGCCTTCGTCGCGATGCCGGCGATGTCGACGGTGTGAATCAGGCAGTCGGTTCGACGGAGATGATCCGCCATTTCGGCGAGATCGTTGCGCAGCGCCACGTTGCCGAATCGCTTATCCGCGTCGACCTTCCAGGCGTCGCCCTGCAGCAGCCACGTTTGTTCCTCGGCGGTGTCGAGCGTGCCGACGAGAAAGCGGCTGTGAAAACCCTCGGACAGAAAGATGATCTCCTTGCGCCCTTCGACCGCGTTGAGCGTCCGCGCGAGCTCCCGCAGGGACTGGAGGAGCGCGCGGACCCGCCCGCGCTCGTAATCGTCGTCGCGCGCCTGCCTGAGGGACGACACCGTCCGGAGCCAGTCGTTGAGGAACGCTTGCCCTTCGCGCGGACCACCGGGTCCCGCGCGCGCCTCGTCGCGGTTGCCCGTGCCGCCCGCATCGCCGCTTGCGGGGACGCGGCGCACGGTGTCGTAGGCGAACTGGAGCGGATCGCGATGCTTGCGCCCGGGCTCCACGCCGAGCAGGTCGATCGCCCGCGCGAGCTCGGCCCGGTCGCCGGAGAACGTCAGGAGCAGGCGGACTCCGCGCTCGACCGAGTGCGTCGCAACCGCAGCGAGGTCGCCATCCTGCATGGCTTCCAGGACGAAGGTCCGCGCCGCGCGGCGCGCGGCGACGATCGTCGTCGGTCGCGCGAACGAAAAGTCGAACAGGAGCAAGAAACGCCGGCGGGCCGCCGGCGCGACCAGCGTCCCTCGCCCGGGTTCCGCCGGCTCCCCGAGGTCGATCGCGTCGAATCCCAGGATGGTCTGAGGGCGGCCCTGGTCGGTGAGGGTGAAGTCGTCGCGCGTCAGACCTCGGACGGGCTGGCCAGCCCGGTCGAGAACGCGGACGGGAACTTCGACGAGCGAGACGTCGACACTCTCGCGGACGGCGCCGGGCTCCTGCGCGGTGCCTCCCGAGGCAGCCAGCGCGATGGCCAGCCCGAGCCTCAGCCTCATCGGGGATCCTCCCGGACGAGCGTTCTAGCGAATCGTCTTCAAAAGATCCTTGATGTCCGTCGCATCGGGACCGTCAGGCTCGAGCTCCAGGGCTTTCTGGAAGTCGGCCTTGGCCTCCGCGTTCTTCTTCTCCTGGAGCCGTGTCAACCCCCGGTAGTAGTACGCCGAGGCGTCCGGCTTGACGGCGATCGCCCTGTCGAAGGCGCCCTCCGCCTTGGCGAGCTGCTTCTTGTTGTACAGCAGGATCCCGGCGTTCATGTAGAGAACGGAATCGACGATCTTTTCCGGCGGGATCTTGTCGAGGGCGGCGAGCCCGGCCTCGGCGTTACCCTTCTCGATTTCCAGTTCCGCGATGATCTGCCAGGGCCCCGAGTCCTGCGGCGCCTTTTCCGAGGCCAGGCGCGCATAGCGCAGGGCCTCGTCCTTGTTGCCTTCGGCGAGGTACGCGACGGCTACCCGCTGGAGCAGCGGGGAGTTGTCCGGCAGCTCGGCGACGGCCTGGACGTAGCTCGCGCGGGCGGTCGCCCAGTCCTTGGCAGCCATCGCGGCGTTGCCGGCTTCGATCGCCTGGGCAGTCTCCGGAGAGATTTGCTTGCCGCCCACCAGAATCTGCGGAGCCGGAGTCGGGCCGGCCGGGGCGGCGGCCTGCGGCGCGGCCTCGAGGACCGTCTGGACGGTTTCGTTGCGGCCGCCTTCCAGGAGCGGGACCTGTATCTGCCGGGTCCGATAGCCCGGCGCTTCGAAGTCGATGTCCCAGGGCCCGCCCGCGATACCGAAGAGAGCCCACTTCCCGCCCTTGTCCGTGGTCACGTCCGTGCCCCCGCGGCCGCTCTTGCCCCAACGCAGCTTGACCGTGCAGCCGGCGACGGGCTCGCCCTTCTCGTTCTTGACGACTCCGTCTACGCGGCCCCTGCCGCGCCACTCTTGAGCCGCCGCCGTGGAGGCGACGAGCACGGCCCCGAGAACGGCCGCGACGATCGAGCGAGAGCGCATGCGGTTCCTCCGGGAAGGAAGTATATGAGCGGTGGCCCTCAGCGCGTGCCGGCTGCTGCGCCGCCGCGACGCGCCTTCTCGGCGCCCTGCCCGCCGTAGAAGTCGACGAGGGCGTCCGCGATCGCCTCGGCGACCTTCTCCCGGTAGGCCCGCGTCCGCAGGAGGCGGCGGTCGTCCGGGTTGTTGAGATTGCAGACCTCGACGAGAACGCGCGCGGGGATCCGGTTGTAGCGGAGGATCGCCGGCACCCATTCCCGCCCGCCCCGGATCACGTTGCGGCGCACCGGCTGAAAGGGATGCAGCGGCAGCCCGGCCTCGCGGAACGAGGCCACCAGCCGGTCGGCGAGGTCGCGCGACACGCCCTCGGCCGCGATCCGCTCGCGCCGCGAGAAGGACACCCGCGGGGCCTCCCGGACCTCGCGGCGCGAAGCATAGGGCTCGCCGGATTTTCCGAAGGTGCCGTTCAGAAACTTCTCGCCGGGCACGTAGACCATCGTGCCGCGCACGGCGGGGTGGAGCGAGTCGGCGTGGAGCGAGATGAAGACCGTGCGCGCCTCTTCTCCCCCGTTCTTGTCGACGTTTTTCAGAACCGAGTTGGCGAGATACCAGCGGAAGTTGACGCCGACCGCCGCGTCCTCGATCGGGTACGGCGGCGTCGTCAGGACGCGGGCGCTCCGCGACTCGCCGACTGCGTCCGACCGGGTCGGGGCGCAGGGGGCGTCCCGGCCGACCGTCGGAACCACGCGGGCCCGCGTCTTCGCCCGCACGATCCGCTCCACGCGGCAGGCGATGTCGTAGACGTAAGCCGCCTCCTGCATCCCCTCGACGATCGCGCCGGTGTCGCGTCCGCCGTGGCCGGCGTCGAGCACGAGGGTGACACCCGAGAGGTCCGCGGACTTCACGGTGTTGGCGAACTGGGACGCTTCGAGTCGGGCGTTCTGCTCTTCGATGCGGGTCGGATCGTCCGGAGGCCGGAACTCGGGAGCGAGGTCGGCGATCGGGATCTTGATCGGAAACCCCACGGGAATCGCGTGCACGTCGGCGACGTCGCTGCGCGCCGCGATCTCCTTAGCCTTGGCGTTGACGTCCTCGGCATGGACGCGTCCCGTGAAACGGACGACGACCGCGGAATACAGGGCCTCCCCTTTCTGCAGCCGATACACGGCGTGGGGACCCCGCGCGTCGGAGGCAAACTCGAGCGGGGGCGGCGACTCCGGCTGCGGGACGGCGGCCGCGACCGCCTCGGCGAATGCGGGCGTCAGGATCTTTGCGGGCACGAGCACCACCTGCCCGGGCTGCGTCTCGAGCGACGTGATCGCCCGCGCCTCGCGGAGCTGCCGGTACGCCGTGCCGTCGCCGGTGAACCACTCGGCGATGCGCCACAGGCTCTCGGGCTTTCCGGCGAGGGCGGCCACCGTGTGCTCCCACCCGGCCGGGGTCGCGCGGTCGCCGGGAAACAGCGCTTCGATCGCGAGCTTGCGGAAGCCCTGCGAGAGCAACCGGTAGGGCACGCGGACGTACTTGTCGGCGCGCAGCCGGCGCACGCCTTCGTTGCCGAGCACGATCTCCTTCTTCGTCTTCGGGTCCTCCGTCAGCCTCTGGACGAAGGCGTCGAGACCCTCCCCCGGCAGCGGCCGCGCCGCCAGCGTGATCTCGTCGCCGTCGGCGATCGTCACGCGGATCTCGGGCGAGACGACGACCGTCTTCTCCCGCGCCAGCGCCGCGGCGGGGACGGCGGCCGCGAGGAGGGCCGCCCGAAGCGCCCTAGCGCGCCGCGGAAGGAAGCGCATCCGGAAACCGGGCGCTCGCTTCGAAGGCGCGCGCCGCGGCGAACATCGCCTCCTCCCCGAAGCGCGGGGCGAGCACCTGGATCGCGAGCGGCAATCCCTCCCGCGTCAGGCCCGAGGGGACCGAGATGGCCGGGAGGCCGGCGAGCGACGCCGGAACGGTGAAGACGTCGGAGAGGTACATGGTCAGCGGGTCATCCGTCCTCTCGCCGAGCCGGAACGCCGGGCCCGGAATCGACGGGCAGACGATCACGTCGGCACGAGCGAACGCACGATCGAAGTCGTCGCAGAGAAGCTGGCGCGCCCGCGCGGCGAGACCGTAGTACGCCTCGTAGTACCCCGACGCGAGCGCAAAGGTCCCGAGCAGGATCCGGCGCTTGACCTCCGGACCGAAGCCCGCCGTCCGGCTCTCGACGTAGAGCGCGGCGAGATCCTTGCCCTCGACCCGCGGCCCGTACCGCACGCCGTCGAAGCGCGCCAGGTTCGACGACGCTTCGGCGCTCGCGATGACGTAGTAGATGGCGATGGCGGCTTTGGCCCGCGGGACCGAGACCGAGACGACCTCGGCTCCCGCTTCACGGAAGATCCGCCGCGCGCGGTCCAGGTCCGCCGCGACTTCGGGATCGAGCCCTTCCTCTTCGGCTTCCGCCAGAAACCCGACGCGCAAGCCCTCGACCCCCCGGCCAAGGGCCTCCTCGGGGGCGCCGACGGGGCAATCCGCCGTCGTCGAATCGAGCGGGTCGAGGCCCGAGACGACCCGGTAGAGCCGCGCCGCGTCGGCGACGCTGCGGGTCAGCGGCCCGATCTGGTCGAGGGACGAGGCGAAGGCGACGAGGCCGTAGCGCGAGACCCGGCCGTAGGTGGGCTTGAGACCCACGACGCCGCAACACGCGGCCGGCTGGCGGATCGATCCCCCCGTGTCCGAGCCGAAGCCCGCGGGCACGAAGCGCGCGGCCACGGCCGCGGCGCTGCCTCCGGAGGAGCCGCCCGGGATCCGGGAGAGGTCCCACGGGTTTCGGGTCGCGTGCGAGGAGCTGTTCTCCGTCGAGGACCCCATCGCGAACTCGTCCATGTTCGCGCGCCCGACGAAGACGGCGCCCGCCTGGCGCAGGCGGCCCGCGACCGTCGAATCGCCGGGCGGCGCGAACCCTTCCAGAATCCGGGACGCGCAGGTCGTTTTACGGCCGGCCACCCACATGTTGTCTTTCATCGCCAGCGGCACGCCGGCCAGGGGCAGGTCCTCGCCGGCGGCCACCCGGCGGTCCACTTCTTCGGCCTCGGCGAGGGCCTGCGAGGAGGTGACCTCGAGGAACGCGCGCACCCGCTCGTCCCCGTCCGCGATCGCCTGGAGGCTCTCGCGCGCCACGTCGACGGCCGATCGCCGGCGGGAGCTGACCTCCGCCGCGGTCTCGATGACGCCGGACATGCCTAGCTCCCGGAGCCGACGACGCGGGGAACGACGCCGTAGCCGTGGACCTGCGCCGGGGAATTCGCGGCAAACGACTCGGCGCCCCGGCCGTCTCGCGGCGCATCCTCCCGCGCCGGCGTCGCGGCGGAGGGTCGCGCAGCCGCAAAGGCGTCCTCGGGGATCTGCTTCAACTGCTCGATGTACCCGACGATGCGCGAGAGCTGCTCGGTCCAGAGAGGCAGCTCGGCCGCCGGCAGGCGGAGTCGGGCGAGCGCCGCGACCGCGCGCACCACGTCGGGAGTGACAACACGCGACGAGGATGACATCCTCGAAATTGTACCAGCCCGATGCGCCGACGCCCCTCGCGCGACCCCTCTCGAGACCTCTTCCGCCTGAGGCGGCGGGCCGACGTCCGCGCGCTCGCCGCCGCGGCATCGCGCGCGCGCATCGAAGCCTGGATCGTCGGCGGCGCCGTGCGCGATGCCCGCCTCGGTCTGCCGGTGCCGGACGTCGACGTCGCCGTGTCGCGCGACGCGGAGGGGCTCGCGCGGGCCCTCGAGGAAGCCGGCGCGGGCCGCGCGATCTTTCTCTCGCGCGACCGGCCCGGGCCGCGCGTCTACCGGGTTGCGGGCCGCCGCACCCTCGACATCGCCGAGGTCGAGGGCGGCTCGATCGAGGCGGACCTCGAACGACGCGACTTCACGGTGAACGCGATTGCCGTCCCCGTCCAGGCCGGCGCGGTGCTCGACCCGTTCGGGGGTCTCGAGGACCTCGCCCGGCGACGCCTGACACCCGTGCGCGCCGCGAACCTCCGCGACGATCCGCTCCGCGCCCTGCGTGCCGCGCGCTTCCTCGCGACGCACCGCCTCGTGCCCACCCGGGAAACGCTGGCCGCCTCCCGGGCCGCGGCTCCGCACCTGTCGGCCGCGGCCGCGGAACGCATCGGCGGCGAGATCGCGAGAATCCTCGGAGCTCCCCGCGCCGCGCCCGCCGCGGCGTGGGCCGCGCGGGCCGGCATCCTGGCCGCGGCCCTGGGCGTCTCGCCGGAGATGGTCGCGCGGGCAGTCCGGGCGCTTGCCCCGTTCGACGACGCGGCGACACGAGGTCTCGCGGAGCCGCGGCGGCGTCGCATCCGCCTCGGGGCGCTCGCGTTCGCGCTCGGGCTCGAAGGCCGGCAGACCCGTGAATGGCTCGCGGCGCGCCGGCTGCCTCGAACCGACGTCGAGACGGCGGCGCGCCTGACCGAGCTCGCGCTCCAGGCGCTCGCGGGTCCCGGGCGGGGTGCACCGCGCCGGGAGGCCTGGCGCTGGATCCTGGATGCGGGGGCGCTCGCCCCCGACGCCCTGCACCTGCTGTCCCGGCTGGGCCGGCGCGCGCGCGACCGGGCCCGGACGCTCGCGCCGCTCACGCGCCGCAAACCGCGGCGGGTCCGCTTGAGCGGCGAAGACGTCATGCTCTGGCTCGGCATCCCGGCCGGCCCGCAGGTTGGGCGCTGGCTGGAGGAACTTGCCGTGGCCGCCGCCGCCGGCGAGGTGCAAAGCCGGCGTGAAGCGCGGAACTGGCTGACCGGACAGGTCCGGGAAGCGCCCGCAGCGGCTATAATCCCTCTACATTGACTCTCGCCGAATTGCTCAAGTTCATGGCCAAGAAGGAGGCCTCCGACCTCCACTTGAAGCCCATGCGGCCGCCCTTGCTGCGCATCAAGGGCCGGCTGATCCCCTTGAACGCAGAGGCTTTGCAGCCCAAAGACCTCGAGGAGATGCTGCTCGCGATCCTCACTCCGGCGCAGCGCGAGCGCCTCGAGAAGAACCAGTCCGTCGACGTCGGCTACGGCCTGACCGGGGTCGCCCGTTTCCGCTGCAACATTTTCGTCCAGCGGGGCTCGTACGCCGCGGTCTTCCGGCGGATCCCGTTCAAGCTGCCCTCGATCTCCGAGCTCAACCTTCCCGACGTTCTCGAGACCTTCGTCCACCTGCCCAAGGGTCTGGTCCTCATCACCGGACCCACGGGCTCGGGCAAGTCGACGACGCTCGCGGGAATCATGCGCTCGATCATCGAAAAGCGGCCGGTCCACATCGTGACGATCGAGGATCCCATCGAGTTCCTCTTCGCCGACGGGAAGGCCGCCGTCTCGCAGCGCGAGGTCTCGACCGACTCCCCCAGCTTCGGCGAGGCGCTCAAGAACATGTTCCGGCAGGACCCGGACGTGATCATGGTCGGCGAGATGCGCGACTGGGGAACGATGCAGACCGCCATCACGGCGGCTGAGACCGGCCACCTCGTCTTCTCGACCCTCCACACCAACAGCGCCGCGCAGTCGATCGACCGCATCATCGATTCCTGTCCCCAGGAGCAGCAGGCCCAGGTCCGCTCGCAGCTTTCGATCGTCCTGCGCGCCATCGTCTCGATGAACCTCATCGAGATCTCCGACGGGACCGGGCGCGCCGCGGTCGTCGAAGTCATGATCAACAGCCCGAAGGTCGAGAAGCACATCCTCTCCGGCGAGGTCAAAGAGATCCACGAGGAGATGGAGAACTCGGTCAATTACTACAAGATGCAGTCGATGAACCAATCCCTCATCGCGCTGCTCGTGAACAAGCGCATCACCTACGCGAAGGCGATGGAGATCTCGGTGGATCCGGAAGATCTGTCGCTCAAGCTGCGGAAACTCTTCCCGCAGATCGAGGAGAACCAGCGAGGAGGCCTCATGGCGTCCGACAACGACTTTTCGCAGATCACCCAGTTGATCGAGATCAAGCGTCTGTACGAGGAGCAGGAAGAGAAGTGGAAACTGCGCCTCACGGAGAAAGAGGAAGAGCTCAACAAGTACCAGATGGAGCTGCGCGATCAGCGCAAGATCATCGAGGGCCGCGATCAGGTTCTGGGCGACGTCGAGGGCGAGAACAACCGCCTCAAGGCCGACAACGACCGCGTCAGCCGCGAGTTCCAGCAGAAGATCGCGCAGTTGAACGAGCGGATCAAGGAGCTCAACCAGCGCCTCGTGGGTTCGGAGGGTGGCGGCCCCAAGGCCGCGGCCGGACAGGGCGGCGGCTTCTTCAAGAAGTAGCGCCTTCCGCCGGAAGCGCGACACCGCGTCGGGTCCGGCCCCCTCGCAGCTCCGCCTCGCGCACTAGAATGCGCGGTGTGACGGCCGCCGCCGCGTTGCGCGCAACAGTTCTCTCGATCCTCTCGATCTTCCCGCTCCTCCCGGTCCGCCCGCTTTTCGCGGTCCCGGCAACCCCCGGGCCGGACTCGTTCGCTCTCACGCAGGCCGAGGCGCTCCTGGAGCGCCGCGACTACCGGGGCGCCGAGATCGCCCTGCGGAAGATTCTCGAGGCCGACCCGTCCAATGCCCGCGCCCACGGCAACCTCGCCCTGGCCCTCCTCGAACAGAAGCGCCTGCCGGAAGCCATCGACGAGGGCCGTCTGGCCGCGGCCTTCGCTCCGGATCTGCCGGAGGCCCGCTACATCTACGGGATGACCCTGTCGCGCGGCGGACGCCCGGTCGACGCCGCCCGGGAGTTCGAGAAGGCCGTCGCCGGCCGACCCGACTCCCCGGGCCTCCTCGGCGCCCTCGCCGCGGCCTACGCCGCGACCGGGGACGACCGCACCGTGGCGACCTACACCCGGCTCATCGCCCTCAAGCCCGACGATCGCCGCGCGTACGTGGAGCTGTCCGAGTACCTCTGGCGGATCGACCGCCACGCCGAGGGCAACCGGGTCATCGCCGACGCGCGCAAGGCGTTTCCCGAGGATCGGGACGTCGCGCTGAGACAGGGGCGCGCCTTCGTCCACCAGGACCTCGCCGTCGACGCCGTCGCCGCCCTCGAGGCCGCCCGCCGCCTCGGAGCCGGGGACGCGGCGACGTTCGAGCTCCTGGCGAGCGCCTACGCGCGGACGAACACTCCCGGCGCGGCGCGGGGAGCCCTGGAGGCCGGGATCGCGGCGCACCCCGACGACGCGGCGCTGCGCCACGACCTCGGCCGCCTGTTGCTTTCGGAGGGAATGAGCGCCGAGGCCCTGCCGCAGCTCGAAAAGGCGGCCGCCTCCCCGGGAGCCACGGCGGCCATGGCGTTGGACCTCGGCCGGGCGCTCGAGGCGCTCGGACGGCCCGCGGAGGCCGAGGCGGCCTTCCGGAGTGCGATCCGCCTCTCGCCCGGGCTGGCCGGCGCCCACTTCGCCCTGGGACGCCTGCTCCAGCGCCAGGGCCGCAAGGACGAGGCCGAGCGGGAGCTCGCGGCGCATCGCGATCTCTACGAGAAGGGCCTCCAGCGCGTGGCCGCGGCCGATGCGCGGTCGGCCGAGCTTAATCACGCCTGGGCCGAGCTCAATCACGGCAACGCGGTCTCCTCCCTGGCGCGCTTCCAGGCCCTGCCCGAGACGGCCGAGGTCCTGCGCGGGCGCGCCCTCGCCCTCTCGCGCATGGGCAAGCATCGCGACGCCGCGGCTTCGATCGCGCGGGCGCTCGAGCTCGCGCCCGGCGATCCCCGTCTCGAGCTCCTCCTCGTCACCGAGCGGTCCCGCGCGGGCACCGGTCCGTGAGCTTCCTCTCCCTCGCGCTCCTCGCGCTCCTCGGAGCTCCTCTCGGCGGCACGGCCGCGGCGGCGACCGCGACGGCGACAGACTGCCCCGTAACGTTCTCCGACGTCGCTGCGGCGGCGGGGCTGCGATTCGTGCACGACCGCGGCGCCGCGGGCGAGCACCGGCTGCCGGAGATGATCGGCTCCGGAGTCGCCTGGCTCGACTACGACAACGACGGCTGGATGGACCTGTACGTCGTGCAGAGCGGCCCCTTCCCGCCCGCCGGAAGCATGAAGGCGCGCGACCGTCTCTACCGCAACCGCGGCGACGGCACGTTCGCCGACGTCACGGAACGCGCGGGCCTCGCCGACACGGCCTACGGGATGGGCGCGATCGCCGCCGACTTCGACAACGACGGCTTCGCCGACGTCTACGTCACCAACTGGGGCGGCAACCTCCTGCTCCGCAACCGGGGCGACGGTACGTTTGCCGACGTGACCGCGAAAGCCGGAGTGGCGGGCCCGCGCTGGGGCACGAGCGGCGCCTGGGGCGACGCGGACGGCGACGGACTCCTCGACCTCTTCGTCGCGCAGTACGCCGACGACCGCAAGGACAAGACGCTCTTCTGCGGCGACGCGACGACCGGCGAACGCGACTACTGCCCGCCGATCATGTACGACCCCACCGTCAGTGTCTTCTACCGCAACGCCGGAGGCGGGACCTTCCGGGATGCCACGCGCGAGGCCGGCCTCGACAAGGCGCAGGGCAAGGCGCTCGGGGTGGTCTTCGCCGACCTCGACCTCGACGGGAGGCAGGACGTCTACGTCGCCAACGACCAGATGATGAACCTTCTCTTCCGCAACCTCGGAGGCGGACGGTTCGAAGATGCGTCTGTAACCTCCGGAACCGGCTTCGGTCTCGAGGGCCAGCCCCAGGGCGGCATGGGCGTCGACGCCGGCGATCTCGACGGCGACGGCCTGCCGGACCTCGCGGTGGCCAACTACGAGTACGAGACCAACGAGTACTACCGCAACCTCGGCGCGGGTGTGTTCGAGGACCTCTCGGTCTCCTCGAACTTCGGGCCGCCGACCCTGCCCTACGTGAAGTTCGGGCTCAATCTCGTCGACGTCGACAACGACGGCGACCTCGACGCGTTCATGGCCAACGGCCACATCTACGCGAAGCCCAAACGCCAGGGGGCCACGGCCGAGCAGAAGCCGCTGCTCCTGTGGAACGACGGCAAGGGCCGGTTCCGCTCACAGGGCTGCGGCCCGGTCTTCGAGGTCGCGCTCGTCGGCCGCGGCTCGGCCGTGGCGGACTACGACAACGACGGCGATCCCGACATCGCGGTGTCGAACTCCGGCGGGCAGCTGCAGCTTCTCCGAAACGACGGCCGCGCCGGCCGCTGGGTCGGCGTCGCCCTGAAGGGCCGCAAGTCCAACCGCCAGGGGATCGGCGCGCGGCTCACCGCCGAGCTGCCGTCGGGCCGGAAGCTCCAACGGCTCGTGCAGGCCGGGTCGAGCTACCTCTCGACGTCGGACCCGCGCGTGCTTTTCGGCCTCGGGAACGAGGCGTCGATCCGCAAGCTCACGATCACATGGCCGTCCGGGATGGTCCAGACGGTGGCGGACCTTCCGGCGGGGAAGTACGCGACCATCGAAGAAACCGCTGCGAAATAGACGCCCGCGACGCGGCGAGCGCTCCGGCGAATCCGCCGACCGTATCGAGGACCGCGTCCAGGCCCTCCATGAAACGGCCCGGGATCCAGGCCTGGTGGATCTCGTCGAGCGTCCCCCAGACGGCGAGGATGCCCGCCACGGCGAGCGCCCGGAGAAGCGAGAAGCGCGGCCCGCCGCGCCAGGCGATCGCGAAATAGAGAAGGAATCCCTCGACGCCGTAGAGGAACGCGTGGCCCGCCTTGTCGACGCTCGGGATCCAGGAGATGGCCGGGATGTCGGGCGGCGACGGCCAGGATGTGAGCGCGAGCAGAAAGACGCCCCAGGCGACGGCCGCGCGGCGGGCGAAGCGGCGGGTCATCAGAAAGGGAAAAGGAAAAGGGCGCCGCGCGAACGCGACGCCCCCTTCTCGAGTCGGCCCGGAATGCCGGAAACGTTTCGAACCGTCAGGCTCCACGCTTGGACGGGCCCGTCCGCGACGGACCCTTCTTGGGAGCGGGCTTGGCGGCCGGCTTGACCCGCTCGGCCTTCGGCGAGGCCGCCTTGCGCGGCTTCTGCTCGCGCGCGGCGTCCTCCCCGCCCTCGCCCTCGGACTTCTGCTTGCGGACCGTCTCGACCCGGCCGCCCGATGCGCGGCGCGCCCGGTCGGAGAGGGACTCCTTCTTCGGCCCGCGTTCCTTCGGCTCGAACTTGTAGTCGACGAACTCGAGGATCGCAGCCTCCGCGGCGTCGCCCTTGCGGGCGCCGAGACGCAGGATCCGGGTGTACCCGCCGGGCCGGTCGACGAAGCGCGGCGCGATCGATTCGAAGAGCTTCTTGACGGTCGTGCGGTCCGGAATCCAGCGGGCGACCTGGCGGCGGGCCGCCACGCCGTCGTTCTTCGCCCGGGTGACCAGGCGCTCGGCGAGGGGCCGGAGCTCCTTGGCCTTGCTCAGCGTCGTCTCGATCCGCTCGTGCGTCATCAGGGACGCGAGCTGGTTCGAGAACATCGCCAGCCGATGGGACGTGGTGCGGCGGAGCTTGCGCCCCGCCCGATTGTGCTGCATGAGTTACTCGCTCTTGGCTTCGACCGGCTCGAGCTCCATCCCGAGGGACAGGCCCATGGGCCGGAGGATGTCTTTGATCTCGTTGAGGGACTTGCGGCCGAAGTTCTTGGTCTCGAGCATTTCCTTCTCGCTCCGCTGGACGAGGTCGCGGATCGTGCGGATGCCCGCGTTCTTGAGACAGTTCGCGCTGCGGACCGAGAGCTCCAGCTCGTCGACCGACTTGTTGAGGTACTCCGCCAGGTTCTCCGGCAGCTCTCCCTCTCCCGCGCCCTCGAGCGCCGTCTCGTGATCGGCGTTGACGAAGATCGTGAGGTGGTCGCGGAGCAGCGTGGCCGCCAGGCCCACGGCGTCCGTGGGCGAGATGGTGCCGTTGGTCCAGACCTCGAGGACGAGGCGGTCGTAGTCGGTGGCCTGGCCGATGCGGGCGGCCTCGACGTGGTAGTTCACGCGCCGCACGGGCGAGTGGACGGAGTCGATCGGAATGTAGCCGATGCCCATGTCGTCGTCGAAGTTCTTGTCGGCCGAGACGTAGCCGCGGCCCGTCGAGACGCGAAGCTCCGCCCGCAGGCGCCCGTTCTCCGAGAGCGTCGCGATCGGGGCATCCGGCTCGAGGATGTCGATCGCCGAGTCGCCCTGGAGGTCCGACGCGGTGACCTTGCCCTTGCGCTCGACGTCGATGGTCAGGAGCTTCTCGTCGGTGGTGTGCATCTTGATGGGGATCTGCTTGAGATTCAGGATGATGTCCGTCACGTCCTCGACGACGCCCGGCAGCGACGAGAACTCGTGGAGCACGCCCTCGATCTTCACGGCCGTGATGGCCGCCCCTTCGATCGAGGACAGCAGCACGCGCCGCAAGGCGTTGCCGATGGTCGTCCCGAAGCCCCTCTCGAAGGGCTGGGCATAGAACTTTCCGTATGTCGATGTCAGCGTCTCGGTATCGATCTCGAGGCGCTTGGGCTTCTGAAAACCTTTCCAAAGCGTCATGACTTCTCCTCTCGGACTTCCCCGGTTACTTCGAGTACAGCTCGACGATCAGCTGCTCCTGGATGGGCAGCTTGATGTCTTCGCGCTTCGGCAGCTCCACGACCTTGCCGGAGAAAGCCTCCGGAGTCAGATCCAGCCAGGACGGGACGCCGCGGGCGCGGGCCGTTTCGACGGACGCCTTGATCTGCTCGTTGGCGCGGCTCTTTTCCTTGATGGCGACGACCTGGCCCTTGCCGACGCGGAAGGACGGGATGGAAACCTTCCTGCCATCCACCGTGACGTGGCCGTGGCGCACGAGCTGGCGTGCCTGCGCGCGCGAGGCCGCGAAGCCGAGCGCGAAGGTCACGTTGTCGAGACGGCGCTCCAGCTCCTCGAGCAGGTTGGCGCCGGTGATGCCCTTGCGGCGCTCCGCGCGCCCGAAGGCCAGACGAAACTGGCTCTCGAGCAGGCCGTAGATCCGCTTGACCTTCTGCTTTTCCCGAAGCTGAATGCCGTAGCCGAGCAGCTTCGAGCGCCGCCGGCCGTGCTGGCCGGGCGGGTAGTTGCGCCGCTCGATGGCGCACTTGTCCTTGAAACAGCGGTCCCCCTTGAGGAACAGCTTCATTCCTTCGCGCCGGCACAGCCGGCAGACCGATTCGCTGTATCGGGCCAAACCCTTTTACCTCCTCAGCCCCATCATCGTGTTTTACGTCCTTCCTCCCGGCCGGGACCGAAGCGCCGGTTTACAGACGAGCCGCAGCCCGGAGGCTGGCGGCTATCGAAACAAACCCGTATTCCCCGGCGCTACACCCGCCGGCGCTTGCGCGGCCGGCAGCCGTTGTGGGGAATCGGGGTCGTATCCTTGATGGACTTGATGTCGATGCCGTTGGCCTGGAGTGCCCGGATGGCCGACTCGCGGCCGGCACCGGGGCCCGTCACGCGGACGTCGACCGAGCGCACGCCGTGCTCCTTGGCGTGCTCGGCGCAGTTGGCCGCGGCGAGCTGGGCGGCGAAGGGCGTGCCCTTGCGGGAGCCCTTGAACCCGATCCTCCCGGCCGAGGACCAGCCGAGCACGTTGCCCTCGGCGTCCGCGATCGAGACGATCGTGTTGTTGAACGACGCGTTGACCGTCGCCGTCCCGTGCGGGATGTTCTTCTTTTCTTTCTTGGCCGCGCGTGCGCGCTTGCCCTTGGCGGGCTTGGCGCCTTTGTCCTTCTCGGGAACGGCGGATGCGGATGTGGGTTCAGCCATGTCGTCCTCTTGCTTCTACTTCTTCCTGTTCGCCTACTTCTTCGTGGCCTTCTTCTTACCGGCGATCGTCTGCTTGCGCGGGCCCTTGCGGGTCCGGGCGTTGGTATGGGTGCGCTGCCCGCGCACCGGCAGGTTGCGCCGATGACGGAGTCCGCGGTAGCACCCGATGTCCATGAGGCGCTTGATGTCCACCGAGGTGTCCCGGCGCAGATCGCCCTCGACCTTGACGTCGTCGGTGATCACCTTGCGGATCCGGACGACCTCCTCCTCGGACAGGTCCTTGACGCGCGTGTCGGGACGCACGTCGGCCTTCTCGAGGATGAAGTTCGACTTGGGCCGCCCGATCCCGAAGATGTAGGTCAGGCCGATCTCGACGCGCTTGTTGAGCGGCAGATCGACTCCCGCGATACGTGCCATGGCTTACCCCTGCCTCTGCTTGTGCTTGGGCGTCACGCAGATGATCCGCACGACTCCCTTGCGGTGCACGATCTTGCACTTGGCGCAAATTTTCTTGACCGATGCTCGGACTTTCACGACGGACTCCCCTATTTGTACCGGTAGATGATCCGGCCCCGCGTCAAATCGTAGGGCGACAGCTCCACGAGAACCTTGTCGCCCGGCAGGATGCGGATGAAATTCTTCCGCATCTTGCCCGAGATGTGCGCCAGAACCTGATGTTTGTTCTCCAGCTCCACTTTGAACATCGCGTTCGGCAACGGTTCGACGACCGTCGCCATGACCTCGATTGCGTCGTCCTTCGACATGCGCTCCTACGCCGACACCGCGGCCGCCCGAAGCGCCGCGAGACTGCCGGTGCCCAGGATGACCGCCCCGTGCGGCTCCAGCGCCACCGTGAACTCGAAATGGGCCGACGTCGACTTGTCGCGCGTCCGCACGGTCCAGCCGTCGGCGTCGACGGAAACCTCGGCGCGCCCCAGATTGAACATCGGCTCGATCGCCAGAACCATCCCGGCCTTGAGCACGCTTCCGCGGCCGCCCGGTCCGTAGTTGGGAATCTGCGGCTCCTCGTGGAGCGCCGTGCCGACGCCGTGGCCCACGAAGTCCCGGACGACGCCGTATCCGTGCACCAGGGCGACCGCTTCGACCGCCGCGCCGATGTCCGAGACGCGGGCTCCCGGGCGCGCGGCCTCGATGCCGGCGTGGAGCGCCTTGCGGGTGACCTCGATGAGCTTCGTCTTTTCCGCCCCGACCCTTCCGACCGGAACCGTCCGCGCCGCATCGCCGTAATACCCGCCCGCCACGGCGCCGCAGTCGATCCCGACGACGTCGCCGTCGGAGAGCACGCGCTTGCCGGGGATTCCATGCACGACCTCGTCGTTGATCGACGTGCAGAGGGTCTTCGGGTAGCCGCGGTATCCGACGAATGCCGGACGGCCGCCGCGCGCGCGGATCTCGGTCTCCGCGATCCGATCGAGGTCGTCGGTCGTCACGCCGGGGGCCACCGCCTTCTCGACGGCGTCGAGCGTCTCGAGCACGATGCGCGAGGCTTCCTCGAGCTTCAAGAGCTCGCTCTGGCTGCGGATCGTGATCACGAGCGGCTCCTCTCGGAGATCGCTTCGTCGATGCGGGCGGCGACCGCGTCCACGGTCCCGACGCCGTCGATGTCGGCCAGAAGGGCGCGGTCGCGGTAGAAGCCGACGAGAGGCTCCGTCTTCTCGCGATACACGCGGAACCGCTCGCGGATCGTCTCGGGCCGGTCGTCGGCGCGGCCCTCGGCCTGCGCCCGGCCGAGCATGCGCGCGGTCAGCTGCTCCTCGGGAACGGTGAAGTTCAGAACCGCCGAGAGCGCCTCGCCGCCGTCGGCGAGCGTCGCGTCGAAGGCGCGCGCCTGCGCGAGCGTGCGCGGAAAACCGTCCAGGATGAACCCGCCGCGCGCGTCCGGCGCGGCGACGCGCTCGCCGACCAGGGCGAGGATCAGGTCGTCGGAGACGAGCTCGCCCTTCTCCATCACCGCCTGGGCCTGCTGGCCGAGGGCGGTCTTCCGGCGCACGGCGTCGCGGAGGATCTCGCCGGTCGAGATCGCGGGCACACCGAGCCTCTTCGCGAGGAGGCTCGCCTGAGTGCCCTTGCCGCTGCCCGGAGGCCCGAGAAAGACGACTCGCATCAGCCCCGCCGTCCCCGGATCCGGCTCTTCTTGAGGAACCCGGTGTAGTGGTGCTCGACGAGCTTGGACTCGACCTGCTGGACCGTGTCCATGGCCACGCCGACGACGATGAGGAGCGACGTTCCGCCGAAGTAGAAGTTGAAGCCGAAGCCCTGCGTCAGGAACCGGGGCAGGATCCCGTCCACCCAGGGCCCGACGAACGGGACGCCCTGGACCTTGAGGCCGTTGTTGAGGATGTCCGGCAGCAGGGCCACGAAGGTGAGGTACGCCGCGCCGACGATCGTGATCCGCGACAGCACCGTGTCGATGTAGTCGGCCGTCTTCTTGCCGGGCCGGATGCCCGGGATGAAGCCGCCGTACTTGCGCATGTTGTCGGCCGTGTCCGTCGGATTGAAGACAATCGACGTGTAGAAGTAGCAGAAGAACAGGATGCCCGCCGCGTAGAGAAGCAGGTAGAGCGGATGCCCCATGGCCAGCGACTCGGCGACCCGCTTCACCCAGTCCGCGCCCGAGATCTGCGCGAGATAGGCCGGAAGCTGAAGGATCGAGATCGCGAAGATGATCGGGATGACGCCGCCGGTGTTCACGCGCAGCGGCAGGTACGTGTTCTGGCCGCCGTAGACCCGTCGTCCCACGACCCGCTTGGCGTACTGAACGGGGATTCGCCTCTGCGCGCGCTCGACAAAGACGACGAGGGCCACGATGCCCACCATGAAGACGATCACGAAGAGCAGCGCCAGGATCGAAATCGACTGGTTCCGGATCTGCTGGAAGAGGCCGAAGATCGCCACGGGCAGGTTCGCCACGATGCCCGCGAAGATGATGAGCGAGATGCCGTTGCCGATGCCGCGCTCGGTGATCTGTTCGCCGAGCCACATGATGAAGATCGTGCCGGTCGTCAGCGTCAGCACGGTCATCAGACGGAAGCCCCAGCCCGGGTGCGGCACGAGCGGCGCGCCGCCCGGGGCCGACTGCTTCTCGAGCCAGATCGCGATGCCGCTCGCCTGGATGAACGAGAGGAGCACCGTGCCGTAGCGGGTGTACTGCGTGATCTTCTTGCGGCCCATCTCGCCTTCCTTCGAGAGCTTCTCGAGGTAGGGCCAGACGACCGTCAGCAGCTGCAGGATGATCGAGCTCGAGATGTAGGGCATGATCCCGAGGGCGAACACGGAGAGCCTCCGGAGCGCGCCTCCCGAGAAGATGTCGAGGAACCCGAAGATGGAGCCGGCCGACGCCTTGAAGAAGGCGTTGATCGCCTCGGGATCGACGCCGGGCGTGGGGATGTGCGCCCCGAGCCGGTAGACGGCGAGGACCAGGAACGTGAAGATGACCCGCTTGCGCAGGTCCGGCACGTTGAAGACGTTCGCGAAGCTCTGAAGGGCGCTCAACGGGAGAGAACCTCGCAGCTCCCGCCGGCGGCCTCGATCCGGGCCTTGGCCGAAGCGGAGAACTTGTGGGCCGAGACGGTCAGCGCCTTCTTCAACTCCCCGTCGCCGAGGATCTTGACGAGGCGGTTCCTGCGCGCCAGGCGCAGCTCCGCGAGTGCGGCCGGGTTGACCGCGGTTCCCGCGTCGAAGCGGTCGAGATCGCCGATGTTCACGATGTCGTACTCGACCCGGAAGATGTTGGTGAAGCCGCGCTTGGGCAGCCGGCGGTGGAGCGGCATCTGGCCGCCCTCGAATCCGCGCTGGTGCCGGTATCCGCTGCGGGACTTCTGGCCCTTGTTACCGCGTCCGGCGGTCTTGCCGTGGCCCGAACCGGGACCGCGGCCGACACGCTTGCGGTAGTGCGTGGCCCCGGAAGCCGGCGCGAGGTCATGCACGCCCGTCGCGGCAGGCCGCGAGGGAGCCGGAGCCGCCTTTCGGGCGGCCTTGACGGGCTTGGCGGCCTTCGGAGGAGCCGCCGGCTTGGACTTGGCCGCGGCGGCCTTCGCAGGCGCCTTCGGCGCGGCCTTGGACGGCGCCGGCTTCTTCCTGGCCACCGGGGCCTTGGATGTCGGTTTCTTCTTTTCCACCATGACTGCTCTTTACCCCTACCCTTGTCTCAACCCTTCGCCACTTCGACGAGGTGGCGGACCTTGCGAATCATGCCGCGCACGGCCGGCGAGTCCTCGCGGACGACCCGGTCCCCGCGCTTGCGGAAACCGAGGCCCACGAGCGTCGCCTTCTGATCCTTGGGCGTGCAGATGCCGCTTCGGACCTGCGTGATCGCGATCTTGCCGGAGTCCTTGCGTGCCTTCGGCTTCTCGGCCGTCTTGCCCGCTTCCGTCACGCCTTCTCCTCCGCCCCGGTTCCGGGCGCCGGCGCCGCCGGGGCGCTCGGGGCGCGCCCGCGCCGCCGCGCGAACTCGTCCTCGTTCTTCAAGCGCATCAGGCCCTCGAACGTCGCCTTGATGACGTTGTGCGGGTTGGTCGTCCGAAGCGACTTCGTCAGGATGTCCTGGATGCCGACCGACTCGAGCACCGCCCGAACGGGACCGCCCGCGATGACTCCGGTGCCGGCCGCGGCCGGCTTCAGGAGAACGCGGCCCGCGCCGTACGCGCCGATGATCGCGTGCGGGATGGTCGTGCCCTTCAGCGACACCTTCTGCATGTTCTTCTTGGCCATCTCGATCCCCTTCTTGATGGCCATCGGAACTTCCTTCGCCTTGCCCGAGCCGTAGCCCACGCGCCCCTGGCCGTCGCCGACGACGACGAGCGCGGAGAACGAGAAGTTCTTGCCGCCCTTGACGACCTTCGTCACGCGGTTGATGTGGACGACGCGGTCGATCAGCTCGCGACCCTGCGCGTCCCGCTCTTTTTCGCGCTCGCGCGGCGCCCGCGGTCCCCGGTTGCTGCTCATCTTTCCGTTCTCCCTAGAATTCCAAGCCGCCCGAGCGCGCGCCATCGGCGAGCGCCTTGACCCGGCCGTGGTACCGGTATCCGCCGCGGTCGAAGACGACCTTCGTCACGCCGGCCTTCTTCGCGCGTTCCGCGACGAGCGCGCCGACCTTGCCGGCGGCGTCGCGCGAGGCTCCTTTCGGAGACTCCTTCTTCAGCCCCGCGTCGAGCGACGAGGCATGCGCGAGGGTCGAGCCCTGGCCGTCGTCGATGACCTGGGCGTAGATGTGACGCCCGCTCTTGAAGACGGCCAGTCGTGGCCGCTCCGTGGCGCCCCGCACCTTGTGCCGCACGCGGATGCGCACGCGGCCCCGCGCCTCTGTCCGTGCCTGCGATCGGTTCATGGCTACTTCCCGCCCGCCTTTCCGACCTTGCGCCGGATCGTCTCTTCGGCGTATTTGATGCCCTTCGCCTTGTAAGGGTCCGGCACGCGGAGCTTCCGGATCTCCGCCGCCGTCTGCCCGACGCGCTGCTTGTCCGCGCCCGTGACCGTCATCTTGCCGGCCTTCGCATCGATCGCCACCGCGATCCCCTCGGGGATCGGGAAGTCGACGGGGTGCGAATAGCCGAGCGAGAAGAGGATCGACTTCCCCTTGACCTCGGCCTTGTAGCCGACGCCGGAGATCTCGAGCTCGCGGGTGAAGCCCTTCGTGACGCCCTCGACGTTGTTGGCGACGAGGCTGCGCAGCAGTCCGTGGACGGCGCGCGCCTTCGGCTCGTCGGAGCCGCGGGCGATCGTCACCGCGCCGTCCGCGATCGACACGGTCAGGCCGGCCGGGATCGCGCTCGAGAGCTCCCCCTTGGGCCCCTTGACCTTGACCCGGCCGCCCTCGGCCCTGACCTCGACCCCCTTGGGGATCGTCACCGGCATTTTCCCTATGCGCGACACAAGTGCTCCTTTGACCCTTACCAGATGTTGCAGAGAACTTCGCCACCCAGGCGCGACTGGCGCGCCGCCTTGTCGGTGACGATGCCCTTGGACGTCGAGACGATCGACACGCCGAGGCCGCCCAGAACCTGCGGAATCGCGTCGGCCTTGGCGTAGACGCGGCGGCCGGGACGCGAAACCCGCTCGAGGCCCGAAACGATCGGCTCGCCTTCGTGGTCGTACTTCAGCCCGACGCGGAGGATCGGGCGTCCGGCCTCCTGGACCTTTCGGAAGGAGGCCACGAAGCCTTCTTCCTCGAGGACCTTGAGGACCGCCTCCTTGAGGCGCGAGGACGGCATGTCGACGCGCTCGTGGCCGGCCCGCATGCCGTTCCTCAGGCGCGTCAGCAGGTCGCTGATGGGATCGTTGATCTTCATCGCATCACCACGAAGCCTTCAGAACGCCCGGGATGTAGCCCTGGTTGGCGTTCTGACGGAAACAGATGCGGCAGAGCCCGAACTTGCGGTAGACCGACCGCGCCCGGCCGCACACCTGGCACCGCCGGATCGTCCGGGTCATGAACTTCGGCTTCCTCGCCGCCTTGATTCGCATTGCACGTGTGGCCATCGCTTGTTCCTGTCTACTTGGCGAAGGGCATGCCGAGCTCGGCGAGCAGCGCCTTCGCCCGGTCGTCCCGTCCCGCCGTCGTCACGATCGTCACGTTCAAGCCCTTCGACTTGTCGGTTTTCGCGTAGTCGATCTCCGGAAAGATGAAGTGGTCGCGCACGCCCAGGGTGTAGTTTCCCCGACCGTCGAACGCCTTGCTCGACACGCCCCGGAAGTCGCGGACGCGCGGCAGGGCGATGTTGATGAGCCGGTCGAGGAACTCCCACATGCGGTCGCCGCGCAGCGTCACGCGGGCGCCGATCGGCATCCCCGTGCGCAGCTTGTACGTCGCGATGGACTTCTTGGCCTTCGTCACGTTCGCGCGCTGGCCCGCGATCGAGGACAGCTCCTCGGCCGCGCCCTCGAGCATCTTCGGGTTGGCGACGGCCTCGCCGAGCCCCATGTTGAGGACGACCTTCTCGATCCGTGGGATGGCCATGACGTTCTCGATCGCGAACTCCTTCTTCAGAGCGGGCGCGACGTCCTTGGCGTACTTGTCTTTGAGTCTTGCTGCCATTTCTCTTCGTCCTCTAACCTATGACCTGCGACCTACGACGCCAGGACCGCGCCGCTCTTCTTGGCGACCCGCTCCGGCTTGCCGTCCGCGTCCCGGCGGCGGCCGATGCGCGTCCCGACGTTGCGATCCGGATCCACGAGCATCACGTTGGAAATGTGGATCGTGGCTTCCCTCTCGGAGATTCCGCCCGCGATGTTCTTCGAAGGGTTCGGGCGCGTGTGGCGCTTGATCATGTTGACGCGCTCGACGATCACGCGGCCCTTCTCGGGAAGGACGCGCAGGATCCGGCCCTGCCGCCCGCGGTCGCGGCCCGCGATGACCACGACCATGTCGTTCTTCTTGAGCTTCGGTTTGGCCATCACAGCACTTCCGGTGCGAGCGAAATGATCTTCATGAACTTCTTCTCACGGAGCTCCCGGGCCACCGGCCCGAAGACGCGCGTCCCGATGGGCTCCCCCTCGGGGGATACCAGGACCGCAGCGTTGTCGTCGAAGCGGATGTAGGAGCCGTCCTTGCGCCGGTGATTGCGGCGCGTGCGGACGATGACCGCCCGGACGACGCGCTTCCCGTGCTTCTCGACGAACGGCGAATCCGGGGCGGCCTCCTTGACCGAGGCCGTGATGATGTCGCCGAGGCCCGCGTACTGCCCGGCCGAACCGCCGCGCATGCGGATGCACGCGATCTTGCGCGCTCCGGAATTGTCCGCCACCTCGAGGATGGTGCCCATCTGAATCATGGCGTTCTCCTCAAGCCTGGGCCTTCACGAGGATCTCCCGCAGCCGCCAGCGCTTGCGCTTGGACAGCGGGCGGGTCTCCTCGATCCGGACGCGGTCGCCGACGTGGGCCGTGTTGCCCTCATCGTGCGCATGGAACCGGCTCGTCCGCTTGATCGTCCGGGTGTACTCCGCGTGCTGGACGCGGCGCTCCACCTCCACGACGATCGTCTTCTGCATCTTGTCGGAAACGACCCGGCCGACCTTGGTCGCCCGGTCCTTGCGTTCCTCGGTCTCGTTCATGACCTCGTTCACTTCGACGCCTCCGCCTTCCTCTCCAGGGCCCGCTGGTACGTCTTGACGCGGGCGATGTCCCGCCGCAGCACCTTCAGGCGGCTCGGGTTCTCGAGCTGTCCCGTCGACTTCTGGAGCCGCAGCTTCCAGCTCGACTCTTTCAACTGCTTTTCCTTCTCGAGCAGGTCCCCGTGGCCCTGCTGGGCGAGCGTCTCCCGCTCCTTCTTCTTCATCGGATCTCCATTTCAGACGCGCGCGTCACGAGGCGCGTCTTGAGCCCGAGCTTGTCGGCTGCGAGCTCGAGCGCTTCCTTGCCCGTGACGTGATCGACGCCCTCCATCTCGTAGAGGATGCGGCCCGGCTTGACCACGGCGACCCAACCCTCGGGCGCGCCCTTGCCCTTGCCCATGCGCGTTTCGGCGGGCTTCTTCGTGTACGGCTTGTCGGGGAAGATCCGGATCCAGATCTTTCCGCCGCGCTTGACGGCGCGGGTCATCGCGATGCGGCCGGCCTCGATCTGGCGGGCGGTGATCCAGCCGGGCTCCAGCACCTGGAGACCCATGTCGCCGAACGCGAGGTCGCCGCCGCGCCACGCCTTGCCGCGGCGCCGTCCGCGCTGCTGCTTCCGGTATTTGACCTTGGAGGGCATCAACATGACGAGATTCCTCTGCCTCTAGCTCAGGCCGCCGACTTGCGGCGGTTCTTGGCCTTGTGCTGTTCGCCGCGGTAGATCCAGACCTTCACGCCGATCTTCCCGTAGGTCGTGTTCGCTTCGGCGAAGCCGTAGTCGATGTCGGCCTTCAGGGTATGGAGCGGGAGCCGGCCCTCCTGGTACCACTCGGAGCGCGCGATCTCGGCGCCGTTGAGCCGACCGGCGCAGCGGATCTTGATGCCCTGCGCGCCGAACCGGAACGCGGACTCGATCCCCTTCTTCATGGCGCGCCGGAACGCCACGCGGCGCTCGAGCTGGAGAGCGATCGACTCGGAGACGAGCTGGGCATCGGTCTCGGGGCGCTGGATCTCGATGATGTTGATGTGCACCTCACCGCCCGTGCGCTTCTGGAGCTCGTCGCGCAGCCGGTCGACCTCCGCGCCTCGCTTGCCGATGATGATTCCCGGCCGCGAGGTCTGGATGTTGACCTTGAGCTTTCCCGAGAAACGCTCGATGTCGATCTCCGAGACGCCGGCGTGCGACAGCCGCTTCTTGAGCTCCCGCCGCAGCTTCAGGTCGTCGTGGAGGAACTTCAGGTACTCCTTCTCGGAGAACCAGCGCGAGTGCCACGTCCGGTTGAAGCCCAGCCGGAAGCCGTAGGGATGTACTTTCTGGCCCATAAGCGGTAGCGCTCCTTACGCCTCGTCCGAGAGCTCGATCGTCAGGTGACTCTTGCGGTGCAGGACGCGGTACGCACGGCCCATGGGCGCCGGACGGACCCGCTTCTCCTGCGGCCCCTTGTCGACGGTGATCCGGCGGACGACGAGCCGGTCGACGTCGAGCTGGGCTTCCTTCTGCTCCGCGTTGGCGACGGCCGAGCGGAGCGTCTTGAGGACGTCCCGGGCGGCGACCTTCTTCGCGTGGCGCAGGATCGCGACGGCGTCGTTGACCGACTTGCCGCGCACGAGGTCCGCCACCAGGCGCACCTTCTGCGCCGAGCCCTTCATGTACTTCAGCTTCGCTGTGGCTCTCATGTCGCTGCTCACGCCTTCGGCGCCGGAGCGGCGCCCGGAGCCGGCCGCGGCGCCGCGCCCGGAGCTCCGGCGACGGCGGCTCCCGCCTCGGCAGCCTTCTTGCCGCCGTGGCCCTTGAAGATCCGCGTCGGCGCGAACTCGCCGAGCTTGTGCCCGACCATGTTCTCGGCGACGTAGACGGGGATGAACTTGCGGCCGTTGTGCACGGCGATCGTGTGGCCGACCATGTCCGGCACGACGGTGGAGCGGCGCGACCAGGTCTTCACGACCTTCTTGTCCCGCGTCGCGTTCAACGCGGCAACCTTCTTGGAAAGGTGCTCGTCCACGAAAGGACCCTTTTTGACGGAACGTGCCATCGCTTAGACCTTCGACTTGCGCCGGCGGACGATGAATCCGTCGGTGCGCTTGTTGTTGCGGGTCTTCATTCCCTTGGTCTTCCAGCCCCACGGCGAAGTGGGGTGGCGGCCGCCCGAGGTCTTGCCCTCGCCGCCGCCCATCGGATGGTCGACCGGGTTCATCGAGACTCCGCGGTTGTGCGGACGCCAGCCCAGCCAGCGGTTGCGGCCCGCCTTGCCGATCGAAACGTTCTCGTGCTCGAGGTTGCCGACCTGGCCGATGGTCGCGTAGCACTCGACGTGCACTTCGCGGACCTCGCCCGAGGGCAGGCGCACCTGCGCGTACGAGCCTTCGCGGGCCATCAGCTGCGCCGCCGCGCCGGCCGAGCGCACGAGCTGGCCGCCCTTGCCGCGGGTCAGCTCGAGGTTGTGGATCGTCGTGCCGAGCGGGATCGACTTCAGGGGCAGCGCGTTGCCCGGCAGAATGTCGGCCGCGGGGCCGGACACGATCGTCGCGCCCACCTTCAGGCCGTTGGGCGCGAGGATGTAGCGCTTCTCGCCGTCGGCGTAGTGGAGCAGCGCGATGCGCGCCGTCCGGTTCGGGTCGTACTCGATCGTGGCGACCTTGGCCGGAATGTCCTGCTTGTCGCGCCGGAAGTCGATGATCCGGTAGAGGCGCTTGTGGCCGCCGCCCATGAACCGGGAAGTCGCCCGGCCCGAGTTGTTGCGGCCGCCCGTCGCGCGCAACCCGACCGTCAGGCGCTTCTCCGGTCGAACCGGAGACAGGTCCTTGAAGTCGAGCTTGGTCTGGAACCGGACTCCCGGGGAGGTCGGTTTGAACTTCTTTACAGCCATTACACGCCCTCGAAGAACTCGATCTTCTGATCCGGCGCCAGCCGGACCCAGGCCTTCTTCCAGGCCTTTCGCTGTCCGACGAAGCGGCCCATGCGCTTCCACTTACCCTGCCGATTGGCAACCCGCACGTCGAGCACCTTGACGCCGAAGAGTTTCTCCACGGCGCGGTGCACCTCGATCTTGTTGGCCGTTCGGTCGACCTCGAAGCAGATCGTGTTGGTCGCTTCCTTCGCCCGCGTCGCCTTCTCGGTGATGAGAGGCCGGCGAATCACCCGCTGCGCTTCCATCATTCGCCTCCCAGGGTCTTGACGACGCGCGCCAGCGCCTGCTTGGTCAGCACGAGCGTCCCGTGCGCGAGCACGTCGTAGGCGTTGACGGCGAGCGGGTCGACGAGCTTCCAGCTCTTCACGTTGCGGGAGGCGCGCTCGAAGTTCTCGTTGCCGCGCGCGTCGACGAAGAGGGTCTTCCCCTCGATGCCGAGCGCGCCGACGGCGTTCCGGAGGTCCTTCGTCTTGTGGCTCGCGAGGTCCATCTTCTCGACGACGACGATCCGCTCTTCCGCGGCGCGGCGCGAGAGAACCGCCTTCAGGGCGTTCTTCTTCTCGCCCTTCGACACCCCCTGGGCGTACGACCGCGGCACCGGGCCGTGGACGGTTCCGCCGTGGCGGTGGATCGGGGGCCGGCCGCCGCCCTGACGGGCGCGCCCGGTGCCCTTCTGCTTGAAGGGCTTCTTGCCGGAGCCCGAGACCTCGGAGCGGACCTTCGTCTTGTGCGTTCCGGCGCGCTCGCCCGCGAGGTAGGCCTTGACGACCTCCCACACGAGGTGGCGGCGGTACGGGTACGCGAAGACGTCGGCCGGGAGGGAGACCTCGCCGACCTGTTCCTTCTTCCAGTTCCAGACGGGAATCTTGGCCATGCTCACGCCCTCTTCCTGCCGAAGCTCGAGCGCACGATCTTCACGATCGCGTTGCGGGCGCCGGGCACGGCGCCGGAGATGTAGAGGAGGTTCTTCTCGGCGTCCACACGCACGACGACCAGGTTCTTCGAAGTCGACTGCCGCCCGCCGAGCCGGCCCGAGGATCGCGTGCCCGGGTAGACGCGCGACGGAAAAGCCGACGGGCCGATCGAGCCCGGAGCGCGGTGGAACATCGAACCGTGGGTCGCGGCGCCCCCGCGAAACCCGTGGCGGGCGACGACGCCCATGAAGCCCTTGCCCTTGGACGTCCCGATGACGTCGACGTGGTCCTGCTCGGCGAACGTGTCGCAGAGAACCTTGTCGCCGGGCTTCAGCTCGTCGCCTTTGTCGGCCTTCACTTCCATGAGGGTCCGCATCGGGGCCACGCCGGCCTTCTCGAAGTGGCCCTTCGCGGCGCCGTTGGCGCGGCGGTCGGGCCGCGCGCCGACGAACCCGATCTGGAGTGCGTCGTAGCCATCGTTGTCGGCGGACTTCTTCTGGACGACGAGGCAGGGCCCCGCCTGGACGACCGTGACCGGCACGACCGTGCCGTCGGCCGTGAAGATCTGGGTCATGCCCACTTTTTTACCGATGATTCCGTGTACGGCCATGGCTTACTTTCCGAACGCCTTGATCTCGACGTCGACGCCCACGGGAAGCTCCAGCTTCATCAGCGCGTCGACCGTCTGGGAGGTCGGCTCGAGGATGTCGAGGAGGCGCTTGTGCGTGCGCATCTCGAACTGCTCGCGCGACTTCTTGTCGACGTGCGGCGAGCGGTTCACCGTGAAACGCGACACCGCCGTCGGCAGTGGAATCGGTCCGGCGACCTTGGCCCCGGTCCGGCGGGCCGTATCGACGATCTCGCTCGCCGACTGGTCGAGAATCCGATAGTCGAACGCCTTGAGGCGGATCCGAATTTTGTCGTTCTTAGGCATTACTGCTCGCTACGCTCACGCGAAAAAAGGAATCCACTATTCCAGGATCTCGACGATCGTTCCGGCGCCCACCGTGCGGCCGCCTTCGCGGATGGCGAAGCGCAGGCCCTTCTCCATGGCGATGGGCGTGATCAGGGAAATCTCCATGTTCACGTTGTCGCCCGGCATCACCATCTCGACACCCGTGGGCAGCTGCGCCGTCCCCGTCACGTCGGTGGTCCGGAAGAAAAACTGCGGCCGGTAGCCGTTGAAAAACGGCGTGTGCCGCCCGCCCTCTTCCTTCGTCAGGATGTACGCCTGCGCCGTGAACTTCAGGTGCGGCGTGATCGATCCCGGCTTCGCGCACACCTGCCCGCGCTCCACGTCCTTGCGCTCGGTCCCGCGCAGCAGAAGACCCACGTTGTCCCCCGCCTGCCCCTGGTCGAGCAGCTTGCGGAACATCTCCACACCCGTCACGACCTTCTTCACCGTCGGACGAATCCCCACGATCTCCACTTCCTCGCCCACCTTCACGATCCCGCGCTCCACGCGCCCCGTCACCACCGTCCCGCGGCCCGAGATCGAGAACACGTCCTCGATCGGCATCAGAAAATCCTTGTCGATCGCCCGCTCCGGAACCGGTATGTACGCGTCCACCGCGTCCATCAGCTCCATGATGCACTTGGCATCCTCCGAGTTCGGGTCCGCCGAGGCCCCCGCCTTCAACGCCGAACCCTTCACGATCGGCGTCTTGTCCCCGGGGAACCCGTACGAGGTCAACAGCTCCCGAACCTCCAGCTCCACGAGCTCCAGAAGCTCCGGGTCGTCCACCATGTCCGTCTTGTTCAAAAACACCACCACAAACGGCACGCCCACCTGCCGCGCCAGCAGAATGTGCTCCCGCGTCTGCGGCATCGGTCCGTCCGCCGCCGACACCACCAGAATCGCTCCGTCCATCTGCGCCGCGCCCGTGATCATGTTCTTCACGTAGTCCGCGTGCCCGGGACAGTCCACGTGCGCGTAGTGACGCTTGTCCGTCGAATACTCCACGTGCGCCGTGTTGATCGTGATGCCGCGCGCCTTCTCTTCCGGCGCGTTGTCGATCTGGTCGTACGCCTTCGCCGTCGCCAGACCCTTCTTCGACAAAATCAACGTGATCGCCGCCGTCAACGTCGTCTTCCCGTGATCCACGTGACCAATCGTCCCGATGTTCACGTGCGGCTTGCTGCGATCGAATTTTTCTTTAGCCATCGCTCCTCACCAATTTCACTAAACGCTGGACGTCCTCATCGGGACGCCATCGTCCCTACTTGCTGCCCACCTTCGCGATGATTTCCTCACTCACGTTCTTGGGAACCTCGTCGTACACGGCGAACTGCATGGAGTAGTTGCCGCGGCCCTGGGTCATCGACCGCAGGTTCGTGGAGTAGCCGAACATTTCCGACAGAGGCACGCGCGCCGTGATCACCTGGACTCCCGCGCGCGGCTCCATGTGCTTGATGTGGCCCCGCCGCGAGGACAGGTCCCCGATGACGTCGCCCATGTAGTCCTCGGGCACGACGACCTCGACCTCCATGATCGGTTCCTTGATGATGGGCTTGGCCTTCTTCGCGGCATCCTGGTACGCCATCGAGCCCGCGATCTTGAAGGCCATCTCGGAGGAGTCGACGTCGTGGTACGAGCCGTCGTAGAGCTCGACGTGGACGCCCGTCGTCGGATAACCGGCGAGGATGCCCGTCTCGAGCGCTTCCTTGATCCCCTGCTCGATCGGCTTGATGAACTCCTTGGGGATCGCGCCGCCCTTGATCTCGTTGTCGAACACGAAGTGGTGGCCTTCCTCGGCCGGCTTGATGCGGATCTTCGCTTCGCCGTACTGGCCCCGGCCGCCGGACTGGCGGATGAACCGGCCATGGCCCTGCGCTTCCTTCGTGATCGCTTCGCGGTAAGCGACCTGGGGCTTGCCGATGTTGGCGCCGACGTTGAACTCGCGGACCATGCGGTCCGTGATGATCTCGAGGTGGAGCTCGCCCATCCCGCGGATGATGGTCTGCCCCGTTTCCTTGTCCGTGTGGACCTTGAAGGTCGGGTCTTCCTGCATCAGCTTGGCGAGCGCCATGCCCATCTTTTCCTGGTCGGCCTTGGTCTTGGGCTCGATCGCGACGGCGATGACCGGCTCCGGGAAGTTCATGGCCTCGAGGATGACCGGATTGTCTTCGTCGCAGATCGTGTCGCCGGTCTGGACGTTCTTGAGCCCCACCGCCGCGGCGATGTCGCCCGCCCAGACTTCCTTGATCTCCTCGCGTTTGTTGGCGTGCATCTTCAGAATGCGCCCGACGCGCTCACGGCCGTCCTTGGTCGAGTTGAAGACCGCGGATCCGGCGTCGAGGTGCCCCGAGTAGACCCGGAAAAAGGCGAGCTGGCCGACGAACGGGTCGGTCATGATCTTGAAGATGAGGGCCGAGAACGGCGCCTCGTCCGAGGCCGCGCGCTCGAGCTCCGCGCCGACGTCGTCGTGCCCCTTGATCGCGGGCACGTCGATCGGCGACGGAAGGTAGTCGACCACGGCGTCGAGCAGCTGCTGGACACCCTTGTTCTTGAAGGCCGAGCCGCAGATCACGGGCTGCACGTGGCCGGCGATCGTCGCCCGCCGCAGGGCCTCCCGGATCTCGGGAACCTCGACCTTGCCGCCATGGAGGTACTTCTCGAGCAGGCCATCGTCGGTTTCGGCGACGGTCTCGATCAGCATCTCGCGGTACTTGTCGGCCTCGGCCTGCATGTCGGCCGGGATGTCGAGGAAATCGAACGTCGAGCCCTGGGCGTCGTCGTGGAACTCGATCGCCTTCATTGCGACGAGGTCGATGATGCCGTGGTGGTCCGCCTCGATGCCCCAGGGGATCTGGATCGGGGCGGGCTTGGCGTTCAATTTGGTCTTCATCATCTCGACGCAGCGCGGGAAGTTGGCCCCCACGCGGTCCATCTTGTTGACGAACGCGATGCGGGGAACGCCGTACCGGTTGGCCTGGCGCCACACCGTCTCGGACTGCGGCTCGACACCCGCCACCGCGTCGAATACCGCGACCGCGCCGTCGAGGACGCGCAGCGACCGCTCGACCTCGGCCGTGAAGTCGACGTGGCCGGGCGTGTCGATGATGTTGATCCGGACGTAGTCGTCGCTTCCAGAAACACGTGGTCGCGGCGGACGTGATCGTGATGCCGCGCTCCTGCTCCTGGACCATCCAGTCCATGGTGGCGGTGCCCTCGTGGACCTCGCCGATCTTGTAGTTGACGCCGGTGTAGAAAAGGATGCGCTCGGTCGTGGTCGTCTTACCGGCGTCGATGTGCGCCATGATCCCGATGTTTCGGGTGTCTTTGAGCGGATGGGTGCGCGGCATAGTTAAGGTTCTGGCTCGTTGGTCGTCGGTCTTCGGTTCGTTCTCTTACCAGCGATAGTGGGCGAAGGCCTTGTTGGCCTCGGCCATCTTGTGCGTGTCGTCCTTCTTCTTCACGGCCCCGCCACGGAGGTTGGAGGCGTCGAGGAACTCGGACGCGAGCTTCTCGCGCATCGTCTTCTCGCCGCGGGCGCTCGCGTGCTCGATGATCCACCGGATCGCGAGGGAGGTCCGGCGGTTGGGCCGCACCTCGACGGGAACCTGGTAGGTCGAGCCGCCGACGCGCCGGGACTTGACCTCGAGCGCGGGCTTGACGTTCTCGATCGCCTTCTTGAAGGTCTTCATCGGGTCGTCCTGCGTCTTCTCGGCGACGCGGTTGAGCGCGCCGTACAGGATCCCCTCGGCGGTCGACTTCTTGCCCTGCGACATCACGGAGTTGATGAACTTCGTGACCAGCTGGGAGTTGTAGAGCGGATCCGGCAGGATCTCGCGCTTGGCGACGACTCGGCGTCTCGGCATCGTTCTTCCCTTCCCCTTACGCCTTCGGACGCTTGGCGCCGTACTTGGAGCGCCCCTGCTTGCGGTTGGCGACGCCGACCGCGTCGAGCGTTCCGCGGATCACGTGGTAGCGCACGCCCGGGAGGTCCTTCACGCGGCCCCCGCGGATCATGACGATCGAGTGTTCCTGGAGGTTGTGGCCGACGCCCGGGATGTAGGTGGTGACCTCGATCCCGTTGGTCAGGCGCACGCGCGCGACTTTGCGCAGCGCCGAGTTCGGCTTCTTCGGCGTCGTCGTGTACACGCGCGTGCAGACGCCGCGGCGCTGCGGCGAACGCTGGAGCGCGGGCGACGCGGTCTTCACCGCGAGCCGCTCGCGGCCCTTCCGGACGAGTTGAGAAATTGTCGGCATCGACTCTCCTGATCTCCCCGAGTCCCCCGGAGCCGTGGAAGGACTCGAGATCGACCGTAAACCGCTTTACTTCGGGTCGGGCGAGACAGGCCCACCGGCCCGCCCGAGTCCTGAGGAAAAACCCGCGAATCTTACGCGCCGAACGGGGGCCTGTCAACCGAAAACCCCTACCCCAGAGCGACTTCCCCCGAATCGACACCGGGCGGGCGCGTTCCCCCCGGGGCATGTGGCGCAGACTGGGACGCGCAGTATATGCGATCGCGTACGCAGCGCACCCCTATTTTGCTGTGGAGTCGAGGGTTAATTCACTCGACCTCGACAGGTCCTTACGGGAAGTACAACCCCAACGCGATGGACAGGAAGGCGGCCATCTGGCCGCGCGTCACGGGGGCGGCCGGACAGAAGTTGCCCCCGCCGCAGCCGGCCGTGATCCCGGATGCCGCCAAGGCCTCGATGTGCTGGAAGAACTGGTGATTCGTAGGCACGTCGGCGAACGTGGCTGTGCCGGGCGGCGTCGAGATCTGGCGCTTCCACTGAACGCGGAGCTTGTTGACTCTGTGGTCGGGGTACACGCCGTCCAGCTGCAGCCGAACGGTGTAGTAGCAATCGCGGTTGTTGACCGTAAAACCGCCGCCGCTGAGGAGGCCGGACTGGTACCCGGAGGAACCGGTGGTAGCGCCATCCGCCAGAACCGTGACGGTGGGCGGGCCGGGCGCGAAACTCGGCTGGCAGGTCGAGGTGACCGAAAAGAACACGTCCTCGTCGGCATCCGAATCGTAGGCCCACCAACGGAATGCTTCGACCTGCACCCCCGTCGGAAGGACCATGGGCGCGAAGCAATAACCCGTACAGACGATGTCCGTCGTGCCGCTGATCCATCCATCGGATTCAAACTGGGCAACGAATTCGGCCGGCATCACCGTGGTGAAGTGGGTATCCGCGCCCCAGTCTTCGGGCAACTCCGAGGGGGTCCCGTCCAGGCTCTTGGCGCGATAGACGTTCGTCGCGTCACGCGGGAAGCCCAGCGCCTCGAGCTGGTCCGGATCGGTCACGGGCGTACGCTCGATCTCGGGAACCTGCGCGAGGCCATTGGCCTCCAGGACGGCCGCGAGAACCGGGAGCAGTAACCAGCGAAGACGGTTCATGAAGGCCCCCTTGTCGAATGAGCGTTCATCTCCCTGCCCTTGACTCGGCGAAAACGGCACCCCAGGGCCAAAAAAAAGGGGCCCGTAGGCCGGGCCCCTTCCATCACGAGTGAAAATCCTCGCGAAGACTACTCCTCGTCGCTCGCGTCGACCTCGGCGTCGGCCTCGGCCAGCGCCAGCTCCTCCGCCGGATCGACCAGGAAATCCTCGAGCGCCGGCTCCTCGACCTGCGGGATCTCCTCCCGCTCGAGAACGACGTCGCGGTAGTACGCCATGCCCGTGCCCGCCGGGATCAACCGCCCGACGATCACGTTCTCCTTCAGCCCGCGCAGGATGTCGACCTTGCCGGAGATCGCGGCCTCGGTGAGCACCCGCGTCGTCTCCTGGAAGGAAGCCGCCGAGATGAACGAGTCGGTCGAGAGCGAGGCCTTCGTGATTCCGAGAAGCATCGGCCGCGCGTTCGCAGGCTGCCCCTCGGCGGCGAGCACGCGCTCGTTCTCGTCCTCGAACCGGAAGCGGTCGACCTGCTCGTCGATCAGGAAATCCGTGTCGCCGACGTCCTCGACCTTCACGCTGCGCATCATCTGCCGGACGATGACCTCGATGTGCTTGTCGTTGATCGCGACGTTCTGCGAGCGGTAGACCTCCTGGATCTTGTCCACGAGATACCGCTGCAGCTCCTTCTCACCCAGAATTGCCAGGACGTCGTGCGGGTTGATCGGGCCGTCGATCAGCGGATCGCCTGCCCGGACGCGCTCGCCTTCCTGCACGTTGACGTGGGTGTACCGCGGGATGAGGTACTCGCGCGCGTCGCCGTCGTCGCCCGTGACGATGACCTTGCGCATGCCCTTGGCGATGGGGCCGTGGGAGACGCTGCCATCGATCTCGGTGATGACCGCCGCGTCTTTGGGCCGGCGTGCTTCGAAGAGCTCGACGATGCGCGGCAGGCCGCCCGTGATGTCCTTGGTCTTTGTGGTTTCGCGCGGGATCTTGGCCAGCACGTCGCCCGGATGCACTTCCTGCTTGTCGGACACCATGAGGTGCGATCCGATCGGAAGGAGGTACTTCCTCTCGCCGGACCGGCCCTTGATGATGACCTGCGGCGAGCGCTTCTCGGCGCCCACCGTTTCGACGATGATGTTCTGCGCGAGGCCGGTGACGCGGTCCGTCTCCTCCCGGAGGTTCTCGTTTTCCACGATGTCGCGGAACTCCACGTTGCCGCCGACCTCCGTCAGGATCGCCGAGGTGAACGGATCCCACTCGACGAGCTCCTGGCCGGGAACGACCTCCTGGCCCTCGGTGACCTTGATGGTCGAGCCGTACACCACGGAGTAGCGTTCCTTCTCGCGCCCCTTGTTGTCGACGATCGTGATCTTGCCGTTGCGGTTGACGGTGACGAGGTTCTTGTCCTTGCGCTCGACCGTCGCGATCGACAGGAAGCGCACCGTGCCCGGGTTCTTGGCGGCGTGCTTGGACTGCTCGGTGACGCGGGAGGCCGTTCCACCGTAGTGGAAGGTCCGCATCGTGAGCTGGGTGCCCGGCTCGCCGATCGACTGCGCCGCGATGACGCCGACGGCCTCGCCGATCTCGACCATCTTGCCCGTCGCGAGCATGCGGCCGTAGCAGAGGCGGCAGACGCCGCGCTTGGTTTCGCAGGTCAGCACGGAACGGATCTTGACCCGCTCGATGCCGGCCTCCTGGACCCGCGAGGCGAGCTCTTCGGTGATCTCGTCGCCGATTCCGATGATCTTCTCCTCGGTCAGCGGGTCGAGGATGTCCTCCTGGCAGACACGGCCCACGATGCGGTCGCGGAGCGGCTCGAGCGTGTCGCCGCCCTCCATGATCGCCGAGACCGTGATGCCGTCGGAGGTCCCGCAGTCCTCGAGGAGGACGATGACGTCCTGGGCCACGTCGACGAGGCGGCGGGTCAGGTAGCCGGAGTCGGCGGTCTTGAGCGCCGTGTCCGCGAGCCCCTTGCGCGCGCCGTGCGTCGAGATGAAGTACTGGAGAACCGAGAGGCCCTCGCGGAAGTTGGCCGTGATGGGCGTCTCGATGACCTCGCCCGAGGGCTTGGACATGAGGCCGCGCATGCCGGCGAGCTGCCGGACCTGCTCCTTGGAGCCGCGGGCGCCCGAGTCCGCCATGATGTAGATCGGGTTGAACTCGTTGCCGACCTGGTCGGACTTCTTCATCTCCCGGAACATTTCGTCCGAGATCAGCTCGGTCGTGCGGTGCCAGATGTCGATGATCTTGTTGTGGCGCTCACCGGCCGTGATGACGCCGGAGTTGCGCTGGGACTCGACCTCGACGACCTCCTTGCGGGCGGCCGCGAGGTAGTCCTCCTTCTTGGCCGGGATGACCATGTCGTCGACGCCGATCGAGATGCCGGCCCGGGTCGCGGCCGCGAAGCCGAGGTCCTTCAGGTCGTCGAGCATCAGGACCGTCAGGTTCTCGCCGAAGGTCAGGTACACGTAGCTGACGAAGTCGGTCAGGCCGCGCTTCTTCAGGTTGCCGTTGATGAACGGAACGACGTCCGGCAGCGACCGGTTGAAGACCACCCGGCCGACCGTCGTGTCGATGAGCGTGCGCTCGACGTCCTGGACCTCGGCATGCGAGATGTCCTGGTCGTTGTACTGCGTCGTGAGGTCCATGTACTGGCCGGAGTAGCGCACCCGGATCGGGGTGTGCGTCGTGACGTCGCCCTGCTCGTACGCAAGGATGACTTCGTCGAAGTCGGCGAAAATCCGGCCCTCACCCTTGGTGTTGGCCCGCGACTTCGTCAGGTAGTAGATGCCCAGGACGAGGTCCTGCGACGGCACGGCGAGCGGCCGTCCCGAAGCCGGCGACAGGATGTTGTTCGAGGAGAGCATCAGAAGCTCCGCCTCGATCTGGGCCTTGGGCGACAGGGGCACGTGGACGGCCATCTGGTCGCCGTCGAAGTCGGCGTTGAACGCCGGGCAGACGAGCGGGTGGATCTTGATGGCCTTGCCCTCGACGAGGACGGGCTGGAAGGCCTGGATGCCGAGACGGTGGAGCGTCGGCGCGCGGTTCAGGAGCACCGCGTGGTCGCGGATGACCTCCTCGAGCGCGTCCCAGACTTCCGTGACGCCGGACTCGACGAGCTCCTTGGCGGCCTTGATCGTCGAAGCGAGACCCTTCTTCTCGAGCCGGTTGTAGATGAAGGGCTTGAAGAGCTCGACGGCCATCTTCTTGGGAAGACCCGCCTGGTGGAGCTTGAGCTCCGGGCCGACGACGACGACCGAGCGGCCGGAGTAGTCGACGCGCTTGCCGAGGAGGTTCTGCCGGAAACGGCCCTGCTTGCCCTTGAGGGTGTCGGAGAGGGACTTCAGCGGCCGGTTGTTCGAGCCCTTCAGCACGCGGCCGCGGCGGCCGTTGTCGAACAGGGCGTCGACGGCTTCCTGGAGCATGCGCTTCTCATTGCGGACGATGACCTCGGGCGCGCGCAGCTCGAGGAGCTTCTTCAACCGGTTGTTCCGGTTGATGACGCGCCGGTAGAGGTCGTTCAGGTCGGAGGTTGCGAAGCGGCCGCCGTCCAGGGGAACGAGGGGTCGCAGCTCCGGCGGGATGACCGGAATCACGTCGAGGATCATCCAGTTGGGCCGGTGGCCCGAGCGTCGGAACGCGTCGCACACCTTGAGGCGCTTGGCGGCCTTCTGGCGTTTGATCTGCGACGTCTCGGTCTTCATGATCATGCGGAGCTCTTCCGAGAGCATGTCGACGTCGACCCGTTCGAGGAGCTCCTTGATCGCGCCGGCGCCCATCCGCGCCACGAAGACGTCGCCGAGCTCGGTCCGGAGCTGCCGGTAGCGTTCCTCGGAGAGAAGCTCCTTCTCCTTCAGGTCCGTCTCGCCCGGATCGACGACCACGTAGGACTCGAAGTAGAGGATCCGCTCGAGGTCGCGCAGCGAGATGTCGAGCAGGTGCCCGATCCGCGACGGGAGGCCCTTGAAGAACCACACGTGCGAGACCGGCGAGGCCAGCTCGATGTGGCCCATCCGCTCGCGGCGGACCTTGGACTTGGTGACCTCGACGCCGCACTTGTCGCAGACGACGCCGCGGTGCTTCATCCGCTTGTACTTGCCGCAGAGGCATTCCCAGTCGGTGATCGGGCCGAAGATCTTCGCGCAGAAGAGTCCGTCCCGCTCCGGCTTGAAGGTGCGGTAGTTGATGGTCTCGGGCTTGGTGACTTCGCCGAAGGACCACGACCGGATCTTCTCGGGCGAAGCCAGAGAGATCTTGATCGCGTTGAAGTCCTTCAACGTCGTCGGACGATTTGCGAAAGCGAGTGTTTCCAACTTAGTTGCTCCTTCCCATCGGTCGTTCATCGCGACCTAGTGAGAGCAGACGATCTGAGCGGTCGCTCGACGCGACCGAAGTGAGCAAGCGGCCGCGGCTCACCATCCCATGGTGAGGAATCTGCGGTCGCGGCAATTCGAGAATGAGATCTCCGCTCATCGCTTGATCAGCTCCACGTCGAGACAAAGGCTCTGGAGCTCACGGACGAGCACGTTGAAGGATTCCGGCAGGCCCGGCTCGGCCGGAACCTCGCCCTTCACGATCGCCTCGTAGGCCTGCGAGCGCCCTTCGACGTCGTCGGACTTGACCGTCAGAAGCTCCTGCAGGGTGTAGGAGGCGCCGTAGGCCTCGAGGGCCCAGACCTCCATTTCGCCGAACCGCTGGCCGCCGAACTGGGCCTTGCCGCCCAGGGGCTGCTGCGTGATGAGCGAGTAGGGTCCGATCGAGCGCGCGTGGATCTTGTCGTCGACCAGGTGCGAGAGCTTCAGCATGTAGATGTAACCGACGGTGACCTGCTGCTCGAACGGCTCGCCGGTCATCCCGTCGTAGAGCATGGTCTTACCGGAGGACGGAAGGTTGGCGTCCTTCAGCATCTTCTTGATCTCACCCTCGTTGGCCCCGTCGAAAACGGGCGTCGCGACCGTGACGCCGAGGACCTTCGCCGCCCAGCCGAGGTGGGTCTCGAGGATCTGCCCCACGTTCATGCGCGAAGGCACGCCGAGGGGATTGAGGACGATCTCGATCGGGGTGCCGTCCGGCAGGTACGGCATGTCGGCTTCCGCGAGGATGCGCGAGATGACGCCCTTGTTGCCGTGCCGCCCGGCCATCTTGTCGCCGACGGAGAGCTTGCGCTTCATCGCGACGTAGACCTTGACCATCTTGATCACGCCGGGCGGAAGCTCGTCGCCCTTCTGGAGGAGCTCGATGCGCTCGGCGTTGACCCGGTTGAGGACCTCGATCTGGGAATCCTGGCGGCGCAGGATGATGAGGATCTCGTCGGCGATCTCCTCGTCCTTGAGCTTGAGCCGCTTCATCTGCTGCGGGGTCATCAGCGCCACGCCCTCCGGCGTGAACTTGGCGCCCTTCTTGACGATCTCGTTGCCCTCGCGGTCGGCGACGTCCTCGGCCGAGACGCGGCCGACGAGGAGGTCCCGGATCTTCTTGTTCGCTTCCTCGCGGATGATCCGGATCTCGTCCTTCGAGTTCTTCTCGATCTTCGCGATCTGGTCCTGCTCGATCGAGAGCGCCCGGAGGTCCTTGTCGATGCCCTTGCGCGAGAAGATCTTGACGTCGACGACCGTGCCCTCGATGCCCGGCGGGCACTTGAGCGACGCGTCCCGGACGTCTCCGGCCTTCTCGCCGAAAATCGCGCGGAGCAGCTTCTCCTCGGGGGTCAGCTGCGTCTCGCCCTTCGGCGTGACCTTGCCCACGAGGATGTCGCCCGGCTTGACGCTGGCCCCGATCCGGATGATGCCGGACTCGTCGAGGTCGCGCAGGGCGTTCTCGGACACGTTGGGAATGTCGCGCGTGATCTCTTCGGGCCCGAGCTTCGTATCGCGGGCCTCGATGTCGAACTCCTGGATGTGGATCGAAGTGAAGAAGTCGTCCTTCACGAGACGCTCGGAAACCAGGATCGCGTCTTCGTAGTTGTAGCCGCGCCAGGGCATGAAGGCGACGAGGACGTTGCGCCCGAGGGCGAGCTCGCCCTGCGACGTGCACGGGCCGTCGGCGAGGACCTGGCCGCGTTCGACCCGCGCGCCCTCCTGGACGATCGGCTTCTGATTGATGCAGGTGTTCTGGTTGGAGCGCCGGAACTTCGTCAGCGGGTAGATGTCCGCGCCGAATTCCTTGGCCGAACCGCCGCTCTCCGCGGGGCCTCCCTCGACACGCACGATGATCCGCTCGGAGTCGACCTGATCGACCACGCCCCCGCGCTTGGCGAGAACGACGGCGCCCGAGTCGCGGGCGACCGTGGCCTCGAGGCCCGTGCCGACGAACGGCGACTCGACCTTGAGGAGCGGCACGGCCTGCCGCTGCATGTTGGAGCCCATGAGCGCGCGGTTCGCGTCGTCGTGCTCGAGGAACGGGATGAGCGCGGTGGCGACCGAAACGAGCTGCTTGGGCGAGATGTCCTTGTAGTCGACCTTGTCGCGGTCGGTCGTGATGAACTCGCCGTTGAAGCGGGCGATGACCCGCTCCTCCTTGATGCGGCCGGTGGAGTCGGTCTCGGCGTTGGCCTGCGCGATCGTGTAGTTCTCCTCCTCCCATGCCGAGAGGTAGAAGGCGTACGGGAACGAGTCGGAGGCCCGCTTGTGGTTCTTGCGGACCCGCTCGTTCTCGTCCTCGAGCTCCTTCTTCTCGACGATCTGGCCGAGCTTGAAGGAGGTGTCGCCGACGGAGCTGACCTGGAAGTGGTCGATGACCCGGCCCTTCTCGACCTTCTTGTAGGGGGTCTCGATGAAGCCGAAGTCGTTGATCCGCGCGTAGCACGAGAGCGAGGAGATGAGACCGATGTTCGGTCCCTCCGGCGTCTCGATGGGGCACACGCGGCCGTAGTGCGTCGGGTGGACGTCACGGACCTCGAACCCCGCGCGCTCGCGCGAGAGGCCGCCCGGCCCGAGGGCGCTGAGCCGCCGCTTGTGCGTGACCTCGGAGAGCGGGTTCGTCTGGTCCATGAACTGCGAGAGCTGCGAGGACCCGAAGAACTCCTTGATCGAGGCGATGACGGGCTTGGAGTTGATGAGGTCGTGCGGCATCGCCGAGTCGATGTCCTGGTGGACGGACATCTTCTCCTTGATGGCCCGCTCCATCCGGACGAGACCGATGCGGAACTGGTTCTCGAGCAGCTCGCCGACCGAGCGCACCCGGCGGTTGCCCAGGTTGTCGATGTCGTCCGTGCGGCCCACGTCGCGCTTGAGGCGCAGGAGATATCCGACCACGCGGAAGATGTCCGCCGGAGTCAGCGTCCGCGTGTCCTCCGAGGAGTCGGCTTCGAGCTTGATGTTGAACTTGAAGCGGCCGACGCGCGAGAAGTCGTACTTCTTGGCGTCGAAGAACATCCCTTCGAAGAGGTTCTTGGCCGACTCGTAGGTCGGCGGGTCGCCGGGGCGCAGGCGCCGGTAGATCTCGAGGATCGCCTCGTTCCGGGTCTTGTGGGTGTCCTTGCGGATCGTGTTGACGAGGACGTCGGAGGAAATGTCCCACTCGGGGAAGAAGATCTCGACTTCCTTGATCCCCCGCTCCTTGAGGGCCTCGACCGCTCCGGCGCCGAGCTCCTGGCCGGCCTCGAAGAGAACCTCGCCGGTCGACAGGTCGACCACGTCGCCGAGGAAGCAGGCCTTCTCGATCGCCGACTCGTCGACCGAGCGCTCGATCGATCCCTTGCGGGCGATCTCCTTCTGGTCCTCGCCGGTGAGCTTGATGCCCGCGTACACGACCTTCGTCTCGCGCTTGACGCGCGCATAACGGTCGCGCATCTCCTCCTGCTTGAGCACGTCCTTGCCGACCGTCAGGTGCGCGCGACCCCTCTCGAGGCGCGCCGCCACCGGCGCGTAGAACTGGCGCAGGATCGCCTCGTCGGTCTCGAGACCCAGCGCCCGCAGGAAGATCGTCGCCGGGAACTTGCGCTTCCGGTCGATGCGGACGAAGAGGACGCCCTTCTGGTCGTACTCGAACTCGACCCACGAGCCGCGGTACGGAATGATCTTGGCGAGGTAGCCGTGGGCGGATTCCTTGGTGAAGAACACGCCCGGCGAGCGATGGAGCTGCGACACGATGACGCGCTCGGTCCCGTTGATGACGAACGTGCCGTGCTCGGTCATCAGGGGGATGTCTCCGAAGAAGACTTCCTCTTCCTTGGCGTCGCGCATCGTCTTGACGCCCGTCTCGGGGTCCTTGTCATAGACGAAGAGACGGAAGGTGACCTTGAGGGGCACCGAGAAGGTCATTCCCCGCTCCTGGCACTCGGCCACGGAGTACTTCATCTGCAGATCCACGGGGTTGCCGCAGACGTCGCAGAGGGTGACCTTGTTCGGGTTCTGCGACGCCGCACTTGTCGCACGACACGACCTCCTCGTGGGGGTGCGCGGTGACGATCCGGGCGCCGCAGGAGCGGCAGTCCATGCGCAGGTGCTCCAGGCCCTTGAGACGCCCGCACTTGCACTCCCAGTTGCCGATCGCGTACTTGACGAACTGGAGCTCGCAGGCTCCGCGGAAGTCCGCGAACGGGAACACGCTCGTGAACACCGCCTGGAGCCCGGACTGGTCCCGCTCCTCCGGCAGCAGGTTCATCTGCAGGAAACGCTCGTACGACCGGCGCTGGACGTCGATCAGGTTGGGAAGATCCATGAACGATCGGATCTTCGAAAAGTTCTTTCGCTCTTCCAAAACGGCGACTTCAGTCGACATTCAGAGACTCCCTGTACCGCGGGGGACGCTGCGCGCCCCCGCAATTGAGCACCCGTCGCGAGACAGAAACATTCGGCGGGAGGACGCCCCGAGGGCGCCCACCTTCCGAAACACGGTCGTATTCCAGGGAGAGATCTACTTGATCTCCACCTTGGCGCCGACTTCCTCGAACTTCTTCTTGATCGCGGCGGCCTCGTCCTTGGTGGCGCCCTCCTTGAGGATGCCCGGAGCGCCGTCGACGAGGTCCTTGGCCTCCTTGAGGCCGAGGCTGGTGACCTCACGGACGGCCTTGATCGTCTTGATCTTGTCGCCCGCCGCCACCAGATGAACGATGAACTCGGTCTTCTCTTCCTCGGCCGGGGCCGCAGCCGCGGCCGGGCCCGCCGCCGCCATCGGCATCGCCATGGCGGCCGCCGAGACGCCGAACTCCTCCTCGAGCGCCTTCACGAACGTGTTCAGCTCGAGAACCGTCATCTCCTTGATGCTGTTGACCAGATTCTCAGTGGACGTTGCCATGATCTCTCCCTCTCCTCTTTTCCTTAAAAACTCAGTTGGCAGGCGCGGCGTCTTCGGTCGCCGGCCCGGATTTCGACTTCTGCTCCGCGATCTGCGAAACGACGACCGCCAGGTTGCGGACGGGCCCGCTCAGGGCCGTCACCAGGCGGCGCATCGGGGACTGGAGCACGAAGAGCAGCTTCGCCACGAGCTCCTCGCGGCTCGGCAGCTCGGCGATCGTCTTGATCTCGGCGGCGGGCACGGCCCGTCCCTCGATCACGGCCGCCTTGAACACCAGGTTGGGGTTGGCCTTGGCGAAGTTCGTCAGGACCTTGGCGAGCGCCACCGGGTTGTCCCGGGTGTACGCCACCGCCGTGGCACCGACGAAGTGCTCGGCCACCGCCTCGAGCGCCGTCCCCTTGGTCGCCCGCAGCGCCAGCGTGTTCTTCACGACGAGGTACTCCGACTGCGCCCCGCGCACCTGGCGCCGCAACTCGGTGACCTCGGGGACCTTGAGCCCTGCGAACGCGAACAGGATCGCGTTGGGAGACTTCGCCAGACCTTCGCCCAGCGCCGCGACCGCTTCGGTTTTCTCGGTTCGATTCATCGTAGGACCTCGCTATGCCGGGACGGCTTCGATCGACGTGGTGTCGATCTCCACCCCCGGCCCCATCGTCGACGAGACCGAGACGGTCCGGAAGTACTTGCCCTTGGCCGCGGCGGGCTTCGCCTTGAGCACGGCCTTCAGGAACGCCGAGGCGTTCTCCTCGAGCTTTTTCTCGTCGAAGGAGATCTTTCCGATCGGAGCGTGAATGATCGAAGTCTTGTCCACGCGGAACTCGATCTTGCCGCCCTTGATCTCCTTGACCGCCTTGCCGACGTCCATGGTCACGGTCCCGGCCTTGGGATTGGGCATCAGGCCCTTGGGCCCGAGGACCTTTCCGAGCTTGCCGACCAGGCGCATCATGTCCGGAGTCGCGACGAGCGCCTCGAACTCGAGGAACCCGTTCTGGATCTTCTCCACGAGATCTTCGGCTCCGACGTGATCCGCTCCGGCCTCCTGCGCCTCCTTGGCCTTCTCGCCCCCGGCGATCACGGCCACGCGCTTGGACTTTCCGGTCCCGTGGGGCAGCACGACCGTGCCGCGGACCATCTGGTCCGCATGCTTCGGGTCGACGCCGAGGAGCATCGCGACGTCGACGGACTCGTCGAACTTCGCGTAGCGCACCTCGCGCACGAGCTTCACCGCTTCGGGGAGCGGATAGAGGCGCTCTTCGACCTTCGCCTTGGCCGCCCGGAACTTCTTACCGCTTTTGGGCATCGTCCTCCTTCGTCGTGCAAGCGATCGAGTGGTGGCTCGATCTCCGACTTTGACCGACCCGATAACTAAACGACTTCGATTCCCATCGACCGCGCCGTGCCCTCGATGACTCGGATCGCCGCGGGCAGATCCGCAGCGTTCAGGTCCGGCATCTTCGTCTTCGCGATCTCTTCGACCTGCTTCTTGGTCACCTTGCCGACCTTCTCCTTGTTCGGCGTCCCGGAGCCCTTCGGCACGCCCGCCGCCTTGAGCAGCAGGATCGCAGCCGGCGGGGTCTTCGTGATGAACGTGTACGAGCGGTCGGCGTACACCGTGATGACGACGGGGATGATCAGGCCCTTCTGCGGCGCGGTCTTCGCGTTGAAGTTCTTGCAGAAGTCCATGATGTTGACGCCCTGCTGACCCAGTGCCGGGCCGACCGGCGGGGCGGGAGTCGCCTCGCCCGCGGGAATCTGCAGCTTGACGTAGCCGGTGATCTTCTTGGCCATGCGCGTCCTCTTCCTCGCTTAGAGCTTCTGGACCTGAAGGAACTCGAGCTCCACCGGCGTCGAGCGTCCGAAGATCGTGACCATGACCTTGAGCGTCGAGCGGTCGAGGTTGATCTCTTCGACGATACCCGTGAAGTTCGTGAACGGGCCGTCCGTGATCCGGACGTGCTCGCCCTTCTCGAAAGTGTGCTTGGGCTTGGGCTTTTCCTTCGTCGACGTGACCCGGTGGAGGATCTGCTCGACCTCCTCGGCCGTCAGGGGCGTGGGCTCCTTGCCCGAGCCCACGAAGCCCGTCACCTTGGGCGTGTTCTTGACGAGATGCCACGCCTCGTCGGACATCTCCATCTCGACGATGATGTAGCCGGGGAAGAACTTGCGCTGGATCTCGCGGCGCTTCCCGCCCTTCATCTCGACGAGCGTCTCGGTCGGGATGCGGATGTCCCCGAACTTCTCCTGCATCCCCATTGCTTCGATGCGCTGCCGGAGGTTCTGCCGGACGCGCTCCTCGAATCCCGAGTACGTATGAACGATGTACCAGTTCTTGGTCTTCGTCTCCGTGATCATCCGACCACCCCCGCGGCGCGGAAAAGTTTGTCGACGACCCACGCGAGGCCGCTGTCGACCAGGAACAGGTAGAAGCCGAAGAGGAAGCAGGCGACGATCACGACGACCGTCGTCCCCACGACCTCGCTCCGGGCGGGCCAGCTCACCTTCTTCACTTCGGACCAGACGTCGCGGAAAAAATCCCGCGTCCGCGGCCACCACTCTTTGATCGGCGTCATGTCTGTTTCTTACTCGTTCCCGTCGATGCGTCTATGGCAGGGGTGGAGGGATTCGAACCCCCAACCTACGGTTTTGGAGACCGCCGCTCTACCAATTAGAGCTACACCCCTATCGATTCCCTTCTAGACCTTGCCTTCTTTGTGCGCCGTGTGCTTGCGGCAGAAGCGGCAGTACTTCGCCAGCTCCAGCTTCTCGGTGTTGGTTTTCTTGTTCTTGGTCGTCGTGTAGTTCCGGCGCTTGCACTCGGCGCAGGCGAGGCTGATGTTTTCTTGCATGTGCGCTTACTCCAGGATCTCGACGATCGTTCCGGCGCCCACCGTGCGGCCGCCTTCGCGGATGGCGAAGCGCAGGCCCTTCTCCATGGCGATGGGCGTGATCAGGGAAATCTCCATGTTCACGTTGTCGCCCGGCATCACCATCTCGACACCCGTGGGCAGCTGCGCCGTCCCCGTCACGTCGGTGGTCCGGAAGAAAAACTGCGGCCGGTAGCCGTTGAAAAACGGCGTGTGCCGCCCGCCCTCTTCCTTCGTCAGGATGTACGCCTGCGCCGTGAACTTCAGGTGCGGCGTGATCGATCCCGGCTTCGCGCACACCTGCCCGCGCTCCACGTCCTTGCGCTCGGTCCCGCGCAGCAGAAGACCCACGTTGTCCCCCGCCTGCCCCTGGTCGAGCAGCTTGCGGAACATCTCCACACCCGTCACGACCTTCTTCACCGTCGGACGAATCCCCACGATCTCCACTTCCTCGCCCACCTTCACGATCCCGCGCTCCACGCGCCCCGTCACCACCGTCCCGCGGCCCGAGATCGAGAACACGTCCTCGATCGGCATCAGAAAATCCTTGTCGATCGCCCGCTCCGGAACCGGTATGTACGCGTCCACCGCGTCCATCAGCTCCATGATGCACTTGGCATCCTCCGAGTTCGGGTCCGCCGAGGCCCCCGCCTTCAACGCCGAACCCTTCACGATCGGCGTCTTGTCCCCGGGGAACCCGTACGAGGTCAACAGCTCCCGAACCTCCAGCTCCACGAGCTCCAGAAGCTCCGGGTCGTCCACCATGTCCGTCTTGTTCAAAAACACCACCACAAACGGCACGCCCACCTGCCGCGCCAGCAGAATGTGCTCCCGCGTCTGCGGCATCGGTCCGTCCGCCGCCGACACCACCAGAATCGCTCCGTCCATCTGCGCCGCGCCCGTGATCATGTTCTTCACGTAGTCCGCGTGCCCGGGACAGTCCACGTGCGCGTAGTGACGCTTGTCCGTCGAATACTCCACGTGCGCCGTGTTGATCGTGATGCCGCGCGCCTTCTCTTCCGGCGCGTTGTCGATCTGGTCGTACGCCTTCGCCGTCGCCAGACCCTTCTTCGACAAAATCAACGTGATCGCCGCCGTCAACGTCGTCTTCCCGTGATCCACGTGACCAATCGTCCCGATGTTCACGTGCGGCTTGCTGCGATCGAATTTTTCTTTAGCCATCGTCCGTTCCTTACCCCTCGACCTTTCGACCTCTGGAGCCCACGACCAGGATTGAACTGGTGACCTCGTCCTTACCAAGGACGTGCTCTACCGACTGAGCTACGTGGGCGCTCACGCCGCCAGGCGTGAGGCCGGAGATGGAAGGCGTACCGATATCCGTTACCTGCTTCATCGGATCCCTTCCGTCCCTCGCCTCACGTCTTGCGCCCGCCTTCCGTCCGCCGTTTGTGGAGCGGGAGACGGGATTCGAACCCGCGACCAACAGCTTGGAAGGCTGTGACTCTACCCCTGAGTTACTCCCGCGTTTTCTTGCCCCGACGTCCTCTCGCACTCTTGCAAAGTTGGTGGGCAGTGAAGGATTCGAACCTCCGTAGCGACAAGCGCGGCAGATTTACAGTCTGCTGCCATTAACCACTCGGCCAACTGCCCGTGCTCGGAAACGAAAGCCGAACCGACTGACTGCCGTTGGAATCACTGGAGCCGGCGAAGGGACTCGAACCCGCAACCTTCCGATTACAAATCGGATGCTCTACCCGTTGAGCTACGCCGGCGCGCACACGTCTTCACCGGACGCCGCGATTTGACCCGCGACAAGGTGTCCCTGCCGGCATTCAAAGAACACACCAAGAGCTACCCCCACCGGCGTGAATCGCGGAGTCTAGCAGCGGCAAACCACTCGATCAAGACCTCTTTTGCGCCTTCTGGCCTCGCTGACGGACAGCCTCGTACCCGGCCGCCGCGGCCGCCGTGGACACGTTCAGGGAACCGACGGAACCCGCCATCGGGAGCCGGGCGAGAGCGTCGCAGCCCTCCCGGACGAGCCGCCGGATCCCCTTACCCTCTGCTCCCAGGACCAGCGCCAGGTCTCCGGTCAGGTCGAGCTCGTAGAGCAGGCTTCCCGAGGGGTCCAGGCCGAAGACCTGAAACCCTTCATTCTTAAGGCGATCGACGAATCGGCGGAGGTTCTTGGCGCGAATCACCCGGACCCGCTCGACCGCCCCCGCCGAGCTTCGCGAAACCGCCTCCGAGAGAGGGGCGGTGCCCCGTTCGGGCACCACGACCGAGGCCCCGACGCCCTCCGCGACCCGGATCGCCGCCCCGAGATTCTGGGGATCCTGGATCTCGTCGAGGATGAGGAGGAACCGGGATCCGGGCAGCCCCTCGAGCGCCGCGTCTTCCTCGAGGTAGCCGCGAACGGCGACCCGGGCCACGGCCCCCTGATGCCTCTGCCCGGCCGCCCGGTCGACGGCCTCGCGGGTCCCGTGGCGCACGGACACCCCCTGGGCGCGGCAGAGGCTCTTGAGATCGTTGATCGCACGGTCGCGCCGCTCCGCGTCGAACAGGACCCACTCGATCTCGCGCGGACGCGCGCGGACGGCTTCCTCGATGGGATGGAGCCTTGCAATAATCATGACTCCTTGCCTACCCTCCCCCCGCGCCGCGCAGACGCCCGAACATGACCGGCTTCATCATAGCGACAGGCTACGGCAACAAGTCCGTTCCGAACTACTTCTTCGCGCTCGGCCGGGAGCTGGCCCGCCGCGGCCACGAGGTCCTCCTCCTCGTCGACGGCCAACGCCACGACGCCGAGGTCACCGCGGGCAACCCGCGGGTCCTGACCTGGCCCTCGCGCCGCCCGACCCGCTTGCGCGATGCCCTCTTCCTGCGTCGGCAGATCCGTGCGATGCGGCCGGGCGCCGTGCTGGCAAACTTCGGGTCCGTCAACGTCTCCCTGCTCGTCGCGTCCTGGAGCGGGGTGCCGACGCGCGTCGCCTGGTACCACACGCTGACACGGCAACTCCAGATCGACCATTCGGAGCACCGGCTCAAGCGCAGCCTGCAAGCATGGCGCAAGAGGCTGGTGTACCGGCTCGCCACAAACCTGATCGCCGTCAGCGAAGCCGCGCGGGCGGACCTCGTGCAGAGCTTTCGCGTCGATCCCGCCCGGACGCTCGCGCTGCCGCTTCTGCTCCCCGACCCGGCGCCCGCCGTGCCCGTTTCGGCGACGTCCCAGCGCATCATCTGTGTCGGCCGACTCGACGAATCCAAAGGCCAGGCGACGCTGATTCGCGCCCTTCCTGCCGTCCGCGCCGCCGTTCCGGGCGCCTCTCTGGAGCTCGTCGGCGACGGCCCCGCGCGCCCGGACTACGAGGGGCTCGCCGCGTCGCTCGGCCTGGGCCCGGCCTGCGCATTTCTCGGCTGGCGCCCGTTCGAGGAAACGATGGCGCGGCTGGCATCCGCGCGGGCGGCCGTCGTCGCGAGCCAGTCCGAAGCGCTGGGCCTCGCGGCGATCGAAGCCCTCGCGCTGGGCGTCCCCGTCGTCGCGTCGCGGGTCGACGGACTCGCGGAGATCGTCGTCGATGGGAGCACGGGCTATCTCGTCACTCCCGGAGATCCGGCAGCGCTCGCCGACCGGCTCATCCTCCTCCTGCGCGACGACGATCTGCGCCGGCGCCTCGGCGCGAACGCGCGCCAGCGTTTCCTCGACGTCTTCTCGAGCGGAGGCATCGGCCGGCACGCCGACGTCCTGGAGAACCTCTGCGGGGGCGGCCCGCGCCTTTTCCCCCAGCCCTAGGTCAGAAGCACGACGGCCATGACGGCGACCCCGTCACGGCGTCCCGTGAAGCCCAGCCCGTTGGAGCTCGTTCCGCGAATGCTGACGGCTTCCACGGGCGCACCGAGAATCTCGGCGACGCGTGCCCGGATCGCCTCCACGTGCGGGGCGATCTTGGGCGCCTCGGCGACGACGACCGCGTCGGCGTTGCCGATCGTGAGTCCGCGATCGCGCGCCAGCGCGACGGCTCGCCGCAGAAACGTCGCGCTGTCGGCGCCCTTCCACGACGGGTCGCTCGGCGGAAAGTGATCGCCGATCGACCCCGCCCCGGCGGCGCCGAGCACCGCATCGGTCAGGGCGTGGAGGAGGGCGTCCCCGTCGGAATGGCCCTCGAGCCCCGCATCGTGCGGGATGGCCACACCCCCGAGGCGCAGCTCCCGACCCTTCGCAAAAGGATGCGCGTCGAAGCCCAGCCCGACGCGCGGCGTCAAGCGGGCCCTCGACGGGCGTGGGCGCGCGCCGCGATGATCGCTTCTGCGAGCTCGAGGTCCTCGGGCGTCGTGATCTTGAACGTTCGGCGTGAGACGGGCACCGCCGCGACCGGCAGGTCCAGAGCCTCGCAGAGCGCCGCCTCGTCGGTCGCGTCGCGACCGGTCGAGAGGGCACGCCGGAGAACCGATCCCCGGAAGGCCTGCGGCGTCGCGGCGCCGGCGAGCTCCGCCCGGTCGAGCGTGCCGAGAACGCGCCCCTCCCCCACCCGCTTGACCGTGTCGACGATCGGGGTCACGGCGATCGCAGCGCCAGTGCGCTCGGCGGCCTCGATCACCGCCCGAATCTCGGAGGCCTCCGGAAAGGGCCGCGCCGCATCGTGAATACAGACGATGTCGTCGTCCTCCGGAGCAAGGGCCTCGAGCCCGCGCCGCACCGACGCAGAGCGGGTTTCGCCGCCCGCGACGACCCGAACGGATCTCCCCCCCCGGTTCGACACGTCGGCCAGGTGCGACACTTCGTCGATGCGGCCGGGCGGCGCCGCGACGACGGTCCGCGCGAACGCAACCGTCGAGAGGCTTTCGAGCGTCCAGGCGAGAAGCGGCCGACCGGCCACGGGAACGAGCGCTTTGGGCTCGGGCCGGCCGAGGCGCGTGCCTCCTCCCGCCGCAACGACCAGCAGCAGCGCCGCCACTAGACGGCCAGGATCTCCTGCTCCTTGGCCTTCAGCAGGTCGTCGACTTCCTTGATCTTCCGGTCGGTGATCTTCTGGGACTCCTCGAGGCCGCGGCGCTCGTCGTCCTCGGAGATCGCCTTGTCCTTGAACATCTTCTTGATCCGGTCGTTGCCCTCGTGGCGATACCGGCGGACCTCGACGCGGGCCTCTTCGGACATGTGGTGGGCGGTCTTGGCGAGGTCCTTGCGCCGCTCCTCGGTCAGGGGCGGGATCGGCACGCGCACGAGCTTGCCGTCGTTCTGCGGATTCAGACCGAGCTCCGACTTGCGAATGGCCCGCTCGATCTCGACCGCCATCTTCGGGTCCCACGGCGCGGCGACGATGAGCGTCGGCTCCGGAACCGACAGATTCGCGACCTGGTTGATCGGAACGTCGGTGCCGTACGCGGAGACCATGATCCCGTCGAGCATGCCGAGGTTCGCGCGACCCGTGCGGAGCGTCTTGAAGCGCTCCTTCAGGGCCGCGACCGCGTCGGACATGTGTTTTTCGACGTCCTTCAGCTCCTGCCTCATGCTTCGGCTCCCCCTGCGGAGACCAGCGAGCCGATGTCCTCGCCGGACACGACACGCTGGATGTTGCCCCGGACCTTGAGGTTGAAGACCTTGATGGGAATTCCATTGTCCATGCAGAGCGCCACGGCGGCCGCGTCCATGACCTGCAGGCCCTTCTCGAGTGCCTGCCGGTAGGACAGCGTTTTCAGAAACTTCGCGCTGGCATCCCGATTGGGATCCGCGTCGTAGACGCCGTCGACCTTCGTCGCCTTCAGGAGCACGTCGGCGTGGATCTCGTTGGCGCGCAGGGCCGCCGCCGAGTCCGTCGTGAAGAACGGATTGCCCGTGCCCGCCACGAAGAGCACGACGCGCCCCTTCTCGAGGTGGCGCAGCGCCCGGCGGCGGATGAAGGGCTCGGCAATCTGCCGGATCTCGACCGCGGACATCAGCCGCGTCGTCACTCCCCGCTTCTCGAGAGCATCCTGGAGGGCGAGGCCGTTGATCACGGTCGCGAGCAGGCCCATGTGGTCGCCGGCGACGCGGTCGATTCCCTGTGCCGCCGCGGAGACGCCCCGGATGATGTTCCCGCCGCCGAGGACGACGGCCGTCTCGACACCGAGCGCGTGCACGTCCTTGATCTCGTCGGCGAGGCGGGCCACGACGTCCGGCGCGATGCCGAACTTCTGATCGCCCATCAACGCCTCCCCCGAGAGCTTCAGGAGGATGCGGCGGTATACGGAGCCGGAGCGCTCAGCCATGCGTTGCGGCGATTATGTCCGAAACGCCCTTAAGCGGCTTCTTCGGCTCTTCCGAGGCCCTCGCCGAGCTTGAAGCGGACGAATCGCAGATCGAGCGCGCCCTTGCCGGCCCGCTCGACGACGACCTGCCCGACCGTCTTTTCGGGGTCCTTGACGAAGGCCTGCTCGACGAGCACGGCGTCCTGGTAGAACTTCTCGACCTTGCCTTCGGCGATCCGCTCGACGACGTTGGCGGGCTTGCCCGCGGCGGTGGCCTGGGCGCGCGCGATCTCCCGTTCGGTCTCGAGGACCTGTCCCGAAACCTCGCTGCGCGACGCGAAACGCGGATCCGACGCCGCGATGTGCATCGCGAGGTCCTTTCCGAGGGCCTCGTCGCCGCCCGGAAGCCCGACCACGACCCCGATCCGGCCGTTGCCGTGGATGTAGCTCGCGAAGATCTCGCCCGCCCGCGGTGTCAGCCGCGCGAACCGGCGGATCTGGATGTTCTCCTTCAGGACCGCGACCAGCTGCGTGACGGCGTCGCCGACCGTCTCGCCGCCCGGCCAGGACAGCTTCGAAAGCTCCGCCGTGTCGCCCGCGCGGCTGTCGCCGAAGGCGTCGTGGGCGGCGATGCGGTCCGCGAGCTTTTCCGCGAAGACGCGGAAGTCCTCGGTGCGCGCCACGAAGTCCGTCTCGCAGTTGACCTCCACGAGCACCGCGCCCTTGACGGTGACGTGGGCGACGACGAGCCCCTCGGAGGCGGCGCGGCCGGCCTTCGAAGCCGCCGCGGCGAGGCCCTTCTTGCGCAGGATTTTCTTGGCCTCGTCGAAATTGCCCTGGGCCTCGACGAGCGCCTTCTTGCAGTCCATCATGCCGGCGCCCGTCTCGGTGCGCAGGTCGGACACGAGCTTGGAGTTGATTTCCATGATCCCTCTAAGTCTGACGAGATGGGAACCGGGCGCAGTCGCCGGGCCGCAGGCGCTCGCCTGCCTTCCGACGCCCGCCCCTGCTTCCCGGCCTTACGATGCGTCGGCGACGACGGCCGTCTGGGAGAGCTCCGGCGTGCGCGGCCGGTCCTCCGAGGGCGCCTCTTCGGCGTTGCGCTCCCCGTGGGCGTGCAGGCCTTCGAGGGCGGAGTCCGCGATTTTCTGCGCGAAGAGCCGGATGGCGCGAATGGCGTCGTCGTTGCCCGGGATGACGTAGTCGACGAGGTCCGGATCGCAGTTCGTGTCGACGACCGCCACCACCGGAATGCCGAGAATGTTGGCTTCCTTGACCGCGATGTACTCCTGCTTGGGATCGATCACGAAAAGCGCGTCCGGAAGCTCGTCCATCTCCTTGATGCCGGTGAGATTCTTCTCGAGCTTCTGCTTCTCCCGCTCCAGCCGCAGCCGTTCTTTCTTGGTCAGGTTGTCGTTGTCACCCTGCGCGAGGATGCCTTCGATTTCCTTGAGCCGGTGGATCGACTTGCGGATCGTGGAGAAGTTGGTGAGCGTGCCGCCGAGCCAACGCGTGTTCACGTAGAACATGCCGCAGCGGTTGGCCTCTTCGTAGATCGCATCCTGGGCCTGGCGCTTCGTGCCGACGAACAGCAGGTTCTTGCCCGCGGAGGCAAGGTCGGTCACGAACTTCGAGGCTTCCTTGAACTGCTTGAGCGTCTTCTGCAGGTCAATGATGTAGATCCCATTGCGCTTGCCGAAGATGAACTTCTTCATCTTGGGATTCCAGCGCTTGGTCTGATGACCGAAGTGGACGCCAGCCTCGAGCAGTTCCTTCATCGAAATAGATGCCAGATCACACCTGCCTTTCTGTCGCCGGAGCGACGCGTCTCGTCGAATCCACCGCCTAGCGCTTGCTGAACTGGAACCGGGCCCGCGCGCCGCGCTGACCGTACTTCTTGCGTTCCTTCATCCGCGGGTCGCGCGTCAGGAAGCCTTCCTTCTTGAGCTTCTTGCGCAGCTCCGCGTTGTACTCGGTCAGGGCCCGCGCGATTCCGTGACGGATGGCGCCGGCCTGCCCGCTCGGGCCGCCGCCTGCGACCGTGACGTGGATGTCGAACTTCTCCACGGTCTCCGTCGACTGAAGCGGCTGCTTGATGACCATCTTCAGGACGTTGTTGGGAAAGTAGTCGTCGAAGGATCGTTTGTTGACCGTGATCGCGCCGGTCCCCGGGACGAGCCGGACGCGCGCCATCGACGACTTCCGCCGTCCGGTGGCCCTGTGCTGGATGTCGACTGCCAAGACTCCTCCCAAGCTCCTGTCGCGCGGCCTAAGCGGCCGGGACCTTCAGTGGCCGAGGCTGCTGCGCCTCGTGCGGGTGCTTCGCCCCGCGATAAACCTTCAACTTCTTCAGCTGCTTGCGGCCGAGCTTCGACTTCGGAAGCATGCCGCGGACGGCGGCTTCGATCATCCGCTCCGGGTACTTGGCCTGTTGCTCGCGCGCGGCGACCGTCTTGAGCCCGCCGGGAAATCCCGTGTGGCGCCGGTACACCTTGACGTCGAGCTTGGCGCCCGTCAGCTTCACCTTCTCGGCGTTCGTCACGACGACGAAATCGCCCATGTCCAGATATGGCACCCAGTTCACGCGGTGCTTGCCCGACAGGATGCGGGCGACGCGCGTCGCGAGACGACCGAGGACCAGACCGGAGGCATCCACCACGAACCAGTCGTGGCGGACGTCCGCAATCGAAACTCTTCCCGTGCCAGAAGCCATCGCGTAACCCCTAATTCCGGACTCTCAAGGTTGGCCCGCCTCGGGGCGGACCGGTCGGAGCCCCCGTTTCGAGGGCGCGTAAGAATACGTAAGCAGGCCGGACCTGTCAACAACGCAGGAGACACCGGCCCGGAGCCGGCCCCGTGGGTGTCCTCGGCCTCTGCCTGAGCGCCCTCAGCGGCCCGGGGGTCGGGCTCCGGGGATGCGGCGAACGGGCCGGGCCGGTCTGGCCGTCGGGCCCAACCCGAAGGTCCTCACCAGGAACGTGGACATCTGCCCGCGCGGGGTGGCCGCCGTCGGGCAGTAGTTCCCGCCCCCGCAGCCGACCGTGATGCCCTCGGCCGCGAGCTGATTGATCCAGTTCACGTTCGGTCCGCTCGGGCACGGGACGTCGTCGAAGACCGTGCCGGAGCAGGCGGGCGGCTCATAGCTCGAGCCGTGCTCGCCGAGCAGGAGGAAGACGGCCATCTGGGCCCGCGTCAGCGGGCTGCCCGGGCAATAGTTGCCGCCCCCGCAGCCGCCCGTGATGCCCTCCGCCGCGAGCTGATTGATCCAGTCGACGTTCAGGCCGCTCGGGCACGGCACGTCGGCGAAAACCGTCCCGCTGCAGGCCGGCGGCGTGTAGCCGCCTCCGTGCACCCCCTTCAGAAGGAACACCGCCATCTGCGCGCGCGTGACGAGATTCGCGGGGCAGTAGTTGCCTCCCCCGCATCCCGCCGTGACGCTGGCCCGGAAGATCGACTCGATGTCGCCGTGGAAGATGTTCGACGACGGAACGTCCGAAAAGTCGGCGAACCAGGCGTTCGCGAGCGTGCCGATCGGCGCGCTGGCGGGGTTGTCGACCGTCACGTCGTTGAGGGTGCCGGCCACGAGCGCGGGCGCCGAGGCGGTGAGGGAGCCCGGGCCGACGACCACGACTCCCGAAGCCGGAACGCCGCCGATCGCCAGCGTCGCCCCGCTCGCAAAGCCCGACCCGGACACGGTCACCGGTGTCCCTCCCGCGGCCGCGCCCGACGTCGGGGCGATGCTGGTGACGGCGGTTCCGCCCGGAGTCGTCGTCGGAGTCGGCGTCGGGGTCCGCGTGGGGGTCCGCGTCGGCGTGGGCGTCCGGCTGGGCGTCGGCGTGTTGGTCGGTGTGGCGGTGGTGAAGCTCGCGGTGTACGTCGTGTCGTCCGCGGGTGTCGCGATGTCGTGCGTCTGGCTTCCGCCGTCGGACCACGACTGGAAGTGGTACGTGTTGCCGCCCGACGACTGGGGCGAGGGAGCGCCGATCGCGCGCGTCACGTTCTCGACGCTCACGACCGTCTGCGGCGCCGTGAACGGCTGCCCGTCGAGCGTCAGCTGAAGCCCGGTCGGGCCCGTCCCCAGCGTGAGCGAGGAGGTCCGCGGGATCACGTCCACGAACTTCTCGTCCGTGAGCGTCGCCGGATCCTTCACCGAGAGATAGAGCCGGTACCAGACGTTCGGCGACGTTTCGCCGACCGTCGGAATCGTGAAGGCGCCCGTCGCCGAACCGGTGGTCGGCGGCAGGAACGGGTGAAAGTGGGTATCGTGATGGAAGTTCACCCACCACGTGAAGGCGCTTCCCGGCAGCGCGCCCGTTTCCGGATCCGAGCCCGTTCCCGAGTAGTTGATCGTGTCCCCGGCGGCGTAGGTCGTGCCCGCCGGCGGCGCCGTGATCGTCGCCACGGGCGGCTGGTTGGTCGTCACCGACAGGGTCGCGGCCGCGCTCGTGTCGTCGCCGGAGGCGTTCGACACGACGCAGCGGAACTGGTCGCCGTCGTCGCCGATCACGACGGAGGCGATCGTGTACGAGGAGGAGGTCGCACCGCCGATGTCCGCACCCTCGCGCTGCCATTGATAGGACAGCGGCGCGTCGCCCGTCGCGCTCACCGTGAACGTCACGGGATGTCCGGTCGAGATCAGCTGGCTCTGCGGGTCCTCGGTGACGACCGGATCCCCGGTGCCGGTGTAATTGACCTTGTAGACGCGACCCTGGCCCCGGGCGATGTAGTAGAGGTTGCCGTTGAAGTCCACGTGGACGTCGACGGGACTCGAGATGCCGGTCGCGAACGTCGTCGCCGAGGGATTACCGGAAGCCGGATCGACGTATCGGATCCAGCCCGCGCAATAGTCGGCGTAGAAGTACTTGCCGACGTAGCTCGCCGGAAACTGCGGCACGTCCGGGGCGTAGAAGTCTCCGCCGGCGATCGAGCAGGCGCCCCCGCTGTGGGGATAGAAGAAAAAGGGATCGGTGAACTCGGGGTCCGGCGGGCTGCAATCGCCTTCGCAATCCGGCCATCCGTAGTTCGCCCCCGCGCTCCCGACGTTGATCTCCTCCCAGGTCACCTGGCCGACGTCGTTGATGAAGATGACGCCCGTGTCGGGATGCACGGCGAAGGTGAACGGATTGCGAAGCCCGAGCGTCCAGATGGCGCGGTTGTTCCCGGTCGTGTCGTTGAAAAAGGGGTTGTCGGTCGGGATGAGCGCCTCCGGCGGTACGCCGACGCGGAGCACCTTGCCGAGGAGGTTGCCGAGCGTCTGCGAGTTCGACCCGTTCGCGTTGTCGCCGACCGCGACGTAGAGTTTGCCGTCCGCGCCGAAGTGGATCGCTCCCCCGTTGTGGTTCGTCGCACCCGACAGGTTGTTGAGCTCGAGCAGATTGACCTGGCTTCCGGCGAGGGCGACGTCGCCGTTGGCCGTCAGCCGCGCCAGCCGGTTGTGGGGCGGCGACCCGGGCACCGTGTAATAGACGTAGACGTACTGATTGAGCAGGAAGTTGGGGTCGAAGGCCACGCCGAGAAGCCCGCGCTCCCCCATCGGATCGACCGAGAGCGTGACGAAGGGCGTCGCGAGTAAGGCGCCGTTCTTGATGATGCGGAGCTGTCCCCCCTGCTGGCAGACGAAAAGGCGCCCGTCGGGAGCCACGGCCATGGCCGTCGCGTTGGAGAGGCCCGAATAGGACACCTCGGTGAAGCCCGTGGGCAGCGTGGCGCCTCCCGAGAAGACGGCGAGGGCGAGCGCGGCCGCCGCGGCGGAAAGAACACGGGATCTCATGGAAGACCCGCAGGCTAAGCCCGCCGGAGGCCGGGAGTCAACCTGTATGCCCCGGCCCGAGCCTAAGGGCGCGGCGAACGCGGCCGCACGGGCGGCCGGGCGACCGGTCCCTGGCGCAAGGTCGAACCGAGGCCGAACGTGCGGACCAGGAAAGTCGCCATCTGCTGGCGCGGGGTCGCGGCGAGCGGGCAGAAGTTGCCGCCGCCGCAGCCCGCCGAGATGCCCTCGGCCGCGAGCTGGCCGATCCAGGCGGCGTACTGGCTGGGGCACGCCACGTCGCCGAAGACCTGCTGGCAGTCGGGCGGCACATAGGCGGACCCGTGCTCGCCGCGGAGGAGGAACACCGACATCTGCTGGCGGGTGACCGGGGTGTCGGGACAATAGAGGAGCGGGCTCGTCGCGCAACCCGACGTGATGCCCCGGTTGTAGAAGTCCTCGATCCAGGCTGCGGCGAATGCATTGGCCGGAACGTCCGCGAAGAGGGTTCCGGTCGCCGCAGGCGGCTGGTATCCCGCACCGAGAGCGGACTTGAGGATGAGCACGGCCATCTGGGCCCGCGTGACGAGCCCCAGCGGGCAGTAGAGGCCGCCGCCGCATCCGCCCGTCACGCCGTTCCGGAAGGTCGCCTCGATGTCGTCGTGGAAGGGGTTCGTCTGGGGAACGTCGGCGAAGTCGGCGAACCACCCGTCGTCGAGGGTTCCACTCAGCGTCACGCGCTTGCCCAGCGCGAGCGCGGTCGTCACGGTGACGTCATTGAGCGTTCCGGCGGTCAACGATGGAATCGCGGCCGTAATGTTCGTCGGGCCGTGAACCACCACGGCCGTCGCCGGCGCGCCGCCCACCGAAACCGTAGCGCTCGCGGCAAAGTTGGTTCCGTCGATCGCGACCACGGTGCCTCCGCCCGCGGGGCCCGAGTTCGGCGCGATCCCCGAAACCGACGGCGCTCCGGGCACCGGCGTCAGAGTCGCCGTCGGCGTCGCTGAGGCGGTCGGGGTGCGCGAAGGCGTTCGCGTCGGGGTCATGGACGGCGTCGTGGTCGTGGGCACGGCGGTGGCCGTCCAGGTCGGAGTCGCGGTGTTCGTCGCGGTGAAGGTCCGCGTGGCCGTGAACGAGGCTGTGGTCGTGGGAGGGATCGGCGTCGGCGTGTGGGTCGGCGTATTCGTCGGTGGCTGGGCAGTCAGCGTCGGCGTCGCGGTTTGCGTCGGCGTCGGGCCGCCAGCAACCGTCACATCCACCCCGTCGAAGACGCTCGTGCAAAGCAGAGAGTCGTTGTGGCTCGTGAGGGACAGACCCACGAGGACCGAAGCTGCCATCGGGATGGAATCGGAGCCGACGAGCGTCCAGGCCAGGCCGTCCGGCGAGTGAAACGCGCTGACGGTCGATCCCGTCCGCGTGAGACGCACCCAATACGGCGCCGCAACGAGCGGTCCCGGCGTGTGCGAAGTCGTGCCGCCGGTGCTGCTGCGCCGCTGGAAGGCGAGGCCGTTGACCGGCGTCATCGCCAGCATCGCGTGCCGGGAATCGGCGTTGAGCGACTCGCGGATCATGACGCCCCCCTTGGCCCAGGCGTCGGTGTTCTGGATGCTCGCGACCCGCGCGGTGATCGTCCCGTCGCCGGTGAGCGGCTGATAGACGAAGCCGAACTCGTCGGACTGCCCCTCGATGTCCTCGCCCGAGGCGAGGGCCGTGAACGCCCCCGACCCGAAAGTCGCGGTCCCCGCCACCCCCACCGGTCCGACGTCCAGCCGGAGCCAGGGTGCCGGAAGCGGAAGCGGCGTCGCGGTCGCGGTCGGCGTTCGGGAGGGGGTGAACGACGCCGTCACCGTCGGGTGCAGCGGCGTCGGCGTCCGTGTCGCCGTGTTCGTCGGCGGCTGCGGCGTGGTCGTAACGGTTGGAGTCCGCGACGGCGTGAACGACGCCGTCACCGTCGGCGGCAGCGGCGTCGGCGTCCGTGTCGCGGTGTTCGTCGGCGGCTGCGGCGTGGTCGTAACGGTTGGAGTCCGCGACGGCGTGAACGACGCCGTCACCGTCGGCGGCAGCGGCGTCGGTGTCCGTGTCGCGGTGTTCGTCGGCGGCAGCGGCGTGGTCGTGACGGTCGGCGTCCGGGACGGGGTAAAGGACGCCGTCACCGTCGGCGGCAGCGGCGTCGGCGTGCGCGTCGCCGTATTCGTCGGCGGCTGCGGCGTGACCGTGGAAGTCGTGGTCGGCGTCCGGCTCGCGGTCGCCGTGAGCGTCGGCGTCGCGGTCTGTGTCGGCGTCGGACCCCCGGAGGCCGCGGTCACGGCGTCGAAGACGGCCGTGCCCAGAAGGGAGTCGTTGTGACTCGTGTAGGCCAGCCCGACGAGGACCGAAGCCGCCATCGAGATCGTATCGGACCCGACGAGGGTCCAGGCCACGCCGTCCGGCGAACGAAACGCGGCGATGCCCGTTCCCGCGCGCGTCACGCGCACCCAGTACGGCGCGCCGACGAGTGGTCCGGGCGTGTGCGCGGTCGTCCCCCCGGTGCTGGTGCGCCGCTGGAAGGCCATCCCGTTGAGAGGCGTCAGCGCCAGCATCGCGTGCTTCGAATTGGCGGCCAGCGACTCGCGGATCATCACGCCGCCCTTGGCCCAGGGGTTGGTGTTCTGGATGCTCGCCACGCGCGCGGTGATCGATCCGTCTCCGGTGAGCGTCTGATAGACGAAGCGAAACTCGTCGGACTGCCCCTCGATGTCTTCCCCCGAGGCGAGCACCGTAAACGCCCCCGATCCGAAGGTCGCGAACCCCGGCACACCCACCGGTCCGACGTCCTGCTGGAACCAGGGAGCCGGGAGGGGAAGCGGCGTCGCCGTCGCGGTCGGCGTGCGCGTGGCCGTGAACGTCGCCGTCCGGGTCGGCGTCGCGGTCGCCGTCCGGGTCGTCGTCGGCGTGCGGGTGACGGTGGCCGTGGGCGTCGGGCCGCTCGTGAAGAGCGCGGTGTACGTCGTGTCGTTGACGGGCGTCGCGATCTCGTGCGTCTGCAGGCCTCCGTCCGACCACGAGACGTAGTTGTAGGTGTTGCCTCCGGACGACTGCGGCGAGGGGGCCGACAGCGTGCGGAGGACGCCCTCGACGCCGACGACGGCGAGGGGCGCCGTGAACGGCTGACCGTCGAGGGTCAGCTGCAAGCCGTTGGGGTTCGTGCTCAGCGTCATCGTCGTCGTGCGCGGCAGGACGTCGACGAACGCCTCGTCGGTCAAGGTGGCCGGATCGACGACCGAAACGTGGATGCGGTACCAGACGTTCGCCGAGGTCTCCCCGACCGCCGGAATCGTGATGGATCCGGAGGTCGCTCCCGAGGTCGGCGGCAGGAAGGGGTGAAAGTGGCTGTCGTGATGGAAATTGACCCACCACGTGAATGCGGAGCCCGGAAGCGCCCCGGACTCGGGGTCCGTCGCGCTGCCGGAGTAGCCGATCGTGTTGCCCGCCGCGTAGGTCGTTCCCGCGCCCGGCGCGGTAATCGTGACGGACGGCGGCTGGTTGGTCGTCACGGACAGGACCGCCGCGGCGCTCGTCGCCGAGGGCGGATGGGCGTTCGACACGACGCACCGGAACTGCGCGCCATTGTCGGGGCCGACGACCGAGGGGATCGTGTAGGAGGAGGCCGTCGCTCCCGAGATGTTCGTGCCGTTGCGCTGCCACTGGTAGGAGAGCGGCGCCTCTCCCGAGGCGGCCACCGTGAAGGTCACGGGATGTCCCGTGGCGATCAGCTGGCCCTGCGGATTCTCCGTGATGGTGGGCGAATCGCTTCCCGTGTACGTGACGCGGTAGAGACGGCCGTTCCCCCGCTCCAGGTAGTACAAGTTGCCGTTGAAATCCGCGCGCACGTCGACCGGGAATGGGATGCTGTTGGCGAAATTGGTCGCCGTCGGGCTGCCCGAAGCCGGGTCGACGTACTTGATCCAGCCGGCGCAGTAGTCGGCGAAAAAGTACTTGCCGACATAGCTCGCCGGGAACTGCCCGATCTCGGGATTGTAGAAGTCGCCGCCGGCGATCGAGCACTGGTTGCTGACGTGCTGGTAAGTGAAGAACGGATCTTCGAAGCTCGGATTGCCGCAGTCGCCTTCGCAGGCCGGCCAGCCGAAGTTGTCTCCGGCGTGGGCATCGTTGATCTCCTCCCAGGTGCCTTCGCCGACGTCATTGAGGAAGATGCGGCCGGTTCCCGGCTGGACGGCGAAGGTGAACGGATTGCGCAGTCCCAGGGCCCAGATCGCGCGGTTCTTGCCGGAGGCCGTGGCGTAAAACGGGTTGTCGGTCGGGATCGACCCGTCGGAATTCACGCGCAGGATCTTGCCGAGGAGGTTCGTGAGGACCTGCGCATTCCCGCCGTTGGCGTTGTCGCCCACGGCAACGTAGAGCTTTCCGTCCAGACCGAAGTGGAGCGCGCCGCCGTTGTGGTTCGAGGCCGAGGAAAGGTTGTCGAGCTCGAGCAGAACGAGTTCGCTCCCGGCTTCGGCGACGTCGCCGTCAGCCGTGAAGCGGCTCAGCCGGTTGTGGGCCGGGCTGCCCGGAACCGTGTAGTAGACGTACACGAACTGGTTGAACAGGAAGTTGGGGTCGAACGTCACGCCGAGGAGACCCCGCTCGTTGTTCGAATCGACCGTCAGCGTCACGAAGGCAGTGCCGAGGAGCGTGCCGTTCTTGATGACGCGGAGCTTTCCCCCCTGCTCGCAGACGAACAGGCGGCCATCGGGAGCGACGGCCATCGCGGTCGGACTGGACAGTCCGGAGTAGAAATTCTCCGTGAAACCCGAAGGCAGACCGGCCGCCCCGAGCGCCCCGGCCATGGCCAGGGACAGGAGCATCGCGAGGCTCGAGGCCCGGACGTTACTCATTGCAATGATTTAGGTTAAGCGGGAAGGCTATGACAGGGGCCGATGCCGGTCAACCGCAGAAGTGACCGGCCGCACAAGTCACGACGACGTGGAGAGGGGGCGGACTAACCCAAACAAACGAGGACGCTTAGGGCTGCCGCGGCCGGCGGATCAGCGCCGGGGAGGCAGTTTACGGGGCGACGCCGGCCCGGCCAGGGGCGCGAGCGCGAACGTCTTCACGAGGAACGTCGCCATGGGCCCGCGCGCCACCGGCGCTGCCGGACAGTAGTTGCCCGACCCGCAGCCCGCCGTGATGCCCTCGTTGTAGAGCTGCTCGATCCACTCGATCGCGAACGAGCCCGGCGGCACGTCGGTGAAGATCCCGACCGGAGGCGGCGGCAGATACGCGCTGCCATGCTTGGCGCGCAGCAGGAGCGGCGCCATCTGCGCCCGCGTGACGAACTGATCGGGACAGAAGTTTCCGCCGCCGCATCCGGCGGCGATTCCCTCGTTGAAGAGCTGTTCGATCCAGTCGCGTGCGAACGCACCGGGGGGCACGTCGAGGAAGAGACCGACCGCGGGCGGCGGAACGTACGCGGGCCCGTACTTGCCCTTGAGGATCAGCACCGCGACCTGTGCCCGCGTGACGCCGGACGCCACGCAGTAGTTTCCGGACCCGCAGCCGGCGGTGACGCCGCGCCGGAACAGGGTCTCGACGTCGAAGTGGAAAAGGTTCTCCTGCGGCACGTCCAGGAAGTCGTAGAGCCAGCCGGCCGGCAGCGTCCCGCTCGCCCCGCCCGGATTCGTTACCGCGACGTCCGCGAGGGTTCCGGGCGCTCCCGGGGGCGTGTTGCCGAGCAGCTGCGTCGGACTCACGAAGATCAAAGGCGAGACGGCGGCGCCTCCGATCTGCGCGCTCGCCCCGTTGAGGAAGTTCGCGCCGGTGATCGATGCGCCCGTGCCTCCCGTGGCGGGTCCGGAGGACGGCGTGATCGCGTACACGACGACCTGGCCCGGCAGCGGCGTGGCCGAAGGCGTCGGCGTCCGGGAAGGCGTGGGCGTCTGCGAAGCCGTCGGCGTCCGCGAGGCCGTCGGCGTCTGGGAGGCCGTCGCCGTGAACGTCGGGGTGAGCGTCGGGCCCGGCAGCGTCGGCGTGAACGTCGCGGTGGGCGAGGCCGTCGGCGTGAACGTCGCCGTCGAAGTCGGGGAGCCCGTGCGCGTCGGGGTGGCCGAACCGGTCGGGCTCGCCGTTGCCGTGCGCGTCGAGGTCGGCGTCAACGTGGCCGTGATCGTCGCGCTCGGCGTGAAGGTCCGGGAGGGCGTCGCCGTGTTCGTCGGGGTCGACGTCGGCGTTCCGGTCGGGGTCCGCGAGGGCGTTCGCGTCGCCGTGGCCGTCGACGTGAGCGTCGGTGTGGGGCCTCCCCCGGCGCTGACGCTCACGTTGTCGAACACGGAGGTGTTGAGCTGGCCGTTGTCGTGGCTCGTCAGGGCAAGGCCGATGAGAACTCCCGACGGCATCGTGATGTTGTGAGAGTCGACGAACGTCCAGACGCTGCCGTCCGGCGAGCTGTAACCCGACAGCGTGGTGCCGCTCCGCGTGACCTTGACCCAGTAGGGCGCCGTGACGAGGGCCCCCGGGGTGTGCGCGGCGGAGCCGCCGGTCGATTCCCGCCGCTGGAAGGCCAGGCCGTGGCCGGGCGTGAGGACCATCATCGCGTGCTTGGAGTTGTCCGCCAGGGTTTCCCGGATCATGACGCCGGCCTTGGCCCACTCGTTGGTGTTCTCGATGGTCACGACCCGCGCGACGACCGTCGCGTCGCCCGTGATCGGCTGATAGACGAATCGAAACTGGTCCGAGTTCGCCTCGATATCCGCCCCCGAGGCGTGGACCGTGAAGGCGCCGCCCGCGAAGCTCGCATTGCCCGTCAGCCCGACCGGACCGACGTCCTGGTGGAGCCACGGCGGCGGAAGCGGGATCGGGGTCGGCGCGGGGGTGCCGGTGCGCGTCGGCGTCGAGGTGGGCGTGGGCGTGGTCGTCCGCGTCGGCGTCCGTGTCGCGGTCGGCGTCCGGGTGATCGTCGGCGTCGGCGTCGGACCGCTCGTGAAGAAGGCCGTGAAGGTGGTGTCGCTCACCGGCGTCGAGATGTCGTGCGTCTGCAATCCCAGGTCCGACCAGTTGATGTAGTTGTACGTGTTGCCGCCCGAGCTCTGCGGCGAGGGCGCCGAGATCGTCCGCTGAATGCCCTCGACGCCGACGACGGTCAGCGGCGCGGTGAAGGGCTGGCCGTCGAGCGTCAGCTGGAGCCCCGTCGGGCCCGTCGCGAAGGTCATGCTCGTCGTGCGCGGAATGACGTCGCGGAAGATCTCCTTGGTCAGGCCTCCGGAGTCCACGACCTGCAGGTGGATCCGATACCAGACGTTGGCCGACGTCTCGCCGACGACGGGGATCGTGAACGAGCCGGACGTCGATCCGCTCGTGGCCGGTATGAACGGGTGGTAGTGGGTGTCGTGGTGGAAATTGATCCACCAGGTGAACGCGCTCGCGGGGAGGCCGCCGTCCTGCGGATCCGTGGCCGATCCCGAGTAGTTGATGACGGTGCCGCCGGCGTAGGTCGTCCCGGAGGCCGGGTTCACGATCACGGGGACCGGCGGCTGGTTCGTCGTCACGGTGAGGGTCGCTTCCGCGCTCGTGTCGGATCCGACGCCGTTCGAAACGACGCAGCGATATTTCGAACCGTTGTCGCCGAGGACGAGCGTCGGCGTCGTGTACGAGGTCGAGGTCGCTCCCGGAATGTCGACCGTGTTCTTCTGCCATTGATACGTCAGCGGCGGCTGGCCGGACGCCGCGACCGTGAACGTTGCGGTGCCACCCACGGGCGCGATCTGGCTCTCCGGATCGAGCGTCACCGTGGGCGCCGCGCTGCCCGTGTAAGAGACCTTGTAGACGCGCCCCTGGGCGCGCGACATGTAGTAAAGGTTGCCGTCGTAGTCGACGTGGAGGTCGACCGGAAACGAGATTCCTGACGCGAAGTCGGTCACGTTTCCCGTCCCGGTGTCGAGACGCTTGATGAAGCCGCCGCAGTAGTCCTCGAAGAAGTAGTCGCCAGTGTGGTCGCCGGGAAACTGCGGGAACTCCGGATTGTAGAAGTCGCCGCCCGTGATGGCGCAGCCGGGCCCGTGGTTGTAGGAGTAGAACGGGTCCGTGTAGAGCGGATTCGGCGGCGAGCAGTCGCCCTCGCAGTTGGGCCATCCGAAGTTCGCCCCGGCCACGCCCTCGTTGATCTCCTCGACGCTCACGTTGCCCACGTCGTTGATGAAGATCCGTCCCGTGCCCGGCTGGACGGAGAAGGTGAACGGATTGCGCAGGCCGAGCGCCCAGATCGCCCGGTTGTTGCCGGTCGCCGTCCCGAAGAACGGATTGTCGGTGGGGATCGAACCGTCGGCGTTGATGCGCATGACCTTCCCGTGGAGGTTTGTCAGGACCTGCGCGTTGCCTTCGTTGGCGTTGTCCCCGGACGACATGTAGAGCTTGCCATCCATCCCGAAATGCAGCGCGCCGCCGACGTGCACGCCCACCGAGCCCAGGTTGTCGAGCTCGAAGAGAATGACCTCGCTGCCGGGCTCGGCGACGTCGCCCGCCGCGGTGAAGCGCGAGACCCGATTGTGGGGCGGCGTGCTCGGGACGGTGTAGTAGACGTAGATGTACCCGTTGGAAGAGAAGTTCGGGTCGGGAGTGACCCCGAGAAGGCCGCGTTCATTGAAGTTGTCGACCGGGATGGTCACGAAGGGCGTCGGAAGCAGGACGCCGTTCTTGATTACCCTCAGCGCCCCGTCCTGCTCCGAAACGAAGACCCTTCCGTCCGGGACGACCGTGATGGCCGTCGGATTGGAGATGCCCGAGTACGAGGTTTCGGTGAACCCGGTGGGAAGGGTCGCCGCCGTGGCCGAGGACGCCCGGAGCAGGAGGAGCACGAAGCACGCGAGCCGCGCGGTTTTGGTGGCCATGGGTTCAGGTCGGAACCGAGAGGCTACACCGCCGCGCGGGCGGTTTTCGTGACTTTTTGAGGGGGTTAGGGAGTGCGTTCCAGCTGGGTATAGGTCAGGAGGATCAAGTCGGCGCGCCGCCGGACACCGTATTTGGCCAAAAGATTGGAAACATGGAACTTCGCAGTGCGCTCGGACATGTTGAGCTTGGCTGCTATTTCCTTGTTGGAAAGGTTTTCCAGGAGGGCGTCGAGGACCTCCTTCTCGCGGCGCGAGAGCCGCGTCGGGCCGGTCGGCCCCCGGGGGCGCCGGACCGAGCTGATGGTCTCGTCGACGAACCGCGAGAGCAGCGAGCGCGGGACCCAGAAACCGCCGCTGGCGACCTCCAGGACCGCTCGGGCCAGTTGCTCCGAGGCTTCCTCGAAACTGAGGAGGCCCTTCGCGCCGAGGCGCAGCAACGGAAACGCCGCGGCCTGATCGAACTTCTCGGCCACGACGAGGACCCGCGCCGTCGCGTGTTTGCCGAGGACGCCGACGACGAGCGCTTCCGTGGTGGGACGGTGCGAGTGACTCTCGACCACGTATACCGACGCCTTGGGGATGGCCAGCTTCGCCGGATCCGCGATCAGGTCGGGCCCGAGGCGCCGCGGAAGCACCGACAGCGCTTCACTCGAGAGCAGACGCTCGAACTCCGACAGCACGAGCGGGTGAAACGCGAGGAGACATACGGAAGCTTTTCGACCCGGGCGCGCCTTGGACACTCTGGAAGGAAGACTACGGGAAATCCTCAGGACGGGCAAGGGCGAACTGTCCGTGCGTACAGGGCCCGAACCCGTTCAGACCGCGCGTGCCACGAGCACCCAGTAGGCGCTTCGTGCGAAGTCGCCGGAGCGCGGCGACGCTTCGAGCATCGCGACGAGAAGCGGCGCGAGCTGCATCGGCGCGTGCAGAGCCCCGGCCCGATCCGCGAGCGTCCAGTCGAGCTGCTTCGCGGCGGTGCCGACCGGACCCACGACGGCGCGCAGGTTTTCGACCTCGTATCCGGTTTGCCGGCAGAGCGCCGCGAGTTCTGCTGCGGAGAACACGGGGTGCCAGTCTCTTCGCGCGAGCGACCGCACGAAGGGCACCTCCGATTCCGTCCGCGGGACGAGCAGCAGGAGCCGGCCACCGGGTCTGGTCCAGCCGCGGAACCGGCGAAAGAGCGCGTCCCCCATTCCGTCGCGCGCGGCGTAGTGGGCGGACGCGACGCTGAGCACGACGTCGAAGGGAGCGTCAGGATCGAAAGCGAAAAAGTCGCGCGTCACCCACTCGACGTTCGCGAGCCCGAGCCGGGAGGCCGCGGTTTCGCCCGCTCCCCTCTGCGCCTCGTCGCGATCGAGCCCCACGAGCCTCCAGCCGGGGCGCCGCGCCGCGAGCTCCAGCGTCCAGTCTCCCCGCCCGCATCCGGCGTCGAGCACGGCGAGGCCGGACTCGGGCAGAACCGCGAGGTGGGGCCAGAGCGCGCTCCATTTCTGTCGGACATGAATGGAGGGGCTCCCGAGCCATCGCTGCAGCCACCGGCGTGGCGCGGCGTGGGCGCCGGCGGTCCGGCGGCCCAGCATCACCGGCCTCCGAGAGGGAGGGCCGCGCTCCGGGTCGATGTCGGGGGGGACACCCCGGTAAGGTAAGTCAGGAACCGCGCCACCGCAACGCGCCCTGTTCCGGCGGACAGTCGGCGAGTCAATCCATCCGCTGTCCTTCGGATGTCCTCGCCGACCAGTAGTTTGACGGACCGCTTGGGCGCATTCTCCCGACAGATGAAGCCTCCCGTCTGGATGCGGGCCGCGCTCTGCGCCGGACTCGCGATCGCGGCGCCGCCGGCCGTGCGCGCCGCCGATTTCTACGTTGCGCACAATGCGAGCGGGAGCGGAAACGGAAGCTTCGGCAATCCCTGGAAGCTGCAGACGGCACTCAATCACCCGGGAGCTGTGCACGCGGGCGACACGATCTGGCTGCGGGGCGGCACCTACACGGGCACCTACACGAGCTTCTTGAACGGGACGTCCGGCAGCCCGATCGTCGTGCGGCAGTATCCGGGCGAGCGGGCGATCATCGATGGAGGCAACTCCGGCGGGATCCAGATCTTCACCGTGCAAGGCAACCACACCTGGTTCTGGGGCTTCGAGATCATGAGCTCGGACCCGAACCGCCTTTCAACCCAGGTCTCGTCCTGGCCCAGCGACATCGGCCGGGGCGCCGGGTTCGGCGTCCTTCAGCAGGCGGGCATCGGCGTGGGCACGAAGTTCATCAACCTCATCGTGCACGACACCCGCGGCTCGGGACTCACCACGGAAGCGCTGGACTCCGAGATCTACGGCTGCGTCATCTATTACAACGGCTGGCAGGCCCCGGACCGCGGCCACGGCCACGCCATCTACGTCCAGAATCAGACCGGGACCAAGAAGATCGTCGACAACATCATGTTCCAGCAGTTCAGCCACGGCTTCCATGCCTACGGCGGCACGAGCGCGTACCTGGACAACCTGCACGTGGAAGGCAACACGCTCTTCAACAACGGCAATCTGGCGACCACCGGCAATGCGCGCAATCTCCTGCTCGGCGGCGACCGGGTCGCGCAGAACCCGAAGGTCCTCAACAACTACCTCTACTACCAGTACGCCATCAGTCCGGACGACGGCGTTCGACCTCGGTTTCAGCGCCGGATGCAGCAACGCGACGGTCACCAACAACTACGTTTCCAACAACACGACCTTCGCGAACTGCTCGCCGGTGTCGATGACCGGCAACACGTTCTACGGGACGATCGCGGGCTTCTCGCAGGGCGCCTATCCGAGCAACACCTACTTCAGCTCGCGGCCGACCGGCGTGAAGGTCTTCATCCGGCCCAACCAGTACGAATCGGGCCGGGCCAACATCACCGTCTACAACTGGAGCATGTCGGCGAGCACGAACGTCGACCTGTCTGCTTTCCTGCCCTTGGGCTCGGGCTTCGAGATCCGCAACGCCCACGACTTCTCGGCGCTCCCGTCGTCACGGGCACCTACGCCGGCGGCACGGTGACCATCCCTCTCTCCGGACTGTCGGTCGCCGCCCCCGTCGGATGGGCGGCTCCCCCGCCCACCGGCCCCGAGTTCAACGCCTTCGTCGTCCTGCCGGCCTCCGGCGGCGGCACGCCCACCGCCACGCCGACGAGCACCGCGACGGCGACACGCACGCCGACAGCGACGGCCACCCGGACCCCCACGGCGACCGCGGTGCCGCCGACCGCGACGGCTTCGATGACGCCGACGCACACGGCGACCCCGACCGCGACGCGGACACCCACGGCGTTGCCCCCGACGGCGACGCCCACGGCGGTGCCGCCGACGGCAACACCCACGGCCGTTCCGCCGACCAGCACGCCGACGGCGACTCCGACTCTGCCGCCGCCGACGGCGACCCCCTCTTCGACTCCGACGGCAACGCCGACGAACCCCGGCCCCACGGCGACCTTCACGCCGACGGTTCCCGGGCCGACTGCGACCAACACTCCGCAGCCGCCGACCGCGACGGCGACGGCACCGCCGCCCACCGCGACGGCAACGGCACCAGCTCCGACCGCGACTCCGACGGCAACGGTCACGCCCACGGCTCCGGCGGCGACGGCGACGCCCGAGCTCCCGACGGCGACGCCCACGGCGCCGGCGCCGACCGCGACCGCACCCCCACCCTCGACCCCGACGCCCGTCCCCACGCCCACGCCGGGCTCAGGGCCGTTCCTCCTGAGGGTCGAAGCCGAGGCAGGCGCTCTCGCGGGCCCGATGACGTCGACGGCCGACACCCAGGCCTTCGGAGGCCGGTACGCGAGCTCGGGCTCGCAGAACGCGGGAACCGCGACCTGGACGCTGACGGTCCCGACCGCCGGCGACTACTACGTCTGGTGCCGCGTGCTCGCGCCGGGCGCGTCGAACGACTCGTTCTTCGCCACCCCCGGGGGCAGCGAGGAAGACGTCTACGACGACGCAGAAGGAACCTGGTCGCCGGGCTGGCAGTGGAGCCGACTGAACGGCCGCGCCGGCACGGGCATCCCGCTGACCCTCAACCCGCGGATTCTGACCCTCGCGGCCGGATCGAACACGCTGATGTTCCGGGGGCGCGACGCCCACAGCAAGGTCGACCGAATTCTCATTACCGACGATCCGGATTTCGTCCCGACCGAAGGCAACCTCTCGACCTTCGCCGACGTGCCCCCCTCGAACCTCTTCTACGACTTCATCGAGACGATCGCTCGAAATGGCATCAGCGGGGGCTGCGGCGGCGGCGCCTACTGCCCGACCAATGCCGTCACGCGCGCCCAGATGGCGGTCTTCGTGCTCAAGACCATGTATGGCAGCGCCTATCAACCGCCGCCCGCGACGGGAACGGTCTTCAGCGACGTTTCGGCGGGATCCTTCGCCGCCGCCTGGATCGAACAGCTCGCGGACGAAGGCATCACGGGCGGATGCGGAGGCGGGCGCTACTGCCCGAACGCCGTCGTGACGCGCGCGCAGATGGCGGTGTTCCTGTTGCGCGCCGAGCACGGCCCGCAATACGCGCCGCCCGCCCCGACCGGCATCTTCGACGATCTCCTGTTGACCGATCCCTTCACGCGTTGGATCGAGGCGCTGTATCTCGAAGGCGTGACGGCCGGCTGCGGCGGCGGGAACTACTGCCCGAACAGTCCCAACACGCGCGGCCAGATGGCGGCGTTCCTGACGCGAACGTTCGATCTGCAATAGCCCTGTCCTTCCGTACAGGGTCGCCTTCGCCTTTCGCCCTGTCCGAATTTTGACTCGCGGAACAGTGGTTTGCGGCGCGCGCTATCGATACGATCCCCCACAGTGTTCCTGCGTCGTGTCCTTCCGGCGGTCATAGCCCTGCTTGCGCTCACCCGAGCGTCCGGAGCAGACGAGTTCTACGTGTCCCCCAACGCCGCGGCGAACGGCAACGGAAGCATCGAGCAACCCCTGGCGCCTGCAAACGGCGCTCGACCAGCCGGGGCCGGTCGATCCCGGCGACACGATCTGGCTGCGCGGCGGAACCTACAACGGCAGCTACGTGAGCTGGCTTCAGGGAACGGCGGCGAACCCGATCGTCCTGCGGCAGTACCCGGGCGAGCACGCCGTCATCGACGGCGGCAACTCGGGAGGCGCGCCGATTCTCCACGTGCGCGGCAACTACACGTGGTTCTGGGGATTCGAGATCATGAGCTCGGACCCCGACCGGGTCTCGGCGCAATCGAGCTCGTGGCCCACCGACATCGGCCGCGGAGCGGGCTTCGAGATCTACCAGCAGGCCGGAGTGGGGACCGGCACCAAGTTCATCAACCTGATCGTGCACGACACCGAAGGGTGCCGGCCTGGCGATGGAAGCCGTCGACGCCGAGGTCTATGGCTGCCTCATCTACTACAACGGCTGGGATGCGCCCGACCGCGGGCACGGACACGCCATCTACGCCCAGAATCAGACCGGCACCAAGCGCATCGTCGACAACGTCATCTTTCAGCAGTTCAGCCATGGGTTTCACGCCTACGGGTCGACGAGCGCCTATCTCGACAATCTCCACGTCGAGGGCAACACCCTCTTCAACAACGGGAACCTGTCCTCCTTCGGTTCGGCGCGCAACATCCTGCTCGGCGGCGACCGCGTGGCCAACAACCCGAAGCTCCTCTCCAACTCGCTCTACTACAAGGCAACGGTGAGCCCGGAGACGGCCTTCAAGCTGGGATACGGAGCGGGCTGCTCCAACGCGACGATCAACTCGAACTACGTTTCCAACGACACCGAGTTCTCCTCCTGCCAGCCGACGACGATGACGGGCAACTCCTACTACGGCAACATCAACGGCTTCGCACCCTCGCAGTACCCGAGCAACACGTACTACTCGTCGCGGCCTACCGGCACCGTCGTCCGCATCCGTCCGAATCTCTTCGAGGCCGGACGCGCGCACATCACGGTGTACAGCTGGAACCTCGCGTCCACGGCCGCCGTCGACCTGAGCTCGGTGATTCCTCCCGGCACGAGCTTCGAGATCCGGAACGCGCAGAACTACTTCGGCGCCCCGGTGCTCTCGGGGGTCTACGCGGGCGGCACCGTCAACGTGCCGTTGACCGGGCTTCCGAACGCGGCCCCGGTCGGAAGGCCGACGCCGGTTGCGACCGGTCCGGAATTCAACGTCTTCGTTCTGATCGGAACGGCCGGACCCTTCCAGTTCCTGGACGTCTTTCCCTCCAACCCCCACTACGCGAACATCGTGACCCTCGCGAGCAACGGGATCACGGCCGGCTGCGGCGGCGGGAACTTCTGCCCGAACGCCGTCGTCCTGCGCGACCAGGCTTCCGTCTTCCTCCTCAAGAGCAAGCACGGAGGGTCCTGGACGCCGCCCGCCGCGACCGGAACGGTCTTCAACGACGTACCGGCGAACGCGTTCGCCGCCGCCTGGATCGAAGAGCTCGTGGATGCGGGCATCGCCACCGGTTGCGGCGGCGGGAAGTTCTGTCCCCGCTCGCCCCTCACGCGCGCCCAGATGGCCGTGCTGCTGCTGAGGACGAACGAAGGACCCGGCTACCTCCCGCCAGCGGCGACCGGCACGGTGTTCTCCGACGTTTCCGCCGGGGCGTTCGCGGCCGCCTGGATCGAAGAGCTCGCGGACCGCGGCCTGACGTCGGGCTGCGGATCCGGGAAGTTCTGCCCGGGCGCGTCGGTGACACGCGCGCAGCTCGCGACCTTCCTCGTCAACACCTTCTCGCTGCAGTAGTTTCGACTCCCCGCCCCGTACCGCGCGTCCCCGCGCCGCCGTCTCCGCCGGCCCCTCGCGGTAAGATTCCGTGACCATGGGAAAACTCGGGACCGCGGTGCCGGCGCTGACGTCGATTCTCGGATCTCTGGTGTTCTGCTGCGCCCAGGCCGGTGGACGCTCAGCGGAAGAACAGAAGGGGGCCACCGCGGAGCTGCGCGCCGACCGGAGCGAAGCCGTCGCATCGGGACGCGTCTTTTACGCCAGCCCCGACGGACGTTCGAGCGGAGACGGCTCGCGCGAACGGCCTCTCGATCTCGCAACGGCACTGTCGGCCTCCTCGCCGGCACGCCCGGGAGACACCGTTTGGCTCCGCGGCGGCCTCTACCGCGGCACGTTCACGAGCGAGCTGCACGGCGCCGAAGGAAGCCCGATCATCGTCCGGCAGTACCCGGGCGAGCACGCGGCAATCGACGGCGGCAGCTCCAACGGCGCGACCATTCTCCTCGAGCGCGGAACGCACACGTGGTTCTGGGGCTTCGAGATCTTCAGCTCGGATCCCGACCGCACCTCCACGCAGAACACCTCGGGCCCGAGCGACGTGCCGCGGGGCGCCGGCTTCTCGGTGTACCAGCAGGCCGGCATCGGCGTCGGCAGCCGGTTCATCAACCTCATCGTCCACGATACCCGCGGCTCGGGGCTGACGACCGAAGCCATCGACGCCGAGGTCTACGGCTGCATCCTCTACTACAACGGCTGGGACGGCCCGGATCGCGGGCACGGGCACGGCCTGTACGTGCAGAACGAAAACGGCACCAAGCGGATCGTCGATAACATTCTCTTCGGCCAGTTCAGCCACGGGTTTCATGCCTACGGCTCGGACACGGCCTACCTCGACAACCTGTACATCGCGGGTAACACGCTCTTCAACAACGGCGACCTGTCGAGCTTCGGGCTGGCCCGCAACCTCCTCCTCGGAGGCGGCCGGCCCGCGCGCAACCCCGTGCTCGCCGACAACGCGCTCTACTACCGGGACGGCGGCCCGACCACGGCCCTGAACATGGGATACAGCAGCGGCTGTTCGAACGCGACGATGACCGGCAACTACGTCTCGAACAACTCGGCGTTCATCAACTGCGCGCCGGTGACGCTGACGGGCAACACTTTCTTCGGGGCGGTCAGCGGAATCTCCAAGACCACCTATCCGGACAACGAGTTCCTGGCGCAGCGTCCGGGAGGCACCCACGTCCTCGTGCGTCCGAATGCGTACGAGCCGGGTCGCGGGCACGTCACCGTGTACAACTGGGATCGGGCGCCCGAGGTCGACGTCGATCTGTCCGGCATCCTGAGCCCGGGATCGACCTACGAGATCCGGAACGCCCAGGACTACTTCGGCGCACTGGTCGCGAGCGGTACCTATGCGGGCGGGCCGGTCCGGATCCCGATGACGGGGCTCTCGACGGCCGTGCCCGTTGGTCGGCCCGCGCCCGAGCCGACGGGCCCCGAGTTCAACGCTTTCGTCGTCGTGACGACGGGCGCCAAGCGTCCGACGCCGCGGCAGGCTCCGGAAACGCCGGCGTCCCCGCGCCCGGTCACCCGCCCGACTCCCTAGGGCGCCTCAGGCATCCGAGGCGACCGCGCGGACGGTCGGGACGTTGTCGGTCGTGCGCGTGCGTTCGCGCGTCGTGCGCCGCACCCCGAGGTTCGCCTCGGGAAGGAGCGAATTGAGGAACTTGCGCACGGCGGTTCCATCGGCTTCGCGGGCGAGGTCCTGAAGGAAGCGCAGCGCCCGCTCGACTTCCTCGCTCGGGTAGGGATTGAGCTTGCCGATGAAGATTTTCGGGTGGCGAGTCTTGGCGATCTGCTCGCCGGAGAGCTCCAGCTCCTCGAAGAGCTTCTCGCCGGGACGCAGCCCCGTGAAGACGATGTCCATGTCGACGTACGGCCGCAGTCCGGTCAGCGTGATCATTTCTTCGGCGAGATCGAGGATGCGGACGGGCTCCCCCATGTCGAGAATGAAGATCTCGCCCCCCTGCCCCATGGCGCCCGCCTGGAGGACCAGCTGCGCCGCCTCGGGAATGGTCATGAAGTAGCGGCGCATCTCCGGATGGGTCACCGTGACGGGTCCGCCCCGGCGGATCTGATCCCGGAACACCGGGACCACCGAGCCGGCCGAGCCGATGACGTTCCCGAACCGCACGGCGAGGAAGCGCGTCTGCGTACCGCGTAGCGAGATCCTGGATCGCCAGCTCGGCCACGCGCTTGGTCGCCCCCATGATGGACGTCGGCCGCACGGCCTTGTCGGTCGAGATCATCACGAACGCCTCGACGCCCATTTCCCCGGCGAGCTCGCCGAGAAGCCGGGTCGCGAGGATGTTGTTCTTGATCGCTTCGCCGGCGTTGGCCTCCATCATCGGCACGTGCTTGTGCGCGGCCGCATGAAAGATGACCTGCGGCGCGTGCTCCGAAAGCAAGGCGCGCATGCGCGCTTCGTCGCACACGTCGGCGACCAGGGGAAGCACGTTCACCTCCGAGCGCGTGCGTCGCAGCTCCCCGTCGACCTCGAACAGCGCGAACTCGGCGCGCTCGACGAGAAGAACCTTCGAAGGCTGGAAGCGCGCGATCTGACGCGCGAGCTCCGAGCCGATGGACCCGCCGGCCCCGGTGACCATCACGCGCTTTCCGGCCAGGAACTGGCCGAGCTGCGCCTCGTCGAGGAAGACGGGCTCGCGGCCCAGCAGATCCTCGATCTGGACGTTGCGGATGCGCGTCACCTGCACCTTGCCCTGGAGAACCTCGTAGAGGCCCGGGATGATCCGCACCGCGACCTGGATCTTGCGGCACAGGCCAATGACGCGAAGAATCTCCTGGCGGGAAATCTGGGCGATCGTGATGACCACCTGGGCGATTCCGAGCTCCTTGACGAGGCGCGGCAGGTCCTCGCTCGAGCCCAGGACCCGGATCCCGTGGATCACCGCGCCCTTCTTCTCTGGGTCGTCGTCGATGAAACCCTTCACGTCGAGGTTCATGTCTCCGCGTCCCGCGATCTCGCGGGCCGCGAGGACCCCGGCACGCCCGGCCCCGACGAGGAGCGTCGCCACGCGCTCGCTCAGGCTCTGAGTTCCGCGGTTTCGCCGCTGGACGAGCTCGTAGAGGTAGCGCCGCAGAACACGGAGACCGAGGACGCCGCCGAAGGCGAGCACGGTTCCCATGACGATGACCGAGAGCGGCACCTTCCACTCGCCGAAGCGTGCCGGCAGCGTCAGCCGCGCGACGGCGAGGGCGAGGGCCGACCAGACGGCGGCGTAGAGAAAGGCCTTCACCTCGCCCATGCCGACGTATCGCCAGATGAAGCTGTAGACGCCGGCCAGCGCGAGCGCCCCGAACTGGATCAGGATGACGTAGGGAAGCTGTTGGACGGCGTTGCTGAGCTCCTGCTGGGGGAGGGCGAACTCGAACCGGAGCAGGTAGGCCAGGACGAACGCCATGACGAGCGTCGACAGGTCGAGGACGAACTGAAGTCCCCGCGTCAGCTTCGGCTGGAGGAGCTTGCGCGTCACACTCAAAGCGACCGCACCCCGGCCCGCCGACGCCCGCCGGTGGCAGTCGTCCGCGGGCTCGATACGGAGCGGCGGGCGCACGTGGAGCCGGCCATCGCGGCACCCGTTCTTCCCCGCCCACCGACGGCTAGGGACATCTCTTGACCTCGTTTCGGAGTGCCGAAAATAGCGGAAAAAGGGCCAGTTTTCAAGGAGAGACTGGCCGTCGGGACAGCGCCATTCAGGCCCGGCCCACGCGGAGAATGGCGCAGGCCGTATCCCAGAGGACCCTGAGATCGCTCTGCCAGGTGCGTCCATCGAGGTACGCGATGTAGCCCCGAAGCTTCTCGGGCTGCAGCGTTTCCCGGTAATACCGTTCGACCCCGACGTGGGACGGCACCTCTGCGAGGATCCTCTCTTCGTCGCGCAGTCGCACCGTCACGGGATCGGTCAGGCCGGGCCGGACACGGAGCACGGCCTGCCACAGCGGGTCGGCCGCGTCGACGAGCTCAGGCACCTCGGGCCGGGGCCCGACGAGCGCCATCTGGCCGCGCACGACGTTCCAGAGCTCCGGAAGCTCGTCGAGCTTGGTCCTCCGCAGCAGCCGGCCCACCGGCGTGATGCGGTCGTCGTCCCGCGATGTCACGGAAGGCCCCCGGGGGCCGGAGCCGGAGCGCATGGTCCGGAGCTTCACGAGCGTGAACGGCACGCCATCGCGCCCCATCCGCGTCTGTCGGAAGAGGACGGGAAGGCCGGAGCCGAGCGCGATCGCGAGGCCCGCCAGAGCGAGGACGGGAGCGGCGCACAGAAGCCCGGCCCCCGCCAGGAGCAGGTCGACCGCTCGCGGAAGCCCGGTTCCCGGCGATCCCCTCAGGATGAGACCGCCGCGGTGCGCGCGGCCGTCCGATTCTCACGGCACAACTGCCGGACCGTCTCGACCACGTGCGCCACTTCCTCGGGCCGCATCCCGGGAAAAATCGGAAGGCTGATCAGCCGTTCCCAGACGGCCGTGGCGACCGGGAAGTCACCGGTCTGCCAGCCGAAGTTCTCCTGATAGTAGGGATGCAGGTGCAGCGGGCGCCAGTGAACCGAGCATCCCACGCCCCTCTTCTTGAGCTCCTCGAGAAAGGCGTTCCGGTCGATCGCGAGCCGCTCGAGCCTCAGGCGCACGAAATAGAGATGCCAGGAATGGATGCGGTCCGTGTCGCGCGGCGGCGTCTCCAGCTCTTCGACGTCGGCGAGCTCCCGCTCGTAGCGGATCGCCACCTCCTCGCGCGCCACGCGCATCGCTTCGGCCCGCCGGAGCTGGTGGATTCCGATCGCCGCGGCCACGTCGGTGAGGTTGTACTTGAAGCCCGGCGCGAGGATGCGGTAGTCCCACTTGCTGCCGCCGCGGTAGCGTCCCCAGGCGTCCTGGGAGAGGCCGTGCAGGGACATCAGGCGCATGCGGTCGGCGAGCTCCGCATCGTCCGTGGTCGCCATCCCGCCCTCGCCCGTCGTGATCGTCTTGTTCGCGTAGAAGGAGAAGCAGGAGATCGCGGCCGTTCTCTCGCCGCAGCGCTGCCACGGCGCGGCCGGCGAAGGCCGCCAGGACGCGGGAAAAGAGTGCGCGGCGTCCTCGACGCACCACAACTCGTTTTCGGACGCGAAGGCCCGCAGCGTGTCCACGCGGCACATGTCACCCGCGACGTGCACCGGGATGAACCCGACCGCGCGGGTCCCGCTCGGGATCGACGCGTGCAGGGTCCCGGAGCGCAGCGCGTCGAGCTTGCGCGCGGCATCCCGCAGATCGACGTTCAGGGTCGCCGGATCGCAGTCCACGAGGACCGGGTGGGCGCCGAGGTATCGGACGATCTCCGCCGTCGCCGCGAAGGTCATCGTGGGAACCAGGACGGCCTCGCCGGCCTTCAGGCCGAGCGCCTCGACGGCGAGGTGCAGCGCCGCCGTGCACGAGTTGACGGCCACCGCGTGCCGCGCCCCGACGGCGGCCGCGAACTCCTCTTCGAATGTCTTGACCCGAGGCCCCGTGGTCAGCCAGCCGGAACGCAGGGCCGCGACGACTTCGTCGACCTCGGCCTCGGCGATCTCGGGACGAAAGAACGGAACGGCCACCTTGCTCAGTTTCCACCTCCTTGCGAAGCCGCCACGAGGGGCTTCGCGTCTTTCCATCGGCCACCGAATCGAATCAACCCCGCCAGAAACCCGGCCCCGTATCCGAAATGCAGCGCGGGGAACGTCGCGGCGATCGCCGGAACGAGCCGCCACGAGCCCCGCATCGCGAAACATGCCCCGACGACCGCCGCGCCGGCGTAGACCGCGGCCGCCGCGGCGAGGAGCAGGCGCGGAGCCGGGTGGATCAAAGCCCCGATCCCCAGCGCCACCCACGATGCGACGAAAGCCGGGGGAACGAATTGCCGCACCCGCATCTGCCGCGGGTGCTTCTGGAGCACCCGGACCTTCCAGAAACCGTATTGCGAATACTGGCGCCACACGCCCGCGATGGAGCTCCGACTGAAGTACCGCGAGCGCACGTCGGAGGCGAGCAGCAAGCGCCCTCCGCCGGCGCGGATGCGGTAGTTGTACTCGTCGTCCTGATCGCGCACGAGCTCCTCGTCGTAAGGGCCCATCCGGTCGATCAAGGCCCGGGTATACGCGGGAAACGGAATCGTGTCCACGAGTCGCGTTGTGTCCCGAAGCGTCCGAAACGCGGAGTCCCCGACGCCGAAACGCGAGCTCATCGCCAGGGCGATGGCCTGCGCGACGGGAGTCTCCCCCACCGTTTCGACCGAGCCGCCGACCCCGTCGGCCTCGCCCCGCGTCAGGTGCGTGACGCAGCGGCGGACGTAGTCCGGCGCGATCTCGCAGTGTCCGTCGACGCGCACGACGATCTCGCCCGACGCGGCGCGGATGGCCGCGTTGAGGCCGGTGGGCGCGATCCGACCCGCGTTGTCGACGATCCGGACGCGGCGATCGCCCCCGGCCGCGCGCGCCACCGCGTCCCGCGTGTCGTCCTGCGACATCCCGTCCGCGACGATGACCTCGAACCGGTCGGGCGGATAGTCCTGCGCCAGGACGGCGGCGAGGCTGCGTCCCACGTGCGCGGCCTCGTTGCGCACGGGCATCACGACCGACACGCGCGGCAGGGCTTCTCCTCCCCCTGCGGCTCCGGAGGCCTCCGTCACGACCCCCCCTCCGCTTCGGCGCGGAACGAGGAGATGACGGCTCGGAACTTCCCGTTCGCGGTGCGGGCAATCTCGGGCACCCGCTCGACCACGATCTCCATTCCGGGACCCACGCGGCTGCGCACGCCCGCGGCAATCGCGCGCTCGTGCGCCTGCGAAAACTCCGGCGCGACGACGACCCGCACGCGCAGCCGCGACCGCGATTCCTGCTCGATCTGCGCCTCGCGAATCGGGAGGTCTGCTTTGAAGACCGGGTCGAACCGGCCGATCGCGCGGCCTTCCGGCGTGATCACGACGTCGTCGCAGCGCCCCGAGATCCGGGCGAGCGCGGGAAGGCGCCGCCCACAGCCGCAGGCGGGCGACGCGTCTCCGGGCGCCGCACCGGCCGCGAGGCTGCCCCGGTCGCCGACGTCGTATCGAATGAGCGGCATGTCGGTGTTCAGAAGACCGGTGCCGACGATCCGGCCGAGGCCGTCGGCGTCCTCGCCCGGATCCCGGATCTCGGTGACGCCGACCTCCGGCCAGAGATGCATGGTTCCCGACCCGCACTCGCTGCCCGCCGTCACGATCTCCGCCATGCCGTACGTGTCCCGCACGGGGCAATCGAAGGCCTGGCCGATCGCTTCCCTCTGACCGTCCAGAAACGGCTCGGCGTTTCCGACGACGACCCGGAGCTTCGGGCACGCGATCCCCCGTTCCCGCGCCAGCGAGGCGAGGTATCCGACCGCCGACGGGTACCCGAGCACGTACACAATGCCCCGCTCGCCGAGCGCGCCGATATAGTCCGCCACGGTATCCGGGCGCAGGTGATAGGCCGACATGTACAGCTGCCGGAGACCGCCGTTCCAGACCCAGTACGGCGGGCGGGCCCGCCGCGCCGGGACCACCAGCTGTCCGCCCAGAATCGCCCACCGGTCCCCGCGGCCCACTCCGTTCCAGCGGCGGGCGCGCGCCTCGAAGAGCGCGTACCAGCGCCGCACCGTGCTTCGGCTCCACCACAGCCGCAGCGGAGTTCCCGTGGTGCCGCTGGTCTGCTCGGCGTACATGCGTCGGACGTCGCAATCCTCGGCGACGAAGTCTTCCGGGCGCTCACGCACCGCGGTCTTGGGCAGGATCGGCCAGTTGGCCAGAGCGTCGACGGCCGCGCGATCGCCCCTCCGGCGGCGCTCCTCCCACTGCCGACGGTAGAAGGGAACGCTTGCCGCCGCGCGCTCGAGGAGCCTCCCGAGCCGCTCCTCGCGCCACGCGCCCCAGCGCTCGGCGGACCAGCTCTCGCGTTCGAGCGCTTCCTCCACGAGCCGCTCGGCGTCCGGGCCGTACCGCCAGCGGCTCAGGCGCCAACCCCAGAGGCTCGCTCCGAGCGACTGGATCGGCCCCGGCAGGGCGTGGTACGCCCGCAGAAGTCCCGGGTTCACGCCGGAGCCCTCCGCCGCGTTTCCCGCAGGCGCGCGTCGAGCGCCGCCGCGTTGCGGCGCAGGTCGAACATCTGCTCCGCGCGCCGCCGCGCCCGCGCGGCGAGGGCGTTGCGCTCTGCGTCGTCCCCCAGGAGGCGCGCGATCGCGCCGGCCAGCGCGTCGGCGTCCTTCGGCTCCACGAGAACGCCGCAGGCTCCCTCGCGGTCGTCGAGAAGCTCGGGGATTCCGGCGACGCGGGTCGCGACGACGGGCGTGCCGAGGGCCATGGCCTCTTTGATCACCGTCGGCACGGCGTCGCCGAGTCCCGTCGAGGGATGGACGAGGAGCGCCGCGGTACGGATCCGCGCGACGACCTCGGGAAAGGCAAGCCATCCGGAAAAGCGCGTCCGGTCCGCGATGCCGAGCTCTTCCGCGAGCGCCCGAAGGCGCTTCTCTTCGGGTCCCGCTCCGACGAGCTCGAGCTCCACGGGAGCCCCTCCCCGGCGGACCACGGCCACGGCCTGAAGCAGGTCCGCGAACCCCTTGACCCTCTCGAAGCTGCCGATCCCGACGACCCGCGTGCGGGACCGCCCCTCGGCCGCAAAAGAGAGCGCCTCCAGGTCGAGGCCGAGGTGGTGGACGAGGATCTTGCGATCGAGCCCCGGGACAGTCTCCGCGTACCGGTCCAGCAGGTACCGGCGGTTGAAGTCGCAGACGGTCACGACGGTGTCGGCGTACGCGAGCTTCGAGCGCATAAAAACCGGCGAGCGGTAGAGATCGGTTCCGGCGTGGAGAAACATCGAAAACGGCACATCCGGACAACGCAGCCGGTGGAAGAGGTAGGCGCACGTGGCGGCGTAGTTGCCCCAGTAGGCGAGCACGTGATCGAAGCGTCCTCCCGCGCGGTCGGCCCACGTCCAGGCCTTCGGCAGCACGTAGGCCGTCTTCGCGAGGGCGGCGGGCCCCCAGCGGGCGGCCGCGGGAAGAATGCGCGACGCCTCCCGAAGAATCCTCCCGCCGTGGCGCCGGAGGCCCCGCGCCCCGCGCTCGAGCGCCTCCCAGCCGCCGAGGTGATGCACCTTCTCCCGCGAGAGTCCGGCCGACGCGGACTCGTCCGGAGAAAAGCGCCAGAGGTCCTCGTCGAGCGGCCGGACGGCGAACGTCTCGACGTCCCATCCCGCCTCCTCGAGGCCCCGGACGTCGCGCGCGAAAAACGTGCTGACGCGGGCCGGGTACTGGCTCGTGAACATCGCCAGGCGCGGGCGCGCCGGGAATGGCTGCGCGCCCGCGCGCGTCTGCGGCTCCACGGTTCCGGCGGCGGTCATGCGGCGAGCGCCTCCCGGAGCCGGCGGCCGTGCGGGTGCGAGCCGACCTCGCGATAGAGAACCGCCAGGCGCGTCGCCAGTCCCTCGAAGGCGTAGTCGCGGACGATCCGGAGCCGTCCCGCTTCGCCGAACGCGCGCCGTCGGGCGGCGTCGGCCGCCAGACCGCGGAGGCGATCCGCCGTTTCCCGCCCGTCGTCGCACGCGACGACGTAGCCGGTCACGCCGTCCTCGACGAGCTCGCGCACGCCCCCGGCCGGCGTCGCGACGACCGGCAGGCGGCTCGCCATGGCCTCCAGCACGACGTTCGGGACGCCCTCGTGGTCGGACGTCAGGGCAAAGGCGTCGGCCTGCGCAAGAAGCGCGGGCAGATCGTCGCGCCCCCCGAAAAACCGCACTGCGGGCGTCGCGAGACCGAGCTCTCCGGCTTTCGTCTCGAGCCGCGCGCGCTCGGGGCCGTCGCCAACGATCCATCCTTCCAGCCCGGGGACGCTCGCGCGCGCCAGCGCGAGCGCCGTGAGCAACCGGTCGAAGCGCTTGGCCGGAACCAGCCGCCCCGCGGCGACGACGACGAAACGGTCGGCCGCCGAAGTGCCGCGCGATCCGGCGCGGCGATCAAACTCGTCGAGATCCAGCACGTTCTTGAGCACATGCACCGGGCCGTGACCGCGGTCGAGCTGCCGGATATTCGCGGCGGCCGCTTCGGAATTCGCGACCACGACGTCGGGGAGACCCAGCAGCCACTTTCCCCACCCGGGATTCGCCTCGAGCTCGTGGTACGCGTCGTTCCGGACGGCGCCGATCGAGAGCGCACCGGCGGTTCGGGCCGCGAGCGCAGCGTACAGGTTCGCGAAGAAGTGCGTCGACTGCACGACGTGCGGACGCCACCGTGCAAGCAGGCTCGCCAGCCGCGCGAGGCGAAGCGGCGGACTCGCGGCCTGGCCGAACCAGACCGGACCGACTCCGAGCCCGCGCAGGGCCGAGCCGAAGTGGCCGTCTTCGACCAGGCTGAAGACGCGCACGTCGTGGCCCGATTCGCGCAGAGCGCGCGCGAGGTAGAACCCCTGCTTCTCGGCGCCCGCCCGGTCGAGGGTTCCGAACACGAGCGCGACCCGCACGGGAAAACGGCCGCTCACGGGGCCTGCCGCAGACGGGCGCGGGTCACGGCTGCCGGAACCCGAGGAGGGGCATTCAGGTGAATCGAGCCGGCCGCGGCCAGGAGCCACAGACCCTTGCCCTGGAACTCGGTCGACAAGAACGCGAGCGCGAGCACGAGCGAGATCCAAAGGCCCGGGAGCAGGAGCCCGTCGGCACGCCGCTTCCAGCCCTGGAACGCGAACGATCCGACGAACGCCACGAGGAGGAGGAGGCCCGGAACGCCGTTCTCCGCCATGGTCTTGATCCATCCCGAGTGCGCCTGCTGCTGCTCGCCGTACTTGTAGGTGGAGAGTCCGGGCAGGTCGATCAGGCGCGACCACTTCTGCGCGAAGCTGCCGGTTCCGGCGCCGAGGACCGGGTTGTCCAGGAACAGATGCCAACCGGCGAGGGCGAGGTCCGAGCGGCCGCTCGTGCGGCCGGACCACGAATACGAAGTGTCGAAGAGCTTCTGAGCGCGCGCGGCGGACCGGCCCCCCTCCGACTCGAAGCGCGTCGCGGCGAAGGCAAACGCCGCCAGACCGACCGCGACGACGACCAGCCGCGCACCCGAGCTGCGCAGCTGCTGGACCGCGAAGAGAAGACAGATCCCCCCGAGCAGCATCCCTCCCCGGCTCCCGGTCAGGAAGGTCCACCCGCAGTTGACCGCCGCGAAGGCGACGAGCAGGGTTCGTCGCGCCGGCGTCAGGTTGCGCGAGAGGAGCGCGAGGCCGCAAACGAAGACCGCCGTCAGAAACAGGTACGACAGCGCGTTCTTGTTGATCTGCCGCTGGATGAACGACGGCTGCAGGAAATACATGAAACCGCCGACCCCCGCGATCGTGCCGCTCAGGAGACCGCCCCAGAACCACGAATCGGTCCGCAGCCCGGCTCCGCGCTCGCAGTAGACGAGAATCCCCCAGAACGCCGCCGCTCCGAGCACGTGCTGGATCCCGTCCACCATGCTCAGGCTGGAGATCAGGCCGATACAGAGAACGAGGACGAGCGCGGCGAGGAGCCGGCTCTGCGGGTTGCGGAGGTTCCGGCTCTTCGAGGCGAGCAGCACGGTGGCCCCGATGAGCAGGTAGTTGAACGTGTTCCAACGCCAGATTAGGGACGACTCGACGTAGAAGCGCGAGACCGCGTCGAGCGTGCAGAGCATCGTCACGCCGAGAAAGCCCAGGGGCGGCACGGCGAGCCCGAGAATGGCAACCCCCAGGCTCGCGTACGTCAGGAGGGTCACGGAGTTGGCGAATCCGAGAACCGGCGCGGCTGCCCACACCAGCGCGACGAACGCCATCAACGCCTTCGCGAGCGTCGACACGGACGGTCCCGAAGCGGCCTGGGGCCGGTTCGCGGCGAGGGTCGTCGCCGGCAGAGTCACGGCGCGCATCGTTCCAGCCGCCCGCCGACGAGCGCACACCCCCACTGGCGCGCGCAGATCTCTCCGATGCGCCGGCTCCAGGATTCCAGCGACCGGCCCTCGGCGAAAGATCGACAGGCATGGCGCATCCGCGGCCAGTCGAGCGGCGCATCCAGCACCGCCCCGAGGCGGTCGGCAAAGGCTTCCGCATCGCCCGGCGGAACCAGCCAGCCTCGCTCGCCGGGCTCCCCCACGATGGCCCGCGCCGCGCCGACGTCGGTCGTCAGCACCGGCAGGCCGTGCGCGAGCGCATCGAGCCAGGCCTTGCTATAGCCCTCCGAGAGCGACGCCTGAACGTAGAGATCCGTCCAGGCCATGGCCGCCGAGAGACGCCCGCGGTCGAGCTGCCCGGCAAACGTCACGAACGGCTCGAGGCGGTCTTCGCGGACGCGCCGCTCGAGCGCTTCGCGCTCGGGTCCGTCGCCCGCCAGCGTCAGGACAGGCATCGGAGCCCTGCCGCGGTCCCGCAGCCGGGCGAGCGCCATCAGCAGGAACCGGACGCCCTTCTCCGGCGACAGCCGGCCCGCATAGAGGAGCCGTGGCGGCGCGCTCCAACCGCGCGACAGATCCGTGGCGATGCGCGCGAGCTCCGCGGCCGAGAGCGCCGTCGCGAAGACCCACTCGACTCCCGGGGCTGGCTCGGACTTCCCTTCGCCGGTGGCGAGCATCACGTTGCGCCCGCCGGCAAACCGGCGCATGAGACCCCGCGTGGCGCGATTGACCCACGTCGTTTCGCCGGTCGCGACCCAGGAGCCGCCGTACCGCGCGATCAGCCGCTTGCCGAGAAGCAGCGCGGCCACCATGCCGAGCAGCGGAAAGTCGCCCGGGAGCGGAACGTGGACCACGTCCGCCCGGCGGATCTCCTCGAGGAGCGGACGCCGATACCGGGGCAGCTTCGCGAGAAATCCCAGCTTTCGGCGCAGGTTTCTCCCGGGCGGCGAAGCCAACGCGATTACCCGCGCCACCGGCGGAAGCGGCAGGGCGCCCGGCCGCGGCGGACCCGCGACGACGACGAGCGAAGCCTCATGAAAGAGCGACACGATTCCGGTCATCTGGAGGGGAAAGCCGCCCGTCGAGAGCCACTTCCCGTCCGCGTCCTGCCAGCACTCCTTGAGCGACACCACGCAGACCCTCACGCCAGCGCCGCCACGAGGTCGCGCGGCAGCGCGATGTTCAGGAGACCGCGCTGCTTGAGCTCCCGCGCCTTCTCGAGAAACGGGACGAGCTCGCGTTCGTGCTGCGAGCCGTCGGTCGTGAGGGAGTGCGGATGGCCGTACGCGACCGTGAGACCCCCTCGCCGCCCGCACGACTCGAGCATCTGCCGGGCTTCCAGGGCGAAACCGCCGTTCGTGTTGAGCCGCGCGGCCCAGAGGCCCCCGATCTTCTCGAGCCGTCCCGGACGGTCCCTCCGCCCCTTCGAGACGCGCTCGATCACCCGCAGCCATCCCGGCCGATAGGCGACGCGGCAGAACCGGTAGCCGGTCTCGCTGAGAACGCGGCAGAGCTGCCCGAGATGCATGCGCTCGGAGCCGCCGGTCCGCCGTTCGGAGAGACTGATCGAGAGCTTCGCGGGATGGTCCCACGGCTGATTGTAGGGAGGCACGAAGGAGACGACCGGCGCTCCGATGCACTGCTCGAGGGACTCGCGGCTCGCCCGCAAGGTCTCCCGGACCTCGGCGCGCGTGAGCCCGGGAAGCCATTCGTGGCGAAACGAGTGGCTCCCCACCTCGTGGCCGGCGTCGTGAATGCGGCGAATCTGATCGGGGTCGTGGTACGGACGCTCGCCCGGGAGCGCCGCGGCTCCCACGACGGCGAAGCAGGCCGGCACCTCGTATTGCGCGTGCAGCTCGAGCAGCCGCTCGGTGTTCGGGAACTCCAAGCGGCCCCAGTCCTTCGGTCCGCCGGGCAGCCTCGACCGGTCCCCTCCCCACTGGGTATCGTAGTCCCAGAAGAGAAGAAGGGTGCCGGGCGCGGCCGGCGCCGGGCCGTCAGCGACCCCGGGCAAGGTCCAGCGCCGCCTTCAGGCGGCCTCCGATTTGTCGCGCGGTGGAACTCCAGCGCGACGGAAACGCGAAGTGACGGGCGAGAAGCACGGTGTCCATCATCCACGCATAGGCGAACCAAGCCGCATCGCGGCGCGTCCGGCCGGAGAGGCAGCGCCGGTGCACGACGTACCGATTGTGGACCGCCATGTAACCGAGCCGGAACGCGTCGGGTCGCCCCGGAAGCGCGTGCTCGTCGCGCACGCGGGCGTCGCACGCCATCAGCAGCCGGCCGTGCCGGGACGCGCGCAGCGAGAACTCGAGATCCTCGGCCTGCCCGTACCCGGCGAACGCCTCGTAGAAGCCGAGCTCGCGCGCGAGTCCCGTCCTCCACATCATCGCGAAGCCCGGCAGCCAATCCCCAGCAACCACGCCTCCCGACCGTGCCGCGAAGCTCCACGGCGTCGACATGCCGCTCCGGTGATAGCGGCCCGGCGCGAGATCGGAAACGATCCGGAGCAGACGCCGCAGGCGCCAGATCGCCGGCGGACGGGGGCGGACGGGCTCTTCGAGCATCGCGCCGACACCGGCCGTGCCGGGCTCCTTTCGGTGCACCCGCTCGAGCTCCTCGAGGCAACGCGCGTCCAGCACGACGTCGTCGTCGAAAAAGACGATCAGGTCGCGGCCCGCGAGCGCGAGCGCGCCGTTGCGCTGCCGCGTGAGACCGACTCGGGAACGCGTCACCCGCATGTAGACCAGGCGCCCGGCGCCGGGTAATCCAGCGGCCTCGCGAACCACGGATTCGGTCCTCGCATCGGGGCTCGCGTCGACGACGACGATCTCATCCGCGCGGCGGGTCTGAACGCCGAGCGAGCGGAGAATCCGGCCAACGTTCTCCGGCCGGCGAAGCGTGCAAATCGCGACCGTGATTCCCGGCGCCAGGGGCGCGGGGGCGAAATCGGCGATCGGCCGGGGCGCGCTCCCGTCGGACACCCAGGCCGCGGCGATGTCGTCCGGCATCGGGGCCGATCCGTCGGCGGCAGCCGGGGCGACGCTCATCGGGCGGCGCGGCTCGCTGGCCGCTCCTCGGAACGGCCGTCGCCGGCTGCGGACGGCCGACCGAACCGCTGGAGGGCCTCCCACAGGCGATCGATGGTTCGATCCCACGTGAACGCGGACTGGATGCGGCGCCGTCCGCCGGCGCCCAGGCGTGCCCGTTCGCTTGCGCTCGCGAGCAGGCTCCCGAGATCGCGCGCCAGACCCTCGACGTCCCCGACTTCGCTCGCGAGGGCCGAGTCACCCTCCACGACGACCTCGCGCACTCCCTGCGCCCGGGTGGTCACGACCGGGAGACCCGCCGCCATGGCCTCGCCGACCACGATTCCAAACCCCTCCAGACGCGTCGGGAAAAAGAACACGTCGCTCGCCCGGAAGTACTCCGGCACGGTCTCGTAGGGGACACCCGGGAGGTGGATGACCCGGGGGTCTCTGCCGACGAGCTCCGCGACGAGGCCGCTCTCGTGCGTGGAGATGGGCTTCGACAGCAGCAGCAGCCGCGCGTCCGGCCGGGATCCCAGCCGTTGCCAGACGGACACCAGCTCGGCGATGCCCTTGCGGGCCGTGAGGACGCCGGCGAAAAGAACCAGCGTCGTCTCCGCCCCCACACCGAGCTCGCGGCGCACGACCTCGCGGGCCCGTCCGGCGGTCTCCATCCGCCGCGCGTCGATGCCCATCGGAATCACCACGGTGCTCTCCCGGTCCGCGGCCGGACAGCGCGCGACCACGTCGCGGCGGGTGTCTTCCGAGAGGCACGTGACCATCCGACAGCGCCCCGGCAGCCAGCCGTCGACCCAGCGCAGGAGGCGTTCCGGTTCGCAGTGAAGATACGAAGCCCACGTCGGCGTGGAGCCCGCGGCCGCGAGGGCCCCGATGCCGACGGCGTAGGGGTTGTTGAAGCGGATCCAGTCCACGGGTCCGACGCGGCGCAGCAGCTTACGCAGGTCCCACGCCACGTCCACGTTGCTGACGAACGGAACCTTCTTGCGCAGCCGGCGCCGCCAGAAATGCGGGATCAGCCCCGGATGGGAGACGATCGGCTCTCCGTCCTCGGCCAGAACGTGCACTTGCGCGCCGCGATCGGCCAGCCGCGTGAGGAACTCGCGGTCGGTCACCGTACCGCCGAGAACCGAATGCGGAGACAGCCCCGTCTGCACCGCAACGATCTTCATGCTCATGGCGCCACCGCTCCCGCCGGACGACGACGACGCGCCGTCCCCGTCCCGGAAAGCGCGTCGAGAAACTCCTCGAGCGCCCCGGCCACGCGCTCGGCATTGCGGCCATCCACGGGACCGCAATTCGCGCTCACCATGTGCGCGCGCTCCGCGCGATCCATCTCCGGGTGCGCCGCCGCTTTCCGCATCAGTTCGAGGAGCGCGTCCCACGACCGGGCCAGCCGCAGTCCGCCGCTCGCGACGAGCGGCCGGTAGTGCGTGGTCCCGTACTCCGAGTACATGACCCCGCGGGGGCTCGCCGTCTCGCCGGAGAGCTCGAGGCCGATGACCGGACGATCGAGCACGGCCGCATCGAGGCTCATCGTCGAGACGACATTGAGGCAGGCGTCGGCATGGAGCAGCGAGCTGATGAGGCGGGCCTGCTCTTCGGGCCGCGGAAGCCGCCAGCCGTCGGCCTCGGGAGGCGCGTCGCACGCGGGAGACAGGACGATGCCGTCGGCGGTTCCCGAGAAAGGTGAACCGGACGCGGCCCCGCCTCCCCAGCGGCTGCCGTCATCCTGAGGATGCAGCCGGACGACCAGCCGATGTCGGGACAGCGCGGGGTCGGCGCGCATCCGGGCCGCGAGCGCCCGGACGACCTCCGGCTCCTCCGGCGCGAGCGACACGTGGCTCGCCGCATAGAGGAAGTAGCGCGCGTCCTCGGGAAGGCCGAGGCGGCGCAAGGCAAGAGGACGCGGCCAGCGAAACTCCGGCCGGCGATGGAAGTCGAACTGGGGCGTGCCCGTGACGCGCACGTGCTCCCCCACCACCTCGGGGTAGTACGCGAGCAGCTCCTGCCGCATCGACTCGGACCACACCGTGTATCGATCGAAGATCGGAAGGGCGGAACGGCTGCTCAGGTTGTCGAAGCTCAGGATCGACGCGACCACGGGGATGCCGAGATCGCGCGCCGCCAGGACGTACGGGTATTCGAGCGGAGACGTGCACGCCGTCGACCACAACATCCGCGGACGCAGGCGCCGCAGGTGCTGACGGACGGGCTCGAGATCGTGGGCCTTGCGAAAGAGCGCTTCGGCCGTTCGACGCAACACCCCGAGGACGGGACGGGGCGACGCGACCCAGCCCGCCGCATCGACCGCGCGGCGCCGGATGCGCTCGACGCGCGCGTCGTTTCGGCCGAACCAGTCGCGATACAGCGCGTAGCTCGCGATTCCGTTCCGTCTCGTGAACGCGCTCGCGAGGATTCCGTTGAGCAGGGCCCGGCCGCGCTGGGGAGCCCCCGACACCTGCAACAGCGCTTCGCAGGCCGCCGCCGGACGAAACTCGGCATAAGTCTCCTCCGACTCGGGCGGCGCGACCTTCGGCAAGAGGCCGATCCGCAGACCGTCGTCGGCGAACCGCCGGAGAAGCCCCGAATACACGACGTTTCGGACCGTGAACAAGGACGGCAGGAGCACGGCGATGTCCAGGACTTCCTCGCTCATCGCGCGGCGCTTCGAGGCACGCAGTAGGGCTCGACGCCCGCGACACGTCCCTCGCGGACCGAGATCCAGACAGCCTGACAGGGCGATACCGACCGGCGCAGCAACGAGCCGATTCCCACCGTGAGCGGGACCGCCGGGCGACACGCGTCGCGCTCGCCGAGCAGCCGCGCCGCGTCGGCCGGCCGGAAAAACCAGGCGCGGGCCGCCTCGTCCGGGCTCCAGCGGCTCGTGGCCTTCGCGGTCAGGCCCTCGCTGTCGACACCCGGGTCCACGCCCGCAACGACCGCCAGGGTCGCCGCGGGGCAATCCGCCAGCCGGGCCCGCACCGATTCGCCCGCGGCCTGGAGCGCGCTGTGCGTGCGCGTCACGGAAAAGGCTCCCGAAACGGCCGTGTATCCGACGAGCAGGCCGAGGCACGCCACGGCGGCCGTCCTCCAGGCCGGAGCCACCGCCTCGAACAGGACGCCGAGCGACAACGCGATCGAGAAGGGAAGCACCGGAATGCGCAGGCGCGACTCGTAGCCGTTGAGCTGCGAGAACGTGTTCTGGGACGCGACCGCGAGGAGCCCCACGGCGATCGCCATCGCGAGGCCGAGGAGCAGCCGGCGATCCACCGAGGCTCCACGGCTCGCGCCCCGAGAGAGCCGCACGAGCAGCACCGCGACGGCCGCGCCGACCGCGAGCGCCAGGAGGGTCGACTTCGACGACCACTGCGGGCGCATCTGGTCCGCCGCGCGGCCGAATGCCCCCGCGAGCGTGTAGAGAAACCCCGAAACGACGCGAATGAGAACGCCCCAGGGCGTCGCGGAAACACGGCCGAGCTGCGCGGCGGGGTCCACCGCGTCGCGGATGGTGAGGTCGGCCACCAGCCGGAAGAGCCCGTAGCCCGCGAGCCCGCCGATCACGATCGGCGGCGCCTTGCGCCAGAGACCCATCCCCGCCAGAAGCACGCCCGCGCACAGCGCGAAGACGAGGCCATACTCGCTGACGACCGCCCCGGCCATGGCCGCGGCTGCCGCCGCCGCGGCGCGCCCGGCGCCCGGAGTGCGGCCCGTGCCGTCGAGCACGAGCAGCAGGCCGAGAAGGCCGAGGCACACCGGAACCACCGCCGGGAGAAAAAGCGTCGCCGTCGTGTACTGGGTTTCGACCACGATCGGCGCGAGCGCGAGCGCGGAGGCGGCCGGCCAGCCCGCACGCCACGCTGGAAACAGGGCCGACCAGAGCCTGCCGATCAGCAGGGCGAAGACGGCCCAGAGCGCGGCGTTCGCCAGAACGTAGACAGCCGGAGGCCTGCCCGCGATGCGCGCAAACGCCTCGAGGAGCCAGCCGAAAACGGGCCGGTCGGGCAGAGCCCGATGATTCGCGGCCAGGGGCGTGAGCGCCAGCCAGGCGTCGTCGTCGACGGGATAGGCCCGCGCCGCCGCCCAGGCTATGGGGGCGAGCAGGAGCCCGAAGAGAAACAGGATCGACAACGTCCGCTCGACGGATCCGCGAGCCCGCTCGGCACCGATACCGTCGGCGGGCGGTCCTCCGTGCACCCTCGAGCTCAGGCCTGGACCCGCCGGAGCTTCTTCATGACCGGGATCTCGCTGTCGTAGACGCGCTTGACGCCGTCTCCGAGCGCCTGCTCGACGACGCGAATGTCGCGAACGAGCCGCACGAGCCCGACCGGCTCGACCGAAGCCGCCTGGTCAGTGCCCCACATCGCGCGGTCGAGCGTGATGTGGCGTTCGACGAAGCACGCGCCGAGCGCCACCGCCGCGACCGTCGTCTGGAGCCCCACCTCGTGGCCCGAGTACCCGACGGGCACGCCGAACTCCCGCTCGAGCTGGGGAATCATCCGCAGGTTGAGCTCGCGGGCGGTGCAGGGATAGGTGCTGGTGCTGTGGGCGATGAGCAGCTGGTCCGGATCGAGCAGCGCGACGGCGTGGCGGATCTGCTCCATCGTCGACATGCCGGTCGAGAGGATCACCGGCCGCCCGGTCGCGCGGATCCGCTTGAGCAGCTCGTCGTCGGTCAGCGAAGCGGAAGCGATCTTGTAGCAGACCGGATTGAACTGCTCGATGAAGTCGACGGACGGGATGGTCCCAGCACGACGCGAACCAGTCGATGCCGCGATCGCCGCGCGTAGGCGGTCGATCTCGGCATAGTCCGACTCCCTCGAACTCGACTCGCGCCGGTAGTCCAGGTAGGTCATCATCCCCCACGGGCGTTTCCCGCGGGTGATCTGCTGCTGCGCGACGGGCACGCAGAGCTCGGGCGTCCGCTTCTGGAACTTCACGGCGTCGCAGCCCGCCAGCGCGGCGGCGTCGATCAGCTTCTTCGCGATGTCGAGGTCGCCGTTGTGGTTGATTCCGATCTCGGCCACGAAGAACACGGGATTTCCTCGACCGATCTCACGGCCGCCGATTCGCACCGCTTTCGTTGGCATCTCGCCTTCCTTTCGCACTAAGAGTTCGACGCAGGCACCGGCCGACCGCGGCCGGACAGGATCCAGTCACAGATTTCCCGGACCGCGCCCCGCCCGCCCGGCCGGGCCGTGACGAAGCGGACGCGGGCGAGCACCTCGGGGACGGCGTCGGCGACCGCGAGCGGCAGACCCGCCCAGCCGAGGCAGTCGAGATCATTGACGTCGTTGCCGACGTACGCGACGTGCCCCGGCTCGAGCGACCGGTCCGCCGCGAGCACCCGCAAGGCCGCGAGCTTGTCGCGGCTCCCCTGGACGCACGGGATGCCGAGCTTGCGGCAGCGGGCGGCAACGACGGGATTCTCCTCGGTCGAGAGCACGACGACCTCGACTCCTGCCTCGCGAAGGCGGGCGATCCCCCAGCCGTCCGACCGGCTGCACCAGACCGCCTCCCGGCCGCCCTCGTCGGTGAGCACGCGGTTGTCGGTCAGGACGCCGTCGAAGTCCAGAACGAGCAGCCGGACCGGCCGCGCCGCCGCGGGATCGAGCGTGCGAGGGCGGGCGGCCACGAGGCGCTCCATGAGCTCGAGGTCCCCCGGCTCGTCGACCTGAAAGGAGTCGAGCGGAGGCATCCGGTAGACCGCGATGCGGCCGCCGAGGCGGTTACCCGTCTTCTTCAGGATCTCCGTCCGAAAGACGTAGATCGATCCGTTCTCGACGACATCCTCGGGCGAGTCCTGCCGGCGCTTGCGATTCCGGTAGTCGTAGCTGAAGGAGTCCCAGCCGTCTCCGCTGCGGCGCCACAGGAAGCCATGCACGGGGCTCGCCGAAAACAGCGAGTCCGCGCCTTCCTCCCGCAGCGTGGCGATGGCGCGGCCGATGTCGTCCGTCCGGCGCAGGGGCGAGGTCGCCTGCAGGAAGACGACGAGCTCCGGCTCGTAGCCCTCGCGCTCGGCGAGGACCTGCAGCGTGTGCTGCAGCGCGGACTCGGAGGACGCCTCTGCCCCGCTGATCGCCGCGGGCCGGTCAACCACCTCCGCTCCCCACGCGGCCGCGGTCGCCGCGATCTCGGTGTCGTCGGTCGACACGACGATGCGGTCGATCGCCGGCGTGGAGCGCGCGCTTTCGAGGGTCCACGCGAGCAGCGGTTTCCCTCCCAGAAGCGCCACGTTCTTGCGGGGAATGCCCTGGGAGCCTCCCCGGGCCGGGATGATCGCCAGCACGCCGCGGCCGCTCACGCCGGCCTCACCGTGACCCCGGCGCCGCTGTACCCGTAGGCGTAGGCACCGATGTCGCGCGCGGCCGCGACCGTGACGGCCGCGCTCGCGACGCCGCGCTGGGCCTCGGCCGCCCGGACCCTCTGCAGGATCGACTCGACGCCCGCGACGTCGAAGGATTGATCGGTCCCTTCCCACTTTCCTTCGCGGACCTCCCGGAGCGCGCGGAACGACCACTCCGGCGAGCGCCCGAGGCGCAGCCGGAGGTTGCGCGCGAAGCGCTGGCGCGCCGAAAGCGCGCCGACATCCAGGCCGTGCAGAAGCCGCGCGCACATGCCCTCGTCGACCCGGCGCTGACGCGGCAACCGGCCGCGGATCGCCTCGGCGACGCGCGCGTGCGCACGCCCGTCGATGCGGTAGAACCGATCCCGGATGATGGTCCGCGAGGCGTCCGCCACCGGTTCGGGCACCTGGAAGGAGCCTTCCCAGATCCGCGCGAGCGCTCCCCGAACGTCCTCGTACCGTTCACAGGGGACGCTGACGTCTTCCACCGCCTGGATGTCCGGGCAGGGACCCGGAATCCAGCGCGGCGAGAGCGACGGGATGTCCGTGAGCCGCGACTCGATGCCGATCGTGCTCGACCGCTGGATCGAGGCTACCGCCCCGAAGAGGGGGATCTGGGGCGGACCGGTCGTGTTGACGACGACGTTGCGGAGGTCGGCGAGTCCCTGGCGGTAGGGCTCCGGGCTTTCGAACGGATGCGGCCGGAGGACGACCCGGCGGTTGGGGAAGTCGGTCGCGATCGCGCGCGCGAGCTCGATGAATCCGCGGACTCCCCGACGCTGGTCCTCGAGCCGCTGCTCGGCCTGGTCGGCCTCGAGACCGCACATGTCCTGGAGCTCGCGGCGAACCGCCCGCGCGTCCAGAAAACGCGAGTTGGCATCGACGTAATTCGTGGCCAGCAGAACGTGGCCGAGGTGGCCGTTGGACTGCGCGAGCGACTCGTCGCCGCCGGCCGTCATCACCGACCGCCAGTCGGGATGGTAGAAATCGAAACGCGGGCACCCGGTCAGGCTGAACTGCTCGCGTCGGAACCACCCTCCCGCCACGAGCTCGTCTTCGAAGACCGGGCTCCAGGCGCAGATGACCTCGGGCGTGTTCCGGGCCTCGAGCGGCCCGAGCATCATCGTGTAGTCCTCCAGACTCCGCCAGACGGCTCCTTCGGTATCGAGCAGGCCAACACCAATGCCCGCCCGCGGCAGCGCGAGCGCCAGCGGCGCCTGCGTCTTGCGCAGATTGAAGAGGAGCACGAAATCCGGGCGCAGAGAGAAGATCTCGCGCCAGCGCTGCGACGCGCCGACGAGGTGGCAGGTCACACCCCCGCGAGCGAGCTCCGCGGCCGTGAGCGTCAGCCCGGCCAGATCCCGCTGGGGTTGATCCACGATCAGAACGACGCTGCTCATGCGCCCGCGACCATCCCCCACTCCAGAGGCGTTCCGCGCGCGATGTCGCGGGCCGCGCGCCGCCCGAGCACCTCGTTCCAGTGCTTGGGTGCCAGACCGTAGCCCGGGCGGATCGAGCGCAGATTCCGCTCGGTGAAGACCTCCCCCGCCTTGACGTCCGCAACGACGAAGAGCGACCGCCGGAAGACGCGGCTCGCCGCCTCGCGCTCGCCCACGCCGTAATGCACTTCTCCGAGGGCTGCCTCGGCGGCGCGGATCATGTCGACCATCTGCCGGAACTCCGCCGGCTCGAGCGAGAACACGCTGTCCGGCCCGGGACGGGCACGGGACCGCGTGAAGTGCTTCTCCAGGATGCAGCAGCCCAGAGCCGCCGCGGCCACGGGGATGGCGCCTCCCAGCGTGTGGTCCGAGAGACCCACCGGAACGCCGAAGGCCTCCGCGAGATGCGGAATCGTCGCGAGATTCATTTCGTCGGGCGGACACGGATACGCGCTCGTGCACTTCAGCAGCGCGAGCTCCCGTCCGCCGGCCTCGCGCGCCGCCTCGACCGCCTCCGCGATTTCCGCGAGGGAGGCCATCCCGGTCGAGAGGATGATCGGCTTGCCCGTCGCCGCGATCTTCCGGATGAGGGGCAGGTCCACGTTCTCGAACGACGCGATCTTGTAGGCCGGCATGTCGAGCGTCTCGAGCAGGGCGAGCGCGGACCCGTCGTATGCCGTCGAGAAGAGGTCGATCTGGAGCTCCGCCGCGCGTCGCTGGAGCGGAACATGCCAGTCCCACGGCATGTAGGCCTCGCCGTAGAGCTCGTAGAGGCGCCGCCCCTCCCAGAGCGTGCCCGCTCCGATCCGGAAGGGCGGGGCGTCGCAGTCGATCGTGAGCGTGTCGGGCGTGTAGGTCTGGAGCTTCACGGCGTCCGCGCCCGCCTCCTTGGCGGCTTCCAGGATCGCGAGCGCTTCGGGAAGCTCCTGGTGGTGGTTCGCCGACATCTCCGCGATGACGTACATCGGCAGACCCCGGCCGATCGCCCGCCCGTTGATCGTGATCGTCGGCGAAGCGCTCACGCGAACTTCACCAGGCCGTGCTGCTCGAGCTCGCGGACCGCGCGGTGCACCTCGACGAACGCCACGTCCGCCTCGCGCGCGATCTCGACGAGCGAGCGCGTGCCGTCGATCAGGTGCATCGTCGAGAAGAGCGCCCGGTGCGCCTCCCGGTCGGTGTACCAGTTGCGGAAGATCCCGTAGCGCGCGCAGAACACCTCTCCCTGGAAGAGATTCACGGGGGTGCGGTTCTGCTCGAGGATCTCGAGCATCCGCAGAACCATGTCGCGCGAGGCGCGCAGGTTCTCGGCCGAGATGATCGAGGGGTTGTCGTGGCTCGTGTGGTACTCGCGGTACGGGTGGTCGGGATGGGTCCCCGGCAGGACCCGCGACAGCGACGGGTACGGCACCCGCACGCCCGGGCCGTTGAACTGGCGCTCGTCGTTGCCGATGACCATGCGGTACGGGCCGACCCATCCCTCGGGGTCCCGCTCGCGCAGGGCCGCCTCGAAGCAGAGATCGACCTCCTCCTTCCCCGTCAGCGAGCTCTGCAGCGAGAAGGGATGCGACTTGCCGAGCATCTCGAGAAAGAGCCCGCCCTTCATCTTCGGGATGAGCGCGGCGTGGTGCGCGAGGTACGCCACGGTGCCGATCGTCTCCGGGACGATGAGGAGTCGGTACGTGTAGCGCAGGTCCTTCTTCGCGAGGAGCGCCCGCGCGACGTCGATCATCACGGCGACTCCCGTCATGTCGTCGTTGACCATGTGCGGATGGCAGAGGTGCGAGGTCAGGACGATCGACTCCTCCGACGCGCCGGGGATCACGATTTCGCCGAGCTTGAGGTTGGCGTAGCTGAAGCTCGTGCGGATGACGACGCGGTACTTCTCGTCGGTGAGCGCGTCGCGCTGTTCCTGGGAGCAGCAGAGCCCCCAGTCGCGCTCGTAGTACTTGAAGATGAAGGGAATCGCGTCCTTGAGGCGCGCGCTGACGTGCAGGTGGCCGAGCAGCTCCTCACGGGTCACGACACCTTCGAACGGCAGCGAGTAGGACACCACGTGCAGCGGGTGGTCGGCGTACGAGAACAGCCGGCGGCCGTCGAGCGTCTCGAGCCACGCCTCGTGGCAAGTCCACTTCTCCGGGATGATCCACGTCCAGCACTGCGTGCCCGTCGGGTACTCGTGGATCGTCATCGGCACCTGCTTCGCCAGAGCCGCAAGGGCCGCGTCGAAGCCGTTGGAGAGAATGTCGCGCGGAATCGCCCAGAGGCCGTCGACGATCTGCTCCATGCGATGCGTTCTCGGGCAGCGGCGCCGCCGGTGCCCGACCGCCCGTGCGCGCGTCCTCGAGGGCGATGGGATCCTGCGCCGGGCCCCGCGCGGTCGACCAGGGATCCCGGGTCAGCTCCGCGGCCGCGAGCTCGAAGAACTCGGCGGCGTCGACGCTGACGAGCTCGCCGCCGCCGACGGCGGCCGCGCGGCACACACCGCTGCGGCGGGACAGCGCCTCGAGCGCCTCGCCCGCCGGATCGCCCGCCTTCGAGACGATCCGGACGTTGTAGATCCAGCCTTCCTTGCGCTCCCGCCCGTTCTCGCGGATCCAACCCGTGAAAAGTTTGTCGTACCGCCACGGCACCTTCGCCGCCGCCTCGACGTGGTGACGGAAGATGGCCTCGTAGAGACCGACACCGAGGATCACGATCTTCGCCCCCGCGCGGCGCAGCCGATCGTGCACGCTGTCCTTGCCGAGGCAGACGCTCGGGAGCTTTGTGAGGAGCTCGGCCGCGCGCGGTCCCATCCCCGCGGTCGAGAAGATCGGGTCCGCCGAGCGCACGGCGCCCGGCAGCCGGCGCAGGTACTCCGGAAACGCCGCGAACGTGTTCCACGGCCCGGAGACCGTGGGCGTCGCGTCCACGTCGAACAGCTGCTGCTTGCAGAAGGAGAACGTGTACGCGGGCGCGAGAATCGTCCCCGCGTCGCCGACGACGGCGCGGAGCGACCCGTAGAGAAGAGCCGACAGCTCCGCGTCGGACGCCGCGCCCTGCGCCGGCCCCAGCGTCTCGGTGCAGACCTGGAAGAAAACCGTATCGCCCGCGTGAACGCCGACCTCCCGCAGGGCGGATTCGAGCGCTGCGCCCGTCCAGGCGGCCGGCCCGCTTTCTGCGTGGGCCCGGTCGAGCGTGGCGTCCGGAGTGGATTTCATGACTGCCGAGACCTCCCTTTCGTGCTCAATCCGCGTCCGAAGGCGTCAGATGCACGCCGACGAACACCTTGCGGCCGCGATCGCGAAAGTACGCGCCCGGGTACGGCGGAAAGGTGCGGGCGCGGAGGATGTCGATGAGGTCCCCCGCGCGGTACATCCGGTCGGGGTCGATCTCGTCGATTGCGGCGACGTCGCGGACGCGATGCGCCGTCCCGGCTCCCGTCTGGGGCGTGCGCGGCGCGGTTCCGGCGCGGATCCGAGGCCAGCAGCGGCGGAAGACGTCGAGGCTCGCCGCCTCGAGCTTCCGGTACAGGGTCTCTCCGGTGTCCGATGCCTCCACGGGGACCCGCTCCTGGTCCACGATGTCGCCCGTGTCGACGCCCTCGTCGATCCAGTGCACGGTCGCCCCCGCCGGGGTGCCTTCCACGATGCTCCAGACGTTGGGATAGGCGCCCCGATTGTACGGAAGGTAGCCGGGATGCAGGTTCACGCACCCCCGCGGCAGGCGGTCGAGCGTCGCGCGCCCGAGGATGTAGCCGAACAACGCCGACACGCCGATTTCGGGGCGCAGCGACTCGAGGCGGGCAAGCTCCTCCGGTGTGTCCAGCCGGTCGCCGGCGACCACGCGCGACTCGTCGCAGCCGGAGGCTTCGAGGATTTCGCCCCCGAAACGGCGGCCGGCGCGAGGATGAAGCGCCACGCCGACGATCTCGTCCCCGGCCTCGCGCACGGCCGCGGCCACGTCAGCAGCCAGGCGGTTGTTCGCGAACAGCACGACGCGCATCGTCAAGCGGCCCTTCTTTTGGCGATCCGCCCGGCAACTCTCTCGGCGCCGCGCCCGTCGACGAGCGACCGGCCGGCCCGGCCCATCGCCCGGCGCAGGCCGGAATCCGCCAGGAGCCGCTCGAGCATCTTCGCGAGCGCGGCCGACTCGGCCTCCCCATGCGGACCCAGGTCGATCGAGGCGCCTGCCTCCTGCAGACTCGCAGCGATCGCCGCCTGGTTGTCGGCGAGCACGACGGTGACGAACGGGATGCCGAGAAAGCAGAGCTCCCAGCAGGTGCTTCCCGCGGCGGTGACGACGAGATCGGCGTCCGCGAGAAGTCGCGGATACGGATGGTCCGGACCCGCCTCCAGGACTTCGAGGCGGCCGGCCGTTTCGCCTGCGAGTCGCGCGAGCGTCGCTCGCCGGGGATTCGCGGGCCCGACGAGCACGCGGACGGCCACTTCCGGGTCGAGGTTTGCGACCGCGGGAAGAAACTGACCCGTCGCATCGACCGGGTCCGCTCCGCCGAACATGACGAGCAGCGTGCGTACGGGCTCCGCCGCGCCGTCTTCGGGGCGAAGCGCGGCCGCCGATCGGATCTCGGAGCGCAGCAACGCGAAGGAAGGGCCGAGCAGGAGATCCGCGCCCGGAGGCCGGTCCGCGTACATCGAAGCGCGGGCGTGCAGATTCTGGTTGAGGATGACGTCGGCTTCCCAGCGCTCGTCGCCGCCGAGGTCGTCGACGACCAGGATCGGCGCCCCGCCTTCCCGCGCCGCCGCCCTGTACGCCGGACCGAACGCATAGCCGTCGACGACGAGGGCCTCGACGCCGAGGCGCCGTGCCCGCTCGGCGGTCGCCGCGGCGTCCCGCAGGGATCCGGGCTCCTCGCCGAGGGACTCGAGGACGACGCCTTCGGCTGCGAGCCGGTCTTGAAGAGACGGCGGCGGGTCGGCCATCAGAAAGCGCGCCGAACCGCCGCGCGCGCGCCACGCCTGAGCGAGGGCGAGGCATCGCATCGCGTGTCCCATCCCCACCCGGGGCCCGGCGTCGGCGCGCACCAGAAGGAGCCCCATCAGCCGGTCAACCTCCGGAACCCGGTATGCGCCACCGGACCGCGAAGCCGGCGCGCGACCGATCCTTCTTCCAGCGCCTTGCGGATTTCGCCGAAGGCCTCGTGCACGGCCGCGACGTACTCCGCGACGTGGCCGTCCTGGTGAGCCCACATCGCATAGAAAGCGGGGACCGCCAGGAAGCCGCGATCGAGCAGGATCTGCGTGAAGAGCGTGCGCACCGCCTGCGGCTCGGGCGTTTCGAACGTGAAATGGCCGAGCGGCGCGATGCCGCCCGCATGGATCGGGACCCCGTGGGCGGCGGCCGCATCGGCCCACCCGCGCAGGACCCATTTGCCGACTTCGATCAGGCGCTTCGCCACGTTCTCGGCCCGGTGCTTGCGGATCGTCGCGAGCGCCGCTGCCGGTCCGACGCGCTCGGTCCAGTTCGTGCTGCTGATGAAGCTCGACTGCGCCGCTTCCATGACGCCGGCGATGCCGATCACGGCCGCCATGGCGTATCCGTTCGCCATGCCCTTCGCGAAGACGGCGAGGTCGGGATCGACGCCGAAGGTCCGGTGGACGCCGCCGCAGTTGAGGCGAAATCCGGAGGTGATCTCGTCGAAGACGAGGACGGACCGCGTCTGCGTCGCGAGCGCGCGCACCCGCTCGAGGAAACCGGGCTCGGGCGCGACTCCCCGGATCGGCTCCATCACGATCGCCGCGAGCTCGCCGCCGCGCGCGGCAACGATCGCCTCGAGCTCGTCGAGCCGGTTGTAGCGAAACGGCAGCATCGTGCCGTGGAGGCCGCGCGGAACGCCCGCCGGGTCGAGCCCCGGGAGCAGGTGCCCGTCGAGGCCCGTCTTCTCGGCAAGGTTGGCCGCGAGATACCAGTCGTGCCAGCCGTGATACCCGCAGAAGGCGACCTCGTCCCGGCCCGTGGCGGCGCGCGCGATGCGGATCGCGAGGGCCATGGCCTCGCCGCCGGAGCGCGCGTAGCGCACCATGCCTGCCCAGGGGTGCAGCTCGATCAGGAGCTCCGCGAGCTCGACCTCTTCGGGGCAGTTGAGCGTCGCGGCGACGCCTTGCCGGATGGCGGCGCCGGCAGCCGCGTCGACGTCCGGATCGGCGTACCCGAGCACGCACGCGCCGATGCCCGAGTAGCTCATGTCGAGGTAGCGGACGCCGTCGAGGTCCCAGATCTCGTCCCCCGCCGCGCGCGAGTAATAGGCGGGCCAGCCTCCCGGCAGGAACATCTCGGGGCGCTTGGACAGCAGCTGCGTGCCGCCCGGAATGAGCCGCCGCGCCCGCTCGTAGAGCGCCTGCCCGGCGCCCGTGTCCGCCACCGTTCGCGTCATCGCACCACCCTGTCCTCGGCCAGAGATTTCCGAAGCCCCTCGTCGCGCTCGAGGGGCGCCGATCCCCCGGCGAGATCCGGGACCTGCCGCAGCAGCGCGAGCACCGCGTCCATGCCGAACGCCTCGTCGCCCAGGCGTGCGTAGACGGCTCGCACGAATTCGAGGTCTTCGGGCGCATCGACCGTCCACCGGAGCGCCGAGAGGTCCGTCGGGTGGACGAGGTTGCCGATTCGAAAACGCTCGGGCCGGTTCCGGATGAAGAGCGTCACGTGCTCGCGCTCCGAAGCGAGCCGGGCCTCCGCGTCGGCGGCGAACAGCGTCTTCGCCGACATCGCCTCGACGTCGAGTCCGTCCGGAAACGTGGGGGGGTTGATGTTGGCGGCGTAGTCGAAGGAGCCCTCCCGGAGGGTCCGGACGACCCGGTCGACGACGTCCGGATCGAGCAGCGGGCAGTCGGCCGTGATGCGGACGACCGGGTCGCCGCCGAAGCGGCGCGCCGCGCCCGCATAGCGGTCGAGCACGTCGGCTTCGCTCCCGCGATGGCAGTCGACGCCCTCCCCCGCGCAGAGCGCTTCGACGCGGTCGTCCGCCGCGGCGGTGGACGTGGCGACCACGACGCGATCGACTTCGCCCGCGCGACGCGCGCGATCGACGACCCGGAGCAGCATCGGACGCCCCGCAATCGGCGCGAGGACCTTCCCGGGCAGGCGCGTCGAGCCCGTGCGGGCCTGCACGATCGCGAGCGCGAGCGTCACGCGGCGACCTCCTGCAAGGAGACGGTCCGCCCCGAGCGCGAGGACTCCGCGGCCGCGAGCGCAATCTGCATCACGCCGATCGCCTCTTCGACCGGGAGGGTCGTCGGCCGGCGCTGTGCGACCGCCTCAAGGAGGTGCCGGAGCTCGTCGAGGTACATCTGGTTGAGCTCCCAGCCCTCCGGCTGCGCCCAGGTCTGCCACCGATCCGCCCGAACGGTGTAGGCGCGCACCTCGCCCGAGCGGAAATCCCAGAACGCCGAGCCCTCGACACCAACGACCTGGCAGCCGCGTTCGTACGAGCGCTGGACGTAGTCGAGATGGATCTCCGAAAGCGAGCCCGCAGCGTGGCGGCAGATGAGCGCCGCGACGTCGTCGGTCGCGATCTCGAGCTCCGAGATACGCGCGGCGACGCACATCACGTCGCGCACCGGCCCGAGGTACCAGCGCGCGAGGTCGATCTCGTGGATGAAGTCGAGGAGGACGCCGCCGCCCATCTCGGCGCGCGCGCTGTAGCTCTTGCGATAGTCCTGTTCCGGCCGCCAGCCGGGCAGGTACGAGCCGGCGTGCAGCCGGGCAAACAGCAGCCGGCCGAGGTCGCCGTCCTCGATGAGCTGGCGAATCCGGGCAGGCCCGGGGTGAAAGCGCATGTTGCAGCCGACGAGCGTCACGAGCCCGCGGCTCTCCACTTCGCGGGCGAGCTCCGCGAGTCCCTCTGCGGAATGCCCGAGGGGCTTCTCGATGAAGAGGTGGCAGCCGGCGCGCGCGGCGGCGGTCGCCTGGGCCACGTGCAGGTGGCTCGGCGTCGCGACCACCACGAGCTCAGGCTTCCACGCGAGCCCCTCCTCGAGGGTCGCGAACGCCGCGGCCGAGGTCTCGCGGCCGAGCAATTCACGGCGCTCGCGGTCGGGATCGGCGACGGCGAGTGCGCCCGCCGACAGGCTGCGCAGATTGCGGAGGTGCCGGGCGCCGATCGAGCCTGCGCCCGCGACGAGGGTCTTCACGCGCGGCCCTTCTCGGCCCCGGTCCCGGTCGCGGCGGGCGGTGCGGTCGCGGCCCGGCGCGCCCTCCACTCGTCGGCCGTGATCGAGTAGATGTATTCGTCGCAATAGCCGTCGCCCCAGCGGCGGTGCTCCTTGAGGGTGCCCTCGGGGCGCAGTCCCAGCCGCTTGTAGTTGACGACGCTCGCGAGATTCGGGGCGAGGCAGCCCGTGCTGATCTTCCGCACGCCCACGACGTCGAAGGCGAAGTCGAAAAGGAGTCGAATGACCTCGGTCACGACGCCGCGTCCCCAGAAAGCCTTCTCGCCCACGAGGTATCCGTAGTTCGCCAGCCCGTGCATCGGACGGACGTCGTAGAGCGTGGCGGTGCCGATGAAGGCGCCGGTCTCGCGGTCATGGATGCCGAAGAGAAACCGGGATTCGTTGTCGAAGCTCTCGATCCACTTCCGCAGCTTCCCGGCGTCCATCGACTCGAAGCGCAGCTCGAGGTAGCGCGTGACCTCTTCGTCTTCCAACCAGGCCAGGTATGCAGGCGTTTCGTCTCCCGGCCGCAGGGTGCGCAGGAGAAAACGCGGACCAGCGAGCTCGATCCGACTCGGGACCTTCGGATTCACGGCGCCGCGCGGGTCCGAGCTCACGCCTGCACGCCCTTTCCCTCGAGAATGCGGCGGCAGGCGGCGAGCTCCGTCATCGCCACCGCCTCTTCGGGGGTCAAGGAAACGCCGAACACCTGCTCCACCGACATGACGAAATTCAAATGCGCGATCGAGTCCCACGCCTCGAGGGTCTCGACCGACGCATCGTCGGGAATCGCGGTGGCCGGCATGCCGAGCACGTCCCCCAGGATCGTCTTGATCTTCTCGACTCCGCTCAACGCTCAACCCTCCTCGGAACCAACGCGGTCGGCCGGCGCCGGGGCCGCCTCGACGAACTCCAGGATCTCCCGGTCCCGCGTGAACGCGAACGCCACCCGCCGGCCGCCGAACGCGGGCGCCGGGCTGGGCCCCGAAACGACGCGCCCCCCCGACTGCCGGATCGATTCGAGGGCCGCACCGATGTCGGCGACGACGTAGCAGAGATGGACGAGCCGCTCCTTGCGCCGCAGCGCTCCTGCCAGCGGCGAGCGCGGACCCGAGGGCTCGAGGAGCTCGAGCCGCATGCCGCCGCCGGGCGGGACCACGAAGGCGATGCGCACTCCCTGGAGCTCGTCCGAATAGGTCCGCCCGTCCCAGCCGAATCCCAGGTCCGATTGGTAGTACGCGAGGCTCGCCTCGATGCGCGGCACGCACACGCCCACGTGGTCCACCGCGAGAATGCGGACCGGAACCGGGTCAGGCACGGCGGGCCTCCTGCGGGGCCGTGTCGAGCCTCTCGAGATTGAGCCGGATGAACTCGGGAGTCTGCGGGACCGAGGCAAGGTCCCATTCCCAGCGGCCGCCGGGCGCTTCGGCTCCTTCCGACCCCGCGCGCGCGAACCCGGCGCGCGCGAAGAAGTCCGCGGCGACCGAATTCCGCTTGGTCACAATGAATTCGCCCCAGACGCGCCGCGCGCCGCGGCGCCGCAGCAGATCGAGCATGGCCGACAGGAGCGCAATCTCGGCCTGGCGCCCGATCACGCGGCAGCTCAGCAGGAACGTGTCGATCCGGAAAGCGTCGGGTCCGTCGGGAACGGCGATGGCGAGACCCACGATGCCGTTGTCGCCGTAACGGTCGGTCAGCCGCAGCCAGAGGGCCGCGGCTCCGCGGGCCGTCATCGCGAGCAGATCCGCCTCGGTGTGCCGCCGGGTCGTCAGGTTGAACTGATTCGTCTTGGCCATCAGCTGCGCCGCGCGCGGCAGGGTCGCGGCGTCGACCGGCCCGATCTCCGCCACCATGTCCAGGCTCTGCAGAAACTCCTCGACGGTGGCGCTCTTCGCCCGAAGCTGCTCGACCTCCCGCGCCGTCCGATAGCCGTCGGCGCGCCCCCGGTCTTCCGCGGACACGTGCGGAGCATCGAAGGCGCCGGACGCGTGCAGGGAGCGGACGTAGTCGCTCGGGCTCGCCGGCACATCGATCACGCAGACCTCCGGCATCTGCCCGCGGATCCAGTCGCGCTCGGTCGGGTTGTCGTCGAAAAACGCGAGGGCGTCGGTTCCGATGCCGAGCTCGCGGGCGATCGCCTGGAGGTTCGCCGCCTTGTCCTCCCAGTTGATCTTCAGCGCGGCGAAGTCCGCGGGCCGGAGAAGCCCTTCCGGATGCGTCTCCAGCGTCTCGAGGGCTTCGGCCTCGTTGTTCTTGCTGCACACCGCGAGCAGGATCCCGCGGTCGCGCAGGGAGAGAAGCTCGCGCTGAAAGGCGCGGAAGGCGCTGCCCGGGAAGTCTTCACCCAGCTGGATGCCCCGGGGGCCCTCCTCGCCGAGCACACCTCCCCACAGGGTGTTGTCGAGATCGAGGACGAGGCACTTGGCGGCCGGAACGAGACTCGCGCGGACAGCGCGGGCGATTGCGGACGCGAGGACCGCCTGGGCCTCGCCGCCGAAAGGGATCCGGGCGAGCAGCCAGAGTTTCGGGTCGAACCAGCGGCGGGCCCCGAAGGCCGCGACTTCGTGAGCGAGGTCGAGCACGAACGCACCGCCGGTCTCCCGGCAGATCGCCGAGAGCCGTTCGTTGCACCTCTGGATCGCCGCGGCCTGTGAGCGCTCGAGATTGGCGTCCGCCGGACCCGCCGCGAGCTCCGCCGGCGTGGCGAAATTGGCCACGAGCACGGTCGCGCGAGAGCTCTTGCGGAGGGCCGCGAGCAAGCCCGCCAGCCGCGACAGCCCCGCGTCGAGCTCGGCTTGCGTCTCCTCCGCGGACCGGGACAGGAAACGGCTCGCCGCGACCGGCGCGATCTCCTCGAGCCTCGCCATGACGAGCACGACGTCCGGCGACCCGGTGTAGAGAGGGCTCGCCGGATCGAGGACCACCTGCTCGAGCTGATTGAACGGCGCGAAGTGCGGGCGCAGGAACAGCCCCCGGGAAGCGCCTTCGACGACGAGCGGCGCACCGAGGGTCGTCGCGGTGAAGGTCGCGAGGACACCCAGGCGGACCTCGCGCAGACCCGCGCCTCCGGAGGCCTCGATCTCTCGCGCGCGCCGCACGTCCGTCGAGGACGCGCGGGCAGCCGGCGCGGACTCGGTCATGCCGTCACCCGGTAGGCGCGGAGAACCTTCTCCATCGCCTCGACGACGTCCGCGACGTCACGCGGCTCCATGGACGGAAAGAGCGGAAGCGTCAGAATCTCGTCGTAGGCCGCCTCGGCGGCCGGTAACGAGAGCTCCGCCGTCCCGAACCGCTCCCGATAGAAGGGATGCCGGTGCACCGGGACGTAGTGAACGTTGGCGCCGATGCCCTCCGCCCGGAGGGCGCGGAACACGGCGCCGCGGTCCACACGCAGGCGAGTCAGGTCCAGGCGCACCACATAGAGGTGATAGGCGTGCTCGACCTCGGGAAGACGCGTGAGCGGCCGCACGCCCGGGAGGGAACGAAACGCCTCGTCGTAGAGCGCCGCGAGCTTTCGGCGACGCTCCAGAAATCCCGGCAGCCGCTCGAGCTGCGTGCCGGCGAGGGCGCACTGAAAGTCGGTCAGCCGGTAGTTGTAGCCGAGGCTCGTCATCTCGTAGGTGAACGCCCCGCGTTTCTCCCGCTCCCGGTGGTCGGTGGTGATTCCGTGGTTGCGGAAGACGCGCATGCGGCGGGCGAGCTCGACGTCGTCGGTCGTGATGACGCCGCCTTCCCCGCTCGTCACGTGCTTGGCCGGATGCATGCTGAAGGTGCTCAAGTCGGCGAGCGCGCCGACCTTCCTGCCGTCGCGCGCTCCCCCGAGCGCATGGCACGCGTCGGAGATCAGGGTCACGCCCGCACCCGCCGCGCTGCGGAGCTCCCCGTAGTCGCACGGCTGGCCCGCGTAGTCGACCGCGATGACCGCGCGCGTGCGGGCAGTCCGCCGGCGCGCCACCTCGGCGGGATCGATCAGAAGCGTCCCGGGGTCCACGTCGGCGAAGACCGGAGTTCCGCTCTGATAGACGACGCAGTTCGCACTCGCGGCGAAGGTCATGGCCGGGACGATCACCTCGTCGCCCGGGCCAATCCCGAGAGCCGCGACGGCCGCATGGAGCGCGGCCGTGCCGCTGCTCACCGCGACGGCCTCGCGGGCTCCGACCGCCTGCGCGAACTGGCGTTCGAACTCCGGGACCGCGGGGCCCGTCGTCAGCCAGTCGGAGCGCAGGACGCGTTCTACGGCGGCGAGGTCCTTCTCGTCGATCCACTGCCGGCTGTAGGGCAGCACGGTCGAACGAACGGGAGTCCCACCGTCGATGGCGAGCGCGGTCCCGGACGCCGTCCTAGAAGCCATGCTCACCGCTGCAGTGACCCGAGACGTCGTTGCCGGAGACACAGAAGAACGAGATGTCCGGTCGGCGGCTCCGCGCGACGACCCACAGGTAGGAGAGCTCGTCGAGCGCGCCCGCGAGCGGGCCGAGGTCCCTGCGGGCATCGAACACGGCGGCGCCGCTTGCGGGCAGGGGACGTTTCAAATCGCCCAGGTGGCCGCGCTCGCCGTAGACCGAAATCTCCACGTCGGCCGCCTCGCCGCCCGGGGCGTCGCCCACGACGCCGAAGGACGAAGAGACCGGCCCGCCGAGCGGCACCTGGCCCCAGGTGAAGCCCGGCTTGCCCTCGGGACGAAACGTGTTCCGGTTCATCAGCGAGAGGTTGATCGAGGATTCCAGCCCGCCGCGGGAGTAGGAGAGCTGGTGGTTCGTCCGGGTCGGCACCTTGCCTTCGCGCGCCTGCGCGTGCAGGGCGAAGGCGGCGATCCGTGCGGGGTCGACGCCCGCCCCCGCGGCGCAGTCTTCGAGCGGCACATCCAGGTGCGCGCGCCCGGGTGTCGCGAGCTCGCCCGCCTCTGCCCGCCCAAGCTCCCGGCCGGCGTCGTCGTGAAACGCCACGGAAAGACCGAGGCGGCTCGGAGACTGGATCGGATACATGCGCAGGCGCGTGCCGTAGCCCGGCAGCCGGGGATACACGCGGTAGGAGGGACTGCCGTCCTCCCAGTACTCGCCGGAGTCGGAACAGTCGTAGTAGCTGTGATTCGCGCTGAACTCCCCGGTCGCCAGCCGGATGCCCGCGAGCATCCGGCCGTAGAACAACGGCTGGCGCGGCTGGCGGATCCGCAGCGTTCCCCGGTCCCCGTCGGACAGCTGCGGGAACGTCTCCCGCAGCGAGACGAACCGCCGCGAGAGGCGCGGCGCGTCGAGGGGCACCGTCTGCCGGTAGGCATGCTCGGGCGTCTCGAACTGCATCTCGAGCTCTCCGCGGCAGGCGGCGGGACCGGTCATGAACAGGGCAAACGTGTCGCGGTCCTTGCCGACGGCGACGTCGATCGAGGCCTCGGGGCGGATGTCCGCGTTGATCGCGTCGTCCTCGAAGACGTCGTTGAGGACCCGGTTGAAGGCGTGCACGGTGTTGAGAAACCGGTCCGACCGGTGGTTGACCATGACCGCGGGAAACGGAATGAAGAGGTTCTCCGCCGCGAAGAACTCGACCATATAGGTGTCCGCCGCCTCGTCGAAGCTGTCGGTCAGTTGGAATCGGTAGACCCGCGGTTCGGTGACGGGATGCAGGCGCGAGGCGATGCGCCGGCCCTCGGCGTCGATCGCGGTGACGCGGCAGGCCACGTTGGGGTAGCCGCGCTTCAGGAGGAAGTGGTTGAGGAAACTGATCTCCGCGATGGCCCCCGGGATCTCCGGAACGAGGAGAGACGAGCGGTGAACGGTGTCCCGCATCGGGTCGCGGTGGTACGCGACCCGCGTCTTCTCGACGTCCTTGAGGCTCTTCATGGCTTCAGGCTCTTCATGGGCGCATTCCTCGGCCTCGCCGGGCTCAGCCGACGGGGACTTCCTGCGATTCGAGCAGGCGACGCAACTCGGCGGCCTCCAGTTTTTCGGGATTGGTGTCGCTCGTGTATCGGAACCCCTCCGGGACCGGGACCCCGTCCTCCCAGAAGTTGTCTCCGAAGTACCACGGCGAGGGCGGGCGAATGAGATACATGCCGTCGTAATCGAGCGTCTGGCGGGCTTCGTCCTCGGACACCAGCACCTCGTGGAGCTTCTCGCCGGGACGGATGCCGATGAAGTCGACCTTGCAGCCGGGCACCGCCGCCGCCGCGACGTCCATGATGCCGGTGGTCGGGATCTTCGGCACGAAGATTTCGCCGCCGTGCATGCGTTCGACGGCGCGGATCACGAAGCGCACGCCCTGGTCGAGGGTCAGCCAGAAACGCGTCATCCGGGGATCGGTCACCGTGACGCGGCCCGTAGCTCGCTGGGCGTGGAACAGCGGAATCACGCTTCCGCGGCTGCCGACGACGTTGCCGTACCGCACGCACGAGAAGCGTGTGGGGCCGAGGCCGCTGTAGGCGTTGCCCTGGATGAACAGCTTCTCGGCGACGAGCTTGGTCGCCCCGTAGAGGTTCACCGGGTTGACGGCCTTGTCCGTGGACAGCGCGAGGACGCGCTGGACCTCCTGGTCGATCGCCGCCTCGATGATGTTGCGCGCGCCCATGACGTTGGTCATGACCGCCTCGATCGGGTTGTACTCGCAGGCCGGCACCTGCTTCATCGCCGCGGCGTGAATCACCACCGTGACGCCGTTCATGGCCCGGCGCAGGCGGTCGACGTCGCGAACGTCTCCGATGAAGTAACGCATGGGCTTGCCGGAGCGATCCGAAAAGTACTGCCGCATCTCGCTCTGCTTGAGCTCGTCCCGCGAAAAGACGATCAGCTTGGCGGGCCGGTGCTCCTTGAGCATGATCTGGATGAACTTGCGGCCGAAGGACCCCGTGGCCCCGGTGACGAGGACGCTCTGCTTGGACCAGTCGAACTTCTCGCTGCTCATCCCTCTACCTCACCCCTTGTCTCGAAAACCGCGTCTGCCTCGGGCCGTTCCCTCCAGTCGGCCGGCGACGCCTCGCGCAGCGCGACCGAATGGACCGAACCGTCCGGATGGATCCAGTCGTATCCCACGACCACCGGCACGGCGCGGCCGGCCGTGTCGTGGAAGAGCTCGCCGCGGAAGCCCCACTCGACGCCGGTCGACACGACCGTGAACGACGCGACCTCCTGGGTCGCCACGATGAACTCGCGATTGTCGGCCGTCTTCATGCCGAACCACAGGGTGAACGCCTGCGGCAGGAGGGGCAGGCCCCGGAAACGGCACGAGAAGACTCCCGTTCCTTCGAGCACGTCCGGGCGCATGCCGTCCACCGCCATGTTGGCCTCGAAGCAGTACCCCCCGAGACCGCCGACGATGAGGACGAAATGGGGCTTTGCGATCGGGCGGGCCGCCTCGTACTCGACCTCGACGACGAGGTCGTCGCCGGGCGCGAACTGCGTGCTGACCTGACCCTGCGCGTCCTTGAGCACGATCCGGCGGATCGTGAGGCCGAAGCGCGGGTTGTTGAAGTGGAAGTCGCCGGCCGCGAGGGTCGACACGTAGCGCACCGTGACGTCCTCGACCGGCCCGTCGGCGACGAGCCGGCCGCGGTCGATCCACAACGCCCGCGAGCAGAGGCCCGTGACGGCCCCCAGGTTGTGACTGACGAAGACGACCGTGCGGCCGGCGGCCGCGAGGTCGCCCATCTTGCCCATGCACTTCTTCTGAAACACGGCGTCTCCGACCGCCAGAACCTCGTCGACGAAGAGGATCTCCGTCTCCAGGTGCGCGGCGACCGCGAACGCGAGGCGCATGTACATGCCGGTCGAGTAGTGCTTGACGGGTGTGTCGATGAACTTCTCGAGCTCGGCGAACTGCACGATCTCGTCGAACTTGCGGTCGATCTCGCGACGCTTCATCCCGAGGACCGCGCCGTTCAGGTAGGTGTTGTCCCGGCCGCTCAACTCCATGTGAAAGCCGGTGCCCACCTCCAGGAGCGACCCGACGCGCCCGTGGATCGTCGCCGAGCCCTCGGTGGGCTCCGTGATCCGGGCGAGGACCTTGAGCAGCGTGCTCTTGCCCGCCCCGTTGCGTCCGATGAGTCCGATGACCTCGCCCTGCTCGGCCTCGAAGCTGATGTTGCGGAGGGCCCAGATCTCCGCGACGGGCTCGCGCTCCGTCTTGCCGCGGAACGGCCGCGTCACGACGTCCGCGATGAGATCGCGCATCGTCCGGTAGCGTTCCCGCCGGCCGAGCCGGAACGTCTTGCCGAGATTCTCGACTTGAATGGTGCCGATCGACATTAGACGACGTCCGCGAAAGTGCGCTCCATGCGGCGCAGGTAGAAGGCTCCGGCCACCAGGAGCGTGGCGGTCACGAGAACGCTGGTCACGAGCAGCGGCCCCGGGTGGGTGTCGCTGCTCAAGATCGCCCACCGGAAACCTTCGATGACGCCGGCCATCGGATTCAGCCCGTACAACCAGCCCGGGATTCCCTTGGCGGCCATGCGCGGGAGCACCTCGCTCGACGGATAGATGACCGGCGTCACGAAGAGGCCGAGCTGGATGAAGAACGGCAGGACGTAGCGGACGTCGCGGTACTCCACGTTCAGCGTGGCGAAGAGCATGCCGACGCCGAGCGTCGCACCGATGACGAGCAGCACGAGGGGCGGCAGGGCGAGCATCCGCCAGGTCGGGGCCACGCCGTACACGGCCATGAGCCCGAGGAGAACCAGGAACGCGACCAGGAAGTCGACGACCGCTGCGAGCACCGTCGCGATCGGCATCAGCAGACGCGGGAAGTAGACCTTCTTGATCAGGTTGGCCGACCCCACGAAGATGTTCGAGGTCAGCGACACGCCGTGCGAGAAGAGATTCCACGGCAGCAGGCCGGCGAACGAGAAGAGCGGGTACGGGTGCCCGTCGGAGGAGACGCGCCCCAGCCCTCCGAAGAAGACCGAGAACACCACCATCGTCAGGAGCGGCTGGAGCACCGCCCACGAAGCGCCCAGGGCCGTCTGCTTGTAGCGAACCTTGACGTCGCGCCAGATGAGGAAATAGAGGAGTTCGCGAAAGCTCCAGAGCTCCCGGAACCGGATCGCCGCCCATCCCCGGCTCGGGCGGATGCGAATGACGTCCGGCTCGACGGCGGCGAGGGTTTTCATGACGGACGCACCTCGCTCGAAACGCCGCGCGCCGCGAGATAGCCTGCGGCCAAACGCTCCAGCCCCCGGTCGAGGTCGACCGACGGAGCGTAGCCCAGGTTGTCCGAAACGAGCGTCAGATCCGCGCGCGAGTCGCGGACGTCGCCGGCGCGCGGCGGCTCGCACCGGGCATCGACCACGCAGCCGAGCGACGCGCCGACCCGGGCGAGCAGGTTCCGCACGCTCGTCGAACGGCCGCTGCCGACGTTGTAGGCGCGGCCGCAGCTTCCGGCCGGCGCCTGCGCTGCGAGCAGGTTCGCGCGGACGGCGTCCCCGACGAACGTGAAGTCCCGGGCCTGGGTACCGTCTCCATAGATCACGGGCGTGTCTCCTTCGGAGCAGGCGCGAAAGAACCGGGGCACGACGGCCGCATACGGACCGTCGGGACGCTGGCGCGGTCCGTAAACGTTGAAATAGCGCAGGCCGACGAGCTCCATTCCGAAGCAGCGGCCGAAGGTCTCGGCGAGCTCCTCGTTCATTCTCTTCGAAAGGGCATACGGCGACAGCGGCCGGCCCTCCTGCCCTTCCCGCCTCGGCAGCTCCGGGCTGTCCCCGTAGACACTGGAGGACGAGGCGTAGACCACGCGCGCCGCGCCGGCGTCGCGCGCCGCCGCGAAGACGTTCGCCGTGCCCGCCACGTTGACCGCCACGGAGGCTCCGGGATCGCGAAGCGAGCGCGGCACCGAGCCGAGCGCCGCCTGATGGAACACGAGCGAGACTCCTTCGCAGGCGGCCCGGCACGTCCCGGCGTCGCGGATGTCGCCCTCCACGATCTCGATGCGTCCCCGCAGGTGCTCGAGGTTCTCGGGCCGGCCCGTCGAAAAGTCGTCGAGAACGCGGACGCGTGCCTGCGCGGCAACGAGGGCATCGACCAGGTGGGAGCCAATGAAGCCGCCTCCTCCGGTGACGAGGACCGAGGTCGCGGCGAAGCGCTGCGGGGACGGCTCGGCCACGGTCATGCGCCCTCCCGGCGAGCCGGGGAGTCGCAATACGGCCAGAGGCGGAACGCATCGGCCCGCACGTCGACCCACAGCAGCTGGCCGATTCTCCCCCGCCGCGTCACGGAGCGCAGGCCCTGGTCCAGGGCGAGCCTGCCGGCGCACGCGGCGGGATGCGCCAGGTCGAACGGGAGCTCCCGCGGCGTCGCGAACCATACCGCGCGGCCCTCCTCGGCCGTCCAGTCGGCGGTCGCCTCGCCGGTGCATGCATAGTCGAACGGGCACGCCGGATCGCCCGAGAGCACGACGAGGGTCAGGCCGTCCGCTCCGCGGATCAGTGGGCGCACGGCGGCGCCGATCGCGGCCATCGTCTGCTGCCGCTTCCAGCCGGTCCAGGCGTGGCGAACCGAAGCGGCGCCGGCGACCAGACCCAGAAGCACGACCGCCGCAATCCGGAAGCGCGGGCGCGCCATCGCCAGAGCCAGCGAGACGGTCAGCGCCGCGGCGACCGGCACGACCGGCAGGTGGAATCGGCTCGCGAAGGCCGTCGGTTCGTAGGCCTGCATCAGCGCGACGGGAGCGAGGCCGGCGGCCAGCGCCAGAATTCCGATCACCGTCGAGCGCGGAGGCGGTTCCAAGGCGGCGTCCGCGCCGGAGCGTGGAGGCCGGACGATCCAGGCCAGACCCGCCGCGAGCGCGCATCCGCCGGCGAGCGCGACGAGCGAGGACTTCGTGTCCCAGGAAACACGCAGATTGCCGGCTCCGGTTCCGTAGGCTCCGGCCACGACCTGCCAGGCGCGCGTCGCGAGATCGAGCGGGGCGTCGATGAGACGCTCCGGGTAGAGCAGCGGCCTCAGGGGATCCACGCGGTGCCGCGCGGAGCTGTCGCCGGCCACGTGATACAGCAGGAAGGCGCCTAAGGCCGTCGCCGTCAGAGCCGCGGCGGCCCGGCGCCAGCGCGACCGCCCCTCGGCGGAGGCCACGCCCGCCCCGAGCAAGATCGCTCCGGCCAGGGCCACGGGAACCGCGTACTCGCTGAAGAGAGCTCCTCCCGCGATCGCGGCGCACCCGGCGACGAGCGCGGTCCCCTGCGCCCGGGACACGTAGCGGCCTCCGAGCTCAATGGCCAGGTAGCCGAGGAGCACGCTGACGAGGCCGAGAAGCGAGATCGTGACGGTCGAAAGCTGCGTCTGAACCACGAGCGGCGCGACGGCCAGGGAGCCGGCCACGGCCGCGTAGCGGCGGCGCTCCGGAAACAGCCGCGTCATCAGCCGCGCCGCGCACAGACCGAGCAGGAACCAGAGCGCGGCGTGCAGCGCGAAGGCGGCGGGCCAGAATCCGCTGCCGAGCGCGCGCGCTCCGAGCTGCCAGAGGTGCGCGGCGAGCGGACGGTCCGGGTGCGCCGGAACGATCGCGGCCGGACCCGATTCGCGCAGCATGAGGAAGAGGTAGGTGTCGTCGAGCTCGGGGAAGCTGGCGACCGCGCCGAGGGTCAGCACGAGCACGACCGCGCCGATCGGCACCGCCGCGACGCGCAGATCACGCTGCCAGGTCGCGTTCATCGCGCGATCCTCAGGCCCGGACGACATTGGGAGAACCGTCCCTGTAGACGCCGCGCGTATCCACGATGAGCGCGGCATGCCGGCGCACGAGCTCATAGTCGACCACGGAGTGGTCGGTGACGAGCAGCACCACGTCAAACTCTTCGAGCGCCTTCGCGGTCAGCGCGACCGATTCGAGCCGCGGGAGCTGCGGCCAGCGGCGCATCCGGGGGGCCACCGGCACGTGCGGGTCGTGATACTCGAGCCGGGCTCCCAGGTTGTGAAGGAGCTCGAGGATCTCGAACGCCGGGCTTTCGCGGGGATCGTCGATGTCCTTCTTGTACGCCAGGCCGAGGATCAGGATGCGGCTTCCCTTGACCGAACGGCCGCGGTCGTTGAGCGCCCGCTGGAGCTTGTCGACCACGTAGTGCGGCATCTGCACGTTGATCTCGCCGGCGAGCTCGATGAATTTCGGGGTCACACCGAACTCGCGCGCCTTCCACGACAGGTAGAAGGGGTCGAGGGGAATGCAGTGGCCGCCCCAGCCCGGGCCGGGGTTGAATCGCATGAACCCGAACGGCTTGGTCGACGCGGCATCGAGCACTTCCCAGACGTCGATCCCCATCCGGTCGAACACGATCTTGAGCTCGTTGGCCAGAGCGATGTTGACCGCCCGAAACACGTTCTCGACGAGCTTGGCGGCTTCCGCGGTGCGCGCATCCCGCACGCGAACCGTCTTCGCGACCACGCGGTCGTACAAGGCCTGCGCCAGATCGCCGTCCACGGGAGCAACGCCGCCGACCACCTTGGGAATCGTGGCCGTCGAAAAGGACTTGTTGCCCGGATCCTCGCGCTCCGGAGAGAACGCCAGGAAGAACTGTTCGCTGCACTTCAGGCCCGACTCCTCGAGGATTCCCTTGACGAGCTCGTCGGTCGTCCCCGGATAGGTGGTCGATTCGAGAACGACGAGCTGCCCCTCCCGAAGAACGTCGCGCACCCGCCGGGCGGTCGCCTCGACGAACGTCATGTCCGGCTCGCGCTGGGGGGTCAGGGGCGTGGGCACGCAGATGATGAGGACGTCCGGTTCGGCGAGCCTTCGGAAGTCGTCGGTCGCCGTGAAGCGTCCGGATCCGAGCGCCTTGGGGACGCGTTCCGGGTCCAGATGACGGATGTACGGCCGGCCCTCCGTCAGCGCAGCGATCTTGGCGGGATCGACGTCGAACCCGCAGGTCGCAAATCCCTTTTCCGCGAACGTCAGCGCGAGGGGCAGGCCGACGTAGCCCAGACCGATGATTCCGACGCGGGCGGACCCGTCCGCGATCCGCCGCCGCAGCGCGTCGGCAATCGGCGACGCTTCGATTTCAGCCGTTTTCGTTTCCATGCCGCGTTGTCAGGCTCCGCCCCCTTCGGTGGACGCGCCGCCATGGCACGCACCGCAGGGCAGCACGTCAATTTTCGAAGCGCCGGGCCCTCTCAGGCGACGGCGCTTCGAGTGTTTCCCGCCGCGCCGGCCCGTTTCGGGTCCGGAACGAGAGATTCCTCGTCGAACTCCACCGCCACGGCCTGTCGAAGCATCGTGATCGCGACGATCAGACGAGGCTTCGACAGCTCGCGAAGCACGACACCGTCGTAGCCCTGGAGCGGCCCCCGGACCACGCGGACCGGGTCGCCCGGTGCAAACTCGTGAAAGAGGGTGAGCCGGGCGCCGCGGCGGGCCAGCTCGTGGAGCTGCCGCAACTCCTGCAGCAGCAGGACCTGATCCTCGACTTCCAGTACCCGGACCAGAAGCTGACTCCGAAGGGCCGTCTGCCGCTCGGCCGCAGAGCCGCGGAAGAACACGTAACCGGGAAACAGGGGCAGAAACGATGACCGACGGCGTCCGCCGGCCGCGACGACGTTTTCGCGCTGGGGGAGGAAAAACGAGACTCCCAGAGGCCGGAGGTACCTCGCGAGCGCCTTTTCCTGCCTGCTGCGGGTGTGTCCGACCCACCAGGGTGCCGCGACGGACGTGCCCGCGCCCTCGAAGAGATCGGGTGGAAAAATCTCCATCTCACGCTTAAGAAGCGGCATCCCCGAGGTCACCTTCCCCCCGCCTTAATCCCATGGAACCAAGCGAGGTATTGTTTTTTCGCGAACGATCATAATAGCACAGCGACCCCTTCGGGACCGCCCGTTCCCTGGCCTCTCGGACAGGCCTCCCGGCCCGTCCCACCGGCCCTTCCGAGCCTAAGGAGCGCCCGGCGCAGACCGAAACGGCTCGACACTGAAAGCGCCCAGGCGGACCGGCCCTCCGGCATCCGCCGAAACCGAGAGTGTCCGGCGGCCGGACCCGGGCGGGACGGGGATCCGTAGCATCCGGTTTCCCCCTCCGACGAGGATCGGAGGAAGGGCCCCTCCGTCCCAGTCGCAGCGCAGCAGCGCCGGCCCGGCGGTTTGGACACCGAGCCGGACGACCCACGACTTTGGATCTCCGGAACCCGAGTCGAGGCACACCGAGGCCGACCCTTCGGACGACCACGAGTCGGCGCCGTAGGTATGCCGCTCGACCGAACTGAGAGCCTCTTCGAGGAGCGCCGTCTCGCGCGCGTCGCCGAGGTTGGATGCCACGTCGCGCCGGAGGATCAGAGCGTCGCACCCTTCGCGGGCGGAGGGTGCGATGCGGCCGAGCGCGTCCCGCGCCCCGCTTCCGTCGCCGCGCGCGAGGCGCGTCCGGGCGAGATCCTCGTAGAACGCGCTCCACTCGAACGCCCCCGACGAGGACGGCTGAGCGGCCACGGCGAGCGCGTCGGCCTCGCGTCCGGCGAGGAGGAGCACGCGAGCCCGCACCACGGGCGGAACTTCCGAGATCGAATCGGTTGCTGTCAGCATCGCTCCGGCCTCGACGTCCTGCGTGCGGCCGCCCAGAAAGTAGCGCACCAGGTTCGCCCGGGGGTCCGTTCGCCACGTGCCCGCCACTCCCGCCGGCCACAGCTCGAGGAGATCCGCCGACTGCCGTCGGCCGACCTCGTCGTCAAAGTCTCCGGGCGCAAAGTCCACGACCCAGGCATGACAGGCGGAACGCGCTCCGTCCACGTCGCCGTAGTGCAGCAGCTCCCGGATCCGGCGCAGCCTCGCCTCCCGCTCCCGGCGGGCCGCGACGCCGACGCGGGGGACGATGGCCGCCGCGCTTGCGACGTCCCCGCTGGCCATGAGAAGTCCCGATGCGGTTCGCAGCGCGCCCATCTCGTCGGGAACGAGCCTCAGCGTTTCCTGTCTCCCGAGCGCAGCGATCGCCGTGGGAAGCGCGCGCGCGACGAATCCCGGGTCGGCGAACGCCCGGCGCAACGCCTCGGGCGCTGCCGCGCGCGCGTCCGCCCCGAGATCCGTCCACCGCTCGAGGCTGGCACCCGCGAGAAAAACCCATGCCGGATCCAGACCGGGAGCGGCGGACACCGCGCCCCGGATCGGGACGAGCCACGTCCTGAGATCCGCGTCGCTTCCGCGGCTGCCCTTCGACGCCGAGACGACCTCGGCCAGCAACAGGCGATGTTGGGCCCAACCCGGCCGCCGCGCGACGGCTTCGAGCGCGAGACCGCGCGCCGCCGTGAGCTCGTCGTCCAGACGCGCGGCGTTTTGAATCCACAGAGGCCGCAGCTCCGCGGGAATCTGCGAAAGCGGTACCGGGCGAAGTGCGTCGTCGAGAACGGCCGTCGCCATCGCCGCGTGCGCGCCGTCGACGGCGGGTTCGAGCCGCAGGGCGGCAAACTCCTCCGGCCGGCGGCGGTCGATCGAAAATGCGCGCGCCGTCGCGTCGAGCCGTCCGCGTTCCCGCATCTCGGCCACGAAACTCGCCGCCGACCAAACCGCGCACGCCGCGAAGGCCGCCGCCAGCCAGGGCCGCGCTGCCCTGCCGGTTTCGCGACCGCCGGAAAAGGAGGGTGTGGCGGCGCCGGCGTCCATGCGACTCCCGACGCCCTCAGCTGGTGCGGACGGCCTTCGGTCCGACCGCGGCTTCGGGTTCCGGGCCGTAGTACGCGTATCCGTAGCTCTGGTATCCGTAAGGGGCCGACGACGTATCGAGCCCGTTGAGCAGGACACCGAGGGCGGTGGACCGGCTCCGGAGGATTCGATCGCGCGCCTTGACGACCTGTTCACGCGGAGTCTTTCCAGCCCGGACACAGAGCACGACGCCGTCGGTCTGTTGAGCGAAGATCAGAACGTCGGCAACCGGGAACAGCGGCGGCGTGTCGACGACGACGGCGTCGAAATTCATCTGCGCGAGCTCCAAGAACTTCGACATGCCGATCGAAGAGAGGAGAGCCGAGGGATTCGGCGACGGCGGCCCGGCGGCCACGAGAAAGACACCGGGAACCGAGGTCTTCTGAATCGCCTGCGAAGGCTCGAGGTCCTCGGCGAGGATCGAGACGAGGCCGATCTTGGGCGAGAGCCGAAATACCTCGTGGAGGCGGGGACGGTGCAGGTCGGCATCGACGAGCAGGACCCGCTTCCCGAGTTGCGCGAGCGAGATCGCCAGGTTCGACGCCGTCGAACTCTTGCCCTCGCCCGGAAAGCAGGACGTCACGACCACGGAGCGCACGCCGCCGGCGCGGGAGAGCAGGAGTGATGCGCGGAACGATCGGTAGGCTTCCGCGATCGGGGACCGCGGCTCGCGATGCGGCAGGAGCTCGATTGATTCGCCCGCGTCCACGGCAGGCGCCGGGGCCTTGCGCACGAGCGACCGGAGGCGATCCGTTCCCGACGCCGGCGCCCCTCCCACGGCCGGAATCACACCGAGCGCGGGCAGCTTCACGAACTGCTCGACCTGCTCGGTCGAGTTCAGGCTGCGGTCGAGGTACGAGAGGCCAAACGCGAGGCCCAGACCGAGCAGCCCGCCTCCGACCAGTCCGAGCATGAGGTTGCGGCGATGGGACGGGGCGCTGCGCCCCGACGGCGGGACGGCACTGTCGACGATCCGGATGTTGGAGACGCGCTCGCCGCGCAGCCGATAGATCATCTCCGTTTCGGCCTGCTTCTTGAGCAGGCCATCGAGAAGACCGCGCTTGGTGTCGACCTCGATCTTCAGATTGTTGTATTCCACGGCGTTGGTGTTGAGAGTCATGGCCTCGGACTTCTGCGACTGGAGGACGCCCCGGAGACTCTCCTCCCGCCGCAGCCCGGTGAGGTATTCCGACCGCGCCTGCTCCCGCGCCCGGGTGACGCTCTCTCCGATGACCGAAGCGAGATGCTGCTTCGACTTGTCGATCTGGATCTTGAGCTGCTGCATGGCCGGCCATTCCGGCTTGTAGAGGTTGAGCTTCTCGGCGTAGTCCCGCTCGAGCTTGGCGACGTCCGCCTGCACCTGCGCGACGAGGCCGCTCGATAGCGTGTTCGCGACGGTCTCGGGGCTCGCGGTGCGCGTCTCGTAGTACCGGGCTTCCTTGGCGACGCGCTCCGCAACGGCGGACGCATAGTCCCGGTTGAGCGTCTCGAGCTTCTGGAGCGTCACGTTCTGCCGGGGGTCGACGGAGATGATGTCCTTCTCCTTCCCGTACGCGAGCAGGTCCGCCTCCTTCGCATCGAGCTCAGTGCGCAGCTGGGCGACCTGGGCGGCCAGGAACATCGACGCCTGGTTGACGATCTGGAACTTCGCTTCGACCGTCCACTCGATGTAGACCTCGGCGACGGCATTGGCGATGTCGGCCGCGAGCTTGGGCGTGGGAGCGACACAGGTCAGCTCGACGAGCGAAGTGCCTCGAATCGGGCTCGTCGACAGGCATCCCCGCACCCGGCCGCCCATCGAGCTCGACTCGGGGTCGGGCTTGGGCGTCTCCCCCGCGCTTGACGGGATTGAAGTCCCGATCGGCGGCCAGGTTGAGCTTCTTCGCCACGCGATCGGCCACCTCGGCGCTGCGCATCAGCCGCATCTGCGTCGGCAGAAAGTCGGGGTCGTAACCGGAGTATTGGCCCATCGCGTTGACGTCGAGCAGGCTTCCCCGCTCCGGCTCGACGTTCATGACCACGGACGCCGTGTAGGCCGCCGGCGTGAGGAACGACTTTGCGAGCGACAGGCCAACGGCCAGCATCAAACAGAGGGCGATCAGCAGCCGGCGCTTGACGACGATGGCCCAGTAGTCCGCGATGTGAAAACCACGGTCCGGAGTTTCGATAGGCGGAAGGTCGTCGTAGAGGTCGCCCGGTTCGTTCATCAGAAAAACGACTCCTTCACGACGACGATGTCGTTGGGTTCGAGCGTCGGATCGGTGTCTTTTCCCGAGAGGACACGGCCGAAGTTGACCACGATCTCCGTGTCCTTTCCGTCCGATCCGCGCCGCTTGATCCGGATGGTGTTCGAGGCCCGGTCGGTGAGACCGCCCGCCCGCGCAATCACCGACAGCAGCGTCAGCCGGTCCTCGCTCGAGAAATCGAGGGCTCCCGGACTGCCCACCTGCCCGAGGCAGAAGACACGGACCTGGGTCTTCGCGGCGACGTTGATCACGTCCGCGGGAAGGATCGGGATGTTCCACATGGTGGCGGAACCCAGCAGGAGCTTGTCCGTGTCGATCTCGAGGGTATCGGAGAGGCCGTTGTCGGACCGGCGCAGCACGTAGATCTTCCGGCCGGCGACGTCGGTGACGCCCCCGGCGGCGGAGATCGCCTGGAGAAGGGTCCACCGGCCGGAAATCGTGAGGGACCCCGCGGTTTTCACCGCTCCCAGGACGGAGACGGGCTTGTTGGCATACTCCTTCACGACGACGGAAACGTTGGCGCGGTTGACGTATTTCGTTGTCAGCGTCGCTTGCAGGCGCGCCCCGACTTCCGAAGCCGTCAGGCCCGACACCTCGAAATCACCGAGCAGGGGAATCTCGATCGTCCCGTTGTCGGTGACGCGCCGATCGACGTTGAGCTCCGGGACCTCGAGGACCTTGATCTCGAGCAGGTCTTTCGGACCGACCCGGTACTCGGCCACGGGGTCCTGGGCACGCAGAGCGGCGGCCGCCGCAAGAACGACCGCGAACAGAGCCGTCACCGCGCGGCCCGTCATTGCAGGAATCCTCCGAGGATGATGCTCGAGGTCACCTGAAAGACCGAGCGCGACAGCGCCGGGATGTTGGAGTCGTAGTCGGTGTTGCGCGCGATGGCCGCGAGCGTGAGGCTGCGCATGATGTAGACCGTGAGCCCGCCGCCATACCCCGTCACCTTGTCCTCCCGTTTCAAGGGGCCGACGTCCCCGACGGTGATCGGCACCGGATAGGCGTTCGTGCCGTATTCGCCGAAGGCCTTCAGCGTGACGCGGTACCCGAGGCGGACGTTGGCTCCGATGCCCCCGAGGGACTCGAGGTAGTACGGGTTTTCCAGAAAGAGGCCGTAGGCGATTCCCCGGCGCCCGTACAGGTCGATCGTCAATGGACCCGCGACTTCGTACGAGAGGAACCCGGATCCCGTGAACGTCTCGAACTCGGGAAAGGACGAACCGTTGCGCGCCTTCCCGATCCGGTAACCGCCCGCGAAGTTGACGAAGAGCCGCGGCCGATCGAGCCGAAACGCCGCGAGGTAGGCCGTGCTCTCGTTGTCGGCCCGCTGCGGCTGCTCCGGGAACTCGGCCCGGGTGGCTTCGTACCCGACGCCGAAGCTGAAGGACTCGGTCAGCTTGTAGCGCAGGCCTCCCCGGGCGCCCACTTCCTCGCGGTCGAGGAAGCGGAACGGATCGACGTCCGGCGGCAGCTCGGTGAGGGATTCGTATTCGCTCTTGAGGTAGTTGGCGCTGCCGAAGAGCGCAAGCTTGCCCGTCAGGTCGAGCTCCAGCTTCACGGATCCGTCGTGGCTGGTTCCGAGCACCTGCGTCTCGATTTCGGAGTTGGCATACGTCGGGGTCAGGGAGCTGCGATAGTCGCCCTGGAACGAGAGGCGGTTGAAAAAGAGGTAGACCCCGCCGGCATACACCCCGCCGAACTGATCGCCAGCCTCGCGGTCGGTCCAGATGTATTCGGGGTACGCCTCGCCGCGGAGAAACACTTTGGAGCCGATCGGCACCACGGCGGCCAGACCGGCACTCGCCGACACCGTCCATCCCGAATCGTCCTCGGTCGCCTCGGTGCCTCCCCCGCTGTTGTACGTGGGCCCGATCAGGGCGATCCGCGGCAGCAGTCGGAACGGTCCGAGACGGTATCGGGCGCTGGAGATCTGGGAGTCGAGCTCCTTTTTCTCGGGGATCGTGCGCTCGAGCGGCACGTAGTCGTTCGTGAGCTGAGCAGTCAGGATCGAAGGGATGAGGCCGAAAATCAGTGCCGCGACAACGAAGACCGTCCGGCGGCCCCGGGGCCCGCTCACGGAGACACCTCCGACCCGCGAACGAACCTCAAACAAACAGGCCTCCCGTAAACGCTAATGATAGCGCGAAAAACCCAGCCGGGCGGCCCGTTCTCCTACGGCCGGGAGGACGAGACCGGCTTCGGCTGACGGGTGGGAGCGCCCGTGAGACCCGGAGTGGACCGTGCCGTGGTGGCCGCTGTGGTCGCGGCCAGATCCGCAGCCTGACGCGACTGCAGGACGCCGTCGGCCGAGATCACGCTGGCGATCCCGTCGCCCGCAAAGCCCGGCGGAACGCTCGATTGACCGTCGACCGTCTGGCCGACGACGAGGCGCGAGGCCGCCGACTGCTCGAGCGAGCCCGAGGTCGCGGAGCAAACATTGCGAACCGGAACCCGGGTCTCGGCGCTCGTCACCGGACGGCCTGCCGCGTCCGTCGCCCGCACCTGGAAGACGACGCGCGTGGTTCCGGCGGCGACCCGCGGAAGAACCGACCAAGCCTCGCCGCTGCCCGACTGCATGTCGAGGTAGTAGTCGCCAGCCTGCCCGTCTGCATGGAAATAGACGCGGGCGGAGGACACGCCTGCGGGCAGCTTCGCGGCCACCCTCAGGTTCTGGTCGGGCGAAACGCACGAAGCCGACGAAGTTACTGCAATCGAGTCGGCCGCAGCGGCCCCGACAGAAACAACGAATCCCGCGACGATCGCAATCCCGCGCGTCTTTTTCATTTCATCCTCCGGTTCGACGAAGATCGAGACAGTACGCCGGAGACGGCGGCCTGTCAACGCGAAAAGACGCCGCGCAAGCCGCGAAGCGCCTTAAGACGTTTATAACCAGAGATTTAGGATACCTGACCCGATGGACAGGTTCGCCCGCAGGGGTCAGGGTTTGGAGCGCGGCGCGGAGAGTTTTGCCTGCGCTCCCGCGACATCCGGGCGGGTCTTCAACGTTGCCGGCAGGGACTTCGCGGCCTCCTCCGCCTTGGGCCAGTCCTTCAAAACCACGAGGCACACGAACCGATCCGCAAGCGTCGCGGGACGGGCCTCGAGGTCGGCCGCTCCGAGCAAAGCGATGTCAGCGAGCGCGAGCGCGCAATCCTGGCGCGAAGCGTACGCTGCCGCGCGCAGCGCGCGCGCCGGCGCGAGACTCGGATCGAGTGCGAGCGCTCGGCCGGACCATTCGATCACCACCGGCGGATCCGGCTTCTGGGACGCCTCCTGCGCCAGCCGGAGCGCCCAGTACGCATTGTTGGGCTCTTTGCGCGCGGACGCTTCGAGGACCTTCCACCGCTCCGCGGGCGGCAGGTTCGCGAGCTTCTGATCTTCGCCCGCCGCGACCGCCGCGAGCCCCGGCATGCCCTGCAGCGACGACAGGGAGACGCGCCGCAGCAGGAGCGCCTGAAAGTCGGCCTTGACCTGGGGGTTCAGCGCGAGCTTGGCGTAGGGCCCGAAGCGGCGTTCCACTTCGAGGAAACGCGCCAGCGTCGCATCCGCTTCGACCGGTTTTCCCGCCGCCGTCTGCGTGAGCGCCAGGTAGACCATCGCTTCCGACAGCAATTGCGGACGGTCGAGGAATCCGAACGCCGCGATGCGAAATTGATCGAGGGCGTCCGCGTACAACTTGATCTGGTAAGACGCCTGGCCCGCGCGCAAGCGCGTCTCGTAAAAATCCTCGCCGAGGGACAGACGGACCGATGTCATCATCAGGGCCGTTCCCAGGAGCAACGTTTGAGCGATTCGCTTCATCGATTTCGCCGGCGCCTTCGCGAGGCATTCTCGCCCGAACCGGGCGGGAGACTCGACTCGGCGGCGTTCGGCCTCCTTCTTCTCTTCGTCGTGGCAGCGCCGCTGCCTTATGGAGGGGTGCTCCCGGGAGGGCGGCTCGGAATCGAGATCGCCGCATTTCTGATCGCGGCGGGAGCCTTCCTCTCGCGGCGCCGTGTGCCCCGGATCGGCAGGATGGCGATCCCCGTCGCGGGGATGGTCGCCATCGCCGCCGTCGGCTTGATACAGCTCATACCCATGCCCGATGGCCTGCTCTCAGTCATTTCTCCGGCGAGTCGTCAAATTTATCACGAATCCAACGAGATCCTGGGTCTCTTCGGCCGGGACGCCCTGCGCCCGCGGATCTCGATCGCACCCGCGGAGACGCGGGACGTCATCCGCCTCGTCCTCGCCTACACGGCCCTCTTCCTCGGGGCCGGACGCCTGCTCCGGCGCCGTTCCCGACGGCGGGTCTTCTGCTGGGTGCTCGTGAGCGCGGCGATCGTTCACGTCGCCATCGCGGCGCCAGGCCAGGTGCTGGAGGGTCGCGTTCACGGGACTTTCGTGAACCCGAACCACCTGGCGGCCTACCTGGAGATCGCGCTGGCCGCCGCCTTCGGACTGCTCTGGACGGAGATCCTCGTCAACGCCGACCGCGGGCGCGGCCTGACCGAGCGCGCCGCTCGCGTGGAACGACGGTTCCTCCCGATCGTTTCGCGGGCCGCGGCGTGGGTCGCGCTCGCAGCAGGCCTCGCTTTGACCCAGTCGCGCGCCGGGCTCGCCACCGCGCTGCTCGTCACGCTCGCCCTCATTGCGGCCGGACTGTCCCACCGCCGCAGCCGGAAGCCGAAGGTGGTGTGGGCGGCCATCATCTTTCTCGCCGCCGCCGGTTTGACGGCGGCGATTGCCGGCCGCCCTCTGCTCACCCGATTCCTGGCCTCGGACTCGCGCGACCTCCACGGCGGCCAGCGGGCCGACCTCTGGCGCATCTCCCTCGAGGCGTGGCGCCAGTTTCCGATTCTCGGCGACGGTCTCGGAGCGTTTCGCGAGGCCTTTCGGCGCGTTCAGCCCCGCGAGCTGAACGGTCTGGTCGAGCAGGCCCACTCGGATCCGCTCCAGCTGCTGGTGACCGGAGGCGCGGTCGGTTTCGCCGCCGGGGCGGCCGTCGCGGCCTCCACGCTCGTGATCCTCTGGTTGCTCTGGAAGAATCAGAGACACCGGGAGGAGAGCGCGCTCACCCTCGCCGGAATCGGCGCGTTCGTGTCGATCCTGCTCCACGGGCTGCTCGAGTTTCCCGGCTCGATTCCCGCAATTCCCGCGCTACTCGCGTGCGTGCTCGGAATGGCGCGCGCCGCGGGCGAGACGTCACCGGCGGAAACGCCGTGAGCCGGCTTCCTTCTGAAAGCGCTGACCGGCTGAAGCGCCGAAGCGGGATTCGCTAGGCCAGCGCGTAGCGGGCGGCCTCGGAAAGCTCGTCCCAGCCGTGCGCACGGTCGACGCGGAAGGAAGGCTTGGTCACGCTGACGATCCCGAGGGCGGCCGGGGTGACGAACGTCCAGACCGCAAGCAGGCGAGACCGGCTGCTCGCGACACCTCCGCGGTGGAAGCCGCTGGTGTCGCAGAAATAGACCGTTCCCGCCGGGCCGGCGCACTGGATCGGCCGGATCTGCATGGCCGCAATCTTCTGCTCGAGCTCCCCTTCGACCGGATAGCGGGAGATCGGATCGAACGGCTTCCAGGCGCGGAACATCCGGAGCTGCCCCCCGCCCGCGCGCTGCCCTCGACGTACTCCATCGGGCCCGCGCCGTCGACGACGTCGGAGAAGTAGAAGTAAACCTTCAGCATCTGTCGATCTTCGGGGTCGCGGTGCCATTTCTGCGAACCGATGCGGTGCCCCGCGTCGTGCGGAATCGAATACCAGAGGTCCACGGACATCAACTTGGACCACAGACCGAAGTACGAGTTCACGACGTCGAGAATCGGCGCCGCGAGGACCGCGCGCAGGTAAGGATCGTCGGCGGCGAGCACCGGCTCCTCAGGATAAAAACGCGTGACCATGTAGACGTCGTTGCGCCTGGGCGCCGCGGCTTCGGTGGGGTACGCCTCGACCGCCTCCCTCACGCGGTCGCTGCGTTCGAACTCGCCGGCGACCTGTGCCAGCGCTCCCCAGTCGGCCTCGTCGACGCCGAGACTCCGGTGCGGCGCGCTCGCCACGCCGCGGCGTCGTAGGGCAGCCGACACGGAGGCCTGCCCCTCGCCGAGCGCCGGGTTCTGCGCCCGGAAACGCGCGCGGCTCACCGGATTGCGCGTCAGGTGCCAGGCCGCTTCGTAGCGAAGGTTCCGCCACTCGAGCGACGTGCCGGGGCGCAAGACCCGATCGACCGTGGAGTGGAAGCAGAGCTTCAATGCGCCCAGGAAAGCCCACGCCGGATGGCGGAGGGAAGTCGGACGGTTGCCCTCGAACAGCAGGTGACTCGCCCATGCGATGGCCAGGGCCAAGGGCAGCGCCACCAGCGCCAGCGACGGCCGCCCCATGAGAATGCCCGCGACGAGCATCGTGGCCCCGAGCACGACGGCGGCGACGTGCGCGGCACGCGTGAATCTATGGCGGTGTTGCGAGCGGTAGTAGGGCCAGAATTCCGCGAAGGTTCGAAGCGAGGCATGACCCGTCGTGGGCAACACACTGGCCATATGGACAGGGCCTTATACCATCCCTTTGGTACAGTAACAGCGGATATCAACTACTCCGAATCTACTAAGGCATAATGGCCAGTAGTCCATAAAATATTCGGATTCACGATAGCTCCTCCTAACAATTAGCGATCGGCATGGCTGTCGCCCACGCGGATATCCTGCGCCCGTGTCTGCGCCGATCCCGACCGCACGCCTGCTCGACGGGGCCGCCCTCGCGGCGCGCATTCGGCGAGAGGTCTTCGACGCCACAAACGGCCTGCCCGCCGATTCCAGGCCGAAACTTCGCGTCCTCCTGGTCGGTGAGAATCCGGCATCGGCGGCCTACGTGCGCGCCAAGTCGCGGGCTGCGGTCGAGTCCGGCGTGATGACCGAGACCCTGGCTCTTTCCGCGGACATTTCGTTCGAAGCGCTGCGCGCGGCGCTCCTCGAGGCCAATTCCGACGAGAGCGTCGACGGCATCCTGGTCCAGCTTCCTCTGCCGCCCGGCCTGCCCGTCTCGAGGGTGCTCGACCTGCTCGACCCGCGCAAGGACGTGGATGGATTCCACCCCGAGAACGTGGGCCTCCTTCAACAGGGACGCCCTCGCTTCGTGCCCTGCACGCCGGCCGGAGTGATGCGTCTGCTGGCGGACGAGGCGGTTCCGCTCTCCGGCGCGCGGGCGGTCGTGCTCGGGCGAAGCGACATCGTGGGCAAGCCCATGGCGGCGCTTCTGACCGCGCGCGACGCCACCGTTACGATCTGTCATTCGAAGACGCGCGGGCTCGAGGCGGTCTGCCGCGAAGCCGACATCCTCGTTGCCGCGATCGGGCGTCCCGGTTTCGTCACGGCGACCTTCGTGAAGCCGGGAGCCATCGTCGTCGACGTCGGCATCAACCGGATCCGGTCCACCGCCGACTGCCCTCCGGGCCTTCGCGATTCGCCGAGGATCGCCGCGGCCCTCGCGGCCAAGGGAAGCCTCCTCGTGGGCGACGTGGACTTCGACGCTGTGGCTCCGGTCGCCGGCGCATTGACGCCCGTGCCGGGAGGCGTGGGACCCCTGACGGTCGCGATGCTCCTGCAGAACACGCTCCACGCCGCGCGCGGCCGCCGCACGCTGGCTTGATCCGCTGCCTCCGTTCGGCGCGAGGCGTCCGCGCGCGGGATCTACAATGAGGCGCGCTCCATGAAGAAACGCACGATCCGGCGTCGAGCCGCCGCGCCGCGGGAAGGCGCCGCCCCGGCCGGCGCCGACGCGCCCGTTTCCCTGACATTGTGCGTGGCCGCGGGACCGGCACTCCACCGCGAGCTGCTCTGCCGGGCGCTCGCCGCCGAACCTGGGCTCGCGGTCGTCGGAGGCGCCTGCGACGAAACCACCGCGATGGAGCTGCTCGAGACCGGGCGGCCGCGGATTCTTCTCTTCGACTACGAGGCCCTGGGTCCCAACGGCGAGTCGGCGATCGCCCGGTTCCGCCGCCGGGCTCCCGCGACGCGCATCCTCGTGCTCGCCACGCGCTCCGGGCCCGAAACCGTCGAGCGTGTGCTCCGCGCCGGCGCGTCAGGCCTCGTCGGGAAGGAGTCGGACTTTGCGATGATCGTTCGCGCTCTGCGGTCGGTCGGCGCCGGCGAAATCTGGGCAAACCGCCGCGTCACCGCGCGAACGCTGGAGCATCTGACGGACTCCTCGTCGCGAAGCGGGGTCGTGGGCGTGACGGAGCGCGAAGCCGAGATCGTGGGCCTCGTCACGCAGGGCCTGCGCAACAAGGAGATTGCCTCGCGTCTCGGAATCCACGAAAAGACGGTCAAGACCCACCTGAACAACATCTTCCGCAAGCTCCAGGTCGAGAGCCGCGTCGCGCTGGCGCTGCGGGGCACCTCCTAGAGGCGGAAGCACAGGCCGGCGGCCTGGGACGGTCCTACCAAAGACCTAGGCCTTTTTCTCATCCCGGCCTCCACCCTGTACCCGATTCCGGACCCCGCCCTCGCACCGTACAGTCGGTCCACCGCAGTCCACATCGGCACTTCGGCGAAAGGGCGATGTTCGTCACCCAGTTGCGACCGCATTTTTCGCGAGCGCGCTCCGGCGCGCGTGCTTTCGCCGTCGCGCTCGGCCTGCTCGTTCCCGTCTTCCTCGGCGGCCCGAGTCTGCTGAGCGCGACGACCTACAAGCAGCAGGGATTCTCGGAAACCGTGGTCTTCAGCGGCTTGACCAATCCGGCGGTCGTCCGCTTCCTGCCCGATGGGAGAGTGCTCGTCGCCGAAAAGAGCGGATACATCAAGCTGTTCGACAGTCTCACCGACACCACCGCGACCATCGTCGCCGACCTGCGCATCAACACCCACAACTTCTGGGACCGCGGACTTCTCGGCTTCGCCGTTCCTCCGGGGTTCGATCCCGGCTCACCCGACGTCTGGCGTCGCTACGTCTACGTCCTCTATGCCCACGACGCGATGATCGGCGGCGCCGCACCGAAATGGGGCGCGATTCCGCCGCAGGTCGGGGATCCCTGCCCCGCGCCGCCGCTCGGTCCCGGCGCCACGACGGACGGCTGCGTGGTCAGCGGCCGCTTGTCGCGGCTGCTCGCCGCCGGCACCGACTGGGCGACGGGCGAGGAAGTTCTGTTGGAGGACTGGTGCCAGCAGTATCCGAGCCATTCGACCGGAGCGATCGACTTCGGCGCGGACGAGAAGCTCTACGTCTCCGGCGGCGACGGAGCGAGCTTCGGCAACTCCGACTGGGGACAGTTCGGAGGCACGATCCAGGTCCAGGGCAGTCCGGGCACCTACTACACGCCCGCCAATCCGTGCGCGGATCCTCCCTTCCCGCTCGGCACGCCGCAGACGAAACCGACCGCCGAAGGCGGCGCGCTGCGCAGTCAGAGCCCGCGGCGCACTCCCGGCCAGGCGCGTCTCTTGAACGGCGCGATCCTCCGCGTCGATCCGGCGACGGGAGATCCCCTGCCGGACAATCCGCTCTTCGCGAGCGCCGACGAGAACGAGCGCCGGATCATCGCCTACGGGCTGCGCAACCCGTTCCGGACGATCGTGCGGCCCGGTACCAACGAGGTCTGGGTCGCCGACGTGGGCTGGAACACCTGGGAAGAGCTCAATCACATTCCCGACCTCTCGACCGCCCGCAACTTCGGATGGCCCTGCTTCGAGGGCGGCGGCGCGCAGTACACGGGTCTCAACATCTGCCCCACTCAGGGCCAGACGACCGCGCCCGTCTTCAGCTACAACCACGCGGCGTCGGCTGTCCCCGGCGACGGCTGCACGACCGGAAGCTCCTCCATCGCCGGCATGGCGTTCTACCAGGGCGCCAGCAACTACCCGGCGAACTACACCAACGCCCTGTTCTTTTCGGACTACTCGCGCAAGTGCGTGTGGGTCATGTTCCCCGACGGCAACGGGAACCCCAACCCCGCCGCGACGGCGGCGTTCGCCGCGAGCGCCTCCGGGCCGGTGGACCTCCAGATCGGGCCCGACGGCAACCTTTACTACGTCAACTTCGACGGGGGCACGATCGTCCGCGTCCGCTACGGCCTGACCGCGGTCGCCAGCGCGAACCCGACGACCGGACCCGCCCCCCTCCTCGTGAACTTCACCGGCACGGCGTCCCAGCCGGCGCAGGCGGGCGACGTGCTCACCTACGCCTGGGACCTCGACGGCGACGGCGAGTACGACGATTCGGCGTCCGCGACTCCGGCCTTCACGTACACGCTTTCCGGCGAATACACCGCGCGTCTGAAGGTCACGGACCAGCGGGGCGCGCTGGACTTGAGCGATCCCATCGCCATTTCGGTCGGGAACTCTCCGCCGACCGCGGTCATCGACGCGCCGACGTCGAGCCTCGCCTGGAAGGTCAACGATTCGATCGTGTTCGCCGGCCACGCGACCGATCCCCAGGAGGGAACGCTGCCGGCCAGCCGACTCTCCTGGCAGGTGCTCATCCAGCACTGCCCCTCCAATTGCCACACCCACACCTACCAGACGTTCCCGGGCGTCGCGGGAGGCAGTTTCCCGGCCCCGGATCACGAGTACCCGTCCTACCTCGAGATTCGCCTGACCGCGACCGACAGCGCCGGCCTCCAGCACACCGCAACGGTCAACATCAACCCGCAGACGACGAACCTCTCGTTCCAGACGGTCCCGTCCGGTCTCCAGCTGTCCGTCGGGACGTCGACGTCGACGGCGCCCTTTTCGCGCACGGTCATCGTGGGCTCGCAGAACGCGATCGAAGCCATTTCTCCCCAGGGAGCATGGACGTTCTCGTCATGGTCCGACGGCGGCGCGGCCGCGCACAACGTCACGGCCACCGCCGCGCCCGCCAGTTACACGGCCACCTTCACGGGCAGCGGCGGGCTGCCGGCCCCTTGGATCGACCAGGACGTGGGCGGTCCGGCCATCCCGGGCAGCGCCAGTCACAGCGCGGGAACGTTCACGATCAACGCGTCCGGCTGGGACATCGAAGAGGCCTCGGACCAGTTTCACTACCTCTATCAGCCGGTCTCCGGAAACGTCGAGATCGTGACGCGCGTCGCCACCCTGCAGAACTCGAACTCCTGGGCGAAGGCCGGCATCATGATCCGCGAGAGCCTCGCCGCCAACTCCCGTCACGCGATGATCGTGCTGACGCCCACGTACGGCTTCGCCTTCCAGCGCCGCGTCACGACGGGGGGCGGCACGGACCACACGGCGGGGCCGCCGGGAGCCGCACCGAAGTGGGTTCGCCTCGTTCGCAGCGGCGATCTCTTCAGCGGTTACAGCTCGACGGACGGCGTCGCCTGGACGCTCGTCGGATCCGTGACCATCCCGATGTCCGCCTCGAGCCTCGCGGGCCTCGCGCTGACGAGCCACAACAACGGCGTGCTCGGCAACGCCACGTTCAACAGTCTCGTCGTGTCCGGCCTCGGACCGACTCCGACGCCGACCAACACCTTCACGCCGACGTGGACGCCGACGGCCACCCCGACCGCGACACCCACGGCGACGCGAACGCCGACCTTCACGCCGACCGCGACACGGACCCCGACCGCCACGCCGACGCTTACGCCCACTTTCACGCCGACATCCACGCCGACGCGCACCTCGACTCCGACCGCGACGCCGACGGCGACCGCTACCGCAACGCCGACTGCGACCTCTACGCCGTCCGCGACGCCGACGCCGACCTTCACCGGGACGCCCACGGCCACGCCCTCGGCAACGCCGACGGGGCTCCCGACCCTGACGCCTTCGAACACACCGAGCCCGACGCCGACTCCCACGGCGACGGCAACGCCCGTCGCGACGTCGACGCCGACCTGGACACCGAGCCCGACGGCGACCGCCACGCCCACTTTCACCGCGACGGCGACGCCGACGCCGCCCTTCGTTCCGACGCCGACGCCGACCCCGACCCCCGTCGGCGGTGCTTCCGCCGCCACGTGGCTCGACCAGGACATCGGACCGGTGGGCGTGGCCGGAAGCCTGAGCCACTCGGCCGGCGTCTTCACGCTGGCGGGATCCGGAGCCGACATCGAGGGCGCGTCGGACCAGTTCCATTTCGCGTACCAGCCCCTGGCGGGCAACGGTTCGATCACGGCCCGGGTCGCGAGCCTCCAGTACACCCACTCCTGGGCCAAGGCCGGCGTGATGATTCGCGAATCGCTCGCTTCGGACTCCCGGCACGCGGCAATGCTGCTGACCCCGGGCAACGGTTTGACGTTCCAGCGGCGGTCCGCCACAGCCGGCAACAGCTCGTCCACGAGCGGAGGGGCCGGAGCGGCGCCGTACTGGGTTCGCCTCGTGAGAACCGGCAATTCATTCGCCGCCTACAGGTCCCCGGACGGCTCCACCTGGACGCTCGTGGGCACGCAGACGATCACCATGACCGGCACCGTGTACGTCGGCCTGGCCGTGACCAGCCACAGCACGGGAGATCTGACGACCGCGACCTTCGACGGCGTCGTCGCGCCGCCGGCCGTCCGCATCACGAGCCCGGTCTCGGGAACCTCGTCCACGAGCCCGGCCTCGATTTCAATCGACGCCGCGGCCGCCGATCCGGGCGCTGGAATCACGCGCGTCGACTTCTACGACGGCGCCGCACTCCTCGGATCGGACACGAACGCGCCGTTCAACTATCTCTGGAGCGGCGCGGGGGTCGGGACGCATTCGGTCACGGCGCGTTCGACCAACAGCCTCTCCGTCGTGACGAGCTCGCTTCCCGTCGCCGTCTCCGTCGCCGCCGCCGGACAGGATCCTCCCCCCGCGCCCTGGCTGACCCAGGACATAGGCGGCGTGGGCGTTGCGGGAACCGCGGCCTTCTCGTCGGGCAACTTCGCGGTCGGCGGGTCGGGCACCGACATCGAAGGGGCCGCGGATCAATTCCGTTTCGTCTACCGCCCGCTGACCGGCAATGGAGAGATCGTGGCGCGGGTGGCGAGCCTCCAGAACACGGATCCCTGGGCGAAGGCCGGCGTCATGATCCGCGACACGCTCGCCGCCAACTCCCGCCACGCCCTGCTCGCCGTGACCGCCGCGAACGGCCTCGCGTTCCAGCGCCGGAACTCGACCGGAGGGTCGAGCATTCACGTGGGCGGAGGAGTGGGTGCCGCGCCCTACTGGGTTCGGCTCGTTCGGAGCGGCACCACGATCTCGAGCTACAAGTCCACCGACGGCGTGGGCTGGACCCTCGTGGGCTCAGCCACCGTTCCACTCAACAGCACCGCGTACGTGGGTCTGGCACTGACCAGTCACAACAACGCGGTTCTCGGTTCGGCGAGCTTCGACGGCGTCGCGATCACACCCCCGTAGACGGTTCGCCTAATAAAATTAGGCTTCCAGGCCAAACCACCTAATTATCTGAACACCCGCGTCTTCCCACCGCGGTACTAATTACGAAGAACTTCGTACTAAGATCGTCGTACTACATCCCGGAGGCACGATGCCGAAACGATCCGCCCCACGGCCGACCGAGGCCGAATTGGAGATCCTGGGCGTCCTCTGGTCCCGCGGCCCGTCGACCGTCCGGGAGGTCCACGACACGCTCGGCGAGCGCCGGCCGATCGGCTACACGACGGTCCTCAAGCTCCTGCAGATCATGGCGGAGAAGGGCCTCGTCCGCCGCGACGAGCGCGAACGGGCCCACGTCTATGCGGCCAAGGCGCCGGCGGCGGAAACGCAGCGGCAGCTCGTCGCGGACCTGCTCGACCGCGCGTTCGCCGGGTCGGCGGCGCGGATGGTGCAGCAAGCCCTCTCGTCCCGGCGCGCTTCGGCCGAGGAGATCGCGCGCATTCGCCAGCTGCTCGACGACCTCCAGGCGAAAGACGAAGAGGAGGCGCGCCCATGACGATCCGGATCCTGGCGCTCACGCTGCTTCACTTTCTCTGGCAGGGCGCCCTCGTGGCGGCCCTGCTCGCCACGCTCCACGCGCTCCTGCCGCGTCCGCGGGCGGGCGCGCGCTACGTGGCGGCCTGCGCCGCGCTCGCGCTGATGCTGGCGCTGCCGCTGGCGACGGCGGCGCGGCTCGCTGCCACGGCATCCGGCCCGTCGGCCGCGCGGGCCCCGGTCGCTGCTGCGAACACGCCGGCGCCTCCCGCTGCGGCGAGCGGCGGGTCACCGTTCGCCGAAGCCGACACGCTCTCGCGCATAGCACCGGCGCTGGTCCTGCTCTGGTTGTCGGGCGTTTGCCTGCTCTCGATCCGCACGGCCGGCGGGTGGCTCGCCGCGGCGCGCCTGGCGAAGCGGGACACCCGGCCCGCTCCGAGCGAGCTCGAAGAGCGGCTCCGGCGCATTGCGTCGCGCCTGTCCTTTCGGGGGCGTGTCCGGCTCCTCGAATCGCTCCGGGTCGCGGTTCCCTGCGCGATCGGAATCGTCCGCCCGGTCGTCCTCGTTCCGGCCGGGATCGCGACCGGCATGAGCGGCCCGCAGCTCGATGCGCTGCTCGCGCACGAGCTCGCGCACGTCCGGCGCCGCGATTTTCTGGTCAACGCCCTGCAGATCGCGGCGGAAACCGTCCTCTTCTACCACCCCGCGGTGTGGTGGGTGTCGCACCGCATCCGCGTCGAGCGCGAGAACGCCTGCGACGACCTCGCGGTCGCGGCGACCGGCGACGCCGCCGAATACGCGCGCCTCCTCCTCGCCCTCGAAGAGCGCCGGTCCGTCGCACGCGCGCCACGGCTCGCCATGGCGGCGGACGGCCATCGCGGCGACCTCTGGAACCGCATCGTGCGTCTGTTGCCTTCCGCCGCTCCGACCTCGGCGCGATCGGGGCTGCGCCCGGCCGCGGGCGTCGTCCTGCTGACCGGAGTCCTGGCGACCGCGACCGGCGCCACACTGTTCGCGCCCGAGCCCGAGCCCGCGCCCGTCCCCAGCCCCCGCCCGGCCGCGGAGCTGCGGCCTGCCGCGCCCAGCGCGACTCCGGCCGCCCCTGCCCCATCCGGGCGATCCGCACCCCGCCCGCCGAAGGCCGGCCGGGGAAACCTCCTCTCTCCCGACCAGCTCGTCGCCTTTCGGATCCACGACGTCACCCCCGAGTTCATCGACGCGATCGAAGCCCTCGGCTATTCGCGGATCTCGGCGGACGACCTGATCGCCCTGCGCGTCCATGACGTCTCCCCCGCGGCGATCCGCGAGATGCAGGCGTTCTTCGGCAAGATTTCCCTCGAGGATTGCGTGGGCTTTCAGATCCACGGCGTCACACCGGCGTTCGTGCGCGAGGTCCGCGGCCTCGGCCTGCCGGGCCTTTCCGCCGATCAGGCCGTCGCTTTCCGCATCCACGGCGTCACCCCCGGGTTTGTCCGGGAGGTGCGGGCCCTGGGCTACGAGACCATCGACGCCGACGCGCTCGTCGCGTTCCGCGTGCACGGCGTCACCCCGCAATACATCCGTTCCATGAACCGCGCGAAGGACGAAAAAGACCGGCTGTCGGCGGACGACCTGATCGAAGGCCGGATCTTCGGCGAAACCGCCGAGACCAATGAGAACGAGGAGGAAAAACCATGAAGCGTCTCCTGATCCCGTTCCTGCTGACCCTGCTCGCACCGGCGTCTCTGTCCGCGGAGAACCCGACCTCGGGCCGCTGGATCCTGGACTTCGAGAAGGACGGCTCGATCCAGCTGACTTTGAAGCGCCGCTCGAGCGAGCGCGGCCACTGGAACTGGTCGAGCTCCGACGAGTTCGCGCTCCGCGAGTTCCGCGACCTCACGCGCCCGACCGGCACCTCCGACGTCCCGGCGCGCTTCCAGCTCGTCCGCGACGCCGGAACCATCGCGTTCGACGGCCAGCTCGATGCGGCCGGCGGCTCCGGGCGCTTCACGTTCACGGCCAACGCCGAGTACCTCGCCGCGCTCAAGACCATGGGCCACCCGGCCCCCGACGCGGACGAGACCTTTTCGCTCGCCGTGCACGACGTGAGCCGGGAGCTCATCCGGGAGCTCGACGGCCTCGGGTACCGCAAGGTGCCCCTGGACGACCTGCTGTCGATGCGCATCCACGGCGCCGGCCCGCAGTTCATCCGGGACCTCAAGGCTCTCGGCTACACGGGCCTCTCCGTCGACGACCTGGTCTCGATGCGCATCCACGACGCGACACCCGAGTTCATCCGGGAGATGAAGGCGCTGGGCTACACGAATCTCGACGCCGGCGAGCTCGTTTCGATGCGGATCCACGACGTCACGCCGGGCAACGTCCGGGAGCTGAAGAGCCTCGGATACACCAGCCTCTCGGCCGAGGACCTCGTCTCGATGGCCATTCACGACGCCACCCCCGAGTTCGTCCGGGAGCTCAAGGCCCTCGGTTACTCCGGCCTGTCGGCGGACCAGCTCGTCTCGATGCGGATCCACGACGTCACACCCGAGTTCATCAAGGGCCTGCAGGATCTCGGGTACCGGGACGTCTCCGTGGACGATCTCGTGTCGATGTGCATCCACGACGTGACCCTCGAGTACGTGCGGAAAATGAAGGGGCGCGTCTCGGATCCGACGGTCGACGAGCTGGTATCAATGCGGATTCACGGAAGGCGCTAGGGCGCTCTAGAACAGGCGCCGCACGAGTCCGAGGGCACCCTGCTTCCACCGCGTGCGGTGCGTGAGGCCCGGGCTCGACGGGAGCCCGGGCCGGGCCTCTCGGTACCAGCGAAAGTTCGCGACCAGGGCGGCGCGGTTGCTGTGCTTCGGCGCCCAGCCGAGCACGCGCCCGGCCTTCTCCACCGACGCCACGCAGTCGCGAACGGCCGTTTCGTAGATCCACGGGTAAACCGGCGAGAGATGGAGCGCGTGCAGGACGCGCAGCACCGCCATCGCGGGAGCCGCCGGCAGGCCCACGATCCGCCGGCCGTGGCCCGCCTCGTCGAGGACGGCCTGGCAGTCGGAGCCGAGCGTTCCGAACTCCCTCGCTCCGACGTTGAACGTGTCGTTGACGGTCTCCCGGGGTCCCGTCAGGCAGGCGAATACGGCCTCGCAGAGGTCCGCGACATGCAGCATCTGGTACCGATTGCGGCCCCCTCCGAGCAGGGGAAAGTGGCGCCCGTCGAGGGCCCAGTCGAAAAGCAGATCGAAGACCCCGAGGCGTTCCGGGCCGACGAACGTCGCCGGCCGGAGCACGGAGGTCGTCAGACCCATCGACCGGAAGTCCGCGCAGACTCCTTCCGCCTCGATCTTCGCTTCCCCGTAGGGACCCACTCCCTCGAGGGCATCGGTCTCGACCAGCGGAGCGTGGCTCGGGATGCCGTAGACCGCGGTCGAGGAGATGTGGACGAACCGGCGCACTCCCGCGTCAAGCGCCCCTTCGAGGACGCGGCGTGTGCCGTCGACCTCGGTCGACCGGATGTCGGCGGCCGCGTGCAGCGGAAGCGCCGCGGCGGCGTGCACGACGGCATCGACTCCGGCGACGGCTCGCGCGACCGCCGTCGGGTCTCGAATGTCGCCGCGGATCGAGCGGACACTGGGTCGAAGATCGGCGTCGTCGACCTCCGCGATGTCGAGCGAGACCACGCCCCAGCCGCGTGCCGCAAGCAGTCGCGCGAGGCTCACGCCGAGAAACCCCGCCCCTCCGGTCACGAGCACGCTCGGCACGGCGCGAAGGCTACTCCGACCGTCCGAAATCGGACACCCCCGTCGCGGAGGCGGGCAATCGGCGTCGAGTGCGGGCCTGAACGCTTCGTATTTTCAGAGACTTAGGCCGCGCCGCGCTGGCACGCTTCTCGCCCTTGCAATTCGCCGTGGTGGACATCGTTCGCGAAGGGGTCTCGGAGCAGAAGAAGAAGCGGCGGATCGTCATGGCGGCGGCCGGAGCCGCTGCCGTTCTGCTGATCACCCTCGGGCTGTCGAAGCTCAAGCCCGCCGCCCCGACGGTCGAGAAGTCGACGGTCTGGATGGACACGGTCAAGCGCGGCCCGATGGTGCGCCAGGTGCGCGGCCCCGGCGCGCTCGTCGTCGAGTCTTCCGGAATCCGCGTGCTTTCCGCAGCAACCGAAGGCCGCGTCGAGCGTCTCCTTCTCGAACCGGGCGCCCTGGTCCAGCCCGATACGGTGATTCTCGAGATGTCCAACCCGCAGCTGCAGCGCGACGCGCTCGACGCCGAGCAGGCCCTCAAGGCGGGCCAGGCGGAGCTGCGCAACGCGCGCGTCCGGGTCCAGCGCGAGATGCTCGACCAGAAGGCCCAGGCGGCGTCGGTCGAGTCGGACTACCACCAGGCGGAGCTCCAGTCGCAGACGAACGAGGGCCTCTACAAGGAAGGCATCGTCGCTTCGCTGACGCTCAAGCTCTCGCAGGTCCGCGCCGACGAGCTCAAGATACGCAACGCGCTCGAGAAGGAGCGCATCGCGATCTCCGAGGACTCCGCCAAGGCGCAGATCGAGGCCGCCGAGGCGCACTTCCAGCAGCTCCAGGTCCAGTCCGACTTGATGCGCTCGCAGATGGACGCCCTGAAAGTTCGAGCCGGGATTCCGGGCGTCCTGCAGGAAGTTCCAATCCAGGTCGGGCAGCGGCTGGCGCCCGGGACGATGCTCGCCAAGGTCGTCCAGCCGAACCGGCTCAAGGCGCAGTTGAAGATCGCCGAGACGCAGGCCAAGGACATCGCGATCGGCCAGCCGGCCGCGATCGACACGCGCAACGGCATCGTCCCCGGCAAGGTCTCCCGCATCGACCCGTCCTCGCAGAACGGGACGGTCACCGTCGACGTCGCGCTCGAGGGCGAGTTGCCGCAGGGCGCGCGGCCGGACCTGTCGGTCGACGGCACGATCGAGCTCGACCGACTGAAGGACGTCCTCTACGTCGGGCGGCCCGCGTTCGGCCAGGAGAAGAGCCTCGTCGGCCTCTTCCTGGTCGACGAGGACGGGGACGAGGCGACGCGCGTGCAGGTCAAGCTCGGCAAGTCTTCGGTCAACACGGTGGAGATTCTCGAGGGCTTGAAGCCCGGAGATCGCGTGATTCTTTCGGACATGAGCGCGTGGGACGCGCACGACCGCGTACGCCTGAAGTAGGCGCACGCCTTGGGGAGGAGTGAGGAAGCAATGAGCGCGAACGGACATCCGGTCATCAAGCTCGACGGGGTCACGAAGGTTTTCTTCACGGACGAGGTCGAGACGCACGCGCTGTCGGGCGTGCACCTGGAGATCGCCCACGGCGAGTACGTGTCGATTGCGGGGCCGTCGGGCTGCGGCAAGTCGACGCTGCTGTCGCTGCTCGGCCTGCTCGACACGCCGACCGAGGGCAAGTACTCGCTCAACGGCAAGCCCGCCGAGTCGCTGACGCTTTCCGAGCGGGCGCGCATCCGCAACCGCGAGATCGGCTTCATCTTCCAGTCGTTCAACCTGATCGGCGACCTCTCGGTCTACGAGAACGTCGAGCTGCCGCTGACCTACCGCGGCATGCCGTCGCACGAGCGCAAGAAGCGCGTGCAGGAGTCGCTCGAGAAGGTCGGGATGGCGCACCGCATGAAGCACTTCCCCTCGCAGCTCTCGGGCGGCCAGCAGCAGCGCGTGGCCGTGGCCCGTGCGATCGCCGGCTCGCCCCTGATCCTCCTCGCCGACGAGCCGACGGGAAACCTCGACTCGATCAACGGCGAGGCCGTCATGAACCTCCTCCAGGATCTCCACCGCGCGGGCGCGACCATCTGCATGGTCACGCACGACCCGCGCTTCGCCAAGCACGCGGGCCGCACCATCCACCTCTTCGACGGCCGCGTGGTCGAGGAAGAGCGGGGCGAGGAGCGCGCGCACAGCGAGGAGGAGCTGAAGGAGAGCGGCTACCGGGTGTCGTGATGGGCACGCTCGCGCAGGACGTCCGCTACGCCCTCCGCTGGCTGGCCCGCAATCCGGGCTTCGCCGCCGTCGCGGTCGCGACCCTGGCGCTCGGGATCGGGACCGTCACGACGATCTTCTCGATCCTCGACGCGGCGGTCCTCCGGCCGCTCCCCTACCGGGAGCCCGACGCGCTCATGACGGTCGCGATCACGCACCGCGACAGTCCGACCGCTACCGAGACGGAGACCTTCCCGTGGTCCTCGCCCAAGTTCGAGAGCCTGCGCCGCCACGCGGCGTCCTTCGAGCGCGTGGCCGCATACGGGAACATCGACCTGAACCTGACGGGCGTCTCCGAGCCGGAGCGCCTGTCCGCCGAGATCGTGTCCGCCGACTACTTCCCCGTCCTCGGAGTCGACGCGGTTCTCGGCCGCACGTTCGCGCGCGGAGGAGGACAAGGCCGGGCGGCGCGCACGCGGCCGTTCTCTCGCACGGCCTGTGGCAGCGCCGCTTCGGCGGGGATCGCGCCATCCTCGGCAAATCGATCGAGGTCAATCGTCAGCCGCTGACCGTCGTCGGCGTCCTTCCCCAGCGCTTCGGCGGCCTGTCGGGCAGCGCGGACATCTGGGTCCCCAATGCGCATGGCCGACGTCTACATGTATCGAGGGCCTCCTCGCGGAGGACGGCAACCACTGGCACGAGGTGGTCGCCCGCCGCAAGGCGAACGTCGCGCCGGAGGCCGTGAAGGCCGAGATGGACGTCGTCGGCGCCCGCATCGCGCAGGAGCATCCGATGGAGGTCTCCGGCGCGGTCTGGGGCGCCTCCGCTTCGCCCCTCAACGACAGCCGCGTGGATCCCGCCTTGCGGCGCTCGGTCGTGATCCTCTTCGGCGCGGTCACCTTCGTGCTGCTCATCGCCTGCGCCAACGTCGCGGCGCTGATGCTCGCGCGCGCGTCCGCGCGGGGGCGCGAGGTCGCGATCCGCCTCGCCATCGGCGCCGGCCGGCGCCGGATCGTGCGGCAGCTCCTGACCGAGAGCCTCGTGCTCTCGCTCGCGGGCGGCGTCGCCGGCGTGCTCCTCTCGTTGTGGGGCGTCGAGTCCCTCTCGCGCCTCGAGCGTCTCTCGGGCGTCGGCGACCCGTCCTTTCTCTTCCGCTTCGACTCCATCCAGCTCGACGCCCGCGTGCTCGCCTTCGCGGTCGCCGTGTCGCTCGCGACGGGTCTCATCTTCGGGATGGCTCCCGCGATTCACGCCTCGCGCGGCGACCTCGCGGTGGCCCTGAAGGAAGGCGGCTCCGGCGCGGTCGGCCAGGGCGCGGGCGGACGGAGGCGCTTCTCGTTGCGGGGCCTGCTCGTACCGATCCAGGTCGCCCTCGCGCTCGTGCTGCTCGTCGGCGCGGGCCTGCTCGCGCGCAGCCTCGCGAGCCTCTCGGGCTATTCCGGCGGTTTCCAGCCGCAGGGCGTTCTCGCCATGCGCTTCGATCCCTCGGGCGTATCCGACGACGATTCCGCGAAATCCATCCTCTTCCGCCGCACGCTGCTCGAGCGCCTCGCCGCGGTGCCCGGAGTCCGGAGCGCGGCCACCGGCCGCACGGCGCCTCTGTCCTCGCACAGCATGGTCGCGATCGTCCGCCAGGTCGACGCGAAGCGCTTCGAAACCAGCGGCCGTTTCACGGGCGACGAGGGCACGCAGCGGATCGGTCTGCACGACGTGAGCCCCGATTACTTCAAGACGCTGTCGATCCCCATCCGGAAAGGCCGGGCGTTCACGTCCGACGACCGGGAGGGCTCCCCGAAGGTCTGCGTCGTCAGCGAGTCCACGGCGACGAAGTTGTGGCCGGGACAGGACCCGATCGGCCGCCGCATCGCGGCGACGTCCTTCTTCTTCGCCGACGACGCGACCGCCGAGGTCGTCGGGGTCGCGGGCGACGTGCTCTACGGCAGGCCCGGCGACCGTCCGATCTTCGACCTCTACTACCCGACGCTTCAGGGGGGCCTGCGTTGGGCGACCCTCTTCGTGAAGACCGACGGCGATCCGGCGGCCATCGCGCCCGCGGTGCGCCGCGAGATCAAGGCGCTCTCTCCGAATCTCCCGGTCTTCGACGTCGCGACGATGACGCAGCGCTCGGCGCGGACCTTCTCGCGCGAGCGCTTCGGGGCGACCCTCCTCGGCCTGCTCGCCGTGATCGCCCTCTTCCTGGCGACCGTCGGCATCTACGGTCTCGTCGCCGAGACGGTGGCGGCCCGGACGCGCGAGATCGGGGTCCGCATGGCGCTCGGCGCGCGCCCGGGCGACGTGCTCAAGGAGGTCCTCGCGCGGGGCCTCGCGCTCGCCGGCGCGGGACTGGCCGCGGGACTGGCCGGCGCGCTCGCGCTGTCGCAGTTGCTCTCGAGCCTGCTCTTCGGCGTCCGGCCGACGGACGCCCTGACCTACGTCGCGGTCTCGGCCGTTCTCTTCGCCGCTGCTGCCGCTGCCTGCTGGCTGCCCGCGCGGCGCGCCACGCGCATCGATCCCATGCTCGCACTTGCGGCAGGAGTGACGATGCGCATTCTCCAGGAGACTCGCCACGCCGTCCGTTCGCTGCGCCGCTCGCCGGGCTTCGCCTCCGCCGCGATCCTGATCCTCGCCCTCGGCATCGGGGCCAACACGGCGATCTTCAGCCTCGCCGATGCCGTGCTCTTTCGTCCGCTGCCGGCCGTCGGCGATCCGGCGGCGCTCGTGAGCCTTCACGGGGACAGCGTCTCGCTCCCGCTCTACGAGTCGCTCCGCGACGAGGCGCGCGGAACCGTCGCCGTCGCGGCCCGCAGCCAGCGGTCGATGTCCCTGACGCACGCGGGCGAATCGGAGATGGCGGCGGGACTCGTCGTTTCGGCCAACTACTTCGACGTGCTGGGAACGCGGCCGCACCTGGGCCGGTTCTTCCGGCCTTCCGAGGACACGAGCCCGGAGGCCGTGGCGGTCCTCGCCCATGGTCTGTGGCAAAGGAGGTTCGGCGCCGATCCGACGATCGTCGGCCGGACGCTCATCGCCAACGGCGTCCCGGTGACGGTCATCGGCGTCGCGCCGCGCGGCTTCCGCGGCGAGGGCTTCGGCGTGTTTCCGGATCTCTGGGTGCCGCTCGGGACCTGGCCGCGCCTGGCGACGGGTCCGCTCGCGAAGCTCGACGTCCACTCGCGCAACTGGGGCTGGCTGACCGTTTTCGGCCGCCGCGCCCCCGGCGTGACGCTCGAGGGCGCGCGCGCAACGCTTCTCACGATCCTCGAGCGCGATGCCGCGGCGCACGGAGAGGAGTTCGACGGCGCAGCGTGGTCCACGGTCCCGACCGTCCGCGCCCCTTCGGGAGGAGGCAGCGATCCCGGTCCGTCCGGGGTCTTCGCGATCCTCGGGGCGGCCGTGATGGCGGCGCTTCTCATCGCGTGCGCCAACCTCGCCAACCTCCTTCTCGCGCGCGCCGCCGGCCGTGAGCGGGAGATCGCGCTGCGCCAGGCGCTCGGCGCGACCCGCGCGCAGATCGCACGCTCGATCCTGGTGGAGAGCGCCGTGCTCGCGTTCCTCGGCGCCGCCGCGGGTTTCCTCGCCGCCTCCTGGACGCTCGCGGCGCTGACCCGTCTGCCCCTCATGGACGGCTTCACCCTCGCGCTCTTCGAGCCGCGGCTCGGCATCCGGGCGCTTCTCTTTGCGGCCGGGCTCGCCGCCGTCGTCGCCATCGCCTTCGGCCTGCTGCCGGCGCTGCGGGCGTCGCGCGCCCCGGCCGCATCGATTCTCGCGTCGACGTCCTCGACCCTGTCGCGGCGTTCCGTTCTCAAGAGCGTCCTCGTCGCGGCGCAGGTCGCCCTGTGCCTCGCGCTGCTCGCCACCTCGGGCCTCTTCGGCCGCAGCCTCGCGCGGGCGCTCTCGATCGACCTCGGGCTGCGCCCCGAGGGCGTGACGCTCGGGCGCGTGAACCTCGGTCTCGCGCGCTACGACGCCACGCGCGCCCTCGCCTTCGCGGCCGAGCTGACGACACGCCTCGAGGGGCGTCCGGGTGTCCGTGCCGCGAGCTGGACGAGCAGTCTGCCGATCTCCGGCGAGCAGGAACAGGAGACCTTCGAAGCCGAGGGCTACGTCCCTTCGTCCGGAGAGCAGCCGGTCGCGGACGTGGCGGCCGTGGGACCCGGGTATTTCCGCGCGCTCGGAACTCCGGTGCGCGCGGGGCGGGAGTTCGACGGTGAGGATCGCGACGGACGTTCCGCCGTCGTCCTCGTCAACGAGGCGATGGCGGCGCGGTACTTTCCCGGCGCGAGCGCGCTCGGACGCCGCGTCACGATCTTCGGTGCTCCGAGGACGATCGTCGGCGTCGTCGCCGACGCCCGGTCCGCTTCGCTGACCGATGCGCCCGTTCCCCAGATCTGGGCGCCGATCCTGCAAACCGCTCCCGCCGCGCTCTCGAGCATGACGCTCGTCGTGAGCTCCGGGCAGCGCTGGGACGCAACCGCCGCGGTCATCCGCGACGAGATCCGCGGGCTCGATGCAGCCCTTCCCGTCACGGGCGTCGAGCCGTACGAAGCCGTCGTCAGCGCCCGCCTGCTCCCGCAGCGCCTCGGCGCGGCGCTGCTCGGCATCTTCGGCGTGCTCTCGCTCGTGCTCGCGGCCGTCGGCATCTATGCCGTGGTGTCCTGGTCGACGCGGCGGCGGACGCGCGAGTTCGGCATCCGCCTCGCGCTCGGCGCGCGGGCGAGCGACCTCCGTCGGCTCGTCGTGAGGCAGATGGCCGTCTCGGTCTCGGCCGGAGCCGCCGCCGGCCTCGTTCTGGCCGTGGCCGCGGGGCAGCTCCTGACAGGCGCGCTCTACGGAATTGCGCCGGCGGACCCCGTGGCGCTCGGCGGAGCGACTCTCGTGCTCGCGGCGGCCGCTCTTCTGGCCGCCTGGGTTCCCGCGCGGCGCGCGGCGCGCCTCGATCCGTCCCGCGCATTGAGACAGGAGTGACGATGAGCATCCTCCAGGATTTTCGCTACGCGCTGCGCTCGCTCCGCAAGAGCCCGGGGTTTACGGCGGCTGCGATTCTCACGCTGGCATTCGGCATCGGCGCGAACACAGCGATGTTTTCCCTGCTCGACCAGGTCGCGCTGCGCAAGCTCTCCGTGCCCGATCCCGACGCACTCGTGGTGCTCGACGGGCCGGGGCCCTACCGGGGCGCGTCCCATCAGAACTCGAGCTTCTCGACCCCGTTCTCTTACCCGATGTACACGGAACTGCGGGATCAGGCCACGACGGTCTCCGGAATGCTCGCGCGCTTTCCGACCAGCGTGACGCTCGGCGACGGGAAGACGACCCGCCCCGCCAACGCGGAGATCGTTTCGGGCAACTACTTCGACGTCCTCGGCCTCGAGCCCGCTGCGGGTCGTCTGCTGCATGCGAGCGACGACCGGACCCGGCTGCAGCACCCCGTGGCGGTGCTCGGCTGGTCCGCGTTCCAGCGCGACTTCGGCGGCAACCCCTCGGCAATCGGGCAAACCCTTCTCGTCAACGCGCAGCCCATGACGATCGTGGGCGTCGCGCCGAAGAGCTTCCGGAGCGTCCAGGTCGGGTTCGTCCCGGACGTCTACGTGCCGATGGCCATGAAGTCCGCCCTGACACCGGGCTGGGATGGCATGGACGACCGGCGCACGCGGTGGATGGACGTCGTGGCGCGTCTCAAGCCAGGCGTCTCCCTCGGGAGGGCGCTCACCGAGCTCGACCTGATCTACCGGAGGATCGTGGACCAGGAAGTCTCCGAGATGGCCGACATGTCGGCCTCGTCGGCCGAGCGGATTCGCGGAAAGCACCTCGTGCTCCACCCGGGAGCGCGCGGGCGCTCGGATCTGCGGGGCGACTTCTCGAAGCGGCTGACGGCGGTCTCCGCGCTCGTCCTCCTGGTGCTGCTGGTCGCCTGCGCCAACCTCGCGAACCTGCTCGCCGCCAAAACGGCGGGACGCCAGCGCGAGCTGGCCGTGAAGACGGCGTTGGGCGCTCCGCGCGGACGCCTGGCGCGGGACCTTCTGCTCCAGAGCGCGATCCTGGCCCTCGCCGGCGGGGCCCTGGGAGTCCTGCTCTCCGAGTCGCTGCTCGCGGCCGCGATTCGCGTTCTGCCCTTCGACCGCATCGCCGACGCGCTCAGCGCCCGGACCGACCTCCGCGTGCTCGGCTTCGCGTTCGGCGCCTCGGCGCTCGCGGGCCTCCTCTTCGGAATCGTGCCGGCGCTCGAGCTCTTCGGATCCGACCTCTCTCCGAGGTTGCGCGAAGGCAGCGGCGGCGCCGTGGGCAGCCGGCGCTCGGCCCGCTGGCGGCGGGGCCTCGTCGTCGGACAGGTCGCGCTTTCCGTGGTCGTGCTCGCCGCGGCCGGGCTCTTCACGCGCAGCCTGCAGCGGCTCCAGAGCATCGATCCGGGTTTCGAAGTCCAGAACGTCGTCACGTTCGGCATCTCGCCCGAGCTTTCCGGGTACTCGAAGGAGCGCTCGCTCGAGTTCTTCGAGAGAGTCGAAGAGAAGCTCCGCGGCATCCCCGGCGTCGAGGGCGCGGCGATGCTCGACAACGCCCTCCTCGCCAATTCCGACTCCGCGTCGACCGTGCGCATCGACGGCTACGAGGCCGCCGAAGGCGAGGACATGAACTTCCGCTTCTTCGACGTCAGCCCGGGCTACTTCGACGCGCTCAAGGTCCGGGTCCTCGCCGGCCGGACGTTCCAGGACGGCGATCGCGGGGACACACCGCTCGTGGCGGTCATCAACGAGGTCACGGCGCGCAAGTACTTTCCGAAAGGCGATGCCGTGGGGCGCCGGCTCGCCCGCCGCCGCGACGAGGACAAGTGGATCGAGATCATCGGGATCGTCCGCGACGGGCCGATGTCGTCGCTGACGGAACCCACGCCGCGCGGCGTGTATCTCCCGGTCACTCAGGACTACGACCGCGGCGGTATGAACTTCTACGTGCGCGCCGCGGCTCTCGGGCCGGTCCTGCCGGCGATCCCCAGGGTCGTGCGGGAGCTCGATCCGCTCGTTCCGGTGATCGACCTGCGCACGCTCGCGGGCCAGGCCGAGATCTCGCTCTTCACCGAGCGCATGGCCGCGCGGCTCTCGACCGCCTTCGCCGTCCTCGCCACCTTTCTCGCCGCCCTCGGTCTCTACGGCGTCGTCGCCCTCGCGGTGACCGGCCGCCGCCGGGAGCTGGGCGTGCGCATGGCCCTCGGCGCCGACCCCCGTTCCGTTTCGCGGCTGGTCGTGCGCGACGGGCTCCGGCCGGTCGGCTGGGGACTCCTCGTGGGTCTTCTCGCCGCGGTCCCGGCGGCGTTCCTCCTGAAGAGCCTCCTCTACGAGGTGCAGCCCCTCGACCTCCCGACACTCTTCGCCGTGCCGCTCCTCCTCGCCTCCGCCGCGCTGGCCGCCTGCTGGATCCCCGCCCGGCGGGCCTCGCGCATCGATCCCATGACCGCGTTGAAGGCCGAGTAGGAGGTCGCATGGGTGCTCTCGCTCAGGATCTCAAGTACGCGCTGCGGACGCTGCTCAGGACTCCGGGCTTCACGCTGACGGCCGTCGCGACGCTGGCTCTCGGCATCGGCGCCAACACGGCGATCTTCAGCGTCATCCACGGCGTCCTGCTCGCTCCCCTTCCCTACCCGGAGCCCGGACGCCTGGTTGCGCTCGAGGTGAACCTCTCGGCTCCCGAGCTCGCGGATCTGCGGGCGGCGACGCGCTCCTTCGCCGCCATGGGAGGCGCCTCGCCCATGACCTTCGACCTGACGGGCTCCGGAGAGCCGCAGAAGCTCGAGGCCGCGCTCGTGGCCGGCGAGCTCTTCGAGGCGCTCGGCGCGCGGGCCGCCGTCGGCCGTCCGCTCGGCCGCGGGGACGACGTTGCCGGCGGCGAGCGCCTCATCGCGCTGTCGTACGGCTTCTGGCAGAGCCAGTACGCCGGCGACCCGTCGATCGTCGGCCGGGCCATCACGCTCGGAGGCGTTCCGCACACGGTGGCCGGAGTCCTCGCGCCGGAGTTCCGTCTCCCCGACATCCCGGCGGACGTCTTCGCGCCCATCGAGGTCGCCTATCCGCTGGCGGCGCAGGCGCGCGGCGCCCACATGCTGCGCGCCGTCCTGCGCCTCGCGCCCGGCGTCGCGCCGGCGGCGGCGCGCGGGGATCTCGACGTGGCCATGAAGCATCTCGCACGCACGCATCCCGACGAAGACAAGTACCTGCGCCCGGACTTCGTTCCGCTGCTCGACGGAATCGTCGGCGACAGCCGTCGGCCTCTCTGGATCCTGGCGGGGGCCGTCGGCATGGTGCTCCTGATCGCCTGCGCGAACCTCGCGAACCTTCTCCTCGCCCGGGCGTCGGCCCGGCGCGGGGAGCTCGCCGTGCGGACGGCGCTCGGAGCCAGCCGCGGCCGCCTCGTGCGCCAGATCCTGACCGAGAGCATCGTCCTCGCCCTCGCCGGAGGCGCCTGCGGGATTCTGCTGGCGTCGTGGGGCACGCAGGCGCTGCTCGCCGCGATGCCCGACGCCCTGCCGCGCCTCGAGGGAGTCGCGATCGACGCGCGCATCGTCTTCTTCACGGCAGGCGTGTCCCTCCTGACGGGGATCGCGTTCGGGATCCTCCCCGCCTGGAAGGCCTCCAGCCGCGGATTCGCGACGGGGATGGCGGGACCGCGCGGCCAGGGCGGCGTTTCGTCCGGCCGCCTGCGCGACGCCTTCGTCGTCGCGGAGATCGCCGTGGCGATGGTGCTCCTCGTCTGCGCCGGACTGCTGCTCCACGCGCTCTGGCGGCTGAACGCCGTGCGTCCCGGCTTCTCCACCGCCACCGCGGTCGCGGCACGGCTCGACCTGCCGGAGGCGCGTTACGGAGAGGTCCCCGCGCAGACGCGGTTTCGCGAGCGCGTGCTCGCCGAGCTCAACGCCATCCCGGGCGTTGCGGCGGCCATGATCAGCGAGGTCCCGCTCACGGGCCAGGCCCTGAACCACAACTTCGTGATCGAGGGCCGCCCGCCGATCGCGATCGGCGACGAGCCCGAGCTGTTCTCACGCAGCATCATGGGGAACTACTTCGGCGTCATGGGGATCCCGCGGAAAGCCGGACGGGACCTCACGGCGGCGGATCGGGAGGGCGCGCCCCTCGTCGGCGTCGTGAACGAACGGTTCGTCCGCGAGTACTTTCCGGGAGCCAGTCCCGTCGGCGCCCGCATCCGCTGGGCCCGCGAGGAGGAAGTCCGGTGGATCGAGATCGTCGGCGTCGTCGGCGACGTCCGGCACTTCGGCCTCGCCCGCGAAGACGAGGCCGCCGTCTACACGCCGTACGCGCAGTCGCGCCAGGCCTGGAAGCGGTGGGCGGAAGTCGTTGTGCGCGGCACGCGGGGCGACGCGCAGCTCGCGTCGCTTCTGCGCGAAAAGGTCCACGCGGCGGACCCGATGATCCCGGTGCCCGGCGCGCGCTCGCTCGGATCGATCGTCACCGCGTCGCTCGGAAGCGAGCGATTCCGGACGCAGCTGCTGGCGCTCTTCGCGTGCCTGGCGCTGCTCCTCGCTTCCGTCGGCATCGCGGGCGTGATGAGCCAGTCGGTGCGGCAGCGCACGGCCGAGATCGGCGTGCGGATGGCCCTCGGAGCGGAGCCGCGTCGCGTCGTACGCGGGTTGCTGGCCGAAGGCATGCGCCTGACCGCCCTCGGCCTCGCGATCGGCGTCGCCGGCGCCCTGGCCGCAAGCCGGGTCCTCGCGAGCTTTCTCTACGGAGTCGGCGCCGCCGATCCCGCGACCTACGCGGCGGTCGGGCTGCTCCTGGCGGCGTGCGCCGCGCTGGCCTGCTGGATCCCGGCGCGGCGCGCGGCCGCGATCGACCCGATGCGCGCGCTGCGCGCGGAATAGGAAAGGCAAATCATGCGCACCCTCGCTCAGGATCTCCGTTACGCCGTCCGGATGCTCACCAAGTCGCCCGGCTTCACGGCGGTCGCCGTGTTGACCCTGGCGCTCGGCATCGGGGCCAACACTGCGATCTTCAGCGTCGTGCGCGCCGTGCTCCTGCGCTCGCTCCCCTATCCCGAGCCGGAGCGGCTGGTCGTCGTCAGCGAGCACCACGACCGCTCGGGGTCGATGGGCATCGCCTGGCCGAACTACCTCGATTGGCGCGATCAGGTCAAATCCCTCCGGACTCCTGCCGGCTATCGGTTGACCCGCTGGAACGTCAGCGGCACGCGCGAGCCGGAGCTTCTGCGCGGGGCCGAGATCTCCTCGCCGTTCCTGTCACTGCTCGCCGTCCGTCCGGTTCTCGGGAGAGACATCCAGCCCCCTGACGACCAGCCGGGGGCCGAGAAAACGGTCCTCCTCTCGCACCAGGTCTGGAAGACACGATTCGGCGCGGACCGCGCCGTCGTCGGCCGGCCGATCCAGCTCGACGGTCTGCCGTACGTCGTCATCGGCGTGCTGCCTCCTTCCTTTTCCTATTTCGCGGAGCCGGTCGACCTCTACACGCCCATCGGCCTCAACGGCGCCGAACCGGGCTGGCTCGAGCGCGGGAATCACTCGGGGATGCGGGCGCTCGCACGTCTGGCTCCGGACGCGAGCCTCGAGTCGGCGCGGGCGGAGCTCGCCGGGATCATGCGGCAGCTCGAGAAGGAACATCCCCGGACCAACGGCGGACAGCAGGCTCCGATCGCGCCCCTGACCGAAGCCCTCTTCGGCGAATTCCGCGCGACGCTCTGGATCCTGCTCGCTGCCGTCGGACTCGTGCTGCTGATCGCCTGCGCCAACGTCGCGCACCTCCTTCTCGCGCGGGCCGCGACCCGGCAGCGCGAGTTCGCGATCCGTGTCGCGTTGGGCGCGGGGCGGAGCCGGATCCTGCGCCAGCTCCTGACCGAGAGCCTTGTCCTCTCGCTGCTCGGCGGAGTCCTCGGAGTGGCGCTGGCCGCCTGGGTCGTCGGGCCGCTCGTGGCCCTCGCGCCCTCGGAGATCCCGAGGCTCGCGGACACGCGCATCGATCCGCTCGTCCTCCTTTTCACTCTGCTTGCCTGCGCGGCGACCGCGACACTCTTCGGCCTCGCTCCCGCGGCCCAGGCGTCGCGCCCGGATCCGCAGTCGGCGCTTCGCGAGACCGGCCCCGGCGCCACGAACAGCCGCGCGCGCCAGGGACTGCGCCGTGCGCTTTTCGTCTCGGAAGTGGCGCTCGCCTTCGTCCTCGCCGTCGGGTCGGGCCTGCTGATCCGCAGCCTCGTCAAGGTCCAGCAGGTGCCGCTCGGATTCGAGCCCCAAGGCGTCTTGAGCCTGACGGTTCTGCTGCCCGACGAGGGGTATGACGAAGAGTCCGTGCGGCTCCAGTTCCACCAGAGGTCCCTGGAGGAGCTTCGCCGCGTGCCGGGCGTGGAGTCCGCCGGCGCGACCCTTTGCACGCCTCTCGCCGGACGTTGCTGGGGCTCGGTCTACATGGTCTCGGACCGGCCGACGCCGCCGCCGACCGACATCCCGAGCTCCGCGTTCAACGTCGTCGATCCCGGCTACTTCGCGACGCTGCGCGTCCCGCTGCTCGCGGGACGGTTTTTCACCGAGGCCGACCGCGACGACGCGCCGAAGGTCGTGATCATCAACGAAAGCATGGCGAAGCGCTGGTGGCCGAACGAGAGCCCGCTCGGTAAGCGCATCAAGCAGGGCTTCCCGCAGGACGACCGACCGTTTCGCGAGATCGTCGGAGTCGTCGGCGACCTCGCGCAGGAGGGCCTGGACCTTCCGGTGCAGACGGAAGTCTTCCTTCCGCTCGCACAGGCCTCCGAATCGTCGATCACCTTCGTCGCTCGCACGGCGACCGATCCGATGGCGCAGGCGCGGGCCGCGACCGCCGCCATCCATCGCGTCGACCCCAACCAGTCGGTCTCCTGGGTTCAGCCGCTGACGCAGTCTCTGGCCGAATCCGTTGCGCGGCGAAAGTTCACGACCCTTCTTCTCGGCCTCTTCGGCACTCTCGCGCTCTTGCTCGCCTCCGTGGGCATCTACGGCGTCGTCTCCTATGGCGTCGCCCAGCGCACCCGCGAGATCGGCATCCGCACGGCTCTCGGGGCCGGACCCCGCGACGTGCTCCGCCTCGTCATCGACCAGGCCCTGCGCCTCACGGCGGTCGGGATGCTCGTCGGCGGCGTCGGCGCCCTTCTCCTGACGCGGTTCCTTTCGAGCCTGCTGTTCCAGACACCCCCGTTCGACCCTTCGACGTTCGGCGGCGTCGGTGTTCTGCTAACGGGCGTCGTGCTCGCTGCCTGCGCCTGGCCGGCGCGGCGCGCCCTGCGCGTGAACCCGACGATCGCATTGAGGTCGGAGTGATTGTGACGGCCGCCGCCTCCGTTGTTCGCGAGCTCCGCTACGCCACTCGGGGGCTGCGGAAGAGCCCCGGATTCTCGGCGGCGGCCATCGCGACGCTAACCGCGGGGATCGCGGCCTCGACGGTCATGTTTTCCATCCTGCATGGGGTGGTGCTCGCGCGGCTCCCCTATCGGGAGCCCGAGCGCCTGATGGCGGTCTGGGAGGTCGGACCGGAGGGCCGTCTTTGGCGTCCCGCTCCGGCGACGCTGCGCGAATGGCGCGAGCACGCGCGGGCGTTCGAGAGTCTCGCCGCGTTCCAGGGCGCGACGTGGACTCTGACGGATCAGGGCGAGCCGGTCTCGCTTCACGGAACCCGAGTCGAACCCGGCTACTTCGGTCTTCTCGGCATCTCGCCGATCCTCGGCCGAACGTTCCTCCCGGACGAAGCGAAGTCTGGCGCGCCGCCGGTCGTCGCGCTCGGCTATGACCTCTGGAGGACCCGATTCGGCGGCGACCCGGAGATCCTCGGCCGCCCGGTGACGCTCGAAGGAACTCCCCGAACCGTCGTCGGGGTCCTGCCGCGCGCGCCGTACCCGGCCTCGGCGCTGACGGTCGGGAAGATCGGCTTCGCCTCCGGAGGGCCCGAGTTCTTCGTTCCAGCGGATCTCGAACGCGTCGGCGCCCCTTCGGGACGCAGCCACGTGCTGGGCGTTCTGGGCCGCCTCGCCGACGGCGTCACCCCCGAGGCCGCCCAGAAAGAGATGACGTCGCTCGCTCGACGCCTGACCGCCGCGGACACGAGCCAGAGGTCCGCCGACGTGAGTCTTACTCCCCTCGATCGAGAGACCCAGGGCGCGATGCGGCCGGCGCTCACGCTTCTCTTCGCGGCGGTCCTCTTTGTTCTGGCCATCAGCGGAGCCAACGTCACGGGTCTCGCGCTTGCGCGCTCGCAAGCACGCGGCCGCGAAATGGCGGTCCGCGCGGCGCTCGGCGCGGGTCGCCTTCGCATCGCTTCCGGCGTGCTCCTCGAGTCGGGCATCGTCGCCGTCGCGGCCGGCGCGCTGGGTATCGTTTTTTCCTATTGGGGTTTGCCCGCTCTTCTCGCCCTCATGCCCGACGTCCCTCGCCTCGGGGAGGTCCGGATTCATGGCGGCGTGCTCGCGTTTGCGGTCGCCGTCTCCGTCTGCGTCGGCGTGCTCTCGGGGATCGTCCCGGCGCTCGCCGCGTCCCGGCGCGCCGCGTCGCGCTCGCTCGCCGGAGCCGCCCGCGGCGTCACGGATTCCCGAGGCGCGCGGCGGTCGCTCTCACTCCTCGTGGTCGCCGAGACGGCCATCGCCGTCCTGCTCGCTTCCGGCGCGGTGCTTCTGACGCGGAGCTTTCTCGAGCTCTCGCACGTCGATCCGGGCTTTCGCGCCGACGGGGTCACAGTCGCACAGCTTTCGCTTCCGCGCTCTCGCTATGGGACGTACGAGGACGTGGCACGCCTCCAGGACGCTCTCGTGACCTCCGTGCGCGCTCTGCCGGGCGTGGCCTCGGCCTCGCTCGCGTACAACCACCCGCTCGAAGCCCACTGGATGGGCTCGGGAGAGGCGGTGCCGGGTCCCGACGAGCCTGCCGGGGACCGGCCGCCCGCCTGGTTTCGCGCGATCGGCGAGGGGTACTTCGCCTCCGTGGGCGTACCGATCCTCGAGGGGCGAGACTTCGCGGCGACCGACGACCTGCGGCGTCCCCCGGTCGCTCTGGTCAACGAGGCGTTCGCAAGAGCGAACTTCCCGGGAGGCCGCGCGCTCGGCCGCTTTATCGAATCCGCCGACGCGGTGTCCTGGTGGGACGAGAGTTTGCCGACGCGTTTCGAGATCGTCGGCGTCGTCCAGGACGTCCTCTTCCTGGGACTCGACAAACCGTCGTCTCCCGCCTATTACCTCTCGTTGCGCCAGTTCCCGATTGAAGACGTAAACCTCGTCGTCCGAGGCGCCGTGGAGGCGCCCGCGCTGGCCCGCGTCCTCCACGCGCTCGACCCGGCGCTTCCGTTCCAGAAGATCGAGGCCCTCCCGCGCCTCTATGCCGAGGCTCTCGGCCCGTCACGCCTCGCCATGCGATTGATGCTCGCCTTCGGCGGCGCCGCCGTCCTGCTTGCGATGCTCGGCGTGTACGGCCTGATGTCCTACGTCGTCACGCTCCGCCGGCGGGAGTTATCGATCCGGATCGCTCTCGGCGCCCGGCGTTCCCAGGTGCTCGAAACGATCCTCGCCGAGACGGGTCGGCTCGCGGCCGGCGGGATCGTCCTGGGCCTCGCGGGAGCCGTCGCCGCGAAGCCGCTTATCTCCCGGGTTCTCTACGGCGTCGGCGCCGCCGACCCCGCCTCGCTCCTCGGCGCGGCGGCGGCGCTGGCCGCCGTGTTGTTTCTCGCGAGCGGGCTGCCGGCGCGCCGCGCCGCTCGGATCGCTCCGAGCGAAGCTCTGAAAGGGGAATGAGACCGTGATTCAGCTTTCGAACCTCGAGAAATCCGTCGCGAGCAAGGCGGGGCAGATCTACCTGCTGCGGCGGATCAACCTCTCCATCGCCGCGGGCGAATTCGTCACAATCATGGGACCGTCGGGAGCGGGCAAGTCGACGCTGCTCGCGATCCTCGGCATGCTCGACCACGACTGGACGGGCGGGTACCGGCTCCTCGAGCACGACGTCCAGTCGATGAAGCCCCGCGACCGCATCGAGCTCAACAAGAAGTACGTCGGGTTCGTCTTCCAGCAGTATCACCTGCTCGACAACCTGACCGTGGCCGAGAACCTGGACATCCCCCTGTCCTACCGCAACGTGAAGGGGTCGGAGCGCGCCGCGATCGTCGCCGACACGCTCGACCGCTTTCAGATCGTCGGAAAAAAGGACCTCTTTCCCAACCAGCTCTCGGGCGGGCAGCAGCAGCTCGTCGGCGTCGCGCGCGCGCTCATCGCGAAGCCGAAGCTCCTGCTCGCCGACGAACCGACCGGCAACCTCCACACCGACCAGGGCCGCGAAATCATGCGCCTTTTCAAGAGCCTGAACGAGGAAGGCATGACCATCATCCAGGTCACGCACTCCGAGGAGAACGCGACCTACGGCAACCGGATCGTGCGCCTGCGCGACGGCTGGATCGTGAACGACTAGGCAACGGGGAGACACGATGACGGGATTTTTTCAAGACCTGCGTTTCGCGGCCCGGACGCTTCGCAAGAGCCCGGGCTTCGCGGCCGTCGCGATCGCCACACTCGCCCTCGGCATCGGCGCCAACACGGCGATCTTCTCGGTGCTCGACGCCGTCGTCCTGCGCCCGCTGCCCTACGCCGGGGGCGACCGCCTCGTGATGATCGGCGACGCTTCCGCCGACCGCGAGACGCCCGGAAACGTCAGCTTTCCCACGTACGAGGAATTGCGCGACCGGAACCGCACCTTTGCTGCGGTCGCCGCCATCCGCAACTGGCAGCCCACGCTCGTGACGGACGGCAACGCCGAGCGCATTCCGGCGATGCGGGTCAGCGCGAACTTCTTCTCCATTCTCGGAGTCACACCGGCAATCGGCCGCACGTTTCTGCCCGAGGAGGACCGGCCGGACGCGTGGCGGGTCGTGGTTCTCTCCGATGGCCTGTGGCGCCGCAGCTTCGGCGCCGATCCTTCCGTCGTCGGGCGCGTCATCCGCATGAACGACCGGTCCTATCGGGTCCTCGGCGTGATGCCCGCCGACTACCAGGCGCTGATCTCTTCGCGCTACTACCAGACGGCCCAGATGTGGGCGCCGATCGGCTACGACCGCAAGCAGGACTCGGCGTGCTGGAGCTGCCAGCATCTGAAGGCCTTCGGCCGCCTCGCCCCCGGCGTCTCGCTCGGTCAGGCGCGCGCGGACCTCGACCGGGTTCGCGGACAGCTCGCGGCCGAGAACCCCGCGGACTTTGGCCAGGGCCGCATGGCCGCCGTGCCCCTGTCCCGTGAGCTGACGGCCGGGATGCGTGCGCCTCTGCTCGTTCTCCTCGGCGCCGTCGGGTTCGTGCTGCTGATCGCGTGTGCCAACGTCGCCAACCTGACGCTCGCGCGCGCCCTGCGCCGCCAGCACGAGATGGCCATCCGCGGTGCGCTCGGCGCCAGCCGCGCCCGGCTGGCCCGCCAGCTGCTCGCCGAGAGCGTGGTTCTCTGTGCGCTCGGCGGAGCGTTCGGGTTGCTTCTGGCCTCCACGCTCCACGGCGCACTCCTGCGCGTGGCGCCGGTATCGCTCCCGCGGCTCGACCATGCGGCGATCGATGCGCGCGTCGTCGGTTTCGCAGCCCTCGCCTCGTTCGCGGCGATCCTCCTGTCCGGCGGATTGCCCGCGATGCGGGGCTCGGCGCTGCACCTGGCGCCGGCCCTCGGGTCCGGGGGGCGCGGACTTTCCGCGTCGGGATCCGCGTTCGCGCGCAAGGCTCTGACGGTCGGCGAGCTCACCCTCGCGCTCGTGCTCGTCGCCGGCGCCTTTCTCATGGTGCGGAGCATGACGCGGCTGCTGGAGGCCCCCGTCGGGTTCTCGGCCGACCGCGTGCTCACGCTGGCCCTCTCCTTGAACGGCGAAGCCTACGCGGAAGAGTCCGGGCTGCTCGACTTTCAGGATCGCCTTCTCGAACGCCTGCGCGCGCTGCCGGGTGTCGAGGCCGCGGCGTTCGCGTCCCAGATCCCGCTCGGCGGCAACGGGGACTCGATGGGCTTTCACGTGGAGGGGCGCATGGCGGCGAATCCGGCCGAGGACCCCTCGGTCGAGCGGTACAGCGTCACTCCCGACTACTTCCGGACGATGCAGATTCCTCTGCGTCGAGGCCGCCTGCTCTCCGACGGCGACCGCACCGACGCGGCCCCGGTGATGCTGATCTCGGAGGCGACGGCGCGTTCCCTCTTCGCGGGCCGGGACCCCCTCGGCGAGCGTGTGCGCATCGGCGGCCACGAAGCGGGACCGTGGCGCACCATCGTGGGAGTCGTGGGCGACGTCCGGCACCTCGACGTGGCGCTCGGAGCCACGCCTCAGATGTATCTGCCCCAATCGCAGCGCGTCGACTCGTATCTGACGCTCGTCGTGCGCACGACCCATGCCGATCCGACGGCCCTCGCGGAGCCCATCCGAAACGCCGTCCGCGCGCTCGATCCGAGCGTCCCGATCTACGACCTGGCCTCGCTGCCCGCGCTCGTCGAGCGCTCCGCGGCGTCGCGACGCTTCGTGATGCGGCTTCTCGGCGGCTTCGCCGCAACGGCGCTGCTGCTGGCCGCGATCGGCCTCTACGGGGTCATCGCGCAGTCGGTTGCGCAGCGCACGCGCGAGATCGGCATCCGCATGGCGCTCGGCGCCTCTCCGCGAAGCGTCGTGCTCCTGGTCCTCTCGGGCGGCGCGGCCATCGTGGGCCTCGGGCTGGCCGCCGGAATCGCCGGGGCGCTGGGCGCCGGGCGCTTCCTGTCGGCGGTCCTCTACGAAGTCCGCCCCACGGACCCGGTATCGCTCGCCGGCGCGGCCGTGCTGCTCGCGGCCGTCGCCCTGGCCGCCCACTGGCTGCCGGCGCGGCGGGCCGCGCGCGTGGACCCGGTCGAGGCCTTGAGAGCGCAGTGAGGGGGCACGCATGAGCCAGCTGGCCCGAGAGCTTCGTCACGCGCTGCGCACGCTCGCCAGGAACCCGGGCTTCGCGGCGCTCGCGGTCGCAACGCTCGGACTCGGGATCGGCGTCAACGTCGCGATCTTCTCGGCAGTCGACGCGGTCCTGCGCCGGCCGCTCGCCGACGCGGTCGCGACGCTCGATCCGAGCCTGCCCCTCTTCCACGTCCGAACGCTCGAGGAGAAGCTCGGCCTCGCGATGGGCCAGGCGCGCACGCGCGAGTTCGGCATCCGTCTGGCCCTCGGCGCGCAGGCGGGAAGTCTGCGGCGCCTGGTCCTTTCGCGGGGCGTGCGCCTGGCCCTCATCGGCAGCGCGGCGGGGCTCGCCGCCGCGGCGGCGATCTCGGGCCTGGCCGATCAACTCCTCTACGGCGTCTCGCCGCTCGATCCGATTTCGTTCCTCGCCGCGGGCGTGATCCTCGCGACCGCCGTCCTCGCCGCGAGCGCCGTTCCCGCCGAGCGCGCGGCCCGGGTCGATCCCATGACGGCCCTCCGAAGCGACTAGCGATGGCCATGAGGAGCCCGCGATGACGTTCCTGACCCACGACCTGCGACAGGCCGTTCGGACGCTCGCGCGCAACCCCGGTTTCACGGCGGCGGCCGCGTTCACGCTGGCGCTCGGCATCGGCGCCGCGACCGTGATCTTCAGTGCCGTCCACGCTCTCCTGCTCGCTCCCCTGCCATTCCCGCAGCCGGATCGCCTGCTCTCGCTCTGGGAGAAAAACCCGGAGCGCGGCTGGAGCAAGAACTGGGTCGCGCGAGCGAACTACCTCGACTGGCGCGCGCAGTGCCGGTCTTTTTCTGGAGTGGCGGCGTACTGGGAAGAGCCGGAAACGGCCGTCGTGTCGGGCTCGGGCTCGGGAGAGTCCGCGGCCGTACGCGGAACGCGCGCCTCGGCGAACCTCTTCGCGGTTCTCGGCGTCCCGCCGGCCCTCGGCCGCACGCTGCGCGACGAGGAAGACTGGACCATCGCGGCCCGGGCGCTCATCATCTCCGATTCGTTCTGGCGGACCCGCTTCGGCGCCGACGCCGGCATCGTGGGGCGCACCATCCAGCTCAACGGCGATGCATGGGAAGTCGTCGGCGTGGCGCCTCCGGACTTCGCGTTCCCCTCACGGGACGTCCAGTACTGGAGATCCCTGCGCATGGACCCCGAGGACCGGCCGAAGGCGAGCTTTCGCCGCGCGCACATGCTCCGCGTGGTCGGCCGGCTCGCCCCGGGCGTCCCGGTGCGGGAAGCCGAAAGAGAGCTCGAGACCGTCGCGGCCCGCCTCGAACGCGAGTACCCGGAGACCAACCGCCTGATGGGAGCCGGCGTGACGCCCTTCCAGGAATGGCAGGTCGGCCACACGCGCACGCCGCTGCTCGTGCTGCTGGCCGCCGTCGGGCTCCTGCTCGCGATCGCCTGCGCCAACGTGGCGAACCTCCTCCTCGCCCGGGCGGCGGGCCGCCGGCGGGAGATCGCCGTTCGCGCCGCCCTCGGCGCGGGCCGCGGCCGCATCGTCCGCCAGCTCACGGCCGAGAGCGGAGCCCTCACGGTGCTGGGCGGCGTCCTCGGGCTCGCCATCGCGGCCTGGGGCCTTCCCGCGGTCAAGGCCCTCGCACCCGCCGGCCGCGCCGACTTCCAGAGCATCCGGCTTTCCGCGACCGTCCTCGCCTTTGCGCTGGCCGCGAGCGCCGCCTCCGCGATTCTCTTCGGGCTCGCACCCGCCCTGCGCGTCCTCCGAAGCGACTTCGGCGACGACCTGAAGGGCGCGGCGGGATCGGCCTCGGCGGTCACGCGACGCTCCGGGCGGCTCGCGGGTCTTCTCGTCGTCGCGGAGGTCGCCCTCGCCATGCTCCTCATTTCGGGAACGTTCCTGACGGCCCGGAGCTTCTGGCGCCTCACGCGCGTCGACCCGGGTTTCCAGACGCGGGGGCGCCTCTCCGCCGGGATTCTCCTGACTTCGTACGAAAAGGACGAGGCGATCGCAGCCTTCGAGGAGGCGCTGCTCGAGCGCGTCCGGGCGTTGCCCGGCGTACGGTCCGCGGCAATCGCCGGCAGCCTGCCCCTCGACGACACGCTCTGGTCGAGCGACTTCTCGGTACGCGGGCGGCCGGCCGGCGAGTTCGGGATCGAGGTCTGGCACAACGAGGTTTCGCCCGGCTACTTCCGGACGATGGGCACCCCGATCCTGCGGGGACGCGATTTCACCGCGGCCGATCGCGACGGCGCGCAGCCCGTCGCGCTCATCACCGAGTCGCTCGCCCGGCGCTACTTCGCGAGCGAGGACCCCATCGGCCGGGAGCTCACCTTCTCGCGGCAGCCCGACGCGGACTCGAGCTGGCTGACGATCGTCGGCATCGTCGGGGATCAGCGTCACGACGCGCTCGCCCGCGAGCCGCGCCCCCAGATCTACGCGCCCCTCGCACAGGACAGCCGGCGAAGCCTCTCCCTCGTCCTCGAGACCGACGCCGACCCGAAGTCCCTCCTCGCGTCGGTGCGCGCGGCGGTCCGGTCGATCGATCCCGCCGTGCCCCGTCCATGCGGTCCGCACGCTCGACGCGATCCGCGGCTCCTCGCTCGCCAACGACCGGTTTCTTCTCCTGCTCCTTCTCCTCTTCGGCGCGAGCGCCGTCGCCCTCGCGGTCATCGGCGTCTACGGGGTGACGGCGCACGACGCACGGCTGCGCCGCCGCGAGATCGGGATCCGCCTCGCCGTCGGCGCGAGCGCGCGGGAGATCCGCCGCCTCGTCGTCTCACGGGGGCTGCGCCTGGGCCTGGCGGGTGCCGTGCTCGGCACCGCCGCCGCATTGCTCGCGATCCGGGTTCTCCGGCCTCTGCTCTATGGCGTCGCGCCGTCGGAGCCCTGGTCGCTCGCCGCCGTCGCGGCCGCACTCGTGGGCGCCGCGGCCCTCGCATGCGCGATTCCCGCACGAAAGGCCAGTCGCCTGGACCCCGTCCAGGTCCTCAGGAATGAATAGCCCATGATGAAAACCTTCGTCCAGGACCTGCGCTACGCCCTGCGGATGTTCCGCGCAGCCCGGGCTTCGCGGCGGTTGCGATCGGCACGCTCGCGCTCGGGATCGGCGCGACCACGGCGATCTTCAGCGTGGTGCGCGCCGTGCTCCTCGATCCTCTTCCCTTCTCCGACGCCGAGCGCGTGGTCAACGTCATGGAGGTGTGGCAGGGCCGCCGCGGAAGCGTCGCCGGCGGCATGTTCCAGGACCTCCGTACCGGCGGCCGGAGCTTCGACCGCCTCGCCGCCGCCCGCTATGCGAACCTGAGCCTCGCTCAGGACGATGACGCCGAGCGCGTCGTGGGCGCGCGTGTGACCGAGGACTTCTTCGGAGTCTTCGGCGTTGCTCCCGCCCTCGGCAGGGTCTTCCGGCCCGAGGAAGACCGGCCGGGAGCGCCGCGGGTCGCCGTGCTGAGCCACCGCTTCTGGACCGGCCGGCTCGCGTCGTCCCCCGCGGTGCTGGGATCGATTCTTCGCCTGGACGGCGAGCTCTACACGATCGTCGGCGTGATGCCCGAGGCGTTCGACTACTCGCGCGACAACGAGGAGCTCTGGGTGCCCGGCTGCGCTCTCCGCCGAAGTCCTCGCCGGCCACGACGACCACAATCTCGTGGTCTTCGGGCGGCTCCGAGCCCGACGTGACGCTCGCCGCGGCCCAGGCCGAACGCCTCCGCGATCATGGCCGGCATCCGGAAGCTGCACCCGCAGGAGGCGTCGGAGCGCGACTTCCGCGATCCAGCCGATGCGCGAGCTGCTCGTCGAGGGCTACCGCGAACGGCTCTGGATCCTCTTCGCGCGCCGTGGGCCTCGTGCTCCTGATCGCGTGCCTCAACGTCTCCAACATGCTGCTCGCGCGCGGTGCCGCTGCGGACGCGCGAGCTGACGGTGCGCGCGGCGGTCGGGGCGTCGCGCGATGCGGATCGCCCGGCAGCTCCTGACCGAGAACCTCGCGCTCGGCCTGGCCGGCGGCGCGCTCGGCGTCCTCGTCGCCTCGGCCGCGGTCGGCGCGCTCGTCGCCGCGAGCCCGGCGGACGTTCCGCGGATCGAGCAGGCGAGCGTGGATCTCGCGCGTGCTCGGCTTCGCCCTCGCCGTCGTCGCTCGTGAGCGCGCTCCTTTTCGGCATGGCGCCGGTCCTGCGCGCGGCGCGCGGAGACCTCGCAGGCGGGACTGCGCGAGGGCGGCCGCGGCGCCGCGCGGCGCCGGCTCGGACCGCCTCCGCACGGCCCTCGTCGCCGGACAGGTCGCGCTCGTTCTGCCCCTGCTCGTCGGCGCGGGCCTCCTCATCCGGACCGCGATCCACCTGCAGCGCGTCGACGCCCGGATTCGAGCCTCGCGGCGTCCTCACGGCGCGCGTCTCGCTGCCCCGCGCGGCGCGTACAGGACCCGCCGCGCCGTCTCGCAGGCCCTCGCGCGCGTCGTCGAGGAGCTGGAGCGGGCTCCCGGGCGTCGCTTCGGCGTCGCTGACGACCCAGGTGCCGCTCGGGCCCGGCGGCAACTCCAACGGCCTCATCGCCGAGGCGGCGACGATCGACCTCGAGAAGGCCGTCGACTCGCGCCTGCGGATCGTGACGCCGCACTACCTGCAGAACGATGGGGATCCCGATCGTGCGCGGGCCGGCGCTTCGATGCCCGCGACGTCGCCGGCGCGCCGCGGGTCATGATCGTCAGCCAGGGCCTGGCGCAGCGCCTCTGGCCCGGCCAGGACGCGCTCGGCAAGCGCGTGGCGTGCTGCGAGGGCTCGCCGGAGGACCCGATGTGGAAGACCGTCGTCGGCATCGCCGGCGACACGCGCAATCGCGGGGCCTCGACGAGGACGCCTATCCCGAGTTCTACCTCCCGATCGGCCAGACGTCCGGCGGAGGGATGGGACTGGGTCCAGCGCAGCGGTCACGTTCGTGGCACGGCGCGCCGAACGGCGACGCCGGGCCTCGCTGGCCGGCCCGATGCGGGCCGCGGTGCAGCGCGTGGCGCCGGGCGTGCCGGCCTACGACCTGCGCCCGATGGAGGAGCGGCTCCGGGAGTCGCTCGCGCAGGAGCGCTTCAACACGCTGCTGCTCGTCTCGCTCGGCGTCGTCGGGCTGCTGCTGGCGGCCGTCGGCATCTACGGAATCGTCTCCTACTTCGTGGCCGCGCCGCACGGCCGAGTTCGGCGTCCGCATGGCGCTCGGCGCGACGGCGCGCGACATCGTCGCTCGTCACCGCGCGGCACGGCCTGCCGCCGGTCGCTGATCGGTCTCGCCGCGGGCATCGCCGCCGCGCTCGCCGCGACGCGACTGGCTGCGGCTCGACGCTGCGCGGCGTGACGCCGACCGACCCGCTGACGTTCGCGGCGGTCGTCCTCGTTCTCGGCGCGGTCGCGGCGCTCGGCGATGCTCGTCCCGGCGCGCCGCGCCACCCGGATCGATCCGAGCTCGGCTCTTCGCAGCGAATGAGACAGGAGGCCCCATGACGACTCTTGGACAGGACCTGCGCTATGCCCTGCGGACGCTCGCGCGCAGAATCCGGGCTTCGCGGCCGTCGCGATCGCGACCCTCGCGCTCGGGATCGGCGCCAACACCGCGATCTTCTCGGTCGTCCACGCGGTCCTCCTGAAGCCGCTGCCGTTCGCCCGGGCCAGACGAGCTCGTCCGGGTGACGTCCGACTTCACCCGGCGCGGCGGAACCGATGTCGGGCTCTCCGCCCCCGAGCTCTTCGACTACCGCGAGCGCGCCGGCGTCTTCGAGGCCATGTCCGGTCTCTGGCCGATCACGGCCAACGTCACCGGCGGCGACCGTCCCGAGCGCGTCGAGACGCTGCTGGTCGACGTCGAGTACTTCGACATCCTCGGCGTGAAGGCCCAGGTCGGGCGCCTCTTCGAGCAGCAAGACTACGACCCGGGCATCGCCGACTTCGTCGTGCTCTCGGACGGCTTCTGGAGGCGGCGCTTCGGAGCAGATCCGCGGTGTGATCGGCAAGCCGCTCCGCATCGACGACGATCTCTGCACGATCGTCGGCGTCCTGCCGCCGGGCTTCCGCCATCCCGGGCGAGTCATCGAAACGGACGTCGAGGTCTGGGCGCCCTCCGGGTGGCTGGGCCCGCCGTTCCAGGGGCCCAACCGCCGCGCCTACTTCCTCCGGGCGCGCTCGCGCGTTTGAAGCCCGGCGTCACGCCCGCGGCCGCGCAGCGCGCGTCTGGACGTCGTCGCGGCGGACCTGCGCCGCGAGTACGCCTCGGATACCCCGACGGCGACGGCTGGGCGCCGCCGACTCGTCCCGCTCCAGGACGATCTCGTCGGCGGCGTGCGGCCGGCCCTCGTCGTGCTGCTCGGCGGCGGTCGGCCTCGTCCTCCTGATCGGCTGCGCCAACGTCGCGAATCTGCTGCTCGCCCGGGCCTCGGCGCGGCGCCGCGAGATCGCGGTCCGCCAGGCGCTCGGCGCCTCCCGCGCGCGCCTCGTCCGGCAGCTCCTGACGGAGAGCCTCGTCGTCGCGCTCGCGGGCGGCCTGCTCGGCACTGGCCCTCGCGGCCTTCGGCGTCGGATCTGCTCATGCGGCTCTCGCCCGCGAGCATCCTGCGCCTGCCGGAGGTCCGCATCGATCGCACCGTCCTGCTCTTCACGCTCGGCGCGTCGCTCGCTGACGGGACTGGTCTTCGGGATCGTCCCGGCGCCTTCGGGCTCGGCCTCCGCGCTCGGCGAGACGCTGAACGAAGGATCCCGCGGCGCCTCCGGCCGGCCGCGGCAAGCAGATGCGGTCGCTGCTCGTCGTCGCGGAGTTCGCGCTCGCCCTCGTGCTGCTCGTCGGAGCGGGACTGCTCGTGCGCACGCTCTGGAGCCTGCAGCGCGTGGACGTCGGGCTTCGAGCCGAAGGACGTGACGACGGCGAGCCTCTGGCTTCCGCAACCCGACATCCGCGAGAACGGACGCTACAACGACAACGCCGCGCAAGTGGCCTTCTATCGCAAGGCGCTCGAACGCATCCGGGCGCTTCCGGGAGTCACGGAGGCCGCCGGGGCGACCCGCGTGCCGTTCAACAGCGGGCGCTTCAAGAGCCGTCTCGAGATCGAGGGCCGCGACGCCGAGCGCGACGGCACGGCGGTCGCGGAAGGATCGTCGGCGTCGACCCGCTACTTCGCGACTCTCGGGATTCCGCTGAAGACCGGGCGCGACTTCGACGAACGCGACGTCGAGGGCGGCGAGCCCGTCCTCATCGTCAGCGAGTCCTTCGCGCGCCGTTTCTTTCCGGGCGAGGACCCGCTCGGCAAGCGCCTCCGCTTTCCCGTCAATCCCGGCAACCCCAGAACGGAGCTCCCGACCGCCGCCGCCCTGGATGTCGATCGTCGGCGTCGTCGGCGACGTGAAGGGCGCATCCCTCGCCCTCGAGGCTAGCCGGCCTTCTATCGCCCGCTCCTCCAGGCCTCGAACCCGATCTTCACCTTCGTCGTCCGCGGGTCGGCGCCTCCGTCGGCGCTCGGCCGCGGAGCTCGACGCGAGCATCCGGGCGCTCGATCCGGAGCTGCCGGTCTTCGCGGTGCGCACGATGGACGAAGCGATGGCGTCGACCGTCGCGGAGCGCCGCTTCGCCATGCAGCTGCTCGCGCCTCTTCGCCGCCGCCGCGCTCGCGCTCTCGGCCGTGGGCATCTACGGCGTCGTGGCCTACGGCGTCGCCCAGCGCACACGCGAGATCGGCATCCGCATGGCGCTCGGCGCGCGGCCCGTCGACGTGCGCCGCATGCTGCTCGCCGAGGGCGGAAAGCTCGCGGCGGTCGGCGTGGCGGCAGGTCTGGCCGGCGCGTTCCTCCTGACGCGCGGCGATGGGGTCGCTCCTCTACGGGGTCGGCCCCCGCGACCCCTTGACGCTCGCGTCCGTCCCGGCAATCCTCGCGGCCGTGGCGCTCGCGGCGACCTTCATCCCGGCGCGGCGCGCCAGCCGGGTCAATCCCGTGACGGCGCTCCGGAGCGAGTGAGCATGGGCGCGGGCGACTTTCTGCAGGACCTCCGGCACGGGGCGCGTCTGCTCGCCCGCGGCCCGGGCTTCGCGGCCGCCGCGATCGCCACCCTCGCGCTCGGCATCGGCGCGAACACCGCCATCTTCTCCGTGGTCCGCGGCATCCTCTGGAAGCCTCTCGCCTATCCCGCCGCCGAACGGATCCTCATCGCGGGCGGGTCGCTCCCGGACATCGAGGAGCTGCGGCGCGCGGCGCCCTCGTTCGATGTCGTCGCCGCCTGGGCGTCCAACATGTACAACGTCCGGTCCGGCTCCGGCAGCGAGCAGCGCCGGGGCGCCGTCGTCTCGAAGGAGTTCTTCCCGCTCTTCGGCCCGGCGGCGATCGGCCGCGCCCTGACGCCTCAGGACGCCTTCGAGCCGGTCGTGGTCATCTCCCACCGTCTCTGGAAGGGCCGCTTCGCCGGCGACCCCGCAATCCTCGGCAAGACCCTCGACCTTCCCGACCGCGCGTTCACGATCGTGGGCGTGATGCCTCCGGAGTTCGAGTTCCCCGGCCCGCGCTTCGAGTTCTGGGCGCCTCTCGAGCACGAGCTCGCGCGGACCCCGGCGCAGCTCTCCGACCGGTCGCTCCGGATTTTCCGGCTGGCGGCTCGCCGGGCGCCGGGGGTCCCGGAGGCCCGGGCCATCGCCGAGGCAGACGCCCTCGCGGCCCGTCTCGCGAAGGCCTATCCCGACACCAACGCCGGTGTGCGCTTCGAGCTCCAGCCGTTGTCCGAGCGCATCTTCGGACGCACGCGTCCCGTGCTCCTCGCGCTGCTGTCCGCAGTCGGCCTGGTGCTGTTGATCGCCACGGTCAACGTGGCGAGCCTCCTCTTCGCCCGCGCGAGCGCCCGGGCACGGGAGGTCGGGATCCGCACCGCGCTCGGCGCGAGCCCCGGCCGCATCCTTCGCCAGCTCCTGACCGAGAGCCTGCTGCTCGCACTCTGCGGCGGCGCGGCGGGAATTCTGCTCGCCGCGTGGGCCGTATCGGCCCTCCCGGCTCTCGCGCCGGCCGACCTGCCCCGCGTCGCGGAGGTGGGACTCGATCGGGCGGTCCTCGCCTTCGCGCTCCTCGCGAGCATCGTCGCGGGCCTGCTCTTCGGCGCGATGCCGGCTCTCGAGGCGGCGCGCGGAGGGGCCGCCCGGGCGCTCGCCGGCCCGCGCGGGTCTTCGGCCTCGTCCTCCGCGGGACGGACCCGCATGCGGCGCGCGCTCGTCGTCGCGGAGGTCGCGCTCGCCGTCGTCGTCCTCGTGGGCGCGGGGCTTCTCACGCGGAGCCTCCAGAGGCTCCTGCGGGTCGAGAAGGGCTTCGATCCGGAAAACCTGCTGACCTTCGTCGTGAACCTCGGCGATCTGGAGGGCGACGGCGCGCGCCGCAGCGCCGCGCTCGCCGAGACGCGCCGGCGCCTCGCCGCTCTGCCGGGTGTGGGGTCCGTCGGCGGGGGCAGCGGCGCTGCCGCCCGAGACGGCCCAGCGCGCCGCGCGCTTTTCCGTGGACGGCCTCGCCCCGCTCCCGCCCGACGAGTCCTCGGCGTATTTCATCGCGGCGACCCCCGGCTACTTCGAATCGCTCGGCGCGCGGCTGCGCGAAGGCCGCGCCTTCGCCGACACCGACCACGCCGACGCGCCGCCGGTCGCGCTGATCAACCGCAGCCTCGCCCGGCGGCTCTTTCCGTCGGGCGGCGCGCTCGGCCGCAGGATCCGGCTCGCGCACGCGGATGCGGGCAGCGCGCCGCGGGAGATCGTCGGCGTCGTCGACGACGTCCGGTACTCGGGCCTCGACGACCCCGGCGAGGCGGCCGTCTATACCCCGTTCGATCAGACGCCGTTCTTCTGGAGCTACGTCTACGTCCGGACGCGCGTCGCCCCGGAATCCCTCGCCGGCGCCGTGCGGGAAGCGGTCCGAGGCGTCGACCCCCGCCTCGTCGCCGGGCGCGTCGTCCCGATGGAGCAGATCGTCGGCGAGTCCGTCGCGGGCGTGCGGTTCCAGGCCCGGCTCCTGTCGGGTTTCGCGGGACTCGCGTTGCTCCTCGCGGTCATCGGCGTGTACGGAGTGCTCGCCTACGCCACGTCCCTGCGCCGGCGCGAGATCGGGGTCCGCGTGGCCCTCGGAGCGAGCCCCGCCCAGATCGTCTCGCTCGTCGCCGGCGGGGGCCTGCGCCTCGTCGGGCTGGGCCTGGTGATCGGCACGCTCGCCGCTCTCGCCGCAACGAGGCTGATGGCGGGCCTTCTGTTCGAAGTGCAGACCTTCGACCCCGCCACCTACGCGGCGATCGCGGCCGTGATGGCCCTCGTCGGCGGGCTGGCGGCGGCGATGCCCGCCCGGCGCGCGGCGCGCGTCGATCCGGTCGAGGCCCTCCGCGCGGACTAGCGAGGGCGGCGGTGGTAGATTCCCGTCGTGGTCGATGAACCCGGCGGCGCCGTCGCGGATCGCGCGGAAAGCAAGGTCGAGAAGACCGACTCCGAGTGGCGGGCGGCGCTGACCCCCGAGCAGTTCCGGGTGCTCCGCGAGAAGGGCACCGAGCGCGCCTTCACCGGGAAGTACTGGAACCACCACGGGACCGGCACCTATGCCTGCGCGGCCTGCGGCAATCCCCTCTTCGGCTCCGACACGAAGTTCGAATCCGGCACCGGCTGGCCGAGCTTCACGGCGCCCGCCTCGGAAGCGAGCGTCAAGACCCACGAGGACCGCAGCCACTTCATGGCGCGCACCGAGGTCCTCTGCCGCCGCTGCGATTCGCACCTCGGCCACGTCTTCGATGACGGCCCGGAGCCCACGGGCCTGCGCTACTGCATGAATTCGGCGGCGCTCGAATTCAAGCCGCGGTGAGCCGGTGCGGCCGCGGGTTCTGATCGCCGACGATCAGCGCGACGTCCTCGAGGCCCTGCGCCTCCTGCTCAAGGGCGAGGGCCTGGAATGCGAGACCGCCAGCTCGCCCGCCGGCGTTCTGGCGGCGCTGGAGGCCCGTGAGCGCGACGCCGCGCTCATCGATCTGAACTACACGCGCGACACGACCTCGGGCAAGGAAGGCCTCGACCTGCTCGCGCGGATCCAGGAGATCGACGCTTACGCTGCCGGTCATCGTCATGACGGCCTGGGGCACCGTCGATCTCGCCGTCGAGGCGATGCGCCGGGGCGCCCGCGACTTCGTCCAGAAGCCCTGGGACAACGCCCGCCTCCTCACGACGCTGCGCACGCAGATCGCGCTGGGCCAGGCGATCCGCCAGGGCCAGCGCCTCGAGGCCGAGAACCGCATCCTTCGCACGGAGGCTTCGCCCTCGATGATCTCGGCGGCTCCGGCGATGCGCCCGGTGCTCGACGTCATTTCCCGCGTCGGGCCGTCGGACGCCAACGTCCTCATCACCGGGGAGAACGGCACGCGGCAAGAGCCTCGTCGCGCGCTCGCTCCACGCGGCTTCGGCGAGGGCGGCATTGCCCTTCCTGACCCTGAACGCCGGCGGCATTTCCGAGGGCGTCTTCGAGAGCGAGCTCTTCGGCCACGTGCGGGGCGCCTTCACCGACGCGCGCGCCGACCGCGTCGGCCGCTTCGAGCTCGCCGACGGCGGCACGCTCTTTCTCGACGAGATCGGCAACGTCCCCGCGAGCCAGCAGGGCAAGCTGCTGCGCGTGCTCGAGACCGGCGAGTTCGAGCGCGTCGGCTCCTCCCGCACGCGGCGCTGCGACGTCCGCATCCTTTCGGCGACGAACGCCGACCTGCCCGCGGAGGTCGCCGCGGGCCGCTTCCGCCAGGACCTCCTCTTCCGCCTCAACACCATCGAGATCCGCGTCCCGCGCGCTGCGCGACCGGCGCGAAGACATTCCGCTGCTCGCGCGTCACTTCCTGCAGGGCCACGCCGAGCGCTATCGCAAGCGGATCTCGGGCTTCGAGCCCGCGGCGATGGAGGCGCTGCTCGCCCATGCCTGGCCGGGCAACGTGCGCGAGCTCGACCACGCGGTCGAGCGGGCGGTCCTCATGTCCGCGTCCGACACCATCCGCGCGGGCGACCTCGCGCTCCGGCGCCAGACGGATGGAGGCGGGAGCGGCGCAGCGGGGACGCGCCTCGAGGACCTGTCGCTCGAGGAGGTCGAGAACCTGCTCGTCCAGAAGGCCATGGACCGCTTCGGCGGCAACGTCAGCCAGGCCGCGCGCGCGTTGGGTCTCTCGCGAAGCGCCCTCTACCGGCGGCTGGAGAAGCACGGGCAGTAGAGCGTGAGGCCCCTGACGCACGATCGCCGCGTCGTTCTCCTCGCGGCGGCGGCCGCGCTGCCCGGCGTGATCGTGGCCCTGGCCCTGCTCTGGACGGGCGACTTCACCCCCAAGCTGCGGTGGACGCTGACGGCGGCGATCGCCATCGCGTTCCTCGGCTTCGCCCAGGCCCTGCGGGAACGCGTCGTCCGTCCCCTCCAGACGGTGTCGAACCTGCTCGCCGCGATGCGCGAAGAAGACTTCTCGATCCGGGCCCGCGGCGCGCGCTCGGACGATCCGCTCGGCGAGGTGCTCCTCGAGGTCAACGCGCTCGCGGCCACCCTCCGGGAGCAGCGGCTCGGGGCGCTGGAGGCGACGGCTTTGCTCTCCAAGGTCATGGCCGAGATCGACGTCGCCGTCTTCGCATTCGACGAGGCCGGAGAGCTCAAGCTCGTGAACCGCTTCGGCGAGACGCTGCTCGCGCAGCCCGAGCCGCGTCTGCTCGGACGGCGCGCCGAGGAAGTCGGCCTCGCCCCGTTCCTCGAGGCTTCCGTTCCCCAGATCCGCGAGGCGGCGTTTCCGGGGGGCTCGGGACGCTGGGAAATCCGCACGAGCGCCTTTCGCCAGGGAGGCGCGCCCCACCGGCTCCTCGTCCTCGCGGACGTTTCCCGGCCGCTGCGCGAGGAGGAGCGGCAGGCCTGGCAGCGCCTGATCCGCGTCCTCGGCCACGAGCTCAACAACTCGCTCGCTCCGATCCAGTCGATCGCCGGAAGCCTCGCAGCGGCTGGCGGCCGAGCCCACTGCGCCGCCGGACTTCGGCGAGGACCTCAAGCACGGCCTCTCGGTCATCGCCTCGCGGGCCGAGGCGCTCTCGCGCTTCACGTCCGCCTACGCGCGCCTCGCCCGCCTCCCGCCGCCCACCCCCGCGCCGGTCGACGTCGGCCGGCTGCTTTCCCGCGTCGCGAGCCTGGAGACGCGTCTCGCCGTCGGGGTCATTCCGGGTCCGCTGACGACCGTGCGGGCCGACGCGGATCAGATCGAGCAGCTCCTCATCAACCTCGTGCGCAACGCCGCCGACGCGGCCCTCGAGACGAAGGGCGGCGTCGCCCTGGGCTGGAAGCGCGGCGCGCGCCGCGTCGAGATCTGGGTGGCCGACGACGGTCCGGGCCTGCCCTCGACGGGCAATCTCTTCGTCCCGTTCTTCACGACCAAGCCCGGCGGCTCCGGCATCGGCCTCGTGCTCTCGCGCCAGATCGCCGAGGCCCACGGCGGCAGCCTCTCTCTGGAGAACCGCCGCGGCCACCACGGCTCGATCGCGCGCCTGTCGCTGCCGCTGGCGGCCGCATGAGGTATTCCGAGCACCGCGTCCGCGCGTCGCTGGCGTCGCGGATCGAGTGCATCTGGGTCGCCGAGGACCCGGATGCCGGGTCGGCCTCCCCCGAGCGCGTCCTGCCCGACGGCTGTGTCGAGTGGATCTTCCACCTGGGAGCGCCTTACTCCGATGACTCCGACGGGAGCCGCCGGCTCCAGCCGCACAGCCTCCTCGTCGGACCGATGACCGGCCCGATGACGATCGCCGCGAGCGGCCCGGTCGAGACCCTCGGCGTGCGCTTCCGTCCGGGCGGCGCGGCGGGGCTTCTTCCGCTGCCGCTCGACGCGCTGACGGGCGGGGCGGCGGCGACCCGCGACCTCTGGGGAGCGGACGGCCGCCGCATCGAGGACGCGGTGCTCCACGCTCGCAGGCCTCGAGGAGCGCCGCAAGGCGCTCGAGGACTTTCTCGATGCGCGCAGCGACCGTCTGCGCTCCGGCCGTCCGGCGGACGCCTCTCTGCCGCGGTCGGCTTCGTGCTCGCCCGGCGCGGCCGCGCTTCGGTCGACGCGATCGCGGCCTTCGCCGGCTGCAGTCCCCGGCAGCTCGAACGGGACTTCCGCGCCGGCGTGGGTCTCTCCCCCAAGGGGCTCTCCCGCATCGCCCGCTTTCAGAACGTCCTGCGCATTTCCCGCCGCCCCGCCCCCGCGCCCTGGGCCGAGATCGCGGCGCGCTGCGGATACGCCGACCAGGCGCACCTCATCCGCGAGTTTCGCGACCTCGCGGGCGTCTCGCCGGCCTCCGGCGACGCGGCCGCCGGCGCGCTCGCCCGGTACTTCGTCGATCCGGCCCGGCTCGAGGCGCTCTTTTCCGGCGAACCGGCGCCTGTCGGGTTTGTTCAAGACGCGGGCGCGCCGCCCTCGTAGATTGCGGTCCAGGAGGACTTCATGCTCGATGCCGTGTTCGCCGCCGTGCTCGCTCTCGCCGCTCCCGCCCCCTCGCCTCCCGCCACCGATGCCGCGGCGCTGTCTTCGCTGTCCTGGATGAGCGGACGCTGGGCGGGATCGCAGGGAGGAACCGGGATGGAGGAGACGTGGACGCCTCCCGCCGGAGGAACGCTCCTCGGCATCCATCGCGACGTGCGCGACGGCAAGACCGTCTCGTTCGAGTTCCTGCGCATCGCCGCCGCCGCCGATGGAATCACGTACTGGGCGAGCCCCCAGGGCGGCCCCGCGACGCCGTTTCGCATGACCGAGAACGCGAAGGGCCGCGTGGTCTTCGAGAATCCGAAGCACGACTTTCCGACGCGGATCCTTTACTGGGTCGAGGGCGACAACGACACCCTGCACGCCCGGATCGAAGGCGTCCTGGGCGGCAAGGCCGCCAGCGAGGAATGGGCTTGGAAGCGGATGCCGTGAACGACTTCGCCGAATGAACCGGCGCGCCCTACTGATCGCGGTTTGGGCCGCGGGCCTCGCCGCCTACTTCGTCTTCCTGCTGTCGCACACCTGCTTTGCGGTCGGCGGCTCGGACAGTTCGGGATACGCGAACTCGGCGAAATTCTTGCTTCTCGGAGAGTTTGTCGCTCCCGTTCCGACTGCCAATCCTGTGACTCCCTCGGCTCAGGAGCTCGCCGCATTCGTTCCCGTAGGCTTCGTGCAGGTGCCAGGCAGTTCGAACATGGCACCCCTCTATCCCGTCGGATTCCCGATACATCTGGCAGCTGCCGCGGCTGTTCTCGGCTGGGAGATCGGGCCCTACCTCGTCAGCCCGGCAGCAGCACTCGGAACTCTCATACTGACGGCACTCGTCGGACGGCGACTCGGCCTCTCACCGTGGGGAGCGACGGGTGCGGCTGTTGTCCTGGGTGCCTCCCCTGTTTTCGTGGCCCAAGCGCTGCAGCCAATGAGTGACGTTGCCGCGACGTTCTGGTCGCTCGCCGCGCTTTATTGCGGCTTGCGCGGCCGCAGCGAGACTAGGTGGAACCTGGCTGCAGGCCTCGCCTTCGGGATGTCCGTGTTGATTCGACCAATGAGTGTGCTTCTCGGAATTCCGCTGCTCCTCGCGTCGCGCCTCGACGTTCGGTCGATCAGAAACCTGCTCCTGGGCGGATCGCCGATGCTCCTGCTGCTCCTCAGCTACAACACGGCGACCTATGGTCATCCCCTGACCACGGGATACGGGCTGGCCGGTTTGTGGGATGCCTTCGCGTGGGCCAACATTCCGGATCGCCTGCGCGCCTATTCGTCCTGGACCCTGCAGCTCATGAATCCGCTGGTCTGTGTCGGCTGGATCGCCGCACTCATTGACCGACGAATCCTTCTTCGCGATCGCCTCATGATCGGGTGGTGGTTCGCGATGTTCCTCTTCGCTTACTCCTCGTACGGCCCGGCGGATGCCTGGTGGTACACGCGCTTCCTCCTTCCTGCCTACCCGGCTCTCGCGCTGGGATTCGCACTGGCATTGCGGGGTCTTGTGGACGCACTGGCCCGCCGCTTGCCAGGCTGGGGATCCGCATTTCGCGTGGCGTCGATCCTGGTCGTCGCCATGATCGTAGGAACCGGGACCTCGAGCCTTCCCGCGCGCGGTGTGTATGGGATCGAGCGACAGGAGCTCATTTACCCCGTTGCGTCTCGATGGGCGGCCCGAGCGCTCCCGGCCGACGCTCTGGTTCTGTCGGTGCAGATGAGCGGAGCGTTGCGGTACTACACCGACCTGACACCGGTTCGTTGGGATGTCCTGGATCCACCGAGCTTCGATCGGCTGCGAAGCGCCACCCAGCGCCCGTGGTACGCGCTGATCTACAAGTTCGAGGTCGCGCGCGCCGCAGAGCACGTTCCGGGGCCCTGGGTCTTCCTCGGCGAGTCGGGACCGGTCACTCTGTGGCGCTACGGACCCTGAGATCGCGTCGGGCCCTTTTTCCTGCCCACCGCCGTCCCTGAATTCCCCGATCTCGTCCCCAATCCGGCCCGAAAGATCCCCATAGTGTTGCGGACCGGGGTCTTCTCGGGTTTTTCTGGGGTGTGAATCGCGCGCGCTTCGGCATTTCCATCCTCCTCGCGCTCGCGGCCTGTCAGCTCTTCGGGCTCGACCCGTCGACCCCGCTCTCGCAGTACGCGCACGACGTCTGGACGAGCGACTCGGGCCTCCCCCAGAACTCGATCACCGCTTTGATTCAGACACGCGACGGCTACCTCTGGCTCGGCACCCAGGAAGGCCTCGCGCGCTTCGACGGAGCCCGCTTCACGATCTTCGACACCCGCAACACCCCCGCGATGAACGACGACTGGGTCCAGTCGCTCCTCGAGACGCGGGACGGCACGCTCTGGATCGGCACGGTGACCGGCCTCGCCCGGCGGCAGAACGGCGAGTTCCTCCCGCCGCTTTCCGGGGGCCTCGATCGGGCGATGGTCGGCTCACTCCTCGAAGCGCGCGACGGCACGGTCTGGGTCGGCTCGAGCCTCGGGCTCACGCACGTGGCCGGCGGCGAGGTCCGCACGTTCTCGACCGCCGAAGGTCTTCCCTCCGCGGGAAAGATTCACGCCCTGGCGGAGGACGCCGACGGCGTCATCCGGGTCGGGGGCAGCTGGGGCACCGCGCGCCTCGAGGAGGGCCGCTTCAAGGTCTGGTCGGTCCGCGACGGATTCCCGGGCGCCGTCTTCGCGATGCTTCCGGACGCGGGTGGGTTCTGGGCGGGCACCGGCAAGGGCCTCGTGCGCGTCCAGGGGAATCAGACGGAGGTGTTCGGGGAGGGTCCGGAGAGCGGGCTCACGAACGGCCTCGTGCGCGCTCTCGCCCGGGATCGCGACGGCAGCCTCTGGATCGGAACCGAGCGCGGCCTCTTCCGCTTCCGGGACGGACACTTCGCGCGCCACGGCGAGGAGGAGGGGCTCTCGTCGAACCGGATCCTCACGCTTCTCGAAGACCGCGAGGGAAGCCTCTGGGTCGGGACCTCCGACGGCGGGCTCGACCGGATCCAGGAGCGCCGCATTGCGGTCTACACGCAGGCGGAGGGCCTCTCGGACTCGAAGACCTGGTCGGTCTTCGAGGACAGCCGCGGCATCGTCTGGGCAGGGACCGCCGAGGGGGTCCTCAACCGGCTCGCGCCCGGCAGTGACCGGTTCGAGCCGGTGGCGAATCTGGGCGCCACGATCATGGCGATCACCGAGGACGCGCACGGCGCGCTCTGGATCGGGACGAGCGGCGGCGGCCTCGTGCGGCTCCAGGGCGCGCGGCAGCAGCGCTACACCAACGCCGACGGGCTCTCGGGCAACTGGATCTCGACGGTGCACGTCGACCGCCGCGGACGCATCTGGGCCGGAACCATGGGCTCGGGCATCAATCGACTCGAGAACGGCAAGTGGACGAACTACCGGCGCCGGGACGGGCTCGGGGCCGACGCCGTCTTCTCGATCTTCGAGGATCGCGACGGAGACCTGTGGATCGGGACCTTCGGCGGCGGCGTCACGCGCATGGCCAGGGACGGCGGCGCGTTCCGAACCTACACCCGCCAGGACGGACTTCCCCACGACGTCGTGATGTCGACGTTCCAGGACGCGGACGGGGCTTACTGGTTCGCGACCCGGGGCGGCCTCGCGCGGCTCGCCGGCGAACGTTTCACGACCTATCGGCAGAAGGAAGGCGTCTTTCACGACGCCGCGCAGCGCGTCCTCGAGGACGGCCGCGGATTCCTCTGGTTCGCGAGCAACCGGGGCATCTTCCGCGTGGCGCAGGCGGAGCTCGCGGCGGCGGGCGGCGCGCCGGGCCGCATCGGCGAGCAGGTCACCTTCTCGACGGCCACCCGCATGGCCGCCGCCGAATGCAACAACTCGCAGCACGGCGCCTGGAAGAGCCGCGACGGGAAGCTCTGGTTCGCGACCGTCAAGGGCCTGGTCATGGCCGACCCCGCGCGGATCGCGACGAACCCGATTCCGCCCCAGGTCGTCATCGAGCACGTCGTCGTCGACGGCCAGGAGATCGCCGGGCGCGCAGGACCTGTCCCTGCCCCCGGGGACCCGCAAGCTCGAGTTCGGCTACACGGCGCTCACGTTCCGCAACCCCGGCGCCGTCCGATTCCAGTATCGCCTCGAGGGCTTCGAGAAGGACTGGGTCGACGCGGGCCCGCGCCGCGCCGCGTACTACACGAGCCTGCCGCCGGGGCGCTACCGCTTCCGCGTGCGCGCGGCCAACGAGGACGGGGTCTGGAACGAGGCCGGAACGGCACGCGACGTGGCGCTCGCGCGGCGGCTGACCGAGACGGCGGGCTTCCGGGTCTTCGCCGTTCTCGCGATCGCCGTTCTCGCCGCGGTCCTCTACCGGCTCCGCGTGCGGCGCCTCGAGGTCCGCGAGCGCCTCCGCACGGCGCTCGTCGAAGCGCAGCTCGACGCGCTGCAGTTTCAACTGCGCCCGCACTTTCTCTTCAACACCCTGAACAGCATCCTTCCGCTCGTCGGCAAGGACCCCGACCGCGCGCGCCAGATGGTCGTGCGCCTCGGGGATCTCCTGCGCGTGTCGCTGCGTTCCGAGGACACACCCGTCATCAGCCTCGAGGAAGAGATCGCGATCCTCGAGAAGTACCTCTCGATCGAGCAGGTCCGCTTCCGGGACCGGCTCGAGGTGACGATCGCGATCGATCCCGAGGCCGCGGACGCGAGCGTGCCGAGTTTCCTGCTCCAGCCCCTCGTCGAGAACGCCATCAAGCACGGCCTGCCCGGACGCGACGGACGCGGCCGGATCACGGTCACGGCGCGCGTCGAGGGCGGCGAGCTCGCGGTGACGGTTGCCGACAACGGGCCGGGGCCGCGCGCGAGCGCCATCGACACGTCGGGCGGCATCGGCCTGCGCAACACGAGGCGCCGGCTCGAAGCGCTCTACCCGGGGCGACACCGCCTCGAGCTCGTGGCTGGCGCGGACGGCGGAGCGGAGCTCAAGGTCCGGATTCCCTTGACGCGCGTCGTCGCCCGTCCTCCGCGCCCGGCCGCCGCGGCGTTCTCGCGGGCGTCCTAGGCAGGCTCCGCCGGTCTTTACTCCCGAAGCTCGACGAAACCGGCGGCGGAGAAGTCTCCGTCGAACGCCAGAGCCTCGCGGATCCGGAGGCTCTTCATCAGAACGAAGCTCGTCGCATCCACGAACGAGTACTCCCGCTCGTCGCGCTGTCGGAGGAAGCGCAGGGCATCCTCTTCCTGCCTGGCGCTCGCCGCGACGAGCCGGACTCGCGGCGTGCGTTCGAGGCTGTCGAGGAACCCGACGGCCGCTCCATGCCCGGCGCGCCGCCGCAGGTAGGTCCAGGTCTCTCCGCGGACGTGGTTGGAGGTCACGATCCCTCGATCGGCGTGACTCCGAAGCAGCGCGGAAGCCTCCGGGTGTTGCGGGTCCCGGCGATTGCGCAGGGCCACCCAGAAGGACGTGTCCGCGAAGATCACCGGTAGACCACGTCGTCGATCGGTGCCGGATCGAAGGCATCTGCGCCGGCCATCTGCCAGAGAGGATCGGCCTCGAGGGGCGGGAACCCGTGCAGGCGATCGCGAACGTACTCCCGGATCAGCGCCGCCTTCGATTTCCCGTCCTGGCGAGCCTTGCGCTCGAGGGCGACGTCGAGATCCTCGTCGATGAGTATTTGAAGCCTCTTCATGGCATCAGCATACATCAGTTTTGGTACTGATGTGTCATTTCGACGGGCGGCCAGCCAGTGACTAACCTGCGGCGCGCGAGACCGTCAGGGTCAGGAGGTACCCCTTAGCCCCGCTCGAGAGCGGCTCGATCCGGGCCGACTCGACCCACGCGCCCTCCGGCCCCGAGCGCCGCCAGCCGGACCCCTGTTTGCTCCAGCCGCCGTTTTGAAACGCCGCGTCCATGGTCGCGAGCACGCTCTCGCGGCTCGCGTCGGTCTGGAGCTTCCAGGCCGTCTCCCAGCGATCCCGCGTGCCCTCGTGCCGGACGACCGTGCGCGAATACTGCCGCACGGCTTCGAAGGCCGGCGTGAGCTGAAGGTCGGCGAGGCTCGCCCGCGCCCAGCCCGAGTCGGGGCGCCAGTCGTACTCCATCCCCACGGCGGCGACCTGCGCGGTGCCCTTGCCGTAGAGCTTCTCGATCACGTGGAGGGCGCCGTCGATCCCCGACGAGAGCCCGGCCGCCGTGACGATCTTGCCGTTGTCGACGAAGCGCTTGTCGCGCACGACCTTCGTCTTCGGAGCCGCCTCCTTCAGGTCGTCGATCATCCCGGCGAACGTCGTGGCCTCGAGACCGTCGAGGAGCCCCGCCTTCGCGAGGATGAACGCGCCGTTGCAGACCGAGAGCACGATCTCGGCGCCGCCCGAGCTCTGCTTGACCCAGCGGATCACAGCCGGGCTGTCGATCGCCGTGTCGACGTTGCCGCCGGGCACGACGAGCACGTCGGGTTTCGGGGCCCGGTCGAGCGTGAAGGACGGAATGACCGTCATCCCCATCGCCGTCTCGATCGGCGTCGTCGATTCGGCGACCGAGTAGATGCGAAACGCCGGCTTGCCGTCGACGCGGGCGTGGCCGAGGACCTCCCAGGGGCCCGTGTAGTCGATGATCTGGACCCCGGGAAAGAGCAGGATGGCGACGTTCTTCAGGCCGCCGTCCCTGGGGCCGAGCGCGCGGGCCGAGTCCGCGCCGATCAGGACGGTCAGGGCGAAGAGGGCGAGCAGGGTTCGTTTCACGGGTCGACTCCTTGTTCTGTATCTCTAGGCGTTGCGCAGGACGACCATCGGATCGACCGTGGTCGCGCGGCGGGCGGGGACGAAACACGCCACGGCGGCCACGAGCCCCAGGACGAGCGCGACGGCGAGGTAGGTGGGCGGATCCGAGGGCGCCGTCTCGTAGAGCAGGCTCGCGAAGAGACGCGACAGGACGAAGGCGCCGGCGACGCCGATCGCGAGACCGAGCAGCACGAGCCGCATCCCCTGACGCAGCACCATCCGGACGACCGAGCCGGGAAGCGCGCCGAGCGCCATGCGGATGCCGAACTCCTGGCGGCGCTGGCCGACGGTGAAGCTGATGACGCCGGCAATCCCCGTGGCGGTGATCACGAGCGCGAGCCCCGCGAAGGCCGCCAGGAGCACGGCCGTCAGCCGCGGCATGTCGAGCGCGTTTTCGTGCATCTCTTCGAGGGTGCGGAAGCGGTCGACCGGCTGCTCGGGCCCGATCGCGTGCACGGCGTTGCGGACCGCCGCGGTCAGTGCCTTCGGCTCCGCGGTCGTGCGCACGAGGCAGGCCGTCGAGAGACCCGGGTACTGCATGAGGGACACGTAGACCTGATCGACGGGAGGCTTGGCGAGGCCGTATTGCCGCACGTCGCCCGACACGCCGACGATCGTCAGCCAGTCGATCTCGCCGGGCGCATTGCCGTTGACGCCGAGCCGCTCCCCGATCGGGGTCTTGTCCGGCCAGTAGTGCGCCGCCATCGTCCGGTTGATCACGGCGATCCTGGGGGCGTTGTCGCGGTCCGCGTCGGCGACTCCGCGGCCCTGGAGCACGGGGACGCCGATCGTCTTGAAGTAGTCGGCGGAGACCCGCTGGAAATCGGCGCGCGGCAGCGTTTCCTCGGCCACGGGCGGCCTGCCGTCGATCCGGAATCGGCCGCTCGACGGACCGCCTTCGGCGAGCGGGAAGCGCCCGGCGAGCGCGGCCGTCACCACACCCGGCTCGGTCGCGAGCTTGGAGAGAAGGCGATCGTTGAAGTCGAGCTGCTTGTCGCGCTCCCGGTACCGCGTGAAGTTCAGGTCGAGGCGGGAGGTCAGGACGCGCTCGGTCTTGAAACCGGGGTCGATCTGCCGGAGCTTCCAGAGCGTGCGGAGCATGAGACCCGCTCCGGCGAGCAGGACGAAGGAGATGGCGACCTGCGCGACGATCAGGGCGTTGCGCATGCGCAGCCGTCCGGGCGCCGCGGCCGCCGGATCGCGGCCGTCCTGGAGGGCCGAGACGAGGCTCCGCCGCGAGGAGAGCGCGGGAATCAGGCCGAGGCCGATGCCGGCCACGAGCGACACGCCGAAGGTGAAGAGCAGCACCGGCCCGTCGATCGCGATCTCCGCGGCGCGCGGCGTGAACCGCGCGGCGAACAGAACGAGCAGCTGCCGGCCTGCGATCGCGACGGCCAGCCCGAGCGCTCCGCCGACGAGCGCGACGGCCACGCTTTCGGTCAGCAGCTGCCGCGCGAGCCGGCCCTTCTGGCGCCGAGCGCCGAGCGCAGGGCCATCTCGCGCTCCCGGCGCACGAGACGCGAGAGCGTCAGGTTCGCGACGTTGGCGCAGGCGATGAGGAGCACGAGCCCGACGGTGGCCGCGAGCATGAGGAAGGTCGGCCGCGCCTGGCGCGTGAGCTCCTCGCGCAGGGGCATCGGTTTCAGCGTCATCTTGATCGTAGCCGGGTAGCTGCCGGGGTTGTCCTTCGCCATGCGGCCGGCGAGATCCGCGAGGTCCTTCTTGCGCGCCGGCGAGCGTCGCGCCGGGCTTCAGGCGCGCGAACGCGCGGAGCATGCCGCTGTTGCGGTCGTTCTCGATGCGCGGGTCCGAGCGGAACGGACAGGCGTGCACCGGCATGTAGACGTCGTTCTCGTCCGGATAGCCCGGGATCGGCGGGAGCACGCCGATGACGGTGTGCGGCCGGTCGTTCATGCGGAAGACCTGCCCGACCACCTTCGGGTCCCCGCCGAAGCTCCGCATCCAGTACTCGTGCGACAGGATGAGGACGGCCTCGGCGCCGTGCGCGTCTTCTCCCGGCGCGAAGGTCCGACCGAGGATCGGCTTGACCCCCATGGTGTCGAAGAAGTGCGAAGACACGACGCCCGTCTGCACGCGCTCGGGCTCGGGCCGCCCGAGGAGCACGAACCACATCGAGTGGTACTCGGCCACGCTTTCGAGGCTCCGCGCCTGGGTCTGGAGGTCGGCGATCTCGAGCGGCGAGAACGCGCCGTCGGTGATGCCGCCTCCCGGGGCGTCGACCTGGATGCGAACGAGGCGATCTCCCCCGCCGTACGGCAGCGACTGGAGGAGCACGCCGTGGACGACCGAGAAGATGGCGGTATTCGCGCCGATCCCCAGGGCGAGGGTGAGGACCGCCGCGGTCGCGTACGCCGGGTTTTTCCGCAGGGCGCGCAGGCCGTAACGGAAGTCCTGGACGATCGTCTCGAGGAGGGCGGCGCGATCGGTCTCGCGCACCTCCTCCTTGGTCTTCTCCACGCCGCCGAATCGGCGGAGCGCGTCGGTGCGCGCGGCCGCCGGGTCCATGCCGCGCCGGACGTTCTCCTCGGTCATGCGTTCGACGTGGAAGAGGATCTCGTCGTCGATCTCCCGTTCCATGCGCTTGCCCGCCACGAGGGACTTGAGACTTCCCATCAATCGTTTCACCATGACATTCCCCTCGTTCTGCGTAGGGGCGGGGCTTGTCCCCGCCCGAGGGCGGCCACAAGGGCCGCCCCTACGTATCCCCGACCGCGAGCCGCCACGTTCCTCACGAAGTCGCCGCGAGCACGCGGCCGACGGCCGCCGCGAAACGCTCCCAGCTCTCGGTTTCCTCGGCGAGGTGCCGGCGGCCTGCCCGGGTCAGCGTGTAGAAGCGGGCCTTGCGGTTGTTCTCGGAGTTGCCCCACTCGGCCGTGATCCAGCCCTTCTGCTCCAGCCGGTGGAGCGCCGGATAGAGAGAGCCCTGGTTGACCTCGAGGACATCCTGCGAAAGCTGCTGGATCCGCAGTGCGATTCCCCACCCGTGCATCGCCTGGGGCGACAGGGTCTTCAGGATCAGGACGTCGAGTGTTCCCTGGAGCAGATCGCTGCGTTCACTGGCCATTTCGCCCTCCCCTCGGGTATCTACAGGAGAGGATACGTCCGCTCCTGTAGATTGTTTAGGGGAAGGAGAAAAGAGTTTCTCGCTCCCCGCGATAGGCTCCGCGAAGCGTTCAGGAGGCCCCTGTGACGAAACGACTCACTCTCCCGACCCTGGGTCTGTCCGCGCTGTGCCTCCTGCTCCCCGGTCTCTCGCGGGCTGCGGAGCCGCGCCGGCTCCCGCCGTCGCCATCAAGGCGGCGAGGCTGCTCGACGTCAAGACGGGGCGCTACGTGGCCAATCCGGTGGTCGTCGTCTCCGGCGGCCGGGTGCAGAGCATCGGAACGTCCTCGAGCGTTCCGGCGGGCGCGCGGGTCATCGACCTCGGGCCCCGCGTGCTGCTCCCGGGCCTGATCGACGCCCACACCCACATCCTCCTGCAAGGCGATCCGACGCAGATCGAGTACGAGGAGCAGATCCTGAAGGAGTACCCGGCGCACCGCGTCGCCCGCGCCGTCCGGTCCCTCAAGATCGCCCTGGAGAACGGATTCACGACGATGCGCGACCTGGAGACCGAGGGCGCCGGTTACGACGATGTGGCGCTGCGCGACGCCGTCAACGAGGGCGTCATTCCCGGTCCTCGCCTCAAGGTCGTCGGGCCGGCGCTCTCGACCACGGGCTCGTATCCCATCCTTCACTTCCGGCCGGACTGGAAGTTCCCGACCGGCGTCATGGTCTGCGACGGCGCCGACGACTGCCGCCGCGCGGTCCGCGAGCAGCTTTCCTACGGCACCGACTGGATCAAGATCTACGCGAATACCGGCGGCCTGCGCCTGACCGCCGACGGCTACGTGGACTCTCCGCCCAACTTCACGAAGGAAGAGATCGAGGCGGTCGTCTCCGAGGCGCACGCCAAGGGGGCGAAGGTCGCGGCGCACGCCCGCTCGGACACGGGGCTCCGGATCGCCATCGCTGCGGGCGTCGACTCGATCGAGCACGGCGACTCGATCCGGCCGGAAGCGGCGGCCGAGATGGCGCGCAAGGGCATCTTCCTCTCCCCCACGCTGACGGTCGCCGACTACGTCTCGGGCCCGCGCGCGAAGGCGGGATGCGCCATCTGCGCGGAGATGCCGAAGATCCACGCGAAATCCTTCGAGAATTGCCGGAAGGCCGGCGTCAAGATCGCTTTCGGGACCGACGCGGGCGGCTTCCCGTGGACGGAGATCCACCAGGCGAAGGAGTTCGAGTACGAGGTCCGATACGGCATGACGCCGATCGAAGCGATCCGCTCGGCCACGACCGTCGCGGCCGAGCTCCTCGGCATGGCCGGACAGGTGGGCACCCTCGAGCCGGGCGCCTTCGCGGACGTCGTCGCGGTGTCCGGCGATCCGCTCGCGGACGTGTCGGTCCTTTCGAAGATCGACTTCGTGATGAAGGGCGGCGAGGTCGTCCGCGCGCCGGCGCCGGCAGGCGCCCCTTAACGGAAACGGCATGCTGCGCGTCGGCCTGACAGGAGGGCTCGCGTCCGGTAAGTCCACGGTCGCCGAGATGTTCGCGGACCTCGGGGCGGCGGTCCTGGACGCGGACGAGGTCGTCAAGAGCCTTTATCGCGAGGGGGGCGCCGGCGCGGCCGCCGCGCGGGATCTCTTCGGCGACGCGGTGCTCGACCCGGACGGACGCATCGACCGGACGCGCATCGCGGCGATCGTCTTCACCAACCCGTCCGCGCGGCACGCGCTCGAGGAGCGCATTCATCCGCTCGTGCGCGAGGCGCGTGGCCGCTTCTTCGCCGAGGCGCAGGCGCGCGGCGCGCGGGTCGCGGTCGTCGAGGCCTCGCAGCTCTTCGAGTCGGAGACGGAATCCGACTACGACCGGGTCTGCCTCGTCATCGCACCCGAGGAGGAGCGCGTGCGCCGGTGGGGCGAAAGAGGCGGCGATCCGGAGGACGCGCGGCGCCGCATCGCCGCGCAGCTGAAGGCCGAGGTCGCCCGCGAGCGCGCGCGACGACGTCCTCTTCAACGGGTCGAGCCGCGAGGCGCTGAGCCGGAAAGTCGCGGATCTCTATCGGAGCTGGACGGAATAGACTCTCCGGGCATGCCGGCCAGGAAGATCGCCCCGCCGCCTCCCCTGTCCGTCAAGGATGGGGACGTGATCCTCCTCGTCGGAACGATGAAAGGCCTCTTTCTCTTTTCGTCGAGCCCGTCGCGCAAGGCCTGGCGGGTCACGGGCCCGTTCTTCCCCGGCCGGGCGGTCTATGCGGCGGCCTGGGACGGCAGGGCCGGACGCACGCGCCTCTGGGCGGCGCCGGCGAGCATGCACTGGGGCGCCGAGCTTTCCTGGAGCGACGACTTCGGAAAAAAGTGGACGCGGCCCGAGACCCCCCTCGTGCGCTTTCCCGAATCCGCCGGCGCCTCGCTCGCCAACATCTGGCAGATCGCTCCGGGACCGGCCGATGCGCCGGACACGCTCTACTGCGGGGTCGAGCCGTCGGCCCTCTTCGCGTCGCAGGACGCGGGGAAGACCTGGAGCCTCAATGACGGGCTCTGGAACCATCCGCACCGCGCGAAGTGGGCGCCGGGCGGCGGCGGACTCTGCCTCCACACGGTGCTCCCGGACCCGAACCGCCGCGGCCGGCTGACCGTCGCGACCTCGACGGGCGGCGTGTACCGTTCCGACGATGGCGGCGCCACCTGGCAGGCGCGCAACGCGGGAGTGCGCGCGGAATTCCTGCCCGACAAGCATCCCGAGTTCGGGCAGTGCGTCCACAAGGTCGTCCAGCACCCCGCGCTTCCGGAACGCCTCTATCTCCAGAATCACTGGGGCCTCTACCGGAGCGACGACGGCGGCGATACCTGGAAGGACATGGCGCGCGGGGTGCCGTCGGACTTCGGCTTCTGCATGGGCATCCATCCGGAGGATCCGGACACCGTATTCATCGTTCCCCTGCACTCTGACGAGTTCCGCTGCACGCCCGAGGGCAAGCTCCGCGTCTATCGGACACGCGACGGCGGCGGCTCGTGGGACGCCATGACCCGCGGACTGCCGCAGAAGGGTGCGTTCGAGACCGTGGTCCGCGACGCCATGGGAGTCGACGCGCTCGCACCGGCCGGCGTCTACTTCGGCACTCGCAGCGGCAAGCTCTTCGGCTCCGGCGACACGGGCCGCACGTGGCAGCTCGTGCGCGAGGGGCTGCCGCCGGTCGTCTGCGTCCGGGCCGCCGTCGTGACCAGCCGTACGGCCAGCAAGATACGGCGCCGCGCACGAAAGGCCGCTTGATGGCCGTCGGGGTCCACGTGCTCATCCCGGGCCCGCTCCAGCCGTTCGCCGGCGGACAGAGGCGTGTGGATCTCGCGCGCGCCGCGACCGTCGCGGACGCCCTCGAGGCGCTCGGGGCCGTGGCCCCGGGTGTGCGCGACCGTGTGCTCGACGAGCGGGGCCGGATCCGGCCTCACATCAACATCTTCGTCGGCGAGGAGAACGTCCGCGACGCTTCGGGCCTGGCCACGCGGCTGACCGACGGCTGCGAGCTCGCGATCCTCCCGGCCGTCAGCGGCGGTTGACGGGCGCCGGGTCCGTTCGCCCGATGCGACTCACCGTCTCGACTCCGGCCGGCTGGACGGACGCGGTGCTCGCCGACTTCGGCGCCTTCCTGCGCGACCACGCCGCCTGCGAGCGCAAGGCCTCGGCGTCGGCGATGGCCTTCGTGGCGCACTACCCGGACCGCCGCGAGCTCGTCGCGGACTGCATCGCGCTCGCCGAGGAGGAGCTCTCGCACTTCCGCGAGGTCTGGCGGCTGCTCGACGGCCGCGGGCTCACGATCGGACCCGACGTCAAGAGCGTCTACATGGAACGCCTCGGGCGCGCCTTCCGCAAAGGCAGCGACGTCTACTTTCTCGACCGGCTCCTCTGTGCCGGTATCGCCGAAGCTCGCGGTTGCGAACGTTTCGGCCTCATCGGCGCCGCGCTGCCCCCCGGCCCCGAACGCGATTTCTACCGTGCGCTCGCCCGCGCCGAGGTTCGGCACCAGGAGCTCTACGTGCGGCTCGCCCGCACGTACTTCGCACCGGAGGCCGTCGAGGCGCGCATGGCGGAGCTGCTCGCCGCCGAGGGGACAATCGTCGCGGAGCTGCCGCTGCGGCCCGCGCTCTATTGAGGACACCCGCCTGAAATCCAAATCCGATCCCAACCCCAAGCCCGTCTCCCAGTACCTCGCTCGCCACGCCGAACCGGAGGCGTCGGCCGGCGCCACGCCGGCGGCGCTGGACGGTTCCTTCGGCCACGTCCTCGTCGTTCCGGCCTACGGCGAGGGCCAGAGCCTCTTCGACCTGCTGGGCTCCGTCCCGGTGGGCCCGGCGGGCGCCGTGCTCATCGTCGTCGTGCTCAATGCCCGCGAAGATTCGCCTCTCGCGGTGCACGAGGCCAACGCGGCCGCCCGCGCGCGTCTCATGGCGGCCGGGCCGGCACGGCCGCTGCCCGGTTCGTCTCCGATCACCGAAGTCACGGCCGCGCACGGACGCCTCCTGCTCGTCGACCGGGCGCAGCCCGGCCACTTCCTTCCCGAGGGCCAGGGGGTGGGCCTCGCGCGCAAGATCGGCAACGATGTCGCGCTCGCCCTCCACGCCGACGGCCGCATCGCCTCGAGCTGGATCCACAACACCGACGCCGACACGCTCCTGCCGAACGACTACTTCGATCAGACGTCCGGAATTTCGGAGGGCGGCGAGGCGGCGGCCGTCTACTTCTTCGAGCATCGCTTTGCGGAGGAGCCGGCGCTCGCCGAAGCGGCCCGCCTCTACGAGATCTCCCTGCGCTACTACACGCTCGGCCTCGCCTGGGCCAGCTCGCCCTACGCCTACGAGGCGATGGGCAGCTGCATCGCCGTGCGCCCCGAGGCCTACGCAGCGGTCCGCGGCTTTCCGCGCAAGAACGCGGCCGAGGACTTCTACGTCCTGAACAAGCTCGCCAAGGTCGGCTCGATCCTGCGTCTGGCCGGCACGCCCCTCCGGCTCGAGGGCCGCGCCTCCGATCGCGTGCCCTTCGGGACGGGACGCGCGGTTTCGGACCTCGTCTCGAAACGGCGCGCGCTCGCGGGCTTCCGCCTGTATCACCCGACGGTCTTCGCCCATCTGGGGGCGTGGCTGCGCATCCTCGAGCGCACGGCGCGCAGCGGCGGCCGCATGGATGCGGCGATCTCCGAGCTGCCGCGCGACAATCCTTTTTTCCGCGCGGACCTCCTCGTCGAGGCCCTCGAGAAGATGCAGGCCTTTCCCGCAATCCGCGAGGCGATCGAACGCTCCTCAGGCGATCCGGCGACGATGCTCCGCCATTTCCACGCCTGGTTCGACGCGTTTCGGACGCTCAAGCTCGTCCATGCCCTGCGGGACGGGGGCCTGAAATCCCCGGGCTACCGCGAGGCCCTCGCCGAGGCGCCGTTCGCCAATCTCGCGTCCTCGACGGACGAAGATCCCGAGTTTCTGCGTCAGGCCCTCGCGGCCGAGGAGCGCAAGCTGGCCGAGAGCCCGGCCGGCTGGGCCGGCGACCGGAATGACGGCGCCGACACGGAGCCTCCCGAAACGGTCAATTGATCGAGCAGGAACCGGGCCCGCGGGGATCGCCGCAGCTGCCGCAGCCGCCGTCGTCCTGAGCCGACGTCGAGGCCGACGCCGACTTCGGGCTCGCGCCGGCACCGACCGCGAAGACCGAGAGGAGCTTCTCCACGCGCCGGCTTTCGCAGGAAGGGCACCGGGGCCGGGACGCGCCGAGGACGAACTCCTCGAAGCGCTTCTCACAGTCGCGGCAGCGGTACTCGTAGAGCGGCATCCGCCGCCATTCTAGAACGGATAACCGATCGACAGGAAGATGCGGCCGGTCTCCTTGACGGTGGCGTCGCGCACCAGGATGCACGGCGAGGGATCGCACGGGTCGCCGTTGGGCTGCTGGGTGGCCGTGACCTGATAGTGGATCGTCCGCAGATCCACGGGCCGGCCGTACTCGAGCCGCAGAGGACCCACGGGCGTCATGTAGTGGAGGCCGGCGCCGATCGACTGCCGGAGCCCGAACTCCCCCTCGACGCGGAAGTTGATGTCTCCCGGCGCGGCCCAGACCTGCGCGAGATCGTAGAAGACGGAGATCCCGAGGTTGCCGAGGATCGGATAGCGAAACTCCACCGTCGCCGCCATGAATCCGTTGCCGCCGATGATGCGCGGCCCCGGCGTGCAGTCGTACAGGGGCAGGTCCGGGTTGGGATCGCCGGGGTACTGCTCGGCGCAGGTGCCGATGTCCTCGCTCCCGACGGTGATCGGAGCGGCCTGCGTGTTGTAGTCGACGGTGATCCGCGGAATGCCGAGGAGGTCGGTTCCGAATCCGCGTCCTGTCGAGGAGCCTCCGGAGTAGAAGCGCTCGGCGATCGGCACGGGGACGTCGGCGGCGAGGTCGTAGGGGAAGATCGCGCCGATCTTGTAGTTGAGGCCGAGAACCCCTCCGAAGAGGCTCTTGAACCAGGCGGCTTGCCCCGACACCTTTCCGTAGCGCGCGTCGGCGGAGAGGAAGGGGAACGCGTACTTGCCCGCGAGGGTCACGTAGTAGCCGGAGTGCGGATCGAGGATGTCGTCGCGCCGGTCGTAGAAGAGGCTCGGGCCCACCGCGGACTGCTGGATCGGAAACGCGGTCTTGGGGAACCGCTCGAGCTCGATCGTGGAGAGGTCCTCCGGATTCTGCGGCCCGGTTTCCTGGTACTCGTACCGCAGGCCCAGCCTCAGGTGCCGCGTCACGAGCTTGGCCGACTCCACGTACCCGCCGTAGCTGTCGATGTTGACGTCCTGGATGGGCTGGCGGCTCGCGAACGCGACGACGTTGACGGGAATCTCCGAATCGAAGGCGAACGGATCGAGGAAGCTCGCGTAGGCATAGCCGCGCGTCGAGATCGGCGCGTACTGAACTTCCACCGTCGCCGACTGCATGCGGCCGAAGAGGTTGCGATAGGTGGCGCCCACCGTCGCGAAGACGTCGTTGCGGTTCACGTCGGCGCCCGCGGCGTACAGGTAGCCGAACCCGTACAGGAGCGAGAGGCGCCGCGCCTCGGAGACCTCGACGTCGATCGTGCGGGTCTGGTTTTCGGGATTCGTGGGCTGAGGACGCACGTCGATCGACCGGAAGACGCCCGTGCGCGCCAGCGCCTGCTGCGTGTCGGCGACCTTCTCCTCCGAGAACGGCTCTCCCTCCTTCCAGGCGATCTGCCGGCGGATCCGTTCGACACGCGTGACCGAGTTGCCGCGGACCACCGTCCGTCCGAAGAACGCCCGCTCGCCCTCGGCGACCGTGTAGTCCACCTCGACCTGGGTGCGATCCTCGGAGACCGTGTAGCGATCCTGGATCGTGGCCGACGGCCATCCGGTGTTCCGGTACCGCGTCGTCAGCGCTCCGACGTCGTGCCGCACGGCGGCGGGATTGAAGGGGTCGCCGACCTTGACCGTGAGCAGCGACGCGAGCTCCTCCGACGTCAGGTGCTCGGCGCCCTCGATCCGCCTCTCGGACACGAAAGCGCGCGGACCCTCCGCGATTCGGATCGACACGTCGAGCCGGTCCGGCGCGGCGGCGTCGGTCACCGTGGAGTCGACCGTCGCGTCGATCCAGCCCGTGCTCTGGTAGTAGCCGAGGATCGCCGAGACGTCGCCCGCGAGGTTTTCGTCGACGAGATATCCCTGCGCGACGAGCGGTAGCCCCTTCGGCCGCGTCACCATCAGTTCGCGCAGCGTCTTCTCCGGAACGGACGTGTTCCGGCGATCGCGATTTCTTGGATCGCGTACTTCGGGCCCGGATCGACCGAGAGCTTCACGGCGATGGGGTTCTCCCCCGATGCGGCCGCCGAGACCTTGGCGCGATACCGGCCCGCCGTTCTGGAGCTCGGCGAAACGATCCGACTTCCACTGGTCGAGCAGATCCTCGTCGAAGGACTGATAGTCGAGGAGCGCGCGGATCTGCTTGTCGGCCGCCTTCGGCTTCAGCCCGGTCGCCTCGATCACGTAGCGCGGCCCGACCGAGACACGGTAGACCGGCCGGATGCGCCCGTCCTCCGTCGGCTCGGCCGCGATCAGTTCGGCCGAGCCGCGGAAATAGCCCTCCGCGAGGAGAAACTGCCGGATCCGGTCGGCGTCGTCCCGGGCCTTCGCCTCGTTGTACACGTCGCCGGCGTCGAGCTTGCCGCGCGCCGCCAGGGCGGCGGCCGAGAAAGGCGCCGTCGAACCGTCGAAGTAAGGGCTCGGTGATGCGGGCGCGCACACCGGCGGCAATGCGATAAACGACCGTGACGGTGAAGTCGCGGTCGTCGAAGACGGCTTCCGGCTCGACGGACGGCGCGAGATACCCGTCCGCGAAGAGTCTCCGCTCGATGTCCGGCGGTGCCCGCCTCGAGCGCGGCGGCATGGAACGGATCCCCGGCGCCGAGGGGAACGACCCGGCGCAGGTCCTCCCGGGTGGGAGCGAACTTGCCTTCGAACTCGATTCCGCGGACGAGATACGCGCGCCAGAGATACACCGTGACGCGCAGCTCGCCGTCTGGCGAGCGGCTCGGCGTCCACGACCACGTTCGCGAAGCGCCGCGTGCCGTAGAGGTTCCGGATCGTCGCCCCGGTCTCCTCCTCCGTGAGCGGACGGCCCGGCGACGATCGCGATGAGTCTCCTCGACCTCGTGCTGGTCGACCTCGCCGTCGCTCGCGTACGCGACTCCGCGACCACGCGCCCCCGTCCTGCCCCGGCAGGGCGGCGTCGGCCCGCGAGGCGACAGGCGGCCGCGAGGCCGAAGAGCCCGAGCAAGGGAGGACCGCCCCGACCGCCCCGACCGCCCGCAGCGTCCCGCGCATCAGAGGCGCTGGCGCCGGCGGAACGTGACCGAGCAGTTGCCTTCCTCGTCGCGGAGGAGCTGGATGAAGATCGAGTCGGTGACCTGCCACTCGATCCGGATGATCGGGTCCTTGCTCGAGTCGAGCGCGATCGAGGACGTGACCGACGAGGTCCTGGGTGATCTGCTTGCCGATGGTCGTCCGGAAGGTCGTGAGCGTAGCTGCCCTCGAAGACCGGGTCGATCTGGAAACGGTCGAGCTTGAAGAGCTGCGGGTGCCCGCGTCAGGCCGCCCGTCACGGCTCCCGAGACGATGCCCGCCGCGGCCGAGACGAGCTGGTCGGTCGTCGGCTCTCGGCGCCGCGTGTCCGGCGGCGACCCGGAGAGGACGAGGCCGAGGATCGCGTCGTTGGAGAGCGGCGGATCCGAGACAGAAGTTCGCGTTGACGCGCGGCCACGTGCCGACGAGCGAGACGACGAGCGTCGTAGCCCTTGATCTCGGCCCGGGCGCGCAGATCGACGAACGGAGCGATCCGCGTCGTGTTCGAAAACGTGATCGCCCCGTATCTCGATCTCGTACCGGATGTCGGAGAAGACGACGCGTCCGCCCTCGTCGAGCAGCATCTGGCCGAGCAGCACGGGGTCCGCCAGCGTGCCGCGCGCCGTCAGGTCGACCGTGCCCGAGAGGCGGGCCACGTTGTTGCGGACCTCGAGCGAGGCCGCCGACACGATGCGCACGTCGAGGGCCGTCCGCTCCTTCCAGGGCTCGCGGGCGGCCAGCGCCGCGCCCGGCCGGCTCCGCGCGAGCAGGTCCGAGACCGTGACGTCGACGTCCTTGGTGTAGGTGCCGCGCAGCAGCGTGACCTCGCCCCGGATCTGGCGCGCGTCGGCGCCGCCGGAGACGACGAGGTCGGCGTCGACGATCAGGCGCAGCGCCGGGATCGCGCGCACCGAGATCCGCCGGCCCTGGATGGCGAGCCGGTAGCTCTCGAGGTCGTTTCCGCCGAGGCGGAAGGTCCCGGCGGCGAAGGCCTCGCCGTCGGCGACCTTGGCGCGGAGACCGTCGATCTCTCCCGAGGAGCCGACGAGCCGCAGCGTGCCTTCGATGTCCTCGAAGGAGTAGCCGAAGGCGCGGTACCGGCCGTTCTCGATGCGGACCGAGCCGTTCAGGTCGGGTTTCTCGGTCGTTCCCGCGACCCCCACGTCTGAACGTCAGCTGGCCGGCGGCGCCGAGCCCCGGACGGATGAGGTCGAGAACCGCCGCCTGCCCGGAGCCCGCGACGGCTCCCTGGATCGCCGGCGGCGCCACGGAGCCGTCGTAGGCGCCGCGGATGGTGAAATCGATGCCCTCGCCGACGGCGCGCAGCGTCTCCAGCGTGATCCGCTTGCTCGCGAACCGAACCTTCGCCGGACCCGAGGTCCGGAGCAGGCCGGGGTGATCCTTCGTGTCGAGGCGCGCCTCCCTCACGTCGACCTCCCCCGTGACCGGCGCGCCGGGCTCCTCGGGCCACGAGAAGCGCCCGGTGGCGGAGAGGGCGCCGGTCACGCCCTCGGGAAGCTCGAGCGGCGTGATCAGCAGGAACGCGGCGACGTCGGGCGCATCCAGCTCGGCCTCCACGCGGCCCGGCTTTCCGAGAGGCCGGCCCGTGGCCGTCAGCGTCCAGTGGCCCGGGGCCGTGAGCGTTCCCGAGAGCTCGCCCGCCTTCAACTGCGCCTCGAGGCGCGGCGAGAGCTCCGGCGGCAGAGGCTTCCCGTGAAAGACCGCCTCCGCGAGCTCGGCGGACACCGTGAGGTTGGGACGGTCGATCTCGCCGGATCCGCTGATCTGGAACGTGAGCTTGCCCGAGATCGCGTCGGAGGCGCCGCGCACGACTTCGAGCGCGCCGATGGGCACGGCGTCGCCCGCCGCGCGCACCTCGAAGGTCTTCTCGCGGAAGGCGATCGCGCCGCGCCCGCCGAGGGTCCCGCCTTCGACCTCCGCCCGCACCTCGTCGAGCTCGAAGCGCCCCGGCTCGAGCGTCGCGCGTCCGGTGATCCGCGGAAAAGCCTGTCCCCAGACCTTCGCGTCCTCGAGCACCATCGTCGCCGTCCCGGTCACGCCGTCGGGCGGATCTCCGTGGAGGGGCGCGCTTCCGCTGAGGCGGCCCGCGATCGGAAGGTCGAGATCGAGATAGTCGAGAAGGCGCTCGACGGGATAGTCCTTGGCCGTGACGGTCAGGTCGAGCGCCGTCTTGCCCGGCTCGCGGCGGTAGCGGGCGGTGCCTTCGAGCGAGAGCGTCGCGCTGCCCTCGTAGACCCGGAGCGGCTGGAACAGGAAGGCGCCGTCCTGCATGCCGGCGGTGCCGCGCACGCTGCCGAAGGTGACGCCCGCGTACACCGTGTTCTCGGCGGCGATCTGGGCCGAGACGACGGGGTTGCCCCAGTCCCGCGCGATGTGCCCCTCCACCTCGCCGGAGCCCCCGAGCCCGAGCGGCTCGGGCACGCCTCCGGAGGCCGCCGTGAAGTTCTGGAAGATGCGGTCGACCTCCTCGAGATTGCGCGAGGTGAGGCGAAAGTCGAAGTCGGGCTTCCACTCGCCGATCTGCATGCCGCCCGTCATCTCGAGCGAGGAGACGGGGAAGCGGAACGTCGTGGCGACGAACCCGATGCGGCCGTCCACGACGGTGAGCGGGCCGCCCCCGGAGGTCGGCACGCCGAAACGGCCGCGCACGAGGGACGTCGCGGGGCCCGCCTCGATCGAGAGCATGGCGCCGCCGTCGGCGCGTTCGAGGCCTCCCTCCCCCCAGCGCAGAGCGAGCGAGAGCGCGGCGTTGCCCGAGAGGCCCGTTCCCGGAAGGTCGATGTCCGCGAAGAAGCGCTCCATCGACAGGTTCCTGGCTTCGACGGCCAGCGTCATCGGCCGGGGTCCCCGTGGCCGGCGAGGTCCGCGATCCGCAGGACGCCGGTCGCGAGCCCGCCCGCGTAGCGGGCCCGGGTCGATCTCGGCGACGAGGGCCTCGGGCCGCGCCGAAACCGTCGCGTCGAAGTCCTCGATCAGGAATCCTTTCGCGTCGATGCGCGGGGACGTGAGCCGCCCGGCGATCCGGAAGCCGCCGGACGGCGGAATGCGGACTTCCGCCTTCAGGCGCGCGTCGCCCTCGAAACCGAGCGTCCGAGCGGAAAACCCGCTCGACCTCGCCGATGTGAAGCTCCCCCGAGACCAGCAGCAGGACCGTCGGCGCGTCTGAAGTTCTCGAAGGAGCCCGTCAGCCGAAGATCGCCGAACTCGCCGACCGCCCGCATCGAGTCGATCGAGGCGCCCCGCTGCGGATCGAGGCGAAACGCGAGGTCGAGGCCGAAGCGAGCGGCTCGGCGCCCGGGAGCTGGAAATTCACACGCCGGCAGGCGAGCGTTCCCCGATAGCGGTTGCGCGGCAGCGACGACAGCTCGACCGCGAAGTCGTCGAGCCGCCCGTCGATTCCCATCTTCCGGCCGTCGAGGTCGAAGGTGCCGCGCTGGACGACGAGCTCGCCGATCCGGACCGCGAGGCCGCCCTTTCTCGGCAGGCCCGGTCAGTCCGGGGGGCAGGTTCCAGGTTCCATCCTCGAACTGGACGAGCGCGATGCGGGGCGAGACGGCGCGGACCCGGCCGAAGCGCAGCTCCCGTCCCGACAGCGAAATGCCGCCGCCGATCGTGAGCGCGGCGGCGGACAGCAGCGGCTCGTCCGGCAGCCGCGGATCGTTGCCGATCCGCACGTCGGCGAGCTCGATCGAGGGCGGGAAGATGTGGAAGTCGACGCGGTTGAAGGTCACGGGACGCTGGAGGAGCTCGGAGAGCCGTTGCTCCGAGACGCCGACTGCATGAGCGTCTGGAAGCGGTCCGAGTTCCAGATCGAGTACGCGGCGAGAACGAGAAAGAGGACGACGATGAGAAAGAGACGCGAGGTCGAGAGGCGCTGGGCCTCGTGCGGCGCTTCTTTCCCGTCCTTCCCGTTCCTCCCGCATCCGGACATCGACGTCGGGCTACACGCCCCAGGAGAGCTTGCCCGCGAGCTGATCGAAGTGATCGGTCTCGGGGGGGCGGAGCAGGGTCACTGCGGTCGGACTCGAGCGGACGACGACCGTCAGTCCCGAGAGCGATCGGGAAGCCCTCCTGCCCGTCGAGGGTCAGGTAGACGCCCCCGTCCCGGCGTTCCGGGCCGACGATCCGGACGCGGACCTCGGTCGAGCCGGGCACGACGAGGGGCGCTGCGCGAAGGTGTGGGGGCAGATCGGCGTGATGACGATCGCCGGAAGCTGCGGATGGAGGATCGGCCCGCCGGCCGAGAGGTTGTAGGCCGTCGAGCCGGTCGGCGTCGAGACGATGACTCCGTCGGCGCGGAACTCGGCGACCGTCCGGCCGTCGAGCGCGATCGCAAAAGTCGAGATGCGGGCGAGCGCTTCGCGGTTCAGGACGGCGTCGTTTAGGGCCCGGTACTTGCCGTGGTGCGGCCCCGTCCGACGGAGACGTCGAGGGCGCCCCGGCGGTCCTCGCGGAACCGCCCGGCGAGCACCTCGTCGAGGCGGACGATCGCCTCTTCGCTGCGCTCAAGCCGGCCAGAAACCCCAGCAGGCCGACGTTGATCCCGAGAAGCGGCGTTTCGACGCGGGCGCCGCTCCGCGCGACCGAGAGGAGCGTGCCGTCGCCTCCGAGCACCAGGACGAGGTCGAATCCGCGGGAGATGCGGGTCGCGCGAGACGCCCTTCGGGCGCCGCATCGCCTCGGCGGTCGCCTCGTCGAGCAGCACGCGGCGGCCCCGGCGCTTGAGGGCCTTCTCGAGCGAGGCGGCCAGCCGCACGGCCGCCGCGGGCGCGTCTTGGCCACGATGCCGACGCGCGGGAACCTGGAGGCGCGAAGCCCGGGACCCCTTCATCCTGCTCAATTTACACGAAATCCGAGCAGAAACTCTTCGTTGCCGCGCGCGCCGCGGATCGGGCGACGGCGAGGGCTCCGAGAACGCTCAAACGCGAGGCTCCGGCCGGCCGCCTCGATCTCCCGACGACGCGCCGCCGCGTCTCTTCCGACTTGACGACGCCGCCGCGCGGAACCTCCTTGCGGCCCGCCTCGAACTGCGGCTTGACGAGGACGACGAGCGCTCCGCCGCCGGCGACGAGCGCGGCGATCGCGGGCAGGACGAGCTGAGCGAGATGAACGACACGTCGGCCGCGGCCAGCTCGCACGTTCTCGGGCACCTCGCGCTACGACAGCGCCCGGGCATTGACCTTCTCGCGCACGAGCACGCGCGGATCGCCGCGCAGCTTCGCGTCGAGCTGGCCGTAGCCGACGTCGACCGCGTAGACGCGCGCGGCGCCGCGCTGGAGCAGGCAGTCGGTGAATCCCCCCGTCGAGGCCCCGACGTCGAGGCAGACCTTGCCGGCGGGTCGAGGCCGAAGTGATCGAGCGCGGCGGCGAGCTTCAGTCCGCCGCGCGAGACGTACGGGTGCGGCGGGCCCCGCGACCGCGAGCTCCGCGTCCTCGGCGACGGCCTCCCGGCTTTGTCCGCCCGGCGCCCGTCCACGGTCCACGAGCCCCGCGAGGATCATCGCCCGGGCCTTCTCGCGCGACGGCGCGAGCCCCGCGCGACGAGCAGCAGGTCCAGACGGGTTTTCAAAGCAGTGATCGCCACCTTCATCGCGCCCTCGGGCTGCGCGCGCGCGCGCGAACGCCTCCGCGGCCTGCGCCGACCGGAAAGCGGTGCGAGACGAGATCGGCCACGCGCACCTGCCGGCGCGCGATCGCGCCGAGGGCTTCGCGCGTGTCATCGGGGCCGCACGAGTAGGACGGAACGACGGTGATCTCGCGAAAGTAGAGATCGAAGAGGGCCGCGTTCCAGGCCTCGCCGGGGGGAGCCATCGTGAACAGCAGGAGCGTCCCGCCCGGGGCCGTGACCGCCTCGAACGCCTCGGCGACGACCTCGCGCTTGCCCGGGCCGACGAAGACGAAATCGAAGCCGCCCGGCCCCGCGAGAGCCGGCGCGGCTCCGGCGGCGATTCGCCGCGAGACGTCGAGCACGCGTCGGCGGCGCCGCTCGCGCCGCGCGGCGGCTCGAGCCGCGAGGCGACGCGATCGGCTCCGGCGATCCGCGAGGCGCCGAGCGCGCGCGCCGAGGCGGAATGCGAGCTGGCCCGTCGGGCCCAGGCCAACGCAGAGCAGCGACTGGCCGGCCGAGAATCGGCCGCGGCGGAAGGCCTTCACGACCGTCGCGAGCGGCTCGACGAAGCTCGCCTCTTCGTCGGAGACGCCGTCCGGGAATCTTCAGCGTGTCGTGCGCGAGGTTGTCCGCCGGGATCCGCACGCATTCGGCCATCCCCCGGGATCCAGCCGCGACGCCCTCCACGTCGGCGCAGTGGACGAAGCGGCCCGCCGCGCACGCCGCGCAGGCAAGGCAGGGCGCGTGGTGATGGGGCGCGACGCGGTCCCCGACGCGGAAATCCGTCACGCCCGGCCCGACGGCGACGATCTCGCCCGCGACCTCGTGGCCGAGGACGCTGCCGGCTTTGCGGCGCACGTACCAGTCGAGCAGGTCCGACCCGCAGATGCCGGAGACGCGCGTGCGCATCAGCGCTTCGCCCGGTGCCGACCTCGGGGTCGGGCAGCTCGACGGCGGCGACGGCGAGCCGTCGCGCCTCGACCCGCACGGCTTTCATCGGCCGGCGGCCGAGCCTCGCCCGCCCGCGATCTCGCGGACCGCCGCGACAGCCGGTCGACCTCGTCTTCGGTCGTGTAGCAGGCGCAGCCCGCGCGCACGACGCCGTCCTTCGCGTGCCCGAGCCGCTCCACGACCGTCCAGGCGTAGAAGTCGCCGCTCGAGGCAGATAGAGTCCGCGCCGCGACAGGGCTTCGGCCACCTCGTCGGCCGTGCGTCCGGCGACGACGAAGGAGAGCGTCGGCGTCGCGGGGCGCGTCGGGGCCCGGGCCGTAGAGGCGGACACCGTCGACCGCCGAGAGCCCCGCCCACATCGCTCGAACGAGCCGCCGTCCGCGCGAGTGGAGCTCCGTGTAACGGCCGCGAGCCAGCCCGGCGCGTCGCGACGTCCGGGCGTCCGGCCAGGGCCGCCAGGAAGTCGACCGCGGCCGCGGCGCCGACGATGCCCTCGTGCGAGAGCGTGCCGGTTTCGAGCCGCTCGGGCGACCAGTCGGGCGCGGGCGCGAGCTGCGGCACCTCCAGCGACTCGATGCAGCGCGCGCGTGCCCCACAGCACGCCCGAGGTGGGGCCCGTAGAACTTGTAGGGCGAGCACGCCAGGAAGTCGCAGCCGATCGCGGCGACGTCGAGGCAGAACGTGCGGCGCGGCGTGCACGGCGTCGACGAAGGAAAGGGCCCCGGCGGCATGCGCGCGCCCGGGCGCAGATCTCCGTCACGTCGTTGATCGTGCCCAGGGCGTTGGAGGCCGCGCCGATCGCGACGAGCTTCGTCCGCCGAACGTGATCGCCGCTTCGAGATCCCCCTCGTCGAGGTGCCGCGCGCTCGGGTCGCATCGCGACCGTGCGGATCGTGACGCCCCGGTCGCGCTCCAGCGCCTTCCAGGTGTCGACGTTGGCGTGGTGATCGAGCTCCGTCACGACGATCTCGTCGCCGGGCCCCCAGGCCCGTCCGAGAGCGCGGGAGAGGTGGTAGGTGAGCGTCGTCATGTTCTGGCCGAACGCGATCTCGTCGCGGGCATCGCCGCCGACGAAACTCGGCGAGGGTCTCCCGCGCCGTCTGCGAGCAGCGGCGTCGGTCTCGACCGAGCGTCGGGTAGCGCCAGTGCGTGTTCGCGTTGTGCTTGAAGAGGTAGTCGGCCATCGCGCGCGCGACGTCGACGGGGCACCTGCGTGCCGCCGGGACCGTCGAAGTAGGCGACGGCAGACCGCTCGTCCTGCTTGCGTCGAGCGCCGGGAAACGGTAGCGGATCGACGCGACGTCGGCTCGACTTCACCGGTGGCGGCCCGGGCAGGCCGCCCACGGCGCGGCCGTGCTGTTTCTCCGGCGGATGCGCGGGCTCATGCATCGGCGCGCGAGAATATCAGCGGAGCGGCTTGAACCCTTCTCCCCTTCTGCCGTAGCGTGCGCGACGCCATGTCGACGCCCGCCGCTCCGAGGAGAGCTCCGCCGGAAGGAGGAGGCGGTCCGTCTCGCGCGCGACGCTCTTCGGCCTGTCGGCTCTCGGCGATCTGCCGCTGCCGAGCGAGCGCGACCAGAACTTTCGCCTCGCGGCGCGAGCGCGGCGAGTTCGTCCTGAAGATCGCGGGCCCCGACCGAGAGCGCGGGCGTCCTCGACCTCCAGAAACGCGGCCCTCGCGCGGATCGCCGAGCGCGCGCCCGAGGTTCCCGTGCCGCGCCTGTGCGCACATCGGGACGAAGCGACTCCCCGCGGAGGGCCGGCGGATGCGGCTGATCACGTACCTCCCGGTACGATGCTCGCGGACGCGCGGCCGCGGCACGCCCCGGTGCTCCATCGCGAGACCGGGCGACTGCTCGGGCGCCTCGACGCGGCGCTCGCGGGTTTCGCGCATCCGGCCGCGGTCGGCCGCGACCTCGCTCTGGGATCCGGAGCGGGCGCTCGAAGTCATCGCCCGGGACCGCGCCGGAAAGATCGCCGATCCCGGCGCGGCGCGCCCTCGTCGACCACTTCGTGCGGCTCCATGCGAGAAGACGGTCGCTCCGCGTGCTTCCGCGGCTTCCCCGCAGCGTCATCCACAACGACGCCAACGACTACAACATTCTCGTCGGGCCGCCGACGGCGCAGCCGGAGGACCGGGCGATCGCCGGGCTTCTCGACTTCGGCGACATGGTCGAGACCTGGACCGTCTGCGAGCTCGCCGTGGCGATCGCGTACGCCGATTTTCGGAAGGCCGATCCGCTCGCGGCCGCCTGCCGAGGCTGTGCCGTCCGGATACGACGAGGCGCGTCCGCTCTCGGACGCCGAGCTCGCCGCCGTGTGGCCGCCTGGCCGCGATGCGCCTCTGCACGAGCGTCTCCCTCTCTGCGCAGCGCCGCACCGCCGAGCCCGAGAACGCGTACCTGCTGGTCAGCGAGGCGCCCGCCTGGGACGCCCTGGCCGAATGCGGGCGGTCCATCCGCGGTTCGCGCACTACCGCCTGCGCGCCGCGTGCGGACGGATGCCCTGTCCGCAGACTCCGGCGATCGAGGCGTGGCTCCGGCGCACGCAGAGCGAGATGGGTCCGTCGTGGTCGCCGACGCGGACCTGGCACGCGCGGTCGTCTTCGACCTCTCGGTCGGGAGCCCGGTGTTCCGTCGCCCGCACGAGGCGCACTCGACGGCCGGGCGATGACGGCCCGGCTCTTCGAGCGATGGCGAGCCGCCGGCGAGGAGCTGGGTGTCGGCCGCTACGACGAGGCGCGGCTCCTCTACGCGCAGCGACGCCTTCGCGGGATCCCGGCGGCGAGCATCCCGAGCGGCGGACGGTCCACATCGCGATCGACATCTTCTGGGAGGCGGGCTCGCCCGTGATGGCGCCCCTTCCCGGCACGGTCTACAGCGTGCGCGACAACGCCGCGCGCCTCGACTACGGCCCGACCGTGATCCTCGAGCACGCCCCGAGGGCACGCCCCGCCCTTCTACACCCTCTACGGGCACCTCGCGCCGCGAATCCGTCGCGGGCCTGTCTCCCGGCGACGCCGGTCGCGCGCGGGGAGCGCATCGGCGGCGATCGGGCGCGCCGCCCGGACAACGGCGACTGGCCGCCGCACGTCCACTTCCAGATCGTCACCGACATGCTCGACCGCGACGGGGAGTTTCCACGGCGTCGGCGCGGCGAGCGCAGCGCGCCGTGTGGCTCTCGCTCTCGCCCGATCCCAATCCTGATCGCTCGGGGCGCGCCGCCGCGGTTCCGCGCCGCGGCCGAGGACCCGGCTCGCCTCGCGGCAGGAGCGGCGCAAGCGCCTCGGGCCGTCGCTCTCGCTGGCGTACCGCGCGCCCCTCGAGATCGGCCGCGGCTTCGGCGCTTTCCTCTACGACCAGACGGGCCGCGCCTACCTCGACATGGTCAACAACGTCGCCCACGTGGGCCACGCACATCCCGCGGGTGGCGTCGAGGCCGGGCGCGCGACAGATGACCGTCCTGAACACCAACACGCGCTATCTCCACCCGTCGATCGGCGCTACGCCGCGCGCCTGACCGCAACGCTGCCCGAGCCCGCTGTCCGTCTGCTTCTTCGTCTGCTCCGGAAGCGAGGCCAACGAGCTCGCGCTGCGGATGGCGCGGGCGGCCACCACCGGGAGCCGAGCGTCATCGTGGTCGACGGCGCGTATCACGGCAACACGCAGGCGCTCATCGCGGTCAGCCCGTACAAGTATCGACGGCCCCGGAGGCTCGGGACCGCCCGCCGTGGGTCCGCGTGGTCCCCATGCCGGACGACTACCGGGGCCTCTACCGGAGGGACGATCCCGAGCGCGGCGAAAAGTTCGCGGCGCACGTCCGCGAGGCGGCGGACGGGATTCGCGCGGCCGGCGCGCGTCCCGCCGCCTTCCTCTGCGAGAGCCTGCTGTCGTGCGGCGGCCAGATCGAGCTCCCGCCGGGCTACCTCGCGGCCGCGTACCGCCACGCCCGGGCGGCCGGCGCGGTCTGCATCGCCGACGAGGTGCAGGTCGGGATTCGGCCGCGTGGGGACGCGGTTCTGGGGCTTCGAGACGCAGGGCGTCGTGCCCGACATCGTCACGCTCGGCAAACCGATCGGCAACGGACATCCGCTGGCGCGCCGTCGTCACGACGCCGGCGATCGCCGCCGCGTTCGCCAACGGCATGGAGTACTTCAACACCTTCGGCGGCAATCCCGTGTCGTGCGAGATCGGCCTCGCGGTGCTCGACGTCATCGCGCGACGAGCGGACTCCAGCAACGGGCGCAGCGCGTCGGGGGCCGTCTCAAGGCCGGCCTCGCTGGGCCTGGACGAGCGGCACCGGCCGTCGGCGACGTCCGCGGCCTCGGGCCTCTTCCTCGGCATCGAGCTCGTCGCGGACCGCGAGACTCGCGCCGCCCGCCGCCGCGAAGGCCGGCTACGTCGTCGAGCGCATGAAGGACCACGGCATCCTGCTGTCGACCGACGGCCCGGATCACAACGTCGTCAAGATGAAGCCGCCGCTGCCGTTCTCGGCGAGGCCGACGCGGAGCGGGCCGCTCGCGGCCTACGACCGCGTGCTCTCCGAAGACTTCCCGAGGTGGCGATGAAGCGACCCGCCGGAAAGGCCCTCGCCCGCGTCCTCGTGATCGACTGGCGGCGGCGCGCGCGGCTCGAGGCCGCGCCGAGTCCGCGCAGGCGCGCAGGACCGAGAACGTCGTCGTCATCGTGACCGACGGCCTGCGCTGGCAGGAGGTGTTCCGCGGCGCCGAGGCCGCGCTCATCAGCTACAAGCCCGGCGGCGCCGAGGACGCGGACGCGCTCCGAAGACGCGCGTTCTGGCAGGAGACTCCGGAGGCAACGGCGCGAGGCCCTGCTTCCCTTTCTCTGGTCCGTCGTCGCGAAGGACGGCAGATCTACGGGCAACGCCGACGAGGGCGGTCCCGCGCAGGTCGACAACGGCTTCCGGTTCTCCTACCCCGGCTACAACGAGATCGTGACCGGCGCCGCCGACCCGCGCATCGACAAGAACGAATACGGGCCCAACCCGAACGTCTCGGTCTTCGAGTGGATGAACGCGCATGCCCGGGTTTTCGAGGGCCGCGTGGGCGTGGTGGCCGGCTGGGACGTCTTCACCGGCATCTTCCACCGCGAGCGCAGCCGCCTCGACATGCGCGCGGATGGGAGCCGCCGGTCCCGGGCAAAGACGGGCCCGCGGTCAGGACTCCTGAACACCCTGTACCGGTCGATCACGCGCGAATTCTGCGAGATGCCGTTGGACTCGCTGCTCCAGCAGACGCTCCTCGACTACGTGCGGCGCGAAGAAGCCCCGGGTCCTCTTCGTCGGTTACGGCGAGACGGACGAGTGGGCTCACAACGGCCGGTACGACTTGACATGCTCCAGTCGGCGCACGCCATCGACGGGTTCATCCGGGAGCTGTGGACCACGATGCAGGCGATGCCGGAGTACCGCGGGAAGACCACCTTCCTCATCACGACCGACCACGGGCGCGGCGACGGCGACCGAGAACTGGAAGCACCACGACTGGAACGTCGAGGGCGCCGAGGACATCTGGATCGCGGTGCTGGGACCGGACACGCCGCCGCTCGGCGAGCGGGCGAACTCCCGCGCGTCCGCAGAGCCAGATCGCCGCGACCGCCGCGGCGCTTCTCGGAAAGGACTGGCGCTCGGCCAACCCGAAGGCGGCGCCGCCGCTGAAGGAGGCGCTCGGCCCGCGGCCCTAGGGGCCGCCGCGCGGCGCCGCCGCTACAGCCGGACGACGGGCGGCCCGGGGCGGGTCGTGAAGAACCGCGAACGCTCGGTCGGGTTCGGAAACGCCTCCGCGTACGCCTCGCCCCAGCGCTTGCGGAACGCGTCGGCCTCCTTGCTCCGCACGAGCGCCCAGACGCTTCCCCGAAACCGCCGCCGAAGGCCGAGGCCGCCGCGGCGCCGAGCGCCCGCGCCGCGCGATGCGAGCGCGACCGTCTCGGGAATCTGGTTGCCGAGACGTCGTTCTCGGCGAGCTCCTGCGAGCGGTCGACGAGCTCGCCGATCGGGACGACGTCCTCGCGGGAAAGCCGGCCGCCGGCCCGGAATGAGCACGGTCGACTCCTCGAGGAACTGGTCGAAGCGCCCGACGAGGAAGTCGGAGGAGAAGCCCTCGACCGGGATCACGCGCAGCAGGTTCCGGATGCGCTCGGGGGCGTCGTGGGACACGTTCGCCGCGGCGAAGAGGTTCGGGTCCTCGCGGCGCGCCGAGCGGTTCCACAGCTCCAGGATCGCCGAGCCGCCGCGAGCGACAGCCGGTTGTAGCGCTCCTCGCACCGCGCCGGTCTTGTCCGACGCGACGCCGCTCGAGGCCACCACGAAGCGTCCAGCCCTGCGGGAAGCGGATCGTGCGCTCGCGGCGAACCGGACAGAACGCGTACTGCGCGAGCTCGCCCGCGCGGCTGCAGAGGATGGCGGTCTGGTCCTCGCTGCCGCCGAAGGTGCCGACGCCGTGCTCGCCCGCGAGCGCTGCCGAATGCCCGGCCGTTCTCGAGCGCCCCGAGATACCCGCCGAGGTCTTCCGCGGTCGCGGATGTGCGCCGCGAACTCCGGGCGGGCATCCAGGCCGTTGCTCTCGGCGAGGGCCGTGAAGATCGCCACGACCAGCGCGCTCGAGCTCGACAGGCCCGACGCGCGCGGCAGATCGCTCGCGAGCGCGACGTCGGCTCCCGTCAGCGCCCGGGGAAATTCTTCGCGAGCCGGGACGCCACGGTCTCGAGGTACACGCGCCAGCCCGACGCCGCAGGGATGAAGGCCGGGATCGAGGGTGACCTCCTCCTGGAGCCTGCGGCCCGCGTCGGCGACGCGGAGCGACGCCGTCGCGCCGCGGCGATGCGGCGACGCAGAACCCGCGCCCACCGCGCAGAGGAGACTCCGGCCGCCGGCATAGTCGGTGTGTTTGCCGAGGATCTCGATCCGTCCCGGGACGAACCACGCGCGCCGCGGGCTCGCCACCGAACGCGCTGCGAAACGCGGCATCGACGCCCTCGAAGAGCTCGCGCTTGCGGCGGGCCTCGGCCGGCGTCAGTCCCGCCCCGGCGAGCGTCTCTTCGAGGCGCGCCGAGCCGGCGACGTCACGGCCGCGGCTCCCGGCCGGCGAGCCGCCCCTCGACCTCGGCGACGTCCGCGCGCGTCGAGAGATCGAGCACGCCGTCCGCGCAGGCAACCGCCTGGAAGCGCTCGCCGCGGTTCGCGATCGCCCAGCCGACGGCCTGCGGGAGCTCGCACTCTCCGCGCCGCGAGAGAGGGACCGACCGGCACGCCTCGAAGATCGCCGGAGAGAAGCGCCAGAGGTTCATGCTGAGAAGGACCGGCGTGCCGGTCCCGGCAACGGCTGGCGGCTTCTCGATGATCCGTTCGAGCCAGCCCTGCGCGGCCACCTCCAGGACCGCGAAGGCGTCCACGCGCTCCCGTGTGAAGTTGCTCGTCGCGAGGAGCCGTTCGCGCTCGAACACGGGCAGGCCCGACCCGGAGAGATCCCGGAGCGCGCCGAGACGCCGAAGGCGGATACAGGTTGTCGGAGTTGGCCGCGAGGAAGGCGTCCCCACCGGCAAACGCCTCGGCCGCGAGCAGGGCGTCGCCGCTCCCCCGCGGCTCCGGCTGCTCCGCGAAGGCGAGGCGCAGCCGCGGCGGGACGGCGCGGCGGCGTAGTGCGCCCGGAGCGTTGCACCGCCCGGTGGCGTCACGAAACAGACCTCGTCGATCCCGGCGTCGGCCAGGCCCGAGAGCACGTAGTCGAGGAACGGCCGGCCGCGGATCGGCATCATGCCCTTGGCCCCGATGGCCGCGGCCGCGGCCTGATCCGCGTCGAGGCGCGCGGCGGCGTCGGCCCGCTGCATCCGCGTGCCCCGCCCGCCGGCGAGAACGACCGCCTTGCGCACCGCGCGGCTCACGCGGCGAGCGGCTCCGGGTGCCCGCGGTTCTTGCGCACGTAGCGATGCTGCGCGACGGCGAGCCATCCGAAAAGTCGCACCGCGAGCCAGTACGCCCCGCGCAGACGGAATCCCGTTTCCCGCATCAGCCGCAGGAAGTAGCGGTCGACCTGCACACGCTTATAGGGCAAGCCGTCGAGGAGGAACTGGTACATCGCGTCGTGCACGAGGGAGGCATAGTAGGTCTTGGGCTTGAGCGTACGCGCGTCGATCACGCCGTCGGGCGTTCCGAAGACGAGGTCGAAGAGGCAGCCCTTGGGCGTGCAGCCGTCCCAGGCGTAGTCGGGAGGAATCGCCACCTCGCCCGAGCGGAAGACGAGCAGCCGCGGCGTGCCCTCCTTGTCGCGGAAGACGAGGTCCTCGGGCACGGCGTCTCCCGACGACCATCGAAACTCGGCGGGCAGCGTGAAGACCCACTTCTTGCTGTTGCGGCACATGCTCAGCCTCGCTTCGCGTACGCGTCCGCGCCCAGAAAATGGAGCGAGACGTACGGCTTCTCCCCCACCACCCAGCTGTCGTGCGGCACGGCCGCGACGTGGAAGAGCGCGCCCTCGCGCAGCTCGACGACGCGCCCGTCCTCGAACGCCACGGTCGCCGTGCCCGACAGGACCATCCCGACGTGCTCGACCGCGCAACGGGCGGCGCCGACGGTCGGCCCGACGTGGAGCGACCACTTCCACCCCGGCTGGTAGGTCGCCCGGCCGATCGTCATGGCGCCGACCGCCACGACCTCGAGCCGGCCCTTCTCGAAGACGCGCACCTCGTCGGGGGCTTCGAATCGCTTCAGGTCCACCTCGTGCATGGCTCAACCTCCGAGAACGGCATAGCGGATGCCCTCGCCCTTCGCCTGGTCGACGAGAAACCGCGGAAGGTCCGTGAGCGTTCCGCGCGCCGTCACGAGCGGGCGCGGATCGACCTCGCGCGAGGCGAGCGCATCCATGGCGGCGCGCGCCTCCGTCGGCGAATAGTGAAAGGACCCGACGAGCGCGATCTCGGCATAATGAAGCCGCGCCGCGTCGAAGCGGACGGAGGTTTCCGGCGCGCAGCCCCCGAACAGGAGCACCTGGCCGCCCGGACGAACGACTTCGGGCAGGAGCTCCCAGACCGCTCCGTCGCCCGTGCAGTCGACCGCGATGTCCGGTGGCGCGCCTCCCTCGGAGACGAGGGCCTCGGGTCCCTGGCGCGTCAGGTCCACCCACCGGGCGCCGAAGCGGGCCGCGAGGGCCGCGCGTTCGGGCCGCCGGCCGGCCACCGTGACCTCGAGGCCGCGCCGCCGCGCGACCGCGGCCCACAGGAAGGCGAGCGCGCCTGCTCCGTAGACGAGAAGCGACCCGGACGGCGCGCGCAGCCGACTGAAGCCATGCAGGACCGAGGCGAGCGGATCGAGGAACGCGGCGATCTCGTCGTCGAGACCCTCCGGGATCCGGTGGAGGTTGGAGGCCGCGACCGCGGCGGGGACGCGCACGCGCTCGGCGAACGCACCCCAGGTCCGGTCGGCGTGGCCCGAGGCGCAGAGGTTCGCCCGGCCGCCGTGGCAGTCGGCGCAGTGCCCGCACGGCCCCGATATCCCCGGCACGACGCGATCGCCGGCCTTCCAGCGCGTCACACCGGCTCCGACGGCGACGACCTCGCCGGCGACCTCGTGACCCATCGTCAGAGGCAGGCGGATCCGGGGATGCCCGCGGGCAAGGATCTTCAGGTCCGTCCCGCAGGTCAGGGCCGCGCGCATCCGGAGAACGACTTCGCCGGCGGCCGGGACGGGTGGATCGATCTCCTCCTCCTCGAACCGTCCGACGCGGGTCTGCACGAGCGCGCGCATGAAGTCGCGCTCTCACATATCACCGAACGCGCGAAACCAAAAAAGAACGGGGCGCCCTCGCGGGCGCCCCGGGATGAGGAAGAACCGAAGAGGCTCAGCCGCGCTGGAGCCTCAGCGGCACTTGTAGACCATGAAGTCGTCGACGAACCAGCCGGTGCGGCCCGCGCAGGAGTCGCTGCCGGAGTCGAAGCGGATGCGAACCTTGTCTCCGCCGTGGGCGTACGGCGCCAGGTTGACGATCGAACGGCCCCAGGTGCCGCCCGTCTGGCCGTCGTCGGTGCCCGCGAACGCCGTCTGGCCTGCCAGCGGGTTGCTGTTGCCGTCTGCGGCCGTCAGCAGGATCTCGGTGTACCCGTTGTACACGAAGTCGGAGTCGGCGATCAGCACCCAGTCTCCGCCGTTGACGCTGATCCGGACGTTGCCCCCGTCGAAGCCGGGCTCGGTCGCGAACCAGTGGACGAACGTGAGACGCGGATTAGCGACGCTCGAAGGAATCGAGATCTCCGGGCTGTCGAGGTGCAGAACCACCGTCTGGTCCGAGAACGTGAACGGGTTGCAGGTGTAGTCGAAATCGGGCGCGTAGAACGCCTTGCCGAACCGGTGGTCCGGAAGATCGTTCGTGATGTCCCAGTCGCGCTCGAAGAAGTCAGGCGTCTCGCCCTCGTGGCTGATGGTCCACTTGGCTTCCGAGATCGCCGGGAACTCGAAGACGTCGAGGTAGAGCGGGAGCGGGAAACCCGACGGGCAGAGCGACGGCGGGTCCTGGCCCAGCTGCGGATCGGCGAAGGTGCACCCCGGCTCGCGGCGCATCTCGACGGCCAGCATGGCCTTGCGGACCTGGAGGAGGTCGATCAGGTTGATGCGCTGTCCCGAGGGAGATCCCGTCTTCAGATCCTTGAGGTTCTGCCCGAGCAGGTCGAACGCCGAGCGCTCGAGGGAGTCGGCATGGTCGGCGAAGTCCGTCGCCGGGAACTGGTAGATGTTGGCAGCGCGGAAGTAGATGTGCGCGGCCTTGGTCAGCCCGATCGGGTGAACAGTCTGGCCGTTGTACGTGCCGCCGTCGACGAGGAGGGCGAACGCGTGGTTGGGGATGCCCGAGTTGATGTGCACGCCGCCGCCGTCGTTGAGGATGTTGCAGACGTACTCGAGACCGTCGGACACCTTGCCCGGGTCGCCGAAGCAGCGAGGATTCCACATGTCGCGCAGAGCGCCCACGAAGCCGGGGTAGTTGACTTCCTCGCCCATGAGCCACGACACCGAATTGTCCGTGCCGAGCGCCATGCTGATCGTCGCGCTCGCCGGGAGGCCGGCCTTGATCGTCGCACCGGAGGCGTTGGTGACCTGGACGCTGGCGATCGCCGCGAGCGAGCCGAGGTTGAGAGGGCCTGCGGCGGGAGCCACGAAGATGATGCCCGCCGCTCCGGCGTTGATGGCGATCTGGGCGCGCGCGCCCGATCCGCACTCGTTGGCGCCGCTGGGAGTCAGAGTCCAGTCGATGATCGCGATCTTTCCGGCGACATCGCTCGTGATCGCCTGGCACGCGCCCGGCGGAACGGAGAGAGCCATCGGCAGCGGACCGACCGTGAAGGGCCGCGGGGGCTCATTCACCGAGGCCAGCGAGGGATAGCTGCCGGCCGCGCTGCCGCCCGTGATCGTCAGCGACGGAGGCGGAGCGCCCCAGAAAACCGAGCAGGAATCCGCATTGCGATGATTGTTGGGAGTATCGACGCCGCGTCCGTTGATGCGGTCGATCGTCTCGCCCCAGATGTCGGAATAGGCTTCGTTGAGCGCTCCCGACTGCCATTGATAGATCAGGTTGTGCGTGTACTCGGTGTACGCGTGACCCCACTCGTGGCCCGTCACGTCGTCGGTCGTGAAGCCCGGGCAGAACGAGATGAACGCTCCGTTCCACGACGCGTTCGGGCACTGGCCCGGGCCGGCGCGGTTGAAGATCGCGTCCATGGTGATGCCGTTGCCGTCGTAGGAGTCGCGGCCGAAGGGCTTCTTGAAGAAGTCGTAGGTCTCCTTCGACGCGAGGATCATGTTGTCGGCTTCGACGTTGCCCGTGGGAAAGGCCTGGCCCTCGACCCAGAACGGGTTGCCCGGGTAGTTGGGGCCGGGGTTGGCGCCGGCGCCGTCGAAGGCGCGGCGGTTGAGCGCGTCGTAGAGACCGGGAAGGCGATCGACGATCTTGCCCGAGTGTGCGTCGACGTAGACGAACTCCCGGATGTCGACGTCGTTGCCGACCTCGATCTGGTACACGAGGTGGTTGGCTCCCGGCACGCCCTTCGCGAGCCCCTCACGGAAGATCATGAGGAGGCCCGACCGCGCGAAGACCTCGCGCCCGCCGTTGTCGGCGCTGACGGCGCGGATGGCGACCGCGGACGCCTCGGTGGCAGGCCGCGAGGGATTCACGTCGAGGTCGAGGTCCGGAACCACGATGCCGTTGACCGTCGTCAGCGCTCCGGAAGCGTCGAAGTGCGTCCGCAGAGTCGCGGCGAAGACGGGCACGCCGCGGTGCACCTGGTAGTAGCTCAGATGCCGGGAACCCAGCTCGTCGACTTCGTCGCGACCGAGCACCAGCTCACGCGCGTCGCGCAGCCCGAAGACACCGGCGTATTCGTTCAGGAACACCGAGGCCTTGGCGCGGGGCTCGGAACCGCCCGCCACCATGAGATCTCCGCCCGTTTCGGGATCGACGCTGATGAAACGCACCGTGCCCGTCGCCCTTGAGTAGCTGACCTGGGCGTTGGGGCCGGCGTTGGCTCGCAATCGTTCGAGCCCCATCTCGTCCATCGGACCTTTTCTCTTTCCGTCCTCTTTCTCGGCAGCCCCGGCTGTGCCCAGGCCGCAGAAGAGGAGGACGAAAGCCATTCCGAACACTCCGAGGGATGGTTTCCGCATGGAGGTACCTCCAGCAAATTGATAACGGACTCTCCCCCGCGGAGAGCCCGGGGTCACGGAGGCGACTCTATCTCTTGGATATCAGGAGCGACGCAACGTAATCTTTTTTTTCGGCCGGCTTGGCCGCGCGCGGAATCGGCCGGAGCGCGACGAGCCGAATTCGAAACTCGCCGACGTCGGCCTCCATGGAATCATCGGTCTGGGTGCCGAGCTCGACCGCGCGGGCCTCAGAATTTCCCAAGGTTATCTTCATAAGAATCCGAGACTCGCCCGCGCGGATGCACTGCTCGCCCTGGGGACAGCGGGAGTCTTCGAGCACGGATTCGAAAACGATACTCAGGGACGCGGCCCCCTCGCCGCCGACGACGGCCTGCGCGCCGAGCGGCAACTGGAACTCCTCGCCCACCCGGGCGGCGACGGGCTCGCCGCAGCGAAAGGCGCACGTCAGAAGCGCCGCCGCGGCAATCCACGCACGCCGGCTCACGATTTCCGGCTCCCCACGAAGCGCGCCAGGTCCGGCAGGACTCCCCCCTGGCCCGGCAGGCCGGACGCGGCCTCGACCGCGGCCTCGACGTTCTCGGCGAGGAGCTGCCGCGAGCGCTCGACGCCCCAGATCCCCGGGAATGTCGCCTTGCCCGCGGCCGCGTCCTTGCCCGACGCCTTTCCGAGCGTCGCGGCGTCGGACTCCACGTCGAGCAGATCGTCCTTGATCTGGAACGCGAGTCCGATGCGGCGGCCGTAGGCGTCGACGCGCGCGAGCGTCTCCTCGGAAGCCCCGGCGAGGATCGCACCGGTCAGCAGGGACGCGCGGATGAGGCGCCCGGTCTTGTTTTCGTGGATCTTCGAGACGAGCTCGGCCGTCGGGGCCTCGTCCTTTTCCGCCTCGAGATCCGCGGCCTGTCCGCCGATCATGCCGCGCGTGCCGATCGCCTCGACCACCGTTTCCAGGACGCGCACCTTGGCTGCCGCGAAGCGTTCGCCCCGCGGATGGATCGCGAACATGCCGAGGCCGTGCGTGAGCAGCGAGTCCCCGGCGAGAATGGCGGTCGCTTCGCCGAACACGACGTGGCAGGTCGGCACACCCCGCCGGAGGTCGTCGTTGTCGAGGGCCGGGAGGTCGTCGTGAATCAGGGAGTAGGTGTGGATCATCTCCAGGCCGCAGGCGGGCTCGAGGAGGTCCTCGGTGCGTGCTCCCAGGACCTCGCCCGCCGCCAGGCACAGGATCGGCCGCAGGCGCTTGCCTCCGGCGAAAACGGAGTGCCGGATCGCCTTGTGGAGGTGCGCCGGCCACTCGTCCGGCCCCGGCAGGAGGCGCTCGAGGGCGCGGTCCACGTCGGCCCGCCGCCGCGCGAGGTAGTCGGCGACGCCCCGGGCCGCGGTCTCAGTCCCGGTCGTCATCGCCCTCCCGGGCCGGATCGAACGGCGCCGTCTTCCACTCCTCGGAAGCCTCCTTGAGGACGATCTCGACGGACTTCTCGACCTCGGTGAGCTTGTGGTCGCAGAAACGCGCCAGCTCCATGCCCTCCTGGAAGAGCGCGAACTGCTTCTCCAGTCCGGTCGCCTCGCCTTCGCCCTCGAGCTCCGCCACGATGGCTTCCAGCCGTTCGAGCGCGTCCTCGAAGCTTCTTTCCTTGCGCGGGCGCGTCGTCACTTTTTCTCTCCTTCTCCGCGGAAGAGCGGCCCCGGATCGAAGATCCGCCCGCCGCCGCGGACCAGCGCCGAGAGCTCCCCTTGGGCCAGGCGCACGCGGATGCGCGCTCCGTCCTCGACTTCGGCGGCGGAGAGGAGCGGCCGCTTCGCGCCCTCCCGCCAGGCGACGGCGTACCCGCGGGCGAGCACCGCGAGCGGAGACAGCGCCTGGAGGCGCGCGGACAGCGTCGTGATGCGCGCCCGCCGGCGCTCCCCCGCGCGGGCGAACCGCTCGTGGAGCATGGCCGCGCGGGCGGCGATGCCGTCGCGGCGGCGGGCGAGCTCGACCACCCGCGGGAAGTCATGGAGGATCCGGACGGCGGCGGCCAGACGGGCCGCGTACCGGGCGGGACGCCGCTCGAGAAGCGCGGTCAGTGCCTGGCGTCCCTGCGCGACCCGGCCCCGCAGGGCTTCGAGCCGCCGTGGGAATCCGACGAGGGCCTCCCCGCGCGACAGACCGTCGACGCGCGCCCGCGACAGGGCCAGCCGACCGCGCATCGCGCGCAGGAGCGTGCCGCGGCCCTGGCCGACGCGGCGGCAGATCTCGTCCTTGCGCTCGACGACCAGCTCGGCCGCCGCCGACGGCGTCGGCGCGCGCAGGTCCGCGACGAGGTCGCAGATCGTCCAGTCGGTCTCGTGCCCGACGCCCGAGATCGTCGGGATCACCGAAGCGGCGAGCGCCCGGGCGACGAGCTCCGAGTTGAACGGCGCGAGGTCTTCCGGCGACCCCCCGCCCCGCGCCAGGATGAGCACGTCGAAGCCGGCGCGACGGTTGAGGTGTCGGATCGCCGCCACGATCTCGCCGGCCGCGAGCTCGCCCTGGACGCGGACCGGGTACACCGTGATCGCGAGCCCCGCGAAGCGGCGGGAGAGCACGTGGAGAATGTCCCGCACGACGGCTCCGGAGGGCGAGGTGACGACGGCGATTGACCGTGGAAGCTTCGGAATCGCGCGCTTGCGCTCGCGGGCGAAGAGCCCCTCCGCCTCGAGCCGCGCTTTGAGCTGCTCGAAGGCGAGCTGGAGGGCGCCCCGCCCGACCGGCTCGATGGCGAAGACCTTGATCTGAAACTTGCCCTGGGGCGCGTAGAGATCGAGGGAGCCGCGAACGACGATCTCGAGTCCCGGCTCGAGCCGGAACGGCACGCGCTTCAGGTCCGACGCGAAGATGATCGCCGGAAGCGACGCCGTCTTGTCCTTGAGGGTGAAGTAACCGTGCCCGCCCCGTTCGTCGAAACGGGCGATCTCGCCCACGACGGAGACGTCGCGCCAGGTCGTCCGGAGCGTGGTCCCGACCTCCGCCAGCAGCTCCGTGACGGTGTACGGCCGCGGCGGCGAGGGCACGGGCACGCTGCTCGGGAACATCGCCCGGATTCTAATCGCTAACCCGGAGCCGGCTCGGGGCTCCGCTCAGGATCGTCCGCGGGATCGGCCGCCCGCGAGAACGGCAGCGCGAAGACGACGAGTGTGGCCATCTCGACCTCGGTGTCGCCGAAGTTGTACTCGAAGAGACCCGCGGCGCAGAGCGCCGCGCCCGCGAGCAGGGCCCCCGCCCAGACGGGCGCCCGGTCGGCACGCCGGTCGCGCCGGACGCGGCCGATCGCGCGCGCCAGGAAAAGCGCCACGAAAGCCAGAAACGCGGCGGCCGCGAAGACGCCGTTCGCGGCGGCGATCTGGACGACGTTGTTGTGGAGGTGCGGCACGGACCAGCGCGGCGCGTCGGCGTCCCGGTAGAGCGGGTAGTACGGCTTGACCATCTCGGGACCCAGCCCGAAGAGCGGATGGTCGGCGACGATCCGCGCCCCGGCCCGTGCCATAGCGATGCGGTCCCGGTTGGTGCGATCCGAGAGATCTCCGATCGAGCGCATGCGCTCCCGCACGTCGGGCGGCGCGAGGAGAAAGACGGCGACCAGAGCGGCCGCGAGCACCAGCAGTCCCCGCGGACGCCGCACGGCCGTGTACAGAAGCAGGGCCGCCAGGATCCCGACGTACGCGCCGCGGGTGTAGGTCAGGAGCACGGACGCGAGGGGCACGACGAAGAGAAGTCCGGCCAGGCGGGCGCGCCCCCGCGCCTCCAGGGCGAAGCCGAGGAGAAGGCACGACGCGACGGCCGTGAGGCCCGAAAAGGTCATGTAGTGCGAGAGCGTGCCGCGGATCCGATTGCCGAGGTCGTCGCCTCCGTGGAGGAACTGCCAGATCCCCAGGAGCGCGAGGACCGTGCCGGACCCCGCGAGCGCCAGGGCGACGGCGCGCGCGCGGCCGGGAGTGTCGACGAGATCCATCGCCGCCGGCAGAACGAGCAGAAGCGTCAGACCGCCGAGGTGGCGGGCGCTCGTCGCGGGATCGCGGGAAAAGGCGACGGAGGCGACCGTCAGGAGCGCGAACAGGCCGGCGAGCGCGCACAACGGCGAACGGAGGCTCGCCGGCACGCGGCGCTCCGCGGCGAGGGACGCCGTCCAGGCGGCGAGCATCAGCCCGAAGACGACGTAAGCCGCGGAGATGACCGGGGTGGCGGCGGCGAAGAGAACGAGCAGGGCGAACGCGATCTTCCGATACGCCACCCGCTTGCCGCCTGGATCCTTCAGCGGCCCGCCGCCTCCGAGCCAGGAAGGGCCTCGTCGATCAGCATCACCGGAATGTCGGAGACGATGGGATAGACGAGGTCGGCCTGCTTCGAATAGAGGCCCTGGGTGACGACCGGCTCCTCGTCGCGGAACTTCTCCCGGTACTTGTCGACGAGCGCCTTACGGGTCGCTTCCTTGAGCTCGACGAGCTGCAGGGGGCCCTTGGTCTTGGGACAGACGAGGATGGCGAGCAGCTCCGGGTCGACAGCCATGTTGGTCCGAGTATATCCGCCCGCGCCCGCCTCCTCCCCGCACTTGCTTTGCCTGTGCGCTTCCCGCACTAAGCTTGCCTCCGTGCGCATCCTCCACGTCGTGGCCGGCGCGAAATGGACCGGTGTGGCGGCCGTCGTCTGCGACTGGACGCGCGCCCTCGCCGCGGCGGGCCTGGAGGCCCAGTTCGCGTTCGTCGGCCAGAGCCCCCTGTCCCGGCGTCTGGGCGCGGCCGGCTGGGCGCGCCCTCTTCTCTCCCGGCCCCACGGCCCCGGCGGGCTCCTCCGCGACGCGCCGGCCCTCCGGGCGACGCTGGCGCGCGAGTCCTTCGACGTCGTGCACGCGCATCTGACCCACGACCACGCGCTCGCCGTCCTCGCCGCGCGCGGAAGCGGCGCGCGGGCGAAAGTCGTCCGGACCCTCCATCATCTGCGACACGTCCGCGGGAGCCCCGCGACGCGGGCGCTCTTCGCACGCACGCGCGCCTTCGCCTTCGGCAACCGGGAAATCGCGCGCGCCTTCGGTGCCGAGGGGCCCGTTCATTCGCCCGTCGTCGATTCCGGCGTCTACGCGCCGGAGCCGCGTCCCGCGGCGCTGCCGGAGCCGGCGTCCGTCGTGCCCCCCGGCGCGTTTGTATCGCCGGAACCGTCGGCAAGCTCGCCCGCGGCCGCGGGCACGAGGAGGCGATCGCCGCCGCGGCGCCTCTGCCCGGCCTGGTCCTTCTGCACGTCGGCAAGGGCGAGCACCGTCCCGCCCTCGACACCCTGACCGACCGGCTCGGCACGCGCGCGCGCAATCTCTGGGCGGGGTACCAGGATGAAACGCTCCCGCAGTTCTACCGGGCCATGGACGTCTTTCTCTTCACCGCCTCCGGATCCCAGCAGGGGCAGCGGGCGATCCTCGAAGCGATGGCCTCGGGGATCCCCGTCGTGGCGCTCCCCGTGCCGGGCGTGGCGGATCTCATCACCGACGGCACCGAAGGGTTCATCGCGGCGACGGTTCCGGATGCGACGGCGGCGCTCGCGCGTCTCGCGGCAGACCCGGAGCTGCGCGCGCGGATGGGCGCCGCGGCACGCCGCCGGGCGCTCGTCTTCTCGGGATCCGCGTTCGCCGCGGACGCGCGCGCCTTCTACGCGGCCGCGCTCACGGAAGGCTCTCCAGGATCTCCCGCGGGTGCGACTTCGGCGAGACCTTCGGATGCGCCTGCGCGATCTTCCCGTCCGGACCGATGACGTACGTGATGCGCTTGGCGTACTCGTCTTTCCGCGATTCCGCCGCGCCGTAGGCCATCCCGATGTCCCGCTTCACGTCGCACAGCAGCGGAAACGGATAGTCGAACTTCTTCGCGAACGCGGCGTTGTCTTCGACCGTGTCGAAGGACGCTCCGAGAATCTCGACGTTCTTTTTCTGGAATTCGGGATAGAGGTCGCGGAACCCGCAACCCTCGAGCGTTCAGCCGGGGGTGTCGGCCTTCGGATAGAACCAGAGGACGACCGTCTTGCCCCGATAGTCCGAGAGCGACCGGGTCGCCCCGGTGTGGTCCTGCACGGTGAAATCCGGAGCCGCGTCGCCGACGTTCTGCATGGCCGGTTTCCTCCAGAGCATCTTCAGCATTCCCGTCAACGCACTCACGCCTGCGCCTCCCAGGTTTCGGGAGAGTCATCGTATGCCGGAAGCTCCACAGGCCAGCCGTTTCGACGGAAGCGATCCCACTCCCAGACACGGGCCCACTTGAGAAAGACGCTCCAGGCCTGCAGCCCGCACAGAACGAGGCCGTGCCTCCCGTCCAGGAAACCCGCCTGCACCACGAACATCCGGAAGAAGCGCCAGGCCGGACGGAAGAGCAGCTCGACGGCGCCCGCCTTGCGGCCCGCCCGGAACGCGTCCGCCGCTCCCCAGGCGGCGTACCGGTGCAGCTTGTCGATGTACTGCGGCAGGGAGCGGCACGTGTAGTGGAGCATCGGCGAGAGCAGCGTCGGCGTGCGTCCTTCGGGCTCGAGGTCCGCGTGCACGCGGCGCTTCGGGTACCGGGCGGCGCCCCGCTCCATCAGGCGGACGACCTTGTCCGTCGACCAGCCGGAGTGCCGGATGACGCGGTCGAGGAAGACGTTCTCGCGGCGGATGTAAGTAGGCGCGCGCGTCGGGGCCGCGGTCGAGCAGCTCCCGGATCTCGCGGGCGAGCGCCTCCGGGACGCGCTCGTCGGCGTCCACGATCAGGAGCCACGGATTCCGGACCTGGTCCATCGCCCAGTTCTTCTGCGCGGCGGAGCCGAAGTACTGCCGCTGGACGACCGTCACGTTCGGCGAACGATCGGGCGATCGCCACCGTGCCGTCGCTCGAGAACGAGTCGACGAGGAGGATGTCGTCGACGAACGCGAGGCTCTCCAGGCATTCCCGGAGGTTGACCTCCTCGTTGAGGGTCGTGACGATCGCGGTGAGTGGGAGTCGTGACATCGTCGCTCGAGCCGGAACGGACCTAGTCGACCCGAACCTGGACCCTTTCGATCTTGCGCGCCTTGCCGGTCGCTTCGTCGACGTCGACCACGGCGCCGGAGAGGCGGATGTCCTTCTTCGCGGTCTCGAAAGACCTCGGTGTCTGCGAGAGGAACTTCTCGATGATCCGGTCCTTGGTGAAGCCAATGATGCCCTCGTAGGCCCCGGTCATGCCGGCGTCGGAGAGGAAGGCCGTGCCTCCCGGCCGGATCGTCTCGTCGGCCGTCGGCACGTGGGTGTGCGTTCCGACGACCGCCGACACGCGGCCGTCGAGATACCAGCCGAGCGCCGCTTTCTCCGAGGTCGCCTCGGCGTGGACGTCGACGAAAATCACCTTCACGTCGCCGGAGCGGCCGAGCTCCTCGTCCGCGACGCGAAACGGCGAATCCGCGTTGGCGGGCATGAAGACCTGGCCCTGGAGGTTCAGGACGCCGACGGGGATCCCCGAGGCCGTCGATTGCACCGTCCAGCCGCGGCCGGGGTTGCCCGGAGGATAGTTCGCCGGCCGGAGCAGCCGGTCCGAGGCGTTCAGCGTGTCGTAGATCTCTTTCTTGTCCCAGATGTGGTTGCCCGAGGTGAAAACGTCGATCGGCATCTTCGAGAGATCCTCGAAGAGATCGACGGTCAGCCCGAAGCCGCCGGCCGCGTTCTCGACGTTGACGATCGTGAAGTCGACCCGATGGCGGTCGATGACCCCCTCGAGCGCTTCGACGAGCGCGCGGCGCCCGGGGGCGCCGACCACGTCGCCGACGAAAAGAATGTTCATCGGAGCCCTAGCGGGCGTACTCGACGGCGCGCGTCTCGCGGATCACCGTGACCTTGATCTGGCCGGGGTACTGGAGCTCGGCTTCGATCTTCTTGGCGATGTCGCGGGAGAGCCAGAGCGCCTCATCGTCGGTGACCCGGTTGGCTTCGACGACGATGCGCAGCTCCCGGCCCGCCTGGATCGCGAAAGCCTTCTGCACGCCCTTGAAACCGTCGGCGATGTGCTCGAGCTTCTCCAGGCGCTTGACGTAGGTCTCGAGGATCTCGCGCCGGGCTCCGGGACGCGCGGCCGACAGGGCGTCCGCGCCGTTGACGAGCACGGCCTCGAGCGACCGCGGCTCGTAGTCGCCGTGGTGGCACTCCATCGCGTGGATCACCTCGTTGGACTCGCCGAACTTCTTCAGGACCTCGCGGCCGAGCTCGAGATGGGTGCCCTCCATCTCCCGGTCGATCGCCTTGCCGATGTCGTGGAGCAGGCCCGCGCGCCGGACGACCTCGACCTTGGCGCCGAGCTCGGCGGCCATGTTCATGGCGAGCCAGCCGACTTCCTTGGAGTGCTGGAGCACGTTCTGGCCGTAGGAGGTCCGGTATTTCAGGCGGCCGAGCATCTTGATGAGCTCGGGATGGAGATCCGGGATCCCGAACTCGAGGGCCGTCGCCTCGCCTTCCTGCCGGATCCTCTCCCAGAGCTCGGAACGCACTTTCTCGACGATCTCCTCGATGCGGGCCGGATGGATGCGCCCGTCGACGATGAGCTTCTCGAGCGCGTGACGGGCGACTTCGCGCCGCAGCGGCTCGAACGCCGAGATCACAATCGCCTCGGGCGTGTCGTCGATGATCAGGTCGACGCCCGTTGCGGCCTCCAGGGCCCGGATGTTGCGGCCCTCGCGGCCGATGATCCGGCCCTTCAGGTCGTCTGAGGGCAGCTCGACGACCGAGACGGTCGCTTCGACGACCGCATCGGAGGCGAGACGCTGAATCGCCATCCCGATGATCCGCCGGGCCTTCTGGGAGGACTGCTCGTTGGCCTCCTCCTCGATGCGCCGGATCAGGCCCGCCGCCTCCAGCCGCGCTTCGTTCTCGACGGACTTGACGAGATCCCGCTTCGCGTCGACGGCGGTCAGGCCCGAGATCTGCTCGAGCCGCTTGCGCTGCTCGTCGACGACGGTCTGGACTTCGGCTTCCTTGTCCTCGAGCTTCTTCTGCTGGTCCGCGACCGCCTTTTCCTTGCGCACGAACTCCTCGTCCTTGCGCTCCTGCTGGGTGAGCTTGCGGTCGAGATTCTCTTCCTTCTGCTGGACCCGCTTCTCGAGCCCCGCGATCTCCTGGCGGCGCGCGGTGACGGTCTTCTCGAACTCGGCCCGGGCCGCGAGGACCTTTTCCTTGGCCTCGATGTCGGCTTCCCGGATCCGCGATTCGGATTGGCGCTTGGCGTCCGCGAGGGCCTTTTCGGCCTCGTTGCGGATCCCGGCGCGCTCGGCCTGGACCTTGCGGCGCAGGACGGCGTAGGCGACGGCGATCACGACCACGGCGGCCACGACGGCCACCGCGATCACCATCGCGATCGATGTGTTCATTCGAGCCCCCCAAAATGCCCGGGGGGCGCTGCGGCGAAGCGAGGCTAGGCTATGTCCACTCGAAGGGACGGAAGACGTTCTTTCGACGAGGCTTTCGTCCTGACAAGACCCAGGCCATCCGGGACCTCTCGTTTTCCTTCGTGTGCTCCCGACTCACCGGTCGGGGTTCCGACGCTTCTCCGTCAGACGCCCAGGGCGTCGTCCAGTTTTCGAATCAGGCGCTCCGCACGGGCTCTGGCGTCCGTGGGATCGCCCTGCCGACGTTTATCCGCCTGGTAAAGATCATCCGAAATGTTCAGGGCGGCGAGAATTGCAATCTTCGTCGTATCGACCGTCGCCGTCCGTTCCGCAACTTCTTTCATCCGGGAATCGACGAAACGGGCCAGATCGTGAATGTAGCCGCTGTCCCCTTCGGCGCGGACGCTGTACGTCTGTCCGAAGATCTCGACCTGAGTCACGCTGCCCCGCTTGTCCATCGAGACACAGACTCCTTTCCGTCGCGAGTCTAGTGCGTTTGGTCGAACGCCGTCAACGGTTTAGGCGTAAGTCTCGGCCTGCCTACGACTTCTTTCCGTCGGCCGCTTCGAGCGTCGCGATGAGCTTCTCGAGCCGCTCGCGCACGAGGTCCTGCTCGCGCTCGAGCCGCTCGACGTGGCCCCTTCGAGTCGCCCGCGTCCTTCTCCGCCTTCCGGGCGGCCGCGAGCTCTGCCTTCATCTTTTCGTTCTCCGACTCGAGCGTCCCGAGCCGGGAGAGCAGCTTTTCGATTTTGCGGTCGAGACTGTCGAAAACCTTGGTCGTGTCCATGCACCCTTCCTCACTTTGGCGCAAACGTTATCAGCTGACCTTCGCGATCGCCGGCGGCTTCCAGCTGCCCTCTCCCGGCGGAAGCACCGACGGCGGCTCGGTCCTGGGCCAGTAGAGACGCATCGCGAGATAGATCGGACCGTCCGGCGCCGGCAGCCAGTTGGGCTCCTTCGCCTTTCCGGGGGAATCCTTCTGGATGTAGATCGTGAGCGATCCGTCCGCGTTCTTCTTCATCGAGGGCAGCATCGGCGAGTTGATCAGGTACCGGTCGATCGGGTTCTTGATCAGTAGCTGCGTCTTGCCGTCGTACATCGTGACCGACCAGAACGCGTTCACCGGAGGCAGCTGGCCTTTCGGGAAGGTCAGGGTGTAGTTGTGCTTCGAGCCATCGAGCTCCTCGCCATCGGCGAGCGTCTTCGTGATCGGGTACGCCGCTTCGGCAGCCTCGTTGCCGTAGATCCCGCCTTGCGCTCCGGCGGCCCGCATCAACCAATTCCCGTTGAAAAATGCACGGTCGCCGAACATGTCGCTCATCTTCCAGCCGTCGACGATCTTGGAACCGTCCTTCAGGTACTGGTCGACCTTGTCCTGGCCGGCCTTCATTCCGAGGAGGACTTCGGCCTTGTGCTCGTCCGAGAGGTCCTTGAAGTCGAACGTCTTACCCGGCCCGACACCGATCGTGGCGAGTTTCGCCCGGATTGCTTCCTCATCCGGAGCGGGCGGCGCGAACTGCAGGGAGAAGTCGAGATACTCGAAGAAGTTGGTCTTGACCATCTCCTTGTCGATCTTCGGGAAATCGATCGCCGGGGCGGCCTCGGGCGCGGGCCTGCCGAGGTACGAGGAGAGCGGCTGGACCTTGTATCCCGCCTGGATCTTGACGACGTTGGGCATGTCGGCGGGATCGTAGAGCTGGGTGCGATACCCCACGAGCGAGAACTGGGTCGACGAACGAAACACCTTCTTGATCCCCGGCGGCGTCTCCCCCTGCCAGTCCGGGCCGACGGCCATGTAGTCTCCCGGCTCGGTTCCGGTCGCGCGGCTGCCGATGTAGCCGTAGATGAACGTGTTGCCGTCCTCGAGCATGACCGAGTAGTAGCGGGGCTTCGGGACCGCGGGGACCGACAGGACGATCGGCTCGGCGCGCAGGTCCAGCCAGGCGAAGGAGTACGGGGTGTCGCTGTTGGGCGTGATGATGGCCGTATCCTCGTACGTGAAAACCCGGGCCTCGTTCATGATCTCGTTGAACGGCGCCTTGAACTGGCCGGAGTCCCTGTTGACGGCGTATTCGTTCATCACGGCGTAGTTCATGACGATGGGCAGGCCGTAGATGAACCCCTCTTCGGCGATCGCCCGCGTCTCGGCGATTCCCGGTGCGGCGATGCCGGCCTTCCGATCGGCCTTCTCCGCCGAGGAAACGGCGTCGTCGCGCTTGCCGCAGGCGACGAGGAGGGACATTGCGGCCGTTGCCGCGAGAAGCCGTCCGACGAAACGCTGCCCGGTGTGCCCGGTGGATTCCATACGTGTGTGTCCTTTCACTGGTTTCGTGCCAAACCTACTTGACGAGCTCGATCTCGCTGGGGCGCCATGCCTTCGTGAAGAACGGCTCGAGCGGGCCGTAGAGGCGCAGGATCAAGAACCACCCTTTGCCCGGCGTGGTCTGGATCCAGTTGCCCCGATCCACGCCCGAGGGTTGCGTCGGTCCGAAATACACCGTCGTCGACCCGTCGGCATTGGCCCTGGCCGCGGGCGATGGATAGCTCTGGCTTCCGGCGCGCGGGTAGCGCTGGGGCGTGTCGAGCATGGACCGCGTCATGTTGTCGTAGACGGTGAACGACCAGAAGTTCGCCTCCGGGATACCCTTGGGCAACGTGCACTTGTAGGTCTTCGCTCCGTCGAAGAACTGCTTGCGGGAGTCGACGTACGCGAGCAGGTACTGCGACCCGATGTTGGTCAGGCGCATGGCCATCCCGGGCGTGATGCCCGTGATCCCGTAGAAAAAGTTGGTCCTCGCGTCGAGCGTCCGGTAACCCGTCGGCGGGAAGGGCTTGGCCCCCTCCTTCGTGATCATCGGGATCGGCGTCTCGAACTCGTAGCCCGTCTCGAACAGGTAGTTCATCCACGCGGAGCCGGGGTAGTAGTACCAGCTCGGATCGCGGGGAGCCATGAACAGCGTCCGCGAAGCGGCATTGGCGACCGCGAGCGCCTCGGTCAGGATCTTCTTCATCCGGGCGTCGGGATTGAACGGCTTGCCCTTGACGATCCCGATCGCCGCGATCGAACCCATCAGCTCTGCATCGAGAGACGTCGCGGGCTCCTGCTGCACGATCTCGTTCAGCGTCTCGTAGAAAGTCCAGTCGTTGGGCGGCACCGTGTTCATGACCTTTCCCGAGCCCTCGTGGAACTTCGTGGGGGGCGGGGCGGTGATCCGGCCGAGACGGGCCTTGCCCGCCAGGAACTCGGCGATCGGAGTGCCCCAGCCTCCGACCTCGTACGGGTAAATCTTCGTGAACTTCCGGATCGTCTCGGCCGCGGGCTTGGGATCGCTCTTGTCGATGATGAAGGCTCGGCCGAACCATGCGACGAAATTGGTCCTGGACCGCGCAACGAAGTAGCCGCCCTCGGGGACGTCGCCGTCGTAACCGGGAGGCAGGATCAGGTACTTGCCGCCCTCTCCGCGGTCGGGCCCCGGCGCACCGATGTCGATGACCCACCGAAACCACTGGTCGTCGACGGCGCCGAGGAATCGAGGCGGCACCTCCAGCACCATCGGGCCCCTGGTCAGGTCGAGGATGCCGATGGCGTAGACCGTGTCCGCGTTGGCCGTCAGAAACAGGGACTTGGAGTCCATCAGGTCGGAGAAGACGATGACTTCGTTGTCCTTCACACCGGCGCCGTTCAGTCCCTTGCGGAGCGCGGCGATGCTCACGCCGTCCAGGCTGTTCATGAAGACGTTGTAGGCGTGGGTGAAGTCGATCTGGTCGTACATCTTTTCGACGGTAGCTTTGCTCGGCGCGCCGTCCTTGAACTCGAGCCGGCCGATGCGACTCTCGACGCGGTCGGGGGTCGTGAGCGAGGGGGGAACCGGGGTCTGAGCCGAAAGGTGGGAGCTCATGAACCCCAGAGCCGCGAGTAGAGCCAGAGTGGGAATCCGCTTCATCGTGAAGTCTCCTTTGATAACCCGGTCGCGATTTCGCCTGGGATCCGAAAAAATCTGTCTTCTACCTGGACCCGGGACCGTCGAGCGTCACACCGAGGCGCTCGCCGAGCACTCCGGCCAGGCGGTCCACCTCGCGATTGACTTCCTCCTGCGAGAGCGTGCGGTCCATCGCGCGAAACGTCAGGCGGATCGTCGTCTTCACGCGTCCCGCCGAGACGCCGGGGCCTGCGTAGCGGTCGACGCAGCGCAGCGACTCCAGATCCCGGAGCGCGAGGCCACGCGCGCATTCCTCGATCCGCTCCCAGAGCAGGTCCCGCGGCTGCCCGAAGGAGAGGTCGGCGGTCACCGCGGGGAAGGCGGAAAGGGCGCGGAACGCAAACGCCCGGCCGTCCAGAGGCATCGCCTCCACCAGGATCTCGCCCGCGAAGACGGGCGCGGAAAGGCTGCGCCGTTCGCGTTCGCCACCGGCCACGAGCCCCGCCACGCCGAGAAGCTCGCCCGAGCGCCGGTGGCACGTCGCCGAGGCGCGCGCCGTGAACGCCTGAATTGCCGCGGACTTCCAGACGAGGTCCTCGGGAGCCACCCACGCCGAAACGAGCCGCTCGACGAGCCCCTTCGCGTCGAAGAAGTCCGCCGCCCGAAGTTGCTCGGACACGCTCCAGTGGCCGCGCCGCTCGCCGGCGAGGGCGAAGGCGAAGCGCCGCGATTCGTACGACTCCGGGCGGTCCGACTCGCCCGCCGCCCCGAAGACTCGGCCGACTTCGAAGAGGCCGACCGACGCCGCGCCGTGGCGCAGGTTGCGCGCGACCGCGTCGAGAAGCCCCGGCAGCAGCGTCGCCCGCAGGTGATGGCGCGATGCGTCGAGGGGGTTGACGAGGGAGAGAGGCTCGAGCGCCGTGTCGGTCAGGCGCAACCAGTCCCCGAAGGCCGACTCGTCGTGGTCCCGGTCGACGAACGGGTAGTTGACGGTTTCGAACAGGCCCGAGGCCGCTGCCGCATCCGACAGCCTCTCCTCGACGCGCCGGAGGGGCTCCTTGTGGCTGCCCGGCCCCGTGGCGGGGGGCAAACGCGAGGGAAGCCGGTCGTAGCCGTAAACGCGCAGGACTTCCTCGACGAGATCGTCTTCGCGCCGCACGTCTCCGCGGAAGAGCGGGATCGACACGGCCACGTGCTTGCCGCGGCGCTCGGTCGAGAAACCCAGGCGGGCGAGCGCCTCCTCCGCGAAATCGAGATTCACCTTGACGTCCCCCGAGAGCAGGCGCAGGCGCGTCAGGCGCAGCGCCGTCTTGCGCACCCGGACCATCGCGCCCTGCGCGTCGAGAAACCCGGGGGCGACCGTCCCGCCCGCGGCTTCGACGAGGAGGCGCGCGGTGTAGGCGAGGGCGCCCGGAATGGCGTCGATGTCGGCGCCGCGCTCGAAGCGATGCGACGCATCCGTGTGCATGCCGAGGCGGCGCGCCGTCTTGCGCACCGTGACCGGGTCCCACCACGCCGCCTCGAGGAGGACGTTCTTGGTCTGCGGCGTCACGGCGGTGTCGAGCCCGCCCATGATCCCGGCGAGCGAAATCGCACGCTGGGCGTCGGCGACGACCAGGTCGGAGGCGTCCAGCACCCGCTCCACGCCGTCCAGCGTCACGAGCTTCTCGCCGCGGGCGGCCTTGCGCACGATGAGCAGCCCGCCCGCGAGCTTGTCGAAGTCGAAGGCATGGAGAGGCTGGCTCGTGTCCCAGAGGACGTAGTTCGTCGCGTCGACCGCGGCCGAGATCGACTTGGCGCCGATGGCGGCGAGCCGGCGGCGGACGCGCTCGGGTGCCGGCGCGTCCGAGATGCCGCGCACGACCCGCGCTCCGAAGCGGCGGCAAATCCGGGGAACCTGGATGATGATCGAGGCCAGCTGCTCGGTCTGCTCGCCGGAGCTCGCGGGCTCCGTGTAGAGGTCGCCGGGCGTTCGCATCGCCTGCCCCGCCATGGCGGCGATCTCGCGCGCCAGGCCCCGGTGGCCCATGGCATCGGGCCGGTTCGGGGTGATCTCGGCGTCGAGGACCGCCTCCTCGCCCTCGCCGGATATCGATTCGATCGGGATCCCCGCCTGGTCGAGAAGGCGCCGCGCGCCTTCCGCACCGCCGACGGCCGCGACGTCGACGAAGTCCGACAGCCACTCGAGCGAAAACTTCATCCGTTACGTCCGTCCGGCGAACTGGCGCAGAAACCGCTCGTCGCCTTCGAAGAGCAGCCGCAGGTCCGGGAAGCCGTACTTCAGGAGCGCCACCCGGTCGATGCCGAGCCCGAACGCGAAGCCCGTGAACTCCTCCGGATCGATTGCGACGCCCTGGAGGACCCGCGGATGCACCATGCCGGCGCCCATGATCTCGATCCAGCCGGAGCCCTTGCACTTGCCGCAGCCTGTGCCCTTGCAGAAGATGCAGCTCATGGCGACGTCGACGCCCGGCTCGACGAACGGGAAGAAGGTCGGGATGAAACGCGCCTTCGTGCCCTTGCCGAAGAGCTCTTCGAGAAACACGGAAACCGTCCCCTTCAGGTCCGCCATCGAGATGCCGTGATCGACCACGAGCCCCTCGACCTGGTGGAACACCGGGGAGTGCGTGGCGTCGACCTCGTCCTTCCGGTAGACGCGTCCCGGGCAGAGGATCCGCAGCGGCGCGCCGTGGCGGCGCATCTCCCGGATCTGCACGGGCGAGGTGTGCGTCCGCAGCAGCAGCGGCGAAACGGCCTGCCGGTCGACGAGCAGCGTGTCCTGCGTGTCGCGGGCCGGATGCTCGGCCGGGAAGTTCAAGGCTTCGAAGTTGTGGAAGTCGTTCTCGATCTCGGGCCCGTCGGCGATCGAGTAGCCCATCCTCAGGAAGATGTCCTCGATCTGCCGCCGCACGATCGTGATCGGGTGAAGGCCTCCCTCCGGCGCCGCGCGTCCCGGAAGCGTGACGTCGACGGCCGACTCCTCGTCGCGGACCGCCGCTTCGCGGGCCTCGAGCTCCGTCGCGAGGCGGGCGATCTCCCCCTCGATCTCGTCCTTGGCGCCGTTCAACCGCTTGCCGAAGGCCCCCCGCTCGGCGGGCGCAATCTCCTTGAGGCGGCCGAAGAGGCCCGGGAGGAGGCCCTTCTCGCGCCCGAGGTAGCGCCCCTTGAGACGCTCGAACTCCGACCGGGTGGACACACCTTTCCCGACCTCCTCGCGAAAGGAGCGCAGCAGGTCCTGGACGGAGTCCGGGGTCACTCGAGCAGCCCGCCGGCTATGCGATCTTCAGTGCCTGCTTGGCGACACCGACCAGGTGCCCGAAGGCCGCCGGATCGTGAACGGCGAGCTCGGCGAGCATCTTGCGGTTGATCTCGCTGCCGGCCTTCTTCAGGCCGTCGACGAGCTTCGAGTACGAAATCTCGTGCTCCCGGGCGGCCGCGTTGATGCGCACGATCCACAGTCCGCGAAAGTCGCGCTTCTTGACCTTGCGGTCGCGGTACGCGTAGACGAGCGACTTCTCGACCTGAAGCTTCGCCATCCGGTACGACTTGGACTTGGTCCCGTAGTACCCCTTGGCGAGCGCAAGCGTCTTCGACCGCTTGTTCTTTCTCTTGGGTCCTCTTTTGACTCGAGGCATGGCTCTCTCTCCTCTGTGCGAATGGAATTTCGGGCGATGGACGGCCTACGCGTAGGGCAGCATTTCCCGGACGCGCCCCGTGTCGGACTTCGAGACCGTGGTCGCCTTGGCGAGCCCGCGCTTCCGTCCCGAAGCCTTCTTCGTGAGGATGTGGCTCTTGTACGCCTTGGCCCGCTTGAATTTTCCGGAGGCGGTCTTCTTGAACCGCTTCGCGGCTCCCCGGTGGGTCTTCAGTTTCGGCATGATTCTCTGTTTCTCCCGATCGGCCGCCTCAGACGGCGGCTTTGGTGGTGATGACCTTCTCGTGCTTGACCGGCGACAGGATCTGGTAGAGACGGTTGCCCAGCATCTCGGAACGCGACTCCGCGATGGCCTTGCCCTCGAGGTCGCGCAGCAGCCGGTCGAGAACCTTCTGCCCGTTTTCGCGGCGAGCCATCTCGCGGCCGCGAAACTGCACCGTGGCCTTGACCTTGTCGCCGTGCGACAGGAACTTGAGGATGTTCTTCATCTTGAAGTCGTAGTCGTGGTCGTCGATGTTGGGCCGGAATTTCACTTCCTTGACCTGCGTCGTCTTCTGCTTCTTCTTGGAGTCCTGCTGCTTCTTCTTCTGCTGGTAGATGAACTTTCCGAAGTTCATGACCCGGCAGACGGGCGGCTGCGCCGTCGGCGCGATCTCGACCAGGTCGAGACCGGCCTCCCGCGCCTTCACGAGCGCGTCGGCCATCGTCACGACGCCGAGCGCCTCTCCGTCGGCGCCGATCAGCCGGACTTCCTTCCAGCGGATCTGTTCGTTGACGCGGATGTTCTTCTTATCGATCTCTCACCTCCGTGCTCAATTCCGATCTCCTTTCCGCGACCGCGGCGCGCGCGGTCGTGATGAATGCATCCAGTGGCATCGTCCCCGCGTCGCCGCCGTGGCGCAGGCGCACCGCGACCGAGCCCGATGCCGCCTCCTTCTCGCCGACGACCAGCATGCAGGGCGTCTTCTCGAGCTCCGCCCGCCGGATGCGGGCGCCGAGCTTCTCGTTGCGGTCGTCCACGACGACGCGCATGCCCGCAGCCATGAGAATCGCGTGATATTCGCGGGCCTTTTCCGCGAATCGGTCCGAGACGGGGAGGATCGCCGCCTGCACGGGCGCGATCCAGAACGGGAAGTTGCCGCCGGTGTGCTCGATCAGGATCCCGAGGAACCGCTCGAGCGAGCCGAGGATCGCGCGGTGGAGCACGACGGGGCGATGGGGCTTTCCGTCCTCGCCGACGTAGGTCAGGTCGAAGTTCTCGGGCTGCGCGAAGTCGCACTGGATCGTGCCGAGCTGCCAGGGCCGGCCGATCGCGTCCTTGACGCGGAAGTCGATCTTGGGGCCGTAGAAGGCGCCGTCGCCCGGGGAGACGACATGGACGCGGTTCGCCTTCTTCAGAGCCGCCCCGAGGGCTTCCTCGCCGCGCGTCCATTGTTCGTCGGTGCCGATGCGCTTCTCGGGGCGCAGACCCAGGGAGATCTCGACGTCGGCGAAGCCAAACGCTCCGTAGACGAAATCGAGGAACTCGAGAAACGCGAAGATCTCCGCCTCGACCTGCTCGGGCGGCGTGAAGATGTGGCCGTCGTCCTGCGAGAACGTCCGCACGCGCGTCAGCCCCGCGGTGACTCCCGAGAGCTCGTAGCGGTGCAGCCGGCCGAAGTCCGCGAACCGCACCGGCAGGTCGCGATACGACCAGTGCCGCATCTGGAAGAGCAGGAAGTGGCCGGGACAGTTCATGGGCTTCACGCCGAACTCCCGCTCCTCGACGTGCGTGAAGAACATGTTCTCGCGGTAGTTGGCGTAGTGACCCGAGGTCTTGAACAGCTCAGCGTCGAAGATCTGGGGCGTGACGACCTCGTCGTAGCCGCGGCGGCGGTACTCCGCGCGGAGCATCTCGAGCAGGCCGTTGTACAGCACGGTCCCCTTGGGCAGAAAGAACGGCGAGGCCGGCGCCCACGGGTGGAACGCGACGAGGTCGAGCTCCTTGCCGAGCTTGCGGTGGTCGCGGGCCCGCGCTTCGTCCTGCTGCTTCAAGTGCTCGTCGAGATCCTTCTGCGTCAGGAAGCTGGCGCCGTAGATGCGCTGGAGCATCGGGTTCTTCTCGTCGCCCTTCCAGTAGGCGCCGGCCGTGTGCGTCAGCTGAAAGACGCCGAGCCGGCCGGTCGACGCGACGTGCGGGCCGCGGCAGAGATCCACGAATTCGCCCTGGCGGTAGCATGTGACGCGCTCACCGGCCGGAATGCCCTGCGCGATCTCGACCTTCAACGCGTCTGCCTGCTCTTCGAAGATCCGGATCGCGTGATCGATCGGCATTTCCTCACGGCACGATCGGGAGGTCTTCGCCGACGATCTTGCGCATTTCGACTTCGATTGCGGACAGGTCCTCCGGCGTGAAGGGACGTGTCGGAAGGAAGTCGTAGTAGTAACCATTTTCGATCGGCGGACCGATCCCGATCTGCACAGCCGGGAAGAGGCGCTTGACTGCCTGCGCCGTCAGGTGGGCCGTCGAGTGGCGGTAGATCGGAACGGCGTCCGGCGATTTCGCTGTGATGATCTCGAGCGACCCGTCGGCTTCGATCGGGAGGACCAGGTCGACGATCTTTCCATTGAGCTTGCCTGCCCACGCGTCGCGGGCGAGGCGCGGGCCGATCGCCTCGGCGACCTGGCGCACGCTCGTCCCCTTCGGCACCGATCTCGTCGATCCGTCGGGGAGCGTGATCGTCACTGTCTGGACTGTTCCAAGGGCTTCCATGATTCACCAAAAGCAAAAAAACGCGGGGCACCCCGCGTTTGATGGACGAATGGTAGGCGCTAACGGGATCGAACCGTTGACCTCTTCCGTGTGAAGGAAGCGCTCTCCCAGCTGAGCTAAGCGCCTGCGTTTTCGAAGAAATTGGTAGGCTCGAGCGGATTTGAACCGCTGACCCCCACAGTGTCAATGTGGTGCTCTCCCCCTGAGCTACGAGCCTGAGGGTTTCTTCGAATCCCGGTTTCCCGGGGGGCTACCGGCCGGAAGCCGCGAAGGCATTTTCATCCCGGCCATCGTCCCTGATTTTGAAAGAGCGTTCCGGCCCGCCGCCGGGACCGGCGACTTTACCAGACGACCGCGAGCGGCCGGCAAACGCCCGCTGGGGCTTACTGCTCATGACACACGGATTACGGACATCGGCGCTCTCTCCTGCTACACTGGATCGAGTCTCCCAGAAATGTCTTCCGCGATCCGCGAAACGCTCGCCACCCTCGCCCGGCGGTGGAGCGCGGCCAGCGCCGCGCGAGCCGAAGCCGCGGCGGCGCGGGAGTTCTGGGACGCGGGCGCCCCCGGCGAGCCCGAAGACCGCTACTGGGGCTCCCAGCCCCTCGTCCGGCGCGCCATCAACCGCCGCGTCACGGGCGACCCCAACCGCTGGCCGATGGAGTGGTTCGCGGACCGGTACGCCCCGACCCCCCTGCCCCTCGGACTCTCGGTCGGGTGCGGGACGGGCCTTCTCGAGCGGGACATCCTCGCCAAGGGGCGTGTGCTCGCGCATCGAGGGCGTCGATTTCTCGCCCGAATCGATCGCGGAAGCCGAGCGTTCCGCGGAGGAGGCCGGCCTCGTCCTGGCGCCTCTCCTACCGCGTCGAGGACATCAACGCGATCCGCCTCGCCCCGAAGCGCTACGACGTCGTGTTCTTTCACGGATCGCTCCACCACATCCGCAACGTCGAGCGCGTGCTCGAGGAGGTGCGCGGGGCGCTCAAGCCCGGCGGCCTCGTCTTCGTGGACGAGTACATGGGGCCCGTCGCGGTCGGAGTGGAACGATGCGGACTGGGGATTCGCGCGAAGCGCGTTCGACGCGCTTCCGGACGTGCTCAAGAACCGCTCCGAGCTCGCGATTCCACTGCCCATGGACGACCCTTCGGAGTCCGTGCGCTCGTCGCGCGATCCTCCCGGCCTGCCGGCGCCTCTTCGAGGTCCTCGAGGACCGGCCGTACGGCGGCAACATCCTCTGGTTCATCTTTCCCTGCCTCGACATCGCGCGGCTGACGCGAGGACGCGACCGGCGCGCTGTCGCGGCTGATCGCGCTCGAGGACCACCTCCTCGAGCAGGCAGCTGGGTCGAGTCCTACTTCCGGGTGTTCGTGGGCCGAGCGGCTTCTTGATTCTCAAGTCGAGGCTTCGGCCTCGCAACCCTCCTCGCCTTCGACCTCATCCTCTTCGCCCCCCTGCTCGCCACCGGCGGCGTCTACTCGTCGCACGACTTCGTCCGCGCGCACCACCCCTGGCGGCAGACGGCGCACGGCGTCCTCGAGGCGGAAAACCGGCTCCTCTCGGATCCGGCGGCATCCGGACAGACGACGCTCGTGCGCTACCGGCAATTCCCGTCCGGCTTGTTCTGGAACCCGTGGGTCGCCGCCGGGCGGGATCGGTCCCTTCCAGCTCGCGCAGGGGTTCCTTTCGCCGTTCGTGGCGCTGCCCGCGCTCCTCCTGCCCGAGGCAGGGATCGAAACCGGCATCCTGTTTCTCAAGTTCAATTTCGCGTTTCTCGCGGCCTACGCGTTTCTGCGCGAGCAGGAAGTTCTCCGACCTCGCCGCGGCGGCCGGCGCAGCCACCTGGGCGTTCTGCGACGGGGCAGACCGTCTGGGGACTCTGGATGCACACCTCGGTGTCCGTGACCTATCCGCTCCTGCTGATGGCGGTCGACCGCGCGTTCGACGAACCTCGCACCGCGCGGGCGCTGCGCTTTGCGACGCTCTCGATTCTGCTGTGCCTTCTGGGCGGCTTCCCGCACTGGATCCTCTACGGCGCGCTCGCCGCCGGGCTGTACCTCCTGATGCGCGCGGTCGAACGACGCGCCGGCCGCGGGACATCGGGCGGGCGCTCGGTCGCCTCGCCCTCGCCTCGGCGGTCGCGCGTCGCGATCCTGACGCCTTCGATTCTCGCCACCGCGCGATTCCTCGAGGCGTCGGAGTACGGCAACCTCCGGCGCGGGATGGGCGGCAGCCACGCGCTGCCCCTGCGCCAACTGCGGCTCTACTTTCTGCCCGACTACCTGGGAACGCCCCGCCGCGACGACTACCACGGCGTGGGCTGGATCCCGGGCGACAACTACATCGAAACGGCGGCCGGCGTGGGCGTGGCGGCGGCCGGCCTCGCCTTCGTCGGGCTCGCGTCCGCGAGGCGGCGCAAGGAGGCGTTCTACGCGGCGCTCCTCGGCGCCGCTGTCGCGATTCCGCTCTATGCCGGCGGGAAGATCCTCGAGACCGTGGGCGGGCTGCCGCTGCTGGAGATCGGCCTCTTTGCGCGCGCGAAAATCCTCATCGTGCTCGCGCTCGCCATCCTCGCCGCCTGCGGCGCGGAGTCCCTCGAGCGTCTGGCCGCCGCTTCGCCCCTGCGCGCGCTCGCCCTGAAAACCGCGCCATTTCTCGTGGCGGTGCCCCTCGCGTTTCTGACGCTCGACTTCTACCCGGAGTGCCGGCCGGAGGAGGCGGTTTTCCAGGAGACGCCCGGGATCGCGGCGGCTGCGCGCGCTGACCGCCGACGGATCGCGCTTCGCCGCGGCCGGCTGGACGCTGATCCCGAACGTGTCGGAGGCGCTCGGCCTCGAGGACGCGCGCGGCCACTTCACTGCTCGACGCGCGCTACCGCCAGCTCGCGGCCGACGCGGACCCGGCCTCCTTCGGAACCTACGGGACTTATCTCGTCTTCGATCCGCTCTCGCTCGATCCGCGCGGCGCGGGCGCTCGATCTGCGTCGGCGTTCGATTCCTCGCCGCACCACCCGGCGTCTCGAGCCCGGTCGGCGCCGAGGTCGAGAAACCGACGCGGCGCCCTTCCACGCCCATCCCGTCGGCGCGATCGGCCGCGCCGCGGCGTCCCGACAGAGCCCCCGGGCGATGCGCGCCGGCGTCTACCGCGGCGACGACCTGACGATCTTCGGGCGCCCGTCGGCGCTCGCCGCGTCTTCCGGCTCGGAGGGCCCCGGCACCGTGCGCACCATCGCGCTCGAGCCCGAGCGGTTCGAGGTCGAAACCGATGCCCCGGAGCCGGTCGCGCCTGGCGACCTCGCAGAAGGCCGTTCGCGCCCTACTGGACGGTGAACGTCGACGGCGGAAGACGCGACCGCGTCGGCATCCGAAGGGCTCTTCCTCGAGCTTCCCGTTCCGGCAGGCCGGCACCGGATCGAAGGGCGCTTCCGCGTGCCGCGCGCGGGAGGTCGCGGCCGGCCTCGTCGGGCTGCTCGCGCTCGCCGCGATTATCATCGGGGCCGTCCAGTACGAAATGAAGCTCGTCATCCAGATTCCGGCCTTCAACGAGGAGGCCACGATCGCGCGCGCGCTCGGCGCGCTGCCGCGCGAGCGTCCCGGTTTCTCCGACGTTCGCCGGCATCGTCGTCGACGACGGCTCCACCGACGCGCACGTCCGAACGGGCGCGGCCGCCGGCGCGGACCGCGTCGTCCGGCTCGAGGTGAACCGGGGCCTGGCCGAGGCGTTCTCGCGCGGGCCTCGACCGAGGCGCTCGCGCTGGGCGCCGACGTCATCGTCAACTTCGACGCCGACCTCCAGTACGACGCCGGCCGACATTCCGGCGCTCGTCGCGCCGATCCTCGAGGGACGCGCGGACTTCGTCGTCGGCGATCGGGGGCCCGGACAGCTCGCGCACTTTTCGCCGGCCAAGCGCCTCCTCCAGCGCCTCGGCACGCTGGGTCGTCCGCCAGGCGGCCGGGATCGAGATCACCGACGCCATTTCCGGGTTCCGCGCGCTCTCGCGGCACGCGGCGCGCCGCATCAACGTCTTCTCGAAGCTGACCTACACGCTCGAGACCCTGATCCAGGCCGGGTACAAGGGACTGCGCGTCGCCTCCGTGCCCGTGAGGGCCCATCCACCGGTCCGGCCCTCGCGCCTCTTCACCTCGACCGCGAAGTACGTGCTCCTCCAGGGCGCCAACGTTCTGCGCATTTCGGCGCTCTACAAGCCCCTGAAGATCTTCTCGATCGCGGCGGGTCTCTTCGTGGCGGCCGGAGCGGCCCTGGGGATCCGCTTCCTGGGCTTCTACTTCTTCGGCGAGAACCCGGGCGGCCACGTCCAGTCGCTGATCCTCGCGGCGGTGCTGATCGTGGTCGGTTTCCAGACGTTCCTGATCGCCCTGCTCGCCGACATCGTCGCGATCAACCGGCGGCTGCTCGAGGAGATGAAGCTTCGGGACGGGAGCTGACGTCGCCGAGGGCGCGGAAGATCAGGCCCAGTCCCCGGACTTGCGCGACATGACCGGAGCCCCTTCGAGAAACGTCAGGATTGCCTTCGTCGAGTCGGCGACGCCGAAGAGAATCCGGTCCTCGCGTGCGCGCGAACTTGCGCTGGATGGCGACCTCGAACTGCTGGAGCAGCGGCGTGAAGAACCCGCCGATGTTCGCGATGACGATCGGCTTGCCGTGGATGCCCATCTGCTTCCAGGTGATCATCTCGATGATCTCCTCCATCGTCCCGAACCCGCCGGGGAACGCGACGAACGCGTCGGAGAGATCGAACATCATCTGCTCGCGCGCGTGCATGGAGTCGACGACCTTGAGCTCCGTCAGGCCGCGGTGCGCCGATTCGCGGCCCTCGAGGGCCCTGGGGATGACGCCGGTCACCTTCCCGCCCGCGGCCAGCACCTCGTCGGCGACCGCACCCATCAATCCGCGCGTGGAGCCGCCGTAGATGAGCCGGACGCCCCGCGCGGCGATCTCGCGGCCGAACGCGCGGATCTCGGCTTCAATGGCCGGTTCCTGGTGGCGCTCGAGCCGCAGTAGACGCAAACGCTCTTGAGGTCCATGCGCCCGATCTATGTCGCGCGGGCCGAAAACCGGCTGCCCGGCGACTCGATCGGGCGGCCCTGCCGGCAGAGCGGGCACTCGGCCTCGGGCCACGCCGGAACCGAGAGGGTCAGAAGCGAGCGCGCGGGAACCTCGAACGCCCCCGGCGGCAGCCCGCGGTCGACGATCGAGCCGACGGCGACGACACGGCCCCCGGCCGCTTCGACCGCCGCGGCGGCTTCCCGCGTCGACTTTCCGGTCGTGAAGACGTCTTCGACGACGACGACCGGCTGCCCCGGCCTCGAGAGCGAAGCCGCGGCGCAGCGCAAAGCTTCCGTCCTTGCGCTCGACGAACATTCCGGGCACCTCAAGGCGCGAGCCGTCTCGTGGCCGATCACGACCCCTCCGAGCGCGGGCGACACGACGACAGCGGGCGCAGAACCCGGAAAGCTGCGCCCCGAGCTCACGGCCCGCGCTCTCCGCGCGCTCCGGCCACATGAGGAGCCGCGCGCACTGGAGATACTGGTCGGAGTGAAGCCCCGAGGAGAGCCGGAAGTGGCCGGTGAGCAGGGCGCCGGTCTCCTCGAAATCCCGAAGCGAGATCATCGGCGCGGGAGTCTATCGAAACCGGGGACCCCGGAGACCTCTAGCGCGCGTCCTGGTCCCGCGCGATCTTGTGGTGGTCGATCTTCTTGTAGAGGTTCGAGCGCGGCGTCTGGATCACCTCGGCCGTGCGGCTGATGTTCCAGCCGTTCTCGCGCAGCTTGGCGACGAGAAACTCCCGTTCGGCAAACTCCTTGAACTCCGAGAGCGTCTCGATCCCCATTCCGCGCGTCGAAGATCTCGCTCGGAGAGACCCGCGCCTCCGGAGGCAGGTCCTTCGCCTCGACGGGATCGGCGTCGGTCATGATGAGGACGCGCTCGACCAGGTTCTTCAGCTCCCGCACGTTGCCGGCCCAGTTGCGGGCGGCCAGCAGCGCCAGGGCGCTCGGCGCGAATCGGCGCGGCTTGCGGTGGTCGCGCGCGGAGAGCATCTCCGTGAAATGGGAAGTCAGCGACGGGGATGTCCTGGGGCCGCTCGCGCAGCGGCGGCGTCGTGAGCGGGACGACGTTCAAGCGAAAGAACAGGTCCTCGCGGAACTTGCCGGCCTTGATCGACTCGGTCAGGTCCCGGTTGGTCGCGGCGATGACCCGCACGTCCACGCGTCCGACGCGGGCCGCACCGACCGGCTCGACCTCGCCGGCTTCGAGGACGCGGAGCACCTTGGCCTGCGCGCGCGCGGACATGTCGCCGACCTCGTCGAGAAAGATCGTGCCGCCGTCGGCCTCGACGAACTTGCCGATCTGCTTGCGGACGGCGCCGGTGAAGGACCCCTTCTCGTGGCCGAAGAGCTCCGACTCGATCAGCTCCTCGGGGATCGCGGCGCAGTTGACCTGGATGAACGGCCCGCCCGCGACTTTCGAGCCCCCGTGGATCTCGCGGGCCACGAGCTCCTTGCCCGTTCCGCTCTCGCCGAGGATCAAGACCGTCGCCGAGGTCGGCGCGGCGCGCGCGACTTCGGCGCGGAGCTTCTTCATGGGCTCGCTGTCGCCGACGAGGACCGTCTCCTCTTCGACCCGTTTGCGCAGGCGCTCGTTCTCCGCACGGAGGCGGTTGCCGGAGAGCGCGTTCTTGACCGACACGAGGACGCGCTCGCGCTGGAGGGGCTTCTCGAGAAAGTCGGCGGCGCCGCGCCGGGTGGACTCGACGGCCGTCGCGATGTCGCCGTGACCCGAGATCATGAGAACCGGGGGCGGCGCGGGCCCGGGCGACGATCCGGTCGAGCGTCTCGAGACCGTCCATGCCCGGCATCTTGATGTCGAGCAGGACGGCGTCGGCAGCGTTCGCGTCGAGCTCGGCGAGCGCCGCCCGGCCGTCTCCGACGGTCGCGACCTCGTAGCCCTCGTACTCGAGGACCATGCGGAGCGTGTCGCGGATCGCGGCTTCGTCGTCGACGACGAGAACTCTCTGGGCCATCGCCCTTCGTTACAGGATCCGGCGGGGCCGTTATTCCCCCGAAAAGGACAGCGCCCGCCGAAGCGGGCGCTGCCGGATTGCAATCGGTTCTTGGGGGGCCCGGTCCCCGAGCGTCAGTCTTCCAGCTTGACCAGGGCAAAGCGCGACACGTCGGCGCGCGGGCTGTACACGTAGAGCTTGAGGTAGTCGCCCTTCTTCGCCCGCTTGACGACCTTGTCGAAATCCTCGGGTGTCGCGACCTTCTCGCCGTTGACCGAGGTGATCACGTCGCCCTCGGAGATCTGCGCGTCGGCCGCCGGAGAAACCTCCTTGACGCGGACGACGAGCAGCCCCTCGATCCCGGCCTTGATGCGCTGCATCTGCCGCATCTGGGCGGTGAGCTCCTGAACGACGATCCCGATCTTGCCGGGAGAATCGTCCGAGGCGAGGTTGTCGGGATCGCCCTCGTCGGCAGAGTCGTCCTTGCGCTCGGCGAGCGTGGCGGTCACGGTCGTGTCCTTGCCGTCGCGCACGAGGCCGAGCTGGACCTTGCTGCCCGGCGCCTTGCCCGAGACGTAGCCGATGAGGTCGCGCGTGTCCTTGACCGGAACGCTGTCGACCCGGACGATCGTGTCGCCCGGACGCACGCCCGCCTTTTCAGCCGGCTTGCCGTTCTCGACGGACTCGACGAACGCGCCTTCCTGCGCCTTGAGACCGAAGGCCGCCGCGCGGTCGGTGTCGACGTTGACGATGTTGATGCCGAGGAAGCCGCGGACGACTTTCCCCTTTTCGCGCAGCTGCGGAAGGATGGTCTTCAGGGTGTTGATCGGAACCGCGAAGCCGATGTTCTGCGCGGGCCGGAAGATCGCGGTGTTGATGCCGACGACCTCGCCGCTGGTGTTCAGGAGCGGACCGCCCGAGTTGCCGAAGTTGATCGCGGCGTCGGTCTGGATGTAGTTCTCGAAGCTCCGCGTTGCGGCGTCCGCGGTCAGACCCGAGCGGTCCTTGGCGGACACGACACCGACGGTGACGGTCTTGTCGAAGTTGAGCGGATCGCCGATGGCCATGACCCACTCGCCGACGCGGACCCGGTCCGAGTCCCCGAGGGGCAGCGCCGTCAGGCGCTGTTTCACGTCGATCTTGAGCAGCGCGAGGTCGGTCGCCGGATCCTTGCCGACCAGACTGCGCCGGGTACTTCTCGCGGTTGTTGATCCGGACCTCGATCTTGTCGGCGCCGTCGATGACGTGGTTGTTCGTGACGACGTAGCCGTCCTCCGAGATGATGAAGCCGGTCCCGCCCTGCACTTCCTTGTGCTCCTCGTCGTCACGCGGCTGCTGTCCGCGCCGGTTCGGACCGCCCGGAGGTCCGAAGAAGAACTCGAACGGATCGCCTTCGCCGAAGGGATTCTGCTGATTGCGGCGGCCGCGCCCCTTGACGATGTCCGTCGAGGTGATCGACACGACCGACGGCATCGCGTCCTGCGCCGTGTCGGCGAACGACGGAAGCAGCACGCCTCCCGTGCGGGGCCGCGAGGCGGCCGGCGTGGCGTCCCGCTGGGCCTCGGACTTGGGCGTCACGTTGACCGAGGAAGCGACCACCATGCCGAAGACGACGGCGGCCGCGATGAGAGCCGAAAAAGACAGGGCGCGTTTGGTGGTTCTCTCCATAATGAAGCGTTTACTCCTCAAAATGCCCCTTTGCGGGACAATCACGGAACGCGGCCTCCCCGTGTGACATTCCTCGATTTCTCAGGGATCCCGAGCCTTTCGTGCTCGACCAGGATGCAGCGGTCCATGGCGACGCCGATGCCGCGTTCCTCGAGGCGTTTCGCCGACTCGGGATCCACGACCCCCTGCTGCAGGAAGACGAACGGGACACCCCGGGCGATGGCTTGCGCCGCAACGGGAGGGACCTCGGAGGAGCGGCGAAAGACGTCGACGATGTCGACCCGGACGGCGGCGGGAATCTCCGCCAGCGAGGCATAACAGGTCTGTCCGAGGATCTCGGCATGGTGGGGATTGACCGGGACGACCCGGTAGCCCTGCGCGATCAGGTAGCGCGCGATGGCGTGCGAAGCACGCGAGGGATCGGGCGAGCAGCCGACGACGGCGATGGTCTCGGCCTCCTCCAGGGCGCGGCGGATGCGCTCGGGCTCGTTCACGCGATCACTTCCTGGCTCGGAGCTCCTCGAACTCCTCCGCGCTCATGTAGTACACGAAGCTGATCATGATCCTCTCGCGGTCCTTGCCGGGAACCATCTGCAGGAGGTCCTTCGGAAGGGGCCGGAACGGGTCGGAGGTCACGATCGCCTGGAAGGCGGCGTGGGTGTAGGGCGGGATTTCGGAAGGCGCGACGATCTTCGCGTCGGCGACGGTGCCGTCGGCCATGATCGCGAAGCCGATCACGACCGTGCCCTTCTGCTGCAGGATCATCAGGTCCCGCGAGATCCTCCAGTGGAGCTTGATCCGGCGCAGCATCTCGGCCATGTAGGGGCCCCAGTCGTACCACTTCGTTTCGAAGGAAACGCCGCCGACGTCCACGAAGCCGCCGTCCTCGTTGGAGTTGGGGGCGCCGTCCTCGCCGCCGCCGCCTCCACGGATCGTTGCCCCGGCGGCGTCGCGGATGACGTTCTCCAGGCCCGTGAGCTTCGTCGTCTCGCGCGGCACCCCGAGCTGCGGCCGCATGTCCGCCGGAAACTCCGAGGCCTTCGCCTGGGCCGAAGGGTCGCGCGTCGCCACCGCCCCGCCTTCTCCGGGCTCGGCGGGCTTGGACGCCTGGTTCCGCGGCGCTGCAGGCGCCGCCGCCGCGGCTCCCGGGCTTCGCGGAGCGCGCGGCCCGGGCGCCAGACCTTCCTTTCCGGCCTGGCGCGGCACGTACGGCAGCGGAGCCCGGGGACGCTGCGGGTCGCCGCCTCCGGCGCGGCGGTCGGCGTCGGAAAGCGGGGCGCGCTTGGGATTCTCCCTCGGAGCGCCCGGCGCCTCCGAGAAGAAGGCGGGGATCGGCGTGTCGTCCTTGGGCGTCGCCATCGCGGCCGCGAGGGCGTCGAGGAGATTGCCCTGCGGTGCGGAGCTGCGGCCCGGCCCGAACATGAGGAAGAGCACGATCGCGACGTGCGCGACGAGGGAGATGAGAATCGCGCGCTCGATCGGAAAGGCCCCCGTGACGTGCTCTTCGAGACCGGCGAGCTCCGCCAGCGTGCTGTGCAGCGGAGCCTTCGGAGCGTCGTCGTCGCCCGCGTCCTTCGGGGCGGGCGGCGCGGCGCCGTCGAGGGCGAGCAACGACGTGCGGCCCTCGGGCTCCGGAGGCTCGGGAACCGGTCCCGAACGGCTCGCCAGATCGCCGAGCATGCTGGGAGCGAGAAACGGGACGTCGTCTTCCGTGGAACCGTCCGACTCGGGAAGCGGACCGGCGTGGCTCGCCAGGTCGCCGAGCATGCTGTGGGCTCCGCCGGCGCCGTGTCCGTTTCGCGTTCCGGAGGAGGCATCGTCGACATCGTCGACGGGCGCATCCTTCGAGAACGAGAACCAGAGGCGGCGGGACCCCATCGAGGCGAGGGTGCTCCGCTCGCTCGCGAAAGGGCCCTCTTCCTCTCGATCGGACACGCAAATCTCCCCGGGCGGACCGGCCGCCTGATAGTCCTCAACACGCCCCCGCGCCGCGGGATTCTCGAGATTGTAGACTTTGCACTGGCTCCAACCATGCTCGACCCGGGCGAACGCGGCCGCCGAATTGCCGCGCTGGTTCACACGGCCCTCCTCGCGAGCGTGGGCATCTACGCGGTCGTTCTCGTCTTCCTGCGCTCGGAGATCGCCGCCTCGGGAGCGTCGGGGAAAGCGCCTCCCGAGGGTTATCGGCTCTTTCTGGTCCTGGCGGGCCTCGGACTGGCCCAGTTCGCGGTGGCGTCGCTCGTGGGCCGCGCGATGCTGCGCTCCCGCAGGGCCGGCGCCCTCGAGCGCGTCCGGCTCTCCTTTGTTCTCCGCGCGGCGGCGGCCGAAGCCATCGCCCTCTACGGCCTGGTCCTGGGGCTACTCGGCGGAGCCCCGGCCCAGGTCGGCGGTCTCTTCGCCCTGGCAATCGCGGCGCTGGTCGCGTGCGCTCCCGGGCGCACAGCCTGGGAGTCCGCTCTCGCCGAGGCCGGCTCGCACAGGTAACTTCCCTGCTCCGTGACGCTTGGCGTGCAGCCCGGGCCCGTCCGCGGCCCGGAACCTTGGCGCGCCCGCTGTCCCTTTTGATATAAAGACGCCCGTCTGAAGTAATGCGGGCTCGGCCCGTAGTAATGCGGGCTCGGCCCGCTTTTTTGTTCGATGAAAACGCCCTTGAGTGACAAGACGACACAAGAGATCGGCGCAATCGCCGAGGAGAGAGGCTGCCGCCTGCTGGCCATCGAGTCAGCCGGGGTCGGCCGCTTTTCGGTCGTTCGCCTCGTGCTGGAGCACCTCGACGGCTCGCCCGCCACGGTCGAGGACTGCGAGGGTGTGTCGCGGGAGGCTTCGGCCATTCTCGACGCCACCGACGAGATTCCGCACCGCTACACCCTCGAAGTCTCGTCGGCGGGCCTGGATCGGAAGATCTATTCGCTCGAAGACGCGGAGCGCTTCGTCGGGCGGCGCGTGCGGGTCAAGACGGAGGATCCGGTGATACCCGCGGTGCTCGAGTCCGCCGGCGCGAAGCCGCCGGCCATCTCGCCGGCGCGCAATTTCGGCGGACGGCTCGATCGCGTCGAGGGCGACGTGCTCACAGTCGTTGATGAGGCAGATCGCAAAATCTATAATGTCCGTTTCGCCGAAATACGGCTCGCCCGGCTCGACTTCGAGTGGCCGGAGCGGGCGCGTTCGGGGCGATAGGAGAGCGGGTTTCCATGATCATCGATCCGTCGGTCATCCGGCAGGTTTCGCGCGAGAAGGACATCGACGCCGAAAAGATGTTCGGCGCCCTGGAAGAAGCGATGTCTTCGGCCGCGCGAAAGTACTACCACGACAAGGCGATGGTCACGCTCATCGACCGGCAGACGGGCGCGATGACCGTCTACTCGCCGCGCACGGTCGTCATCGAGCTCGACACGGAGTCCGAGGAACCGCCGCCGCAGATGCTCCTCGACGAAGCGCAGACGCTTCTGGCCGCCAAGGGAACGCACGGCGAAGTCCGCGTGCTCCGGCCCGGCGGCGAGGGCGAGACGCCGGCCGAGGTCCACGAGGTCGCGCTCGGCGACGAGGTCCGCGTCTATCGCGAGACCGTCGGCCTCGGCCGCATCGCCGCCCAGACGGCCAAGCAGGTGCTCTATCAGAAGGTCCGCGAAGCCGAGCGGGACAACGTTTACAACGAGTACTTCCCGAAGGTCGGCGAGCTCATGAACGGCACCGTCAAGCGCTTCGAGCGCGGCGACATGATCGTCGACCTCGGCAAGTCCGAGGCGATCATCCCCCGCGACCAGCAGTCGCGGGCCGAGCGCTACGGCCAGGGCGAGCGCATCCGCGCGATCCTCTACGACGTCCACCGCAATCCCAAGGGACCGCAGCTCGTCCTCTCGCGGACGGACCCGCGGTTGCTCATCCGTCTCTTCGAGATGGAGGTGCCCGAGATCTACGACGGCACCGTGGTCATCAAGGGCGCCGTACGCCAGCCGGGCGAGCGCGCCAAGGTCGCCGTGCGGTCGCGCGAGCGGGACGTCGATCCGGTCGGCGCCTGCGTGGGCATGCGCGGCAGCCGCGTCCAGTCGATCATGCGCGAGCTCCACGGCGAGAAGATCGACGTGATCCTGTATTCCGACGATCTCATCAACTTCGCGCAGAACGCGCTCGCGCCCGCCAAGATCACGCGCGTCTCGCCGATCCACCACGAGGACGGCGTGATGAGCCTCGACTGCGTCGTCGAGGACGACCAGCTCTCGCTGGCGATCGGCAAGAAGGGCCAGAACGTGCGTCTCGCCTCGGCCCTGATCGGAATGAAGATCGAGATCAAGGGAGAGTCGGAGGTCAAGGGAGAGGTCGCGCAGGCTCTCTCGCGCATGCTCCAGGCCTCGCGCCGCCGGCAGACGCCCGTGGCCGAGATCGAGGGCGTCGGCGAGAAGACCGCGGAGCGCCTCGCCGAGGCGGGGATCACGAACCTCGGCGAGCTCCTGGAGAAGTCGAGCGAGGAGCTCGCGCAGCTTCCCGGGATCGGCGAAAAGTCCGCGGAGAAGATCCTCGAGGCGGCACGCGCCACCGAGGCGAGCCTCTCGGCCGCAGACGAAGAAGGTGAAGGCGAAGGCGAAGAGGGCGAGGACGACGAGTCCGTCGAGCCCGAAGGCAACGAAGCCAGTGAGGCGCCCGAGGCGACGGGCGTGAGGGAGTAGACCGAGCCGCATGGGAAAGATCCGAGTCGAAGAGCTGGCCGCCCAGATGGGGATCGGCAGCAAGGAAGTTCTTTTTCTCCTCCAGTCGATCGGCGTGGACGTGAAGTCCCCGCAGGCCGCGCTCGACGAGTCCACCGTGCTCGCGATCCTGCAGGGCAAGACCCATGCGCCCAAGCAGCTGATCGTGCGCGACGCGGAGGCCCGGACGGCTCGCCCGCAGAAGAGCGCGCTGAACCGCATCAAGATCATCGACCGCCCGCTGACACCGGCCGAGGCGGCCGGAGCCGAACCGGCGGCCGTGTCCGTCGCCTCGACGGCGTCGGGGAGCGCCGCGTCCGCGGCTGCGGCGTCGAGCACGACGACGACCCATACCCAGACCCGAACCATGACCAAGCCGCCGCCCGAGGCGCCGCCGCTGTCCCCCGCCGCGCGTCGGGCGCAGGCGGCCGCCGAGGCCCGCGCGGCCGCCAAGCAGGCCGAGCCCGCGCGGACCGCCGTGGTGCCCGAGGAGCCCGAGGCCGAGCCGGCGCCCGCCAAGCCGGCGCCACCCCCGGCCCCGCGCAGGATCATTCTTCCGCCGCGACCCGTCGTCCCGCCGCGTCCGACCGGTCCGGTCGCTCCGGGCGCACGCCTCGGAGCGCCCTTGAGCCGTCCCATGGGCCCCTCCGGCGGCGTGAGCCGGCCGATGGGTCCCTCCGGCGGCGTCGGTGTGGGGCGCCCCATGGGTCCCTCCGGCGGCATCGGGCGTCCGATGGGCCCGCGCCCGACGGGACCGTCGGTCTATCGGCCCACCCCGGGCGGGCCCGGAGCGCGTCCTCTCGGCGGTCCGCCGCGCCCCGGCGCTCCCGCCGGCCGGACGACCACGCTCCCGAGCGAGCGCGGCCCCGCCATCAAGCGCAAGAAGGACGACGACGACGAAGAAGACGCCCGCGGGCAAGCGGAGCGCACGTCCGAAGATCACGGTGGCCGACGAGGTCGACCTGCGGGAGTTCGTCGGGACGTACAAGGAAGACACCTACTCGGACATCACGCTGCCCCTGATCGAGAAGACCGGCGCCGACGACGAGACCGCCGGCCAGCCGCGTCCCGTGTCCAAGTCCGCCATCCGCCGGGCCGCCAAGGAAACCCGCGCCCACGACTCGGGCAAGCTGCTCGAGTTCAAGAAGCCCGCGCCGACGGGCCCCGTCTTCTTCACCGAGGGCGTCACCGTCAAGGAGCTCTCCGAGAAGCTCGGCGTCCTCGCCCGCGACATCCAGCGCCTCCTCCTTCAGCGCGGCGTCATGACGACCGTCAACCAGACGCTCGACGCGACGACGGCGGTCCAGCTCGCCAAGGAGATCGGCGTGGAGGCGGCGGTCGTTTCGTTCGAGGAAGAGCTCGAGCTCACGCGCTCCGGCAAGGAGACCGCCGAGGAATCCGCGCTTCCGCGCGTTCCGCGCGCGCCCGTCGTGACCGTCATGGGTCACGTCGATCACGGCAAGACCTCGCTCCTCGACGCGATCCGGCAGACGGACGTGGCCGCCGGAGAGGCCGGCGGCATCACCCAGCACATCGGCGCCTACCGCGTCGAGGTGAAGAACAAGCCGATCGTGTTCCTCGACACGCCGGGTCACGAGGCCTTCACTTCGATGCGCGCCCGCGGCGCCAAGGCGACCGACATCGTCGTGCTCGTCGTGGCGGCCGACGACGCCGTCATGCCGCAGACGATCGAGGCGATCAACCACGCCCGCGCCGCGAAGGTGCCGATCGTCGTCGCGATCAACAAGATCGACAAGTCCAACGCGAACATCGAACGCGTCAAGAAGGAGCTCGCCGACCAGAACGTCCTGCTGGAGGCCTGGGGCGGCGACACGCCCGCGGCCGAGATCTCGGCGGTCAAGAGGCAGGGCATCGATCATCTCCTCGAGCTCATCCTGCTCGTCGCCGACATGCAGGAGCTGTCGGCCCCGGGTTCCGGCGAGCCCCGCGGCGTGGTCCTCGAGGCGCGGCGCGAAGCCGGGCGCGGCAACGTCGCGACCGTCCTCGTCCAGGCGGGAACGCTCAAGGTCGGCGACGTCTTCTTCGCGGGCTCGGTCTTCGGACGGGTCCGCTCAATGCAGGACGACCGCGGCGCCAAAGTCGCCGAGGCCGGACCGGCGACGCCGGTCGAGGTCACGGGCTTCGAGGATCTCCCGCAGGCCGGGGACACGTTCCAGGTCGTCGAGGACGAGACCAAGGCCCGCTCGATCGTCTCGTTCCGCCAGCTCAAGGAGCGGGAGAAGGCCATGGCGGCTTCCTCGCGCCTCTCGCTCGAGCAGCTCTTCAGCAAGATCCAGGAAGGCAAGATCAAGGATCTGCCGCTCATCCTGAAGGCCGACGTCTCGGGCTCGATGGAAGTGCTGTCGCAATCGCTGAAGGGCCTGTCCAACGAAAAGGTCAAGATCTCGCTGATTCACGCGGGAGTGGGCGCCATCAACATCAACGACGTCCTGCTCGCCTCCGCTTCGGGGGCGATCATCATCGGCTTCAACGTGCGGCCCGAAAAGAAGGCCGCCGAGGAGGCCGAGAAGGTCGGCGTCGACATCCGCCTCCACACCGTCATCTACAACGTGACCGACGAGATGAAGAAGGCCATGGTCGGCCTCCTCGATCCGACGCTGAAGGAAGTCACGCGGGGCCGGGCGGAGGTGCGCAACACCTTCAAGGTGCCGAAGTTCGGCGTGGTCGCCGGCTGCTACGTGACCGAGGGCACGATCCCGCGCTCCGCGCAGCTGCGCCTGCTCCGCGACAACCGCGTCATCTACGAGGGCAAGGTGGGGTCGCTCCGGCGCTTCAAGGACGACGTCTCCGAGGTCAAGCTGGGCTTCGAGTGCGGCATCGGCCTGGACCGGTATCAGGACGTGAAGGTCGGCGACATCATCGAGGCCTTCCAGGTGGAGAAGGTCGCGGGAGTGATGGGGCGTAAGCGGAGGCTGAGAGCCCGAGACGACCCCCCGGCGCCTCCCTCCCTCGGCCTCCCGTCGGCCGCGCCATGGTTCTCGCCTACGCCGTTTTCGACCTGCACCTGCCGGGTTGCCGGGGACTCAAGGAAAAACGAATGATCGTCAAGAGCCTGAAGGCTCGCATCCGGAGCGAGTTCGAGGTGTCGGCCGCCGAGGTCGGGAACCAGGACTTGCTTCAGCGCGCCGCGCTCGGTGTCGCCGCGGTCGGGCCCGACCAGCCGCCGCTCGACGCGCTGCTCCAGAACATCCTCTCGTTCGTCGAGCGAACCTCGACGGCGAGGTCCTCGAGTATCGCAACGAGTTCATCCACGTCTGACGTCCCGCAAGCCATGAAGAAAGAATCCCGCCGAAGCCAGCGCGTCGCCGATCTCGTCCGGTCGGAGATCTCGCTCCTCATCCTGACGGAGGCCCACGACCCGGAGCTGCGCCTCGTCACGATCACGGACGTCGAGATGCCGCCGGATCTGAGGTCCGCGCGCGTCTTCTTTTCCTGTCTCGGCGGCGAGGAGGAGCGGGCGAAGGCGGCCGACGCACTGCGGCGGGCCTCGGGATACCTGCGGCGGGAGGTCGGCCAGCGCTGCAAGCTGCGCTACGCGCCGGAGCTCCACTTCCTGTCCGATCTGTCGCTCGAGCGCGGCGCGCGCATCGAGGAGCTGCTCCAGAAGGTCCGGCCGCCGGCTTCCGAGGGCGAGGGCGAGGACGGCGAGCCCGGGGACAATCGTGAGCGCGGCGGACCCTCTCAAGCGCGGCTGTCTCTTCCTGCTCGACAAACCCGAGGGCCTGACCTCGCACGACGTCGTCGAGCGCGTGCGCAAGGCCACGGGCGTCTCGCGCATCGGCCACAGCGGCACGCTCGACCCGATGGCGACGGGCCTGCTCCTGCTGTGCGCCGGAGGCGCGGCGCGCCTCCAGAGCTTCTTCACGCTCATGGACAAGTCCTACGCCGGAACGATCCGACTCGGCCGCGCCACCGCGACCTACGATCGCGAGGGCGAGGCGCTCGGGCCCGACCGCGACTACTCCGGCGTGACGGCGGCGTCGGTCGAAGAGGCGGCCGGGCAGTTCCGCGGCGCGTTCCTCCAGGCGCCGCCGCCCTACTCCGCCAAGAAGATCGGCGGGCGCAAGTTCTACGAGATGGCGCGCAAGGGCGAGGCCGTTCCGTCGCTTCCGAAGAAGGTCCAGCGTCACGGAGCTGACCTTCGGAACCCTCGCGGACGGCGCCCTCCCCTTCTCGATCGCCTGCACCTCCGGGACCTACATCCGCTCGATCGCCAGCGAGCTCGGCGAAAAGCTCGGCTGCGGCGCACACCTCGACAGCCTCCGGCGCACGCGCATCGGCGCCTTCACGGCGTACGACGCGGTCACCCTCGAGCGCTTCGAGTCCCTGTCGCCGTCCGACCGCCTCGCGGCGCCCCACGCGGTGCCGCTGGCGCGCGTGCCCTTTCCGTTCCCCCGGGTGCAGCTGGCTTCCCTCGAGGCCTGGAAGATCCGCCGGGGACAAGCGGTCCCGGCGCGGGGCGTCGAGGCCCGGGAAGGCGACTGGGTCACACTGATCGGGCCGACCAACGACATGCTGGCGCTCGGGCAGGTCAACCCGATCGGGGACCGGGGCGTTGCGCTCATCAAGCCCCGCATCGTGCTGGCCGAGTGAGGGTTGCGGCCGCCGCCGGTCCGGGCAGGGACCCGACCCTCCCCTACCCAGACCCGGAGAACCTGTGCTAGTCTTCGCCGCTTATAGAAAAAGAGTGAGTCGCGTAGGCGTAGGGTTGTAGAGCTTGGAGGCTTTGGTGAACGTCACGGAATTCGAGTCCGGCCAAGACCGACATCGTCAAACAGTATCGGACCCACGAGAGCGACACCGGCTCGCCCGAGGTCCAGGTTGCGCTGCTGACCACCCGCATCTCGTATTTGACGGAGCACTTCCAGTCGAATGCGAAGGACCACCACTCCCGCCGGGGCCTTCTCCAGATGGTCGGCCGGCGGCGGCGCCTGCTCGAGTACCTGCGGAGCGAGGACCCAAACCGCTACCACAAGCTCATCGAGCGTCTCGGCCTCCGGAAGTAGTCTTTCCCGGCGCCGGAAACGCTCGCGGCCGCGGCGCGAACGCCGCACACCCGCCCGCCTCCCGCCGTCCCCTCGACACCGTAGGGCCGGCCTCCGACGCCTTTTGAAGTAAAGGGCTTGAGAACCATGATCGACCAAATTTCCATCCCCGTCGGCTCGAAGTCCCTCGAGATTCAGATCGGCAAGCTGGCCAAGCAGGCCGACGGCGCCGCCGTGGTCAAGTACGGGGACACGCGTCGTCCTCGCGACCGCCGTCTTCAACAAGGAGCCCAAGGAAAACGCCGAGTTCTTTCCGCTGACCGTCGACTACCGCGAGCCGACCTACGCCGCCGGGCGCATCCCGGGCGGCTGGTTCAAGCGCGAGGGGCGGCCGACCGAGAAGGAAATCCTGACCTCCCGCCTGATCGACCGGCCGATGCGGCCGCTCTTCCCCAAGGGCTTCAACCACGAGACCCAGATCGTCGCCTTCGTCCTCTCGGCCGACGGCCAGAACGATGCCGACATCCTCGCGATCAACGGCGCCTCCGTGGCGCTGACCTGTTCGGCCGTTCCCTTCCACACGCCGGTCGGCGCGGTCCGCGTCGGCCGCATCGACGGGCAATTCCTGCTCAACCCGACCAACGCCGAGCGCGACAAGTCGGACCTCGATCTGATCGTCTGCGGCACCGACGACGCCGTCTGCATGGTCGAGGGCGGCGCGCGCGAGCTGCCGGAGCAGGTTCTGGTCGACGCCATCCTGTTCGGCCACGAGGCCGTCCGCCAGATCGTCGGCGCCCAGGTGACCCTCCAGCGCCGCGGCGGCTTCCAGAAGCCGTTCTGGCAGGCGCCGGAGTCCTACCCCGCGTCGATCTTCGCGGAGGTGCGGCGCGCGTGGGAAGCCCCGATGATGGCCGCCATGACGCTGCCCAACAAGATCGCCTCCTACACCGAGATCAAGGCCGTCAAGAAGGCCGCCGTGTCCATGGTGCCCGAGACGGAGCCCGACAAGCGCAAGCAGGTCGCCAAGGCCGCCGACGACCTCGTCAAGGTCCTGACCCGCGAAACGATCCTCCAGGGCAAGCGGCTCGACGGCCGCGAGTTCGCGCAGATCCGTCCGATCACGAGCGAGGTCGGGATCCTTCCGCGCACGCACGGTTCGGCGCTCTTCACCCGCGGCGAGACCCAGGCCCTCGTCACCGCGACGCTCGGCACGTCCGACGACGCCCAGATCATCGAGGAGTACGAGGGCGAGAGCGAGCACACGTTCCTCCTCCACTACAACTTCCCGCCCTTCTCGGTGGGCGAGACGAAGTTCATGCGCGGGCCCTCGCGCCGCGACATCGGCCACGGCAACCTGGCGCGCCGGTCCCTGTCCCCGATGCTTCCGTCCGAGGACGCTTTCCCTTACACGGTCCGCATCGTGTCGGACATCCTCGAGTCCAACGGCTCGTCCTCGATGGCCACGGTCTGCGGCGGAACGCTCGCCCTGATGGACGCCGGCGTGCCGATCAAGGCGCCCGTCGCCGGTGTCGCGATGGGACTCGTCTCCGACGGCGACCGCTTCGCGATCCTCACCGACATCGCCGGACAGGAAGACCACTACGGCGACATGGACTTCAAGGTCGCCGGCTCCCGCGACGGGATCACGGCGCTCCAGATGGACATCAAGATCAAGGGCCTGCGGCGCGACATCCTCGAGAAGGCGCTCGCCCAGGCGCGCGAAGGCCGCATGCACATCCTCGGCAAGATGGCCGAGGCGCTCCAGTCCCCGCGCCCCAACATCTCCCGCTACGCGCCCCGGATCTTCACGATCCAGATCCCCAAGGATCGCATCCGCGACGTCATCGGTTCGGGCGGCAAGACGATCCGCTCGATCATCGAGTCCACCGGCTGCAAGATCGACGTCGAGGATTCGGGCAAGGTCTCGATCGCGTCGGCCGACGAGGCCGCCGCGATGAGGGCGATCGAGATCATCGAGGCGCTGACCCAGGAGCCCGAGATCGGCAAGGTCTACCAGGGCAAGGTCCGGCGCGTCGAAGCGTACGGAGCCTTCGTCGAGATCATGCCCGGCCAGGACGGCCTCGTGCACATCTCCGAGCTCGCTCCCTACCGCGTCCGCCAGACGACCGACGTCGTCAAGGAAGGCGACGAGGTCACCGTCAAGATCATCGCCGTCGACCCGATGGGCAAGATCAAGCTCTCCCGCAAGCAGGCGCTTTCGAAGGAGCAGCTCGACGCCGAAATGGCCCTGGCGCCCGTCGGCGCTCCGGGCGAGGACGAGGGACGCGACGAGTTCCCGCGCGGCGGCAGGGGCCCGGGCGAGCACCGCGGCCACTTCAACCGCGATCACCGGGGTGGTCCGGGGGGACCCGGCGGTCCGCGGGGTCCGCGCCGCGGCTGAGGCGTTCTTTCGAGGTTGCGGGCGGGGCGCGGCCCCGCCCTTTTCATTTCATGCGGACGATGATCTTGACCCACCAGTCGGGCTGCGGCGGCCGGGGATAGGTCGCGTCCCGGAAATCCGGCGCGACGCAGCGCGCGAGCGCGGTCTCCGGACCGAAGAGGACCTCCCCGGGCTTGCCTTCGGGGGACACGCGCACCAGGGCGTCGAAGGAAATGCGTTCGATCTCGGGCACGTCCTTGACGCAGCGCTCGAGCGCGGGCCGCAGCCAATCCTCGGCGCGCGAAACGAACACGCCCTCGTAGCGCTTGCCGGCGGGCGATTTCGCGTTCGCCTCGGCCTCGCTGCGGGCAACCTCGACGGGAGTCGCGCCGGCGGCGAACCGCAGGGCGAGCACGACGGCGGCGATCCGGGTATCCACGCTCGCGATCCTAGTACGGCATCTCGCCGTCTTCGAGGCCGAGCATGTGGCCGATTTCGTGGACGACGGTGTCGCGGATCTCCCGCACGGCTTCACCGCGCGTCGCGCACTCGCGCAGGATCGGCCCCCGGAAGATCGCGATCTGGGCGGGCAGGCTCGAGACCATCGCGTCGCGCTCGAAGTAGCCGGCGCCGCGGAAGATACCGAAGAGGTCCTCGTCGTCGGGCGTGTCGGTCTCGTCGTAGTCCTCGTCCGACGGCTCGGCTTCGACCGCCACGACGGCGTTCTCGAGGTACTTCCGGAACACAGCCGGTATGGAAGCAGGGCCTCCTCCACGTAGGACTCGAACTCGCGCTCCGAAATGCGTCGGGACGACACGAACGGATTCTAGCGGGCCGGCGGGAGGTTGCGCGTGCGCGCCCGCCGGACGACCGGATGCCGGTCGAGAAGTTGGCCGTCGTCGAAGGCGGCGCGCGACGTGTTGCCTCGGGCCACCGCTTCGAACGGCCCTTGACCTCGGCCAGCTTTTTCGCGGTCTCGACCACGAAGGCGGGCTCGCAGGGCTGGCCGCGGTGGGGCACCGGGGCCAGGAACGGCGTGTCGGTCTCGACGAGCATCGTCCTCGAGCGGCAGGCCGGCCGCGGCCGCGCGGATGTTCTCGGCGGCGCGAAAGGTGATCATCCCGGAGAACGAAACGAGGTAGCCGAGGTCGATAGCCTTGCGGCCGTACGCCGCGTCTTCGGTGAACGAGTGGAAGACCCCGGCGCCCGCGGCGCGCACCGCGGCGCGTCAGCGGTCGCCAGCATCTCGGCGCCGCTCTCGCGGTTGTGGAGGAGCACCGGAAGGCCCAGCCGGGCGCGCGCAGTCGAGCATCCACTCGAGGACCTCGATCTGCTTGTCGCGCGGCGAGTGGTCGTAATGGAAGTCGAGGCCGATCTCGCCGATCGCGGCGACGCCCGGCCGGCGGGCGAGCTCCTCGAAGGCCGCCGCCGTCGCGGGCCGGAACGAAGTCCTTCGCCTCGTGCGGATGGACGCCGACGGCGGCGAAGACACCGGCTGTCGCGGGGTCGGCGAAGCGCGGCCGCCGCGCTCGGAATCGGCGAGGGTCGTTCCCGGGACCAGGAACCGCGATCACGCCCGCCGCGCGGGCCCGCGCCAGCAGCGCGATCCGAACGCGGCGGCCACTGGAGATGCGGGCCCCGTCGAGTCCCCATCTGCAGGTGGCAGTGGGAATCGGCGAGCACGCTACTTGACTTTCTGCCGGGCGGAACGTCCGCCGGGACGTCGAGCAGCGACGGGGCTCCCGCCTCGCCGACCGACGCCGCGAGGACCATGCCGTTGGACTCGACGCCCATGAGCTTGGCCGGCTTCAGGTTCGCGACGACGACGACGTTGCCGTCCGACGAGCTGCTCCGGCTCGTACTGCGCCGCGATGCCCGCGACGATCTGGCGCTGTCTCGTCGCCGAGATCGACCTCGAGCCGCATGAGCTTGTTGGACTTCGGAACGCGCTCGGCGGCGAGGATCTTCGCCGTCTTCAAGCCTGACCTTCTGGAAGTCCTCGATGCCGATGCGGTCGTCGCTCGACGGCGACGCCGGCGGCGCTGCGGGCTGCGGGTCGGATCCGGTCGAATCGGTCATGGCGGCATCCTTCGTCCTTGAAGTACGCCTCCGCGTCCGCGCGCGGGAAGAGGGCCGGAGTCTCGGGCATCGGGCTGCGACACGGGGAGCCTGCCCCAGGCGAGGTCGGCCGGGACGGGGTCCTGCGGCGGGAGGGCGAAGGCCTCGAAGATCTTTCGTGTGGTCGCGGGAACGAACGGCGAGAGCATCACGGCCGCCAGCCGCACGCCCTCGGCCGCCGCCGACAGGACCCGGTGCAGCCGCGCGGAATCGACGCCTTCCTCCTTGCGGATCTTCCATGGCTCCCGGGACACGACGTACCCGTTGATCGCGGTCAGAAATTCCACACCGATTCGAGCGCGCGGTTGAACTGGCACTCGCGCATCGACGGCCCGCCACTCGCTCTCGCGCGCGCCGAGAACGCGGCGCACGATTTCGTTGTCCGTCGCAGACCTCGTTGCGGCGTTCCGCCGAAGGACTGCCGGCAGAGCGCCGCGACGCGCGAGACCGTGTTGCCGAGATCGTTGGCGAGGTCGGCGTTGTAGCGCGTGAGGAACGCCTCGTCCGAGAAGAGGCGTCCTGTCCGAACGCCATCTCGCGCATCAGGAAGTAGCGCAGCGCGTCGGCGCCGAAGTCGGCGACGAGATGGTCGGGCCGCACGATGTTGCCGACGGACTTGGACACTTTCTTCGCGTCGCGCAGCCACCAGCCGTGGGCCCAGACGGTCGTCGGGCAGCGGCAGACCGGCGGAGAGCAGGAACGCCGGCCAGTAGACCGCGTGGAAGCGCAGGATGTCCTTGCCGATGACGTGCACGCGCTCGGCGTCGGGATGGTCCCAGAACTCGCGGTAGCGGGCAGTCGTCGTCGGATCCGAACCCGAGCGCGGTGATGTAGTTGGCGAGCGCGTCGAGCCAGACGTAGACGACGTGGCCGGGATGCCCCGGAAACGGGATGCCCCAGCTTGCACCTTCGAGCGCGACACCGAGAGGTCGTTCAGCCCGCCCTTGCACGAACGAGACGAACCTCGGCCAGACGGCTCTCGGGCGGACGAACTCGGGGTGCGCTGGCGTAAGTGCGCGAGCAGCGGCTCGGCGTACTTCGAGAGGCGGAAGAAGACGTTCTCCTCGGACTCCCAGACCGCGGCTTTGCCGTGGACCGGACAGCGCTTCTCGGCGTCGAGCTCCTTCTCCGTGTAGAAGGCCTCGCAGCTGCGAGCAGTACCAGCCCTCGTGCTTCGCCGTGTAGAAGTCTCCGGCCGCCGCGATCCGGGCGATCAGGGCCTCGACGCCCCGCCGGTGGCGCTCTTCGGTCGTCCGGATGAAGTCGTCGTTGCGGATCTCGAAGGTCCGGTAGAGCTCCCGGTACCGCTCGACGACCCGGTCGGCGAGCTGCGAGCGGCGTGATCCCCTGGGCGGCCGCGGCCTTCTCGATGTTCTGGCCGTGCTCGTCGGTGCCGGTCAGGAACCAGCGTCTTCTCGCCGGCGAGGCGGCGGAACCGCGTGATGACGTCCGTGACGACCGTCGAGTAGATGTGCCCGATGTGGGGCAGGTCGTTGACGTAGTAGATCGGCGTCGTCGCGTAGAACGTCTTCATGCGGAAGCGCGAAAGATACCATTCACAAAAGCCCCGCCTCGCGAAACGACACGCAGCCCTCGCGGCCCACGACGATGTGATCGAGCAGCCGCACGCCGATCGACTCGGCGGCGGCCGCCAGCCGGCGCGTGAACTCGCGGTCTTCCCGCGAGGGCGTCGGATCGCCCGAGGGATGGTTGTGGTACAGGATCACGCCCGCCGCCTTGCCGAGGAGCGCCCGCCGCAGGATCTCGCGCGGCTCGACGACCGCGCGGTCCAGCGTGCCGCGGTAGATCTCGGGATCGTTCTTCAGGAGCCGGTTGCGGGCGTTCAGGTAGAGCGCGCCGGTGCGCTCCTGCGCGTCGTCGGCCTGCGCCGTGCGCAGGAACTCCTTGACCAGGCGCGGCTCGTTCAAGAGATCCCGGCCGGACAGCGTCTCGGCCGGAAGCCGCCGGGCGATCTCGATCGCGGCGCACGATCGCCGCGGCGCGCGTCGGCCCGATGCCCCGCTCCGGGAGAGCTCCTCGCGGGCACATCCCGGCCAGGCCGGCGAGCCCGCCGCGCGTCGCCAGCAGGCTGCGGGCGCGGTCGAGCGCGCTCTCCCCCGGGATGCCCGTGCGCAGGAGAAGCGCCAGGAGCTCCTCGTTCGTCAGGGCCGCCGGCCCAGGCGCAGCAGCCGCTCGCGCGGACGCTCCTCGGACGGAAGGTCGCAGATGCGGAACACGCGAAACGCGCGGAAGACCCGATTCGGTTGTTCGGTCATGGAATTTGCCGCCGGCGGGAACCGCCGCGACGCCGCAATACGACGAAGCCGGGAAGACGCCCTATTGTCGCACGGAGACCGGCGCGAGCAGTCCGATCAATCCCCGTCCGGCCATTTCCTCCCGGCCTCGGCCCCGTCGGGCACGAGCACGATCTTCCCGTGGTGCCGGCCCTCTTCCATGTGCCGGTAGGCGTCCGCGGCCTGCGAAAGCGGGAAAACGCGGTCGACCCGGGGGCGCAGCCGCCCGGCGGCCACCGCCGCGTAGACCGCCCGGAACTCGCGGTCGTTCGCCATCGTCGAGCCCAGGATCGAGAGCTGCTTCCAGAAGACTGAGCCGGATCTCCTCCTTCGGGTTGGGGCCCGAAGTCGCGCCGCATGTGACGATGCGCCCGCCCTTCGCGGCACATTTCAGGGACGTCATCCACGTCGCCTCGCCGACGGTGTCGACGACCACGTCGACACCCCGTTTGCCCGTGTGGGCGCGCACGGCCTGGAGGACGTCCTCCTTCGCGTAGTCGATGACGAGCTCGGCTCCGGCCTCGCGAGCGGCGGCGAGCCTTCTCGTCGCCCGAGGTCGTTGCGAGGACGCGCGCGCTGCAGAGCCGCGCGATCTCGAGCGCCGCCCCCGCCACTCCGCCGCCCACGCCATGGATCAGGACCGACTCGCCGGCGCGCATCGCCGCCCGTCCGATGATCATCCTCCAGGCGGTCTGGTACGCCAGCGGAAACGCCGCCGCTTCCTCGAAGGACAGTCCCGCGGGGATCGGAAACAGGTTGCGCGCGGGAACGACGGCGAGCTCGGCGAAGGTGCCCGGCCACGTGCTCGCCGAGGATCCGGTAGGTGGCGCAGAGACTCTGCTCGCCGGCGAGGCACTACTCGCACCGGCCGCAGAAGAGGCCGGGCTGAACGAGGACCCGGTCGCCCGGAACGAGTCCCGCAGCACCGTCCCCCAGCGGTCTCGACGATGCCCGCGGCGTCGGCGCCCGGGATCTGCGGCAGCGGGACGTGCGGGATGCCGTTGCGCACGAAGACATCGAGGCGATTCAGCGCCGCCGCCCTCACCGCGATCCGCACCTCGCCCGGTCCCGGCTCGGGCGCCGGACGGTCGCCGTAGCGGAGGACCTCGTTGCCGCCGTGCTGCTCGAAGTAGACGGCCTTCATCACTGCAGGTATCCCAGCGACCGCAGCTTCTCGAGATACTCGCGTCGCTCTCGGGCGCGGCGGCCGCCGCCGGCGCCGCCGCGCGGCCCGCACGAGGCCACCTCGGCGATCTCGAGCGAGCCCGGGGCGAAGAGTGCCGGGGACCGGGCGACCCTCGATGTCGCGCGCGGCGGGCACGCCGATGCGGGCGAGAATCGACGGCGCCACGTCCTCGGGACGCAGGCGCACCTTGCGGGCGCCGGGCGTGCCGTCGAAGACCACCATCCGTCGCGAGAGACTCCTTGCCCGGATGGCGTCGGCCGCGAGAACGACGAGCACGAGATCCCCGCGCGCGGCGCGCTCGACGTAGGTCGCGAGAAGGTCGGCGATGCGCGGCGGCGGCCGCCTGCGCGTGCCGCGGGGTCGTCGCGCGCGATGTCGCTGCCCGGCAGATAGACGGTCGAGAGCGCCGGAGCCCTTCGCGCGCCTCGGCTTCGAAAAGCGCGATCGCCTGCGGTCGGCGCTCCTCGCCGTTGGCAGCGCGCGCGAAGACGGTCCGATTCTCGACGACGGTCGCACCGGGCCAGGGTCCGGCCGCCCACCAGCCGACGGAGAGGCTCGGAATCCCCGCCGACGCCGCGACTTCCCAGAAATCGAGGCTTCGCCGGTCGACATGTGAGACGGGAGCGTTGGCGACCAGGCCGAGCATCGGGCCGAGCCTTCGCAGGTACCACGAGGTTCCCCAGGGAGGCCGCAGCGCGAGCGGGGCTCCTGCGGGCCGCACGCGCGTCAGGGCGCGCACGCCATGCCGGGCCGCCGGGACTCCGGTCGCCATCGTCGTCCAGATCTCGGGGGGCGACGCGGGACTCGGCCGGCCACCAGCCCGCGTCGCCGCGCTCCGAGAAGCTCGCCGGCTCGCCGCCCTTGCCGGCGCCGTCGAGATCGAGGCCGTCGACCGCGATCACGACGACCGGGATCGGCCGGGGCGAGGGCTGCGGGCGGAGCGACGGGCGCCTCGCCGCTGCGGGAAAAGAGCAGCAGGATCGCGACGAGAAGCCCGAGGGCCGCGGCGCCCGCGAAGACGCGACGCAGGATGCGCCGGGGCAGCTTGCCGGCGCGCGCGAACGCGAGCGCGAGGAAGCCGAGCCGCACGGCCGCCGCGAGAAAGAGCGCGGCGACCCCGATCGGGATCGCCCACAACAGCGTCCGTGCCGACAGCGCCCGCGCCGAGGCTGTATGTCCCGCCGATCCAGAGGATGAAGACGAGCAGCGGCCGCGGCCATGCCGGCGGCGTCGCGGCGAGACCGGGCGCCGCGCGCACGCGGACCGCGAGAAAGCGCAGGACGAGCGCGAGCAGGCGCCGCGGGCAGCAGGCTCGCGAGGAAGACATGCGCGAAGAGCGCCGCGACCGTCGCCGCCGATCCGGAGACGCCGGGCTCCGCCGCTTCGACCGCGGCCACCGCTGCGAGCGCCGCCGCGAACGCGCCGATCAGGACGGCCGTCAGGAACGCTCCGCCCCGGCCCTCGAAGACCGGGCCGGAACAGGAGCCGGTCGACGCCGGCGTCGAGGTAGCCGAGCTCGCGCAGCCGCGCGCGGGCCTCGTCGAGGGTCGGGCGTTCTGCGGCCGACGACGCGGCGCTCGCGGTCACGAGCGGCGGTCCCGCACCACGCGCGCGAGGTCGGCCAGGCACCGCTGCGCGCGCGCCGCGAGGCTTCAAGGCCGCCAGCGGCCGAGGCGAGGAGCTCGCCGACGAGGCGGTGCGAGGATTCGCGGGCCGAGGACGGTCGCGAAATTGGCGCGGTGGGCGTCGCGTCCCGGGTCCTTGCCCAGCGTCTCGGGATCGCCCTCGAGATCGAGCAGGTCGTCGGTGATCTGGAAGGCGAGTCCGAGGTTGCGCGCGTACGGCGTCAGGGCCTCGAGCGTCCGCTCCCCGCTCCGCCGGCGAGCGCCCCTCCCCGCACCGCCGCGACGAAGAGGGCGCCCGTCTTCTGCGCGTGGATCGCCTCGAGATCGTCGAGGGCCACGGCCGCCGGATCGGCCGCGAGGTCCGCGGCCTGGCCCGCGCAGCAGCCCCCGCGCCGACGGCGGCCGGCAAGCTCAGCGAGGATGCGCGACGGCGACGGCGGCCGAGAGTCGCGGTCCCCCGCCACGACCTCGAAGGCCCGCGCGAGGAGCGAGCCACCGCCGCGAGCTCGGCGGTCGCCACGCCGTGGTCCGGTGGAGCGCCGGGCGGCCGCGCCGCCGCGGGGCGTCGTCCATCGAGGGCAGGTCGTCGAGCACGAGGGAAGCGGCATGGAGGTACTCGACGGCCACGGCCACGGGCATCGCGGCCGCGCGCGGATCCGCGCGCGAGCTCCGCCCCGGCGAGCGTCGCGAGGGGACGCAGGCGCTTGCCCGGCGAGAGCGCCGCCTCGGTGATGGCCTTCGAGAGATCCCCGGCCCGGGGGGCCGGCGGGGGAAGGCTCGCGGCGAGAGCCTCCTCCAGCCCGGGACGCGACCCGGCCGCGAAGCGATCGAAGCGCCGCTGGCAAAAGCGAAGGTCCGCCGGCCGGCCTAGCCCTGGAAGCTCGTCAGCGCCTCCGGCTCCGACTCGTAGACGTCGAAGACGGTGATCAGCTGCGTCACCGTGAGGACGTCGTTGATCTTCGGGGGCAGGTGGAGGAGCTTCAGCTTTCCGCCCTTGTTGGTCACGGAGGTGTAGCAGCCGACGAGCTCGCCGATTCCCGAGGAGTCGATCGTCGTCACGTCGTTCATGTCGACGAGGATGTGCTTCTTGCCCGAGTCGACGAGCTTGTTGATCGTCTCGCGCAGCTGCACGTCCCCGGAACCGATGGTGATCTTGCCCTTGAGCTCGACGATCTGCACCCCGCCGGACTCACGCACGTTCGTCTTCATGCTGGGTTCTCCTCCTTCTCTTTTATCGCGCCAAGGTTCTTTTTCAAAACGATTTCCATTCCGCCGCTCGGCGTGACGCCGGAAGCGGACGTCATCCATGAACGTCTTCATGTAGAAGATCCCCCGCCCCGAAGTCTTCAGGCGGTTCTCCGGGGCCAGAGGATCCTCGACCGCGGCGGGATCGAAGCCCGCGCCCTCGTCGCGGATCGAGATGACGAGGGTATCCGCGACGACGTCCATCTCGAGGTGAACGTGCTTGGAAGTGTCCTGCGCGATTTCCGTGCTTGATCGCATTGGCCACGCCCTCCCGCAGTGCCATGAGGATCCAGTGCCGCGTCTCCTCGGGCACCTCGCGCCCCTCGAGGAGCCGCGTGCAGAGGTGCTGCACCATTTCGATGTTCTCGAAACGGCTGGAGAGCGACATCCGGATTGGTCCGGCTTTGGGGTTCGGTCGCGGCGCGTTCATTCACGAGCTTCAAAAGCCCGGCGGATAGTATCCGAAAAAGGGTCCGCCGCAGGAGACCGCCGACGGCCATGCTACCCTCGGGCGTGCTCCGGAATCGCCCGCTCCGCGCGGCCGGAATCGTGCTGGCGGCAGCCGCCGCGGCCGGTTTCGCCGACCTGCTCCCCGACCGGATGGCCGAGGTCTCCCGGAATGTCGAGGAGGTCCGGGGACGCAAGTTCCAGCGATCCGTGCCGGCCTCCGAGATCGACCGTTCGGAGGCCAGGCGCGTCCTGCGGACGAAGATCGTGGAGGGGCTGCCCGCGCCGCCCGAGGAGGCCTTCGCCACGCTCGTGGCCGTCGGGCTGATCGACGACGCGCCCCGTCTGCTCGACACCCTCGTGGACTTCTACGCCTCGCAGGTCGTCGCGTTCTACGACCCCGAGCCCCGGCGATTCTTCGTCGTCGAGGGCGCCGAGGAGCTCGCCGGCGCCGAGTCGGGCGAGCTCGCCCGCGGACTCATTTTTTCGCACGAGCTCACGCACGCCCTCCAGGACGAGAACCTCCGCCTCGCCGACCGCGTCAAGGCGCTGCGGGAGGACGGCGACCGCAGTCTCGCGCTCCAGTGCCTCCTCGAGGGCGAGGCCACCCTCGTCATGATCCGCGTGGCGCTCGGCCAGATTCCCGGTGCGGGCGAGGACCTCGAAGAGGAGATGGCGCCGCTGTTGACGGCGGGAGCCCTCGAGAAGAGCGGAGTGCCCGCCGGGATCCCGGAGTTCTTCGTCGAACAGCTCTTCTTCCCGTACTCCGAAGGCACGGCCTTTGTCCGCGCCGCGGTCAAGAAGGGCGGCTGGGCCGAGATCGACCGGCTCTGGCGCAATCCTCCCGAGTCGACTTCCGAGATCCTGCACGGCGTTCCCTATCCGCCGCCGGCGCAGGGCCTGCTGCCTTCCAACCTCGCCACGATCGCGCCCGGGCAGAAGCTCTCCTACACCGACACGCTCGGCGAATGGACGCTGCGGTTTCTGCTCGCTCGCTCGCTGCCGGCCGAGGAAGCCGCCGCGGCGGCGACGGGCTGGCGCGGCGACCGCATCGCTTACTACGTTTCGGGAAAGAACATCGCGTACTTCTGGCGCCTGCGCTTTGCCGATTCCGCCTCGGCGACCCGTTTCGAAGGCGCGCTCAAGAAGGCCCGCGCGAAGCGGCCCGTGCCGACTCCGGAGACGATCGTGCGCGAGGGCGCCGACGTGCTGGTCACGGCCGGACTGCCGAAAGAGGGCGGAAAGAGCTGAGAAAAAAGGGAGGCCTTGCGGCCTCCCTCGCGAATCCGGATCGAAACGACCCTGGGCCTGAGGCCTCAAGCCTCAGCGCATTTTCCGCCGAAGGGTGAGGGCCGCGCCGAGACCGAGGCAGAGGGCGCCGAGGGCGCCCGTCATCGGAACCGAGCTCGCCGTCTTGGGAAGGCTCGCGGCCATCGCCTGCTGAGCCGCCGCCGCATCCGCCGCCGCGCGGGCTGCCGCCGCTTCGGCATCGGCGCGGGCCTTCGCATCCGCGGCCGCCTTGTCCGCAGCCGCCTTGTCGGCCGCTGCCCTGCGCGCCGCCGCCGCATCCGCGGCCGCCTTGTCGGCTGCGGCCTTGTCCGCCGCCGCCTTCGCCGCCGCCGCCTTCGCCGCCTCGTCCGTGGCGCTGGCGCTCGCGATCTGCTGCTCGGTGGCCGTGCCCGTGCCCGTGTGGACGATCGTCGCGCTGAACCGCATGTTCGACTGGAGATCATCCGGCAGCATCGGCGCGTTGTTGATCCAGAACCGGAAGCCCGCCGGCGTGTTGTAGCTGTGGATGCCGTCGGCTTCCTTCACGTACACGAGGGCGCCCGCGTGCTTGATGTAGGTCGCGTCGCGGAGCTCTTTGGTCTGGACGACGATCGGGGTGTTGACGGTCTTGACGGCCGCCGTGATCTTCATGCCCGGGCGCAGGTCCTTGATCATCATCGGCTTACCGTCCACGTCCACGCGGAAATCCGCGGGAACGTCGAACTGGCGCGCCACGCCGCTCGAATCGCGGATGACGAGCGTGTTGTCCCAGACGCCGACCACGGTGCCGTTCTTGATGTCGAGAGTCGATTGCGCCGACGCTGCGGGCGCGACGAGCGCGACCGCCGCGACGAGAACCACCAGGGCGAGCAGGTTACGTTTCATTTCCAGAGTCCTCCTCATTCTCATTTCAGATGCGAAACAAATCGAACTCGATCGGTCGAGTCGACGGACCAGCGATCTACGGCGCGTGGCTCCTCCTTTCTGCAGCCTGAGAGGCGGCGGAGCCGTGCAGGCTCGCGCGCACGATGAAACGCTGAGGCGCGCTGCCGATGAAGTAGAACGGATAGCAGGTCACCAGCGTCAGCGTCGGCGAGGCCGTCGGGGCGAGCACATCCACGCGGTCCGGCGTCACGATCGTCAGGCTCTCGATCGTGTACCGGTCCGTCCCGGCGAGGGTTTCGAGGTCGATGACATCGCCGACCGCGATGTCCTTGAAGCCGCGAAAGAAACCGTCGCGGTGTCCCGCGATCCCGATGTTGCCGGGCTGGCCGGGCCGCGGCGTGCCGGCGATGTGGCCGACGCCCCGGTTGAGCGCCGGCTCGTCGGTGCCCTCGAGGACCGGAACCTCGAGGTCGAGCTTCGGCACGCGGAGGACGGCGAGCGGGGGCGCGAAATTCTCCTCGAGGCTCGCCTGGAATCCCTGGACCCGCTCGTTGGACCAGAGGGTCTTGTCCGGCGAATCGAACTCGGAGAGCGCCCGCACGAACCCGGTTCCCGTCGCCGGGGCGCCGCCCGAACGCGACGCCGCGCGCTTGGCCGTCTCGAATTCGGCGAGACCGGATCGCCGCGAGAGGGAAGCGTCGAGGCGGGAAACGAGGAAGACGGCGATGAGGACGGCTCCGGCGCACCACGCCGCAACCTCGAATCGACGGAGCTTCGCCCCGCTACGTCCGGTTCTTTCGGGCCCGGAATCCTGCAGTTCGGCCATTTTGACCTTGGAATCCAGGGTCTAGATATCGCCCGGCGGGGCCGACTGTCAACCGGAACCCGCTTTCAGAGGCCCCGGGACGCCTCCGGGCGCGGGGCCCCCTCCACGCGGTTGCGCCCTGCCCGCTTGGCCCGATAGAGGGCTTCGTCCGCCGCCGCGACCAGGGCCTCGGGCGTCGCGGCCTCTTCGGGAGCCGTGGCCACGCCGAGGCTGATCGTGACCACGCCGGACGGAGCCCCGGGGTGCCGGGTCCCCATGGTCTCGACGCGCGCCCGGAGGGCTTCTGCCACCGCGGCCGCCCCCCTCGGAGGGGTCGAGGGCAGGATGCAGGCAAACTCTTCTCCCCCGTAGCGCGTCACGAGATCGCCGGGCCGGGTCAGCGCGGCGCGGATTTCCTGGGCCACGCGCCGCAGACACTGGTCGCCCACCTGGTGCCCGTTGGCGTCGTTGAACGCCTTGAAAAAATCGATGTCGAGCATGATGAGCGAAAGCGGCAGCGTGTCGCGGGTCGAGCGCCGCCACTCCCGCGCCAGTGTCTCTTCGAATCGCCGGCGATTGGCGATTCCCGTCAAAGAATCGAGCTCGGAGAGGTTCTGCAGCTTCGCGTTGGCTTCCTCCAGCTGCAACGTGCGCTCGGTGACCTGGCGTTCGAGCTCGCGCTCGCGCGCCCGGACCTGCGCCGCGCGCATTCGCGACACGCCGTAGCCCGAGAGCGCCAATGCGACCGCGCCAAGCCCGAAGAACCAGGGCGTGTCCCGGAAGCGCGGCCGCAGCCGGAAGCTCACGTCGGCTCCCTGCTGGTTCCACACGCCGTCGTTGTTGCACGCGGTGACGCGGAACGTGTACCTCCCGGCCGGGATGTTGGTGTAGAACGCCGTCCGCCGCGTGCCCGCATCGACCCATTCCCGATCGAAGCCGTCGAGCTTGTAGCGGAACTTGACCCGCTCGGGATCGACGAACGAGAGGCCCGTGTAGTGGAACTCGAGATCGCCGCGTCCGGGCATCAGGTCGGAGGGTCCCGTGGAGGAGATCGCCTTGCGGTCCACGAGGACCTGTTCGATGACGACGGGGGGCGCAATGGTGTTGGTCTTGATGCGGTCGGGGTCGATGACGACCGCGCCCTCGATCGTCGGGAACCAGAGCCGCCCGTCGCGCGCCTTCCAGCCCGCCGGCTGCGTGAATCCGCTGCACTCGGCCGATCGCATCCCGTCGGCGCGCCCGTAGGAGACCGACGACACCGTGGCGGGTCCGGCCCTCGGCGACCTCTTCGAGCTCCCGCCGCGCGACCTTGAAAATCCCGCGGCTGCAGCTCATCCAGAGATTGCCGCGTCCATCCTCGAGGATCTGCGTACTGGACGTCGTCGAAGAGGCCCTCGCTTCCGCGTGTAGCGGCGTGAACTTCTCGTCGCGGAAACGATTGAGGCCCCCGCCGTCCGTTCCGATCCAGAGACACCCGTCCGAGTCTTCGTACAGCGCGAGCACCGTGTCGTCGGAGAGGCCCTCCTTGGTCGTGTAGGCCGTGAAGCTGCCCGTTTGAGAAACGGTTGAGGCCGCCGTTCTCCGTGCCGATCCAGAGGTTGCCGGCGCGATCCTCGAGGATCGCGAGCACCGTCGCGGAGGAAAGGCCGTCGGCCGTGCCGTAGACCTGGAACTTCCCGTCGCGCACCGCGACGAGCCCGCCGTCGTCGGTCCCGACCCACAGCGTGCCCGCGCGGTCCCGGTACAGGCAGCGGATGATCTCGCTCGGCAGGCCGTCCTTCTCGATGGAAGGCGCGAAAGCGGCCGTTCATCGAGAACGTCGAGCCCGTCCCCCAGGTCCCGACCCAGAGGCGATTCCGGCGCCGTCCTCGTAGACCGAACGGACGAAGTCGCCGGAGAGGCCGTTCTTCGAGTTGAAGGCGGTGAACTTACCGTCGCGAAGCGATTGACCCCGGCCCCGCGTGTGCCGAGCCAGATGGCGCCGTCGTGGTCCTCGTAGATCGTCCGGATGCGGTCGCTCGAGAGGCCCTCCTTGCGCGTGTAGGCGGTGAACTTGCCGTCCTTGAGCCGGTTCAGGCCTCCCGTGACCGTTCCGATCCAGAGGCTGCCCTCGCCGTCCTCGCAGATCGCGAGGACCGTGTCGTCCGAAAGCCCGTCCGGCGGCGCGAACGCCGAGAAGCGGCCGCCGGCGTAGCCGCGACGAGCCCGCCTCCGCGTGTGCCGATCCAGAGATTGCCGTCCCGGTCCTCGCGCAGAGACTCGATGGTGTCGCTCGAGAGGCCGTTCTTCATCGTGTAGGCCTCGAGCGGCTCGCGGTGCCCCGGCGGTGCAGGAGCCCCGCGCCGTCGGTGCCGATCCAGAGGTCGCCCGACGAGTCGACGAGCAGGGCCTGGACGATGTCGGCCGGAAAACCGTTGGCCGTGTTGAAGACCGTGAACTTCCCGTCGTGGAAGCGGTTGAGACCTCCGCCGTCGGTCCCGATCCAGAGATCGCCATCGCGATCCTCCTGGATCGACCCAGACCCCGCCGCTCGAGAGGCCGTCGCGCGAGGTGAACGAGGTCATACTTTCCGCCCGCGAGCCGGTTGAGCCCGCCTCCCGTGCCGATCCAGATCGCGCCGGCGCGGTCCTGCGTGATCGAGAGCACGCGGTTGCTCGTCAGCCCCTCCCGCGAGGTCCAGGAGGTGAACTTCCCGTCCTGGAACCGGTGGAGCCCGCCCCACGTCCCGACCCAGAGAGTCGCCCGCCCGATCCTGAAAGAGCGTCTGCGCGTTGCTGTTGCGCAGGCCCGGCGTGTTGCCCTTGTCGAACACGGTGAACTGCACGCCATCGAAGCGGACGAGGCCGCGCTCGGTCCCGAGCCAGAGATACCCGTCGCGGGTTTGAAGGATCGACTGGATCGAATTCTGGGGAAGCCCCGCGTCCGTCTTCCAGACCTGGTGCGCGTACTGCGTGACCGCCTTGTGCGGGTCGAGGGCGGTAAGGCGTCCGGGCCAGACGAAGACCGTGAGAGCCGCGAGCGCGACGATCCCAATCCGAACCGGATGCATGCGCGATTTTAACAGCCCGGGGGCGTCAAAAGGTCGCGGAACGCAGCGCCAGCGGGATGATCACGAACATCTGGATCGCGTCGAAGACGCCGTGGGCGACGATGCAGGGCAGCACGTTGCGGTAGACGGCGAAGGTCGCCGCGAGCACCGTCGCGATGACCAGAATCCCCACGAGAACGATCGGCTGGCCGTAGGCGCCGTGCGCCGCGGTGAACATGAGTGTCGCGGCCACGGGGCCGACGCGGGGCTGGAGGAAGCCCCGGAAGAAGAGCTCCTCGACGATCATCGCGGAGATGACGATCGCGATCTTGACCCACACCGGCTGCGAGACGAGCCAGACGATCATCGGAGAGACGGAGGCCTGCTCCGCTCCGCCCTTGCGGCCCCCGATGACGTAGCTGATCCCGAGAATGACGGCGGCGGTCAGGATGGTCAGCACCCAGCCGACCGCGCCGATGCCGACGCCGACGGCGACGTCGCGCGCCGGACGCTCCGACTTCAGGCTCAACAGCTCCCCGAAGGAGCGCCGGCCCGAGAGCGCGTAGTAGCAGATGAGGAAAAAGACGAGGGTCGCGTGCACGGCGAAGACGGAGACGAGAGAGAGCTCTTTCGTCTTGGGCTCCCCGCCGACGAGCCCCCCGGCGAAAGGAATCGCGACGACGAGAAGCAGCACCGCGCCCAGAAGCGCCATGGCGAGCGTGCGGCGGCGCGACGGACCGGCGCCGAAGCCGTCTTCGGCAAAGACGGCACGCGAGCGGGCCTGGATCAGAGACAGCAGGATGCCGAGGCTTCCCGCCACCACGAGGAGGACGAAGCTGACGGAGCTCATATTGCGTTCGGGGACAGCCGCGCAGAATAGCGTAACCGGGGCCTCCGCGATACTGGACGACTTTACAGAGGCGCGGATCCGGGGGAGGATCCTCGCGCCCATGTCCACGACGCACCCGGCACCCGTTGCGCCCCTCGCGATCCGGGGGCTCTCCAAGAGCTTCGGCCAGCGCCAGGCGCTGTCGGAGGTCTCGCTCGAGGTCGCCGCCGGAGAGGTGCTGGGCCTGCTCGGACCCAACGGAGCCGGCAAGACCACGATCGTCCGCGCCGTGGCCGGACGGGTCGAGCCCGACGGCGGGACCGTGGCGATCCTCGGCCGGTCGCCTTTCGACGACGCCGCCCGGTCGGCTCGGGGCTGGGTGCCCCAGGAGATCGCGCTCTACCCCCTGCTCTCCCCGCGCGAGAACCTCTGGACGTTCGGCCGGTATCAGGGCCTCGCCGGCGGCGCCCTCCAGGAGGCGATCCGGGAGAGCCTCGACTGGATTGGGCTCGCCGACCGCGCCAACGACAAGACGGACCGGCTCTCGGGAGGCATGAAGCGCCGGCTCAACATCGCCGCCGGCACGATCCACGGGCCCCGCGTGCTCCTGCTCGACGAGCCGACCGTCGGCGTGGATCCGCAGTCGCGCGAGCGCATCTACGGAATGATCGGCGAGCTGCAGTCCCGCGGCGTGTCCCTCCTCTACACGACCCACTACATGGAAGAAGCCGAGCGCCTCTGCGACCGCATCGCGATCATCGACCACGGCAAGATCATCGCCCTCGGGAACAAGGACGAGCTCGTGGTGAAGACCCTCGGCGCGGGACAGTTCCTGGCGATCGACGCCGCGGCTCCCGTGCCCGACGCGCTGCGGATGGAGCTCGAGTCCCGCCGCGCGCGCGTCGATGGCCAGAAGGTGCTCCTGACGGTCGAGGATCCGGCCGAGGAGATCCGCCGCATCCTCGAGTCGTTCCACGCGCACCACGTCGCGGTGCGCGACCTGACCTTGAAGAGTCCGACCCTCGAACAGGTCTTCCTCCAGCTGACGGGACGGGAGCTGCGCGAATGAACACCGTCCTCGCCGTCGCGAAGAACCGTCTGATGAACCTGAGGCGCGACCGCGCGGCCTTCGTGCTCGCGTTCGTGCTTCCGGTCGCCTTCTTCTCGATTTTCGCCGGCATCTTCGCGGGCTCCGGCGGCCGCGCGGCGACGCGCAAGATCGAGGTCCTCGTGGTCGACGCCGACGGAACCGAGAACTCGCGCCGCTTCATCGACGGCTTGAAACGCGAGACCGGTCTCGACGTGCGGACCGGGCCTCCGGCCGAGAAGGGATCCACGGCTGCGGAGGTCCCCTACACGGAGGCCGCGGCCGAAGCGGCCGTGCGCCGCGGCGACGCGCCCGTGGCCGTGATCGTCCCGACGGGCTTCGGGGAGCGGCCGATCGCGTTCGCCGGCGGCCCTCCGGCCCGGATCACGATCCTCGCCGACAGCTCCGATCCGATCGCGCCGCAGGTCCTCGGCGGGCTCATCCAGAAGGTCGTCATGACGTCGATGCCGGCCGCCATGGCGCGCGCCGGGATGAACGAGGTCGACAAGTGGAGCGGCGGCCTCACGCCCGAGCAGAAGGCGCAGATGGAGGAGAGCCTCCGCGCGATGGACGCGCAGACGCCGCCCGGGCAGGCGGCGGCGCCCCGCGCGCAGCAGCCGGCCGAGAGCCTCGTCGCCGTCGAGACGCGCGACGTCGTCGGCGAGAAGAAGGCCAACCCGACGGTCGCGTTCTACGCGGCCGGATTCGGCGTGATGTTCCTTCTCTTCTCGGCGGCCGGCGCGGGCGGCGCGCTGATCGAGGAAGCCGAGAGCGGCACGCTCGACCGGATCCTTTCGACGAAAGTCGACATGACGCGCCTGCTGCTCGGCAAGCTTCTCTATCTCGCGGGTGTGGGTGTCGTGCAGCTGACCCTGATGTTCGTCTGGGGCGCGCTGGTTTTCGGCGTCGAGCTCGCGAGCCACCTGCCGGGGTTCTTCGTCATGACGATCGCGACCGCGATCGCGACGTCGACGTTCGGCCTCATGCTCGCCTCCCTCTGCCGCTCGCGCATGCAGCTCGTCGCCGTGTCGAACCTCGCGATCCTGCTGATGTCGGCCCTCGGCGGCAGCATGTTTCCGCGGTTCCTCATGCCCGAGAAAATGCAGAAGATCGGCCTCCTGACCCTGAACGCCTGGGCCATCGACGGCTTCCAGAAGATCTTCTGGCGCGACGAGCCTGTCACGGCTGTCTGGCCGCAAGTCACGGTGCTCCTTGGGGTTGGGATCGTCTGCTTCCTCGTCGCTCGGCAAAGTCGCCCAGAGGTGGGAAACGGCCTGACTTTTCCTTGACACCTCTTATGCCGTAATGGCATAAGTCTTCTCAAGGCGTTCAAGGAGGAGACATGAAGGCTCCCACCCCTGCCCGGAGACTGCTGATCGTCCCGGTTCTCCTGTGTGCGGTGTTCGCCGGAGGCGCGGTCGCAAGCGTCCAGGACCAGTGCGGCCCGTTCACCGACGTGTCCCCCGCGCTCTGCCCGTACGTCCTCGAGATGTATTACCTCGGCATCACCGCCGGCACGTCGGCGACGACTTATTCGCCCGACAACGTCGTCACGCGCGGCCAGGCGGCCGTGTTCGTCGCGAAGGGCGTCAACCAGGCGATCGCGCGATCGTCGCGGCGCGCGGCGCTCGGGCAGTGGTGGAACACCTCCGGAAGCGCCGCGACCTCGACAACGAATGTCGGGACGAGACCGATCGGCGTGTCTTGCGACGGCGCGGACGTTTGGTCGGCGAACCACAAGGCGGGAACGGTGTTCCGAGTGCGTGCAAGCGACGGGCGGCTCCTCGAGACGTGGACCGGTGCGACGAACGCGTTTGCCGTTCTCGTCGCGATGGGCCGTGTCTTCGTGACCGGCATCGGAAACCCCGGAAAGCTCTACATGATCGATCCTAGGGAACCCGCCGGGCCTCTCACCTCCGTTGCGAATCTCGGTGATCGATCCATGTCGCGAGATTGCATTCGACGGCTCCCGGATCTGGACCGCGAACGCCGGCCCGGGCAACCTCGATGGAACGCTCTCCATCGTCGGCCCGGAACCTGGAACGTGCACGAACGTAACTGGCCCAACAACCCCGCCGGGATCTCTGGGACGGCACGGCGATATGGATACCCACGGGCCCGGACTTCGAAGTTGGATCAGAACGGGGCGGTGATCCAAACCATGCCACTGGACATCCAGGGCTATCAGCCCGCCTTCGACGGGACGAACATCTGGGTACCCACGAGCAACGGAGCGGTCGGACAATCGTGGTCGTCCGAGCGGCCACAGGTGAGGTAGTCAAGGTCCTTCCTTCCCCTGACAAGCTCGACTCGGGATTGCGCGTCGCCGCCTTTGACGGCAAGCGAATTCTCGTCACGGACTATCTCGAATACCGCGTGCTACCTCTGGAATGCGGCCGAGTCTCTCTCTTCCTCGGTTCCTTCGGCATCCCGCTCCGAGCGCTTTCCGGTGCCTGCAGCGACGGCGTCAATTTCTGGCTCGCCCTGATCGACACGGCGCAGCTCGCGAGGTTCTGAGCACGGAGCCATGAGTTCCGGAACGTCGCTACGGATCCGCGCGTTCCCGCGAGGCAGCGCTCTGCTCCGCGCCCCTCGCGGCGCGCCGCGCTCGGCCGCTGGTGGACCGCATCCACCTTCGCCTGGTCCGGCGGGCTCGGCAAGACCATCCTGCCGAGCGCTCTCGGTCCGTTCGGCCCCGTGGCGTGCGACGGCACGGACGTGTGGGTGGGCGCCGTGGACAGCGTGTTCCGCCTCCGGGGCAGCGACGGGAAACTCCTCGAGACCTGGTCGATCCCGAGAACGGCAGGCGCGCTCCTCGTCGCGATGGGGCGCGTGTTCGTCGCGGGCTTCGGCCTGAACGGCGAGCCGGGGATCCTGTCGATGATCGACCCGCGCAAGTCGCCCGGCGCGGCGGCGGTGGTCGCGAACGACCTGCCGACGTACCGTTCGCTCTCGCGTTCGACGGTGCGCGCCTCTGGACTGCGAACAGCGCGGGTTCCGTATCGGTCATCGCCCCGGCGGTGGCGACCCCGTGGCCGGTCGCGACGTTCTCCGCGGGCTTCCAGGTCCCCTCGGGAATCGTGTGCGACGGACGGCACATCTGGATCTCGGACGCGCGGCAACTGCACCGTGCTCAAGCTCGGACCGACGGGAGCCGTCCTCCAGACCGTGAGCGTCGGCCACCGCGGTGACGCGAACCTCCCGGTGACCTTCGACGGAACCACCTCCTCGTCGGCCAACCCCCTCGAAGGACTCCATGTCGTCCGTGTTTCTGACGGGGTCGCCGAGGCGCGGGTGGAAGTCGCGTACGGTGCACCCTGCGCCGCCGCGTTCGATGGAGAGCGCATTCTGATCCTCGGCCAGGGCGATCCGTCGCGCGGGTTTCCTCCGACCCTCTCCCTCCTCCGCGCGTCGGACCTTCTCGCCGATCGGCGGCCTGGCGCTCTCGGGTCTCTATCCCCTGGCCGCGGCGAGCGACGGCCTCGAGTTCTGGATCACCATGGAGACGGACGAAGGCTCTGCGGTCGTGCGGCTCTAGAGACAACATCGGGAAGGGAGACGACTGAAGAAATTGCTGGCGATACCTCTCGCAGTCCTCGCCGTGTTTGCCGGCGGCGCGGTGCGACGTGTCGCGGACCAGTGCGGCCCATTCACCGACGTATCACCCGCGCTCTGTCCCTATGTGCCTCGAGATGTATTACCTCGGCATTACCGCCGGCACCTCGCGCGACGACCTACTCGCCCGGCGGCGCCGTGACGCGAGCCGGCAAGACGAGCCGTGTTCGTCTCGAAGGGCGTCTAACCAGGCCATCGCGCGCTCATCGCGGCGCGCGGCGCTCGGGCAGTGGTGGACGACGGGAAGCGAACAGGCCGTCGCGCGCGAAACCACACTCGGCGGCTGGCCGATCGGAGTCCAGTGCGGACGGATCGGATGTCTGGGTCGCGAGCGGGGCGAACGTGTTCCGGGTTCGCGCCAGCGACGGGAGGCTCCTCGATACCTGGACGGGCGCGACCCAGGGCGGGTATTGCGTGCTGGTCGCAATGGGTCGCGTCTTTGTCGGAGGCGGTGACCGAGCCGGGACTCTACATGCTCGACCCGGCGTCGCCTCCGGGAGCGGTCACGGCGGTGGCGAGCGGACTCGGCCATACCGACTACAGCATCAGCTTTGACGGCAATCGAATCTGGATGGCGCGCCGTGGTTCCGGCGGAGGAGAATCCGCGATCTCGATCGTGACGCCGGGAGCTTCCCTACCCTGGGCCACGACGACGATCACGGGGTTTTCAAACGCCACAGGGCTCGTCTTCGACGGAACGAACATGTGGCTGTCCGATTCCAACGCACTTCGACGCCTCGATTCCAACGGAGCGGTCCTCCAGACGGTCGTTCTCAGCCCGTACCACCAAGCCTGGCTTCCGGTCTTCGATGGAGCGAACATCTGGGTACCCGAACAGGGGGAGGGGCTAATTTCAACCGTTCAGGTCGTACGCGCCGCGACGGGAGAGATCGTGGCCACGCTGCCGGTCCCACGTCACGGAGGCGACTCCGCGGTCATGGGAACGGCGTTCGACGGCCAGCGGGTCCTGGTCGTCGACAACCTCGACGGCCGCGGTTATCTGTGGGACGCCGCCAGCCTCGAATTCCTGACGAGCGTGACGCTCGGGCTCACGACCGGTCCGTTTGGTGCTTGTAGCGACGGAGCTTCATTCTGGATCGCGCTCTCGGGATCCGGCGAGCTCGGGAGGCTTTGACCGTGAAGAACATCAAGCGGTTCTCGCTTGCTCTCGGTGTAATCCTCGGTGGCGCCATGATGGGCGCCGTACGGGATCTTTGCGGCCCCTTCACCGACGTCTCCCCCGCGCTCTGTCCCTATGTGCTCGAGATGTACTACCTCGGCATCACCGCGGGCACCTCGCCGACGACCTACTCGCCCGACAACGTCGTCACGCGCGGCCAGGCGGCCGTGTTCGTGTCGAAGGGCGTCAACCAGGCTATCGCTCGCTCTTCGCGGCGCGCGGCGCTCGGGCAGTGGTGGACGCCGACCCATGTCCGGTGGGTCTGGCAGAGCGGTCTGGCTTTGACGGCGCTTCCCGAGCCGCCCGGACCGTTCGGCGCGATGGCCTCGGACGGCACCGACGTCTGGGTGGGCGGCTACGATTCGGTCTTTCGCGTGCGAGCGAGCGACGGACGGGTGCTACAGACCTGGCCCGTGGCCCGAGCGCCGTACTCGATCCTTCCAGCGATGGGAGGGATCTTCCTCGCGAGATCCAGCTTCCCAGCGGCGGATCCGGAGGCTTGTACCTGATCGACCCGGCCAACGAGCCGGGCGAGGGGGTCGCCGTCGTTGAGCTCGAGGAAGACTTGGCGGGTCTCGCGTTTGACGGCACTCGTCTCTGGGCGGCTATCCACGACGGTTTCGTGATCATCACGCCCCAGCAGACCGCGCCCTGGCCCACGCAGATCGTGCGCGGAAGTTTCTCCGATTTCCCGAGTCTCGTCTTCGACGGTCGCAACATGTGGGCCGCGGACCGTACGACATGTGCTCTCATGCGCCTCGACTCTGACGGCGTCGTGCAGCAAACGGTGACGCTGGGGCCCCCGCCGTGCGGCCTCGGTGCTCCTGCCTTTGACGGCGCAAATCTCCTCGTCCCGATCTTCGACGGCTTTCAGGTCGTCCGGGCAGCCGACGGCGCCCTCGTCCAGGCGATCCCCATCCTCGGTGGCGCTCCGACGCGACTCCTCTTTGACGGCGAGCGAATACTCGCCGTGACGAATGGAGGCAGCCAACCCAATCCGTCACGGCTCACTTTGCTGAACGCGGCGGACTTCTCAGTGCGCGCCGAGGAGGTCTTTCCGAACATCGGCGGTGGAGGGGTCGAGGGTGGGACAACGGACGGACTGAATTTCTGGCTCATCCACCAGGGCACCCTGGATAGGACCCTTGCCCGTTACTAAGGAGCAGGAGTGAAGAAGACGGCGCTCGCACTCGCATTTTCGATCGCAACGATTGGTGGCGCGGCAACCGGCTTCGTCCAGGACGTCTGCGGCCCCTTCACCGACGTCTCGCCCGCGCTCTGCCCGTACGTGCTGGAGATGTACTACCTCGGCATCACCGCCGGCACCTCGGCGACGACCTACTCGCCTGACAGCTCCGTCACGCGCGGGCAGGCGGCCGTGTTCGTGTCAAAGGGCGTCAACCAGGCGGTCGCGCGTTCCTCGCGGCGCGCGGCGCTCGGGCAATGGTGGACGACGACCCCGCACTGGGATCTCGGTCTTGGAGTGACGAACGTGGGACCCCTTCCGCAGTCCGTCGTTTTCGACGGCGCAGATGTCTGGACCGCAAACTATGGTGATGGCTCGGTGTCGAGGGTTCGTGCGAGCGACGGAACACTCCTTGAGACGTGGACGGGCGCGGAATCGGCGTTCGGCGTTCTCGCCGCAATGGGCCGGGTGTTTGTCATTGGTCGCACCGACTCGGAGGAGAGTGGCGGCGGAAAGCTCTACATGATCGATCCGTCACAGTCGTCCGGCCCCGTGACGCTTCTTTCCGATTCGCTTTGGGGTGGCCCCTGGGCCATCGCATTCGACGGGGCCCACATCTGGGTCACGAGCAAGGGCGGTCCGAACGATGTCGGAGGCGCCCTCTCTATTGTCCAACCGGGGACGAGTTACCCGTGGGCCTCCACGACGATCCAGACGGATGTTGTGGACCCGACGGGGATCCTGTTTGACGGGCGGAACATCTGGTTCGGAGACAGCGGTGACGTCAGTCTCAAAAAGGTCGATGCGACTGGCACACTGATTAAACAGGTACCGTTGGCCGGCGCGCCGGGCTCGGTCGTCTTCGATGGCGCCAACATCTGGGTCGCAAGCGTGGTCGGAACCGTCACGGTTGTATCGACGGCGAGTGGTTCCATCCTGGCAACCTTGACCGGCAACGGCATCAATCGTCCAGGTTCCCTGGCGTTCGACGGCAGTCGGATCCTTCTCACGAATGTCGGCATGGAGAGCGTGTCGCTTTGGCGGGCAGCGGACCTGACGCCTTTGGGCTCCTTTCCGGTGACCGGTCCCGGAAACCTCCCGCTCGGTGCTGCGAGTGATGGTGTGAATTTCTGGGTAACCCTCGTGAACTCAAACAAACTCGCCCGCTTCTAGCTACTCGTACGCCCGATCGCCCACCGTCAGCCGCTCGAGGAAGATCGTCTCGCACGAGCGCCGGGCCCTCGTCGTCGCGCGTGACGCTCGTGGCCCAGTGGAAGTCGGGATCGTCGATCGCCGTCGAGGTCGACGAGAAAGCCCTGGAGCCGGACGACGTCGCCCTCATCCACCGCGCGCACGGCGCGCTTCAAGCGGATCGTCCGGGGCACGACGTGGACGTTGGCGGTGTGCGTCACGATCGTGTCGCGGTTGAGCGCCATGTCCTTCGTCCGCCAGAAGAAGAACCGGGAGAACTGGGAGTACGAAATGCCGCCGGAATACGGCGGCTCGAGCACCGGTCCCCAGGCGAGCGCGAGGTCTTCGGGCAGCAGCGCGCCGGCCGCTCCCCAGCGATAAGGGCGCGACGACGACGACGCGCGCGGACTGGTCGAACCGGAAGCGGGGCGTGACGCGGTAACTGCGGCCCCCGACGCGGTGCTCGAACGGCGGCCGATCCGCGGCCGTCTGGGCCGGCTCGGAGGAGGGATCGGGGCGCGGCGCCGGCTGGTGGCGCAGCATCGCGAGGGCCAGCGGGATCCCAGAAGATGAAAAGCAGGACGGTGATTGCCAGAAGAACGGCGGTGAATCGGTGCCGCATGGGTGTGCCACATTGTCGCCGACCGCCGCGGGCCCGCGCTCTGTAATAATCCGCGCTTTCTCGCGTTCCACCGACACCGATTCGAAGGAGTGACGATGCGCAAGCCCTTGCTCGTGCCCGGATCGGTCCTTTCGTTCGTCGTCGCGCTCGCTCTGCCCGTTCTCGCGGCTGACACACCCGCCAAGACCGACCCCGCCGCCGACATCAACACGCCCCGCCCCGACGCGCGCAAGATCGCGTTCACGACGAGCGAGGCGACCTGGGTGTCCGTCGACGTGTCGCCCGACGGGCGCACGCTCGTTCTCGACATCCTCGGCGACATCTACACGCTCCCGATCTCCGGCGGCGCCGCGATGCGGATCACGTCGGGCCCGGCCTGGGACTCGCAGGCCGAATTCTCGCCCGACGGCCGCACGATCGCCTTCACGAGCGACCGCGGCGGCATCGAAAACGTCTGGCTCATGGACGCGAACGGGACGAACCCGCGGCCGCTGACGTCCGAGAAGGACGCGTACGTGCGCAGCCCCGTCTGGACTCCCGACGGGCAGTACCTGATCGCGCGCAAGGAGGACGGCAAGCGCGCCGGCATTCCGCCCGTCGAGCTCTGGATGTTCCATCGGGAGGGCGGCGGCGGCATCAAGCTCACGAGCAAGGACGACACGAACAACGCCGGCGGCGCCCGTGGTGTCGCCGGACGGCAAGTCGATCTACTTCTCCGCGCGCAAGCGCAACTTCAACTACATCCCGAACCTCGACCGACGGGCTCTGGGAGATCTGGCGCTACGACCGCGACACCGCCGAGACGTTCACCGTCGCCGGAGGATTCGGCGGAGCGGTGCGCCCGCGATCTCGCCCGACGGGAAGACGCTCGTCTTCGTCTCGCGCCGGGACGACGACACCTGCCTCGTCGCGCGCAACCTCGTCTCGGGCGCGGAGCGCATCCTCGCGCGAAGGCGTCACGCGCGACGAGATGGAAGGCTTCGCCCAGATGGACCTCTGGCCGGGCTACGCCTTCACGCCCGGACGGCAAGTCGCTCGTCTTTTCCAACAAAGGGAAGCTGACGCTGCTCGACGTCGCCTCCGGAAGCGCTTGCCCCGATTCCCTTCACCGCGGCAGATCGAGCAGTTCGCCGGCGCCGCTCGTCGCCTGGCAGGAGAAGGTCGAGACGGGACCGGTCCAGGCAAAAATCCTCCGTTGGCCGAGCCAGTCGCCGGACGGGCGGTGGATCGCCTTCGAAGCCTTCGGCCGCATCTGGCTCCAGGAGCTCGCGGCCGGAAAGGCGTCCGGCGCGCCCCGGCGGCTCACGAAGGACGATGCCGCGCTTGCCGCGGCGCGAGTACGCGCCGGCCTTCTCCGCCGACGGAAGGTCGCTCGCGTACGTCTCGTGGAGCGACGCCGAAGGCGGCCACGTCTGGAAGGCGGCCGGCCTCGGCGGGAACCGCGCCCGTCCGGCTGACGAAGGCGCCGGGCCACTACGCCAACCCGGCGTGGTCGCCGAAGGGCGACCGCATCGCGTTGATGCAAGGGGTCGGGCCTCGAGTTCCGCGGCCGCCAGCCGGAGGACGAGGAGTCTTCGAGCTCGGCGATGCTCGACGCGGCCGGCGGCGACTCGCGGCCCGTCACGACCGTCAAGCTCGGCGAAGGGATGGGGCTGAAGTTCCACCCGCAGGCCTTCTGGAACGCCGACGGGACGCGTCTCTACTTTCCGCGATCCCGTCGAGCCCAAGAAGCCGACCGACGATCCCAAGAACGATCTCGTCTCGATCCGGCTCGACGGGACGGACAAGCGGCCGCATCCTGCGCTTTCCCGCCCGTGGACGACATCGTGCCCGTCGCCCGACGGCACTGGGTCGTGTTCACTTCGCGCGACAACGTCTTCGTGACGGCGCTGCCGGGGATCTGCCTGAAGGAGCCGCCCGAGGTGGGCCTGAAGGAAGGAGCCATCCCGGTCTACCGCCTCTCCGACGACGCCGGCGGATACGTGCGCTGGGCCGACGGCGGCAAGACGATCACCTGGGCGCTCGCGAACACGTTCTACCGCCTCCCGCTCGGCGGCGCGGTCGAGTTCGCCCGCGCGGAGCGGCGCAAGGCCGAGGAGAAGGAGAAGAAGGAGAAGGCCGCCGACGAAGAAGCCGTCGGAAGGCGCGACAAGGCGAAGGAAGAAGAAGGAGAAAGAGAAGGTCCAGGAGGCGCGCGTCCCGAAGGCGGAGACGATCGCGATCGCGCTGGCCATGCCGCGCGCCGCGCCGCAGGGCTCCTGGTCCTCCGCGGCGCACGCGTCGTCACCATGAAGGGCGACGAGGTGCTCGAGAACGCCGACGTCCTCGTCACGGGCAACCGCATTGCGGACGTGGGGCCGTCGGGCTCGGTCGCGGCTCCGGCCGGAGCGCGAGTGCTTCGATGGCACGGGCAAGACGGTCATCCCGGGCCTGATCGACTCGCACGCCCACCTCCACTACTCCGGCTTCGAGGTCTTCCCGGAGGCCAAGTGGGAGTACCTCGCCAACCTCGCGTACGGCGTGACGACGGTCTACGACCCGTCGGCACCGTCGCTCGACGTCTTCGCGCAGGCCGAGCAGGTCGAGGCGGGGCTGATGGTCGGGCCGCGCGTCTACTCCTCGGGCGACGTGCTTTACGGCGGCCAGCAGGCGGGCATCTTCGCGGAGGTCAACAACCTCGAGGACGCGAAGCACCAGGTCCGCCGCATGAAGGCGTACGGCGCGCGGATGATCAAGGTCTACCAGCAGCCGCGCCGCTCGCAGCGGATCTACTTCGCCGAGGCCTGCCGCGAGGAGCAAATGCTTCTGACGGCGGAAGGCGGCGGCGAGCTGCAGTCCGGACATGACCATGGCCCTCGACGGGTTCACGGCCTTCGAGCACGCGCTGCCGGTCGCGCCTCTAGCCCGGACATCGTGGACTTCCTCGCCAGGTCGCAGACCTTCTACACGCCCACCCTCCTCGTCGCCTACGGCGGACCGTGGGGCGAGCAGTACTACTGGCAGACGGCCAATCCGCACGACGACGTCAAGCTCAACCGCTTCATGCCCCACGACATCGATCGACGCGAAGTCGCGGCGTCATGCGTGGATCTGGCCCTCGGAGTACCACTTCCCGACCGTCGCGACGGGCGCCGCGCGGTGCTGCGCGCGGGGGGCAACGTCTCGCTCGGCGCGCACGGGCAGCTCCAGGGTCTCGGTGTCCACTGGGAGCTGTGGGCGATGGCGGGTGACGGCGGGGCGGCCGGCGGCGGTTAGAAGAGCTCGGCCATGACGCCCATGGAAGCGCTCCGCGCATCGACGCTGCTCGGCGCCGAGAAGATCGGGTTCGCGCCGGACCTCGGCTCCGATCGAGGCTGGCAAGCTGGCGGACTTCCTCGTGCTCGACGCCAACCCGCTCGAGGACATCCGCAACTCCGACAAGATCCGCTGGGTGGTCAAGAACGGCGAGGTCTGGGAGGGCGAGACGATGAAGAAGGTCTGGCCGCGCGAGGAGCCGGCTCCGGCGTTCTTCTGGAGGACCCCGGCGCCCTGAACGGGAGCCGAGAGTGGTCTGATACTGTCATTCCTCGCGTGCCGTTCGAATTGAAGATCGATCCCGGCGTCTCCTTCGCGCGCGTGCGCGGCTGGGGAAAGGACGACTTCGCCTCGACGCTCGCCGCGATCCGGGCGGTCGGCGATGACCCGCGCCTCGCTCAGGGCACGCCGCTCCTGATGGACATCCGGGAGTTCGACTACCTGCCAACGCCTCCCGAGGTTTCCGCCTTCGCCGCGCCGGACGCTCTCTCCGCCCTCTTTCTCGGCCGGCGCACGGCCCTGGTCGTGCGTCGCGGCGCGCAGTTCGGCGTGGCCCGGGTCTTCGCCGCGAAAGCCGAGGGCTCGGGCACCGAAGTCGAAGTCTTCGCCGAACCCGAGCTCGCCGAGGCATGGCTGAGAGGCCGGCGTTGACCGGGAGGGCGGGCACCTTCGGCAAACGCGCGGTGAAGCGGCTGCTCAAGTGGATCGGTCTCGCCGTCGGCGTCGCCGTGGCGACGGTGCTCGTCGCTCATAATCCTGCGTGCCTTCGCGGCTCGCCGCAAGCCCGACCTGAAGCCGTGGCACGAGCCGCTCTCCGCGGAGGTGCGCGCCCGCGACCTCCCGGACGGGACGACGCTCGCGGACTATCTCCGCCTGGAGGAGGCCGTCTTCCGCGAGATGAACGAGAAGGTGCTCCCGGCGGCCGCGCCCGCGGATCGGACTCCCGCCAACCGCTACTGGCCCGACAGCCCGATCAACCCGGAGCGCTACCCGCGCAACTGGAACCGGACTTTCGAGCTCGAGCCCGAAGGCGGCAAGCCGCTGCGCGGCGGTGCGCTCCTCGTCCACGGCCTGACCGACTCGCCCTACAGCGTGAAGGCGGACGCCGAGGCCCTCCAGCGGCTCGGTTACTCCACACTGTGCCTGCGGATGCCGGGGCACGGCACGGTTCCGGGCGCGCTCACGAAGGCGCGCTGGGAGGACTGGCGGGCGGCGGTGCGCGTGGGCGCGCGTCACGTGAAGCAGAGGATCGGGGCGGACGTCCCCTTCGTGCTCGCCGGATACTCCAACGGCGGCGCGCTCTCCGTGCAGTACGGGCTGGAGGCCGCGGCCGGCGCTCCGATCCCGAAGCCCGACCGCATCGTTCTGTTCTCGCCGATGATCGGGGTCTCGCCCTTCGCGATCTTCGCCCGGATCGTCGCGCGCGTCGGCGACATACCCTACTTCGAAAAGTCCCGCTGGCTCGACATCCTTCCCGAGTACATCCCGTTCAAGTACGACTCGTTCCCGGCCTTCGCGGCCCAGCAGACGGCGCAGCTGACGCGGGAGATCGACCGCGGGGTGCAGAAAGCCGTCAAGTCGGGTGCGATCAAGGACCTGCCACCCATCCTCGCGTTCGTCTCGCTCGTCGACTCGACCGTCGAGACCTGGGCGACGATCGACCGTCTCTTCGCCTGGGTTCCCGACAACGGCAGCGAGCTCGTCCTGTTCGACCTCAACCGCACGTCGATCGTCCGCTCGTTCCTGGCGAAGACGTACGACGTGCAGGTCGCCGCCTCTTCGCGGACGAGACGCGTCCGTACCGACTGACGCTCGTCACGAACGTGAACGACGGCACTCCGGAGGTCCTCGCGAAGACGGACGAGGCCGGCCCCGCCGGCATGTCCGAGAAACCGCTCGGCATGGCCTGGCCGCCGCAGATCTACTCGCTCTCGCATCTGGCCGTGCCGTTTGCCAAGGACGACCCGCTCTTCGGGATCGAGCCGGACATGAACGTCGACTACGGCCTGCGCCTGGGGCTCCTGCGCCGCGCGGCGAGACCAACGTTCTCCAACTCTCCGGCGACGCAGTTCCTGCGACTCAACAGCAACCCGTTCTTTCCCTACGTCGTCGAGAGGATGACCGCCTTCGTTCCGCGGTGACGGGCGGCCACAAGGGCCGCCCCTACAAATCTCGGCGTAGGGGAGGGGCTAGTCCCCTCCCCTTGCGCGGCACTACTCTCCCAGCCGCTCCATGCACGTACCGGCGGATGTCGAGACTCAGATCCTCCATCGGCGCGTAGTAGCCGAAGCGGTGGACGCGGGAGGAGAGGCCGCGCTGGACCTCTTCGCAGATCCCCAGTCCTGCCGGTTGATCAGGTCCCAGAACTCCACGGCATCGGAAGGATCGAAGTCGGGCCGGGCGGCCTCATCGGCGAGCGAAGAGGAAATCGCAGACGATGCGCGTCCGGTCCGGCGCTTCGGGCAGGAGTCGGAAGGCCACGACGTGCTCGGGCGAGAGCGACAGGAAGAGGTTCGGATAGACGAGCTCGCCCTTGTGCCGGACCTTCTCCGCTTCGTCGAGGTCGCGGAACGGCGCGCGGTTGGTCGTGCCCGACCGCGTGAAGGTGAACGCGCCGTCGCGGTGCGGGACGCCGTGGTCCCAGTCGAGGCCCGCTCCCCGCTTCTCGCGAAACGCCGGCACGACCTCGCAGAGCTCGGGATGAACGCCCGCGCAGTGGTAGCACTCGTTGTAGTTCTCGGCGATGACCTTCCAGTTGGCCCGCACGTCGTAGATGATCCGGGCGCGGTCGCAGGGACTCGAGGGGATAGCGGCGCGACGCGCTCCGGGCATCGCGCCGAGCTGCCTGGTCGAAGTCTGCGCGCGCGCGGGCCCGGCGGCCCAGAGGTTGAGGAAGAAGAAACCGCCCCAGGTCGCGATCGCCGACCGGGATGGAGCGAAAGTCCTCGGCTTCAGCGCGGGATCCTGATTCAGGAAGGGAGCGCCGAGCAGCTTCCCGTCGAGCCCGTAGGTCCAGGAGTGGTACCGGCAGCGGATGGTTCCCGTCGCCGCAACCGCAGCGCCGCCGGACGCGCCGGGCGTGCTGGACGGCAACTCGCAGAGCTCGCCGTGCGCTCCGTCCGAGGCGCAAAGCCGCGCGCCGCGGTGGCGGCAGACGTTGTAGTGCGCCGCGAGACGGCCCTCCTTCGTCCGCGTCAGGAGCAGGCTCTCGCCGAGGATCTCCAGGACGCGCGACGTCGCTCCGGGGCGGGCAGCGCGTCGGCTCGCCCGCGCAGATCCACTCGCGCGAGAATATGCGCTCGCGCTCGCGCGCGAAGATCTCCGCCGAGAGGTAGTACTCGGAGGGAAGCGACTTCTCGAGCATGCCGAGCGCGCTATTTCCCCTCGTGCCCGTAGTACTCGTACGCCGACATGGGCTTGGTGTAGTCGACCGTCCACGCCCGGTTCTCCTGCGGTCGAGCTTGCCGAGCGCCCGGGCCATCTCGCGGACGTGGATCGCGACCGAGCCGCAGCAGGAACCGATGTAGTCGATGCCCATGTCGCGCGCCTGCTCGCGCCCACCGCGCCATCTCGCGCGCGGGTCAGCTGCAGCGGATCGAGCTCGAACGGAAAGCCGTCGAGGCTCGTGAAGTCGGGCTTGTCGGCCGGCGTCCGGTAGCCGACCGGCTGGCACGCGACGAAGCCCTTGACGGCCTTGCGCATCTCCTCGATGAGCGAGCAGCGTGTGCTCGGGGCCGCGGAGGCAGTTGATGCCCGACGATGTCGGCGCCCGCGTCCTGCAGGGCCCGCGCCGCGTCGGCCGGCGACTGGCCGTCGGAGGTCACCGGCTTGTTCTCGAAGCAGACGGTGACCATCACCGGGAGGCCCGTCTTCTTGGCGCTCTCGACGGCGAGCAGCGCCTCGCCGAGCCAGGAGAAGGTCTCGCCGATGACGAAGTCGATGCCTTCCTCGACCTGCACGGCGAGCTGCTCGTCGAACGTGCGCCGCACGCGGTCGTAGGAGGCGGGACTGCCGTGCTCGTACATCCAGGTCAGCGACAGGTTGCCGGCGACGAGACACTTGTCCCCCGCCACCTCCTTCGCGATGCGGACAGCGGCGCGGTTCAGCTCCTCGAGCCGGTTCTCGAGGCCGACCGTCGCGAGCTTGTCGCGGCTGGCGTAGAACGTCAGCGCCTGGAGCACGTCGGCGCCCGGCCTCGCGAAACTCGACGTGCAGCTCGCTCAAGCGCCTCGGGGCGGGTCAGCGCGACCTCGGGCGTGAACGGGCCGGCGCGCACCCAGCCCCGCTTCTCGAGCTCCAGCAGATATCCGCCGTCGCCGAGGACGGGGCCTTCGGCCAGTCGCTTCCAGGATGTTCTTCTTTTCGTTCCAAGGTCGTCCTTCCTAACGAATCGAGTTTAAGGGCGATGCCATCTTGCTACGTGTACGCCGCGGGCTCCTCGTCCCCGTACTCCCACTCGGCGCCTGGATCGGCCCGCGCCCGTCGACGAAACGGTCGGGCGCGAAGCAGTCGAGATGTCGACGGCCGTCGGCGCGGCCGTCGAGCAGCAGCTCCGAGACGCAGAGGCCGACGGCCGGCGAGATCTTGAAGCCCATGCCCGAGAAACCCGCGACGACGTAGAGGCCTCGGGCCTCACCGGCAGCTCGCCGATGAGCGGCCGGAAATCCGGGCGAGACGTCGTAGACGCCGGTGACGCTCCGCCAGATGCCGGCCTCGGCGAGCGCCGGCACGCGGCCCGCCGCGCGCTCGACGAGGCTCGCCAGGGACTCCGTCGTCGCGGACTGCGGGAAGGCGTCGGGGTCCGCGCCCCGCGCTTCCCCAGAAGTCGCCGACAAGCGTCAGGCCTCCGACCTCCGATCGGAAGTACGTCGTCGTGATGCCGTCGATGCAGGCCGGCGCCGGCTCGCGAAGGCCCAGCGGATTCTTCAGGATCGCGACCTCGTGGTACTCCCCCTCGACCGGCAGGTCGAAACCCGACCTGCGCGAAGAGCGGCCGGCTCCAGGGGCCCGTCGCGGCGACGACGATCGGGCGCCGACACGCTCGCCCCGGTCGGTGTCGACCCCGGTCGACGCGGCCGTTCGCAACCTGCGAAACGCCGTGACACGCGTCTGCGACCGGTAGTCGACACCCATCTCCCGGGCGCGCTCGAGGAAGTCGTGGCGACGCCGGTCGCCGTCCCCGTAGCCCGAGCCCGGCTCCCAGGCGGCTAGCGGGACGTCGTCGACGTTCCAGTCGGGCACGATCTCGGAGAGCTCGGCGCGCGTCACGACGCGTGCGTCGACGCCGTGCGCGCGCTGCATCGCGACGTTCTTCTCGAGGCGGGCAGCTCTTTCTCGGGCACGATCCGCACGAAGCCCGTCTGGCGGAAATCGCCCGTCCCGGCCGACGTAGCTCTTCCAGTCCGGAAGATCGCGAGGCTCCGGACCGCGAGGTCGACCTCGGGCGGAAAGCTGTAGTGCATGCGCACCAGCGCCGAGGAGCGCCCGCTGCCGCCGCTGCGCGACGTCCCCTTGTCGAGCACGAGGATGCGGCCCGCGCTGCGGCGCGCGAGGTGGAACGCGATGGACGCGCCCATGACGCCCGCGCCGAGGATGACGACGTCGGCCGAGGTCTCGAGCTCGCGCGCTCACGCGACTCTCCTCTTCCAGTCCTTGAGCACCTGGCGCGCGGCGTTGTGTCCGGGTGCGCCCGTCACGCCTCCGCCCGGGATGCGCGCCGGCGCCGCAGAGGTACAGGCCGTCCACCGGCGTGCGGTACCGCGCCCAGCCCGACGACCGGCCGCATGAAGAAGAGCTGCTCGAGCGAGAGGTCCCCGTGGAAGATGTTGCCCTCGGTCAGGCCGTAAGTGCGCTCGAGATCGAGCGGCGTCAGGACCTGCCGGGCGACGATGGAGCCGGGAACGTTCGGCGCGTACTCGCTCGATCTTCCTGACGACGCGGTCGCCGAGGAGCTCCCGCTTCTCGTCCCAGGTGCCGTCCTTCAGCCGGTAGGGCACGTACTGGATGAAGCACGTCATGACGTGGCGGCCCTCGGGCGCGAGCGCGGGTCGACGTTGGACGCGACGACGCAGTCCACCCAGAGCTCCTCCGGGATCTCCCCGTCCGGGAGATGTTGTAACAGCGCTCGGCGAACTCGAGCGAAGGCACGAGGGTGAAGAGGGCGCGCTGCGGATCGTGAAGTCGCGCGGCATGCCGAGGACGCCGCGGCTCCTCGGAGAGAACGAAGTTGACCTTCGCGCAGGGGCCGTCCATCTTGATGCCGTCGATCGCCCGCCGGAACTCCTCGCGGCAGCGCCTGCGCGTCCACGAGGCCGAGGAAGGTGCGCTTCGGGTCGGCGTTGGAGAGCACCACGCCGGCCTCGGAACTCGGGCCGTCCTCGAGCAGGACGCCGCGGGCGCGTCCGTCGCGGACGTCGATGCGGGCGACGGGCGCGTCCGGTCGCGATCTCGGCTCCGAACTGCCGGGCGGCCGCCGCCATCGCCTGCGTGATCGCGCCCATGCCGCCGATCACGTGGCCGTAGAAGCCCTGGAGCTCGTGCTCGCCGCCCGAGAGGAGATGGAAGAGGAGCCCGAGCGCGTGCCCGGCGCGTACGGTCCGCCGTGCTTGCCGTAGACGTTGTTGGCGAGAAAGAGCGTCTTGACCTTCTCGGATCTCGTAGTTGCGGTCGAGGAAGTCGCCGAGGCTCCCGGTCAGAAACGAGACCATGCGGCCGATCTCGTCTCCCGAGATCCCGCGAAAGCGCCTGCCGACGCGCAGGGCCTCGAGGATTCCGGCGAGCCCCCGGGCATCCAGGTCCGGAGGCGGCTCGAGGAAGAACGGCTGGAGATAGCGGGCGAGCCGCTTGAGCTCGTCGTCGACGCGCTGACGAACGTCCGAGCGTCCTCGAGCGAAAGCTCTCGAGCTCCGCGGACCGTCTTTCCCGCTCGGGCCACCAGGGCGGCGACGGTGCGTCGCGGAAAGGGCACCAGGAGCGCCGGGATCGCAGGGCACCATCCGCAGGCCGTGGGCGGCGAGGTCGAGGTCCTGGATCACCTCGGGCCGCAGCATGCTCGCGATGTACGACGTCGTGGAGGCCCGGCAGCCCGGGAGCGATCTCTTCGGTCACGCAGGCGCCCCCGACGATGGCTCTCCGCTCGAGGACGAGCGTGGAGAGCCCGGCCCGCGCGAGGTAGGCCGCAGCCGTCAGGCCGTTGTGCCCTGCGCCGACGACGATGGCGTCGTAGGAAGCCCTTTTGGTTGCGGACATGTCTGACCGGAAGTCATAGTCGCTGGAGCCTGAGCCGTCGTAAGCTAGCACAAGTTGAATTTAAGGAGCAGGTTGATATATGCTGACTTACAGTCATGACAACCGCCGAGCCTCGCGTCTCCGCCAATCCGAATGCCTCCGTCCGGGAACCCCGTACCTGACCGGGGCCGCGCTCCGAAGCCAAACGCGCCCGAATCCTCGAAGCCGCGATGCGCCACTTCGCCGAGCGCGGCTACCACGCCACGCGCATCGAGGACATCGCCACCGAGCTCTCGATCGCCAAGGGATCGGTCTTCCAGCATTTCGGCAACAAGGAGGGACTGTTCCTCGCCGCGTACAAGAAGGCCGGGTCTCCTCTTCCCGCCTACCTCGACGCGCCCGCCCGGACGGCCCGCGAGGCTTCTTCGAGACGCTGACGCTACTGGCTCGAGCGCACGGACCGGCTGGTCCGCGAAAACTGGGTTCCGTACCGCATCGCGCTGCTGGGCAACTACGGCACCGACCTGCGCCTGCGCCAGGAGATCAACCGATTCCTGCGCGACCGCGATCCGTACGGCACCGCCGCGTTCGTCCGGATGGGCGTCGAGCGAGGCGAAGTCCGCGCCGACATCGACGAAGAGATGATCGTGTCGATGGTCGAGTGGACCGTCGAGCGCTTCCAGGACGCGCTGCTGACCGAGGAGCTCGATCCGGGCCTCTTCTCGCGCCAGGGCAACCGCGCCGAGAAGACCGCCGCGCGGATCGCGCAGTTCCTGGAGCTCCTGAGAAGCGCGGGCGCCACCGCCGGCGGGAAGGCGCGCGGCGCGGCCCGGCGAAGGAGAGGCGAAGGAAAGGCGGTCGAAGGAGCGGATGGCTCCGCCGACTTCACGTTCGAAAAGGACCTCTCCTCGGCCGCCACGATCCCCTCCAGCTGGTACCGGGACCCGCGCGTCCTGCGAGCGCGAGCAGGACCGGATCTTCGCCCGAAGACCTGGCAGCTCGTCGGCCACAGCGAGCAGGTGCGCTGCCCGGCGACTACTTCACGTGCACCGTCGCCGACGAGCCGCTCGTCATCACGCGCGCCGACGACGGCGCCTCCACGCGTTCTCCAACGTGTGCCGCCACCGCGCCGGTCCCGTCGCCCGCGGGCGCGGGCCACCGCAAGTCGCTGATGTGCGGCTACCACGGCTGGACCTACAGTCTCGACGGCAAGCTGCTGGCCGACGCCCGAGTGGGACGGGGTCAGTGCTTCGAGAAGCGACAAGCAGAGCCTGCCCGCCGGTGCGCGTCGAGACCTGGGGACCGTTCCTCTTCGTCTGCCTGGACCCGGCGGCGCCGCCGCTGCCCGAGGTCCTCGGCGCGATCCCGGCGGAGACGAGCCACCTGCCGCTGACGCACATGACGCCTCTTCAAGAAGGTCGACTACGAGGTCGCGTGCAACTGGAAGGTCTACGTCGACAACTACCTCGAGGGGTACCACATCCCGATCGTGCACCCCGAGCTCTTCAGGAGATCGACTACCGCGCGTACAGCGTCGAGACGGCCGCGTTCCACTCCAAGCAGCACGCCCCGATCCGGTCCAAGTCCGAGGAGTCGCTCTACCGGCGCGAGCCTGCCCGACGGGCACGAGCCCGAGGCGCTCTACTACTGGGTGTTCCCGAACATGATGCTCAACCTCTACCCGGACAACCTGCAGACGAACATCATCCTGCCGCTCGGGCCCCGAGACGCACGCTGACGCGCTTCGAGTGGTACGTCCTGGAGCCCGAACAGCCCCGGCGTCGCCGAGGAGTTCGCGCGGTCCTTCGCGTTCTGCGATCAGGTCCAGCAGGAGGACATCGGGATCTGCGAGGCCGTCCAGAAGGGCCTGCGTTCGCGCACGTACGACCGACGGGCGTTACTCGGTGCGCGCGAGAACGGCGTCCACCATTTCCACGAGCTGCTGACGCGCGCGCTGAAGTAGGCCTCAGGGCCCGTACACCTTCATTCCGAAGGTCTTCGTCAGGAACACGGCCATCTGGCCCCGCGTGTTGGGGTTGTCGGGACAGTAGTTGCCGCCGCCGCAGCCGGCCGTGACGCCCTCGGCCGCGAGCGCCTCGATCCAGGCCGCGAACGGGTTCCGGGACGGCACGTCGTCGAAGATGCCCGTCGCCGCCGGCGGGGTCCAGGCGGCCCCGTTTCTCGCCTTCAGCAGAAACACCGCCATCTGTGCGCGCGTGACGGTCCCGTCCGGGCAGAAGAGCCCTGCCCCGCAGCCCGCCGAGATGCCGCTGTCGGCGAGGTCCTCGATCCAGTGCCGCGGCGAAGGCGCCCGGCGGAAACGTCGGCGAACACGCGCGCCGGTCGCCGGCGGCGGCAGGTAGGCCGGCCCGAGCTTCGACTTCAAGAGGAAGACGGCCATCTGCGCGCGCGTGACCGGGGAGCCGGGGCAGTAGCTCGAGAAGCTGCAGCCCGCGGTGACGCCGTGATGGAAGAGGTTCTCGATCGCCGCGTAGAAGCCGTGCGCTTTCGGCACGTCCGACGAAGCTCTCGCCGACGTGCAGCGTCCAGGTCTTCGCCGCCTCGTCGTTGATGGTCTCGGTCACCGACGCGTCCCAGTGCAGCGACGGACGCGCGGCCGGATCCGACACGGTCACCCGGTAGCAGTCGCCGCCCGCATCGAAGCAGCTTGCGGGGGAGGCCGACGGAGGAGCTCCGTAAGCCGCGGCGGCATCGGCGAGCGTGTAGCTCGCGCCGGCTGGTCCGGTGAACGCCGTGGCTTCGCCCGCGAGCGCGACGGCGGAGCCCGCCGCGTTCTCCCACGACGGCTCGATGATCACGGTCTCGCCCGGCTCGAGAATGCCGTTCTGGTCCGAAGCGCCACCCGCGCGCAGATCGACCGCGAGCGCCGGCGCGAGCGGAGGCTTCCAGCCGAGCTCGATGACCTCGAAGTCGCGAGGCGGTGAGCGCTTCGAAGGCGGGATTGAGGATGTCGTTGTCCCAGCGCTCGTCCCAGGTTCCGCTGACGTACATGTCGGTCCCGTTGTCCGCGACGATCAGTCCGTACCTCTTCATGGCGCGGAAGATCTTCTGGATGGCGGGGTCGAACCCGGAGATGTCGGTCCCGGGCTTCAGGCGCAGCCGCGCTCCCATCGGCAGCGCCGGCGGATCCTGCAGGCCCGCCAGGTGCGAGCCCGGGTAGACGTAGCCGTTGGTGTGGCGGACGGTGAACCGGAACGCGTGTTCGATCTCGCCTGTCTCCGCCCCGTAGACCTCGTCGTAGCGCACGAGGCCCGGCAGGATCGCGAGTCCCGCGGCGTCGGCGGAGGTCCAGCCTTCGGGACGCCGGTCGTTGGTATTCATGTCGAAGAACGCGCCGGAGTACGCCTGCCACTCTGCGCCGTCGAACCAGACGTTGTAGAGCTCGTAGAGGTGGCGGTTGTCGCGATCGAGGATGAGCATGTGGCGGTCCTGGCAGCAGGTCTGGTCGACGTTGCCCGGCGCTCCGCCCTCGACCCAGTGCGGCTGCGTGATGGCTTCGTCGGGGATCGGATAGAACGGGAACGAGGTCTCGGTGGAATGGTCGACGCCGTCGCTCTCGTCGGCCTGGTCGAACTGGACGGTCTTCTTCGCCTGGCTGCCGTCAACGACGATGTACGGGAACCCGTAGATCGAGATTCCGTTGGGAAGCGTCCCGCCGAAGTCCGGATGCAGCGGCTGCGGGTCTCCGTCGTTGACGTAGTCGATGAAGTCGTCCGAGCCCGGATCGACCGGCGCCGCCGACACGTCGGTGTTCCACCAGTGCGTCGGCGGGAAGAGCGGCAGCGGTCCGGGCAGGCTCGCCTCGAGCCGCGGCGGCATCGCGAGCGCGAGGATCGCCCGCGCCGCCGTCCAGGAGCCGCGGGCCGGGACCGGAGCGAGACTCGCGAGCACGGCCAGGGCGGCGACGGCGCGGGCGGTGAGCGGCGCGTTGCGAAAACTCTTCACAGTCACGATTATGCGCGGCCTGCATAAGCGCGAAAACTGTTCGACGAGCCAGTGCCCGGCCCGCTCGCCCAGGCTGTCCTTCTTCCGCCCGCGAGAGCAGTCGCTTTTCGAGGCACGCGTTTCTTATGCTCGGCTGCAACTTGCTACATTCGCATATTCCCCCTGTGACGCCGGTCACCGACCGTGACGGGCGACGCGGCGTACCATTCGCCCACTCAAACAATTTGCGTTCTTTGGCGGCCGTCAGAAAGGACCAGTGCCGATGAGAGAAAGACCTTTTCTCCAAACAGGGGATCCTTCTTTCTTCGCGAGAGGCGCCGCGCGTGCAACGGCGGTTCTCGTGACCCTCGGACTCGCGTCCGCGGGTACGCTCACGGGAGCGACGACGTTCCAGCTCGCGTACATGTACGGGACCTCGGGTCCCGCATCGGGCGGGACGCCGATCAATCTCGTCGGCAACCAGTTCGACGCCGGCGCCTCGGTCACGGTCGGCGGCGTCAACGCCGTCTCGTCCGTCACGAGCTCGACGCGCATCGGCGCGACGACGCCCGCCCGCGCCGCCGGCGCGCTCTACGACGTCATCGTGACGAACCCGGGCGATCCTCCCGCGATCCTCTCCAAGGCGTGGTTCGCCGACTTTCTCGACGTGAACCAGGCGAGCCCGTTCCACGCGCCGGTCGAGGCGATCGTGCGCGACGGGATCACCGGCGGCTGCGGCGGCGGCAACTACTGCCCCTCCTCCGCGGTCACCCGCGCGCAGATGGCGGTCTTCCTGCTTCGCGCCGAGCACGGCGCGGCCTACGTGCCGCCTCCGGCGACGGGAACCATCTTCGGCGACGTCGACGGCCGGCACCTTCGGCGCGGACTGGATCGAGCAGCTCTACGCGGAGGGCATCACCGGCGGCTGCGTCGCCGGAACGCCGCCGCTCTACTGCCCGACCTCGACGGTCACGCGCGGGCAGATGGCGGCCTTCCTCCTGAAGATCTACCACGGCACCGGATACGCGCCGCCGGCGGCGACCGGAGTCTTCACCGACGTTCCGACCTCGATGCCGCTGGCGCCGTGGATCGAGGAGATGGCGCGCCTCGCCGTCACCTCGGGCTGCGGCGGCAGCAACTACTGCCCGAACAACCCGGTGACGCGCGGACAGATGGCCGTCTTCCTGGCAAAGACGTTCCACCGCAACGAAGCGGCGCGGTTCCTCCAGCAGGCCACCTGGGGCCCGAAGGACACCGAGATCTCGAGCGTCCTCGGCGTCGGCTACCTGCCGTGGCTCGGAGCGCAGTTCGGCACGCCGCCCTCGCCGTATCCGGCGCTGCCCCTGGTGCCCGACGACGAGCCCGAGGACTGCGACGTGAACTGCCACCGCGACAACTACACGACGCATCCGCTCCACACGGCGTTTTTCCGGAACGCGCTCTACCAGCCGGACCAGCTCCGGCAGCGCGTGTTCTTCGCGCTCCACAAGCTCAACGTCGCTTTCGACGAACACGATCACGCGTCCGAGCCAGGTCGTTCCCTACCTGAACATCCTGAACACCGGCGCGTTCGGAAACTACCGGGACATCCTCGAGGACATCACGCTCAATCCCGGGATGGGCGCGTTTCTCAACATGGCGACGAACACCAAGAACAACCCCAACGAGAACTACGCCCGCGAGATCCTGCAGCTCTTCTCGATCGGGACGGTGCTCCTGAACCAGGACGGCACCACGCAGAACGACCTGGTCACCGGCTACCCGAGAGACAGCTACGACCAGACGGTCGTCGACAACTTCAAGCTCGTCCTGACGGGTTGGTACATCCCCTCGACCTCGGTCACGCTCAATGGCGAGACCGACGATGTCGGCAACTACCTCGTTCCGATGCCGGTCCACCTGAACGGGTCGGGCGACGAGGATCGGCACACGACCCTGTCGAAGACCCTCTTCATCGGGCTTCCTGCCCAACGCCAACGGAGAAGGGAGCCCGACGGCGATTCCGGGCAACCAGCCGGCGAGCCAGGATCTGCAGATGGCGATCGACGCCATCTTCAACCACCCCAACGTCGGCCCCTACCTCGCCAAGGAGCTCATCCACTCCCTGGTCGCCTCGAATCCCAGCCCCGCCTACGTGGAGCGCGTCGCCGGTTTCTTCAACGACAACGGCTCCGGGCAGCGCGGCAGCGTCTGGGCGATGGTCAAGGCGATCCTGCTCGACCCCGAGGCGCGCAATTCACCGGCCGACCCGACCTACGGCAAGCTGAAAGAGCCGGTGGTCTACATGCTCAACATCCTGCGCGCCTTCAACGCCATGTCGTTCAACGGCATCCAGCAGTCGGACGGCTACCTCTCGACCCCCTATGCGCGCGACATGGGCCAGGAGGTCTACCGGCCGACGACCGTCTTCTCCTACTTCCCGCAGGACTACTACGCTCCGCCGGCGTCGGCGGGCCTTCTGGGGCCCGAGTTCGGCATCATGGACGCGTCGACCTCGCTGAAGAGGGCGAACTTCGTCAACCAGATCCTCTTCAACGGAGGCGTGCCGGTCAGCTGCAATGCGACGTCGTGCAACGCGCCCAACGGAACCTCGATCAATCTGACGGAGCTCCAGCTCTTGTCCGCCAATCCCGTCAATCTCGTCGACCGGCTCAACCGCCTGATGATGCACGGGACCATGTCGGACGAGATGAAGACCTCGATCGTCGGAGCCGTCAACGCCGTGGCGGCCAACCAAACGCTCACCCGCGCCCGGCAAGCGCTTTATCTGGTCGCGACGGCGTCGCAGTACCAGGCGCAGAGGTAAGGACATGACGCACTCTCGAAGAGACTTCCTCGCCCGGACGACCTGCGCGGCGCTTTCGGCGTCGGCCCTGCAGGCCACGATTCGCAAGTGGGGCCTGGCCAACCTGCTGGCGACGCCGCCTCCGAACACCGTCTCACCCAACTACCGCGCGCTCGTGTGCGTCTTCCTGAACGGCGGCTGCGACACCAACAACATGGTCATCCCGGTCGACGCCGGATCCTACGGCACCTACCAGGCCGCGCGGCCGACCCTCGCGATTCCGCAGGGAAACATCCTGCAGACCGCCGTCCCCCCGCCCGGTCTCCTGGGCGCCTCGGTCGGCTTCCACCCGGGCCTCCTCGACATGCGCAACCTCTACGACCAGGGCAAGCTCGCCATCGTGTCGAACGTCGGTCCCCTGGTCGTCCCGACGACGCAGGCCCAGTACATGGGCAATTCCGTTCCCAAGCCGTATGCCCTCTTCTCCCACTCGGATCAGATCCAGGCCTGGCAGACCGGGCGTGCCGACATCAAGGTCGGGACGGGCTGGGGCGGCCGCGCCGCGGACTCGGTCGACGCGTGCAACGGAGGCGGCGGCGGGTTCCCGACGATCACGTCGATCGCGGGCTCCTCGACGTTCTGCGTCGGTCTGAAGCGGCCGCTCGCGATCGGCACCGGCAACCTCAACAGCGTTCTCACGATCAGCGGCTTCTCGGGCTCCCCGGAGTCCGTCGCGCGCAAGGCCTCGATGGATCACCTGCGCACGATCGACCTGACGGCCACCATGATCTCGGCCGCCAGCCAGACGACCCAGCAGGCTCTCGACATCAGCGCCGAGTTCTCGAGCTGGCAGCCGAGCGACGGCGTCCTGACGCCCTTTCCGAACACGAGCCTCGGCAACCAGTTCAAGCAGGTCGCCAACGTCATCAAACTGATCGCGAACTCGCCCGGAATCAGCCTCTCCCGCCAGATCTTCTTCGTTTCGCAGGGGGGCTACGACAACCACCAGGACCAGATCGCCGACCAGCAGAACCTCTTCAACACCCTCTCCCCGGCGCTCGCGGCCTTCTACGCCTCGACGGTCGAGCTCGGCCTCCAGCAGAACATCACGACCTTCTCGCTCTCGGACTTCGGCCGGACCCTCCAGGAGTCGGGCGACACGGGCGGCGTCGGAACGGACCACGGCTGGGGCGCGCACCAGTTCGTCATGGGCGACAGCGTGCTCGGCAACAACTTCCACGGAATGCCCAATCAACAGACCGGCTTGATCTTCCCCGAGATGAAAGTCGGCGGCGCCGACGACACGACCAACAGCGCGAGCAACGGCCGCGGCCGCTGGATCCCGACGACGTCGTCGGACCAGTACGGCTCGGTCCTCGCGAAGTGGTTCGGCGTCCCGGCCCTCGACATGGGAGAAGTGTTCCCGACCCTCACCAACTTCGACGACGGCCCCGCGTTCATGGGCGCACCACCGCCGGGTTGCTAGTCAGAAATCCCGCGGGGGCGGCTTGCGCGCCGCCCCCGCTCGTTTGAGAATCGGAGATGCGCCGGCCCTCTCTCGCCGCAACCGTCCTCACGCTCACGCTCGGGTTCGCTGGCGTGTGGCTTGCCCATGGAGCCCCTTCCCCGACGCTGTCGATCGAGGTCCTGCCTCCCAACCCGTCGGCGGGCCAGCGCGTGATCCTGCGCGGCATCCGTCCCCGGCACGCGCCGGCCTCGGCTTCCGCGTCGGGGGAAACCTGGTGGGACCTCGGCGACGGTCGCTCCGCCGATGCCGCCGCGCCGTCGCACGCCTGGGAGGCCGCCGGCGAGTACACGGTCCGGCTCCTGTCCGCGGGCGATAGCGCCGAATCGCGCGTCGTCGTGTCGGAGGCCGGCACGCTGCGGCTCCTCGCCGCGCACCCCTTCGAAGTCACGATCGACGTCGACGGCGCGGGGCCTGCCGGCGCGCGCGCGTTCGCCCAGTCGAACCGCCACGGCTGGTTCAGCCTCGCTTCCGGGGAGGACCCCGACGTGACCGTCAAGGTCCTCGAAGACGCCCGGCGCGGCCGCTACGTCGTCTCCTGGAGCGGCATGACGGGCCTCGCATACACGCTCACGATCCGTGAAGTCTCGACGGGACGCATCGCGGTTCACCACCAGCAAGGACCGGAGGCGGGAGGCGGTTCGGACACGGAGAGCTTTCCGATGACCGCGGTGCCGCGCCCTCAGGTCGGCGGCGCCACGAACGGACGCCAGGTCATCGCCGGACCGGATCGCGGCGAACCGCAGACGGTCGCGCCTCGCGGCGAGACGCCGGGAGCGGGCCCTTCCAAGACCCCGACGCCGGGGGCGGTCACCGGGACGAAGACCCACACGCGCACGCCGTCCTCCACCCGCACGCCCTCACACTCCCCGACGGTGACCTTCACGCCGACGATCACCCCGACCCCCACCGTCACGCCGACGCCGACGATCACTCCGACTCCGACGATCACGCCGACGCCGACGCCTGTCTTCATCGCGCTGCGGGCGATTCAGTGGCAGTGGAACTTCTGCCCGCCGCCCTACTCGTGCCCCGCCGTTTGTCCGACCTCGTGCGGCAAGGAGATCACGCTGAAGGTCGGCCAGACCTACCAGGTCTGGCCCTACAACGGCGACATCGAAGACGTGGAGGACACCCACGGCCTCTCCAGCATCACGGGAATCGGGCTCGAGGGGGGACTGCTACCGCAGGGGGGCTCCCTCGCCGTCCAGACGATCACACCGATGACGGTCGGCGACTTCCCCTTCAACTGTACGAACGTCTGCGGCAGCAGCGAGGACCACGACGAGATGCTCGGCGTCGTCCACGTCGTGCCCTAAGCGGCGCCCGAGCTCACTTTCGGCTCGGCCGTCCGACACGTCTCCATCAGCGCGTTCAGGTTCCAGGAGTCCCACCCCTCGACGATCGTCCCGCCTTCGAAGCGCATCCAGGACATCCCCCGGAAACGGACCGCGCGTCCGCTGGCGGGGAATCCGAGATCGTGACCCGTATGCGTCGCGGTCGCGCTCCAGCGGACCACGGCATCGTCGCCCTGGGCGACGACCGCCTCGACGGTCACGTGGATGTCGGGGAAGGCCCCGAGCAGCTGCGCCCGCATCTCCTTGAAGGCCCCCGGTCCCCGGAGGTCGCCGCCCTCGGTGTGGGCGAGCGCGTTCGTCGCGAGCAGCGCGTCGACGGACTCGGCCTTCCGGTTGTTCCAGACTTCGTCGAACCAGCGTCGAGCGAGGGCCCCGGGGTTGGCAGACATGTGCGCGCCTCCCACAGTTAAGGTCGGACCAGCTTATCCCCGACCCGGTCCGCCGGGGCCCGGCCCGAGCCCGATGTAGACTCGCCGGCCAGCCGGAGGTGGAAAAAATGTCCGACACACGCCTGGGCGAAGACAAGCCGTTCCGCTCGGACTCCGAGGCGGAGGACGCCGGGCATCCCCGCCTCGCGGCCCCGATCCGCGTGGGCAAACCGACCGTCCACCCCCACGTCGTTCCCCTCGCCGGGGCGTCCGAACCCGCAGCGGCGGACCAGTTCGTCGTCAGTTTCCTCGTCTCCTGGCAGCCCCTCCCCCAGCCGCCCTCCCACTGGGTGAAGCTCCTGCGCGAGGCGCCGTTCGGCTCGGGCCTCGTGCACGCCCGGGACCTCCACTGGGACGGCAAGCACCTCTCGATCGAGCTCGTCGACGAGGCCGCGGCGGAGTCCTTCGCCGTGGAGATGCCGGGCTGGGTGGACTACGCCAACGCCGAGTACACCCGCGAAGAGCACAACCCCTGCCTCGACGCGCTCGCGGCGGCGCGCAAACGCGCGGTCGAGCTCGAAAAACGGCTCCACCGCTAGAGTCCGACTCGAAATCGTTCCGCCGAAGCCACGCGCCATGGCCGAAACCACGTCGAACGTCGAGCTCGCGCACCGGATCCACGAGCACGGGCACTCCGGCGGCTCGCACGGGTCCGCGCCGAAGAGCGAGGGGCTCGAGATTCTCGAAGCCGTCGTCCTGGCCGCGGTCGCAATCCTCACGGCATGGAGCGGCTACCAGGCCGCGAAGTGGGACGCGCGGAGCGCCGCAAGCTACGCGAAGGCCTCCGCGACGACGGTCCTCGCCCAGGAGCAGCAGACGCTCGCCGGACAGGATCATCTCTATGACATCACGACCTTCGATTCGTGGCTCGAAGCCCACTCGCGCGGCGAGAAGCCGCTCGCCGACCTCCTCGAGCGCCGGTTCCGTCCCGAGTTCGCGACGGCTTTCGCCGCGTGGCAGAAGACCGACCCCTTCCGGAGCCCGAACGCCCCGCCGGGACCGAGCTTCATGCCGGAGTACCGCAACGCCCGCACCGAGGCGTCCCGCAAGCTCGCCGAGGAGGCGCACAAGCTCTACGAGGGCGGTGTCGCGCACCGCGAGACCGGCGACCAGTACGTCCGCATCACCGTCGTTCTCGCCACCGTGCTCCTCATCACGGCCCTGTCCCAGCGCTTCCGGATCCGGGGTCCCCGCGTCGGGCTGCTCGTCGTGGCGTTCGTGCTGCTCGCGGCGGCCATCTACTGGATCCTGACCTTCCCGAGGCTCTGAGGGGCGTGCGCCTTTTCGAGAACCTGCGCCGGCTCGTCGGCCGGCCGCCGTCGGACTGGATGGGCCCGGATCCCGCGCGCGCGGCGGAGGTCGTCGCCGCCGCGGCGGCCGACACGCCGCCGCCGCCGGCCGACGACCGGCACGAGATCGTGGCGCTGCCCGGCTCGGGCCCGGAGGCCGACGCGGCGCTCGCGCGCCTCGCCGCCGCGGGTCACCGGGTGTTCCGCGTGTCCCGCCGGATCGCGTCCGCGCCCTACAAGCTCGTCGAGGCCGCCCCGGGGCTTTCCGACGTGACGCTCGGTCCGGGCGCCAAACGCTTCGAGGGTCTCGACGCCCTGCGGCGTGACCGCGGCCTCGGCGCGACCGTCTGCATCGCCCCCGATCCGGCAACGCGGACCCTCGCTCGCCGGCTCGAGGAGCAGCTCGCGTGGCCGACAGGCTCCGATCCGTCCGGAGACCTCGCCGCCCTCTTCCCGCGTCTCTCGATCGTCGTCGTCACGCACGGGAACCGCGACCTGAACCGGCTCTGCATCGAAAGCGTGCTGGCGCGCACGGAGTGGCCGAACAAGGAAGTCATCGTCGTCGACAACGGATCGACCGATGGAACGCCCGAGCTGCTGAGGGACCTCGCCGCGCGGCACGCGGCCGTGAATCCGATCCTTCTCGGCGAGAACCGCGGCTTTCCCGCGGCGGCCAACGCGGGCCTCGCGGCCGCGAACGGACGGTTCCTCGTTCTTCTCAACAACGACACCGTCGTCCCGCGGGGCGCGTTCACCGCCCTGCTCCGCCACCTCCGTCGCGACCCGGGGCTCGGTCTCGTCGGGCCGGTGACCAACGCCATCGCGAACGAGGCCCAGATTCCCGTCGGCTACGCGGGTCTCGCGGACCTTCCCGCCTGGGCGTCTTCCTGGATGCGGGAGCACGACGGCGAGACCGCCGCGATTTCCTCGCTGGCGTTCTTCTGCGTCGCGATGCCGCGCGAGGTCTACGAGCGGATCGGTCCGCTCGACGAGCGCTTCGGCATCGGGATGTTCGAGGACGGCGACTACTGCCGCCGCGTCCGGGCCGCGGGGCTCGAGTTTCGCTGCGCCCGGGACGCCTTCGTCCACCACTGGCAGATGGCCTCGTTCCGGCGCCTCGGCCGCGACGCATACCTGCGCCTCTTCGAGGAGAACCGGAAGAAGTTCGAGGCGAAGTGGGGGCCGGAGACGGCACCGACGGCCCCGACGGCCCCGAGCCCTAGCGACTCGTACCTAGGCGCCCGTCGTCTCCCGCAGCCAGCGCGCGAGCGCCCGGCCGACCTCCTCGCCGTGGCCGAGCAGGAAGTCCGGGTGCGCGCCCTCGACGGTCGCCGCGACGCAAGTCGCCGCGCGCGCGGCCCACGCAACGCCGAATCCCCGCCGCCGGGACTCCGCGCACTCGATGAGGTGGACGGTTCCGTCGAAGGCCGCGGGCTTCCAGCCGGCGAGCGCCGCGACGTAGGACGCGCGCAGCGCGAGCGCCTCCCGGCGCCGGGCGTCCGGCGGCGGATCCAGGCCGCGCATTCCCGTATCCGCGGTGCGCCGCAGATAGCGCCAGCGCGCGCCGGCATCCGGCTGCGCGCGCAGGACGCCGAGATGGAATCGGAGGCGCTCGCCGAAGTAAGCGGCCCGGCCCCACAGGCGGTCGGCGCGCGGCGCGTGCGCCCGCACCCACGACCGGAGACGGCGGCCGGCGAACGGAAACGGCGCGTCGAGAAGCGCGAGGAGCGCGATGCGCTCTCCGTCGGCGCGCAACCGTCGCGCGATCGCGAAGGCGAGGATGCCGCCGACGCAGTCGCCGACGAGCGCGTACGGTCCCTCCGGACAAACTTGGCGGATCTCCGCCACGCCGAGCCGGGCGAGCTCTTCGGCACCGACGGCGGAATCGGGGACGCCGCCCGAGCGCAGGCACCAGACCGGAGCATCGCCGCCGGCAAGACGTGCGATCCGCCGCGCCGCAAAGAGATCCTCGCCATCTCCTCCTCCGCCCGGAATCACGAAGACCGGTCTCCCCTTCCCCTCGCGAAGCCGCAGCAGCCGGCCCGGCGGACTGCCGGCGGACCGGACGGCGCGCGGCGCGAGCAAGGCCGGAGTCGGCGCCGCGAGCAGTTCGGCGGCCGAGATCTCCTGGCCGAGGCGGGCCTCGAGCGTCGCGAGCAGGTCCACGGCCGAAAGCGAGTCGCCGCCGAGGTCGAAGAAATCGTCGTCGGCGCCCACGGAGCCCGGATCGAGGTCGAGCGCGATCGCGAAGGCGGCGGCGATCGCCGACTCCGCGCCGGCGCCCGCTTCGCGGAATGGAGCCTCGAGCGGCGGACGGGATCGGGCGGGGTTCGGAAGGGCCCGGCGGTCGACTTTGCCCGAAGCCGTTCGCGGCAGGGTGTCGAGGCGCACGAAACGCGACGGAATCATCGAAGCAGGAAGGCGGCCGGCGAGCGCCCGCCGCAGCGCCGAGGCATTCGCCGCGGGACCTCGCAGATCGGCAACGATCCACCCCGTCAGTCGCTGCGCCGCGCCTCCGCCCCGCGCTTCGACCGCCGCCTCCCGGACGCCGGGAATCGCGAGCAGCGCCGCCTCGACCTCCGCCGTTTCCACGCGGTGGCCCCGCACCTTCACGCGCGCGTCTTTGCGGCCCAGGTGCAGGAGGCATCCGTCCGGCAGGAGGCGTCCGAGGTCTCCGGTGCGGTAGAGGCGCGCCTCGGGCCGTCCTTCCACCGGGAGAAAGGTCGCCGCCGTCAGCGCGGGGTCCTTCCAGTAGCCGACGGCGAGCGTCGAAGCCACGATGCCGATCTCGCCCTCGTCGCTCCTTCCGTCGCCGTCGAGCAGCACGACCTCGGTCCCGTCGACGGCGTAGCCGAGCGGCGTGCCTGCCGGCCAGGGCGTGTCGGGGCCCGCGAACCACTGCCGAATCACGCTGATCTCGGTCGCCCCGAACCCCACGTGAAACACACAGCCGCGCGGGAGCCGGTTGCGGTAGAGGTCGAAGTCCGACGCGAGCACGGCCTCGCCGCCGAGCTTGACCATCCGCAGGCGCGAAAGGTCCTCGTGCCCGTCGAGCGTCGCGGCGAGACTGCGGAAGGCGCTCGGCACGGCGTGCAGAATCGTGATCGCCTCGCGCTCCAGGAACTCCGGCAGACGCCGCAGGCCGTCGCCCGAGAGGTCGAAGGGGCACACGCAGGCGCCGTTCAAGAGCGCGCCGTAGATGTCCGAGACGGACGCCCCGAAGCTCGGCGAGGAAAGCAGCGTGAGGCGGTCCTCCGGCAGGATCCGAAGGCCCTCCGTCAGCTTCCACACGTTGTGCAGCACGTTGCGATGGCTCTGCATCACGCCCTTCGGACGCCCGGTCGATCCCGACGTGAAGAGGACGTACGCCAGGTCTCCCGGGGCGGCGGCGGGGCCGGTGCGTGCGCCGGAAGCCGCCGCCGCGAGATCTTCGACAGCGAGGACGCGCTCGCCGCGCGAGGCCGCGGCGAGATCCCGGGCACGACTCTGCGATGCGGCGTCGGAGACGATCGCCGCGGCGTCGAGGTCGCGGAAGATCGGCGCGAGGCGCGCGTCGGGCATCCGCGGATCGAGCGGCACGTAGAAGCGCCCGGCCTCGAGCGCTCCGAGCATCGCCGAGAAGAGCGGCGCACCCGTCTCGCAGAAGAGAACGACCGGTCCGGAGGCATCTGGCAACGCCTCCCCGAGATGCTCGGCGATGGCGCCGGCCGCGGCTTCGAGCTGTGCGTACGTGGTCACGCGGCCGCGATCGGCGACGGCCGGCCGGCCCGCGTGGGCGCGGGCGACGCGATGGAAGCGCTCGCCGATCGAGCCCTCGATCTCGACTCTAGGAAACGGAACTGCTGCCGTCGCCATAGATCGTCTGGATCCGCGAGTAGAACTCGATGTCGCCCGCGCCGTGCTCCGGAGGCCCGAGGCCGGAGGCCTTCCAGCCGCCGAACGGGGCGAAGGCGTCGGCGTCCGCCGTCGCGACGTTCCACTTGAGGATGCCGGCCTCGGCCGCCGCGGCGAACCGGTCGCGCCAGGGGCCGGGCCCCGAAAAGAGCGCCGCGGCGAGACCCTGGCGCACGCCGTTGCAAAGGCGCAGAGCCTCTTCGAAATCGCCGGCACCGCTCGAGCACCAGGACGGGCCCGAACGTCTCGTCCTGCACGATCTCGCTGTCGTGTCGGGGGCCGACCACGATCGTGGGCGGATGGTACGCGCCGGCAGCGGTGGGCGCGCCGGCGTGCGGCGTCACGACACGGGCCCCGCTCGGCCCGCGCGCGGCCGACGACCGCTGCGACGCGGTCCCGCGCTGCGGCGGACACCATCGGCCCGACCTCCGTCGCGGGGTCGAGGGGATCGCCCCAGCCCAGCGCGGCGACGGCCCGCTCCAGACGCTCGAGGAACTCGTCGAAGAGTTCTGCGGCGACGACGGCGCGGCGGTTCGCGGTGCAGCGCTGACCCGCGAAGCCGAAGGCCCCGCGCGCGATCCTGGCGGCCGCATCCGCGAGATCCGCTCCGGTCCAGACCACCGCCGCGTTGTTCCCGCCGAGCTCGGCCTGGAGCGGAATCCGGCGGCGCGCGCAGATCTCCTGCGCCGCCCAGCCCGCGGACGAGGAGCCGGTGAGCGACACCGCGTCGATCCCGGGGTCGCTCATGAGGGCCGCCGCCGCGGCACTGCCGCCTTCGACGAGCTCGACCACACCCGCAGGCAGTCCGGCCGATCGCGCCATGTCGAGAGACCGCCGTGCCGCGCCCGTCGCGTGCGGCGACGGTTTCCAGACCACGACGTTGCCGAGGGCGGCGGCGGGGCCGATCTTCCCCCACGGAATCGCCAGCGGGTTGTTCCACGGCGTGACGATGGCGACGATGCCGCGCGGAACACGCCGGAACGCGGACTCGGGCCCCGCGCGGACGAGACCGACGACGTCGCCGGCGGACGCGCGGCCCGCAGCGGCACGAAGCAGCTCGGCCGTCCGCCGCGCCTCGGCCGCTCCCTGGGTAACGGGCTTTCCGATCTCGGACGCGAGCTCGCGGGCCCACGCCGCGGCGTCGCGTTCGAAGCGTTCCGCCAGCGCGAGCAGCGGCCGGCATCGCTCGGGTGCCGAGGCCGCACGCCAGGACGCGGCGGCATCGCGCGCCGCGGAGACGGCGGCCGCCGGAGCGGCCGTTGCTGAAGACGCGGCCGACCCCGACGACGTCTCGGCGCGGCCGGACAGCCGTGCGAGCAGCTCCTCGACCGGCGCGAAACGCGCGGCACGGCCGTCGAGGTAGCGCCGTGTCACGGCGGCGTGCAGCGGATCGTCGCTGCCGACCGCGTCCTCGGCCACCCAGACCGCGATGCCCCGCGCGTACGCGTCGAGCACCGTGGCGCGCACGCAACCGTGGAGGTGCACGCCCGCGAGGAAGAGCGTGTCGGCGCCGGCGAGCGCGCGGTCGAGCTCCGGCGCTGAAAACGCCGAGAAGAACGTCTTCCCGACGACGGTTTCGCCCGCGCGCGGGCGAAGCTCCGGAGGCGTCGCGTATCCCGCCGTGCCGTCCACGCACCGCCAGGTCCCGGCCGTCTTCCAGTGGGGCATCCGGTCGTCGGCTTCGCGATCGACACGCGTGACCGCGTGGACCACCGGTGCACCGAGGCTCCGCGCACCGTCGAGAAGCCGCGCCGCGGCGGCGACGACCTGCGCCGCCGGCGGCTCGAAGCCCGCCGCACCGAGAAAGTCGTTCTGGAGGTCGACGAGGAGGACGAGCGGTTTCATTCCGCCGGGTGCGCCCGGCGTGCGACCTCCGCCGGCTGCGCCCGGCGGGCGACCTCTGCTGTCGCCTCTGCGCGGCGCGCGACCTCTGTCGCCTCTGCCTGGCGCGCGACCTCTGTCGCGACGCGTCGGCCGAGCTCGGCCGTTCCGACGACCGTCGCACCCGGCTCGGCCACGTCGAGCGTCCGGAACCCCAGGCGCAGGACCTCTTCGGTCGCCGCCTCGATCCACGACGCCTCGCGGGCGAGGCCGAAGCTCTCGCGGAGCATCATCGCGGCCGACGCGATCTGGCCGATCGGATTCGCCGTGTCCTGGCCGGCCAGGTCGACCGCCGAGCCGTGGTTCGTCTGGTAGACGGCGGCGCCGTCGCCCGAGAAGTTTCCGGAGAAGGACATCCCCCGCGAGGCGAGCAGCACGGCGCCGACGTCGGCGAGAACGTCTCCGAAGAGATTCGACGCGGCGATGACGTCGAAGGACCTCGGATCCTGAACGAGCCGGTAGGCGGCGAGGTCGATGTCGACGAACGATGCCTCGACTCCGGCTCGCGCCGCGACCTCGCGCCCGAGGTCGCGCCAGAGCCCGCTGATCGTTGGAACGCCGCCGTCCTTGACGACGACCGCGAGGCGGCCGCTGCGTCCCGCCGCGAGCGCGGCCGCGACGTCGAGGATGCGGCGCACCTGGGCCTCCGAATACCGGAACGCGTGCTCGCAGACGCGGCCGTCGCGGGGATGCGCCGACTCGCTCCAGTCGCCCTGATAGACGCCCCCGGAGTTCTCCCGCACGATGAGAATGTCGGTTCCGGCGATCGCGTCGGACTTGAGGCGCCCGGCGCCGGCCAGCGCGGCGAGCGGCCTCAGCGGCGAAATCTTGCAGAAGAGGTCGAAGCGCCGGCGCAGGTCGTAGACGAATCGCCCTCCTCCGGGGCCGCAGAGCAGCGCGCCGCCTCCGGCAAAGAGCGACGCACAGAACGCGGTGACGTCCTCGGTCAGCGGCTTGCCCGTCAGGAGCTCGGCGTCGCGGCCGATGGCGCCTCCGGTCAGGATCTCCAGCCGGGCGGCTCCACCCGCGAAAGCCGCCGCGAGCACCGCGAGCGAAGCGCCGATCACTTCCGGGCCGATGCCCTCACCCGGCAGGACCCCGATGAGAACCCGATCGAGCTGCGGGCCGCGGCCGCCCCGGAGGGAAAGGGCATCGCTCAGGCGGCGCGCACCCCGAAGGTCGCTCGACTCGACGCTCACATGCACCCCTCGAAAACGCCCGAGTTTAAACCTTAAAGCCGCGGCGCCGCGCGACCCGCGTGCTAGGCTCCCGGCCGTGCGACGCTTCGCCGGCCTCCTTCTGGCGGCACACGCGGCGGCGGGATTGCTCGTCCCGCTCACGACCTTCGGCCGCACCGACGTCGCGATGGCCTGCTGCATGATGACGGGGCGCTGCGACTGCGCCCACTCGGACGTCAGCTTTGCGCGCTGCACCGGCCAGGAGACCGTCCGGGCGGCCGCCCCCGCGCCCGCGACCGCTCCGCAAGCACCGCCGCGCCTGGCATCGCTCCCGCCGTCCCGCCGGCTCGCTCCCGAAGGGGATCGCGCCGCCGACCTCTTCCGTTCGGTCCCGCCGACGCCGCCTCCCCGCATCGCCGCAACCTGACGGCGATACCGGCGCACTTCCGCGAGGACCGTGGAAGAAGGCCGTCGTTTTCCGACTTCACGGGGAGGTTTCCTCATGCGCTCCAAAAGGAGTCGTTTCTGCCTTTGGCTGACACTCGCCATTCCGGCCTTCGGCCTGTCCGCCGCGGCGATGGCGGCGGACGGGTCTCTTTCGGGTCGCGTCGTCGACTCCACGGGCCGGCCCGTGGCCTCCGCGGCGCTCGCGCTCCACGGTCCGGCGCAACGGTCCGGCAGCTCGGGCGCCGACGGCCGGTACTCCTTCGACGCCCTGCCTCCCGGCGTCTACCGTCTCGAGGCCTCACCCCGGCCCGGCGGCACGCCGACGCAGGTCGAGGTCACGATTGTCGAGGGCGCCGCCGCGACCCAGGACGTCGCTTTTCCGGTTCCATGGGTCAGTGAGACCGTTTCGGTCGTGGGCGACTCGCCCGACGGACTCGCCTCCGTTCCGGGAGGAACCGAGACGATCACCCGCGCGGACCTCGTCGATACGCGCGCGAACAATTTCAAGGACGCCTTCGCGCTGACGCCGGGCGTTCTCGCCCAGCCCCGTTTCGGCGCCGACGAGAGCCAGTTCTCCATCCGCGGCTCGGGTCTGCGCAACAACTTCCATTCGCGCGGCGTGAACTTCTTCGTCAACGGCATCCCCTATCAGGACGCCGACGGCTTCTCGGACTTCGAGTCGCTCGAGCTCATGGCAGCCAGCCGGGTGGACGTCTGGAAGGGCGCCAACGCCCTGCGCTTCGGCGGCAACAGCTCCGGCGGCGCCGTCAACATCGTCACGCAGGATCCGACCGATGCGTCGCCGCTCCAGGTTCGGACACTCGGCGGCTCCTACGGCTACTTCAAGGGACAGGTCTCTTCGGGCGGCAAGATCGGCGACGCTGGCTACTACCTGAGCTTCTCGGGACTGACGAGCCAGGGCTACCGCGAGCACAGCGAGCAGGGGCGCGAGCGGATCATGGGCAACCTGTCGATCCCGCTCTCCGGCGACACCGACCTCGTCTTCGACGTGATGCAGGCCCACGTGACGGAAAAGCTGCCGGGGTCCCTCACGCAGGAGGAGCTGGAGACCGACCCGCGGATGGCCGACCCCGGCAACGTGCTTTTCGACTGGGGGCGTTTCTTCGACTACTTCCGGGGCGGGGTCAAGCTCGTCCACCGGTTGGGCCAGGGGCAGCAGCTCTCGGTGACCGGATTCGGCAGCTATCGCAACATGGACCACCCGATCTTCCTGGTGCTCGACCAGGACTCGCGCAACTACGGCGGCGAAGTGCGATACACCGCCGATGCGACGCTCTTCGGCCGCCCCAATCGCTTCGTGGCCGGGTTCGTCCCGTTTTTCGGCAACGCCGAGGAGCGCGACTACGTCAACGAAGAGGGTGAGCGGGGACCCCTGGCCGACGCCTTCGCGACGGAAGCGGGCAATCTCGGTCTCTATCTCGAAGACCAGTTCGACCTCACGCCGCAGGTGACCCTGATCCTCGGCACCGGAGCCATGCGGGCGACCCGCTCCTACACCGACCGGTTCGTCGAGAACGGCGACCGCTCGGACGAACAGACCTACGAAGCGATCACGCCCAAGATCGGCGCCCTCTGGAGCCCGACGCCGGCAGTCCAGGTTTTCGCCAACGTCAGCCGGAGCTACGAGCCGCCGCTGCTCCTCGAGATGAAGAGCTACGGGGCGGCCGGGTTTCTGCCGCTCGACGCCCAGGACACCTGGCAGTACGAGCTGGGCAGCCGCGGAAGGGTGTCGGAGAACTTCTTCTGGGACGTTTCGCTCTTCGATCTCGAGATCGAGAATGAGATCGTCAACATCAACGTCCAGCCGTTCCCGAACGCGCCCTTCACGATCCCGAGCTACCGCAACGTCCCGAAGAGCCGGCATCGCGGCGCGGAGGTCGGCGTCGGCGGAGTGCTCGCGACGCGCATCTTCGGCGAGGACAGTCTTTCGGGGCGCGCCGCGTACACCTATTCGGACTTTCGCTTCGTGGACGATCCGACCTACGGCGACAACGAGCTTCCGGGCGCGCCGCGCAACCTGCTCCGCGTCCAGCTGCGTTACGACGGGCCCGCGGGCTTCTGGATCGCGCCGGAGGTCGACACGTCTCCTTCGCCCTACTTCGTCGACTCCGCCAACACCGCGGTCAACGCGCGATACGTCGTGTGGAACCTCCGCGCCGGCTGGGACGGGCCGAGCTCCGGGTTCGGCCTCTTCGTGGAGCTCTCCAACCTCGGCGACACCGTGTATTCGGCGGCCGTCCAGGTCGACAGCGACCTGCGCCGCTACTACGAGCCCGCCAACGGCCGCTCGGTCTCGGGCGGCATACGCTGGGCGATGTGAGGCCTGCCATGAAGCTCTTCCTGATCCTCTTCCTCGCGGGCGCGGCGTTCGCGTCCGCCGCGCCCGCCCTCGCGCACGAGAAGCACGACTCGGGCGTCACCGGCGTGCTCGGCCTCGACGTGTTCGCTTCGGGCGACACCGTCGACGTCCTCCTCGCGGTGCAGGAGAAGGGCGCACCCGGAGTCGCGCTGCGCCACGTGCGCTCGACCGACGGCGGGCGCACCTGGGGCAGATCCACGCCCATCCTGCCGGGCGTGGCCCGAGTCGCCCCGCCCCGCCGCGGCGACGATCCGCAGATTGCGGCGTCGGACGGCGGGAAGCGCCTTCTCGTCCTCTGGACCGAGCCCGGCTCGAGCCCCTGGGGCACGGGCCCGCTCGGCTGCGCCGTGTCTTCCGACGGAGGACGCACCTGGGTGAAGGGCGCGCGACCGGCCGACGACGGTTCCACGGATGCGCACGGATTCGTCGACATCGCCGCGCTCGGGCCGGACCGATTCCTGGCGGTCTGGCTCGACTCCCGCGACGGCGGCCAGGGCCTGCGCTCGGCCGCGACGGCCGATGGTGGAAGGACCTGGAAGAAGAACGTCGACGTCGACACGCGCACGTGCGAGTGCTGCGCGAATCGGCTTCTCGTCCGGGGCGAAGGGGACCGGTTCGAAGTCGACGTCATATACCGCGCCCGCAATCCCCGCGACATGGTCGTGGCGACGACCCCGGACGGCGGCGCGACGTGGGTCAAGCGCGGGCCGACGGCGCGATTCGGCTGGGAGTTCGAGGGCTGCCCGGAGGTGGGCGGCGCGCTGGCCGTCACCCGGAAGGACGGCCGCGAAAGTCTCCACGCGCTCGCCTGGACCGGGAAGGAATCGGACGTCGGTGTCTGGACGCTCGTCTCGGCGGACGCGGGACGCAGCTGGTCCGCGCCGCAACGTCTGGGCGACTCCTCCGCCAAGCACCTCGACATGGCTTCCTCGGGCGGATGCCTCGCGTCCGTTTGGGACGAGTACCGCCCGGCGGAGAAGCGCTACGTCGTCATGGCCGCGACCTCGTGCGACGGGGGCGCCGTGTGGTCAAAGCCGCAGCCGCTCTCGGGGCCGCGGGGCAGCGCGACCCATCCGCTCGCGGCCGCCACGTCGCACGGTGTCGTCGCGGGCTGGACCGAGCGGGAGGGCACGGGCGCCGTGGCCTGGAAATCGCGCGCGCTGCCCCTGCCTCCACCCTCGAAGTCCGCCGCCCGCTGATATAAGTCGCGGCAATGGCTACGCGCTACGACGCGATCGTCATCGGCACCGGCCAGGCGGGCCCTTCGCTCGCCGTGCGGCTCGCGGAATCCGGCATGAAGGTCGCGATCGTGGAGCGCGGCGCGATCGGCGGGACCTGCGTCAACACGGGCTGCATCCCGACCAAGACCCTCGTCGCGAGCGCGGCGGTCGCGCGAACCGTCGCTCGCGCATCGGAGTTCGGCGTCTCCGTCGGAAGACAGGTGACCGTCGACATGAAGGCGGTCAAGGCCCGCAAGGACGCGATCGTCGCCGACGTCCGGGACGGCAACGCTTCCTGGCTCCGGGCAACCGCGAACGTGACGCTGCTCGCCGGCCACGCCCGTTTCGAGTCGCCGCGCACGCTGCGCGTGGGCGAGGAGCTCCTCGAGGCCGAGAGGATCTTCATCAACGTCGGCGGCCGGGCGCTCGCCCCGGATTCCATCCAGGGCCTCCAGGACACGCCCTTCTGGACGAACTCCTCGATCATGGGCGTCGACTTCGTGCCGGAGCATCTCGTGATCATCGGCGGCAGCTACATCGGCCTCGAGTTCGGCCAGATGTACCGCCGCTTCGGAAGCCGCGTCACGATCGTCGAAATGTCGCCGCGCCTGATCGGGCGCGAGGACGAGGACGTGTCCGACAGCATCCGCGACATCCTCGAGCGCGAGGGGATCGCGGTGCGGACCAACGCGAAATGCATCGCGGTTTCCGGCGGCGCCGACGGCGTCCGGGTCGGCGTCGACTGCGAGCAGGGCTCGCCTGCGGTCGACGGCTCTCACCTCCTGCTCGCCGTCGGGCGCCGGCCCAACACGGACGACCTCGGCCTGGACAAGGCCGGCGTCGCGGTGGACGCCCGCGGTTACATCCAGGTCGACGAGCAGCTGCAGACCGGCGCCCCGGGGATCTGGGCGCTCGGCGACTGCAACGGGCGCGGGGCGTTCACTCACACGGCCTACAACGACTACGAGATCGTGGCGGCGAACCTGCTCGACGGCGACCCGCGACGCGTCAGCGACCGGATCGACACCTACGCCCTCTTCGTCGATCCGCCGCTCGGCCGCGCCGGGATGACGGAGACGGCGGCCCGGGCGTCGGGCCGGAAGATCCTCGTCGGCAAGCGGCCGATGTCGAAGGTCAAGCGGGCCGTCGAGAAAGGCGAGACCCTCGGCTTCATCAAGATCGTCGTCGATGCGGACTCGAAGCAGATCCTCGGCGCCGCGATCCTCGGCGTCGGCGGCGACGAGATCGTGCACACGATCCTCGACGTCATGTACGCGAAGGCGCCCTACACCCTGATCCAGCGCGCCATGCACATCCACCCGACGGTGTCGGAGCTATCTCCCCACGGTCCTCGGCGAGCTGCGCGCCGGCTGACGCTCGGCGGCGCTCGCCCGTCTCAGTGGAACCGGGTGACGGAGAAGAACGCCAGGGCGATCGCGATCGCGTCTTCGACGAGCGCGGCGGGGAAATCCTTCCCGAACGCCTGTGCGAGACGCGCGCGCATCGCATGGCCGCCGAGCGTTCCGGCCGCGGCTCCGAGCACGCCCGCGACGAGGCCGATCGGGAGTTGCTGGCCGGCGGCCCCGATGGCAGCCCCGCAGAGCCCGCCCATGACGAGCCGCGCGATGAACTGCGGCGGAGCCTTGCGGCTGCCGGTCCTCGCGAGCTTGTCGTTGATGATCTCGCCCACGGCCGCGAGGGTGAAGATCCAGGGCGTCACGGCCGCGCCGAGAAACGCCAGGGGCGTCCCCTCGAGGTTCAGCCAGCCCAGGCGGGCCGCCCAGCTCACGACTGCGGGCGCCGTCATCGCCCGCAGGCCCGCTACCAACCCGATGAGGAACGCCAGTGCGAAGAACCACATGGAGGTCCTGCCTTTCCCCGACGATCCCCTGTCGAGGAACTCAGCCTATCGCACGGGAGCCGGGGACGCCGCTCGGCCGCGTCGTCTACGGGCGGGCCGGCGCGGCCCGGCCGAGGAGGAAGGCGTCGGCGAATTCGCACGTCGCGGCGCGCAGCCCGCGGGCCGCCGACTCGCGTCGGCCCCCGGCCAGCACCCGGCTCTTTCCGATGACCCGTGCCCCGGTCGCGGAGCCGGGTCCGTCGAGCTCGGACGCGAGGTCCTCGAGCCAGAGAACGACGAGCTCGGAGACTCGGATTCCGAGGCGGGCATCGTCCCGCTCGGGATTGCTCCCGGGGCCCAGAATCCACTCGAGGTGCTCTTCACGAGCTGCCCCTGGATCCTCGGCGCGGACGAGCTCCAGAGCCGCCGCGTAGTACGCGCGCAGGCGTCCGACGATTGCCCGCCGGAACGCGTCTCCGGAAGGCCGAAGTCCTCGGTGGCCGTCCGCCGCGCCGCCTGCGTCTGCCTCGAGGTACGAAACTTCGAGGCAGCGCTCGCAGCGGCTTCCCGCGCCGGGAGCCACGCCCACATCGCTTCGCCGCCCGCAATTCCGACACTTCCAGGATTCCTGAAGCAGGCGCATCGCGCACTTCGACTTTCTCGCCGAGATTGCCGAAGACGGGGCCGTCCAGGAGCGCGACAGGCCGTCGAAGGAGATGTCGGAGAAGGTCAGGGTACCACGCGCACTCGGGCAGGGAATCACGGAGTATCTTGTTCTCGCAACGGAAGCGGCATGACCGACGTCGGAAAGCCTCCCTCTGCCACCGAGATCACCGCCGAAGGCGCCGCCTCGGATCGACGACGGTTTCTCAAGAATTCCGTCCTCTTCACGGCGACGGCGGCCGGGGTCGGAGGGGGACTCGTCGCGCTCACGCACACGTGGCGCTCCCGGACGAGGATTCCGACCGAGCTCGGCATCGAGGCCTCGCCGGGACCCTTCGGGACCGACGAAGCGAAAACACCGTACGCGGACGTCACGACCTACAACAACTTCTACGAGTTCGGCACGGGCAAGGACGACCCCGCCCGCCTCGCGGGCCGCCTGCGCACGCGGCCGTGGACGGTGTCCGTCGGCGGCGAGGTGCTCCGCCCCCGCGAGCTCGATGCCGACGACCTGCGCCGCCTCTTCCCCCTCGAAGAGCGCGTCTACCGGATGCGCTGCGTCGAGGCCTGGTCGATGGTCATCCCCTGGCTCGGCTTCCCGCTCGCGAGCCTTCTGAAGCTCGTCGAACCGACCTCGCACGCGCGCTACGTCGCCTTCACGACGCTGCTCGACCCCTCGCAGATGCCCGCACAGCGCTGGACGATGCTCGACTGGCCCTACACGGAGGGTCTGCGGCTCGACGAGGCGATGCACCCGCTCACGCTGCTCGCCGTGGGCCTCTACGGCAAGGCGCTTCCCAACCAGAACGGCGCGCCCGTTCGCCTCGTCGTGCCGTGGAAGTACGGCTTCAAGGGCATCAAGTCGATCGTGAAGATCGAGCTCACGCGCGAGCAGCCGCGGACCGCCTGGAACACGGCGGCGCCGGCCGAATACGGCTTTTACGCCAACGTGAACCCCGCGGTCGATCACCCCCGATGGAGCCAGGCCAACGAACGCCGCATCGGCGAGGCCGGCCGGCGGCCGACTCTGCCGTTCAACGGGTACGCCGATCAGGTCGCGAGCCTCTACGCGGGCATGAACCTGAAACAGGACTTCTAGTGGCGCCGCGACGCCGACCGTGGTTGAAGCCCGCCGTCTTCACGGCAGCGCTCATGCCCCTCGCCGCGATCCTCTGGAACGCCGCGACGCGCAACCTCGGCGCCAACCCGATCGCCGAGGCGCTGAACGCGCTGGGGCTGACCGCGCTCGTGTTCCTGGTGGCCTCGCTCGCCTGCTCTCCCCTGCGCGAGCTCTTCGACTGGCCCTGGGCCGTCGGGCTGCGCCGGATGCTCGGGCTCTTCGCCTTCTTCTACGCGATGCTCCACTTCGCGACCTACGCCGCGCTCGACCAGCGCCTGAACCTGCCGGCGATCTTTGCGGACGTGACGAAACGGCCCTTCATCATCGCGGGCTTCTCCGCTTTCGTGATCCTCGTGCCGCTGGCCGCAACCTCCACGGCCGCGGCAGTCCGGCGGCTGGGCTTCCGAAACTGGAAGCGGCTGCACCGGCTGGTCTATCTCGCCGGCGCGCTCGCCGTCCTGCACTTCTTCCTGCGCGTCAAATCCGGCGTCAGCGAGCCGGCGGTCTACGGGACGCTTCTGGCGATGCTTCTGGCCGCGCGTGCGGCACTCTTCGTGCGCAGCCGCCTCCAGTCACCGGCGAAGCCCCCTTAGTCAACGGCGGGGGAGACGATCCTGACCCGCGCTTCGAAGATAAACTCAGCGGGATGCCGTCGTTCCTCGACCACCGGCTCCTGCGCGTCGGGGAGACGACGGTGACGGTGGAGACCGCCCTCACGGCTCTGGTCATCCTCTTTTTGTCCTGGGTCGGCGCAAGGGTCCTGCGCTGGCTGATCGTGAATCGGCTGCCGGCCCGGGCGACCGTCGCGCTCGGCACGCGTTACGCGATCGGCCGGATTCTCGGTTACATCATTCTCTTCCTCGGTGTGACCGCGGCGCTCCAGGCGGTGGGATTCAACCTCGCGGCGCTGGCGGTCTTCGGCGGCGCGCTGGGACTCGGCCTCGGCATCGGCCTGCAGGACATCGCCAAGAACTTCATTTCCGGTCTCATCATTCTCTTCGAACGTCCCGTCCAGGTGGGCGACCGCATCGAGATCGGGGACGTGACGGGCGACGTCGTCGAGGTGCGCGCGCGGGCGACAATCGTGCGCACCAACGACGAGGTTCACCTGATCGTCCCCAACTCGAAATTCATCTCCGATACCGTGACCAATCGGAGCTTCGGCCGCCGGAGGGTCCGTTACCGGATCCCCGTCTCGGTCGCCTACGGAAGCGACCCGCGGGAGGTCGAGGCAGCCCTGCTCGACGCCGCCGGCCGGCCGTCGAGCGTTCTGAAGGAACCGGCGCCGGCGGTGTGGTTTCGCCAGTTCGGCGAGTCCTCCCTGGACTTCGACCTGCTCTGCTGGACCTCGACCATGCTGAACCGGCCCGGCGCTTTTCGCAGCGAGCTGAACTTCCTCGTTCACGACGCCCTCAAAGCGCGCGGCATCGAGGTTCCGTTCCCGCAGCGGGATCTGCACATCCGCTCGGCCCCTCCGGGCTTCGACGCGCTGGTGCGGTCCGAGGAGAGCGGGAAGCCGGCGGAATGACGCATCGGCGCCGGCGCGGCGGCAGACGCGGCTCGTATTGGAGGGCGCTCTGACCCTTCCGATGGCCATTTCGTTCGCCCTGCTCGCCGGGGCGATGGTCCTCTTCGCTCTCGAAATCTATCCGGTCGACTTCGTCGCTTTCGCGATTCTGGCCGCCCTCCTGGTGCTGGCGCCCGTTCTCGGACTCAAGCCCCAGGAGGTCATATCCGGGTTCAGCAATCCGGCCGCCATCACCGTGCTCGCGATGTTCATCCTGAGCGGCGCCGTGGAACGGACCGGGGTCATTCAGCGCCTGGCTCGAATCGTTTCCTCCGTGGCCGGCGAGGGCGAGGTGCGACCGCTGCTGGCCGTGATGCTGGTGGCCGCCCCCCTGTCGATGGTGATCAACAACACCGCCGTGGTCGCCCTGCTGATGCCGATGGTCGTCCGCCTCGCGAGCGAGAAAAAGGTGTCGCCGTCGAAGCTCCTCATGCCGCTGTCGTACGTTTCCCAGATGGCCGGCGTGGCCACGCTGATCGGCACGTCGACCAACATCCTCGGCAACGCGCTCGCCGAGGAGAACGGCATCGGCGGATTCGGCATGTTCGAGTTCTCGAAGATCGGGCTCGCCGTCCTCGGAACCGGCATCGTGTACCTGCTCCTGATCGGGCGGCACTTGATACCCGCGCGCCGGCCCGCCGGCGACGCGACGGACGAGAAGGCGATCGAGGGGTACGTGTCGGAAGTCGTCGTCCTCGAGGAATCCAAACACGTCGGCAAGAGCCTCCAGGAGGCGGGACTCGGCGAAACGACCGGGGTCCGGGTTCTCGAGATCCAGCACGACGGCCGGCGCCTGGCTCCGAATCCCTGGCGCAAGCTGGTGGCCGGGGACATTCTCGTAGTCGCTGCCGGGAAGGAAGACCTTTTCCGATTGCGGAAGACCGCGGGATTCGCCCTGGAGGCCGACGCCCACTGGGAGAGCGACGCCGAGGGTGGAGAGGCCTCGGTCCTGGAAGTGGTCCTTGGCCCGAACTCCGATCTGGTCGGCGCCACGCTGCAGGAGGCCCAGTTCTACCAGCGGTTCGGCTGCCCCGTGCTGGCGATCCGACAGCACGGCCGACTCCTGCGGGAAAGGCTCGCGACGGTCCGCCTGCGCTTCGGCGACACGCTACTCCTGCGCGTGCCCCGGGACCTCCTGGAGCGGTTGCGGCGCGTACCCGGTTTCATCGTCGCGGGTCCGGTCGAGGCCGCCGCGTACCGCCCGCACAAGACCCTGGTCGCAATCGGCATCGTCCTCGCCGTCGTGGCTGTCGCCGCGCTCGGCGTGCCGATCCTGGTTACCTCCGTGGCCGGCGCGGCTCTGATGGTCCTGACCGGCTGCCTGCGAATGGACGAGGTCCACGACGCCATCCGCTGGGACGTGATCCTGCTGCTGGCCGGCGTCATCCCCCTGGGCCTCGGCCTCGAGCGCACCGGCGGCGCGCAGCTGCTGGCGAACCTCGTGACCCGCCTCGGCCCGATGCTGCCTCCCATCATGGTGCTCGCGCTCTTCTACGCGGTCACGATGCTGTTGACGGAGCTCATCTCCAACAACGCCGCCGTCGTCGTCATGGTCCCGGTCGGTATCGGCGCGGCGCGCGCCCTGGACCTCGACCCGAGAGCCTTCGTGCTGGCCATCATGTTCGCGGCGTCGACCAGCTTCTCGACACCGGTCGGCTACCAGACCAACGCGCTCGTCTATGGACCGGGCGGATACAAGTTCACCGACTACTTGCGCGTCGGGGGTCCGCTGAATCTGCTCCTCGCGATCGTGACGCCCCTATTCATCGCGCTCTTCTGGGGCCTCTGAGGCGTGGTCAGGGCGCGGGAGCGGATCGCGGCCGCCCGCCAGGCTCGCTGTCGCTCTGGGTCGGCAGGCGCAACGCGACGTCGGAAAGCCAGACGCGCACTTCGAAGTTCAGCGAGCTCTCGCCGAAGCCCGCGAACAGGATCTGCGGTTCGGGGTCCTTCAGGACGTCCGCGTGCCAGACCGCCGCGGCCTTCAGGATGCCGGCGAAACGACCACGTAGGCTTCGGGGTACGGCGGGGGCTCGTTTGAGGGGACCGGGGTCGCCGACGCGCCCGGGGTCGCCTGAGCGAGCGCCAGGCCGCCGAATCCGGCTGCCGACATCAGGCCGATGCCGAAGACCCGCGCCAGTCGCTTCATACGGCTTCGTTCTATCTCAATTCTTCCGCGCCGCTCTCGCGGCAGAGCGGGGGAAAATCAGGACGGTCCGCCAACAGCCCCTTACGGAAAGATCCCCAGCTCCCCGTAGCTGAGGGCAATCTTGTCGATCGCAACGACGAAGGCCGCGGTCCTCAGATCCGGGATCTTCGCGTTGGCCGTGTGCGCCGCACGGATCTGGTGGAAAGCGCTCGTCATGGTCTCCTCGAGCCCGGAGTTGACGAGATCCTCTTCGTCCGGCCCGCGGACGATGCGCTTGCGCTGCGCCTCCCCGAGGCCCTGGCCCGTCGCGCCCTCGATCGCCTGGACCATCTCCCGGGCGCTCGCCTCCTCGAACCGCTTCGCCATGCGGCCGAACCGCACGTGCGAGAGGTTCTTGAGCCACTCGAAGTAGGAGACCGTCACGCCGCCGGCGTTCAGATACATGTCCGGGATCATCAGGACGCCGCGGGAACGGAGGATCTCGTCCGCATCGGCGGTGGTGGGCCCGTTGGCGGCCTCGGCGATGCACCGGGCCCGAATCCTTCCCGCATTCTCCGCCGTCAGGACGTTCTCGAGGGCTGCCGGGACGAGCACGTCGCAGTCGAGCTCGAGCGCGGCGGCACTCGAGGGCAGGTCCGTGGCGCCGGGAAAACCCAGGATGCGTCCCGTTTCGTTGCGGTGACGGACCACCGCCTCGAGCTCGAGCCCGTCGGGATTGGCGATCGATCCTTCGTACTCCGCTAGTCCCACGAGCACCGCGCCGCCCTCCTGCAGGAAACGGGCGGCGTGGTATCCCACGTTGCCGAGCCCCTGGACGACGACGCGCTTTCCGGCAAGGCCCGGCGTGAGGCCGTGCCGGCGGGCGAGATCGGCGTCCGCCATGGCTTCCCGGATTCCGAAAAACACCCCGCGTCCCGTCGCCTCGGTCCGCCCGCGGATCCCCCCCTGGGTGACCGGCTTTCCGGTGACGCAGCCGAGCGCGTCGACTTCGCCCGGGTGAAACTGCGCGTAGGTATCCGCGATCCAGGCCATCTCCCGCGGACCCGTGCCGTAGTCCGGCGCGGGGACGTCGACGCCCGGGCCGAGGAAGTTCTTCTTGATCAGCTCGGCGGCGTACCGCCGCGTGATCCGCTCGAGCTGCTCGACGTTCGTCCGGCGCGGGTCGATTCGGATCGCGCCCTTGGCTCCTCCAAACGGGACGTCCACCAGGGCGCACTTGTAGGTCATCAGCGCCGCCAGGCCCTGTACCTCGTCGGCGTCGACCTGCATCGCGTAGCGGATGCCGCCCTTGACGGGCAGTCGGTGATGACTGTGTTCCGCGCGCCACGCCTCGATGACTTCGAAGCCGCCGCCTTCCTTGCGGACCGGGAAATGGAAGCGGTAGACGCTGTTGCACGTCTTGACCTGCTCGAGCAGCCCGGGGGCGTGACTCCCCAGCGCCGCGGCGGCGTCGAAGTTCCGATTGACGGTCTCGAGCAGGCTCCCGGCGGTGGTCATGGCTCTCCCGTGCGCCATTGGAAGCGAATCGTTCGAACGATATCTCACGAGCGCTGCCCGCCGGCCCGGCGGGACCATATACTCGCGCCGATGCCGGTCCCGAGCCCGACGAGCTGGTACTGCCGAAAATGCCGTCGCTGGATCCGTGCGCGCGCGCGCAGCGAACCGTCGAAGACCCTTCGCTGCCCTTACTGCAAGACAAAAAAGACATCGCCGCCGGGCCGTTGACCGATCCCTCGCCGCACGATGCGTCAGGCCGCGCCCCGCTTCTGCGCCGGGAGGACCGCGTGATCGACATCGGCATCCGGGCCGAAGACAAGAACGTCTGGGAGAGGCGATCCCCCCTGACACCCGAACACGTCGCCGAGCTCGTTCGGGAGCAGGGACGCTCGGTCGCGGTTCAGCCTTCGCCGCTGCGGATCTATCCCGACGAAGACTACGTCGCCCGGGGGGCGCTTCTCAGCGGCGAACTCGGGAAGTGCCGGGTCATCCTGGGCGTCAAGGAAATTCCGGTGGATCGCGTGCGGCCCGAGAAGACCTATACGATCTTCCCGCACGTCATCAAGGGCCAGCCGGAGAACATGCCGGCCCTCCGCAGATATCTCGCGCAGCGCGCCACGCTCATCGACTACGAGTCGATCGTCGATCGCTTCGGACGCAGGCTCATTTTCTTCGGCCGCCACGCCGGGTTTGCGGGAATGGTCGACGCACTCTGGGCCCTGGGTGCCCGTCTCGAGTCCGAGGGCATCGAGAACTCGTTCTCGGCGATCTCGCCGGCCCATCGGTACCGGAGCGTCGATGCGGCGGGCGATCACCTGGCCGGGGTGGTCGGCCGCCGCATCCGCGAGCGCGGCGTGCGACGCCAGCTCCATCCGCTGGTCGTGGGCTTTACGGGAGGAGGCAACGTGGCCGCCGGGGCCCAGGAGATCCTCCACCGCCTGCCGGTCGTCGAGGTCATGCCCGAAGAGCTGCCGGATCTGGTCCGCAACGCCGGCCTGTCCCGCCACGCGGTTTACAAGGTCGTGTTTCGCCGGGCCGACCGGGAGTCCTTCGCCCGGCACCTGCCGTACCTGACCGTGCTCGTCAACGGCATCTACTGGATGCCGGGTCAGCCCCGGCTGGTCACCCGGGAGGATCTCGTCATGCTCTTCGGCGGTGACGCCGCGCCGCGTCTTCGAGTCATCGCGGACATTTCGTGCGACGTCGACGGCTCGATCGCCGCCACGGTGCGCAGCACGACACCCGACGCTCCCGTCTACACCTACGATCCGGCGACCGGACAGGCGACGCCGGGCGTCTCGGGTCCGGGCCCGGTCGTTCTCGCCGTCGACAACCTTCCGGCCGAGTTTCCGGCCGACGCCTCCGAACACTTCGGAGACTCGCTCTTCCCCTTCCTCTCGGGCCTCCTTTCGGCGGACCACCGCGTGCCCTTCGAGCATCTGACTCTCCCTTCGGCCCTCCTCGGAGCGGTCGTCACGCACGAGGGCGAGCTCGCGCCGGGGTTCCGATACCTCCAGGAGCACCTCGCAAAGGCTCGCCTCTGAAGCGGATCCTCGTCCTCGGCGCCGGCCTCGTCGTCAAGCCGCTGCTGGATGATCTGCTGGAGCTTGCCGACGTCGAAGTCCGCCTCGTGACTCTCGACGTCGATCGGGCACGCCGGCTCCTGGCCGGCCGCGGACGGGGAACGGCGGTGAGCGCGGATGCGACCCGTCCCGAGGTCCTCGCCGCCGAGACCGCAGGGGCCGACCTGGTGGTGAGCCTCCTTCCGGCGCCGCACCACGTCGCGATCGCGCGGGCCTGCCTCGACCGCCGGGTTTCCCTCGTGACGACCTCCTACGTCTCGGATGAGATGCAGGCCCTCGATGCGGACGCCCGCAGCCGGGGAATCCTCCTCCTCAACGAAATGGGCCTGGACCCGGGGATCGACCACATGACCGCGGTCTCGATGATCCGCGACGTGCAGCGCCTGGGCGGCCGCGTGGTCTCGTTCTCGTCCTGCTGCGGGGCGATCCCAGCTCCCGACTCCAACACGAACCCGTGGGGCTACAAGTTCGCGTGGAGTCCGCGCGGTGTCGTCCTCGCCGCCCGAAACCCCGTGCGCTACCTCGAGCGGGGCGAGGTGGTCGAGCGCGCGTTTCCGGATTTCTTCGATCGTCCGCGGATCCTCCACGTGCCCGGCGCCGGGCGTCTCGAGGCCTATCCCAACCGGAACTGTCTGCGGTATCGCGAGGCCTACGGGCTCTCCGAGGCGCTCGACTTTTTCCGAGGCACGCTGCGGCATCCCGGCTGGTGCGAAACGTGGCACGCGCTGTTCGACGTCGGCCTCCTGGGCCTCGAGCCGCGGGACTTTTCGGGCAGCACCTGCGCGGAGTTCCTGGCGTTCCACCTGCCTCCCGGCCCGGGAAGTCTGCGGGATCGTCTGGCGCGCCGGATCGGGGTCGACGCAGGGAGCGACGTCGTCTCGCGGTTCGAGTGGATCGGCCTGCTGTCGGACGAGCGCCTCCTCGAGGGCGTCGCGGCGCCGCTCGACGTGCTGACCCGGTTGCTCGAAAGCCGCCTGCGATACGCCGAGGGCGAGCACGACATGGTCGTTCTCGAGCACCAGTGCGTCGCGGCGATGCCGGACGGCACGCTGCGCCGCATCACGGGCCGCATGGTCGTCGTCGGTGCGGCGGGCGACGATTCGGCTCTGGCGCGGACGGTGAGCCATCCCGCGGCGATCGCCTGCCGGCTGCTCCTGGCGGAGCGCGTCGATCTGACCGGAGTCCGGATCCCGGTCGATCCCGAGATCGCCGTCCCGGCTCTGCGCGCCTTGCGCGAGCGCGGCCTGCGCTTCGAGGAGACCACCGAGTCGGTCGAGTAGCTCGCTCCCTACGCGACGACGTGCTCGATGCGGTTCTTGCCCCGACCCTTCGCGTGGTAAAGCACGGCGTCGGCGCGCCCGAGCACTTCGTCCAGCGAACCGCGCGGCTCGTGCATGCTCAGAGCCCCGATGCTGAACCCGATCGGCCATCCGTTCGAGTCCATCGCCGTACGGAGAGACGCTCGAAGCCTGTCGAGGACCGAGCGCGCCACGTCGGCGTCCGTCTCGGGGAGCAGGATCACGAACTCGTCTCCGCCGATTCGCGCTGCGTAGTCGGTTCGGCGGACGCCCCGCGCCAGTTCTTCCGCGACCGCACGCAGGGCTCGATCGCCGGCGGCATGGCCGAACCGGTCGTTGACCAGCTTGAAGTCGTCGAGATCGATGCAGGCGACCGTGACCCAATGGCCGTATCGGGCGGACCGCACCAGCTCCGCCGAAGCGATCTCGCCGAATGCGCGGCCGTTGGCGAGCCCCGTCAGCGAGTCGGTCCGGGAAAGGGCCGTCTCCCGGACGAGCACATCCCGCAGTCGCGCGACGAGTGCGCTCGTCAACAGGAAGAACCCCAGCCGCGTGGCCGCGTTCCATGCGAAGATCCATCCCCGCGAGAATGTCTCGCCGGCCAGGAAGTTGGCGAAATGCCAGACCACGGCCGAGAGGAGCGAGATGGGAACCGCCAGCCGCTCGCCGACGAGCCACGCCGCGGCGGCGACGGGCACCACGTAGAACAACGCGAAGGATATTTCGAAGCCCGTCGCATAGTCGGCGAAACCGAGGGCGAAGACCAGGAGCGTCATTGCAGCGGCCACCAAGCCGGCCCGCTGCGACTCCAACCAGGCCCGTGCCGCCCGCAACGCGCTCTCGTTCATCCGTCCCATCGAGTGTACCCGCGGGACGGTCGGCCCGCATGCCCCGAGCGATTCCGCGCTCGCTCGCGAAGGTCCTAGGGGGCGGGAGGAACCGGAGTGTTCCGCGAGACGCGGGTCACTTTGCCGCAGCGGCACTTGCGCGAAAATGCCTCGCCGGCGATCGCACCCACGGCCACGCGATTGACGGAAGCGCACTTCTCGCACGTCCACTCGACGACACGGATCTGCGATCCCCCGAAATCGTGCCAGAAGCGCAAGCAGCTCGAGATCCCCGGCCAGGCCTCCTGAACGGTGACCCGCCCCTGGTCCGCATCGAGGGCCCTCCGGATGACGGCGACCTCGTTGGCGGAGTGGAGGTTCCAGTGAGCGAGCCGGCCGCGCAGGGCGACATCGGTCAGGACGCCCACTTTCGCCGCGGGCTCCGTTGCCTCGCTGGCCTTGATCGCCAGCGCCACGAGACCGGGCGACTGGTCGACTCGCCGCAGCCGGCGAAACTCGATGTCGAAGGTTGGATTCGCCTTCACGGCACGCCCTTTTCTCGCCGAAATGGCCGGCGACGGGCGTGAGCGGGAACCGCAGCCGTCGGAGGAGATGTCGGAGATGACGATCGTATCATCCCGACGTTTATGGCGGGGCCGACGGGACTCGAACCCGCGACCTCCGGCGTGACAGGCCGGCGTTCTAACCAACTGAACTACGACCCCGCGTAAGAACGGCGCATGATACCGGAATGGCGAGGACAGTCAACCGGGCGGCCCTGATGGCGATCGCGTTTGCGGGCGCGGGCGTTGCGTTTGCGCTGCGCCCGCCCGCGGAAACGCAGGAGTCGAGCGTGCACGAGAAAGGCGACACATACCGGGCCCGGTTCGACGGCACGCGCTTCATCCAGCCAGAGCCGCGGACGACCGACTTCGCCGACTGGGCCAGGCGCACGACGACGAAGAAGCGCGGTCCCTGGCGCAAGTTCACCGACACCCCGCCGGGGCCGCCGCCGCCACTGAGGGTCTGCGACGGTCAGCTGCGCGTCACCTTCGTCAATCACGCGACGCTCCTCGTCCAGATGGACGGCGTGAACGTTCTGACGGACCCCACGTGGGCGGCGCGCTCCGTGCCGACCGTGGGCGTGAAGCGTCACCGGCCCCCGGGCCTGCGGTTTGCGGACCTGCCTCCGATCGACGCCGTGCTCGTGTCGCACAACCACCACGACCACATGGACCTGCCGACGCTGCGCCGGCTCGCGGCGACGTTTCATCCGCCGATCTTCGTGGGCCTGCGCAACGGGGCTTACCTCGCGAAGAACGGGGTGTCGGGCGCGCGCGACCTCGACTGGTGGCAATCGGACGAAATCGCGCCCGGGGTCACCGTGACGGCGGTTCCCGCGCGGCACGGCTCGAACCGCGGGCTCTTCGACAAGGACCGGACGCTCTGGTGCGGCTACGTCGTGACCGGGCCCTCGGGCTCGTGGTACTTCGCGGGCGACACGGGCTGGGGCAACCACTTCGCGGCCATCGCGAAGCGGTTTCCCGCGCTGCGCCTGATCCTGATGCCGATCGGCGGCTTTCTTCCGATCTGGTATCAGCGCGAGCAGCACACCGGGCCGGACGACGCGCTCGCGGCGCTCGAGCTGATGAACGCCGGCACCGTCATCCCGATGCACTTCGGGACCTTCCCCAACTCCGAGGATGCCGAGACGCAGCCGATCCTCACGCTCGACGCCGGACTCGACGCGAAGCCCGCGCTTCGCCCGCGCGTGATCATGCTCGACAACGGCCAGTCGGCGGACGTCCCGCCGTGGCCGCGCGAGACCGAGCCGTAGGGCGGGCGGCGGCCGCAAGGGCCGCCCCTACGACGTGTGTCCTACCAGACGTCGCAGCGCGCGGCGCCGGCGCGGACCATCGGGTCGCCGGGCTTGCAGCCGAACGCCTTCGCGAACTCCGGCAGGTTCGACACCGAGCCCGATCACGCGGTACTTGCCGATCGGATGGGGATCGCCCTGCGCCATCGTGCGCGCGAGCTCGGGACGGGTGGCGTCGCCGCGGAACTGCCCCCAGGCGATGAAGAACTGCTGGTCGGGCGTGAAGCCGCCGACGTCGGGCATCGGGGGCTTCCCCTCCTGCGCGATCTGGAAGGCGCGGTAGGCGATTCGCGCTCCGGCGAGGTCCCCGATCGATTCGCCGGCGACGAGCTTGCCGTTCTGCCGCACGCCGGGCTCGACCTCGTAGCCGTCGTATTGCTCGACGATGCAGCGCGTCTTGGCCTGGAACTTCTCGAGGTCTTCCTTGCTCCACCAGTTCTGGAGCCTGCCCTGCGCGTCGTACTGCGCTCCCTGGTCGTCGAAACCGTGGCTGATCTCGTGGCCGATGACGACGCCGATCGCGCCGTAGTTGACGGCGTCGTTGGCGTCGACGCCGAAGGCCGGCGGCTGGAGGATCCCGGCCGGAAAGACGATCTCGTTGAGAAGGGGGTTGTAGTACGCGTTCGACGTCGGCGGCGTCATGCCCCAGCGCTGACGATCGACGGGTTTGCCGATCGTCGAAAGGTCGTCCTCGACGTTGAAGGTGCGGCCCGCGACGACGTCGCTCCAGTAGTCCGCGCGCGAGATCGCGACGCTCCCGTAATCCTTCCACTTGTCGGGATACCCGACCATGGGGTTGAAGGTCGAAAGCTTTTCGAGGGCCTTCTTCTTGGTCGCGGCGCTCATCCAGTCGAGTCCTTCGATGGTCTCCTGCATCGCGAGGCGCAGGTTCTTGACGAGCTCCTGCATCCGCGCCTTGGCCTCCGGCGGGAAGTACTTCTCGACGTACTTCTTCCCGAGCGCCTCGCCGAGGAGCCGGTCGGTCGATTCCGCGCAGAGCTTCCACTTCGGCTTCTGCTCGCGCGCGCCGTTCAGGTAGGCGTCGTAGAACGCGAAGTCCGCGTCGACGAAGGCGTCCGAAAGCGACGGCGCGGCCGAATCGAGCAGCCGCCACTTCAGATACACCTTCCAGTCGGCGAGCTTCGTCTCCGCGAGCTGCCGGTCGAACTCCGCGAGGAACTTCGGCTGCATGACGTTGGTCGCGACCGGCGCGACCCCGACGGCCTTGTAGTAGCCGGGCCAGTCGAAGCGCGGAGTCATCTTCGCGAGCTCCGCAAACGGCGTCTTGTGCTCGGTCGCATTCGGGTCGCGCAGCGCGACGTTGTCGAGCGAATCCTCGGCGAGCTGCGTCTCCATGCGCATCACCGTCGCCGCCGCAGCCTTCGACTCGGCTGCCGAGTACCCCGCGAGGCCGAAGATCTTCGTCACGTGCGCGACGTACTTCTCGCGCGCCTCGGCGAACCGCGGCTCGGTCTTGAAGTAGTAGTCCCGATCCGGCAGACCCAGGCCGCCCGCAGAGATCTGTGCGATCACATCCGAAGGGTTCGTGCTGTCGGAGGCGGAACCGAAGCCGAAGGGCGCCGAGATGTTGAGGTCGGTGAACTTCGGCGATCATCTTCTGGAGCGCCGCCGTCCCGCCGATCGCGTCGATCTCCGCGATGAGCGAGCCGAGCGGCTTGACGCCGAGGCGGTTGCGCTCCGCCTGATTCATGCACGCGCCGTACAGGTCGCCGATCTGCTGATCGACGCTCCCCTTTTTCGGGTTCGGCATGGCCGCGGCCGCTTCGAGGATCCCCTTGAGCCGTTCCTTGGACTCTTCCCCGGCCTTCCACCGACGACTCCAGCGCGACATCGAGGCCGGCATGGGGTTGCCGGCGCGCCAGGCGCCGTTGGAGAACTCGAAGAAGTCCGTGCAGGCCTCGACCTTGCGGTCGATGTCCGACAGCTCGATGCCCTTGAGCGGCGCCGTGTTGTCGGTCGCTCCCGCGGCGCCGGAAAATCCGGTCGGCAGGAGCGGACCAGGATCGCCAGGCCCGCGCGCGCACCTCCATTCATCGGTTGCGACCTCCGCCGGCATCTTACGGCCGGAGCACGCCGAAGTTTTCCGGTCCGCCCCTGCAGTGCCGATACTCGCGGCTCCCCGATGCAGACACCCGCGGCCAGCCCGAGCCTCGATCGGGCCGCGCGGCTCGGGCTCGCGGCGATGGCCGTCGCGGTTCTCGTCATCGCCAACGACTTCACCGCCCTCTCCGTCGCCATCCCCGCGATCGAGGCCACCTACTCGACGGACGTCACGACGGCCCAGTGGGTCATCAACGGATACGCCCTGGTCTTCGGCGTCGCGATCGTCACCGGGGGCCGCCTCGCGGACATGTTCGGGCGCCGGCGCATCTTCTTCATCGGCTGCGCGATCTTCGCGGTCTTCTCGCTCCTCGGCGGCGTCGCGCCGACGATCGGCGTGCTCCTCGCGTCGCGGGCCTGCATGGGCATCGGCGGCGCGCTGATGTGGCCGGCGATCATGGGCATGACCTACGGCCTGCTGCCCAAGGGCAAGGAGGGCCTGGCGGGCGGCCTGATCCTCGGCGCGGCGGGCTTCGGCAATGCCGATCGGGCCGCTCATCGGCGGCGGGCTGACGGACACCCTCGGCTGGCGCTGGATCTTCTTCCTCAACCTGCCCATCGCGGCCTTCGCGATCCTCGTGACGTGGAAGGTCGTCGCAAGAACGACGAGCCGACGACGACCGACCGGCACATCGACATGCTGGGCGTCGCGACCCTGACCATCGGACTGCTCTCGCTGCTCCTCGCGCTCGACCAGGGCTCCGACGACGGCTGGACGCACCCGCGGATCCTCGCGCAGTTCGTGCTCTTCGCCGTCGCCTTCGCGGCGTTCGTGCTCGTCGAGCGGCGCGCCGGCGCGAAGGCCCTGATTCCGCCGGACGTTCTCGCCAACCGCGCGTTCTTCGCCGCGTGCATCACGGTGCTGCTGATGTCGGCGATCTTCTTCGCCGCTCTGCTCTACGTTCCGCAATTCATGATGAAGACACTTCAGTACTCGGCCATGAAGGCGGGCGCGGGTCTGCTTCCGATGATGGGCGTCTTCGCGGCCACCTCCTTCGCGGCCGGACCGCTCTACAGCCGCGTCGGTCCCAAGCGCATCGTCTGCGGCGGCGCGGCGTTTCTGGCGGCCGGGATGTACCTCCTGTCGCGCGTCGAGGCCGAGTCGCCTTACGCGGCGCTCGTCCCCGGCATGGTGGTGCTCGGCGTGGGGATCGGCGTCTTCTATTCTTCGATCACGACGGCCGCGGTGACGGCCCTCGATCCTTCGCGCGCCAGCCTCGCCGGCGGCATCGTCTACATGTTCCAGATCGGCGGCGGCTCGATCGGCCTGGGCTTGAACACGGCGATCGTCGACTCGGCGGCCTCGCTGGCCGTCGGGGTCCGCAACGCGTTCCTGGTCGACGCGGCGCTGGCGGTGTGCGGGCTCCTCGTCGCCGCGCTCTTCGTCGGCGGTGGCGTCGACTTCGAGCGTCTCCGCGATCGGCGGCATCACCACCGGGCGCACGCGTAGAACTTCGCCGGGCGCTCCCCGTACCAAGGGCGAGCCGGACTCGCTCCTCTTGGCGGCTCATGGGAGGAACATGAGAACGATCCTGGCGTGCGCGCTCCTGCTGTTGATCGTCGCGCTTCCCGCGTTCGCCGCCGACTCTTCGCAACCGATCCCCCTCGATCCTGCCCACTGGGAGATCTCCGGCGACGCGAAATTCGAGACATTCCTGGGCCGCCCGACGCTGCGCATGTGCAACGCCGAGGCGATCGCGAAGAACGTCGAGTTCCTCGACGGCACCTTCGAGTACGAGCTGGCCGTTTCCTCGAGGCGCAACTTCCCGATGATCGGACTGCGGCGCCAGGGAACGGGCGAGTACGAGGAGTTCTACTTCCGCACGCACAAGACCGAGCTGCCCGACGCCATCCAGTACGTCCCGGCCTGGCAGGGCGTCGGCGGATGGCAGCTGTACCACGGGCCCGGTTTCACGGCGAAGGCGTCGTTCCCCCGAAACGTGTGGATCAAGATCCGGATCGTCCTGTCCGGAACCCGCGCCGCGGTCTTCGTCGGCGACGTGGCCGAGCCGCAGCTCGTCGTTGCGCACCTGCGCCGCGAGCCGAAGGCCGGCGGACTGGAGCTCGCCGACAGCTGCCCGAAGGGCTCCGTGCCGGAAGGCGAGCACGTCGCCGCGATCTCCAACGTGGTCCTGCGGCCGGGCCATGTGCCGTACGACTTCGCAAAGTCCCCGGCGCGCGAGAACACGCCGCCCCCGGGCGTCGTCGCCGCCTGGGACCTTTCCGAGTCCTTCGTCGCCGAGAAGGGCGCCGTCCGTGCATTGCCCGAGAAGACGCTGCACGGAAAGTGGCAGAAGGTGGCCGCCGAGCCTTCCGGCCTCGTCGTCTTCGAGCGTCACGTCAAGCTGTCGGGCAAGCCCGAGCGCGAGACGGTCCTCGCCCGCGTGACCGTCGAGTCCCCCGACGCGCGCGTGCGGCGCTTCGACTTCGGCTACAGCGACGAAGTCACGCTGTTCCTCAACGGCCAGCCGCTCTTCTCCGGCGACGCCCGTTACAGCCACGACAACCCTCGGCAGGAGGGCCTGATCGGCTACTGGCAGGGGACGGTCTATCTGCCGCTGAAGAAGGGCTCCAACGAGATCGTTCTGGCCGTGTCGGAGGTCTTCGGTGGCTGGGGCGTGATGGGGCGCTGGGAGCCCTAGCGGAGGCTTTCTTTCCGCTCGTCTCCGCCGAGCTGCTTCCGAAGCAACGCCTCGAACAGAGCCAGCGCGGGCGGGAAGGGAGCCCGGTCGGGACGCACGACGAGCCCGACGGGCAGCGCGATGACGAGGTCGGCCATGCCCTTCACGACCGTGCCCGGAGGGGCCGGCGTGACCGACGCCCTCGGCAGCAGGGCGATGCCGATCCGTTGACGCACGGCGGCCCGCAGTGTCTCGGTGCTGCCGCTCTCGAGCGCCCAACGCGGGCGGATGCCCTTCTGTTGAAAGGCCGCCTCGACCGCCGCCCGGTAGGAGCATCCCTGGTCGGTGATCAGCAAAGGCTCTCCCTCCAGATCCGCGGCGTGGAGCCGACGCATCCGTGCCCGAGGATGGCCTTCCGGCACGAGCAGAGCCATCTCCTCTTCGAAGAGGGCCTCGAAATCCAGGCCCAGCTCCGCGGGCGGCGCCGAGCAGATGCCCAGGTCGAGATCCCCGTCGGCCACGGCGCGGCTGACGCCGGCGGTGCCCGAGACGTCCAGCCGGATTCGCAGTGCGGGCCGGTCCCGCTTGAGGCGCGCGACCAGCGGCATAACACGCTGACTCGCCGCCGGCTCGATGGAGCCGATCCGAAGAAAGCCGCTGCGCCCGTCGCGAAGCTCCGCCATCGTCTCGTCGAGCGCATCGAACGCCTCCAGGATCGGCAGCGCGCGCTCGGAAAACACCACACCCGCGGGAGTCAGCGGACGTCCGCGCCCGCGCCGGTCGAAGAGCTCCGCGGCGAACTCCTTTTCGAGCTCCTGGATGTGGAGCGTCACCGTCGGCTGCGCAAGGCGCAGCGCACGGGCCGCCCGCAGGAAGCTGCCCTCGCGCAGAACCGCGCGAAACGTCACGAGATGGCGAAGGTCCGTCAACGATTCACGATTACTGAATTAGTCATCACGAACATTCATCATTGCTAATAATATAGCCGATGCCTAGGGTCGGGGCATGGAGACCACTCCGAGCCCCATGATCCCCGGCCTTCTGCGCGACCTGCGTCTCGGCCTGCGGAGCCTCCGGCGCCGGCCCGGCTTCTCGGCCGCCGTCCTCGCCACCCTGGCCCTCGGCATCGGCGCCAACACGGCGATCTTCACGGTCGTCCGCGCCGTGCTGTTGCGTCCCCTGCCCTTCGCGAACGCCGAGCGGATCCACGCGATCCACTCGCTCGAGCCGGGCAGCGATCGCCAGCCCTTCTCGATCGCCGACTTCCTCGACCTGCGCGACACGGCCCGCAGCTTCGAGGCGCTCCTCGCGTACGGCGGCTGGAGCGCCAACCTCACCGGCGCCGAGGAATCGGTCACGATCCCGGCCCAGTGGGTGTCGCGGGACTTCTTCCCGGTCCTCGGCATCCGCGCCGCGCTGGGCCGCACGCCGCTGCCCGAGGAGGAGCGGCCCGGCGGGTCGCGCGTGGCCCTGCTGTCGGACGGGCTCTGGCGTTCGCGGTTCGGCTCGGACCCGGCGATCCTCGGCCGCGTCCTCTCGCTCAACGGAGAGCCGTACACCGTGATCGGCATCCTTCCCGCCGAGATCCCGCTCCTGGCCTCGAGCGCTCAGCTCGTGACGCCCCTCGTGCTCGAAACCGATCCGCGGCGGGCCCGTCGCGGCGCCGGATTTCTGCGAGTGCTCGGCGTCTTGAAATCCGGCAGCACGCCGGAGGAAGCCCGCCGCGAGCTCGACACGCTCGCCGCCGGGCTGCGCGCGGCGTATCCGGACATCAACCCCGGACGCTCGGGCGTGCGCCTGCAGCCGCTGGCCGAGCTCGTCACGGGGAACTATCGCCGGATGCTCCTCGTCCTCCAGGCCGCGGTGGCGCTGGTGCTGCTCATTGCGTGCACCAATCTCGCCAACCTGCTGCTGGCGCGCGTCGCCGGACGGCGGCCGGAGCTCGCGCTGCGCACGGCGCTCGGAGCGCGCCGCCGGGATTTGCTGCGTCAGCTGCTCGCCGAAACGGCGGTGCTCGGTCTTCTCGGCGGCTTGCTCGGGCTGGCGGTGGCCTTCGCCGGAGTCCGGGGACTCCTGGCCCTCGGGCCGGCGCGTCTGCCCCGCGCCGCAGAAATCGGCGTCGACCTGCAGGTCCTGGTCTTCAACCTCCTGCTCTCGATCGCCGTGGGCATCGCGGTGGGCCTCGCCCCGGCGCTCCAGGGAAGCGGCCGCGGTCTCGCCGGCGGCGTGTCGGCGCTCGGGCGCGGCAACACGGAAGGGCGCAGGCACCGCCGCGCACGCGCGATTCTCGTCGGCGCGGAGGTCGGCCTGTCGCTCGTGCTGCTCGTCGGCGCCGGACTGCTGCTGCGCACGCTCGCGCGCCTCCAGTCGACGCATCCCGGCTTCGAGCCCCGACAGCTGTTGAGCGTCCAGCTGTCGCTGCCGAAGAGCCGGTACGGGAACCCCGAAGCGATTGCGCGGTTTTCCGAGGAGGTCACGGCGCGGCTCGCCGGACTCCCTGGAGTCGCCCGCGCTTCGGCCGCTTCGCTCAACCCGCTGACGGCGTGGCGCGCGAACGTCGCCTTCCTGATCGAAGGCCGCGCGGATCAGGATCCGAAGAAGGCTCCGCTCGTGAACTACCGTGCCGTCGCCCCGGGCTACTTTCGGACGCTTCGGGTACCCCTGCTCGACGGCCGCGACGTTTCCTCCCGCGACACCGCCTCCTCGACCCCCGTGGCGGTCGTCAGCGCGACCCTTGCGCGCACCCATTTTCGGGGGACGAGCCCGGTCGGCGCGCGCCTCCGGATCGACGACAGCGAGCCGTGGCGCACGGTCGAAGTCGTCGGTGTCGTCGGCGACGTCAAGTTCACCGGGCTCGACGCCGAAGGCGCGGCCGACGTTTACGTGCCGTACACCCAGACCACCCCGGGAACGTCAGTCTGGCTCGCCAACATCTTCTGCGTGGCCGTCCGGACGCGCGGCGCGCCGGAGCTCGCCGTGCCCGCGGTGCGGCGGGCCATCCGGTCGCTCGACCCCGACGTGGCGGTCGCCTCCGCCCGGCCGATGGAGGAGGCCCTCGACGCTTCCCTCGCCGACCGCCGCTTCCAGACGGTCCTCCTCGAGCTCTTCGGCGCCGCGGCCCTGGCCCTCGCGCTGGCCGGCATCTATGCCGTCACCGCCTTCTCGGTGGTCGAGCGAACCCGGGAGATCGGCGTGCGCCTCTCGCTCGGATCGAGCCGGGGAGGAATCCTGCGGCTCATCGCGCGGCAGGCCCTGGCGCCGGTCATGGTCGGCCTCGCCTGCGGCGCCGCGGCGGCGCTCGGTCTCGGACGCCTCATCGCGGGCCTCCTCCATGGCGTCGCGGCGAACGACGCGGCGACCCTCCTCGGCGCCGCCGCGGTTCTCGGCATCACGGCCGCCGCGGCGAGCCTGCTGCCGGCCCTGCGCGCGACGCGCATCGACCCCGTGCGCGCGCTGCGCGGGGACTGAGCACGGTCATGTGATTTCCAGCCCCCCTCCGGCGAATAACATGGCGAAAGGGCTGCAATGACAGCAATCGCCGGAGAAGACAGGTTTCTGGGGCTGCTCGACGAGCACCGGAAGATCCTCTACAAGGTCGCGGCCTCCTACGGCCGCACCCCCGAGGACCGGCGCGACATCGAGCAGGAGATCGTCCTGCAGCTCTGGAGGTCGTTCGGGCGCTTCGACGGGCGGGTCAAGTTCTCCACGTGGATGTACCGGATCGCCCTCAACGTCGCGATCTCGTTCGTCCGGCGCGAGAGCCGGCGCCTGCGCCGGACGGTGGCCGTCGACGATGGCGCGCTCGAGACACTCCAGACGGACCCCCGGACCGAGGAGCCGGCGGAGGGGCAGCGCCTGCTTCATCACTTCATCCAGCATCTCGACGCGCTCAACCGCGCGCTCGTCATCCTCTACCTCGACGGCCAGAGCCACGAGGAGATCGGCGAGGTGCTCGGCATCTCCGTCTCAAACGTCGGAACGCGGATGGGACGCATCAAAGACCAGCTGCGGCGCGATTTCGGACGCGCCGGAAAAACGGAAACAGGAGGCTGACATGGACCTGCAGGAATTGAAGACGCAGTGGGACGCTTACGACCTCAAGCTCGACACGATCGTCCGTCGGGACGCGTCGCGGTGGCGCGCCGACCACCTGGACAAGGCGGACTCCCGACTGCGGCGGCTGTCGCGCGCGGTCACGGTGGAGCTCGCCATCACGGCGATTGGCGTGCTCCTGCTGGGATCGTTCATCGGCGACCACTTCCGGGAGGCGCGATTCCTCGCGCCGGCGATTCTGGTGCACATCTTCGCAATCGGACTTCTGATCGCCGGCGGCCGGCAGCTCTTTGCGATCAAGACCATCGACTACTCCGCTCCGATCGTCGATATCCAGAAGCGGCTCGAGAATCTCCGGATCCTGCGGATCCGCACCACCAAGTGGGTCTTTCTGCTCTGCCCGCTCCTCTGGACGCCGTTTCTCGTGGTCGCTCTGAAGGGTTTCCTGGGTGTCGACGCCTACGCCGCCCTCGACACGACGTGGCTCGCCGTCAACGTGGCGTTCGGTGTGATCGTGACGCTCGCCCTCGTCGCAATCTCGAGGCGCTGGACGGATCGCTTCGCGCGCTCTCCGTTCTTCCAGCGCCTCATGGACGACATCGCGGGCCGCAGCCTCATGGATGCGGAAAGGTTTCTCGACACCCTGTCGCGGTTCGACAAGGAAGAGAGTGCGGCCTGAGGCGACAACTGGTGGGAGGTGAGGGGATCGAACCCCCGACCACCTGCGTGTAAAGCAGGCGCTCTACCGCTGAGCTAACCTCCCGACCTCCGTAGTCTACGGGGTCTAGATCGAGATCGACGCGAAGCGCTCGATCTCGCCGACGGGCATCGGGCGGGCGAGCAGGAAGCCCTGCCCGTAAGGAACTCCGAGCGACTGCAGCACGCGCAGCTCTTCGCGCGTCTCGATGCCCTCGGCGATGACCTTGGTGTGCATCTTCCGCGCGAAGCTCATGAGCGCCTCGAGGAGGTCCTGCTTGACCTGCCGCCGGTCGATGCCGCGCACGAACACGTTGTCGAACTTGAGGTAGTCGGGCTCGATGTCGGCGAGCGAGGAGAGGTTCGAGTAGCCGGTGCCGACGTCGTCGACCGCGATGCGGAAGTTCTGCGAGCGGAACTTGGACAGCACCTCGCGGAAGAGTCCCTCGTAGACGGCGTACGTCCGCTCGGTGATCTCGAGGACGATCCGGTCGGGCTCGAGCCCGAGCGCCACGACCTGGTCGCGGAAGAGCGGCCCGAGGAACTCCGGGTCCGAGGCCGCCGCCGGCGAGAGGTTCAGGAAGATCTGCCGCCGGTTGTGGCCGATGCGCCGCGGCCTCCAGCGACCGCTGGCGGCAGACCCGCTCGAGCGGGACGAGCAGCTCCGTGCGCTCGGCGAGCGAGAAGAGCGTTTCGCCGCTCTCGAACTCGCTGCCGCGCGGGCCGCGCGACAGGGCCTCCATGCCGATCATGTTGCCCGGTCGCGAGATCGAACACGGGCTGGAAGACGGGCTGGATGTCGCGGCGCGAGATGACGTCCTGCAGCATCTGCCCGCCGCGGATCTCCTGCCTCACGGTCTGGCGCGTGACCTGGTCGCGCGCCTCCTGGACGCCGCGATAGACCAGACGCTCGACGCGGTGCTTGGGGTCTTTCATGATGCGCGCCGCACCGACGAAGGAGCGGAAGCGCGCCGAGAGTCCGCCCGCTCGGCGAGATATCCGCGGATCAGCTGGTCGAGCTCGGCCGCCTTCTGTCCGAGCGCCGTCGGACCCTCCATCGCGAGGCTCGCCCTCCGGGCTGAGGAAGAGGATGATCTCGTCCGACCGCACGTTCGGCAGGCAGAAGGTGCCCTGCGGCACGATGCCGTCGGTCTGGAAGGCCTTGAGCCGCCGCACGAAGTCGAGCAGCAGGTCGTCGTAGGCCTCCCACCCCCAGACCTCCTCGACCTGCCCTTCGGAGCTCGGCCGGAAGACGAGGACCGAGATGGAGCCCTTGCTCCGCGAGCCATCCCTTGAGTCGTCCAGGAGAACGGCGATCGTCGGGAGGCCCGGTCTCACGGTCGTACAGCCGCGTGCGCTCTTTGAACCACTTGCCCCGGAGGGCGACGAGCTCGCTCTGCTTGTTGGTCGAGTCGGTCTTGGTCATGGCGGACTCCGGTACGGCCTCAGGATAGCACCGCGCGGCGCGCCGCCGCGCCGGGGCCGTACGCCCGGCGGGAGCGCCCGATCCGTCCTGCAGCCGGGCGATCGACGTCGTCGCTGCCGAGCATCGACGACGACGTCGCCGTGCTCGAAGCGGTCCGGCGGCTCGGGCACGAATCGCCGCTCGACGCCGTCGCGGCCCATCCGCTTGACGGCAATGACCGAGACGCCGTAACGCGCGCGCAGGCCCGCCTCGGCCATCGTCCGGCCCGCGAGCCGCCCCGGCAGCGTCGACCTCGACGAGACGATGCTTCTCGGGAAGCTCGAGGTAGTCGATCTCCCGCTTCCTCCCCGAGCGTGCGCACCGGGGTGACGAGGCGATTGCGCCGCAGAACCTCGCTGTCGAAGGCGCCGAGGAGATCGCGTTGCGTCACGATCCCGAGGAACTTCCTGTCCTCGGCCGAAACGACGACGGGAAGCTGTCCGACGTCGCGGAACCACAACTTCTCGTTGACCGACGTCAGGCGGCTCCTGCGGCGTTGCGAACGGGATCTCGGTCACCAGGTCCGCCGCGATGACGAGACTCGAGAGCTCGCGCTCCGGGCAGCGACTCCTTGATGTCGTGAATGTCGACGACGCCGAGCAGCCGGCCCTCCTCGTCGCCGACGTAGAGGAAGAGGCTCCGCGTCTTCAGAAAGCTCGCGACGATCTCCGACAGGGGCATCGTGCGCGGGAATCAGCGCCACGTCGCGCCGCATGATGTCGGTGACCTTGAGGCTCGCCGAGGGCGGTGGCCTCCGGCGTCGCTTCCCAGACGATGCCGGCCGAGCGCAGGCTCGCGACGTACATCGAGTCCTTCTGGAGCACCTTGGCGCACGTGACCGCGAGGGCCGACACGACCATCATCGGCACGAGGACGGCGGTGTTCTGCGTGAGCTCGAAGATCATGATCACGGCCAGGAGCGGTGCCCGCGTCACCCCCGCCATCATCCCGCCCATGCCGAGCAGGGCGTAGCCGCCGACCGGCGCCGAGATGTGCGGCAGGGCCGCGTGGACGATCTTCGCGACGACGCCCCCGAGGGTCGCGCCGATCAGCAGCGACGGCGTGAAGACGCCGCCCACGCCCCCCGAGCCGATCGTCGCCGCGGTCGCGACGGTTTTCGCGAGGCAGAGGGCGAGAAGAAAGAGAAGCGTCGGGTTGCCGTGGAGAATCCGATCGGTCGCCTCGAAGCCGTTGCCGAAGACCTGCGGAAAGACGATCGCGATCGCGCCGACGATCGCGCCACCGGCCGTCATTGCGGCCCAGACCGGCAGCTTCGACCTCGCGAAGAGCTTCTTGCCCAGCGCGAGCGCGCGCGTGAAACCCGCCGATGCGAATCCGCCGAGCGCGCCGATCGCCATGAACGGCAGGAACTCGACGAGCGACTCGACCCGGAACGGCGCGACCTTGTAGACGGGCTCGTCGCCGAGGACCGTCCGCACGACGAGCGTCGAGACCACGGCGGCGACGACCGCCGGCCCGAAGAGGGTCATCGCGAAAGAGCCGACGACGACCTCGAGAACGAAGAGAGTCGCGGCGATCGGGGTGTTGTACGCGCCGGCCACGCCGGCCGCCATGCCGCAGGCCGTGAGGATGCGGATCCGCTCCGGCGAGACCTTCCAGGCCCGCGCGAGCGCCGAGGCGCAGGCCGCGCCGATCTGGATGATCGGACCTTCCCGCCCCTCCGACCCGCCCGACGCGATGACGGCGATCGAGGAGGCGCCGCGCGCGAGCGACGGCCGCAGCCGGACCGTGCGCCGCCCCAGCGAGACCACCTCGATCATGTGCGAGATGCCTGACAGGCTGTGCTCGCCGAAGAAGAAGCGGGCGATCAGCCCTCCGACGAGACCGCCCGCGGCCGGAAGGGCGACGCGCATCCAGATGGGCAGCGCCTCGACGCCCCGGAGGATGTCCTCCGTGCCCATCAGGACGCCGGTCAGCTTGAGCGTGAGCCAACGGAAGGCGATCGCCCCGGCCCCGCCGAGAAGGCCCGCCGCCGCGGCGAGCAGGAGGAACTGGGTGTTGGGGTCGCGCCAGAAAAAGCGTCCGAAACGGGCGGGTTTGACCGGAGCGGGAGCCGGACCCTCAGGCGAGCTCATTCTCCATCTTCGTACCGGGCGGCATCCCCGTCGGCGATCTCCTCTTCCCCGCCGAAGAAGAAGGCGTGGGCGCAGTGGGTTCCGCAGAACGTGCTGCCGCCCATGCGCTTGGCGCAGGTGTCGCAGACCGACTTGTGGCAGATCGGACAGCGCGGCAACGCGTAGAGGAACTCCTGTTGCAGACTGCGCAGTGGTCGGAAAGGCCCGCCATCGGAAAGAGTATAGACCCCGCCCTGCGGGCCTTTGCTATCATCCGCCGTCTTCCGGCGGTGTAGCTCAGCTGGTCAGAGCACGCGGCTCATATCCGCTAGGTCCGGGGTTCAAATCCCTGCACCGCCACCAAATTTTTCTAACCGTGGAGGCCCTGCAGGGGCCGACTGTTTGCGGCGCCACCTCGACTGTCTGCCTGCGGAATCAAGTTGCGCGCGGGTGTCCAGAGTAGCGGCGGCTCGCTTTCGCCCAGGCGTCCACGGGAGAATCCAGCGGTAGGAACGCCAACGCCGAAATGACCAAGAGACTTCAGGCGCTCTTCGCCGCGGCTGGAATCGGGGTGCTTGCCCTGTTGGTGCGCATCCTTCCACTTTGGTCGGGAGCGCCTTACATCGCCTACGTAGACGAGGGAAACTATCTTCATCCCGCTTTCGAGGCCCTTCGGAATAGCCAGTGGCATCCATCGTCGTACCTCTATCCGCAGCTCCCAATCGTCGGTGCCGTCGCCGCCATGGAGATCACCGATCGCGCATTCCGAGCGTTTCGGGGCCGCTCACTGTCGGAGGAAGTACCAAACGTTCTAGAGCTATATGACGAGATGGAGCCGTTCGAGTTTCTTCTCGCTGCACGCATCGTGGTCGTCGGACTAAGCCTGGCTACGGTCGTCTTGACGGGCCTTCTTGCGCGACGACTGGGTGGATCTCGGGCTGGTTTGGCGGCGGCCGCTCTCGCCGCCCTCGCCCCGGCGCTCGTCCTGCGGAGCAGCACGGCGACCGTCGACCCATGGGCCACCCTGTTCGTGACGGCCGCGCTGCTGCTCACGGACGTGTCTCGTACGTCCGGCCGCGCCGGCCTCGCGTCCTTCGGAGCCGGCGCAATGGCTGCCTGCGCGTTCGCTTCCAAATACCCCGCGGTTCTGGTTTTCGTTGCGTTCGTTGTGACGACGCTTGTGGATGCCTTCCCCGTTCGAGAGAGGATGCGACGGCTCCTTCTGGCTCTCGCGGGCCTCGTATGCGCGGCGCCGGTGGCCATGCCGGCCCTCCTCATGCACTCTCAGGAAGTGCTTGAGGGGATCGCGGAACAGGGCCGGCAGTACGCACGTCTCACGTCCCCGTCGTTGTTGCATCAGGTCTTCGTTCGTGCAGAGTGGGATCACCCGTACGAGCACCCCGAGATGGGGATCGCGTTCGTCCTGTTTGCGGCCGCCGGTCTGGCGCTCGGGCTCAAATCGAAGCGCACCGCTCCGACGGTCTGCGGCTGGATTGCCTTCGCGGCCGTTTCGTTAGCCCTCTTCGGATCGCGGCCGTTCCAACCGTTCCGGAATCTCTTGCCTCTCGTACCGCTGGCATGTGTCGGCGCCTCGCTTTTCTATCTTGCCCTGAGTGAACGCCTCAGGCGGCCTCGGATGGTGGCCGCGGCGGGTCTGCTGTGGATCGCCGTGGCATTCGGCTTTCCGATCATTCGGTTTGACCTGGACCGTGCCAGGCAGGTCGATAGCCGCGTCCAGGCACTCGACTGGCTCGCGGCGCACGGGACGCCGGGAGACACGGGAATCGCGATCCGTGAGCTCGGAATCCTGAGACAGGAACTACGACGCCTTCCGGTTTGGACCGGACCCAGATGGTCCCGATTGACCACGGAAGCCGTGGCAACCCACCGCCCGCGCTGGCTCATCGCGGGCTGGATGGATAGGACCGACGACCGAACCGCGCAAGTCCTCGAGGATCCCTTTATCCAAGCCACGTACGCCGTTCGGTTCCGAGCCGGCAATCGCCCCACTCCCGCGGATCGCGGGTCCTGGCGGGGCAACGATCAGTTCGTGTACGTGCTCGAGCGAAGAGAATAGGGTCAAGTAAGTTTCGCTCGGTCCCGGGGCACGCGGAGGTTTGAGCATGGATCGCCGACACGACCCCAGATCACGAGCCGGCAGCTGAAGGGCTAGAAGTCGCTAGCGAGTCGTCCGCCCGCGGAGCGGCGGCTCCGGCTCTTCCTTCTTGTACTTCCCCGTCTTCACCTCGATCCCGCCGTCTTTGCCGTCCACGGCCACGAGGTGCAGGACGATCCCCTTGTACCGGCGCTTGTCTCTCTCGGCCTTGTCCGTGATCTTGGCGTCGTCTTCCGGGTCTCGCAGAGGGATGGTCAGGCCCAGGTTCGTGCCCTGCTTGAACGAGTAGATGCCCATGACGTCGAAGTTCAGCACGTTGGAGCTGACGCGGAAGAAGTCCACATCCACCTTGTGGCCGCGGACCCGGAAGTCCCCTTCCAGCTCGCCAAACGCAATGTGCCCGAAGTCTCTCTTCCCGAAGAGCAACTTCACGAAGAACTTCTTGCCGACGTTGATGAGCGGCTCGAAGTCGACCAGGGACCCGTTCGCGATCTGATACTTCAAGTCTCCATCGAGCGAGCCGCCGACCAGGTCGCCGCTCGAAGTCATCGACCCCTTGAGGGAAGCGTCGGCCGACAGATCGCCCGTGATGTTCTCGGGAGCAAACGCCGTGATCCCGAAGTTGTTGAACGATTTCAGGAACCGCGGAATGTCGCAGCTGGTGATCTTGACCTTGGCCCCGAACACGTTGACCTTGCCCTGGGGCGTCAGGTGTCCGTCGAACGCGAACTTTCCGCCGGACGTTTCGATGTGACCGTTGCGGACGTTGACCCGGCCGTTTGCGAGCACGATCTGCGCCCGCGCGTTGGTCGCCTCGAGGTGCTCGTACTTCGCCTTGTCGACCTGCATGTTGAGAACCATCTGGCACTTGTCGATCACCGAGCGAAGCTTGTTCGTCGCGTCCTCCCTCGCGGCGGCCTGGACGGCCGCGTTCTCCTTCCGGACGGTCGCCGTTCCGAGGAACGTTTTCGCGTCCAGAAAAGGGCTCCGCAAGTTCAGCGCGACGACCATCTTTTCGGGGGCGTCGTAATACAAGCTGAAGAAATTCTCGACTTCGCCGTCGATGAGGAGCGTGCTGGCGCCGCTCGTGTATTTGACGTTCTTGATCGACAGGGCCTGGTCCGTGAATGCGAGATCGACGTCGGTCTGCAGCCGGAGTTCGTTCGGCCTGTAGAGCAGATCGCCCTGGCTCACGGCGATCTCTCCCTGGAAGCGCGGCTGATGGAGTTTCAGCTCGTCGATGGCCACCTGGAAGCGCAGGTTCACCCTGGCCTGGCCTCCCGAGAACTTGATGACGTTCTCGTCGATCAACTCGTTGAGCTTGGGGAGACTGAATTCGGTCTGAAACGTCCCGCTCGCGACCGGCTTCAGGAGGTTCGCGAGCGTCGCGGTGGGGATCTCGAAAGGAATGCTTCCGTAGGCCCCCGTGAATCCGGACAGGATCACCGCCGAGTTGGGATCGCCGTTGGGCTGGCCCTTCGCGTGGTGGTTCGTGAATTCCGCATGGAACGAGACGTTCTTGACGACCCCGTCCGGGATGCGCAGCTCGCTGTCCTTGACGTCGGCGTTGACCAGGATCGCGGGGTCGCGCTTGTCGTTGAGGTCGCCGCGGATGACGCATCGCGCCTGGAGGGGTTTCGAGAAATCGAGCTGGTTGAGGATCTTCTGCACGTTGTCGGACAAGAGGCGAGACGCGTCGAGCCACCGGATGGTCGTCCCGATCTCGAGATCGAAGAGCGCCGGCTTCCTGCCGACCGCGAATCGGCCCTTGACCGCAAAGGAGTCCTTCCCGATCGCCAGGGCGTTGGTTTCGACCGTCAGACTGCCCGTCGATTTCGAAAAAGCGACTTTCAGGACCCCGGCCACCTCCTGACCCTTGATGAAACTCCCGTTGGTGCTGAGAAAGGTCATGCTCCGGGCAAGGGCCTTCAGTTTCAGGTTGGTGCGCACCCCGTCCGGCTCGTAGTCGATGGCCGCGCCGAGAGAATCGACCACGAAGTGGAACAGCTTCTTCTCTTTGAGGTCCTCGGCCTTGAAGTCGACCCGACGCAGACGAACGTCACGGACCAGGAGGGCGGGGGCGCTGCCGGCTTTTCCCGGCGCCGCATCGGGTGGCGCGGGCTTGATGATGTTGAAATTGGTGACGCCGTTCGCGTCGGTGAACAGGTCGATCGTCGCGCCCTCGATCACGATCGACTGCACGTCGATCTCGCGGTGGAACAGCCTCATGACGTTGAGGCCGACGCCGATCTCCTTCGCCTGGAGCAGCCGGCGCGAGGCGGCGACGTTGTCCTTGAGCTGCACATCGGTGAGAGTCAGCGAAAGAGTCGGAAAACCCGTCAGAAGGTTCAGGTCGATGCTGCCGATGTGCATCGTGCCGTTGATGTGCTCCGTGATGTACCTGTTCAGGTCGGCAACGATGCGTTCCTTGTTGTGCTCGAAGTAGAACCTCAAACCGGCGAGAGCCAGGATCAGGAGTCCGAGCAGCCCGCCGGCGACGTAAAGGACCCAAACGATCCACGATCGCCGGGGGCTCGTCTCCTGCGGCAGTGGCGCATCCATCTCAGTCTCCTAGCATATCGAGCAGGCTTTGTCGGACGACCGGATCGAGACGCCTACGGCGTCGGCGTCGTCGAGGGCGTCGAGGGCGTCGAGGGAACGCCGCCGAAGCGCCGGCGGATGAACCGATTCGCCGGCAGCTCGATCCCCTTGTAGAGGGCGATCGACAGGAGGGTGATGACGACGAAGCGTCCGCCGACGCTTTCGAGCAAGCGCGCCGTGCCGCCGGCCGCGGCGGGGCCGAGGTAGCCGGCGAGCAGCACGAAGACGCCGAGCAGATACGCGAGCAGCGGCCCGATGTGGATCAGGTAGAACGCGTAAGAGCTGCGGCCCAGAAGATCCGCCGCTCGGGTCGAGAGCGCCCGGGCGAGCAATGACTTTTCGCGGATCAACCCCCAGTAGAGCGCCGCGATGCACACGGGGAGCACGAGGTTGTTCAGGGCGATTCCGGCGGGATGGTAGAGCCCGTACAGGTACTTCGGCTCCGTGGCGGATCGCAGAGCGGCGAGCGCGACGACCACGGCGGCGATGCCCGCGAGGCCGAGCAGCGTGAAGACGGGGAACCGGCGGCCCTCCGTATCGGGAGTCGCACCGACCCGCGCGACCCGCTTTGCGAGCCAGATGCCGACGTAGAACTCGAAGAAACGCCCGGGGAAGGTGTACAGGAGGAGGTCTCTCGGGTTACCGAGCACCTCGGATGCCCACCCGAGCCTGGCCATCGGATACAGCAGCACGAGAAAAGCGGCGCCGACCGCGAGGGTCAGCAGCGGGCTCTTGCGCCACAGAAGGAAAAGAAGGGGCGCCGCCAGGTAGAAGCACTCCTCGACGCGCAGCGACCAGGCCTGCGGAATGCCCGTCTCGTACTTGCTGAAGACCGTCAGGTTGAAGATCCAGGCCTGGGCCGACTTCGCACCGCCGAGCAGCATCGTGGGGATGACGAGCGCCAGGTAGAGCGGGTAGATCCGCGCAAAGCGATTGACGAAGTAGCCCCGCAGAAACGACTCGGGTTTCGGTCCGCGCCGCGTGCTGTCGTAGCGCCACGTGATCATGAACCCGCTCAGCACGAAGAAGAGCGTGACGCCGATGTGGAGCTCCCACCACAACAGCAGCGGCCCGGCCTCCAGGAGCCTGGTCGGATGGTGGTGAAAGAACACCAGGAAGGCTGCCAGAGCCCGGACGCCTGTCAGCGCGGGAATCTGCCCTCGGGTCGGGCCAGCCTCGCCGGCGACCGGATCCGTTCGCGCCCTGATCTTCACGAGGTTGCGGACAGTATATGGAGCCGCCGCACGTATTCGCCGATCCCGCCTGCGATACCCTTTGCGCCTCTCAGGAGGGTTCCCCATGTCGTTTCGCTCCGGCCTCGCGCTCGGACTCGTGCTCGTCGGGATCGGCTCGGCCGGGCGCGCGGACGCGCAGGTCATCACGGACTTTCCGGTCACGACGGCCGAGAGCGAGCCCGGCGGCATCACCGCCGGACCCGACGGTAACCTCTGGTTCACCGAGTTCGGCGTCGGCAAGATCGGGCGGATCACGACCGCCGGCGTCGTCACGGAGTTCCCGGCCGCGGGGAACCCTCAGTTCGTCGTCGTCGGATCCGACGGCAACCTCTGGTTCACCGAGCAGAGCATCAGCAAGATCGGACGCATGACGACCGCCGGCGACTTCACCGACTTTCCGACGATCACTCCGTCGAGCCTGGTGGGGATGGCCGCGGGACCGGACGGCAACCTGTGGTTCGTCGAAGCGCAGCAGAATCAGATCGGACGGATCACGACGGCGGGCGTCGTCACCGAGTTCCCCACCCTGACCGCGGGCATCATGCTGCAGATCGCCGCCGGGCCCGATGGCAACCTCTGGTTCACGAAGTACCAGACCGGAATGATCGGGCGGATCACGCCCGCGGGCGTCGTCACGGAGTTTCCGACCAACATCCCGGGTAGTCAGCCGCAGGGCATCACGGGCGGCCCCGACGGCAACGTCTGGTTCACCGACACGGGCACGAACAGCATCGGCCGCATCACGCCGACCGGCGCGGTGACGGAGTTTCCTGTTCCGACCGCCGGCGCCAACCTCCTCGGCATCGCGCCCGGGCCCGACGGCAACCTCTGGTTCGCCGAAGCCGCCACCAACAACATCGGACGGATCACAGTGTCCGGCGTCGTCACCGAGTTCCCGATCCCGACCGCGGGATCGACGCCGGTCGCGCTGACCGCCGGCCCGGACGGCAACCTGTGGTTCACGGAAAACGAGGGAAACAAGATCGGCCGCCTCACGCTGAGCTCGCTGACGGCCCAGCCGGCCTCGGTCGATGCCCATCCCGCCACGGGAACCAACTCCAACGTCAACGGCGTCCTCGAGCCGGGCGAGACCGTGGAAGTCTCGCCTTCGTGGGAGAACACGCTCGGCGGCTCCCAGAGCGTGACGGGAACGGCGTCGACGCTCACCGGACCCGCGGGACCGAGCTACGCGATCGACGACGCCGCCGCCGACTACGGCTCGATCGCGGGGGGCGCGGCGGCCAACTGCCACGACGCGACGGCCAACTGCTACCGGGTGACCGTCTCCGGCGCCCGGCCGGTGCCCCACTGGGACGCGGTGCTGACCGAAGACTTGAGCATTGACGCGACGAAGTGGGCGCGGCTGATTCACGTCGGCAACAGCTTCGCCGACGTGCCCACGACGCACCCGTTCTACGCCTTCATCGAGAACCTCTTCCACAGCGGCGCCACGGGAGGCTGCGGCGGCGGCAACTACTGCCCGAGCGGCACGGTGACGCGCGCGCAGATGGCCGTCTTCCTGCTCAAGGGCATGCTCGGCTCGAGCCACGTGCCGCCTCCGGCGACGGGACTCGTCTTCGGCGACGTCCACGTCGGCGACTTCGCCGCCGATTGGATCGAGGAGTTCTCGGCGCTCGGCATCACGAGCGGGTGCGGCGGCGGCAACTACTGTCCCAACAACCCCGTGACCCGCGGGCAGATGGCCGTCTTTCTGCTCCGGGCCGAGCACGGCGCCGTATACGCCCCGCCGACCTGCGTCGAACCGGGACCCTTCGCCGACGTGCCGTGCGCGTCGTCGTTCGCTCCCTGGATCCAGCAGCTCGCGGCTGAGGGCATCACCAGCGGCTGCGGCGGCGGCAACTACTGTCCGGACGATCCGAACATCCGGGGCCAGATGGCGGTGTTCCTGGTGCGGATCTTCGGAATGGAGCTCTATCCGTCCTGAGACTCGCGGCTCCGAGCTCTCGCGCCTCGCGGGCTCGCCGCCCCGCGGCGGAACCGAGGTCCGTCTTCTGCGCGACGGCCTCGAGGCTTTCCCGGCGATGTTCGAGGCGATCGCGGCGGCGCGGCAACGGGTCCGCTTCGAGAATTTCATCTTCGCCGGCGATGCGACCGGCCGCAGCTTCGCCGAGGCGCTCTCCGCGACGGCGCGGCGGGGAGTCGACGTCCGGGTGCTCTACGACCCGATCGGCACCATGATGGTCCGCGGGGGCTCGATCGCCGACGTTCTCCGACGCGACGGCGTCACGGCGCGGCCGTTTCAACCTCTCTCCCCGTTTGCGCCGTGGAGCTGGCTGCGGCTGCGCCACCGCGACCACCGCAAGACGCTCACGATCGACGGCGAGGTCGCGTTCGTCGGCGGGCTCTGCATCAGCGACAACTGGTCTCCGTCCGAGAAAGGCGGCCGCGGATGGCGGGATACGGCTCTGCGGGTCCGGGGATCGATCGCGCGCGACGTCGAACGCGCGTTCGACGGAATGTGGGAGGCCTCGACGGTTCGTCCCGTCCCGGCATCGGAGTCGGACGGCAGCCTGCCTGTCGTCGCGGTTCTCGCCGAGGATCTGCCGGGGGCGGGGCGCGTCGCGTCGATCTACGAATGGCTGGCGCGTTCGGCGCGCGAGACCCTGGAAATCACCGACGCCTACATGGTCGCGCCGGCGGCCGTGCTGAAAGCCCTCCAGGATGCGGCCCGACGCGGCGTGGCCGTCCGGATCCTGCTTCCCGGCCGGAACAATCACCCGGTCGCCGGCGCGGCGGCGCGCTGGGTCTACGAAGGGCTGCTCGATGCGGGAGTCCAGATCTTCGAGTGGGAAGGCGTCATGATCCATGCGAAGACCGCGGTCGCCGACGGGCAGATCGCGCTCGTGGGATCGAGCAACCTCGACCCGCTCTCCATGCGGCTCAACTTCGAGCTCAACCTCGCCGTGATCGACGCGGCGACCGGCGAGGCGATGCGGCAGATGTTCGAGCGGGACCTGAGCGAGGCGCGCGCCGTCCTCCACTCGGCATGGCGGCGCCGACCCGCCTGGCAGAAGGCGGCCGAACGCGCCGCGGCGATGGTGGGCGGACGGCTGTAGCGGCTCAACGTTCCGGGTCATCGAACCGTACAATGGTGACGAGATGACATCGTTCGTTCTGGCGCTGTCGCTCCTTTCCTCGATCCCTCACTGGGACACGCACGGACCGCCCTTCCCAATCGTGGATGCGCTGGTGGTTGCGCCCGACGGAACGATCTACGCCGCTGCCCGAGAGACCGCGGATGGACCCAGCGCTGCATTTCGGAGTCTTGATGGGGGCCTGAACTGGACCCTGCTGGCGCGAGCGCCAGAGGGAGAGACGATTCGACAGCTCGCTGTCGATCCGACAGGACCACATCGGGTTATCGCCGTTACTGAATCCCAACAACGGCGCATGAAGCTGTACCGCACCGCGGATGCGGGGTTGTCGTGGAGATTCGACTTCGAGGACGCTTACTACGGGCAGAACTATCAGGTCTTTTTCGATCCGACGAGGCCTGACTTGGCGTACTTGGTGGGCAGCGGACTGTTTCGAAGCGAGCACTCCGGTCCTTGGGAGACCATGCCGGGATACCTAGGGTTCGGGTACTACTTCTCGAGCCCGCGTGCTTGGATCACTCGCGACGGCAAGCTTCTGTGGGTCACCGGAGCCTGCATCCTTGTCACCGTCGGCGGCCGCTGCGTCCACTGGACGACCGTTACCTATCTGAGCACGGACGCAGGCGAGACCACGAACGAGGTGAGTACCCCCGTGTGTGACCCTCGATTCGTTGTTTTCGCACAACCTGCGCTGGCCTATTCGTCCTCACGTTTCTGCGCGGACCTCATGCGAAGTGAGGACGGTGGCGTGACATGGGCTCGGTACGACCCGTCCGGCGACCTCGCTGCCCTGCTCGACGGCACAGACCGCTACGTCTCCCAGCTTGCCGTTGTTCACGGAAGTCCTGGGACGATCTACGCGCTCGCGCTCGACGCGGCCGGGGAAGACGGAGTAGTCCTCTGGACCCGAGACTCGGCGCAGAGTTGGGAGCTGCTTCCGGGCACCCCGCCGGTGAGCGTCACTGCCATCTCCGTGGATGCCTCCGGCGCTCTCCTGCTCGGTACGACCGGCGGCGTCTTCCGTCAGGGTCGGGGGACCCGAGCCGTCGAGCCCCGCGACTAGCGCGGCGTCGGCTTCGCACCGGCCGGGGCGGGCCAGGTCGGGCTCGCGAGCTCGATCCTCCAGACCGGGCCGTCGGGCGCGAGCGGGCCTTCGGACTTCACGAACGCCGGCGCGCCGTCGCCCTGAAGGATCCAGACGTGCGAGTCGGGAGGCTGCTTCCCGATCAAGGGCGCGACGACGCCGGCGATTCCGCCGATCTTGACCTTCACGACGTAGTGCGTGGCCTTGCGGACCAGGCTGCCGATCTGAAAGGAATCCTCGCCGGCCGGAACGACCAGCAGCGTCACGACACGGGGCTTCGGGCCGGCCGCGACCATCGGTATCCGCGTTTCCGGCGTCGTCGGAGCGATGTTCTTCAGGAGCGTGAAGACGAGACCGTTCGCGGTGCCGGGCGGAAGCTCGAGCTTCTCCTTCACGAGCTTCTCCACACCCTTGTCGTCCTTGTAGCGGACCTGCAGGTCGCCGCTCGCGCCGTCGAGCGTCGCGTCGATCGCCATGGAGAAGGACGGCCCTCGCTGGACGAGATGGTCGCGGACCAGGCGGAAGGTCCCGTCCTGCGTGAACACGACCGTCTCGTCGTGCAGGGACCCGTCGCGAAATCGGAAGATCAGGCGGCTGGTGACCTGGCCGGCCTTGGTGGTCTGGATCAGGTCGCCGTCGGCGATCGTCTCGCCCGTGAGGGTTCGAAGCGCCAGGAACCCATGAACGAGGCCTTCCGAGTGCTTGACGGCCACCGTGTCCGCGGAGGCGGAGCCGCAAAGGATGGCGAAGACCAGCAACCCGGCACAGCGGTTTCTCATTTCGTCCGACCCGTGCAAGAAACGGTCCGCCCGAGGCGGATCTATCATCGGTGTATGGAGCCGGACCCGATCCGCCCCGCCCTCGAGAGCGCCGCGTCGGCGGGACTGCTCGCCCGGGGCTCGACGATTCTGCTCGCCGTTTCCGGAGGCGCGGACTCGACGGCCCTGCTCCACGGGGCCGCGGAAGCGGCGGCCGGGGCCGCCTGGCGGCTGGCCGTCGGGCACGTGCACCACGGCTGGCGGGGCCGCGAGGCCGACCGGGATCTCCACTTTGCCGAGGAGCACGCGCGGCGGCTGGACCTGCCCTTCGTGTCCCGCCGCCGGGACGCCCGGGCCGCGTCGCGCGCGCTGGGTCTGTCGCCGGAGGCCGGCGCGCGGCACGTGCGCTACGAGGCGCTCCACGAGATGGCGCGGGAGCTCGGCGCGACGCGCATCGCGACGGCGCACCAGGAAGACGACGTTCTCGAGTCGCACCTGCTCGCGCGCCGCCGCGGCGCGGGCATCGCGCTGCTGGCGGGGCCTCGGGAGCTCCGCGACGACGGTGTCGTCCGGCCGCTCCTCGACGGTGTCGCGCGCGCAGGTCCTCGCCTTCCTCGCAGAGCGCGGGTTGACGTATCGCCGCGATGCCTCCAACGGGGATCAGCGGCTGCTCCGCACGCGTGTCCGTCAGGAGGTGGCGGCCCTCTCGGAGGAGGAACGCCGCCTCCTCGCTGCGGAGGTCGCGCGCATCCGGGAAACGAGAGACCGCATCGAGCGGACGCTCGTGGAGCGGATCCTGCCGCGGGCGCGTTTCGCCGCCGATGAGACCTCCGCGGACGCGGAGCTGCTCGCCGCATCGTCCGAGGAGATCGCGCGCGCGGCGCTCGAGCGGCTCGCCGCGCCGTTCGCGCGGACCGGGCCGTCCGCCGATGACCGGGCGCGAGCGGGAGCAGATCCTGCGCCGCCTCGCTTCGGGCACGGACTTCCGCTTCGAAGCCGGGCGGCGGATCCGTTTCGAGCGCCGCCGGGGCGTCCTGACCGTCCGGGCGGCGGTGTACCATGCGCGGATCGAACCGTCGGCGGAAAAAGAGGCGGACCGGGAGGTGGCCCGGTGAGGCTCGAGCGGCGCTACGAGGCGCGGCTGATCGCCGAGCGCGTGGAAGCCGTCGCGGGCGCGATCGACCGGGACGTGCGCGAGCGGCCGCTCGTCGTCGTGTCGATTCTCAAGGGCGCCGCGTTCTTCATGGCGGACCTCACGCGCCGGCTGCGCGGCCCCTTCGGCTGCGAGTTCCTGCACGTGCGCCGGGCGGGCGGCGCCGGCGACGTGCTCCAGATCGACTTCACCACCGGCTTCGACGTCCGGGGCCGCAACGTCCTGCTTCTCAAGGACGTGGTCCACACCGGCGTCATCGAGACCTATCTGATGGACCATCTGCGCGGCGCGGGAGCCGAGATCCTGCGCCTGGCGGCGGTGATCGACAAGCCGCTCGACCGTAAGACCAACGTATCCGTGGACTTCTCGCTCTTCTCGACCGAGTCCGAGGGCCTCTTCGCGGGCTATGGCATGTCGCACGAGGGCCTGCACGCGCACCTGCCCGACATCCACGAGGTCGTCACGGAGCAATAAAGGGGGGCCGGAGTCCGTTATGCTGGACGCCCGGGGGGTCCTCGCCTGCTCGTCGTTTTCCAGCCAGGAACCCCCGTTAGGCCCAGGGTCGCCCCGTAAGGTCGTCCCGGTAAGGAGTACAACTCGTTGAACGCCACCATCAAAAACCTGCTGCTGTGGATGGTGATCCTGGTGCTCATCATCCTCGCGTGGAACGTCTTCAAGACCGGCGCGACCGCGGTCGAGGAAGTGACGTTTTCGCAGTTCCTGGATCAGGTCGGCCAGGGCCACGTGCAGAGGGTCACCATCCGCGGCGAAGAAATCCGCGGGCAGTACGGCCCCTCCGCCGGCAAGCGCGAGCCGCAGTTCAAGACCTACGCCGCGGAGTACCCGGACCTGATCAAGGACCTGCGCGCCAAGAACGTCGAGATCGACATCGCGCCGCAGAAGGACTCCTCCTTCGTTTCGGCGCTCGTCATGTACGGGCCGCTCATCCTCCTCGTCGCGATCTGGTTCGTGATCATGCGGCAGATGCAGGCCGGCGGTAACAAGGCCCTCTCCTTCGGCAAGTCGCGGGCGAAGCTGCTGACCCCGATGCAGAAGAAGGTGACGTTCAAGGACGTCGCCGGCGTCGAGGAGGCGAAGGTCGAGCTCCAGGAGATCATCGAGTTCCTCAAGGATCCGGCGAAGTTCCAGAAGCTCGGCGGCAAGATCCCCAAGGGCGTCCTCCTGATCGGGTCCCCCGGCACCGGCAAGACGCTCCTGGCGCGGGCCGTCGCCGGCGAGGCGAACGTCCCGTTCTTCACGATCTCGGGCTCGGACTTCGTCGAGATGTTCGTGGGCGTGGGCGCCTCGCGCGTCCGCGACCTCTTCGAGCAGGGCAAGAAGAACGCGCCCTGCATCATCTTCATCGACGAGATCGACGCCGTCGGCCGCCACCGCGGCGCGGGCCTCGGCGGCGGGCACGACGAGCGCGAGCAGACGTTGAACGCCCTGCTCGTCGAGATGGACGGCTTCGACACCAACGAGGGCGTCATCCTCGTCGCCGCGACCAACCGGCCCGACGTCCTCGACCCGGCGCTGCTGCGGCCCGGCCGCTTCGACCGCCGCGTCGTCGTCGACCGTCCGGACCTGCGCGGCCGCGAGCAGATCCTGAAGCGTCCACACGCGCATCACGCCGCTCTCCGAGAACGTCGATCTGATGATCATCGCCCGCGGCACGCCCGGGCTTCTCGGGCGCCGACCTCGCCAACCTCGTCAACGAGGCCGCCTTGAACGCCGCGCGGTTCAACAAGAAGAAAGTCGAGATGATCGACTTCGAGTACGCCAAGGACAAGGTCATGATGGGCCCCGAGCGCAAGTCCATGATCATGACCGAGGAAGAGAAGAGGAACACCGCGTACCACGAGGGCGGACACGCGCTCGTCGCGGCCCTCCTGCCCGACGCCGACCCGATCCATAAGGTCACGATCATCCCGCGCGGCCGCGCGCTCGGCGTCACGATGCAGCTGCCCTCCGAGGACAAGTACTCGCACACCAAGGAGTACCTCGAGTCGACGATCACCGTGATGATGGGCGGGCGCATCGCCGAGGAGAAGTTCCTCGGCCACATGACCACCGGCGCCGGCAACGACATCGAGCGCGCGACCGACATGGCCCGCAAGATGGTCTGCGAGTGGGGCATGAGCGAGATGGGCCCCCTGACCTTCGGCCGGCCCGAGCAGGAGATCTTCCTCGGGCGCGACTTCGGCCGCACCCAGGACTACTCCGAATCCACCGCGAACCAGATCGACGCCGAGGTCAAGCGGATCGTCACGGCGTCCTACGACATCGGGCCAAGAAGATCATCGACTCCAACGAGAAGGCGATGCACCGGATCGCCCGCACGCTCCTCGAGAAGGAAGTGCTGGACGGCGACGAGGTGCATCGCGATCATCGCCGAGGAGTCGGGCATGGACGCCGCCAAGCTCCGCAAGACCGGGCCGCCCAAACCTCCGATCATGCCGGGGCCGACTCCCGAAGTGGCGGGCGGGCGACATCGGTCCGCTCGTGCCCGAGCCCGCATAGCCCTCCGGGTGCGTTTCGCGGCCATCGGGACCCTGGCGGTCGTCCTGGCAGGCTCTGCGCGGGCGCTGCCCGCTCCGACCCCCGCAAAGCCCCCCCGCGCGGAGATCCAGATCAATCTCTGCGCTCCGCCCGAAGAGGTCGCGCGCGCGCTCGAGCTGACCCCGGCTCCGAATCCTGTCCGGCAGGTCTGGTACTTCGAGAGCCCCGCGCTCGACCACCACGCACGCGGGACCGTGTTCCGGCTGCGGGTCGGCACCGGCGAACGCACCCTGACGCTGAAGGCGCCCGCCGGCAGCTGCGAAGGCGTCGATCCGTGGCTTCTCCCCACCGGCCAGGGCAAATGCGAGTCCGACGTCCACGGAGAGGCGATCAAGAACGTCGTGTCGCTCGAGACCGAGCTCGATGAGAAGACCGTCCGGCAGCTTCTCGACGGCAGCGTGTCCCTCGCGTCCGTCCTGAGCAAGGCACAGATTCGGTACCTCCAGACGATCCCCGGAGCCTGGCCGCTCGCGGCGGACCTGCGCCCCCTCGGCCCGATCCGGGTGGAGACGTCCCGTCCCGCAACCGGTCGGTTTGTGGCGGAGACGTGGCGGCTTCCGGACGGCCAGCACTTCGTCGAAGTGTCCCGCAAGGCGGATCGCACCGACGTCGCGCGCGTGCGCGAGGAGCTTCTCGCCGAGCTCGCGAAAGCCGGAGCGCCGCTCTGTTCCGATCAATCCTCGCAGGCGGCCGCCAAGCTGCGCATCCTCCTCGCGGCCGGCTCACACTCGTGTTCTGTCACCGAAGTCCTGATGACACGTTGCGGCGCTTCACCGCGACCGTGGCCCTGGCTCCCCTGGGTTTGAGTCACTCTTCGAGGCTCGCTTCGTATCGGAACTTCTGGGACAGGACACTAGGAACTTCCGCGACCGGACTCGCTCACCGCGCGAGCTTGCGGAGCTCCTCCGAGGCAGCGCGGCTCGCGACGACGACCGTCCCGTCCTTCAACGCGATCGCGAGGCGCCGTTCGTCATAGGGCTTCAGATGCGCGACGGCGTCGAGGTTGACGATGTGGGAGCGGTGGACCTGCCGGAAGCGCGCCGGATCCAGGCGCGCGGCGAGCTCCGAGAGCGTCACGTGTAGCAGGAAGACTCCCTCCGCGGAGTGGATCTCGGCATAGTCGCCCTGTGCCTGGATTCTCCGGATGCCCTCGACCGCGATCGGCACGATGCGGTCTCCGTGGCGCGCAAAGAGACGCGCGAGCGGACCCGGTGAGAGAGAGCTCCGGACCCGGTCCCCGGCCGGCACGGCGCTCTCCCCCAGCCGCGCGCGCACCCGCTCCACGGCCGCCGCAAGACGTTCCCGTCCGAACGGCTTGACGAGGTAGTCGACGGCTCCGATCTCGAAAGCCGCCACGGCGAAACGGTCGTAGGCCGTCGTGAAGACGATCTCGGCCGGATGGCGAATGCGGCGCGCGACCTCGAGACCCGAGAGCTCCGGAAGCCGGACGTCGAGAAAGAGCAGGTCCGGGCGGTGCTCGTCGACGAGCGCGACGGCCGAGAGGCCGTCGGCCGCCTCCGCGACGACTTCGATCCACGGCACACCCGCGAGGTATTCGCGCAGGCTCTCGCGCGCCGGGGCCTCGTCCTCGGCGATCAGCGCCCGCACGCGACCCGGAACCGCGGCGCTCACGCGACCTCCGGCAAGCCGTCGTCGGGCAGATCCAGGCGAACGCACAGGCCCCCGCCAGGCCGCGGCTCGAACGCGAGCCGCGCGCGGCCCGAATACAGGGCGAACAGGCGGTCCTGGAGGAGCCGCAGGCCCATGCGAGGGCTCGCGGCGATTTCCGCCTCCGTGGCGCCGGGACCATCGTCCTCGACCGAGAGACGCAGGAGCCCATCCGACCGGCGCGCGCGGATCGCCACGCGGCCTCCGGCCGCCCGGGGCGCGACGGCGTGGACGATCGCGTTCTCGACTAACGGCTGCAGGGCGAACGGCGGCACGGCAACCCGGAGTGCGGCGGGATCGGCCTCGATCTCGAGGCGCAGGCGGTCGCCCAGGCGGACGCGCTCGAGCTCCAGATAGCTCCGCACGAAATCCCACTCGCGCGAGAGCGGCACCCAGTCGCTGCCGGTCTGGTGAATCGACTGCCCGAACCGCAGCAGCTCTCCGAGCTGCTCCAGGGCGCTCTCGGCGCGCTCCGGGTCGCGTCGGACGAGGCCGAGCAGCGCGTGGAGGAGGTTGAGGACGAAGTGCGGCTGGAGCTGCGAGCGCAGCAGCTGCAACTCGGCGCGCGCGCGGAGCACGTCGGCGCGGGCGGCACGCCCGCTCGCTTCGCGCAGCGCCTCTGCCGTGTGCCACGCGTAGCCGATCCCGGCCAGCGCGAGGTGGATCAGCACGAAGATCACCGTCTGCCAGAAGACGATCGGCCACGACGGCCACTTCGGCGCGCCGAGCACGATCCACCCGTCGATGCCGATGAGGACGATCCAGCCGGCCGTCGAGGCCGCCGCGAGAAGCGCAAGAGCGGGTGCGACACGCGCGAGAATCCGCAGCCGGAATCGTCCGTCGAGGAACCACGGCCAGCGCCGCGCAAGCCGGAGCGTCACGAGGCCGAGCAGCGCCGCCGGGATCACGACCGCCGCCGCGCCGCGGGCCGCCATGAAAAGCGGCGTGCGCATCGAGACGTAGAGGGCGGTGTAGACGGCGGCGAGCGCCGCCCATGCTCCCGCGTAGGCCGCCAGCGGCGGACGCCGGCCGACCGGGGCTTGCAAGGGGTCCGCGGGGCGGGCGCTCATGGGCTCTGGGATTCGATTCTTGCGGGGGGAAGGCTCCGCCGCAAGTCTTGCGGCGGTCCCGTCTACTTCGCCGGGATTCCGGCCCCCACGGGTAGAGCCTCGATCTGGGGCAGGAGGACGTCGCGGACGTAGTGCCACTGGGGCACTGCGGTCAGGGCCCCCTCCGCGTAGGCACGGGCCAGGGAGCGGTCAGGCTTCGAACCGTGTGCGTGCATGTAGGCGAGGTTCATCAGGTTTTCGGGCCCTCCCCACGTGGGCATCCACGCGGGCGTGTCGGGATGCGCGAGCGACTCGCGCCAGGCGCACGCCACACCGTGCTGCAGCGTCGCCGCAGCCTTCACGGGATCGCCGCCGCCGGACGGCGGAACGACCATCTGGAGGCCTCCCTTGATCCAGAGCGCGCGCGGATTGTCCCCCGCGCTCTCCATGACCCACCGGAAGAAGGGCATCGCTTCCTCGAGGATGGCTTTGCGCGTCTCCGCGTCCTCTCCGGCGAGGTAGATTTGATTTCCCCAGGAACCGACCATGGCCAGCTTCACCTCGCTCCAGTCCGGATGCCGCGCGAGGGCCGCCCGGAAGCGCTCGAGGGCCTTCGCGAGATCCGCGCCGAGGTCCGTGGGCCTCGGCGACTCGTTGAAGCCGTTCATGGCCCGCCGCCAGAGCGCAAAGCCGCGCCAGTAGTCGCGATAGTCGGTGAGCGGTCCGGCTTCGAGCTCCCCGAGCTCCGCGTCCAGCCTCGCGAGCGCCGGTCGGTCGCCCCGGTAGTCGGCGTCGAGCACGGCGGCAGCGAGCCGGGCCAGCCGCGCTTCGGCGTCGCGGGCGGGGGCGGGGGGGGCGAGGAGGGCCAGTGCCAGAGTGAGAGCGAGCAGCTGCATGGGCTTCGACCTCCGCCCCCGTTCTACGGGACGGCGCGCCGGCGCACCCGGTCGCCTCGCCCGACGAGCCGATGAGCGCGCCGGAAGGGCGTGCCGTCCGTCCAATGGCGGCGAAGCCTCCCGGCCGTGCGAAGCCATCCAATAGACTCGGAGCGTGGCCTTCGCCGACCTCGTCATCCCCGCACCGGACGCCGAAACGCTGCGCGCCGTCTGCGCCTGGGACGGATTCCGTCCGGCGACGCTGCCGGCCTCGGACTTCCCGGTCGACGTCGTTCGGTTCGACGGCTCGGTTTCGCGCCCCGTCGTCATCGCGCGGGCGCGCCGGTCCGAGACCCTCAAGTCCATGCCCGCGAGCCTGCGCGAGCGCGCCGAAGGGGCCTTCGCGCGGTCGGCGAGACGGCCGGACCGCCTCGCCATGGCCCGCGGGCGCGCGCTCGACCTCTCCGCCGGCCCGATCGTCATGGGGATCCTCAACGTCACACCGGACTCCTTCTCGGACGGCGGGCTGTACGTCGAGGGGGACCGCGCCGTCGACCGGGCGCTCGCGATGTTCGACGAGGGCGCAGCGATCGTGGACGTGGGCGGCGAATCCACGCGGCCCGCGAACTACGGGCAGGCCCGCACCCTCTCGGCGGAGGAGGAAGCCGCGCGGGTCGTGCCCGTCATCGAGGGCATCCGGTCGCGCACGGCGGCCCCTCTCTCGATCGACACGCGCAAGGCCTCGGTGGCGCGGGCCGCGGTCGAAGCGGGCGCCGACGTGGTCAACGACGTCACCGCCGGGCGCTTCGATCCGGCGATGCTCGACACGATCGCCGCCTGCGGCGCGGGCGCTATCCTCATGCACATGAAGGGCGTGGACCCGGCGCGGATGCAGGACGACCTCGCCTACGCCCACCTGCTCGGTGAGATCGGAGCCTTCCTCGGAAGCGCCGCGGAACGGGCGCGCTCCGCCGGCCTCGCCGCCGATGCGATCGCCGTCGACCCCGGGCTCGGCTTCGGCAAGACGCCCGAGGACAATCTCGTGCTCCTGCGGCATCTGCCCGCCCTGGCGACGCTCGGATGGCCCGTCGTCGTCGGCGCCTCGCGGAAGGGATTCGTGCGGCGCTTCTCGGGCGTCTCGGAGAGCTCCCCGCCGGCCGAGCGGCTCGCGGGCTCCCTCGCGGCCCTGTCCGCGGCCGCGGAAGGAGGCGCCGCGATCCTCCGGGCGCACGACGTCGCCGACTCTGTTCGCTTTCTCGCGATGACGCGCGCCATCGGGGGGGTCGCTTCCGGGACCGCGGCCCGCTGATGGACTTCCTCGACTCCTTTCTCCAGCGCCTCGGCCCGCTCGCGCACCTGAACTTCGGCTGGCGCGACGCCCTCGACATCGCGATCGTCGCGGTCATCACCTACGGGCTCCTGCGGCTCATCCGCGGCACCCGGGCCGTCCAGATGGTCCTCGGGCTCTTCGCCGTCTTCGCGGTCTACGCGGTCGCGGTGCTCCTGAAGCTCGCGGCCCTTTCGACGATCCTGAAGGCCCTCATCTTTTACGTGCCGCTCGCGGTCATCGTCCTCTTCTCCCACGAGCTGCGCCGCGCGCTCGCCGCGTTCGGGCGGACGCCCTTCTTCGCGCTCTTCTCGGGCTATCACGCCGAGGAGACCGTTTCCGAGATCGTGCTCGCGGTAACCTCGCTCGCCGCGCGGCGCGTCGGCGCCCTGATCGTCCTCGAGCGCCGCGAGGGGCTCAAGACGTACATCGAGAACGGATCGCCGATCGACGCGGTGATCTCCTACGAGCTCCTCGTGACGCTCTTCGCGCCCGGCACGCCGCTCCACGACGGGGCCGTGATCATCTCCGGGGACCGCGTCGCCGCCGCCGCGAGCTTCCTGCCGCTGTCGCTCAAGGAAGGCCTGCCGAAGCGCTTCGGCACACGCCATCGCGCGGCGATCGGGGTCACCGAGGAAACCGACGCGCTCGCGATCCTCGTTTCCGAGGAGCGGGGCACGATCGCGATCGCCCGCGACGGCGAGCTCCAGGAAGATCTCGACGGCAAGTCCCTGCGGGATCTCCTCTTCCGCGAGTTCGCGGGGCACAAATGAAGCTGTCCGAGGCCCTCTTCCACAACCTCCGGAGCAAGCTCCTCGCGCTCGGCATCGCGTGCGTCACCTGGTACCTGCTGACGGGCGAGCGTCGGGAGCGCATCTCCGAGAGGAGCTACCGCGTCCCGCTTTCGATCGTGAACATTCCGAAGGGGTCCGTCATCGTCTCTCCCCTGCCGGACGGCGTCGACGTCCGCGTGCGCGGCGCATTCACGCCGCTGCGCCAGCTCGAGCCCGCCAAGCTCGAGGCGGTCATCGACCTGCTCGACGCGACTCCGGGCGAGAAGCGCTACGCGCTCGATGCCGATGACATCAACGTGCCCCGCGACATCGAGGTCATCGCGATCTCGCCCTCCGAGCTCCGGCTCGTGCTCGACGCCGTCGCCGAACGCACGCTTCCGATCGTGGCCGAGCTGACGGGCGTGCCGGCTCCCGGCAGCCGCGTCGAGGAGGCCGCCGTCGAGCCCCGGCAGGCGAGAATTCAGGGCCCGGCGAAATCGCTCGCCCGCCTTTCCCAGATCCGGACCGAGCCCGTCTCCGTCGACGGCCGCGACGCACCCTTCACCGTTTCCGCCACGCTCGCTCCCCAGCTCCCGGGCATCCGCATCCGCGAGGGACAGATCGTCACCGTCCGGGTGCGCATCCAGCCGGCGCCGGAGCCGACCGCAACGCCGCGTGGCAGGCGAAAATAGGAGCCCGATGAAACTCTTCGGCACCGACGGGATCCGCGGCCGGGCGGATGCGTTTCCGCTCGATCCCGCTTCGGTGCGGCGGCTCGGCAGCGAGCTCGGCCGGCGCCTCGCGGGAGCGCGCGCGACGCGCGTCGTCGTGGGCGGCGACACGCGCGAGTCGACCCCGCGCATCCTCGCGGACCTGGCGGCGGGCCTGCGCGATGCCGGCTGCGGCGTGGCCCCGGCCGGCGTGATCACGACACCCGGCGTCGCGGAGCTCGTCCTCGAGATCGGCGCGGCCGCGGGTGTGGCCGTCTCGGCCTCGCACAATCCCTGGCACGACAACGGAATCAAGATCTTCGGCCCCGACGGGCGCAAATGGCCCGACGCCGAGGAGGCGCACCTGGAACGGACGCTCCTCGAGAACCGGGGAACCGGCGAGCCGCCCGCCACACCGGAGCCGCCCGATCCGGACCCCGGCCTGATCGCGACGTACGTCTCCCGCCTGAAGGCCGGCGTGCCGGCGGACCTCGCGGGCCTTCCCGTGCTTCTCGACGCGGGCAATGGCGCCGCGTTCGAGATCGGCCCGCGGACGCTGCGTCGGGCCGGCGCCGCCGTGACCGCCATCCACATCGCGCCGGACGGGCGCAACATCAACGACGGCTGCGGCGCGCTCCACCCCGAGACGATGGCGAAGGCCGTCCGCGAGGCGAACGTGGCCCTCGGCGTCGCCTTCGACGGCGACGCGGATCGCGCGATCTTCGCGGACGAGACGGGGCGGATCCTCGACGGCGACGACGTGCTCTGGATCGCGGCCTGCGACTGGAAGCGCAAGGGTCTCCTGACCGACGGCGGCGTCGTCGGAACCGTCATGTCCAACTTCGGGCTCGAGGCCGCGCTGCGGCGCGAGGGCATCGCCTTTTCGCGGGCCGCCGTCGGCGACCGCCACGTGGCGCGCCGGATGGACGAAACCGGCGCCGTGCTCGGCGGCGAAACCTCGGGCCACACGCTCTTCGCTCCCCTCTCGCCCGCGGGAGACGGCATCCTGACCGCGCTCGTCATCGCGGCGATCGTGCGGGAAACCGGAGTGCCGCTTTCGCGGCTCGCCACGCTCGAGAAGATGCCGCAGACGCTCCGCAACCTGCGGGTCGCACGGCGCGTGCCTCTGGAGGAGGCCGACGGCATCGGCCGCGCGGTGGCGCGGGCCGAGGACGCCCTGCGCGGCCGCGGGCGCGTCTTCCTCCGGTACTCCGGAACCGAGCCGCTCCTGCGCATCCTCGTCGAGGGTCCCGAGGGGCGCGAAGTGCACGCCATCGCCGACGAGCTCGAGGCTGCCGTGCGCTCCGCTCTGGGGAGCGCGTAGGTCTCGACGGCGTGAACGACGTTCGGGCCGTCCTGTTCGACGCCGGCGGAACGCTCATCCACGTCGACGGCGAGCGCGTGTGCCGGGCGGCCGCCGTCGCCTTCGACGCGCACGGCTTCCGCACTGCCGAGACCGCGGCGGTGGCGAAAGTCCGGGCCCTCGTCCTCGCGCACCCCGAGTCCCGGGACGCGGAGCGCATTCCTCTCTACTTCGATACGCTTCTGAGCGGACTGGGCATCGACGCCCCCGAAGACCGGAAGCGCGCGGCCGCCGCGGTCGTCGCGGAGCACGCGCGCGGGAACCTCTGGTCGCGATGCGCCGAGGGCGCGGGCGAAACGCTGGCGGAGCTTCGCCGGAGGGGCTACCGCGTCGCGGTGATCTCCAATGCCGACGGCCGCGTGCGCGGCCTGCTCGAGGAGGCCGGACTGTCGCGGCCACCTCGAGTTCGTCGTGGATTCCGCGGAGGTCGGCCTGGAGAAGCCGGATCCTCGCATCTTCCACGCCGCCACCGAGCGCCTGGGGATGGCTCCCGGAGACTGCGCGTACGTCGGCGACATCTACGAGATCGACGTCGTCGGCGCCGAGCGCGCCGGCATGCGGCCCGTGCTGATCGGCGATGGACCCGCACCGGAGGGGGTGCTCCGGGTCCCGGACCTCGGGGCGCTCCTCTCGCTCTTCACCGGGTTCGCATAGACTCCGGCCGGAGGTAACGCGATGGTCAAACGCACGACGCACCGGAGCGTGGCCGGCAAGAAGCTCTACGCGGTTCGGGACGCGTCCGGACGGTTCAAGGACATTCAGACCTACGAGCGCGCCCATCGCGCCGACCTGAAGAAGAAGAGCGGCGGAGAGCGAAAAAAGGCGGCCGCCAAGAAGAAGTAGCGCGGCCAAAGGAGGACCCCATGGCAACCTTCTCGGCGATTCGCAGCATGGCCGACCACTGGTGGGTGCTCCTGCTTCGCGGGCTCGTCGCCATCCTCTTCGGCATCCTCGCGTTCGCCTGGCCCGGACTGACCGTATTGCTCCTCGTGGCGATCTGGGGCGCCTACGCCTTCTTCGACGGGGTCCTGGCCCTGCTCGCGGGTATTCGCGGCAAGTGGACTTCGCTCGTCGTCCTGGGACTTCTCGGGATCGCGGCCGGTCTCGTGGCCTTCTTCCGGCCCGGGCTGGCGGCGGTGACGCTGCTCTGGGTCCTCGCGTTCTGGGCGATCGCCGCCGGCGTGATGCAGATCGCGGCCGCGGTGCGCCTGCGCAGGGAGATCGAGGGCGAGTGGCTCTGGATCCTGACGGGCGTGCTGACGGTCGGCCTCGGCGCGCTCCTGTTCCTCCATCCGGGCGAGGGCATCCTCACGGTGACGTGGATCATCGCGTCGCTCGCCGTCGTGTGGGGCATTCTGCTCGTCATGCTCGCCTTCAAGGTCAAGGGTATGAAGGGACGCGTGGCGGCCGCGATGGCGTAACGCCTACCCGTATCGCTCGACGTCGGGCGGGATCTCCCCGATCGTGTTGGGCTCGGTGTAGATCAGGGCCGTCCCGTTGATCGGCAGGTAAACCGTGTGGTTGCCGGCGGCCATGTCGATCCGGACCTCGTAGTACCCGAGCTGCGAGATCGTCATGAGCGTCGCGGGCTTGTTCTTGAACTCGACCATCGGGCAGAAAACGATGACTTTGGACGGCATGGCGCGTTCACTCCTTGTCCGCGAGAAGCTTCTCCATCTCTTCCCAGGTGACGGTCTCGACCCCGAGCGATCGGGCCTTCTCGAGCTTCGATCCCGCTGATTCTCCCACGACGACGAGCGAAGTCTTCTTCGAAACCGATCCGGACATCTTCGCGCCGGCGGCCTCGAGACGCGCGGCCGCGTCCTCGCGGGAGACCCCGGCCAGCGTTCCCGTGATCACGACCGTCTTTCCGGCGAGCGGCCCCTCGCGGCGCGCGGACCCGGCGCGGACCCTCGAGCCGGACCCCGTGCTCGCGGAGCTTTTCGATCAGCGCGCGGTGCTTGGGATGGGAGAAGTACCCCTGGATCGCGGCCGCGGTGTTGGGTCCGACCTCGTCGGCGCCGATGAGCTCCTCGGCGGTCGCGGCGAGCAGAGCGTCGATCGAGCCGAAGTGGTCGGCGAGGGTCCTGGCCGCCTTCTCGCCGACGTGGCGGATCCCGAGCGCGTAGATCAGCCGCGAAACCTCGGTGCCCTTGCTCCTCTCGATCTCCGCCACGAGGTTGGACGCGGACTTCTCGCCCCAGCGCTCGAGGGTGGACAGGTCGTCGGCCTTCAGGGCGTAGATGGAAGCCACGTCGGTGAGGAGGCCGGCCGTCACGAGCTGGTCGACGAGCTTTTCGCCGAGACCCTCGATGTTCATGGCCCGCCGGCCGCAGAAGTGCCGGATGGCCTCCCGGACGACGGCCGGACAGGCTGGATTGACGCACCGCAGCGCCACCTCCCCTTCCTCGCGCACGGCTGGATCCCCGCACGCCGGGCAATGCTCCGGCATCACGAAGGGCGCCGCGTCCTCCGGCCGCTTCTCGAGAATCACCCGAACGACCTTGGGAATGACGTCGCCGCCCTTCTCGACGACGACCGTGTCGCCGACGCGCACGTCCTTGCGGGCCAGGTCTTCGTAGTTGTGGAGCGTGGCGCGCTTCACGGTCGTCCCGCCGAGAATCACGGGTTCGAAGAAGGCCACCGGCGTCAGCGCACCGGTCCGCCCGACGTTCACGCCGATCTCGCGCACCACCGTCGTCGCCTCTTCGGCCGGGTACTTGTATGCGAGCGCCCACCGCGGAGACTTCGCGGTCGCGCCGAGCTCACGCTGGGTGGCGCGGTCGTCGATCTTGATCACGACGCCGTCCGTCTCGAAGGGCAGCTCGCGGCGCTTTTCCTGCCACTCCTCGACGAAGCGCCGGACGTCTTCGAAGCGCTCGCAGCGGCGCCGGTGCGGGTTGACCGGAAATCCGAGCGTCTCGAGGCGTCCCAGGGCCTCGGTCTGGCTCGCCGGCGGCGGGGTCGCCTCGACGACGGCGTACAGCCAGGCATCCAGCCGCCGCTTCGCCGTGACCCGCGAGTCGAGGAGACGCATCGTCCCCGCCGCGGCGTTGCGCGGGTTGGCGAAAAGGGGCTCGCCCTCGGCCTCGCGGTCCGCGTTGACGCTTCTCGAACGCCTTTTTCGAGTAGTAGACCTCGCCGCGAATCTCGAGCGGCGACGTTTCGGCGACCCTCAGCGGCACCGTGCGGATGGTGCGCACGTTACCCGTCACGTCCTCGCCGCGCTGCCCGTCGCCCCGCGTCGCCCCGCGCAGGAGGGACCCGCCCTCGTAGCGAAGCGAGATCGAAAGGCCGTCGATCTTCAGCTCCGCGACGAAGCCCGCGGGCTCTTCGCCCAGAATTCGCGCGTTGCGTGCGAGCCAGGCCTGCGCCTCCTCCCACGAGTACGCGTTCTCGAGCGAGAGCATCGGCTCCACGTGCGCGACCGTGTCGAAGCCCTCGGCGGGCGCGCCGCCCACGCGGCGCGACGGCGAATCCGCGCTCGAAAGCTCCGGATGCGCCGCCTCGAGCTCCTGCAGCTCGCGCATGAGGCGGTCGAACTCGGCGTCGGTGACCTCCGGCCGGTTCTCGACGTAGTAGAGCCGCTCGTGGCGCCGCAGCTCCTCGCGCAGCGTGTCGACACGCCGGCGCGCGGATTCCAGAGGTAGAGCATTGCCGGAATCGGTCACATCCTCATGCTACAGTCGCCGCAATGTCTTCGGCAAAAGCCGGGGTTCTCGCTGCCGCGCTCGCCGCGGCCGCGTTGTCCGGGCCCGCCGCCGTCGCATCCGAAACGGTCGCGTTTCCCCCGCCGCCCGTCGCCTCGTACCAGATCACCTGCCGGCTCGACACCGACAAGAAGACGGTCGAGGGCACGCAGGTCCTGACCTGGAAGAACACGACCTCGAAGCCGGCGTCGACGCTCCAGTTCCACCTGTACCTGAACGCCTTCCGCAACACGCTCTCGACGTTCTGGAAGGATTCGCGAGGCGACAGCCGCGACGGAAAGCTGCCGCCCGACTCCTGGGGCTCGATCGAGATCCTCCGCATGACGGGGGCGGAGGGCGAAGACCTGCTGCCCTCGCTCAAGTACATCGCCCCGGAGGACGGCAACACGGACGACCGCACGGTCGCCGAGGTCATCCCCTCCCGGCCGGTCCAGCCCGGCGAGACGGTCGCGATCGCGATGGACTTCGTCTCCCGCCTGCCGCGCGTCTCCGTGCGCACGGGCTACAAGGGGGATTTCTTCTTCGTCGTCCAGTGGTTCCCGAAGATCGGCGTCTACGAGGAGTCCGGCTGGAACTGCCACCAGTTCCACGCGACGAGCGAGTTCTTCGCGGATTTCGGCAACTACGACGTCTCGATCGAGGTGCCGAAGCGCTTCCGCGGCAAGGTCGGCGCCACGGGGCGGCAGGTCGAGGAGCGCGAGACCTCGTCCGATCGGGTGCTCTACCGCTTCCGGCAGGACGGCGTCCACGATTTCGCGTGGACCGCCGATCCGGCTTACCTCGTGCTGGAAGACACGTTCCGCGAAGCGGGCCTCGGCGACGTGCGCCTCATCCTGCTCCTGCAGCCCGAGCACTCCGCGCCAGGCCGAGCGCCACTTCAAGGCGGCCCGCGCGGCGCTGGCGGGCTACGGCCGCGTTCTCGGCGCGTATCCCTACGAGACGCTCACGATCGTCGATCCGCCCTGGGGCGCCAACGGCGCGGGCGGCATGGAGTATCCGACGCTCATCACGGCAGGCACCTCCTGGAGCGCGCCGAGGGCCGTCCAGAGGCCCGAATCGGTGACGGTCCACGAGAGCGGGCACCAGTTCCTCTACGGGATCCTGGCCTCGAACGAGTTCGACGAGGCCTGGCTCGACGAGGGCTTCAACACCTACATGACCGACCGGGTCCTCAAGTCCGTCTACGGCCCCAACCACGTGGAGCTCTCGGTCTTCGGGCTCCACTTTCCCCTGGGGATCCTCAAGCACTATCCGCTCGACTCGAACCGCCGCTACTTCGAGGTCGCCGACTGGGACATCCTGGCCTCGCAGAGCTGGAAGTTCCGGGACCGCAAGTCCTACGGCGCGCACGTCTACTCGAAGACGGCGCTGACGCTTGCGACCCTCGAGCGGCTGCTGGGCACCGAGACGATGGACCGGGCGCTGCGCCTCTACGCGGACCGGTGGCGCTTCCGCCATCCGACGACACGGGACTTCATCGACGCCGTGCGCGACGCGACGGGCCAGGACTGGGGATGGTTCTTCGACCGGACGTTCTTCTCGTCGGGCATCATCGACTACGCCGTGGCCGAGGCCGAGAGCGCGCCGTCACGGCCGCCCCGCGGCCTCTTCGAGAAGGACGGCAAGCTCTCGCGCGGGCCCGCCCCCGGCGCTCGCGAAGGCGCGCGGCTGGGAAAGCCGCGTCACCGTCGTGCGCAGCGGCGACGTCGCCATGCCCGTCGACGTCGTGCTGCGCTTCGAGGGAGGCGCCGAGCACCGCGCGCACTGGGACGGCGAGGCGCGCTGGAAGCGCTACAGCGTCGCCTCGGGCCCGCGGCTGGTCGAGGCGATCGTCGATCCCGAAGAGAAGATCCTCCTCGACAACGACCGCACGAACAACGGGCGCCGCACGACGGCCGATCCGCGCGCCGCGTCGCGGTGGACGTCGCGCGCCGTCTTCTGGATCCAGAACATGATCGACGTCATGACGGTGCTCTGGTGAAGCGGCGCGGACCCCGGGCCTTCGGCTGCTTCCTGCGGGGGCTCTCCCTCTCGCTCTCGAAGCCGTACCTGGCCGTTGCGCTCTGGCTCATCCAGCTCCTGCTCTCGGCCTCCCTCATCCTCCCCATCTCGAACACGCTCCACGCCCAGCTCGACCGCTCCCCCGCGGCCGACCGCATGGTCGCTGTCCCCGACTACGGCTGGTGGGAGACCGTCCGCCGCGAGCATCCGGACGAGCTCGGCAACTTCCCCGAGATCGCCACGGGCCTTCTCTCGGTCGACGGCGTCCGGTGGTCGGAGCTTCCAGGCATGCGCGGCATCGGCGCGACGGCTTTCTCGCTGGCCCTCCTCGCGACGGTCCTCCACGCCTTCGGCCTCGGCGGGATGCTCGGGACGCTGCGCGAGCCGTCGGCCTCGCTCGTCACCTTCGGGCGCGAAGGCATGCGCCGGATGCCCGCGTTCCTGCTCTTCACCTTCGCGGCGTTCGGCGCGGCCTTCGCGGCGTACGAGTGGATTTACGTCGGGTCGGGGGAAGCCCTGAAGTATCGCGTCAAGGAGCTCCACACCGAGCAGGCGGCCCTCGCGGTCACGGGGCTGCGGCTGCTCGCCCTGCTCCTCGCGCTCGCCGCGATCAAGCTCCTCGCCGACGCGGTGCGCACGGTCTGGGTCGCGCGGCCCGATCTGCCGCCGGTGTCGCGTTTTCTGTTCGGCATTGCGGGCGCTTTCGCGAGGCCGCTGCGGCTCTTCGGGATCCTCGCGCAGTACGGCCTCGTGACGGTCGGGCTGTATCTCGTCTGGCTGATTCTCGATCCCTCGGCCGGCGGCGAGGCGCGCTTCGCGCTCGTTCCGCTCATCCTCGCGCAGCAGTTCTTCGTGTTCGTGCGGCTGCTGATTCGCGTCGGCTACTACGCGGCGATATCGGAGTGCCTGACCCGAACGCCCGAGCCGGAATACTCGTACGTCGCGGGGGCGGCGCTCCACGGCGGCCGTGCCCTCAGCGCCCTCCGCGGACGAAGTCCCGCTCGACCGCGCGTAGCTCCCGATCGAGGCGCACGCGGAACACGAACGGCTGCCGGCGCAACAGCTGCTTCTGGTCGGGCTCCCACGGCCCCACGAAGAAGGGCAGGAACCGGAGATCCTGGAGGATGACGGTCGCGCCTCCGTCGGGTTCGGGATAGACGGTCTCGAGCGGGAACCGCGCGAACGCGATGTAGACCTGCCAGTCCGACAGGGCCCGCGCCGCCGTGAGCGCGGCTGAGGCCTCGGGCCGCGGATAGCTCTGGACCCGCGCGCGCTCGGGCGGCGGATAGAAATCGGAGAGGCTCTTCGATGACTTCCGACCACCGCTTGGGCGGTTGCGGGTCATCGATGCCGCGCGCGAAGGGCCCGATGTCGAAGAAAGCCAGGCGGACCTCGGAGTCCGTCTCCGTCAGGCCGACCCAGCGGAACGGCGACAGAAACTGCGGCAGCGCGGCAACCGTCGCGCCCGCCGGCGGCGGATCGAGCCGCCGCCAGACCGCGAGCGCGCGGGCGTGGAGCACGGCGCAGATTCCGACGTAGACCGCCAAGCACCCCCGAACCGGCGAGCGCGATCTGCCGGCCGCGATCGCGCTTGCGGAAGACGAGGATGAGGACGAGCGTCCCGAGCGTGATCCCCGTGAAGAAGGGATCGAGGATGAAGAGCCAGTCGAGCGAATAGCGGGCGCGCGAGAGCGGCGTGAAGAACATCGTTCCGAAGGAGGTCGCCCAGTCGAAGACGATGTGGGAGGCGATCCCGATCGCCGCGAAGAGCCAGAGCGTCGCCAGCTTCGCCCGGCGGAAGAAGGCCTTCGTGACGAGGGCGAGGGCGAGCGCCAGAAACGGCAGGATGAAGAACGAATGCGTCCAGCTGCGGTGGTCGCGCAGATACTCGACCCGGTTCGAGATCATGAGGAAGTCGAGATCCGGAACCACCGCCGCGGCCGCGCCGAGGATGAGCGCCGCGCGCGCTCCGGGACGCTCCGCGAGCGTGCGGGCCAGGATCGAGCCCGCGAACCCGTGGGAGATCGTGTCCATGAGGAGGCGGATGATACATTCCGAAAGGGACGAAAAAAGAGAATGCAGGAGCAACGGCTCGGCGGAAAAGTCGCGCTCGTCACCGGCGCGTCGTCGGGGCTGGGTCGCGCGTTCGCCCTCGCGCTCGCGGCCGAAGGCGCGAAGGTGTTCCTCGTCGCGCGGCGCGAGGAGAACCTCCGCGAGGTGGCGCGTGAGATCGCGGACGCCGGCGGCGAGGCCGCCTACCACGTCCTCGACGTGCGCGTGGTCCCCGCGCTCTACGACGTGGTCGACGTGCTGCTCGCCCGTTTCCGGCAGCTCGACATCCTGATCAACAACGCCGGCCTCGGGTATCGGGCGCCGCTGCTCGAGATCAAGCGCTCGGAAATTGCCGCGATGCTCGAGACGGACCTCGCCGCCGCGATCTACCTCACGCAGGCGTGCCTCAACGCCCTGCTGCGCAGCGCCCCCTCGGACATCGTCAACATCTCGTCGATCGCGGGCCTGGAGGGCTTCGCCGAAGGGACCGTGCACTGCGCCGCCAAGGCGGGCCTCGTCGGGTTCACCCGGGCGCTCGCGGCGGAGCTGAAGCCCGCGAACATCCGGGTCACGGCGATCTGCCCCGGATCCGTGGACACCGAGTTCTTCGAGCGGTACCGGCCGCAGCTCGACCGTTCGGTCCGCCTCTCGACGGACGACGTGGTCCGCGCTCTTCTGGCCGTTCTCACCTCGCCTCCCAACGTCCTCCACGGCGAGGTCGTACTGCGTCCGCGCGTCGTCTGACGGCGCGCGATCCTATAATTCCGGGATGCCCGCGATCCTTCTCGTCGACGATGCCGGGCTCTTCCGCGGAGCGGCCGCCGAGGTGCTCCGGCGCACGGGCTGCGAGACGCTCGAGGCCACGGGAGGCACGCAGGCCCTGGACCTCGTGCGCCGCGAGCGGCCGGGACTGATCGTCGTCAGCGCAACGATGAAAGGGATGACGGGCGGCGATCTCGCCCGCGTCCTCAAGGCCGACCCGGCATTCGCCCGCACCCCGATCATCCTCGTCGGCGCTCCGGACGCCGGCCTCGCGGCGGGCTCCGGCGCGGATGCCACTCTGCCCCTGCCGCTCGATCCCGAGGCCTTCTTCACGGCGGTCCGGCGGTTCCTCCAGGTGCTCCCGCGCGAGGAGGCGCGCTCGTCGGTCGAGTGGTCCGTCACTTTCTGGCGCGACGGCCTGCAGCACAGCGGGACGATCCGGGACCTCTCGCGCGGCGGCTTCTTCGTGCGCACCACCAACCGTCAGCCCATCGGCGCGCGCCTCGAGGTCTCGTTCGACGTTCCGGTCGAGCGCGGCGTACGTACCATCGTCGCCGAAGCCCTCGTCGTCCGCGCCTCCCGCGAACCGGACGCGGGCATCGGCTGCCGGTTCTTCCAGCTCTCCGCGGCCTCGCGCGGCCACCTCGAGGAGTGCCTCCGCATCCTGGCCCTAGGCGAGGCCCCGGTCTAGCCAGTACGTCCATCGAGACGCCGGTCTGCGGCATCCGCTCGCGGCGCGAGGAGTCTCCGCGAGGGCAGCGGAGGAGCCTCGCGCCGCGGGAGGCATCGCTTGCGAACGTGGTCAGGCTCCCGGTCGAGCGCGCATCCGCGCGAGCCGGGAGCCGGTGCGCCGGAGGCGCAGACCCGTTCGCGAGCTATGCCGACGTGCAGGGAGACGCCGCAGGCCCCCGGTGAACTACTTGGCCGACAGATCCACGAGCTCGATCCCTGCGCTCGCCGCAACCTTGATCGACCTCTCGTCCCGATAGAACTCGCCGAAATAGACCTGGCGGATGCCGGAGTTCGCGATCAACTTGAAGCACGGCCAGCACGGACTCGCCGTCGTGTAGAGCTCCGCGCCGTCGATCGAAACCCCGTTCTTGGCGGCCTGGATGATCGCGTTGCCCTCGGCGTGGACGGTCGATACGCAGTGTCCGTCCTCGATGACGCAACCGACGTCGGAGCAGTGCGGCAAACCCCGGATCGACCCGTTGTAGCCCGTCGAGAGGATCGTCTTGTCGCGGACGATCACGGCGCCGACGTGCTTGCGCGGGCAGGTCGAGCGCGTCGAGACCTGACGCGCGATGTTCATGAAGTAGGTGTGCCAGTCGACGCGCGCATCGTTCATGGGGCGGGGATTATGGCATCAAGAGTCTTGCGGGGTCTGACGTGCACATCGCGAACCCCCGGAGGACGCCTTCGAAGCCGCGATGTGCAGGTCTGACCCCAGGTGCCCTTCTTCTGACCACAGGTGTCCCTTCTCCGTGTGTCAAAATCCATCCGTGAACCAGGGCCGCCGCGTCGTCATCACGGGCCTGGGAGCCGTCACCGCGATCGGCGGGACCCTCTCGGAGACCTGGCAGAGCCTTCTCGAGGGCGTCTGCGGCATCCGCCCCTTTTCCCTCTTCGATTCCGCGTCGTACCGGACCCAGACCGCGGCGCAGGTCGAGGTGATCCCGGACGCCATGCTCTCGGCGGTCGAGCGCCGCCGGATGTCCCGCGCCGACCGCATGGGTGTGGCCGCGGCGCACGAGGCAATCGCGGCCTCCGGCCTCGATCTCTCCCGCGAGGACCCCTCCCGCGCGGGCGTGATTCTCGGGGGCGGAACCTCCGGTCTCATCGACTCGGAGGCCTTCTTCGAGCTCTACCTGCGCGGCAAGAAGGCGCGGCCGTCGAAGGTGCTCAACCACCTGCCGGACTCGATCACCGACCGCGTGGCGCAGCGGTTCGGCCTCGAGGGAATCAAGTCGACGATCACGACCGCGTGCTCTTCGTCGGCCAACGCCATGGGCTACGCGTTCGACGCGATCGCCGCGGGGCTCGCCGACATCGTCGTCACGGGCGGCTCGGACGTCCTCGCGCGGCTGACCTACGGCGGATTCAACTCCCTGCGTTCCGTCGATCCGCAGCCCTGCCGCCCCTTCGACCGCGAGCGTCGGGGCCTCTCGATCGGCGAGGCCGCCGGCATGCTCGTCTTCGAAGAAGAGTCCCGCGCCCGGCGTCGCGGAGCGCCGGTCGTTGCGGAGTTCCGCGGGTACGGCGTCACGTCGGACGCGTACCACATGACCGCGCCGGACCCGACCGGAGTCGCCGGCGGACGGACGATCCGCGCCGCACTCGAGAACGCCGGGGTCGACCCGGGCGACGTCGACTACGTCAACGCGCACGGTACGGCGACGACGCAAAACGACTCGGCCGAGACCGCGGCGATCAAAGCCGCCCTCGGCGACCGGGCGCGCGCCATCCCGGTCTCCTCGATCAAGTCGATGATCGGCCACTGCCTCTGCGCCTCGGGCGCCATCGAGGCCGTCGCGACGGCGCTGACCGTCCGGGATGGGAAGGTGCCGCCGACGATCCACTACACGCACCCGGACCCGGCCTGCGACCTCGACTACGTGCCCAATGCGGCGCGCGACGTCGACGTCGAGATCGCCCTCTCGAACTCGTTCGCGTTCGGGGGCAACAGCTCGGTCGTGGTCCTCGCGCGGTACGCGTAGGGCCCGGCCCGGCGGATGAGCGAGCGGGCGCGCGGCCGGGGTCTCGTCACCGGCACGGGGGCGGTTTCCCCGCTTGGCCGGAGCGCCTCCGACTTCTACGCTCGTCTGTGCGCGGGAGAAACCGCGATCCGGGAGCTCGGTCCGGAGACGCGGGGAGACATGCAGGCGACGCACGCGGCGCGCTACGAGGGCTTCTCTCCCCAGCCCGAGATCCCGGCCATGAAGGCGCGGCGGCTCGACCGCGGCAGCCAGTTCGCCCTGATCGCCTGCATGCAGGCGGTCGCCGAGGCGGGATTCATCATCGGCGACGACCCCGAGACGATCGGGATCGCGATGGGCACGGGCTCCGCCGGCGCGGGCGCGCTGACGGAGTTTCTGAAGGTGCTCATCCTCGAGTCGCCGGAAGCCGCTCCGCCCTTCCACTTTCCCAACACCGTGGCCAACGCGCCCGCGTCGCAGGTGTCGATCGAGCTCAAGATCTTCGGGCCGAACGTGACGATCACCCAGAAGGACCCGTCGGCCTTGAACGCGCTGCTCTTCTCGACCCTCGCCCTGGCGCTCCGGGCGCGCGAAGGCGATGCTCGCGGGCGCCGTCGACGAGTGGAACGCGTTCTATGCGATGGGCTTCGATCGCGTCGGGGCGCTGCGCGGGAGCCGGCGCAGGAACGGCATCGTCCAGGGAGAGGGCGCCTTCGTGATCCTCGTCGAGGAAGAGGAAGCGGCGCGCCAGCGCGGAGCCCGGCCGCTCGCGCGTCTGGCCGGAATCGCGACCGCGGGGGCCGCGTCCGAGCCGTATCGCTTCGCGCCCGATCCGGCCGCCATGGAGCGCGCCATGCGCGGCGCGCTCACGGATGCCGGGGCGGCCCCCGGGGACTTCGACCTGTGGCTGTCGTCCCGCGACGGCGTCGACGCGATGGACCAGGCGGAGGCCCGGGCCGTGAACGCGCTCTTTTCCGGCCGGCCGCCGCGCGAGCTTTCGGTCAAGGACGCGATCGGCGAGATGGCGGCCGCCGGCGGCGCCCAGCTCGTGGCCGCGAGCCGGGCGATCGCCGAGGGCTCCGCCCGCCGGGCCCTCGTGAACTCCTTCGGCGCCGGAGGAAACTTCCTCGCGGCCGTGATGGAATCGGCGCAATGACGACACCGGCGCGCCCCGTTCCCCGCCGCTCCGGGGATTGACGCTCGACGTCCCCATCCGGTTCGCGGAATGCGATCCCTACGGCGTCGTCTGGCACGGCCACTACGTTCTCTATTTCGAGCACGCCCGCGAGGCGCTGACGGGGCGGTTCGGATTCACGGCCGCGCGCGCGCTCGAGATGGGCTACCGCGTCCCCGTGACCCGGATGGAGGTGAGGTTCCGGGCGCCGGCGCGGCCGGACCAGATCGTCCGCGTGACCGCGCGCCTGCGCTCCCCGAGCGTGGCGCGGCTCGTCATGGACTACGAGGTCCGCAGCGAATCGGGAGAACTGCTCGTTTCGGGCGAGACGGAGCAGGTCGTGGTCAACCGAGAAGGCGAGCTTCTTCTCACGCTGCCCTCGGGCCTGCGCGCGCTTTGCACTTCGATCCTGGAATTCCAGGCGGCGCTCGACGCCGCTCCCGGACAGGCCAACCCGCGCGTCGAGGGCTGAGAGGGAGACCCTAGCCCCGCCGTCCCCGCTCGCGTCGGAGGTACCGGTAGTCCGGGACGCCGAATTCCTTCAGCTTCGCGATCAGGGACCCGCGCGAGATGTTCAGGATCTGCGCCCCCCGGCTCTGGTTGCCCTCGACGCGGCGCATAGCGCGGTCGATGACCTCGCGCTCCACCGTTTCGACGATCTTCTTCAGGTCGTCGGTCTGGCGGAGCACGGTCTCGGCGAGGCTCGACTCGGACGGCGCCGCTGCGGCGTTCGGGGCCGGTGCCTCGGCCGCGCTGCCCGCGGCGCCCGGGGCCCCGACGCCGCCGGCCTCCGTGCTCGCTCCCGCAAACGCGATCCCCGCCACGTGCACCAGCTCCTCGAGAAAGAGCACGGCCCGCGCGGCCAGACGCGGCGTCTCGCGCACGAGGATGCCCGCGCAGCCCGAACCGTCGCGCGCAGGCTCGACGATCAGGGTCAACACGCCGGCGACCGTTTCCGAGCGCGCGAGGCGCTCGCCGGCCCGCAGATCCTGCGTCATCTTCGGCGGAAGCGCGGGATTCTCGAGAAACGTCGAGGCGAGGGCGCGGAATCCCGCGGAAGCGGAGAACTCTCCGACCGCCCACTCCGACGGAGGCAGCTCGCGATCGAGGAAGTCGGTCAGCTCCGTCGCGAGGTCTTCGGCCGATTCCGCCTCCCGGCACAGGCGATATGCCGCGAGGCGCAGGGTCCGGTACTCGACCTCGGTCACGGGCAGGCTCGTGCCCGGAGCCGTCGCGTGCGTCGGGGTCGCGACCGGGGCGTGTGCGGTCGAAGGCGTCGCGGACTCGGTCGGGGTCGCGGAGGCGGTCCGCATTCCCGCGTCGGAGGACGCCGCAGAATGGCCGGCCGGGGCGGGGCCCGTCGTGCGCTGGGCGCCCGAGACCTCGACCACGGTGATGGTCGCCTCGCCGATCGTGATCCGGTCGCCCACCGTGATCTGCCCGCCGAAGAAGTCGCGGCCGTTGACCTGGACCGTCTCGATGCCCTTGAAGAGGTCGAGATGGTAGCCGCCGTCCCGTTCGAAGAGTCGCACGTGACGGCCGTAGACGCCGCGCGCGCGCAGAACGATTTCGTTTCCGGAAGATGCGCCAACCGTCGCGCTTCCGCCAGCGACACGGTGCATTTCGGCGCCCGTGCCGGGCCGCCGACGAACTTCAACTGTCAACATGACCGGAAGGCCCCCTCGAGACTCTCACCTTATACATTTTCTGAATCCGAGCGCAACATTTGTCGCACTTCCGAGCGTGCGACCCGAGGTCACTTCCTGCGGGCCCACGCGCCACTGCTCCGACACTCCACGCGCACTGACGAGTGCGGCGCGGACTAGAACAGGCCCGAAACTCTCCCCTGCGCGTCGACGTCGATCGTCTCGGCGGCCGGGACCTTCGGAAGGCCCGGCATCGTCATGATGTCGCCGCAGACGGCCACGACGAACCCGGCGCCCGCGAAGAGGCGGGTCCGGTCGACGTGCAGCGTGAAGCCCGACGGCCGGCCGCCCTTCTTCGGATCGTCCGAAAACGAGTACGGCGTCTTGGCGATGTTGATCGGAAGATTGCCGTATCCGTGCTTCTCGTAGCGCTGGAGCCGCTGCTCGGCCTCCTTCGAGAAGGACACCCCTCCGGCGCCGTAGAGCCGGCGCGCGATGATTTCGATCTTCTCGGCGAGCGGCCGGTCCCACGGATAGAGGGGCTGGTAGCGAGCCGTGCCCTGGCCGATCTCCGAGAGGACGGCGTGCGCGAGGTCTTCTCCGCCCGCGCCCCCGCGCGTGAATACCTCGGAGAGCGCGACCTTGACGCCGAGCTCCGAGCACCGTTTCTCGAGGAAGGCGATCTCCGCCGGCGAGTCCGTCGGGAAGCGGTTGATCGCGACGACCGCGGGCAGCCCGAAGATCCGGACGTTGTCGAGGTGGCGCTCGAGGTTCAGCACGCCGCGCGAGAGGGCCGCGAGGTCTTCGACGCCGAGGGCGTCCTTCGGCGCGCCGCCGTGCATCTTCAGCGCCCGGACCGTCGCGACGAGGACGACGACGGAGGGCCACATGTCGCCGTAGGCGCACTTGATGTCGAGGAACTTCTCGCCGCCGAGGTCGAAGCCGAAGCCCGCCTCGGTGACCGCGATGTCGCCGTAGCGCATCGCGATGCGCGTCGCGAGAATCGAGTTGCAGCCGTGCGCGATGTTGGCGAAGGGCCCGCCGTGAATCAGCGCCGGTGTTCCCTCGAGCGTCTGGACGAGGTTGGGATGGATCGCGTCCTTCAGCAGCGCCGCCATCGCGCCGTTGGCCTTCAGATCCCGCGCGCGCACGGCCTCGGTGTCGCGGCGGTAGCCCGGCCACGATGGCGCCGCAGCGCTCCTTGAGGTCCGCGAGGTCCCGCGCGAGGCAGAGGATGGCCATCACCTCGGAGGCGACCGTGATGTCGAAGCCCGTCTCGCGGGGCACGCCGTTGACCTTGCCTCCGAGACCGATGACCGCGTCGCGCAGCGCGCGGTCGTTCATGTCGAGCACGCGGCGAAACGGAATGTCGCGCTGATCGATGCCGAGGGCGTTGCCGTGGTGGAGGTGGTTGTCGAGCATCGCCGCGAGCAGGTTGTGCGCGGCGGTGATCGCCGGGAAGTCGCCGGTGAAATGGAGGTTGATGTCCTCCATCGGCACGACCTGCGAGTAGCCGCCGCCCGCGGCTCCCCCCTTCACGCCGAAGCAGGGTCCGAGCGACGGCTCGCGCAGCGCGATGATCGCTTTCTTGCCCAGGCGATTGAGCGCCTGACCGAGACCGACGGTGGTCGTCGACTTGCCTTCGCCCGCCGGAGTCGGCGTGATCGCCGAGACGAGCACGAGCGGCGCCTCGGGCCGGCCCTCGGCGCGCGCGATCGCGCGAAGCGAGACCTTCGCCTTGTCGCGGCCGTAGGGGATGAAGTCGTCGGGGTGGATTCCGGCGTCGCGCGCGACCTCTTCGATCGGACGCAGCCGCGCTTCCTGGGCGATCTCGATGTCGGATTTCATGCGCGAGGATCGTAGCAACACTCGCGGTCACGCCCCGGCGCCCGGCCCGTGCCCACATCGCGTAGGGGCCCGGTCGCACCCCGACCCCAATCCCTTGTGGCAAGGGCCCGGGCCATCTGCTACATTCCTCGAAAGTGCTCCGTCTGAAACGGGTCGAGATCTCGGGCTTCAAGTCCTTCTACGAGAAGGTGGACCTCGCCTTTCCGGGGCTCGGTCACCGCGGTCGTGGGCCCCAACGGCTGCGGCAAGTCGAACATCAGCGACGCCGTGGCGTGGGCCCTGGGCGAGCAGAGCGCGCGGGTTCTGCGCGGCGAGAAGATGGACGACGTCATCTTCAACGGCTCGGCCCGGCGCCGGCCCCTCGGGATGGCCGAGGTGACCCTGACGCTCGCGGCTTCCAACGGCGACTCCGAAAAGGGCGACGCCGAAGGGCGAGCTGCGCGTCGGGCGCCGCGTCTACCGCGACGGCGAAGGCGAATACTTCCTGAACGACAAGCAGGTGCGCCTGCGCGACATCCAGGACCAGCTCCTCGGGACCGGCCTCGGCGTGCGCGCGTACTCCGTCATCGAGCAGGGCCGCATCGACCAGGTCCTCTCGACCAAGCCCCAGGACCGGAGGCGGCTGATCGAAGAGGCCGCCGGCATCACCAAGTACAAGCTCAAGAAGCGGCTGGCCGAGGGGAAGCTCGAGGAGACCCGGGGCAACCTGCTACGCCTCTCCGACATCATCTCGGAAATCGAGCGCAACGTGACCTCGCTCAAGCGCCAGGCCTCGCGGGCGGCGCGCTACAAGGAGCAGTCGGCGCTCCTCAAGCTCCGGCGCGCCTCCCTGACCCGGGCGCGCGCCGATCGCCTGCGCGAGACGCTGACCGCCGCCGAGAAGCTCCGCGACGAGCGGCGCGACCGGGAGGCGGAGGCCGCGGCGGCGCTCGCGCGCGCAGAGTCGGCCCTGGCGACCGCACGGCTCGAAGCCGCCGACGCGGCGGCGCGGCGCGACGGTCTCCGCGAGACGCTCGCGTCGCTGGAGGCGTCGATCGCGCGCGACGACGCGCTGCTCGAGTCGAACGAACGGGCCGCCATGGACCTCGCCGCCCGGCGCACGGCGCTCGAGCGCGAGGGCCGCGACTTCACCGCGGAGCAGACGCGCGCCTCGCGCGACCTCGCGGACCTCGAGGAACGCCTGGCGCGCACGGTCGCGGAGGCGCGCGCGAAGTCGCTCGCCCGGGAGGAAGCGGATCGCCTCGCCTCCGAGGGCGCCGCCGCGTGCGCCGCGCTCGAGCGCGAGCTCGAGGAGACGCGAACTCGGGCCCTGAACGCCGCCGGTGAACGCGTCGCGGCCCGAAACGCCCGTCACGAAATCGATCTCGCAGCGGAGCGCGTGGCCGCGTCGCTCGCGCGGATCGCGGAGACCGGCGCAAAAATCGCCGAAGAGCTGGCGCTGCGGGAGCGCGAGGCCGCGGCCGCCGAGACCGAAGCGACGCGCCTCTTCGCCGCGGCGCAGGAGTCCTCGCTCGGCGTGCGCCGCGCGGAGGAGGAGCTCGCCGGCGTGGCCGCGGGCATCTCCGAGGCGGAGGCCGCCCGCGAGGCGGCGCGGGAAACGGCGGGCGCGCTCGAGCACCGCCTCGCGGCGCTTCTGGAGACGCTCGCCGCGCGCGAGATCCGCGTCAACGAGGTTCGCGAGGCCCTGCGGGGAGCCGGCCTCTCCGAGCACGGCCCCCTTTCGGACCGGATCCGTCCGCGCGCGGGCTGGGAAGATGCGGTCGGCCTCGTGCTCGGCACCGACTCCGACGCGCTCCTCGCCACCGGCGACGTCGAGCGCGCGGCCGGGGCGATGCGCGCGCTGTCGGCCGCGCGGATGATCCGCGCCGACTGGACCCGGGAAACGCGGACGGAGGCGCCGGCGGGGGCGCTCGGCTGGGACGGCGTGCTCGACGGTTACGGAAAGCTCTCGGCGGCCGAGCGCGCGGCCCTGCCGGGCACCGCCTTCGTCGAGAGTCTCCGCGAGGCCCTGGGGCTCGCCGAGAGCCACCCGGGCCTGACGTTCGTGACGCGCCATCGCGAGGTCGTCCGCGGCCCGGTCCTGCGGGTCGCCGGCGCGGCCGCCGAAGCGTCCGGCCTCTTCGCGCTCCGCCGCGAGGAGGAGGCCCTCCACGGCCGTGTGCGCAACGCGCGCGAGTCGCTCGAGTCGGTCGAGGGCCGGCTCGAGGAACTGCGCGGACGCCGGCTCGCCCTCGAGGCGGCGCTGCCTCCCCTGCGCGAGGCCGAGCGCGAAGCGCAGGGCCTGCACGGCGCTTTCGCCGCGCGGCTCGAGGAGCGTCTCGCCGAACGCAACCGCCTGCGCCGCGAGAACGACACCCTCGGCGCCGAGCGCGCCGTCCTCGCGGACGATGCGGCTTCGCTCCTGGCCGGCCGCCGATCGCTCGAAGACGACGAGCGGCGTCTCGCCGAGGCCGAAGATGCGGCGCACCAGAGCACGGGCGTCCTTTCGGCCACCCTGTCCGAAGCCCGCGTCACCGCCCAGACACGCGCCGACGAGCTCGCGCACCGGCGCACCGAGGCCGAGGTCGCCGCGGAGCGGCGTCGCGCCATGGAAGCCGCCCGCGACATGCTCTCCGAGACGCGCTCGACGCTCGAGCGCCGCCTGGCCGAGGCGACCGAGGAGGAGACGCGCATGCACGCGCGCGCGGCCGAGCTCGCGCACGAAGAGTCCGAGGCCCGCACCCGCCAGAGCGCCAACCTCGGCACCCGCGAGTCGCAGGCCCTCGGGCACGCGGCGGCGGTCGAGACCGCCCGCGAGTCCACCGAGCGCGTCATGGCCGACGAGACCGCGACGCGCGAGGTCCGCGGCGCGCTCGACGCGGCGCGCGAGGCCCGGTTCGAAGCCGAAGTGGCCTCGACGCGGGGCGCGTCGGACCTCGAGCATCTCGTGGCGCAGTGCCGCGAAGAGTTCGGATCGGACCCGGAGAGCCTCGAGCCTCCCGCCGACGCCTCGCCCGAAGCCCTCGCGGCGCTGGAAGGCGAGGTCGCGGAGCTGACGGCCGCCATCGAGCGCCTCGGACCGGTCAACGTGCTCGCCTTCGAAGAGCACCAGGAGATGTCCGAGCGCCTCACCTTCCTGACGACGCAGCGCGACGACCTCCTGCGCTCGATCGCGGAGCTCACGGAGTCGATCCGCAAGATCAACGCAACCTCGTCCGAGCGCTTCGCCGAGGCGTTTGCGGCGATCAACGAAAACTTCAAGGCCATGTTCGCCCGGCTCTTCCAGGGCGGCTCGGCGGAGATGAAGCTGCTGGATGAGACCGACGTCCTGGAATCGGGCATCGAGATCGACGCCCACCCTCCGGGCAAGCGCAATCAGTCGATCCTGCTCCTTTCGGGCGGCGAAAAGGCGCTCACGGCGATCGCGCTGCTCATGGCGATTTTCCGCTTCAAACCTTCCCCGTTCTGCATCCTCGACGAGGTCGACGCGCCGCTCGACGAGGCCAACATCGACCGTTTCACGCGCCTCCTGCGGGAGATGACCGAGGAGACCCAGTTCATCGCAATCACCCACAACAAGCGCACGATGGAGACGGCCGACGTGATGTACGGCGTGACGATGGAAGAGCCCGGCTGCTCGAAGATCGTCTCGGTCAAGTTCGACTGAGGCCGCGCGTGGGGGGTCCGCGATCGCGTTTGACGCACCCCCGCCCTTTCCGTAAGATCCCCCGCTCCGGCCCCCGAGCCGACGTAGCTCAGTCGGTAGAGCAGCGGTTTCGTAAACCGCAGGTCGCCGGTTCAAATCCGGCCGTCGGCTCCAGTTTTGCCTCGCCCGGCGCCGGTGCCCGAGAAAAGTACTGGACTCGAGACACCGTAACGCGAGAGGCTTCCGGGTACCTGTGATGATCGAACCCCAGAACGCTGCCGCGGGAACCGCGGCCACGGCTTTCCTACAGCCGGAGGGCCCCAATCCTCACGGCGGCCGGGCCCGAGCCATCATCCAGAAGCATCCCGAGATCCGCGATCTCGTCGGCAAGAACCCCTGGACGTTCGGGATCACGTTCGGCATCGTCGCCGTCCAGACGGTGGTCGCGGCCTGGATGGGTTCGAGCCCCTGGTGGCTCATCGGGCTGCTCGCGATCACGGTCGGGGCGTTCGCGAACCACGCTCTGTGGGTCGTCATTCACGAGATCACGCACAACCTGGTCTTCAAGACGCCGGGGCAGAACACGCTGGCCGGCATCTTCGCCGGCCTTCCCCACGGCTCGGCGACGTCGGTGTTCTTCCAGCGCTACCACATGAAACACCACGCGTTCCTCGGAACGTACGACTTCGACGCGGACATCCCGAGTCACTGGGAGTTCAAGCTTTTCGGCCGGTCGGCCCTCGGCAAAGCGGTCTGGCTTTTCCTCTTCTCGATCATGCAGGCGCTGCGGCCGGCGCGCTTGCGCGTGCTGAAGCCGATCGACCGGTGGGTCGTCATCAGCCTGCTCGCCCAGCTGACCTACAACGGAGCGCTCGTCTACTTCTTTGGGTGGAAGGCGCTCATCTACCTGCTCGTCTCGCTGATGTTCTCGGTCGGCCTGCATCCGCTCGGGGCCCGCTGGATCCAGGAGCACTACATCGTGTTCCCGGGCCAGGAGACGGTGAACTACTACGGCCCGATCAATCGCGTGGCGCTCAACATCGGCTTCCACAACGAGCACCACGACTTCCCGTCGATCCCGTGGAACCGCCTTCCGGCCGTCAAACGCACCGCCCCCGAGGCCTACGACCGGCTCCACTATCACCCCTCGTGGACGAGGCTGCTCCTGCAGTTCATATTCGACCCACGGCTGTCGCTGCGCACGCGCTACGTCCGGGAGGGCCCGTCCGGCGGCGCGCAGCTGCGCGAGGCCAAGGCCGGCAACCAGGAGCTGCGCGAAGCGCCCGACGCCCGCATCGAGGTTTCCGAGCCCCTCTCCGCTTAGGCCGGCCGAGCCCGGACGGCGATCGGCCGGGAACTCCCCGCCCCCTGCGGGTTCTCCTCTTTCAGGAGGCCCGCCATGTTCGACACTGCGCTCATCGAATCGGCTGCGCATCCGGCCGGCGTTCACGGACGCCACGCGAAGACCCTGACCATCGCCGTCGCCTTTCACTCGGCGGTGATCGGCGCGCTGGTGCTCTCCGGCCTCGTCTCCACCGGCGAGCCGCCGGAGCCGGCCATCCCGATCGTCTTCCCGGCTTTCCCCGGGGGCCCACCGCCGCCGCCCCCCGGCGACTGCGACGCCGATCCAGGCCTCCTTCGAGACCCGCGTGCGCACCGACGAGGCCGTCCCGATCGTGCGCATGCCGGAGCTGCCCGAGACGACCTCCATCGAGCCGGTGCGCGAGACGAGCGCCACGAATGTCGGAGTCAACGGCGAGCCGGGAGCAGGAACGGGAGGCGACGGCGGTCCCGGCGTTCCCGGCGGCGTTGAGAACGGCATTCCGGGGGGCACAGGCAGCCAGGAGGACGGCGACGGGATCGACACCGACCGCATCATCGACGCTCATGCCGACGGCGTCACGCCGCCCACGCTGATCTCGAAAGTCGATCCGAGCTACCCCGAAGCCCTGCGCAAGCTGCGGCTGGAAGGCGTCGTCATCCTGGAAGCGGTCATCACCGCCGCCGGCACCGTGGACCAGGTGCGCGTGGTCAGCTCGCCGAACCTTCTCTTCGACGCGGGCGTACTCGCCGCCGTCCGCCAGTGGCGCTACGCGCCGGGCACCCTGAACGGCCGCACGGTCGCCGTCCGGCTCACCGTCACCGTACGCTTCGCGCTCAACGCCTAGGGCATGAGCTGAACCTGGACCAAGAACGCGTTGTCGTTGGCCGGGGATCCGTCCAGGCGCTGGCGGTGCGTGCGCGAGTAGTCGAGAACGATCTTCGCGGCGTTGCGCCGGAAGTACCAGGTCGACGCGGCGGAGATGACGGAGGCGGTGTCGCCGTCGAGGTTGCGGTTGTAGTCGACGATCGTGTACCGCGCCGCGATGTCGAGCTTGGCAGGAAGGATCATGTAGCCCGCCTGCCCGTACCAGCCGTACGCGTAGAGGCGCACGCCGCTCGCGTCGCCGACGGCCTGGCCAACGTAGCCTTCGGCCTGCGCGGAGAGGCCCATCCACTTGAACTGCGCGTCGAAGCCCCAGGACTTGATGTCGACGTTCTCGCCCATCTCGAACAGGCCGACGTTGCGGCCGAGCCAGCCGGCGGGGCCCGCGTAGTTGAGCGCGATGGCCTCGAAGCTCGTGGCGGTGACCTTCCGGAGCTCGTTGACGAATCCATTGGCTCCGAATGAAAGCGAAGGCGTTTTGTGGCCCTGGACGTCGGCCTCGCTGTTGCCCATCGGCGAGAAGAGGGTCGACGTCACCCGGAGCACGGGCATGACGTGGTTCGTGACGCGAAGCGTGTTCTGCCCGTCTCCGCCGAAGACGCCGAGCTGGTACGCGAGCAGGCCCTTGCCGAACTGTCCCGCGCTCATGAGGCCGATGTCGCGGCTCGGTTTGAAGGCGTCGGTCGCGAGCGAGCGCTCCGAGAACTGCAGGACGCCGTCGTTGTAGAGCTCCTGACGCGAGAAGGGCGTCTTGTACTGGCCGAACTGGAGGGCGACGGGGTCCCCGAACTTCCAGTTGAGCCAGGCATCGTCGAGGGTGCGATTGGCAGCGAGGCTCTCGAAGGCGGCCTGGAAGCGCCAGGTCAGCCGCGGATCGAAGGCGAATCCCGACAGGAAGAGCTTGAAGCGGCGGACTCGGAACTCTTCGGCGTCGATGCCGCCGGCTGCCGCGTCGAGATCGGCGTGGGTGAAGCGCACCTGCAGGTTGAAACCGAGGCTCGCCTCGAAGAGGTTGTCGGGCGTGCGGAAGACGATGCCCCGGCCTTCGACGTACTCGATCGGCTTGGGGGCTTTTTCGCCGGCCGGTTTTTCCGGTTCCGCGGCCGGCGGCGGAGTCGTCTGGACACCGGAGGCCTGCGCCTCGGGAACCGCCGGGTCCGGCCCCTCCTCGGCCCCTCCCGCAGCGCGTGCAACGCCACCCGTCATCACCACGAAGGCGGCCACGCTCGCCCCCGAGAGCCAAGCCCTTGCCCGCATCGGTTCACCTCCGGCGGCGGACTATTACGTTTCACATCGACTCTTGCAATCCGAGTCGTATTGACTCGTATAGAATCGCCAACTCATGGCGCACGCGACCGGCTCGCTGACCCCTTCCGAGGCTGCGAAAGCGCTCGGCGTGAGTTACCCGACCATCAAGCAGTGGATCTATCGCAAGCGGATCCGCTCGACGGTCACGCCCGGCGGGCATCACCGGATCCCGCGCTCCGAGCTCACGCGGCTCGGGGCGACCGCCTCGGGAACCTCGGCGCTCGACGCGATCAGTGGCCGCAACAAGCTCGCCGGCGTCGTGACGAAGGTTCGCGTCTCGGGGCTCCTCGCCGAGGTCACGATCGACGTCGCGGGCCAGACGCTGACCGCCATCATCACGGCGGGCGCCGTTCGCAATCTTGCCCTGAAGGCCGGCGTCCCGGCCCTCGCGCTCGATCAAGGCCACCGAAGTCATGGTCATCCGCGGTTGAGTATGGAGAGGTCATGAAGAAGTTCCTGCTCGGCCTGTTGCTCGCGTCGTTTTCGTCGCTCGCGCTGACGGCGTCCCCCGACGAGCTCCTCGTCTTCGGCGCCGCGAGCCTCACCGAGTCCCTCCAGGAGGCCGGCAAGCAGTTCGAAGCGGCGGGAGGCGGCAAGGTCGCCTTCTCCTTCGCGTCGTCGAGCGATCTGGCCCGTCAGATCGAGGCAGGAGCCCCCGCCGACGTCTTCTTTTCCGCCGACACCGCCAGGATGGATGCCGTCGAGAAGGCGGGGCTCGTGAAGAAGGCCGACCGCCGCGAGTTCCTCTCGAATGCGCTCGTCGTTGTCGTGCCGTCCGACTCGACCGCGAAGGTCACGTCGGCGAAGGATCTCGAGGCGTTTCCCAAGCTCGCGCTGGCCGATCCCGCGGCTGTGCCGGCGGGCGTCTACGCGAAGAAGTGGCTGACCGAAGAAGGCGTGTGGGCGGCGGTCGAGAAGAAGGTCATCCCGACCCTCGACGTCCGGGCGGCCCTCGCCGCGGTCGCCGGCGGGGACATCCCTGCCGGGATCGTGTACCGGACCGACGCGGCGATCTCCAAGGACGTCAAGATCGTCTACACCGTGACAAAGGGCCCGTCGATCACCTACTCCGTCGCGCCCATCACGTCCTCCAAGCACGCGGAGGTCGCCGCGAAGTTCGTGGCGTTCCTCGACTCGCCGGCGGGCCGCGCCGATCTTCGAGAAGCGCGGGTACCTCATCAAGCCGGGTTCTTGATCCCTTGACGTCCGACGACGTCTCGATCCTGCTGCTGACGGTCCGCGTGGCGCTGATTGCCACGCTGCTGATCCTCCCGCTCGGCGTGGGCGCGGCCTGGCTGCTCTCGCGCCGCGGCGGACCGTTGCGGACGATCGCCGAGACGATCCTCTCCCTTCCGCTCGTGCTGCCCCCCACCGCGGTCGGGATCCTGCTCCTCGACTTCCTTCGCCGGCGCAGCCCGATGGGCGGCCTGCTCGCGCGCCTCGACATCGAGGTTCTGTTCACGGTCAAGGCCGTCGTCATTGCCACCGCCGTCATGGCTTTTCCCCTGCTCGTCCGGCCGGCGCGCGCCGCCTTCGAGGAAGTCGACCGCCGCCTTCCGGCGATCGCGCGCTCGCTGGGCTGCGGGCCGTTCGAGGCGTTCCGCCGCGTCACCCTCCCGCTCGCCGCCCGCGGGATCCTGACGGGCACGCTGCTCGCGTTCTCCCGGGCGCTCGGCGAATTCGGCGCCACGATCATCGTGGCCGGCAACATCCCCGGACGCACGCAGACCCTCGCCCTCGCAATCTTCCAGCGCCACCACATCGGCCAGGACGACGCGGCGCTGCGCCTGGTGTGGGTCACCGTCGTGATCGCGTTCGCCGCCGTCCTCGCCTCGGAGCTCCTGAGCCGTTCCCGCCGGGACGCAGGCCCGGCGCGATGATCGAGCTCGACTTCCGGCTCCCGCTCGCGCAGTTTCCGCTCGCGGTCCGCGCGCGCCTGTCCTCGGACGCCGTCGCGGTGCTCGGGCCATCGGGGGCCGGGAAGACTTCGCTCATCGAGGCGCTCGCGGGCCTGCGGCCGGGTGTTTCGGGACGGATTGCGATCGACGGCGAGGTGCTCCTCGACTCGGGAACGGGAGTCGATCTCCCGCCCGAGCAACGCCGCATGGGCTACGTGCCCCAGGACGCATGTCTCTTTCCGCACCTGACCGCGCGGCGCAACGTCCGCTTCGGCATGCGCGGGAACGAACGCGAGCGCGAGGAGTGGTTTTCCGAGGCCGTCGTCGATCCTCGAGCTCGAACCGCTCCTCGACCGCTCCCCCGCGACCCTCTCCGGCGGCGAACGCCAGCGCGTCGCGCTCGCCCGCGCCATCGCCACCCGGCCGCGACTCCTGCTTCTCGACGAGCCTCTGGCGGCCGTGGACGTGGAGCTGAAGGAGCGGATCCTTCCCTATCTGCTGCGCGTCCGCGAGCGTGCTGAAGATCCCGTGCGTCTACGTCACGCACAACACCGGCGAGGCGTCCGCCGTGGCCGGTGAGGCGCTGCTTCTGCGGCGGGGCGCCCTGGTGCGCCACGGACCGACGGCCGAGATCCTCCGCGAAATGGTGGCCTCGCACGCCGATCCGGAAGCGCGCTTCGACAACGTCGTGGCCGGCGAGCTCGCCCCGGGTGTGGGTGGAGACGATTCGGCGGTGCTCGTTGCGGGACCGGCGCGGCTCGTCGTGCCCTCGACGCCCGAGACGAAGGCCGGCCCCGCCCTCTTCGCCGTGTCGCCCGACGACATCCTCGTCTCGACGGATCCGCCGGGACACGTCTCGGCGCGCAACGTTCTTCCGGGACGCGTGGCGTCGCTCGATGCGTCGCCGGCCGGCGCATGGATCGGGGTCGAGACCGCGGGGTTGCACTGGAACGTGCGCCTGACGCGATCCGCGGCGGAAGATCTGCGGCTCGAACGCGGCACGCCGGTCTGGCTCGCGATCAAGACCCTGGCCTTTCGCCGACTGCGATAAGAGGGCGGCCGCGAGGGCCGCCCCTACATCCGATTCGTAGGGGCGGGGCAGAGTTGCCGCCGTCCTTCGGACGGCGTCTCCTACAGCCGGGGGCTTGCCGCTGGTGGACGGACCGTCCCCGCCCTTCCTGCCGCTCGTCCGGCAAAAACCCGAACCGGTCCCAATGAGCTCGCCAGAACCTTGACGCCGGCGTAGCGTCTCCGAAGCACTGGAGGACGTTGTGGCTCTGGGGACACTCGCGACACTTGGAATCGCCGGGATCTTCGCCTTCACCGTGGGCGATACCGAGATCGTGCGTCCGCCGGCCGACGCGCCGCCCGTCGCCACGCCGGCGCCCAAGCCCTGCATCGGGCCCGAATACCGGCAGTTCGACTTCTGGATCGGAGACTGGGACGTCAGCGAGAAGGGCAAGATCGCGGGGAACAACCGGATCTCGTCGATCCTCGGAGGCTGCGCCGTCCGGGAGGAGTGGAAGGGCGCCAGCGGACTCTCCGGAACGAGCCTCAACATGTACGACTCCGGAAAGAAGCGCTGGTATCAGACGTGGGTGGACGACAAGGGCAACGTCCTGCTTCTCACGGGCGGGCGCCAGGGGCCGAAGATGGTGCTCGAGGGCGACACTCCCGACGGCAAGGGCGGAACCGTGAAGAACCGGATCACCTGGACGCCCCTCCCGCAGTCCCGGCTGCGCCAGGTCTGGGAAACCTCGGGCGACGGCGGCAAAACCTGGACTTCGGCGTTCGACGGAGAGTACGCGGCGCGCAAACGATAAGAAGCCCTACCGGTACCCTTCCGCTCCCTTCGTCAGCCGCGCCGCGTTGGTCCCGTCCGCGTTCATCACCCACACGTCGAAGACTTCGTCCCTGCGCGCCGAGTAGAGAATCCGGCGTCCGTCGGGCGACCAGGACGGCTGGGCCCAGACGTCGGAACCCGTCGTCAGACGAGCGACCTTTCCCGTGGCCACTTCGAGGCGATAGACGTCGCGCGTGCCGTCGCGATTGGAGACGAAGGCCACGAAACGGCCGTCCGGCGAGTACGCCGGCGTTTCGTCGACCGCGGCGCTCGACGAGCAGCGGCGTCACCGCACCTGTCGCCGGGTCGAGCGTGAAGAGCTGGTTGCGGCCCTCCGGGTCGGCGTAGAAGGCGACGCGGCGATCGCCCGGCGCCCAGCTCGGCACCTGGCTCGACCACCGGTTCTGCGTCAGCCGGCGCTCGGCGCCGCCCTCCGCGTCGACGACGAAGAGGTCCCAGTGGTAAGCCGCGTCGTCGCCTTCGCCTTCGAGCGCTCCCCGCTGGAACGCGACACGCTTGCCGTCGCGCGAGGGCACCGGCACACCCGCGAAGACCTTCGACGCGACGAGGCGCTTCGCGTTGGCGCCCGAGGCTTCCATCACCCAGAGGTCGACCTCGCCGTCGCCGGCATGGTCCCGCGGGGACTGAAAGTAGATGCGCTTGCCGTCGGGCGAAAAGGCGGGGTGGGCGTCGCGCCCGGGGCTCGAGGTCAGCCTCCGCGCGTCCTCTCCGCCGGCCGCCATGGTGTAGATCTCCCAGTCGCCGTCGCGCGTCGACGCGAAGACGATCTGCTTTCCGTCGGGCGACCACTGGGGCCACGCGTTGTCGTAGGCCGCGTGGGTGACCTGCCGGCGGTTGCCGCCGTCGGCATCCATGACGAAGAGCTCGAAGGGCCCCGGCCCGCCGGAGTAGAACGCGATGCGGCGGCTGTCCGGAGACCACGAGAGCTCGTACTGCGTCGCCGCATCGCGCGTCAGGTTCCGGGGGTTGGAGCCGTCGCGCTCGGCGACGTAGATCTCGGCGTTTCCGTCCCGCTCGGAATAGAACGCGAGCTTCTTTCCGTCCGGCGAGACCTCCCCCGCGCCGTCGCCGGCCGGAGAGTCCGTGAGGCGGCGCCGGTTCGTCCCGTCGGGATGGACGCTCCAGACATCCTGGTTCCCGTCGCGCTCGCCGGTAAACAGGATTTCCTTGCCGTCCGGGGTCCAGGCTCCATGGCCGTCGCGGCCGGAGCTGCGCGTGACGCGCGTGACGTGGCCGCCCTCGGCATCCATGATGTAGAGCTCCTCGTCCCCGTCACGGTCGCTGTCGAAGACGATCCAGGCGCCGTTGGCCGACCAGGCCGGATGCCGCGCGAACGTCTCCCCCGCTCCGCCCTCCCGGTGCGTCAGGCGCTTTTCGTCCGTTCCGTCCGGTCGAATCAGGTAGAGGTTCCAGTGCCCGTCGCGATTCGAGTCGAAGACGATCCAGTCGCCGTCGGGCGACCACGACGGATGCGTATCGTCGCCGAGGCTGTGCGTCAGGCGCCGCTCGCCGGTTCCGTCGAGGTCGATGACGTAGAGCTGCGTCCGGGGATAGTTCCGGTCGCTCTGGAAGACGAGCTTGCGCCCGTCCGGCGACCACGACGGGTTGATGTCGAGGAAGTTGTTCTTCGGCCGGGGCGGGGCCGGGTCGGCGGTCGCGGACTGTGCGAGAACGGCTGCGGCGAGAAGAAAGGCGAGCACGATTCGGGCTACTTCGCCGGCGGAAGGCTCGCGAGCCACTTCTCGACGGCCGCCCGTTCCTCGCCCTTCAGGCGCTTCAGGACCCCTTCGGGGTGCGCGGCAATCGTCTCGCCGCGGTCGAAGGGCATCTTCGCGTACATGGTCCCGCCGGGCTCGTGGCACGGGGCGCAACGGGTGACGAGGACCGGCCTCACGGTAACGGCAAAGGGGTCGGACGGCTTGTCCGCAACCTTTGGGACGCTACCGGAGGGTCGAAAACCGAACGGAAGGGCGAGGAAAGCGGCGAGCGCGAGCAAGATTGGAGTCATCGCGGCCTCCAGATCATCGAACTTTCGATCCGGAAATCAAGATTCTCGGGACCGGAACGCCTCGTTCGACCGCCGGAAAAAGGAATCGTCACGGGTCTGCGCCCTTTCGTCACAGCGAATCGGCGCTTCGTCCCGGAAACAACCCTTCCGTTCCGGTTTTTGAACACTTCGTCCGGAATCTTGGGTTGAAATGTCCCGGCATATTCTCGATAACTCCTTTCGTTTCTTTACGTATCACGGCCTGCAGCGTTGCAGAAAAAAGGGGACAAGGGGGGACGGGGATGAAGATCCGGACACTGATCGTCGACGACGAGCCCCTGGCGCGCGAGTGGGTGCGCAACGGTCTCCAGGACGAGCCCGACATCGAGATCATCGGCGAGTGCGGCGACGGCTTCGAGGCCGTCAAGACGATCGCGGAGCTCAAACCCGCAGCTCGTGCTCCTCGACGTGCAGATGCCCGGCCTCGACGGCTTCGGCGTGCTGGCGAGCCTGGACGCGCGGACATGCCGGCGGTGATCTTCGTCACCGCCTTCGATCGATACGCGCTGAAAGCCTTCGAGGCGCACGCCGTCGACTACCTGATGAAACCCTTCTCGAGCGAGCGGCTCCACGCCGCCGTCGAGCGCGCGCGCAGCGAGGTGGATCAAGAGCTCCTCGCAGCGAGCTGAAGTCCGCGCTGCACGCCCTCCTCGAGGACATCCAGCGCGAGCGCACCTATCCCGAGTGGCTCCTCATCAAGAAGGACGAGCGAAGCGTTTTCCTGCGGGTGGCCGACGTCGACTGGATCGAGTCCTCCCGCAACAACGTGCGGCTCCACGTCGGCAAGGAGATCTACGTCTACCACGAGACGACCGCGGGCATCGAGTCCAAGCTCGACCCGAAGAAGTTCTTCCGCATCCACCGCTCGACGATCGTCAACATCGAGAGGATCAAGGAAATGCACCCGTGGTTCAACGGCGACTACGCGGTGACGTTGAAGGACGGCACCAAGCTGACGCTGTCGCTCGACCTACCGCGAGCGGCTCAAGGAGTTTCGGCGCCTGGCGGTCTAGCGGTCTTGTAGAGCGCGGATGACGACGGCGGCAGCGAGCACCGGGTTCTCGATCGTTCCCGAGGCAACGCCTCCGGAGTCCGGCGGCGTTTCGCTCCGCCGATTCCCGGCGCGCTCCTGCCGATTGACAGCGAGCCGAGACCGGGGAGGTCCCGCGCGGCCTTTCCGGCGCGGCCCCGGCGCTGCGCCGCGCCCTCGAGATCTTGCCGTCTGGACCGGGGTCGGACTGTTCATCGCCGCCCAGCGCTATCTGCGCGGCCCGTCCCTGCAGCCGCGCCTCGGCTGCTCCTGCGCGAGTCGCTCGCCGCGAGCCTCGTCACGGCCTACCTGTGGGCCTCGCTGACGCCCGGCGGTGATGCGCGATCGCGCGCCGTCTGCGGCCGCGGTCGCGGCACGGCGTGGCAGCCGGGTTCCCGCTGCTGCTTCTCGCCGGGCGGCGGCCGCGCTCGCGCACCTGCTCGCGACGAACGTGTTCTGGCATTCTTCGAGCCCGTGCTCCGAGGGCGACTTCGCGGCGATGTTCTTCGCGACCCTCGCATTCGGCGGCGCCGCGCGCCTGGGGCATACATGCGGCATCGTGGGCGTCACCTGGGGCATCGACGATTACCGGACGTATCCGCGAGAAGGAGATCCAGGCCTCCGAGCTCGAGCGCGACCTGGTCTCGACACAGCTCGAAGCCCTGAAGCTGCGCCTCCATCCGCCGTTTCTCTTCAACACGCTCTCGGCGATCCTCCCGCTGATCCGCACCGAGCCGCGGCGCGCCGCCCGCACCGTCGTGCAGCTCGGCGACATCCTGCGCCTCGCCCTCCACAACGACGCCACGGGCCTCGTGCCGCTGAAGACGGAGCTCGAGTACATCCGCCTCTACCTCCAGATCGAGCAGACCCGTCTCCGGGACCGTCTGGAGGTGCGCTACGCGGTCGAGCCCGAGGCCCTCGACGCGGCCGTGCCGAACCTGATCCTGCTTCCGCTGACCGAGAGCGCCATCGCCAACGGCATGTCCCTGCGGCCGGGCAGAGCCGGGCGATCGAAATCCGCGCCTGCGCCGGAGAACGGCGATCTGCTGCTCGAGGTCCAGGAGGAAGCCGCGGAGCCCCGGGGCGGGTCGGCGCGGGAGACCGTCCCGATCGACGACTCTTTCGTCCGCAAGACCAAGCTCCGCCTCGAGCTTCTCTATCCCGGGACGGCACTGGTCGCGATCTCCGATCGGCTCGACAAGGGCCACGAGGTGCTGGATCACGCTTCCTCTCGAGGAGGCCGTGTCGCGTTCCCTATCCGGAGTTTCCGCGTGAGCGCGATCGGCGGACCGTTCCGCGAGCTCCCGCGCGCGGCCTCGCGCGATCGCTGGCGCGCCGCCGATGGGTGCTCGCGGCGTGGACGCTCGTCGGACTCTTCCGCGCGGCGGACCGCTATTTCAGCGACCCGTTCCAGCTCCAGCGCCTGGAGTTCGGCATCTGGGAAGCGCTCGCCCAGAGCCTGCTCGTCCTCGACGATCTGGGCGGCCCTTCACGCCCCCGGTGATCTGGCTCGCGCGCCGGTGCATGCCGACGCGCTCGGACTGGCTGCGTCCCGATCGCCAGCCTCGCCGGCGGCGGCGTGCTCTTCGCGGTCGCGCACTGCGTGGCCTACCAGCTCGCGTATCCGCTCTTGATGGGCTTCCCGCTCGTCGTCGCGACCCAGTTCGCGGCGCTTCCGCAGATGCTGCGCTTCCTCTCCCGACGCACCTCGTCACGTTCTCGGCCATCGTCGGAGCGACCTGGGCGCTTTCCTACTCGCGCCTGTCGCGCGAGCGGGAGTTGCGCGCCTCGCAGGTCAAGACGCGCCTGCTCACGGCGCGCGGCTGGAAGCCCTGAAGATGCAGCTCCACCCGCACTTCCTGTTCAACACGCTGAACAGCATCCTGCCCCTCGTCTTCCGCGACCGCGAGGCGGCCGCGCGCACGGTCGTGCGCCTCTCGGATCTGCTCCGCATGTCGCTCCAGAACGAGGGGAGCGACCTCATACCGCTTCGCAAGGAGCTCGAGCTTCTCCAGGTGTACCTCGAGATCCAGGAGACGCGATTCCAGGACCGCCTCACGGTGCGCCTCGACGTCGAAGGCGGCATCGGCGACGCCCTGGTCCCGAACCTGATCCTGCAGCCGCTCGTCGAGAACGCCATCAAGCACGGAATCGCCGCCCAGCCCGGCTCGGGAAGGATCGAGGTCCAGGCGCGGCGCGAAGGTCCCGACCGGCTCCGCCTCCTCGTGCGCGACGACGGGCCGGGGCCCGGCTCCGCCCCGCCGCGGCCTCCGAACGCCGTCGGCGGCGTGGGCCTGCGGAACACGCGCGATCGCCTCGAGCTTCTCTATCCCGACCGCCACGAGTTCGACTTTCGCGGCGCCGCAGGACGCGGATGCGAGGTCGTGCTCACGTTCCCCCTCGTGATGGCGCCGCCCGCCGACCTCGCGCGCGCCGCCGGAAACCGCTGGGCCGTTCCGTCCGGTGCTTCGGGCGCACCGGCCTCGACGCTCGCGCCGACCGTATGAGACGCCTCCGCCGTTTCGCCGCCGTCGCGCTCGCGATCGTCATGGGCCTGGTCCTGCCGCGGCCGGCGCGGCCTCGGGCGCCTCGCCGTACGGACGGGCGATCGAGGAATCGCGCGCCATGCTCGACCAGGTCCTCCAGCTCTACCCGGGGACGGCCGTGGCCGTCGCCGTGGGCGACGACATCGTGTGGTCGACGGCCTTCGGATTCTCGGACGTCGATCGCCACCGCAAAGTCTCCCGCTCGACGCAGTTCCGCATCTACGAGGTCGCCATGCCCTTGACGGCGGCCGTGATCGACGCGCCTGGCCCAGGAGGGCCGGTTCGACATGGACGCGCCGATCCAGCGCTACCTTCCGGAGCTTCCCGAGACCCGCGTCGGTCATCACGCCGCGCAAGCTCGCCGCGCATCTGGCGGGCGCCGGCGACTTTCCGGAAGACGAGGTCGCGCCCGGCCCCTGCTCCGGAGCCCGCGACGCGGCACGCACGATCTCCGGCCGTCTCTTCATCCGCCCGGCGGGCCTCGGGCACACGATGTCGCGCCAGGGATACCTGCTGCTTTCGGCCGCCCTCGAGTCGGCCACGGGCAAGCGTTTCTCGGATCTCCTGAACGAGACCGTGGCGGGCCCCTCCGGGATGGCCTCGACCATGAGCGACGACCCGCGCCGGTTCCTGCCCGGAAGGTCGCTCTTCTACGAGCGCGGCTTCCTCGGACTGCTTCGCACCGCGCGGCCGGTCGATACGAGCTGCATGTGGGGCGGCGGCGGCCTGCTGTCGACCACCGAGGACCTCGTCCGATTCGGAGCGGCGCTCCTGCAGGGACGCCTGGTCCGCCAGGACGCCCTCGACGCGATGTTCACGCCCCAGAAGACGCGCAGCGGCCTGGAGACGGGCTACGGCCTCGGCTGGTTCGTCGAGACCGACTCCCGCGGCCGCTTCTACGTCTGGCACGGGGGCCGCGGAGTCGGGGGCCGCTCGGCGATCGTGATCGTGCCCCACGCGCGCCTCGTGACGGTGATGCTCTCCAACATCGAGGGCGAGCGGCTCGACGAGCACGCGCGCCGCATCGCGGCCTACTTCCTCGAGGGCGCCGAGGCGACGGGCGTGGGTCCGGACCTCCTTCGCGCGACGGCGCCCGGCGGGCCCAAGCCTCCGTTCGCATACCGCGCGGTTCCCGCTCCGGGAGAGTAGCCGCCCGCCCGGGACGATCAGCTATCCTCGTCCGCAGCCGCCTACGGGCGCCGCGCGACCATGCACAAAAGAGCGATCTCGGTTTTCTTCGGCGTGGCCTGCGTGTACCTCGGCCTTTCGCCGCTCTCCCCCGAAGGGATGGGCTACGTGCACGAAGAGGTCGCCGCGTGCCGGCAGATCCTCGCCGGTTCCGCCGTCGAATGGCCCCGAAACGGGGCCGTCGCGCTGGCCTTCCAATGCCCCTTCGTCGCGCTCGGCGACGCCATCCCCGCCGTGCCGCCGACGCTGCCCTGGGCGCTGCGCCTGATTGCGCTCCAGCCGATCCTCGCGAGCGCGCTGCTCGTCACGATGCTGTTCGTCTGGTCGTCGCGGCTCGCGGGAGATGCCCGGTGGGGTTTCGCGATCGCGGTCGTCGCCGCCTTCGGCACGATGATCTGGCCGTACGCCTACATCGGGCTCGAAACGACGCAGTCGCTCTTCCTCCTGCTCGCGGGATACCTCGCGCTCGCGGCGCCTCCAGCCATCACCTGGCCGCGCGCCCTCGCGCTGGGGGCCACGGCCGGGATTGCCGTTTCGGCCAAGTCCGGCGGCTTCCTCCTGCTGCCTGCCGTCGCGTACCTGCTTTTCGCGTGGGCGCGCCGCACACGCCCGGTCGGAGCGCCGGCCGCCCTCTCCCTCTGGGCTGCCCGCGTCGGATCGGCCGTCGTCATTCTCGGCGTGACGCTCGCCGTCAACCAGCACTTCCGCGCGCTCTCGTGGGCCCGATTCGGGGGAACGGCCAAATTCATCGAAGGCTGGCTCGTGCGCGACGCCGTCTCCCCGTTCCTCCACCTCGCCGGCCTGGTCGGCTCGCCGAACAAGGGACTCCTCGTCTTCGCGCCCCTCGCGATCGTCGCCCTCATCGCCCTGCCGCGCGCCTGGTCCGTCGATCGTCCCGTCGCGGCATTCGCGGCGCTCACTTTCGGAAGCCTCGCCGCCGGGCTGGCGCTCCTGCACATGTGGTCGGACGAGACCTGGGGGCCCCGGTATCTCCACTCGGCCCTCGCGCCGCTCTTTCTCGCGCTCGCCGCCTCGCGGCGCGGGGCTGACCTGCGCCTGCGCCTTCGTCTGCTCCGCAAGGTTCCGCTCGCGGCGGCCGCCGTCCTCGGCTTACCCGTTTCGATCCTCGGCATCCTCTTCTACTACGGGACGCTCGCGGTCGTGGCGCGGCAGACCCTGCCGCCGACCCTGGCGCTCTTCCAGGGCGACACGACATGGAACCACGTGAAGTTCAACGCGAAGCTGCTGGAGACCTGGCGGAAGGGCCCGGATCACGGCGAGCCCGCCTACCTCGACCGGAGCCGCGTCTGGGATTTCTGGGACGGCAAGCGGACTCAGGTCTGGACGCGGGTCGACCTTCGCCCGTTCGCGAAGCCGCAGCCGATTCTGCTCCGGTCGCGTTCGGACGAGCCTCCCGCGCTCCATCGCTGGCTGCGCGGCGTCTGCGGTCTCGCGCTCCTCGGCGGCCTGTTTCTTCTGGCGCGAACGGGCTTCGGGCTGGCGCGCGCGCGACCGCGATAGCGGCAGTCCCGCGACGTATCATCGAATCGTGCCGACGCCTTTCGCGCTCGTCTCCCGCGACGGCCGGGGCGCGGCTTCCCTCCTTCTCGGCGCCGTGGCCGGGGCCGTGCTGGGGTCGACGCTTCTCGCAGGCATCACCGCGGTCGATCGCGACATCCGGATCGCGTACACCTGGGCGCACCCGAGCGTCTTCACCGAGACCGACCGACGGCAGATGGACGCGGTGCGGGCGGCCATACCGAGCGGTGCGCCGCTGATCGTTCTCGCCAACGACGAGAACATCTGGCACGGGGTGCTGTGGCAGCGGGGGCTCTACCCTCGAAACACGGCGACGTTCGTGGTCGCGCCTTACGGGCCCGCGCAGCTGCGCAAGCTCGCGGCGAGCGCCGGTGCGCGCTGGGTGGTCCTGATCGGTTCGCCCACGGCGGCTCCGGAGCTCCAGGGTGTCCGCGATCTCGGGCAACTCTACGGCCTGCCCGCCCGGGTCTCGTTCGGCGAGCTCGCGCCGTGAGGGTGCCGCTCGTCCCGATCCTCTTCACGATCCTCATCGCCGGCGGCTTCATGGCGCTCGGCGAAGCGATCCTGCGTCGTCGCGTTCGCGACGGCGCGACCGGGAACGAGGCGCTGCTGACGGGAATGGGCGCGGGCGCCGCAGCGCTGTTCCTGCTCTCGCTCGCCTGGCCCCACGGCGCGCTCCGCGCCGTGGCGGTCCTTCTGGGCGCGGCGCTCCTGTGGGCGATCGGCATCCGCGTGTTCCCGCGCCTGCGGCCGTCGCGCGAGCCGGCACCGGATAGACCGCCGAGCGCCCCACTCGATCCGGCCGCCCGGTTGCTCTTCGCCGCGCTCGCGCTCGAGGTCGCCGCGTTCGCGACGCTCAACTTCCGTTACGCCTACGCCTGGGACGGCTTCGTGATCTGGGCTTCCAAGGCCCAGTACCTCTTCCAGGCCGGAGGCCTGACGCGCGAGTGGTACCCGACGGAGCAATACGACCAGGTACGGGTGCTCAATTACCCCTCCCTGGTTCCGCTTTGGGAGGCGCTCCTGGCGCTGCCTTCCGGTCGGTTCGACTTCGGCGAGATGAAGCCCGTTTTCATGGTGTTCTACCTCTCGCTTCTCGCCGGGACCTACGCGATGGTCCGCGGGCGCCTCTCGGCACGCGCCGCGGCGCTGGCGACCCTCGTCGTCGGCCTGCTGCCGATGCTGTCCACGGGGTACGCGGCGGGCGGGTACGCCGACATGCCGCAGGCCGCGATCGTCGCCGGAGTCGCGGGAGCCGCCTTGAACGAACGAGAGCGCGCGCTTCCCTGGCTGATCGGCGCCCTGACGACCGTCAAGGCGGAGGGCCTGCTGCTCGCGGGACTCGCGTGCGGCGCCGTCGTCCTCTACTGGATCCTGTCGTACGGGCGGAATGCCCTCGGCCGGCTCGCGCCGAACCGGAACGCGATCGCCATCGTCTCCGCGTTTCTTCTCCTGCGCCTGGCGTACGTCCGCTGGATCCCGGTACGGGACGTCGTCTACTCGGGCTCTCTCGCCGACGCGGTCGGCCGCGTGTTTTTCGTCGGGCGGCTCTGTCTGAAAGAGCTCGTGGATTGGACGCAATGGGGTCTCTTCTGGCCGGGGTTCTTCCTGGCGGCCGCCGCGCTTCTGGCGGGCGGGACCCGCCACGAACGCGTCCTCGCGGCGGCGGTCACCGGCGGGCTCCTCATCCTCATGGTTCCGTTCCTGTTTACGACCTGGTCGATCTCCTTGCACGTCGTGCAGGCCTACTCACGGCTCGCCGCGCAGATCGCGCCGGCCGCGGCGGCCGTCCTGATCCTCGGGTACTGCAACGCCCGGGATCGTCTGGCGGGAGCACACTCCTCGCGTTGAGCTCCGGGTGACCGCCTCGGCCAGTATGATCGGGCCGAGGGAGGCCGTTGCCACCGGACCCGACGTACGAGGCCCGCATCGCCGCGGAAGGCAAGAAATGGGGCGGCCATCTCGCCGTCGAAGCCTCCCGGGAGATGCACGCCTGGATCGATCACCCTTCGATCCAGGCGCACTACGCATCGCGCATGACCATCGACGGCATCCCCTGGCGGCAGTGGGTGGTCCGATCCTTGGGAGCGCCCGCCGCCCGCAGCATGGAGCTGGGGTGCGGCTCGGGTTCCCTCAGCCTGCAGCTCCATGCGTTGGGCTCGACGCGGCAGATCGAAGGGTTCGACGCGAGCCCCGAGCGCATCGAAGAAGCGGAAGCGCGCCGCCGCGCCGCCGGAGCCGCGGGTGGCTTCCGCGTGGAGGACGCCAATCGCGTGCGACTTGCGCCGGGAGCCTACGACCTCATCGTGTCCTGCCACAGCTTCCACCACTTTCAGGAGCTCGAGCACGTCATGGTCGAGGTGCTCGAGGCCCTGACGCCCGGCGGCCTCTTCATTCTCGAGGAATTCGTGGGGCCCACGCAGTTCCAGTGGACCGACCGGCAGATCGCGATCACCCGGGATCTCATGGCGGCGATCCCGGAGCGGTACCGGATGCTGCGCTGGGGCGCCGTCAAGCCCTACGAGGACCGTCCGACCGTCGCGGACGTCGTCGCGGCGTCGCCCTTCGAGTCGATCCGCTCGGCGGAGATCGTCCCGCTCTTCGAGCGCTACTTCGAGATCCTGCACCGGCGAAAGCTCGGCGGAACGATCCAGCACCTGCTGTACAACGGGATCATGCACAACTTTCCGCCGGGAGAGCCCGAGGCCGAGGCGATCCTGAGCCGCGTCTGGAAGTCCGAGGACGCGCTCGTCGATGCCGGCGAAGTCCCGAGCGACTTCCAGCTGCTCGTGGGGCGGAGGCCGTGAGCGCAATCCCGGCCGGACGACGCTCCACCGGAGGTGCGGATTGACTCGGCTCAAACGGCTCGTTCCCCGCTTCGTCAAAGACGAGCTCAAGCATTCGGTCCGTGAGACGTCGCGGGAGTACGCGCGAGATCTTCTCCAGCATTCGGCGGGGATCGCCGCGAAGGTACCGGAGCTCTCCGCGACGGTCGCCGCACTGTCGACGAAGGTTGCGGACCTCACGGCAGCGGTCGGCCAGCTCGAGGCGGTTCTCCGCCGCGACGGCATAGTCATGCCGCCTCCGAAGCACCTTCAGGAGCGCGTCGTCGGCGCCTACGTTCCCGATTTCATTGAGAGCGGCTTCTGGATCTGCGACGACCTGGACGGAGTCCTTAGCCGCGGCCGGGAAGCGGCTGTCCGACTTTCCCCGAATCCTCGATTGGGGATGCGGCTGCGGGAGGTTGTGCCGCGCACTGAAATGACGCCTGCCGGAACGCGAGGTTTATGGCAGCGACATCGATCCCGAGGCGATCGCGTGGCTGGCAGGGAGCCTACACTCCCCGTTTCGGGGAGTTTCGGCTGGCCCCTCACGCGCCGCCCCTTCCCTTTCGACGACGGCTTCTTCGACCTCGTCGTCGGGATCAGCGTCTTCACGCACCTGCCCGGAGACATGCAGTTCGATTGGCTCGCGGAGCTGCGCCGGATCACGAAACCTGGAGGCCACCTCATCATGACGACGAGCGGCGAGAGCAACTACAGGAACCTCGCAGCCGGAGCTCTGTTGGATCGTCGAGAACTGCGGCTTTCTGTACCTGGACAGCGCCTACGGCCAGAGCATCTCGCTGCCCGCGTTCTACCAGAACACCTTCCACTCGCTCGACTACGTGCGGCGGGAGTGGTCCCGGTACTTCGAGATCATCGACCTGCAACCGGCGCGGCTGCAAAAGCACCTGGACACGATCCTCCTGAAGCGGACGTAGGCGGAGGTTCGCTACTCCGCCCCCACCTTCGACTCGACCGCCGCCACGCCCTCGCGCGGCACGTGCTTCTTCCAGTCCACGCCGAACTTCTTCTCGAAGTAGGCCTGGTTCTTCTTCCAGAGAGCGTCGTAGGCCGCGGGCGAGAGCTTGCGGAAGGCGCCCTGGCCGACGTGGTGCACGTAGGCGTCCTCGGCGCAGGCCACCCGATAGCCCTTCGCGCGCATGCGGACGGCGAAGTCGTCGTCCTCGAACATGCCGATGCCGTAGGCCTCGTCGAGCGGCCCGACGTCGTCGAGGACCGCGCGCCGCGCGGCCACGCAGTACATCGCCGCGACGCCGATGTCGAAGACCCGGCCGCGGTGCTCGCGGCGCGACGGGCGGCGAAGGCGGGCAGGCCCGGCGATGTCGCCGTCGGAGCCGTAGGCGGGCTCGACCCGCGCCTCGTTGCCGCAGAAGTTGGTCGTCGGGCACAGGAGCCCGATCGACGGGTCGCCGGTCGAGGTGCGCGGGCGAGGCGGCCCATCAATCCCGGCGGCACGACCGTGTCGTTGTTGAGGAGCACGACGACGCTGCCGCGCGCGGCCGCGATCCCCTGGTTGTTGGCCGCGGCAAAGCCGCGGTTCTCGCCGTTGAAGAACGATGCGCAGGCGCGGATCGCGCCGGGCCGACGTCTCTGCAGGTACTCCGGCGTGCCGTCGGAGGACGCGTTGTCGACGACGATCACTTCGATCCGCGGCCGCGGCCAGCGTCTCGCGCGCGAGACGGACTCGAGGCAGGCGCTGCGTCAGCTCGCAGGCCGCCGTAGGTCACGACGACGACGCGAGACGAGCGGGTGGGCGGCCGAGATGCCCTCGTCCATCGTGGCGTATCGGTGCGCCCAGTCGTTCTCCTCGGCCACGCGGCGGCGCTCGGCACGGCTTCGGGTCGTCCTTCGGCTCGGCGAGCGCCCGGTCGCAGCTGCGGCCAGGAACTCCTCGTGTCCGCGCGCGAGATAGCGAGATGTCCGCGTACGGGCAGGAGCTCCGTGAGCGCCGGCGCCACGACGGGCTTGCCCCCGTAGAGGTACTCGTAGAACTTGACGGGGTTCGTCGCCTCGGTGATGTCGTTGACCAGGAACGGGATGATGCAGACGTCGAAGTTCCAGAGGAGCTTCGGCATCTCGTCGTAGGGCCGCTGGCCCAGGAGCCGCACGTTCGGGCGCGTGGCGATGGGCGAGAGATCGACGTCGAAGTGGCCGCCGGCGAGCACGAGGGTCGCGTCGGGATGCGCGTCGGCGATCTTCGTCAGGAGCGGCACGTCGACCCACGAGGCGAGCGCTCCGTAGTAGCCGATGATCGGGCCGGGGACGCGCCCGCGAGTAGGGCGTTCTCGCCGTAGAGCTGCCGGTAGTGCTCGGCGTCGATGCCGTTCTTCGCGAGGACCAGGCGCGGCGCCGCCGCCTTCCACTTCTCGAGCAGGCGGTCCGCCGAGACGACGGTGACGTCGGCGCGCCGGACGAGATTCTCCTCGAGCGACGAGCACGCTCTGCCCGAATCCCGGAAAGTTCGTCCACTCGTCCATGCAGTCGTAGACGACGCGCCAGCCGAGCTTCTCGCGGAGGCGCTCGGCGAGCGGGCGCCCAGAACGGGAATCTGGACGAGGCAGACGGTGTCGCCGAACGGCGAGGTCCGCGCGCGAGCTCCTCGAAGGAGGCCTCGAGCGTGTCGAGGTCCTCGGGGTCGAGACGGCCGCAGTAGATGCCGAGGGCGCGGCGCGAGCGGAGGCGGAGCTCGCCGACGTTCTCCGCCTTCCGGGTCAGGTCCCAGGCCGGGCCGCCCGGCGCCAGGAACCGCGTCGTCGAGAGATAGAAGACCCGATGGCCGTGCCGGCCGAACTGCGTGGCGAGCTGCTGGGGTCGCTGGAACCGGAAATCCCAGTCGATGATCGAGAAGACGACCACGTCGTAACGGCCGGACGGCTTGCCCGGGACGGCGTTCTGGGTGCGCGCCGCGTTGGCCGGGATCGTTCACGAGCTTGTCGGGCTGCTCGACCGGGGCCAGAGTGCGGCGCAGGAACTGCGCGACCGGGCGCGGCAGCACGCGGCGTGCGACGCCGAAAAAGGGCGTGCCGGGAGCGGTCGCGCGGCCGAGCGCGCGGCGCGCCGATCCCGGCAGGGCCCGACCCCGGGCGATCGCCCGGCGCAGCTGCCCGAGCCGGGACCGCTCCCAGCGATCGAGCTCCTCCATGGCGGCCGCGAGGTGCGTGCCGCGGGCCTCCGATGTCGCTTCGGTCTGCGCGAGCGCCGATTCGAGCTCCTGGATGCGCGCCCGGAAGGCCTTCTCGTGCCCGGCGGCTTCGCGTCGCAGGAAGGCGATGCCCTCGTCGCGCTCGCGGATCACGCCGGCAAGGCGGCGAATCTCCTTCGCGCGGCGGGCAACGGCGTCCGGAGAGGCCGGTGTCGGCGAACCGGACGCGGGTTCTCGGGATTCGGCCCGCGTCTTCGGGGAGAGGGAGTCGAGCCTCGCTTTGAGAACCTGGTAGCGGGCCTGCCAGGTGTTCTGCCGGGCGAGCGCACGGCGGCGCTCCGCGCCCGGGCCCGGCGTGACGTTCTCCCGGACCGCCTGTTCGAGGCCGGACACGAACTCCGCCGGACTGTCGTACAGCGTGATCACGTCGGCGAACGCCTCGATCTCCGGGAGGCGCCGCGCGACGACCGGCTTTCCGGTCGCGAAGTACTCGAAGATCTTGACGGGGTTCGTGGCTTCCGTCAGAGGAGTCCGCAGGAACGGGATCGTGCACACGTCGAACGCGGCGACGAAGGCCGGAAGCTCGGAATAGGGAACCTCTCCGGCGAGGCGCACGTTCGGCAACGCCTTCGAGCGCTTCGAGCGCTTCGGGTTCCGCCCCTCGCGTATCGCCGATGAGGACGAACGACCAGTTGCGGTGCCGCGTCGCCGCCTCGCGGACAGCGGCCGCGTCGAACCAGGACGAGATGGCGCCGTAGTAGCCGACGACCGGGCGTGAAAGCCCTGCGAGCGGGCCGGTCTCGCGGGCGGGCAGACGGGCGAAGTGCCGCTCGTCGCCGGCGTTGGGCAGCCGCAGGGCGTCGGGTCGAACGCGGCGCACCCGCTCGTCGAGCTTTTTCGACGTGACGACAACGAGGTCGGCCTCCCGGAGCAGTCTCTCTTCGTCCTTGGCCGTGTCCGGGCCGTGCGTGCCGAACCCGGTGTGATCGTCCATGCAGTCGTAGACGACCCGCCAACCGTGCGCCTCGGCGAGCCGGCGCGCGAGCGGCTCCCAGGACGGGTACTGGACGAGGACGACGGCGTCGCGGATGCCGTGGCGGGCCGCGAGCTCCCGATCGCCGCAAACGCCTGATCCAGCGATTCCCCGGCGAGGCGGTCGCCGTACACATCGAAGTCGTGCTCGCCCGGCAGCGCCACCTCGTAGATCCGGTCGGCGACCTCGGAAAGCTCCGGCTCGCGGTCGAGCCCGAGGAATCCCGTCTTCGCGTAGAAGACCCGGTGGCCGTCGGCGGCGAAGGGTTTTGCGAGCTGCTGCGGCCTCTGGACGCGGAATCCCCAGTCGATGATCGGTAGACAGAGAAGGTCGAAACCGCGCGCGGGCGGCAGCTTCGCGGGGTCGGGGCGTTCGTGGCTCAGGATTCGTATCTTGCCACGAAAAAATCCGCAGAATCAGCGAGTCGGCGGGCCTCCCCGGTCCATGTTCCTCGCGATGATCCGGTCCAGCGAGATCGGACCGGCGCCGTAGACACCGAGCCACAGAAGCAGCGCGATGTAGCAGAACTCGGCCGTGCCGAAGAGGTCCGAAAGCTCGTGGATGTCGCCCTTCAGCGCCGTCAGGAGGGCGACGACCATCGTGATCATGAGCGGAATGGTCGCGATCCGCGTCGCGAGGCCGAGCAACAGGAGCGCGCCGCAGACGAGCTCGGTGCACGCCACCAGGCGCGCCTGGAACTCGGGAGCGGGGATCCCGAGCTGCGTGAAGAAACCGACGACCTTCTCCAGGCTGTGGAGCTTGCCCCATCCCGACTGGAGGAAGACCCAGCCGACCGCCAGCCGCGCCACCGTCGGCGGGAGCCACCGAAGGCCGTTGGCCACGCGCAGGACCAAGCGTCTGAGGGACTGCATGATGTCTCCTTCGGATCCGTGGGTCGAAGCCTATCCCGGATGCGCTGATAGAGTCCCGCGCCGTTCCATGCGAACCGGATCCCGACGTCTCCTGACCGCCGTGCTCCTCGTCGCCGTCGCCGGCGCCCTCGCCGGCGCCCGTGCCGGGGCGCAGACCCTCGAGCCCCGCGCCTACTCGCCCAACCCCACGGGGGCCAACTTCGCGCTCGCCAGCTACGGCCACCAGACCGGCGGGATCGTCTTCGACGCTTCGCTCCCTTTCGACGACGTGAGCGCGAAGATCAACTCGGGCACGCTCGGCTACGTCCGCACGTTCGGTCTCTTCGGACGGTCCGCGAGCGCGGGGATCGTCGTTCCCTACGTGTGGGGGTCGGTCGAGGGCAAGGTCGAGGAGCAGCAGCAGCGGATCACACGGTCGGGGTTCGCCGACATCCAGTCGCGCATGACCGTCAACCTCCTCGGAGGGCCCGCGCTGACACGCGCGGAGTTCGCGGCCCGCAAGCCCGAGACGACCCTCGGGTTCACGCTCCTCGCGGTGGCGCCGACCGGCGAATACATGCCCGACAAGCTGATCAACATCGGAGCCAACCGCTTCGCCTTCAAGACCGAGCTCGGGCTCTCGCAGCCGGCCGGGAAGTGGGCCTTCGAGGCCTACGCCGCGGCATGGTTCTTCACGGCGAACGACGACTTCTTCGGAGGCCAGCGCCGGACGCAGGAGCCCATCTACGCGTTCCAGGGTCACGTGAGCTACACCTTCCGGCCGCGCCTGTGGCTCGCCGTGAGCGGGACGTACTACACGGGCGGCGTCTCGAGCCTCGACGGCCGCGCCGGCACGGATCTCCAGAAGAACTCCAGGGTCAGCGTGACCGGATCCGTGCCGCTGGCGCAGCGGCAGTCGATCAAGCTCTTTTTCGCCAGGGGGGCGACGACCTCGATCGGCGCGAACTTCACGACCTACAGCGTCGCTTACCAGGTGCTCTGGTTCGACCCCGACTGATCGCGGCCTACTGCCCGCTCTGCTGGATGAGCTTGGCGACGAGGCCCGTCCACCCCGTCTGGTGGCTGGCGCCGAGGCCGGCGCCGTTCGTCGCCGTGGAAGTACTCGAAGAAGAGCAGGTGGTCCTGGAAGTGAGGGTCGGTCTGGAGCTTCTGCGATCCCGCCGAAGACCGGCCGCCGTCCCGTCCTCGCCGCGCAGGAAGATGCGGTTCAGGCGGCGCGAGAGATCCCCCGCCACGTCCCAGAGCGTCCGCATCTGGCCGGAACCGTGCGGGCACTCGACCTTGTAGGCGTCGCCCAGGTAGAAGTGGAACTTCTGCAGCGACTCGATGATCAGGTAGTTCACCGGGAACCACACCGGGCCGCGCCAGTTCGAGTTGCCGCCGAAGAGGCCCGGTCGAGGACTCGGCCGGCTCGTAGTCGACCCGATGCTCCAGGCCGCCGACGTCGATGACGTACGGGTTGGCCTGCGATGGTGCCGGGACACGGCGCGGACGCCGTGCGGCGACAGAAACTCGGCCTCGTCGAGCAGGTAGCGGCAGATCTGTTTGAGCCGCTGCTGGTTGACGAGCGAGAAGAAGCGGCGTGACCTTCCCGTCGGACGCGGTCTCGGTCTCGACGTGCTGCGCGAAGTCCGGACGGTTCTCGAGAAACCACTGCATCCGCCGCTTGAAGCCCGGCAACCGGTCGAGCACTTCCGAGTCGAGCGTCTCGACGGCGAAGAGCGGTATCAGGCCGACCATCGAACGGACCTTCATCGGGAACCGCCGGCCGTCGGGCAGGTCGAGCACGTCGTAGAAAAAGCCGTCCTCGCGATTCCAGAGCTCGATCCCCTGGCCGCCGAGGTTGTTCATCGCCCGGCAGATGTAGACGAAGTGCTCGAAGAACTTGGACGCGACGTCCTCGTAGGCCGCGTCGTCCCGGGCGAGCTCGAGCGCGATCGTCAGCATGTTGAGGCAGTACATGCCCATCCAGCTCGTCGCGTCCGACTGCTCGATGCTGCCGCCCGTCGGCAGCGGGCGCCGAACGGTCGAAGACGCCGATGTTGTCGAGGCCGAGGAATCCGCCCTGGAAGACGTTCTTGCCCTGCGCGTCCTTGCGGTTGATCCACCACGTGAAGTTCAGCAGCAGCTTGTGAAACACGCGCTCGAGGAACTTGCGGTCGCCCCGGCCCGTGCGCTTCTTGTCGATCTTGTAGACGCGCCAGGCCGCCCAGGCGTGCACGGGGGGATTCACGTCGGACAGGGCCCACTCGTAAGCCGGGAGCTGGCCGTTGGGATGCATGTACCACTCGCGCAGCAGCAGAACGAGCTGTTGCTTGGCGAATTCCGCGTCGACGAGCGCGAGCGGAATGCAATGGAAGGCGAGATCCCACGCGGCGTACCAGGGGTACTCCCACTTGTCCGGCATCGAGATCACGTCGGCGTTGAAGAGATGCGTCCACTCGCTGTTGCGGCCCCTGGAGACGTTCCGTCGGAGGCTCGGGGCCCTGGCGGATCGCCGCGGAGCCAGCGATGCGACGTCGTAGTGGTAGAACTGCTTGGACCAGAGCATCCCGGCGAAGGCCTGGCGCTGGACCGCGCGGGCGTCCTCGGACAGGTCCGGTGTGGCGAGCGTGTCGTAGAACGCGTTGGCTTCCCGGATGCGGGCCTCGAACACCGCGTCGAACTCGGGGCCGAAAGGCGTTCCGGACGCCGTGTCGCCCGACAGGCGCAGGCGCACGACCGCGGACCCGCCTCCCGGAATCGTCAGGAGGTAGCGGGCGGCCCCTTTGGAACCGACACCCGCGGTGTTCACGGCATCCTCGTTGCCGTGGATCACGAAGTCGTGGAACCCGTCCTTGACGTGCGACGACTCGTTCTCGGTGCCCCAGAGGAGCCGGGCGTTGGATTCGTTCTCCGTGAAGAGCAACCGGGGCTCGCCCTCGCACTGGAGCGCGAGCCGGCCGTAGTACTCGCTGTCGAGGTCGATGGTGGTGTGACTCGCGTGCGTCTCGCCGGCCCGCACGCGCTGGCGCCGCGTTCCGAGCCCCCACGACCAGACGTTGCGGAACCAGATCGTCGGAAGCAGGTGCAGCACGGCTTCCTCGGGGCCGCGGTTGTGGACGCGGATGCGGATGAGGACGTCGTCCGGCGCCGCCTTCGCGTATTCGGTGAAGACATCGAAGTACCGGTCGTCGTCGAAGATGCCGGTGTCGACGAGCTCGAACTCGGGATCCTGGCGAGTGCGGCTCCGGTTTTCCGCGAGCAGCCAGTCGTACGGGAACGCGCGCTGCGGGTACTTGTACAGCGCCTTCATGTAGGAGTGCGTCGGCGTGGAGTCGAGGTAGTAGTAACACTCCTTCACGTCCTCGCCGTGGTTTCCCTCGGGGCCCGTGAGGCCGAAGAGCCGCTCCTTGAGGATGGAATCCTCGCCGTTCCAGAGCGCGAGGGCGAAGCAAACGTACTGGTGGCGGTCCGAGATTCCCATGAGCCCGTCTTCGCCCCAGCGGTAGGCGCGGGATCGCGCGTGCGCGTGCGGGAAGGAGTCCCAGGCCGCGCCATTCGGGCTGTAGTCCTCCCGCACCGTGCCCCACTGACGATCGGAGAGGTAGGGGCCCCAGCGCTTCCAGTTCTTCGTGCGCTTGAGGTCCTCGTCGAGGCGCCGGCGCTCGGGATCGAGCGTCGTGTCCGTCGCGCTCATGCGGCGCCCGGTTTCCGCGAACCGACCGGCGGCGCGAGAACGGCCCGGTCGAGACGGATGAGCTCGCCCATCGACCAGGCCTGAAACGGACAGCCGCGTGGCGTGTGCGGATCGTCGCCGTCGGCGATCTCGGAGACGTGGCCGAGCCCCGCCTCGTCGAGGTGCGCGCGCAAGGGCGTGAGAAAGAGCGCGCGCGCCTGCGCCACGGCCTCGGCGTCGCCTCCGCGCACGCGCACCCAGGCCTCGGCGAAAGCGCCCGTCAGGTACGGCCAGACGGTTCCCTGGTGGTACGCCCCGTCCCGCTCGGCCGGACCGCCCTGGTAGCGCCCGCGGTAGTCGGGGTGGTCCGCCGGCAGCGTGCGCAGGCCGAGCGGCGTGCCGAGCCGCGCCTCGACCGTGTCGACGATACGGCGCGCCCGCTCGCCGGTCACGAGCGGGAACGGCAGGCCGCCGACGGCGAAGATCTGGTTCGGGCGCACGGTCGCGTCCGCCGTCCCCGGGCGGTGATCGACGTCCACGACGTCGTAGAGACATCCGGCGTTCTCGTTCCAGAAGCGGCCTTCGAAGGAGGCGACGGCCTTCGCGAGGAGCTCCTTCACGTCCGAGAACTGGCTCGCGATCTGGAGCGCGTTGATCCAGAGCGCCTGGATCTCGACGGGCTTGCCGATCCGCGGCGTGACGACCCAGTCGCCGACCTTCGCGTCCATCCAGGTCAACTGGACTCCCGGTACTCCGGCCGCGAGCAGCCCGTCCTCGTCGAGACGGATTCCGTATCGCGTCCCGCGCGTGTACCCGTCGAGGATCGCGCCGAAGGCGTTCTGCAGCGCCGCGCGCTCGGAGCCCGCGACGCGGTGGCCCGACCGTGCGCGCGCGGCGAAGTACTCGTGCATGACGACGAGGTACCAGAGCGAGGCATCGACCGAGTTGAACTCGGGTTGAACTTTTCCGTCGGGGAAGACGTTCGGCAGCATTCCCTCCGAAACCGCTCCGGACCATTCGAGGAGGATCCGTCCGGCCTCGTCGAGCCGTCCGGTCGCGAGACACAGGCCCCGCAGGGCGATGAACGTGTCGCGCCCCCAGTCGGTGAACCAGGGATAGCCGGCGACGACGGTCGAGCCGGAGCCCCGGCGGACGATGTACGCGTCCGCGCTCCGGTCGAGCCGGTCCTTGAATGCCCCGCGGCGCGCGCGCTCCCGGGCACGCAGGCTCTCGACGGCGGCCTCCGTCGTGCCGGAGCCGAGGGACTCCTCGTGGCCGTCGGCCGCCATCAGCAAGGCCCCTTCCCCCTTCGAGAGGTCGAACCGCAGGAGGCCCGGAGAGGCGAGGTCTTCCGCGAAGTCGAGGCCCCGCGCGCGCTCCTCCGCGTAGACGAAGTTGCGAAACCACTCGGGGGCGTGCGCGTAGGAACCGCTCGTGCGCATGACGATCGCGGGCAGACCGTCGTAGGGGCGGAACCGGATCCGATCGCCGGGGACGGACTCGGCGTCGAACCGGAATGCGCCGTTCTCGTGATGAAGCGCGTGGGCGTCGCGGCCCGAGAGGAACGGCCGCACCTCGAGGGTCACGGGTCCGGTCCCGGAAAGAAGCGACCAGGTCACCGCGACCGCAGCCGCGTCCTTCGGAACGAAAATCTCCTGGGCGAGGCGCGTCCCATCGGGAAGCGTGAAGGTCCAGCGTGGCCACGGCTCCACCGCGAAGCCGTCGGCGCGCGCTGCCCCGTCCGGGTAGATGACGTCCGGGCCGTAGGCTTGCGACGTGATCGCGCAGCGTCCGGCGGAGGTCGTGACCCAGGCGTCGAAGCCGTTGACGAGAACGACGCGGCCGGTCGGAGGCGTCGTCGCCGCCAGGAGCAGCGCGTGATACCGGCGGGTCCGGATGCCGGCGACCGTGCCGGAGGCGAAGCCGCCGAGTCCGTCGGGCTCGAGCCACTCCCGGGTGAGACCGTCGCGCATCGTCGGGCTATCCTTTCATGGTGGACCCGCCTTTCACGATGGACCCGCGCGGTCGCTCGCCCGACGAAGCCGCGCTGCTCGCGGGGCTCCGAACCGGCGACGAGCGGTCCTGTGAAATCCTCGTTCGCGCGGAGACTCCGCGCCTGCTCGCCGTCGCCCTCCGCTATCTCCGATCCGAAGAGGACGCGCGCGACGCGGTCCAGGAAGGCTTCGTCGCCGCCTTCCGCGCGATCGGACGATTCCAGGGAGGGTCGAGTCTCTCGACCTGGCTCCATCGCATTGTCGTCAACGCCTGCCTGATGAAATTGCGCGCCGGCCGCCGACACCCGGAAGCCTCGATCGAGGAGCTGCTCCCCCGCTTCGACGAGACCGGGCACCGCATCGGCGAGCCCGAGGAGGGACGGGAGTCGCCCGAAGCCGCGCTCGCGAGGAGCCAGACGCGCCGCGCCGTGCGCGCGGCCATCGACCGGCTGCCCGGGAACTACCGGACGATCCTCATGCTCCGCGACATCGAAGAGCTCTCGACGGCCGAGGTCGCCCAGGCGCTCGGCCTCTCGGAAAACGCCGTCAAGATCCGCCTCCACCGCGCCCGCCAGGCCCTCCGCGCGGGCCTGGTCCGGGTGGCGGACGGCAGGCTCTAGAAGCGGACGAAGCCAGTGAAGGACGCCGAGATGCCGGGGGCGAGCGTGGCGCGCGCGTCGGGCGTGATCAGGTACGCCTTGTCGAGGACGTTGCGGACGTACGCCTGCACCTGGAAGTGCTCGGCGAAGCTGTAGCCCGCCCCGAGATCGAGCAGGCCGTAGCCCGGCCGCGCCCGCTCGTTCGGACCCGGGTGTGCGTCGTTGGCGTACACGACCCCGCGCGCCTGGACGAAGGCCGGCCCGAAGGACTTGCGGATCTGGAGATTGAACGACTCCGGCGGAATGTCGTCGAGCGGCGCGTCGTCGTCCTCGGTCCGGCCCCGCTCGATCTGCCCCGCCATCGCGACGGCGAACCCGTCGGGAAGGTCGACCTGGGCCTCGAGCTCGAGACCGCGCAGGTTCGCCGCGCCGCGGTTGCGGAAGAAGAAGTCGTCGGGCAGCTCGCCCGCGTAGCGCTCGATCAAGTTGTGGATCGTGTAGTCGTACATGTAGAAGGCCGTGCGGAAGATGCCGACGCTGTACCGGAGCGCGACGTCCCACTGATCGCTCGTCTCCGGAGTGAGAAACGGATTTCCGGTGATGAAACCGCGGCCCGACGGCCCGCGGAAGTAGCGATCCGAAAGGACCGGGTCGCGGAATCCATGCGAGAACTGGCCGGTCACCGAGAAGCCGTTGAAGGAGCCCGCCGTCAGCGCGATGGATCCGGAGACCGCGTCGTTGGACGTCGAGAGGTCGCCGAAGTAGCCGCCGACGTTCTCCGTCGTCACCGAGTCGTAGCGCACGCCGCCCGACATCACCAGCTGCGGCAGGAAGGCCATCTCGGCCATCAGGTAGCCGGCGGCATCCGTTCGGTGGGCGTCGTCGACGGAGACGTTGCTGCGCTCCGCGGGAGGAATCGTGTAGCTCACGAAGTTGTCGAGGGCGTGGAGGTCGAAGCGGCCGTTGACGTCCACGCCGACCTCGACGCGCACCGGTCCGAAGAACCGCTCGGCGAAGCCGCGCGCCTGGAAGTCGTTGGCCGAAACATCGGCCTGCTCGAGCGTCGCGACGGTGGTTGGCGTCGCGAAGCGGAACTGGTTCGTGATCTGGTCGTAGCTTCCGAAGAGCCCCACGAATCCGACGCGGGAGAAGCCCGCGAAGGGCTCGCTCTCCCAGTTCAGCGTGAACCGGCTCGAGTTCTCCTCCGGGTAGTAGAACCGAACCGTCGTCGAGTTGTTGCGGGGCCGGTCGATGTCGCGGCCGTAGTCGCCCTGCCAGCCGGCGGTGAGGATTCCGGGCCCCAGGTCGTAGGAGGCCCGGACGAGAACGCCGCTGTCGCGGAATCCCGAGTTGACGACCTCGCCGTCGGGGCTGTCCCAGTTTCCGTACGAGCGGTAGTGGCCGGAAACGAGAATGCCGCCCGCGTCGCCGAAACCCGTGGAGACGGCGGCGCCGACGCTGCCGCCCGGAATGCCGACGCCGTAGTCGCCGGTCGCCTCCACCTTGAGGGGCGCTCCCGGCGCCACCGCGAGCGTGCGCGCCGCGATGACGCCGCCGAAGGCGTCCGATCCGTAGGCGACCGAGCCGGGTCCGCGCGCGACCTCGACACCGTCGAGGATGAAGGGGTCCATGTAGGTGGCACTCGGGCCGACGCGACGCTCCGAGGACACGCGCGCGCCGTCGATGAGGATGAGGCTCCGGCCGCGCGCGAGGCCGCGGATCACCGGAACGGCCGCCTGGCCTTCCGAGACCGACGAGACACCCGCGACGTTTTCGACGGCCTGCGTGAGGTTGAAGGGCTGGCGTGACTCGATGTCGGCCTTCGGAACGATCGTCGTGCCGTTGGCCGGCGTGGAGTCGATGGTGGGCGCCGCTCCGGCGGTGACGATGACGCTCTCTTCGGCGATCGGCTCGACCTCGATGAGGACCGGCCCGTCGGTGGGAATGCGCGTCACCGTGAACGGCCGCATGTAGCGCCCGCCCGGCAGCACGACGAGGATCTCGAAAGGGGCGACGGGATTCGGCTCCCACCGGAAGTTGCCCGCGTCGCCGGTGATCTGCGTGACGTTGGAGGTCAGGACCGTGACTTCGGCCCCGGCGATGGGAGCGCCACTCCTCTTGAGAACGACCTTGCCTTCGAAGCCGAGGGCGACTCGGGAGGCGCTCAGGCAGACGAGGACCAGAGGGGCAACACGCGATCGGTACTTCATTTGGTGCGGAGTCTAGGAGGCGGAAAGGAGGTACTACCAGCACTCGTAGACTATCGGCGATCGTAGATCGCCGCCTCCGGGAACGACCACCGCGACCGCGGGCCTACGGCGCGTGGACGACGTGCTCGAACAGCCGGTGCACGGGCTCGAGGATCAGCGACGCGGTCGCGAGCCACAGCGCGCCGGCCGCAAACGCCCGCAGCACCGACGAGGGCCTCGCTGCGACGCGATGCGCCAGGACGCGCGGAGCCGTGAGGATTCGCCGAACCCGGCGCTCGAACGCTTCGCCCCGATAGAACGCCGCGGCGCCGGCCGCATCCGGGAACCGGACCCGCGGCGCGAGACGGACGACCTTCAGGAGCGATTCCGCGAGGTCCTCGGGGCGCGCTCCCGACGCGATCGCGGCGTCGTCGGCGGCTTCTTCCACGGCCACATCCCAGGCTTCGAGCATCCCGCGTCCGGAGGCGAGCAGTGACAGCGGATCGGCCGCCCCCTCGAGAGCGAGGCGCTTCACGTTGTCGTCCGCGCGCCAGTGGCCGACCTCGTGGGCGACCATCGCCGACACGAGCTCGGGCCGGCACGTGTCGAGCACCGATCCCGCGATGAAGAGCCGCGGGCGGCGGGAACCGGCCAGCGCCACGACCGGAGCCTCGCTCTCGACGCGGAAAACCGGCCAGGGCACTCCGGGAATCGCCGCCGGACGCGCGCCGTCGGCCCAGCCCTTCACGATCGAGCGGGTGCGGCGAATCGCCGAGACGAACCGCCAGAATCCATGCAACGCGACCGCGGCGCCGGCCGCGGCGCAGAGCCAGAAGGTCCACCCCGGGATCTCTCCGGCGTTGTAAGGCTCGAGAATGAGATACGCGGGCAGCGCGAGACCGACGCTGACGACGATTCCCGCCGCGGTCGGCGCGAGGCGCATCGCGAGCAGTACGCGTGCCCGCGCAGCCGCCGGCAGATTCGCGATCCGCCCGCCGGCGATCCGCCACGCGACCCCGGCCAGAAGGGATCCGGTCAGACTCGCGATCCCGAACACGGCGAGCGCCCCGAGCAGGCCCAACGCGGCAAAGCTCATCGCTTCCTCGAATCTTCCCGGCGCCGGCGTTCCTGCACGAGCGCTTCGAGCTCGTCGAGCAGCTTCTCGTCGCGGGTGCCGAAGGCGTCGACGAGAAACGAGAGCGCGGGTCGCAGCGTCGCGGCTTCGTGCCCGAAGAAGGCGTTGAGCGCGTCGGCGGTGACGAGGGCGTCGAGCTGCGCGCGCGTGTAGCGCGGCTGGTAGAGAAACGCCCGTCCCGACCGCTCGCGCAGGAGCACGCCCTTGCGGTAGAGCCGGTCGAGGGTCGTCATGAGCGTGGTGTACGCCGCCTGCGGAAAGTCGATGAGCAGGGCGCGGACGCTGACCGGCGCGCCGCGTATCCAGAGGGACTCCAGGACGCGCACCTCGAGCTTGCCGAACGCGAGCTTCAGGCCGCGCGCCGAGGCCGAGGAGACCGAGTCGCTGAGCAGGGGGCTCACGTCGGCGGATTATAGGGCGGATCGAAAAGGTCTAGCCTCGGGGCGCAAGGGTGAATCCGGAGAACATCCCCTCGGCGACCCAGTCCCGCAGCCACCGCGCGATCCGCTCCGCGGCAGGTCTCCCCCGCCGGACGCGGCTCGGGCCACGGCCTTCCCGAAAGGACGCCCCTTCGCGAGGCTCGGAGAGAAGTCGGTACTGGGGCTCGTCGAGGTCGAGCCGCCAGACCTCGTAGTTCTTGCGCAAAACCGCCGATCCAGGTGGCGGCGACGGCCCGTATCGCGGATGATCGTGGTCTCGTCTTTGACGGACTGGAGATACGCGTTGACGCGGTGGGACCGAAGGCTCCCAGACGAAGGCGGCGATGGGCTCGAAGGAGCGGCCGCCCACGCGGCCCGGGGGATCCGGCCGCTCTCTTCGGCGGGCCAGGCCGGCGACTTCGGGGCATCGAAGACCTCGGTCACGAGCAGCTCCAGCCGCGCGAGGTCGGCGAGGAAGCCCCTGCCTGCGGACGCCGGGTCTTTCGCATGAACTCCGGAAATGGGTCGCCCAGCCGGTTGAACGTGTAGCTGACGCGAAGGATGCGGCGGGACGTAGCGCGTGACGAGGTCGGCAAAACCGTCGGCGTCCGAGAAAGTGAGCGACCGCCGGAAGTCACTCTCGAGGGCCTCGACCATCCGCAGCAGGTACATGCCCTGGTAGACGCCGACGCGTTCGACGGCCGAAAGCGTCTTCGAGGGCAGGATGACGCGATCGATGTCGGCGGGTCGAGCTCCGCCCGCGCCGCCGGCGCTGCGACGGCGTCGTCGATCGCGCCCGGCTGCTCCATGACCGCCTGCATCCAGCGCTGGAGGCGCGGCAGGCTCAGATCAAGAAGCGGCTGCGGCAAGGCGGCCCTCCGGGATCTCTTTCGTACGGGGTGGCTCCGACCGGAACTCCCGCGCCTTCAGCGCCTCGGCGTGCACGACCGAAAACTCCGGAATGTCCGCGTCCCACTCCAGCAGCGTCGCGACGTTCCCGTGCGCGCGACGGACGTGCCGATAGAGGTCCCAGACGGGCCGATCACGTGGTCGTTGTGCGTATCGACGATGTGCGTGCCTTTGTTGGTGTGCCCGGCGAGGTGGTACTGCGCCACACGCGCGGGATCGATCGCGTCGAGGTAGGACTTCGGGTCGAATCCGTGGTTGAACGCGCTCACGTAGACGTTGTTGACGTCGAGAAGCATGCCGCAGTCGGCCTCGTCCATGAGCCGGCCGAAGAACTCCCATTCGGGCATGCTCGATGCCGCGAACTCGGCGTAGGTGGACGCGTTCTCGAGCATGAGCGGGCGTTCGAGAACGTCGGAAACGGTGCGAACGCGCTCGGCCACGTGCGCGAGCGCTTCCTCGGTCAAAGGCATCGGGAGCAGGTCGTGCGTGTTGCGTCCGGAAACGCCGGTCCAGCACAGATGATCCGAGACCCAGCGGGCCTTTGTGCGGTCGGCGAGGGCTTTCAGCTTGTGAAGGTAGTCGCGATCGAGTGGATCGGTCGAGCCGATCGACATCGACACGCCATGGAGAACCACGGGATACCGCTCCGCGACCTGGTCGAGGACGTGAAGCGGGCGGCCGCCGGTGTCGAGGTAGTTCTCCGAGAGGATCTCGAAGAAGTCCACGTCCGGACGGGTCTCCAGGATGTGGGCGTAGTGGGTCGTGCGCAGCCCGACGCCGACGCCGAGATCCGGAAACCCCCAGCGACTCCTGGTTTGGGTCATTGTGTCGTCTTCCTGAGAATCGAAAGCCGGGGGCGCGGCCTCGCCGCTGCCCCCCGACCTGTGTTCGTCGATCGCCTTACGCAGCCGGCTTGACGGGAACCGCGCAGCCGCCCTTGCCCTTGCAGGAGTTCTTGCCGTGGCAGCCGTTGTCGCCGCTCTTGCATCCGCCCATGCCCTTGCACGAGTTCATGCCCTTGCAGGAGTGCTTCGCGTCGGCCGAGGCGCATCCGCCCTTGCCCTTGCAGGAGTTCTTGCCCGAACAGCCGTTGTCGCCGCTCTTACAACCGCCCTTGCCCTTGCACGCGTTCATGCCCTTGCAGACGTTCTTGTCGCTGGATGCGGCGGCCTTGTCCTTCTTCTCGTCGCCGGCGGAGGCTTTCTTGCCCTCGCCCTTGGAAGCGTCTTTGGGCAGCGCTGCCAGCAGGCGCGAGCCCGCCAGGACGCCGGCCACCGCGAGGCCGATCGCCTTCATCCTCATGTCGTCCTTCTTCATCCAAGACTCCTTTCGTTGCCCGTCTCGGGCTCGTCCGGTCAGCTCGCGACCGGAATGGCCGCGGGCAAGATTGCCATCGCTACTCGGAGCGCCGCTTCGGAATCGGGACGCCCGCGCGGGGCGATTCTATCCACCCGAGGCGCCCGGCGCCCTGTCCTCAGAGACCGGCCGGCCTCGACACCCCCGCGCACCGAGATTCGTGGCCTCCTCCTGTACCGGCCGTAGTACGCGGAGACGGCCGCCGGCGGATCTCCGAGAAAGCGTCATGGTGCCTTCGATGCGAAAGAGCGCGGCAAGGTTTCCCGGGGTTTCCCTAGGACTTTGCGGCGGCCCCGGCCGGGAACCGGCCGCCCTGGACGTCCTTTAGAAATCCGAGGAGGTGCCGGAAGTAGGCTTCCTGGTCATCCCACATCGCCAGGTGACTGCCGTTCTCGCAGATCGCGACCCGGGAGCGCGGGATGAGCGTGCCCATCTTCCGGATGTCGTCCGGATCCATCTCGTCATACCGGGCTCCGACGAGCAGCGTCGGGACCGTGATCCTGGGCAGATCTTTCCAGCGGTCCCAGTCCTTGAACGTCCCGGTCACCACGAACTCGTTGGGGCCCTGCATCGTCCCGTAGACCTGCATGTTGATGTGCTTGAAGGCCCGGGCGACGGGATCCGGCCAGGGATCGAGGCGGCAGATGTAGCGGCCATAGACCCCCTTGAACATCGCTTCCTGGTACTCGGGCGCGTCGTACTGGCCCAGGGCCTCGTACTTCTCGAGTGTCGCGAGGAGGTCTTTCGGCAGTCCCGCGCGCAGCTTCGCGATGTACTTCATGTAGGACGGAATCGAGGCCGTCATGCTCGAGAGCACGAGACCCTTCACGTGCTTCTGGTACTTCAGGGCGTACTCGATGGCGAGCATCGAGCCCCACGACTGCCCGTAGAGATAGAAGTCCTCGAGGCCGAGCGCGGCCCGGACCTGCTCGACTTCCTCGCGGAAGCGCTCGACGCTCCAGAGCGAACGGTCGTCGGGCTGGTCCGAGTAGAACGACCCAAGCTGGTCGTAGTAGTAGAACTCGATCCCCGCCTGCGGCAGGAAATCCTCGAAACACTCGAAGTACTCGTGCGTGAGCCCCGGCCCGCCGTGCAGCGCGAGCATCTTGATCGGGCCCTTGCCGACCTTCTTGGTCCAGACCTTGTACTTGCCGTCGACCGGGATCAGCCTTATGCCGGCGGTCTGGACGTCGACGGGTTTTCCGGCAGGATTCGCGAACTGCGCCCGCGCGAAGGGAGCGTGCGCGAGAGACGCCAGCGAAAGGGAGAGAAGCGTCCGGCGATCGATCGGCATGGCGCGGATTCTATGCGCCCGGTCGAGAAAAGTCGGGCCGGTGGGAGCTTCCAGCGGCCCCCGAGCCGGCCCTGCGCGGGGAGATCGTTAGGACGGTTTCTTTTCGGACTTCTTCGCGGCCGGTTTGGCGCCGGCCTTCGTCAGGCTGCCGCCCTGGATCTTGAGGCAGGTCTCCGACTCGAGACGCAGGAAGCCCTGACCCCTGCAGGCGTTCGAGCCGTGGCAACCCGAGTGGCGGCAGCCCTCGGCGCCGCAGTCGCCGGTGCCCTTGCACTTGTTGATGCCCCAGCAGGGGTTGAGTTTGTCCTCCTCGCCGGGTGCCGGCGCGTCCTGCGCGGACAGCGCCGCCGGAAGCGAAAGGGCTCCTGCCAGAGCGGCCGCGAGCAGGGATTTAGACCGAGGGGTCATGGAAGTTCCTCCTTGGGAAATTCGAGAGCCGCGGTCCATCCGGTGCCCGATGGATCACGAAGACGTCGCGCTCCGCGAGGGAACGGAAAGCAGGGAGAGACCGGCGAATCCGTCCGCGTCGTCGGCAGCACCCGTCAGCTCCGGCAGGTCCGTGAGCGTCACGTCGCCGCAGGATGCCGCCTCGACGAGCTGCGCCTCGGCTTCCGACACCCGCTCGACCCGGACCCGGCCGTCGCGCCGGAACACGAGCACGTTGGAAGGCCTTCCCTCGAGTCGGATCGACACCGCGTCGTCATCAACCTCGAACCGGCTGGACCACAGCTCGTCGAGCGGCCAGCAAGATCGCACCGAGGGCGACGCCGGGGAGCAGGCCGAAGCCCAGCGCGAGGAGCTCTTCGCTCGACCGCCGCCGGAGCGCCTCGAGATGGGCGGGCTCGCCGTCGGCCGCGACGAAGGCCCCGGCGATCGCGCGTTCGAGGCGCGCGAGGTCCGGAAGGAACGGAAGCTCGACGGAGAGCCGATCGAATTCGAGGAAACCGGGCAGCCGGTCGCCGACGCGCGACAAGTCGAAGGAACGCGGCGGAAAGACCGCGAGGTAACGCCCGAGCATCGCCTCGAACGCGTCCGTCCCCAGGATCCGCCGGACCGCGGCGTACTCCAGGCCCGCCGCTTCGCCGATGCGCGCGAGGTAGCCGTGCGCGTAGACATGCCACCGGTCCTCCACGCTCGCGCGGCGAGGCCGGCGAAACGCCGCGGCGCGGGCGGCCTCCGAGCGCGGCTTCCGGCCGGTCAGGTCGTTCAGGAACTCCTGCTGCGCCAGGCGCAGTTCCGGAGCCTCAGGCCGCGGTCGCCGCATGGAAGCCCTCCTCGATCCGGGTCTGGATCGCCTCGGCGCGCCGCGCCTGCTCGAGCACCGTTTCGAGGGGCGGAATCTCCGCGTCCCACTCGATGAGCGTTGGCACGGGGCCGAATCGCGCGACGGCCTCGGCATAGAGCGACCAGTACGGCCTCGCTGACCGGGTGATCGTGCGTGTCGATCACGAGATCGCCGTGGTCCTCGTGTCCGGCCAGGTGCATCTGGCCGACGCGCTTCGGCGGGATGCGCGCGATCGCGCGCGAGGCGTCCGAACGTGGTTGCGCGCGTTGACGTAGAGGTTGTTGACGTCGAGAGAGGATTCCGCAGTCCGCTTCCTCGGAGCACCGCGCCGAGGAAGTCGGCCTCCGACATGCGGGAGGAGGCGTGCTCGACGTAGCTCGACGACGTTCTCGACGAGGATTCGGCGTCCGAGGAAGTCCTGGGCCTCGCGGATCTTCGCGGCCGCGACCCGCATCGGCTTCTTCCGTGAAGGGGAGCGGCAGGAGGTCATGGCTGTTGTGGCCGCCGAGCCCCGTCCAGCACAGGTGGTCCGAGACGATGGCCGGCAGCGACACGGTCGCAGAGACGCCCTCAGGCGCCGCAAGGTAACCGCGATCGAGCGGCTCGGCCGACCCGATCGACATCGAGACGCCGTGCAGCGCGATCGGGTACTCGGCACGAACCCGGTCGAGGGCTTCGAGCGGGCGCCCGCCGTTGACCATGAAGTTCTCCGAGATCGCCTCGAAGAACGCCACGCGCGGCCGGTCCGCGAGGATCGCCTCGAAGTGCTCCTTGCGCAGGCCGATCCCGCAACCGGATAGGGCGGTGCCGCGCCGCCGAGGCGTGGTCACTTCACCACCGCAGCGCCGGCCAACGCGATCTCTTCGTCCACCTGCGGCGAGTCGCCGGAGACGCCGATCGCGCCGACGAACTGGCCCCCCGAGAAGATCGGCACGCCGCCCTGGAGCGGAGTGAAGTCCTCGAGTGCCAGCGTCACGATGCGCCCGTTCCTGACCTGCTCCTCGAAGAACCGCGTGGGGCGCTTGAAGTGCGCGGCCGTCCGCGCCTTGCCGACTCCGACCTTGATGGAGCCGACCTGAGTCGCATCGAGGCGCTCGAGGAGCAAGAGGTTGCCCGCGTCGTCGACGACCACGATCACGACGGGAAGCCCGCGGCGCTTCGCCTCGGCTTCCGCCGCGGCCGCGGCCGCCTTCGCGCCCTCGAGAGTGAGGACCTTCTTGTCCGCGACGTCCGCACCGCGCGCGGCGGCGGCGGTCAGGAGCAGGGCGAGGATCGTCCGCGAGGTGTTCTTCATTGCGCTTCTTCCTTTCGCTTCGATGCCGTCGCCGGCGGCGCGTTTCCTCAGAACCCCTGGCCTCGCGTCGTCGTGCGGATGCGGCCGATCGTGTGACTGGCCGCGATGAACAGCGTCGAACCGTCTTCGCCGAATGCGCAGTTGCCGGTCGCGACGCCCGTATCGATCCCACCGAGAAGCGCCCCGCTCGGGTCGAAGACCCAGACGCCTCCGGGTCCCGCCGCCGCAGACGTTCCCGTGGACGCTCGACCTTGAGGCTGTCGGGCGCTCCGGGCCCCCGGCTCGCCCAGGCCGATCCGTCGTGGAAGACGCGACGCTTGACCGAGCGTCCCGTCGACTGTCACGTCGAACGCGTACCAGACCGGCCGGTTCGGATCGGCATTTGCGATATAGAGGGTCTTCTCGTCGGGGGAGAAACCGATCCCGTTGGGAGACCGGCACCTCGGTGGACAGAAGAGTCAGGACGCCGATCGCGCGAAATCCGGTAGACGCCCTGGAAGCCGAGCTCCTTGCCCGGATCCTGCGAAGCCTCCGGGCAATCCGAAGGGCGGATCGGTGAAGTAGATGTCGCCGTTTGACTTGAACGTCAGGTCGTTGGGGCTGTTGAGGCGCCGGCCTTCGTAGCTGGTCGGCCAGAACGGTCAGTGAAATACCGTCCTTCTCGACGGCGAACGACGCGGCGGTCGCCGTGCTGGCAGAATGTGAGCCGGCCCTCGGCGTCGAATGCGAGACCGTTGGATCCGGGCTCGCGCCCGGAAAAGGCCGCCGCGCCCGTGTAGCCACTCGGCTCGAGGTACCGCGTGGTGCCCTCGCCCGACTTCCAGCGGAGAATCGCGTCTGGACGACACGTCGGAAACGAGAAGCGCCCGCTGCGACCGGTCCCAGACGGGACCCTCCGCCCATTCGATTCCCTCGGCGATGCGTTCGAGTGTGCCGCCCGCGGGCAGGAGCGCATCCAGCCGCGGGTCCTTGCGCACGACCCGGCCGATCGGCACCCGCGGGCGCACGCCCGCAATGCCGAGCCGCATCTTGTACAACCCGGAGCGCGCGCAGAGATACAGCGTCCTTCCCGTCCTCGTCGCCCCAGGCCAAATTGTGCGGGTGTCTGGGCGCGGACGATCGTGCCGAGGTGCTTGCCGTCGGGCCGAAAGGACCCACAGCCCGCCGGGCCCGGAGACGTAGAGGTTGCCCGCGCACGTCGACCTTGATGCCGTCGAGCGCGTCCTCGCCCGGCGCGGAAGTCATGTCGAAGAAGACCTCGCCATTCCCGACACGCGCCGTCCGGCGCGCACTTCGTAGCGCATGACGACCTTGCGCTTCTCGTCCCAGTTGCCGACGTAGAGATACTTCTCGTCGGGCGAGAAGGCGATGCCGTTGGGCCCGGTGAAGTCTTCGAGATCAAGCCGCAGTACCGCCCGTCCTTCAGCGAGAAGACGCCGCTGAAAGGCGAGCTCCTTGCGCGGATCGTCGAAGAACTTCGGCAGACCGAAAGGCGGATCGGTGAAAAACAGCGTGCCGTCGGACCGATAGACGAGATCGTTGGGGCTGTTGAGGCGCTTGCCCTCGTAGCTGCTCGGCGAGCACGGTCGTCGCCGCCGTCTTTCTCGAGACGCGACGACGCGGCGGTTACCGTGCTCGATTGATCATGAGCCGGCCCTGCGGCGTCGAGGGTGAGGCCGTTGGAGCCGGGCTGGCCGTACTCCGCGATGTCCGCGCCGGCATAGCCGCTCGGGCTGGCGAAACACGCGACAGCTGCGCCGTCGCTCGGGAAGTACCTCTAAATCACGTTGCCGTTGGGATCGCTGAAAAGCAGATAGCCGCCTCTCGGCGGGAACCCAGACCGGGCCTTCGGTGAATTGGAAGCCTTCCGCGAGCTTGCACAGATCTTCGGGATTGGGCGAAACGATCGCGTCGATGGCCAGGATCGAGGCGAACCACCTCGACGTTGACTTCGGCGGCGTGATCGCGATCGGGCCGCGTCGCCCGGGGTGGAACTCGAGACGTGACGCCGCGCACGTAGATGAAGTTCGTCGGCGGGCTTCGAGAGCGGACCGTTGATGCCAAAGATCGGCGAGCTGGATCCTCTGCCCGGGCTTGACGCTCGCGGCCGATGACGAGACGGTTCGGGGCATTCCAGCCCGGCGACGACCGAGCCGCCGTTCTGGCCGAGGTATGCGCGTGATCTCGCCGTCGACCCAGATCTCGGCCTAGTCGTCGAGCGTCGCGTCTCGAAGCACGACCGTCGAGCCCGCCGTCGCGAAGGCGCCGATCCGCGCCGGGAATCGTGACCGAGATGCGGTACCAGTTGAAACAGAGCCGACCGCCGGCCGCGGCGCGACGACAGAGTCGAGGGCGCGATCGTTTCCCACCGCGAATCGTCGAAAGCCGCGCCGCCCGCATGCGGCGTGTAGTCGTACGTCGTGCCCTTCGGCCCGGCGGGCTGGCCGTCGGTGCCGGGTCCCGGAAACTCCGTCTCGACGATGCGGGTGTCGGAATACCGCCACTGCCCCCTGCACCTGTGCCAACCCCTCGGCCGTGGCGAGGTCGATCACCGCCTCGGGCGTTCCCGTCGGCGGATCCTGCGGGGCCGGCAGCGAAAAAGAGGCGGCGGCGCCGAGGAGGAACGCCGCCGCCGTGAGGATCCCGGTTGGCGCGCGCACGTCAACGCACCTTGACGACGTAGTACGTGAAGACCGCCGGCACCCTCCTCGAACCAGTGCGGGGTTCCGGCGGGCACGATCACCACGTCGCCCTTCTTCAGCTGCCGCGTCTCCCCGGATCCCGCAGCAATGGCACGGCCGCGGATCTCGTCTGGCGCGGTCGTCTTCGGTGTCGAGCAGCGATCCTCCGGTCACGAACGTGGCCGTCCCGTCGAGGACGTAGATGATGTCGGCGTCCTTCGCGTGGACCTCCGCCTGTCCGGCCGACTCGCGGCGCGAAGCATGGACCATGTAACGCTCTCCCTGGTCGAAGAGGACCGCACCCTTTGCGAAGGCGTCGCTCACCTGCCTCTGGTTGTAGTAGGCGACCTTCCCGGGGAGCGCGTTCACCGCCGCGGCGCCCGCGACCGCCAGCTCCTCGTCCTCCTGCGCGCTCGCGGCGCCTGAGACGCCGATCGCGCCAGCGATCGCACCGTCCACCACGATCGGCACGCCGCCCTGGAGGGGCGTGAAATCGACGGTCGTCATGGCCGTGCGGCCCTTGTTGATGATGTCTTCGAAGACCTTCGTCGGCTTCTTGAAGAGGGCGGAGGTGCGCGCCTTGCCGATCGAGATCGATGCGCCGGCGGCGAAGGTCCCGTCGATGCGCTCGACGGCCATCAGGTTGCCCCCGTCGTCGACGACCGCGAAGACTCCGGTCGTGCCGCGCTTCCTGGCCTCGGCCATCGCGCCTCCGATCGCCCGGCGCGCGCCATCGAGCGTCAACGACTTCTTTTCGACCCAGGCCCCTTGACCCCGCGCGGCGGCCGCAGCGACGGCGGCGAAAAATCCGGCGACCAGGACGACTCTGCGAAGCATCGGGTTCCTCCCTCTCGTTTTCGGTTCGCCGGCTTGGATGCGGCGCCGGCAGAGGGGGTTTCGGAGGGGCCCGCGGGCGGCGGCGCTATTGTTCTGTATCCGAAGTCTTGATGCGCCGTACGGCGAATCCGAAGCCCTCGTGGCCCGGGCCCCTCGGAGTTCCGAGAGATTGGAGCCAACCGGTTGTTATCGCGACTTCTGTGACAGAAGTTAGGGGCGCTGGCGGGCTTTCAGGATGGCGTCGACGAGCTCCGGGGACGTCCTCCACTCGGCCGGCTTCTCGGAGTCCGAGAACGCGGCCTTCCCGAGGGCGACGGTTTCCCGGTACTTGCGGACGTACTCACGGCAGGGCTCGCAGACCCCCAGGTGCCGGTCGAACTCGGCGCGGCGCTCATCGGGAAGCTCGTTCTCGAGGTAGAGGTAGAGAAAGTCGATCAGCTCCCGGCAGGTGATGTGGGGACGTTCGGCGGCGCTCATTCGGGCCAGGTCGCTCCTCTCCCGCCCCCTTGGATGCCGGGCCGACCGGAGGGTTACGCCTTGCCGAACCGGGCGCCTTTGACATAATCCCGCAACTCGCATGGACCTCGAAACCCGGGACGACGGCAGCGTGACGATCATTACGGTCGCGGGAGACCTCGTGATCGGCGACGCCGAGTCCCAGTTCAAGAAGACGGTCACGCGCCTGCTCGAAGAGGGGCGTGTCAACCTGCTCGTCGACCTCACCGGGGTCGGGTTCCTCGACAGCTCGGGACTGGGTGCGCTCGTCCGGGCCCTGACCAACGCCCAGAAGGAAGGCGGACAGACCAAGCTCCTGAACGCCGGCCCCCAGATCCGCAAGCTTCTGCAGATGACCAAGCTCGACTCCGTTTTCGAGATCCACGAGGACATGGAGACGGCCGTCACGAGCTTCTGACCCCGACCGGCCGGTCGCTGTTTCCGAAAGGGGACCCGTGGCGGACGAACCCGAGGGACCCGAGGACGAACCGCTTCAGGATGTCGACGTCGATGCCGAAGCGGCGGAGGTCGACGACGAATCCGCGCCGGCCGACGGGGACCTCGAAGCCGACGTCGAGGGGGACGCCGACACCGACGCGCGGGTCGCCGCGCTCGCCGAGCTCGCCCTCTGCGAGAACCTCGCGCAGACTTCGGGTTGGGCGGCGCGCTGGAGCGCGACGATGGCCGGCGCGGACGCCACGCTCCTCTGGGCTCCCGACACCGTGCACCCGATCTTCCTGTGCATCGGCGCGGAGGGAAAGGGCGTCGAGAAGTTCCTGAGGCGCTCGGCGCCCCGGGAGACCGGATACGTCCACGACCTCGTCCGCGACCGCCAGCCGATCGTCCTGACCAACGAAGAGCTCGCCACCGACGACCCGTTCGTCCGCGGTCTTCCCGGTTTCCGCGCGTGCCTCGCCGTCCCGCTCGAGGCCGAGGGGCTGGTCGTCGGCCTGCTCGCCATCTTTTTCACCGAGATACCGGACGCGGAGGAGGCCCTCGCGCGCCTCGAGCACTTCCTCGAGCAGGCGGCGCCGGCCCTGGGACGGGCCCTGCGCGCCGAGCGCAAGACCGTCGGCATGCTCCACGCGATCGAGCGGCTGACCAACCTCTACGATCTGTCCAAGGCGTTCGGCTCGACGATCGACATCGAGGAGCTGTCCCAGCTCATCGTCCGGAAGGCCGCCGACTTCGTCACCGCCGAGACGGCGTGCCTCTGGATGCTCGACGGCGACGACGCGACGGCCGCGGCGACCGCGGTCAACGAGAACTACGACGTCGAGTCGCCGCCGGAGGCCCTCGGCGCGACCCTCGTGGGAGACGTCCTCGCCAGCCAGGAATCGATCCGGCGCAACCGCATTCCGCCCACGGATCCGGTCTCCACCGAGAACCCGCTCTACCCCGTCCGCTCGACGGTCGCCGTGCCGCTCGTCGAGGACGACGTCCCGATCGGCGCGCTCGTCGTCGCGAACAAGCGGGGTCGCCATCCCGAGTTCTCCCCCGAGGACGAGGAGCTGCTCGGCGACCTCGGGCGCCAGGCCGTCCGGGCGCTGCGCACGGCGCGCCAGCACGAGGCCGAGAAGAAAGTCGAGGAGCTCGACGCGCTGCTGGCCGTCAGCCGCGAGATCACGGCCACGCTCGACCTCGACAAGGTCATGCAGACGATCGTCAACGCGACCTCGGCCCTGATTCATTACGACCGCTGCGGAATCGCGATCCAGGAGAAGGGCAAGTTGCGGCTGGGTGCGATCTCCGGGCAGGCGGAGGTCGACACGAAGACTCCCGAGGCCCGGCGCATGGAAGACCTGCTGCGGTGGGTCTTTCTGTCGGGCACGGATGCGTCGGTGACGCAGACCGAGGACGGCGCGATCTCGGCGGATCGGCCCGAGACCGAGGAGAAGTTCCGCGCTCTCTTCGCGGAGACGGGCCTCCGGTCCTTTCACGGCGTCCTCCTCCGGGACGAGGAGGGCAAGCTCGGGGCCCTGGGCTTCGAAAGCAAGGAGCCTCTGGTCTTCGACGAGGGCACCCGGGACCTGCTCTCGATCCTGGTCAACCAGGCCACCGTCTCCGTGCGCAACGCCCAGCTCTACCAGCAGGTGCCGCTGGCGGGGTTCTGGAAGCCCCTTCTGGAGAAGCGGGCACGGCTCGCCGCGATCCCGATGCGGCGCCGCCGCGCGTGGGCCATCGGCATCGGCGTCGCCGTGCTCGTGCTCGTCGTCGCGCCCTGGCCCTTGCGCATCGCCGGGCCCGCACGCGTTCTGCCCGGCCGGCGCGCCGCGGTGACCTCGATGGTCGACGGCGTGGTGGGCGCGGTGCTCAAGCGCGAAGGCGACCAGGTCGAGGCCGGCGAGGTCATCGCCACCCTCAAGGACGAGAGCTACCAGGCGGCGCTGGCCGAGGCACGCTCGAGCCTGACGCTCGCCGAGAGCGACATCGCGCGTTCCCGACAGGTGGCCGACGCCGGCGCCGTCTTCGATGCCGAGGCGCGGCGCCGCGAGGCCCTCGCCCGCATCGCCCTCGAGGAAGACCGCCTTTCGAGGACGCGCCTGACGTCGCCAGCCGCAGGCATCATCGTGACCCCGCGGATCGAGGAGCGCGTCGGCCAGCTCCTGGCCCGGGGCGCCGAAATCTGCGTCGTGGCGGACGTCCGGAGCATCACCGCCGAAGTCGCCGTCCCCGAGTCCGACGCCGGCCTCGTCCGGGCGGGTCAGAAGACGACGCTGAAGTTCAACCCGTATCCGGGAGCCCTCTTCCGGGGTGAAGTCGCGCGCGTTGCGCCGCGCATCCGGGAGGAGGGCGACCAGCGTTTCGTGATTGCGGAGGTCGCGGTCGACAACGCGGACGGGAAGCTCAAGACCGGAATGCTCGGCACCGGAAAGGTCTCCGTCGGCACGCGGCGTGTCGTGACGGCGCTCTTCCGGAAGCCGGTGCGCTGGCTGTGGAACAAGGTCTGGCCGCTGCTTCCGTGAGGTCGGCGTGAGCGCCGCGCGCACCGGCCGCCTCCTCGCCTCGAGCCGGATCGGCGAGGGCGCGGCGGCCCTGGCGCAGCGGCACGGTGTCGCGAGCGACCGGCCGGCCCTGCGCAGCGACGCGATCGTCCGGCGCGTCGTCCTGCTCGGCGAGGTCACCTGGGTCGTGAAGAACCCCGAGACCAACAAGTACTACAACTTCGAGGACGGGGAATGGGGACTCTGCCAGCTCTTCGACGGCAGCCGGACGGCGGCCGAGATCCTCGCAAACTATCAAGCCCAGTTCCCGGCCGAGAAGATCGAGGCGTCGCTCATCGGCGAGTACGAGGAAATGCTCCGGGAGATGGGGCTGATCGAGCAATCGGCGGCGGAGAAGAACCTCAAGCTCCTGGCCAACGCCAAGACGGCGCGCAAGCGCGCCGCCGAGGAAAAGGCCGAGGGATTCAACCCGTTCTTCCTTCTCTTCCACGTGCTCGACCCGAACCGGATCCTCGACCGCACCGTGCGCTACGTCCGGTGGATCTGGACGCCGCCGTTCGTGGCTGCGGGCCTTCTGTTTTCGGCGTGGGCCCTGGGCGTCATCCTCGTGAACTGGGACACCGTCTGGGGCGGAACGGTGGAGCTCTACTCCCTGACGACCAAGCCCCTGATCGACATCCTGCAGTTCTTCTTCATCCTGACGTTCATCGGCGCGATTCACGAGTTCGCGCACGCCTACGCGGTCAAGATCTACGGCGGGGACGTCCACGACATCGGAATCGCCCTCTTCTACTTCACCCCCGCGTTCTACTGCGATACCACCGACTCGGTGCTCTTCCCGAACAAGTGGCACCGCTTGTGGGTGACGACCGCCGGCATCTACGTCGAAGCCTTCATGTGCGCGGTCGCGACGCTCGTCTGGGTGGTCTCCTACCCGGATACGCTGCTCCACGAGATCGCTTTCAAGACGATGCTCTTCACCGGCGTGTCGACCGTTTTCTTCAACATCAATCCCCTCATCAAGATCGACGGCTACTACGCGCTCTCGAGCATCGTCGAGATCCCGGATCTGCGCGAAGACGCCTTCAAGTACATCGGCGCGTCGTTCCAGAAACACGTGCTCCGCCTGCCCGTCGAGGTCCCGTCGGTGTCGCGGCGGAAGCGCCGGATTTTCTGGATCTTCGGGCTGCTGGCCCTCGCCTGGGTCACGGTCGTCATGCGTTTCATCGCCGGACTCTTTTTCAACCTGTACCACCACTTTTTCCCGGACTGGGCGGTCGTGCTCGCCCTGATCACTCTCTACCGCCTCTTCCGCAAGCGCGTGCGCCTGGTGACGCGCACGGCGAACCTCTTCTACCTCGACAAGAAGGAGTGGCTCATGTCCCCACGAGTTCGCACGGCGGTCCTGGCCGCGGCCGTCGCGCTGGCCCTCCTGGTGTTCATCCCGTGGAGCCGAAGGACGCTGCGCTCGGCGGCCGTGCTGCGGCCCCTGACGACGGTCCGGCTCGAGGCGCCGGAGGATGCCGTCGTAACCCGCGCCCTCGCGGAAGAAGGCGATCGGGTGGCGGCGGGTCAGACGGTCTTTCAGCTCGTCGAGCGCGTCGGCGACCGAGGAGACGGCGCGCCGAACGTCCGAGCGCGAGCGCGCTGACGCGCGAGGTCAGCCGATTCCGGGAGAGTGCCGAGCCCGCACAGGTCTTCGCCTTCGAGAGCCGCGGCGTTTCCGTCGATGCGGCCGTGAAGAGCGGCAAGGCGCGGGAGGAGCGGCTGCTCGTGAAGAGCCCGGTGGACGGACGGGTGCTGACGCCGTACCTGCGCGACCTGCAGGGACGGTCCCTGCCGGCCGGGACGCTGCTGGCCGAGGTGGGAGACGATCGCACGCTCGCCGCCGAGCTCGTGGTCTCGGAACGGCTGCTCGACGACCTCGTGCCCGACGCTCCGGTATCGGCCCTCTTTCGCGGACACCCGCGGCCGGTTCGGGGACGGATCATCTCGGTGTCTTCGGCGGCCCTGGCGCAGCCCGGAACGCCGTCGGCGGGCCGGGATCCCGCGGGGCCGCGGCCCCTGCCGGAGAAGTTCATCGCACTCGCGGTCTTCGACAACGCGGACGGGAGCCTGATTCCGGGCATGAACGGCTACGCCAAGATCTACGGCCGACGCGCCTCCTACGCGAGCCGCGCGTGGAGGGTGCTCAAGCGGTGGGTCCAGTCCGTGGCCTGGTAGACCGTAGACCCCGCCCGCCCCAAATGAAAACGCCCCGCCGAAGCGGGGCGTTGGGAAGAGCCTTCCGAGGAGTTAGAAGCTCGCTTTGCCCGCGGCGCGACCGGCAACCGACTTGCCCGCGGCGCGTCCCGCGATCGACTTGCCCGCGGCGCGACCGGCAACCGACTTGCCCGCGGCCCGACCGGCAACCGACTTGCCCGCAGCGCGTCCGGCGACCGACTTGCCCGCAGCGCGACCGGCGACCGACTTGCCCGCAGCGCGTCCCGCGACCGACTTGCCCGCAGCGCGACCGGCGACCGACTTGCCCGCGGCGCGACCGGCGACCGACTTGCCCGCAGCGCGTCCGGCGACCGACTTGCCCGCAGCGCGACCGGCGATCGACTTGCCGGCTGCCCGGCCCGCGATCGACTTGCCCGCCGAGCGCGTGGCGACCGAGTGGCTCGTCGGCGACAGAGCCGGGTTTCCACCGAAGCTCTCGACGCGGATCTCCGGCATGTCCTTGCCCGTGGCTTCCCGGATCTTTTCCTTCTGGGCGTCCGTGAGCTTGATCTTGACTTCGTTTGCCATTGTCTTTTCCTCCTAGTTGCCATTCCCTAAGGGCAATCTGCGGGCCAGATTGACGCGTTTTGCAAAGCGTGTGTTTTCAGCAGCTTGACAGAATCAGCCGCATCCGATGCCGCAGTTCAGATGAAACTTTTCCGACGCTCGGTTGAATTTTTCATCGGATTAGAGGCCGTACTTCCGGCAGAGGTACTTGATCTGGTTCGGGTCGAGCCCGAGACGACGCGCCGCCTCCGCCTTGATCCCGCCCGCGGCGGCGATGGCCTCGGAAAGGACTCGCCGTTCGAAAGCCTCCACGGCCGACGCGAAGCTTCCCGCTTCGCCGACCGCCTCGGACGCGACGTCGGCCGGTGCGGGAGCGGCTGCCCGAAAAGACTTCGGCAGCTCGTCCTCACGGATCTCGTCCGCCTCGGCGAAGAGGACCAGCATCTCGACGACGTGCTGCAGCTCGCGCACGTTGCCTCGCCACGGGTGAGCGGCGAAACGCGCGAGGACCCCTGGCGAGAGACGCCGGAGCGGCTTGCGGTGCCGGTCGGCGAACATCGCGAGGAAGTGATCGGCGAGGAGCGGAATGTCCTCCCGGCGCTCGCGCAGCGGCGGCAGTCGGATCGGCACCGTGTGGATCCGGTAGAAGAGATCCTCCCGGAACGTGCCGGCCGCCACCCGCGCCTCGAGGTTCTCGTTCGTCGCCGAAAGGAGGCGGAAGTCCACCGGGATCGGCCGGCGTCCCCCGACGCGCTCGATGACCCGCGTCTCGAGCACCCGGAGAAGCTTGGACTGCACGGCCGGCGACAGCGTGCCGATCTCGTCGAGAAAGAGCGTCCCTCCGGCGGCGAGCTCGAAGCGCCCGGGACGCGACGCGATCGCGCCGGTGAAGGCGCCCTTCTCGTGCCCGAAGAGCTCCGCCTCGGCGAGGGACTCCGGCAGGGCCGACGCGTTGACCGCCACGAAGGCGCGGTCGCGGCGGGGGCTCGCGGCGTGGATGGCCTGGGCGACGAGGTCCTTGCCCGTGCCGCTCTCGCCGAGGATCAGAACCGTCGCATCGCTGCCCGCGACCTTCGCGATGTCGGAAGCGAGCGCGCGCATCGGAGCGCTGCGCCCCACGATCCGACTGGAATCCGGCGTTGCGCGCGCGGCCTGGCGGAGCTCCCGGTTTTCGACGAGCAGCCGCCGCCTCTCCAGAGCGCGGTTGAGGATCAGGAGAAGCTCCGCCGTGTCGATCGGCTTCTGGAAGAAGTCGAACGCCCCGAGTGCGATCGCCTGGAGCGCATACTGCCGCTCCCCCTCGCCGGACATCATCACGACGGTCGCCTCGGCGTCGCGATGCCGCACGTGGCGAAGCAGGTCGAGCCCTTCCTGCACCTGCCCCGAGGGCGGCAGACGCATGTCGAAGAGGTAGAGGTCCGGCTCGGAGGCGCAGAGGCTGCGCCCCTGCGTCGCGTCGCGCGCGGAGGAGACGGCGAACTTGCCCTTGAGCGCCCAGGTCAACTGCTCGAGCAGATCCGCGTCGTCCTCGACGATGAGGATCCGGCCGAGCGCCGCATCTCGCGGGGACGGCGGCGTCCCGCTCACGACGCTCCCCCGGCGATTCCGGGCAGCGAGAGTCGCACCATGGTTCCCCCGCCCGGCTGCGACAGGATCCGGATCGAGCCGCGGTGGAACTTGACGATCTGCCCCGCGGTCGAGAGGCCGAGCCCGACGCCGTGCGCCTTCGTGGTCTCGAACGGCTGGAAGAGACGGTCGCGCAGGAACTCGGCCGTCATGCCCGCGCCGTTGTCGATGAACTCGACGACGGCGCGCGGGCGGCCCTTCCCCTTCGCCCCGCGGGTGCCCCGGGAATAGCTTCGAACCAGCACACGGCCGTCGGGGCTCGCCGCCTCCCAGGCATTCTCGAGAAGGCTCGCGAACGCGTCCCCGAGGTAGAACGGATCGGCCCAGATCCGGGGCACTTCCCCGAGGGCGAGCGACACCTTCGGACCCGCTCCGCCGCCACCGGCGGTTCGTCCTCCACGCCGCGTCGGGCGCTCCGCCAGGCGCTGGATCAGCTCGTTGACGTCGAGCTCGACCTTGACGAGCACCGTGTCCTCGCGGGCGGCAAAGCGGCCCGCGATCCCCTCGAGCCGTTCCATGGTGGAAGCGAGCAGATCGCGCACCGTGCGCCGGAAGTCGGGGTCCTCCCAGTGCTCGTCGAGGTTGGACAGCAGGAGGCGCAGCCGGAAGGACATGTTCTTGACGTCGTGCACGAGGACCCGGTCGAGCGCCGTGCGCAGGCGCGAAGAGGAGCCGGGGCGCGACGGCATGAACGGTGGCCCGCGGGCAACCCGCCGGCTAGCGGCCCCCGGCCGACGCAGGCGGGAAGCGCACCTGGACCGCCATCCCGGGCCGGAGCATCGACTTGCTCTCGCGCCGGACCCGCACGACGACCTGGAACGTCCCGCTCGCCGCGTCGACGGTCGGGCTGATGAACTGCACCTCGCCGGTCGTTTTCGCGTCGGGGAAACGGTCGGGAACGACGTCGACTTTCTCGCCCAGGCGCACCTTCAGGAGGCGGTCTTCGGGCAGGTAGATCCGCGCCAGCAGGGGCTCGGTCGCGGTGACCTTGAAGAGGGGCTCGCTGCCGTCCTCGATCACCTTCTGGCCGATCCGCGCGTATTTCTCGGTCACGACGCCCGCAAACGGCGAGCGGATCACGGCGTAGTCGCGCTGCGTCCGGACGCGCTCCCAGCGCGCGACGGCCACGGCGTACTGCGCCTTCTTCTCGTCGAGACCCTGGGTGCTCATGACCTGGGAGGTCGCCAGCGACTGCGCCCGGTCGTACTCGGCTTTCTTCAGGTCCATATCCTCTTTGGCCTCGCGCACGTCCGCGTCGAGCGCCCGCGTGTCGAGGGTCGCGAGCACCTGGCCTTGCGTGACCGCGGAGCCCCGGTCGACCGCGATCGACTCGACGATGCCGGTGATGCGTGCCGAGACGACCACGTCCTGGTCGACCATGAGGTGCGAGGCGTAGACGTGCTCCGGCACCTGCGGGGACGCGCCGTGCGCGAGAGAACCCGCAAGGAGTAACAGGCCGGCCGAGAGCGCGCTTTTCACGTTTCGAGGAGCGCGGTGATGCTATCGTTTAGGTACGTTCATGTCGATCTCCCTGGCCAACGACGCGCCCGCGATCGAGCACAAGGGCCTGCGCGCGAACTTCTCCTGGATCATGACGGACCCGTGGGACGAGCGCCGCCTGGCGGCCTTTCTCATGACCAAGCACCGCCGCAGCGATTCGGACTGGACGCGGCGTCCGTCGCCGTTCTTCGCATCGCTCGGGCAGGCGACGATCGAATGCTCGGTTCCGGTCGCCCGCCCGGAGGCGCTGCCCGAGCTCGCCGCCATCCTGACCGGGGAGCTCTCGGGCATCCTGACCGGTGCGAGCCGGATCTACGACCAGATGGTCGCCGGCTCGGACTGGAAGTCCGTCTCTCCCCCCTGAATCGGCCCGAAAACCGGCCGAGCGCCCCGCGAAAAGCCCCATTTCTGTGGGGTCCAAACCGACACGCGGCGGTATACGCTTTCGCCGCCCCGGCCCGGAGATCTCCGGCCGGAACCGGCCAGGGTGCTCCAGGAGGTGGCCATGATTTCGGTTCCCTCGCTTCGCCTGAACCAGTTCGGGGTCAGGTTTTACGAGGCCCTGCTCTCGGGAGCGGATCTCCAGTCGCTCGTGGGCTTCGAAGTCCTCTCCTTCGGTCCGGGCAGCGAGACGACGCGGGGCAAGTCCAAGGCCGCCGCCGGCCGCGTCAACTGGGAGTTCCTGGAACGGAAGATCTCGGCCTCCGAGCAGGCCTACCAGCGGCCCATCATCAAGAAGAAGATCGACGAGCTCGTCGCCTACTACCTCCAGTGCGCGGATTCGGGCACCCTGCCGGCCATCCCCGGATCGGTCCTGCTCGTCTCCGAGCGGCGGCTGGAGTTCGCGCCCTCGAGCGGCCGGGCCGACTCGGGCTCGCTCAAGCTCCCCGAAGACTCGGGCATCCTGCGGGCCCTGGACGGCCAGCACCGGCTGCTGGCCCTCCACCAGCTCGCCGAAAAGCACAGCCTGCGGGACTTCCAGGTGCCGGCGGTCGTCTTCGACAGCCTCACGCCCGACCAGGTCGTCGAGCTTTTCGTGACGATCAACAGCAAGCACACGAAGCTGAACCCGTCGCATTTGATCTCCCTCGCCGGACGCCGGCTCTACCGGGACGACAACCTCGCGGCGGCGCACGACGTCATCCGGACCCTCAACGAGGACGAGGGCTCGCCGCTGAAGGGCTCGATCAAGGTGCTCGGCATCGGCAAGGGCACAGTGACGCAGGCCTCCCTCGCCGACGAGCTGCGCGACGTCTTCGCGGCGATCGACACCGCCGGCGGCCGCGTCGCGAAGGAGTTCCGGGAGAACTCGCGGCGCTTCTTCCTCAACTACTTCAAGGCCGCGGCCCGGGCCTTTCCCTCCGCGTTCGCCGGCCGCAAGTACTCGATCAAGAGCTCGACGTCGCTGCGGGCCTTCATCCGCATCGTGCCCTACGTCATCGCGATGGTCCGCAAGCGCGGCGGCGACGTCTGGTCCGCGGGCGAGCTCGACGCGGCGCTCCGGCCCTGGGCGGAGGCGATCGGCGACCGCCGCTTCGAAACCGAAACCGTGTGGAAGGAAAAGCTCACGGGCGGAACCCGCTCCGCGGTCGAGATCCTGGCCCGGGAGCTCCGGCAGGGGCTCAACACCTGAACCTCCGCCGGCGCGTTGCGTAATTAATAGCGGAGGTCAGCGAAAAGAATGGCGTTCCTCGGCGGTTGTCTCACGATCCTGGTCGTCGGCGCGGTCTTCGCCGCCATCTGGGCGATCTGGCGCTACAACAACCTCGTTTCCCTCCGGAACCAGACGGCCAACGGCTGGAAGCAGATCGACGTCCAGCTCAAGCGCCGGCACGACCTGATTCCCAACCTCGTGTCGGCGGTGAAGGGCGAGATGCAGTTCGAGCAGGACACGCTCGAGAAGGTCATCCAGGCCCGCAACGCGGCCGCGGGCGCCCGCGGCGTCGCCGACGCGGCGGACAAGGAGAATGCGCTGACGCAGTCGCTCGGCCGCCTCTTCGCACTGGCCGAGAACTATCCGCAGCTGAAGGCCAACGAGTCGGTCAAGGCCCTCATGGAAGAGCTCTCCTCGACGGAGAACCGGATCGGCTTCGCGCGCCAGTTCTACAACGACATCGCGACGCGCTACAACACGGCGCAGCAGGTCTTCCCCGACAACCTGATCGCCCAGACGTTCAAGTTCCAGCCGGTCGAGCTCTTCGAGATCCAGGATCCCGCGGAGCGGGTCGTGCCCAAGGTCGACCTGAGCCTGAGGCCGCCTTCTCAGGGGTGACCAACCTCTACGATCAGCAGAAGCGCAACATCGCGAACACGCGGCTCTTCATCGCCGGGTTCGTGATGCTGCTCGCGATCGTCGGCCTCGGCGCCGACGGCATGCTGTACGTGGGCGGGTTTTCCCCGGGTCTTCCCATCGCGACACTGGGTGCCCTGGCGCTCGGCGGCTTTTCGGCCGTCTGGTCCCTCCACGGCGGCGACCGTGCGGTGCTCGAGTCCGCGACGGCGATGCCCCTCGACCGCAGCGACCCGAAGCAGAAGATGCTCGAGAACGTCGTCGAGGAGATCGCGATCGCCGGCGGCCTGCCCAAGCCCGCGATCTACGTGATTCCCGACTCCGACCCCAACGCCTTCGCGACCGGAGTCGGGCCCGAACGGGCCTCGATCGCCGTCACGCGCGGGCTGCTCGACACGCTCGATCGCGACGAGCTCCAGGGCGTCGTCGCCCACGAGCTCGCGCACGTCAAGAACTACGACGTGCGGCTCATGACGGTCGTCGCGGCGCTCGCCGGCGCGATCCTCCTGCTCTCGGACTGGAGCCGGCGGGGGCTGCGCTTCGGGCGGCGCAGCTCCTCGGAGAAAAGCGGAGGCCTCGGCATCCTCTTCGTCCTGCTCTGGATCGTGTCGATCATCCTCGCGCCGATCATCGCCCGGATCGTCTCGCTGGCCGTGTCGCGCCAGCGGGAATACCTCGCCGACGCCTCGGGTGCGGAGCTGACGCGCAATCCTCTGGGTCTCGCCTCGGCGCTCGAGAAGATCGCGGCGGCGGTCCAACCGACTCCGTCGATCAAGCAGGGCATCGCGCATCTCTGCATCGAGGATCCGCGCGGCCGCGCCGTCAACGAGCGGCAGGGCTTCTTCGCCGACCTCTTCGCGACGCATCCGCCCGTGGAGAAGCGGATCGCGATCCTGCGCGAGATGGCCTACCAGACCGTCCGACCCCGCTGAGCGCGGGCCTGGAACCCGTCAGAAGTAGCGGCGGCCGTCGAAGAAGATTCGCAGATACGCGAGGTAGCGGGTCTGGAGAGACGGACCCGGCAGCTCCGGGTGTTCCACGAGCACCGAGGACACCGGATGGTCGAACCCCAGGCCGATCTGCACGAACGTCGCGAACGTGTAGCGCGTTCCGTATTCTCGAAACGGCCGATACTCGAGGATGGGAAAGTCCCACTGCAGGGACTTGACCGCGATCGGGATCAACTCGGGGTCCTCCGGCGGACCCACGGCCGCGAGGAACGCGTCCTTCGTGCCGTAACCGAAGAGCGTCACGCCGACTTCGCGGCCGACGACGAACTGCAGGTCGCCGATCCCCGTGGCGATTCTCGCCTGCCACGGGATCAGCCCGCCGTCGGCCGCCGTGATGGCCATCTTCTCGAGCGTCTTGGGATCCGTGAACGCCAGCACGGGAGCCGCGAGGAGGAGGTCGCCGGGGATGAGCCAGAACGGCAGTCGCAGGCGGAACTGGAGTCCCGAGCGCGCCGGGGCGCCCGGAACGAACTGATCGACCAGGGGATCGTCCGAGCACTGCGGGCATCCGCCGGAGGAGCGCGACTGGCTGATGAAGGCGGCTTCGACGAACACGAGCCCGTCTCCGCTCGAGCCGAGGAGCGCGTCGAGCCCGAGACCGAGGCGCACGCCCACGTCCAGCTGCCCCTGCACGCCGCCCTCCGAGCCGGGCGTGAACCCCTCGTTGCTCCAGAGGACGGCCCCCCCGCTTGCCACGCCCAGAAACGGGCCGATCTCGGCGCGGAACCGGGGCAGCGCTGCATAACCGGGCCCGCGAAACGGAATCGGCGTCGCCCAGAGCACGTCTCGGAAGGGAGTATCGAGGCTCTCGGGCGGGTTCCACACCGGCATTTTCGCCGTGCGGCAGACGTCGAACGTCCCGTCGGCAACCTCCCTGGGAAGCGACACACCCGCCACGTCGCGGGCTTCCGCCGACTCCGGTCGTCCTGCGGCGACGAACTGGGCGAGACTGATTGCGACGGCCTTGCCTGCCCGGCGGATGTCGGCATCGCGCGCGTAACCGTCCCCAAAGAGGATCTCTCCGTCTCCCCCCCAGGTCTCGGCGTCGAGGCCGTTCTGGTTGTAGTAGTCGTGCGTCCCCTTCCGCTCGGCGGCGTTGCCCCACGAGCCGGCGACGTGGCCGGCGGCGAACGAGTCCTCGAGAAAGTGCAGCCCGAAGAACTCGAGCGCGAGGGCCAGACGCGCCTCGGGACCATCCTGTCCCCCCGCGCGGCTCGCATGCAGCATGGCCGCCGTGTGGAAGTAGACGTAGATCGCGATCGCGTTCATCTCCCCGGTGAGGGCCTGTTCCGCGTACTCGGCGGGGTCGTCGACGCTTCGGGGCAGCAGGAAGTGGGCGTTGTTGCCTCCGGCGCGGGTGCTGTACTCGGGATCGGTCCGCTCGAGCCCCAGATCTCCGACGATGCGGACGTTGGTGCTCTCGGCCTCGTTTTTCGAGGACGTGAGCCCCGTGCCCATCCGCGCGGCGACGCCGACCACTCTCAGGATCCAATCGCTCTCGAGAATCACGTGAAGCAGGTTTTCGGGCGAGCACGAGTGGTCTCCGGCGATTGCCGGCCAGGCCGCCAGGTCGATGCAGGCCGGTTTCGGCCCCTGGTCGCCGGCGACGGCTTGTTCGCAGAGCCGGGGCTCGCCGGCGCGCGCCGAGGCCCAAAGGGCGTCGAGCGCCGCCCGGCTTCGCGGATCGAGCGTCGCGATTCCGCTCGCCGTGATGGCGCGGTGCTCCGGGTAGGTCCACCCCAGGGCCCACCGTGCCGGAAGCAGGGCCAGGAGACCGATCGCGATCCGCAGCCTCACCCCGCCCCCGGGGAACGCAAAGTGGACGGCGCGGCGGCTCAATCGAGATCGATGTCGCGAATGGGCTTGGAATCGTCGCCCTTCGTCTTTTCGAAGAGCTCCTGGAACTTCCGGTTCAGCACGTCCTTCTTCGACTTCTCCGCCTCGATCGACGCGGCGAACTTCTTTTCGCGTTCGTCATCCTGGCCCTTCAGGGCGCCGAGGGCGTCGTCGACGCTCGAGAACTTCCGCGGCGTCTTGGGCGCCTCGTGCGCGATGACGGCTTTCAACGCCGGATCGATCTTGAGCCGCGCGTTGCAGCAGGGGCAGAGCAGGTCGAAGTCCATGCGCGCAGTCTAATCCCCCGCTCCGCGCTTGGCGCGGATGCGGTCGCGGCGGTCCCGCTTGTCGGGGCGGCCCGCGTCCCGGCGCGGTGCGAGCAACCGGTCGAGCTTGCGCGCCGCGACGATCTCGGGGGCGGCCGGCGGCGTGAGGTCCTCGTAGAGCTCGCGCGCCTGGGCCTTGGGGATCGAATGCGCGGCGAGCCCGCGGACGACGAGGAGCCGGCGCGCCCCTTCGCGGCCGGCGATGCCGATGCGGTCGCCCGTCCGCACCTCCCGGTGCGCCTTGGCCCGGCTGCCGTTGACGTCCACCTTTCCGCCCTCGCAGGCGGCCTTGGCCTGCGAGCGGGTCGGGCAGACGCACGCGACGTCGAGCCACACGTCGAGCCGGACGCTCTGCAGCGGCGGGGGCGGAGTCACGCCTTCCGCGTGCCGGAGCGAGCCGCGAACCACGCCTTCAGCTCCGGCGTGGGCCCCGGGGGCACCTCGGCGGGACGGGCGAGGAAGTAGCCCTGGGCTCCGTGCACGCCCTCGGCCGCGCAGACCTCGAGGTCCTCGGCCGACTCGACTCCCTCGGCGATGACCCGGAACGAGAATTCGCGCGAGAGGTCGACCAGGAACTTCAGGATCGCGCGGCGGCGGGGATCGGTCGCGATGCCGCGGGTGACCTCGCTGTCGACCTTGATGAACTCGGGCTGCAGCGCGTGGCACAGCTGGAGCGTGCCGTAGCCCGAGGTCACGTCGTCGAGCGCGATCACGGCGCCCAGATCGCGGGGCACCGTCAGAGCGGGAGCGAGGTCGGGCGCCGAGGGCAGCGTCTCGATCTCGACGATGTCCAGAACGAGGCGCGCGAAGGAAAGGCCCCGCCGCTCGGCTTCCAATCCGAGGCCGGCGAGCGCATCCTCGGCGCGGCTGATCAGGCGCGGGTTGACGTTCAGGAACACGAGCGCTCCGTCCGGCAGCCGCGAGACCCCTTCGAGCACGACCGCCCACGCGAAGGTCTCGAAGGCCGGCGCAACGTGCAGCGCCTCGGCGGCCGGAAAGATCTCCGCGGCCAGGCGCGTGAGACCGCGTCCGCGGCCGCGCAGAAGTCCCTCGTGACCGATCGGGTCTCCCGTCTTCAGGTCGAAGATGGGTTGGAACTCGACGAAGAACTCGCCCGTCGCGAGCTCGTCGGCGAGCCAGAGCGCGTCGACCTCGGTCCGCGCGCGCGACAGCGTGACGAGCCGGCTCATCGCGTCCCACTTCGTCTGGCGCAGGTCTTCGGGAGCGACGCGCACGCGGTCGGCGAGCGAGCCGAGGGCCTTCGCGAGCTCGTCGAGGAAATGCTCGGGTGTGCGTTCCACGAGGAGGCGCCGCGCCCGCCCGTACATCGGGGCGCGAACCCAGTTTCGCCCGAACGCTGCGGCGACCGCGCGTTCGGCCTCGACCCCGTCGGGTCTCACGAAGACCGCGCGCGCCTTCCGCCAGCGATCAAGCCGGCCAACTGTCTGGCCGTCCAGAACGCCTTCGGATGCCTTCACCGAACCGATTGTAGACCCCAGAGGCCGGTCCGAGGTCAACCGTTTGCCGTCAGCCGAGCTGGCGCAGGCGAGGCCAGAGCGCGCGCAGGGACTGCTTCGGCTTCCGGCACACGAACACTTCAAAGTGCTGGTAGGGCATCGAGTAGGGATGCGCCACCACGCCGGCGAGCTCCACCTCGTCGAAAAGCGTCCGAAGCGTTTCGCGGTCGTCGTCGAGCACGATGAGCACTTCGGGTTCCTCCGCGGGCGGCCCCCAGGAGTGGTACGCCAGATGGCCCGAGAGCGCGGGGGGCAATCCGAGCCGGGGCCCGTACATGTCGATCGCTCCGGCCTGGCCGTAGTTCTGCCCGAAGACCCGGGCGCGCGGCCGTTCGGCCTCCGGCAGGGCTCGGTAGATCGCGGCGGCCTTCGCGGCCATCTCCTTCCAGCCGAACCGGTCGGCGAGGAGCTGCGGCAGCGGGCCCATGCGGTGGTTCTCGATCGCGGGCGGCTGCATGCCGATCGCCTTCGCGTAGCGCACGTACTGCTCCGGCGGCAGGCACGGGAAGGACATCGGCGCAAAGAGGATTCCGCCGGCGACGAGAACCGCTGCACAGACACCATAGGCGGGAACGAGCCATGCGCGCCTCGAAGACCGGGCGAGGAATCGCTCGAGCGCGACGCCACCCGCGGCGAAGAGCATCGGGTAGGCCGGAGCGAGGTAGTAGACCCGGCCGTCCCGAACGAGGAGGATCGCGAGGACGACGAGGTAGACGACGCCGAGCGGCCGGTGGCGCGCCGAGTCGCTCCCGAAGAGAAGCCACGCGAGGCCGCCGATCCACACCGGTGCGGTCAGGGGCAGCAGCATGAGGACCTGCTGCCCGAGAAAGGCGAGCGCCGAAAGCTCGACGTTGCGTCCGTCCTGCCGGATCGCCTCCTGGAGCTCGAAGAACGGGAATCCCTCGCGCACGTTCCAGGCGAGGTTCGGCAGGAACACGAAGAACGCGGCGGCGGCGCCGATCCAGATCCAGCGGTTCGCAAAGAGCGCCCGGCCGCGCGCCGTCGTCAGGAGCCCGACGACCACGCCGACACCGAAGAGTCCCATCGTGTGCTTGTTGAGAAGCCCGAGCCCGGCGAGCAGGCCGAAGGCGAGCCAGAGTCGCGGATCCGCTCCAGCGAGGAGCCGGACGAGCAGAAGCGCGCAGGCGGTCCACACGAGCGGCTCCCAGGCGTTCATCGAGGAGAAGCTGTGCACCGCGAGAAAGATCGGCGCGACCGCGACGCACAGCGCGCCGAGAAGCTGTGCGCGGCGGCCCCCGCCGAGCGCGCGCGCGAGCAATCCGGTCAGGACAACGAGCGCCGCGCCCGCGATCGCGGGGAGAACACGGATCGCGAAGAGGGAGTCTCCGAGCAGCGCCCGCACGGCTGCCGTGAGGGCCGGATGGAAGGGCGGCATGTCGATGTAGCCCCAGGCGAGGTGCTTCGCGCAGGACTCGAAGTAGAGCTCGTCGACGAAGTACTCGTAGCCGAAGCGGCCCGTCGTCGCCAGGTGCGCCAGGAGCTTCGCGGCCGCGACCAGCCAGACGCCCAGGGCCAGCCGCTCCCCGGCCGGCCTCACGCGTCCCGATCCTCGTACTTCTTCTTCAGCGCCGCGACCACGCTCGCGTCCGCGAGGGTCGAGGTGTCGCCGAGGACCCTTCCCTCGGCGAGGTCGCGCAGCAGCCGCCGCATGATCTTGCCCGAGCGCGTCTTGGGAAGGTCCGCGACGAAGAAGAGCCGGTCGGGCCGGGCGATCGCGCCGATCTTCTTTGCGACGTGGCCGCGGAGCTCGGCGTTCAAATCCTCGCGCCCGGCCTTCGCCGACTCCCGCAGGATGCAGAAGGCGGCGATCGCGGTTCCCTTGAGCTCGTCCGTCACGCCGACGACCGCCGCTTCGGCGACCGCGGGGTGATCGACGAGCGCCGACTCGACCTCCATCGTTCCGATCCGGTGTCCCGCGACGTTCATGACGTCGTCGACCCGCCCGAGCAGCCAGAAGTTGCCATCCGCGTCGCGCTTGGCGCCGTCACCCGGAAAGTAGACGTCTTTGCGCCAGCGCGACCAGTACGTCTTCACGTACCGCTCGTCGTCGCCCCAGATCGTGCGGAGCATCGCGGGCCAGGGCCGCGTGATGGCGAGGTAGCCTCCGCCGACTTTCACCTCGCGCCCGTCCGCATCGAGGATCTTCGCCTCGATTCCGGGGAAGGCCTGGGTCGCCGAGCCCGGCCGCGTGGTCGTCACTCCCGGCAGCGGCGAGATCAGGATCATCCCCGTCTCCGTCTGCCACCAGGTGTCGACGACCGGGCAGCGGCCCTTCCCGATGTGCTTCTGGTACCAGATCCAGGCCTCCGGATTGATTGGCTCGCCGACCGAACCGAGCAGCCGCAGCGACGAGAGGTCGTGCTTGTCCGGCCACTCGCTTCCCCACTTCATGAAAGCGCGGATCGCCGTCGGCGCGGTGTACAGGATCGTCACGCCGTGGCGCTCGATGAGCTCCCAGAACCGGCCGCGGTGCGGCGCGTCCGGGGCGCCCTCGTACATCAGGCACGTCGCCCCGTTGGCGAGCGGGCCGTAGACGACGTAGGAGTGCCCCGTGACCCAGCCGATGTCGGCCGTGCACCAGTAGACGTCCTCGTCCTTCAGGTCGAAGATCCACTTCGCCGTCGCGTACGTTCCGACGAGGTAGCCGGCGGTCGTGTGGAGGATGCCCTTGGGCTTCCCGGTCGTGCCCGAGGTGTACAGGATGTAGAGCGGGTCCTCCGCGTCCATCTTCTCGGGCGCACAGGCGGCCGCGGCGTCCTTCATGAGGTCGTGCCACCAGAGGTCGCGGCCGCTCCGCACGGGAACGTCCTGGCCCGTGCGCCGCACGACGACCGCATGCTCGATCGACGGAGCACCCTCGAGGGCTTCGTCGGCGATCTGCTTGAGCGCAACGATGCTGCCCCGCCGCCAGCCCCCGTCGGCCGTGACGAGGACCTTCGCGCGCTGGTCGTTGATCCGGTCGCGCAGGGACTCGGCCGAGAAGCCGCCGAAGACGACCGAGTGGATTGCCCCGATCCGCGCGCAGGCGAGCATCGCGACGGGCAGCTCCGGGATCATCGGCATGTAGAGCGTGACCCGGTCGCCCTTTTTGACACCAAGCGACTTCAGGACGTTGGCGAACCGGCAAACCTCCCGATGGAGCTCCCGGTAGGTGAGGGTGCGCGTGTCGCCCGGCTCCCCTTCCCAGATCAGCGCGGCCTTGTTCTTCCGCGCGGTCGCGAGGTGACGGTCGAGACAGTTGACCGAAACGTTGAGCTTCCCGCCGACGAACCACTTGGCTTTCGGCGGTTTCCAGTCGAGGACCTTCTTCCAGGGCTTGAACCAGACGAGCTCCTTCGCGAAGCCCGCCCAGAACTTCTCGAAATCGCGGTCCGCGCGGCGGTAGACCGCCGGGCTCGACACATGCGCGGCTTTCGCGAAGGCTTTCGGGGGTTTGAAGCGGCGCTTTTCGAGAAGCAGCGCTTCGAGGGTTTTCGGGGATTTCCCGGAGTCGCTCACGGACACGAGGATACCAACGGGTTACTTGATTGCCCCCACCGTGAACCCCTGGATGAGTCGGTCGAGGAACAGGTTGTACACGATCGCGACCGGAATGCAGGCGAAGAGGCACGCGGCCATGAGCTCGCCCCAGTAATAGACGTCGCCGCGCACGAGGAAGATCGGAACGCCGACGCCCACGGTCTGCTTCGAGACGGACGAGATGAACGTCAGCGCGTACACGAATTCCTGCAGCACCAGCGTGAACGCGAAGATCGAGACCGTGACGAGGCCCGAGAAGGACACCGGCACCACCACCTTCAGGAAGGCCGCAAACGGCGAGAGCCCGTCGACCTGGGCGGCGTCTTCGAGGTCGCGCGGGATCGACTTGAAAAACCCCATGAGCAGCCACGTCGCGAAGGGAACGGTGAAGGTCGGATAGACGACGATGAGGGCCCACAGCGAGTCCTGGAGCCCGAGGAGGGCGACGACCCGCGACATCGGGATGAAGAGGAGCGTCGGCGGCACGAGATACATCAGGAACATCCCGATGCCGGCCCGCTCGCCCCAGCCTCCCGCGCGCCGCGCCAGGCCCCAGGCCGCGGGGACGGCGAGCAGCAGGGTGATCGCCACGACCGCGAGGCCGACGAGGAGCGTGTTGCCGAGCCAGCGCGGATAGAGGGTCTCCGCGAAGAGAAATCGCCAGTGCTCGAGGGTCGGAGGCTCGTTGAAGAGAAACGGGTTGTTCTTCAGGTCGTAGAGGTCGCTCGTGCGCTTGAAGGTCGTCAACAGCATCCAGTAGAACGGGAAGGACAGCGCGAGCGCGAAGACCGCCACCACGAGGCGCAGCAGTCGCCGGGACGTCGCGCGCGCCACCTACGTCACCTCGGTGCGGCGCGCGAGCTTCAACAGGACGATGGCGCCGGCGAGCAGAAGCGGAAAGAGGAAGAGGGAGATCGCGGCGCCGCCCGCGAGGTCCCCGCCGAGGATGCCCGTGAAGAACGCCAGCGACGGCAGTACCTGCGTCGCATCGGCCGGCCCGCCGCGCGTGAGGATGTAGACCGCCGTCATGTCCGTGAAGGTGAAGACGACGCCGAAGAGCAGCGCGACGAGCGCGATCGGACGGATCATCGGAAGCGTGATCGTCCAGTGGGTGCGCCAGAACCCGGCCCCGTCGACCGCAGCGGCCTCCGGAATGTCGCGCGGGATCGACGTGAGGCCGGCAAGCAGGATCACCGTCGCGAAGGGCAGCGTGCGCCACGTGTGGACGAGGACGACCGACAGCATCGCGAGCCGGGGCTCCCCCAGCCACATCGGCGGATTCATGGGGTCGACGAGGCCGGCCGCGGCGAGCGTCCAGTTGATGACGCTGTAGAGCGAGTCGAGCAGCCACTTCCAGCCGATCGCGCCGAGGGAGATCGGCGCCACCCAGGGCAGGAGCACGAGAAACCGGACGAGCCCGCGGCCGCGGAAGGCTTCCTTCAGCGACAGCGCGAGGAGGGTGGCGCCGGCGAGCACGAGAACCTGCGACGCGAGGGTGAAGAGGAAGGAATGCGCGAGCGCGGCCCGGAAAGCGGGAGTCTCCCACGCGCTCCGGAAATTCGCGAGTCCCGCAAAGTGCACCGCGTCGCTTCCGACGCGCGCGTCGCTGACGGCGAGATACAACGACAGAAGGACCGGCAGACCGACGAGGAGCGCGACGTAGGCGAACGCAGGCGCGATGAGGGCCGCGGCAAAGGCGCCGTCGCGCGTCCGCTGGACCCGCCTCACGGAACGGGCCACGCCGGTCGCTTGCGCCCGGTCGCCGCATCGAAGAAACGCAGGCGCGATTTTTCGACGGCGATCTCGACGGTGTCGCCGCCGGCCGGAGCCGGCTCCCAGGCCGGGAAACGCCAGACGATCTCGCGTCCCGCCCAGTCGCCCTCGAGCATGCCGTAGGCGAGCTGTTCGGATCCCAGGTACTCCGTCAGATCGCACCGGAAGCGAAACCGCGCGCAGGGAGCGACTCCGGCGGCGCCGGCGATGCGCACGTGCTCCGGGCGGAAACCGAGGATCGCCCCGTCCTTCTCGAGAAGGTTCATGGGCGGGGAGCCGAGGAAGGTCGCGACGAAGGTGTCGGCGGGATCGTCGTAGACCTCCGCCGGGGTGCCGATCTGCCGGACGCGCCCGTGATCCATGATCACGACGCGATCGCCGAGCGCCATCGCCTCGACCTGGTCGTGCGTCACGTAGATCGCGGTCGTGCCGATCTCCTTCTGGAACTTCTGGAGCTCCTCGCGCGCGGAAGCGCGGAGCTTGGCGTCGAGGTTGGAGAGGGGCTCGTCGAGCAGGAAGACCTGGGGCTGCCGCACGAGCGCGCGCGCGAGCGCGACGCGCTGGCGCTCGCCGCCGGAGAGCTCGCGGGGCTTGCGCGCGAGCAGGTGCACGATGCCGAACTTGCCGGCCGCCCAGCCGACTTTGGCCGCGTGCTCGCCGCGGGGCACCTTCTGGGCCTTCAGAGGAAAGGAGATGTTCTCGTAGACGGTCAGGTGCGGGTAGAGGGCGTAGCTCTGGAAGACCATCGCGATGCCGCGTTCGCGGGGGGTCGCGTCGTTGACGACCTTGCCGCCGATCAGGATCTGGCCGGAGGTCGGATCCTCGAGACCGGCGATCATGCGCAGAACCGTGGTCTTGCCGGAGCCGGAGGGGCCGAGCAGGACGAGGAACTCCCCGTCCCGCGTCTCGATGTCGACACCGTCGACGGCGTTCTCTCCGGCGCCGAACCGCTTGGTCAGCGCGCGCGTCGCGACGATCGCCATGTGGTCGGGATTGTAAGGGGTCAGTCCTGATTCGTTGATTTCGTCCTTCGTCGAGCGTCCTTCGTCGAGCGTCGAGGGGGCACTCGGCGCTGCACCAAATCAACGAATCAGGACTGACCCCCGCTAACTCTTCGCCGGCGTGTAGAAGGAGTTGCCGCGCACGTTTTCGTCGATCCCGAGCTTGCGATGGATCGGGGGAAACGCGCGCTGCTCGCAGTCCATGCGCTCGCAGAGGCGGCAGGTGATTCCGATGGGGACGGCGGCGTTGGGGTTGTTGACGTCGACGCTGTCGCCGTAGACGAGGTGCTTGGCGTGGCTGACCTCGCAGCCGAGCGAGATGGCGTGTAGGGGGTGGGCCGCGCCGAAGCCGCCGAGGCTCTGGCGGACGGTCCGGGCGACGCAGAGGTACGTCGTGCCGTCGGACATGCGGGAGATCTGGGTGCGGATGATGCCGGGGGCCATGAACGCGCTGTGGACGTTCCAGCGCGGGCAGAGCCCCGAAAAGCGCGCGAAGCGAATGCCCGAGGCGGAGTAGCGCTTGGAGATGTTGCCGGCGATGTCCACACGGATGAAGTGGAACGGGACGCCTTCCTGCCCCGGACGGCGCATCGTCGTCAGCCGGTGGCAGACCTGCTCGAAGCTCACGCCGAAGCGGCGCTCGAGGAGCTCGATGTCGTAGCGGAACGTGCGGGCGGCTTCGAGAAACGGTCCGTAGGGCATCAGAAGCGCCGCCGCGAAGTAGTTGGCGAGCGCGACGCGCGCGAGGGTCACGGAGTCGGGCGTCGTCAGCCGCGACTTGGCGAGGATGCCGTCGAACTCCGTCTGGAGACGGAGCAAGCCGATCTGGTGCGCGATCTGAAAGTTCCGCGCGTGCGTCGACAGGATCTCGGACAGCGTGAGCCTCCGGCGGGCGGCGTCGTACGAGCGGACCGCGGCGCGTGAGCCGGGCGGATGCGGAACGATCTCGACGGCAATCCCTTCGCGGCCGAGCAGACGCACGAGCCCGGGATACAGGTCGGGCCGCTCGAGGCCCGCTTCGGCGGCGAGCCGCTCGGCCGCCGCCTCGAGCGTGGGGAAGTGATTCTGGTTCTCCTGGAGGATGTCCGAGACCTCTTCCGACGGCAGCCGCGCCGGGTCGATGCCCGTCAGGTCCCCGCCGTCGCCCTCCGAGACCTTTGACGCGACGGCCTGGATCGACTCGAGCGCGTCCCGGTAGGCGTGGTACAGCTGGACGATCGCCCGCGAGACCGTCTCGTTGGCGGCGGTCTCGCGAAGGTCGGTCGTCGTGACGTCGTGCGACTCGAAAAGCGTGTCGCCGAAGACCTCGTGGAGATCCGAGACGGTGCGCGCGTGGTCGTCCGGGGCAAAGCTCTTCAGGTCCAGCGGATAGAGCGCCGCGAGCTTGAGCAGGAGCGGGGCCGTCAGCGCGCGCTGGTCATGCTCGATCAGGTTCAGGTACGAGGCGGAGATCGCGAGCTTCTCCGCGAGGTCGACCTGCCGGAGGCCATGACGGCGCCTCAGCGCTCGGATCTTGGGACCAAATTTGGCCTCGCCCATTCTTGAACCTCGACGGACTTTACAGCATCCACCGATTTACAAGTATCTGTTTACACACCTTGACATCCTAACTCTCACTAATCACGCTATTTATTGACTCGCACAGTCGCCGCGTGGTCTTTTGTAAACCATGGAGACGACCGCGCCCGACATCGAGACGCCGAAAGCGCCCGCGATTCCATCCGGTTCTCCCGGCTTCGAAGTCCGGGGTCCGCACGTGGCCGGCCAGCAGCGGGTGCTCTCCTCTTCCGCGCTCTCTTTCGTGGCCATGCTCGAGCGGCGCTTCGGGCCGCGGCGGCGCGCGCTCTTGAAGCGCCGCCAGGAGGTGCAGGCGAAGCTCGACGCCGGCAGGCTCCCGGATCTGCCGGCCGACACTTCCGAGGTGCGGAGCGGGGATTGGACCGTCGCGCCGATCCCGCGGGACCTCCTCGACCGCCGCGTGGAGATCACGGGCCCCGTCGATCGCAAGATGGTGATCAACGCCCTCAACTCCGGCGCCTCGGTCTTCATGGCGGACTTCGAAGACTCCTGCTCCCCCACCTGGAAGAACCTCGTCGAGGGCCAGCAGAACCTGACCGACGCGATCGAGCGCTCGATCGCGTACGTCTCCCCCGAAGGCAAGGACTACCGCCTGCGCGAGGACACGGCCACGCTGATGGTCCGGCCGCGCGGCTGGCACCTCGAAGAGAAGCACCTCCTCGTCGACGGCGCGCCCGTGTCGGCGAGTCTCTTCGACTTCGGGCTCTACTTCTTTCACAACGTGCGGCAGCTCCTGGCCAACGGAACGGGCCCCTACTTCTACCTCCCCAAGATGGAGAGCCACCTGGAGGCGCGCCTCTGGGCCGACGTCTTCCGCGCCGCGGAGGAGCAGCTCGGGATCGCGCCGGGCACCATCCGGGCGACGGTGCTCATCGAGACGATCCTCGCGGCGTTCGAGATGGACGAAATCCTCTGGGAGCTGCGCGATTACTCGGCGGGGCTGAACTGCGGGCGCTGGGACTACATCTTCAGCTTCATCAAGAAATTCCGGTCGCGTCCGGGCTTCGTCCTGCCGGACCGCTCCCTCGTGACCATGACGCGCCACTTCCTCCAGTCCTACTCACGCCTCGTCGTCGCGACCTGCCACCGCCGGGGCATCCACGCGATGGGCGGGATGGCCGCGCAGATCCCGATCAAGGGCGACGAAGCAGCGAATGCGCGCGCAATGGAGAAAGTGGCCGAGGACAAGCGGCGCGAGGTTGCCGCGGGACACGACGGAACGTGGGTCGCGCATCCGGGGCTCGTGCCGCTCGCGAAGCAGATCTTCGACGCGGGCATGCCGGGTGCGAATCAGATCGGCCGGGACTTGCCTCTTCCGGAGATCGCGCCGATCGGCGCCGCCGACCTTCTCGAGGTGCCGAAGGGCGCGATCACCGAAGCCGGCCTGCGCCAGAACGTCAACGTCGGCATCCTGTATCTCGAGGCCTGGCTGCGGGGCTCGGGCTGCGTTCCGCTCTACAACCTGATGGAGGACGCGGCCACTGCCGAGATCTCCCGCGCCCAGGTCTGGCAGTGGCTCCGGCACGGGGCGAGGCTCGAGGACGGGCGCACGGTCACGCCGGCGCTCTATGCCGCCGTGCGCGACGAGGAGCTCGCCGCGATCCGCCGCAACGCCGGCGAGGACGCCTGGCGCGCGGGTTCGAATCGCTTCGAGCGCGCCGCCGCGATCTTCGACGCGATGGCGACCTCCGAGACCTTCGAGGATTTCCTGACCCTTCCCGCGTACGACGCCCTGATCGAAACGGAATAAAGGAGAGACGCCCATGGCCGCTCAGGATCCCGCCGCCCTCGCACGCTCCTGGTCCTCCGACCCGCGGTGGACGGGGGTCGAGCGCACGTACGGCCCCGAGGACGTCGTGCGCCTCTCCGGGTCGCTGTCGATCCGGCACACGCTCGCCGAGCGCGGAGCCGCGCGCCTCTGGTCGCTTCTCAACGCCCCTGGCGACGGCTACGTCGCTGCCCTCGGCGCGCTGACCGGGAACCAGGCGATTCAGCAGGTCAAGGCGGGGCTCGAAGCCATCTATCTCTCGGGCTGGCAGGTCGCGGCCGACGCCAACCTCTCCGGACACATGTACCCGGACCAGAGCCTGTATCCGTCGACCTCGGTGCCGCACGTCGTCAAGCGCATCAACCAGGCGCTCCAGCGCGCCGACCAGATCCACACGGCCGAGGGCAAGAACGGTGTCGACTGGTTCGCGCCGATCGTCGCGGACGCGGAGGCGGGGTTCGGCGGGCCGCTCAACGCCTTCGAGCTGATGAAGGCCATGATCGAGGCGGGCGCCGCCGCGGTCCACTTCGAGGATCAGCTCGCGTCGGAGAAGAAGTGCGGGCACATGGGCGGCAAGGTCCTGATCCCGACCTCCGCGTTCATCCGCACGCTCACGGCGGCGCGGCTGGCGGCCGACGTCTCCGGCGTGCCAACGCTCATCGTCGCGCGCACCGACGCCAACTCGGCGCAGCTGCTGACCTCGGACGTCGACGAGCGCGACCGGCCGTTTCTCACGGGCGAGCGCACGCCGGAGGGTTTCTTCCGGTTCACCGGCGGGCTCGATTCCGCGATCGCGCGGGGCCTCGCGTACGCGCCGTACGCCGACCTCATCTGGTGCGAGACGTCGGAGCCGAATCTCTTCGAAGCCAAGCGCTTTGCGGACGCGATCCACGCGAAGTTCCCGGGCAAGCTCCTCGCTTACAACTGCTCGCCCTCCTTCAACTGGGAGAAGAAGCTCGACGCGGCCACGATCGCGCGCTTCCAGAAGGAGCTCGGCGCGATGGGCTACAAGTTCCAGTTCGTCACGCTCGCGGGCTTCCATGCGCTGAACCACTCGATGTTCGAGCTCGCGCGCGCCTACAAGGACGAGGGGATGACGGCGTACTCGCGGCTCCAACAGGCGGAGTTTTCGAGCGAGCGTCACGGATACACGGCAACGCGGCACCAGCGCGAGGTCGGAACCGGCTACTTCGACGACGTCGCCAACGTCATCGCGGCGGGCCAGGCCTCAACGGGCGCGCTGGCGGACTCTACGGAAAAGGCTCAGTTCTAGGTCGGAATCTCTTCGCGGCCGGGCGCTGGATCCCGGCCGCGGATTTCACGGAGGAACGCTGGATTTCCTCCGCGGGCGAAGCGACGAATCCCACGGGCAGGCGCTGGAACCTGCCCCACCCATCCTTGCGGGCGGCCCTTGCGGCCGCCCAATTTTTTTCATTCCTTCTCGCGCCGCGAACTAGAGTCACAGTGCCGCGAAAATCTGATCCGAGCGGCGGCTACTGCCACTTCTTGAAGATCCGCTCGACGTCTTTCTGCGCGACGGCCAGGGCGGCCTCGGGTTCGACCTCTCCCCGCGCGACGCGGGCGAACATCGTCGGCACGACGAAGGTGTTGAAGACTTCGTCGATCGCCGCCGTCGCATAGCCGGGGTATCCCACGTTGGTCGCCCAGTCGAGCACGCCCGCGAGCGCGGAGTACTTGCCGGGAGGATCGGCCTTCGGATCCTTCGCGAGCCGCTCGGCCAGATCCGGAACGGTCGTGGGGTAGCACGGAAAGTTGTAGAACTCGCTCTCCGTGAAAACCTCGGCGAAGTGATCGACGAGGTCGACCAGGAACTGCTTGGCCCCGTCGATGTTCTCGGCGAACTTCCAGATGACGTAGCAGTCCATGACGTGCTCGGCGGCGATGCGGCGGACGGGGCCCTGGAGCGCCGGCACGAGGCCGATCTTCTTCGCGAGCTCCGGGTTCTCCTTCTCGGCCGTGCGCGTGACCGAGATGGCGTTGCAGACGAACGACGCGCGGCCCGCGAGCATCATCCGGTTGTTCGAGGCCGGATCCCAAGTGAAGACTTCCGGCGTCATGGCCTCCTTGTAGAGCGCCCGCACGTACTCGAGCGCGGCGACGGTCTCCTTCGACTGGAGAACGGGCCGCCCCTCGGTGTCCTGTACGGCGCCGCCGAAGGACCAGAGGACGCCCCGCAGCGCCATGTTGGAGTCCATCTCCTGCGAGAGGCCGAGGCCGACGGGGTTGCCGAACTTCTCCCGGATCTTCCGGCCGCCGTCCCGCAGGTCCTCCCAGCTGTTCGGCCCGTTCGGGTATCCGACTCCACCCCAGAGGTCGATGCGGTAGTTGCCGGGATCCGGCACGAAGGAGTCGGAGAACGCGAAGTACTTGCCGGACTTCGGATTCCGCGTCGATTTCTCCGCGAGCGGGATCATCTTGCCGTGTCGCTTTTCGACCTCCGCCACGATGTCGGCGTGATCGATGACCTGGTTTTCGTAGGCCGCGGGCGGCGAGATGAAGAGGAAGAGATCGTGCCCCTTGCGCGCCGCGGCCTCGGCGGCGCCGCGGGCGTTGATTTCCGTCGCCGCCATGTGGTCGACGATGACCTCGGTTCCGTTTTTCGCTCCCCATTCCTTCGTGTAGACGCCGTCGAACCACGCGTCGTAGCCGGGCACGAAGTGGCTCCACTGGAGGATCCGGAGCGTCTTCTTCGCGCTGGCGGTCTTCTTTTCCGAGGGCGCGCAGGAGAGAACCGGCACGGCGCCGGCCGCGAGCGCCGTTCCGGCCGCCTTCAGGAATTTACGCCGCGAGATCCGGGCGCGCTTGATCGCCGTCATTCCGTGTCCTCCGTTTGCCGCCACGACAGGAAGCGGGCGCGCCGGGGCGCAAGTCTATAATCGCGGGCCGTGGCCGCCCTCGATCCCGGAACGAAGTTCCCGTCGATCGCGCTCCGGGACGCCGGCGGCGCGCCGGCCGCCATCCCGAGCGGCGAGTCGCTCGTCGCGGTCTTCAAGACGACCTGCCCGACCTGCGAGCTCACCTGGCCGTACCTCGAACGGCTCCGCGCGATCGGCGACGGACGCGGCCTTCCGATTCTCGCCGTCTCCCAGGACGATCCGAAGAAGTCGCGGGAGTTCGCGGCGCGCCTGAACACGCGGCTCGACACCGCCTACGACCCGAGTCCCTACCCCGCTTCCGACGCGCTCGGCCTGACGAACGTCCCGACGATCTTCCGCATCGGCGCCGACGGGGTCGTTGCCGAAACGATCATCGGGTTCGACCGCGAGCGCATGCGCGCGCTCGCCCGGCGCTCCGCCGCGCACGCCGGCGTTCCCGAAGTCGAAATCTTCCCCCGCGGCGACCCGGCGCCCGCGTTCAAACCCGGTTGAGGATCCCGCAACGCCGGCAGGTAGCCGGAGAAGGCGCCCCGTGACCCAGGCATCTCCCAAGCCCCAGACCCTCGGCGAACTGAAGAAGTCCGGCTACGTCCCGCGCGGCGTCAAGGACGAGCTCCGCGCGAACCTGCGCCGCGCGCTCTCCGCGGGCGAGAGCCCGTTCACGGGGATCCACGGCTACGAGCGGACGGTGCTGCCCTCGCTCTACAACGCGATCCTCTCCCGCCACGACCTCCTGCTGCTCGGCCTGCGCGGCCAGGCGAAGACTCGCCTGCTCCGCATGCTCGTGAACCTGCTCGACGCGGAGATCCCGGCGATCGCGGGAAGCGAGCTGTCCGAGGACCCGTTCGCGCCGATCACGAAGTACGGCCGGCGGATGCTCGCGGAGAAGGGCGACGCCACGCCGATCGTCTGGATCCCGCGCACCGAGCGTTACCGCGAGAAGCTCGCGACGCCGGACGTGACGATTGCCGATCTCATCGGCGACATCGACCCGATCAAGGCCGCGACCGAGCGCCGCGCGTACTCGGACGAGGAAGTCATCCACTTCGGCATCGTCCCGCGGACCAACCGCGGCATCTTCGCCATCAACGAGCTCCCGGACCTCCAGCCGCGCATCCAGGTCGGACTGCTCAACATCCTCGAGGAGCGCGATCTCCAGATCCGCGGCTTCCCCGTCCGGATCCCCCTCGACATCCTCCTCGTCTTCTCGGCCAATCCCGAGGACTACACCAACCGCGGCAACATCATCACGCCGCTGAAGGATCGCATCTCTTCGCAGATCTTCACGCACTACCCCGAGGACGTGAAGACCGCGGCGAAGATCACGGCGCAGGAGGCCTGGGTCGATCGCGACGGCGGGCCGAAGGTCGAGATCCCGGACCTCTTCCGCGAGCTCGTCGAGGAGATCGCCTTCGCCGCGCGGGCCTCGGAGTTCGTCGACCAGTCCTCGGGCGTGTCGGCGCGCATGCCGATCTCGGCGATCGAGATCCTCGCCTCGAACCTGGAGCGGCGCGGCCTCGTCAACGGTGAAGAAAAAGTCTCGCCCCGACTCTGCGACCTACCTGCGACGCTTCCGGCGATCACCGGAAAAGTCGAGATGGTCTACGAGGGCGAGCAGCAGGGCGCCGAGGTCGTCGCCAAGAAGCTGATCGGCGCGGCGGTCAAGAAGCTCTTCGACGCCAAGTTCCCGGCGCCCGACGCCGGCCGGCCCACGGAGCGGCGGCGCCAGGAGCTCGAGGAAGACGACGAGACCGCCCCGAGCGGTCCCGTGCGCCGGGCACGCCCCGCGCCTCCCCCTCCCGAGAAAGTCCATCCGCTCTACGAGCCGATCGTGGCGTGGTTCTCGGCCGGAAACCGCGTCACCCTGTCCGACGACGTGCCCTTCGCGGAGCACCTGACGGGATTGCAGTCGGTGCCGGGCCTGAAGAAGGCGGTCGAGGAGCACTTCTCGCCGGCTTCGAAGGAGGAGCTGGCGATCGGGATGGAGCTCGTGCTCGAAGGGCTCACGCAGCACCTGAAGATTGCCCGCGAAGACCTCGACTCGCGGGTCTCGTACACCGAGATGCTGAAGTTCAATCTCGTGAGAAATCGGGCAAATTGACGGCGAACACCTCCCTCCGCCACCGCATCCTCTCCGGCGAGCGGCTCCTCGGCTGCTTCCTGACGTGGCCGACCGACGGCCTCGCGGAGCTTCTCGCGCAGTCCCGCTTCGATTTTCTCGTTCTCGATTCCGAGCACGGCTATTTCAATCCCGAGTCCGCCGAGCGCATGGTCCGCGCCGCAGACGCCGCGGGCATTCCCGCGATCGTCCGCGTGCCGAACTGCCACGCCTCCTCCGAGGCCGGCCGCGCTCTCGACGCGGGCGCGGCCGGCACGCTCTTCCCGCGCGCCGACGGAGCGCCTCCCGTGCGCGCCGCGATCGAAAGCGTCAAGTACGCCCCGCCCGGCAAGCGCGGCCTCGCGGGCGTGCGGGCGAACCGCTACGGCAGCGTCCCCTTCGACCACTGGGTGCTCGAGGCCAACGAGAACACGGCCGTCGTCATCCAGATCGAGACCGCCGGCGCCCTCAACGCCGTCGAGTCGATCGCCGCCGAGAAGTGGGTCGACCTGCTCTTCGTCGGACCCAACGATCTCTCGCAGGCCCTGGGCGTCCCGGGGCACTACGACGACCCCCGCTACGTGGCCGCGCTCGACAAGGTCGCCGCCGTCGCGCGCGACGCCCACAAGCGGGCGGGCATCATGCTGCGCACGGCGGACCAGATCCCGGGTCTCGCCGAGCGGGGCTACACCGTTTTCACGACAAGCGACCGCTCGCTCTTCCTCCATGCGGGCAAGCTGTGGAGGGATGCGCTTCGCTGAGTCGGTGCGATAAACTCGTACTCAAATGAAACAGATCCGCCGGGTATTCCTTTCCCTGGCAGTGCTGCTTTTGTCGATGCCGTTGCGTGCCCAGTGCACTGGTTGCACGAACCTTTCGTTCGGCCCGGCCGTCCCGTGGTACCCGTCGGGAGACGCTTCCGATCAGTTCGCGGCTGCGGACTTCGATCAGGACGGCGTGCTCGATGTCGCGCTCCCCGGCCCTCAGGGCGGGTTCATTCTGTACTTCGGCGACGGCCGCGGGACCTTCCGCTCCCACGCCGTGGTCCCGAGCGACGGCGTGCCGGCCCAGTTCGTGGCGGCCGGAGACTTCGACGGCAACGGGTTCCCGGATCTCGTGGGCAGCAACTTCGGCACGTTCGCGATCCTCCTGGCGGACGGCATCGGCGGCTTCGCGCCATCGACGACGGGATCGAATGGACGCGGAAGAGTCCTGGTCGCCGACTTCGACCGGGACGGCCGCGTGGACCTTCTCACCGCGGAAAACTGCCTCCTCGGGGAAGGAGACGGCACGCTTTCCCCTCCCCTGCCGCTCGCGGGCGGGCCGTATTCGATGCTGATCGCCTCGGGCGATTTCAATGGGGACGCGGTCCTCGACGTCGCAGTCTCGAACATCACCGAAGTGCACCTCCTGCTCGGCGATGGGACGGGAGGATTCACCCCGGGAACCATGTTTCCTGCCCCGCCCTCGTTCACCGAAGTTCGCAACGGCGCTGCCGCCGACCTGACGGGCGACGGAAATCTCGACCTCGCCCTCGCGATCGATGCCAGCGGCGGAGGGCCCTCGTCGGTTCAGGTCCTCGTCGGCGACGGCACGGGCCAGCTCTCGCCAGGAGCCTCTCTCCCACTGCCCTACTCTTTTTCCTCGATCGTCGCCGCGGATTTCGACGGCTCCGGCGCGATCGACGTTCTAACGACCGGAGGTCACCTGTTTGCCGGCATCGGCGGGGGCGCGCTTGGACCCCCGGTCAATTATGGTTACTCGGCGTGGGGCCTCGCGCCGGGTGACTTCAACCGCGACGGCATCACGGACGCCGCCGCCGCGATGCAGGGCGTGGGCATCCTGCTCGGACAGGTGTCGGGCGGGCTGGCCGCGCCGATCCCTAGGCCGTACTTCTACGACGTCTCGGGGGCGGGTATCGCCGACGTCACGGGCGATGGCGTGCCGGACGTCGTCGCTTCGGTTGCCGCCTTCGCGCTCAATAATTCCATCAGCATTTTCCCGGGCACCGGCGGCGCCGGCATTGGTCCGCGGGTCGACTACGCGCTCCCATCTCCGGCCTCGGCGATCACCGTCGCCGAGCTCAAGGAGGACGGCGTTTCGGACGTCGCGGCGTCGACTGGCGGACAGATTGCCCTTCTCCTCTGGGATGGAGCGAACGGCTTCCTCCCTCCGACGTTTCTCGACACGGCGACTGGCGCTTCCGGCGTCGCGGCGGGGCTTTTCGACGCCGACGCTCACCAGGACCTGATCTCCGTGGGGAGCGGCCTGGACCTGCGGCTCGGCGACGGCACCGGAGGGTTCGAGGACCCCGTCGTCGTCTCCGACGTTCTCGCACACGCGCTGCTCGCTCTGGACTTCAACGGCGACGGAAAGACAGACATTGCCGCGTTTGGCGGCGCGATTCACCTCTTCCTCGGGCACGGCGACGGCACCTTCGACGCGGAGGTCCTCTCTCAGCTGCCCGGCTTCACGGATGTCTACGCGGCCGCCGATTTTGACGGCGACGGCTTCCTCGACCTGGCCTTCGGCGGCGTCGGGGAGATCCCGGTGATCTTCGGCGACGGCGGCGGAGGCTTCTCGGCGCCCTTGTTGGTTCCGGCCGGCAATCTGTCGGGGTACATCAACCCAGCCGCCGGCGACGTCGACGGCGACGGCGATGCCGATCTCCTGGTCGCCGCGCGCGAGGAAGACCTCGCGGTCGTCATTACGGGCAACGGCGACGGGACGTTCGAGATCCCGAGCTCCTGGCGCGTCTCCCGCTATCCGGCTCGGCCGGCCCTGGGAGATCTCGATCTCGACGGCAAGCTCGACCTCGTCACGCTCGGTGACTACGTAAGCGTTCTTCGCAACAGCCAGTGCGAGGCGCGTCGGCTCGGAACGCCGACTGACGTCTCGAAGTGCGCCGCTCCGAGCCTGCCGTTTCCGATCCAGCCGGCTGTGGGCGTCTACGACGACGGCGGCAATGTGATCACCTGCCATACAGAAGCCGTCTCGGCGTCGATCGTACCCGGCACGGGTACGCCGGGCGCCCTTCTCGCCGGAACGACGGACGTCGCTTACGTCGCGGGAGTCGCAACCTACGCGGACCTTTCGATCGGGCCGGTCGGTGCCGGCTACGTGTTGGAGTTTTCGCATCCTGTCCTCGGCGTCACCCGCAGCCGCTCGTTCACCGTGGGCGAGCCGCCTCAGGCACCTCAGGCCACTAACAGCGGACCGTTCTGCCAGGGGCAGACCCTGAACCTCTATGCGACGACCGTTCCCGGAGCCGTCTATCGATGGACCGGTCCCGGCGGATTCTCTTCGACCGCGCAGAGCCCATCGATCCCCGCCGCGGGCGCTGGAGCGGCCGGTGTCTACTCCGTGATCGCACTCGTGGACGGCTGCGCGTCGGCTGCGACGGATACGACCGTCGCGATGCTGCCGCCCACTCCGGGTCCGGCGATCCGGGGCGCTCTCCAGATCTGCGCGGGCAGCCGCCTACTCCTCCACGTTGACGACGGAGCCTTCCATCACACTTGGTTCCACAACGGAGTGCCGATCGAAGGCGCGACCGGCCCGGAGTACTCCGCCGCGGAAATGTCCGTCGGCGACACCGGTGAATACACCGCGTCCTCTGCGGACGCGACGGGCTGCACGACCGCCGTTTCGGATCCCGTCACAGTCACTCTGGACTTCTGCCATGCGGAGGCGCACGCGCTGTCGGTCGACCCGCAGGGCAACGGAATCCTCGAGCCCGCCGAGACGGCGGTCATCAACCCGACCTGGCAAAACAACGACATCGTCGACCTCGCGTTGTCCGGAGTCCTCGGAGTCTTCACCGGCCTCGCCGGAGGCAGCTACGTCATCGACGAGGGCACGGCAAACTACGGAGTCCTCGCTCCGGGAGCCCAGGGCGACTGCCTCTCAAACGCGGACTGCCATGTCGTGACCGTCAGCGCGCCCGGCGCTCGCCCAGCTCTGCATTGGGACGCGTTTCTCGACGAAACGCCCGGGGCGGATCCGGCGCACACCTGGCAGCTCCACGTAGGCGCGAGCTTTGCCGACGTCCCTCCGGCGCATCCCTTCTATGCCGCGGTCGAGACGGTGCTCCACCATGGAGTGACCAACGGTTGCACGCCGACGGACTACTGTCCGGCTTCCGGCGTGACGCGCGCCCAGATGGCCGTGCTGCTGTTGAGAGCGCGTTTCGGGCCCCAGTTCGTTCCGCCGCCGGCAAGCGGAATGCGATTCGCCGACGTTCCTGCCGACGCGTTCGCCGCGGCCTGGATCGAGTACCTCGCGCAGATCGGCGTAACGGCCGGCTGCGGCAACGGCAACTATTGCCCGAGCACGGTCGTCAACCGCGCGCAGATGGCGGTCTTCCTCCTCCGCACCGCCTTCATCACCCCACCGAATTGCACTGGCCTGTTCGGAGACGTACCGTGTCCGGACGGCTTCGCCGTCAACTACATCGAGCACCTGCACACCTTGGGCGTCACCGGCGGATGTAACGCCGTTCCGCTGCTTTACTGCCCGGGCAATCCCAACAAACGCGGGCAGATGGCGGTCTTCTTGACGCGCACATTCGGTCTCACACTCTACGGGCCGTAGAATCGGCCCGTGCGCTACCGCTACTCCGACTTCCCGCTCGATCTCCTCCGCGAGCTCCTGACGTACCAGGAGCTCGTCAAGCTCTTCCTGCAGCTCGTCCTCCAGGCGGGAGGCGACGTCGAAGAGGCGCTGCGGTGGATGAAGTACCTCCAGGATCGCGGCATGATCGACGAGAACATCGACCTCGACGAGTTCCGGCAGGAGCTTCAGAAGAACGAGATGGTCGAGGACCGCGGCGGGCAGCTCGCGCTCTCGGCCGCCGGCGAGCGGCGCATCCGGCGTTCCGCCCTCGAGGAGATATTCACCTCGCTCACGAAGTCGGGATCCGGCTACCACGCGGTGCCGCGCGCGGGCGGGGGCGGCGAGCTGCTGCCCGAGACGCGGCCCTACGAGTTCGGCGACAACCCGAGCGCGATCGACGGCGTCCGGTCGATCGGCAACGCCGTGCGCCGAGACGCCGCCGACATCGCCCTGAAGGCCGACGACTTCGAAGTGCACGAGGAGGAGCACCTGACCTCCTGCGCGACCGTCCTTGCGATCGACATCTCGCACTCGATGATCCTCTACGGCGAGGACCGCTTCACGCCGGCCAAGAAGGTCGCTTTAGCGATGGTCGAGCTGATCCAGTCCAAGTACCCGAAGGACTCGATCGACGTGCTGCTCTTCGGCGACGACGCCAGGCGCGTCCCAATCTCCGAGATCTCGAAGACCCAGGTCGGGCCGTTCCACACCAACACCAAGGCCGGTCTCGCGCTCGCGCGCAAGCTCCTCGTCCATCGCAAGAACCCCAACAAGCAGGTCCTCCTCATCACCGACGGCAAGCCCTCGGCAATCTGGGAGCGCGGCCGGCTCTACAAGAACCCGTTCGGGCTGGATCTGAAGATCGTCAACCGCACGCTCGAAGAGGCCGACGCCTGCCGGCGCGACGGAATCACGATCACGACCTTCATGATCGCGACCGACACCTATCTCGTCGAGTTCGTGGACAAGCTGACGAAGATCAACCGCGGCCGCGCGTACTACGCGTCGCCGTACAACCTGGCGGAGTTTCTGTTTACGGACTACATCCGGAACCGGAAGAAGTTCCTGCACTGAGGGATCCGCTTGGATCTGTCGCCCGGAACGCTGTCCCCGGCGTCCCTCGGTGCCATCCTCACTCCATACTGGACTCTCGTACAGGTCCGGGTGTATACGTCCGGCATCCATCTCTGGGAACCCCCGCAGGAGGCGCCGTGAAGTTTTGCAACGCGGTCCTGTGTCTCGTCTTCGCCGCGCTCGCCGGTCCCGCTCTCGGTCAGTCACCCCCGCTCCAGCCCGAGTTCCAGGTCTCGCAGGGCACGCTCTACTACCAATACTCCTACGGGGTGGCGATCGATCGCACCGGCCAATTCGTCGTCTGCTGGTCGAGCTATACGGAAACGGATTCCAACTACGACGTGCTGGGCCGCCTCTACGACCCGGCCGGCGCGCCGGTCGGGGGCGAGTTCGAGATCGACGCGTCCACGGCCAATCAGATCGGCGGGGACGTCGCCAAGGATGCGTCGGGAGCGTTCGTCGTCGTGTGGCAGGACGCGGACACCCAGCTCCAGGCCCGGCGTTTCGACGCCGACGGGACGCCGCGGGGCCCGGCGTTTCCGGTGACGACTTCGACGCTCCCGGTCTCGGACTCCTACGTCGCGTCCGACGCCTCGGGCCGCTTCGCGGTGGCCTGGACGCGGCTCGACCCGAGCTCGTCCTTCGACGTGGTCGCGCGGCTCTTCGACTCCGCGGGCGCCCCGCTGACCGGTGAGCTGCCGATCAACTCCTACACGACGGGGTCGCAGCGCACGCGCGGCGTGGGAATGTCCAACAACCATTTCGTCCTGGTTTGGGGAGGCGACGGCTTCGGAGGCCCCGGCGTCTGGACCCGCAGTTTCGTCGCCAATGGCACGCCGTTGACGGACGACCTCCAGGTCAACCAGGGATCCCTGCTCTTCAACCCCCCTGAAGCGAGTGTTGCGATGAGTGAGCCCGGAACGTTCGTGGTGGTCTGGGACGGCCTCGTCGCTGCGAACACCCTCGGGGTCTTCGGGCGGCGCTACGATCTCGCCGGCCTGCCGATCGACGACCAGTTCATGGTCAACACGACCTACACGACGGGCTACCAGGGATCCTCTCGCATCGCGGCAGACCGCCACGGCAACTTCATCGTCTCCTGGACCGGGAGGCCGAGCGACGGCGACGCCGCCGGAGTTCTCGCACGCACGTACGACCGCTTCGGCGTCGCGCAGAGCGCGGACTTCGTCGTCAACACGACGGCGACCGGCTATCAGTACAACTCGCAGGTCGCGCTCAACGAGGCGGGCACGTTCGTCGTCACCTGGTCATCTCCCGATGCGTCTTACTACGGCGTGGTCGGGCGCCGGAGCGCCGCGCGGGCCGCGCCGGAGATCACGATCCAGAACGCCGTGCTCCGGCAGGGAAGCACGGATTCCGTAATCGAACCCGGCGACGCGGTGCTGCTCCGGACCGCGTGGGCCAACGAATCGACGACTCCACTCGGTCTCACCGGAGCCGCCGCCGATTTCTCCGGCCCCCCCGGGGCGACGTACACCACGATCGTGGCCACGGCCGACTACGGAGCGATCGCGGCTTCGTCGACCGGCACCTGTCTCGACGGCGCCGGCAACTGCTATGCCGTCGAAGTCTCGGCCCCCGCGGTGCGCCCGGCCCAGCACTGGGACACGAAGCTCCAGGAGAGTCTCTCGATCGGCATGCCTCACACGTGGGTCCTTCACATTGGCGAGAGCTTTCCTGACGTCCCGACCAGCCACATCTTCTATGCGTTCATCGAAACGCTCTTCCACAACGGCATCACCGGCGGCTGCGCGGGAGGCGACTACTGCCCGGGCAACCCGGTCACGCGCGCCCAGATGGCCGTCTTCCTGCTCAAGTCCAAGTTCGGCGAAGCGCACGTTCCGCTCCCTTGCACGGGGACCGTCTTCACCGACGTCCCTTGCACCGGCGGGCCGTTCGATCCGTGGATCGAGGAGCTCGCCGCCTTGCAGATCACGGGAGGCTGCGGCGGAGGGCTCTACTGCCCCAACAACCCCGTTAACCGGCAGCAGATGTCCGTGTTCCTGCTCAAAACCCTCGAGGGCGCCGCCTATGTGCCTCCGCCCTGCACCGACCCGCCGCCGTTCGACGACGTGCCGTGCCAGAACGGGTTCTCGATCTGGATCAACGAGCTCGCCTCCCGCGCCATCACGGGAGGCTGTTCCGTGACGCCGCCTCTCTACTGTCCGGCCAATCCCAACAACCGCGGCCAGATGGCGGTCTTCCTGACCAAGACTTTCGGACTCGTTCTTTACGGGGGTTGAGAAGATGATGCGAACAGCTCGCCCGATAGCCCTCCAAGGGTTCGCGGTCTTGCTCCTGGCAACGCTCGCCCTCGCCCCACCCGCCCTCGCCCAAACGCCGCCGATGCTTCCGGAGTTCCAGGTCAACACGCAGACCGACGACTACCAGGAGTGCAACGGCGTGGCGGTGGACAAGACCGGCCGTTTCGTCGTGGCCTGGTCGGGATACGACGCGACGGCGCAGAGCGACCTGGCGTTCGGGCGCCTCTACGACCAGTCCGGAGCTCCCGAGACCGGGGAGTTTCCGTTCGGCACTCCTTCCGGAGTGCCCAACCAGTCCGAAGCGACCGTCGCCAAGGACGCCTCCGGGAGGTTCGTCGCGGTGTGGCAACAGGGCGACGACGTCTTCGCGCGTCGGTTCGACGTCGACGGCACACCGCTCGGCGACGCGTTCCCGGTCAATACGTCGACCCTGAGCGCCGATTCGCCGCAGGTGGACTCCGACGATTCCGGCAATTTCGCCATCGTCTGGACGGCCACCGGCACGAGCGACGAAGTCGCGGCACGGATCTTCGACAGCTCCGGAGCCGCGGTCACGGACGAGTTCATCGCGAATTCCTATACGACCAACATCCAGGATGCCGGGGGCATTGCGGCATACGGCAGCGGCTTCGTCGTTACGTGGGGCGGCCAGGGCGCGGGCGGTCCCGGGATCTTCGCGCGAGCCTTCGACGCCGCAGGGGCCCCGCTCGGCGGCGACTTCAAGGTCAACGAGGGGCTTCTCCTCAACGCGGTGACCGGGAGCGACGTAGCCGTGGACTCCGTCGGCAATTTCGTCGTCGTCTGGGCAGGGTTCGTGGCCCCGAGCTACGAAGGCATCTTCGCGCGGCGCTACAACCCGGCGGGCTTTCCGTTGGGCGGAGACTTCCCGGTCAGCGAGGCGGCCACCGACACCCAGGGCGGCGCCCACGTGAAGTCCGACCACGCGGGCAACTTCATCGTGGCCTGGACGCACCAGGACGGCGACGGCGACGGGTCCGGCATCGTCGCGCGGCGCTACAACCGCTTCGGACAGCCGGTGACACCGGCGTTCGTCGTCAACGAGGGGACGGACGAGGATCAGTACCACGCCAACGTCGCGCTGAATGACGCCGGTGATTTCGTCGTGACCTGGAGCTCGCCGGACGCCGATTACTACGGCACCTTCGGGCGGCGCAGCGGCGTGGGCGCTTCGTCGCCGATCACCGTGGCGACCGATACCGTCGGCAACCTGAGCTCCGTGCTCGAGCCGGGCGAGTCCGTGCGGGTGGAAACAGCCTGGGTCAACCATACGGATTCCACGGTCGCCGTGACCGGAACCGCGACCGGCGTCTCTGGACCGGCGAGCGCGAGCGTCACGCTCGACGACGCGGCGGCCGACTACGGAATGATCACGGCGGACTCCATCGGACCCTGCAACGGGACGGGAGACTGCTACGCGATCACCGTGTCGGATCCCGCCGTGCGCCCGGTTCAGCACTGGGACGTGCTGCTGCACGAGACCCTGAGCGTCGGCGTGCCCCACACCTGGGTGCTTCACGTCGGCGAAAGTTTCCCCGACGTGCCGACCGACAACATCTTCTATGCCTTCATCGAGACCCTCTTCCACAACGGCGTGACCGGAGGCTGCTTCGGCGGCGGCTACTGCCCGACCAATCCCGTGACCCGCGCCCAGATGGCCGTGTTCCTCCTCAAGGCCAAGTTCGGCTCTGCCCACATCCCTCCGCCCTGCACCGGGCTCGTCTTCGGCGACGTCCCCTGCACGGGCAGCCCCTTCGATCCCTGGATCGAGGAGCTCGCGCGCCTCGGGGTCACGGGTGGCTGCGGAGGCGGTTTCTATTGCCCCGGCAACAACGTGACGCGTCAGCAGATGGCGGTGTTCCTGCTCAAGACACTGGAGGGATCGGCGTATGTCCCTCCGCCCTGCGTCGTACCGCAGTTCGACGACGTCCCCTGCGACAACGGGTTCGCCATCTGGATCAACGAGCTCTACGCCCGCGGAATCACGGGCGGTTGCTCGGCCATGCCCCCTCTGTACTGCCCAACCAATCCCAACAACCGCGGCCAGATGGCCGCCTTCCTCTCCAACATGTTCGGACTCGCGCTCTATGGGGGTTGATGAACGAGGAGGTCCGTTGTGAAGTCTCTCAGCCTCTCGATCCTCGCTCTCGCCTGCTGCTTTGCCCTGCCGTCAGCGGCTCTCGGACAAATCCCGGCCTTCCTCCCCGAGTTCCAGGTCAACACGGCTGCGCCGGACTACATCACCTTCAAAACGTCGCGATGGGACACTACGGCGAGTTCGTCGTGGTCTGGACCGAAAAATTCCTGAGGAGGGACGCGTGAAGATCGGCGCCCGATTCGCGGTTCTCGTGTGCACGGGACTTGTCGTCGCCGAAGGCGCTCGCGCCCAGGTCCCGGTCTTCCTGCCCGAGTTCCCGATCGTCGCGAACGAAACGGTGTACCGAGCCTTGAACGGCATCGTCATGAACCCGGGAGGTGAATTCGTCGTGGTCTGGGGACAGGACAACGGAGGGGGCAGCGCGTACGACGTGATGGGCCGACGCTTCGATGGCCTGACGGTACCCCTCGGCGACCCCGCCCCGTTGACCGGCGCAACCAGCGGTCGGCAATGCTGCGCGTCCGTCGCGAAGAACGCCTCGGGCACATTCGTCCTCGTGTGGAACGACGTCGGCGACGACCTCCGCGGCCGGCGATTCGAGGCGGACGGCACGCCGCAAGGCGGCAGCTTCCAGGTCAATTCGTCGAGCGCCCCCGGCACTTCTTACTTCGGCCTTCCCGATGTCGCTCTGGACGCCTCCGGCAACTTCGTCGTGACCTGGAGTTTGTTCGGCGCGGGTGGCGACTTCAGCGTAATGGCCAGGCGCTTCGACCGCGCCGGAGACCCGCTCGGCGACGACTTCGTGGTCAACCAGTACACCACCGGCTACCAGTCCGGCTCGCGAGTGGCTGCGTCGTCCGGAGGATTCGTCGTGACCTGGATCGGCGAGGGCAACGGCACGACGCATGGTGTTTTCGGCCGGCTGTACGACGCCGCGGGAGACCCCGTGACGAACGATTTCCCGGTTCATGCAACTCCCCCCGTCTCTCCCGGCCTTCCGGGCGTGGCGATGAATGCGGCCGGCGACTTCGTCGTCGCGTGGCATGACAACGGGGACTACACGTCCAGCACCGTGCAGGCACGACGGTGGAACGCGTCCGGAGCTCCGGCGAGCGGGGTGTTTCCCGTCAGCGGCGGGTCGCCCGGCGTCTTCAACTCGGGTCCGCACTTGGCCTCGGATTCCGCCGGCAACTTCCTGGTCGTCTGGACCCGGTCGATCCAGGCTCTCGGTGAGGGGATTTCCACGCCCGTGGGGCGCTTCTTCGGAGCCGACGGGAGCCTGGGCGGCAACGAGTTCCAGATCAATGAAGTCACCACCGGATCCCAGTCCAATCCGCTGGTCTCCTTGAACGACGACGGAGCCTTCGTCGTGGCGTTTTTGAGCAGTCCCAGCTACCTGGTGTACGAGAACAAGGGCCGGAAGAGCGGGTTGCGCTCGAGTCCGGTGATCGTGGTCGACCCGAACGCGGGCGTCTCGTCGCCGAACGGTGGGGGCAACGGCATCCTCGAGCCTGGAGAGACGGTGGTCCCGCGGACCGCATGGACCAACGACACCGCGGCAGGAACGACCGTATCGGGCACCGCCGTCGGATTCACCGGCCCTCCGGGCGCCGCCTATGCCATCCTCGACAGCACATCCTCGTACGGGACGATACCGGCCGGAACGACCACCACATGCGTCGGCGGCGTGGATTGCTATTCGATCTCCGTCTCGGATCCGACCGTACGGCCATCTCCCCACTGGGACGCCCGCCTCCAGGAGCTGCTGAGCGTGGGTGTGCCTCACACCTGGAACCTCCACGTGGGCGGGAGCTTCGCCGACGTGCCTACCGGGAACCTCTTCTATCCGTTCATCGAAAACCTCTTTCACAACAACGTCACTGCAGGCTGTGCGGGAGGCGGTTACTGCCCCAACAATGCGGTCACGCGCGCGCAGATGGCGGTGTTTCTCCTGAAGGCAAGGTTCGGCGCCGCGCACGTGCCGCCGACCTGCACCGGAACCGTGTTCGATGACGTTCCCTGTTCGGGCGGCCCCTTCGACCCGTGGATCGAGGAGCTCGCGGCGCTCAACGTCACGGGCGGTTGTGGCGGCGGCAACTACTGCCCCAACAACCCGGTCACCCGTCAGCAGATGGCCGTGTTCCTTTTGAGGACTCTCAAGGGCTCCGGATACCTCCCGCCCGATTGCTCGGGCATCTTCGACGACGTTCCGTGTACGCCGGGAGAGGGGTTCTCCGACTGGATCGAGGAGCTCGCCAACCGCGGCATCACCGGCGGCTGCTCCGTCACCCCGCCCCTCTACTGCCCGACCAATCCGAACAACCGGGGTCAGATGGCCGTCTTCCTGACCAAGACGTTTGGCCTCGTGCTCTACGGGGGTTGATCCGGTCTGACCCGGCCGGGCCGGAAAAATCGCTTCTCTCAATATCAGTGCCCAACGAGGCCTTTCTCCGTGTAATAGTCCGCCCTGTCCCTGAGTACAGTTCGATCCAGGAGGATTCATGAGGAAGCTGGTTCTCGCTTCGCTCGGCGCCTTCGCGATCGCGACGTTCGCCGCCGCCCAGGCTCCGGTCTTCGGCCCCGAGTTCCAGGTCAACACGTACACGACCAACCATCAGTATGGCGCGACAGTCGCGAACGTCGGACCGACAGGTAATTTCGTCGTCGCTTGGAACGACCAGGGCCAGGTCGACGGCGACCTAGGCGGAATCCGCGCTCGATTGTTCGACGTGACGGGCTCTCCGCTGGGCGGGGAGTTCCCGGTCAATGCGATCGGCACGAACGACCAGGGGCTCGCCCGCGTCGGCTCGAACGCCAACGGCGACTTCGTCGTGACGTGGACGGACAACGGCACCTCGCCGACCGGTGCTTACCAGATTTACGCGCGGCGGTTCAGCTCCACCGGGACCCCCCAGGGCGGCAACATTGCAGTCAACACCTACACGACCGGTGACCAGAGACTGTCGAGCGTCGCGCTCGACGCGGCGGGCAACTTCGTCGTGGTCTGGCGGAGCGTTGGACAAGATGGACCGGATCGAGGGGTATTCGGGCAGCTGTTCGATAACGCGGGCGCGAAGGTTGGTGCGGAGTTCCAGGTCAACCAGTTCACGACCGGCCATCAGCAAAACCAGCGCGTCGTGAGGCGGCCGAGCGGGGAGTTCATGGTCGTCTGGCAGAGCCCGCAGGACGTCCAGGCTACCGCCATCATGGCGCGTCGATACCTGGCAAATGGCACACCCGTGGCCGGCGAGTTCCAGGTCAATACGCGGGAGGCGGGATACCAATACCTTCCCGACGCGGCGTACTTCGGAGACGGCAGCGCGATCATCGTGTGGACGAGCTACGCCCAGGACGGATCGCACGGCGGCGTCTACGGACAGCGCCTCGATGCATCCGGAGCCAGCTCGGGCCCGAGTTCAACGTCAACACGTACACGACCAACTTCCAGGGGCGCCCTTCGGTGGCGACGGGGCCCGATGGGGACTTCGCCGTCATCTGGCAGAGCGACCTGCAGGATGGCGACAATCTCGGGGTCGGGGCCCAGCAGTTCGACTCGACCGGCAAGCGGCTGGGCGTCGAGCTCCCGGTCAATGAATTCACTACGGGTCTGCAGGGAGGGGCCGCCGTCGCGGCCCAGCCGAACGGACAGTACGTCGCGGTCTGGGACAGCGTGAACGACGGCGACCTCAGCAGCGTCTCGGCGCGGCTGGCCGGCTTCCCGAAGGTCGAGCCGATGACGGTCGACGTGCTCCATCCCGGGCTCGTCGCGGGCGGCTCGAACGGCAACGGCGTCATGGAGCCGGACGAGGCGGTCAGCGTCGAGCCGGCGTACACGAACAAGTCCGACGACCCGCTTCCGCTGACCGGCACCGCCACAAACCTGCGCGGGACTGCCCGGGCCGACCTACAGCATTCTCGACGGCTCCGCCGACTACGGGACCATCGCACCGGGCGCGACCAACGATTGCATCGGCCTTACGATCGAGTGCTTTTCGATGATGGTCTCCGGAACGCGGCCCGCGCAGCACTGGGACGCGGCCTTCGACGAGACGTTCTCCTACGAGGGCTTCACCCGCATCGCCGCGCTCCACGTCGGCGGCAGCTTCCCCGACGTGCCGCAGAACGCGCTTCTATCCGTTCATCGAGAACCTCTTCCACAACGGCGTGACGGGCGGCTGCTTCGGAGGCGGATACTGCCCCGGCAACAACGTCACGCGCGCCCAGATGGCGGTCTTTCTCCTCAAGTCCCGCTGGGGCGCCGGCTTCATTCCCGCGCCGGCGACGGGTACGGCCTTCATCGACGTGCCCGCCGGTCGACCCTTTCGCGCCGTGGATCGAGGAGCTCGTCCGCGAGGGCGTCACGGCCGGCTGCGGCGGCGGCATGTACTGCCCGGGCAACAACCGGTCACGCGCCAGCAGATGGCGATCTTCCTGCTCAAGACGAAGTACGGCGCGGATTACGTGCCGCCTGCGGGCACGGGAATCTTCGGCGACGTCGCCGGGTGCCCCGGCCTCGTCTGCGACCACATCGAGGCGCTCTACAACCAGGGCATCACCGGCGGCTGCCAGGTCAACCCGGTTCTGCTTTACTGCCCCACCAATCCGAACCTGCGCCAGCAGATGGCCGTCTTCCTCGTGAAGACGTTCGGGCTGCAACTGTACGGTGAATAGAGGGCGCCAGCTCGATCGGCGCGTTTCATGAGAAAGCCCTGACGTTCGTCGACCGGTCTTCACGCTCGCGCGCTCGCGGCGTGCGTGAGGCACCCGTGATCGGCCCGGAGTTCCAGGTCAACACCACCACGGCCGGCATGCAGTACGGCGCCGGCGGTCGCCGATATCGGGCCCGACTCCAACTTCGTGATCTGTGGTCGGCGGGCGGAGGACAGGACGGCGATCAGACCTCGGCATCTTCGGGCGGCATGTTCGATGCGACGGGCACCCCTATCGGCGGCGAGATTCCAGTCAACGCCGTGCCCGCCGGGTGACCAGGACCTGATGGAGTCCAGTCGAACTCGGCCGGGAATTTCGTCGTGGCATGGACGGTACGCGAGCGGAGCGCCCGGTTACGAGATCCGCGCGCGCCGGTTCGACCCCTCGGGCAGCGCCCCAGGGCGTCGAAATCGTCGTCAACACGTATACGAGCGAGGTCCAGGGTCGTACCCGGACGTCGCGCATCGACAACACCGGCAATTTCGTGGTCGTGTGGACGAGCGGGCAGGGCCACGACGGCGACGGCTACGGTGTCTTCGGGCCGCCGGTACGACAACGAACGGAGATCCGATCGGGGGGGATTTCAGCTCAACGAGCAGACGACGGGTTCCCAGACTCTGCCCCGAATTGCGATGGCCCCCGCCGGAGACTTCATCGTCGCGTGGCAGAGCCCGCAGGATCTCTCGGACGGCGGAGTCGTCGCCCGGCGCTTCGCGTCGAACGGCAGCCCTCTCGGCGGCGAGTTCCTCGTCAATCGAACCGAGCAGCTGGAGCAGGGCGAGCCGGACGTCGCACTGGATCCGGCGGGAAACTCGATCATCGTGTGGACGAGCTACGGGCAGGACGGCGACGGACCCGGTGTCTACGGCCAGCGCCTCGATCCTTCTGGAAGCAAGTCGGTCCGGAGTTCAACGTCAACACCGTCACCACCTCCTTCCAGGGCCAGCCTCGGGTCGCCGCGTCTCCGAGCCCGGATCGCTCCGTCGTCGCATACCAGAGCAACAGCGGGGCCGATCCGGGAATAGCGAACCAGGCATTTGACCAGACGGGCCGGCGTTTCATGGAGGAGCTGCCGGTGCAGTCCTACGGAACCGGGGCCCAGATCCAGCCCGCGATCGCCGCACAGCCGAACGGCCAGGTCGTCATCGCATGGAGCAGCGAAGCCGTCGACGGGTCGGAGTTCGGCATCGCGGCGCGCGTCGGAGGGTATCCGCGCGTCGAGCTCACGCGCGTCGACGTGGCCCACTCGATCGGGGAGTCTCCGAACGGAGCGGCGAACAACAACGGCGTGCTGGAGGTCGGAGAGCACGTGAACGTCGAGCCCGCGTACCGGAACCTCGGAACCGCGCCGCTCGCCTTGACCGAAACCCTGACGGGCATCCTGGGCGACACGGGGCCGACGTATACGATCGACGACGACACCGCGGACTACGCCACCCTCGATCCGAATGAGCTCGACGACTGCTTCGGGAACGCGGGAGGCTGCTTCACGATCGGAGCCGTCGGGGAGCGCCCCGAAGCGCAACACGCGGACATCCAGCTCTCCCTGGAGCTGTCGTACCACGCCTTCGAGAGGGCGGCGACCGTGCACATCGGAGAGAGCTTCGCCGACGTACCGGTCACCAACCCCTTCTATGCGTTCGTCGAGAACCTTTTCCACAACGAGGTCACGGGCGGCTGTGCGGGCGGCGGCTACTGCCCCGGCAACATCGTCACCCGCGCGCAGATGGCGGTTTTCCTGATGAAATCGCGCTGGGGGGCCGGATTCATCCCCGCCCCGGCCACGGGAACCGCGTTTCCGGACGTTTCCGCGGACAATCCCTTCGCCCCGTGGATCGAGGAACTCGTGCGGGAGGGCATCACAGCGGGCTGCGGCGCCGGCCTCTACTGCCCGAACAATCCCGTGACCCGCCAGCAGATGGCCGTCTTCCTGCTCAAGACGAAGAACGGAGCGGATTACATCCCGCCGAACGGCATCGGCCTGTTCGACGACGTCGAGCCCTGCCCGGGGATCGTCTGCAACTTCATCGAGGAGCTCTACAACCAGAACGTCACCGGCGGGTGCAACCCGAGTCCCCTTTCGTATTGCCCGGGCAATCCGTGGTTCGCCAGCAGATGGCCGTCTTCCTCGTGAAAACGTTCGGGCTCCAGCTCAACTGACCCGACGATCTTGAGGATTGGTTAAAGGGCCGCCTCGGCGGCCCTTTTCATTAGAATCCGCTCAATCCGTCACAAAGGGGGTATCCCGATGCGTTCCCGCATTTCTGCGCTCGTTGCCGCCGCCGTGCTGGCCGCCGCCGCTCCCGCGTCCGCCGCATTTCACGAGATCCACGTCAAGGAGGTCTTCGCGGGCAGCCAGGCCCACCCGAACGCCCAGTACGTCCTTCTCCAGGCCTACAGCCTCGGCCAGAGCGCGGTCACCGGCCACAGTGTGACGACGTTCGACATCCTTGGCGCGTCGACGGGGACGTTCACCTTCCTTGGCCCCGTCGGCAACGGGGCCGACCAGATGACGATCTTCGTGGCGACCGCCGAGGCCGCCACGATCTTCGGCATCACCGCCGACCTGGCGATGACCGCCGTGCTCAATCCCAACGGCGGCAAGGTGTGCTGGGACGGCGCCACCATCGACAGCTGCTTCGTTTGGGGCGGATACGTCGGCTCCGACGTCGGAACGCCCTACAACGTGCCGGGCGGCCTCATCCGCGGGTATGCCGCGCAACGCCGCCTCGACATCTGCGGCGTCGACGACGAGCTCGAAGCCTGCGACGACACCGACGACAGCGCCAACGACTGGATCACTGTCGTCCCGCAGCCCATCAAGAACAACGGCACGCCCGGCCAGACGCCGCCGGCGACCTGCGGCAACAACACGGTCGAGGGTCTCGAGAGCTGCGACGACGGCGACACCGAGGGCGGCGACGGCTGCTCCGCCGTCTGCAAGCTCGAGCCCGCCGACCTCATCCCTTCAACGCTCGCCGTCGACATGGTGGACGTCTCGCCCGACATCTCCAACATCAACGGCGTCTTCGAACCGGGCGAGACCGTTCGCATCCAACCGACCTGGACTTACACCGGCACGCCCGACGTCGTCCTGACGGGACAGGTGACCAACTTCACCGGTCCGACGACGGTCTCGCCGCCGAACCCCCGGTACAGGGTTTCCGACGGAGCCGCCGAATACGGGGACGTGTCGATGGGCGACTTCGTCTCCTGCGCCACGGGGTCCAACTGCTACCTCATCCACGCCGATGCGCTGGGTGCGCGCCCGGCCCAGCACTGGGACGCGACGATCGACGAGATCATGGACGCCACGCAGTTCGCTCTCGGCGCCCTGCCCAACCACGGCGTCCAGACTTGGACCCTGCATCTCGGCAACAGCTTCGCCGACGTGCCATCGGACCTTCCCACGCCGCACCCCTTCTACGCATTCATCGAGAATCTCTTCCACAACGAAATCACCGGAGGCTGCGCAGGCGGCAACTACTGCCCCGCCAATCCCGTCACACGCGCGCAGATGGCCGTGTTCCTGCTCAAGGCGAGCCTCGGCGCGGACTACCTTCCCCCGCCCTGCACCGGAACGGTGTTCGGGGACGTGCTCTGCCTCCCCGGCAACACCTTCGATTCCTGGATCGAAGACCTCGCTGACCGCGGCATCACGAGCGGATGCGGGAACGGCAACTACTGCCCCGGCAACCCGGTGACCCGGGCACAGATGGCGGTGTTTCTCCTGAGGGCCCTCGAAGGCTCCGCGTACGACCCGCCGGACTGCACGCAGCTCTTCGAAGACGTGCCCTGCACGCCAGGGGCGGGATTTTCCGACTGGATCAGCGAGCTCTTCGAGCGCGAGATCACGGGCGGCTGCTCGTCGGTGCCGCTGCTTTACTGCCCGGACAACCCGAACAACCGCGGTCAGATGGCGGTCTTTCTCGTGAAGACGTTCGGGCTGCTGCTCTACGGTTTGCCGGCCGCGAACTGATCGACGACCGACGCCTCCCGCCGACCCCACGGCGCGACTCCTGTAGTCTCGCGCCGTGGGGACGCTTCTGGCCGCCGCCGCAGGGCTGATTGCGCTCGGCGGCGCCGCCGTCCTGGTCCCTCGCCTCCTCATCACGCGGGCGCAGGATCGCCTCGCGCGGCGCCTCCTCGAAGGCGCTCCCGACGGCTTCCGCCTCCTGACCCGGGCCGAACGGGTCAATGGTCCGTACCGTCGTACACCCGGGATTCTCGGTCTGACCGGAAACGCCGTGGTCTTCGAGGGTCTCTTCGGCGAGAACGAAACCCTGCCGACCTCCCGCATCGAGAAAATCGCCACAGGCCAGCGCCTCGCCTCCGGGCGGAGGCTCCTGCGGCTCGAGGTCCTGCGTTTCACGAGCACCGGCGGCGAGAAACTCGAGTTCGTCCTGCCACGCGCGTCGGCCGGCGCGTGGCGGAGCCACCTCGGCCTCTGGGCCGGGGCGCAGCGGCTGGCCGCGGCCGACGAGGTCACGCCGGGCCGCTAGGATTCCTTCGCTATAGTCAGCCGGCCATGAAACCTCGCTTCGCCGCTTTTCTCGCCGCCGCGTTCGGAGCGGCGGCCACGATGAGTGCCCAGACGCCGGCGGAGCCGCGTCTCCTCGCTCCCGGCATCGTCTCGACCGGCGACATCGAGTTCAGCCCCGCGCTCACGCCCGACGGGAAGACGCTCTACTTCACCAAGGGCAGCCCTGGCATGAAGCGCGCGATGTGGATCGTCGTTTCGAGGCTCCAGAACGGTGCATGGACGGCGCCGGAGATCGCACCGTTCTCGGGGCGTTACAACGACATCGATCCGACGATCTCTCCCGACGGGAAGCGCCTGTTCTTCGCGTCGACGCGTCCCACGGAAGGCACCGCACCGAAGAAGGACTTCGACCTCTGGGTCATGGAGAAGACGGCCTCCGGCTGGAGTGAGCCGCGGAACCTCGGCTCCCCCGTCAACAGCTCCGGCTCGGAAACGACGACGTCGGTCGCTTCCGACGGCACGCTCTACATCGGGGCATCCGGCCGGGAAGGAGGCCCGCGGACGGGGCGAAGGCTCTACCGTGCGCGGTGGGCGAATGGCGGCTACGAAGCTCCGGAGGCGCTGCTCGCTCCCGTGGACGGAGGCGAGGAGGACTCCAACCAATACGTCTCTCCCGACGGCCGCTTCATGATCTTCATGTCTCGCCGGCAGGGAGCGGACGCGCGTCTCTACGTCACATACCTCGAGAGCGGCGCCTGGTCGAGCCCGGCTCCGATCGACGCGCCATGGAACGCCGCCTACGCGCCGTACACTCCGCTGCTCTCCCCTGACGGGAAGACCTTCTACTTCACGAGCCAGAGAGGCGCCTTCGACGAGGCTCCGTTCGCTCCAATGCCGTACGATCGGTTCCTGAAGGCGATCCGCGCTCCCGGCAACGGACTCGCCGACATCTACGAGCTTCCCGTCGAGGCCCTCGCGCTGCGCGCCCCGCGCTAGCGCTCGCCGATTCTCGCGATGCACGAAGAGACGGCGCTCATCGCGACGATCGCCGGCGGACTCGGACTCGCGTTCCTCTTCGGGCTCGTCGCCGTGCGTCTCAGGCTGCCGCCCCTCGTCGGCTATCTGCTGGCCGGCGTGGCCGTCGGGCCGTTCACGCCCGGGTTCGTGGCCGACGCGGGGCTCGCGTCGCAGCTCGCCGAGATCGGCGTCATCCTGCTGATGTTCGGCGTCGGGCTGCACTTCTCGCCCGCCGACCTCTTGGCCGTGCGGCGCATCGCCGTGCCCGGGCGCCATCGCGCAGATCGCGGCGGCCACGGTCCTCGGCGTGTTCGTCTCGCACCTCTGGGGCTGGTCGTGGGGATCGGGACTGGTGTTCGGCCTCTGCCTGTCGGTCGCGAGCACCGTCGTGCTGCTGCGAGCGCTCGAGGACCGCGGCAGCGCTCGAGACCGGCGACGGACGGATCGCCGTCGGCTGGCTGATCGTCGAGGACCTCGCTGACGGTGCTCGTCGCTCGTGCTTCTGCCGGCGCTCGGCGACGCCGCTCGGCGGAGACGCGGCGAGCGGCCGCGCCCGACGCGGACCCGTCGGCGCGGCGATCGCGCTGGCACGCTCGCCAAGGTCGCGGCGTTCGTCGGCGCTCATGCTCGTCGTCGGACGCCGGGCGGTCCCCTGGCTCCTCGAGCGCGTCGCCCGCACCGGGTCGCGCGAGCTCTTCACGCTGGCCGTGCTCGCGATCGCCCTCGGCATCGCCGTCGGGCGCTGCGTCGCTCTTCGGCGTCTCGTTCGCGCTGGGCGCGTTCTTCGCCGGCGTCGTGATCAGCGAGTCCGACCTCGCCACCAAGGCCGCCTCCGACGCGCTGCCGCTCCAGGACGCTTTCGCCGTGCTCTTCTTCGTGTCGGTCGGGATGCTGTTCGATCCGATGATCCTCGTGCGCGAGCCACTCGAGGTGCTCGCGCGTCGTCGCTGATCATCATGGTCGGCAAGTCGCTCGCGGCGCTCGCCATCGTCCTCGCGTTCCGCCAGCCCCTCCACACCGCGCTCACCATCTCGGCGAGCCTGGCGCAGATCGGCGAGTTCTCGTTCATCCTCGCCGCTCTCGGCCTGTCGCTGGGACTGCTGCCTCCCGATGCCCAGAGTCTGATCGTCGCCGGCGCGCTGATCTCGATCACGCTCAACCCACTCATGTTCGCCGCGATCGCCTCGATCGAGTCCCGGCTCGCGACGCAAAGGCCCGCCCGGATGACACAGGACATCGCGATTCCGAGGCAATTACGCGCGCACACGGTGCTCGTCGGACACGGCCGCGTCGGAGGGCGGGTGGCCGCCGCGCTCGGTGCCCACGGCCTGCCATTCGTCGTGGTGGAGGCCGACCTCGACAGCGCGACCGTCCTCCTCAAGCAGGGCATTCCGGTCGTTTACGGCGACGCGGCCCGGCCCGGCGTGCTCGAGCACGCCGGTGTCAAGGACGCCCGCCTCCTCGTGATCACGGCCCCGGACGCCTTCCAGGCCCGGGCCGCGATCGAGCTGGCGCGACGCGCGCAACCCGAGATCGACATCGTCGTTCGCACCCACAGCGACGCCGAGCTCGAATTCCTCGAGGGCAAGAACGTCGGAAGGGCGGTCATGGGCGAGCACGAGCTCGCCGAAGCCATGGCCCGCTACGCTCTGGAAAGACTCGGGTAGGTGTATACCCTCCTTCAGGAGGATCCGATGCCTGTTCTCCGCGCTCTATTCGTTGGCTTCGCCCTCACGGCTCTGATCGGCCTTGGAACCGCATCCGCCCAGTCTTACGGCCTCGGGGACCAGGTCCTCACGTTGCCTCCGGCAGCGTTTCGAGACTCGAATAGTTCCGCCCACAGCTTCTTGAATTTGTTCATCGATGCGTATCTCTACCCAAGCTTGACGGATGGAACAGCTGACCTGATGGCTCCCCTGACGCTCCCGAACGGCGCCGAGATCTTTCAGATGTGCCTCTACAGCAATCTCCCCGGATCCGGCTCAGCGAGCGCCGGGATCAGCGTATCGAAGCTCGTTCCAGGCGGGGAAAGCCCTTTCGTGTCAATCGTCCCGGGTTCCGTGCTTTTCGACAGCACCGCGACCGGCTACCGCGTCCTGTGTACGGATCCCTTCTCGTACGTTTTTCACGACTCCGCGGATGTCGACGGGGTTCCTGGTGGGGATCTCATCGCCCACTACGTCCGCGCCACCTTGAGCGGTGCATCCGCCGGTTTTGGCGGCGTCCGCATCGCCTGGCGCCGCCAGGTCTCCCCGCCGCCCGGGTCGCCGACGTTCGGCGACGTCCCGCCCCTGGACCCGGCCTTCTCGTTCATCGAGGCCCTCGTCGCCTCGGGAGTCACGGTGGGATGCGGTGGCGGGAACTACTGCCCCGACAGCCCGATCACGCGGCGGCAGATGGCCGTTTTTCTGGCGAAAGCGCTGGGCCTGCACTGGCCGTTCTGACTCGTGGCTGTGGGGGGTGGACTCGAACCACCGGGTGAGCGAGTCCTGCCTCATGCCGGCAACTGACCGTCTTCCGACTTTCGATAGGCGTGGCTGTCGTGATCCAGGGCTCCAGCCGGGAGCCAATTCCAAAGTGCTCCGAGGTCTTTGCGCACCTGGTCGGCGTAGAAAGCGGGCAGCGTGGCGGTCTCCTGGGCGAAATAGCGCTGGACGTCCTTGTCGCCGTCGAGCCGCCGCCGCAGTTCCCCGTAGTGCGCGAGCCGGCCAAATCCTTCCGACGAGACTGCCCGGACCACGTTCAGCCAGCGCGGGATCGTCATCCTGGTCGCTCGGAAACGATTCACGATGGCGCGTCCCGAAAACGTGTGCCTGGTCAGACTGATGACGTGGTCGTAGAAGTCACGCCAGGAGTAGTTCTTCGGCTTGATGTTCATGGCGTGATTGTTGTCGAGAAAGTGGAATGGGAATGGAAGCACGCGATTGGCGCGCTGGTATTGGAGGTTCAACGGCGCCGCCCTTCCGAACGCGGAGAGAAGCGAATAGCCGGGGAACGCCCCGGGAGTCATGTCCACGAAGCGTTTCGTCAGCTCGAACGGCTCCTCCCCCTCGTCCGAGTCGAGCCCGAGCACGAAGTTGGTCTGGACGTAGGGGACGTATTTCTGGATCAGGTTGACGTGCTCGGAGACCTGGCGGACTTTGTCGATTCCCTTGAGCTGGCCGGTCTTGGACTTGTTGCCGAGCTCGTACCACGATTCGACGCCGGGCAGCAGGACCTTGAATCCGCTGTGCTGGAGCCGCTTCAGATGCGGCTCCGACAGGAGAGACAGGCTGCTTTCCGCGACGAAATCAATCCGGTTGGGCGGCACCGCCCGGTCGATCGCGTCCAGGTAGTCGTCGAATTGAACCCCGAAGTTCGGGTCGTGCCAGCCGACGCGCGGCCGCTTCAGGGTCTTCAGGAGGAACCGCAGGTCATCGGAGAGAACACCCAGGTCGAGCGGCTGATACGGGACGACCGAATCGATACAAAAGCTGCAGGTGTAGGGACACCCCAGACTGCCGATCATCGGCACGAGCTTGAACAGCGGGGCCTTCCGGAGCGTCGGCTCGATGAACTTCCAGCGCTCGCGCACGCCCGGGAGGGATACAGGCTGCCGCTTCGCCGCAAGGTGCACGCCGATCGGCCGGTGCGGAGAGCATTCCCGCAGCACCTCACGGATCAGAGTGTGGTCGGTGAAGCCGAGGACATAGTCGAAGTACTTCCGGGCGTCCTCCGGGTAGCAGCGGGCGTGCGGACCACCCAGGACAGTGACGGCTCCCTTCGATCGGAAGAGGTTGGAGAGCGCATAGGCGAGGAGGGCGGCCTCCGTGAACGCGCCGATGAAGACGAGATCGACCTGCTCCGGCAGTTCGTCGGCCAGGTCCTCGAGACCGGTGTAGCAGACGAAGGTGACCTCGTGCCCTTCCGCTTCGCACCACGTCGCCACGACCTGCGGCATGATGCTGGCGAGGTTCGCGTTCATCACGCGCGCGTACAGGGCGCGCGTGGGCCCTTTGGTGACGAGATCGATGACGCCGATTCGGAGCTTACGCGCAGGGCCTACGATGGCAACTCCTTGGAACGGCTCATTGATACCTCCGCGGTTCTCACTGGCGACCCCAGCCCCGCAGCACGAGAGCGAGCCGACTCGCGCTCGTCCATCCTATGACAAACCGGGAGCTGCTTCCTCGGCCCTCGAAGGGACCGCCGCGGGCCGACGGTTGGCTGTGGGGGGTGGACTCGAACCACCGACCTTCCGGTTAACAGCCGGACGTTGTACCAGCTCAACTACCCCACAGCAGCGAGAACCATCATACCGGCGGGAGGAACGCGACGACCCGCGACGCGAGCGGCTCCGGGATCGCCCGAAGCGCCTCGCGGATCTCCTCGACCCGGTAGCGCTGCGAGAAGTGCGTCAAAACGAGGGCCTCGTTTTCGAAGTGATCGGCGCGGGCGAGGATGTCGTCGAGATGGATGTGGGCGTACTCGCGCGCCCGCGAAACGTCCTCGGGCAGCACGAACGAGCACTCGAGCAGGAGCACGCGCGCGCGCAGGATCTCCGGCGCTGCGTCGAAGATCTCTTCCCCGCAGTCGCCGGGGTACGCGAGGAGGGGAACCTCCTCGCGGCGTGTGACCGTCACGCCGCGCCGCCGCAGGTCCGCGATCTCCTCGCCGGGCTTTCCGGCGAGCTCCTCGAGGAGCTTCTGCTTCACCTCCGAAAAGAGGTAACCCACGGTCGGCACGCGGTGGCGGCCGGGCAGGATCGTCAGCTCGAGGTCGTTGCGGAACGCAAACCGCTGTCCCGGCGAGGCTGCAACGAGCTCGGTACCGTAGTCGATTCTCTCGAGACGTTCGCAGGCCGCGATCCAGATGGCGACGTCGGGAGCCGCCTCCGCGGGAACGAACACGCGCGCGGGCGGAAGTGCTGCCAGACGCCGCCGCGAGGCGTGGTGCGCAAGCCCCGCCATGTGGTCGAGGTGGCCGTGCGTTACGCAGACGTTGGCGTAACCGACCGTGTCCTCGGGCGCGCGGCCGAACTCGAGCAAGGTCCGGAAACCCGGCAGCTTGTAGAACGACTCGTGCCCCGCGATCGAGACGCCCTCGATCGCGATGCCGGCCGCGTCGACGGCGACCCGCCCTCGCCCGCCCGGGTAGTCCGTCAGCCCCACGCGGGCAGGCTAATGCAGGCCGGACCGAAGCCCTACGGAATCTCGAATGCCTTCACGAAGAAAGTCGCGAGCTGCTCCCGGCGCACTCCGTCGGTCGGGCAGAAACGGCCGCCGCCGCAGCCGGCGGTGATTCCCGACGCCGCGAGCGCGTTGATCCAATCGACGTAAGGGCCTCCGGGACAGGGCACGTCGGAAAAGACCGTCCCCTGGCATGGCGGCGGCGCATATCCCCCCACGTGCGTGCGCTTCAAAAGCAGAACGGCCAGCTGCGCCCGCGTCAAAGGCTGCGCCGGGCAGTAGTTGCCGCCGCCGCAGCCGGCGATGAGGCCCGTCCCGTAGATCGAGTTGATCCAGTCGACGAACGGGCCTCCGGGACACGGGACATCCTGGAACACGGTTCCGCTGCAGGACGGGGGCACGTACGTGCCGTTGTAACCCTTGGAGAAGAAGACCGCCGCCTGCCCGCGCGTGACGAGCGCCGCCGGACAGAAGGACGCGACGCCGCAACCCGCGCTCATCCGGTCGCGGAAGAACCGGGCGATGTCGTCATGATGCGGATTCGAGCCCGGCACATCGAGGAAGTCGGTGACCCAGACCGCGGGCAACGTGGCGAACAAGCCGCCCGGGTTCGTCACGGTCAGGTCGTAGAGCGAAGCCGGCGCAAGAGGCGGGGTCGAGATCTGGATGCGGGTGGAATCGAGAACGTCGCCGGAGGCGTCGGCGCCTCCGAGCGTGGCGGTGGCACCGGTCAGGAAGAAGGCACCCGTCACGGTCGATTCGGTTCCTCCCGCTGCAGGGCCCGAGAATGGCCCCATTCCCTGAATCACCGGCTGTGGTGTCCGCGTCGGCGTGTTGGTGGCGGTGATGCGCCCGCCGGTGCGGGTCTGGGTCGGGGTCGGGCCGGTCGGCGTCGGCGAAGGCGTGATCGTGGCGGTCCGGGTGGCGCTCGGCAAGCTGGGTGTCGGCGACGGCACTCCGTCCGCGGCGATGCGGGCCACGAACGCATCGTGGCCGCCCTGCTGCTCGAGCCCGGGGCCGACGAGCGGGAGAAAGGTCGCGGCCGACGACGTGGTGTAGCCCGCGACGTAAGCGTCGCCCGACGCGGCGACGGCGACCGCGGTCGCTCCGTCGAAGCCCTCGCCCCCGATGAATCCGCAGTAGTCGACGGACGCACCGCTCGCGGCAATCCGTCCGACGAATGCTTCGGACTGTCCGTTGGAGGTCAGACGCGGACCCGAAACGACGGCAAAGGCGGGATCCCAGGTCATCCCGGCAAAGACGGCGCGTCCGGCGGCATCGACCGCCAAGCCGTTGCACTCAGCGCCCGCGCCGCCGCCGATGTAACCGCAGTAGGCCAGGGCGGCTCCCCCGGGCTGGATCTTCGCCACGAAACCAAGGTCTCCAAAGCTCGATGTCGTGAGGGAAGGCCCCACGACCACCGGGAAGGAATCCTCCCTCGAGCTCGTGGTTCCGCCGACATAGGCGGCTCCGGCGCCATCGACGGCGATTCCGTAAACGTAGTCTTGGCCCGTCCCGCCGATGTAGCCGCAGTAGTCGAGGCCGGTCCCGGTCGCGTTCACGCGAGCGACGAAGGCGTCGGCCGGACCGGGTTGATGAGACACGAGCGCCGGCCCGACGACAACCGGGAAGGTCGCTTCGCTCGACGTCGTCGACCCCCCGACGTAGGCGTTTCCGTCACCATCGACGGCGACGGACTCCGCGAAATCCCCATCCTCCCCGGCGATGTAGCCTGCGTAGACGAAGCCAGTGCCATCCGCCTTCACCTTCGCGATGAAGGCGTCAACATCACCCCCGTTCGTCAGGCTCGGACCCACCTCAGCAGGAAAGCCCGGGTTCCCAAAAGCGTTCGGATTGGTGGTGCCAACGACGTACGCATGCCCTTCCGAGTCCACGGCGACAGCATCTGCCCCGTCGCCGCCCGTGCCGCCGATGAACCCCGAGTACTCGAGCGTCGTTCCCGAGAAACTCAGCCGCGCGACAAAGGCATCGCCTCCCCCTCCGCAGGTCGTCTCGGGCCCGACCGTGGTCGGAAAGCCCGTTCCGCAGTAGGTGCTCCCGGTGACGTACGCCCGACCCAGGGCATCCACTGCCACCCCCGAGGCGTCGTCATTCCCGATACCACCGAGGTAGCCGCAGTACTCGAGCCCGCTTCCGTCGGCCCGGATCTTCGCGACGAAAGCATCGTCGTAGCCTCCGTTGAACGTGAGGTCCGGCCCGACGTCGACCGGCATGCCGGCGGCATTCGAGTGTCCCGCGACGTACGCATTGCCCTGGGCATCGACCGCGATCGCCTCTGGAACGTCCGCGCCCGGCCCGCCGATGTATCCCGCATACACGAAGATCGCCGGGTCGATGACGAGCTCGCGGCCGTGGTCATACGGTCCGACGTCGAATCGGACGCGCTTCGACTCCGGATCGAGCGCGTAGGCGACCGTGACGGCCCGCCGTGTTCCGCCGACTTCCTGAAAGGCGACGGGACGGTCTTCGAAGAAGCCACCCGCCGGTGTCCGCACTTCGAGACGCCCGCCCTCGTCGACACGCACCTCCTGTGCGCCGTGGTAGTCGATTCCGATCGTGTCCGGATCGCTACCGGCAGCGACGGTGAACGTGGCCTTGAGGCGGCGATCGTCGCCGGTATATTCGAGGTCGATGCCCGGCCAGAGCCCCCGGTACCGGATGGCCGCATAGGCGGGGACACCGGTTGCCCAGCTTTCGCGCGGTCCGCGAAAGTAGCTCACGGCGCTCGTCGATCGACCGACCGGCTCCCAGGCGCCCCTCCGGGCGCCGACGAACTCGGTCTTGACGGCCCATCGCTTGGCCGGGCTGTCCTTACGGCTCGCCGGGATCACGGTGCGATCCCGGTCGGCTGGCTGGTGAGAAGCGTCCGTCAGAGCAAATACAACCCCGTCCGAACCGAAAAAGACCGAAGTGTTCAGACCCTGGACCGCGAAGGCCGCACGCGGATCGAGCTGGCCGCGATTCGCGACGAATGCCAGAGGAACTGGCTGGCGCGGCAGCGCCGTCGCGCGGGCACGAATCGCACTGGCCGAGGCTTGCGGAAGGCGCGCATCACGGCGATCAGCACGACGAGCGTCCCACAGGACCAGACACGCGAGCGCTCCGAGCGCGACCAGGGTTCGTACGTGAACCGAACGTCCCACGCGGCCTCCTCCCGAAACGGCCCGCTGCCGATCCGGCGATCAGCGAGAAATTGAAACTTCGGAATTCGGCGAGCGACCCCGAGCCTGATTCTCGATCGAATTCAGCGCGATCGAGGCCGCCGCGGCCCAGATCGCTGCGGCCAGCGCCAGCGCCGCCGCTATCTTCAAGGACCATCCTGCTCGTGACATCGTCGCCTCCCGGCGACACTAAGCGCAATGCCCGTACCAATCCGCCTGCGCGCCTGCAAATCGCAACAATTCAGCAAGTTGACTCAACGGCGACACGGACAACCGAGCGTCCAGTACCGCCGAGTGTAACGAACAGTGACAGGGCGCGGGCATTACCCTATCGCCCGTGCGCGTCGACCTCTTCGACTACGACCTGCCTGCGGACCGCATCGCGCAGGAACCGCGTCTGCGCGGCTCGAGCCGGTTACTCACGCTCGACCGCGCGACCGGAGCGATCGCGCACCGCAAGATCGCCGACCTCCCGGAGCTTCTCCGCCCGAACGATCTGCTCGTCCGCAACGACGTGCGCGTGCGTCCGGCGCGGCTCTACGGCCGCGACGCGCACGGCCGCCTCGTCGAGATCTTTCTGCTCTCCCGGATCGACGGCGATCCGTCGCGCTGGCACGCGCTCGCGAAGCCCGGCCGGCGCGCCAGAGCCGGGACACGCATCGCATTCGATGAAGGCCTCACCGCCGACGTCGTGGAGGTCGCCGCAGACGGAAGCCGCGAGGTGCGCTTCGACCGTCCGCTCGACGACGCGATCCTCGGACGCATCGGACACACTCCCCTGCCGCCGTACATCCGACGGGATCCCGGCGCCGCCGACCGTCCCTCGGATCGCGACGCCTACCAGACGGTCTTCGCGCGCGAACCGCTCGCGGTTGCCGCGCCGACCGCGGGCCTCCACTTCACCGAGGAGATCCTGTCGGCCATCCGCGCCCGCGGCGTCGCGATCGCCGACCTGACGCTCGCCGTGGGAGCGGGCACCTTCAAGCCCGTGACGGCGGAGGACACCGACGCGCACGTGCTGCCGCCCGAGGACGTCGCGATCCCCCAAGGGACCCGATCCGCAATCGCGCACGCGAAGGCGGAGGGCCGCCGCGTCGTCGCCGTCGGCACGACCGTTGCCCGTTCCCTCGAAGCCGCCGCGCGATTGCCGGATGCCGGCCTTGCGGAACAGCGCTTCGCCACGGACGTCTTCATCACCCCGGGCTTCGAATTCCGGGCCGTCGACGCGCTCCTGACGAACTTCCACCTCCCCCGCTCGACCCTCCTGATGCTCGTCTCGGCCTTCGCGGGACGGGAGTCCATCCTCGCGGCCTACACCGAAGCCGTGCGCGAGGGCTACCTCTTCTATTCCTTCGGCGACGCGATGCTGATCGGGTGATCGTTTGACCGCGCGCCCGATACAATCGAGCCGTTCATGAAGGGCGCGGCCCGCGGGCTCGGGTACCCGGCCTCCGTTCTCGTCGTCGCGGCGACGGTCGGACTGCTGAAGCTCCTGCCCGATTTGGCGGAGGCCTCGGCCGCACTGCTGCTTCTGCTCGCCGTCTTCCTCTGCGCCTCGGTCTGGCAGAGCGGCCCCGGCGTCGTGGCGGCACTTCTCGCGACAGCCGCGTTCAACTACTTTTTTCTGCCGCCGCTCCACACCTTCACCATCCACGACCCGCGCAACGTCGTCGCGCTCTTCGTCTTTCTGGTGTCGGGACTGCTGATCGGCAGACTGTCCGCGCTCGCCCGACGGCGCCTGGCCCTGCTCGAGGCCGAGCGGCGCGATCTGCTGGCGCTGACGCAGCTCTCCCAGGGCTTCCTCTCGGACACGAACCGCGAGACGCTCGTCGGCGTCGCCGCGGATCGCCTCCGCCAGGCCCTCGACGGCGCGCAGGTCGGCATCCTGCTCGCGGACGAGAAGGGCGCGCTCTCGCAGCGCATCGAGACGACGCCGATCGCGTACCGCGAGGACATCGCGGAGCTCGCGTTCCGACAGGGCAACTCCGCGGCATTTCCGTCCGAGCTCGGCGGAACCGACATCTACCTGCCGATTCCCGTCGGCGTCCAGCGGGCGGGCGTGCTCGTGGCGCGCGGCCTCCGCACGAGCGAGCGGATGGCCGAGGCCTGCGCGCTCCTTCTGGGGCTCGCCGTCGAACGCGAGCGCTTCCTGCGGCTGGCGCGCGCCGCGGAGGAGACGCGGACGAGCGACCAGATGAAGTCGACGCTGCTCGCGCAGCTCGCCCACGACCTGAAGACCCCGGTCGCTGCCGCTCGCGGGGCGATCGAGAACTGGGAGGCGGGCGCCGGCGCGTCCGAAGGCTCGGCGCTGGCGCGCGAGCAGCTCGCGACCCTCGACCGGCGCCTGACCGAGCTCATGGAGGTCGTCCGTCTCGACTCCGGCGCCGCGCGGCCGCATCCGGAGCGCGTCGCCTGCGGCGAGATCGTCGAAGCGGCCGTGGCGCGCTTCGGCGACGCCCTCGCGGCCCACACGCTCTACCTCGAACCGCCGGCCGAGGGACTGACCGTCGAGGTCGACCCCGCCCAGGTCACCGAAGCGCTGGGTCACGGTCTGGAGAACGCCGCGCGCTACTCGCCCGAGGGGACGACGATCCACGTGGGCGTCGAGACCGACGCGCGCGAGGTCTTCTTTCGCGTGTCCGATCAGGGTCGCGGCGTCCCGCCCGCGGACCGCGAGCGCGTCTTCGAACGGTTCGTCCGGCTGGAGGACACGCGCGCGCAGCCCGGCAGCGGGCTCGGGCTCTTCATCGCGAGAAGCCTCGTCGAATTGAACGGCGGGCGACTCCGCCTGGCGGAGGCCGAGGGCGGCGGCGCGCTCTTCGAGATCGCGTTTCCCAGGGCGAGCGCGTGAGCCGCATTCTCGTCGCCGACGACGAGCCCGCGATTCGCAAAGTCGTCCGGGATGCGTTCGAGCGCGCGGGGCACGAAGTCGCCGCGGCGATCGACGGGCAGGAGGCTCTGGAGGCCTTCGAGAAGGCCGGCGCGGATCTCGTCGTGACGGACCTCGCGATGCCGCGGCTCGGCGGCCTCGAGCTCGTGCAGGAGATCCGGCGGCGCTCGCCCGTTCCGATCCTGGTCCTCACGGTGCGCAAGGAAGAACGCGAAAAAGTGCGCCTGCTCGATGCGGGCGCTGACGACTTCGTCACGAAGCCCTTCGGCGTGGCCGAGCTGCTCGCCCGGGCGCGCGCGCTCCTCCGGAGGCGCGAGGCAGCGAAGAGTCCGGGCGTCACGCGCTGGGGCGACATCGAAGTGGAGCCGGAGGCGCGCGCGATCCGCAAGGCCGGGCGCCCCGTCCACCTCACGCCCCTCGAGTTCTCGATCCTGCTTGCGCTCATGAGCAAGCCCGGGGCGGTCTGGACGCACCGGCAGCTGCTCGCGGCCGTCTGGGGGACGACGGCCGGCGTCACCAACGACACGCTCCGGGTCCACATGGGAAGTCTGCGGCGCAAGCTCGAGGACGACCCGAACCGGCCGCGCTGGTTTCAGACCGAACCCTGGGTGGGCTACCGCTTCTCGCCCGACGCCTAGGCACCTCGGCGCGCTCCGTCTTCCGCGTTTCTTTCGGCAATCCTCCGGACTTCTTTTCGCCCGGGGCGGGATGCTCCTGCCATGGCAAACAGGTCGAAGGCCATCGCAACGGCGGTCGCGGCCTTCGGACTTCTCTTCGCTGGCGGCGTTCTCGGTTCGCTCGACCCGGCCCACGAGCTCGGGCTGGTCCTCGGAGGCTTTCTCGGCTACGTGATCTGCGGAGCCCGCGCGATGGCGCTCTGGCACGTCGGCGACGGTGTGTTCGAGCGGCGCCGGCACGCGCGCCGGCGTGGCCGTGGCCGCCGTGGCCTTCACCGCCGTGGCCTCGGCGGCCTCCGCACAGCAGACGATCTTCAACGTCCCCTCGGCCGATGTGCTCGAACCGGGCAAGGTCTATCTCGAGGTCGACGAGCTCTTCCGGCCGACCGATCCCGAGTTCTCTTCGACGACTGTTCGCGGGGTGTTCGGCGTCCTGCCGCGCATGGAAGCGGGCGTCAACTTCGGAGGCCTGAACGCTCCCGGGCCGGTGATTCCGACCGCGACGGTCGCCGTGAAGATTCAGCCCGTGCGCATCGGCGAGTTCGCCCTGACGGCGGGCGGCAACGGCCTCTTCTTCCTGAAGGGAAGCCAGGACGGCAACCCGGCGGGTCTGGGATACGGCTTCGCGTCCTACCGCATCCCGAAGCTCGGGACGCGCATCGAGCTCGGTGGCTGGTACTCGTCGGCCGGCTATGCGCTGCCGCGGAGCACCGGCGGGGCCCTCGCGACCTTCGAGCAGCCGCTCCGTGGGTCAAGGGCCTCACCGTCGCCGCGGACTGGTGGAGCGGCGAGAACTCCATCGGCTACGTCAGCCCGGGCCTCATCTACGCGCTTCGGAAACTGGACCGCCTACGCCGCCTACTCGATCAAGAACGGCGATTCGCGCGGCAACGGCGGCCTGATCGAGCTCGGTTACCTCTTCTGATTCGAAGGAGGCCGAAGTGCTGGACCTGGTTTTTCTCGCGGCGACCGTCGTTCTCTTCGGGCTCGCGGTCGTTTACACGCGCCGCTGCGACCGCATCTGAGGAGGAGGCTTCGATGGGATGGGAAGACGTTCTGGGGCTCGCCGTGAGCCTTTTCCTGCTCGGGTATCTGCTCCGCGCGATGGTGCGGGCGGAGAAGGCCTGACGCCATGACCACGCTTGCGATCCTCGAGCTCCTGCTCTTCCTGGCGATCATCGCCGCGATCACGCCGCTTCTGGGGCGCTACATGGCGAACGTCTTCTCGGGCCGCAGGACGCTCCTCGACCGCGTCCTCGGGCCCGTCGAGCGCGCGATCTACCGCCTCTGCCGCGTCGACGCCGCGAAGGACCAGACCTGGATCGAGTGGACCGTCACGATGCTCGCCGTCAACGCGGCCTCGCTCGTCGCCTCTACGCGATGCAGCGGCTCCAGAAGTGGCTGCCCTTCAACCCCAACGGCTTCGGGCCGGTCTCACCGGACTCCTCGTGGAACACCGCCGTCTCCTTCACCACCAACACCAACTGGCAGGGCTACTCCGGCGAATCGACGATGTCCCACCTCACGCAGATGGCGGGACTGGCCGTCCACAACTTCCTGTCCGCGGCAACGGGGATCGCGATCGCCGTGGCCGTGATCCGGGGCGTGGCGCGCGAGAAGGCGAGGGGAATCGGGAACTTCTGGTCCGACTGCACGCGCGCGATACTCTTCGTGCTCCTGCCCTTCTCGTTTCTCGCCGCCCTCTTCTTCGTCTCGCGGGGCGTGGTGCAGAATTTCCGGCCGGACGTCGTCGTCACGACGGTCGAGGGCGGCGCAGCAGAGGATCGCCCAGGGCCCCGTCGCCTCGCAGGAGGCGATCAAGGAGTTCGGCACCAACGGCGGCGGATTCTTCAACGCGAACTCGGCGCATCCGTACGAGAACCCGACGCCCGGGACCAACTTCGTGCAGATCGTCCTGATCTTCGCGATCGGCGGCCGGCCTGACGAACACGCTCGGACGGATGACCGGCTCGCCGCGCCACGGCTGGGCCGTCTTCGCGGCGATGGCGGTCCTGTTCGTGGCCGGGGCGCTCATCGCCGGCTACGCCGAGCAGAAGGGCAATCCCATCCACCAGGCGGCCGGTGTGGCCGCGGCGCCGACGGCCGGAGGCACGGGCGGCAACATGGAGGGCAAGGAGGTCCGATTCGGCATCGGCGACTCCGACCCTCTTCGCCACCGTGACCACGCTCGGCTCCTGCGGCGCGGTCAACTCGATGCACGACTCCTACACGCCGATCGGCGGCCTCATCCCGCTCGCCAACATCGCCTCCGGGGAAATCATCTTCGGCGGCGTGGGCGCGGGGCTCTACGGGATGTTCCTCTTCATCGTCCTGTCGGTCTTCATCGCCGGCCTCATGGTGGGGCGGACGCCCGAGTACCTCGGCAAGAAGATCGAAGCCCACGAGGTGAAGCTCGCGATGCTCTCGGTCCTCGTCCTCACCTTCTGCATCCTCGGATTCACCGCCGCCGCGTCGGTGCTCCCCGCGGGCCTCGCCGGCCGCAACAACATGGGCCCGCACGGCTTCTCCGAGATCCTCTACGCCTACACCTCGGGCGCCGGGAACAACGGCTCGGCGTTCGCCGGTCTCTCCGCCAACACGCCCTTCTACAACACGACCCTCGGACGTCGACATGTTCTTCGGACGCTTCTTCATGCTGATTCCGATCCTCGGCATCGCCGGCTCGCTCGCGGGGAAGAAACGGGTGCCCGAGTCGGCCGGGACGTTCCCGGTGACGGGGCCGATCTTCACGATCCTGCTCGTCGGGGTCATCCTGATCGTCGGCGCGCTGACGTTCTTTCCCGCCTTCGCCCTCGGACCGCTCGTCGAGCAGCTGCTGATGGCCGCGGGAACTCTCTTCTAGAGGAGGACATCCTGACCTCGCACCGACCCCCACCGCTCTTCGATCGCGCGATCGTCCGGCCCGCGATCGCCGATTCGTTCCGCAAGCTCGACCCGCGCCTCCAGGCCGCGAACCCGGTCATGTTCGTCGTCCTCGTGAGCGCGATCCTCGTGACCGTTCTCCTCGTGCGCGACATCGCCTCGGGCAAGGACGTGCTCTTCGATCTGCAGATCGCGCTGTGGCTCTGGTTCACCCTGCTCTTCGCCAATTTCGCCGAGGCCATGGCCGAGGGCCGCGGCAAGGCCCAGGCCGCCGCCCTGAAGCGCGGCCGGACCGAGACCATGGCCCGCCGGCGGACGAGGAAGGGCGAGGAGACGGTGCCGGCAACGGAGCTTCGAAAGGGCGACCGCGTCGTCGTGCAGGCCGGCGAGGTGATTCCCGGCGACGGAACGGTCGTCGAAGGCATCGCCTCGGTCGACGAATCGGCCATCACCGGCGAGTCGGCGCCCGTCATCCGCGAAGCGGGCGGCGACCGCTCGGCCGTCACGGGCGGGACGCGGGTCCTGTCGGACCAGATCGTCGTCGAGATCACCTCGAATCCCGGCGAGACGTTCCTCGACCGGATGATCGCCCTCGTCGAAGGCGCCTCGCGGCAGAAGACACCCAACGAGATCGCCCTCTCGATCCTGCTCGCGGGCCTGACGATCGTCTTTCTGATCGCGACGGCGACACTGCGCCCCTTCGCGGACTACGCCGGCGGATCGGCCACGACGACGGACCTCGTCGCGTTACTCGTCTGCCTCATCCCGACGACGATCGGCGGGCTGCTTTCGGCGATCGGCATCGCCGGCATGGACCGGGTGCTCCGCCACAACGTCCTCGCCATGTCGGGACGCGCGGTCGAAGCCGCGGGCGACGTCAACGTCCTGCTCCTCGACAAGACGGGCACGATCACGCTCGGCAACCGCCAGGCGACCGAGTTCTTTCCAGCGCCCGGCGTACTGCCGGGCGACCTCGCGGAGGCCGCGCAGCTCTCCTCGCTTTCCGACGAAACGCCGGAGGGCCGTTCGATCGTCATCCTCGCCAAAGACAAGTTCAGCCTGCGGGCACGGCGCGTCGAGGGGATGCACTTCGTCCCCTTCTCCGCGCAGACCCGGATGTCGGGCGTCGACTTCAACGGAAGGAAGATCCGCAAGGGCGCGGGCGACTCCGTCGCCGAGTGGGTGCGCACCCAGGGCGGAACGATCGATCCCGTCGTTTCGGACCTTCTGAACCGCATCTCGGCGGAAGGCGCCACGCCCCTGCTCGTCGCCGACGGCGTCCGCGTGCTCGGCGTCGTGGCCCTGCGGGACGTCGTCAAGGCAGGAATGAAGGATCGCTTCGACCGCCTGCGCGCCATGGGCATCCGGACCATCATGATCACGGGCGACAATCCTTTGACCGCCGCGGCGATCGCGCGCGAGGCCGGCGTGGACGACTTCCTCGCGCAGGCCACTCCCGAGCAGAAGCTCGCCCTGATCCGCAAGGAGCAGGAGGGCGGCAACCTCGTCGCGATGACGGGCGACGGCACCAACGACGCGCCCGCGCTCGCCCAGGCGGACGTCGGCGTCGCGATGAACACGGGCACCCAGGCCGCGCGCGAGGCGGGCAACATGGTGGACCTCGACTCGAACCCGACCAAGCTCATCGAGATCGTCGAGATCGGCAAGCAGCTCCTGATGACGCGCGGGTCGCTGACGACCTTCTCGATCGCCAACGACGTCGCCAAGTACTTCGCGATCCTGCCCGCGATGTTCGCCGCGACTTACCCGGCCCTGAACGCCCTGAACGTCATGGGGCTCGCAACGCCCAAGTCCGCGATCCTCTCGGCCGTCATCTTCAACGCGCTCGTCATCGTCGCCCTGATCCCGCTCGCGCTGCGCGGGGTGAAATACCGCCCCCTCGGCGCGGCGCGGATCCTCGCGCGCAACCTCTGGATCTACGGCGCGGGCGGCGTGATCGTGCCGTTCGTCGGCATCAAGTTGATCGACTGGATCGTGGTCGCGCTGGGACTGGCCTGAGAGGAGACCGCACATGAAGCTCGCGATCCGATCGATTCTCTACGTCGTCGCCCTGACGGTGCTCTTCGGCGGCCTCTACCCTGCCGCCGTGACCGGCGTGGCCCAGCTCCTGTGGAAGGACGAGGCCAACGGCTCGCTCGTCCTGGTCGACGGACGCCCCGTGGGCTCCGCGCTCATCGGCCAGAGCTTCACGCAGGAGCGATACCTCCGGCCGCGGCCCTCCGCCGCGGGAAAGGACGGCTACGACGCCGCGGCCTCCTCGGGCCGGAACAAGGGCCCCACCGATGCGGGGCTGGCCAAGGCCATTGCGGAAGCCGTGGCGGCGGCGCGCGCGGATCGGCCGGGCGACACGCGACCCGTCCCGGCGGACCTCGTCACCGCTTCGGCTTCCGGGCTCGATCCGCACCTCTCCCCCGACGCCGCGCTCTGGCAGGCGGCGCGGATCGCCAGGGCGCGCGGCGTCCCCGAGGACCGGGTCGCCGCCGTTATCCGCCGGCACGTCGAGCCGCGCACCCTCGGGTTGCTCGGCGAGCCCCGGGTCAACGTGCTGCTGACGAACCTCGACCTCGACAAAGCGCTTCCGGCCAGCCCCTAGAATTGACCATGCCTCAGGAGGAAACGCGCCGCACCTCGCCGGACGTCTTCCTCCGGCTTCTCGAGAAGTCCCGCCGCGGCAAGCTCAAGATCTACATCGGCCACGCGGCCGGCGTCGGGAAGACGTACCAGATGCTCGAGGACGCCCAGGCGCTCAAGAAGCAGGGCGTCGACGTCGTCGCCGGGCTCGTCGAGACGCACGGGCGCGCCGAGACCGCCGAGCGCGCGGGCGGCCTCGAGACCGTGCCGCGGCGCACGCTCGTCTACAAGGGCAAGGAGCTTGCCGAGATGGACCTGCCGGCGATCCTCGTTCGCAAGCCCGAGGTCGCGCTCGTCGACGAGCTCGCGCATTCCAACGTCCCCGGCACGGAGAACTTGAAGCGCTACCAGGACGTCGAGGACCTGCTCGAGGCGGGTATCTCGGTCATGACGGCCGTGAACATCCAGCATTTCGAGTCGGTCCAGGACATCGTGTCGCGCGTGACCGGCGTCGACGTCCAGGAGCGCGTGCCCGACCGCATCCTGCGGCAGGCCGACGCGATCGTGAACGTCGACCTCCCGTCCGAAGAGCTCCAGGAACGCCTGCGCGCCGGCAAGATCTATCCGCCCGACCGCATCGGCCCGGCGCTCGAGAACTTCTTCACCGAAAAGAACCTCGCTTCGCTCCGTGAGCTCGCGATGCGGCAGATCGCCGACCGCCTCGAGGCCGAGCGCCGCGGGCCCCACGCCACAGCGGCGACCGAACCCGTCGGCGCCAAGGCCATGGTGGCGATGTCGTCGAATCCCGAGACGACGCGGCGGCTCCTGCGCCGCGCCTCGGCTCTCGCCGGAAAGCTCAACACCAACTGGTTCGCCGTTTACGTCCGCACCGCCCGCGACGGCCCGCAGCGCATGTCGGCGCGCGAGCACCGGCTGCTCTCGGAAAACGTGACGCTCGCGATGGAGCTCGGCGCCAAAGTCGTGTGGCTCTCCGGCGAGCACGTGGCCCCCGAGCTTCTCCGTTTCGCCCGCGAGCACGGCGTCACGCTCGCGATCTTCGGAAAGTCCCGCCGCCCGGGCTGGCTCCGCCTCGCCCGCAAGGGCCCCATCGAGGAGTTCAGCCGCTCCGGCTCCGGAATCGACGTTTACGAGGTCGAGACGGAGGCCTGACCCTTCCCCGAATCTTCCGCATCGAGCAGTCGCCGCAGCGCACGGGTGTGCTCGGCGGTGGTACCGCAGCACCCCCCGAGGATCCGCGCGCCGAGCGCGAGCCAGGCACGGGCGTGCTCCGCGTACTCCTCGGGGGAGACCTCTTCCGTGAAGGCCCAGCCCTTCTCATCCGCGGGCAGACCCAGGTTGCCGTAGGCTGCGAGCGGAACGCCCGGCGCCGCCTCCGCCAGAATCGCGAGGTCGGCGGCGAGCCGCGCCGCCGGGACGCAATTGATGCCGAGGGCGTCGGGGCGCAGCGGTCTCAGCATACGCGCCGCCTCGGCGATCGGCTCGCCCGAGAGCAGCTTGCCGGCGCCGTCCGTAACGAGCGCGAGGATGACCGGGAGGCCGGTCGCGCGTGCCGCGGCGAGGGCCGCGCGCGCCTCGCGAATCGAGTTGTGCGTCTCGGCGAGGATCAGGTCCACGCCGGCCTCGCCGAGGAAGCGCGCCTGCGCGCCGTGCTCCCGCGCGAGGGCCTCGTCGTCGGGCGCCAGGTCCGGCCGGTAGCAGTCCTCGAGCGGCGAGAGGGAGCCCGCCACGAAGATCTCCCGCCCGGGAGCGGCGGCGGCCTGGTGCGCGAGCTGCACCGCGCGCGCCGTCAGCTCCGCCGAGCGGTCCGCGAGGTGGGCCTTGGCCAGCGAGCGGGCGTGCGTGCGGAACGTGTTGGCGGTCAGGATGTCGGTCCCCGCCGCGACTTCGTCGCCGTGGACCGTCCAGACGAGCTCGGGATCCCGGAGGAGCGGCCGGGCGCTCCAGAGCGGCAGGCTCGTGTCCGCGTCGCGCCGCTGGAGCTCCGTGCCCATCGCGCCGTCCAGAAGAAGGTGCGTGCCTCCGGCCAGCCGCTCCAGAAAACGCTTCGAGAGAACACCCATCTTTTCGAGTCTAGCTGAACTCGACAGGCTAAAAAAATAAGGCCAGAGTTACATCTGGCCTTATGATATTCGGAAAACTAACTCAGTACGTTTCGAGGTACTTCTCGGTTTCCCAGGGCTGCACGCGCGAGATGTACTCCGCCCACTCGCCCCGCTTGGCCTCGAGGTAGTGCGTGAGGATGTGCTCGCCCAGAGCCTCGGTCACGACGGCGTCCTTCTCGAGGCTGTCGCACGCCTCCGAGAGGTTCGCCGGCAGCTGGTCGATCCGGAGGCGGCGCTTCTCGCGCTCGCTCATCTTGAAGATGTTGCGATCCACCGGCTCGCCCGGATCCATGCGGTTCTTCACGCCGTCCAGACCCGACGCCAGCATGACGGCGAAGGCGAGGTAGGGGTTGCAGGACGGATCGGGCATGCGCACCTCGATCCGCGTCCCCATCCCCCGGCGGGCCGGAACGCGGACGAGCGGCGAGCGGTTGCGCATCGACCAGGCGACGTTGATGGGGGCCTCGTAGCCGGGCACCAGGCGCTTGTAGGAGTTGACGAGCGGATTCGTGACCGCCGAGAAGCCGCGGGCGTGGCGCAGGATGCCGCCCGTGTAGTGCAACGCGGTCTTCGAGAGCTCGTACTTGGCCTTCGCGTCGTAGAAGACGTTGTTGCCCTTCTTGTCGAGGAACGACTGGTGCACGTGCATGCCCGAGCCGTTGATGCCGTAGATCGGCTTGGGCATGAACGTCGCGTGGAGGCCGTGATCGAGGGCCACCTTCTTGACGACGAATCGGAAGGTCGAGACGCGGTCGGCCGTGGTGATGGCGTCGGCGTACTTGAAATCGATCTCGTGCTGCCCCGCGGCCACCTCGTGATGGGCGGCCTCGACCTCGAAGCCCATCTGCTCGAGGGCGATGACGATGTCGCGGCGGGCCTCTTCGCCGCGGTCCACCGGGGTCAGGTCGAAGTACGCGCCCTCGTCGTGCGTGTCGATGATCGGCACGCCGTTCGCGTCGCGGCGGAACAGGAAGAACTCGGCCTCGGGGCCGGTGACGAGCGTGTAGCCGAGGGCCGAAGCCTTGTCCATCTGCTTGCGCAGGCTCATGCGCGGGCAGCCGGTGAAGGGGTTGCCGTCCGGCGTGTAGACGTCGCAGATCAGGCGGCCGACCATCTCGCCGTTCCGGTGCGCCCAGGGGTAGATCGCGAAGGAGTTCAGGTCCGGCACGAGGTTCATGTCGGACTCTTCGATGCGGGTGAAGCCTTCGATCGACGAGCCGTCGAACTGGATCTCGCCGTCCAGGGCCTTCCCGAACTGCGAGCTCGGCAGCTCGACGTTCTTGATGATGCCGAAGATGTCGGTGAACTGGAGGCGCATGAAGCGGACGTTCTCCGCCTCGCAAACCTTGAGAATCTCGGTCTTCGACAGACCCGGACCCGCCGCGTCGAACTTGAGGACCTTCGCCTTCAGCCCCTTCGCCATGCCCCGCCTCCCTTTTTCTGACGTTTCGGCAGGATTCTACGTTCATTCTGGCCAAACGCAAGCGCAAAACGCAGGATTGTCGTCAGAATTCTGCTGAAGCTGCACACTTTGCTGTGCATCCAGCATTGGACTCCGGCTTCGAGGGCTTCGAGGGCGCGCCGCCCGCCGGCCCGCAGCTAGAATTCGGTTTCCATGACGGCGCAACGCTGGCCCACGCGCGAGGAAGCCCGCGCGCTCCTTTTCGAGTTCACGCAATCCGACGGCCTGCGCAAGCACGGGCGGGCGGTCGAAGAGGCCATGCGCGCCTGCGCCCGCCGGGCCGGCGTCACGGACGAGGACGAGATCACCCGCTGGGGCATCGTCGGGATGCTTCACGACTTCGACTACGAGCAGAATCCGACCGAGGACACGCACCTCCACGTCGGGGGGCGCATCCTGCGCGATCGGGGTTACGCCGAGGAGATGGTGCGCACGATCGAGTCGCATGCCGACTACATGAAAATCCCGCGCGATACCCCGATGAAGAAGGCGATCTATGCCTGCGACGAGCTCGTGGGGTTCATCGGGGCCTGCGTCAAGGTCCGGCCCTCGAAAAAGCTCGCCGACCTTCCGGCCTCGTCCGTTCTGAAACGCTTGAAGGACAAGGCCTTCGCCCGCTCGGTCGACCGTTCCTACGTCTACGGCGGCGCCGAGGCCGTGGGCGTGCCGCTCGAGGAGCACGTCGTGTTTCTCATCGAGTCTTTGAAGCCCATCGCCGACGAGATTGGCCTGTGACCGGTTCGGATCTGGTATAAATATCGGTTCCCGAGGAAATCAAACTCTCTGTCGCAAAAGGACTTGCACACATGAGCACCGTCGAGGCCGTCTCGCCCCGCACCATTCGGGCGCGATCCATCCTGAAGGATCTTTCGGGAGAGGAGCTCCGCGCGCTCGCACGTTCCGGTGAGAAAACGACCGAATACGGCTCCCCCGTCTACGCCACGCGGATCAAGAACCGGTCGGCCAAGAAGACCTACGTCGTCTCCGACGGCGTGAAGGTCGGCGCGATGCAGCAGGCGATCGACGGCGCCCGGGCCGCCGAGAAGATCCGCGAGGTCCAGGAAGCCCTCTCAAAAATGGACCTGATCCAGGTCGACAAGCGCATGGGCATGAGCCCGGAGGCGCCGATCCACTGCCGCCTCTACGTCCCCAGGGAGTACGCCCGGATCGCGTACATGTGGCACAACATGCTCTTTCCCTCCGACTCCTCGAAGGAGCCGGATTTCATCTCCGTCTACGTGCCCGACTGGCCCGAGACCTTCATCTTTCTCGACGTCAACCAGGGCTACACGTACATCCTGGGAACCGACTACCCCGGCGAAGCCAAGAAGTCGATGCTCCGGCAGGCGATGTACTGGATCAAGCGCAAGGGCGGCCTGGGCCTGCACGCCGGGTCGAAGATCCTCCGCGTCAACGGGCCGGACGGGAAGCTGCGCGACGTCGGGTTCCTGCTCTTCGGGCTCTCCGGCACGGGCAAGACGACGCTCACGCTGCACGACCACGGCCTGAAGGAGCCGGAGAAGGCGATCATCAAGCAGGACGACGTCGTGCTGCTGACGCGGGACGGCCGCGCCTTCGGCACCGAGGACGGCTTCTACATCAAGACCGAGGGCCTCGAGCCCTCCCAGACCGTTCTCTGGGGCGCGGCGACGCACCCGACGGCCTCCTACGAGAACATCGCGGTGGGCGAGGGCGGCAAGGTCGACTTTCTCGACACCTCCCTCACGTCCAACGGCCGCGGCGTCGTGCTGCGGCGCTTCATCCAGGGCGTCTCCGAGGGCATCGACCTCGAGAAGGCCAACAAGATCGTGTTCATCACGCGCCGCAACGACGTCGTCCCCGTCTGCGCGCGGTTGACGTCCGAGCAGGCGGCGGCGTACTTCATGCTCGGCGAGTCGATCGAGACCTCCGCCGGCGACCCGACGAAGGCCGGACAGGCCAAGCGCGAGGTCGGCACCAACCCGTTCATCGTGGGCCCCGAGGAGGAAGAGGGCAACCGGGTCCTGCAGATCCTCCGCGAGAACCCGGACATGCACGCCTACATCCTCAACACCGGCTCGATCGGCGCGAAAGCCGGCTCTGCCGGCGAGAAGATCACCATCAAGATCTCCACCGAGATCATGAAGCAGATCGCCAGGGAGGGCATCCGCTGGGAGAAGGACCCCGACTGGGGCTACGAGCTCCCGGCCGACGTCCCGGGCGTCGACCTCGCGAAGTACGACCCGCGGCGCCACTACTCGAAGGAGGAGTACGCCGCTCTCGTCGACAAGCTCCGCGCGGAACGCCGGGAGTGGCTCGGCGAGGTTCCCGGGCCTCGACCCGGTCATTCCGAAGGCGATCGAAAAAAGCTAAGGGCACCGGGAGGGGACAAGCCCCTCCCCTACTCTCCCAGGTAGGCTTCTTTCACCTTCGGGTTGGCCGCCACCTCGGCGGAAGTCCCCTCCAGCGCGACCGCGCCCGTCTCGAGGACGTACGCCCGGTTGGAGTGCCGCAGCGCCGCGTTGGCGTTCTGCTCGACGAGCAGGACGGGCGTGCCGCCCTTGTGGATCTCCTCGATCGCCTCGAAGATCGCGTGCACGACGATCGGCGCAAGACCCAGCGAAGGCTCATCGAGAAGAAGCACCTTCGGCTTCGACATCATGGCGCGTCCGATCGCGAGCATCTGCTGCTCGCCGCCGGACAACGTCCCGGCCGTCTGCTTGAGCCGCTCCTTCAGGCGCGGGAAGAGCGCGTAGACCCGGTCGTAGTCGGCGGCGACGCCGCGGTCGCGGCGCGAGTAGGCGCCCATCTCCAGGTTCTCGCGGACCGTCAGGTTGGCGAAGACGATGCGCCCCTCGGGCACGAGCACGAGGCCCTCGCGCACGAGGCGGTGCGTGGGGGCGGAGCGCGTGGGCTCGCCGCGGTAGCGCACCTCGCCGGAGGACGGAGGAACGAGACCCATGATCGCGCGCAGCGTCGTCGTCTTGCCCGCGCCGTTGGCTCCGATGAGCGTGACGATCTCGCCCTCGGCCAGCGTGAGCGAGACGCTCTTGAGCGCCTTGATCGCGCCGTAGGCGACCGAAAGGTCGCGGACCTCGAGGATCGGGGCTGCCGACGGGCTCACGCTCCACCCAGGTAGGCTTCGATGACCTTCGGGTTGGACTGGATCTCGGCCGGCGGGCCGATCGCGATCGTCGAGCCGTAGTCGAGCACGTGGACGGTCTCGCAGATCCCCATGACGACCTTCATGTTGTGCTCGACGAGGAGGATCGCCATGCCGAAGCGGTCCCGGACCCAGCGGATGAGGTCCATGAGCTCGTTCGACTCGTGCGGGTTCATCCCCGCCGCGGGCTCGTCGAGCAGCAGGAGGCGCGGCGCCGTCGCCATGGCGCGCGCGATCTCGAGCCGGCGCTGGCTGCCGTACGGAAGGTTCTTGGCCCGCTCCTCGGCGAGGTGATCGAGCTTGAAGATCTTCAGAAGCTCGCGGCTCTCGGAATCGACGCGCGCCTCCTCCTCGCGGTGGGAGGGCGTGCGGAGCACCGCCGTGGTCAGCGTCGTCGCCTGCCGGCAGTCGAACGCGACCTTGACGTTGTCGAGCACCGACATCTCGGAGAAGAGGCGGATGTTCTGGAACGTCCGCGCGATGCCCTTGCGCGTGATCCGGCCGCAGCGCTGGCCGCCGATCGCGTCGCCCTCGAAGACGACCTCGCCGGAGGTCGGTGAATAGACGCCGGTGATGACGTTGAACACCGTCGTCTTGCCCGCGCCGTTGGGGCCGATCAACCCGTAGAGCTGCCCGGGCGCAATCTCCATCGCGAGCTCGTTGACCGCGACGAGGCCTCCGAAGCGCATCGTGACGGCGTCGAGCTTCAGGATCGGCGCGCCGGCGCGGCTCACTGGTTCCCCGTCGTCCCCGGCGCCGCGCCGATGGAGCGCCGCCGCCGCGTCAGGAATGTCACGAACTCCTTGTGGCCGAGGATGCCCTGCGGCCGCACGATCATGATCACGATCAGGAGCAGCGAGAAGACGATCATCCGGTACTGGGAGAACTCGCGCAGCCCCTCCGTCAGCCCGATGAAGAGGACCGCCCCGAGCACCGAGCCCGAGATCGAGCCGAGCCCTCCGATGACGATCATGATGATGATCTCGAAGGACTTCAGGAACGTGAACGAGTTCGTGTGGACGTACATGAGGTAATGCGCGAAGAGCCCGCCGGCCACCCCCGCCATCGCCGAGGAGACGACGAAGGAGATGACCTTGGCCCGCGTCGTGTGCACGCCCATCGCCTCGGCGGCGATCTCGTCCTCCCGGATGGCGACGAGCGTCCTCCCGAAGGAGGAATGGACGATCCGGTAGACGACGAGAATCGTCGCGGCCGCGAAGAGGTAGATCCAGAAGAAGTTCGCCAGGCGCGGGATCCCCGAGTAGCCGCGGGCCCCGCCCACGACCTCGATGTTCAGGATGAAGACCCGGATGATCTCGCCGAACCCGAGCGTCACGATCGCGAGGTAGTCGCCCCGCAGGCGCAGGGACGGCACCCCGACGACGAATCCGGCGATGGCCGCCAGGAGCGCCGCGATCGAAAGGCCGATGAGAAGCAGCCCGCCCTCGCGCCCGAACTCGGGCAGGAATCCGAACACCTTCCGGATCGTGTCGCCGTGCGTGACGGTGAAGTAAGCCGAGGAGTAGGCGCCGATCGCCATGAACCCGGCGTGGCCGATCGAGAACTGGCCGGTGAACCCGTTGATGAGGTTCAGGCTCACCGCGAGAACGATGTTGATCCCGGCCAGGCAGATCACCTGAACGAAATAGGGCGAGAGCGATACGCCCGGAATGAGCGAGCCCCCGAGCAGACCGTTGACGACGAAGAGCGCCGCGACGAGGCCCGCCGCCGCGAGGAACCCCTTCACACCTTCTCCTTCTGCACTCGCCCGAGCAGGCCCTGGGGGCGGAGGATCAGGACGAGGATCAGGATTCCGAACGCGATCGCCTCGCGGTAGGTCGAGGAGAGATACCCCACGACCATGACTTCGGAGATCCCGATGAGGAGGCCGCCGAGCACGGCCCCCGGGATGCTCCCGATGCCGCCGAGGACGGCCGCGACGAACGCCTTCAGGCCGTACATGATCCCCATGAGCGGGTCGATCTTGGGGATCTGCATCGCGATGAGCACGCCCGCCGCCGCCGCGAGCGCCGAGCCGAGCGCGAACGTGATGGCGATGATGCGATCCGTCGAGATGCCCATCAGCCGCGACGCGTCGAGCGAGAAGGACACCGCGCGCATGGCCTTTCCAGTGCGGGTGCTCAGGATGAAGAAGCGCAGGAGAATCATCAGGAGCAGCGAGACCGCGTACACCGTGATCTGTTCGCTCGTCAGCCGCACGCCGCCGATGTGGACGTCCGCCCGCGGAGCGAGCGACGGAAAGAACTTGGGGTCCGGACCGAAGACGAGCTGGGCGAGGTTCTCGATGAAGAGGGACACGCCGATCGCCGTGATCAGCAGCGTCAGGCGGGCCTCGCGCCGGACCGGACGGTAGGCCAGCCGCTCGATGAGAACCCCGAGCAGCGCGCAGACCGCCATGGAGCCGATCATGACGAGGACCGCGGAGATCAGGGACGGCTGCTCCCCCTGGAGCTTGCGCGAAAGGTAGTAGCCCACGTACGCGCCGACCATGTAGACGTCGCCGTGCGCGAAGTTGATGAGGCGCAGCACGCCGTAGACCATGGTGTAACCCAGGGCGATCAGGGCGTAGATCGACCCGAGCGACAGGCCGTTGACGAGCTGCTGGAAGAACTCGGTCATGCGGAGGACCGGACCCCTGTCTCCGCGGACCGCCCTCCTACTTCACGTCTTCCGGTTTGATGGTCTCGGTCAGGAGGTACTTGCCGTTCTCGACCTTGACGATGACCGCGGTCTTGACGGCGTTGCGTTCCTCGTTGATCGAGATCTGCCCGGTCACGCCCGGGAAGTCCTTCGTCGACGCGATCGCGTCGCGGACCTTCTCGCCGTTGGTCGAGCCCGCCCGGGTCATCGCGTCGGCGAGAATCCGCGCGGCGTCGTAGGCGAGCGCCGCGAGGGCGTCCGGGAGCTGGTTGTACTTGGTCTTGTAGTCGTTGACGAACTTCTGGACGACCGGGCTCGGGTCGTCGGTCGCGTAATGGTTCGAGAAGAAGCAGCCGTTGAGGGAGGCGCCGCCGATCTCCCAGAGCTTGGGCGAGTCCCAGCCGTCGCTGCCGAGGAAGGGAACCGTGATCCCGAGCTCGCGGGCCTGGTGGACGATCGTGCCGACCTCCGTGTAGTAGCCCGGGACGTACACGGCCTGGGGATTGGTGGCCTTGATGGCCGTCAGCTGTGCCCGGAAATCCGAGTCTCCCTGGCTGTACGACTGCTCCGAGACGATCTTGCCGCCCATCTTCTTGAAGGCCTGGCCGAAAAAGGTCTGGAGACCGACGGAGTAGTCGCTCCGGACGTCGACGAGGATCGCCACGTCCTTCACCTTGAGGGTGTCGTGCGCGAACTTCGCCATCACGGCGCCCTGGAAGGTGTCGAGGAAGCAGACCCGGAAGATGTAATCGCCGACCTGCGTCACGCGGGGGTTGGTCGAGGAGGGCGAGATCATCGGGATCTTCTCCGCCTGGCAGATCGGCGCCGCGGCGAGAGAGTGGGACGAGGCCACGTGGCCGAGCATCGCGACGACGTGGTCCTGATGAATGAGCTTGTTGACGACCGTGCCGGCCTCTTCGGGCTTGGACTGGTCGTCCTCGACGAGCAGCTTGACCTTCTGACCGAGCACTCCCCCCTTGGAATTGATGTCGTCGAAGGCGAGTTGTGAACCGTCGCGGGTCGAGATGCCGAAGGTCGCGATGCCGCCCGTGAGGGAGCCATACTCGCCGACCAGGATCTCCTTGCTGGCGCCCTTCTTCCCGCAGGACAACGAAAGGGCGGCAACGGCCGCCAGACAGGCCGCGGCGAGCACTCGGAAACGCATGATTTCGACCTCCTCGGTAACGAATGCGCGAAAAGACGGCGTATTCTTTCGCACCGGGCGGGCGAAGTCAAAACATCCTTTCTGTCAATGGCTTAAGCTAGAATTGTTTGCGGAGCACCGAACAGAAAGAGGCTGAACTTCATTAGAGACCCGCGCTCGTCCGTTTCCGAAACGGACACCCTCGCCGCGAGCTCCATCGAGCCCGCACCCCGCATTCGTCCCAGAGCCGAGCATGCGATTTCCCGGTCGCGCATCGACCCGGACGCGCTCAAGGTCCTCTACCGCCTGCGGGGCGCCGGATACAAGGCGTATCTGGTCGGCGGCAGCGTGCGCGACCTGCTCCTGTCGCGCGTGCCCAAGGACTTCGACATCGGCACCGACGCCCCTCCCCAGGCGCTGCGGAGACTGTTCCGCAACTGCCGGCTGATCGGGCGGCGTTTCCGCCTCGCGCACATCCTCTTCGCGGACGGGAAGGTCGTCGAGGTCGCGACCTTCCGCGGACGGCCGGAGCCCGCTCAGGAGCCCGGCCAGGAAGGCCGCGAGCTGCTCCAGACGTCGGACAACGTGTTCGGCACGCCGCGCGAGGATGCCCTCCGCCGTGACTTCACGATCAACGGCCTCTTCTACGACATCGCCGACTTCTCCGTCATCGACTACGTCGGCGGCCTCGAGGATCTCGAGACCGGCCTCGTCCGGACGATCGGGGACCCGGACATCCGATTCCAGGAAGATCCGGTGCGCATGATGCGGGCCGTCGAATTCGCGAGCCGGCTCGGCTTCGCCATCACGCCCGACGCCTACGAGGCGATCCTGCGGCACCGCCGCGAGATCGTGAAGTCCGCGCCGCCGCGCGTCACCGAGGAGCTCGCCCAGTCGCTGCGGGGCGGCCACGCGCTGCCGACCCTGCTCCTGATGCGGGAAGTCGGACTGATGGACGCGCTGATGCCGGAGCTCGCGTCGGTCCTGCGGCAGATCGATCCGGACCACGTCCGCGGGACCGGGCATCTCTTCTGGGCGCTGCTCGAGGTCCTCGACGCGGAGCGCCGCCGGGGCCGCCGCTACGACGACGCCCTGCTCTTCGCGCTGCTCTTCGTCCCGATCGTGCGCGCCCGGATCCGCGAGACCTCGGCCGGCGGGGAGCCGGACCCGGGCCGCCTGGCGGTGATCATCGAGGACGTCGTTTCCCCGCTCGCGCTCCGGATGTCTCTGCCCCGGGCCTCGACCGACCGCATCAAGCAGTCGCTCGCGATCGTCGGCAAGCTCTCCCACCGGCCGGACTCGAAGGTCGCGAGCCGGCGGGTGGCGTTTCGGGAGGCCTTCCCGATGGCCCTCGATCTCTTCGAGCTGACGGCCATGTCGACCGGGATCGGCCAGGATCTCGTGCGCGACTGGCGGGCGCTCCAGACGCGCATCGAGCGCGCCCGCGCGAGCGGCGAAATCCCGCAACCGCCCGCCCCGCCGCCCCGAAAGAGACGCCGCCGCGGTCCCCGCCGGCGCGTCTAAAGGGGGTCAGGCCTGAAATCTTCGGGTTTGGCTCATAACGAAACCGGGGAGTTCAGAAGAATTCAGGCCTGACCCCAGTATCATCCGCGGCATGTTCCTCCACGACAATTTCCTCGGCATCCCTCCGGAAGACAGCACGCTCGAATCGAGCCGCGCCGTCGTGCTGCCGGTGCCCTACGAGCGCACGGTCTCCTACGGTCCGGGCACGCGCAACGGACCGGGCGCGATCCTCGAGGCCTCGCATTACGTGGAGCTCTACGACGACGAGCTCGACGAAGAGGTCTACCGGATCGGGGTCCACACGCTCCCCTCCTGGCTTCCCGACGACATGGAGCCCGGGGCGGCCGTCGCCGAGCTCGAAAAGGTCGTTGCGGGGCTGGTCGCTCCGGGACGCTTCGTCCTCACGCTCGGCGGCGAGCACTCGATCGCTCCGGCTCCCATTCGCGCGCACCACGCACGCCACCCGAAGATGTCCGTGCTCCATTTCGACGCCCACGGCGACCTGCGCGACGAGTACGAGGGCAACAAGAATTCGCACGCGTGCGCCGCGCACCGGTGGGTCGAGCTCGGGATTCCGTCGGTCCACGTCGGCATCCGGTCGATCTCGAAGGAAGAGGTCGACTACGTCCGCAAGACCGGGACCCTCATCGTCTCCAACCGCGAGATGCACCGCTCGGACGCCTGGATGGAGAAGGCGCTCGCGAAGCTGACGGACGAGGTCTACGTGACCTTCGACGTCGACTTCTTCGACGGCTCGCTCGTCCCCGGCACCGGAACGCCCGAGCCCGGCGGCGGCACCTACGATCAGGCGCTCGCGATCCTGCGCCGGGTCGGCTCGGAGAGAAAGCTCATCGGCGCCGACGTCGTGGAGCATTCGCCCCTGCCCGGCAACCGCGCGCCGGACTTCCTCGTCGCCAAGCTCTGCTACAAGCTTCTGGGCTACGCCCATTTCCCCGAAAAGGCGCGCAAACCGGTGTTGTCTCCAGCATGACGCCTCGTCAAGTCGTTTATTCTGAGCGGCTTGCATTCGGGAACGAACATTTCTTAAGAGCCTGCGTCTTGCTCCATTGAGGCAAGCGTGAGCGACATCGACGACAAAACACTGGTCGCCCGCTGCCGGGAGGGCAACGACGACGCGTGGAGGGACCTGGTGGACCGGTTCGGGCCCCGGGTCTACGCGATCGCCTACCACTTCACGATGAAGCGCGAGGACGCCGAGGAGCTTTCGCAGGAGATCTTCCTGAAGGTCTTCGAGAATCTCCACCGCTACGACGGCGGATTTCCCCTCGTCGCGTGGGTCCTCTCGGTTTCCCGCAACCTCTGCATCGACCGGTACCGGCGCAAGAAGCGCGAGCGCTCATTCCGCTTCGTCTCCGACGAGGCCGTCGCGTCGCTTCTGAAATCCGACGACGATCCGGCGAGCGCTGCCTTGAAGAAGGAGCGCACGAAGCTCCTGTTCTCGGCCCTCGCCGAGATCCCCGAGGACCTCGCCGAGATTCTGGTGCTGCGCGACCTCAACGGCCTCGCGTACGACGAAATCGGCAAGGCCCTGGACCTGCCGGACGGAACCGTCAAGTCGCGCCTCTTCCGGGCGCGCGCCGAAGTCGCGCGCAAGATCCGGGAGCGGCACGAATCGCGGGGCGGCGCGACCGCGTTCGCCTCGGTGGCCCTCGCCGCGTCGGGGATCGCATGAGCTGCCGCGAGCTCGAGCGCCTCTTCACCGCCGGCGCCCCCGAAACCGACATGGACGCCCACCGGCGCGGCTGCCTCGCCTGCGCCCACGTCGGCCGCGACGCCGACGAAACGCTGGCGATGACCGAGGTGCTCACCGCGCCGCCCCTGCGCCCCGCGCTCCAGGCGGCGCTCTACGAGGTGCCGCGCATGACGGTGTCCTGCGAGGGCGCGGAGCCGCTCCTTGCGGCCGCCCTCGACAGCGAGATCTCCGCCGATGACCGCAGGCGTCTCGACAGCCACCTGTCGCGCTGCGGGGCCTGTACGGCCGCCGCGAACGTGCTCGCCTCGATGCGCGATCTCGCGCTGCCGGAGCCGCCGCCGTGGCTCGCGACCCGCCTCGCGGCGGCGCGGCCCGTACAGCCGGTCTCGCGGTGGCGCGGTCTCTTTTCGGGACGCGCGGTCGTCGTGTACGCGTACTCCGCCGCTCTCATCGTGATGATCCTCGGCTGGAACCCGTCGGCGGTGATCAGCAAGGCCGGCTTCGCGGGTTTGAGCGAGTCGACCCGCGGGGTCGTGACGGTCGCGCAGAGCTCGGTGACCGACCGTCTCGGCGCGCTCCAGGAGAAAGTCGCGCGGCGGTTCGCGATCGTCAAAGGCCACATCGGCGGCTACGGCCGGGCCGCATTCACGAACGCCATCGCAATCGTCGCGCGGCCGGAAACGAAGAAGACGCCCGCGCGCCCGCGGCTCTCCAAGGAAGGCGCCACGGGATCGCAAGGATTTTCCACGGCCGGGTCCGGCGATCGGGAACCTTTCGCCTCCCGATTTCGTGTCTAAGGGCGAAGACAGAACGACCACGAGGAGAGATCGATGAACGAGAATGTCAATCCGCAGTACTCGGCCCCGCAGGCAGCGGCGATTCCCCCGCCGCCGGCTACGGTGCCGCCGCCGACGACGGTCATCGTCGAGCGCAAGTCGCCCGGGCTCGCGGGATTCCTGTCCTTCTTCCCGGGCATCGGCCACGTGTATCTCGGGCTCTACCAGCGCGCATTCGCCATCGGCGGCGCGTTCGTGCTCGGAGTCGCGATGACCTCGCACGGAGCACCCGGCGAATTCTTCGGACCGCTGATCGCGTTCATCTGGTTCTTCGGCGTGATCGACGCGGTGCGCCAGGCCAAGGCGATCAACCGCGGCCAGCTCGCCGAGGCGGGCTGGGCGGGCGAGCAGCAGCTCAAGGCGGCCGCGGGCTCGGGCGGCCTGACGTGGGGCGTCATCCTCGTGGGCCTCGGCAGCCTCTGGCTGATCGACCGCTACTTCTACATCGACTGGAGCTTCATGGAGGAGTGGGGCGGACCGGCCGCGTTCATCCTCCTCGGCGTCATCCTGATCGCGAGCCACGTGCGCAAGCGCCGGCGCGAAAACGAGGCGCAGGCGGGGATGCCGCCGCGCAGCCGGTAGGTCACACCGCAGTCACGAGAAAAGGGGCGGCCGCAAGGGCCGCCCTTACGCTTTCTGGGGGATCGTCGCGAGCGTGGCGAGGAAAGCGACGAACGAGCGGACCGCCCCTTCGTATCCCTGCACCTTCGGATTCGAAGACTCGAGCACGTAGAACTCGTCGGGAGCGTGGGCTCCCCCGCCGTGCCCGAGACCGAAATGGCCGGCCGCGAGCCGCAGGGGCTCACCGGTGAAAACGAAGCCCGGCCAGGAGCCCGCGTTGCGCGGCCAGAGGATCGGATCGAGCCCCATTCCGCGGTAGGCCGCCTGCTCGGCGCGGATGAGCGCCGCATCGGCAACGGTGGAATTGGGATCGTAGCCCCCCGTCATGTTGACCTCGACGTCGGCGAAGCCCTTCTTCGCGAGGTGCGCCTGGAGCGCCGCGAGGGCATCCGTCGCCTTCATGTCGGGAACCAGCCGCAGGTCGAGCTTGGCCACGGCCTTGTGCGGGAGAACCGTCTTGCCTCCCGGTCCCGTGTAGCCGCCCACGAGGCCCTCGATGTTGACGGTCGGCTGCGACACGAACATCTCGAGCGCATCCGTCCAGCTCGCGTCGCCGATCCAACGCTTCACGCCGAGCTGCTTCTTCGCCGCGGCCTCGTCGAGCCGCCGCGCCGCCGTCTCGATCATCGCCTTCTCGGCCGGAGAGATCGGCCGCGCCCGGTCCGCGAAGCCCTCGATCGCAGGCGTGTTTCCGTTGGGCGCCACGAGCGTGTTGAGGGCCTGGACGAGGTGGAACGCGGGGCTGTCGACCCGCGCCCGGTTGCTCGAGTGGATGTCCTTGTCGGGGCCGCGCCCCCAGAGCGCGCCGCTCGACGCCAGCTCGCACTCGATGACGCCCTTGGCGCCGAGGCTCACGACGACGACGCCGTCCGGCCCCTGCGCCGCGGTCGGCATGAAGACGCCCAGGCAGCGCGCGAGCGCTGCGGAAACGTCCGGACGGCGGACGATCTGCGCGAAATGCGGCGAACCGATCTCCTCTTCGCCCTCGGCCACGAGTACCAGGTTGACCGGCAGCTTCACGCCGGCGGCGCGATACGCGTGGATCGCGGCGAGGAGGGCGGACTCGGGGCCCTTCTGGTTCACCGCTCCGCGCCCCATGACCACGCGTCCGACGTCGGGCTTCTCGACGACGGCGGCGTCGAACGGCGGCGAGGACCTTCCTTTTCTCCCGTAGGGGCGGCCCTCGTGGCCGGCCGGGCGGGGACAAGCCCCGCCCCTACGTCAGATTCCTAGCGCCGCTTGAAATGCTTCTCGAGGTCTTCTTCGCTCATCGCGAGAACGACCGGCCTTCCGTGGGGGCAGGTGAACCGGTCCTGGGTCTTCGACCAGTCGCCGATCAGGTGCCGGATCTCCTCCGGGGCGAGGTGATAGCGGATGGTCACGGCCGACCGGCAGGCGACGCTCGCCGCGAGGCGGTCGCGCCGGAGGGCCTCGTCGGCCGAGCCCGCGTCCGCCAGGGCGGTGAGGGCCATCCGGAGCGTCTCGGCCGGGTCGCGCTCCGTCGCCTCGGCAGGGATGGCCGCGATTGCGTAGGAACGTCCCGACATCGGCTCGATCTCGAATCCGGCGGCCGTCAGGTCGGCGAACCGCGCGGCGAGCGTCTCGACCTCCTCGGGCGTCGCCTCGTAGAGCACGCGCAGCAGCAGGCGCTGCGAGAGCATGCGGCCCGAGGCGATCCGGTCGCGGATGCGCTCGTACAGGGTCCGCTCGTGAGCGGCGTGCTGGTCGATGATGAGAAGCCCCTCTTCGCTCGAAGCGAGGATGAACGACTCGCGATGCTGCCCGATGAGAACGAGCTCCGGCGGCCTGCGGACCGCGGGTTCGGTTGCCGGTAGGACGGGAGGCGGAACGGGAGCCGGCGGCACGCCCACGGGAATGCCGGGGGACGCGAAGGGGTCGCGATACGGGGCCACACCCTCGGCGACGAGCTCGCCGGACGGCACCGGGCGCAGTCTCCGCTCTTCCTTCCCGGCGAGCAGCGCCGAGGTCAGCGCGTGGTACACCAGCCGGAAGGCGGTGGCGGCATCCGCGAAGCGGACCTGCGTCTTCGACGGCGAAACGTTGACGTCCACGGCGCCCGGCTCCGCGGTCAGAAAGAGAAACGCGGCCGGATGGCGCTCGATCCGAATCGCGTCCCGCGAGGCCTGCGAGATCGAGCGTGAGAGCGCGCGGTCCTCGACCGGTCGGCCGTTGACGAAGAGGTACTGGTAGCGGCGGCTCGGAAAGGTCACCGAGCCCCGGGTCGCGTAACCGGCCAGACGCAGCGGACCGGACCTGGCCTCGAACGTCTCGAGCTCGCCCAGGGTCGCCCGTCCGAAGATCTGGAGGATCCGCGAACCGCGGTCGACGGCGGCCGGCGCGTCGAGCGTCTCCCGGCCGTTGGAGGTCAGCGTGAAGGCGACCGACGGGTTGCCGAGCGCCGCCTTCGTCACCGCCGCCGCGACCGCTCTGGCCTCGGCCTCGGGCGAGGCGAGGAACTTGCGCCGGGCCGGCGTCTTCGCGAAGAGATTCTCGACGAGGACGTCCGTCCCCCGCGGGCGCGCCGCCGGTTCGGAGGCGGCCTTGCCCCCGTACTCGATGCGGATCCGCGTCGCCTCGGGCGACGAGCCGTCGGAGGTCGTGAGGGTCAGCTTCGCGACCGACGCGATCGAGGGCAGTGCCTCGCCCCGAAACCCGTAGGTGCCGACACGGGCGAGGTCCTCGTCGGAGACGATCTTCGACGTCGCATGGCGCTCGAGGGCGAGGCGCGCATCCTCCGCCGACATGCCCGAACCGTCGTCACGCACGAGGATCCGTTCGATCCCTCCCGCGTCGACCTCGACGTCGATCCGGGAGGCTCCCGCATCGAGGGCGTTCTCGACGAGCTCCTTGACCGCCGAAGCCGGCCGTTCCACGACCTCGCCCGCGGCGATCCGGTCGATCACGGCGCTCGAGAGACGGCGAATGCGCGACACTCGCGCGAGTCTATCGCGCAGCCGGCGAAGCGAGATTTCAGACGCGCTTCGTCGCGCCGGCGCACCGCTTCGGCGAAATGGTCTCCGCAACGACCCCTCCGGCGCCTACGCTGCCGGTCATGCAGACCTTGCTCGTCCTGTCGCTGGTCGCGCTCCTCGGACCGTCGAAGCCGCCGTCGGAATCGCTGTCCGAGCGCTCCTACAACGACGCGCGCCGGATCCTCGACGCTTCCGTCGTTGCGCACGGCGGCGACGCGGGATTGCGGGCCGCGCGACGCTTCACCGTCGTCCAGACGGGACGGCGCTACCAGCTCTTCCAGAACGCGGATCCCGAGCAGCCGTTCGACGGCTGGTCGCTCGACCGCACCGCCGCGGTGGACCTCGACCGCCGCCGCGCCTACGGCGAGTACCGCGTCGCAAAGCCCGGCTCGGACTACGTCTGGCAGACCCGCGAGTACGTCGACGGCGATTCCGGCTGGGAGCTCATCCTTGGGGCGAAGTGGGCGGTCCCGATGATCGAACCGTCGATCGAGGGGATGCGGGACTTCCTGCGGCTGCTTCCCCAGTCGCTGCTCCTCGAGGCGCTGGAAGCGGCGCCGACGCTCCGCGCGCTCGGAACGGACCGCGACCCCGCCGACGGCCGCGCGCTGGACGTCGTGGGGTTCACCGCCGAGAGCGGCCAGCGCGTCGACCTCTACTTCGACCGCGAGACGAAGCTCCTGGCCCGGTACGAGACGCTCTCCACCCGAAACACCGTCGGCGACACGGTCTCGGAATTCCGCTTCGGCGCGTACCGCCGGCAGGACGGAATCCCGGTCCCGTCGACGTTCGTCCAGCACACCGCCGGCTTCCTCGCGACCGACGCGAAGTACACGGCGTTTCGGTTCGACACGGCGCCCCCCGATTCGCTCTTTGCCGTGCCGCCGGACTTCACGAGGCTCGAGGTCTACGCAGGCAAAGCCGGAATCCTGAAGCTCGCCGACGGCGTCTTCCTCGTCCGCGACCTGCCGGGCGGCTACAACTCGCTCGTCGTCGAGCTCGCGGACGCGATCCTCGTCGTCGAGCCCTGCGAGACCAACACCTGGAGCGGCATCGGCGAGCAGGCCGCCGCCCTCACGAAGCAGGCCATCCCGGGCAAGCCCATCCGCTGGATCGTGCTCACGCATCACCACGGCGACCACAGCGCCGGGGTGCGCGCCTACATGGCCGAGGGCGCGACGGTCGTAACGACGGCCGGCAACCGCGCTTACGTCGAACGCGTCGCCGCGGCGCCGTACCGGATGCGGCCGGACGCCTTCGCGAAGAGCGGCAAGAAGCCCGTGATCGAGACCGTCGAAGGGCGCAAGCGCGTCATCGGCGACGCCTCACGCCGCGTCGAGCTCTACGAGATCGGGCCCAACTCGCACACGCGCGAGATGCTGGTCGCGTATCTGCCGAAGGAAAAGATCCTGTTCCAGAGCGACATGTTCAACCCGGTCGTTCCGGGCGGGCCGCAGCCGATCGAGCACGACGCGCCCTTCCATGGGGTCTACGCCGTCAGCCCCGCGGACCTGCTCGCGCGCATCCGCGCGCTCGGCCTCGACGCCCGCACCATCGCCGGCTCGCATGGGCGCGTCGGAACGATCGACGAGCTCGAAGCCGCCGCCCGCGCCGCGCGCCCCGTCAACTAGAACTTCGCCTGCCCCCCGCGCGAGGCCGCCCCTGCCTCGTGACAACTAGTAGGCGTAGGAATCGCCGGCGAGCTCCTCCGAGAAGGAGTGGCGATCATGACAAAGAAACTTTCGGTCTCGCTCGTCGTCTGCGTCGTCTGTCTTGTCTGCGCACGCGTTGCTCTCAACGGCGCGGCTGGCCGCGCAGAACGGCCCCGACAACGATCCGGACGCCGCGCCGGGATACACGAACAGCGTTTTTCACCACGACGAGTTCGACTCGGTCAACCTCTACAACGGACAGCTCACCGTTCCGATCGCGCTCGGTCCGTCGTATCCGATCGGCCCGAAGCTGCGGCTCCAGCTCACGCTCGTCTACAACTCCCGCGTCAACGACTACGGCGCGCCCCTGGCCGGACAGACACCGCCGCCGCAGACCAGCTTCGTCTACAAGCCGCTCGCAGGGAACTCCTCCCTCGGCATCGGCTGGGAGCTCTCGCTCGGCGCCATCAAGCCCTGCCGCCACGGCCTCGCCTTCGGACAGTGCTACGTCGCGCCCGACGGCAGCCAGCACATGTTCACCCGCACGCAGGGCAACGGCAAGGTGACCGGCGACGGCTCGCAGTACTTCCTCAAGGGCTCGGGCCCGTACGAGATGTGGGATGGAAACGGCAACCGCTACCTCTTCGACAAGCAGGCGGCCGGCTTCGACGACACCGCGTTCGAGGGCTTCACGCACGACTTCGGGAGGGGCCGCGACGGCTGGTACCTCGGATCGATCACGGACCCGCACGGGAACGGCTACTCGGTCACCTACTGGACCGGGGGGCACCCGCGCTGGACGTACGGCGCATCGACGTGCGACCCCGCCTACACGACATGGATGCAGATGAAGGCGCCGGCCGGGACGGGCGGGTGGGTTCCGAAGGACATCACGCTTCCCTCCGGACAGGTCGTGCGCGTGAACCGGGGCCACAACGGCTACCTCGACGGCATGGTCGTTTCGGCCGACTTCCCGGTCTTCGTCAACGACGTCCTGACCACGCGCACCTGGTCGCTCGTCTACGACACACCCCAGAGCTTCCCGCAGTCCTGCGCGACGGGCGCGGTTCAGGTCCAGCTCCAGCGGCTCAAGGAGCTGCGGCTTCCCTCCGACCTCGCCGGCGCACCGAAGTATCAGTTCGCCCAGTCGAGCGTGCTGACCCGCCTGACGCTTCCGACCGGCGGCACGATCGACTATTGCTACGGCGGCTACACCTTCTTTCACGGACGGGCCGCGGCCGTCGTGCCGAACTGTCCCGGGCTTCCGCCGCCCTCGGACGCTTTCACGACCGTTTCGGCGAACACGGTCCAGTGCGGCGGGTTCGAGCCCGAGATCCCGGCGGCGCCCGATGCGACCGCGGACTGCAGCGAGGACAACGAGGCCCGCTGGGTCGACTCGCAGCTCGGCGTGCTCAAGCGCACGCTGACCGAGCCGCTCCGGGGACGCGTCGCGACGACGTCGTACACGCAGTACTCGTTCCCGTTCGGCGAATCGGGTTCGCCGTCCGCCCCCGGCGAGCCGCAAACGCTGACCGTCGTGCTCCTGCCGCCGACCGACCAGAACCAGCCCGGCAGCGCGGGCCGCCGCCGCGCCCGCGCGACACTCTTCCAGGCGAGCCCGAGGATTACCGGGTCGGCGTCCCGGGTCAACCCGGCCGAGCGTGCCCGGCGACCGCGTCGGCGCCGACATCGAGGAGCGCTTCTACGAAGCCGATCCCAACGACGTCACTCCCGCATCCCCGGCCTGCCCGGGCAACGCCTCCGACGCCCCGTTCTGCGCCAGCCGGTCGCTCCGCACGGTGAAGCGCACCTTCGAGTACGACGACCCCGCCAATCTCGAGGGCAACCGCCGCGTCGCGAGCGAGCGCACGATCCACGGCGCGGGCTCTTGCGCCACCTGCCCGTATCACCTCGTGGCCTTTTCCAATTCTTCCAGCGACTGGGAGTCCAACGGCCGTCACTACGAAAACGAGACGCACAGCGGCAGCCTCGGCGGCGATTCGAAGACGACGTTCACCGACTGGGCCCCTTCCAACTGGACATCCGGGCCTCCGTCGGGCGGATCGGCGCTTCCCAACCTGTTCCACGAGCGCCGCCTCACGCAGGGTGCATCGACCCGCCAGGAGCTCTTCGAGTTCGACACCGGGACGGGGTTCCTCAAGGGCTCGATCGTCTACGACGCCGCCCGGGGCCTCGCGTTTCTTCGCTGCCGCTACCCGGACGGCGACGGCAACGTCGACAAGGAATTCTCGAGGACCTTCGGCTCGGCGGGCGTGCCGGCGCGCACCTACTGCTCGGGCAACCACCCGACCTTTCCCTCCTCGGTCGGTCTCGACGGCGACTCCTTCGGCAAGGACCTGACCTGGCAAAACGGCGAGCTCGTGGCCGCGCGGTGGATCAACGGCGCGGTCGCCACCGCGACGTTTCCCACGCGGAACTACACCCGCAACGGAACGACGGGCTGGGTCATCGCGTCGAGCGACACGAGCGGTCTCGCGACGCGATACCTCTACGACTCCCTGGGCCGGGCCACCCAGGTCACGCCCCCCGCCGCGGGAGAGCACAAGACCTTCGTCTGCTACGAGAGCCCCAACGCCACCACGGCCTACCGCGCCGCCTCCGCGCAGGCGTGCCCCGTCGCGCCCGGCAACACCCAGGCGAAGACGTGGGAGCACTTCGACTACGACGGCCTCGGCCGCGTCGCGCGCGAACGCAAGGTCGTCCCCGGCGCGGGGGTGTCCAAGCGTTTCCAGCTCTTCGACGCCGCGGGCAACGGACATTTCCGCTCCGAGTGGGTCGCTGACGGCACACCTGAGGCGGTGAACGCGGATCTGCCGACCGCTTGCGTCTTCGCGAACGGCAATTTCGCGACGGCGCGTCCGTCGTCGGCGCCGGGAACCTATCAGCTGTGCTTCGACCCCTTCGGCCGGCCCCAGCAGGCGGTCGGCTCGAAGCATTCGAGCCTGCAGACCGTCGACCGCAGGGACGGAACGACCTGGTACAGCGCGACGCTCGATTCGACCCTCACCTACTGCCTCAACGCGACGTTCGCGAATCTCCAGTCCGCCGCGTGCGCGACCGGAGGCCTGAACGCGACGACGGCGACGCGCCGGGATGCCTTCGGACGCACGACGAGCGTTACCGAGCCCGGAGGCGACGTGACGTCCTACGTTTACGACGTCAACTCCAAGCTGACGAAGGTCACGCAGGGCTCGCAGGTGCGCACCTTCGGCTTCGATGCGGCGGGGATGCTGCGCTCCGAGGCGACTCCGGAAGGAGGAGGCGTCACGTACGAGGTGATCGGCAGCCTGGGCAACGTCCGCCAGGAAAAGCGGCCTGGAAATCTCGTCCTCACGCGGTCGTTCGACTTCGCCGGACGGGTCACCCGCGAGGACGCCGGCAGCGCCAAGTACGCCGTGCACTGCTACGACGGAGCCGGTCTCTGCGCCGACGGCAGTCCCAATGCCGCCGGGCCCAACTCCGCCGGAAAGCTGACGCGGCGCTACGGCTACAACCATCTGCCAACGCTCGGCCCGATCGTCGATGAGCTCTTCGAGTACGCCGGCCCCGGCGGCCGGCTGTCGAAGCTGACGACCGTCGCGGGCAACGGAGGTCTCGCCGCGTCCGCCGCGCAGACCTGGTCGTACGATGCGCTGGGCTTGCCGTCCGCGCATGGGCATCCGCGGCTCCCGGGCGCTCCCGCGTTCTCGGCCTCTTTCTCCTACACGAACGGTCTACCGACGTCGATCGCCGCGGCCGGCCAGTCCGTGGTCACGGCCGCGGCGTACGGGCCGTCCCTGGGGCTGACCAGCTGGACCGCCGGCAACAGCGGCACACCGATCGTCACGAGCATCGTTCCGGATGCGAGCCTTCTGCCCCGTCCCGCGAGCATCTCCAACGCGCTGTGGAACTCCGGCGCGTACTCCTACGACAGCGCCGGCGACATCCTGAAGATGGGCTCGAGCGACACGTTCACCTACGACGCGCGCGCTCGTCTGATGTCGGCGAAGTTCGGCTCGACGACCCGGGGCTTTGCGTACGACCGCTGGGGCAATCTCACGCAGAACGGCACGACGACGTTCACGATCGACCCGGCCACCAACCAGATCACGTCGGGCGGCGCCGATTACGATTTGAGAGGAAATCTGATCGTGCGGACCGGCGAGACGCTGAGCTACGACTCGATGGACCGCCAGTACCGCAACACGACGGCCTCGGCCGACTTCGTCTACCTCTTCAGCGGCGCCGGCGAGCGGCTCGCCAAGTTTCCCGCCAAGGCGACGGTGCTCCGCCGTGAGATGGCGCGATACATCGCCGAGGCCAACATCCTCGCCAAGGGCTGGAGCCTGCCGGCCTGCACGCCGGTCTTCACGGACGTTTCCTGCGCCGACCCCGACGCCCGTCACATCAAGCTCGCGTACGAGAAGGGCATCACGGGCGGCTGCAGCGCGAGCCCCCCCAGTACTGTCCGGACGCGACGCTCACCCGCGCTCAGATGGCCGTTTTCCTGGTCAAGGGCTACAAGAACGACGGCTTCGTGCCGCCCGCCTGCGCCGGCACGTTCCAGGACGTCTCCTGCGGCGGACCCTACGCCGCCTTCGCTCCCTGGATCGAGCAGCTCTATCGCGACGGCGTCACCGCCGGCTGCAACGCCAGCCCCCTCCAGTTCTGCCCCGGTTCGACCGTCGGCGAATGGGAAATGCTCGTGTGGCTCGCGAAGGCTCCCGGCGCCGGTCCCGGCTCGGCCTTCTGGTCCGTGTACCACCCCGTTCCCCGCGGCACGATCTATACTTTCCGCGACGACTCACATCGCATCGTGACGGAGATGGCAGGAGGCACGTCCGGCGCCTCGACGGCCACCCTTTCGGTGACCCAGGACAACGTCTTCCTCGGCAACCTCCTCGTTGCGTCGTACTTTGCGTCGCCGCCGGGATGGCGCTACACCGTCTCCGACCACCTCGGCACCCCGCGCGCCGTCTTCAATCAGTCCGGCCAGCTCGTTGAAACCCGCAAGCACTGGCCGTACGGCGAGGACACGACGACGACTCCGCCGACGCAGCGTCTCGCGTATGCGTTGATGGAACGCGATTCGGAGTCGACGCGCTTTTACGACCACGCGCGCAATCACGACTTCTCGCTCGGACGGTTCCTGTCGCCGGATCGGGTCGGCGGCACGGCGGGCAATCCGCAGAGTTGGAACCGGTACGCGTACACGCTGAATAACCCGATGAAATTCGTGGATCCGGATGGTCGGCTCACGATCATTGCGCCAGGAACCTTCAACCGAGGTAATCCGGATTTCCTACCTGGCGGACGCTTTTTCAACCACGTCGTAAGAACCGTTCCTGACAGGGCATACGCTTCGTTGCAGTGGTCTGGAGGAAATAACCACCAGGCGCGGCTCGAAGGTGCGCTGGCAACGATTCGCTTTGTCGCGAACCACAGGTTCGCCCCCGGCGAAGGGCTCAACATGGTTGGCTTTTCCCACGGAGGAAACACAAACATTCTCGCGACCAACCTCGGCCTGGGCCGAATCGTAGACAACCTCGTCACACTTGGAACACCGTCGCGTGCCGGGTACCACTTACTCGATCCGAACACGGTCAGGAACTTCATTAACGTATTCAATCCCAACGATCAGATTCAGGTACGGGGAGGGGGCAACTTCGAGTCGCCCTTTGAATCGGGTCCCGCTGCTCGAACCCAGCCTTTCGCGACGAATATCGAGCTGAGCCCTGATTTCGGACCGCTCGATTCTCACTCGAAACTTCACGTACCTGCCGTTTGGGATCTGGTTCTGCCGCATCTCAGAATCGAAACGAAAGCGACCAACAACCCGCAGTTCTACGTCATCAAATAGAACCGGAGGGCTCGAATGCTGCTCTTGACGGTCTGTCTTGCCCTTTCCAACGCGGGTGAGTCCGAATCGGTCCCACTCACGAACCGAATGGCGTCAATCGGTGTTCGATCTGCGGTCGTACTGGCCTCACAGGCCGTTGACGAGCAACCCTACTGGTCGCCCGACGGCCGACAGCTCGCCGTGAACATCGAGGGAGAGTGGTGGAAGGTCGAGTTGGTCGGGCTGGGGCTGAAGAAAGGCACTTGGAACGAGAGCGACCCGATTGGCGCTGCCGATCCGCCACCCAAGCCGTCCAGGATGAAGAATGGGGAGGTCGCTCCCTGGAAGGCCACGGCCGTGGCGCATCCGCGGAAGGTCACAATCCGCGGTGGCATAACGGTGGAGCTCATGCAGGAAGACCTCGGAACCGTCTTCCAGATCACCGAGAAAGGCCAGAAGCCGGAGATCTTGTGGACGACCTCACTCGAGAACTGCCACGGCCTCGCGCTGTCGCCCGATCAGTCAATGGTCGCCTACATCTGCGAGCTGACTGGAGTCATGGTGTCGGCGATCGATCCATGAGGATCGCCCTGTCCTGCTCTGGTGAACCGTGACCGCGCGGGTAGGTCCGATACTGAGTCTCCTCATGCGTCCTGCAGGCGTAAACGACGCCAGCAGGCCATGACCCGCGGCTTGGGTAGGCCGCTTCGAGTTGGAGAACTGATGCTCGGTATCTGCGGTTTCGAGATTGGCTTGGGGATTTCGATGCTCCTCTACGCTTTGGCGGAGGCGCATGCAGGGACGCTCGCTTTCGACTTAGGTCCTGAGCTGTGGGCATGGTTCTACGTCGGCATGTGGATCATTTCGTGGCGTCGCTCATTCCCGCCGGAATCGGTCTGGTCGCGGCTGAGAGTGTGATCAGACCTCCCGGCTGGCTGGAGCGCACCCGGATATGCACCCTGGCGGGTTTCGCCTACGGCATCGGTTGGGTTGTCGCGTTGATAGTTGGGTCATTGTTTCCAGGAGCCGTCGCCCTGGGCATGCTCCTTTGTTGGACCTACATGATTGCGGCACCAATCTTGTGGTTCTTAAGGCTTGGCGCGCCTCGATTCAAGGGTCAGGCATGGCTTTGCAACGCGCCGCAGATCAGCCTAGACTAAGTCTAGTCATGAAGACCGTTCGCATCCACGAGGCCAAGACGCACCTTTCCCGCCTCCTCGAGCGCGTCGAGAAGGGAGAGGTGATCACCATCGCGCGTGGCAAACATCCCGTTGCCCGGCTCGTACCGATCGACGACCCGCCGCGCCGCCCAGGCCTGCTCAAGGGAAAGATCCGAATCTCGAAGGATTTCGATGCTCCCCTGCCGGCCGAAATCCTCGCGGCCTTCCGCGGCGAGACGGAATGAGGCTCTTGCTCGATACGCATGCTCTGCTTTGGTGGCTCCAGGACGATCCACGCCTCTCGATGCGCGCGCGGAGCGCCATCGTGGACAAGGCCGCAGCCGTACACGTGAGCGCGGCGAGCGTGTGGGAGGCGGCCATCAAGTCGCGCCTCGGCAAGCTGCGGATCTCCGCCGACCTGGTCGCTGCCATCCCGGCGGCCGGCTTCTCGGAGCTGCCGATCACGGCGCGTCACGCGTGGCAGGCCGGAACGCTGCCGCGGCACCACGACGACCCCTTCGATCGGATCCTCGTCGCGCAGGCGACGCTCGAGGAGCTCACGATCGTGACTCACGACCCGGCCTTCCGCCGCTACGGCGTTCCGCTCCTGCCGGCTTAAATCTCCCCTACCCCGCCACCCTCTGCACGAACCAGAACAACCCGATCGCGGCGATCGCGATCGAGCCGGGGATGACGATGCGCTTGCGGTACCAGGGCTTGTCGCGGAATGGGAGACCAATCAGCAGGAACGCGATCGCGATGACGGTGAGCTGGCCGAGCTCGACGCCGGCGTTGAAGCACAGCAGCGCCGTCAGGAACTCCGAGCGCGGAAGGCCCTGGTCGGCGAGGACGCCGGCGAAGCCCATGCCGTGGAGGAGGCCGAAGGCGAAGACGAGAGCGACGCGCCACGGCGTCAGCTTCGGCGTGACGATGTTTTCGACGGCGACGTAGACGATCGACAGCGCGATCAGGGGCTCGACGATCTTCGGTGACAACGACACGACGCCGTAGATCGTGAGCGCTAGCGTGATCGTGTGGGCAATGGTGAAGGCCGTGACCTGGAGGAGGATCGGCTTCAGGCGGATCGACAGCAGGAAGATCCCGAGCACGAAGAGGATGTGGTCGGTTCCCTTGGGAAGGATGTGGGTGAAGCCCAGCGCCAGGTACGTCCGGGCGACCTGGCCGCGCGACAACGGCTGGATGTCGGACGCGAGGACGAAGGGCTCGCTCTCGGCCGGCCCCTCGAGCCACTGGCGCGACTCGGCCGCGGCGCCCTCGGAGCGAATCGTGAGCATGTAGGCGCCCGGCGCACCGGCGTTGGACCAGGTGAACGTCTTCGCGCCCTCGGGAACCTTGCCTTCGAGATGGAGGATGAGCTCCGGGGCATCCCGTACGGCCGCCGCGCCGCCCTCGGGCAGCACCAGAGTGACGCTCGGCTTGACGGGCTGCCCGTCGAAGGCGATTCGGGCGCCGTTGATGGCGCCGGCGATCAGGGCTTCGATCTCGGGTCCCAGATCCGGCGTCAGGTTCTCGATCAACGCGTAGGGCCGCGCCGACAGCTCCGTCCCGAACCCCGGGGGCAGGTGCTGCCGGTCGACGACGGCGTCGATCTCGTAGGTGCCGTCCTTTCGGAAATCCGCGTAGACGCGAATCGTGCCGAGCTCGTGGGCGTCGATGCGGGACGCCGCGGCGCAGGCCAGGATCGACGCAGCGAGGAGGAGGGTGGGGATCCGCCGCACGGCGGCGGCGCGGCTAGCGCTTGTAGACGACGCGCCCGCCGACGACGGTCGCGTCGATCTGGATCTTCTCGATCGCTTCGGGAGCCACGGCGAGGACGTCATCCGAGAGGACTACGAAATCCGCCAGCTTTCCGATCTCCAGGGAGCCCTTGTCTTTCTCCTCGAACGCCGCGTACGCCGCGGTGACCGTGTAGGCGCGCAGGGCCTCCTCGGGACGGATCTTCTGGTCGGGGCCCCACCCTCCCGGCTGCTTGCCGTCGATCGTCGCGCGCGTCACGGCGGCGGCGATCCCGAGGATCGGCGAGATCGGCGCGACGCTCCAGTCCGAACCGAACGCGACGGTCGCCTTCGCGTCGAGCAGCCAGCGGAACGCGTACGCGCCCGAACGCCTCTCGGGTCCGAGGCGCCGGTCCGCCCAGCGGCCGTCGTCGACGGCGTGGTAGGGCTGCATCGAAGCGATGACGCTCTGCTGCGCGAACCGCGGGACCTCGTTCTTGCGCAGGTGCTGCGTGTGCTCGACGCGGAAGCGGCGATCCTTGGGACCGTTCGCCTTCGCGACGCGCGCGTAGATGTCGAGCAGCTCCATGATCGCCTTGTCGCCGATGGCGTGGACCTCGACCTGCAGGCCCGCATTGTCCGCGCCGGCGATGCGCTCTTCGATCTTGGAGAGCGGGATCGCTTCGGCCGCATACACGCCCGTGTTGCCCGGATCGTCGGAAAAAGCCTCGAACATGACGGCCGTGCCGGCGCCGAGCGCTCCGTCCATGAAGCCCTTGACGCCGCCGACCTTCAACCAGTCGTCCTGCTTGTACGTCGTCTGGTCTTTCTTTGCGGCCGGCCAGTCGGTCAGCGAAGGACGATAGTTCACGCGAACCGTGAGGCCGCCGGCCGTGCGGATCTCGTCCCAGGCCGCCAGATCGAGCGGATTGCCCGGCAGGTCCTGGACCGACGTCACTCCGTTCTCCGAGGCGTAGGCGACGGCGGCACGCAGCCCCGCGACGACCTCCGCCTTCGCGCGCGCCGGCCGAAACTTCCACACGAGGCTCATCGCTTCATCTTTGAGGAGCCCCGTCGGCTCGCCGGAGGCATCGCGCACGATCACGCCTCCGGGCGGATCGGGCGTGCCCTTGACGACCCCGGCGATCTTCAGCGCCAGGCTGTTGCAGACCATCATGTGGCCGTCCTGCCGCGAGAGACACGTCGGATGGTCGCCCGTCGCCGGATCGAGAAGGGCCTTCGTCGGCAAGGTCGGCGGTGTCCACTGCTCGTGGTCCCACGCGCCGTCGGTCAGCCAGATTCCCGGCGGCTGCTTCCTCGCGTAGGCGGCCACCATGCTCGTGAACTCGGCCGGGTTCTTCGTCTTGCGCAGGTCGAGGGCGAGAAGATCCATGCCCCCCATCGACATGTGCGTGTGGCAATCGATGAAGCCCGGCACGACGCGCCGGCCCTTCCCGTCGACGACGGTTGTCTTCGGACCCTTCCGCGCGGCTATGTCGGCATCGGTACCGAGGGCCACGATGCGGCCGTCCTTGACCGCGAGGGCCTGGGCTTCGGGGCGCTTCGCATCGCCGGTCCAGATCTTCGCCGAGACGAGCACGAGATCCGCGGGCGTCGGGGTGGACGCAGTCGCGAGCGCGAGCAGGCCGGTCGAGAGGGCCGCAGCCATGAAAATGCTCATGCCGTCGACGACACGCCGACGCTCTGCTCGGCGAGCGACGCGCGCGCGGCCGCCAGGCGCGCGACCGGCACGCGGTAGGGCGAGCACGACACGTAGTCGAGCCCGACGTGGTTGAAGAACTCGATCGAGCGCGGATCGCCGCCGTGCTCGCCGCAGATGCCGACCTTGAGCCGCGGCTTGACCTCGCGGCCGCGGCGCGTCCCGATCGCCACGAGCTCGCCGACACCGTACTGGTCGAGGCTCGTGAACGGATCCTCGGGCAGGATGCCCTCCGCGATGTAGACCGGAAGGAACGTGCCCATGTCGTCGCGCGAGTACCCGTAGGTCATCTGCGTGAGGTCGTTGGTCCCGAACGAAAAGAAGTCGCAGTTCAGGGCGATGCGGTTGGCGCGCAGGGCCGCGCGCGGAACTTCGATCATCGTCCCGATCTTATAGGGAATGTCGAATCCCGCCTCCGCGATGACCTGCTTCGCGGCCGCTCTCGACGACCACACGCAGTCGCTCGAACTCGCCGCGGGCGCCGACGAGCGGGATCATGATCTCGGGCTGCGCCTTGACCTTCTCGCGCATGACCTGCGCGGCGGCTTCGAAAATCGCGCGGACCTGCATCTCGTAGATCTCGGGATTCGTGATGCCGAGCCGGCAGCCGCGGTGACCGAGCATCGGGTTGGTTTCCTTCAGCGCGTGCGTCCGCTCGCGGACCTTCTCGACGGAAATCCCGAGCTCCGACGCCGTTCTCTGAACGGTCTCGTCGTCGTGGGGCAGGAATTCGTGAAGGGGCGGATCGAGCAGGCGGATCGTGACCGGCCTTCCCCCATCGCGCGGAAGATGCCCGCGAAGTCCTCGCGCTGCATCGGGAGGATCTTGGTCAGCGCTTTGCGGCGTTCTTCCGCCGTTTCGGCGAGGATCATCTCGCGCACCGCGGTGATGCGCTCCTTCTCGAAGAACATGTGCTCGGTCCGGCAGAGGCCGATGCCCTCGGCGCCGAAGAGGCGCGCGATGCGGGCGTCGGTCGGCGTGTCCGCATTGGCCCGGACGCCGAGGCGCCGGCGCTCGTCGGCCCAGGCGAGGATGCGCGTGAAGGCGCGCGTGACGACCGAGTCCTCGGGCTTCATCGTTCCCTGGATCAGGACCTGAAGCACCTCGGAGGGATGGGTCGCGAGCTTGCCCACGAGGACTTCCCCGGTCGTCCCGTCGATCGACATCCAGTCGCCCTCGGCGACCTTCAGACCGTGCGCGCGCACCTCGCCGTGGCCCTGATCGACCGTGATCTCTCCCGCTCCGACGATGCAGGTTTTTCCCATACCGCGCGCGACGACCGCGGCGTGACTCGTCGCCCCGCCCCGCGTCGTGAGGATCCCCGCCGCCGCGTGCATGCCGGCGATGTCCTCGGGCGAGGTCTCCTCGCGCACGAGGACGACGGGCTCCCCCTTCGCGGCGAGCGCGACCGCCCTGGCCGCCGTGAGCGCCACGCGTCCGCAGGCCGCTCCGGGGCCGGCGGGAAGGCCCTTGCCGAGCAGGCGACCCTCCTTGACCGCGGCCGCCTTCTCCTTCGTATCGAAGATCGGCGCGAGAAGCTGGACGAGCTGCTCGGGCTCGACGCGCGCGACCGCTTCGTCCGCGTTGATCAGGCCCTCGTCGACCATGTCCGTCGCCACGCGCACGGCCGCGAAGCCCGTGCGCTTGCCGTTGCGCGTCTGGAGCAGGAAGAGCTTTCCATCCTCGATCGTGAACTCGAGGTCCTGCATGTCGCGAAAACGGGCCTCGAGCCGGTCCCGCACTTTCAGCAGCTCGTCGTAGGCCTTCGGCATCGTTTCCTGGAGCGACTGACCCGAGCCGTCGGCATTGAGAGGCCGCGGCGTCCGGATTCCGGCCACGACGTCCTCGCCCTGCGCGTTGGGCAGAAACTCGCCGTAGAACTTCTTTTCGCCCGAGGCCGGGTCGCGCGTGAAGGCGACTCCCGTCGCCGACGTCTCGCCGCGGTTGCCGAAGACCATCGCCTGCACGTTGACGGCCGTGCCCCAGTCGTCGGGGATGTGGTGGAGCTTGCGATAGGTCCTGGCGCGCTCGTTGTCCCACGAGCGGAAGACCGCGCCGATGGCGCCCCAGAGCTGGTCGCGCGGGTCGTCGGGAAAGTCGTGACCCGTCCGTTCTCGGACGAGCTGCTCGCCGCGCCCGACGATCTCGAGGAGGTCCTCCGCCGTCAGGTCCGTGTCCTGCGTGACGCCGCGGCCCTTCTTGATCTCCTTCATGTTCTTCTCGAACTCGTGGCGCGGCACGCGCAGCACGACGTCCGAATACATCTCGAGGAACCGGCGCCGGCAGTCGAGCGCGAACCGCTCGCCCGAGAGCTGCGACAGGGCCTTCACCGTGCGGGAGGTCAGGCCGAGGTTCAGGATCGTGTCCATCATCCCGGGCATCGAGGAGCGCGCGCCCGAGCGGACCGAGACGAGCAGCGGGTTCTCCGCGTCACCGAAGCGCCGGTCGGTGTCGTGCTCGAGGCGCAGGAGCGCCGATTCGACCTCGGCGCGGATCGTGTCGAGCGAGACCCCGCGCGAGAAGTCGGCGCAGACCGAAGTTTCGATGGTGAAGCCCGGCGGCACGGGGATGCCGAGCGCGGTCATCTCGGCCAGGCCCGCGCCCTTGCCGCCGAGCGTTTCCTTGCCGAGGCCGGCCCCCTCCGCCGCTCCGTTGCCGAACGAGAAGACGCGCTTCATTTTTCAGCTACCTCTTAACCCACTACGATTTCGGAAAAGTCGGCGAGGAGCGTGAATTCTTGCTGAATCGAGGCCAGAAGCGCCAGCCGATTCCGCCGCAGGTCCTCCTCGGGCGCGTTGACGAGGACGTCCACGAAGAACCGGTCGAGCGACGGGGCGATCGAAGCGATCGTCTCCATGGCCTCCCGGTAGTGCCGCTGCGCGCTGAAGGCGTCAATGGCCGACTTGGCCCGAAGAAAGTCGGAGGCGAGCGTCCGCTCGGCCGGCTCGCGGTAGAGCTCCGGCTTCGGCGCGCCCGGCTTCTCGCTGCCGACGATGTTGCGGATGCGCTTGAAGGCCATGATCAGGGACTTGAAGTCCATGTGGCGCCGGGCGTCCGGAGAGCGCGCTTGCCCGGTCGGCGGCGTCGGCGAAGTCCCAGGTTCCGACGTTCACGACGGCCGAGATCTCGTCGTAGCTCGACCCCCGCCGCTCGAGGAGGCTTCGGAGGCGGTCGGCGAAGAAGCGGCCGAGCTCCTCGACGACCTCGTCCGGCCCGGGCCCCTTGAGATCCGGCGGGTAGAGGGAAAGGGCCTTGCGCACGACGGGCCGCCAGTCCGTCCGCCAGTTGCGGGCGATCGCGATCGAGACGATGCCCAGGGCCGCGCGCCGGAGGCCGTACGGGTCCCTCGATCCGGTCGGCACGAGGCCGATCCGGAAGAGGCCGCAGAGCGAGTCGAAGCGGTCGGCGAGCGAGAGCACCGCGCCCGACGCCTCGCGCGGCGGGTCGTCGGAACCGGAGGCCGGGCGGTACTGGTCGTAGACCGCTTTCCAGACCGAATCGGGATAGCGCTCGCGGCGCGCGTAGAGCCCGCCGACGATTCCCTGGAGGTCCGTGAACTCCTTGACGACGTGGCTCGTCAGGTCCGCCTTGGCCAGCAGGGCCGCCGTCCGCGCGGGCTCGACGAGCTCCGGCCGGCCGACCTGGAGCGCGATCGCTTCGGCGAGATCCTGGAGGCGCGCGGTCTTCTGCCGGTAGTCGCCGAGCTTCTCCTGGAAGGCGAGGCGCGACAGACGCGGCAGGCTCGCTTCGAGCGTCTCCTTCGCGTCTTCCTCGGAGAAGAACCGCGCATCCGCCAGCCGCGCGTTCAGGACCCACTCGCAGCCCTTCGCGATGAACCCGCGGCGGTCCTCGTCGTTGTCCATGGCCGCCACGAAGTACGGCAGCAGCCCGCCGGGTCCGCGCACAGGAAGGAACTTCTGGTGCGTGCGCATCACGGTCACGGTGACCTCTTCGGGCAGCTCCAGAAACTCCGGCGAGAAAGAGCCGCGCACGAGGCCCGGCCACTCGACCAGATCCGCGAGGGTCCCGGCGAGGTCCGCATGCGCTTCGATCTGCCCACCCACGTCCGCGGCGAGCGCGCGCGCCTTCTCGAGGATCACGGCGCGGCGCGCCTCGGGGTCCGGCTCGACCCGGGCCTTGCGGAGCTTCGAGAGGTAGTCGTCGGGCCCCGTGACGGTGATCTCGCCCTCGGCGAGAACGCGGTGGCCGACCGTCCGATCGCCCGCGGCGACGCCGTAGAGCTCGAGCGGAACGACCCGGCCTCCGTAGAGCGCGACGACGCCCCGCACCGGGCGGACGAAGGCGAAGGCGCGGGTGCCCTCGCCCCAGCGCATCGTCTTGGGGAACGTGAGACCGGAAACGATCCGCGGGACGATCTCGGCGAGGACGTCGACCGCGTCCCGTCCCGTGATTGTCTTGCGCGCGGCGACGGTCCGTCCGCGCGGCGAATCCACCACCACGAGGTCGGAGAGCTCGACCTTCTGCGCCTTCGCGAAGCCCTCCGCGGCCTTTGTCGGCTTGCCGTCTTTGAACGCGCTGGCCTCGGGCGGACCGAGCACCTCGGCGAAACGATCCTCCTGCCGCTCGGGAAGCCCCCGGACCACGAGCACGAGGCGCCGCAGCGTCGCGTACGACTCGACCTTCGCAGGCGCGAGGATTTCGGCGGTCAGCGCCTCGCCGGCCGCCCGGGCAAGCTCCAGCCGCGCCGGCAGCAGGGCGGCCGCCGGGATCTCCTCCGTTCGGATCTCCAGCAAGAAATCTTGGGTGTTCACTTGAGCTCGAGGCCCGACCTGGCGCTAGACCGTCGCGGGCTCCGGCTCGGAGGCCGGAGACCGTTGTCCTTCCTTGCCCGAAACGTAGGCCCGCGCGCACGCGCACGCGAGATCGCGAATCCGCCGGATGATCCCGACGCGATCGGTCGCCGAGACGGCCCCCCGCGCGTCGAGGATGTTGAACTGGTGCGAGCAGACGAGCGTGGCCTCGTAAGCCGGGATCACGAGCCCGGCGTCGAGACACCGGCGCGCTTCGCGCTCGTGCCGATCGAGCATGAGCTGCGCAAGCTCCGCGTCGGCGACCTCGAAGTCGTACTTCGACATCTCCACCTCGTCGCGGCGGCGCACCTGCCCGTAAGACAGCGTGTCGTTCCACATCACGTCGTAGACCGAGTCGAGCTTGTTGAGGAACATCGCGATGCGCTCGAGACCGTAGGTGATCTCTGCCGTCACGGGCGAGAGGTCGATCCCGCCGGCCTGCTGGAAGTAGGTGAACTGCGTGATTTCCATCCCGTCCATGACGACCTGCCAGCCCACACCCCAGGCGCCGAGGGTCGGCGACTCCCAGTTGTCCTCCTCGAAGCGGACGTCATGCTCCGCGAGAACGACGCCGAGGCGCTCGAGGCTGCGCAGATACATCTTCTGGACGTCTTCCGGCGAGGGCTTGAGGACGACCTGGAACTGGAGGTGCTTGCCCAGGCGAAACGGGTTCTCTCCGTACCGGCCGTCGGCCGGGCGGCGGGAGGGCTGGACGTATCCGCAGCGCCAGGGCTCGGGACCGAGCACCCGCAGGAAGGTCGCGGGATGCATCGTTCCGGCCCCCACGGGGAGGTCGTAGGGTTGCTCGATGAGGCACCCTTCGCCCTCCCAGAAGGCCGTCAGCTCCGCGATCAGGCGCTGTAGCGTGAACACTGCGAAGAGTTTATCCCAGCGTCCCGGGCCGAGGACCTAGCCGAGAACCTCGGCGAGGACGCGCTGGGACTTCAGCTCGTGACCCAGAAAGTGCCGCCGCGCGCGGCGCGCCACCTGCGCGATTTCGAGCAGCCCTTTGGGCCGCGCGGCGGGATCGAGGGGGCCCGAGAGGAACCCGGCGAGCGATGCGTGCGCGTCGGAGGAGATCCGGAGCGTCTCGCCGCGGCGGCACTCGGCGCCGACGAAGCCAGGCCGGGACTCGTCGTAGAGGATCGCGCCCGCGGCTTCGAGGTCGCGTCCGCAGCCGGCGCACTCGCGCGGCGGCGGAAAGAGCCCCGAGAGCTTCAGGATCCACACGTCGAAATAGGCGGACACCAGATCGACCGGCCCGCCCGCGAAGAGGGCATCCATGGTGTGGCGGGCCAGCCGGTAGAACGGCTCCGCGGGCTCCGACTCCGAAACGAAGGTCTCGAGACTCTCGGCCAGCGCCGAGAGCAGCAGTGCGCGGTCCAGATCCTTCGAGAGCGCGAAGGAAGGGCGGATGGGGTCGACGGCGTTCAACGACACGAGCTCGCGGCCCTCCTTCTCGAAGTAAACGACCCGCGCTTCCGTCATCGGCTCGAGCGAGCCGCTGAAAATGCTTCGCGGCCGGCGCGCGCCGCGCGCCACGCCGCGCTTCTTGCCGGCATCGCGCGTCAGGAACGAGACGATGCGGTCGGTCTCGCGCAACGCCCAGGTCCCGAGGATGAAGGACTCGGACGAGTGGTGCTTCACGGGAAGCGATTATGATGAGGCGGGCGCAAACCGATTGCCTAATAAAATTAGCTGAAATAGTAGTTTCGCCTAATTTTTTATGCCTGAGAAGCCATCTCGACCGGGCAACAGGGGCGTCTGGATCTTCGGCTGGGTCTCGTTCCTCTCGGACGTGGGCTCGGACATGATCTTCCCGCTCCTGCCGGACTTCCTCACGCGAACCCTCAAGGCCGGGCCGGCGGCGCTCGGCCTCATCGAGGGAGTCGCCGAGGCGACGTCCTCCATCATGAAGATGGTCTCCGGCTGGTGGTCCGACCGCGCGCGCCGCCGCAAGCCGCTCGTCGTCGCCGGCTACTCGATCGCCGCGGCCGCGCGGCCGCTCGTCGGGCTCGCGACGAGCTGGGGCCACGTGCTCGCGATCCGGTTCACCGACCGCGTCGGCAAGGGCATCCGCACGGCGCCGCGCGACGCGCTGCTCGCCGAGATGGTGCCTCCGGAGCGGCGTGGTCGCGCCTTCGGACTGCAGCGCGCGATGGACAACGCGGGCGCCGTGGTCGGGCCGCTCCTGGCGGCGGCGCTCCTCAAGTTCGTCGTCGACGACGAGCGGTCGGTCTTTCTGCTCGCGGCGATCCCGGGCCTCGCCGCCGTGCTGCTGCTGGTGCTCGCCGTGAAGGAAACGCCGAAGGAGCCGCCTCCGGCCGACCTCCCCCGCGCACCGGCGCAGCCCCTGCCCCGCCGGCTCAAGGTCGCCATCGGCATCTTCTCCCTCTTCACGCTCGCGAGCTCGACGGACGCGTTCCTGATCCTGCGCGCGCAGGATGCGGGCCTGGAGCTGTGGCAGCTCCCGCTGCTGTGGGCCTTCTTCAACGGCGTCAAGGCGGCGGCCGGGGTGCCCGGCGGGGCGCTCGCCGATCGCATCGGCCACGTGCGCGCGATCGTCCTCGGCTGGGCGGTCTACGCGATCGCCTACGTGGGCTTCGCTCTCGTCTCGACACCCGGGCAGCTCTGGGGACTCTTCGCCTTCTACGCCGTCTTCTACGCTCTGACCGAGGGAGCGGAGCGTGCGCTCGTCGCCGATCTCGCGCCCGCGCACCTGCGGGGCAAGGCGTTTGGCGCCTTCCACGCGAGCGTGGGGCTGACGGCCCTTCCCGCTTCGGTGCTCTTCGGCGTCCTCTGGAAGGTGCTCGGGCCGCGTGCGGCCTTCCTGATCGGGGCGTGCGTCGCCGTCGCTGCCGCCGCGGCGCTGCTGGTTTTCCGGGCGCGCGACGGAGGCCAAAGGGTCGGCCAGGCAGAGGTTTCCTGACGGGCCGACCTGATAGCATTTCGGGCGGAGGCGACCGATGGGGCCTGTCTGGCGGCTCATCAAGGGAACGAAGGACATGTGCCACCGGTGCGGCCGGGAGATCGTCGACTTTCCCGCCGTCGGCCGCGTCGTCGACTTCCAGTTCCAGCCCGAGGAAAAGTATTGCTGGGACTGTTACCGCTACCTCACGCCCTTCGTCGACGACGTCGCTGCGGAGTCTTCGGATCCCTTCCAGCCGGTGACGAAGCCGGCGATCCCGTGACGGCTCTCCTCGACACCTTCCGAGGCTCGGACCTCGCTCCGCTCGCCGAAAAGACGCTCGCGGGCGAGCGCCTCTCCTTCGACGACGGCGTGCGGCTCTTCGCGACGCGCGACTTTCTCGGCCTCGGCCGCCTCGCCAACCACGCTCGCGAAGCCCGCCACGGCAATCTCGCCTTCTACAACGTCAACCGGTACCTGAATCCCACCAACCTCTGCTGGGTGGACTGCGCCCTCTGCGCGTGGGCGAAAAAGGTCAACGAGCCCGGCGGCTACGAAATGGCGATCGAGGAGTGCGTCGCCGAGGCGGGCAAGGGTTACAGCGAGGCCGTGACGGAGTTTCACATCGTCGGCGGCCTGCATCCGACCTGGCCGTTCGAGTACTACACGGGCCTCCTGTCGGCGCTCAAGAAGGCGTTCCCGGGGGTGCACCTGAAGGCCTGGACCATGGTCGAGCTCGACTGGATCGCGAAGGTCGGCAACCGGGCGCTGCCCGATGCGATCCGGGAGCTTCGCGACGCCGGCATGGATTCCTGTCCCGGCGGCGGCGCCGAGATCTTCGCCCGGCGCGTGCGCGACATCATCTGCACCAACAAGATCTCCGGGGAGCGCTGGCTCGAGGTCGCGCGCGAGTGCCACCGGCAGGGCGTGAAGACCAACGCGACGATGCTCTACGGCCACGTCGAGACTCCGGAAGAGCGGGTCGATCATCTTCTGCGCCTTCGGGACCTGCAGGACGAGACCGGCGGCATACCGGGTCTGATTCCGCTCGCGTTTCATCCCGAGAACACGCCGCTCGCCCATCTCCCGCCGTCCACAGGCCAGCTCGATCTGCGCGTGATCGCCGTCTCGCGGCTGCTTCTCGACAACGTCCCGCACATCAAGGCCTACTGGATCCAGATCGGGACCAAGCTCGCCCAGATCGCGCTCTTCTTCGGCGCCGACGACCTCGTGGGCACGGTCGTCGACGAGATCATCACGCACGCCGCCGGCGCGACGACCGCCTCCGGGATGACGCGCGCCGACTTCGAGAGGATCATCCGCGAGTCGGGGCGCGAGCCCTGGGAGCGCGACTCGGAGTACCGGCGCGTCCTGCGGCAGGGGCCGCGCGCGGAGCCGGTGACGGCGCTCGCGTGAGCGCCGGCGGCCGCCGCCGCGCGCAACCCGCGGGCCTCGCCGTCGCCGCGGCGCTCGCGTCCGGCTGCTTCTCCCACGACTACAAGACCAAACCCCGCGTCGCCGTCGTGGACGGCGATCCCATCGTCCAGATGGCGCCCGAGGGCAGGTTCCCGAGCCTCGACGACCCGACGCTGCGGCCGCTCTCGCAGCACACGGATCCCCCGTTCCGCAACGAGCAGGTGGTCGGAGTCCCCTTCGCCGAGCCGGCGCGCATGTATCCCATCGGGATCCTCGACGGCTACGAGGTGGTCAACGACGAGGCCGGCGGCGTTCCCTACGTCGTTGCCCGCTGCGCCCTGACCGATCTCTCGGCCGTCCTCGACCGCCGTGTGGCGGGGCGGACGCTGACCTTCGACAATTCGGGAGCGCTCTGGCGCGACATGCTCGTCATGCGCGACAAGGAAACCGGCACCTACTGGACGCCGGCCACGGGACGGGCGCTCTGGGGACCCCTCGCCGGACAGACGCTGACGATCCTGCCGGCGCCGGTGACCACGGCTTCGGCCTGGCGGGAGCTCTACCCCTCGACCGTGTGCCTGGATACCGGCGAGCTTTCGGCCGTCTCTCTGCAGCTACGGCTCTACGCCTCGTCGGGGATGGAAGGCGCCTCGGGCGAGAAGACGGCGGACAAGCGCTTCCAGCCGAAGGAAACGGTTTTCTTCGTGGCGGAGGGTCCGAACGCCGTGGCGTTCGCTGCGGATGCGATCCGCGAGAAGAAGAGCGTCGCCGGCGAGCTCTCGGGGTTTCCACTGACGGTCGAATGGGACGCGGGCCTGCGGGTCCCGCGCGCGTACCGGCAGGTCGTCGCCGCGCGCCAGGAGCTCCCGGTGCTGCCGATCTACTGGTTCGCGCTCGTCGAGCAGTTCCCGGCGGTGAAGGTGATTCCCGAGGCGCCCTAACTGCTAGTTGCCGGGCGGCGACGCCGCGGCCTCGTCGGCCGGATCCACGATCATGTCCTCGTCGGTGCCGACGGAGAACTTCCGATAATCGCCGTACCGCGAGCTGACGTCGAGCGCCTGGCCAAAGACGAGGAGGACTTTCGCCTTGCCGGTGAAGCGGGCCTCGGAGGGCAGCCAGATCTCGCCGTTGATCTTGCGCCTTTGAAAGTAGGCGGTGGCGCCCTTCTGCAGCCGCGCCACGCGTGCCGGCCCGACGCCGAGGTTGTCGACGAGGCGCGTCTCCAGGCGGACGAGCTGGCGGTCCTTCTCGTCGACCCAGGCGCGTCCCGCGAACTTCTGGATCACCTTGCCGCCCTCGGTCACGGGCTTGAAGCCCGCCCGCGGCTCGAACTCGATGACGATCGTCGGGCGTCCGTCGACGACTTCGCGGGCGACGATCCGGAACTCGTCCATGAGCCAGACCTCGTCGATGACCGTCCGCTCCTTGCGCCGGCTCGCCTCCTCGCGCTTGGCGCGCGCGGCCTCGTCCTCGGCAGCCAACCGCTGCTCGCGGCGCGCGATCTTCTCTTCCTGCTTCCGGTCGCGCTCGGCGAGCTCTTTCTCGGAAATCGGCTGCCCGTCGCGCGACACGAGGCGCCGGTAGAGCTTGCGCGGCTCGACGGAGGGATAGACCTCGTAAATCTCGACGCGCGCCTTCTTCACGGCCCCCTTGCCGTCGAGACGCCGCTCCGTGTAGGTCTCGATGAAGGTGTATTGCTCGAGCAGCGACGCGTCGCTCTGGAGGTTCGCCTTGACCTCCTCGAGGAAAGCGCGGGTATCGGCCACGATGGGGGCTCCGGCGGCCGGGCCTGCCTCGAAGGGAGATCCGTCGGGACGAGGTTCGTCGTTCCCGAGGCCGAATGCGCGAAATGACCCGACCGCAGCGACCGCTAGGGCCGCCGCGACGAGGAGACCCACCTTCCTCATCAAAATCAGGAACACCCGGGGGGCGCGCACGAATTCCCCATCCTCCTCCTGAATATAATCGGTTCCGGATGCGCTTGCGTCAGCCGCGAGGATTCATCGGCTCATCGATCGGCCGCAAGGTCATCATGGCCGTCACGGGCGCCATCCTGGCGGGCTTCGTCCTCGGCCACATGGCCGGCAACCTCCTCGTCTACGTGGGTCCCGAGGCGCTCAACGGCTATGCCGTGTTCCTGCGCGAGTTCCTCCACGGCGCCGGCCTCTGGGTCGCCCGGGCCGTGCTGCTCGTCGCCGTCATCCTCCACATCTGGTCGGCGACCTCGCTGACCCTCGAAAGCCGGCGGGCGCGGCCCGTGGCCTACGAGCAGCAGAAGTGGAAGGAGTCGACGTATGCCTCGCGCACGATGCGCTGGAGCGGCGTGATCCTCCTCGCGTTCATCGTGTACCACCTGATGCACTTCACGTTCGGCAACGCCCATCCGCGCTTCGTCGAGGGCGACGTCTACCGCAACTTCGTGACGGGCTTCCAGAGCGTGCCCGTTTCGATCGCCTACATCGTCGCGATGATTTTCCTCGGGCTCCACCTGCGCCACGGCGCCTGGAGCATGTTCCAGACCCTCGGCATGTCGCACCCGCGCCGCATCGCGATGGCCAAGACGGGCGCGTGGGTCTTCGCGGCCGTCGTGGTCCTCGGGAACATCTCCTTCCCGGTGGCCGTCCTCGCGGGGTTGCTCAAGTGACGCTCAAGCTCGACGCGCACGTCCCGTCCGGCCCGATCGAGGAGAAGTGGGACCAGCACCGCTTCGAGATGAAGCTCGTCAACCCGGCCAACAAACGCAAGTACACCGTCATCATGGTCGGCTCGGGCCTGGCGGGCGCCGGCGGCGCGGCCGCGATGGCCGAGCTCGGCTACAAGGTCAAGACCTTCTGCTACCAGGACTCCCCGCGCCGCGCCCACTCGATCGCGGCCCAGGGCGGCATCAACGCGGCCAAGAACTACCGCAACGACGGCGACAGCGTTCAGCGCCTCTTCTACGACACGGTCAAGGGAGGCGACTTCCGGGCGCGCGAGGCCAACGTCTACCGCCTGGCGCAGATCTCCGTCTCGATCATCGACCAGTGCGTCGCGCTCGGCGTGCCCTTCGCCCGCGAGTACGGCGGGCTTCTGGACAACCGGTCCTTCGGCGGGGCGCAGGTCTCGCGGACCTTCTACGCCCGCGGCCAGACGGGACAGCAGCTGCTGCTCGGCGCCTACCAGGCGCTCGAGCGCCAGATCGGCCTGGGTCAGGTCGAGATGTATTCGCGGCACGAGATGCTCGAGCTCGTCGTCATCGACGGACGGGCGCGCGGCGTCGTCGTGCGCGACATGGTCACCGGCGAGATCCAGACGCATCTGGCCGACGCCGTATGCCTCGCGACGGGCGGTTACGGGAACGTCTTCTACCTCGCGACCTACGCCAAGGGCTGCAACGCGACGGCCATCTGGCGGGCGTACAAGAAGGGCGCGGCATTCGCCAATCCCTGCTTCACGCAGATCCACCCGACCTGCATCCCGGTCACGGGCGAGTACCAGTCGAAGCTGACGCTCATGTCCGAGTCGCTCCGCAACGACGGGCGGATCTGGGTGCCGAAGGCCAAGGGGGACAAACGGGCTCCCGGCCAGATTCCGGAAGCCGAGCGCGACTACTACCTCGAGCGCATGTACCCGAGCTTCGGCAATCTCGCGCCCCGCGACATCGCTTCGCGCGCGGCGAAGAAGGTGTGCGACGAGGGGCGCGGCGTCGGGCCGACGGGGTTCGGCGTCTACCTCGACTTCCAGGATGCGATCGGCCGCCTGGGCAAGCCCAAGATCGAAGAGAAGTACGGGAACCTCTTCGAGATGTACGAGCGCATCACCGACGAGAACCCGTACCAGGTCCCGATGCGCATCTACCCCGCCAGCCACTACACGATGGGCGGCCTCTGGGTCGACTACAACCTCATGAGCACGATCCCGGGCCTCTTCGTGCTCGGCGAGGCCAACTTCTCCGACCACGGGGCAAACCGGCTCGGCGCGTCGGCACTGATGCAGGGGCTCGCCGACGGTTACTTCATCATTCCGAACACGATCGGCAACTACCTCGCGCGCGGCAAGTTCGACAAGGTCGCGGACGATCATCCGGAGGTCGCGGCCGCCGAAGCGGCGGTCGCGTCGAGGACGAAGCACCTCCTCGGGATCAAAGGCAAGCGCAGCGTCGCGTCGTTCCATCGCGAGCTCGGCAAGATCATGTGGGATCACTGCGGCATGGCCCGCGACAAGAAGGGCCTCGAGCACGCGCTCGGCAAGATCCCCGCATTGACGGAAGAATTCTGGAAGAACGTCAGCGTGCCGGGCTCGGGCCAGGAGCTCAACCAGTCGCTCGAAGTTGCCGGCCGCGTCGCCGACTTCCTGGAGCTCGGCGAGCTCATGTGCCTGGACGCGCTCGAGCGGGACGAGTCCTGCGGAGGCCACTTCCGCCTGGAGCACCAGATGGCCGACGGCGAGGCCAAACGCAACGACGAGAAGTTCTGCCACGTGGCCGCCTGGGAGTACAAGGGCGAGAAGACGAAGCCCGAGCGCCACGTGGAGCCGCTGACCTACGAGAACGTGGAGCTCGCCGTCAGGAGCTACAAGTAGTGAAGATCACGCTGAAGGTCTGGCGGCAGAAGGATGCGAAGGCGAAGGGCCGGTTCGCCACGTACGAGGCTCCCGACGTCTCTCCGGAGATGTCGTTTCTCGAAATGCTCGACGTGGTCAACGAGGACCTGACCGCGAAGGGCGAGGACCCGATCGCCTTCGACCACGACTGCCGCGAGGGCATCTGCGGCACCTGCGGCTTCGTCATCAACGGCCGGGCGCACGGCCCGCGCGAGCGGACGACGGTCTGCCAGCTCCACATGCGCAGCTTCCAGGACGGCGACGTCCTCACGCTCGAGCCCTGGCGCGCCGCGGCGTTTCCGGTCGTTCGCGACCTCGTCGTCGACCGCGGCGCCTTCGACCGCATCATCGCGGCCGGCGGGTTCATTTCGGCCGCGATCGGCGGCGCGCCCGACGGCAACGCCATTCCGATCCGCAAGGAGGACGCCGACCTCGCGATGGACGCGGCGGCCTGCATCGGTTGCGGAGCCTGCGTCGCCGCCTGCCCGAACGCGTCGGCGATGCTCTTCACCTCCGCCAAGATCTCGCAGCTGGCCGTCCTCCCGCAGGGTCAGCCCGAGCGCCCTGATCGCGCCCTCCGGATGGTCGCGAAAATGGACGCCGAGGGCTTCGGCACCTGCACCAACCACGGCGAGTGCGAGGCCGCATGCCCCAAGGGGATCCGGATGCAGTTCATCGCGATGATGAACGCGGAATTCACGAAAGCCTCGGCGGCACAGGGCCGCCGGCCGAGCGGCCTTTCCGACGGCGGCTCCGGATAACGCATGGCCGATTCCAGGAAAACCCGGACCGAGACCGACACGATGGGGCCGGTCGAGGTCGCCGCCGACCGGTACTGGGGCGCCCAGACGGAGCGCTCCCTCCACCACTTCCGCATCGGCGGCGAGCGCTTTCCGCGCGAGATGATCCGGGCCCTCGGGATCCTGAAGAAGGCCGCGGCCGTCGTCAATCGCGACCGGGGCGCGCTCGATCCGAAGAAGGCCGACGCGATCATCCGCGCGGCCGACGAGGTCATCGCGGAGAAGCTCGACGATCACTTTCCCCTTTCGGTCTGGCAGACGGGCAGCGGCACGCAGACCAACATGAACGCCAACGAGGTCATCGCCAACCGCGCGATCGAGCTCTCCGGCGGGGAGCTGGGCTCGAAGAAGCCCATCCATCCCAACGACGACGTCAACAAGAGCCAGTCCTCCAACGACACCTTCCCGACGGCGATGCACATCGCCGCGGTCGAGCAGATCCGCTACCGGCTGATCCCGGCGGTCCGGAAGCTCCGCGACACCCTCGACCGGAAGGCGAAGGAGTTCGCCGGCATCGTCAAGATCGGGCGGACGCACCTCCAGGACGCCGTGCCGATGACGCTTGGACAGGAGGTCTCGGGCTGGGTCTCGCAGCTCGACCACAGCCTCGCCCACGTCGAGGCGGCGCTGCCGCATCTGCAGGAGCTCGCGCTCGGCGGCACGGCCGTCGGCACGGGCCTGAACGCCCCGGCGGACTTCGGCCACAAGGTCGCGGCCGAGATCGCGCGCGAAACCGGCATTCCCTTCGTCACCGCGCCCAACAAGTTCGAAGCGCTCGCGGCGCACGACGCGCTCGTCGCCGCGCACGGCGCGCTCAAGACGCTCGCGGCCGCGCTCATGAAGATTGCCAACGACGTGCGCTGGCTCGCCTCCGGGCCGCGCTCGGGTCTCGCCGAGATCCGGATCCCGGAGAACGAGCCGGGCTCCTCGATCATGCCGGGCAAGGTCAACCCCACGCAGTCCGAGGCCCTGACCATGGTGTGCGCCCAGGTCTTCGGCAACGACGTCGCCGTGACCGTCGGCGGCGCGTCCGGCAACTTCGAGCTCAACGTCTACAAACCCCTCATCATCTCCAACGTCCTCCGCTCGATCCGGCTCCTCTCCGACGCCTGCGAGTCCTTCGAGGAATTCTGCGCGCGCGGGATCGAGCCGGACCACGAGCGGATTCGCGAGCACGTCGGCCGCTCGCTCATGCTCGTGACGGCCCTCGCGCCCCGGCTCGGCTACGACAAGGCCGCCGCGATCGCCAAGAAGGCGCACAAGGACGGCACGACGCTCAAGGAAGCCGCGCTCACGCTCGGGTACCTGACCGCCGAGGAGTTCGATCGGGACGTGAGGCCCGAAAACATGGTGGGGCCGGGAGACTGACATGCCCGACGCCGAACCGATCTTTATCGGCGTCCGCGCGGAGCACCTCCTCCTCTATGCCGCCCGGCTCGGCCTCGCCGCCGCGCTCGGAGCCATCCTCGGCCTCGATCGGGAGAAGGTGCAGAGCGCCGCGGGCCTGCGCACGCACATTCTGGTCAGCCTCGGGACAGCCGTCATGGTTCTCTCCGGCAGCGTGGCCGGTTTCGGGCACGACGCGGAGAGCCGCGTCATCCAGGGCATCATCGCGGGCATCGGATTCCTCGGAGCCGGCACGATCCTCAAGGTCAGCGAGCGCGTCGAGGTCCACGGCCTGACGACGGCGGCGAGCATCTGGCTGACCGCCGGCGTCGGCATCACCGTGGGAATCGGGCACTTCTGGCTCTCGGTGATCGCGACGTTGCTGGGATGGATCGTCCTGGGGCCGCTCAAGCGCCTGGAAAAGGACCGGGCGCGACAGGCGCCACCGAAGGGCTAGGTCCGGCCCGGCGGTACAATCTCAGTCTTCTCGCTTGTAGCAGACAGAGAGGCGGTCCCATGACCACCCGACGTATTCGTGGATTCGTCACCGCGGCGACACTTCTCGCGGCAATGGGCGGAACTGCATCGGCGGGGCACTACAACTGGACGACCTCAGGACCGGAGCCGGGGCGAGTGCAGCAGATCGTCGGGTACGCCTCTGATCCAAACCGACTGTACGTTGTCGGCGGTTACCTCACCGGTCACCTTTTCCGTTCCGACGACCGTGCGCAGAATTGGTGCTACCTCGCTACCCCCTACCCCTCTTCCTATGTCGTCGCCGACCCCACCAATCCCGATGTCCTCTACGCGCCGGCCTATCCGGGGGTGAGCAAAACGACCGACGGCGGAGCTTCCTGGAATGCAGCGAGCTCAGGACTTTCCGCTGGCTACACGCATTTGCTGGTTCTGGCGCCATCCGATCCCTCCGTGCTGTACGTCTCCATCAGCCCTGGCGGCGACGCGCCCGATCAGCTCTTTCGGTCCGAAGACGGGGCGGTCACCTGGACTCTCATCGTCGACAATCAATCTCACATCTACTCGAGCTTGGCGGTCGATGCGTTCGACGCGAACACGCTGTACGCGAACACAGGAGCGGAATACAAGAAAAGCGAGGATGGCGGCTCTACCTGGAACCCCGCGGGTTGGGGACTTCCCGGGTCCGTGAAGTTTTTCAGCGATCCGATCGTGCCGGGGAGGGTCTGGGCGGCGAGCACGAACGGCGTCTACCGGAGCACCGACGGCGGTGTTTCCTTCACGCCAGCGCAAGTCGGTCTCGAACAGCAATGGATACGGGATCTCGCGGTGGACCGCGGCGACCCCGCGACCATTTTCGCCGCGTCTCAGACCAGCACCGACCTGTCCGCGAACGCCGGACTCTTCGTCTCGCACGATTCGGGTGCAAGCTGGGATCGCGTGGATCTCGGCATCTCCGGTCCGCAAAGCGCGACGGCCGTCGCCGCCGACCCGGCGGGTTCTCCCCTCGTCTACACGGGCGCCGGGCTCGGAGTCCGAGGAGGATTATTCACGAGCGCGGACGGGGGCGCGTCCTGGGAGCGCTCTCAGAAGGGACTGTCGGGGTATCCGGCCTACTCGATCGCCCCGCACCCCGCTCTGCCGAGCGCGGCGTTCGGTTTCTCGGGCGCCAACTTCTTCGGCACGCTCGACTCCGGCGCGAGCTGGGCGGCTCTGCCGTCGCCCGGGTACACGGTCTCTTCCCTGCTCTTCGATCCGACGAACGCTTCGGTGCTCTACGGCCAGTATGACGGTTACCATGGCGACGGAACCAGCCAATCGGGGGTCTACAAGAGCGTCAACGGCGGCGGATCGTGGACGGACGCGAGCGCGGGTCTCTCGGGGACGGTGGGCCGGGGTCTCGCGGTCGGTGTTTCGGATCCGTCGATACTCCTCGCGAGCAACGAGGGAGGCATCTGGAAGTCCTCGAACGGCGGCCAGTCGTGGGACAACCTCCTCGTCGCTCCCGGCCGCGCGGTGGCCATCGACCCCACGGACCCCTCCATCCTTCACGCCAGCGTCTCGAACTATCCCAATGCGAGTGGGTTCCTCCGATCCGCCGACGGCGGAGTGAGCTGGAATAACCCGGCGGGTCTTCCGCCCTACGGCTATGCCTGGGATCTGGCCATCCGGCCTGGACACCCCGCGGTGATCTACGCCCTTTCGAGCACCTCCTTCTTCAAGAGCGTGGATCGAGGTCTGAGCTACGTATCTTCCTCGGACGGCCTGCCGGCCACCGAGGAGTGGTCCTACTTTCGCCTGGCGTTGGACCCGTCGGCATTGGAGACGCTCTACGTTTCGAACGGTCAGGGCGGGGGCGTTTTTCGAACGACGGACGGCGCCGCTCACTGGCGGCCGCTTGCCATGCCGATTCCGGCCATCTCGACACTCGACCTTGCCGTCAGCGCCAGCGGTCGCGACCTCTACGCCGCGACCCTCGACGGCATTTTCCAGTTCTCGCGTTCATTCCTCGATGTCCCGGACGCGGATCCTTTCTGGGCCTCCATCGACGCGGTCGCGATGAACGGCGTCACCGTCGGCTGCGGCGGCGGAAACTTCTGCCCCTCCGCGCCGAACACCCGCGCCCAGGTCGCGCCCATGCTCCTGCGCGCGATCGAAACCGCGGCCTACGTTCCGCCCCTGGCGACGGGCGGTGTCTTCTCGGACGTCTCGGCCACGTCGTTCGCCGCGGCCTGGATCGAGGAGCTCGCCCGCCGGGGCATCTCGTCGGGCTGCGGATCGGGCAGCTACTGCCCCGGCGCCCCGGTGACGCGCGCGATGCTGGCGGTGATGCTGCTGAAGGCGAAGCACGGCGCGGACTACGCTCCGCCGCCGGCGACCGGAACCGTCTTCTCCGACGTCCCCGCCGACGCGTTCGCCGCGGCATGGATCGAGCAGCTGGCGGCCGAGGGGATCACGGCAGGCTGCGGCGGCGGGCACTTCTGCCCCGGCGATGCGGTTCTGCGCGCCCAGGCGGCGGCGCTGATCGTCCGGACGTTCGACCTCTCCTGAGGCCCGCTCCCGTCAGAACGGATTCTTCGCCGTAAACGTCTTCCAGTCGAGCTTCGACTCGTACTGGTACTCCCTCCAGTTCGCGATCTTCCCGTTCCGGATCTTCACGACGACGATGCCGTGGTAACGCCGGTTCATCTGGAAGGTGTACTCGCCGAACCCGATTTGCGAGGCCTCGTCGAAGGCGAGGTGGTGCCAGGTCATCCGCATCGGCGGCTCGGGTCTGGCGGCGCCGCCGAAGAACTCGTACAGAGCCGGCCGTCCCGAGTAGAACTGTTTGTCGGGCGGCTCGAGGTAGAGCGCGTCGTCGGTGAAGCAGTCGGCGGCCAGCCGTGCGTCGCCGGCGTTCCAGCCGGCGGCGACCCTTTCCATGAGAGCGCGAAACTGGCCCGTCGAGGCCGGCGGCTGCGCGGGCGCCGCGGACACAGCGAGACTCAGAACGAGCAGGAAACCCATGTCCCGTCCTCCCGCCCGGAATCTAGCGCAGGAGGGCGGCGAGCTTCGCCTCGGCCTCGGCGTGGAGCGTCGGGGGCGCGCCGTAGAACGCTCCCGCCGCCTTCCCGTCCTTCCCGTAGACGAGCAATGTCGGCACGGCGCTCACGTCGCCGAAGGCGCGGACCGATCTCGGCCTGGCCGATGACCCAGGTCAGGGGCAGCTTGAGCTCCGCGATGAGCTTGCGGACCTTCGCCTCGTCCGACTCGATCGCGATCGCCGCGATCACGATGCGGTTTCCGTAGCGCTTCTTGAGCTCCCCGAGCCAGCCGAGCGTGCCGCGGCAGGGAGGGCACCAGGTCGCCCAGAATTCGACGAGCACGACGCGGCCCGCGAGGTCCGCGCGCGTGAGACCTTCTTGCCGTCGAGATCGACGTAGGGTGACGGCGGGATACGCGTCCGGCTCGTGACCCGCCGCGGGCGCGGCCACCGCGCGTGCATCGGCATTGCGCGTCCGGCCAGGAGGAGCTCGATCATGCGCGATGAGGTCTGCCGCGGAATCGCTCGTGCGCCGCCGCGCTCTTGAGCGGCGCATACCGGCCGCCTTCCTCCTTCGCGCCCTTGCCGTAGAAGCCGAAGTCGTTCGGCGTGGCGACGAGGACGTCGTCGACGAAGATCGCCGGATAACGCGTGACGCCGAATTGCTTCGCGAGCGGCGGAGTCGCCGTAGTTCTCCGAGACGAAGCGCGCCTTCCCGCCGAACTCCTCCACCACGCTCTGCGCCAGCAAACTTGCCGGGTCGGAGAGGTTTCAGGTGTAGGGCCAGCGGACGAGCGTGACGGTGACCTTCGCGGCCGGCCGGCGCCGAGCGCGCCTTCGCCGGCGCGAGCGCCGCGAAGTAGCGCGGCAGGACGTCGGCGACGACCGCCGAGGCCTGGTCGGGAGGCTCCGCTCCGGATGCGGCCAGGTCGGCTTCGGCGGCTTCGAGGAAGATCTGCGCGAGGCTCTGATCCACGCCTCCCGGCGCCACGATCTTCGGCCTCCACTCCTCGACGCGCCGGGCGGCCTCCTCCCGGGTGAGGACGGGCGCCTTGCCGGTCAGCGGCGCGGCGCGCAGGACCGACTGGAGGTAACGGACCATCGCCCCGTAACGCAGGCCGGCCGCGTCGAGCTCGCGCGCTTCTTTGAGCGTCGCGCTCGCCGTGATGAAGTCGCGATGACGGTCGATCGACGCGGGCGGCTTGTACGCGGCGAGGATCTCGCCCTCGAGCGCGTCGAGCTCGCCGGCGAGAGAACGCAGCGGCGGAGCGTTGCGGGCGGACGGTTGCGAAAGACCGCGGCAGAACGCCGCAAAGTCGCGTTGCCCTTTCGCCGCGCCGAGGTAGTAGAAGCCGGAGTCGGGCTGGGTGTTGCGCTCGTACTCGAGGCTCGCCTCGTAGAAGACCTTGACCTGCGGAAGGGCGCCCTCGGCGACGCCCCGCACGGCCGCGGGCGCGACGCCGTCGAGAACGCCCGGAGCGAGCGTCTTCAGATCCGGCGCGAGCTCCCTGCCCGCGCGCTTCCAGGCCGCCTCGAAGGCGGCGTCGCTCTTGCGGTCCGCCGCGGGCAGCCCGAGAAGATAGACCGCCGCGTCGAGATCGGGCCGCACTGCCGCCAGCCGCTGCAGCGCGAGAAAGCGCCGGCCTCCGGCCATCGCCTGCTCGACGCGCGTCATGCCGGCGGCGGCGCCCTCCTTGAGCTGGAGCCACATCTCGTCCTTCGAGTCGTTGGTCTGAACGTATTTCGTCCAGCGTTCGACGTCCGCGGCGAGCGGGTCGGGACGCGAGCTCGCCGCGAGCACGCCGATGGCGCCGATCGCGATCGACAGGAAGAGAAAGCCCACGGGGCGGCGCATCGCGGCCGGAAGCATCGCACGGAGGCTCCTCTTCAATCGCGGGGCGGATTCTTGGTTTCTCACCGGGAAGTCTTCGACCCCTCGCCGCCGGCGATCTGCCGCAGAGTCTGCTCCGCGGCCCCCCGCACCTGCTTCGGGCTCCAGGAGGCCAGCTCTTCGAGCGTGTGCGTCTTCCCCGCTTCGCTCGCCACGAGGTAGCCCAGGTAATACCCGGACCGCGCCGGAATCCCCGAGTCCTTCTGGCCGCCGAGGAAGTACCGGGCGTAATCCTCGCGCGACGCGCTGTCGAGCAGGGCGAGGGCGCCGGCGGCAAGCGTCGGCACGGCCGCGGACTCGATCGCAGGCAGACAGCAGATCTTCGCTTCGGGGATTCCGGGATTCAGGCGCCGGCTGACGTAGGAAGCGAGGCCTTCCTCCCACATCGACCAGTAGAAGACCTTCGGCGACTCATCGACGACCTCCCCGTGGTAGACGTGAAAGAGCTCGTGCGCGACGAGCGGCGACAGCTCTTCCTCGAGCCGCGCGATGACGTCGAGGCCGAACATCAGCGCATTCTTCCCGGAGACCTCGCGTGTCGCGCCATCGAAGGCCCCGGCCGAATAGAGGAAGTAAACGGGCACGGAGCAGCGAAACTTCGGGAAGGTCTTTCGAAAGGCGCCGAGCTCCCTCGGGAGGTCGGCCGACAGCCGCGCCGACAAAGCGCGCATCGACGCTTCGATGGCGGGAACCCGCTCGAAGGAAGCGGGCACGAACTCGCCCGGCGGCTTCGGCACCTCCTCGAAGATCCCCGCGTACACCGCCGCGTTCGGCCGGATGACGGTCGCCTCGAACAGCGGAAAACGCTCCTCCGCCGGAAGGCCGCGCGCCTCCTCCCAGAAGCTCCAGAAGGCCGGCATCAGGTCCGTGCTCGCGCACTCCTGTTGAGGCGCGAGCAGACTGGACGCGAGCAGGAACGCGGACGTGAAGGCGATCACGTCCTTTCCATACGCCGGAGAGGCCCGAAAGATTCGAAGGAGCCCGAGACTACTGCGGCTTTCCGCCAGCGAGCGTTCGGGCGGCGGCCTCCTGCATGGTTCGGGCCTCCGTCGCGGGGATCTCGAGCTTCGCTTCGCCGGTCAGGGCGAGCGTCGCAGGAAGCCCCACGGGCGACTTCCCATAGAGGAGCCCGAAGAAGGTCAGCGCGGCGAGGTAGGTGCCCGCCGGAGAGGGATGCAGGCCGTCGGAGGAATAGAGGGCCAGCCCGGGCTGGAACTTCCAGGCCTCGCGCCAGGCGTCTCCCGCCGGGCACAGGAGACCCCCGACCTCCGCGGCCACGCGGGAGTACGACCGCGCCACGCCGTCGAAGTCCTGGGACCGGCTCGTCGAAGGCCAGACCATGTAGAGGACGGGCCGCGCACCGCTGGAACGGATGGGCCCGGCGAATCGGCGCCCGTATTCGGAGAGGACCGCGACCCCGTCCGCCGACGCGGACGGGCCCTGCTGGAGCACGACGTAGTCCCATCCGCCGACCGCGATGGCCTTCTGCGCCTCTCCCCGATCCCACTGGTCCTCGAGGCTCCAGCCCGGGCCCGTCACCGCCCGCACGAAGGGCTTCGGCTTGCCCGCCGCCTGCGCGAGGGCCGTGAACACGGCCGGCAGCTCGTTCCAGTACGTCAGGCTGTTCCCGATGAAGAGGACGTGGAGGGGCGCTTCGAATGACTCTTCGGCCGGCTCCTGTGCGTATCCGAGGGCGGCAGCCAGAGCGACGCTCGCGACGAAGAGCAGACGGGCGATGCGCTTCATGCCGGCGGCCGCACGACGACCGGGATCGCGACGTGCGACGCATGCGCGAGCGAGCGATAGACGCGGTGCGTCGCCGGACGGAAGTCCGAGGCCCGCGCCTCGAAGATGTTCGGCACGAAGGTCTGCGGGATTGCGGTCGATGAGCGGGAACCAGGTGCTCTGCACCTGCACCATGATGCGGTGGCCCTTCTTGAACGTGTAGTTCTGCGTGTGCAGGCTCAAGGTGTAGTCGAGCACGGCGTTCGGCGGCGATCGGCTGCGGGCTTCTCGAAGCCCTTGCGGTAGCGGCCGCGGAAGACCTCGTTCGACACCATCAGCTGATAGCCGGCGAGGTCCCAGTTTTCCGGATAGCTGCTCCGGATAGACGTCGATCAGCTTGACGATCCAGTCGGCGTCGGTGCCGGTCGTCGAGGCGAAGAGATGCGCCACGACCTCGCCGGCGATCGTGACGTCCTCGGTCAGCGGCGGCGTCTCCCAGCTGAGCACGTCGGCGCGGTCGTCGACGAAGCGCTGGTCCTCGACGCAGCCACGTCGACCACTTCGACCCGCCGGGAAAGTACGTCGGCTGGATCGGCCGCTGCCGGTACGGCACCGGATGCGCCGGGATCGGAGACGTAGCTGTCGAAGGCTTCGGCCGGCGGCCGCTGCGGCGGGCGCTTCGAAGGACAGCGTGCTCGTCGGCGCCGAAGTAGAGCGCCCGCGGTCTCCGTGCGCGCGGCCGGCGGCCACGCCTCCCAGCGCCGCCAGCGATTCGTCCCGGCCTCGAACGTGAGGGCCTCCGGAAGGTCGAGCGGGCCTCTTGTCCTTCAGGAAGTAGGCGAACCACGGCGCCTGCACCTCCTCGCGGAAGTACTTCGACGGTCGCGCTGCCGAAGGAGATCGCGCCGAGCTTCGAGCCGTCGGGCCGGTCCAGCCGCCGTGGTTCCAGGGCCCGACGACGAGGTAGTTGAGGTTCTGCGGTGTCGTGCTTCTCGAGCGCGGCGTAGATCTGGAGCGGCCCGTAGAAGTCCTCCTGGTCCCACCAGCCGGCGACGTTGAGCGTCGGCACCTTCACGTCCCGGATGTGCGGGATCATCGTCTGCCGCTTCCAGAACTCGTCGTAGTCGGGATGGCGCCACGAAGTCGTTCCAGGTCGGGATCTTGCCGTGGAGGTAGTGCGCGTTGACGTTGGAGAGCGGGCCGAGCGCCAGGTACCAGTCGTAGGTGTCGTGGCGATCGAAGCGCGAACTGCTTCACGTCCTTGCCGCTCTCCATCATCGTCGGCGTACTCGAAGCCGTAGCTCAGGCGGAACGCGCCGTTGTGGTGGAAGTCGTCGCCGAGCCACATGTCCGCGGGCGAGGCCTGCGGCGAGATCGCCGGCGAGCGCCGGGTGCGGCTCGAGCGCGGCCATGATGGTCGTCCAGCCGTCGTACGAGACGCCGAGCATCCCGACGCGGCCGTTGTTGCCCGGCACGTTCTTCGAGCAGCCACTCGATCGTGTCGTAGGTGTCGGTGCCTTCGTCGAGCGCCTTCGTGTCGCCCGGCGCCCGCGCCGGCCGCTGCATCACGAAGACGCCCTCCGAGCCGAACTTGCCGCGGAGGTCCTGGAACACGAAGATGTAGCCGTCGTCGGCGAGCGCCTTGAAGGAGGCGTCGAGCCGCTTGCCCGCTTCGGCGATGCCGTACGGCGTGCGCTGGATGAGGAAGGGCAGCGGCTTCCCGGCGCTGCCGCGGCGCGAAGATCTTCGTGTGGAGCTTCACGCCGTCGCGCATCGGGATCATCACGTCGGTCTCGATCCAGGGATCCTCGGTGACGCCCGCGGGAGCGAGGGCGACGACTCCGGCGGCGGCCGCGAGGAGAATGGCGGCGAAGAGGCGGCGCCGGTACACGCCGCGCATTCTAAGGCCGCGTGGCGGCTTACGGAGCCCGGCGCTCGAAGGTCAGCGGCGCGAGGCCGCTCGGCAGCGCGTGCGGGATGAGCGTGTTCTCGAGAACGAGCACGCAGCACGCTCAGGTTTTCGAGTTCGCCGTAAGCGCACACGCGGCGATGCGCCACTTCCCGTCGGCCTCCTTGCGCCAGACGATGAGGAACTTGCTCATGGAAGGCGCCGGCGCCGGCGCGGCGGCCGGATCCGCGCCAGGAGCGGCAGGAAGGGTCACGAAGGTCGTGCCGGTCTCGAAGGCGAGGTCCCCGCCGGGCGCGACCTCGACCGAATTCGTCTCCGCGCGAAACGTGGCCAGCCGCGGCAGACGCTCGGCGTACATCTTCCCGATCGCCTCCTTGCCGTGGATCGGGCCCTCGCCGTTGAAATGGACGACCGCATCCTCGGTCCAGTAAGGCATCACCGCGGCCGCGTCCTTGTTCGCCTCGGCCTCGGCGACGGCACGGCTCGCAGCCCGGACCTCCTCGGCCGCTTGTGCGGTGTCGGCCCGTGGCACGGCCGGCCGGCAGGCCCCCGCGAAGACCGTGAGGGAAACACAGAGAAACGCGGCCGCGCGGAGCGTCTTCATCGTCGGTCCTCAGTGCTTGATGACTTGATCGACCTTGCCGGTGTTGGCGTCGACGATGACCGACACGGGCGCGTCCTTGCCGCCCTCCTTGGAGTAGTTGATGTTCCAGGTCGCGTGCTGATCCTTCGGCGCCGACGCCGTCCCCAGCGATACCGTGTATCCCTGCGACAGGAACGCCTCGCCGTTCTTCTTCGCGATCTCGTAGAGGCCCGCGCCGTCGCGATAGAAGCCGGGCTTGAGATCCGGGATGCGGCCGGCCCCTCCCTTGTCCGACCAACAGGTCAATGAGCCGCGGAACGTGCTGATCGCCACGCGCGAATCGGTCCTGGCCGAATAGAAGTTGAGGTTCCAGGCCGTCGAGGTGCCGTTGGGCTGCAGCGGGCCGAGGCTCGTGTTCGTGATGCGCGCCGGAACGGCGTCCGCCTGCCAGGCCTTCGCGTACTTCTCGGCCATCGTGTACATCTCGGCCAGAGGCACCGCCGGATTCTTGAGTTGGACGGTCTTGCAGGCTTCGTCGGCCGCCGCGGGCCGCGCCAGTGCCAGGACCGCCAGGACGCAGAGGCTCGCGAAACGCTGGGGAAGCTTCATATCGTCGTTTCTCCTCGCTTTGGTCTCGTCGCGGAAGCCGCGCGCGGGCCACCCTGCCCGCCCGGGCGCCATTGAAAGCGAGCCAGAGCCACTGCTCCGCCCGCGCTGAAGGACACGCCCTCGCGCTCGAGGAGGTGCCGCTGGATCTCGTCCATCGGCCGTCCGTCCGAGCGCAGACTGATCCGGCCCGCGGCGTTGATCACACGATGCCACGGCACGCGGCTGCCCTCCGAGAGGGCCGCGAGCGCGTAGCCCACCATCCGCGCATGGCCGGGAAGCCCGGCGACCCGGGCGATCTGACCGTACGTCGCGACGCGGCCGCGCGGAACCCGGGCCACCGCCGCGTAGATGCGGGAGTAGGTCCCGCTGGAATCCTCTCGAGGCGTATGACTTCGCATCCGGGTTTCGGGCCGAAGGATACGCCTCACGGGCCCTCTTCCGGAGCGGCGCGGCGCGCCGCGAGCGCGATCGGCAGCCCGATGAGGAACATGTGGGCGAGCACGCCCGTGATCCAGACGACCGGCGGCGGACCGCCGCCGCCCCGACGCGGGAACGCCGAGAGCGGGATCACGACGTAGTTCATGGCGAGGTAGATGCCGATGCCGTAGAGCGGACCGAAGAGCGCGGCGCGGCGAGCGAGAATCGGCCAGGCGCGGGTCGCCGCCGCGACGAACACCGCCGCGATGACGAAGGCGTTGAAGAAGTGGAGCGCGGCCCCCAGCGTCGCCGTCGCCGCTCCTCCCTGGTAGGAGGGGGAGCCGAGGAGCCCGGCGGCCACGGACTGGAGGATGCGCACCGGCGAGACCCCGCGAAGGCCCCAGAGCAGGAACGCATAGCTGATGTCCAGGACACCGGCCGCGAGACCGCCCACGAGGACGGCCCGGCCCGGGGACCACCGTGCGGATTTCATGGAGCGCCTCCTCCCCCTTGCCTTGTCGGCCACGCCGGTCCGTACAGAACGCGTCCCGGCCGCGCGACCGTCACGCCCTTCTCGTCGAGAACGACCACGCCGTTAACGACGACGAGGGAGAATCCTTCGGCGTACCGGTGCGGCTTCTCGAACGTCGCGACGTCGCGGACCTTCCCGGGATCGAAGACCGCGAGATCGGCTTTCAGACCCGGGCGCAGGATGCCCCGGTCCTCGAGGCCCAGCCGCTGCGCCGGGAAACCCGACATCTTCCGGACGGCCTCCTCGAGCGTCAGGACGTGCCGCTCGCGCACAAAGACCGCCAGCACCCGCGCGAAGGTGCCATAGCTGCGGGGATGCGGCACGCCCTCCCCGAGAATCGGGATGCCGCCGTCGGAGGCGACCATCGTCGCGGGGTGGCGCAGGATGCGGTCGAGGTCCTCCTCCCCGATCGCATGGAAGATCCCCGAACAGTCGCCCTGCTCGACGATCCAGAGCGCCGTCTGGGCTGCGCCCTCGACGGTCGCCGGCAATCCCCGCGCCGCCGCGGCCTGCGCGAGATTGCGCCCGTCGAGCGAGGAGTCCCACTCGCATTGCGCGAGCACGACGCGCGCGGGATCGCCGCCGCCCCGCTCCTCCCGGATCAGGCGTTCCGTCTCCCCGACGATCTTCCGGCGCTGCTCCGGATCGCGCAGGCGGGCCAGGACCTTCTGCGCGCCGCCCTCCTGCGCCCAGGCCGGCATCAGGGCCGCTCCGACGCTCGTGGACGAGGCCGTGTAGGGGTACTGGTCGATCGTCGCGTCCACGCCGCGAGCCCGGGCCTCGTCGACGAGGCGCAGCGTGTCGGCGCTTGCGCCCCAGTTCTTCGCGCCGATGACCTTGTGGTGCGTGACCTGCGTCGGGAGGCCCGCCTGCTCGCCGATCGCGATCGTTTCGCGCACGCTGTCGAGAATGCGGCTCGCCTCGTCGCGCATGTGCGAGATGTAGATGCCGCCGCCGCAGGCGGCCACCCGGGCGAGAGCGACTACCTCCGCGGTCGGCGAGAATGCGCCCGGCACGTAGAAGAGGCCGGAGGAGAGGCCGAAGGCCCCGTCGGACATCCCCTGCGCGACGAGCGCGCGCATCGCTTCGATCTCCGCGGCCGTCGGCGCCCGATCCTCCTCGCCGAGGATCTCCTCGCGCACGGACCCCTGGCCGAGGAAGGTGCCGACATTGACGGATTTCTGGAGAAGCTCCACGTCGGCGAGGAAGGGTGCGAGCGGCAAAGGCGAGCTCCCGTCGGGACCCTCGATCATCGTCGTCACACCCTGGCGGAGATAGTTCTCGGCTGTCGGGTCCTCGAAGATTCCGCGCCGCCCGTGGCTGTGAATGTCGATGAAGCCCGGCGCGACGATCCGCCCGCCGACGTCGACGACGCGGCGCGCGGGTCCACGGATCGACGGCGCAATCCGCACGATCGTGTCGCCGCGGATGGCGACGTCGGCGCGGTACCAGGGGCTTCCGGCGCCATCGACGATCCGGCCGTTGGTGATCAGAAGGTCGTACGGCGGTTCGGGGACGGGAGCGGCGGCCAGCCGCGCGGCAACCAGGAGGAGAAGGGCGAGCATCGCGAGCATCGCGATCGGGCGGCGGACGCTCACGGCGCGTCTTCCCCGGAAAGCAGCATTTCGAAGTAACGCAGCGGCGTCCCTTTGTACGCGATCCGTCCGACCTCGCGAAACCCGCATGCGACGTAGAAGGCCGAGGCTCCGGCGGCGGCGTCGTAGGCATCGAGGCGGATGGCGTCGGCCGGCCACGCCCGCGCCGCCTCGATCGCGGCGGCAATCATCCGGCGGCCGAGCCCGCGTCCCTGTGTCTTCGGGTCGACCGCCAGACCGACGAGATAGATCGGTCGAGCGACCTTTCGGAAGTAGGACACGTCGATCGCCCAGGGCTTGCGCGTCTGAAGCGCGGCGGTCGCGACGATCTTCTGCTTTCCCAGACGTCGCCGCCGCGCCACGAGCACGCGGGAAATCCGGAGGCTCCAGCGCACGCCGCGCTCGGTCGTGCAGTGAGACCAGTGGCCGGTGCCGTGCTCGCGGGTCAGCCGCTTCGCGACCGCGTTCTGGAGAGCGGCGAGCTCCACCGCGTCGTCCGCGCCCGCCCGCTCGACCCGGAGGCTCTGCAATGCCGCAGCGCGCGAACCGGGAGTCCGGTTGGTCACGCCGGGTACCGGTCGGCGATCTTGCGCACCGTCGTCACGTTGCGCAGGGTGGTCGGCATTCCCAGGAGCTTCTCCAGACGGGCGCCCGAGAAGAGGGATTCGGAAAAACTGGTCCGGCACAGCCAGTAGATCTCGCGTCCGACCACGCGGAACGCGTCGACGGCCGTCGCCGCCTCCTCGAGGCGACGCACCGCCGCGGCGGCGGGCTTCGCGGAGAGAAACCCCACGTAGAGACGGTGGGGCTGCGCCTCGTCGAAAATCTTCCGCCCGGCGACGGCCGAAAGCTCCCCCGGCGTGCGCAGAAACGTGGCGACGGCATAGCCGAGCGATTTCTCGAGGTGCGCCGCGATGCGGCCCGCGAGCGCACGCTCGCTGCGCGCTGCCGAACGGAAGACGACGTTGCCGCTCGCGATGACCGTCTCGACGTCCGTGCAACCGATCTCCTCGAAGAGCCGCCGCAAACGGTCCATCTTGACGACGTGCCCGCCGACGTTGATCGCACGCAGGAACGCCACGGATTTCGGCATGCGCGCGCAGAGTCTAACGTCGCAGGCGGGATCGGTCCCGCCTAGGCGGGCTTGCGCACGAAACGCAGCGGCTTTTCGGATCCCGAGAAGAAGACGAGGAGGGCGCTCCCCTCAAGGGTGTACCGCTTCGCCTTCTCGAGCGCGGTGAGAAACCGCGACTCCAGCGCCATGGCGGGCTCGGCGCAGGCCATCTTCGTCGATCCGATCGGTCCGAACTGGATCGACGAACCGGAAATCTTGACCTTGCCGAAGTAGCGGTTGCAGAACGCCCGTCCCGCGACCTTGCCCGCTTCCGGGAACTCGAGCGTGCCCTCCGGGCCTTCCCCGGGAACGCTCTCCCCCGCCAGATCCTCCACGCGCCAGGACGTCCCCTCGAGGCTCGGCACCGCTGCGCCCGACGAGGAGCAGGCAGCGAGCACGGTCGCGGCAATCAGGGCAACGAGAACCCGGCTCATCGGAGCCCATCCAGGTTCTGGCCGAAGCCGAGCACGTGGCCGTCGGAGTCGCGGACGGCGAACTCGCGCATCGAATACGCCTCCTGGACGAGCGGGCCGTAAACGACCGAGGCGCCGCGCCCGGCGAGCTCGGCGTGAAGCGCGTCGGCGTCGTCCACCCAGAAGAAGGCGTCCCAGGTGCCGCCCTGGGCCTCGCTCGGCCGGATCCGGGAAGGCTCCGCGACGCGGCGGAGCATGAGCGTGAAGCCGTCGCGGCCGACCATCGCGAACTCCGGCGGGCTTCCCGCCGCGTACTCGGTCTGAAAACCGAAGGCACGTTCGTAGTGCGAGGCCGAGGCCGCGACGTCGGCCACCGGGAAATACGGTGCGACCCGGAGCAGCTTCGCCATGTCTTCCCTCCGCTTCACACGGTTCTCGCGCGCCGCCGCGCTCCCGGCGTGAGCAGCACCGCAAGGATAGCGATTCCGGCGCCAATGCACGACTCGACGAAGCGCAGGAGCGCGTTGACGAGCGGCGTCATGCCCGGCGCCGCAACGGAAACGGCGAGCACGATGACCACCGTGATCGACGCGAGCCGCGCGTGATCCGGAACGCCGATCGCCTGGCAGACGAGCACCGTCACGCCCACGCAGACCGCCATGCCGAGAGGATGAAAGGGCAGCACCGTCAGATAGATCGCGCTGACGACGGCCCCGATCGCCGTGCCGAGGACCCGGAGCATCGCGGAGCCGCGCGTGTCTTCGAAGGTCGCCTGGAGGACGACGATGCCCGACACCACCGACCAGACCCCTCCGAGAATCGACGTGCCCTGGTGGAACAGAGCCGTGAACGCCGTCCCCGCCACGAACGCGACGAGGCACACGAGGGCCGTCCGCACGGCCACGACGATGTTGTCCCGGGTCCAGCGCCGCATCCGAGGAGCCCCCGCCCCGCGCTACTTCCCGACGCTCCTGGTGACCCGGCCCGTCCTGGCGGGCTTCGGAGCGAAGGCCGGCAGGAGAACGGAGACCCGCGTCATCCCAGTGTCGCCACGAGGATCGCCTTGATCGTGTGCATCCGGTTCTCGGCCTGGTCGAAGACGATCGACGCCGGAGACTCGAAGACCTCCTCGGTGACCTCGAGCCCTTCGAGACCGAACTTCGCGTGAAGCTCCTCGCCCTTGGTCGTCTCGCGATTGTGAAACGCCGGCAGGCAGTGCATGAACTTCGCGCGCGGATTGCCCGTCGCCTTCATGAGCGCGCCGGTGACGCGGTACTTCCGGAGGATCTGGATGCGCTGACCCCACGCCTCGGCCGGCTCTCCCATCGAGACCCAGACATCGGTGTGGACGAAATCGCAGCCCTTGACGCCCTTCTTCGGGTCCTCGGTGAGGGTGAGCTTCGCGCCGGACGCCTTCGCGAGCTCGCGGGCGCGGGCCACGACTGTGGCGGCAGGCCACAGCGCCTTGGGCGCCGCGAGGCGGACGTCCATGCCCATGCGCGCGCCGACGAGGAGGAGCGAGTTGCCCATGTTGTTGCGCGCGTCGCCCAGGTAGCAGAAGGCGATCCGATGGAGGGGCTTGTCGGAGTGCTCTTCCATCGTGAGGACGTCCGCGAGCATCTGCGTGGGGTGCGACTCGTCGGTCAGTCCGTTGTAGACCGGGACCCCGGCGGAGCGCGCGAGCTCCTCGACGACGGTCTGCTTGAAACCGCGGTACTCGATGGCGTCGTACATGCGGCCGAGCACGCGGGCCGTGTCCTTGATCGACTCCTTGTGGCCGATCTGGGAACCCGACGGGTCGAGGTACGTCACGCCCATCCCCTGGTCGTAGGCCGCGACCTCGAAGGCGCAGCGCGTCCGCGTCGAGGTCTTCTCGAAGATGAGGCAGAGGTTGCGGCCGCGCAGCTTCGGCACCTCGGTGCCGGCGTACTTGGCGCGTTTCAGGTCTTTCGAGAGGTCGAGCAGAAAACGGATTTCGTCGGCCGTGAAGTCGGACATCTCGAGGACGCTGCGGTTCTTCAGGTTGACGGGCATGGGTCTATTGTCTCAAAGGGGACGAGCCCCGCCCCTACGGGGAATCGCCGGGCAGGGGCTCCCAGGGCGGCGGCGGCGAGACACCGACAGCCGCGTCGGCCTCGCGGGTGATTGCGTCGACGGCCGCACCGATCTTCGCGAGCGCCTCCGCGTCGGACATGCTCTTGGGGATCTGGAAGGGCTCGCCGTATCCGACGACGCATCGGGCGAAGGGCTTGGGCACGAGGTACCGGTCCCAGGACTTGAGAAACCAGGCCCGCGTCGCGGCACCCGTGTACGGGAGGATCCACGCGCCGGTCTGGCGGGCGAGGCGCACGATGCCCGCCTGCGCGACGCGGGGCGGGCCCTTGGGCCCGTCGATCGTGAGCGCCCCGGGGTGGCCGGCCCTGATCCGGTCGGCCATCTCGTCGAGGGCCGCTCGCCCGCCCTTGCCCGTCGAGCCGCGCGTCGCAATGAAGCCGTTGCGGGTCAGCCAGAGCGCGATGATTTCGCCGTCCCGGGAGCGCGAAGCCATCGTGACGAGGCCCTGGTGGAGCTGGGCCAGGCTGCAGAGCACCATCCGGCCGTGCCAGAGCGTGTAGATGAACGGCGCTCCCTGTTCCTTCAACGCCCGCTCCCGCTCGGGATGCAGGGCGCGGATCCGGATCGACGCGCGCAGGCCGAGGATCCCCGCGCCGACGAGGGCGGCGGACGCGCGTGCGCCGAGCATCCCGGCCTACGGCAGCGGCGGCGCGAAGTGCGCCGCCACTTTCTGGTACACCCGCGGGATGACGCCGGGAACGTCCTTGACGCCCTTCGTGAAGACCGCGACGACGTAGTCCGCGCCGTTGGGAAGCGCCACCCGCGCAACCAGATGGTGAAAGTCGTACGCGTCGCCGGACTTGGCCCACATGCGGCTGCCGCGCGGCAGCCCCTGTCCGGCCAGGCGCGCATCCTCGAGCTCGAGGTCCTCGATAGGCTCCTCCGCCGCGACGTCGCGCGCGAGGAGCGCCAGCATCTCGTCGGTCCCCCGCTCGCCCGCCACTTCGCCGCGCACGATCTCCTTGAAGATCCGCGCCGACTCGGCGGCCGTCATGCGATTGCGGTTCTTTCCGCCGTCGCGAAAGGCCTGCTCCCGGCCGTACGCGTCCTCGCAGAAGGTCTTCTGGTTGGCGTTCAGGTTCGTGTAGCCGCGCGCCCGGTACCAGTCGTTGACGGCGTTGCGCTTCGCCTTCCACCTCTCCCACTCGGCGCCCGAGAGCTCGGGTCCGGAGGTCGTGCCGGTGATCGAGTCGACGACGAAGCCGGTCGCGTCGTTGGAGGACACGGTGATCATGTCTTTGACGGCCCGGGTCAGCTCCGGCGTGTCGGAGAGCTTGCCCGGTCTGCTTGCGCGCCTCGTAGTACGACAGAAAGCAGAGCTTGACGACCGAACAGGGGTAGTAGGAGACGTCCCCTCGGAAGTCGCCGGCCGGAACCGACGCGCCCGGAGCCTGCGCGGAGAGGTCGATGACCGCGATCGACAGGCCCTCCGCGGTCAGGCCCTTGTCGGCGAACTCGGCGACGGTGTCGGCCGCGATCTTCGCCAGCGCGGCATCGAGCCCGGAGAGCGGTCGACCGGCGCGGGCAGCCCGAACCCCAACCCGCCCGCGAGGCCGGAGAGAAGAACCAGCGCCGCGAGCTGCGTCAGGGCTGCGTTCCCTCGGCAGTCGGGGGGCAGGGGCGTTCGGATCCCCGCGGGCGCACCCTTTCGCCGGCCGCGCCGGACGAGGAAGATGACCGTCCCGACGGCCGCGAAGGGCATGGACATCATGAGGAGGATCGACCAGAACATGCCGCGCCACATCGAGGGGCCGCTCTCCGCGACGTCTTCCTTGCAGAGCGGACAGGCCGCGGCGACCGCCGTCAGGACCGCCAGGAGGAGGACGGCGGCGACGAAAGCACGCGCGGCGGGGCTCGCGATGCGCATCCCCTTCACCTTACAGGAATCGGCCCGGAGGGGTAAAGGTGGTACAGCATCGCGTAGATCACGACGCCCGTCACCGATACGTAGAGCCAGATCGGGAAGGTCCAGCGAGCGATGCGGCGGTGCGCTCGTCGCGGCGCTTGAGGCCGAGGTAGAGCGTGCGGAGCACCATGCGGAACGATGGCCGCGGCGAGCACCGTGTGCGTCAGCAGGATCGCGAAGTACAGCGTCCGGACGGCGCCCTGGCCCGTGAAGCGCACCGACCCGACGTGCGCGTGGTAGACGAGATAGGAGACGAGGAAGAGCGTCGAGGTGCGCGGCCGTCGCGAGCATCAGCGGTCCGGTGCCGCTCGACGCGCGGCGCGCGGATCGCGGCGGTACGCAAAAAGGAGCAGGACCGCGCTCGCGGCGTTGAGCGTCGCGTTGACCGCGGGAAGGTAAGGGGTCAATCGTGTATTCGTGTATTCCGGAAACTGAATTCCTGCCTTAAGGCTGATGAGGGAATACAGGAATACACGATTGACCCTCAGATCAGGTACACGATCGCGAAGAGCAGGATCCACACGAGGTCGACGAAATGCCAGTAGAGGCCGAGCGTCTCGATCCCGAGGTGGTGCTCCGGCGTGTACTTGCCGAGGAACAGCTTGCCCGTGCACCACGCGATGCAGACGACGCCGCAGAAGACGTGGAAACCGTGGAAGCCCGTCATCGTGTAGAAGGTCGAGCCGAAGAGCGAGACGGACGGCGTGAAGCCCGCGTGGAGCAGGTGCTTGTACTCGTAGACCTGGACACCGAGGAAGATGGATCCCCCGAGCGAGCGTCAGGCACATGTAGAGCTTGCGCCTTGGCGACGTTGCCGCGCTGGATCCATTCGAGCGCCTTGACCATCGTGACCGAGGAGCAGATCAGGATGAACGTGTTGGCGGCGGTCAGCCAGATGTTCAGCACTTCCATCGGGATCGGGCCACTTCGAGCCGTAGCGGAGGACGATGTACGAGCCGATCAGGCCCGTGAAGAACATGACCTCCGAGCAGAGGAAGACCCACATCCCCATCTTGTCGTGGGGAATGCCGGTCGAGGTCCGGTCCTCTTCGGCATGGGGATCGAACGTGATGGCGGCGGCGTGGTCCATGTCCGTTATCGTTCCTGACTCGAGCGGCGCCCGGCGTCTTCTACGGCCTCGGGAGGACGAGTTCGCCGATGCCGACCGAAACGAGGATCGCGCCCAGGATCAGGGTCGACGCGAAGAGGATGCCCAGAATCTTGCGCTCGAATTTCAGGTGCATGAAGTACAGCGCGACGAGGACCGCCTTGATGATCGCGGCGCCCGACGATTCCGGCGGCCAGCACGAGCTCCGAGCGGTGCGGGATGATCGCCCAGGCGACCTCGCGCGATCGTCAGGCCCAGAAGCCACCAGAAGACCGCCATGTAGTTGGGGATCTGGTGTTCGCTGTCGTCTCGGATGTCCTCCTCCTCACGTACGCCCGCGAAATGATGAACAGGATCGAACCGACGAAAGGGCCCGACGCCCGATGGCCACCAGGGATCCACAGGACGCGTCGGTTGCTCCGGCGGCCGTCGGCGGTCATCGGTCAAACACCATCAGGCCCGAGCAGGGCCGGCAGATACAGCACCGACACCAGGAAGAGCCGCCGGGCCGTCCCGGCCGACCGCTTCCAGGCGAAAACAGGGCGGCGCAGACCAGGAACGCCACGCCCGAGCACGAGCGCGCCCCAGAGGTAGCCCTGGCCCGCCGAAGCGAGCAGTCCCGCCGCGAGCGTCACCGGGCAGCAGAGCCGTCGCGTACAGGACGGCCTGACGGCCGGTCGAGGAGCCGTCGCGGTCGGTCACCGCGAGCATCGGGAAGCCGCCGCGGGCGTAGTCCTCGCGGTAGAGCCAGCCGATCGCCAGAAAGTGCGGGAGCTGCCAGAGGAACAGGATCGCGAAGAGCCCCCAGCCCGGCCGGCCCAGAGCGACCCGCGCGCGGCGGCCCAGCCCATGAGCGGCGGAAGCGCGCCGGGCACGGCGCCGACGACGGTGCAGAGCGAGGTCACCCGCTTCAGCGGCGTGTAGGCGAGGACATAGGAGAGCAGCGACGCCGCGCCGAGCGCCAGCGTCAGCGGGTTGACGAAGCGCGAGCAGCACGAGCCCCGCCGCCGACAGCGACGAGACCGAAGACCGGGGCGCTTCTCGGGCCGGAGCCGGCCGGCCGGGATCGGGCCGCCGGCTCGTGCGGTCCATCCGGGCATCGGTGTCGCGTTCCAGTACTGGTTGAGCGCGGACGCGCCGCCGCAGAGGAGCGCGGTGCCCGCCATGAACGCGCAGGAACACCGAGGCCGTCGAAGCTCCCCTGCCGGCCCACGGCATAGCCGACCCCGGCGGTGACGAGGACGAGCGCCGTGATCCGCGGCTTGGCAGCTCGACGAAGTCGGCGGCCCGGCGAGGGCGCCTCGACGGCTGAGGGCGCGCGGCCGCCGGCACTACTTCCATCCGGCCGCCCTTCCGCGACATGGCCGGGCCGGATCGGCACGACGTTGTTGCGGCGCCGCTCGGGGGCGAGCGCACCGAGGCCGACAGCGGCGAGGGTCGAGGCGAGAAGCAGCGCGCCGGTCGCGACGTGGGCGGTCGTCACGAGCCACGGACTTGCCCGTGAGGACCGTGCAGCGCGCCGAGCGCGATCTGGACGCGACGAGAGCGGCGAGGCCAGCCCCGCGCGCCTTCTCGAGGCCGCGGCGCGTCCCGAGGCGCGGGCCGCGCACCGCGGCGGCAACGACGAACGCCGCGACGACGAGGGCGCCGACCCGGTGCGCGAACGCGATCGCGACCGGAAAGGTTCGAGCGGCGGCACCAGCCGGCCCAGCGAGAGCGGGAAATCGGGGATCGCGAGCCCGGCCTTGGTGTGCCGCATGACCGCGCCGACGAGCGAGCTGCAGGAAGACGACGGCCGCCGTCGCGGCCGCGGTCCGGGCGAGGGGTGTGCGCCGGAACGCGGCCGCAGCGTCGGCGGCGCGGCCGCCTGCCGCCAGCGCGGGACGTGACGACCGCGAGCGTGACGGTCAGGCAGAAGAAGAGCTGCGCCAGACAGCCGTGCGCGACCGAGATCGGCGTGGGCAGCAGGTAGAGCACGGTCAGGCCGCCGAGAATCCCCTGCGCAACGACCGCCGCGACGGCGACGTAGCCGAGGCGGCGGACCCACCGGCGGTCCTCCCGCCGCGCGAGCCAGACCGCGAGAACGATCGGTCAGGAGGACCGACGGTCGAGGCGATCAGCCGGTGGGTGTGCTCGAACCGGATCCCGCCGACCATCTTCGAGAGCGGGAACGTGAACATGTTGTGGCCGTAGGTCGTCGGCCAGTCGGGCACCGAGAGCCCCGACTCCGTCGAGGTGACGAGGCCGCCCGCGACGATGAGGAGGAGCGTCGCCGCCGCCGACGACGCAGCGTGCAGTCAGCGCACGGAGCGCAGCGGGCGCTCGCGGCGGCGGAAGCGAATCAGCCATGCGCCTTCGCCGCGGCCCCCGACGGGACCTCGGTCTGCGGCCAGAAATCGGAGGTGTGGCCCGGAACGCTGTACTCGTAGGGGCCGCGGTAGACCGTCGGGATGCGGCCCGTGAAGTTCCCGTGCGGCGGCGGCGAGGTCGTCTCCACTCCAGCGTGTTGGCGTGCCACGGGTTCTGGCCCGCGACCTTGCCCCGCCGCATCGACAGGAAGAAGTTGAAGACGAGGATCAGCTGCGCCGCGCCCAGGACGAAGACGGCGATCGTCATGAACTGGTTCATCGGCTGCAGGTGCTTGAGGAGCGCGTACTGCGTGTAGTCGGCGATGCGCCGGGGCATGCCCGCCCATGCCGAGGATGTGCATCGGGAAGAACGATGCAGGTTGAAGAAGATGAACGTGAGCCCGAAGTGAATCTTGCCCAGCGTCTCGTTCATCATCCGGCCGAACATCTTCGGGATACCAGAAGTAGATGCCCGCGAAGATGCCGAAGAGCGAGCCGCCGAAGAGCACGTAGTGGATGTGCGCCGACGATGAAGTAGGTGTCGTGGATGTAGACGTCGACCGGCGTGGAGGCCATGAAGATGCCCGAGAGCCCGCCGATGACGAACATCGCCACGAAGGCGAGCGCGTTCAGCATCGGCGTCGGTGAAGCGGATGTTGCCGCCCCAGAGCGTGCCGAGCCAGTTGAACGTCTTGATGGCCGACGGCACGGCGATGAACATCGTGGAGATCATGAAGGTCGTGCCGAGCGATCGGGTTCATGCCGCTCTGGAACATGTGGTGGCCCCAGACGATGAACCCGAGGAACGCGATCCCGCACATCGAGTAGACCATCGGGCGGTAGCCGAAGATCGGCTTGCGCGCAGAAGACGGGCAGGATGTCCGAGACCATGCCCATCGCCGGCAGGATCATGATGTAGACCTCGGGGTGCCCGAAGAACCAGAACAGGTGCTGCCAGAGCAGGACCTGGCCGCCGCCCGCGTTGGTCAGCGGCTGGCCGGACACGATCAGGCCCGCCGGCAGGAAGAAGCGTCGTCCCGAGCGTGCGGTCGAACAGCAGCATGATCAGCGCCGCCGAGAGCACCGGCAGCGCGAGCAGCAGCAGGATCGCCGTGATGAACAGCGCCCAGACCGTCAGCGGCATGCCGGAACAAGGTCATGCCCGGCGCGCGCATGTTGATGATCGTCGTGATGTAGTTGACCGACGCCCATCAGCGACGAGAGCGCCGAGGATCAGCAGCGAGATCAGCCAGAGGTTCTGGCCCCGTCGACGCCGGTGTAGCCGGACGCCGAGAGCGGCGCGTACGACGTCCAGCCGCCCCGGCCGCGGCCCCCCGGTCACGAAGAAGCGACCAGATGATGATGACGGCGGCCGGCACGGCCACCCAGAACGACATCATGTTGAGCATCGGGAAGGCCATGTCGCGCGCGCCGATCTGGAGCGGGATGAGGAAGTTGCCGAACGCGCCGATCAGGATCGGCATGATCGCGAAGAAGATCATGATCGTCGCGTGCATCGTGAAGAGCGAGTTGTAGAACTCGGGCAGCATCACGCCGCCCGGCATCCCCTCCGGCGCGAGCTTGCCCATGAAGGGCAGCGGCCGTCCGGGCCACGCGAGCTGCCAGCGCACGAGCGATCGCGAGGAGGCCGCCGACGACCAGCATCGCGAGGCGCGTAGAGCAGGTACTGCTTGCCGATGACCTTGTGATCGAGCGAGAAGACGTACTTGCGCCAGAACGAGGTCGGCGCGGCATGGACGCCGCGCGTGGCGCGGCCTCGCCGGGGCAGGGCGACCGTGCTCAAGAGTTTCCTCCCTTTTCGGACGCTCGGGCCGCCGGCGTCGGGCGGGCTGGCGCGCTGCTCGGCCGCGCCTGGGCCGCCGCCTGCTCGGCCAGCCACTTCTGGAAGTTCTCCGGCGTGTCGACCGTGACGAAGCCCTTCATCCGGTAGTGGCCGAGCCCGCAGAGCTCGGCGCAGGCGATCTCCCAGTTGCCCACGTGCTTGCGCCTCGAACCAGATGCGCGTCTTCAGGCCCGGGCACCGCGTCCTGCTTGACGCGGAACTCCGGCAGAAAGAACGAGTGGATGACGTCCTTGGACATCGAGCGTGGCGACGACCGGCTTGCCGACCGGGAAGTGGAGCTGGTTCAGCGTCACGATGTCGTCGGGCGTGTCGAACTTGCCGTCCGCGCCGGCGATAGCGGATGTTCCAGGCGAACTGCTCGCCCGTGATCTGCGATCGGAGCGCGTCCGTCGGCATGCGCTCCTTGATCTCTTCCCAGAGGCGCCGCGACAGCAGGGCGAGCATCACGCAGATGAGGGCCGGGATGATCGTCCAGATGACCTCGAGCCGGTTGTTGCCGTGCGTGTAGTGGGCCTCGCGGCCCTCGCGGTGGCGGTACTTCCAGAGGAATCAGAACAGCAGCGCCTCGACGATCACGAAGACGATCCCGGTGATCCACATGATCAGGTGGAACATCCCGTCGATCTCGTGGGCGTAGGTCGAGGCCTGCTCGGGCAGGTGCAGCCAGAACGGGAGCGCCCCCGCGGCGCCGGGCGAACGGCGCCAGCCGCCGAAAAAGAAAAGCGCCGGCCGGAGTGCCCGGACGGCGCGCGAGAACCGCTGTTGTGTCGTTCACGGCCGGATAGAGTATCGGACTTCTCCCTTATCCCTTGAAGGTGAAATCGACCGATTTGCGCCTCGGTGCCCGTGATCGTCACGTTCTGCGTCTGCGGGCCGTACTTCTCGTGCCAGGCCTCGATGACGTAGTTGCCCGGCGGGCAGGTTCTTGATCTCGAAAGCGCCCTGGTCGTTGGTCACCGCGAAGAACGGGTGGTTGAAGACGCCCGTGTAGGCGCCCATCCACTTGTGGACGTCGCACTTGAATCGGATGCGGCACTTCGACCGTGTCGAACTTCTTGACCGTCTCCATGCCCTTGAAGGGCTGGCCGATGTTGAACTCGGCGTTCTTCTTCGGGAGGGCGTGGATGTTGTGGAGCGTCCCGTCGCTGTTGAGGATCTTGATCGGCTGGCCCGCCATGACGCCGAAGACGTGCGGCCGGTAACTGGCAGCCGTGCTGGTCGAGCGTCGACCGCCTCGGTCGGCACCGGGTAGTTTCCCGCGACGCCTTCCTTGACGTACACCAGGACCCACTGGAGGGTCTTGTTCGGGTTGACGACACTTCCTGGTCGTAGACGGGCTCCTTGTGCTCGGACTTGCAGAAGGCGTCGGCGTCCATCTTGATCGCGGGCCATCGCGGGCGCCGTGCCTTCGAAGTTGACCTTGCCGGTCAGCGTCGCGCCGCCCGTCGCGGGCGCCGCAGCGCCGGGCCGGACGGCCGGGGCGCCTGCCGCAGCCGTCGAAGCCGCCGGCGCGAGCCTCGTCTTCCATGAACGCATCCTCGTCCTTCTGGCCCCCGCACGCCAGGAGCGGCAGGCACGCGGCGGCGGCCGCCAGAAGCAGAAAGAGAGCGCGCTTGGACATCGAAGACTCTCCTTAACGTGAAATTCGGTAGCCGCGCTCCGAGCCGGCGCCTTCCGGAAGGCGCCGCCGAAAGCGCGGGATGATACCCGCGCCTTCCTGCCTTTTCAAGCCGCGCCGCGATGGTATCGTCAATCGACACAGTGGCGATCGACGACACTTGCCGCGAAGAGCTCGGCAAGTCGTTCGCGGGGACGGAAGTGTTCGCGGACGTCTCGCTCGAGGTTGCCGGGGGGCTCGTCGCCGTCGCGGGAGCAACGGAAGCGGCAAGACGACGCTCCTGAAGATCCTCGCGGGCCTCCTGCGCCGCGACCACGGGCCGCGTCCGGCTCGAGCGGGACGGGACGGGCTCTCGGGGCAGGCCCGGCGGCTGGCCGTCGGCTGGGCGGGCCCGGACCTCGCGCTCTACGGCGAGCTGACGGGCGAGGAGAACCTGCGGTTCTTCCGTCGGGCGGCAGGACGCGACGCCGAGGATGCGGACATCCGGCGGCGTCTCTCGGAAACCGGGCTCTCCACGGCGGCCGCGGCAGCGCCGCGTCGAGGCCTACTCGACGGGGATGCGCCAGCGCCTGCGCCTGGCGTTCGCGCGGCTCTTCGATCCGCCGCTGCTCGCTCCTCGACGAGCCGTTCACGGGGCTCGACGCCGAGGGCCGTGAGCTCGTCCACCGGCTCGTCGCCGACGCGCGGCGCACCGGGACCGTCGTCCTGGCGTCCAACGACGAGCGGGATTTCGTCGAGCCCGATGGACGCCTCGAGCTCCAGGGCGCGCGGCGGACCTCGTGAGCGTTGGAATCGCCGGACGCGTCTGGGCCGTCTGCGCGAAAGACGCGACCCAGGAGCTGCGGACCGCGGATCGCCACCCTTGCCGTTCTCTTCTTTGCCGCGACGGCGCTCGCCCTCGTCTCGTACGCGATCGGGCCCTTCGGCCTGCGCGAGGAGGACCGGCCTCCGCTCCAGGCCGCGCTCCTCTGGATCATCCTGTTCTTCGCCGCCGCGACGGGCCTTCCCCGGGCCTTCGTCCAGCGAGGAGGAGACCGGGACGGCGCTCGCGCTGCGCAAGACCCTGCCCGGCGCGCTCGTTCTCGCCGGCAAGGCCCTCTTCAACTTCGCGCTCTTTCTGGCGATCGCCGCCGTGGTCGATGCCCGGCTTCCTCGTGCTGCTCGACTGGAAGAGTCGCGCGGCCCGGGCCGTTTTCGGCCGTCGTGCTGCTCGGCGGCTGGGGCCTGGCGGTCGTCTCGACGTTTCTCTCGGCCCTGACCGCGCGCGCGGGACAGAAGAACGTCCTCTTCGTGATCGTCGCGTTTCCCCTGGTCCTCCCGCTTCTCTTGACGGCCATCGCGGCGACACTCGCCGCGGCCAAAGGCGGCGACGCCTGGACGCCGCTGCGCGTGCTGATCGCCTACGACGGGGCGGCTTCGTGCGCGGCCTACTTGCTGGCCGAAGCGGCCTGGGAGGATTGAGATAAGGTCGACGCGGTGACCGGATGAGGCCCTCAAGCTTCTTCTTCTGCCCTACCTCGCCGCGGTCATCGCCGCGGCCTTTCTGTGGCCCGAGCCCGCCGAGGGGTTCATCGGAGAGTCGTCCCGCATCGTCTTCTTCCACGTGCCTTGCGCGTGGACCTCGACGCTCGCCTTCCTCGTCGCGGCGGGCTATTCCTTCGGCGTACCTGCGCAAGCGCAACCCGTGGCACGACGAGGTCGCCCACGCCGCCGTCCAGCTCGGTCTGCTCTTCGGCATCCTGACCCTCATCACGGGGTCGCTCTTCGCGAAGCATCATGTGGGGGACGTGGTGGAACTGGGACCCGCGCGAGTCGTCGTACCTGCTGCTCGTCTTTCTCTACGCGGCGTATCTCTTCCTGCGCGCCGCGATCGACGATCGCGAGCGGCGGGCCCGGATCGCGGCGGTCTATGCGCTCTTCGCCGTGGTCCTGATGCCTTTCCTCGTCTTCGTCGCTCCGCGGGTGACGGCGTCGCTCCATCCCCAGACGGTGATCAACCAGCAGGGCAGGATCCTGATGGACACGCCGACGCGCGCGGTCTTCTTCGGAGCCCTCGCCGGTTTCTCGGGGCTGTTCCTCTGGATGCTGTCCCTCGAGGCCCGCGCGGCGCGCCTCGCGCGCCGAAGACTCAGAGGAGCTTGAAGCTCTTGACCGCGATCTGGCCGTCCTTCAGGTCGCCCTCGACGTCGGCCCGCAGGTGGTCGGTCTTCTTGCCCGACTCGAGCGCCGCCACGACCTGGGCGTTGCCGGCGGCGTCGAACTTCACGAACTTGCCGTCGGTCGTCACGATTCCGAAACCGTCGTCGGCGCAGGCCAGCGCGCACTTGGCGGTGTGCTTGTCGGGGTCCGCCTTGGCCTTGTCGGCGCACATGGAGTCGATGACCGGAACGTTTTTCCAGGTTTCGGCCGAAAGCGCGGCGGCGGCGCCGACCGCGGCCAGAGCGAGGACGAGGGTCCGAATCTTCATGACGGCTCTCCTTTCGAGATCTTCATGCTTCTCCGAGTCGCGGGAGCCCCGAAGGTGACACTGAAACCTTCTCGGCCTTCGCCACTCTACTCCTCCAGCATGCCTGAAGCCGCCGTCGCCACCCTCTCGGACGAGGAGATCGTCAACCGTGTGCGCGCCGGCGAGGGCGACTGCTTCGAAATACTCATGCGTCGCTACAACCAGCGTCTCTACCGGGTGGCCCGGTCGGTCTTCCCCCGGGATGCGTCCGAAGCCGAGGACATCGTCCAGGACGCCTGGGTTCGGGCTTTCACCCACCTCGAGCAGTTTGCCGGCCGGGCGCGCTTTGCGACCTGGCTCGTGCGGATCGCCCTGCACGAGGCCTGGGCGCGGGCGCGGAAGCGGCGGCGCATCTCGAACGAGCCCGATCCCCACCAGGAGGAGTGTCCCATGCCGACCGACAGGGAAAACGCCGATCCCGAGCGGGAAGCCGCGGACCGCGAGATCCACGTCATCCTCGAAAAGGCCGTCGAGGCCCTGCCGGAAACCTATCGCACCGTCTTCGTGCTCCGGGCGATCGAGGACCTGTCCACCGCCGAGGCCGCCGAGTGTCTCGATCTGACTCCCGAAGCCGTCAAAACGCGACTCCACCGCGCCCGGGCGCTGCTTCGCCGGGAGCTGCTCGCGCGCGCCGGCGCGGGCGAGGCCGCGCTCTACCCCTTCGCGGGAGAGCGCTGCGATCGGATCGTCGCGGCCGTCTCCGCACGGGTGGGCCTTCGGTCCTGACCCTCGGTGGCCTGTCCCGGGCGGCAGTTGAACCGGCGCCCCGGAAGGGAGAGACTGGCCAGGTGGGACTGGGATATCTCGCGGCGGTCAACGTGGTGATCTGGGTGGGCCTCTTCGCCTACCTCTGGCGCCTCGATCGGCGCCTTTCGGACGCGGAGCGCAAGTCGTGAAGAAAGGTTACTGGCTCGCGGCCGTTCTCACGCTCGCGTTCATGGGCTTTGGCCTGACCGCGTTCCAGAAGACCCTCACGCCGTACCTCACGTTCGACGAGGCGACGCAAATCCCGCGGCGTCGTCCAGGTCATGGGCGGGCTGGACAAGGAGAGCGGGAAGTACGACACGTCGAAGGGTGAGCTGGCGTTGATGCTCGTCGATCCCGCCGGCGCCCGGATGCCCGTCGTCTACCGCGGAACGCGCCCGGCCAATTTCAAGGATGCCGATCTCCATCGTCGCGATCGGGCGCTTTGCGGACGGCCGGATCGAGGCCGAGAAGCTCCTCGTGAAGTGCCCCTCGAAGTACCAGGGCGCCGAAGTCGAGAAGGCGTACTCCACTTCTTCCCCGGGCAAAACGAGCTGATGTACGTCTGGCCCGGGGTGGCCGCGATCTGGGGCGCGCTGGCCTCCGGGCTCGCCTGCGCCGGCGTCTACTTCGCGCGTCGACCGCGGCCGCAAGGACCTGCTGCCGCTCGCCCGCTCGACCTACGCGGCCTTCACGACCTGCGTCGTCGTCGGCCTCGGCGATCCTGATGACGCTCCTGCTCCAGCATCGCTTCGACGTCGCCTACGTCAACTCCTACTCGAGCCTCGACCTGCCGCTGCACTTCCTGATCTCGACGTTCTGGGCCGGACAGGAGGGGTCGTTTCTCCTGTGGTGCTTCTGGGGCTCCCTCATCGGCCTCTGGGTCTGGCGCAGCGCCAAGGAGCAGGAAGCGCCGGTCATGATCGTGTACCTCGCCACCTTCCTCGGGATCATCGCGATCCTCTGCAAGCAGAGCCCGTTCAAGCTCCTTCCGCCGCCGCTCCCGGCCGACGGCGTGGGGCTCAATCCCCTTCTCCAGGACCCGTGGATGGTGATCCATCCGCCGGTGATGTTCGTCGGCTTCGCGTCGCTCTCGGTCCCCTTCGCCTTCGCCATCGCCGCCCTCTGGAAGAAGCGCTGGGACGGCTGGATCCCCCGGCGCGCTGCCGTGGGTGCTGCTGACGTTCCTCACGCTCGGCACGGCGATCCTGATGGGCGGCTACTGGGCCTACAAGACGCTCGGCTGGGGCGGTTACTGGGGGTGGGACCCGGTCGAGAACACGAGCCTGGTGCCGTGGATCTTCACGGCGGCGCTCGTCCACGGCATGTTCCTGCAGCGTTCCAGCAAGCGGCACCGGAAGGTCAACCTCATCCTCGCCTGCACGGCGTACGCGACGATTCTCTACGGGACGTTCCTGACGCGGTCCGGCGTTCTCGCCGACTTCTCGGTCCACTCGTTCATCGATCTCGGGATCACGGGCTGGCTCGTCGCGATCCTCGGCACGTTCGTCGGCGCTCTCGGTCCTCCTGATCGCGTTTCGCTGGCGTGCGATCCCGGTGAACGCAGGCGAGGACGAGGAGACGCCGCTCCTGTCGCGCAGCGTCCTCTTCATCCTGGGCATCGCGGCCTTCTGCGCCCTCGCCCTCGTGATCCTCCTCGGCACCTCCGCCCCGCTCCTGACGCGCCTGTCGGGAACGCCTTCGCAGGTGCAGACGCTTTCTACGGCAAGACGACCACGCCGGCGGGATTTCTGCTCCTGGCGCTTTCGGGGCTCGTCGCGTTCGTCTCCTGGAAGGGCGCGACGGGCAAGGAGCTCTTCGTCAGCGCCCGTCGGTCGCTCGCTCGTCGGGCGCGGCGGTCGTGGCCGTGGCGCTCGGGTTCGGAGCGCGCGAGCCCGGCTCCCTCGTCCTGCTCTTCACGGCGGGCTTCGCGGCCGACATGAACCTGCGGGCGGTCGTGCGCAAGGCCGGCAACGGGAAGCTCGGCGGGCGCGGGCGGCTACCTCGCCCACGTCGGCGTCGGCGATCATGCTCGCCGGCGTGGTCGTCTCCGGCGCTGTACGCGCAATCGCAGCGCCTCACGCTCCCGGTCAACAAGCCGATGAAGGCGGGCGGACGCGACGCTGACGTTCCTGCGCGTCGTGCCGGGCACGGCCGCGCGCAAGCAGGCGATGGAGGTCCAGGTCGACCGGCCGCGCGGGAAGACCTGGTACGCGTATCCGAAGATGTACGAGAACAGCCGGACCGGCCAGCTGATGGCGAACCCCGCGATCCGCAGCACTGCGATCGCGGACTTCTACATCGCGCCGCAGCAGTACGACCCGGGTCAGGCCGAGGTCGTCGGCCGCGACGTCCGCCTCGACGAAGGGGACGACGACGAACGTCGACGGAGCGGGCTTCACGTTCCGGGACTTCAACGCCGATCGCTCGGCGATGATGCGCGGCGAGAAGACCGTCCTGGTGCTGACCGACGCTGACGATCACGCCGGCGGACGGATCGCAGCACGACGTCACGATCAAGTACGTCTTCCACCTCGGACGGCGCGCAGGCCGAGGCGGAGGAGCTCCGCCGTCCCCGGAGTGCCCGGCGGGACGATGCGGGTCCTCGCCGTTTCCCCCAACGACGGCGCGGTCGTCCTGCGGCTGAAGGGGATCTCGAAGAACCCGGCCGACGAGTTCCAGGCCGCGACCGTCGAATCGCTCTCCTCGAGGTCACGCGCAAGCCCCTCATCTCGCCTGGTCTGGGGCGGCTTCTACGTGATGATGGCGGGCGGGCTGCTGGCGTTCGTGAAGCGTTCGCGCGAGGCCCGGCGCGCGGTGCTCGCAGGCGGAACAGCCGGGCGCGCCCGCCGCAGACACCGTGGTCACTCCGGCGACCGGTCCGGCTCTTCACGCGCACACGCGAAGCCCGCTCTAGCCGAACCGACGGATCGCGCGCAGCCGCGGAGGGGCCTGCGGCATCTCCCTCCGGGGCACGCGCCGGCCGGCCCCGTCGGCGAAGCTCGCGAACGGGTCTGCGCCTCCGGCGCACCGGCTCCCGGCTCGCGCGGATGCGCGCTCGACCGGGAGCCTGACCCGCTTCGCAAGCTTCGCCTCCCGCGGCGCGAGGCTCCTCCGCTCCCCTCGCGGAGACTCCTCGCGCCGCGAACGGATGTCTCATTTCGGCATGTAGGGGCGGGGCTTGTCCCCGCCCTGCCCGGGGCGACGGCTCGATTTCCATTTCCAGACCGTCGTGGGCCGCGGTAACGCTGCAGCCCGGCGGCTTCTCGGCCGCGAGAACCTCGAGCGCCTCGGCGAGAGCTTCCTCACCCATCTCGATGGGGCCCTTCCCGAAGTGGGAAAACACCGCGCGCAGGACGCCGTAGCGGGACAGCCACCCGAGCTGCGCCCGCACGGTCGTGTGGCCGATGAACGCGCCCGCTCGGGTGCCGCCGCACGAGCGAGTCCCCGGAGCGTCGAGCCGTCGCCGATGTAGAGGTCCGCGCCCGGAGAGCGCGGCATCGGGGTTCTCGAACGCGACGATGTCGCCCGAATAGACGAGTGTGAGGCCCGCGCCCTCGATCCGCGCGCCGATGCAGGGGCAGCGCACGGAGTGCATGACGGGATGGGGCGTGAGGCGGAACGGGCCGACCTCGACGGGCTCCTCGGGCGCCACCGTTTCGCGATGGAGGAGCGGAAGCTCCTTGAGCAGCTCGTGCGTGACCGCCGAGGCGTGAACGGGGACGTCGCTGCCTTCCCAGAGCCCCCAGCCGTGGTCCGGGTGGGCATGCGAGACGAACACGGCGTCGGGACGGATCTTGCGCGAGCATGCCCTTGCGGTTCTGCCCGAAGTCGCAGAGGAGGCGGAAGCCCTCGTGCTCGAGGACGAATGCCGAATGGCCGGCGTGCGCGCGCGAGGACTCGTCCACGTATCCCTTCGTGCCGAAGAATCGGAGGATCACGGGACGCAGTCTAGAGTCGATGGCGTGCGATTCGGCGATCGTTCTCCGGTCAGAGCCTGCGGCATCTCCCTCCGGGGCACGCGGCGGCCGGTACTGACTCTCAACGGCCGGCCGCCGCGTGCCGAACGCAGGGAGGCGGGCTCGAGGCGGTCGAGCCGCCAAGCCAGGACTCGCTAGATCTCCCTCAACGCCGTCGTGATCTTCAGTCTGGCCGCGCGAAATGCCGGGAAGAACCCTCCGATGACTCCCATCGAAAGGGCGAAGACGAGGCCGCCGGCGATGAGCTGCGGCGTCATCCGGAAATTGAAGAGCACCTCGGAGAAGGTCCGGAAGTTCATCGTGCCGGTCGGCTGCGTAGAGGAAGAGCTGGAAAACGATGAACGTCAGACGATCACCCGAAGACCCCCCGACAGAAGCAGAGCATGAGCGCCTCGATGACGAACGAGATCGAGGATCGAGCGGCGCGAGAACCCGATCGCCCGCAGCGTCCCGATCTCCCGCGTCCGCGCCGAGACCTGCGCGTACATCGTGTTCATGGCGCCGAACGCGGCGCCGATCGCCGTGAAGATGCCGACGATGAAGGCGAGGGCCTTGATGGGCGCGCCCGTGATCATCTGCTCGTCGTAGTACTTGCGCTCGGTCTTGCCCTCGAGCTTCAGCCGCTGGTCGCCCTTGACCGTCTCGATGTAGCGGTCGGCCGCGTCCGCGTCCGGCGTGCGCACGAAGACCGACGAGTAGATGTTGCGCTTGGTCTGCTGCTGGAGGTCCGCTGACGTCGGTCCAGATCTCGGACTCGTAGGCGCTGCCGGACGGCGTCGAAGAGGCCGACGACGACCCACCGGAAGCTCCCGGACTTGATCGTGTCGCCGACCTTCATGCCGGCGAACCGCTTCGAGAGGTTCCTGGAGACGATCGCCTCGTTGGTGGCCGGGGGTGAACATCCGCCCGTCGACGATCTTCACCTCGGGCCGGATCTCGACGCCGATCGGCGCCATGCCGCGGACCTGGACGTTCGAGAACGACTTGCCGTCGGAGCGCGGGACGTTGATCAGCGTGAGCAGCTCCGGCGACACGAGGGGCTTGCCCGGCGGCGTTCCGCTCGACGCCCGGAAGGGCCTGGATCTGGTCGGCCTGATCGCGGGTGATCACGCTCTGCATCTCGGCCTGGGAGCCGACGCGCATCGTGAGGACGTTGCGGCTCGACGCGGTCACCGACAGCGTGCGGGTGACGCCCTGCACGAGCGCCAGGACGCAGAGGAACACGGCGACGACGAGGCCGATGACGAAGGCCGTCATGCCGGTGGAAGTCTTGCCGCGCCACGAGGTTGCGCAGGTTGTACTTGAGGGGAATGGCCATCGCTACACCACCTGCCGCAGGCCGTCGACGATCTTGAGGCGCGAGGACCGGATCGCCGGGACGAAGCCGGCGAGGATCCCGACGCCCACGGAGATGACGAAGGCGAGGGCGAGGGTCTGCGGATCGAGACGCGGAAGTTCGTGAGCCAGATCGAGACCGACGTCTTGCTCGTCGCAGCCACGAGGCACCGGGACGAAGAAGAACTTCGCGAGCAGGACGCCGAGCACCCCGCCGAGCGAGCGACATGAGGACGGACTCCGAGAGGATGAAGCCGAGGATGTGGCCGCGCCCGAAGCCGAGCGTCCGCATCACGGCGATCTCGGTGACGCGCTCGCGCGCCGACATCGCCACCGTGTTGGCGACGATGAGCGTCACGGCGAAGAGGATGATCGAGCGAGATGCACGTTGATGAGGAGCTTCACGTTGCCCATCATCTCCATGAACTGGAGCTGGAACTGCTTCTCGGTCAGCGTCTTCGTCGGCGTGAATCGCTGTTCTCGAACATCGCGTCGATGGCCGCCGCCACCTGCGGCACGTTCTCGCCGCTGTCGACCTTCAGGTAGTAGATCCCGGTGACCTTGTTCGCCCCGAACCAGTCGGCCTGGTTCAGGTACTCGTTGTGGAAGAAGACGTTCGACTCGTCGCCGGCGTTGAAGGGGCCGATGTAGACGAGGTCGAGGTTGATCGGGATGTAGGTCCCCTTGAGGATGATGTGGTCGCCCTTCTTCCACTTGAAGCGGTCGGCGATCTCCTGCCCGGCGACGAAGCCGTTGCGCGTCGCCTTCCACTCGGCGTTGACGGCGGGATCGATCGTCGCGTCGTCGAAGATCTTGTCGAAGTAGATCTCCGGGTTCGCCGAGAGCTGGCCGATCCAGTTCTCGGGCTTGTCGTCCTTGTAGACGCCGCCGAACCAGGTCTGCGGCGACACGGCGACGACGCCCGGGATCTGCTCGATGCGCTGGAGCTGCGAGAGCGGCAGGAAGTTGCCGAGACCCGTCGCGTGCTGGACCACGAGGCGGTTGGCCCCGCGGCCGCCCGAGGGATCGGCCTCCATGGCCTGAAGCAGCGACGTCAGGATGACGATCAGGACGAGCACGAGGACGATCGAGCTCGCCGTCAGCGTCGTCCGCAGCTTCTTGCGAAAGACGTTCTTCCAGATCAGGCGGAAGTACTTCATAGCCGACCTCACCGGCGCCCGTTTCGGTGCGCTCGTCGGCGTGGAGGACGCCCTTGTCGAGGTGCACCATGCGGTGGGCGCGGGAGGCGGCCTTGGGATCGTGCGTGACCATGACGATCGTCTTGCCGAACTCCTCGTTCAGCCGGCGGAGCAGCTCCAGGATCTCGTCGCCGGACTTCGCGTCGAGGTCGCCCGTGGGCTCGTCGGCCACCAGGATCTTCGGATCGGACACGATGGCCCGCGCGATCGCGACGCGCTGCTCCTGGCCCCCGGAGAGCTGGCGCGGGATAGTGGTCCATCCGGTCCCGAGAGTCCGACGATGCGAGAGCGCCGTCTCGACGTGCTTCTTGCGCTCGGCCCTCTTCAGGTTCGTCAGGAGGAGCGGCAGCTCGACGTTCTCGAACGCGGTCAGCACCGGCAGCAGGTTGTAGAGCTGGAAGATGAAGCCGATCGTGCTGCGAGCGCCACTGCGCGAGCTCCGTCTGCCCGAGTGTGGCGATGTCGCGGCCGCATCGACGACGATCCGCCCGCGCGTGGGCTGGTCGATCCCGGCGATGAGGTTGAGCAGCGTCGTCTTGCCCGAGCCCGACGGGCCCCATGAGCGCGACGTACTCGCCCTCCGGGATGTCGAGCTGGATGCCCATGAGCACCGGAATCTCGATCTGGTCGCGGCGGTAGACCTTCTCGACGTTCTCGATGCGGATCAGCGGCTCGGCCATGTCATCACTCCTGCCCTTCCACGCGGACTTTGTCCCCGTCCTTCAACTGAAGGCCTCCCGTCAGCGAGATCAGCCGCTCGCCTCCCTGGAGCCCCTGCGTCACTTCGACCTGACCCTGCACGTCGCCGCCGGCGGTCACCGGTGTGAACTTCGCCCGCCCGTCGACGACGCGGAAGACGCCCTGGTCTTCCCGCCGGCTTCGCGGTCAACGCCGCCTTCGAGATCGACCACGCGCGATTTCGTCTTCCTTGCCCTGGGTCGGCTCGGCCGTGAAGCTGACCCGCGCCGAGAGGTCCGGCAGCACGCGGTCGTCGGCGTCGAGAAATGCGACCTTCACCCGGACGGTCGCCTTCTGCCGGTCCGCCGCCGGCACGATCTGGCGGAGCCGGCCGTGGTACGTCTTGTCGGGAACGGCGTCGAGCGTGATCTCCGCCGGCTGGTTCTTGGCGAGCTTCGAGAGGTTCGCCTCGTTGACGTCGGCGCCGACGTAGAGCGACGGAGAACTCGACGATCGTCGCGATCGCGCCGCCCGAGCCGCCGCCGGAGGGCGACGAGCCGAAGGGCGACACCGCTTCTCCGACGAACGCGCGCTTGGCCGTGATCACCCCGGCGAACGGCGCGCGGATGATCGTGTAGTCGAGCAGGGCCTCGACGTAGCGCACGCGCGCCCGCGTCGCCGCCTCGTTGGCGACGGCCGCGTCGAGAGCGGATTTCGTCGTGAGCGCCCTGCGCGTAGAGCGATTTCTGCCGCTCGAGCTCCGCCTGGGCGTTGACCCAGTTCGCCCGCGCCTCGGCGAGCTGCGCGTCGAGGTCCGTCGAGTCCAGGCGCGCGATGACGTCTCCCTTGCTGCACGCGGGTGCCCTCGGTCACGTTAACTCCGTGATTCGCGAGGTGATCTTGGGAGAGAGATCGGCCTTGCGCTCGGCCTCGACGTAGCCGGTCGCCGTCAGCGAGCGTCGTCGCCTGTCCCTCGGTCACGACCGACGCCGAGACGGCCTCGACCTTCCGTGGCCGCAGGCTCGGCCCGCCGAGGAAGTACGCCGCCAGCTCCCGCCGCCACGACGAGCACGGCGCCGAGCAGCAGCCAGCCCTTCGGCACGCCGGACTTGCGCTCCGGATCACGGTGGATCCGAAGAGCGGACAGGTCATGTGGCTTGGGTGCTTCCGAACTCATGGGCCTCCCGAAAGGGATTGGAGTCCGCCATTCTATGCAAGTCCCCGGGAGGCGGGAGCTTCTGTATCTGCTTCATATGAAGGGGGCTTGCGGCCGGTCGACCGCCCTCCACCGCCTTACAACGCCAAAGGCCCGCCCGCGTTACGCGTGGTACGCTGATGCAGGGGTGGTCCCATGTTCAACCGCATCCTCTCCGCCGCCGCTTTCGTGGCCTGCGCGTCCGGTCTCCTCGGACAGGAGCCCGTGCTCTACAAGCTCGAGGGCGTTTCGGCATCGATGATCTCCTTCACCGAGCCGACGCTGGTGGGCCAGTCGTACGTCTTCATGGCATGGCCGGAAAACCTCAGGACCACGGTTCCCAAAGACCGGGTGAAAAAAATCATCAAGCTCCAGCGCAAGGCGCCCGACACGGTCTACCAGATCGAGGTGTACCCGTCCGGCAACGTCCTCGCCCGCGACATTCCGTTCCTGAAGAACGGGGCGTTTCAGTTCCACACGTGGCGCTCGGGAACGCTCATGAGCATCCGGCAGTCGGATGTCCGCCGGATCGGGGCCCTGACCGGTGACCAGGCTTTCTGGGCCGAGCAGGAGAGGATGGGCGAGAAGAGCATCGGAAACATGCCGATGGAGGGGACCAACAGCGTGGTTTCCATCGGAACGCCGCAGGACAGCTCCCAGGCCGGTCCCGGCAGCATGAGCTCGCTCGGACCGGGCGGGCAGAACGACCAGGGCATCAGCGGCGCGCCCCCGGGGAACTGGCTCTACGAGGGCACTCCCGGTGTCTCCGACGCCTGGTCTCCTGCCAACGCCCGAATGGACAACGGCGTGCCGACCCTGCCGGCGGCCACCGACGGAAGAGACGCGCCCCGGCCTTAAACCGGGTGAAGTCCGAGGAGGTTTCGATGAAGAAGGTCGCCTTTCTCGCCGCATTTTTCGTCGCTGTTTCGGCTTCGGCCCAGCAGGCCGCCACGTATCAGATCGACCTCGCCCCGAGCGGCCGGATGCTCGCGATCGATCAGCCGGTCCTGAAGGGCGGCTCGTACCAGTTCCACAGCTATCCGTCGGGCACCCTGGTGAGCATGCGCCGCTCGCAGGTCAAGTACGTTTCCAGGATCACGCCCGAGGCGCTCGAGGCGACCTACGCCGCCGTCGCGATCGGCAACCTCGCGATGCAGGGCGGAGGCAGCCAGGCTGGCGCCGCCAATGCCAACACCGTCAAGCCCAAGGCGGCTCCCAAGGGCCAGCAGCTCGGGCAGGGGTTCTACAGCGATCTGAAGATGGGCGAATCAATGGCGGCCGACGCCGCGGCTTCCAACGACTACACGATCGGTCGGAACTACGCCTACGCCCCATCGAGCGCCACGCAGTCCTCCCCCGGCGCACCGCCCACGATGCCGGGGACGACGAGCGGTTCGAACCCCCCGGTGATGTCGCCGGCCACCGACGGCACCAAGCCGCAGTAAGGCCGTCGCTACGCGCGGCGCTGCGGGTCTGCGCCTTCGGCGCCGGCGTGAGAGTGCCGCGGAAATCGGGCAGGCCCTGTCGGTCAGCGAGGGTGGCCTGATCTCACGGCAATCGTGAACCCATTCGCATCGCGAACAGTCTCCCGACCGAAGGGAGGGAGGAGGTTCGCGATGCGGAAGCGAAGCGCGAAGCGCAGGGTCAGGCCGGCGGTCGAGCCCCCTTGGGCGAGCCGCCGGCCGGTGCGCCGCAGGCGCAGACCCGGAGCGCCGCGCGTAGCGACGGCCTAGATGTGGATGGCGTGACCCTGAAACCGCCTCGGCGGCTTCGTGGATGGCTTCGGACAGGGTCGGGTGGGCGTGGATGGTGCGGACCAATTCTTCCGACGTGGCTTCGAGCTTCAGGGCGGCGCCGGCTTCGGCGATGAGCTCGGTGGCCGAGGGACCGACGATGTGGACGCCGAGGACCTCGTCGTACTTCTTCTCGGCGACGATTTTCACGAAGCCGGAGGCTTTGTTCAGGATGCGCGCCTTGCCGACGGCCGAGAACGGGAACTTGCCGACGACGACGTCGTAGCCGCGCTCCTTCGCCTTCGCCTCGGTCAGACCGATCGAGCCGACCTCGGGCGCGCAGTAGGTGCAGCCCGGGACCTGGTCGTAGTTGATGGGCCGCGTCTCCTTGCCCGCCATGTGCTCGACGGCGACGACGCCCTCGGCGGACGCCAGGTGCGCGAGCGCCGGCGTGGGGAGCACGTCGCCGATCGCGTAGACGCCCGGCACGTTCGTGCGCATGAACGCGTCGACGTTGAGGTAGCCCTTCTCGGTCCCGATGCCCATGGCCTCGAGGCCGATGTTGTCGGTGAGCGGCCGGCGGCCGACGGCCATCAGCACCTTCTCGGCGCGGAACGTCTCCGTCTTGTCGCCGGAAGAGCGTGCGAGGATCTCGACCCCGTTCTCGCTCCGCGTCATGCGCTCGACGCGGGTGTCCGGGATAGATCGCGATGCCCTCGCGCTTGAAGGAAGCCGCGAGCTCGCGGGAGATGTCCTCGTCCTCGACGGGAACGATGCGCGGGAGAACCTCGACGATCGTGACCTTCGAGCCGAACCGGGCGTACATGGAGGCGAACTCGACGCCGACGGCGCCCGAGCCGATGACGACGAGCGACTTGGGAACCTCGGACATCTCGAGCATCGCCGGTCGAAGAGAGGACGGTCTTTTCGTCGATGTCCATGCCGGGAAGCGAGCGGGGCGTCGAGCCCGTGGCGACGATGACGTTCTTCCCGGAGTAAATCGTCTCGGCGCCGTCGGCGCCGGCGACCGACACGCGGCCGGGACCGGCCAGGCGGCCGAAGCCCGCGGCGATGTCGACCCGGTTCTTCTTCATCAGGTAGGCGACGCCGTTGGTCGACTGCCGGACGATCTTTTCCTTGTGTTTCAGGGCGGCCGGCATGTCGAGCCGGACCTCCCGAGCCGCGACGCCGACCTCGGCGCCGTGCCGGGCTTCCTCGAGGAGGTCGGCCGTGTGGAGCAGGGCCTTGGTCGGGATGCAGCCCCACAGCGTGCACACGCCGCCCAGACGCGGCTCCTTCTCGACGATCAGTACCGAGAGGCCCAGCTGCGACGCCCGGATGGCGGCGACGTATCCGCCGGGTCCGGAGCCGATGATGACGAGGTCGTAGGACTTGGTGGCGCTCATAAAGGGGCGTAAGACTATCAGAGCGTCCGCGGACCGAGTCTAGAATGCCGCCGTGCGTTCGCCCCTCCGTTGCGGCCCCATCCCCAACGTCGTCCTCGGCGCGCTGAGCGCCCTCGGCGCCCTCGCGCTGCTGTCGGCCGCGGGATGCACGGAGCCCGGGTCCGACCGTCAGGGCATCAAGGTCGGCTTCTTCGGCGCGCTCACGGGGCCGACCGCGACCTTCGCGATCTCGGGCAAGAACGGCGCGACGCTCGCCGTCGCGGAAATCAACGCCGCCGGTGGCGTGCTCGGCAAGCCCCTCGTGCTGCTTTCCGAAGACGATCGCGGCGAGGCATCGGAGGCCGCGTCCGTCGCGTCCAAGCTGATCACGCGCGACCACGTCGTCGCGCTCATCGGCGAGAACGCGTCCTCACGCACGCTCGCGGCGGCTCCGATCGCACAGAGCTACAAGATCCCGATGGTCTCGCCCTCCTCGACGAACGTCGAGGTCACCAAGAAGGGCGACTACATCTTCCGCGTCTGCTTCATCGACCCCTACCAGGGTCAGGCCCTCGCCACGTTCGCGCGCAGGGACCTCGGCGCGCAGACCGCGGCGATCCTGGTGGACGCCCGCAGCGACTACTCCGTCGGCCTCGCCGCGGCATTCCGCGCTTCTTTCGAGGCCGCGGGCGGGCGCATCGTCCGGGAGCTGAAGTACACGGAGGGCGACAACGACTTCTCCGCCCAGTTGACGGCGCTCGCGCCGGAGAAGCCGGACGTCCTCGTCGTGCCCGGCTACTACACGGACGCGGGGCTGATCGCGCGCCAGGCGCGATCCCTGGGCCTCCAGGCGACGCTCCTCGGCGCCGACGGCTGGGACTCGCCCAAGCTCGTCGAGATCGGCGGCGAAGCGGTCGAGGGGGCGTACCTCTCGAACCACTACTCCGTCGACGATCCGGCGCCGGCGGTCCGCCGGTTCGTCGACGCCTACAAGGCCAGGTACGGCGCGGAGCCCGACTCGATCGCGGCGCTGACCTACGACGCGACGCGCCTGCTCGCCGACGCCATCGCGCGCGCCGGCTCGACGGAAGGCAAGCGCATCCGCGACGCGCTGGCCTCCACGAAGGACTTCGCCGGCGTCACCGGGACGATCACCATGGACGCGGACCGCAACCCCGTCAAGCCGGCGGTGATTCTGAAGGTCGAGAACGGCCGCTTCCGCTTCGCGGCCTCGATCGCGCCCTAGGTTACTTGCGGGTCGTCGCCGCGGGGCGGATCGAGGAACTCGTCGAACGAGGCCTCGCCCGACCCCGAGGCCGCGAGGCCGACGCGCCCGGAGGCGGGACGGGGATCGACCGCCGCGAACACCTTCGCGCCGTTGAACGTCACGGTCACGACTCCCCCTCGAGGGAGACTCCGAAATTGTCCCAGGCGCGCCCGAACTTGATGTTGCCCCGGCCGAGCTCGCTCGGCTTGCCGTCGCGGTAGCTCGACAGGACGACGTCTCCGGAAAGCGTCTCGACCGTGAGCAGAAGGAAGTCCTTCTCGCCGGTCATCCGCAGGACGAAGCCCGCGCGGCTCGGGGAGTTCTTCACGAAGGCGGAGACGGAGCCGTCCTGGAACTGGACGTTGCGCCGGAGCGCCGCGGCGATCGGACCCGTCGGGCCGTGCCGCTTCGACCTGGGCGAGGCGATGGGGCGCCGAGGGCGGATTCGTGTCCGAGAGGATCAGCCAGCGCGTTCTCGTCGCCGGCTCGCCGAGCACGACGAGGTCGAAGAAGCCCGGGGTCCGCATGATCGAGTCCGAGTCGAAGTGGTTGCGGATCTCGTCGGACGAGGCCGGAGTCGCGATCGCGCCGGCCGTCTGTGCCGAGGCCGGCGGCGCGAATGCCGACAGCGCCGCGGCGAGGAAGAGACTCGTGGCGGGGATCCCGCGTCGCAAATTCATGACCGCGAAAAACGCTTCGGATGCCCTAAAATTCCCTCATGCAAGCCAACTCCCCCAACGAGTCCCGGACCTACCGGATGGCGCGCGAGGGCTACGCCTTCGTGCTCGACCGGCCGGAGGTCGACAAGCTGAAGTCGATGCCCGATTTCGAAGGCCGCGAGGAGCCCGCCGTCGCCGAAGATTTCCTCCGCTTTCGCGCCGAGGGCTGGGCCGACATCCTTTCCTCCGCCGGCGCCGAGCCCGGCGAGATCGCCGTCACGATCGATCCGCATCAGAAGAAGGCGCATCTGAAGCAGGCGACCCGGATCGTCATCACGGCAGACATCTAGAAGACGCGCGGAGCGCTAGAAGCTCAGGATCCCGCGGATTGTGTTCTCGAGCGCCAGGAAGGCCTGGCGCGAGTACGGGTCCACGACCACCCGGATCTCGGAAGGCGCCGGGACATCGTCGGCGATCGCCGTTGCGAGGCGTTCGGCCTGCCCGTCGAAGAAGGCCTCCCCGATCTCGTCGTCGGACTTGCCGCGAGCGCCGGGAAGCTCGCGCAGCCGCGCAAGGTCCGCGGGGTCCAGCCGCAGCCGGTAGCCCCGGCACTCGCGGTACAGGGGCTCGCGCCGGTCGATGAGGTCAGGCCGGGCGCCTCGGGCGGACACCGCCGCCGGCTTCACCTCGCCGGTGAAGGCCCGGGCCGCGGGCGGCGGAGGCGCGACGTCCTCGAGCTCGGGGTCCTCGTCGGGAGCGGCGGTCTCGTGCTCGGTCGGAGCGGCCGAGGCGATGATCTCGACGGCCTCGACCGGCGCAGCGGGAGCGAAGGCCTCGACAGGCGCGACCGCCTCGAGATCGACGGCCGGTTCGACCTGTTCGGCCTCTACGGCTTCCATCGCCTCGACGGCATCCATGGCCTCGTCGGGCTCGGGCCGCGGTGGCTCTTCGGGTTCCGTCATCTTTACCTTCCGGCGAGCACGTTCTTGGCGATCACGATGCGCTGGATCTCGCTCGTGCCCTCGTAGATCGTCGTGACGCGCGCGTCCCGATAGTACCGCTCGACCGCGTACTCCTTGGAATAGCCATAGGCGCCGAAGATCTGCACCGCGCGATTGGCGATCGCATTGGCCGCCTCGGTGGCGTACACCTTGGCCATCGACGACTCCTTGGAGAAGCGCAGGCCCGGCCTCTCCGACCGGAGCGCGGCCCGGTAGGTCAACACCCGCGCGGCCTCGAGCTGCACCCGCATGTCGGCGATCTGGAACGCGATGGCCTCGTGCTCCGCGAGCTTGCGTCCGAAGGTTTCGCGCGTTCGCGCGTACTCCACCGTCGCGTCGTAGGCCGCCTGCCCGATGCCGATGCCCTGGGCGGCGATGCCGATGCGCGAGTGGTCCAGGGTCGTCATGGCGATCGTGAACCCTTCGCCCTCGCCGCCGAGCCGCCGGTCCTCCGGCAGACGGACGTCCTCGAGAAAGATCGAAGCGGTCTTGGACGCGCGCAGGCCCATCTTGTCTTCGGGCGCGCCGACCCGCAGGCCCGCATCCTCGGACGAGACCAGAAACGCCGTGATGCCCCGGGTGCCCGCGTCGGGATCCGTCATCGCCATGACCACGTACCAGTTGGCCTCGCCGGCGTTGGTGATCCACGCCTTGGCGCCGTTCAGCACGTATCCGGAACCGTCGCGGACAGCGCGGGTCTTCTGGTTCGCCGCGTCGGAGCCCGACTGCGGCTCGGTCAGGGCGTACGCGCCGAGCGCGCGGCCCGAGGCGAGCTCCGTGAGGACCGTCGTCTTCTGCCGCTCGCTGCCGAACTTCCAGATCGGGTAGCACGCCACGGAGTTGTTGACCGAGACGATCACCGCGGTCGATGCGCAGACGCGCGCGAGCTCTTCGACGCGAGCACGTAGGACAGCGCATCCGCGCCCGCGCCGCCGTAGGCCTCGGGAACCATCATTCCGAGAATCCCCATCTCGGCAAGTCGCCGCAGGATCTCGCGCGGAAAGACCTCGTTCTTTTCGCGCTCGGCCACACCCGGGGCGATCTCGCTCTGCGGCGAAATCGCGGACGGCGTCCCGAACCCTCTCCTGGTCCTCGCTGAGCGCGAAGTTCATGGCTGCGGAGCCGATCCCGACGAGGGCGGTCCAGCGCCCGGCGTGCCGGAGCCGCCTCCTCCTCCGGAACCGCGTCCGCCGCGGCGGCGCCGGCGTAACCGGCGGCGCTTCGCAGGACCGCCGGCTTCGGCTTGCGCCGATCCGCCCGCCGGAGGAGGCCCCGCGGGACGCGGCGGCACTGGTCCGCCCGGTCCCGGGCGCTGCTGCCGGGGCTGGTCCCGGCGCTCGGGACCGCCGCGCGGCGATGGGTGGCCCTGGCCCTGACCGCGACCCGAACCCGAACCCTGGCCCTGTCTTTGTCCCTGTCCCTGTCCCGCCCGCTGCGGTCCCGAAGGCGAAGGCGAAGGACGTCGGTCGGGACTCCCCGTCCGTTCCCCGCGCTCGCCTCGTTCCCCGCGCTCGCCGCGTTCCCCTCCGCGGGCGCCCCGGCCTCCGCGCCGGCGCCGCCGTCCGCCGCCCTCGCGCCGCGGTTCGGGCGTGTCCACCCAGCCCTCCTCGAGGTGCCGGAACGTGACGACGATCTCGGTCCGCGCGGCCCGGGCGCGCACGAACTCGACGATCTTCGAACGCAGGGCCCGGCCCGGATCGCCGGCGAGGGACGGGATGCGCTCCGCGTCGTAGAGGACCATGCGGGTCCAGGCGATCCTCTTGGCCGCGCCGTCGGGTCCCTGCAAGGTCCATCACGAAGAGATCGCGTTCGTGGTCGAGCGCGTGCTCCTTGACCTCGAAGTCGGGCAGCGCCTCCCGGCAGAGCTCCGTCAGGAGCGCGAGATGTTTTTCGCCGCCCTCGAGCGTCTGATCCATCGAGACCACACGGTCTCGGAACATCCGTGTCTGACCCATGTCCCGTCCTATCCGATCGTGAGCGCGGCGTCGCGGAAGATCTCCCGCGCGATGATCAGGCGGTGGATTTCGCTCGTGCCCTCGTAGATCTCGGTGATCCGCGCGTCGCGGAAGTTGCGCTCCACGGGGTACTCCTTCGTGTACCCGTAGCCGCCGTGGATCTGCAGCGCCTTGGTCGTCACGCGCTGCGCCATTTCCGCGGCGAAGAGCTTGGCGATCGCGGCCTCCATCGAGTACCGGCCGCCGGAAGCCTTGACCACGTCCTTGGCCGCCGCGGCCTTGCGCGTCAAGAGCCGCGCCGCGTCGATGTCGGTCGCCATGTCGGCGAGATAGAATCGAAGGGCCTGGAACTCGGCGATGGGGCGGCCGAACGCCCTGCGGCGCCTTCGCGTAGGAAACGGCGGCCTCGAAGGCTTCCTGCGCGATGCCCGACCGCCTGCGCGGCGATCCCGATCCGCCCGCCGTCGAGCGTGGCCATCGCGATCTTGAACCCCTCGCCCTCCTCGCCGAGGCGGTCGGCCGCCGGGACGAGCACGTCGGTCAGGAAGATCTCGACCGTTCCCGATGCGTTGACCCCCAGCTTGACCTGGTGCCGCGAGCGGTCGAACCCCGGCGTCGACGCGTCGACGAGAAACGCGGAGATGCCCCGGACCTTCTTCTCGGGGCTGGTCATCGCGAAGAGGAGGCAGACGTCGGCGGCCTGGCCGCACGTGATGAAGACTTTCTGTCCCGAGATCCTGTAGGCGTCCCCCTCGCGGACCGCGCGCGTCTTCTGGTTGCCCGCGTCCGAGCCCGCGTCGGGCTCCGTGAGCGCGAAGCAGCCGAGCTTCTCTCCCCGCGCGAGGGGCTCGAGGAACCGCTTCTTCTGGTCGGCGTTGCCGAACTTGTCGATGGGGTCGCAGACGAGCGAGTTGTTGACCGACAGAATCACGCCGAGGTTGGCGCAGACGCGCGAAATCTCCTCGATGACGATCGCGTAGGAGACGAGGTCCATGCCCGGCGCCACCGTGCTCGGCGGGCCACGGCGACCCCGGCGAGGCCGAGCTCCCCGGCCGCCCGGAAGAGGTCCGTCGGAAACTCGCCGCACTGGTCGATCGCCGCCGCCCGCGGCCGCACGACGTCCTCGGCGAAGCCGCGCACGGCGTCGCGCAGCAGCTCCTGCTCCTCGGTGAGGTCGAGGTTCATGGGAGGCGGAGTATACCGAGGACCGCCGCCGGTCCGAGTCGATCAGCGCCCCGGAGACGCGACGAAGTCGAGCAGCGCGCCGACGTAGCTCGGCCAGGACGCGCGTTCGGCAGCGCGCGCCGAGACCCGGACCGTAGGCGTCGATTCCGCGCGCGAGGACCGTCTCGACCGCGCGGGCGAGGCCCTCCGCGTCGCCGGGCGCGAAGAGCTCTCCCGACACGCCCGGCTCGACGGCGTCGGCGAGGCCGCCGACACGGGCAGCGGCCACGGGCCGGCCCGCCGCGAAGGCGCGCGCCGCGATCCCGCTTCCCGAGATCGCGCGGTACGGGAGCACCACGACGTCGCAGGCCGCGAGCCACGCGGCCATTTCGTCCTCGGAGACGTAGTCGTCCTTCCAGAGGATTTGCTCGCGCACGGGGCTCGCATCCGCCGCGCCGCGCGAGGTCGCGCGCATCCGGGAAGACTTCGCCGACGACGGCGATCGTCGCCGACGACCGCTCGACGATCCGGGGAGCCGCTTCGAGGAGCACGTCGACGCCCTTGTAGCGGCGGATGAGGCCGAGGAAGAGAACGAGCGGGCCGGAGACGCCGAGGCGCGCGCGGGCCTGCGCCCGGGAAGGCCCTGCCGGAGGCGGAGCGAGGTGCGCCGGATGCGGAAGGAGCCGCGCCGGGCGGCCCGGCGCCAGTCGGGCCAGCCGCTCGCGATCCGCCGCCGCGTGGACGATGAAGGAGTCCGCCGCGAGAAACGCGCCGAGCGCGAGAAACCGCCGCGAGCGCTCCTCCCTCGTGATCTTCGACGTTGTGACAGAGCAGAACCCGCCGCATCGACGGCGCGGTTTGCGCGAGACGCCGCAGCACGCGCGCGTACGGGCAGTCCCCAGAATGCCGTCCACCACGGGACGATGAGGGCCTCCGGCCGGCCGGCCGCGATCGACGTCGGCCGTGCGCTTCCACGAGAGCGGCGAGCGGTAGTCGAGCGCGGGAGTCGCGCCGACGCCCGAAGACGCGAGACCCGGATCGACGTCGAAACGCCGCGGGTCGAGCCAGCGCGGATAGCGTCGCGAGAACGTGAACCAGGACACGTCCGCGCGCGCCGAAAGGGCCGCCGCCAGAAGGGCCGTCTCCCGGGCGATGCCGCCGCGGTCCGGCGGCGCCGGGCCGAGGAGCGCGACGTGCTGGCGCGGGCTCACCGTCCGGGCCGCGGCGCCACCGTCGTCGTGTCCCGGTCCTCGCAGTCCGGCCAACCCGCCGAGAAGGCGATGCCTCCCGCGAGATGCCCGAGGAAGAGCGGCTCGGACCAGCTCTCGGAGGTGTGGCCGAGCGCGGTGTAGAGCGTGCGGCCGCCGTCGTAGAACCGGCACCACGCCACGGGGTGATCCGCGCCCATCGTGCCGCCGGCGTAACTGGCCTCGTCGATGGTCACGAGGACGTGGACGGAAGCAGACGCACGCGGGTTCGCCACGAAGTCGTACCACTCGTCGGTCCGGTTCCACCGCTCCGGCAGTTCCCGCGTCGCCGCGTGGACGCGATCGACGACCGTCAACGCCGCCGGCTGGATTGCCGGATGGGTCCGGAACTCCGCGCCCGCGAGCGCGAGGAACCAGGGCCAGCCGTGCTCGGTGTCGGCGGCCGAATGCACACCGACGAACCCGCCGCCGCGCGCGGATGAATCGCTCCAGGGCCTGCTCCTCCGGAGCATCGAGCACGTCACCCGTCGTCAGGACGAAGAGCACGGCCTCGTACGGCTCGAGACCCGCGTCGGAGAACGCCGCCGTCTGTTCGGTCGCGTCGACCGCGAATCCGTGCGTCTGGCCCAGGGTGCGGATCGCCGCGATCGCATCGGGGATCGACGCGTGGCGGAAGCCCTCGGTCCGCGTGAAGAGGAGGACCCGCCGCTCCGAATTCGAGAGCGCCGGGCGGGACGGGGCCGGCGAAGAGGCCGTCGCGAGGAAGCCGGCGAGCAGGGCGACGGCGAGCCCGGCGACCCAGGTCACGCGGCGGCGGCTCGCCTCACGGGCATTCAAACGCGCCGGTGTCCTGGAGAGGGACGTACGCCGTCCCGAGCGGATTCGTGTAGACCTGCTGCGCGCCCGTGTTCGTGTCGGTCACCGTCAGGACGACTTCCACGTTCGTCAGACCGCCGGCGAAAACCCAGTAATGGTCGTTGACGGTGCAGGCGTCGAGCACCTTCACGACGAGCTCGATGTTGGCCGAGTTGAAGAACCAGAAGTAACCCGAATCCGACGTCAGCGGCACGGCTTGCCCGACTCCGGTGTCGCCGTTGACCCGCCTCCAGTCCGCGACGACGCGGAAGCGCCCGTCGTTCAGGCACAGCGTGGTCGGGCTCGCGACGCACGGCGCCGGCGTGTCGGGGTCGAGGTACTGGGCGAGCGCCGCGAAACGACTCGCTGAACCGGCCGTCGTTGTCGCGCGTCTGCGGAACCGGCGTGCCGCAGAGGCCGCAACCGCCCCAGAGCTGGCCGACGACCTCCAGGTCGCCGGTCATGAGTGCGGCCCCGGAGCTTCCGCCGAGCGTCATGCCGCGGTCGATGATCGAGGGCCATTCCTCGTCCGCCTGCATGTCGGTGCAGTCGCTCAAGTAGGGAGCGATCGCGTTGTGCGAGTAGGACTGGGGCAGGCCCTCGGGATGGCTGATGCGGTGGAGCGGCGTGCCCTCGAGGAGGTCTTCGGTCGTCCAGCCCAGAAAAATGCTGTCGGCGGGCGGGTTCTCGTCGAGAAGCAGGAACGTGAAGTCGGCGCCGTTCGTCGCGCTCTCGGTCGCGAGGACCGTCGAGCCGAGCGAGCTCTCGAACGTCGCGGGATCCGGAGGAAACGCTCCGCAGGAGGGTGTGACGTACGACCAGAACGCCTCGACGGAGGCCGCCGAGGCCGGCGAGGAAAAGCAGTGGTTGGCGGTCAGGAGATAGGGCTCGACGGGACCGAGCGTCGTGTTGAGCAGCGTGCCCGTGCACTGCCCCAGAAAGCCCTGGGCCTCGTAATAGATCATGGCCACTCCGCGCGAGGCCTCGTTCTTCAGGGGGAAATCGGCCGTCGAGACGCACTGGAGGTCGAGCGGGCAGTCCTCCTGGGGCGCGCCCGCGACGTCCTTGGCCCCGCCGCGCGGAAACGCGCGCTCCCGGTCGACGTGACCGACGGCGCTCACGCGAATCCGCGGCGCGGCGCGGCATCGAGGCCCCGTCGGGAAGCGCGATCTCGAGGAACGCCTCGTCGGCGAAGATCGTGTTCGTCCAGAACCCGCCCGAACGGGCGAGCATCGTCGCGGAGTAAGGGCCGTGGATCTGCGCTCCTCCGGCGGCGAAGACATACGCGCGGGAACCGTCCGGAAGACCCGGCGCCTCGACCCGGAGGCGGATGCCCGCCGCGCCCTCCGAAGCGAAGGAGGCCGCCCAGATCGTCCGCCCGTCGCGCGTCTCGGCATATCCATCGGTCGCGCCCTCGAGCTTGCGCACGATTCCGATCACGCGCCCCTTCGCGCGGCCGCGTCCGTCCCTGTCCCCGGCGCCCGAGAGCCGGGCGCGATCGCTCGCGGAGAGCGGGCCGAGCGCATGGCGGGCCGACGCGGGCAGCCGCGCGGCCGTCGCTCTCGCCCGCGCCACGTCGGCGGCGGCCGGCGGCTCCTTCGCGACGCGAGCGGAGGCTTTCGATCCCCGGAAGGCCGCCGGACCGACGGAAATGTCCTTGCCCCGACGGTCCTGCGCGTTCAGCGAGGCAGCCGCGAGCCCGAGAACGAGCCAGGCGACGCCTCGCATCCGCACCCGCATCCGCACCCGCAGGCGGCTCGGGCCGAAATGGGTCGGTGTCATGCAGTCATTATCGCAGACGGCGCAGCCACAGGCCCTTCAGGTACTCGCCCTCCGGACAGTCGAGCGAGACCGGGTGATCGGGACCCGCGCCCTGCCGCCGGGCGATCGCGAACGACGCGCGGGCATCGACACTCGCCGAAAAGATGATCTTCTGGAAGAGGTCCGGATCGACGAGCCCGGAGCACGAGCAGGTCAGCAGCCACCCGTCGGGGGCGACGAGCGACATGGCGAGGCGGTTGATGTCCTTGTAGCCCCGCGCGGCGCGGTCGATGTCGGCGCGCTTCTTGACGAAGGCCGGGGGGTCGCACACGACGATGTCCCAGCGCTCCCCCGCCGCGGCCCGCCGCCGCAGGTCGTCGAAGACGTCCGCCTCGACGAAGTCCGCGTCGGCGGCCGGGAGCCCGTTGAGAAGCCGGTGCTCGCGGGCCAGCGAGAGCGCCGCGCCGGACGAGTCGACGTCGACCGCCCGCACCGCGCCGCCGGCGAGCGCCGCGACGGAGAAGGCGCCCGAGTAGGAGAAGAGGTTCAGGACCGTGCGGCCGCCGGCGAGTCCGCGCAGGACCGACCGATTGCTCCGCTGATCGAGGAAGAACCCCGTCTTCTGTCCCGAGCCGACGTCGGCCACGAAGCGCAGGCCGTGCTCGAGGAAGGGAACCCGGTCCTCGTCGCCCCCGCGGTCCGGCGCGGCGCGGCGATCGCGCGCCGATCCGGTCGCCCGCACGACCAGCCGCTCCGGCCGGAACGCCGAGCGCGCCGCGTTCTCGAGAACCGGCCGCCACGCTTCCGTTCCGGCTGTCGTCAGGTCGAGCACGGCCGTGTCGCCGTAGACGTCGAGGATGACGCCGGGACACAGGTCGCCCTCGGAATTGACCGCACGGTAGCCGGTGGTCTCGGCCGGGACCACCGTGCGTCGCAGGCGCGCGGCGGACACGAAGCGCTCCTCGATCAGGACGCTCGACGGCTCGGAGGCGTCGAAAGTCCAGAGGCGCGCCAGAATCTGCGAGTCCGGCGAGTAGGCGCCCCGCGCGAGAGGCCGGCCCTGCGCGTCCACGACCTCGGCGTGGCCGTCGGTCCCGTCGCCCTCGGCCGACGCGATGGCGCCCGAGAAGAGCCACGGATGCCGGCGGCGAACCGACTCATCGCGCCCGGGCTTGAGACGCAGGCGAATCATGGGGCGTCAAAATACACGCAACCGACCCGAACCCGAAAAACAGCCTCAACAAATGCCGGCCTCCCTCCGTAGTACAGGCAGGTACACAGATCTCCTCCTTCGAGCCCCCCGAGTGAGACGGGGGGCTTCTTTTTTTTGGTCTCGGATCGGGTCCGCCGGAAATGCGGAGGGCGGCGCCGGCGTTTTCCGATTAGCGGGAGTGGCCTAGCGGGAGATCGCCGCGAGGATTCCGTAGCCGAGCGCGCCGATCGCGGCCGCCATCGGGATCGTCAGGACCCAGGCATAGACGATCCGCCCCGCCACGCCCCATCGCACCGCCGAATAGCGCTGCGTCGCCCCGACTCCGATGATCGCTCCGGTGATCGTGTGCGTCGTCGAGACCGGGATCCCCCAGATCGAAGCGGCGATCACCGTCGCCGCCGCGCCCGTCTCCGCGCAGAAGCCCGAAAAGGGCTTGAGCTTGGTGATGCGGCTGCCCATGGTGCGCACGATCCGCCAGCCGCCCGTGAGCGTTCCGAGACCGATCGCCGCATGGGCCGAGAGGATGATCCACCAGGGCATCGAGCTTCAGATTCGGCAGATGCATCCAGTGGAACCGCGAAGCGGGATCGACAAAGTGATGCTGGTTTGCGACGAGCAGTCCGCCGATGATTCCCATCGTCTTCTGCGCGTCGTTGGTCCCATGGGAAAGGGAGAAGGCCGCCGCGGACCCCAGCTGCGCCCGGCGGAACCAGCGGTCGACCGAGCCGTACGGCGTCTTGTGGAACATCCAGGACATCGCCGATCATCAGGACCCAGCCCACGGCCATCCCGATGAGCGGCGAGAGCACGATGAACGCGAGCGTCTTGATCCACGCCATCCCCGGCACGATCGCCTGCACGCCGACCCGCGCGACGGCCGCGCCCGCGTAGCCGCCGATGAGCGCATGGGAGGAGGAGGACGGCAGTCCGAAATACCAGGTGATGAGGTTCCAGATGATCGCGCCGAGCAGCCCGCCGAGGACGACGTCCGAGTTGACGACGGTGATGTCGATCAGGCCCGAGCCGATCGTCTTCGCCACGGCCGTGCCGAACAGGAACGCCGCGACGAAGTTGAAGAACGCGGCCCAGAAGACGGCCATGAAGGGCGATGAGCACCCGCGTCGACACGACCGTGGCGATCGAGTTCGCCGAGTCGTGCATCCCATTGATGAAGTCGAAGACCAGCGCGATCGCGATGATGAAGAGGACGTAGTTCATGACCCCGGCGCCGGCCTCTCAGGAGTGCTTGAGAACGACGCTCTCCAGCACGTGCGCCACGGCCACGCAGGAATCGATGCCGCGCTCCATGTTGTCGTAGACGTCCTTCCACTTGATGACCTCGATCGCGGGGAGCTCTCCGGCGAAGAGCGACGCGATCGCGTCGTGGTACACGACGTCTCCCTCGTTCTCGAGCTGCTTGATCCGGATGCAGTGGTCCATCACGCCCTTCTGCTTGCGCAGCCGCGAGACCGCCTCGACGAGCTCGCCGGTCGTCTGGACGATCAGCTTCGAGAGCGCCTGGGACGAGCGGGCGTCGGCGCGCCGATCTTGAAGAGCGATCACGCGGCGGACGGTCCCGTCGATCAGGTCGATGACGTCGTCGAGCCGCACCGCGAGCTGGTGGATGTCTTCGCGATCGATCGGCGTGATGAAGGTGCGGTCGATGCCGCGCAGGATCTCGTGGGAGATCTCGTCGCACTCGTGCTCGAGCCGCTTGACCTGGTCGGCGACCGTGGCGGCCGAGGCCTGCCCCTCGAAGAACCGCGCCAGGATCTTCGCGGCCTCGTGGATGCGGACGGCGAGCTCGGTGAACCGCTCGAAGTACTCGCTCGTCTTTGGGCAGGAGGTTCAGCATGCGGCGCTCCCCGGGAAAGCGGCGCCATCCTACCGCAACGACTTCAGGCTCCTTTACGCGGCTCCTTTGCGCCGACTTCAGGCGACGGACGGGAACCGGACGTGGAACTTGCTGCCCTGACCGGGGTCGCCCTCGACGTCGACGAGCGCGCCGTGAAGCTGCGCGATGTGCTTGACGATCGCGAGACCGAGGCCCGAGCCCGGCCGCGACCTTCGAACGCGACCGGTCGATCTGGTAGAAGCGCTGGAAGATCTTGTCCCGCTCGGCCAGCGGGATGCCCGGTCCGAGGTCTTCGACCGAGAAGCCCGACCGGCCATTCTGCCGCCAGACGCGCACGACGACGGGCGCACCCTCCGGAGAGAACTTGATCGCGTTGTCGATCAGGTTGCGGGCGAGCTGGCCGAGCCGCCGGCGATCGCCGACCGCGGCCACGCCGACGTCGCCCAGGACGCGGACGTCGACCTCGCGCGAGCGGGCCGCGGAGCCGAGGTCCTCGGCGACCTCCGAAAGGAGCTCGTGGAGTGGGATCTCCTCGCGCTCGAGAGGCACGGCGCCGCTCTCGATCTGGGCGAGGTCCATGAGGTCGTCGATCAATTCGCGCATGCGATCCGATTGCCGGCGGATCAGGCCCAGCAGCTCCGCCGTCTCGACCCGGTCCGGGGCTCCCTCGGCGAGCGTCTCGGCGGCCGCCGCGATCGAGGCGATCGGAGTTCGCAGCTCGTGCGAGACGTCGCCGACGAAGGTCCGGCGCATCGACTCGGTCTTCTCCAGACGCGACACGTCGCGCAGCACGCCGACCGCCGCGGCCCGGTGGCCCGCCGGCACGGGAACCACGGCGAGCTGCCAGACGCGGTCATCCGGGCAGCCTCACCGTGCGCTCCGTCAGCTCGCGCGCTGCGCAGGGCGGTCTCGAAGCACTCGTACAGCGGCCTTCTCCCGCAGCAGCTCGTAAACCCCGCGGCCGGCGGGCGACGGAGTCGCCCGTCATGGCCGCAAACCGTTCGTTCGATTCGAGGACGCGGAGCTTCGCGTCGACGACCACGAGACCGTCCGGGAGGGTCTCGAAGACCATGGCCGCGAGCCGCCGCTCTCCCTCCGCCTGCTCGAGCGCGTTGTTGAGCGAGTCCTTCATCCGCTGAACGGCCGAGGAGAGCAACTGCACCTCTTCGCCGCCCGCGCGCGGCAGGTCGCGCGCGAAGTCGCCCGCGGCGATGGCGGAAGCGCCGCGCGTCAGCTCGGCGATCGGCTCGGAGAAACGGCGCGACGCCGCCGTCCCGATCAGAAAGAGGGCGAGACAGGCGGCGAGGATCGCCAGCCGCATCGTCCAGAGGTATTCGGACGCCGACCTCCGAGAGCCGCGCCTCCGAGGCCGCCGATGCGCAGGACGCTCCCGTCGGGCAGGCGCCGGGCGACGTAGAGCAGCGAGCGCTGCTCGGTCGCCGAGAAACGCCGCGCCTCGCCGGCGCCCGAGCGCGCGGCTTCCTGAAACTCCTCCCGATTCGAGTGGTTCTGGATCGCGCCGACGTCGGCGGGCTTGAAGTCCGTGTCGTCGAGGACCGTGCCGTCGGGTGCGATCGAGCGTGAGACGGCACTCGAGCTGGCGGGCGGCGGCGCGGAGATACGCCCGCCGCGCGGCCTCGGGCACGCCCGGACCCGCCAGGTCCCCGGACAGATGCTCGAGCTCCCGTCCGAAGCGGTCCGCAACACGTTCGGCGACGGCGCGTCCGACGACGGCATCCGAGACGAGCACGAGCGCCAGGACGGCCGCTACGGAAAGGGCCGCGAAGAGCGCGCGTGAACCGGGCGCGGAGCTTCAGGCTGAGGTCCTCGTCGCTCCTTCGCGGTACCGATAGCCGAGTCCCACGACCGTCTCGATGCGCTGGTCGCCGAGCTTGCGGCGCAGGGCCCGGATATGGACGTCCACCGTCCGCGTCTCGACTTCCGCGTCGTAGTCCCAGAGCCGCGCGAGGATGGCGTCGCGCGTGACGACGCGATTGCGGTTGCGGATGAGCAGCCACAGGAGGTCGAACTCCTTCTTGGTGAGGTGCACGCGCTTCGCGGCCACCGTCACCTCGAATCGCGCGCGATCGACCACGAGCTCGCCGTCGCGGAAGACCTCTTCCTCGGAGGTCTCGAAGGCGGCGACGCGCCGCAGGTGGGCGTGCACGCGCGCGAGGAGCTCGCGCATCGAGAAGGGCTTCGTGATGTAGTCGTCGGCGCCGATCTCGAACCCGAGCAGCTTGTCGCGCTCCTCGACGCGCGCCGTGAGCATGATGATGGGCACCTTGCGCGGTCTCGTCGGCCCGCCGCAGCTCGCGGCAAAGCGCGAGGCCGTCGATGTCGGGAAGGTTCAGGTCCAGGATCACCAGGTCGAAGGGCTTCTCCTGGACGGCCGCGAGAGCCGCGATTCCCGAGACGTAGTGCTCGACCGCGTACTTCTTCTCCTTGCGGAGATTCAGCCGGATCGTGTACGCGATGTCGGCGTCGTCCTCGATCAGGGCGATGCGCTTCATCGACCCGGTATGGGCCTCGCTGCGCGCCGCCGTTCCGTCCTTGTTTTTCTGCACGCAGCGTCTTCATTTTCTCCTCTTCTGCCTAGCCGAACCGGCCCGTGATGTAGTCCTCGGTGATCTTCTGTCCCGGGTTGGTGAAGATCTTCTCCGTCCGGTCGTACTCGGCCATCCGGCCGAGCATGAAGAAGGCCGTGTTCTCCGACACGCGGGCCGCCTGCTGCATGTTGTGCGTCACGATGATGATCGTGAACTCCTTCTTGAGGTCGAAGATCAGCTCCTCGACCTTGGACGTCGCGATCGGATCGAGCGCCGAGCACGGCTCGTCCATGAGCACGACTTCGGGCTCGACCGCGATCGCCCGCGCGATGCACAGCCGCTGCATCTGGCCGCCGGAGAGGGACAGGCCGCTCTCCTCGAGCCGGTCCTTGACCTCGTCCCAGAGGGCGGCGCCCCGCAGCGAGCGCTCGCAGGCTTCGTCGAGCGTCGCCTTGTCCCGCACGCCGTGGATCCGGAGGCCGTAGACCACGTTCTCGTAGATCGACTTGGGGAACGGGTTGGACTTCTGGAACACCATCCCGAAGCGCTTGCGCAGCTCCGTCACGTCGACCCGCGGCGCGAAGATGTCCTCGCCGTCGAACAGCACCTTGCCCTCGATGCGCACGCCGTCGATGATGTCGTTCATGCGGTTGAGACACCGCAGGAGCGTCGACTTGCCGCAGCCGGACGGACCGATGAGCGCCGTGACCTTCTTTTCCGGAAACTGGATCGAGATGTCGAAGAGCGCCTGCTTCTCGCCGTAGAAGAGATTCAGGTGCTGGACGTCCATGACGACTCTCCCGGCCGCGGTGCCGTGAGGGGCGGAGTCGGGGCTGCCCCCGAGAGCCTCCGGGCGTAGCCGGCCCAGACCCGAGCCCGAACCGGTCTCGGGCCGCCGGGTCGCGAGCGCGTCCGGCGAGGCGGGAGCGAGCGTTTCCATCTTTTTCTCGTCCTCCATCGGCGTCAGAAAGTCGCGGAACGGAGCTTCCGGCGCAGCCGTTCCCGCACCAGGATCGCCGTCATGTTGAGCGCGACGACGACTGCCAGCAGGAGCAGCGCCGTCATGTAGACCATCGGCTTGGCCGCCTCGACGTTGGGCGACTGGAAGCCGACGTCGTAGATCTGGAAACCGAGGTGCATGAATTTCCGCTCCAGGTGGAAGAACGGAAAGTTTCCGTCGAACGGAAGCTCCGGCGCGAGCTTGACGACTCCCGTGATCATCAGCGGCGCGACTTCGCCCGCGCCGCGCGCCATCGCGAGGATCAGCCCGGTGAGGATTCCGGGCAGGGCGGCGGGAAGCACGACGCGCGCGATGGTCTGCCATTTCGTGGCGCCCAGCGCGTAGGAGCCCTCGCGCGCCCCGCGCGGGACGGCCGCCAGCGATTCTTCGGTCGCGACGATGACGACCGGGACGGTCAGGAGCGCCAGCGTCAGCGAGGCCCAAAGGATGCCCCCCGTCTTGAACGTCGGATCGGGAAGGGCCGCCGAGAAGAAGAGCTTGTCGATCGCGCCGCCGGTCAGGTACACGAAGAAGCCGAGGCCGAACACGCCGAAAACGATCGACGGCACACCCGCGAGGTTGTTGACCGCGATCCGCACGGCGCGCACCAGCGGCCCCTGCCGGGCGTACTCGCGGAGGTAGAGCGCGGCGATGACGCCGAAGGGCATCACGGCGGCGCTCATCAGGATGACCATCATCACCGTGCCGAAGATCGCGGGGAAGACGCCGCCTTCCGTGTTCGACTCCCGCGGCTGGCCGGCGACGAACTCCCAGAGGCGGGAGAGGTACACCCCGACCTTCCCGGGAAGGCTGAGCCGGTTCGGCCGGAAGAAACGCACGATCGTCGAGACCGGGCTCGTCTTCTCGGTTCCGTTGGCATCGGCGAAGGTCACCTTCGCCTTCTCGTTCTCCGCGACCAGGAGCTCCGCCTGTCCGCGCAAGGTCTCGTATTCCGCCTGGAAGGCGGTGATCTGCTTCTCCATCGCCGCGATCTTCGAGAGCGTCGCCGGCCCCTTCCGGGGGTCCTCGCGTTCCAGGGCGCGGATCGCGAGCCGTTTCTTGTCGAGCTGGAAGTTGATCCGGCCGATCTTCCCCTGCTCGATGCGCCGGATCTCCTTCAGGCGGCCGCGCGCCTGCGCGACCATCGCCTGGAGCCTCTCGAATCGCCGCGGATCGTTCGCGTCGATCGTCTTGCCGTCGGCCTCTTCGACGCGGACCAGGAATCCCTGGAACGGTCCGTACTCCTGGCGCTCCACCAGGACCGCATCGGGGGGAAGGGTCCGGGACACGATCTCGGAGGCCGGGATCCATCGGAAGTCGAGCCCGTAGATGTCGCGGTTGCCAATCCGGACCTGAAGACGCTCCCCGGGCGTCGGGCTCTCCGGGCTCGCCGGGATCTGCTCCCGCGAAAGCACGTCGACGACGTATTTCTTGCCGTCCTCGAGCGTCAGCTCGTCGAGCGGGTGGGGCCAGAAGACGACGAGACCGCGCGACGCGACGAGGACCACGATCCCGACGATCATCACGACCGAAGCGGCCAGAGCCGCTCCCGTCAGCCAGATGAAGACCGCGCCGGATTCCCGCTGCCCGCCGCCCTTGGCGAACCCCATCAGATGACCTCGTACTTCTTGCGCAGGCGCTGGCGGACCAGCTCGGCGGCCGTGTTCACGAGGAAGGTCATCACGAACAGGATCGCCGCCGCGAAAAAGAGCACCCGGTAGAGCGTTCCCCCGAACGGCGCCTCGGGAATCTCGACCGCGATGTTGGCGGAGAGCGTCCGCATCCCGTTGAAGATCGACCACTCCATGATCGGCGTGTTGCCCGTGGCCATGAGGACGATCATGGTCTCGCCCACCGCCCTGCCGAAGCCGATCATGACCGCGGAGAAGACGCCGGGAGACGCCGTGGGAAGAATCACGCGCGTGGCGGTCTGCCAGCGCGAGGCGCCGAGCGCGAGGCTCGCGGCCGAGAGGTGCGCGGGGACGTTGGAGAAGGCGTCCTCGCTGATCGTGAAGATAATCGGAATGACGGCGAAGCCCATCGCGAACCCGATGATGATCGAGTTGCGCGGGTCGTACTTGAGCTGCCAGTTCTGGAACAGCCAGTTCTTGAAGTCGCCGCCGAAGACCGTCTGTTCGAACCACGGTCCGAGGGCATATGCCGCCCACGCGGCGACCACCACCACCCCGATCAGCAGAAAGATCTCGCGCAGGCGCCCGAAGCGCGTGCGCGTCGCGCGCGGCAGCGCCTGGAATCCGAGGGCCGCGGCGACGACGACGAGTGGAACGACCGGTGCGAGCAGCAGGGTGCCGACCGTCGTCCTTTCGACGTAGGGCGCGAGCCAGAGACCCGCGAGGAATCCGATCACGACCGAAGGCAGCGCCGCCATAATCTCGACGACTGGCTTGACGAGCCGGCGTACCGCCGGGGCGGCGAAGACCGCCGCATAGAGCGCTCCGCCGATGGCGATCGGGATCGCGAAGAGCAGCGCGTACAGGGTGGCCTTGATCGTGCCGAAGATCAGAGGCGTCAGTGAGAGCTTGGGCTCGAAGTCGTCGGTGCCCCCCGTGGACTGCCAGGAGTACTCCGGAGCGTCATAGCCCTCGTACCAGACCTTGCCGAAGAGGGTCCGCAGCGTCGTCTCGGGGTGCGGATTGGAGATCCGCCAGGTCGTCAGCAGACCCGACTCCGAGACCTCGTACAGCCCGTCTCCCTGCCCCGATATCCCGGCGACGACGGCCGGCGAGCCGCGCCCGGAAAAGCGCAGCAGCGTCCGGTCCGCGGTGTTGTAGCGCAGCCAGATGTCGCCCTTCGCATCGGCGGTCACGAATCCCTTGTTGCGGGTCGAGATCCCGATGGCCGTCACGGCGGCCGGCATCGGCTCGAAGACGTGGATCTTGCGGAACAGGCGCTGATTCGGGTTTTCCGGCGAGCGGACGCGGAACCAGGACGAGACCCGGCCTTCCTCGTCGCCGAAGACGATCGACTGGCCGCCGAGCAGGAAGCTCACGGCGGTGATCGCCCGGGGATTTTCCGGCTCGACGGTGACGAGGTCGGCCGGCGTGACCGATCCGTCGCCGTCGATCGAAAGCGGCAGGAAGGTTCCCGCGGAGGTTGCGGCGACGGCTTCCTGTCCGGTCTCACCCACGGCGACGCCCGTGACCCGCGCGCCGCCGAGCCGGGCGAAAGGTCTTCGAGCGACGGTTTCTCGGCCTCGGCCCCGGGCAGCGCGTCGCTCTCCTCGGACGGCTCCGGCAGCTTCGCGAGGATCAGGTCGGACCCTCCCGAGCTCCCGAGCAGGACGTTGCCCCACTCTTCCTGCACGGCGGCCACCGACGAGACCGGCGTGCCGGCCGCCAGGAGCTGAACCTCGCCCGCGCTGCGGACGTCGAATCGGGAGACGCGCCCCTCGGGCTTGAAGTCGACCTGGAGGCGTGCCGAAAGAACGGCGGCGCGGCCGTCGGCGAAGCCGACGGCGAGGTAATCGCGGCTCGCGATGCGCCCGACCGCGGTCACGCGCTGGCCCGCCGCCCCCGGCACCGGAATCGACCGGGTGACTTTCGCCGTCTTGCGGTCGACTTCCTGAAAGACTCCGGAGGCGCGCAGCACGACGAAGATTTCGCGATAGGGGTCGGACAGAGTCGTGAGGATCGGATCGCTGCCGACGGTCGGGAAGGCGAGGGCGCTCTCGAGCCGTCCCGAGGCGCCTTTCCAGAGCGGCAGGGACTCGGCGACGATCAGGATGATGATCAGGAACACCGCGAGGACGACGGCGAGACCTCCGCCGACGATCACCGCCCGCGCGAGCTTGTCGGCCCGCTTGACCCAGCGCCGCGTCTCCTCCAGCTTCTTTCCAGCCGGAGGCGGCGCTTCGATTCTCGGCTGCGGTACGGACGCCACGGTTACGAGAGCTTGCGTCGCTCCTCCGCCGCGACTTTCTCGGGAATCGGGAAGTAGCCGTCCTTGACGACGACCTCCTGGCCTTCCTTCGAGATCGCGAACATGAGGAACTGGCTCGTCAGGGGCGAGATCTTCTCCGCTCCCGACTTGAACGGATCGATCGAAACGTATACGTAGAGATAGCGCGCCAGCGGGTACTTGCCGGAGAGCACGTTCTCGTACGTCTCGCCGTAGAAGGGCTCGCCGGCTTTCTTGGCGAGCTTGATGGCCTTGACGTTCGAGGTGGTGTAGCCGATGCCCGAATACCCCATGGCGAACTTGTCTTCGGAGATGCCCTGCACGACCGAGGCCGAGCCCGGCTGCTCCTTGACGGAGTCCTTGTAGTCGCCCTTGTAGAGCGCGACCTCCTTGAAGAAGCCGTAGGTTCCCGACGCCGAATTGCGGCCGTAGAGCGAAATGGGCTTGTTGGCCCACTCCCCCGTGAGGCCGAGCTGGCCCCAGGTCGTGATGTCTTCCTTGTAGGCGCCCTTGCGCGTCTTCGAGAAGATCGCATCCACCTGCTCGAGCGTCAGCTCGGTCAGGGGATTGTCCTTGTTGACGTAGACCGCGATGCCGTCGAGGGCCGTGCGGATTCCCGTCGGAGGGAAACCGTACTTGGCCTCGAACTTGTCGATCTCTTCCTTCTTCATCTTGCGGGACATCGGGCCGAGCTGTGCCGTGCCTTCGATGAGCGCCGGCGGGGCCGTCGAAGAGCCTTTGCCTTCGACCTGGATCTTGACGTTCGGGTAGTACTTGCGGAAACCCTCGGCCCAGAGCGTCGCGAGGTTGTTCATCGTGTCGCTGCCGAGGGACGAGAGATTGCCCGAGACGCCGGCCACCTTCGCGTATGCCGGCAGCTTGGGATCGACCTGCAGGGCGCCTTCGGCCGCCAGCAGGAGGCCCGCGGCGGCAGTCGCCGCGGCGGCCAGGGCCATGTTTCGAAGTTTCCTCATCTCTTGCTCCTTGCGTTACTCACACTCTGCAGTGTGAAGATTCCATGTAAGCCGGGCATGAAGTTCGCGTAAAGCTCACCCGAGCCCGCGTCAGAACATGAGCTGCGCCTGCATCCGGAACTCCTTGTTCTTGCGCGGCGGCAGACCGTCTTCGCCGTTGAGAGCCTCGTTCTCGGTGACGCCGTAGTCGGCCTGGAGCTTCCAGAAATGCTTGTTGAAGTAGTAGTTCAATCCGCCGCGCCACTCCTGGATGTTGCGGTCTTCGCGGGCCGTGTTGACGTCGGTGAAGGAGTATCGGCCGGCGATCTCGAAGTGGTCCCCGAAGAGCCAGCCGATCTGGGCCGTCGCGCCCGTCTGCCGCGTCGCCGCGCCGGCGGCGTTGTCGATCGTGCGCCAGTAGTACTCGCCGTACACGAAGAGACCGCCCAGGGCCTTGACGGAAATGTCCGTGCCCCACTCCGAGGTGACGTCGAAGCCCGTCGGATCCCCGGTGGCCGGGAAAAAGATCTGGTTGTTGTTGTTGTAGTCGACGGCGGCCGAGACGCGAAACGCGTAGTGCTCGAGGTTGGATTCGGAGTACCCGACGTTGCCGAACGGCGAGAACATCACGCGCCCGGTGTACTCGTACTTGTCGTTTTCCCCGATCGTCCGGTTGATGCCGTTGCCGTTGAAGATGCCGCCGGCGTACGTGATCATGTCCGGAACTTCCGCGTAGCCGAACTGCCCGCCGATCTGCATACCGATCTGCCGGGCGGGCGCGAAGAGCACCGACGCGATCGAGCGGTCCACGAACTGCTGGTTGCCCGAGGACGTCAGCTCCTGGCGGCCGAACGGCGCCTTGAACTGGCCGGCCTTGAGCATGAACATCTTCGCGCCGCCGGTGAAGTCGTACTGGATGTTGGCGTCCTGGAGGTTGCCGGACTGGGAGCCGACCGTCGTGTCCGTGACCCCCGCGCCGACCCAGTCGACCTGCAGCTCGTAGGTGAGGTTCGGCGTGTAGATCCAGCCGTCCCACTTCGACCGCATGCGGCGGATGCGGAAGGAACCGCGATCATCGCGCGGTCCCGCGGCGTCGACGTCGTCGTAGGTGTACCGGATCTGCATGCGGTTGACGAAGTTCATCTCGAACTTCGGGAAAGTCAGACGCAGGCCGGGCATTCGGTACTTGATGTCGAAGGGAAGCTTGACGTCCGTCGTCTTGACTTCCTGGGGAGGGGCCTCCGTCTTGCTGTACTTCTTGTTGTACATCTCCACGGCGCGCGGTCCGTCGAAGACCACCGTCTCGCCGTTGGGCCCGTAGCCGGGACGCGTGATCGTGCCGACCGCGAGCTCCTTGGACTGCTCGTAGGCGCGGAACGCCGGCTCGGAAGCGAACACGTAGAGACGCCCGTCGATGGTGACTTCCTTGTAGTACGTATCCTGAGCGAGGGCTGGAGCGGTGATCGCGGCGAGCACGAGCGCCATGGCGGCGAACTGCACCGCGACCCACGCCCTTCCGACAGACTGTTTCATGAGAATCGTCCTCCTCTTTGAAGGAGGAGTTGTAGGGTCCGCGAATCAATCGCGCGGGAAGGCTCGGTAAACAGGGTGTGAAGAAACGGGCGCGGCGCTCACCGCGTCTTGACCGCGGCGATCAGGCACCTCGGGCCGCGAACCTCCGCGCCCAGTCGTAGAAGGCCGGGAGGTCCTCGACGATGGTGCAGCCGCCGGGCGGATGGCTGCGCCGCGCGCCCTTGCCTCCCACGAGCATCGGCATCGCCGCCGGAAGGCTTCGCCGAAGAACGGCGAGCTGATCGCGCGACCCGGTTCCGGCCGACGAGATCGAGATGCTGACGCCGGCCGCGGCGCTCCGGCGCGCCTTCGCCGCGGCGACGACCTCCGCGACGGGGACGTCCGGACCGAGCAGATGCGGCTCGAGTCCCGCAACGGCCGCCACGAGGGCCGCCATCTGCACGCCGAGCGCATGCGTCTCGCCGGCGAGCGTGGCCAGGGTGATTCGGGCCCCCGCCGCCGCGCGTTCGAACGGCGACCGCAGGGCCGCCAGCGCGTCGGAGAGCGCCTGGGAAAAGAAGTGCTCGTGGTGGATGCCGATCTCGCCCCGGGACCAGGCCTCGCCGACCGCGTCGATCATCGGGACCGCCCGACGCGTCAGAAAGTCCATCGGTCCCAGGCTGGCGGCGTCGGCGAGAAGCGCCGCCGTCAGGCCCACGTCGTGCCGGCGAACCCGGGCAAGGAGCGCGGAAAGAGCGACCGGCTCCCGGCCCGGTCCTCGCGACGGCGGGCGTGTCGGCCCAAGCAGGGACTGGAGGCTGGCTTCCGCGAGCGGGACGACCTGGCCCGGCCGGTGCCCGCGCGCGAGCGCGTCCGCGATGCGCCGCAACCGCCGGACATCGCCGGAGGAGTACAGGCGATGACCCGACGCCTTGCGTTGGGGGACGGGAAAACCGTACCGCCGCTGCCAGACGCGCAGTGTGTCGGGAGACAGGCCCGTCGCCCGGGCGACGGCGCCGATCGTCAGGGACGCGCTGTTCGAACTCTCCAGGATGGAAGCGCTCACGGGACCTCCGCGGCTTGATTCTAGTCCATATATTTATCTAGACATGATCGGGCCGGTTTTCGCCGCCCGCGCGGTCTCCGGACGCGCCCTCACGGCTTAACACGGGGTTCGACCCACCGGTGGTACCCTCCCTTTCCGTTTCGATCCTCATGAGCGAAGTTCACTACATCGGTGGGAGCGCGTCGCCCGACGACCGGCTCGAAGACCACGCGCTCTACTTCAACCGCGAGATCTCCTGGCTCGCATTCAACCGGCGCGTGCTCGAGGAGGCCCTCGATCCCTCCTGGCCGCTCTTCGAACGCGTCAAGTTCCTCTCGATCTTCCATTCCAACCTCGACGAGTTCTTCATGATCCGCGTGTCGGGCCTGCACGAGCAGCTCGAGGCGTCGGTCGCGGAGCGCAGCGCCGACGGCCTCTCGGCCCACGAGCAGCTGCGCCTCATCCGCGAGATCGTCGAGACGGATGCGGGCGCGGCGATGCGCCTGCTGCGCGAAGACCTCCAGCCCAAGCTCGCGGACGCGGGCGTGCGCATCCTCGAATGGGAAGAGATCGAGCCCGAGCGCCGCAAGGAGCTCACCGCGTACTTCGAGAGCGTCGTCTTCCCCGTCCTCACACCCCTGGCGTTCGACCCCGCCCACCCCTTCCCATTCGTTTCGAACCTCTCGCTCTCGCTCGCCGTCGAGCTCGTGGACCGCAAGGACAAGAAACCCGCCTTCGCGCGGGTCAAGGTGCCGCCGTCCCTGTCGCGCTTCGTGCCCGTACCGGGCGCCCCCGGCAAGACGCTCGAGTTCGTGCTTCTCGAGAAGGTCATCGAGGCGAACCTCGACCGCCTCTTCCCCGGCATGGAGATCCTTGGCGCGTCGGCCTTCCGGGTGACTCGCGACGCCGACATCGAAATCCGCGAAGACGAGGCGGGCGATTTGCTGCGCAGCATGACCGACAACCTGCGCCGGCGGCGGTTCGGAGCCGCGATCCGGCTCGAGGTCGAGACCCGGTGTTCCGAGCACGTCCGCGAGCTCCTCCGGACGCAGCTCGAGCTCGATCCGGGCGACGTCTACGAGGTCGCCGGCCCGCTCGGGGGCGTGGACCTGATGTCGATCATGAAGCTCGACCTGCCGAGTCTCAAGGACGCGCCGTTCCTGCCCTCCTCGCGGACCATCTTCGATGCGCCGGCCAACGTCTTCGACACGATCCGGAAGGGCGACATTCTCCTCCACCACCCCTACGACGCCTTCGATCCGGTCCTGCGGTTTCTCGAGGCGGCCGCGAACGACCCCGACGTGCTGGCGATCAAGATGACCCTCTATCGCGTCGGCGCCGACTCCCCAATCGTCGCGGCTCTGGCCCGCGCCGCCGAGAACGGCAAGCAGGTCGCGGTGCTCGTGGAGCTGAAGGCGCGCTTCGACGAAGAGAACAACATCCAGTGGGCGCGCTCGCTGGAGCGGGCCGGCGTACACGTGGCGTATGGCGTGGAAGGGTTGAAGACGCACGCCAAAATCGCGCTCGTCGTCCGCCGCGAGGGCACGACGATGCGGCGGTACGTCCACGTCGGCACCGGCAACTACAACCGGCTGACCGCGCGGATCTACACGGACGTCGGTCTCTTCACCGCGCGCGCCGAGTTCGGCCACGACGCGTCGGAGCTCTTCAACTTCCTGACGGGCTTCTCGAAGAAAACGAAGTACAAGCGGCTCGCCGTCGCGCCCTTCGCCCTGCGCGACAAGGTCGTCTCCCTCATCGAGCGCGAGGCGGACAAGGCCCGCGCCGGAAAGCCCGCCGCGATCCTGGCAAAGCTCAACGCGCTCGTCGACCCGACGGTCATCCGCGCGCTCTACAAGGCCTCCCAGGCCGGGGTCTCGATCGACCTCGCGATCCGGGGCATCTGCTGCCTCCGACCGGGCGTTCCCGGCGTCTCCGAGGGGATCCGGGTCTCGAGCGTGGTCGGGCGCTTCCTCGAGCACAGCCGCGTGTTTTCCTTCGGCGTCGGCGACGAGGAGGAGATTTTCATCTCGAGCGCCGACTGGATGCCCCGCAACTTCTACCGCCGGGTGGAGCTGATGACGCCGATCCTCGACGAGAAGGTGCGCGAGAAGCTCCGCCAGGAAATCCTGGAACCGATCCGCGCGGACAACTGCCGGGCGCGGGACCTCCAGAGCGACGGCACCTACCTCCGCCGGCACCCGGCCGCGAACGAGGCGCCCGTCGATGGGCAGGGAACGATCCTCGATCGCCTGTCCCGGCGAGGCCTGAAGGCCGTTCCCGCGCGCTGAGCGCGGGCCCCGGTCTCCGGGCTCTCAGGCCACCATTTTCTTGATCTGCGTATCGCGGCCGATCACCATCGGACGCCCGCGCCAGGCGACGACGCGCCCGACCAGACCGGCGACGAAGACCGCGAACGCCCCGAGGTCCCGCACCGGCAGGAGCAGCGCGTCGCGCCCGTCCACCGCCCGCTCCCAGGCCCGGCTGACGGCGAGCTCGGCGCCCCAGCGAATCGCGAGCAGCGCTGCCGCGGCGATCTTGAGAGCCGCGCCGGGAGCCGCCATCGCCAGCAGGAACCAGGGAAGCGCGCCGACGAAGAGCTCGCCGAAGTAGAGGCGCCCGGCCAGGCGCCGCCGCATCATGGACCAGCGGCGGTGACGGGCCCAGACGGCCGGCAGCGACTTGCCGACTTCCATCGTCTCGAGCACGTCGGCGGAGAGAACGACCCGGTGCCCGGCGCGACGCACCTCGCGGCCCAGAACGAAATCTTCCGCGAGGTAGTCCCGGAGGGAGGTGATCCCGCCGATCGAGTCGAGGGCCGCGCGGGAGATCAGGATCGACTTGCCGACCACACACGGAATGCCGAGCACGTCGGCGATCAGGGCGGTTCCGGGCATGAGGCACCCGTTCAGGTAGAGCGCCTCGAGACGCGAGCCGACGCTCGCGGCGCCCGAGGCCCGGAAAAGGTGCGACACGAGGCCGACGCGCGGATCGCGGAACCACGACACCGCGCGGCGCAGGAAGTCGCGCCGGACGCGCACGTTGCCGTCGGAAAAGAGAATGAGCCGGTGCTTGGCGAAGCGCAGGGCGGCCGCGAGGCGATTCACCTTCGCGTTGCCGCCCGGCTCGCGCTCGTCGAACACGAACGTCGACTTGACTCCGGGCTGACGGTCCGCGACGGCGCGGGCGACCGCGTAGGCGGGATCGGTCTTCTTGGCGAAGGAAAACACGATGTCGTACTCGGGATAGTCGAGGCGGAAGAACGACTCCAGGTTCCCCTCGAGCCCGTCGTCGAGCCCGGCGAGAGGCTTGATGATCGTCACGGGCGGCGCGAAGCCCGTGCGCGCCTCGCCCCGCTGGCGCCGGCGCAGGCGCCACAGCGAGGCCGCCGAAACCGCGTAGGCGGTGGTCCCGATCGCGAGGCCCGCGATTCCCACGAGACCGAAAGCGAGCGCCATGGAGGGACTCACGCGCTCACCGCCGTTTCCGCCGGCGTGAACCGGAGGACGCCGATTCCGGTTCCGCGCTTGAGCGCGGCGAGCACCGCGGGGCGCTTCTTCTCGGCGTTCAGGAGCGTCTTCCAGGCGTAGAGGTGCTCGGGGCGGTGAAAGTCGCTGTTCGCGATGTGCGGGAGGCTCTCGCGCGAGATGACCGGGAAGAGCTCCCAGCGGCATCCGACCTCCCAGAGATCAACGAGCGGGCCGACCTGCTTTCGACGGTTCCAGAGATACCAGGTGTTGGCGAACCACTCGCTGATCTCGTGGGGGTGACAGGCCACAGACACCGCGCCCCGGTCCTGGATCTGTTGGAGCATGTCGAGCGGGTCCCCGTCGGCCGACAGGAATTCGTCGAGCCCGAGCGCGAGGACGTGTACCGACGTGTCACGGTTGATCGTGTTCCGCGTCATTTCCGCACCCGGGAGGACCAACATGCCATATGCGTGCCAGGCCCGTTCGGCCTCGCGGGCGATCTCGTCGCGATAGCGCCGGAAGCTCTCCGCGTTCAGGCTGTGGCGGATCCGGTGGGCGATCTTCCCGAGCCCGCTGTCGTGGTTGACGATGTGATCGGTGATCGCGATGACGTCGTGGCCCGACTGGCCGAACATGTCGACGACCTTCGGCAGAGGCAGGATGCCGTCCGAGTAGGTCGTGTGGATGTGAAAGTCACAGAGCAGCATCGGCGCCGTATTGTCGGGCGCCGGCCCCGAGGCTCCCGCGAGGATCGCGAAAAGGAACCCCGAGCGGAATGTAAGGAAGGCGTGAAGTCAGGGCCGGGCGAGGACCAGAACGGGCACGCGCCCGGTGCGCCGCGGCGCTGCGAAGCCGGGCTTGCGCGGGACGGGCGCGGATCGCCACCACGCTACGAAGCGCGCCCGCGCCTCCTCGGCCGATTCGACGTCGGCGACGCGAAACGCCTTCATGTCGCCGGTCTTGACCTCGGCCACGCGCTGGGACGGGGAGTACACGACGTGCATCGGCGAGAGCGTTCCGCCGCGCAAAGCAAACGCGAACCGGTAACGCTCGGCGTCCGGAGATCCGCGCAGCTCCCGCGAGAATCCGGTGACCGGCACGGAGCGCTCGGGCTCGAGCGGCAGGAGCTCGTCGGGCCCCTGAGGCAGATGCGGAGGCGGTTCCGGATGCAGCGTGCGTCGCGTCATGCGTCGACTCTAGGGAGGGGTGTTGAAGACGGTGTGAAGGTCCGCGGGCGGATAATCCGGCCATGCGAGGGCTCCCCGACTACCACGTGCACACGTTCCGGTGCGGGCACGCGGGCGGCGCGTCGCGGGATTTCGTGCTGCGCGCGATCGATCTGGGGCTCTCCGAGATCGGATTCACGGACCACATTCCGCTCTACTTCCTGCCCGCGGATCGCCGGGATCCGAAGCTCGCCATGCGCGAGGACCAGTTCGACGACTACGTCCGCGAGGTCGACGCGCTTCGCGAGGAGTTCCGCGGGCGCATCGAGGTGCGCCTCGGGCTCGAGGCGGACTACGCCGAGGGCCACGAGGAGGAGCTTCGCCAGTGGCTCGGCCGCGCGCCGTGGGATCTCGTTCTGGGCTCCGTGCACCGCGTCGGCAACGGCTGGATCGACGACCCCGACAGCTCCCCGGCGCGTTTCGAGGCCGAAGGCATAGTAACCCTCTATAGTGAGTATTACAGGTTACTTACGAAGGCGGCCCGCACGGGGCTCTTCGACGTCCTGACGCACTTCGATCTCCCGAAGAAGTTCGGCCATCGGCCCGATCCACCCGTGCGTGAGGCCGAGCGCCTCGCGATCCATGCCGCGGCCGAGGCGGGCGTCGCGGTCGAGATCTCCTCGGCCGGGTTGCGCAAGCCCGTCGCCGAGGCGTACCCCGAGGCGCGGCTGCTCGAGGAGATCGTCGCCGCGGGGATCCCTGTCACCTTCTCTTCCGACGCACACGCGCCCGCCGAGGTCGGATGGGGCTACGCGCAGACGCTCGCCCTCGCACGGGCAGCGGGCGTGACCGAGTTCGTCACGTTCGCGCGGCGGCGGAAGATCCGGCACCCGCTCCCTCGGTGAACCGGCGGCCGAGGGCCGCAAAGACGTCGGCGGACGGTCTCCGGCGCCGTGTGTACGTTCCGTAGTCGACCTCGTAGAGGCCGAACCGCGGACGGAAGCCCTCGAGCCACTCGAAGTTGTCGATGAGGGACCAGTAGAAATATCCGTCGATGCGCGTGCCTTCGGCGCGCCGGTGCGCGAGAACCGTGACGTGCTCCCGCAAAAAGTCCGCGCGCAGCCGGTCGTCGGCGGTGGCGATGCCGTTCTCGGTGACGATCACCGGAAGACCCGTCGAGGCGGCCTCCCGGAGAACCTTGTCGAACCCGTGCGGATGGATTTCCCACCCGGTTTCGGTCAGTCCCCGGCCTCCCGGGTCGCGATAGAAGAACTCGCCGACCTTCCCCGGACGGCCGCGAAAGCGGATGTGGACGCGGCTGTAGTAATTGACGCCGATGTAGTCGTTGGCGGCCGGCAGATCGGGAATGCGGATGCGGATGCGGCCCTCGCCGGGGAACGACCAGACGAGATCCCCGGTCGCGACGGCCTGGAGGAGCGCGAGGTTGTAGAGCCGCTCACCCACCCGGGCCAGGTGCCGATCGAGCGGGTGGTAGCGCCGGTCGGGAGCGAACTCGAGCATGTTGTGGGCGATCCCGATGCGGGCATCGGGGACACGCTCCCTTATCGCGGCCGCCGCCTCGGCGTGCGCCCGCAGCATGTGCTCGAAGGCGCGCGCGGCGGCGCGAAAGCCCCGTTTGCCGGGAGGGATCACCCCTTCGAGGTAGCCGCCGAGAAGCACGACGACCGGCTCGTTGAGCGTCACCCACAGCCGGACGTCCGGAGCGAGCGCATCCGCCACCGCCTCCGCGAACTTGCGGAAATCGCCGACGCTGCGCGGATCCTCCCATCCCCCGCGGGCCCAGAACCAGCGGGGGTGCGTGTAGTGCGAGAGCGTCACGCACGGCACGATTCCGAGGCGCAGAAGCGCGGCGGACCGCTCCCGCTCCTGAGCCAGCGCTTCCTGACAGAAGACCCCGGCCTCGGTTTCGATGCGGCTGCGCTCGAGCGAGTAGCGATAGGCATTGGCGCCGAGCGACGGGAGCAGGTTGAAATCCGAGCGCCAGCGTTCGCCGTGGCCGGACGCTCGTCCGCAGCGCGTGCCGCGCACCTTCAGGCGCTCGAGTCCTTCCCACTCGGTCCAGTCGTTCTCGGCCGCGCCCTCGACCTGATAGGCGGAGGTCGCGACACCCCAGAGAAATGGCCACACAAACGGGGATTCGGAGGTCACCCTCTCCTGCGACTGCAAACCGCGGGCCGGAAATCCGCGGGAGGCCGGCTAGGGCAGCTCCGAAGCGTGGTGCTTCACCCAGCGCGCCTCGGCGATGAAGATCGTGTCCTCGCAGATGTTCGTGGCGAGATCGCCGACGCGCTCGAGGTTCTTGGCGATCGAAATGAGCTCGATGCAGTACGTCGTCAGCGCCGGGTATTCGGCAATGTAGGTCAGCAGCTCGCGGATGATCGACACGTTCTTCTCGTCGAGGATGTCGTCCTTCTTGATCACCCGGCGCGCGAGGTCCGCGTCGCGGTTGACGAAGGCGTCGAGCGACTGCTTGAGCATGGAGATCGCGACCTCGGCCATGTACGGGATGTCGATGAAGGGCTTGAAGGGCTTCTGCCCCGCCAGGCGCTCCGCCCCCTCGGCGATGTTGACCGCGTGGTCGCCGATCCGCTCGAGGTCGCTGTTGATCTTCAGGGCGCCGATCAGGAAACGCAGGTCGACGGCGACGGGCTGCTGGAGGGCGAAGAGCGAGATGGCGGCCTCTTCGATGTGGACTTCGAGGCGATCGATCTCCTCGTCGGCGGCGATGACGGAGCGGGCCTTGTCGGGATCCATCTCGGTCAGGGCTTCGATCGCCCGGTGAATCTGGCGCTCGACCTCGCCGCCCATGAGGATGAGCTGACGCCGGACGTCCTCGAGCTGCTCCGAAAAATGCTCCTTCATGACGCGGCGGTCCCCTTTCTCAGTTCCAGAGCGCTTCGGCCGACAGGGTCTCCAGGTCCTTCTGGAAGACCTCGTCGCGTCCGGCCGGGATGGCGCGCAGGACCACGTCCCGATCGAAGGTCCGCTCGAACAGATCCCCTTTCTTGCGCGCCGCGTCGAGCTCGGGCTCGCAGTCGGCCCGCGCCGAGACCTCGAGCTCGATCTTGCGGGCCCGGACGCGGCAGGAGACTCCCGTCACGATCTGCCGGTGGCTGCGGTCGAGGCCGTCGGCGATCCGGAGGATCGCGGCGAGCTTCTCGACGGCCGCCTGGAGGTACGGGTTCAGGCGCCTCCAGTTCTCGTGCGACGCCTTGGGCCTTCCGCCCTTGTGGTACCGCGCGAGCGACGCGAGCACCTCGATCTCGTCGGCCGAGAATCCGGTCAGGTCGCCGTGCGTGATCAGGTAGTAGGAGTGGCGCTGGTGCTTGGCGTAGCCGATGTAGCAGCCGATGTCGTGGAGGAGGGCGCCGTACTGGAGCCACTCGCGCTCGGTGGCCGTCAGCTGGTGGAGCGCGTGGGTCTGATCGAAGAGCTCGAGCGCCAGCCGCGAGACGTGCGCCGCGTGGAGCACCTCGGCGTTGCCGCGCCGCAGGAGCCGGTCGACGCTCCGGGCCCGCATGTCCCGGTTGGCCGGAATGCGCGCCTCGCCGTGCCGCGCGACGTAGTCGAGCAGGAGGCCTTCGCGCAGCCCCCGCTCGCCCACGACGATCGCGTCGGCGCCCGTGCGCTTGAGGATCCAGGCCAGCATGAGGCCGCCGGGCACGGCGATGTCGCGCCGCCGCGGGTCGAGCCCCGGGACCCGGAGCTTCTCCTTCTCGTTCGTCTTGCGCAGGAGCCGGTTGACCTTCTTCAGAGCGTCGCGGGTCAGGGTCCGGTGCCCCGTGGGGCTCGGTTCCCGCCCGAGGATCGCCGCCTCGTGCACGAGCGAGAGGGACTGGATCGTGCCGGACGATCCCACGCAGGTTTTGAAGCCCTTCTTGCGAACGACCTCGGCGGCGCGCTTGGCCGCCGCGCGCACTTCCTTCTTCATCGCGCGCAGGTCCTTGTCCGACGGCGGGTCGTTGCGCAGGTGCCGGTCGGCCAGCCGCACGACGCCCAGAGGCAGGCTCTCGGTGAAGAGCACGCGGGACCCGTCGGAAATGACGAACTCCGTCGAGCCGCCGCCGATGTCGATCAGGAAAAGCGGGTCCTGACGGGCGGGAAACTCGCTCCGGATCGCCAGGTTGATGAGCCGGGCCTCCTCCTCGCCCGAGATCACCTCGACGCGCACCCCCGTCCGCTTCCGGACCGCTTCGACGAAGGCGTCGGAGTTGGACGCCTCGCGCACCGCGCAGGTCGCGACGGCGCGGACGACCTCGGCGCCCGAGCCTCCGGCGAGCTTGACGAAGTGCTCGACCGTCGAGGCCCCGGCTTCGATGGCTTCCGGCGAGAGCTTCCCGGTCCGCAGAGTCTCGCTGCCCAGCCGCACCATCGCCTTCTCGCGGAGAAGGACCTCCAGCGTCCCGTCGTCCTCGACGTTGGCGACGAGGAGCTTGATGCTGTTGGTGCCGATGTCGATGGCGGCGAGCGTCCGCATGGCGGCGGCATTGTCGCCCCCCTCCGGCGGCACCCGGTGAAGGCCGTGTGAAGGGCGCGTGAAGCGGCTCCCGTCGTTCGTATCCCTATAATAGCGCCCCGTGCGGGTTTCCGCCGACCTCTGGACGATGCGCGTGCGCCTTCTGCGGCGTGCGCGGAAAGCGGCGCGCCGCGGCGAGCCCGATGGACTCCACGATCTGCGCGTCGCGCTGCGCCGCGCGGGCGCGACGTCGGGAGCGTTCGGCGCAAAACCTCTGGCCCGCCGGACGAAGGCCATCGTCCAATCGCTCTCGGACGAGCGCCAGCTCGAGGTCGACCGGAAGCTCCTCGCCCGCCTCGGACAGCTGGGGCATCTCTCCGCCGACGCCGCGACGGCTCTCGGAGCGCGCTGGGAAGAGCTCGCCGAGCGCGGCACCCGACGGATCGCGCGCAAGGCGGGCGGGCGCGCGCTGCGCGCCGTCATCGACCACGTGAAGCGTCTCCGGCGGCGGTCGCGACGCAAGAATCGCGATCCGGTGGGGCGCCTCGAGCGTGCGCGGGCGAAGGCCGAGGCGCGGCTCGCCCAGCCCCTGGAGGGCATGGACGACGAGGCCCTCCATCGCTATCGCATCGCGGTCAAGAAGGCTCGTTACCTCGCCGAAGACCTCGAAGCGCTCGGGGTGCGGCGACTCGCGCGCGCGATCGAGAGCGAGAAACGACTCCAGGAGACTCTCGGGCGATGGAACGACCTGCGACTCTTCCGGCGCCGGCTCGTTGCGAGCCGTGACGAAGCCGAGGAGCGCGGGGCGATCACCCTGGCCACGGAGCTCGAGCGCCTCCTCGCGGCGCTCGAAACGACGATCTCCGCCGTTCGGCGCGCCGCGGTCGAAGCCGCGCGGGAAGCCGCCGAGCGCGCGCGGGGGCCCGTGCGCGTCGTTCCGTTCCGCGGCAAAGCCGCTCGCTGAGAGCGCGACGCTCGAAGCCAGCGGCGACTCAGCCGGGCCGCGGCAGCAACCCCGCCTCTTCGATGAGCCGCAGGATGGCGTCCTGGCCCTTGATCGAGATCAGGTGCACGCCGGAGACGCCGGGGATCTCGCGCAGCGCGGCGACCGTCTCGAGCGCCATCCGGAAGCCCTCCTCGGCCTGTTTCTCGCGGGGCGCTTTCTCGAGCCGCGCCAGCGCCTCGTCGGGCACGTCGATGCCGGGCACGACGTCGCGGAGATAGCGCATGGCGCGCGCCGAGCGCGCGACGTAGACGGAGACGAGCAGGAACAATCGCTCGAGCACCCCGGTCTCGCGCGCGCGCCGGACGAACTCGCGAAGCCGCGGCAGGTTGAAGCAGAGCTGCGTCTGGACGAACTCGGCGCCCGCCTCCGCCTTCTTGGCGAGCCGGATCGGCCGGAAGTCGTGCGGCGGCGCGAACGGATTTTCGACGGCCCCGATGAAGAACGACGGGCGCGAGGTGAGCGCGCGGCCGGAGAGATACGTCCCCTCGTCGCGCAGCAGCCGCGCGATGCGAAGCAGGTGGAGGGAGTCGATGTCGAAGAGGGGCTTGGCCTCGGGATGATCACCGGCCGAGACGTCGTCGCCCGTCAGGAGCAGCACGTTGCGCGCGCCGAGCGCGGCGGCGCCGAGAAGGTCGGCCTGGAGCGCCAGGCGGTTGCGGTCCCGGCACGTCAGCTGCACGATCGGCTCGACTCCGGCCTGCGCCACGAGCGCGCCCGCGGCGATCGCCGCCAGGTGCGGATGCGCGGCGGGGTTGTCCGTGCAGTTGGCCGCGTCGACCCGGCCGCGCAGCGGCTCGGCGAGTGCGCGCACTTCCGCCGGATCCGCTCCGTTGGACGGCTGCATCTCGACCGTGACCGCGAAGCGGCCGGAGCGCAGGACGGCTTCGAGGCGGCTGCGCGGCGCCGGCGGCGTCGGCGCGCTCACGGTGCCGCGGGCGGAAATGCCGGATCGCCCGCGCTCCACCCCGGCGGCACCTGCTTGTCCCGGCCCGTCGCGAGGTTCTCCCAGGAGGAGGTGCCCTGAAGCCGCCAGTCGACGGGAGGATTGATCTGCGCCATGTGGTCGCGCCACACCGGGAGCTTGAGCGAGCCGTCGTAGGCGCGAACCCAGACGCACGGCTGGTCGGGGCGGACCTCGCAGTTCCCGTCGATGAGCACGCCGCCGCAGGGGCCGTTGCGCAGGTTCTTGGGACAGTTCATGGGGCACACGAGCCCCGTCGAGTGGAGGATGCACTGGCCGCACATGCGGCATCCGAAGAGCGGGACCTTGACCGCCTTCTCGATCGCGATCAAGGCCCCGCGCAAGATGCCCATGGGGCTTCTCTCCTTGGGTTAGGAGACCGGGATGTGCTTGTCGGGGTCGACGAACGGTTTGGGGACGACGGTCGCCGTCCGGGAACCCCATTCGGTCTCGACCTTGACCTTCGTGCCGTCCTTCGCCATCTCGGTCGGCATCCAGCAGTACCCGATGTTCTTCTTGAGGCGCGGCGAGTAGATCGCGGAGGTCACCTTGCCGATCACCGCCCCGCCGTCGGCGCCGTGCGCCGGCCATTTGACGGTGTTGAGCATAGGGAAATTCTCGCCGTCGATTTCGACGCCCACGAGCTTCTGCTTCACGCCCGCGGCCTTGATCTTCTTCAGTGCGGCAACCGAGATGCAGGCATCCTCGGGCAGCGTGAAGTCGACGAGACGCTCGAGGCCGAGCTCGACGGCGTTGTTCTCGTAGGTCATGTCCGCGCCCCAGTTGAGGATGCCGCCCTCGACGCGGCGGATGTCGGAGGGGCCCGTCGGCCGCACGTTGTAGGGCTTGCCGACTTCGAGCAGCGTGTCCCAGATGACCGAGCCCTTCGTCGGGTCGAGGAGATAGACCTCGTAGCCGACCTCGCTCGTCCACCCCGTGCGGGTGATGACGACGGGGACGCCCTTGATCTCGGCCTTGCGCCAGAAGTAGTACTTGAGGTCGAGGATGCTGTCTCCGAGGAGGTCCTTCATGAGGTCCTTGGACTTGGGCCCCTGGACCTGGAGCGGCGCCACGTCGAGCTCGCGCAGCGTGACGTTGAGCTTCGGATAGGCGTTCTTGAGGCCCTTGAAGAACAGGAGGACGTCGGAGGACGCGAGGGCGAACCAGAAGGTGTTCTCGTCCATCCGCGTCATGACGGGGTCGTTGATCACGCCGCCGTCGGAGTCGCAGATCAGGACGTACTTACCCTGGCCGACGGCGCACTTCGAGAGGTTGCGCGGCGTGACGAGCTGGGCGAACTTGAAGCCGTCGGGACCGCTGACTTCGATGCAACGCTCGACGGAGACGTCCCAGATCGTGACGTCGTTGAGGAGCGCCTGGAACTCGTTCTCGAAGGTGTCGAACCGGACCGGGAAGTACATGTGGTTGTAGACGGTGAAGGCCTTCGGCGAGCTTCGCTGCGTCGCCTCGTAGTAAGGGGTGCGGCGGTTGCGCGCTCCCCGCTGGACCAGACTCATGTCAAACGGCGGCATGGGTTCCTTCCTCCTTCTTTCTGATCGTGGGCTGCATCCCGCCTGGGTGCTCGGCCTAGCCGACCGGCGTGGCGGTCTTGCGTGCGGGATTGAAAAAGGGCGTTTCGACGACGGTGGCCGCGACCTTGTTCCGGACGGCCTCGACCGTGTATTCCATCTCGAGGCGCGTTCCCACGGCGTTGGAGCCGCGGGAGACGGTCGCCAGCGCGATCATCTTTTTCAGGATCGGCGACCAGGTCGTCGACGTCGCCTTGCCGACCCACTCGCCCTCGCGGTAGACCGGCACGGGCACGCGCGAGGCGGCCGCCGGGATCTGCGGCGCGAGGGAGAGCCGGTCGTAGATCTTCTCGATCGAATCCCAGTCGATCTCGAGCCCCACGATCTGGCGCGCGGGCCCCTTCTTCGCCTCCTCGCGCAGCGCGTCCTGCCCGACGAACCGGCCCTTGTCGAGGGACACCAGCCGCGAGAGCCCCATCTCCAGGGGCGTGTACCGCTGGGGCTCGATGTAGGCCTTCTTGGAGCCGTGGAAGTCGACGTCGATCAGCAGCAGTCCGGCCTCGACGCGCGAAACGTCGAGGGCGAGCATGCCGGCGGCGTGGACGTCGAAGGCCTTGCCCTTGCCCATCAGCTCGTCCCAGACCTTGACGGCGTCCTTCCAGGGAATCCAGATCTCGTAACCGAGGTCACCCGTGTAGCCCGTGCGGGAGATCTCGACGGGGATTCCGGCGATCTTGCCCTTGGTGATCTTGAAGTACTTGAGGTTCTCGATGTCGGCTTCGGCGATCGCCTTGAGCATCCGGCCCGAGGTCGGCCCCTGCAGCGCGAGGGCTGCGATGTCGTCGGAGACGTCTTCGAGCTTCACGTCGAGGCCCAGGGCGTTCTGCTGGAACCAGCGCAGGCTCGGGTCCGCAGCGGTCCACCGGTACTCGTTCTCCGACAGCCGCGCGACGGTGCCGTCGTCGATGACCTTGCCGTGCTCGTCGCACCAGGGCGTGTAGATCACCGCGCCCGGCTTGACCTTGCGCAGATCCCGCGTGACGATCCGATCGACGAGCCGCGTCGCGTCCTTGCCCGAGATGCGGTACTTGAAGAGCGGCGAGATGTCGATGATCGCCGCGGCGTTGCGGATCGCGTTGTACTCGTGCTCGTGGTGCGCCTCGTACGCGGACACCGCGTAGTAGCCCGACCACTCGCGATAGTTCAGGCTCTCGCAGAGCGGGAACGTTCTCTCATGGACCGCGGTTCCGATCGGCACTCTTGGGACCTCGCGACTTCGACTGACTTCGGCTGTTCCGTCTGACGTCTGACTTCGATCCCGCTCCGGCTCGCGTCCGGTCGCCGCAGAACGCGCGGTCACCGGGAGCTTGTCGGAGCGCGCGATTATAAGTATGCTCGCGCGCTCGCGGCAAGCCGCAGACTTGAAACCACGGGTCACAATGCGAGTCCGGACGCGGAGCGGAGACGGAGCATGAGCTCGAAGTACGACGTCGTCGTCATCGGAGGCGGGCACAACGGCCTGATCCACGCGGCGTATCTCGCGCGCGCCGGGAAGAAAGTGCTCGTTCTCGAACGGCGCCACATCCTGGGCGGCGCGGCGGTGACCGAAGAAGTCTTCCCCGGCTTCAAATTCTCGGTCTGCTCCTACGTCGTCTCGCTTCTGCGCCCCGAAATCATCCGCGACCTGGATCTGCCGCGGCACGGCCTCGAGATCCTGCCGCTCGACGGCACGTTCACGCCGATGCTCAACGGCGACTACCTCTGGCGCGTCAACGACCACGCCAAGACCCGCCGCGAAATCGCGCGCCACTCCAAGCTCGACGCGGAGGCCTACGACGAGTACGGCAAGGCGATGGCGGACATGGGCCGCTTCGTCAAGCCGATCCTCTCCATGACCCCGCCGGACCCGACCAAGCTCTCGTTGAACGGCCTTCAGGACCTCCTCTTCCTCGGCAAGCGCTTCCGCGGGCTGTCGAGCACGGACCGGTACAACCAGGTCCAGCTCATGACGATGTCGGCGGTCGACTTCCTCGATCAGTGGTTCGAGACGGACCCGCTGAAGGCCACGATGTCCGCCTCCGGGATCATCGGCACCTTCCTCGGCGTGCGCTCCCCCGGGACGGCCTACGTCCTGCTGCACCACTACATGGGCGACATCGACGGCGCCTTCCGCGCCTGGGGGTTCGCACGCGGCGGAACGGGGGCGATCTCCGAAGCCTGCGCCGCGGCGGCCCGGGAGGCCGGTGTCGAGATCCGGACCCAGGCCCCGATCGCGAAGGTCGTCGTCTCCGGGGGCCGGGCCACGGGCGTCGTGCTGGAGTCGGGCGAGGAGATCGCGGCCCGGATCGTCTCCTCGAGCCTCGACCCGCGCCTGACCTTCATGAAGCTCGTCGGCGAGAAAGAGCTGCCGGAAGACTTCGTCGAGGACGTCAAGCGCTACAAGTTCCGGGGCTCCTCGGGCAAGGTCAACTTCGCGTTGGACGCGCTGCCGGACTTCAAGGCCCTGCCGGGCAACGGCGCGCACCTGCGGGGCGCGATCTCGATCTCGCCGTCCGTCGAGTACATGGAGCGGGCGTACGACGACGCCAAGTACGGCCGCTTCTCGCGCCGGCCCTACATCGACATCGTCATCCCGACCCTGACGGACCCGTCGCTCGCCCCCCCGGGCAAGCACGTCATGTCCTGCTTCGTCCAGTACGCGCCGTACAACCTCAAGGGCGACTGGGACAAGGAGCGCGAGGCGTTCGGCGACACGGTCGTCGACACGATCGCCGAGCACGCGCCCAACTTCAAGAGCATCATCAAGCACCGGCAGGTCGTCACGCCGCTCGACCTCGAGCGCGAGTGGGGACTCTCCGAGGGCAACATCTTCCAGGGCGAGCTGACCCTCGAGCAGCTCTTCTTCCTGCGGCCCGTGCCCGGCTGGGCGCAGTACCGCACACCCATCCGGAACCTCTACATGTGCGGCTCGGCGACGCATCCGGGCGGCGGCATCATGGGCGCCAACGGACGAAACGCCGCCGAGAAGGTGCTCTCCGACTGGAAGCGGGGAAAGACCTGACATGGCCGCGCGCAAGGACGTCGTCGTCATCGGAGGCGGGGTCAATGGACTCACCGCCGCCGCGTACCTCGCCAAGGCGGGCCTCGCGACCGTCGTGCTCGAGAAGCGCGACCTGCTCGGCGGTGTCGCCGTCACCGAGGAGTTCGCGCCCGGCTTCCGGGTCTCCACACTCCTCCACGCAACGGGCCCGTTTCTTCCGTCGATCGCGCGCGAGCTGGATCTCACGCGCCACGGGCTCTCCTGGATCGACACGGAGAGCCGGGTGTTCGCGCCTTCGATCGACGGAGGCGGCGACAAGGGCGCGTTCACCCTCTACAGCGACGCGGTCCGCACCGCGCGCGAGCTCGAAAAGATCTCGGCGCACGATGCCAAGGGCTACCTGACGTTCCACGAGAGCCTCGGCCGAATCGGCCGGGTGCTCGAACCGCTTCTCCGGATGACTCCCCCGTCGATCGACGATCCGTCGTTCGGCGAGATGTGGGAGATGCTCGGCGTCGGGCGCAAGTTCCGGGCGCTTCCCCGCCGCGACGCTTTCCGGATGCTCCGCTGGGGGCCCATGGCCGTCGCGGACCTCGTCTCCGAGTTCTTCGAGACGGAGCGGCTGCGCGCCGTCGTCGCCGCCCGCGGCATCTACGGCACCTTCGCCGGACCCTGGTCGGCGGGAACCTGTCTCGGCATCATTCTCCAGGCGGCGTCGGACCCCAACGCCGCCGGCCCGGCTACGTTCGTCCGGGGCGGGATGGGAGCCCTCGCGGCCGCCCTCGCGGATGCCGCCCGCGGCGCCGGCGCGGAGGTGCGAACGGGTGCGGACGTCGCGCGGATCACCGTCCAGGATGGCCGGGCGACGGGCGTCGTGCTCGCGACCGGCGAAGAGGTCCAGGCCCGCGCCGTGGTCTCGGGCGCCGATCCCAAGCGCACGATGCTCTCGTTCGTCGATCCCGGCGAGCTCGCGCCCGACTTCGTCTGGAGGATGAAGAACTACCGCGCCAACGGCGCCCTCGCGAAGGTCAACCTCGCCCTGTCGGGCCTGCCCGATTTCCCGTCGGCGAAATCCGCCGGCGGCCCCAACGTCCTCGCGGGACGGATCCACATCGGCCCGGACATCGACTACCTCGAGCGGGCGTACGACGCCGCCAAGTACGGCGACTTCGCGCCGCATCCGTACTGCGACGTCACGATCCCGACGCTCACGGACCCGTCGCTCGCGCCGCAGGGCAAGCACGTCATGTCGGTCGTGGCCCAGTTCGCCCCCCGCAAGCTCAAGACGGGCGACTGGAAGACCAAGCGCGAGGCCCTCGGCGACGCCGTCGTCGACACGATCGCGGCCTATGCGCCCAACCTCAAGGGCCTCGTCGAAAAGCGCCAGGTCCTGACTCCGGAGGACCTCGAGGAGACTTTCAGCCTGACGGGCGGCCACGTGTTCCACGGCGAGCAGTCGCTCGACCAGCTCTTCACGATGCGTCCGGTCCTCGACTGGGCGCAGTACCGCACGCCGATCGCGGGTCTCTATCTCTGCGGCGCGGGCACCCACCCCGGCGGCGGCGTCACGGGCGCGCCGGGCGCCAACGCCAGCCGCGAGGTCGCGCGGGACCTTCGCGGCCGGGCCTGAGGCCTCGGGCCTACGGCCCCGCCCCTGGCCGCACGATCTTCCAGTTTCCCGAAGCTTCGAAGCGCAGCTCCTTCTTCCCGCGTGCGTCGGCAATGAGCAGGTTGCGCACGTTGCCCTTCTCGCCGACCGGGTCCGCGCGCCTCCACATTCCGAAGCCGCCGCCCCCCGCGGCGCGGTAGGAGTTCAGGGCCACGGTGAAGGTGTCGTCGTCGCCGACGTCCTTTCCGTTTCTTTTCAGGAACAGCAGGCGCTTCCCGTAGGGCCGCGAAGGGTCGATCGCGTACTCGGCGCCCTCCAGGGTGTCGCAGCCGCGCAGGCGCTCGCCCGGATCGTCGAAGCAGCCCGCCGCACGCTCCAGGGCCTCGCGAATCGTCTTGCCGGAGGCGCGGACCGTCGCGAGGCCGTTCTCGTACGGGTAGAACTCCCAGACCTGTCGGATCGTCAGAGGTCCGGCCGCCCAGGCGAGCGGCTCGATCGCCAGGACCGACGCGACGGACATGTCGGCTCCGCTCGCGGCCAACTGCACTCGATGAAGCCAATCGAGGAGCCCCGTGTCGCCCGCGCGCGCCTGGCGGGTCGAGGCGGGGGTCGCGAGGTCGGTCAGCTTCACCGCGAGCAGCTTCATTGCCGCCTCGTGGCTCGCCGCCGAGGCGGCGACGACGGCCGGGTCCGGCTCGACCTTCTTCATGGGGAGGCTCGCTCCGCGCACGTCGGCGACGCGCCACCCGATCCCATCGGCCTTCCCGAAGGTCACGTCGAACCGCGTGAGCACTTCTCCCCAGCGGCCCGGCGCCGAGACCCATGTCTTCCCGATCCGCTGCGGGTGGACGACGACGTGGCCGTGTCCCGCCAGGACGAGGTCTACGCCCTCGACCTGCGTCGCGAGCGCGTAGCCCTGGTTTTCGCCCGAGGAGCCCGGCCGATCGGCGCCCGTCTTCGGGTCCTTCTCGAACCCCTGATGGGTCAGGAGGATCACGAAGTCGCAGCGCGCGCGGCCGCGCAGCTCCGCCACCTTGGTGCGCGCGACGCCGAGCGGACTGACGAAGCGCACCCCGCCGAGGAGGCTCGGGCTCGTCCACAACGGAACCCCCGTCGTCACCAGGCCGACGATCCCGATCCGGACTCCCCCGACCTCCTTGACGGCATACGGCGGGAAGATCTCCCGGTCGCCCCGGGCGAGCGTGTTCGCCGAGAGAAACGGGAACTTCGCCTGCTTGCGGGAGGCCTCGAGCCGCGGGAAGCCGAAGTCGAACTCGTGGTTGCCGACGGCCATGGCATCGTAGCCCACCAGGTTCATCGCGGCCACGATGGGATCGACGGCGCCGGCCCCGGACGAGAAGGCGATTGCCTGCTCCGGTGCCCCCTGGATCGTGTCGCCCGAATCGAGCAGGAGGACCGGACGGCCCTCCGCGCGGATGGCCTTGACCGCTGCGGCCACACGCGCGAGCCCTTCGTGGAGGTCCTTGTCCTCCAGGGAGTCGACCGGGCTCACGCGCCCGTGCAGGTCCGCCGTGTGGAGGATCGTCACCGTTTGGGCGGCGGCGCCGACTCGTGCGGTGGCCCCGAAGATCAGGACCAGGAGGACGGCTACCCGGGCGCGGCGCACGGGGGGATCCTACACATAGAATGCCCCGGCGATGGCGCGGCGTCCCCGGGAAACCCCGGAAGAGCGAAAACGGCGGGCCGGCGCCATCCTGCGGCGTCTCAAGCGCGCCTACCCCGATGCGAAGTGCGCCCTGGACCATACGAGCCCGCTCGAGCTCCTCGTCGCCACGATCCTGTCGGCGCAGAGCACCGACAAGGGCGTCAACATGGTCACGCCGGGGCTCTTCGCGAAATACAGAACGGCCGCCGACTATGCGCGCTCGCCGCGCGGCGTCCTCGAGCGCGAGATCCACTCGACGGGTTTCTTCAACTCGAAGGCGAAGAGCCTGCGCGCGATGGGGGCCGCGGTCGCGGCCGAGCACGGCGGCGTTGTGCCGGACACGATGGAGGCCCTCGTCGCTCTTCCCGGCGTGGGACGCAAGACCGCCAACGTCGTGCTCGGCAACGCGTTCGGCAAGGACGAGGGGTTCGTTGTCGATACGCACATCGGCCGGCTCGCGCGCCGGATGGGGTTCACGCGGGAAACGGACCCGGTTCGGGTCGAGCAGGATCTGAACGTTCTCGTGCCGAAGGGACGCCGCACGCTCGGCGCGCACCTTCTGATCTTCCACGGCCGGAGGGTCTGCACGGCCCGAAAACCGCTCTGCGATTCCTGCCCCGTCGCTGCCCTCTGCCCGAAAATCGGCGTTTAGCCCGCGTCAAAAAACAACGCCCGCTTGAACGAAACCAGTTTTCCGGAGAGGCAGCGGAAAACCCTGTCAATAACCCTGTGGAAAGCCGTCAGAAAACGCGAAATCCCGCACCCGGGCAGCAAAATGCACCGCAATTTGTGCGAACGAAGATCCCTTGTGCCATCAGCGATTTAGGTTCGATGCCCAAGAGCCTGTGCAGAACGCTCCGGGCGAAAAAGGGGCGGCGGGCCTTTTTCCACACGCGCAACCGATTCAGATAGCGAAACTTAACGGCCTCTTCAGTCCCGGATCAGGCCGCGTCGCCCGGCCGGTACTCGCCGTAGATCTCCTTGAGCGCCGTCACGATCTCGCCGAGCGTCGCTTCGCGCGACACGGCTTCGATCAGGGATGGCATGAGGTTGCGGTCCTCGCGCGCGTCGGACTGGAGCCGGGAGAGCGCGGCGCGGGCCTCTCCGGCGTCACGGCCGGCCCGGAAGGCCGCGAGGCGCTCGATCTGCTCGCCCTCGATCCGCGGATCGACCGACAGGATGGGCGGCGGCGTCTCGGATTCCTCGCGGAAGGCGTTGACGCCCACGACGACCCGCCGGCCGTCTTCGATCTCGCGCTGCGCCGTGTAGGCGGCGTCCTCGATCTCGCGCTGGAAGAATCCCTTCTCGATCGCCGCGACGGCGCCGCCGAGGTCGTCGACTTTGCGGATGAGGGCACGGGCACGCTCCCGGATCTCCTCGGTCCAGGCTTCGACGACGTGCGCGCCGCCGAGCGGGTCGGCGACGTCGGGCACGCCGGTCTCGTGCGCGATCACCTGCTGCGTGCGCAGGGCGAGGCGCGCCGAAGCTTCGGTCGGCAGGGCGAGGGCCTCGTCCGCCGCGTTGGTATGGAGGGACTGGGTTCCGCCGAGCACCGCGGAAAGGGCCTGGAGCGCCACGCGCACGACGTTGACGTCGGGCTGCTGGGCCGTCAGGGTCGAGCCGGCCGTCTGGGTGTGGAAACGCAACCGCCAGGAGCGCGGATCCTTCGCGCCGAAGCGGTCGCGCGCGATCTCGGCCCAGAGCGACCGCGCCGCACGGAACTTGGCGATCTCCTCGAAGAAGTTCGAATGGGCGTTGAAGAAGAACGAGAGGCGCGGCGCGAAGTCGTCGATCGCCAGTCCCCGCGCGAGCGCGGCTTCGACGTAGGCGATCGCGTTCGAGAGCGTGAAGGCGACCTCCTGGACCGCCGTCGAGCCCGCCTCGCGGATGTGGTACCCGGAGATCGAGATCGTGTTCCAGCGCGGAACTTCCTTGCCGCAGAAGGCGAAGATGTCCGTCGTGATCTTGAGGGACTCCCGCGGCGGAAAGATGTAGGTCCCCCGCGCGACGTATTCCTTGAGCAGGTCGTTCTGGATAGTTCCGGAAAGGCTGTCCCAGGCGATCCCGCGCTCGCGCGCCACCGACAGGTAGAGCGCGAGCAGGATCGAGGCCGTCGCGTTGATCGTCATCGACACGGACACGCGGTCGAGCGGGAGACCGTCGGTCAGGACGCGCATGTCCGCAATCGAGGCGATGGCGACTCCGACCTTGCCGACTTCGCCGCGCGCCACCGGGTCGTCGGAGTCGTAGCCCATCTGGGTGGGCAGGTCGAACGCGACCGAGAGCCCCGTCTGCCCCTGGGCGAGGAGGTAGCGGTATCTCCGGTTGGACTCGGCGGCCGAGCCGAATCCGGCGTACTGGCGCATCGTCCAGAAGCGCTTGCGGTACATCTCCGGCGAAATGCCGCGCGTGAACGGAAACTCGCCGGGCGGCGGGGCGCCGTACGACGGCGCGACGGGGATGCCCGAGGAGGTCGTTTCCGGAAGGTTCGGCCTTTCGCCCGCGGCCTCCCCCGTTTTCCCGGCCTCTTTCTCGCCCTTCTTCACTTGGCCGATTGTGGCACGTGTACTGGGGCCGCCCCGACGAGGCGCCGGGGCGGCCCCGCCGCCGCGGATGCTAAAATCCTTCGGCATCCTGTAATGAGCGACCACTTCCGGGGGCGTCTCGAGGTCTTCGGCCTCGCGGACCTCCTCCAATGGATGGAGTTGAACCGGCGTTCGGGCCGGCTCATCGTCACGCGCGGACACGACCGGCGCACCCTCGACTGGAAAGAGGGCGAGATCGTCTACGTTTCGGGCGCCCTCCCTCGCCACCGTCTGGGCGTCCATCTCCTGAGAAGCGGCGCGCTGCCCGCCGCGACCCTCTACGAGCTCCTCGCGCGCAACATGACGACGCAGGAGAACCTGACGCGCCTCATCCTCGAGATGGGTCACGACACCCTCGACGGGCTGTCGCTGCGCGTCGAGGACCTCGCCCGCAAACTCCTTTTCGAGATCTTCGAGTGGCGCGAGGCGAACTTCGACTACGACCCGACCTACCGGGTCACACCGATCCTGCGGATCGGGCTCACCCTGCGCGGCCAGGCGCTCGCCTTCCAGGGCGTCAAGCAGCTCGACGACACGCACCGGCTCTCGCGCAAGGAGAGGCGCGAGACCTGGGAGGCCGCCGACGCGTGGGTGATCCCGTTCTTGCCGGACTCGATCGACGAGCACTTCTGGGAGGCCCTCGAACGGATCGACACGCCGCTGGAGCCGCTCGAAGCGCGCGTTCACTCCTCCCGTTTCCACGAGTTCGCGCGCCGGCTCCGCGAGCGCCTCATCAAGAACTACCTGATGCGGCCGGTCCACGAGGACACGGCCGGGCTGCTGCTCGAGCTGCTCAAGAAGTCCCCGCTCGATCCGCAGTCGGTCGTCCCGATCGCGGCGCTCGACCAGTACCTGACGCTCGACCTCCTCATCCTGGCCAATTCCCTCTCGGTCGATCGCGAGAACTCGGTCGGCACGGTGCCGGAGGCGATCGACCGCATCGGGCCGCGCGCCTTGACCGTGCTCATCGACCGGCTCTCCTCGAGCGACTTTCCGGCGCTGCCGCGCAACGACCCGGCGGCCCGCGCCGTGCGCCGTGCGAGCCTCGCCGCGGCCCTGGCGGCGGGCAAGTTCGCCGAGCGCCACGGCGTCTCGCGCGAGCGGGGCTACACCCTCGGACTGCTCCACTGCATCGGGTACTCGGATCTCTTCGAGATCGTCCGCGAAATGAACCTGCCGCCCGGTCCCTTCCGCGGCGCCGTGCTCGAGACCTACCGGCCCGCGGTCGGCCGCGCCCGCGCCGAGATCTGGGGCCTGCCCCGCGACTTCGAGGCGACGCTCTCGGACGACGGAACCGACCCGAGCGCCTCCGCCGCGCTCGTCCGGAAGGCCCGCTCCGCGGTCGCGGGGTGCGCGATCGGGAGCCTCCCCGTGGACGCCGGGGACGAGCTCGAGGCCGACGAGATCGCCAAAGAGCTCAACATGCTGTTCGACTATCTCGGTCTCGAGCCGGTCGTCGCTTCCCGGGAATAGCCCGCCGGCCGGCCTTTGGGCCGGGTTCCCCCTGAAAGAATCCTCAAAAGAGGACGTTCCGGAATCCCGGGGCCTTCCCCCGCGTTGACCCTCCCGTACGAAGCGCTCCCCAGGCCGGGGGCGCGAAAGAAAGGACCGAGAGACTTATGCGCCCGAAACTCATCGCAACCGCGCTCCTCGCCGCCGCCGCCGCGGCGGCGTACGGCCAGCAGGCGCCGCCGCCGCCGGCCGTGTATTCCGAGAGGGTCGAGGTTCGCGTGCTCGACCTCGACGTGGACGTGACCGACTCCAAGGGCCAGTCCGTGACGGACCTCAAGCGCGAGGACTTCGTCGTCAAGATCGGCGGGAGACTCATGCCGGTCGACTACTTCGCCCACGTCTCCGACGGCACGATCCATTCGCCCGACCTCGCGACCGCCTCCCCCGAACAGGTTCTCGCGGAATACACGAAGGGCGGCGAGGCCGTCGTGCCGCGCAACTTCCTGATCTACATCGATCTCGGCTTCATCTCGCCGGGCATCCGGAACCGGAGCCTCAACGCGATCTCCGATTTCGTCACCCGTCTCGGGCCCAACGACGCCACGCGCATCGTCCTCTTCGACCGGTCTCCCAAGGTCCTCCAGGACTGGACGACGAGCAAGGAATCCGCGATGGCGGCGATCTCGAAGATCGAGCGCGAGCACCCGGGCATGTCGCGGCTCCAGACCGAGCGCCAGACGATCGCCCTGATCGACTCGACCCCGCGCCGACGGCGCGGCGCCTACGTCGAGCAGTACGCCCAGCAGATCGGCATGGAGATCCAGACCATGCTGACGAGCATGCAGAACGAGCTCGTCACGCTGACCCCGTTGAACGGCAAAAAAGCCTTCCTCTTCGTCTCGGGGGGCTTCGAGTATCAGCCGGGGTTCGTCATGGCCCAGTACGCCTCGGGTTCGGTGGCCGCTCCCGGGCTGTCATTCACGAACATCCGGCAGATTTCCGAGCGCGTGGGCTCGGTCGTCCAGAACGCGAACTCCGACGAGATCACTTTCTACACCGTCGACGCGACCGGCCTGACCGGCGAAGGGATCCAGGCCGCGAGCGACGATCCCCTCTCCAACCGCCCCTCGGTTTCCTTCCAGGCGCGCCAGGACCGGCAGAGCGGGCTCCAGGAGCTCGCCTACGACACGGGCGGGCGCGCGCTCCTGAACACCAACGATTTTCAGCGCGGCCTGACCAACGTCTACGACGCCGTCTCGACCTACTACACGGTCGGCGTCAATCTCTCGAGCTTGCCGCTCGGCAAGTACGAGAAGGTCGAAGTCTCGGTGAACCGCCCGGGAGTGACCGTTCGGGCGCGCCGCGGCTTCGAGGCCCGGCCGGAGAACACGATGGTCGAGCTGCGCGCCCGCGCGACGATGGAAACCGACCTGTCCTACACGGCGATCGCCGCGAAGATCACGACGGCCCCGCCGACCCCGGACAAGAAGCTCTATCGGCTCCCCATCACCGTGACGATGCCGGCCTCGGCGTTCACCTTCGTTCCCAACGGCGACAAGGCCACCGCGAAAGCGGCGTTCTACATCGGATCGATCGACGACAAGGGCCGGACGAGCGACATCGGCATGCAGGAGACGACCTTCGAGGTGCCCGCCGACAAGGCGGGATCGAACGAAGAGCTCTCCTACTCCGCGCAGCTCCAGACGAAGAAGGGCAACTACCGCATCGTCGTCAACGTGCGCGACGTCGCGACCGGAAAGATGGGCACCGCACGGGCGAACGTGCGCATCGAATAACCTCCATTCGGCCGGAAACACGAGGGGCGGGGTTTTACCCCCGCCCCTTTTCTTTCGCTGCCGGAAAGCGCCCTAGGATTTCTTCTTGGGCGTGGGCGCCGGAGCGGCGGCCTTCTTGGGAGGCATCGAGCCGTCGGCCATCAGAACAACGAAATCTTCCTTGCGGTCGTAGCCCTTGTTGGCCACCGACCCCTTCGGTGCGTTCAGGTCCCACACCTTGATCGAGAAGGTGTAGTAACCCGGCTCGAAGGAGGCGAGCGGGATCTCGCTGCCCGTGCCGTAGCGGCCGGATGAGACCGGCATCATGTCCGCCGGCCCCGTGAACGGCGCGAAGGCGTCCTGGCCATCGCGCTGGACGCTGATCCTCGTCATGATCCGCGGTTTCGCAGCGGCCGGCGCAGCCGGATCCGCGGCCGGAGCCGGGGCGGTCCCGTCGGCCGGGGCCGTCGTTGCGGGCGCCGCCGGCGCTGCGGGAAGAGCCGGGTTGGTCACCGTGTAGAAGTACCAGAGGCTGTCCTGCTTGGAGAACGCGTGGTCGCCCTTGGGCTCGACCTTGATCGGCTTGTCCGTGCCGAAGACGAAGGGATCCGTGGGACCGGGGCGCTTGGTCAGAGGCACGAGGCCGGCCGAGAGGATGAGCGGCGAAACCTCGAACTCGGTCGACGGCGGCTTCAGGGTGAAGTCGACCTTCGACGCGGCCACGGGCGGCTGGCCCTCGGCCGGAAAGAGCCCGAAGGTCGCCTTGTACGTGCCTGCCGGAAGCGCCACGGACCTGTCGACGACGCGATCCTTGCGGGTTCCCTCGGCGACCTCCGAGAACGAAGCGTCTTCCCAGAACGACTGCACCTCCGCGCCGCTGCCGTCGGTGACCACGCCGGCGAGCTTCAAGGGGCTTGCCGTGGAGAAAGAGGGCTTGTTCGCCGGGAGGTAGAACTGGAATGCGAGGAAGTCCTCACCGGTCGGCGACCGGAACGTGCCGGACCAGAAGTCGGCCTCACCGGCCGCGCCCGCCGACTCGAGCGCGGTCTTCACGGCCGCCGGCAACGGAACGATCGCCGCCGCGGCAGCCGGAGCGGGCACCGCTGCGGCAGGCGGAGCACCCGCAGGGGGCGCCGCGGGCTTCGCGGGCGCCGTCGCAGCCGTCGAACCCGTCGCTGCCGCCGCTGCCGTTTCGGCCGTCGCATTGGGGGCGACGATGCTCTTGGACGCGACGGTCGCGAGCGCCTTGTCGGCCGCGGCCTGCTCCCGGGACCCGACGATCTCATCAGACCCGCGCGCCTCGTCGACGTTGAAGCGGATCGTCAGCTCGCCGAGACCCCAGGACGCGTCGAACTTGGATGCCTCATAGATCCAGATCTGCGGCTTCGGGCGCTGGGCTCCCAGATCCGGGACCACAAGACCGTCGTCCGCCGTCGCGCTGACGTCGGTGGCGCCGGTCGGAGGCGCCTGCTGGACCTTGCTCGGGTTCCCGAGAACGATGAAGACCCGGCCGCGGGAGGACTCGGAGCCCTTCTGCCGCCGCATCTTGAACTGTTCGTCGGCGGCCGCAATCCGCCGGCGAAGGCCTTCGCGGAATGGATCTCCCCCGCGCTTGGCGAAGTAGATGACCACGAACTTCTCGGCATCCGCGTCGCTCGACAGCTTCTTCCATTCGTCCCGCTCGGCGGGAGTCAGGAAGTAGGCCTCCGGCGACCGGTCCCAATCCTTGTACTTGGACAGCTCGGCCAGGGCGGACGCCGCAAACGCCAGGCCGGCAAGCGCGATCAAAGCTTTTTTCACGGAACCTCCAAACATGCTCATAAGGACCGGGAATTCTACCCGAGACCGGAGGGAGGGGAAACCGCCGGAATCAGCGGTCGTGCCGGCCGGTCGCGTAACGCCGGCCGGGGATCTTGGCGAGCGCCACGGTGTCCTCGGCGGACCGCCGCGGGCGGCCCTCCAGCTCGGACTGCATGACCTCGAGCATCTTCTGGACGTCCCCGTGCATGCGCTCCATGCGCTGTTTCATGTGGAGGATGACCTCCACCCCGGCCAGATTGACGCCCAGGTGGCGGGTCAGGGTCAGGATGATCTCGAGCCTTTCGATCGTGTCGGTGTCGTAGAGGCGGGTATTGCCCTCGGTGCGCGCGGGCCGCAGCAGCCCCTCCCGCTCGTACATCCGGAGAGTCTGGGGGTGGATTCCGTACTTCTCGGCGATCACGCCGATCCGGAAGACCCCGGTCCGGCCCCCGGATTTCACCGGCCCCTCCGGGGCTCGACCGGGATGGGCTGGCCCCGCTCCGCCTTGGGGGCCACGACCCTCAGGATGCCCGCGCGCAGGGTGGCCTTGATCGCCCCGGCGTCGAGGGTCGAGGGCACGGGAAAGTCACGCGAAAAGCTCCCGTAGATGCGCTCCATCCGGACGAAGTGCCGCGGCTCGGCCCCGTTGGACTTGCGATGGCCGGTCACCCGGAGCTTGCCGTCGAGGGCCTCGAGCCGCACGTCCTCGAGCCGGACCCCGGGGAGCTCGATGTTCAGAATGATCTCTTCGGGCGTTTCGTAGACGTCCGCCGCCGGGGACCAGAGCGCCGCGTCGAGCCCGTCGTCGGGAAACTCGGTGCGGTGGATCGTCTCTTCGAAGAGACGGTTGACCTTCTCCTGGATGGCGAAAAGGTCCTGGAGGGAGTTCCAGCGAAAAACGGTCATGGAATCCTGCCCGATAGTCTAGCGCGTCACGGCGCCATTCACTTCTTTTCGCTGTCCACGTACTCCGTGTCGATCACCTCGTCCTCCTTGCCGGACCCCGAGGGGCCCGCGGACGCGCCCGGGGCCGCCTCCGGCGGGGCCGACGAGGACGCCGACGCGGACTGGTACATGGCCTCGGCCACCTTGTGCGCCGCCTGCTGCAGCCGTTCGGCCGCGTCGTTCATGGCCTGTGCGCCGCCGGCTTCGAGGGCCTTCTTCGCGTCCCCGAGGGCCGCTTCGAACGCCGACGCATCGGCTCCGGAGACCTTCGCCTTGTTCTCGTTGTAGGTCTTCTCGGAGGCGTACACGAGCGAGTCGAGCCGGTTCTTCGACTCGATCTCCTCGCGGCGCTTGCGGTCCTCCTCCGAGTGGGACTGGGCGTCCGTGACCATGCGGTCGATCTCGTCCTTTCCGAGGCCGGACGAAGCCGTGATCGTGATCTTCTGCTCTTTGCCCGTTCCGAGGTCCTTGGCCGAGACGTTCATGATGCCGTTGGCGTCGATGTCGAAGGCGACCTCGATCTGCGGCATGCCCCGCGGCGCCGGCGGGATGCCCACGAGGTGGAACACGCCGATCGTCTTGTTGTCCCGCGCCATCTCGCGCTCGCCCTGGAGCACCTTGATCTCGACGGAGGTCTGGTTGTCCCCCGCGGTCGAGAAGGTCTCGCTCTTCTTGGTCGGGATCGTCGTGTTGCGCTCGATGAGCTTGGTGGTCACACCGCCCAGCGTCTCGATGCCGAGCGACAGCGGCGTCACGTCGAGCAGCAACAGGTCCTTGACGTCGCCGGCGAGCACGCCGCCCTGGATCGCGGCTCCGATCGCGACGACTTCGTCCGGGTTGACGCCCTGGTGGGGATCCTTGCCGAAGAAATCCTTGACGAGCTTCTGGATGCGGGGCATGCGCGTCTGGCCGCCCACGAGGACGACTTCGTCGATGTCCTTGGGCTCGAGACCCGCGTCCTTGAGCGCCTGCTTGCAGGGCCCCATCGACTTCTCGATGATGTCCTCGACGAGCTGCTCGAGCTTCGAGCGCGAGAGCTTCAGCTGCAGGTGCTTGGGACCGGAGGCGTCGGCCGTGATGAACGGCAGGTTGACCTCCGTCTCGACGACGTTGGAGAGCTCGATCTTGGCCTTCTCCGAGGCCTCCTTGAGGCGCTGCATGGCCATGGGGTCCTTCGAGAGGTCGACCCCCTGGTCCTTCTTGAACTCGGCCAGGATCCACTCGATGATGCGCTGGTCGATGTTGTCGCCGCCGAGGTGCGTGTCGCCGTTGGTCGACTTGACCTCCACGACGCCTTCGCCGACCTCGAGGATCGAGATGTCGAAGGTTCCGCCGCCGAAGTCGTAGACCGCGATCGTCTCGTCCTTCTTCTTGTCGAGGCCGTAGGCGAGCGCCGCGGCCGTGGGCTCGTTGACGAGCCGCTCGACCGTCAGGCCGGCGATCTGCCCGGCATCCTTGGTCGCCTGGCGCTGCGAATCGTTGAAGTACGCGGGGACCGTGATGACCGCGCGCGTCACCTTCTCGCCGAGGTAGGCCTCGGCGGCCTCCTTCAGCTTGTTGAGGATCATCGCGGAGATTTCGGGCGGCGACCAGTCCTTGCCGCCCGCCTTCACGCGACAGTCGCCGTTGGAGGCCTCGACGACGGCAAACGGCACCATGCGCATCTCGTCGCTGACTTCCGAATACTTGCGGCCCATGAACCGCTTGATCGAGTAGACCGTGTTGGCCGGGTTCGTGACGGACTGGCGCTTGGCCACCTGGCCGACGAGACGCTCGCCGGTCTTCGAGAACGCAACGACCGACGGGGTCGTGCGGTTGCCTTCGGCATTGGGGATGACGACGGGGTCTCCGCCTTCCATGACGGCCACGCACGAGTTCGTGGTGCCGAGGTCGATTCCGATGATCTTGCTCATTCTGACTTGTCTCCTATTTCCTTCTCCGGGAAGGGCGAACTATAGGATATGAGTCATGCGTTGTCAAGCTTTCATGGGTACACCCTAAGCCTATGAGACTAAAGGATTAGGGGTTTCCGCGACCCTATTCGACGACGAGAACGCTCGGCCGTTCGACCTGCACCGGCGGCCGGGACGCCGCGGGCCGGAGCTCCGAAACGGGGGCGAGACTGCGCTCGAGCGAGAGATCGAGATCGATCTGGCCGCGGGCGTTGTGCCCGTACAGGCCGAACTTGCCGTCTTCGGCGCGCAGGATGTATCGATAGAACCGCCCGTACGTGTCGCGCAGCGCGTCCTCGGGGAGGATCCCGGCGACGACGAGATCCTCGAGGCTGCGGGGATAGCGCCCGGTCGAGTCGTAGTAGATCCGCACGGCGCGCTCCACGGCGACGACGCGATTGAGCGACATCGCCTTGGCGAGGTCCGCCTCTTCGGCAACTTCTCCCGGCGGGCGCATCAGAGCATTGACGGGATTGCGCGGGAGGAGGTAGACCGCAAAGGCGCCGAGCGCGAGCAGAGCGGCCCAGAGCGCGAGTGCGCGGCCCCACGGCCGGGGAGGCGCGGCGGCCACCTGCGTCGCGTGCGCGATCTCGGGCTCTTCTTCGGGCGCGCGTCCGAGCTCGATCAGGTGCCGGCCGATCAGATCCGCAGTTCCCTTGAAGACTTCGAAGTCCGAGAGGAACGCCCGCTCCATGATGTCGCCGACGTTGCGGCGGCCGTCGATCCACCGCCAGGTCTCGGCCTCGGGCCTCGAGACGGCGAGGGTGCCTTCCGGCGGGTTCTTGATGCCGTGCGCGAGCTTGACGCTCTCCACTCCCGGGGCGCGCCGATAAATCGACGTGAGCTCCCCGACCCGCTTCTCCAGCATCGGCCACTCGTCCACCATCTGGGCCGCTTCCATCAGGATCGTGTCGATCGAGACGGGCGACATGTGATCGGCGTCGTAGTCGACCATGCCCTCCTGGCTGAAGCGGAAGTTTCCGTCCGCCCACCGAAACGCCGTGTAGACGATGCGTGCGATCTGGAGCCGAAGGGCCTCGCGCAGCTCCTGGGGCTCGATCAGGCCCTCGCGGATGAGCAGGAATCCCATCCGCTGCTGGGTTTCGCGCTGCACGGCGAGAACCTTGTCGAGCTGTTCCTGCGTGACGTATCCCGCCCGGATGAGCAGGTTGCCGAGGCGGTTGTCGAGACGGTGCACCGTCGACTCCGCGGCCACGACCGCTCCGCCGAGAAACGAGATCGTGACCGTGTCGTCCACGCCCTCGACCCGCAGAACGCCGGTCTTTCGCTGCAGACCGAGCATCTGGAAGATGTCCGTCAGCGAGAAGACCTTGAGCGTCCCTTCAAGACCCACCGGAGACCCTCCGTGCGGACCACTGGGTGCGCAGCCAGATCAGGGCGGCGAGCGCCGCCCCGACGGCCACCGTCAGGCGGAACCGGCCCTCCGGCGGCAGCGTCAGCGGATCGAAGAGCTTCCCGTCGAGCAGCGCCGCCCCGAGCGCGAAGAAAAAGAGGAAGAGCGCCAGCGCCGCCCGGACGGGCCGCCCCGAGGCGAAGGCATGCGAGCCCGGCATGACGAGCGACGCGATCCGGCGCGCGCGCTGCTTCCAGTCGGCGCGGCGCCGCATCGCTTTCGTCTCGGCGACCTGGACGCCGATGTCGACGTCTTCCTTCTTGGAGATCAGCCGCGAGCACGCCGAGCAGTAGAGCGAGACGTCGCCCCAGCGGCGGCACCGGGCGCACATGGCCCTGCCGCAGCGGGCGCATTCGGTGGCGAGGCCGCCGCGGCCCGACCGGCGGTCGAGGAACATGCCGAGCCCCAGAGCGGCCAGGGCCGGCAGCGACCAGAGAGAAAAGTACTGGCGCCATCCCCGGGCGCTTCCGTGGCCGGGCAGGCGGCGGCTCTTGGGCTGCGCGTCCCATTCGGCCATGCGCGCGCGCGCGCGCGCGAGGGAAAAGCCGGCCGGCACGACCCGGGAGAGCGTCGGATTGTCGGTCCAGGAATTGACCTGGGAGTTCGAGATCGCGCGGGCCTGGCGGATCGCCTCGGCCTGCCCGTCGAAATCGTAGGCCTCCGCCTTCGCGAGCGCCAGGTTGTAGAAGATGGCGGCGACCCCCGGCGAGCGCTTCCCCGCCTCGATGTAGTCCCGAATCGCCTCGCCGTAGTCCCCGTCGGTGAACCGGACGTTGCCGCGGTTCAGAAGCGGGCGATAGTCCGTCGGGTCGGCCTGCATCGCCTTTCCGTAGTCCGCCTGCGCCCGATCGAGATCGCCGGAGCGCTCGGCATAGATCCCGAGCAGGTACCAGACGTCGGAATCCTCCGGGAAGACGGCGGAGGCCTGGCGCAGCCCGTCCTCGGCGCTCGCGTCCTCGCGCCGCTCGTCGAGATCGAGGGCTGCCACGAAGAGCGGGGAGCGCTGCTCGACGTTGGACGCCGTCACCCACGCGATGAGCGACGGCACGAGGGCGAGCGCCACGAACGCTCCGGCGAGCACCCGGCGCTCGCGACCCTCCGTGTAGGGGTACAGAAGAGCGCCCCAGTACAGGACGAGCCACACGGGGCCCAGGCCGACCCAGAGCGGCAGACCCAGAACGATCAGGGCGACCGGAAGCACGCCCGCCCGTCCGAAGGAACGGCCGGCGCGCTCGGTGACATCGTGCCAGGCGCGCGGGAAGTGGCCCACGGCGAGTCCGATGATCGTGCCGAGGAGCATTCCCGCGATCCCCGCGGCGACCCAGAACGCCGCCGAGGAGAGGATCGCAACACGCGCCTCGCGGGTCGAAACGAACGCGACCGCGGCGCCGGGCAGCTCCTTGAGCGCCTCGCCGACGCGGCCGTGGCGCGCGAGAAAGGACAGGCGCGCGTAGATCGCGTCGGGATTGGACACGTCGAGCTTGATCGCCGCGTCGTACGCGCGCGCCGCCCGGTCGGGCGCGCCGAGAGCTTCGGCGCGATGCCCGAGATAGACCGCCGTGCGCGAAAAGTCGGAGAGTCGCCACACCCCGACCTTGCGCCCGGCGCGCAGCATCGCGTCGAGCGCCTTGTCCGCCTCGGCAGTGTCGTTCTCGGAGAAGGCCGAGAGGAACTCGAACCACTGGCCGCGATACTGGCTCCGCGTCACCGGCGGCGGCAGGGGCGAGAGCGCCTCCTGGGCAAGCCCGGCCCCGCCCGCGAGAGCGAGGGCGAGCAGAACCGCCGCGGCCCGCGGCCGGCGAAGTCGAGAGCCCGCGCATCGGAGCGCGCCGGCGAGCTCGAAGCGCGCGCCGGCTATCGCGGCGGCTCCCGGCCGGGTGGGCGCGTGGCCTCGACGTAGGCCATCCTCAGCTCGTAGAGGACTCGGGTCAGCAGATCCGACTCTTCGAACGACAGCCGCGTGCGCGTCTTCGCCTCCAGCGCGCCGAGCCAGTCGATCATCTGGCGGGCGGCCGCCGGCTCCCGGCGCGGCAGGCGCTCCCCCGTCATGGGGTCGATGCCGAGCGCCGCGTAGACGTTGGACGCCAGAAAACTGACGAGCCCGATGAACGCCTGCGACGTCGCCGTTTCCCCCGGGGCGTCCGCAGGCGGAGGCGGCGGCGGAGATCCCGCGGGACCGCGTTCCGTCGACGAAGGAGGAGGAGGAGGCGAGACCGAAGGGGCCGACGGTTCCGGGGCGGGACGGGCCGGCTCGGGCCTTTCCTCGGGCTCGAAGCCCGGGCGCAGCTCTCCGTCGGCGGTGAACATCCGCCGGTCGACGACGCGAATCGGTTTCTCTTCTTCGGTCACGACAGTTCTCTCGCGGCTCGGCGTTCGGGAATGCACGATTTTACCCCGGAAGGGCGGAGGCAATCTTCGGCGGGTATGATCCGCGCGTGTCCCAGAGCCCCGAAGGACTCGCCGCCCTCGCCCGGCTCGCCGATCTCGTGGACCGCCTCCGGCGGGAGTGCCCGTGGGACCGCGAGCAGTCGTTCGAGACCCTCAAGACCTACATCCTCGAGGAAACCTACGAAACACTCGCGGCGCTCGACGAGGGACGTCCCGACGCGCTCGAAGCCGAGCTCGGCGACCTCCTTTTCCAGGTCTTCCTGCTCGCGCGGCTGGCGCAGGAGCGCGGGTGGTTCGACATCGCGACCGTCGCCGAGCGGATCACGGCAAAGATGATCGAGCGCCATCCGCACGTCTTCGGCGGCCCCCCGGCCGCCAGCGCAGCCGAGGTGAAGATCGCGTGGGAGAAGCGCAAGCGGCGCGACCCGGACGCCTCGCCCGACCCCCTCGACACGCTCCCGGCCGCGCTGCCCGCCCTCGCGGCCGCGTACCGGCAGACGCTCCGCGCGGCCGACCTCGGCTTCGACTGGGAGCGGGACGCCGACGTCGTCGCCAAGATCGAAGAAGAGCTCGACGAGTGGCGCGAGGCGCAGGCGCGCGCCGACGGCCCGGGGGAGCTCCACGAGATCGGCGACCTGCTTCTCTCGGTCGTCAACCTCGCGCGCCGCCGCCGGATCGATCCGGAGAGCGCCCTGCGCCTCGCCAACGGGCGCTTCCGCGCGCGGTTCGCGGAGGTGGCGCGCCTCGCGCGCGCCTCCGGCAGGGACGTTTCGGAAACGCCGATGGCGGAGCTCGACCGGTACTGGGAGGACGCCAAGGCGAGGTTCTGAGTCCGGCGGCGGACCCCGCGGACGGTTCTAGTTGACCAGATCGCGGACCCGGACCAGCCGGACTCCCTGCGACTCCAGGCGCGGCATCTCGCGCTCGAGCACCGCGAGCGTTGCGGGATAGGGATGGCCGATCGCCACGGCGCTTCCTTCGTTCCTCGCCCGCCGCACGAGCTCCGCCAGCTGCGCCGCGACGGCCGCCTCCGTGTCGACGTCGTCGAGAAACACGCGCCGCGACACGACCGGCACGGAAAATTCCTCGGCCGACCGCTGCGCCACCGTGTGGTCCGTCGTGCGGCTGTCGAGAAAGAAGAGGCCGCGCTGCGAGAGCACGCCCGCGACGACCCGCATCACGCGGGCGTCGGCCGTCGCCGCCGAGCCCATGTGGTTGTTCACGCCGACGGCGCCCGGCACCGTCGCGAGGTCATTTTCGAGGGTGCTCACGATCTCGGCGTCGGTCTGCGACCGCAGGATCACGCCCGGGCCCGGCCGGACCTTCGGGTACCCGTCGGGCTCCATCGGAAGGTGCAGGAGGACTTCCTTGCCGCCTTCCGTGAGGGCTCGGGCACACGCCGCGCTGAACGCCACGCCGGGTAGGACCGCGCCGGCAACCGGCTCCTTCCAGGCGGCGATCCGCCTCGAGGACGCGATCTCGTTGCCGAGGTCGTCGATGACGATGGCCGCCCGGGCGGGGCCCGGCGGGGCGCCTTCGGATGGCGTCGATTTCGCCGTGCGGGGCGGCGCGGTCCGTGAGCGAGGCGGAGAGGGCTTCTGGGTCCGCGTCCGCGCCGGTACGGGACCGGGAGGCTTCGGCGCGGGCGGCTCCGGCCGCGACTTGAGGTAGAGCGCGAGGCCGAGCGCGATCGAGAGGAGAGCGAAGAAGATCGTCGCCGGGGAGGGACCCCGCCCGCGACGCTTCACCGGGGCTTCGTTCTCCCGCGCCGCCGGCTACCGATTAGGCGGCCTTGCGGGCGGCGCCCGCACGGGCCACTTCGAGTCCGCGCTCGAGGATCAGGTCGCGCTCCCCGGTTTCGCCCGGGAAGACGATGACCCGCTCGTCGGGCGCCATCCCCTTGCCGCCGAGGACCTGACCGGACGGCGACACGTACCGCCCGACCGTCATGTAGAGGGTGCCGCCCTCTTCCGTCGGAATGCCGCGCTGGATGATCGCCATGCCGACGGTCGTCTCGCCCACGGTCTTCGCCTTCGCGCGATCCCGCAGGGCCGCGGCGAGGACTTCGGCCGGGCCGGCGGTGGAATCGTCGATGAGCACGACGACGCTGCCCTTCCACACCGGCTCGCCCTCGCCTTCGAGCGCCTTGGCGGCGACCTTGCGGGTGGCGACGGTCGCGACCGGGCCTTTTCCGAGGAAGAGCGAGGCGACGGGGGCGGCGTCCGGAACGGCGCCGCCGAGGGATCCGCGCAGGTCGAGAACCACGGTCGAAATCCCGCGGCGCGCGGCCTCGTCGAGCTCCTTCTTCACCGCGGCTGCCGTCGCGGGCGTGAACGCGGGAATCTTGACGACCGCGACGTCGCGCTCCCAGTTGACCGACGGCGACGGCGTGTCGAAGCGGCCCCGCGGCACGGAGATGGTCAGCTTCTTTTCGTCGCCGCCCCGGAAGAGACCCAGCTCGCAGGTCGAGCCCTCCGGACCGTCGAGAGCGGCGCGGATCTTCCAGTACGGTGCGTTGCGCAGGGTCTTTCCGTCAATGGTGTCGATGAGATCCCCCGGCTTGACGCCCGCTTTCTCCGCGGGAGATCCCGGCAGGGGTCCGACCACGTACGGGTATCCGCCGCGGCGGGCGAAGACGATGCCGGGGTTGGCGGCGCCCGAGGCCTCCTGGGCCTTGTAGGCCGCCATCGCCGAGGCCGGCACGTAATAAGAGAAGGGGTCGAGGGCGTCGGACATGCCGTCGTAGGCGCCCTCGAGGAGCGCCCGGGAGTCGGTCGGCTCGACGTAGTTGGAACGGGTCAGCGCGAACACCTCGGAGAAGATCGACAGGGCCCGGGTCGCGGGATCCTTGCCGACCCCCTCGGGTCCGGCGACCGCCCTCAACGACAGGAGGGCGCATACGGAAAGGACGATGAAGGCCAGGCGGGTACGGTTGGATTTCATCGGCTTCATGCTAACAGAGCGGGTAACAGTGGAGGCGCACGTCGCGTTCCCGGTTTCCGTCTTGGGTTTTCCTTACCGCAGCCAGTCCCGAGGGCTGCTCTACCTCAGCCACGCCACCGGATCCGACGCCTTCTGCCGGTCGCGCACCTCGAAATACAGGCCGGGCTCGTCGCGGCCGGGGCCGTAACCGGCAAGGCCCACTTCGGCGCCCACCGCCACCGCGTTGCCGGGCCGGACGGAGACCGCCTGGAGCCACGCGTACAGGGTCAGCATGCCGTCGCCGTGGTCCAGGATGACGAGGTTGCCGTACTCCGCCAGCCACTGGGCATAGATCGTCTTGCCGGCGTAGACCGCGCGGACCGGAGACCCGAGCGGCAGTGAGACGGCCACGCCGTTGGAAACCGTCCAGGTATCGAACTTGGGGTGGCGGTGGCGGCCGAACGTCTCGACGATCGTGCCGCGCGCCGGCCAATCGAGCACGCCCTTCCACGGACGGATGCCGCCCGACGGGCCGACCGGCTCCTCGCCCCCGCTCTGGCGTGCGAGCGTCTCGAGCAGCCTCTCGAGGCGAGAAGCCTTGTCCGTCAGCGCCGAAACTTCCTGCCGCTGTCGCGCGGACTGGCTGCGCTCGCGAACGAGAAGCCGTTCGCGCTCGGTCTTCAGCGACGCCACGCGGCCTTCCTCCTGGCGGCTCCTCGCGTAGAGGCGGTCGATCTCGGCCTTGAGCGCCTCCTCGTGCACGAGATCCTGCTGGAGACGCGCCTCCGCGTCCCGGTAGGTCCTGAGGAGCCGTCCGTCGCGCCGCGCGAGGCTGTCGAGCCGCTCGATCGAGTCGAGCAGCGCCGGCACGTCGCCCGCCGCGAGCAGGACGCGGAAGTATCCGTAGCGCCCGAAACGCTGGAGAAGGCGGGCCCGCGCGACGAGGGCCCCGCGCGAGCGCGCGGCGGCGACACTGGCGGCCTCGCGCTCGCGGGACACGGCGATCAGCCGCCCGGCGAACTCTTCGCGCGTGGCGGCGAGCAGCTCCCCTTCGCGCGTCGCGATCTCGAGCTTGAGCTCCAGGCGCTTCGTTTCCTCGGCGAGCGTCGCTTCCTTCCTTTCGCTCTCGGCCAGGCGCGCCTTGAGCGTCCCGATCCGCCCCTGGAGCTTGTCGAGGTCGGCGCGGCGCTCCGAGTCCGCGGGCGTGACGGCCTCCTGCGCGAGGACGGGCGAGGCCAGGAGCGGGACGACGAAAACGAAAAGGAAGAGAAAGAGGCGCCTCACCGCCTCACCAGAGCGCCTGGCCCGCCGCGTCCTGCCCCGGCGCCTCGCCGACGAGGGCGCGGACCGAGGCCGTCACGTCCGCGATGCCGGGAACCTTTCCCGCGCTCTCGGCCCGGAAGGGTTTCGACGAGAAGAAGACGCCGCGCACGAGATCCGGGTCGAGCGAGCAATGGTCGCCGCTCCAGACGTCGCGGTTGTCCTCGAAGACCGACTCCGTCGGGACGCCGAGCGAGGACTGCCAGGACACCCGGTAACCCGGCAGGTTCGCGACGATCAGGTCCGGAATCAGCCGGGGGTCGAAACGCCGATAGACCTCCTCGCGCTTGAAGACGCGGGAGACCGCGCGGGCTCCGTTCTTGGGGTCGGCGAGCGCCGTCAGCCGCTGCACGAGCTCGTCGCGCAAAGCTTCGTACTCGGCGCCCGCCGCGACGATGCCGCCGGCCTCGCGGCCCGCGAGGTTGACGTAGATGTCGCCGAGGCCCATCGCGTAGGCCTTCGACTTCGTCCAGTCGATGGCTTCCCAGAACTGGCCGCGCGAGAAGAGAGCCTCGAGGTTCTGTCGTTTCGCGCTGCCCTTGAGGACGAGATAGCCGTTCTCGACGAGCCAGGAGTTGTAGTTGACGGAGCGGCGCCACGTCGCGAATCCGTGGTCCGAGAGCACGAGCAGGACGTCCTCGGCAGCGAGGGCTTTCGCCGTCTCGCCGACGATCGCGTCCATCGTCCGGTACGACTGTTCGACGGTGTCGCCGTATTTCGCCGCGAGCCTGGCGTCGTAGGCCGGATGCTCGGGGTCGCGGAATCTCCAGAAGACGTGGCCGACGCGGTCGGGGAACTCGAAGTAGTGGAAGAGGAGCCGCTGCTTGCCGGCAAGAAGGCCCTTCAGCATCTTGCGCTCCTGATCGGCCGTCATCTGGACGTCTTCGAGGAACGCGTCTTCGGGCAGCGTGCCCGACTGGATCGACCAGGTGTCGATCGCCCAGCCCATCGTCTTGTACCGGCCGTACTCGGCGACGAGCTCCTTCGCGAAGCCCCGCGGCGCCGAGAGCGTGAAGCCCGGCGGCAGGTGCTCCGGGTCGAACTGGATGGGCGAGAGGTACAGGCCGATCTCCGGCTGCACGCTCACGAGGCGCATCCGCGCGTAGCCGTGGATCGCGACGAGCGGATTGACGCGGAAGACCAGGGGCACCCAGTCGCTCCATGCGCCGGGCGTCAGCTCCGTGCGTCCTCCCTCCGCCTCGACGACGATCCGATCGCGCGCGTCCGGCACCGAAAACGTGAGCGACGCGTCGATCGTGCCCTCGCGTCCGAAGGGTTTGCCCGGCGGGCCCGCCACGCGCACCTCCTGGCGGCCGGTGTTGGTCTCGAGGCGCACGATCTCGACGGAGAACTCGTTGCCCTCGCGCGGCGCAAAGAAGGGGTCGGAGGTGAAGTAGAAAGGCCGGCCGATGCGGCCCGAAATGTCGGGCACGCCGAGGCCCGAAAGCATCCGGCCGCCGTCGAAGGCCTCCGGCGGAAACGTCACGGGCATGCGGATCACGGTCGCCGGCTTCGCGCCGGGCGCGGCCCAGAAGACGGGCCCGCGGCGGTTGTTCTGCACCCAGGGCCGCGCGGCGGGCAGCCAGGCGCGAACGGCCAGAAACGCGCCGGCGGAGGCCGCGGCGCCGAGAACCGCGAGGATCACGGCCGCGACGCGGCGCCGGCGGGCGAAGAGGAAGAGCGCCGGCAGCAGGAACAGCGCGAGCCCCGCCGCGGCGAAGACCGCCGGGTTCTTCTTCCCGAAAAAGAGCGGCACGGACTTCTCTTCGGCGACCGCGAAGGTCGGGATCCGATTGGCGGGGTCGCGCTTCAGGAAGTCGAAGATCTCGTGCCCCCCCGGATCGAGGCCCGTCGAGAACGTCGCCCACGAAACCGGGGTCTGCGCGGGAACCGTGGGCGTCAGGGGCGAGTAACCGCCTCGCGTCTTCAACGCCGCGAGATTGGGGAGCTCCCCTTTCGCCAGCATCTGCTCGACGACCCCCGCGTCCACGCCGTCGAAGCCGAGGATCACGATGCGCCCCGGCGCCTCGGCCGCGCCGAGGCCGCTGGCAAGAAGGAGCGCCGCAAGAGAAGCGAGGATGCGCGTCATGATGTCGAGACAGTGTACGGAATCCCGCAGGCCCCGCAAAGCTAGAATCCCGCCGTGGTCGAGCGAACGGAAGATCTCGAAACGCTTCTCGCGCGGATCGAGGATCCAGCCATTCGCACTTTGTTCAGCCGCGAGTTCATCCTCTGCGCCGAGCACTTCGACCGATTCACGACCGACTGGGTGCTGCGCCTGACGCGGGACCTCGCGCTCGACGCCGACCTGGCGCGCGGGACCTCGGCGCGCGCGCTCGTCGCGGAGCGCGGCTGGGCCGACCGGGCCGAGGTCCCGATCCGCTGGTTCCTCGCGAAGCTCGCTTCCGGCGGGTATCTCGAAGCGGAGTCCGGGACGCCGCAAGGCGAGATCCGTTATCGCGCGCGCGGGCCGCTTCCGCCCGGCGACCCCGACCGCGCGGAGGCGGCCGCGCGGGCCCTCGATCCCGGATCGCTTCCGGCCTTCGCCGTCGTGAGGGCCATGGTCGAGCACGTCCCCGCCTTCCTGCGGGGCGAGAAGACCGGCGAGGAGGTCCTGTTCTCGCCCGCCCGCCTGCCCCTCTGGTTCGACTACTTTTCCAACGACAACCTCCTCTACGCGATCAACAACCGCCTCGGAGCCGAGGCCGTGGCCCGCCTGCTCCCCGCCGCGCATCCCGCGACGATCCTCGAGATCGGCGGCGGCTCGGGCTCCGCGGCCCTGGCTCTCGGAGAACGACTCGCCCGCGAGGCGCGCCTGTCGCGCATCGGCCGCTACGTCTTCACCGAGATCGTTCCGACGTTCCTGCGGCGGGCCGAGCGCTCCATCCGCGCGCGCTTTCCGGACCTCCCGATCGAGTTTGCGCGCCTGGACATGGACCGCGACTTCGGCGAGCAGGGCATCGCTCCGTCGTCCGCCGACCTCGTTTACGCCGTCAACACGGTTCACATCGCGCGGGACCTCGGGGCCACGCTGGCGCGCATCCGCGAAACGCTCAAGCCCGGCGGCGTGGCCGTCTTCTCGGAGTGCGTGCGTCCGTTTCCCGGCCAGCCAATCTACGTGGAGTTCGTGTTCAATTTCCTCGAGAACTTCACCGGTGTCGCGACGGATGCGCGGACCCGCCCCAACCACGGGTTCCTGACTCCCGAGAACTGGCGGCGCGCCTTCGCCGCGGCCGGCTTCGAGCGACCGGAGATCCTCCCGGACGTCGAGGAGCTCGCGAAGCACTACGAGGCGTTCTTCGTCGCCGCCGTCTCGGCCCGCCGCCCGGCGTAGGACCCGGGCGGCCTCCGGGGCCGCCCCTGCGACTTACGTTGCCGCCGGCGGCCTGGTGCGCGACGGGTCGTCCCAGAACGGAAAGAAGCAGTACCACTGGTCGGGGTACGCGCGGACGTAGCGCTCGAGGATCGCCACGTACTGCGCGAGGTTGCGGCGGAGCGCGGCATCGCGATCACCGGCGGTTTCGATCTCGAGCGGCTCCTCGACGATCGCGCGGTACCGGCCGTCGGGCATCCGCACGATGAACGCCGGGAGGACCGTCGCGCCCGAAGCCATGGCCACGCGCAGGGGACCGCGCGGGAAATACGCCTCGTGCCCGAAGAACGGAAGGGCGACTCCCGTGTTGTCGAAGTCGCGGTCCCCCTGCATCGCGACGATCCCGTTGCGCGAAAGCACGCGCAGGACCGACAGCGTCGGCACGATGGTGCGGTCGATGCGGATCTCCGTCACGCCCGAGGCCTCGTGGAGGCGGCGGCGCTGCCGCTCGACGCCCGGAAAGATGTCCGGCACGAGGACGACGTGGATGGGCTGCTTCACCTGCGCCAGCATCAGGCCGCCGATCTCCCAGTTGCCGAGGTGCGCCGTCGAGGAGCACGACGCCCTTTGCCGCGCAACCGTCCCTCGACGATCCGCGAGTAGCCGATCACGCCTTCGACCAGCCGCGCGGCGTCGGACGGCGGCCGCGTGGCGAATCGCAGGAAGTCGACCCACGCGGCGAAGTGCGAAGAGACCATCGCCCATGCCAGCGTCCGGACGTCCGGCGCATCCGCCGGACGCTCCAGGATGATCGCGAGGTTCGCGCGCGCGGCGTCGAGGTACTTGGGCCGCGCGCGGTAGTAGGCCGCCGCGACCAGCCGGCCGCCGCGGTGCACGAGCGCGCGCGGCAGGTTGCGCGCCGTCGCCAGAGTCGCCGGAAACCAGAGTCGCGAGGCGGCCGAGCCGAGCGCCCGGAGGACCGGGTTGCGGCTCGCCATTTTTTCCTGCACGGGGGGTATCCTAAGAGAATCGACGCAACGGCGAAGTCCGACGGCCGGGCCGCGCGTTTCGCGGCCGCGCTGCCCTGGGCGACCTTCGCCCTGCTCGCGGCAATCTCCTGGAATCGCTGGCTCGAGCCCTACGTGGATTCGGGCCGCGAGCTCATGGTGCCCGCGCGCGTCGCCGCGGGAGAACGCCTCTACCGGGACGTCGTGTTCCAGCACGGTCCCCTGGGGCCCTACCTCGGCGCGGCCGCCGAAGGGATCTTCGGCCGATCCCTTCCCGTGCGGATCGGCCTCGCCGCGGCGATCGCGCTGCTCCATCTGGCCGCGCTCGTTCGACTCGCGCGCCGCCTCATGCCCGCCGGCCGCGCGGCGCTCGCCGCCTCGGCGGCCGTGGCATGCGCCGTGTTCCTGCGCCCCGGAGGCTGGATGTTCCCCTTCAGCTTCGACGCGGCGATCGCCGTCGCGGCGCTGACGTGGGCCCTCGAGCTCGCGGCACGCGACACACGCCGGTCGGACGCGTTCGCCGGAGTGGCCCTCGCGGCCGCCCTGCTCGCCCGCGTCGAGCTCGGCATTGCCGGCGTCGCCGTCATCGTCCTGACGACCCTGAGGCCGGCCGCAACACCGCGGCGGCGGCTCGTCCGCCTCGGACTCTGGCCTCTCGGCGCCGCGGCCGCGGGCTACGGCGCGGTGTCGCTCGGCATCCCGCTCTCGACGCTGCGAACCGATGGCTGGCTGTGCGTCCTCGATCCGCCCGAATCGACCCGCCACGTCTACCGCGTCTACGCGGGTCTCGATCGCCCGGGCCTTCGCCTGACCGAGCTTCTCCTGTGCGCAACGATCCTGGTCGTCGCCGCGGCGGTTCTCGCGGCGGGCTCGCTCGTCGCGTCGAAGCTGCCGTCGCGGGGCGCACGCGGCGCGGTCGAGGCCGCGGCCGTCCTCGTCCTCGCAGCGGCGGCCGCCGCGATCCTGTTTCCATCCGCGAGCCTGGAGCCCGCGGCTTCCCTCCTCCCGCCCCTCGTGCGCATCGTTCCGCCGGCGGTCATCGGCGCCGTCCTTTGGAGCCTCGGGCGGCGCCTGATGCGACGGACGGCGCAAGCGCCGCTCGCCGTCGTTCCGGACGGCATGGCATGGGTCGGCGCGCTCTTCGCCGCGCGCCTTCTGCTGGCGGCCGGCTACGTCGGCCCGTACGCCGCCTTCTTCCTGCCGCTCCCGATCGTCCTGGCCGTGGCGGGGCTCTTCCGGGTCGCCGACCGCGGCTCCGCCGCGCTCGGCGCGCCCCTGCCCCGGCTCACCGCGCTGGCGCTCGCGGTCTTTCTGGCCGGCCGCGTCGCGGCGAGCGCGAGAAACTTTCGAGGGCCGGGCTGGACGCGCGTCGCGACGCCCGAGGGCCCCGTCGTGATGCCCGAGCCGGTTGCCGGAACGACCGGCCTCGCGCTCGCCGACCTCTCGCGGCGCCTGGCGGGCGGCGCGACGTTCGTGGGCTTTCCCGAGGCCGGATTCTTCACCTACGTGCTCGGAGGCCGCAGCGCCTTCGCGCACGAGCAGTTTTTTCCCGGACGTCTCGACCAAACGGCCGAGAAGGCGTTCGTCGCAGAGCTCGAAGTCCGGCCCCCGGACGTCGTGCTCCTCGCCAACGTGCTGGCCGTCGGCGAGGGCGCGCGCGTTTTCGGCGAGGACTACCTGCGCGAGCTCCACGCCGCGCTGCAGGCGCGCACACGGACCGCGGCGATCTACGGTCCGGGCGCCCGGGCGGGGGCGCGGATCGGCGACCCGGATTTTTTCGTCGAGATTCGCGTGGCAGACGAGTGAGGCTCGATCTCGCGGTTTCTCGCGCCTTCGGCCTGTCGCGCCGCGCCGCGCGCGACGCCGTGCGCGCCGGCCGCGTCGATTCCGGGGGCGAAACGCTCGACGAGCCGGGCCTCGACGTCGCCGAGGACGTCCGCCTCGAGCTCCACGCCAGCCGGCCCGCGCGACGCCGTGTGCGCACGCGCCTCGCCGTGCTCCACGACGACGAGGCCGTTCTCATCGTCGACAAACCCGCCGGCCTTCTGACGGTGCCGACCGAGGCGCGCGAAAAGGACACGCTCTGGAGCCGGGCGCTTCTCTACCTCCAGCACCGCTACGGAGGCCGGCCCTACGCCGGCATCGTGCACCGGCTCGACAAGGACACCTCGGGAGCGGTGGTGTTCGCGCGTTCCCGACCCGCGCTCCACTTCCTGCAGGCCCGGTTCAAGGAGCATGCGGTCGAGCGGGAGTACCTCGCGCTCGTCGCCGGCCGGACGCCCGATACCGGGTCGTTCGAGGCCGAGCTCGTCCGAACCGACGGCCTGCGGCGCAGCATCGCGCGCCCGGGGGAGCGCGGAAGGCGCGCCGTGACGCGCTTCAAGACGCTCGAACACTTCTCCGGGGTCAGCCTCGTCGCCGCGCGGCTCGAGACCGGCCGGACCCACCAGATCCGCATCCACTTCTCGGCGGCGGGACACCCGGTTCTGGGAGACCGGGTCTACGGGTCGCCGGGCGGAGCGGAAGTCGCGGGGGCCCGCACGGACACGGACGAGGCGCCCCGGCAGATGCTGCACGCGCGGACGCTCGGATTCGCGCACCCGGAAACCGGCGCCCCGCTGTCGGTCGAATCCCCGCTTCCGGCGGATTTTGCCGAGCGGCTCCAGAAGCTGCGGTCCCGCAAAAACGAACGGCCCGGCGCGAAGAGCGCCGGGCCGCCGAAGAATCGCGATTCGGTGAAGAAGAAACGCTAGGCGAGAACGATGACGACCACGCGGCGGTTCTTGGAGCGTCCGTCCTTGGTCTTGTTCGACTCGACCGGCTCGCTCGCGCCGTAGGAGATCGTCGACATCCGGTTGAGCGCCACACCCTGCTTGTTGAGGTAACGGCGGACCGCCTCGGCCCGCGCCTCTCCCAGCCGGATGTTCACGTCGTCCGGACCCGTCGCATCCGTGTGCCCCTGGATCTCGAGATAGACGTTCTTGTTCTCCGCCTTCAGCCTCTCGGCGAATGCGGCGAGCTGCTCTTCGGCTTCCTTGGAGAGCTCGTGCTTGTTGACCGGGAACTTGGCTGCGTCATCCGAGAGAACGAGCGCGTAGACGAACTTGCCTTCCGCGAGCTTCCCGGCCTGCTGCGCCCGCTCGAGAGCCTGCCGCGTGGCATTGTCGAGCTCGGCGAGCTTGCTGTCGTGCGCCTTGACCCGGGTCTGGGTCGCTTCGACCTGCGTCTCCACCTCGTTGATCCGCTTCTCGTTCGACGCGCTGCTTTTGGCGACTTCCTCTCCGACGTACGTCTTGGTGGCGCACCCCGTGAGTCCCGAAATCCCCAAAAGAAGCGCTCCCCCCGCCAGAACTGAACCCCACCGTCCCTTGTGCATTTGCACCTCCTGAAAAAGGTTATGAACCCCCGGGGGCGGTTCCCCGGTAGCCCCGCCGCGTCCGGACGACCCAGGAACCGGGTTTGGCCACGGACACGAAGACAATTCGATATTTTACATCCCCTTTGCCGGAGGGCGCAAACCCCAGCAAATACTGCTGCCGGACTTCACTCGAGATCTTCCCGGCCAGGGGGCGCAGATCGTCGTCACCGCCGACCAGGTGCATTTTTCCCCCGCTCGAGCCGGCGAGCAGCTCCAGGTTCTCGATCGACAGCTCGCGGCGATCCTCTTCGCGCATGGCGTGAAGCTGTGCATTCTTCATGCCGATCGGGTAGACCGGGACCGAAACTCTTTGGAGAATTTCGGCCATCTGGGCCGGCGACAGCTCGCTGGCGTTGTCGACGCCGTCGGTGAAGAGCAGGATTGCCCGTTTGTTGTTGCGGCCTTTCATCAACTCGGGAGTGGCCGCCACGGCGTCGAAGAGCGCGGTCTGGCCGGAGGCCTCGAGGTCCCAGAGCGCCTTCAGGAGGGGCGCCGGATCGGAGGAGGAATCCTTGACGAGCTGGACTTCCTTGTCGGAGAAGGCGAATAGCGCGAAGTCGTCGCCCGGCACGCGGTTACGCAGGATGCTGCGGATCGCGTTCTTCGCGTTCTCGAGCTTGCTCCCCATCCCCATGCTGCCGGACGTGTCCAGGAGGAAAGCGAAGGACACCGGAGCGCTCTGGTCCCGCTCGAACGTGTCGAATTCGACGCGGGATTCGCCGACGCGGACGACGAAGTCGTCCTTGGTCAGACCCTCGATGAAGTTGCCCTTCTTGTCGGTGACGAGGACCGGGAGCATCACGTACTCCGCGCCCGCGCTCTCGGAGTAGGACGGGACCTCCGGAGTTTCGGTCTGGGGTTCGGGCTGCGGCTGCTGGGCCCGCGCCGAAAAGGCGGCGCCGAGGAGCAGAAGGGAAGCGGCCGGAAAGAAGCGTTTCACCGAACAATTATAAGGCCGGACCCGCGACGGTCCTTCCCGGAGAGCCCTGTATAGACTGTCCCCCCTTGGCGACGCTCGTGCCGACGATCGTTCTGGTGAGGCCCGAGAATGCCTCGAACCTCGGTTCCGTGGCCCGTGCCGCGAAGAACTTCGGCCTGGCACGGCTCTCGGTCGTCGAGCCCGCGGTCGCCCCAAACGAGGATTCGAGCCGCCTGGCGGCGGGAGCCGACGGCGTGCTCGCCGCGATCGAGCGTTTCGACTCGCTTGCGGCGGCCGTTGCCGGGTCGCCCGTCGTGGTCACGACCTCGTCGCTGCGGGGCCGCGGGAAGACGCGCAACCTCGAGCTCGCGGAGCTTCCCGCGTTTCTCGCGGCGGCCGGCGGGGGGCCTGCGGCGTTCGTCTTCGGCCCGGAGCGCAGCGGACTGACCGAGGACGAGCTCGCGCGCGCCTCCGCGTGCCTCCGGCTTCCCACGGATCCCGCCTTCCCGACGATGAATCTGTCGCACGCCGTCGCCGTGGTGCTCGCCGTCGCGACGTCCTTCGGGGCGTCCTTGGAGGCTGTGCCGGAGCCGCGGGAGGCCGGCGAGGAGCTCGCCCCCGCCGCGGAGATCGAGGCGGCGATCGCGCACTGGGATCGCGCGCTCGAGGCGATCGACTTCTACGACACCGGGCATCGCGACCGGTCGCTGCGCGACTGGAGACGACTGGTCGCCGCGCGCCCGATGACGGGACGCGAAGTCGCCATCCTGCGGGGTGTCGCCAATCGCGTCCTCGTCACCCTCGGCCGGCAGGGCGGATGACGGCGCACGCGATTCACCGCGCCCTCTTCCCCGCCTTCGCGCGGGTCACGTACCTCAACACCCCGACGTGCGCCCCCGGCGCGATTCCGGTTCTCGAGTCGTTGCGTCGTGCCGAGGACGCCTGGGCGTCGGGTCGCTTCGACTGGATCGGATGGGAGAACGACGCCGAGGCGACGCGCGCGATTTTCGCAGGTCTCGTCGCCGGGAGGCCCGAAGAGGTCGCGCTCGTCGCGTCGCTCGCCGACGCCGCGGCCACGGTCGCCGCCAGCCTTCCGCGCGGCCGCATCGTCGTCGGGGCGCGGGAGTTCCGGAGCAACCTCTTTCCCTGGCTCGATCTCGCCCGGCTGGGCTTCGAGGTCGTCGAGGTCCGCTCCGCCGAGGGCGGGGCCGCCTCGACGGGCGACTACTGCGCCGCGATCCGGCCGGGCACCACGCTCGCCGCGGTGACGGAGGTCCAGTCCTCGAACGGTTATCGGGTCCGGATCGGCGAGATCGGCGCCCGGTGCCGCGAGGTCGGGGCGCGCCTCTTCGTCAACCTGACGCAATCGCTCGGCGCGCTGCGCTTCGACGTGACCTCCGCCGGCGCCGACTACGTCGCGGCACACGGCTACAAGTGGCTCCTCGCGCCGCGCGGCGCGAGCTGGCTCTGGACGCGTCCGGACCGCCTCGAGGGCCTGGCTCCGCACTCACCGAGCTGGAAGAGCGTCGCCGCTCCGTTCGCCGAGTACTACGGCGGGCCGCTCGCGCCGGCGCCCGCAGCCCGACGGCTGGACGCGTCGCTGGCCTGGTTCTCGTGGGTCGGCGCCCGGGCGGCCCTCGAGCTGATCGCATCGCTCGACGCCGCCGCCGCGGAGGCGCACTGCCTCGGGCTCGCCGCGGATTTCCGGCGCGCCGCGGCGGAGCGCGGCTTCTCGCTCGCGCCCGCCGAGATCCCCTCGCAGACGCTCGCAGTCTCCGTCGCCGATCCGGAGGCGCTCCGCGCGCGGCTCGCGGAGCGCGGCGTCATCGCCGCCGTGCGCGGCGGATCGCTGCGCCTCGGCTTCCATTTCTACAACGACGAGACCGACGCCGCCGCGGCGTTGTCGGCGCTCGAAGACGTCCGGGGTTCGTAGGGGCGGGCCTGCCCCCGCCCTCAGATCAATTCAGCCGCGCCGAAGAAAAACGCGATCTCTTTTTCCGCGTTCTCGGCCGAGTCGCTTCCATGGATGGCATTGCGCTCGATGTCGGTGCCGTGGAGCTGGCGGACGGTTCCGGGGTCGGCCTTGCGCGAATCGGTGGCGCCCATCGTCCGCCGGAGGTGCGGAACGGCGTCGGCGCGCTCGAGCGCCGCAACGACGACCGGCCCTTCGGTCATGAACCGGACGAGGGCGTCGTAGAACGGCCGTTCGCGATGCACGCCGTAGAAGGCGCGGGCCTGCTCCGGCGTCAGGCGGATGCGCCGCAGGGCGACGAACCGGAATCCTTCCTTTTCGAGATGGGCGAGGATCGCGCCGGTCTTGCCGGCGGCGACCGAGTCGGGCTTGAGGATGGTGAGGGTGCGTTCCAAAGTGGGTCTCTCCTTGCTCGTTGGTCTTCTTGCGGGAGCGTCGTGATTCCTAGAATTCGCGGGTCTCGGCCGGAAGCCGGTCCTGGGTCGCCACACCGGCCTGCCCGAGGGCGGCCAGGAGCTCCCGCGGCTTCTGCGAACCGATGAGGATCGTGGACCCGTCGGTCTTCGTCAGCAGCACTCCGCGGTTGCCCCGGGTGTTCAGGGCCCGCCGCTTTCCAAAACCGCGGATGCCCCAGCCCCCGTACTCGGCGATGGGCCGGTAGACGACGGCCTCGGCCTCGCGGATGTCCGCGATCGGGATCCGCGTGCGGTAGACGAATCCGAACCGCACGGCCACGGCCTCCGGTGAGACGATCGTCGACTGTCGCATCGTGACGACCGCGGCAAGAATCGCCACCACGGCCGCGATCAGGACGTACACCCAGGGCGAGAAGCTCTGGGACTCCTCGAAGAATGCGGGACCGGTCAAGGTGGCCGCCCCGTTCACCGCCCGAGCGCTTCCTTCACGCGCGCGCCGATGTCGGCGGGAGAACGCACGACGAAGATCCCCGCGGCCGTCAGGGCCTTCATCTTCTCCGCCGCGGTGCCCTGGCCTCCGGCGATGATCGCGCCGGCGTGGCCCATGCGGCGGCCCGGGGGCGCCGTCTGGCCCGCGATGAACGAGACGACGGGCTTCCTGAAATTGCCCGCGACCCAGCAGGCGGCTTCTTCCTCGGCCATGCCGCCGATCTCGCCGATCAGCACGACGGCCTCGGTCGCGCCGTCGTCCTTGAAGGCCGCCAGGCAATCGATGAAGTTCGTCCCGTTGATCGGGTCGCCGCCGATGCCGATCACCGTCGACTGCCCGAGGCCCAGGCGCGTCAGCTGGTCGACGGCCTCGTAGGTCAGCGTTCCGGAGCGCGAGATGACCCCGACCGGGCCGGGCCGGTGGATGCGGCCGGGCATGATCCCGATCTTGCACTCCCCCGGCGTGATGATGCCGGGGCAGTTGGGGCCGATGAGACGCACTGCCTTGCCGGAGGACGCGCGCCGGTTGAGGAACGCCTTGGCCCGGAGCATGTCGTTGACCGGGATCCCCTCGGTGATGCACGCGATCACCGCGACGCCCGCATCCGCGGCCTCGACGATCGCATCGGCCGCGAACGGCGGCGGAACGAAGATCATGGAAGAGTCGGCCCCGGTCTCGCGCACCGCGTCGGCGACCGTATCGAAGACCGGGATTCCCTCGTGGGTCGTGCCGCCCTTTCCGGGCGTCACGCCCGCGACGACCTGCGTGCCGTAGTCGCGGCAGGCGAGGGCATGGAACGATCCCTCCCGGCCAGTCAGCCCCTGGACCAGCAGCCGCGTCGCCTTGCCGACCCAGATGCTCATCGCGCCGCCTCCACCACCTTGCGGGCGGCATCGGCGAGGCCGTCGGCCGGCGTGATCTTCAGCCCGGAGTCGCGGAGAATCGCCTTGCCCTCGTCGACGTTGGTGCCTTCGAGGCGCACGACGACGGGAATCGCCAGCCCCATCTCCCGCACCGCGGCCACGACGCCCTTGGCGATGATGTCGCACCGCATGATGCCGCCGAAGATGTTGATGAGAATGGCGTGCACGTTCTTGTCCGAGAGGATGATCCGGAACGCGTTCTTGACCTGCTCCTCGTTGGCGCCGCCGCCGACGTCGAGGAAGTTCGCGGGCTGGCCGCCGGCGAGCTGGACGAGGTCCATCGTCCCCATCGCGAGGCCCGCTCCGTTGACCATGCATCCGACGTTGCCGTCGAGCTTGATGTAGTTGAGTCCGTAGCGCGAGGCCTCGACCTCGAGCGGGTCCTCCTCGTGGAGATCCCGCATCTCCTTGATGTCCGCATGGCGGAAGAGCGCGTTGTCGTCGAAGGTCATCTTGGCATCGAGCGCGAGCACGTCGCCCTGCTTCGTGACGAGGAGCGGGTTGACCTCCGCGAGGCTCGCGTCGGTCTCGATGTACGCCCGCACGAGGGACTGGAGCAGGGCCACGCCCTTCTTGAAGCTCTCCCCGGAGAGGCCGAGCGCGAAAGCGACCTTGCGGGCCTGGAACGGGAAGAGGCCGACCGGGTCCACGGCCTCGCGGAGGATGGCGTGGGGATCCTTCGCGGCAACCTCTTCGATGTCCATGCCGCCGGCCTTCGAGGCCATCACGACGGGCACTCCGCGCGAGCGGTCGAGCGTCACGCTCACATACAGCTCGCGGTCGATGTCGAGGGCCTCCTCGACGAGCACCTTCTGCACCACCCGGCCGGCCGGGCCGGTCTGCGGCGTCACGAGCGTCATGCCGAGGATCCTCTTGGCGAGGTCGTGCGCTTCGTCCGGGTTGCTCGCGACCTTGACGCCGCCGCCCTTCCCGCGCCCGCCCGCGTGGATCTGGGCCTTGATGACGGCGCGGCCTCCGAGGCGGCGCGCGATTTCGCGGGCCTCGGACGGGCTGCTCGTGACTTCTCCGCGCGGCACGGCGACGCCGTAGCGCGCGAGGATCGCCTTGGCCTGGTATTCGTGGACTTTCATGAGCGCATGACCGTAAGGAGCCGCGGATTATAAGTCAGAGGCGAAAGGCCGCGAGGGACACGAGGCCGGTCGCCGCGAGCGCCAGGAACAGCACGACGCTGGCCGCGGCGACGGCCCGGCGGGTGCGCGGCCTCGTCGCTGTCGCGAGGCCCCACCCCTCCGAGAACGTCCAGACTCCGGCGGAGAGGTGGAAGGCCGCCGCGAGGATGCCGGCGGCGTAGGCCGCCCGGATCCACGGATTCGCGAGGGCGGACTGCATGAGCCGAAAGAGGTCCAGGCTCTCGTGGTCGCGGATCTGCACGAGCCGGGCCGTCCAGAGGTGGAACAGTACGAAAGCGAAGAGAACCGTCCCCGTGACGCGCTGGGCAAACCTGAGCGAAAGCGAGAGCGCGGGAAGACGCGCGGGCGGCGGCTCCTCGGCGATGAGGAAGAGGCCGTAGATCGCGTGAAAGAAGAGCGGGACGGCGACGAGGAGGATCTCGATCGCCGCGAGCCCGGGCAGACCCTGCATCCGGCGCGCCATCGCGTTGTACGCGTCGGCGCCGTCTCGCGCCGCGGAGTTGGTGGCGAGGTGAAGGACAAGGAAGACACCGACGGGCACGATGCCCGAGATCGAGTGGAGGCGGCGCGCGAGCGTCCGGGGCGCCTCCGCCACGCGCGCGTCGGCCCTCAGACCTTCAAGATGCGGAAGAGCTCGCGGACGGCCTCGGCGGACTTCTCGAGGGCGACGGTTTCTTCGGCGGTCAGGGCGATCTCGACGATCTGCTCGACACCCTTCGCGCCCAGCTTGACCGGCACGCCGAGGTAAACGTCCTGCATGCCGTATTCGCCCTGGAGATAGGCCGCGCACGGCAGGATCTTCTTCTTGTCCCGAAGCACCGCGTCGACCATCTCGACCACCGCCGAGGCCGGCGCGTACCAGGCCGAGGTCTTCAGCAGGTTCACGATTTCCGCACCGCCGTCGCGCGTGCGCTGGACGATGGCGTCGATCTTCTCCCTGGACAGCAGCTGCGGCAGCGGAATCCCGGCGACGGTCGAGAACCGCGGGAGAGGCACCATCGTGTCGCCGTGGCCGCCGAGCACGAACGCGTGGGTGTTCTCGACCGAGACCTGAAGCGCGTCCGCGATGAACCAGCGCATCCGCGCCGAGTCGAGCACGCCGGCCATGCCGAACACGCGCTCGCGCGGCAGCTTCGAGACGCGCCGCGCCACCTCGCACATCGCGTCGAGGGGATTGGAGACGACGATCAGGATCGCGTCCGGGGACTGCGGAAGCACCTTCTTCACGACGTCGGCGACGATCCCTTCGTTGGTCGCGACGAGATCGTCGCGGCTCATCCCGGGCTTGCGCGGCACGCCCGCCGTGATGACGACGACGTCGGACCCGGCCGAGACGTCGTAGTCATTGGAGCCCGTCATCTTCGCGTCGAACTTCTCGACGGGCGCCGACTCCATCATGTCGAGCGCCTTGCCCTGCGGAACGCCCGGAACGATGTCGATGAGCGCGACGTCCGCGAGCTCCTTCTCGACGATCCGCTGAGCGGCCGTTGCTCCGACGTTGCCGGCTCCGACGACGGTGACTTTGTGTTTCATGCGGGTCGGGATTCTATAGAACGTCGCGATCGGTTGCCTTATCATCCTCGCGTGAGCGACGCGCGCCCGCGAACGGGTCTCCTCGTCGCGGGAGTCGCCATCCTCGTCCTCGTCGGCGCCGCGCTGTGGCTGCCCCGCTGGCTGGAGAGGCGGACTTACCGCGAGGTCGAGCAGATCGCCGGGGTCGACGCACCGGTCCGGCCCGGCAACCTCGGCGAGGCCCGCGGGAAGATCGACCCGGGCACGACGACCGAGACCATGCTCGAGCGCCTCGGGAAGCCGTCGATGTCCGTGGGCACGGAAGGCAAGGAGTCCCGCCGCGAGATCTGGACCTACTACTACGCCGACGGCACGATGCTCGTCAACGTGACCGACGGCGTCGTGCAGCGGGTGTCCGCGAGCTTCGGAGCTCCGCGGATCCCGACCTCCGCCCGGCCCGAATGACGCCGACCTCTCCGCCCGCCGCCGCTCCCGAGAACCGGGAACCGTCGATCCGCGTGATCATGATGCCGAAGGACACCAACGCGCACGGCACCATCTTCGGCGGCGTCATCCTGTCCTACATCGACCAGGCGGGAGCGGTGGAGGCCAAGCGGCACGGCGCCGACTTTCTCGTCACGGTCGCCATGCGCGAAGTCGTCTTCCACGAGCCCGTCTATGTCGGCGATCTCGTGTCCTTCTACACGCGCCTCGTGAAGGTCGGGAGCACGTCGATCACGATCTCGGTCGAGGTCTTCTCGCAGCCGGGCGAGGGCCTCGGCAACCGCGTCAAGGTCACCGAGGCCGAAGTGACGTACGTCAACCTCGACAAGAACCGCCGGCCGGTCCCGATCGTCCGCTGACTTCCCGAAAATACGAAGGCCCCGAAATCTTCGGGGCCTTCTTCGGTGCAAGCCGAGCAAAAGCCCGGCAATGGAAGCTATCTGCAATCGATACTACACCCGATCACCACTGCGCGTCTTCGTCCGTTTCGCCCCCGACCTCCGGCCCGCCCGCCTCTTCCTCGAGCTCCTCGAGCTCCGGACTGTCGGTCTCGAGCTCGCCCGCGGACAGCTCCTCCTCCCGCCAGCCTTCCTCGCCGTAGCTCTCGCCCGCGGACGAGACCGACGAGGCGGCCGCCGCGAGGGGCAACGCGGCGACGGGCGCCAGCGGCCGCGGGGCCTTCGGGGCGGCCTTCTTCGGGGCAGCCGTCTTCGGGGCAGCCGTCTTCGCGTCGGCCTTTGTCGGAGCCGGCTTCCGGGCCACCGGCTTGGCGGCGGCCTTCGGGGGAGCCGCCTTCCTGGCAGTCTTGCGGGGAGCGGACTTGCGCGAGGCCGGCTTCGCCTTCCGGGCGACCTTGCGGACCGCCTTCTTCACGGCTTTCTTCACGCGCTTCGGACCGGATTTCGCCGCCTTTTTCGCCTTCTTTCCAGTCGTCCCCTTCCGGGCTTTCCCCGCCTTCTTGACCTTCTTCGCCTTCTTCGCCACGCCTTCCTCCTGTGCCGGCTCCGCCGGAAGCGGGATCATACAATCCGAAAGTTGTCCAGGCGAGACGGGGAAAGACCGCAACGCGCCGCGCCGGAGCCGCGGATCTCGATCACCGCGCGGCCGGGCGGCCTCGTGGTTTTGATTCAGCCGCTTGCGCGGGGCCGCGCCTGGAGGATTCGCATGCTCGCCATCGGGCTGGCCGTGGGAGCCGCCGCCCTCTTCGCCTGCTTCCGGCTGGGCGAGGCGTGGGAGGCGGGGCTGCGCCGCATGGATTTCGGGGACCTGCCGCTTCCGATCCTGATCGGACTCTCGGCGATCCTGCTCCTGGCCGCGCCCCTGTCGCTTCTCGGCCTTGCGGCGCTCGCCTTCGCGGAGGAGGCGATCGAGGTGGACGCGGAGAGCGTCACGATCCGCCGAACCGCGTTCGAGCGGACGCGCGTGGCGCGGATCGCCCGCTCGGAGCTGGAGTGCTGGCGGGAGACCTATTGGCCCCTCCCTCCGTGGTGGACCTGGGCCGTGCGCCGGCTCGCCGCCCGCTCGGCCGGACGCTTCCATCCCCTTGCCGCGGCCGCGGGTCCCGGGGAGAAGCGCCGCATCGGGGAAGCCCTCGCCCGGGCGACCGGATTGCCCCTCCTCGGCGACTTCGGACGGCGCTTGGGCTAATATCCCTGCCCTTCATGACCGCGGGCACCACCGAACATCACCTGACCGAGACGCTCCTCGCGAGCTTCCCCCTTCCGGACGAGGTCCGGTGGGGGGTCGCCGACGCCGGGTTCGTGTTCGCGACCCCGATCCAGGCGAAGACCCTTCCGATCACCCTCGCCGGCAAGGACGTCGCCGGCCAGGCCCAGACGGGCACGGGCAAGACGGCCGCGTTCCTGATCACGATCTTCACGCGGCTCCTCGGGAAAAAGCCCGCCCGGCCGCCCCGCGGCCCGCGGGCGCTCGTCGTCGCTCCGACCCGGGAGCTCGTCGCGCAGATCCGCGCCGACGCGGAAACCCTCGGCCGCCACACGGGCCTCGCGACGCTCGCGGTCTTCGGCGGCATGGACTACCGGCTCCAGCGCGACCAGGTCAAGACGGTGCCGGACCTGCTCGTCGGAACTCCCGGACGTCTGCTCGACTATGAGCAGCAGGGCGTCGTGACGTTTCGCGACGTCGAGATCCTCGTGATCGACGAAGCCGACCGGATGTTCGACATGGGCTTCATCCGCGACCTGCGCCGGATTCTCCGCCGCTGTCCCCCGTACAACCGCCGCCAGACGCTCCTCTTCTCGGCGACGTTGTCCGTCCGCGTCATGGAGCTCGCCTACGAGCACACCAACAATGCCGAAAAGGTCGACATCGAGCCCGAGCGCGTGGGAGCCCACGGCATCACCGAGGTCCTCTACCACGTCGCGGCGAAGGAGAAGTTCCGCCTGCTCCTCGGCCTCCTCGAGCGGGAGGGCGGCAGCCGCGTCCTCATCTTCGTGAATCGCCGGACCACGGCGGCGGACCTCGTGCGCGGCCTGTCGGCCAACGGCTACCCGACGCGCGCGCTCGCGGGCAACGTCCCGCAGGACCGGCGGCTCAAGATGCTGCAGGACTTCAAGGACGCCAAGCTCGCGGTGCTCGTCGCGACGGACGTGGCCTCGCGCGGGCTCCACATCGAAGGCGTTTCCCACGTCATCAACTACGACCTGCCCCAGGACTCGGAGGACTACGTGCACCGGATCGGCCGCACGGGCCGCGCCGGGGCGGAGGGCACGGCCGTCTCCTTCGCCTGCGACGACTACGTCTTCTCCCTCGACGCCATCGAGCAGAGGGTCGGCCGCAAGATCCCCGTCGAGTGGCCGACGGAAGAGCTCTACAAGAGCGGCCGCGTCGCCCAGGCCCCCCGCGTGAACGCGGGCTTCCGGTCCCGCCCCGAGCCCCGGCGGCCGACTCCCCCGAAGGCCGAGCCGACGGACGACAGCTACGGAAGGACGAAGAGAAAGAGCCGGCGGCGGTAGTCGCTCGAACCGGAGGACGGAACCCGAGCGACGTTCCCTCCCTCGTCGGTCGGCCCGCGAAGCGGGCCGCTCAAAACGACTTCAGAAACTCGCGGTTCGTCCGGAACTTCGCCAGCCGTCCCAGCACCAGCTCCATCGCCTGGATCTTGTCCACGGCGGCGAGCGCCCTGCGGAGCTTGACGATCTTCGGGAGATCGTCCGGATCGTAGAGCTTCTCTTCCTTGCGCGTGCCCGACTGCGGGATGTTGATGCACGGGAAGATGCGCCGGTTGAAGAGGTCGCGGTCGAGCACGATCTCCGTGTTTCCCGTGCCCTTGAACTCCTGGAAGATGATCTCGTCCATCCGCGACCCCGTGTCGATGAGGGCCGTCGCGACGATCGTGAGCGACCCGCCGCCCTCGGCGTTGCGCGCCGCGCCGAAGAAACGGCGCGGCTTCTCCATCGTCCGGGCGTCGATGCCGCCCGACAGGATCTTGCCGCCGCCCTTCTGCATCTGGTTGTAGGCGCGCGCCATGCGCGTGATCGAGTCGAGGAAGATGATGACGTGCTTTCCGCACTCGATCAGGCGACGCGCCCGCTCGGCGACGATCTCGGCCACCGCGATGTGATTTTCGGCGGAGAGGTCCGCGGAGGACGCGATGACTTCCCCGCGCGTCACGCTGCGGCGAAAGTCCGTGATCTCTTCGGGCCGCTCGTCGATCAGCAGAACGATGACGTGGACGTCGGGATCGTTGACCTCGACGGCATGCGCCATGCGCTTCAGGAGCGTCGTCTTGCCGGCCTTGGGCGGAGCGACGATGAGGCACCGCTGTCCGCGGCCGATGGGCGTCAGGAGATCCGTGACGCGGCCGCACATCTCGTCGGGTTCGGTTTCGAGGGTCATGATCAAGTTCGGATCGATCGACACGAGCTCGGTGAAGGCCGGACGCTGGCGAAACGCCCCGGGCTCCATGCCTTCGATCGTTTCGACGCGGCGCAGCACGGGCCGATTCCCGTCGACCGCGAATCCGGCAATCAGCGCTCCGGCCTCGAGACCCTCGCGCTGGATGAGGTCGCGCGGGACCAGCGGATCCTTGGGCGACGGGAGGTAGTTGGCCTTGGCCGAGACGAGCACCCCGGGTGCGTTCTCCTTCGGCGGGACGTGGAGCACGCCTTCGACCGGGCGCTCGGGACCGGCCGGGGCCGCCGCGACGTCTTCGGAGCGCTCGAAACCGCCGCCGTTGCTGCCGGGCGCTCCGTTTGCTCCGCCCCGGCCGCCGCGCCTGCGGCGACGCCGGCGCCGGCGATGCGGACGAGGCTGTCCGTCGCCGACGCCGCCCTCGGACGAGGGGGCATCGGGTTGAACGGATACGGATGCAAGTCTTTCCGGAGTCAAGGGATCTTCGGACATGAGCTCCCAAACCGCCGCCGCGCTGACTCTGAGGTCCGGGCGGGAACGACACATTCTACGACGAATCGGGCCGCAAAAGCGACCCGTCAACCCGGCCTCCTAACCCCCTAGGAGAGCAGGCCCGTCACCCGGTCCGGGTCGGCCGGGGCGACGCGCGCGAGCCCGAAGTTCTCCGAGGCGTGGCCGGGGCTCGAGGTGCCCACGAGCGCCGTCGTCATGCCGGGCGCGGAGCGTGCGAACTGCAGAGCCCGGCGGGCCGGCGTGTCCGCCCCGGGGAAGGCGGCCTCCACCTCCTCCGGAAGGTCTCCCGCGAGCCGGCCCTGGAGGAGCGACGCCGAGCCGAACGCGGACAGCCCCAGCTTCGGCGCCGCCACGAGCGCGGGGACCCGGGCGCCGTTGGAATCCTGCGAGCGGTATCCGACGGCATGGGCCATCGCGAGGTTGAACGGAAGCTGGACGCCGCGGAAGCGATGCGTCGGACCGCCGACACTCTCGGCGAGCTCGCGCACGAGGTCCAGGGCGATGTGCTCGGGGTGCTCGGGAGGGACGCGCAGGCCGTTCCAGGTGGCGAGCCCCCAGGCCGCGATCTTCCCCGAGTCGGCGGCGGCCTCGAGCGTTTCGATCGCGCGCGACAGTCGGGAACGGAACGTCTCGCGGCCGACCTCCTCGAGCTGCGTCTCGACGTTGTGGAGATAGTAGAGATCGATCGTCTCGAGCCCGAGGTTGGCGAGGCTGCGATCGATCTGGTCCTCGAGGTACGCGGGCGCCATGCAGTGGCAGCCCTGGGCGATCTCGTCGCGCGGCGCGATGCCCGGTTCCAGAAAGGTCTCGGACACGTAGCGCTGCGGCTTGCGCGGATCCTCCGCATCGTGCGGCAGGTAGCCGCCCTTGGTCGAGACGAAGACCTCGTCGCGCGCGGCGCGCCCGGCGGCGACGGCCGCCGCGATCGCCCGCCCGATCGCCCGCTCGCTGCGCTGGCCGCGATAGTTGATCGCCGTGTCGAAGACGTTGACGCCCGACGTCAGGGCCGCCGCGACGGCCTCCTCGTAGCCGGCGTCGCGCGCCGCGTCGTCTTCGCCGAGGTAGGTCCCGAGCCCGATCGACGAGAGGCTCAATCCCAGGCCGACCGCCTCCCGGAAGTGCCCCGGCGCGGCCTGCGCGCGCGCCGCGAAACGCCGCGTTCCGTCGAGCGTGGCCCTCCCGGCGATGACTTTCCCGCGCACGCGCGGGAGGCTATCACCGGGAATCTAGACGTACCCGCGATTGACGAACCCCAGGTTCGGCCAGCCCGGACCGAGGATCGCCGCGGAGTCCGCGCCGAGCCAGTCCTGGAGGATCGTCCCGTAGTAAGAGCGGAAGTCGCTCTCGATCGCGAGGTTCCCGTTGTCGTCGAGGCTCGCGAGGTTCGGCGGGTTGCCGTGCACGCCGGCGACGACCGCATCGCCGACGACGAAGTGCGGCGCGGAGGTGCCGTGGTCGGTCCCGTTGGAGCCGTTGTCCTCGGCGCGCCTGCCGAACTCGGACCAGGTCATGAGCAGCACGTCGTGCGCCTTGCCGTGGCCGTCGAGGTCGTCGAAGAACGCCTTGATGGAGTCCGAGACGGCGGTCAGGAGCGGGCCATGGTCCACGTCCTCGCCCGAGTGGTTGTCGAAGCCGCCGTAGGTGACGTAGAGGATCCGGGCGCCGACGTTCGCGTTGATGATCTGGGCGATGAGCTGCAGCCCGGCGCCGAGGGTGTTGTCGGGATAGGCGCCCATCGCGACGTACCCGCTCCCGACCGTCTGCAGGATGTCGGAGGACGCGATGGCGTCCTGGCCCGTGCCCGAAACGGCCGCGGCGGTCGTCTCGATCTCGTACTCGGCGCCGCTGCCCGCGAGAAACGCCGCGACCTGGTTGCCGGCGTCACCCGGGTGCGCGCCGTCGGTCGCGTACTGGTAGCTCGCGAGCGTCAGGAACGTGGGGACGCCGACGTGGTCGGAGAGAAGCGTCCTCGGAAGCGATTGCGAGATCGCGGCGCACGAGAGCGGGTTGCCGTTTCCCGCGAGCGCCCCGTCGGCCCAGCGGCCGAGCCAGCCGCGGCGCTGCGCGAGCAGCGGGTCCGCGGTGTGCCAGATGTCGCGCGCGGCGAAGTGCGAGAGGCTGGAGTTGGGATAACCGACGTTGGTGACGATCGCGACGCGGCCGGCGTCCCAGAGCGCCTTCATGCCCGTCATCACGGAATTCAGGCCCAGGTCGTCGTCGAGCGGCAGGACGGTGCCGACGGGAATGCCGATCCGGGAGCGCAGCTGCGGGTAGAGCGCGTCCGCGTACGGAACGACCGTGTTCAGGCCGTCGTTTCCCCCGGCGAGCTCGAGCACGACGAGCGTGCGGTTCGCGTTGGCCGCGGCGACCGACTCCGCGAACGGCCCGGCTTTCGCCGCTTCGGCAACGGCCCAGCGCGGCACCATCGCGGAGACCGTCACGAAGCCGGTGGAGCGGACCAGGAAGTCGCGTCGGGAAAAAGGCATCGGATCCTCCGTTTTGTGTCGGCCGGCCCGTCAGGCGAGATGGAAGGCCGGGCTCGTCAGCATGACGTGCGCGAGGCCGCGCACCTTCTCGTCCACCGTTTCCGGGGTGCTCGTCCAGGTGCCCGGCGAGCCGTCGTCGTTGGCGCGGAGGTAATCGGCCCAGGCCTCGCGGATCTGCGACGACACGTCGTCCACGTTGAGGCGCGCGGCGAGCGCCTCGACGACACCCTCCGCGGTCGAGACGTCGTGCCCCGCGAGGACCGCTTCGGGATCGAAGCGCGTGCCGGTCGCGCCGCGATTGGTCGCGAGCGTGTTCGCGAACGCGGATCGCGCGAAGAGGGAGCCCGTGTTCATCCAGGAGGGCCCCCAGTCCCAGCCCTTGGCGTCGGCGGGATTGAAGAGGACCTGGCCCATTCCGGCCAGCGCGTTGGAGGCCGCGGAGAAGTCGCTCTGCCCCTCGAGCATCCGGACCGCAGCGACGGCGTATTCGACGGGGCTGCGCACCCAGGCCTTGCGCGTGTGGGGCGCGTAGAACTCGGGCTCCAGGAAAATCGAACGGACGACCTCGCGGATCGAGCGGTCGGACGATACGTAGACGCCCTGCAGACGGTCGACGACGTGCGCGGGCGGATACGTGCCCGCGAAGTAGGTCCAGAGCTTGCCGCCGATGAAGCGGCCGGACACCGAGCCCTGCGAATCGGTGTGATTCAGGATGATGTCGATCGCGTCGTAGCCGTCGAAGTTGCCGGAGTGGCCGAGGATCGTCTTCGCGCCGTTGTCGTGGAGCGTCGGCCGGTTGATGAACGTCGCGGCGTTGTAATCGGTGTCGCGGTTGTAGTTGGCGACCGTCCAGCCCGTCAGGGCCCGCGAGACCTCGCGGACGTCCTCCTCGGTGTAGTGGCCGATGCCGAGGCAGAAGAGCTCGAGGAGCTCGCGCGCGTAGTTCTCGTTGGGACGCCCCACGCGGTTGGTGGCGTTGTCGAGCCAGACGAGCATGGCCGGGTCCTGGGAGATCGCCACGACGAGCTCGTCGAAGCGCGCGAGGGCCAGGCGCCGTTCGGTCTGGTTCTGGTTGTAGAGGAGGGTCTCTCCGCGGACCTTGGCGATGCCCGAGGTCCAGTGGAGATTCCAGAAGTAGGTCATCTTTTCTTCGAGAAACCGCGGCGAGAATGCGGCCCGGTCCATGACCCACTGCTGGAGCCCGGTCAGACGCCCGAGGTTGTAGTTCCGCGCGGCGAGCGCCCCTTCGTAGGCCGAAATGTCGATCGACTCGTAGTCCACGAGGTACGCCACCGCGCCGTCCAGCCCGCGGGCCTCGAGGGCATCGATCTCGGCGGGCGTTCCCCCGAAGGCCGCGCGGCGCATCAGGTGCGCGGCGGCATCCCTCGTCCAGAGCACGCTCATGGGAACCTCCCTCTGCGGCTTGGACGAGGCTCCCCGAAGAGGGTTTACAGGCGGCGGCGGATCGTCAAATCACGGGCAGCGGGATTCCCCGCGTGCGCGTCGTGCCCCTCGACGGCCCGGTCCCACCGGCCCGGGATCGCGGTGCCGCACTTCGGGCACGAGCCGGCGACGAGCGGGCCGGCAACAAGGACATTGCGCAGCACCCGGAAACCGCGGCGCTCGATGAGGGTCTCCCGGCAGCTCGGGCAGCGCGTGTTCTCCCACTCCCCCAGCCTTCCCGGGATGTTGCCCGCGTACACGTACCGCAGGCCCTCGGCCGTCCCGATCTCGCAGGCCCGCAGGAGGGTCTCCGCGGGCGTCGCGCCCCGGTCGGTCATCTTGTAGTCGGGATGGAACGCCGTCACGTGCCAGGGAACGTCGCGCGAAACCGAGGCGACGAACCGCGCGGCCTTGCGCAGCTCCTCGTCGGAGTCGTTGAACTCCGGGATCACGAGCGTCAGGACCTCGAGCCAGATCCCGCGTTCGTGGATCCCCGCGATCGTGTCGAGCACGTTCTGGAGAACCCCGCCGAGCGCCGGTAGTGCTTGTCGTCCATCGACTTCAGGTCGACCTTGTAGAAGTCGACCCAGGGGCGGATGTAGTCGAGCACCTGCGGCGTGCCGTTTCCGTTGGAGACGTAGCCGGTCCGCAGCCCCTTCGCCTTCGCGGCCCGGAAGACCTCGACCGCCCACTCGGAGGTGATGAGCGGCTCGTTGTAGGTCGAGACGATCGTCGGCGCGCCGTTCTCGAGCGCGAGCTCCACGAGCTCCTCCGCCGCGAGGTCGCGCGGCGCGCCCACGGCCTCGGGGTCGCGAATCGACTGGGACGTGAACCAATTCTGGCAGTAGCCGCAGTGGAGATCGCAGCCGAGCATTCCGAAGGACAGCGCGTCCGAGCCCGGGAGCGCGTGGAAGAACGGTTTCTTCTCGATCGGATCGCACTGGAGAGCGCCGACGTAGCCCCGGGGCACCTCGAGCACGCCGTTTCTCCGGAAGCGCACGCGGCACACACCCTCGCGTCCTTCGGGGATCGGACAGCGGTGGCCGCAGGCGAGGCAGCGCAGGCGCCCGTCCGCGAGCGTCTCGACGAGCTCGGACGCTGCCGGCGCGGTGCGCCGCGCGAGGACATCGGCGACTGGCGACGGAGGCGAGGACGAAGTGCGCATCGGGCGTGACCTCCCGAGGTTACACGGGTCGCGATTCCAGAAATGCAACGCGGATGCCGTGCGTTATCATCCGCCGACGTCATGAAGCGTGTCCTCCTCGCCGCCTGGGCGGTGTGGCTCGGCGGCGTGGTAGGAATGGCCGGACAGGCCGCGACGCCCACCCCGACCCTGCCCCCGACCCCCACCCCGACGCCCGGCGTCCCGACGACCGTGCCGGCGGGGGTGCGCTATGCGACTGAGGACTCGGCCAACGTCAATGGCGTCCGGGTCAAAGTGGCCGACGACGGCTCGGTCTGGTTTCTCGAGTCCTCCGCCGACCGGGTCGGCGTCCTGCGCGGTACGACGATGACCTACTGGCAGCTGCGGCCCGACGACGACATCGGCGCCAACCCGGTGGATCTGGTCCTCGACGGCACCGACGTCTGGATCCTGGAGAGCGGCCAGAGCCAGATCCCGGCCGGCCGGTGCTCGATCGCCAAGCTCGACACCGTCGCCAACGAGCTGACGGAGTGGACGCTGCCCGGATCGATTCCGGCCGCGTTCTACAAGGGTCCGGACGGCACCTACTGGGTCCCCATCACCGGCGCGGCGCTTCTCAACGTGAACTTCGATACGGGCCTGACCTCGGTCTACCGCTCCGCTCTGACCACCTGGTACTCCGACATGGCCGTGGCGGCCGACGGCGCCCTCTGGATGACGGATTTCGGCAACAACCGCATCGTCCGCTACGTGCCGGGAGCGGCGACCGAGACCTCGTGGACGTTCTTCAACCCGGCCAACGGGCGTCTCAACCCCTCGCAGGTCGAGTTCGACGATCAGGGCTTCCTGTGGATCGCGCAGTCCTCGGCGGGACGGGTCGACCGCTTCGACCCCGCGACAAACAACCTCGACTCCTTCTACGGCGTGAGCAACCCGCTCCACTTCGACATTTTCCAGAACCGCGTCTACGTGACGTCGGGCCAGTCGGCCGCGGCGGTCAACGTGATCGACCCGCGCCTCGCCTCGGCGCTGCGCGCGACCCTGACGCCGCTCACGCTCGACGTCCGCAAGATCGACAGTCTCGTGCCGGTGACGACGCGGACGTTTCCGGTTGCGCCCACGACCTTTGAGACGGAGTCCACGGCGCTCGTCGACGACGACTTCGAGGTCGCCGGCAACTCGTCGTTCCCCGGTGTGCTCGTGACGCAGGTTCCGGTCACCCAGGCGTACGGAATCGACGTCGACGGCGGCTTCGTCTGGTTCGGCGCCGGCGGCAACCTTGTCAAGGTCGAGCTCCAGACGATCGGCGGGGTGACCGACGCGTCCGTGCCGGTGGCGAGCTCCGCGGCCGGCCCCACGAACAACCGAATACGGATCGACGTCACGCTCTCCAACACGGGGACGACGGCCATCGCCGGCGACGCGCTCTACATGTATTCGCCCGGGGCCTTCACGTCGCGCATCCCCTTCGCGCTGGCGCCCGGAGCGACGCAAGTCCTCCAGGACGCCTTCGGCAACGTCGGGAACTCCATCAATCTGGCCGTCGGATCCGTCCGATTGCGCGTGCTGACCGGCAACGCCGCGGACCTCGCGGCGAGCGTGCGGTCGACGCGTGTGACGCCCAACGCCGCCTCCTACGGCTACGCGATCGGCGCGCTGTCTGCCGCGCAGAGTCTCGGCGCGGGCTCCTCCGCGCTCCTCTTCACGGGAGCGCGCGAGACCGAGGTCTCGATCTTCGGGATGTACTCGCTCGAGGGCGCCACCGGTGTCCTGACGCTCTCGGCTCCCGACGGGACGGTCCGCGGGATGCGCCCGTTCATCCTCGCGGTCAATACCCGCGAGGAGTTCAACCCGGCGGCGTCGGCCTTCGGCGTCGACGCCGAGCCCGGCGACGTCGTGCGCGTTGCCGTCACCACCGGGACGGTCCAGCCCTACGTCAACGTGCTCGACCTCGGGACGTTCGACGTTGCGACGTCGCTTCCCGTCACGGGCCTGACCGATTCCATCGTCCCGCTGGCCGGGATTCTCATCGGAGCCAACCAGACGAGCTACGTCTCGGATCTCTTCCTCTCCAACATGGACGCGGCCTCGGCCGCCGTCGTGACGGTCACGTACTACCCGCTTTACGGCGGAAGCCCCCCCCTCTCGGAGACCGTCGACCTCACGCCCCTCCAGTCGCTCGCCGTCGAAAGCGTCCTCTTCGAGCTCTTCGGCATCACGAGCGGGCAGGGAGCGCTCTTCCTGAGCTCCACGGTTCCCGTCGCGGCGGCAGTGCGCGTCGGGGCGAGAACGGCCGGCGCGGACTACGCCGGCTTCGCCTCGGTGATTCCGGGCGCCGACGGCGTCGCCGATGGATCGGGCATCGCGATCGGGCTGCCCCAGACGCAGTTCCGCCGGACGAACCTTCTGCTCTACAACAGGGGCTTCCCCGGATCGATCACGATTACGGGATTTCGCGCGGACGGCACCCAGGCGGGCCAGATCGAAGTGCCGCTCGAGGATCACGCGCCCGCGCGTGTCGACTCCGTCTTCGCGCAGTTCGGAATCACGAATCAGCCCGGCGGACGCATACGCATCGACGTGCCCGACGGCATGAACGTGTACGCCTGGACGGCCGCCGTCGACGGGCTGACCGGCGACGTCGACCTGGCGCCGCTTCAGTAGCAAGCGGTCGCTGCCGCGCGGGGCGCACGCGCCGACCCGTTACAATTCGGACGTGCCCCTTCCCACCACGGTCGTTCGCGGATCCGGCATGTTCGTGCCGGACGGGATCGTGACCAACGAGCGGCTCTCCCGCCTCATGGACACCACCGACGACTGGATTCGCCAGCGTACGGGCATCGAGCAGCGCCGGTTCGCCCGGAAGGGCCAGTCCTCGGCGATTCTGGGGGCGGAGGCGGCGCGGCGAGCCCTCGCCGACGCGCAGCTCGAGGCCGGCGACATGGACCTGATCGTCTTCGCCACGATGACCCCGGATCACTACTTTCCGGGCAACGGGGGCATCGTGGCCGCAGCCCTGGGGCTCTCCGGGACACCGGCGCTCGACATCCGGATGCAGTGCGCCGGGTTCCTCTCGGGCCTCCAGGTCTCCGACGCCTTCATCCGGTCCGGCGCGGCCCGACGCGTGCTTCTCATCGGGGCGGAGTGCCACGCGTCCCTCTTCCCCTGGGGCGAGGTCGAATGGGCCGTGATGTTCGGCGAATCCGAGGGCCCGGTACCGGAAGCCTCGCGGGCGTGGGGAACGGCGCACCGCGACCGCGCCGTCATCTTCGGCGACGGGGCGGGAGCGTTCGTCCTCGAGGCCAACGACACCGGCGACGGACGCGGATTCCTCGCGATCCGCATGCGCACCGACGGCGCCCACTGGGACAAGCTCTACGTGCCGGGCGGCGGCTCGGCGAGCTTCCCGTACTTCACGCCCGAGATGTTCGCCGACAATCGCACCATTCCGGTCGTCGAGGGCCGCCAGGTCTTCCGGCTCGCGACGACCGCGATGCCCGAGATCGTGCGCGAGGTGCTCGCCGCGCAGGGCCTCGGCCTCGAAGACCTGTCGCTCCTGCTCATGCACCAGGCCAACCTCCGCATCAACGAGGCCGTCCAGAAGCACCTCGAGCTGCCCGACGCGAAGGTCTTCAACAACATCCACCGCTACGGCAACACGACGGCCGCGACGCTGCCGCTCGTCTTCCACGAGGCGAAGGCCGCAGGGCGCATCCGCGCCGGCGACCTCGTCGGATTCACCGCTCTCGGCGCCGGGCTGCACTGGGGCGCAGGCCTCCTGCGCGCGTGAGCCCTCAACGGCGATGAAGACGGCAACGCCGCCGGGCGCAGCGGAGCGGTCCTCGAAGCCCAAGCCAACGGACGACCGCCCGCTGCCCACCTGGCTGCTGCTGGGCTGGGCGCTCTCGGGCGCGCTCCTCGCCCTGCTGGCGCTCCTGCTGATCCGCCGTTCGGACCGCGCGGAGCGCGTCGAGGTCGAGAGCCGGCTCGTCCGACTCGCGGAGGAACGGGCCGCCGTCGCCGAGCGTGCCATCCGGGACTGGCGGGACGAAGCCCGCACGATGGCCGCACGCGAGAGCGTGCGCTCGCTGTTCCTGGCGGCCGGAGGCGGCGCCGTGGCCGCGGAACGCGCCCGGCAGGACCTCGACGAAGCCGTGCGCACGGAACCCGGGCTCTCGATCCGCGTGGTCGACGTGACGGGCCGGCTGCGCGCCGCCTCCTCCGGAGCGCGCCTCTTCGAAGACGCGGACCTGCGCTCGGCGATCCGCGCCATCCGCGAAGCCCACGCGATGCTCGCGCATCCCGCGCACGCGGCGGGCGCGGAGGACGAGACCCTCAAGCTCGAGTTCGCCGAGCCCGTCAACGGACCCTCCGGACGACCCGCCGGCGCGGTCGTCGTCGCCGTCGGGGCGTCAGAAGCGTTCGCCGAGCTCTTCCCGGATGCCGCGCCCGCGAGCGAGCGGCCTGACCGTCGTCCTGGCCGAGGGCGAAGCCCTCGTCGTCGTCGCGCCGCGCCGCGACGCCGAGGCGCGGGACGTCTACCGTGTTCCGGCCTCCGACCGCACGACGTTCGCCGCCGCCGCTCTCACCGGGCACCGCACCTCGGGAGAATTCTCCGACGGGCGCGGCGGAAGGGTGCTGGCCGCGACGCGCCAGCTCCCGGACATCGGCTGGGCGATCGTCGTGGCGATCGACCGCGACTCGGCGCTCGGGGGGCGGCACGCCCAGTCGCTCTGGGTCGTCCTGGCGGCCGGCGCGATCTTTGCCGCGATCACGGCGGGGGGCCTCGCATGGCGGCGATCGACGCGGTTGCGCCACTTCGAGCAGCTCGCCGAACGCGACCGGCGCTACGAGACCCTGCTCGATCAGACCCAGGAAGCGGTCTCCGTCGCCGTCGATGGGCGCGTGGCCTACGCGAACCCGGCCTGCGTCGAGATGTTCGGATACGAGCGCCCGCTGATCGGCGTGCCCGTGACGATTTTCTTCGCCCCCGGCTCGCGCGAGCAGGTCGGCCAGTTCGTCGAGCACCGGGACGCGGGACGGCCGGCCCCCGAGCTCTACGAGGCCCTGGGTCTCAAGGCCGACGGAACGACCTTCGACGTCGAGGTCCGGGTCACGCCCATCGAGTTCGACGGAAAGGCCGGCTCGCAGGCCGTCCTGCGCGACATCACCGGAAGAAAGCGGATGGAAGCCGGGCTGCGCGAATCCGAGGAGCGCTACCGGCTCCTCTTCGAGCGCAACCTCGCGGGCGTCTATCGCTCGACGGCGGAGGGACGGCTGCTCGAGTGCAACCGGGCGTTCGCGCGGATGCTCGGCTATGCGAGCCCCGCCGAGGCGATGGCGCACTCGGAGTGGTGGTTCCACGACCGCCCCTCGGCGCACGCCGAGTTCTGGGAGCGGTTGCGCCGGGAAGGCAGCATCGTCAATCACGAGGGCCAGGCCCGCCGCAAGGACGGCTCGCCGGTGTGGGTCATCCAGAACGTGTCGCTGCTCGCCGACGAGGACGGCGAAGAGATGCTGCTGGGAACCGTGTTCGACGTGACCGAGCGGCGCCGGCTCGAGGAGCAGCTGCTCCAGTCACAGAAGATGGAAGCGGTGGGGCGGCTGGCGGGCGGCATCGCGCACGACTTCAACAATCTCCTGACCGCGATCACGGGCTACAGCGAGCTCCTCCTCGGCGACCTCGCTGCGGACGACCCGCGCCGCGAGAGCGCCTCCGAGATCCGCGAGGCAGGACTCCGGGCCGCCGGCCTGACGCAGCAGCTGCTGGCCTTCTCCCGCCGGCAGGTCCTCGAACCCCGGGTCCTCGACTTGAACGCCGTCATCGCCGGCATGGAGCGCATGCTCCGGCGCGTCATCGGCGAGGACATCGAGCTCACGACCGCGCTCGACGCCGACCTCTGGCGCACCCTCGCGGACCCGGGCCAGGTCGAGCAGGTGATCGTCAACCTCGCCGTCAACGCGCGCGACGCGATGCCGCGCGGCGGGCGCCTGACGCTCGAAACCGGCAACGTCACCCTCGACGAGAAATTCGCGAGCGCCTACGCGACCGTCGAGCCCGGTCCGCACGTCATGCTCGCCGTCTCGGACACCGGCGTCGGCATGGACGCCGCGACTCCAGTCGCGTCTCTTCGAGCCTTTCTTCACGACGAAGGAGCGCGGCAAGGGCACCGGCCTCGGGCTCTCGACGACGTATGGAATCGTCAAACAGAGCGGCGGTTCCATCTGGGTGTACAGCGAGCCGGGCCACGGCACGACCTTCAAGATCTACCTCCCCCGCTGCGAGGAGCCCCTCGATGCGCGCGATGCGCCGCCGCCCGCGCTCGTCGCGCCGCGCACGGGTTCGGAGACGGTGCTTCTCGTCGAGGACGAGCCGGAGGTCCGGCGGCTCGTCGACAAGCTCCTGCGCCTCCAGGGTTACTCGGTGCTCTCCGCGGGCAGCCCCGTCGAGGCCATCGCGGCGGCGCGCAACGCGGGGTCCATCGAGCTCCTCATCACGGACGTGATCATGCCGGGGATGAACGGCCGTGAGCTCGCGAGCCTGCTCGGCGCCGAGCGGCCGGCGCTGCGCGTGCTCTACATGTCCGGGTACACCGACGCGGCGATCGCGCAGCACGGCATCCTCCCGCCCGGCACGGCCTTTCTCTCCAAGCCGTTCACGCCGGACGCGCTGGCGCGCAAGATCCGCGAGGTCCTCGACGCCCGGGCGGGAACCTGAAAATCAGCTGAGATTCGAAAAGCCGTCCGCGCGCGCAGCCTAGGCTCGCGGAGGAGGAGAACCGATGAAACGACGGGCTCGGGAATGGGCGGTGGCGGGGATGCTCGGCCTGGCGGCCGCAGGCGTCCACGCCCAGGAGCAGACGCCGCCGGCGCCGACACCCACACCGGCGGCGGCCGAAGGGGAAGCCAAAAAGGAGCCGGTCCCCTTCCGCCCGATCGAGTCCAACGTGATCATCAATCTGCCTTCGGTGGCCGTCGCCTCGAAGGGCACCCTGACCTTCCTGGTCACGCACCGGTTCCAGCAGCGGATCCAGGACGGCGACATCAACAACTTCTTCACGCTCGACAGCGAAAACGAGTGGGGCTTCGGGCTCTGGTACGCGCCGATTCAGAACCTGAACCTCGGCTTCTACCGGACCTCCGACCTGAACGTCTACGAGGCGTCCGCCGAGTACGCTCTCCCGCGGCTCGGCGGATTCGCCGCGTCGCTGCGCGCGGGAGCCGACTGGCGCACCGAGGAAGGCGTCACGACGAGCCCGCGCTCGAGTCTCTTCGCCCAGGCGATCCTGGCGTACGACTTCGGCAAGTACGTGCGCCTGACGGCCGTGCCCACGTATCTGCAGAGGACCAACGGCTACCTCTTCCCGAGACGGCCCGCTCCCCCGGGCGACGGATCGTGCGTGCAGATCCCGATCAATCCTCCGCCGCCGGAAGGCCCGCTCTTCAACTGCTCCGGCTTCTACGAGGACATCTTCAACGTGCCCGTCGGGCTGTCGGTTGCCATCACCCACTCGATCACCGTGCACGGCGAGGTCACGCCGCGGCTCTCGAAGGTCAACTCGTCCGGCGTCGCCTGGAACGTCTCGGTGGAGAAGTCGCTTCTGCGCCACCGGTTCGCCTTCGTGGCCGGGAACCAGCGCCAGACGACCGTCGACCAGTACACCGGCGGGGTGCCGTTCGGCCGCTCGCCCGGCAACGTGTACATCGGCTTCAACCTCTACCGCGCCTGGAAGCTCAACTGAAGAAGGCGGAATCGGGCAGAATGCGTCGCGCATGCCCGCCCCCCTTCCGGAGCTTCGCGTCCCCCGCATCGGTCCGACCGATCGCCTCGTCGCGCTCCCACCCCTCCGCCTGACCGACGCCCGAACGGGAGCGCTGCCGCGCCTCGCCACGTCGGTCCGCCTCGCCGTGCGCGGCGCCGCGCTCTGCATCCGCTTCGACGCCCGGGACGAGGGCCTCGTCGCCACGCTGCGCGACCGCGACGCACCGCTCTGGACCGAGGATGTCTGCGAGGTCTTCCTCGCGCCCGAGGATTCCCACGCGCCCCGCCGCTACTACGAGCTCGAGGTCAATCCGCTCGGCACCCTCTTCGACGCCCGGGTCGACTCGCCGGACGGAAAGCGCGCCACGATGATGGTCGACCCTTCGTGGGATTGCGCAGGTCTCGCCGCCCGCGCACAAAGCCGTCCGGGCCACTGGTCCGCCTCCCTGACGATCCCCCTCGCGGCGCTCTGCGAGGAACCGATACCCGTGCGTTGGCGGGCTAACTTTTTTCGCATCGACCGCGGCGAGACCGCCGGCGACGAATTCACCGCCTGGTCCCCCACCTTCGCCGATCCTCCGGACTTCCACATCCCCGAGCGCTTCGGACTCCTCCACCTGCCTGTTTGAGGCACCCCGTCGCATCAGGGCGGGGACAAGCCCCGCCCCTACGAATCCGTGACTCGATTGCCCCGCAGGTGAATGCGCCGAGAACCCACTCTTCCGCGACGCAGGGGCGGAAGGGCTCCTGTGGCCCGCGGCGTCTCCCGGAGGCGGTGCTTGCGTCGGCCCATTCCAGACCCGCGACCGAGCCTCACCGTCAAAGGGCCGACGCACGCAGCGGCGGCAGGCACCCCGTCGGAGAGAACGGCCGCCGCGTGCCGCCGCAGGGAGACGCCGCGGGCCTCTTCAAAGTCGCTACCTCACGATTCCCCGCTCCTTCAACCACTCGACCGCCCTCTCCCGGGCCCTCCGCTCCTTGAACTGGAAGAAGTGCGTCTCTTCCTTTGGGTGCGCGAGGAGCGCCTGTCGGTACGCCGTGGCCGAGTCGTTCGAGGCGAGCGCCTTGGAGAGATCCCGCCGGCAATCGGAGTCCTCGCAGTGCGCCGCGAAGTCCTCGAGATCCCCGCGTGTCCGCTCGCCCTGATCTTTGGGGAGCGCCGCGTAGCGCGGATCGGCCGACAGCTCGGCATGCCGCGCGGCGTCCTGCACGAGCACCTGGACCACGTCGCCGGACTCCCGGTCGAAGAAATGCGTGATCTTCTGAGAGCGGTTTTCGAAGGCCACCGTCAGGCCTTCCCAGTCGATGGCGAGTGGCATAAACCGGATATGATACGGGTTCCGTAAGGGTCATGAAGAACCCCCTTTTATGAAGAAAATCGCCACTTTTGACGACTGGGTCGATGCGTTCCGGTCCTGGCAGCAGGACATCGGTCTGGAGCTGCCGAAGTACTCGGACTACGCGTTCGAGGCCAAGTACGGCGACCTGAAGACCGACGAGATCGAATACGGCGACTTCCGGGGCGCGCGGAAATGGGAGCGGGTCGGTCAGATCCCCCACCAGCCGATCCGGGACGCCCTCCTGAACCTCATCGTCTATCAGGGCGACACGGAGTTCGCCTCGGTCGAGCAGCAGCGCAACCTGCTCCAGACCTCCCCCTCCGACTACGACACCGACAGCGTCTGTCGGATCATGGTCGAGGAGATGCGGCACGGATGGCAGATGTGCCACCTGCTCGTGAACCACTTCGGCGAGACCGGCAAGGTCGAGGCGCGCAAGCTTCTCGAGCGCCGCTCCTGGCAGAACAGTCGCCTCCTCGGGTCCTTCAACGTCGACGTCGACGACTGGGTCGACTTCTTCACCTACACCGAGTTCGTCGACCGGGACGGCAAGTTCCAGCTCAACATGCTCTCGACGTCGGCGTTCGCGCCCCTCGCGAGGTCGATGGGCCCGATGCTCAGAGAAGAGGGCTTCCACCTCGGCACCGGCCACATGGGCCTCCAGCGCATCGTCAAGGCGGGGCGCGTGCCGCCGGCGCTCATGCAGAAGTACATCAACAAGTGGCTCTCGACCGCGTACGACCTCTTCGGCAAGGACTCCTCCTCGTCGGCCGAGTGGTTCTACGTCTGGGGCCTCAAGGGCCGCTACGACGAAGCGAAACAGCCGGCCGACCCCGACCGCGCGCACTTGAACGAGCTCTCGCGCGACCTCTACAAGCAGGAGGTCGATACGCTCCTCGAGTCGATCAGCAAGTTCCTGCCTGCCGGAACGCCCCCGCTGACCGCGCCCGACATGCGCTTCCACCGCTCCATCGGCGAGTTCGTCGGGCAGCCCTGGTCGGTCACGGGCGAAAAAATGACTCCGGAAGCCCACGCGAAGCATCTCGCCGAGACCCTGCCGAACGAGGAAGACAAGGCGTTGATCCGCAACCTGATGCGCGAGCCCGGCTGGATCGCTCCGCGCACCGAGGTCACGACCTCCTGAACGAACGGAGCGCGGCGTTCCGGCGCCGCGACGACCGCGCGGCGCCGATCCGCCGCGCCCTCCTCTCCTGGTTTCGGCGCGAAAAGCGATCCCTGCCCTGGCGGGGCACCCGGGATCCGTATCGGATCTGGGTCTCCGAGGTGATGCTCCAGCAGACGACCGTGGGGGCGGTGCTCCCTCGCTATGCGCGGTTTCTCGAGCGCTTTCCGAACCTCCCCGCCCTCGCCCGGGCGCGCGAGTCGAGCGTGCTCGCCGCATGGTCCGGCCTCGGGTACTACGCCCGGGCGCGCAACCTGCGCGCTGCGGCGCGGCGCATCCTCGCCGAGCACGGAGGCGTCGTGCCGCGCGATCCGGAAGACCTCGCCGCGCTGCCGGGCTTCGGCGAATACATGGCGGCCGCGGTCGCCTCGATCGCCTACGGCGCCCGCGTCCCCGCGGTCGACGCCAACGTGACCCGGGTCGCGTCGCGGCTCTTCGCGATCGAGGGCGTCGCCGGAACGCGCTCGCATGCGGCGGCGGTCCGAAGCGCCGCGGCGGCGCTGCTCCCCGCGCGGCGTCCCGGCGATCTGACGGCGGCCCTCATGGATCTCGGCCAGCGCGTCTGTCTGCCCCGCAAGCCCGACTGCCCCGCCTGCGCGCTCGCACATCTCTGCGCCGCCCGCGCGTCGGGCATGCCGGAGCGCTACCCGCAACGCCGGGCGAAGGTCCGCCCCATCCCGGTCCACCATGCCGCCGCGGTCGCGCGCGTGCGCGGACGGACCCTGCTCGTCCAGGCGGACGGGCCGCTGCTTTCGCGGCTGTGGCTCTTTCCGTGGGCCGACGGCGCGAGCGCCGCGAGCGCCCGCACCCGGCTCGCGCGCGCGCTCGCGCGGCTCGGCTTCGCGCTCGCGAGTCCGACGCCCATCGGGTCCGCGCGTCACACGATGGTCAACCGGCGGCTCGACATCCGCGTCTACCGCGCCGTGCTTCGCGGCCCGGCATTCCGAGACTCGCACGATCCCGCCCGCGCCCGCTGGTGGACGCCCGCCGAGCTCGCGCGCGCCGCGATTCCGACACTGACCCGGAAAGTCGCCGCGGCGGCGGGCGGCGCCGACCTGTACCGGGAGGCGCGCGCGGAGCGGTGAAGGACAGTTACGACGCGCGGTCCGGTCTGTTAAAATTTGACCAGCGTCTCAATACATGTTTCCCGCCACCGACGTCACCTCCGTCCGTATTCTGGTTGTCGACGACGACGATCAGGTGCGCTCGTACCTGCGCCGGCTGCTCGCCCGCTCGGGCTACGAGGTGGAGGAGTCCGCGACGGCCGAGGAAGCGATCGAGCGCGTGCGCACGTCGCCCCCGGACCTCGTCCTGCTCGACCTCCAGCTGCCCGACCGGAGCGGCATCGAGGTCCTCCAGGAGATCCGCAACGAGCCGTCCACGCGCCTCCTGCCCGTCGTCATGCTCACGGGCATGGCCTCGCCGGCCGAGAAGATCCGGGCGCAGGCCGAGGGCGTGACGGACTTCATCGCCAAGCCGTTCTCTCCCGAGGAGCTCATCCCGCGCGTGCGGGCCCTCGTCATGCTCAAGCAGTTCGCCGACGAGCACGAGCATGCCGAGCACGTCATCCTCACGCTCGCCAAGACGATCGACGCGCGCGATCCCTACACGGCCGGGCACAGCGGCCGGGTCGCCGAATACTCGGATCGGGTCGCCGCGCGGATGGGCCTCGACGCCGCCGCCCGCAGCGACATGCGCCGCGGCGCGCTCTTCCACGACCTCGGCAAGATCGTCATTCCGGACGCCGTGCTCCGCAAGCCCGGCGCCCTCTCGCCCGAGGAGCGCGCGATCATCGAGGAGCATCCGACCGTCGGCCACGAGCTGCTCCTCCCGATGAAGACGATGCGCAAGACCCTCCCCGTCGTCTACCACCACCACGAGCGTCTCGACGGGTCGGGCTACCCCGAGGGCATCTCGGGCAACGCGATCCCGATGACGGTTCGGATCGTCACGATCGCCGACATCTTCGACGCGCTGACGACGGACCGCGCCTACCGCAACGCCCTCTCCCTCGCCACGGCCTTCGAGATCCTGCGGGACGGGGTCCTCCGGGGCTGGTGGGACCGCGACGCCGTCGAGGAGCTCTGCGGAACCGTCGAAGCGCAGGGCCGCGTCGGCGCGGCCTGACGACCCCTCTTTCGAAGCGCGCCCCTTCTCAGGCGCCCCGGCCGGTGATAAACAGGGACCGGCGTCATGGACATCGAGTGGAAAGGCCAGCCCGCGCGGATCCGTGAGATGGGCGCCGGTCCGTCCATCGTCCTCGTCCACGGCTACCCGTTCGACGGCGCGATGTGGTCGGGCACCGCCCGCGCGCTCGCGACCCGGTTCCGCGTCCTGAAGCCGGACCTTCCCGGCCGCGGCGAGACGGCAGCGCCCTCCGGCGGGAGCGTCGAGGACTACGCCGACTTCCTCGAGGCCGTGCTCGCCGCCCTTCCCGAACCGGCGGGGCTCGCGGGTTTCTCGATGGGGGGCTACGTCGCTCTCGCGCTCGCCAAACGCAACCCCGCGCGTCTGGCGGCCCTCGCGCTCGTCGACACCCGCGCGCAGGCGGACGACGAAGCCGGCCGCGCCAAGCGCGAGGAAGCGATCGCGACGGTGCGGACGGCCGGACCCGCGGCGATCGCGGACGCCATGATGCCCAAGCTGCTGGCTCCGGCTTCCCTCTCCAACAAGGATCTCGTGGAGCGCGTGCGCCGCATCATCCAGCGCCAGAAGCCCGAGACGGTCGAGGCGGACCTCACGGCGCTCCGCGACCGGCCGGACTCGCGAGCCGCGCTGCCGGCGATTGCGATTCCGACCCTCGTTGTCGTGGGCGTCGAAGATGCCTTGACGCCCCCGGCCGACGCCGAGGCGATGGCTGCGGCGATTCCCGGGGCGCGCCTGGCGACGATTCCCGGGGCCGGGCACCTCACACCGATGGAACGCCCGGGCGCCGTCGCCGCGGCGCTCGGCGACTTCTTCGCGGCTTCCCTTCCCGCGCTTCCCGCGGCCCCCGAGACCGCGCCCTAGAAACCCACCTTCAGCGCAAACCGCACCGAGGTCGGCAGCGTCCGGGCGATGGCCTGTCCGTAGGTCGGATTGCAGACCGACTCGTTGTCCGGACTCAGGTTGCTGCCGCAGACGTACGTCGTCGGATCGAAGTTCGGATCGGTGAACTCGGCGAGGTTGTACCGCTGGTCGACGGCGAGGACCCGCTGCGTGTTGAGGACGTTGAAGACGTCCGCCAGGAACGTCACCGTGACCGGACCGAGCTGGAGCGGATAGCCGACGTGGACGTCGGCGTCGTACGACGACTGAGTCCGGCCCTCCGAGCCGCGGCGCTCGATGAAGAACTCCGGCCGCGAGTAGGCGTTGGAGAAGCCGATCCGGGAGATCGGGACGCCCGTCTGGTAGTAGGTGACGAGACCGAGCGAGAGGTTGAAGGGCGTCACGTAGACGCCGGAAAGCTTGGCGACGGAGCGCCGGTCGTTCGAGAGGTAGCCGTTCGCGGTGAAAGGCTGCGCCACGCCGTTCACGACGGGGCCGGCCGTGAAGAAGTCGTAATAGTCGTAGAGCGCCGAGATGTTGGGATCCGCCGTGCCGCGCGGCTGCGTGTAGGGGGCGAAGAGGCCGTCGTAGTTGCCCTGAAGCGTGGAGTACACGTAGGACGCGAGCACCGTCCAGTTGTCCGAGAAGCGTTTCGTGGCCTCGAACTGAAAGCCCTTGTAGATGCGCTTGGCGGCCGGCGCCGGAAACTGCGTGGCGTAGTCGAGCGAGAACAGGTTCGCCATCCGGCCCTGGGTCGGATTGCCGATGCAGTAGTCGCCCGCATCCGAGCAGAGATAGTCCTCGATGACGCGCGGAAGGTCGCGGTAGACGAAGCGGGCCCCGACCGCGAAGCTCGGGAAGATCTCGCGCTCGACTCCGAACACGCCCTCGCGGAGGTACTGGCCCTTGATCCCGTCGTCCGTCAGGCTGTTGAAGCCGCCGAAGATCTTGCCGCCCCCCTGTTCGAAGGCCGCCTGGTCCTCGGCAATCAGCGCGGCCGCGGCATCGGGCACGATCGAGACCGGATCGAAGTTGTAGATCGTGGGCTGCCGCTCGGAGCTGTAGGAGCGGATGACGAGGTCCATCGGGACCTGCTCGTAGAAGTACCCGAAAGAGCCGAAGACCTTCGAACGGCCGTCCTTCGTCGGGTCCCAGGTGAAGCCGATGCGCGGCGCCCAGCTTCCCGTCAGGTTGATCTGCCGGGTTCCGTCCCCCGAATAGACCTGCTGGTTGTCGTACCGGATGCCGAGGGCGACCGAGAAATTGGAGCGTGATCGTCACCGTGTCCTGCAGGTAGAACGACCAGACATCCTGATACGGGGTCGCGTTCAATTGAGACGTCGGCACGTTGTCGGGCAGGCTCGCGGTCGGGATCGTCCAGTAGAAATGGGAGTAGACCGGGCGGCTCGGGTCCGCGTTGTTGGGCAGGATCGTCACCTGCTGCCCGCCCGACATCCGCTTGATGACGTCGGCCTGGTCCTCGAGAAACTCGATGCCGCCCTTGATCTCGTTGTTCCCGAGGTACTTCGTCACCGACACGGCGCCCAGGTACCGCTTGAAGTTCTTCTCCTGGATCAGGCCGAAGCCTCCCGACTGGAGGCCGCCCGCCGTCGTGTCCACGTACTGGATCTGGTCGCCGCCGGGAAAACCGGGCGCGACGTTGTTCTTCTCGTGATGAACGGCTCCCTGCGCCGTCACGGCCCAGGTCGGCCCGAAAAGACCCGTGTACCGCAGCGAATAGTCGCTGCCGCCGAGGCCCTGGTCTCCGATGAACGCCGAGTAAGGACCGTTCTCGCTGCGGATGCCGTCGGGGTTGGATCCCTGGTCCGTCCGCGGATCCTGGAAATAGCTCCCGACGACGGTGTGCGCGGGCGTGATCATGAAGGTCAGCTTCGCGGAACCCAGGTTGCGGTTCGTGTCGGTGTCGGCGGGGTTGCCCGTTTCGGGCCCGGTGGTCACGGTGCGGTTGACCGTGTTCTCCACGCGGTCGTAGGCGCCAAAAAACCAGAGGCGGTCTTTGATGGCATAGCCGCCGAGGGAAAAGCCGTAGTCGAGACGGGTGTAGCCCGACACGAACGAGTAGAGGTTCGAGTCTTCCGGATGCTTGTTCGAGGCCTGGAGCCCGTCGGCGTCGTAGTAGGCGAAGGCGTCGCCGTGGAATTCGTTGCCGCCCGACTTGGTGATGACGTTGATGATCCCGCCGGTGGAACGCCCGTACTCGGCCTGATAGCCGCCGGTCTTGACCTCGAGCTCCTGGATGAACTCGTAGTTGAGCTCCTTGCCCTGGGCGCCGTACTCGACGCCGTTGGTCACGACGCCGTCGATGACGAAGCTGTTCTCGAGCCCGGTCGACCCGTTGATCACCATGGTGTTGGCGAAGTTCGCGGTGTTGGTCGTCTGCTGCGAGACGCCCGCGGAAATCTGCACGATCGACGCGTAGTTCCGCCCGGTGGGCAGGGAGTTGATCTGTCGGCTGTCGATGTTGTCGCCGATCGTCGTCGAATTTTCCTCGATGAGCGGGGCCACTCCCGTGACGATGACCTCGGCCGTCGTGGCCGCGCCCAGCTTGATGTCCCCGGTGGCGCTCCGGCCGAGCGCGACGACGACCTGCTGCTCCGCGCGGGCGAACCCCTGGAGCACCGCCGTAACCTTGTAGGTCCCGGGCGGCAGGAGAACCAGGCGGTAGACGCCGTTGGAGTCGGTGACCGAGCTTCGCACGCCCGGGAAGGACGGGCTGCGGCCTTCCACCGTGACGCCGGGAAGGGCACCGCCGCCTTCGTCGGTCACGGTTCCGACGATGTCGCCGGTGGTCTGCGCGGAGAGCAGGAAGGGACAGAGGACCATCGCCGCCAGAGCGAGGGCGAGCCGGAAGCTTCGCATGGAACCTCCCAAAAGAATCTGCAAAGGATGCTAGCACAGCGACTTCGGGCCGCCTCGACCTCGACGCCTCCAAGGCGACTGTGGTAAACACCGCGACCGCGATGGAGATCTTCGGGAGATCGAATCGGGAGAGCGCGAGCGGTTCCACGGAGCCGCCGAAGCGGCTCCACATCGGCGCCGGGCGCGAGTCGCTCAGGGGCTGGATCAACATCGACAACCAGGGACTGCCGGGCGTCGATCAGGTGCTCGACGTGCGTCACGGGCTCCCCTTCGCCGACGTCGCGTTGATCTATGCCGAGCATTTCCTCGAGCACCTGTCGCTCGACGAGGGTCTCGCGTTTCTCGCGGAGTGCCGCCGCGTCCTCCAGCCCGGCGGCGTGCTCCGGCTGTCGACGCCGAATCTCGACTGGGTCATCGCGTCGCACTACCGCGGGCCGGCGCTTCCGGACGAGGACGCGCGGACCGACTGCTTCCGTCTCAATCGAGCCTTCCACGGCTGGGGCCACCAGTTCCTCTACAACCGGGCGACCCTCGCGGCCGCTCTCCAGTCCGTCGGTTTCGCGCAGACCACGTTTCGCACCTACGGCGAGAGCGACGTGAAGGCGTTGAAGGGCCTCGAGCGCCACGAGACGTGGGAAGACACGCCGGACCTGCCGCACGTCCTCATCGTCGAAGCGGCCGGGACCGGGTCCCCGGTTCCCCTCGACCCCGAGCAGCTCAAGGAGTTTCGCGAAGCGATCGGGTCGCGCTAGGAGAGCCCTAGCGCTTCACGGCCGTCGCCCGCAGGTACTGGGTTCCCGCGCCCCGGAGCTCGGTCACCGTGAAACCCGCGCGCTCGAGGCGCCGGCCGAGCTCGCGCGCCGAGAAGACCACGCCGGACCACGAATCCGCGACGACCCGCCGGAAGAACTGGCGCGCGCGGCCGTCGACCTGGACGCGCAGCATTCCGCCGGGCTTCAGGACCCGGGCGGCTTCGCGGAGATATCGCTCGACGTACGCCTTCCGGGGAAGGTGCTGGAAGACGATGTGCGAAAAGACGAAGTCGAGCTCGCCGTCGGGAAGAAAATCCAGGGCGCCGTCGGTCCGGTGGAGCGTCACGTTGTTCCGGCCCGCGCAGTACGCGCGGCCCCGCCGGATCATCTCCTCGGAGACGTCCACACCCACGGCCTCGGCCACCCGCTCCGACAGCGGCTTCAGGAGCCGCCCGATGCCGCAGCCGATCTCGAGGACCTTCCAGCCCGGCGAGACGGCGAGGCCGTCGAGGACCTGCTCGTCGAGGTCCTTCTCCCCCGAAGCGGCGAACGCCTCCTCGGTCCCGGCCGCGGTCGTGCAGATGTAGAACGGGGCGTTCTCGCGGGCCCGCCGCTCCCAGTCGGAGCGCATCGACTCCCGTCGCCGCCAGAGCCGCCCGGGCATCGATCGGGTGAACGGAACGTCGCGCACGGGCTGTTGATCCCTACGCCGGCGGGCTTCCCGCCATGGCCCTGAGGCGCCGGCGGACTCCGCGGATCGCCTGCCGGCCGATCGGGCGCGCGAGCTCGAGCGCGCTGCGGAGCGTCCCGTACGCGACGAGGTAGTGACTCCGGGCGGGGTCGAGGCGCAGCTCGTAGTCCTCGATCTCCAGCATCGCGGCGACGAAGCGCAGACCCTCGGGAGACTCGGCCCACTCCGCGCTCACGCACGGCATGACGAGGTCGACGACCTGGCCGCCATAGGGACGCCATGCGTCGATCCGCAGGAAGTCGCGCAGGAACTTCGGGATCTCGGACGAGCGGATCGCCTCCGAGGGGTCGTGGACCTCGATCGGAATGTCGATCGTCGACTTGAGCCGGGCCTCGGGCGGAATCATCTCGAGGACGCCCTGCGCCAGCTGCAGATGCGACACGGTCCAGTCGGCCCGCGACGGCCCGACGTACTCATCGACGTACACGAGACCGCCGGGGCGCAGCGCCCGGATCAACCGGCGAAAGAGCCGCTCGAGCGCGGAGACGTGATGGAGCGAGGCGTGGAAGAAGACGATGTCGTACCGCCGGGGCTCGAGCTCCGGATCGTCGAAGTTCCCGATCCCGTAGTGAATCCCCTTCAGGCCTTCCTTGTCGGCTTCGTTTCGGGCGTCTTCCAGTGAAGCCGCCGAGATGTCGAAGGCGTCGATCTCCTTGACCAGGCCCATGCGGATCGCAGCGCGCTCGAACGCTCCGAGCCCGCATCCCCAGGAGACTCCGCGGTCGAAGACCCGTCCCCCGATCACCCGATGGAACCAGTCCAGCGGCCACTCGTGCGGCGAGCCGGAGATCCTTCGATTGATCGCCTGCCGACACAACGGATGCGCCATCCAGAAGGCCGGGTCCTTGGATTTTTCCTTGTTGGCGTCCCAGTAGCGAGCGGCCGCCTCGGCTGTCGATTCGGACATGGACGGCGGCAGTCTAGCAGCAGGCATCCTGGATTAGTCTGCAGGCGTGTCGCCGGCGATTCTGCTGCTTCTCGCGGCCTCCGCGGCTGCCGTGTGGGCCTGCGCCCGCGGACTCTTCCGCCCGATTCCCGTGCGCGTCCTCGCGCTTTTCGCCGCGCTCTCCGTGATCCCGTTCTGGCAGACGTTCGCGCCCGGCCGCACCGTGTTGCCCCTCGAGCACGTGACGCTCACGACCCCGTGGCTCACGTACGGGACCGGGCCGCCGCGCAACCCGTACTTGAACGACGTCGTGACGCAGATGCTTCCCTGGGCCCGAGCCGTTCGCCTCGCATTCGCCGAAGGCGAGCTGCCCTTGCGCGAACCGCTGGAACGGCGCCGGTTCGCCGCTCGCGGCCAACGGCCAGTCGGCGGCGTTTTCGCCGTTCACCCTGGCGACCGCTCCCCCTCGGGCTTCCGTCCGCCTTTCTCGCGGCGGCGTGCGTCAAGCTGCTGCTCGCGCTTGCCGGGATGTGGCTCTGGCTGCGCGAGCTCTCCGTCTCATCCCGCGCGGCCGTGTTCGGGGCCATCGGCTTTGCGCTCTCGATGACCCTCGCACAGTGGATCTTCTTCCCGCACACGGCGGTCTTCTGTCTCTGGCCGTGGATGCTCTTCCTGCTCGAGCGCGGCCGGGACGCTCGCGGCCGCGCGCGCACCGCCGCGGCGCTGATCCTGGTGTTCGCGGCCGCCGCCCTCGCCGGGCACCCGGAGACGCTCGCGCTCGGCGTCCTTTTCTGCGCGCTCTGGATCGGCCTGCGCCGGGTGCTGCGCGACCTTCCGGACGCCGGCGCCGTCGCGCGCCGGGGACTCGCGGCGGGGGCCGCGGCGGCGGGCCTGACCGCGTTCGTGCTCCTGCCCACGGCGTTCGCGATCCGCGCGTCGAACCGCATGGTGCTCGCCGCGCTGCCGCACTGGAACGCGGTCTTCTCCGTCGCGCCCCACGGCGCGTTCTGGCGGGGCATCGCCACGGCGATCTTTCCGCGCTCCCTCGGAGACATGATCCACACCCCGCAGATCGCCGTGACCACGGGCGCCTTCCCGGAGATGGCGCTGGGCTACTTCGGGGTCGTCGGATGGGCGGCGGCGCTCCTGCTTTTTCGCCCCGGCTCTGCACGGGTGCGCGGGTCGTGGGCGCTTCTCACACTGATCGCCTGCGGAATCGGCGTGGCCATCGCGCTCTGGCCCCTCGCCGAGATCTTCGGGGCGATCCCCGTGCTCAAGCACGTGTTTCCGCTTCGCTTCTATTCCTGGGTCGCCATCGCGGGGCCGGCGCTCGCCGCGCTCGAGCTCGACCGTTACACGCCGCGACCGGGCCGCGAGCCCGAGGGCGGTCCTCGGCGCCGTCGCGGCGCCGCTCCTGCTCGCCGGAGCGGCCGTGCTCTGGTTTCTCCACTTGCGCCCCGAGCTGACGGCGCGAGGGCGCGATCGGCTTCCAGCAGCGCCAGCTCGCGATCACGGCCGGCCTTCTCGGCGCGGCCGCGGCGCTCGCCCTCGCGACGCGCGCGCGCACCGGGCTCTACGTTTCCGGCCTCGCGGCGCTCTGTGCGGCCGACCTGCTGTATCAGTGGCAGGGCCACTATCGCGCTGTTCTCGCTCGTCGCTCTTCTACCCGGAGACGCCGCTCGTGCAGTTTCTGCGCGCGCAGCCGCCCCCGTTTCGCGTCGGCCGGCGCCGTCACGGCGCTCTTCCCCAACTCCAACATTTTCGCCGGCGTCGAAGAGCGTCGCGAACGCACGATCCCGTCGAGCGGCGGGACTACGTCGCGTTCCTCGACGCCACCGCGGGCTACCCGCCGCGGGAGCTACTTCAAGATGCTCGGACAACCCGAATGCGCCGGTCCTCGACTTCCTGAACGCCCGCTACCTCGAGTCGCGAACGCCGGCGACGCCGCCGCCGGCGGAACCGCTGGCGGCCCGTATATGCCGGCGTGGACGGAACCGTCTTCGAGAACCCGGCCGTTCTGCCCCGGGCCTTCGTGCCCGAACGCGTGCGCCTCGTCGCGGGCACCGGCGCCCGCGAACCGCTCGTCGACGCGAACGCCGCGTTCGGCGAGGCCTTCCGCGAGATCACGGCCAACGCGGACTGGAAGGGCATGGCCTGGATCCTCGCGGACCGCGCGGGCGAGGAACCGGGCGGAGCGGCGGAAATGACCGGCTACCGCGAGACGACGAACACGGCGGCGTTCGACGCGCAAGTCTGCGGCGGCGGCGCGTGGGTCGTCCTCTCGCACGTGCAGGACGGAGGATGGTCGGCGCGGGATGCGGCCGGCCATGCACTGGCCCTCGCGCGCGCGAACGGGCCGTTTCTGGCGGTGCGGTTGCCCGAGGGCAGCACGGGCGTCCGACTGCGCTACCGGCCGCCGGGCTTTCTCGCGGGCGCGTGGATATCCGCCGGAACGCTTCTGATGCTCGCCGGCATCGCGGTGTCCCGGCGCTTCGCGGCACGACGCGTGCGGCCATGATCCACCCGGGCTCGCCCTTCTGGGTCGCCGTCGCCGGCGGTGCAGCGGCATCTGAATAGCGCGGCGACCGGGCGCCCCGACTGGGACTGGCTGTCGCGCGTCCGCGCCGAGCACCTGCCCCGAACCGTTCCGCGCCTTCTCGTGCTCGGCTGCGGCAGCGGCTACCTCGAGCGGGCGCTCGTGCGCGACGACGCCGTCGGGACGGTCCGGATCCTGGCGACCGATCCCCGGCCCGAGGCGGTCGACCTCGCGGCGCGCCAGGCGCAGCAGTTGGGTCTTTCGCGGATCGAATACGCGCGGCTGGATCCGGAAAGCGAGGCCCTGCCGGAGGGCCCGTGGGATCTGATCCTCGCGGCCGACTTCCTCCATCACGTGCAGGACGCCGAGCGCGTCCTCGCCGCGGCCGGCCGGGGGCTCGCGCCGCGCGGCCGATTCGTCTTCCACGAGTACACCGGGCCGAACCGCTTCCAGCATTCAGCGGAGCGCCTGGAGATCGTCCGACGCTACTTTCCGCTGCTGCCCGATCGGGTGCGCGCGGACCCCTCGACCGGCGAGCTTCTCTGGCGGCGCGATCGGCTGGACCCGGAACGTCTCGCGCGGGAGCTTCCCTTCGAGGCCGCCGCAAGCGAGACGCTCGTCCCCCTCGCCCGCCGCATCCTCGTGCCCGAGGCCGAGATGTCGGGCGGAGAAGGGCTTCTCCATCCGCTCCTCTCCGGCCTCGTCTACGCCTACCGCGGCGAGGACGAGCCGCTCTTCGAGGTGCTCTGCGCGGCGGAGGAACACCTCACCGCGACCGGTCAGCTCGCGCCGCTCTTCACCATTTTCGTCGGAGGTCCCCGCGGCCGCTGAGCAGCGAAATGTCGCCCCGGTGACATAATCGAAAGCTCCTATGCCCCGGCCCCTGAACGTCATCCTCGACCTGACGGCGCGCTGCAACCTGAAGTGCGTGATGTGCTACTTCTCCAACGCCGACCGCCTCTACTTCCCGCCCTTCGACAAGGAGCTTTCGAGCGACGGCAACATGCCCGTCGAGGTCTTCCAGAAGATCGCCGCGGAGCTCTTTCCGAAGGCCTGGCGTGTGGCGCTCGCCTGCGCCGCCGAGCCGATGATTCACCCGAAGTTCAAGGAGATCGTCGCGATCGCGGGCACCTACGGCGTGCCGGACCTCTGGTTCCCCACGAACCTCCTGGCCCTGACGGACGCGACGGCCGAATCGCTGGTGAAGGCGCGCGTGACGACGGTCGCGGCTTCGATCGACGGGATGACGAAGGCGTCCTACGAGAAGATCCGCGTGCCCGCAAAGTGGGAACGGCTGCTCGCCTGCCTCGACACGCTGGCGCGGGTCCGCAAGGCCGCCCGTTCGCGAACGCCGCGCCTGCGGATCATCTTCACCTGGATGCAGTCGAACCGGAAAGACCTTCTGCTGCTTCCGGAGTTTGCCGCGGACCACGGTGCGACCGAGATCGACGTGCGCTTCGTGTCGCAGACGCCCGGCGTCGACGTGACACCGGAGCTTCTTTCCGACGTCGATCCCGGCGAGCTCAACGCGGAGCTCTCGGCGTGTGCGCACGATGCCGTGCGGCGGGGTCTCAAGCTCGCCTCCTTTCCCGAGTTCGAGAAGGCGCGCCATGAGGAAGGCCTCGTCGCCCGTGCCCGGCGGCGCCTCTGGCGGCTCCGGGCCGGCCTCGACCGTCCCGAGTACTGGCGCTACTCCTGGTATCAGGGCCTCTTCGGCTGCGCCTATCCCGACCGCAACTATGTGATCCGTCCCAACGGCGCCGTCCATCCCTGCACGTACTGGGACGCCGATCCGATCGGTTTCTTTCCGGCCGACTCCCTCGAACGGATCGAGGCCGGCGCGCCCCTCAAACGGATTCGCGACGGGATCCGGTCGGGCAAACCCATCGGCACGTGCGCGACCTGCGGCGAGCGGCGCACCGCGCTCTATCGCCTGCGCGGGAGCGCGGCGCCGGAGCCTCCGGGCACGCAGCGCCTGCCGACGCATCCAAACTGAGCCCGGCCGGCTCTCTCGAGAGTCAGGGAGCCGGCGGAAGCTCCCAGATCCCGGCGCCGCCGACGTTGCGCAGGAAGACCCACGGCCCCGGTACACGGCCGGCCGCGTTCTCGACCTCGTAGGGAAGCAGAACGGCGTAGATCCGTTGGCCGTGCAGAGCCGCCTGCCGGCGCACGACGGCGAACTTTTCGGGTGTCGCCCGGTCCCAGCGCAGCGGCGTCATCTCCGTGTAGTAACGGACGGCCGCCGAAAAGTCCATCGAGACGACCAGGGCGCTCGCTCCATCCGAGCGCGCGACGAGCTCCCGAAGCGCGTCGCGGTACACGACGTCGTGCCGCCCGGATCCCAGCGGCCGTTCGCGACGTTCGACGCGCCGCTCGCAGAAGAACACGATCGCCAGAATCGCGCCCGCGAACGCCGCCCGCGGCACCGCCTTCGGGAACCGTCCGGCGAGGTCTTGCAAGCAGAGGAGGAATCCGACGATCAACGCCGGCGCGGCCGGCAGAAAGTAGCGCAGATACGTCCAGTTGTCGGCGGGACCCCAGAAGCAATAGAAGACGAAGATCGACGCGAACCAGAGCAGCAACATGGCCCGGTCGCGCCCCGGCACCTTGCGGTTCACGGCCGTCGCCAGCCAGCCGAGCGGGACGAGCGGCGAGAACTGCTCGACGAGCCATCCTCCGTAGCGCGCGAATCGGGGCGCAAAGTTCGACCAGGCGAGCTCGCCCTCGAACTGGTGGGTGTATCCCGTCCGGAACGGGCTGCCGAACGCCGCGCGGTTCCACGCCCCGTACGCCACTGCGAAAGGCAGCCCCGCGGCGCCGAAGAGCGCGAGCGCCCGGGGCCGCCACGGCAGCGCGCACGCCAGGGTCAGCAGGAGGACCGCGTTGGTCGGCCGAACGAGAACTGCCATGCCGAAGGCGGCTCCGGCCGCCGCCGCCCACAGGTCATTGCGCCGCGAGCGGAGAGCCGCGACGACGGCGGCGACCGCCCAGAGCGCCGCGGCGTCGTCGCTCAGGACGCGGACGGCGCAGAAGAGAAAGACGGTGCAGTACCCGAGCATCGCGGCGCCGGCGAATGCGAGGGGCCGGGACAGACCGAGCTGGCGGCCGAGCACGTAGGTCAGGCAGACGGTGAGGAGCGCCACGATCGGATTGACGACGTGGGGGCCGGCTTCCTCCCCCGCGATCGAGGTCCCGAGCGCGACGTGCGCGGGAAACCCCGGGGGGTAATAGGGCACCATCGTCAGCGGCCGCGGACCGGTCTCGTGCGCGAGGGGGATGAAGAGCTCCGCGAAGGCGGGTTCGAGTCCCAGACGTCCGACGGCTTCGATCGGCACCACGATCCGCCCGGCGAGAATGTCGCGGGCCGTGTTCGCGTAGCCGGCGGCATCCGACCCGCCGACGCCGGCGCTCGTCCGATCGAGGAGGAGCGCGCCATAGACGAGGATCGCCCCCGACACGAGCAGCAGGAACAGGCGTCGGGGGTTTTCGCGCGTCATGCGGGCCCCGTCCCATCGCGAGGGATCCGGCCCGCGGCCGCCGCGACGGCCAGGAGCGCGAGCGGCGCGAGCGCCCCGGCGAGCCGGTGGAACGAGGAGTGGACGTGCTCGAGGGGATCCATGAACGTTCCAAGGTACACGACGCCGTAGACCACGATCTGCGCGAGGACGACGGCCGCGAGCACCCGGGCCGCTGCCGCCCGCGGCCGGAAGGCGAACAGAACGGCGACAGCGAAGAGGAACCAGAGGCCGAACCATTCTCGGCCCCCGAGGTTGGCGAGCATCGCGGAGAGAACCGCTCCGGCCGCTTCCACGCGATCCGCGACGCGGCCGGTCCAGTCGCCCTCGAGGAACCCGACTCCCGCGGGGAGGAGGAGCATCCGGGTCGCGAGGGCGCCCGCCGCGAGGACGAGTCCCGGGAGCAGAAAGGCGCCGCCCCGGCGAACGAGCGCGGCACACGCCGCGGCGAGAAGGACGGCGAGCGCGACGCCTTCCATCTTGATCCAAGGAAGAAACCCGAGCACGAGACCCGCCGGCCATCCCGGAAACCGCGCGTCGCGACGGGCTTCGAGGGCCAGGAGGATCGCGGCCACGGCCGCGCAGGCGAGCGGCAGTTCGGCGAGACCGACGGCCTCGGTGTCCCAGTAGAGCGGCGACGCGACGAGGAGCGCCGTCAGGATCGCCGCGAGACCGCGCGAGGCTCCGAGCCGCCGAGCGGCTCCATGAGCGCCGGCCACGAGCGCCGCGCCGAAGAGCGCGTGCACGAGGCGAAAGTCCGCCGGCGAGGGCAGGGACGGCGAGAGATACCGCGCGGCGAGAGGCAGCCCCACCGGATAGTCCGGGTTCGCGGCGACGTACTGCGTCAGGTCCAGGAAGGCGAGATCGAGCGCTCCCCCGTCGACCAGGCGACGCGCCTTCAGTCCCCAGATCGCGAAGTGGTCCCAGGCCCAGACGGGCGTCTGGACCCACTTCCAGGCGGCGGCGAGAAGAACCACTGCGAGCAGCGCTTCGGCGGCCCGTTCGCGCAGGAGTGCCGGAGGGGAGGCTGCGCCGTGGGACACCGAAGGACGTTGTCGAAACGCGAGACGGAGAAGGGCCGCAGCCGCCAAGCCGAGGGTCGGCATCGAAAACGAGGTCCACGGCAATCCCGCGAGCCCCCAACCGAAGGCCAGCGGAACGATGATCGCGAGGCCGAGCACGAAGTCCTCGGAGAGCTCCGCGGAGCCGACCCGACGGCCGCGCGGCAAAGCGCAGCGACCGGCGAGCACGGCCGCCCCGGCCCCTGCGAGGATCTCAACGGCCGACATCGAGCCCCGGCCGGGAGTGCGGTTCGATCGAGACCTCCGCGCGCGTGCGCTCGATGAGCGTCGGGTGAACCGGCCCGAGTTGCCCGACCGTCTTCGCGGGCAGGACGGCTTGCCGCGGAAGTGCGTACCACGCCATCGCCGCGTACCAGCCCGTGTCGCAGCTCGGAGCGCAGACCGGAAGAACGGCCTGCCCGGCCGCGAGACGCGTTCCCGCCTCCTCGAGGCGGCCGACGAGCGGCGGGTCCCGGTCCGCCCACCGCGAAAAGCGCGTCTCGCCCGCGCCGTCGCGCGCCGGACTTCCCGACGCGAGGGTGATCAGGCGCGACACGGTGACCGCGGCGATCCAGAGTGCGAGCGCGGCCAGCGCACCGCGCCGGAGAATGCTCATGCGCA